>JASEIU010000009.1 GCA_030017715.1 Candidatus Saccharicenans sp. | reverse complement strand
CTCGAATAGGGAACGATGTTTATGGCGTTAAATTCGATATTAAAAGATTTTATAAGTAAAGGGTTGGGTCGTAGTAGCGGGCGCCAAAGTAATACAGCCCGGACTCAGCATCCTGCTCCTTCCCGGAGAACTTCAGCTCAGGATTAAAGGCGTTTGCCCAGGTTTGGTGTATCCCGCCATACGGGTCATGCACCGCGGCGTAGACCACGTTGCCATTATCATCCGTAACCACCCGGGTGGAGTTAATCTGGTTAGTGGTGTAGTAGTAATACTTGCCCGTTGCCGGCTGATACTCAGCCACCATCTTCGCCCCTACGTAGATATACTTACGCAGGCATACCCCATATCCATCATATTCAGCCAGCAGCCGCCCGTCATAGGAATAAATATAATAAATGCCTATCTCTCCTACCGACATCGTCCGAAGCTCACCGCTCCCGCCTGACCCCTTCTTCAATCCATCTACCTCATCGGAAGTAAAGTGACCGGTTGATCTGATCATCCCGGCAGATCCCAACTACTGAGTAATGATCCCTGAGTGCCTCCAGCACTGTGACCATAAGCTCCTCTGCCGTCTAATTCCTCAGTTTCATCCTCCCCCTCCCGAATAGGGAATAAACTCTGCTTCTTTGAGGTGGCCATTTTCTTGATGAGGGCGGCATATTATCTTCTTCTATCCCACCGTATTAAGTTTTTTTCTTCTTTTCACTTTCTTCCAACTCTTTCTCTACCCGGTCTAAATACCATTCTAGATTCTTAATATATCTGTCCCTTACCTCTCTGTACTTTTCATCCTTTACTTGCTCTAGAGACTTTATCAGTAAGTTATACTTTTCAATCCTATATCTGTAACTACCATAAAACACTAACGTTGGCTCTATCCTCTTTTTCTCATCAATATATTTCTCCTGATACAAAATAAATTTCAAAAACATCTCAGGCCTTACAACTATTAAATCCTTTAACAGATTCTCTTGCGCACGATTAATACTTGTCTCTATGTCCACAATTCCTTTAAGTGCTTCCCAATTTCCAGATAACACTTCATGCTCTATAATAGGCCAAAGAACAAGATCGTAATATCCCTTATAAAGCTTATTAGGCAGTATCTTATCAACCTGATGTCTTTCAAGCGGGGTATTAAATATTTTCATTTCGTCATATTCTGCAAGCTCCCAGATCTTTTTAATTCTTTTACTTATTAATTCATCGTTTGCCTTAATAAGTCTGCACCCCTTAGTCTTTTTTATCTCTTTCTTTAATGCCTTAAGACATCTTTCTCGTATCCCCCGCAGCTTCTTCTCCTTTACAGAACTTATAGCTTCATACCTCTTCTTTAATTCATGACAACTAAAATAGCTCAATAATTCCCTGTACTCTTTAAGCTCGACTGCCTTTGATAATAGATAATCATGTTCCTCGGGTAAAGAAATAACAACTTTATCTAAGTTCTCTTTCATAAAACTGCTTGCCTCAGAAAGTATCTCTAAAAAAAGCTTTGTATCAATCCTGCTAAGTTCTCCCACCGCTCTTAATACCAACCTGGCCTGCCTTTTCTCCGCTACCAGGCTTAGCCTAAGAGCGGCTAACGCTAAATCTTTATTCCCTAATCTAATGTAATCTCTGTAATATCCACCATACAAAAACCAGATTATACTATTTTTACGTGGCTCAACAGGCGGATACTCACGTACAAAATCATGAAATATCCTGATGTTTTCCGCCGTCGGTTCCTTAATACACCTCTCCCATAGCTCCCTCGTCTTTTCCCAGTGTGAATAGATGGTGTCTGCTTGAATGGCATAACATATGGATAAATTAATAATAAAAGTGATAATAATTATCGATACTGCTTTCTTCATGCTGCCTCCCCCATGCCCAATGGTCCTTTCATCACCTCGCCGGTGGTGAAGCCCCTTGAATGTCCAGTATTTCCACCCAGAAATAAAAAAGAGAGGCATATTCTGAATAACATTCGAGCATACGAAATGACAGGAATATCTGTTGAATCGGATTTTCGAATAAAAATTCATAGGCAGCTTTATCAAACTCCTGATACCATTCCTCCATCGCTCTTATGGTCAAATCAACTAGAAGTCTCATCACAAAGGGATTAACAATTATGCAACCATTAGATTCGTCTACAGATCCAGAATGAATTCCCATTATATAGTCTGATTTATTTTTTGCCTGATTTCCTGACTTTTCATAAAGCACAAGTGCATAAACTTGCTCAGGATGCCGCCCGGTACCAACATACGTCCATTGCGCCTTATATGTGCCAGCTTTAAGTTGCAATTCGGTTTTTTCCTGGGTCTGAAAAGTGCCGGGATAATACTGACCTTTTGAATTCATCACATACATAGTTCCGTAGGTTATATTCCCAGTAGTATATTGCCTGCAGATAACTATTGTACCTATATAATACATACCATTAACTTCATAATGGCTCACCGGATTACCACCGCAATACCCATACAGATTCCACTTCTGGGGGTTGTAGATGGCCATGTCGGTCGGGATCACCGGGTCGGGGCTAAGGAAGCGGTAAAGGGTTGAGTCGTAGTAGCGGACGCCAAAGTAATAGAGGCCTGCCTCAGCATCCTGCTCCTTCCCGGAGAACTTCAGCTCAGGATTAAAGGTATTTACCCAGGTATGGTGTAACCCGCCATACGGGTCATGTACCGCGGCGTAGACCACGTTGCCATTATCATCCGTAACCACCCGGGTGGAGTTAATCTGGTCGGTGGTGTAGTAGAAATATCTGCCAGTTGCCGGCTGATACTCAGCCACCATCTTCGCCCCTACGTAGATATACTCACGCAGGCATACCCCATATATATTTCAAAGTAAAAAGTCGTGCTTGTTTTTAATGTATTCTTTCAGCTCTCTTTCAAACTCCGATTGACCAAGCTTTGGTAATGTCTTCATTATAATATTCCATTCCGTCTCAAGCATAGAATCAATTATCTCTCTCCAGTTATCATGTCTTTTAAGCACATTTATAAAAAGATTTGTATTGGAATAAAATGTTCTGGCTGTTTTATTTGCCAATTCTTCTGCATAGTAACCTGATTTTATATTACTCATAAGATGAATTAATATCTCAATCGTTTTTTCATTGGCAATACTCAGATTATCAAGGAGCCGACCAAAAGGATCATCGGTCAAGATTCCATTCTTAATGAATTTCTTCTGATATTCATAGATCAATTTATCGAAATCTCTAAGGCCTAAAATCTTCTGATAATTCTTTATCGGGTCATCAATAAAAGATGAGATTATCTTATACTCATAATCTCTTTGTGCCTTTAATTTTAAGGCATAATCTTTCACTTCTCTTTCGAATTCTGTGTTTCCCAGTTTCTCCAGCCCTGCATAAAAAGTTTCCTCTCTTCGGGTAAGCTCATTTATAAGCTCTCTCCATTCAGGGTATCTTTTTAATTGATTCGTAAACAGATCAGGAGATAGACTAAAAAATTCAGCTGCAGTATCGGCAATGACATATTCAGGATATATCGCCAGCAGATAAACTAATATCTCCGATCTTGCCTGATCAGGTTGCTCAAGAAGAATTCTTAAGCCGTCTCTTGCCTTTTCCTTGTTATACCGGAAATATAATTCAAGCTTATTTCTAAGATCAGGCTCCTTCTTCAGTGCTTCAAAGTATTTTACCGGGTCAGAAAAAAAGGCCTCTATCGTCTTCAAGGGCCAATCAATATCCCTTTCCTGAGAACTAGCCAGGATGGGATATCCAATAAGAATGATGAAAAAGAGGCAACCTAAAAATAAATACAGCACTTTTGCCATTCATTTCCTCCTAACGGATATACGCTGCCCCATAAGTAAAAAATGGATCGGTAATAAACAACATAAAACTTGTAATTGCATACACATAATCGCTATACTCCTTCCAGAACTTTTCTTTTTCTACCTGGTTTTTCTCCCCAGATTCTCCTTCAACAATTATGTGCTCATCGGTTACGGTGATTTTTTTTATTGGATCACCCTTCCCACCGTATTTGAAATGCAAAAACCATATTACCCACATAGCTTCTGACGTTGTCCGGATGCAACCGAGAGTTGGATGTTGCCAATTATTTCTTCCTGCATGAATTCCATATCCCTCATATCCATTTCCTATATTGAAAACAACAATGCCCTGCGGTCCGATGCTATCATTATCTTTATTATTCTTATATTTGTCATAATTGTAATGGCTATATTCCCATTCCCCGTAAGGGAAATAAGAATGACCTTTCACAACATTATTTGACGCTGGAAATACACCCAGAAGAATATTATCCGATGTATATATGTATATAGCTTGTTGCCATCTAGAAAATACAATATATGACTTGCCATCAATTTCTATGTTTCTTACCGGATTACCACCGCAATACCCATACAGATTCCACCTCTGGGGGTTGTAAAGGGCAGGGCCAGTCGGGATCACCGGGTCGGGGCTCAGGAAGCGGTAAAGGGTTGGGTCATAGTAGCGGGCGCCAAAGTAATAGAGGCCTGATTCGGCATCCTGCTCCTTCCCGGAGAACTTCAGCTCAGGATTAAAGGCGTTTGCCCAGGTATGGTGTATCCCGCCATAGGGATCATGCACCGAAGCGTAGACCACATTGCCATTATCATCCGCAACCACCCGGGTGGAGTTAATCTGGTCAGTGGTATAGTAGAAATATCTGCCAGTTGCCGGCTGATACTCAGCCACCATCTTCGCCCCTATATAGATATACTCACGAAGGCATACCCCATATCCATCATATTCAGCCAGCGACCTCCCATCAATGGCACGAATGATTAGTTTTCATGACTTTCTCCGTATTTTTTTTCTATCAGACTGCTGAGGAAAATCAGTTCATCTTTTAGCTTTTTCTCGAATTCAGTCTTTCCAAGCCTACTGATCACTTTTTTGTAGCCGGGATCTCTGGCAAAAATAAATTCTTTTAATCCATAAATAATCGATCTCCATCTCTTATATACGCTCAGGCTGCGGGCAAATAATTCTGGATATTCAAAAAACATCTCAGAACCCAATTCCGCCAACACATAGGGATAAACTCCGGATGGGATACAATGCAAGATCAGATGAATAAGTATTTTTATCTTTTCTTCATCAGGAGATTCTCTTATATAATCTTCAATAACACCGGCAGAAAAATATTCATCCGGCAAATTTTTATTCTCGTCGATATAAAGCTTATCACGAGTATACATAACTGAACAAATACAATAGATATTCTTAATTAGCTCAAAATTATCGATCGGATTCAAAAGAAATTCTTCAAGCCGTTGCACCTCGGTTCTTTTTTCCTCCTCATAAATTTCAATAAAATTAAGGATCTCTTGCTTGCTATAAGAGCTGGGAATAAAATCCAGAAATCTTTTCAATTCATTGCTCCCGTCCAACAAAATTAGCCTCAAATATTGCTTCCAACAATCTCGTTTGACTAAATCCTCAAAAAACCACTCTGGCTTGGCTTTTGTGATTTCTATAATTCTTTTTATGATGGGCTTGATCCCATAATCTTCCCACCAATTCGCCGGATAAGCAAATTCATTTAAGAGGTAATAAATTATCTCCATCGAAGTATTATCTATATCTTCTACCTTGAAATGTCTTGAGAAAAGCGCTTTTATATAGCTACCCCCGTTAATCTCATCATAAACATCTGTCCAATAAGAAAGGTCCTCAATTTTTTTTATATCAGCAAAATTAGCAGTCGGAGCGGCCAGAAAACGACTCAGTCGACTTGAAATCTCCTTCCAATTCTCTTTTGTTACAGAAACTTCTGGTTCCTGGAAAGGATACAAAAAAGACTTGCATATGATCAGTATGAATAGGTATCTTATTATTAATACATTTATTTTCATGACCCCTCCTAAAATGCCTCTGGTGGGATAGGACTGAAGCTCCAGAAAAAATAATCATACAAAAAGGCCAACGGGCCTGTTCGATTACGGTAATTTTCCTCAATTTTTGCAATAACCTTTTCTATTGTTTTATCATCCTTTCCGGCACCTCTTAAATAAAATTCAATTTTGGAGATGATCCCTTCAAAATCTTCATCCCAAACCACAACCAGGAATTCAAGTCCGTCTGCAAGGTTTTCTCCATGAAGTCTATGTATTACTGAAATAGCTTCTTCGGTTGTTCTAATACATCCACATGTTGGATGTTTCCAATCCTTATGACCAGCGTGGATACCCAAAGAGCCAGGGTCTTCTGAAGGGGCATCAAATCCAAAAAAGCCAGATTCAAATGTTTTATGGGTATGATGTAGATATCGCCATCGCCCTTCAGGGTAGTGGCCCTTAGCATTTGAAACTAGGTTGTTTGAGGCATCGAATACTCCCACCAGGTTTCCATTTTTATCAAAGACAAATAGCAAATTCCCTGAAGCAACAAAAATTAAAAAGCTCTGGCCATCTGGATCAAAATATCTTAAGGGATTGCTACCGCAATATGAATATAGATTCCACCACTGGGGGTTGAAGATTGCGCTGTCGGTCGGGATTACCGGGTCGGGGCTCAGGAAGCGGTAAAGCGTCAGGTCGTAGTAACGGGCACCAAAGTAATACAGCCCGGACTCGGCATCCTGCTCCTCCCCGGAGAACTTCAGCTCAGGATTAAAGGTATTTACCCACGTCTGTTGCACACCGCCATACGGGTCATGTACCGCGGCGTAGACCACGTTGCCTGAATCATCCGTCACCACCCGGGTGGAGTTAATCTGGTCGGTGGTGTAGTAGTATTGGCCTGTTGTCGGGTTGGCCCTGTCCGGCTGATACTCAGCCACCATCCTCGCCCCTGAACGGTTTTAATTTAATGCAATTCCCTTTCTAGAATAGAAATACAATAATCTCTTATACTCTTCAAATCCGGATCAGTTATACTTCTCAATTTCTCGATTCTTTTTATTAAATCAAAGCGTTCATACTTTTCATATAACTCTGTACCGGTGTAAAATATTGGCTTGGTAAGCGCTAATTCAACAAAAGGATTCCTAATATCTTTTTTGAATATCGAAAGAAATAGTTTCGGATTCATCCTGGTTAATTTGCCAAAAATGGTTAACAAAACCGATGCGCCCAAACCATCAGAAACCTCAAGAAGTTTTCTTGCAAATAAGGCCATATATTGATTGTCAGAAAATATTTCATACTCCATTATCCAATAAGCCTCTTTTCTCTCTACGCAATGTGAGATTAATTGCTCTACCCATTCCGTCCAAGCTGGCACCTCTCTTTTATTCTCTTCTAAAATTGGGAATATATAGCTTTTTATAAGTTTGAAATTTTCCTCAGTTGGATTATTTAAGAATATATCTACAATCTCTTTAGTTTCTTCGATGCTCGGATTCCCTAAATGCTGAATCGGCACAGAATTTGCCATTAACTCAGAACAATGTCCTGCCAGATCATTAAATAAAAGCAGCACTGAAATAATAGCCAAGTATCTTGATATCAACACCTTCATTTTTTAACTCCTAAATTAATTTACAAAAAATAAAAAATGTCATACCAGGGTGTAGAAACAACAAATCCAATAACACGAGCTTCGCAAGAAACGCTTCCTTGTTCAATTTTGACTTCTGTTTTATGAGTTTCTTTAGATGTTAAATTGAGACCAAGAAAAGTACTTAATATATGATCCAGAGCATAATCAGCTGCAATAACTCGCTGTGCTTCTCCCCCTCCCCTTAAATTTCCCTTATTATCAAAGCTTTTGCCAACAAGAGGGCAACCTTCCGTATCTCTTAATGTCGTTCCTGGATGTACATTTATTAATGTACGGGGACCTGTTTTTAACAATCTTATAGTAAAGCCAACAGTTGGAGATAGAAATGGTATTGCAGGGTAATTACCTTCTGGAATACAGCTAACGAAATTCGAATTGTTTTTCTCTGGCAGTTCCAGAGTAACTCCTTCTACAGTAAAGTATTTCCCTTCAAATCTAAAATGACCGTATACACCTGTTGCTGTATAAATTGTCCTTGTTATTGTTAATTTCCGATGGCTTTCTGGCCGCTCTCCTTCAATATCAACAAAGTTTATCGGATCTCCTAAGCAATACCCATACAGATTCCACCTCTGGGGGTTGTAGATGGCCATGTCGTTCGGGATTACCGGGTCGGGGCTCAGGAAGCGGTAAAGGGTTGGGTCATAGTAGCGGGCATCAAAGTAATACAGCCCGGATTCAGCATCCTGCTCCTTCCCGGAGAACTTCAGCTCAGGATTAAAGTTATTTACCCAGGTATGGTGTATCCCGCCATAGGGATCATGCACCGAAGCGTAGACCACATTGCCATTATCATCCGCAACCACCCGGGTGGAGTTAATCTGGTCAGTGGTATAGTAGAAATATCTGCCAGTTGCCGGCTGATACTCAGCCACCATCTTCTCCCCTATGTTGATATACTCACGAAGGCATACCCCACATCCATCATATTCAGCCAAAATCGACCCTTTTTATATAATCTCATAATTGTTTCAGTCTTTTTAAACGTTCTATAATTTCCTTTATTTCTTTAATACACCTGTCTCTAACCCTTAAAAGTTCCGGATCTGTTACAGATTCAAGTGCTTTAATCCGCTTTTCATAAAGCTTTAGTTCTTCTTTCCTTTGTCTCTCGGCATCTTCTTTCGTAATAATATCAGGCACAATATCAAGAATCTCGGTCATCGTTACAGGATATTCGTATTTGAAATTTTCCTCATATTTATTGAGCATCTGTAAAAACAATCTCGGGCGATCTGTGGCCAATTTGCCAAGAGAAATAAACAAATCTTCATAATATGCACCCGGTTCAACATAGGCCATCAGTCTAAATGTAGCTTCAACTATGTATATATCTCCCTCACATAAAAGCTTTTCATGTTTTTCACTTGCGTTAATAGCCATTAAGAACTTCTCAATATTACCTATCTGATTATCAGTGTATTTTTCCGGGATAAGTGACAGAAACTTAATTCTGTTATTCAGGGATGGATTCTCTTCTATCGCCTTAAAAGCAACCAGAAGCTTATCCCAATCTATTACGTCCTGCAGTTTTAAGATAAAACCCGCGGCCGCGCTGCTCGAAACAAACATTAAAACCACCAAGCCCAAAATCAAGATGATATTTGCGATCTTATCACCGATTTTAATCATCAGCTCTTCCCCTTAAATGATATAGCTTGGGTACCAAGTACAGATGATTACATATCCCGGTTTATCTACCACAAACCCATCATCATTATCATATACATGAACAGTAAGCGACATCTCCTCCAGGGCTACGGCCCCGGGAAAGATCTCTTCAAAGATTGGTCCCATTACCAAATTATCTGTTGCTATTCTTGATCCCGATATTGAGTTCTCGGATGGATAAAGGCCTCCACCAGTTAGAATACAACCGCTTGTATGAGATTGATTATTGCCAGCGTGAATTAAAATACCGGAGCGATTGGGAACATCCATAAGTTTCCAGACATAATAATCGCGTTTTGGTTCTTTACGGTCCCACCAAATTATTTTGGCAGGATATGTACCTGGAGGTATGGGCCCCTTTCCCTGATTAAGGCCGGGTTCTAATGTGAACCCACTATCAATTATTCTGCCGTTTCCCTCTAGGTAATAAATACCAAAGGTTCCATTATTTGAATACTTAAATCTATATAAATAAAAATAATATGTGGCATTCTGTCCTTTGGGGTCCACGAAACAAATCGGGTTTCCCAGACAATACCCATACAGATTCCACCTCTGGGGGTTGTAAAGGGCAGGGCCAGTCGGGATCACCGGGTCGGGGCTCAGGAAGCGGTAAAGGGTTGGGTCATAGTAGCGGGCGCCAAAGTAATAGAGGCCTGACTCGGTGTCCTGCTCCTTCCCGGAGAACTTCAGCTCAGGATTAAAGGCATTTGCCCAGGTATGGTGTACCCCGCCATACGGGTCATGCATTGCAGCATAGACCACGTTGCCATTATCATCCGTAACCACCCGGGTGGAGTTGATCTGGTCGGTGGTGTAGTAGTAATACTTGCCCGTTGCCGGCTGATACTCAGCCACCATCTTCGCCCCTACGTAGATATACTCACGAAGGCATACCCCATATCCATCATATTCAGCCAGCAGCCGCCCGTCAAAGGAATAAATATAATAAATGCCTATCTCTCCTACCGACATCGTCCGAAGCTCACCGCTCCCGCCTGATTCCTTCTTCAATCCATCTATCGTCCGCAGATTAACTGCCTTTATCTTCTCTATCAAAGAAGGCTCTGATTCCCTATACCGCCAGATCCAGGATTCATCCCTATTTTCCTTTTCCCTCTCCACCCGAAACTCTCTCTGTATACCCTCTCGCAGACTTATCCTCTCCACCACCTGGAATTTGTTCTGGCTGATGATAAATGGCGCCCCCTCCGGCAGAGAAAATGTCTTAACCGCCTCCGTCGAGAATATAAGAAATTGGTTTTCGGCCTCGCTGGCCGAGTGAGCATTTTTGTGTCC
>JASEIU010000008.1 GCA_030017715.1 Candidatus Saccharicenans sp. | reverse complement strand
CGCCTTGTCCATATACTACCCTTACCCTGGATACCATGTCTGTGCCTGAAAGAATGAGGGCGTTGACAGAATCTATCTTCCTGTGGTAATAGAAAATCCATGCTGAGGAAAAGAGCGCTGGCCGTGTTATTTTTTCTGCTGGCGTTCTTTTTTGTTACCTCAGCCGTTGATTTCCTGCATAACCACAGAAGCATAAATGAGTCCGTCAATTGCCCCGCCGGGCAGTTTCTGTTAGTGTTTCTGGCTGCCGGCGCCGGTTTTTTTGCTATCAAAATTTTTCTTATTCTTCTTAAGACCTTAATCTATCTTTCCGAAAACAAATATCTTGGCCTCCCACTTTTTGCCAGCCTCTCCCGCTCCCCGCCTCTGGTCTGAACCCCAGAAGGCCTCCTCCGATAATCTTTTGTGATTTCCTGTCCAAATCTGCCCCGTCAGGAGGAATAATGAGAGTTCAATGGATGAAAACCGATAATCGTATAGGGCCCTACCGGGCTTCAGGCAGATCTTCAGAAGTTGGCTGTGTTCGTCTTTTTATGTTCATTGGGTTGACCTTGTTTTTCTCGATAAGCGTTGTCGTTCCAGGGGACCTGGCTTTGACTGCCGGAAATAATAGCCAGTCTGATCTGGTCAGTTCAGAAAAAGTGCTCGGACTTGAGGAGTGCCTGGAAATCGCTCTAAGCAGCAATCCCCTGATCCTTGCCGGCGTCGATCAATATCAGGCTGCCCGGGCCAGAATCAACATCGCCCGGTCCTGGCCGCAGCCTGAATTCCTTCTTGATTATCCACTTCAACCTTCTATTTTCGCCCCGCGAAGGTCTGAAGAAAAATTTTTCTGGCTCTATCAGACGGTAGAATTTCCCGGACGGCGTTTCCTGAGAACGCGGATGGCCTCGCTGGAAGCCAGCGAAAATTACCAGGATCTGGAAAGTCTGAAGCTTTCGATCGCTTACCAGGTAAAGGAAGCTTTTTTCAACCTGTTGCTGGCAGAAGAACAACTGAAATACGCACAGGATAATCTTCAGCTTAACAGAGAATTTACCGAAATGGTCGAGGCTAAACATTCAGCCGGCGAGGTTTCTCGAGCAGAAGTTCTTCGGGCTCAGGTTGAGCTGTCCAGGGCTGAATCACTGGTTAAACGGTATGAACTCGAGCGGGACATTCTGGCGGCCAGACTTAACCTGCTTCTTGGTCGGGATAAGAATGAACCGATTGCTGTGACCGGGAATCTGCGTCAGCCGCTTCTTGAGATGAGTCTTGAGCAGGTGCGGGAAGAAGCTCTGAAATCCAGGCCCGAGATAAAAAAAGCAGAATACTCACTGGCAAAAATGATGAACTTGAAAAGGCAATCTTATCTTGGATATCTCCCTGATTTTAATCTGGGATTAGCCCGCCATCAGGTTGAAGGTATCAGATACTGGGATTTCAGCCTTTCGTTTTCTCTACCTCTGTTCTTCTGGCAGAAAAAAAGGGGTGAAATTGCTGAAGCGGAAGCTCTGATCAGCGCCGGTCAGAAGGAGATTAAATACTGGCAGAACCTGGTTTATCTGGAGGTAGAAGAAGCTTACCGCCAGGTCATTTTTAGCGAGAAGCAGGTTAAATTATTTGAGGAAAACATTCTTGACAAATCAGAAGAAGTCTACCAGCTGTTGCTGTTCAGTTATAAGGAAGGGCAGATCGGCGGGCTGGACTTGATTGAAGCCAGGCGCACCTGGCTGGAATCCAGGATTACCCATGCTGAATATCTGTGTCAGCACACTATTTCTCTGGCGGCTCTGGCTAAAGCCATCGGCAGAGTTGAGTGAGGTGAAAGATGAAGACCAGAACTTTAATAATCTTTTCGTTGATCTTGATGATGATGTTTCTCGAGATCTCCTGCCAGAAATCTCAGGAAACCAAAACGGCAGGAAATTCTGATAAACAGGATAGACTGTGGTCATCGTCCCAAACAGAGAACAGGCCAAGCGGAGGTGTTCCGAATCGAGGGAGGTATGGCCGTCGCTGGCGCCTGGAAGAATCGGGGGCGGTCCGGCTGTCGGGAAAAGAAAAAGAAGTGGTTAAAATTGAAACCGCCCGGGTCGATTATAGAGCAATAAAAAGCCAGGTGACAGCCAACGGGAAAATTATCGCCCCCATAAACCGCCTGGCTGTCGTCAGCTATGCTTTTCCGGCCAGGGTAAACGAGATTATCGTCAAAGTAGGCGAGTGGGTGGAAAAAGGGTCCCCGCTACTTACTCTTCAAAGCGAGGAAGCCGGCAAATCACGGGCTGAGTTTTTCCGGGCTCTGGCCGACCTGGAGCTGGCTCAGGCGAATTTCGAAAGGCAGAAAAAACTCTATGAACGCGGAGCCGGCGCCCAGAAAGATTATCTGGCGGCTGAAGCCGAACTTAAGGTGGCCAGGGCCAACCTTGAAGCCGCGGAGAAAAAACTTCATCTGCTCGGTTTTTCGGAACAAGAAGTTCAGGGGATGATGGCCAGTCATCAGATCAATCCGATAGTAACCGTTTATTCGCCGATAAAGGGAAAGGCGGTGGAAATAAAGGTCGTTCCCGGAGAAACGGTTGATCAGAGTAAAGACATAATGACCATCCTTGATCCCCGGCTCCTCTGGGTCGACGCGGAAATTTTTGAAAAGGACCTGGCCAGACTCAAACTCGGACAGAAAGTTGAAATTACCGTCCCCGCTTTTCCTGAAAAAACTTTTTACGGACAGGTCAGTTACATCGCAGATATCCTTAAAGAAGATACCAGGACGGTCACGGTCAGGAGTGAGGTGAATAACTCTGAAATGTTGCTTAAGCCCGGGATGTTTGCCACCCTTAGAATTCAGCTTAACGGCGACCGGCCCGTGCTGGCTGTTCCGGCCACAGCAATTTGCGATCATCTGGGCGAAAAATTTGTATTTGTTGCCCGGGGGGATGAGTTTGAGCCGAGACAAGTTTCGCTCGGAGCCAGCCAGGATGGGTTTTATGAAGTGATCAGCGGCCTTCGGGAAGGGGAGCTGGTAGCAACCAGCGGAAGCTTCCAGCTTAAATCAAAGCTGCTGTCGGAAGTTCTTAAAGAATCCATCCATGACTGAAGACTGGTTTCGTATCGGAGGCAAATATGATCAACAGGTTGATTGATTTTGCTCTGAAACACAGAGTTCTTACGGTATTTCTCATCCTGCTGGCCTGTCTGTTTGGTATCTTAGCCTATTTTCGCCTTCCGAAAGACATCTATCCTGACTTAAATGCGCCGCTGGTTAACATCATCACCGAAAATCCGGGAATGGCAGCGGAAGAGGTTGAACGTCTGATCACCTTTCCGCTGGAAAGTTTGATGGCCGGGACTCCCGGTGTCACCCGCATCCGCTCGGAATCGACTACCGGCAATTCGCTGGTTACGGTGGAATTTGACTGGGGAACAGACATTTATCGGGCCAGGCAGATTGTTTCCAGCAAGCTGGACCTGGTGGCGGCTCGCCTGCCGGCAGGAACCATCCTTCCGGTACTCGGTCCGGTCAGTTCCCGGATGGGTGAAGTTTTTGAATTTGTGGTCATCGGGGAGAATGTCGACCCGATGGAATTAAGGACTGTGGCCGACTGGACAGTCAGGCGTCGTCTCCAGGGCGTTGGCGGCGTTTCCTACATCGTCAACCTGGGCGGTTATGTCCGGCAGTTCCAGATTCTGGTTAACCCGGAAATGCTCTACAACTACAGGCTGACGCTGGAAGATGTGCGTCGGGCAGTCGAGTTGAGCAACAGAAATTTTTCCGGCGGCATTCTGACTCAGGGGCCGGAGGATATTCTGATAAAAGGTACCGGTCGGCTCAGCACTCTGGATGATATCAAAAGAACTGTGGCGGCTGCCCGCAACGGTGTGCCTGTTTTCGTGGGAGATCTGGCGGAAGTAAAACTCGGGCACAAATTCAGACGCGAGGATGCCGGACACAACGGACGGGAAGCTGTTTATATCACCCTGGAAAAGCAGTATGGTTCGGATACCCTGCACACGATTGAGGCGGTTAAAAAGGCTCTGACTCAGATTGGCCGCGATTTGCCGGCCGGGATCAGTTTGAAGCCGATTTACGACCAGTCGATTCTAATCATTAAATCTATAAAGCACCTCGAAGTCTCAATCCTGGAAGGAATTCTTCTGGTAATTCTGGTGATGGTTCTTTTTATGGGTGAATTCCGCAGCGCCCTGATCGCCTCGCTGACGATTCCCCTTTCCATCCTTATCGCCCTGGTGGCCATGTATCTGTTTGGAGTCGAGCTGACAGTAATGTCCATTGGCGGACTGGCCATCGGCATCGGTAAAATGGCCAACGGTTCGATCATTCTGGTTGAGAACATCCTCAGATTAAAAAAAGAAAGGAGAGGGCAGGCTGATAGAATCGAGCTGATCGGTGAAGCCAGTCGGGACGTCGGAAGTTATCTCTTTTCAGCCAGCCTGATCATCATACTGGTTTTCGTTCCGATGATGACCCTGAAGGGCATCGAAGGGGCGATGTTCCGACCGACAGCTTTCGCTGTGGCCGCCTCGCTGTTCGGGGCCATGCTGCTCAACCTGACTTTTCAGCCGGTCCTGGCCAGCTATTTTCTTACTCAGAATAAAGTAAAAGTAATAGAAAAAAGGCGACTCACTGACCGGATACAGGAGTTTTATGGAAGACTGCTTTCCCGGGCGCTTAACAGAAAAAAATTTATCCTGACGGTGTTTGGCCTTTTAATTCTACTGGCGGTTGCTGGTTATACTTTCCTGGGAAAAGAGTTTGTGCCCCCTCTGGATGAAGGCTCGATAATCGTTTCCACCACGATGCTGCCCGAGACCTCGCTGGAAGAGTCAGCCAGGGTCGGGCAAGAGCTGGAAAAAATGTTCCTCCAGTTTCCGGAAGTGGTCTCTGTTTCCAGAACTACAGGTTCGGCAGAGGGTTCGGAACACATTCATCCCGTCAATCACAGCCATTTTTTAATTGAACTCGTTCCGAAAGAAAAACGAAAAAGGGATTTTAAGGAGTTGAGCGAAGCCTTCCGGCAGGAACTTGATAAGTTTCCTGGAATGTCTTATATCATCGAGCAACCGATAGCCAACAAGCTGGCTGAGATGTTGACTGGAGTCGAAGGCCAGCTGTCGATCAAATTATATGGTCCGGATCTTGAAGTTCTGAACGAGAAAATCGATGAAATAAGAGAAGTGGTGCGCGGGATAAGGGGGGCGGCCGATGTCAAGGTGGAACAGACGCGCGGGATTCCCGAGCTGGTTATCAAACCTGATCGAGAGAAACTGGCTCGTTACGGTCTGACTATTGGCCAGGTAGCCGAAATAATCGAGACAGCCTTTAACGGCCTGGAGGTAACCGATGTTTATGAACAGGATCGAGTAACCTCGGTTCTGGTCCGGCTTCCCGAAAATTACAGAAGGGATGAAGAAGCCCTTAAAAATTTACTCCTGGATGCGCCCACGGGAGAAAAAGTTCCCCTGGCCCTGGTGGCCGAAATGAACAGAAGCGAGGGGCCGCAGACGATTTTCAGGGAAAATATGATGAGGCGAAAACTCCTCTCCTGCAACGTGGTTAAAAGGGATATCGTCGGATTTGTGGAAGAAGCCAGAAAGACCATTGAAGATAAGATCTCCCTGCCGACCGGCTATTTTGTGACCTTCGGCGGTCAGTATGAAAGTCAGCAACAGGCGATGAAGCATTTGATCGTGCTGATGTTTCTGGTGCTGCTGATTATCTTCGTCATTTTATTTTCTTCCTTTGGTTCGATCTGGCAGGCGCTGGTTATAATTCTGAACATTCCATCCACTCTTATCGGCGGAATCATCGGGCTTCTGGTCGCCGGGCAGTCGCTTAATGTTTCTTCAACCATCGGGCTGATAGCGCTGTTCGGTATTTGCGCCCAGAATGATATAGTCATGGTGGGCAAGATTAACGATTTCCGGAAAGCCGGGTTGCCCCTCAGAGAAGCTGTGGTCAAAGGAGCCCTGACCAAATTCCGTCCGATTTTTATTACCGACATCGTAATGATAACGAGCGTTCTGCCGCTGGCGCTGGTTCGGGCCACCGGTTCTGAATTGCACCGGCCTCTGGCCATGGTTTACATCGGGGGATTTTTATTTGCGGTTCTTTTGAGAATGTTCGTGGTGCCGGCGATGTACGAAATGTTCGCCAGGATTAACGAGAAAAGCTAAAAATATATCAGGATAAGAAAGGGGCCTCAAACGAGGTCTCTTTCATTATGACTTTAATGATTTTTATTCAGGCGATTTTGCCCCTTTTGATTACGTCTTCGACCACGTCGGCAAAGTAATCAATTTCTTTAACTGACAGGGAAACATTGACCACGATTCTGAGCCCGTCCACCAGCCTGTCAGGATGGGTGATGTGAGAGGTCACGATTCCGTGCTTGTCGAGCAGGTATTCAGAGAGCTTTCCCATATCAAGGCCCTGGAGGCCGAAGGTGGCCAGTCCGCAGGATTCAGCCGGATCAAGACTCGTATAAAACTTAACCTGCGGGTACTGTTTCAGCCTGTTGGCCCAGCGGTCTTTAAGATAGCGGAGACGGGCGGCCTTGCGCTCAATTCCTATGCCTTCATTGAATGTCAGGGCCTCAGCAATGGCTACCCTATTAGCAGGGGAGCGGGTGCCGACATCTTCAAAGCGGCGGATATCCTTAGGGTTGTCAGTCCAGGGCGGAGTGAGCGGCCAGAGCTTCGGGATGCGGTCTTTGGGAATTCTCACCATTCCATTTCCGGGCGGAGCCATCGTCCATTTGTGGAGGCTGGCCGTGTAGTAATCGCAGCCCAGGTCAGACAGCTTGAAAGGAAAATGCATAAAGCCGTGAGCGCCATCGACGATGAGTTCGATACCTTTCGAGCGGGCCAGCTCGGCCAGGCGGCGGACGGGAGCCATCTGTCCGGTGTAGTGGGTGAGATGACAGACTAAGATGGCCCGGGTGCGCGGAGTAATCTGCTCGGCCACCAGGTTGTAGAACTGGTCCAGCGGGACGGGTGGCGGCGGCAGCTTTACCGTTTTTAGAATAATACCCTCTCTCTTTTCGCGCTGTCTGAGGGCGGCAATGAGGCGCGGATAATCCTGATTGGTGGTAATGACCTCGTCGCCCCGCTTGAGGTCAAGCCCGAGAAGCACTATCTGTCCGGCTTCGCTTCCACCGCGGCAGATGACCAGCTCTTCCGGGTCGCATCCGAGGTGCTGGGCGAGCCGGCGGCGGCAGCTTTCGATTTCCTTGTTCAGCACGGCCATTGAATGCCAGCCGGCATTTCCGGAGAATTCGCTGTGGCGGCGGACAGCATCCTGCACAATTCGCAATCCCGGTTGAATGGTTCCCTGGTTGAGGTTGATGATGTTGCGGTCTTCGGTGAAAGCCATCCGCACCTGAAACCAGAAATCTTCATCCATGGCCACCTGCTCGGGGCTCAGGCCAGCAGTGGCGTTGCTCAATGACCTGATCATTTCCATGGATTCTTTGGGAGTCAGGGCTGCCAGGCCGATTCCGGCAGCACAGCTTCTTATAAATTCACGACGGTTTAACAATTACCCTCCTTTCTCCGGGAGAAAATTATGTCCATATGCTGAAGCCTGATCTCCCGGCGGCAAGAATTTTTCATTACGGCGAAATAGTAACCCCGTTGGAACATTGATGTCAAATCAGGTTTTATTAAGTTCAGAAATTACTCCGCAAAGCAGGAGGCAAGGGGAGAAATATCAAAATTCCGCAGCAACTGTCTTCTGCCGCCGGGGCTCTGTTTTGACTTGAGATTTGTGTTAGTTTATAAGAAAACCTCCAGCGCTGGTCTTCGATGGACAGGCTGAAGATGCCTGAAAAATATCGGCGTCGGCAAAAGTTCTGGCTCTGTAAACAGCGCGCCCGCGCCCCCGGGCGGACGCAGACGAGAAAGTCATAAAACTCAAATGGGGTTGCCAGATGTGGGCAACCTTTCTATTTTTTCAATAACCGGATGACCACGACCGGGGCTATTTCGCTGTCAGGTTCAGCCTGAAATCTGACGGTGACCCGCTCCCTCCCCTTTATCAGCTTTTCGGGCAGTTCGTATTCTTTTTCAATGAACTGCGGCCAGGGTGTTCTGGTTATTTCTTCCGAGGCCAGCTTTTCCCCGTCGACACAGAGGCTGAACCGGCAGGGCCTCATTCTTTCTTCTGAATAATAAGTCACGTGGAGAGACGGTCTGGTAATTCCGGCAAGCGGAAGTTCCATAGAAAACCAGGTGCGGCCCCTGCGGCTGGTGTGTCCAGGCACCCGCTGGACGGAGATATTCTCTCCGGCCTGGAAATTGAATTCTTTTTCGCTCCGCGGGTCGCCGAGCTGCGCTCTGACTGCGGTGGCTTCTTCAAGCTTTTTCAATCTTTCCTGCTCCTTTTGATAATCGGCTGCTATTTTCTTCCAGCCGGACTCGTCGATGTAATCCCAGTAGGCGGAATAGAGCCTTCGGTGGAGGCGGTAGAAGGGGACAAGCTCGAGCTCAATGGCGCGGTCAGGTTCCTGGAGTCTTCGAGCGATTCCAGAAACCACAAAGTGTCCGGGCTTCCCTTCAACCGGCTTCAGCCACTCGCTGGCCGGCTGCGGCGCGGCCACCAGAAGCGGATAATCGCGGGTTACAGCTACCGGCCTCACCTCGTCCTGCTCTTCTTCGCGGCGGCTCCATCTTCTCTCCGGGCCGAGGTCGCCGGCCAGCACCAGAGGTCCCCACATAATGGCCACCAGTCTTTCATCTCCGGCGGCTGGCTCGAGGTAAAGCCACTTTGGCATTGTCACCTCAATCGTATCACCTGACTTCCACTGTCTTTTTAGTTCGATGAAATAGCCGAACTTATCCCTGTCTTTTATCGCCCGAGCGTATTGCACGTTTTCGGACGATGACTTTGGCAGAAGGGCTTCGACCGGGAGCTCCTGCCCATTCACTTTTACTGAAAAACCTTTTTTCGCCCACCAGGGGCGGCGCAGGTAGACGGTGAATTCTTTCGGCCCGGCGAGGTTGAGTCTGATGAGCGATTTTTCCCCTTCAGGGAAGTCGGTTTCCTGCTCGACCTTTGTGCCGAGAATCGAAGCCTCGGCTTTGGAAGGAACAAAAAGATTTATCCAGAGGCTGTTTTTATTTTCGTAATAGATGCCCAGACCGTGAAGGGCATGATTTTCCATGCCGGAACCGACGCAGCAGGTGAAGCTCCGAAACATATCCTGATATTCGCGCTGCACCGACCGCCCGACCGGAACCATGTAACACATCCGGCCGTCTTCCGGGTCGATAGAGCCGAGCACGTGGTTGAACAGCGCTCTTTCCATGAAATCAACGTAGTGGGTTTCTGGCGCCAGAGCGAAAAGTATCCGGCTGAGTTTCAGCATGTTGTAGACGTTGCAACTTTCAGCCGTGCGACCGTCTATCCGCTGAGCCAGCTCTTCGGCCGGGCCGAAGTACTCATTCATGCCGTTGCCTCCGGTGGCGTAGCTGTGGTGATGGGCTACCAGGTCAAAGAAGTAACCGGCGGATATCAGGTCCTGCTGCCTCCCGGTGTAAAGATAGCGCACTGCCTCACCGATCATCTTCGGAATCTGGGTGTTGCCGTGCGTCCCGGCCAGAATGTCCTGGTGCCTGGTTAGCGGCTCTATAAAAATCCGGTGGTAGAATTTATCGGCCAGTTTCAGCCAGCGGACATCGCCGGTGTCGGCGTAAAGGGCCACCAGCACCTCATTCATTCCGCCGAATTCAGCGTCCATCATCCGCTGGAGCTGGAATTCGTTCAGTCCGGAAAGGATTTTCTCGGCCCAGGCGGCAAATTTTATCTCCAGCTCGAGGGCTGTTCTGTTTCCGGTCAGGCGGTAGGCGTCGCTCAAACCGGCAAAAGTTTTATGCAGCGTGTACCAGGGCGACCACTGGCCGTTGAGGTCGAAGCTGGCGGCTCTGATTTCCCCGCTGGCCAGGGCTTCAAAGCATTTCCGGCCGCCTTCGAGGGCGCCGAGATAGCCGTCGCCGTGTTTGTCCTGAACCTCTTTAAGCTCCTTTACGATGTAGTCAACTCTCTCCTTGAAGCGGACATCGCCGGTGGCGGCATACATCAGGCTGGCGGCTGAAAGGTAATGCCCGGCAATGTGTCCGGAAAGATTCCGTCCGGGTCCGTCCCAGCCGCCGTAAGGTTCGGCCTTCGGCTGGAGGCCGGCCACCTGGCGGTAAAGAGCTAACATCCGGTCGGGTTCGAGCTTCAGAAGGTACTCGGCCGTAAGCTGCTGCGCCCGCAGGAGGGGACCGCCGGTCAGGCGAACTTTTTGGAGCGGAACCGGAATCGCCTGAAGGAGCCTTTCCTGGTTGGCTCTGGCCTGTTTATCAACCGGCTGAACGAAAGTCTGTCCGAGCGCCGGCCGAGCCAGTAGGGCAATCAGAAGAAAGGCCGTGGCCTCAATAAGGAAGACTTTTCCGGAAATTCTTCCGGCCTTATCCGTGTTAAATTTCAGTTTCATTAGATCCTCCTCCAATTAGACTTTTATCATTAATATAAACTTAATATTGACGAGTGTAATCCTGGCAGCGGCAAGCGAGAAGCCGAATCCGTTCCCTGCTCTCAATTTAGGGGCCTTCTGGCTTTTATCTGTAGCCTGTTTTTGCTTCAGCTTTCAGAGAACCGTTGTAACGTTAACGCAAATATCATATCTAATGTATCAGTATTTTCAAGGAAAAATTTCTTGAAGTTTCTGTCCATTAAGTTCTTAGATCATTTTTAAGGTCGTTCTGGCAAAAAGTTTTGCGGCAAGCCGATTTTGCATTCTGGGATTATTGCCATGAGTTCTTTCATTTAAATTCTCCTTTGATTATATGGGTGGATGCACTCCGGTGCCGGAGTCTGGTAAAATACCGGATGTGAATTCAAGGCCTTCAATCAAGGAGGGAAAAGATGTCAGGTGTCCCGTATAAATTCATTGCCGGCCTTTTTTTGGCCTGTTTTCTGGCAGGAGTGTTTATCATGAGCCAGGCTCAAAACAAAACCGAAAAACCCGTTCTCCACGGGAAACACTGGGTGGCCATCACCGGAAAGCCCTTAGCTTCCACCGCCGGGGCGATGATGTTTGTGAAAGGCGGAAATGCGGCCGACGCCGCCTGCGCCATGCTGGCTGCCGTCTGCACGATGCACGATGTGTTGAGCTGGGGCGGGGAGACCCAGGGGCTGATTTATAATCCAAAGACAGGAAAAGTTATTGCGGTCAACGGGCTCGGTGTGGCTCCGACTGGCGCGACACCTGAGTTTTATAAATCAAAGGGCTATAAATACCCGCCGGCTGACGGACCGCTGTCGGCTGTAACGCCGGGAACTCCGGGGGCGCTGATGGTCATGCTGGCTGAATTCGGCAGGCTCAGGCTTAAGGATGTCTTAGGGCCGGCGATCGAGATGGCTGAAGGCGGTTATCCGATGGAAAAAGAAACTTCCGACCGTATCGAAAGGGAAAAAGCCAAAATAAAACAGTGGACCTATTCCCGGACTCTGTTTTTGACGCATCCCGGGGAAGAAAAAGAAGCTCCTCAGCCGGGAGAAGTTTTCAAACAGCCGGACCTGGCGGCGACGTTGAAAAGGCTGGTTGAGGCTGAAGAACAGGCGCTTAAAGCAGGCAAAAGCCGCAGGGAGGCAATTTACGCCGCCTACGACCGCTTTTACCGCGGGGATATCGCCCGGGATTTTGTGGCCGCCTGCCAGGAAGTCGGCGCGCTGATTAGGATGGAGGACCTGGCGAACTGGAAGGTCTACCTGGAGGAGCCGGTAATGACCACTTATCGCGGAATTGAAGTCTACAAGCTGAACACCTGGGTTCAGGGACCGGTAATGCTTCAGGCGCTTAACATGTTAGAAAATTTTGACCTGAAAGCCATGGGCTACAACAGCGCTGAGTACATTCACCTTCTTTACCAGGTGATGAACCTGGCTTTTGCTGACCGCGATTTCTACTATGGCGATCCTTATTTTCCGCCTGAAGAACCGATAAAAGGGTTGCTGTCGAAAGATTATGGGCGAGAGCGAATCAAGCTCGTCAACTGGCAGGCCAACGACCCGGACGTCAGGCCCGGCGATCCCTATCCTTATGAAGGAAAAACCAATCCCTTCAAGCACTATCTGGAAAAATGGACGAACGAAAACTGGACGGTCAAGGATGAAAAGGACGTAAGCCGGCTCGAGAGGAGTTTTTTCCAGGGGACAACTTCCATCGAGGCGGCCGACGAGGAGGGCTGGGTGGTCTCGCTCACGCCGAGCGGCGCCTGGATTCCCTGCGTCATTGCCGGCAAGACCGGAATCGCTCTGAGCCAGCGGGCCCAGAGCTTTGTGCTGGATGAAGCCGACAATCCGTTCAACGTGATCGCGCCGGGAAAAAGACCGCGGGCCACGCTGACTCCCGGGCTGGCGATGAAGGACGGAAAACCATTCTTAGCTTTTGCCGTTCAGGGCGGCGACACTCAGGACCAGAACCTGTTGCAATTTTTCCTGAACGTGGTGGAATTCGGGATGAACGTTCAGGAAGCCTGCGAGGCGCCCAACATCACCAGCTACCAGATGCGTAACTCTTTCGAAAATCATGACTGCTCACCCGGAAAGCTGGAGCTTAACGAGAAAACACCGCCGGAGGTCCGGGAGAAGCTCAGCCGGATGGGCTATCGGCTGTCTTTCAAGAAGTACACCTCCGGCCCGATAAACGCCATCTATTTTGACTGGAAGAACCGCACCTTCTGGGGCGGCTCGAGCAACTACGGCGACGACTACGGCGTTGTCTGGTAAGAATTTGTTCTGAATGTGGCACAGGACACAGGTTTTTTCCCTGGAGGCTGAGTATTCCTTAACATCTGGCTTTTTTAAGATGACAGTTTAGAAGTGCCGGATTTTTTATTCTTGATTCGGGGCTGAAAATATTTAAGGGATTGCGGTCGCCGGTTGTCTGGATTCTTTTTCGCCCTGGCAAATGTTTTTAATAATGTAAACTAAGGATACCCGGTGATGGGTATAACTAGTTCATAATCGCATCCAGGGAATGAGCCTTTCTGGATACGATTTACTTAAGCCCGAATTATCATTTTGATAATTTATCCTCTACTGACCGGGAAAAATGCTTTGCCCTGGTTTCAATTTATGAGAACAAAGTCATAGAAAAAAGATAATATTCTTATTATCAGCTGGCAGGACAGGCTTGACCGAAATCTCCACAGGACAATATTGCATCAGATACTGGAAGATATTTATGCCGATCCCTCTCTCGGCTCTCTCCTGGGATTTAAGGAGGATATCGCTGGTTATTTCTTTTAGGAATTGACCGCTTTACTGTTGACCTGGATTTTGACCATTAAAGAGAGGATAAGGAACCTTATGTCTTTGAAAAACCTGGAGAAATCCTCCCTGAATATGGAACATTGAGAGGGGGGCAAAGAAAAAGACATACAATCATATTCGTACTTTCCTGTGAGGAAAAAGCTCCTGACATCAAAGTCGAGTTAAACCAGAGGAATTTTGGCTCCCGCGATGGACTAAAAACCACCCCGGAATTTCGATGCTGCCAAGGGCGAGCGAAGATATGTTCGCTCATAAGCTGGTTGCTTTGCTGGAGCGTTCCATAACAGCCAGTCGCGCTATTTATGATATCTGGTATTTCCTTGAAAACCGCTGGCCGCTAAACAAAGAAATCGTGGAGATGAGCGCAAGGAAAAATTTCAAGGATCATCTGGAGAAATATATTACCTTCATCGAATCAATCAGCGACTGTCAAACCCTTTCCGGTATAGGTGACCTGCTTGAGGCAGAACAGAAAGTGTGGGTTAAAAATAACCTGCGAAATGACACAATCTTCTTTCTGAAACTTTGCCTGGAGCAGGAAAAGCAGAGCTAATTTAATGTTCTAAAAAATCTGGTTGGAGGCAACGTTGATATTCTCCCCTTACCCTGGATACCATGTCTTAACCTGAAAGAATAATTATATTGACATTTAAGTTTTATCTTTTTAAACTTTTTCAAGCTCCGAGCCCTGATGGCTACAGCCATGCGGCCAGGCCACTGGGCCGATAGGGTAAAGCTGGAAACGGCTTTGCCTCCCATTTAGGAAAGGAGAAGTGATATGTCCTGCCTTTTTAAGCTCAAATTCAATCAATTTACGGGATTATTGTTTGTTTTTATTGTTGTCCTTACCTTGTCTCTAACCAATCCTCTATTTTCAGGCGAACGGGTCTCCAACCAGAGCCAGGTGACTGACCAGAAAAAAGAGGAAGAACAACTGGCCAGAGCCAGGACTGAAGAAATAGTAGTAACGGCTCCTTCCCCCGAAGAAAAAGCGCTGGCCTCAGTTTTTATCATTCAGCCCGCTGTTCTGAATTTGTTGAAGACAAGGAATATGGCCGAACTACTTTCTTTTGCTCCCGGCACCTACGTTACCACAGGTGCCAAAGCCGAATCTCATGTCAAGATCAGAGGGATGGACAACGATAAATCCACTCTCCTGCTGGATGGCATTCCAGTCTATGAACCTTATTTTAATCTCTATGATTTAAGAACCATTCCCACCCTCGACGTTGAGCGGGTTCAGGTGACCAAAGGACCATCTTCAGTCCTGTATGGAGCCAACACCATGGGTGGAATCATAGAGGTTATGACCAGGCGGCCGCAGGAAAGCGGCCTTGAGCTACGTACCCGAATGGGCCCAACTTCGAGTTTTAGCTTCGCTGGCAATGGGACTTATGCAGCCCCGGGATTTGCCTTGAAATTAACAGCTTCCCATGAAGAATCAGATGGCTTTAAGTACAATGATGCAGGAATTGCCACTTACCGTTCAAATTCAGATTACCGGAATAACTACTTTAGCGGGAAGTTTTATTTTTTCCCCGACCAAAAAAGTGAAATTCTATTTCAGGCTTCCTTTTATGATTCTTCTTATGGAGTGCCGCCAGCCACAGCTTTTTATTCTCCTCGTTACTGGAGATTTAAGGATTGGGAAAGGTTAATATTCGGTCTGGGAGGCACTTTTTCATTCTTTAAGACCGGAACGCTGAAAGTTAGAACCTATTATGTAAATTATTATAATGTGCTGGATGCCTTCAGCGACGCCACTTATAGTTCGCTTTCATGGGAGTCTGTTTACAAAAATTTTTCAGCCGGAGCTTTTATTCTTGGAACCATATATCCCCGGGCCAATCACGAGGTTCGCTTCAGTCTCAACGGCCGGCTGGATAAAGTCAAGCAACAGGCTTCCGAGACCTCACCCTGGGAGAATTATGAACACCGCACTTATTCTTTTGGCCTGGAGGATGAATGGAAATTGACTGCCAGGTGGTATCTTACAGGGGGTTTCAATTTTGACTTTCTTCAAAAGCTGACAGGAGCGAGTCGGACTTCCCTGAATCCTGTGGTGGGCTTAAGGTTTCTGCCGGCTGACTATCTGGCCTTTCATCTTTCTTATTCTCAGAAATCCCGCTTCCCATCAATGCGGTCTCTTTATAGTTCAACCAGTGGCAACCCCGACCTTCGAGATGAGCTGGGTCGAACCATAGAGTTCGGGACAACTTATTTCGGCTGGATCAATTCCAGCCTGGCTCTGTTCAGCTCAGAATATCGCGACTTGATAACTGCCATTCGCCAGCCCGATGGCACTCGACTGTACGTGAATGTTGGCCAGGCAAGAATTAATGGTTTTGAAGTCGAAGCCAACAAGGGTCTTGGTCATTTTAATATTCAGCTTCTGTACACTTTTCTTGATGCCCGAAATATAACCGATGACAGAAAATTAGAACTTGTTCCCGAGTCTCAGATTAGTGCCATGCTAAATTATATGGAGCTTGATAATTTCAGCCTGGCTATCTGGCTTTTATGCGCCTCGCAGGCTGAAATACTGATAAGTCAGAATATAGTGACAGTGCCCGCCTATCTCACGGCCAATCTGAGTTTGGAGAAATATTTCCGCTCGGGTTCGTTCTTCCTGAAGGTGGAAAATCTTTTCAACCGGGCTTATTTTACCGAGCCGGGTTATCCGGTCTCCTGCCGGCGGATTGAAGTCGGCTTCGGGTTCAGGACAGGACTTTGAATATTTTTAGCCAGGAAATTAGAGGAAGTTAAAGGAGAAAACATATGAACAAGCCTCAAGGTATCAGGTTAATTTTGATTCTTATCATCAGCTTAGCTTTTCTGATACCCGGGCCAGCGGTTGCCCAGAAAAGTGAAAAGCCTGAAAACAATGATTTTTATGATAACATCGCATTTAAGGAACTACCGGTTTGGAAAATTGAAATAAGCGGCGAGATTGTAAGTCCTGGGATAGCAGACTTGAGAAAACTTCCCCTCCATCAGGTTCAGGTTCGAGAAGCCATAAAGAATGACGAAAAGGCCACTTTTATCGGAGCGTATGTTTATCAGGGTTATTCGCTATTTGATATCCTTATGGATTGTGCCCTGAACAAGAACAATAAGAATATTTTTTCTTCGCCTATCGATTTATTGGTGATAATAGAAAATAAAGAGGGAGAAAGGGTTGTTTTTAGCTGGGGAGAAATATTTTATCCTAATTCGTTGCACCGCATCATCATTGCCAGGCGTGTCGCGCCAATCATTCCGTCAACCACCGGGGAGTCCTGGCCCTTGCCCGATGAGTGTAAGGTCGTGGCGGCCAATGACCTTTATGGGCAGAGAAACCTCCGAAATCCAGTAAAAATAATGGTCCGCTCCTGCCCTTTAGCAGAATCGGTAAAAAAGGATAAGACTCTGCTCTATTCAGAAAAAATCAAGGTGCTGTTTGGGGATAAAGAAATTACAATAATAGAATCGCTGCCGGCCGGAAATGAAATTTTAGAATATCCTGTTGTCTTTTTTGGTCGGGGCAAGGGATTTCACGGGGTAAAAAGCTTTTCCGGTGTCTCATTAAGAAAAATTCTCGGTAAATATATTGTTTTAAATAAAGGATTGATAGAGGCTGGATATGCAGTTATTGTCGGAGCTGATGGCTATCGGGCTGTTTTTTCAATTTCAGAATTGTTCAACAGGAATGATTTTAATGAAGTCTTGCTTTACGATCAGGGCAATAAAAACGGAGGCAGGTTTGCTTTGTTTGTTTCTATGGACTTTTTCTCAGACCGGGCCGTTAAAGCCATAAAAGAAATTAGATTGATTTCAGGTGATTAATCTAGTCTTTAGCTAAATATGTTGGGTCTAACTTAAAGAACCTGAAGGATTTGTATGAGAGGCTCTGTCAGTCAAACTGCGGGCTGTTTTATATGAAAAAAGATTGAAAGCCAATAAAGGCCATCCACTTTAATTAAAAGAATCGCACCTTCTGGGGCGGCTCGAGCAACTACGGCGACGACCACGGCGTCGTCTGGTAAGCAAGTAACGGCAAAAGTATAAGATTTGCATTAATAATTATTTTTCCCCAAGCCATAATTTAATGCGTTTTTGACATTCGGCAGCAGGCAAATAACTTCCTTTATTAATCATTTCCTGCATAGCTTCAGCAGCCCGTTTCGGGGTGAGCAGGCATCTTGATACCAGCTCATCAATAAGCCACAGAGTGCCGTGGACAGTAATTCCCTCATTTTCAGCAGCCTGTCGCAGATGCCGGTCTCCTGTAATTAAGACAGCAGATTTACGTTTTGAAAGCACCAGATGAGCCCGATCACTGACTGTAAGAGCAGGATACTTTTCCCCTCTCATGATAATCCTTTTAATATCCTGTCTATCAAGTTCAATTATTTGCAATCCAGGAGAGATCAAGGTGTTGATTTCGGGATAGATCAGTTCTTCCTTAGATAAGTCTGAAATCATCCACGCGGCCTTCAGGCGAATGAGCACTTCTAATATGTTGCTGTGGTTAAAGTCTATTAAGACGCCGGTGTCGATTACGTATCGGTATTTCTCCATCTTGAGGTTATAGCTGAGATGCGAGCTGAGGCAGCGGTTTTCCCAGAAGTTCCCTGGCTCTTTCTGAATTGATCACACCCTCACGCAAAGCGCGTAAGGTCAAACGCTCAAGCCTTGAGCTCGATTCGTCTGGATAAGACTCTCCTGGTTCCGACAGATGCCAGCCTCGTTTACGGAATTCTCTGTATAGGTTTACCGCGGCTGCTTTTGAGATAATTTCCAAATCATAAGCACGACGCACCCAGGCCTGCATGCTCATTCCATACTTGTGCTTTAGAAAATGAAGCTCATCGATGTCCAGGAAGTGGCGTTTAGCTCCCAGCTCTTTAATCACCATAGGTTCAGGAACGAGAAAAGCACCTGCGAAACGGAAGGCCGTTCGTTCAATATCTTTGTTTTTCCAGTTACGGGGGAATTCTAAGATTAAATGAGCAAGTTCATGAGCAAGGCTTAAACGCTGTCTATCACCGGAGATTTTCTCCTGTATGACTATTACCGGAATCGTCTCATTAGCTGTTAGACATAAACCATCAAAAGGCTTGTCTTCCTGGACAAAGCCTACCTTAAGGCCAAAGCTTTCAAGAATTTCGGATAAATTACGAATAGCATCCAAGCCGAGTTTCCAGTATTTCCGTAATTCAATGGCAACGATTTCAACCTCTTCAATTTTAGTAATTCGCCTGTCTATGCCGGGCCTCGTGAATTTTTGCTCTTCTCCTGAAAGCTTTTCTATTGTAATGTATCTCTCCAGCCATTCCTGAACATGGGCTTTTATGTTAATTAAGGCCTGCTTGGATAGCCTGGTTGTATGGCACCGATTAGCAGGTGCAGTTAGAGTGACAAGTGACGGCCTTAAAAAGAATTGTAAACTTACATTAAAGTCTTTGCTCAATTGAATTAAAAGTGGAGCTGAGAATATCCAAATTACGTTCATATTTGGAGATAGCCTGAGCGCTTACGCCGACCTGTTCAGAGAGAGCACGCAAGCTCAAGTTGGCTCGCAGACGGGCACTCTTTATTCTTTCGCCTAAGAACATTTAATTTTCTCCCTTAAATAAATCGCGGTTTACAATGCCATTAAAAATATATTATTTGTAAACCGCCCTGTCGAGTTTATTTTTTCCGGGTCAGGGGCTATTGTCCGGGCAGAAACGGACGGTTGGCGGGAGGCTCGTTGTCAGGGCAATTTAGAGAAGATTGATTTGATTTTTTTGTCCGGGTTTCATAAGCTTAGGGCAAGCCGGGAAGGAGGGGCCCTCCTGTGAAAAAGCCAATCAGAATTAACTTTGCTTTATTGTCTCGCTATCACGCAGTCCTTTTACTTTGGGTTTCAATTTTATTCCTGATATCGGCAGTAAATCCGGCTGAAGCGCAGATAAAAATCCCGAAGGATAAGATAAAAATACCAGTCAAAACACCACAGGTGCCTGATCTGGACAAGCTGCTTAAAGAAGAACCTCCTGTCAGCACCTCACTCGATGACGCTATCTTCGATATTCAGTTTCTTGACAGTTATAATCCGGCGCAAGGCGCTTCGATGCTTTTTTTGCCGCTGACTCCTCAGGCCGGGATTCCACTTCTTCCCGGGTTATGGGAGGGAAGCTTCCAGAGCTATTGTTTAAAGGCTGGAACTTATGGCCCGGGTGAAGGAGATGGCTACGCCTATGCTCCGCTTAAAGGAAAACAGGCAGACATTGTAGCCAGCGTTCTGAAAAATTCTGTTTACCACCCTGAAGTAGACCAGAAGGATGTGCAGCTTCTGCTCTGGGCTATAATTGCCCGGAGTAAGCTGTCCGAGTGCAATAAAGAAATTCAGAAAACAGCCAGAATACTGCTGACGCCAAAGGAATACGACCGTTTAAATGGCGGGGCTCTGGGGAAGATTCCGCAGCCGGTCCTGAACGCCGCCCTGCAAAAATTGCCCCCCGTGGCCAGGGATGTTTTTCAGGCTGAAGCCAGATTGCGGGAGATGATGGTGAGTTCTGTTCTGGCACCTTATCACGAGGTGGAAAGCGTGGCTGTCAGGGTGGGCGATGTTCTGCCGCCGCCGGACAGCCGTGATATAAACTGGGGGCGATGGAGCTTTGACCCGGACGGTTATTTTATTCGTTATTTCCCGTATGGTTATAGGACCACCAGAACGCAAATTTATTACCCTGAAAATTTTACCATTGAGACTGATGAAAACGGGCTAATTACTGCTATCGGCGACCAGCGGGGAATGAAAATTAGCATCGCCTATGATAAAAGCGTTGAACCCCTGGTTTTTGCGGGTGATGATCGGGTGGCCGGAATAGCTTTTAAGGAATTAATATTCGCCTGGCTGGAGGCAAACGGCACAGCCAGAACCAGAATTATAAAAGCCGCCGGCTGGGTGCTGCTCGGAATCCCTACCGGAGGCAACAAAGCATCCCCAGCGCCTGGTGGGCGATATGCCGATGCTTCCGAGAGATATAAGCTGGCCGTTCAACATCGAAGCGAAGTTCTGGAATTAAAAGAAAGGCTGGCCAGAGTAAATCCTGAGTTGAAGAATATGCCTGAGGAGACGGCCTGGAGTGTCATCTATTTAGGCAATTATTGCGAAGCCATCAGGCGGGCGGTCCTGGAGGCGGTCAAACCAGCCGCTGGCGGGCTGGATGAGTCAGAGGCCAGCTTAACCTGGCTTCCGTATCGGGCCTGGATGAAAGGGGTGGCGCTTCTGGCCGGCGGGGAGCTGAGAAGTCCAGAAATGACGGGGCAAGCCGGAGTTTCAGAAGTAATCTTAGAAGATGTCCTGGAATCGAGTTCAAGCCTTATGGATAGCCATCCAGCTTCGAGCGGTTTCATCTTCCGCTCGCCGGCGGCAGAAGCTGAAGAATTCATGCTCGAGGCTGAAAGCTTTGTTTCCATGAAAGAGACTGAAATAAATACTTCAACCCGGCAAAAGCTTTCTAAACCGCGGGAGCTACCAAAATATGTCTGGGTTAAAAAAGAGGCGCCTAAATGGGAAAAAGAAACCAGGCCGAAGAAACTTGGCCCTTCTGGGTTGCCGATTTTCCAGCCGGAAAAAAAGGTGGCCCAACCAGGAAATACTCATAAGCAGAGACTTGGTCAATCAGCCAGAAAGTCTGGTTCCGACAGCGGCCGTCAGGCGGCTGAAAATACCCGCAAGATGATAAACTGGTTTTCAAGGGGGACTTCGGCCGGGTCGTTTGCCGTCGGCCAAATGGTGGGACCGGGAGCAGCCACTCCTTACGGAATTCCTAAGGCTCTGGCCGGCTATACAATCGGCAGAACGGTGGGTATCTGGGGAGGCTGCATAGATGCCATTTCCATGGACCCGCCCCGGAATGATTACACCGTTCTGGCCAGACCCGAACCCGGGACGTTTACTCCGATCCAGGCCGGGAGCGGAGTAACAAAAGCCCGGGCTGAGGCGGTCAATGCTTATCTGGAGGCGGCGGTTGACCTGACGGCGAAAATGAGGGCAGCCAGGTTTTCTGTTGAGAGATATTCAGAGGCGATAATGGCCGGCGATGAAGAATGGGCAGGACGGCAGCTGGAAAATGCCATCAGGTATGAGCGAGAATCAGGCCTGGTTATGCTGGTGGTGGCTGACCGGCTGGAAGCTCTGGTTAAAGTGTGCACTTCAGATAAGGTTCCGGACACACAGCTTACTCCGCAGTTGATAGACAGCTACTTGAATTCAGTGCGGCGGGAAGGATTCAGCCCTGAAGAGCTTGAAGCCTGTCGGGCTTTGAATCTCACGCCGGAAGAAATTGAGGAAATGAGGGCCGGAATCGTGGGCGGAGAACCGATAGATGGCCCAGCCAGCCTTTATAAATCATCCCTGGAGATGGCCCGGGCCCTTCGTGAATTCGCCCGGCTGCTCCTGGCTTTGCCTGTTGTTTAATAGATAAAAGATAAGAAATTCATTGTTCTGCAACGCCGGCGAAATGGGTATTCATATACCAACTTTCCCTCATCCCAAGTTGAAAATGATAAAAAGGGGCATCATCAGGTTGTGTCAGGTGCAATTCGCAAATTGGGCATCTTAAACGCTCCTATTCTGATCCCCTGATGAGGTGGACAAATCTGAGAAATAGAGTTTATCCTCTATTAAGGAACTCGAAGGATGAAACTAAGGAAGTGGACGACAAGGGAGAAGATTGCTAAAGTCCCTTAGGCCCCCAGGCGGCAGAAGTTGGTGGCTGATATCTGCCGGGAGCATCAGATCAGCCAGTCTCCTTTCTTCCGCCCACGGGATTATTTTTTAGAGGGCGGGCAGAAGGCATTGATTAAAGAACGGATGACGAAGGTGGCTATTTGTCGAGGATAATCTTATAATGAAGGGGCTTTTGATTTGTCGTAAAGCGAACTGGCTAATTTGGACCAGGAAGAATAACTTACGAAGAGAATACTTTACAATCAGGAGTTTACATGAAGCGACGTGGTTATCGTTCAATGTACCCGCCGTTCAGGTTTGACCGGCGGGAATTTTTCAAAATGTCGGGAACGGCCGGCCTGGGATTGCTCCTGAGCCGCTCGCTCCTGTCAGCGGAAAAAGAGGCGGCGCAGAGCGGTCAGGCTGCAACCCCAGCCCGACCGGCCACCAACATCGATGAGGCTCTAAAAGTGCCACGGACTGAGTACTCGCTTCCGGGTCTTTTTCCGGGCAGGGTGGTTGAAGTCCACGACCCGAAGGCCATGGACAGCGAAAGCAACAAACCGTCTGCGGATGTAATCAAAGGAATGTTTGAGAAGGGGATTACTACGCTCACCGGCAAAAATCTTAAAAAGAGCTTCGAGCTCTTCTTCAGCAAAAAAGATGTCGTCGGTATCAAGGTCAATCCTGTCGGGGCCGGTCTCATCAGCACCCGTCTGGAAGTCGTGGATGCCATAATCGGCTGGCTGGAGAAAAACGGCCTGAAGCGCCAGAACATCATCATCTGGGACCGCTTCGATTACATGCTCAAAGACGCCGGTTTTACTCCCGAAAGGTTTCCGGGAGTCGGGATTGAAGGGCTACAGACGATGGATGAAGCCGCGGCCGAGGGTAAATCGCAGGATAATTCCAACTGGCTCAGGCCGGACGGTACCCACGTCAGCGCACCCAACTTTGACCTTGATGTTTATTACTGGGCCGATGTCGAGGGACCGAAAGACCTGCCCTACCTGAATCAACATGTTTTTAACGGCAAGTATTCTTATTTCGGAAAGCTTCTGACCAAAAAGCTGACCAAGATAATAAATGTTCCGGTCTTTAAGAATACCGGCAACGCCATTTCCATGGCCACCAAGAACATCGGGTATGGCGCCGTCTGCAACACCAACCGCCTGCACCGGCCGCTGTTCCTGGATGTCTGTGTGGAAGTGCTGGCTTTTCCTGTTATTCGCGACAAAATGGTCCTGAACATAACCGACGGCCTGAGGGCTCAGTACGAGGGCGGACCGGGTCCCGAAGCCAAATTTACCTATCTTTACAATCGGCTGTTCTTTGCCACCGACCCATTTGCTCTGGATATGGTCTGCCACAAGCTCATCGTTGAAAAGAGAAAAAGCATGGGCATTCAAGTTAACGAGCATCCAAGGTTCACCGAGTATCTGCGCTATGCTCAGAAACTCGGGCTGGGCCTGGTGGATGAAAGAATGCAGCATATACAGGCATGATGCGGAGGCTGTGGTTTAAGCGATCAGGAGACCGGCAACAGGCGCAGGGCGGAATTATAACCGGAGCCGACAGTAGTAATAAACTTAAATGATAAGCGGAAGCGATTGAACGGAAAAAAATGGAAAGAGAGTCCTGTTTACAAATAACAAAGGTCAGGTTCTTAAGTTTTCTTTCTGCGCCTGACCGATTTTTGGTCAGGTTCAGGCCCATAAACCGCGGGAAACGAACTCTGTCGGTCCCGTTCCATATTGTTCTCATAATTCTCGGCCTTACCGTCCTGGCCAGCGCTCTTTTTTCCGAAGTTGTTATGCCCGGCGACGCTTTTTACCCCGGCTGGAAAAAATCCGGCCAGCTGATAACCTTCACCCGGGCTGACCTTTATAACTACATCGACGGCGGGGCGGAGCTTTTCTTAGAGTTCGGTTTTGAAAAGCTCTATGTTCAGCGCTACCGCTCAGGGGAAAGCGAGCTTTCACTCGAAATCTATGAAATGGAAAGCCCGGAGTCCGCTCTGGGAGTTTACTTAGCCAAATGCGGACAGGAGGTTCCGGTCGAGGGACTGGCGGCCCGAAATACCGGGGAGCCAACTCAATTTACCATTCTGCGGGAAAGATACTTTATTCACCTTAACAATTTTGAAGGCCGAAAAGAGCTTTTTCCTGCTATGCTGGCTTTAGCGCAAGCCACACTGCAGAATCTGCCGCCTGACCGGCCGGTCACTCTGCTCGATTACCTGCCGAAAGAGAATCTTGTAAAAAATTCAGAACGGCTGATTCGCGGTCCATACGCGCTTCAGCCGATCTTCACTTTCGGAGAGGGCGATATTCTGCAGCTTGAGGGGAAGGTATTCGGAGTGGTCGGTAGTTACCGGGATGAGGCGGGTGCCATTTTTACCCGGATCATAATTCCCTATCCTGATGAACTCAGGGCCCAGGCAGCCCTCAAGCATCTCCTGCAGAATTTTGACCCTTACCATAAGATTATTGAGAGCGCGCCAGCCGGCTTTATTTTTATCGATTATCAGCAAAAATACGGGCTGGTAAAGTTAAAGGATCGAATGCTCGAGATCCTTATTAACCTGCCTGAAACAGGGGGACACTTTATGATGTCCCCTTTTTCCTGTGCTTCCGCAATTTTTTCCTCGAGAAAAAAGCTGCCAAAACCGGGGACACATTAAGGTGTCCCCCTTTTCTGGTAATCCAGCACATCTTAGCGATCATCAGGCGGACCGGCATGCCGACCGGCTGATTCTCTTTTAATCGCTTCTTTAATTCTAGAGTAATTTTTCATTGACCTGTCATTTCGGTTGGGTTTTTTTAGCTTGGATTTTTCTCCCGCCCAGGATGACCGCGGCCACTGCCGCCCACATCGTTAAACCTGATACGAAATCATAAACCAGAAGATTGCCGCCCGATATGCCCGACGGTTCGAAAATAATTGTGGCGGCGGTTAGGGCCGCGTGCATGAGCATGGCCAGGAGGAGACTTCCGGTCCGGTCATAGACCCAGACCATCAGCACTCTAAAGGCCGGCAGAACTCCGATCACATCGCCCAGGCCGCGAGCAGTCAGGAAGATAGCGGCCGGCATTTCTCCGGTATATGCATCTTTTACCCATATGACGTTTAGAAAAACATGCCACAAACCCCAGAGCATTCCGACGATAAGACCGGTAGCAAAGAAGCCATAGCGCTGCCTTAATCGCGGTATGGCAAATCCAGTCCAGCCCAGTTCCTCCAGCATTCCCACGGTCAGCCCGGCCACAATGCCCATGATAAGCAAAGGCGCCTTGCCGCTTCTGGCCATTATGCCCGGGACGAATACTGGATTGAACAGCGACAGCGCCAGAAGCACAGCCATCAGCACGCCGGGCCCTATTATTAGCGCTATCGTGTACCAGCCCAAGCCCAGCCGCCATTTTGATAGCCGGGAGAAGAGCTGGCGAAAGCCGGCTCTGCCATCAATCAGAGCGGTTAACATGATACATGATAAACTGGGGCCAGCCAGCACCATCGGTATGAAAAAAGGCAACAGGCGTTCAAATTCTTCCTTGCTCCTGGGAAATCCGGCAGGTCCGCCGCTGCCAAAGAACAAGCTTCCCCATGAAATAGCAAAGGTTATAATGAAATAGAAGGCGACCGCATGTTTCTTGATGAAGATTCTGGCGCTTCCCATAAACTTCTTCCTTCCACTACCCGAGCGGGTAACAAGCAGCTATTTGTTGCTTCTAAGCCTTCTGGCAGCAGTCCAGTCGAAGAACCTTCCGGCCAGCTTTTTCAAGAGACTGAGCCGTACTGTATAGTAGAAATCTGATTCAAACCAGCCCTTGTCCCGATAATAGACGTAATCCCGCCAGCTCTCGTCAAGCTGGTTTTTTATATTTGTCCGCGCCGTGCGAAACATCATCAGCTCGAAGAAAGAAGGAACTGGCAATTCCTTCCTGACCAGAACGGTATAGAATTTTCTGCTCTGCCGGTCAAGCAACATATTGTTTTTCTCCTGCACTTTTTCAGGTATCGGTTCGCAGGTGTTCAGGCAACTGCCTTTGACTACATTAAACCACATCGCCCCGCCGATGAAGCTTAAGTACTTGCTGATCTTCTTCCCGCCGTAAATCCCCTGGACGACGATACTGGTAAACGTCTTGCCGTAGAAACGCGGTCGGTGGAAAACAAATCCCAGCCGGTCAAGAAACACTTTCATTAGACCCGAGACCTGAAATGAATAATTGGGCGAGGCCATGACCATCCCGTCCGATTCCAGGATCTTGGCGATCAGTTTGTCCCGGTCGTCTTTTAGCGGACAGAATTCTTCGCCTTTATTCAGGCAGAGCATGCAGCCCCGGCACGTCTCCAGATGATAATCGCTTAAGGCGACTATCTCTGTTTCGACGTTTCCATGCTTTCGCAGATTTTCCAGGAATTTCTCGGCGGCGTTATAGGTATGTTTTTTCCGAGCGCTACCTACAAAAGCGGTGACTTTCATCTCTAACTCCTTTATTTCACTTCCCTAGTAGCCTTTGCTTCTAAGATTAATCGTAACAGAATCATTAGGTCTGTTCTGATTCTTAAGTCCGCCTCCGGTCGAAAAAGGCAAAGGACAGCAACAGTATCGTGCCAACCAGCAGGAACCAATCTATCTTAACCCCCAGTTGAAATATGCCGGTCAGGCTGTAAAATAAGCCGGTTATTCCGAGTATGGTCGCAAAGGCGCGGGTTCTAAAATTCCCCAGTACCAGGGCAAAGCCCACTACGATAGAAAGGGTCGCGCAGGGGATAATGCCGGTCGGTGCCGCATATAAATATGACACAGGCGATGGTGTGTCCAGAAAATGAGGATAAATCCACCCAAAGATAATCATGGCGATTCCGGTAATCACGGGCCATAGGCCAGCGGTCTGGATTTTTTCTTCACGAAACCTGAAGGTGACATAAATCAGGGCGAATCCCAGAAGAGCGAATACCAGTCCGTTGAAGGGATTGCCGGACAGCCAGGCTACCAGGCTGACAGACAGAAGCGGCAGGCACAGCAACACCCCAAAGTAGCGCTTCGAAGGCCGCACTCCCGCTACTAATCCGATTGATAGTGCGGCGAAATATACGTGCCAGAAAATTGCCAGCACCCGCCAGGCATTTGAGATAGTTCTCAATCCAGCCAGTATTTGTTCGGTGGTTGGCATATTGACTCCTTTTCGGGAACGTCCTTGAATCTTAATTCCCGCTAAACTTCAGATGTCCCGCCAGAAAGCATTTTTGAGCCTTTTTGTCTAACAGCCTCGCCAGTCCGGCTTGATTCAAGACACCGTCGCTATCCTGGCGTCGGTGACTCTGACCAGATCGAAACTTAAACAGGGACAGACAATCTACTCGACCGCTCCGGGATGGACTTGAATTGGTATTATGGTTTTTAATCACTTGCAGACAATGTAAAACACAGTTCCCGGAATGTCAAATTCAGTTTTCTTTCAGGCACAGACATGGTATCCAGGGTAAGGGTAGTATATGGACAAGGCGT
>JASEIU010000007.1 GCA_030017715.1 Candidatus Saccharicenans sp. | reverse complement strand
GACCTCTATCAAAAACTTTTCCCTCTGCCTGGATACCATGTATCTGCCAACGACCATTTTTAAGCAAGGCATTAACTGCAGTAATTACTAAAAGTCAAGATATTTCCTGGAATAAAAGAGGTAGTTTCAAAAAAGACAAATATGACATTTACCCAGAAACTAAAGTTTCGATTGAGCTCCCTGTCTCTGCCCCATCTATAAGACCCGCTTATTGCTTTTGGACCTATTACTGTAAGAACTGCTGAAAGCCACGGTACCCGAGCGCAGAATGCACATAAAGACTATTATAATCTTCTCTTATCCACTCTTTGACCGCCGTTCTGGACTGCTCAAAAGGATTGAACACGTTAATTTTTATTGATCTTGAATTCTCAGCCCGGGTGTTATGTCGGTATCCCCAAAAGGGAACCTCCGGCTCATGCAGGCCGATTTTATTCTCATCCCCTATTCTGCCTCAACCTCGCTTCCTCTCAGAGATCATCGGCTGGGTTTTTTTATGTCTCATTCGACGCAGTTCGCTGCCAGAATTTCTTTTCCTGCTTCTCAATCAGCACCCGAAACATATCAGATTCGTCCTTTAAATCTCGGTTGCTCAAAGCCTTATGCTCGCCCTATAAAAACGATACCGCCAGCGGTAGAAAAGCGACTGGCTTATATGATGCTCCCAGCAGATCTCATTCATGCCTTATGCCCCCTGAGCTCTTTAAGCGCTATGGCCATCTGCCCTCTGGCGTCTACTTCCTTGGTTTCATCTTTTCACTCCTGAATAGAGCCTAAACCCCACCTTTCGTAGGTATCCGCCTCTATAAGAAATCGGGTATAACTGTCTCCATAAAAATAACTTAAATTTAATTATAATATTTGATATACTTTTTTTGTCAGGAAAAAATCTTCCTTTAACTAGGCTTCCATAATGAATATTACAAAAAAAATTACAAACAAATTATACAGAATCTTCTATTGGCCAATTTGTCGCTTCTATGCCAGACAATTGGAAGATAATCCAGCTAATAAATCATACAAATTTCTATGTAGCCTTGCCTTTTATCAAGTTCATCACTATTGGCCAGATTTTATAAATCCAAAGACTTTCTCAGAAAAAGTATTTTCAAGAATGCTGTTTGACAGAAGGCCAATTCTTACATTATTAACCGATAAGCTTCAGGTAAGAAAAGTTGTTAAAGACAAAATAGGGGAAGAGCATCTTGTTCCATTATTGTGGTCTGGGAGTGACCCAGAAAAATTTCCATTTGCTGCTTTGCCTGATAAATTCGTCATAAAAACAAATCATGGGTGTGGATTCACAATCCTTGTAAATAACAAACAATATCTTGATATTAAAGCAACGAAAAAGAAGTTAAGAGCATGGCTAAATTCGAATTTTTCTCGGAACTCTTACCTTGGACACGCCTGGGCTTATAAAAATATATTGCCCAGAATCATAGTTGAGCAATTCCTAGACGAAGATGGCAAACCACCCAGGGATTATAAATTTTATTGTTTTTCAGGGCGTGTCGAATATTTATTGATAACATATGATCGATTTGGATATCATAGAGAAAAGCATTTTACTAAAGAATTTGTTCCTTTAGATCTATGGAATGGATTAGATCAGTTTCCGGGCCCATTTAACCTTCCAATCAATTATGGTAAAATGATAAAAATAGCGGAAAAACTATCGGTCGGTTTTGATTTTGTTCGTGTAGACCTTTATAACATAAAGGGCAAGATTTATTTTGGCGAGCTAACATTTTATCCTGCTGGAGGCTTAGCTCCATTTGTGCCGAGAGAATGGGACTATATCTTTGGTGAAAAATGGAAATATAAAATAAAAGAGACATAAAATGCCTGGAATAGTCGGAATAATTACATCAAAACCGACCAATTCAGAAGAGCAAGTTACCAGATTAATGCTGGAAACTATGCTCCATGAAAGTTTTTATTCTCATGGAATATTTGTAGAGAAACATCATGGTTTTTTTATAGGATACCTGGCCATCCAGAATTCATTTTCTGATTGTATGCCAGTATTCAATGAAACCAAAGATATCGCATTCTTTTTGACTGGCGAATGCTTTGATGATCCGGAAATACAATTGGAGCTAAAGAACAAAGGACATAAATTCAACCTGGGAAATGCTTCATACCTTGTTCATAGATACGAAGAACTGGGCGAGAACCTATTCAGAGAACTAAATGGATGGTTTAATGGAATAATACTCGACCTGCGATTGAAAAGAGCCTTTATTTTTAATGACAGATTTGGGATTCGTCGGTTGTATATTTATGAGACTCCTGATTTTGTAGCTTTTGCTACAGAAGCAAAAGCGCTGTTGAGAGGATTTCCGGAGCTCAGAGAAATAGATGGCCAGGGAATTGGCGAGTTTCTAATGTATGACTGCGTTCTAAAAAATAGGACCTATTTTCCAAGGATTACATTGTTGCCGCCGGCATCAGCCTGGAGATACGAGAAAGGTAAATTAGAAAAAGAATCGTACCTGAACCTGGCAGAGTTTGAAAACCAACCTAAACTCGAACTTAAACAATTCAGCGAAGAATTGGCTTATACTTTCCAAAAAATATTGCCAAGATATTTCCAGGGAGAGAAAATCGGGTTGGGATTAACGGGCGGTTAAGATACAAGGGCAATTTTAGCCTGCCGAAATCCAGAGCCAGGAACTCTCACCTGTTACACGTATACGGGAAGTTACAAAGATATTCTTGATACCAGAATAGCACCTGAGGTAGCCAGACTATGCGGCCAGACTCACACCAAAATAGTGCTTGATGATGAAGAACTGCTCAGAAAATATCCTGATTTTGTTGAAAAAGTTACCTATATTTCTGATGGCCTTGAAGGCACAGACAAAGCAGATGTGCTCTATTTTAATTCTTTAGCCCGAAACATTGCCCCTATAAGGATGACCGGCAAATATGGCAGCCAGGTGCTCAAAGGAATTTTTGGTTTTAAGCCGCGTCCTCCTTTGATGGAAATACTCAATCCTGATTTTAAATTTTATCTTGATTTAGCAAGAGAAACGGCAAAAGAATTTGATTAGATCCACCCGATGAGTTTCCTTCTACAGGGTGCAATTCCCTGGTGGTGGAATTCTTTTGTGGCCCTCGAAACCTCTCAAATTGAGATTCGCAGTCCATTCTTAGACAATGATTTAATAAGAATTCTCTATAGAGCGCCGGAACTTCCAAAGAATTTTGGCATTAAATTTGAGCTTGACCTAATCGCCAGATGTATGCCTGAATTGTTGCAGGTCCCGACCACAGGAACACATGGGGGAAAAGGCATCAAGCCTCTTGCAGAAATAAGAAGGGTATTTATTTTGAGCAAGATGCTTATTGATAAGGCATATAATCATGAAGAGTTACCCTACAATTTAACGCATTATTTCGCCAGGCTTGATAAGAAAATAATTACCACCCTTCATTTAGATCGCCTGATTTCAGGCCATTCCGAATTCAGGCGATACAGGCGCTGGTACCGGGATGAGCTCTCCGATTACATTAAAGAAATTCTGCTAAGCGAAAAAACCTTAAGCCGGCCCTACTGGAATCGCCAGGGACTAATCAGGGTTGTCAATGACCATATAAAAGGCAAAGGCAATTACCTTCGAGAAATTAGAAAAGTCTTGCAGATAGAACTGCTGCACAGGGTGATTATGGAAAGAACCTACTGAATTATGAAAAGTAAGACAAAATTATACTTAGGTTATACGAGATAATTCCAATAAATGTTACTCCTGAAATCAATATTGCCATATTTTGTCTCCAGAATCAGCTTCTCATTAAAATTTGTCTTGGTCTGGATACCTGGCCTTTCCCGGTAGGAACTTTTACTTGACTTTTTCTGGCATCGGGAATATAAGAATTATTAGAGGGAGGAATTGAGCCAAGGCAATGAATCCTGAAAACTGTGTCTCTTTGTGTCCTTTCAGGAAGGGCAAAGTATATTCTTATCCTGGTTTCCATCCTTATTTTTGTCCTTGTGCTGTGTTCCCCCAACTCAGATACCCGCTTGAAAAGAATCAGCAAAAGGGATAAAAAAATAATAAATAAATTGATTAATTAACAGAAGGGACCAAGAAATGCCAAATATTCCGTTTGTAGACTTAAAGAGGCAGTATCTCTCTATCAAATCCGAAATAGATGCCGCCATTCAGTCCGTCCTCAACGACACAGCCTTTGTCGGCGGAAAATACGTGGAAGCCTTCGAGAAGGCTTTTGCCGCTAAATACGGAGTCAAACACTGCATAAGCTGCGCTAACGGAACCGACGCCATTTACATCAGCCTGAAAGCGGCCGGAATCGGTCCCGGAGACGAAGTCATCACCGCCGCTAATACCTTTATCGCCACTTCTGAAGCCATAAGCCAGACCGGCGCCCGGCCGGTGTTCATTGACAATGATGAGTACTACCACCTCGACCCGGATAAACTTGAAGCAAAAATTACTCCCAAAACCCGCGCTGTGATCCCCGTCCACCTCTACGGACAGCCGGCAGCCATAGACAGAATCAAAGAAATCTGCGACCGTTATCACCTGCTGATGATCGAAGACTGCGCCCAGTCTCACTTTGCCACCTTCAACGGCCAGAAGACCGGGACCTTTGGTCTGGTCGGGACCTTCAGCTTTTATCCAGGCAAAAACCTGGGAGCCTACGGTGACGGCGGAGCCATAATCACAAACGATGATGAATTCGCCAGCCGCGCCCGGCTGTTTGCCAATCATGGTTCGCAGAAAAAGTATATTCACGAAATCGAGGGTATTAACAGCCGCCTCGACGGCCTGCAGGCAGCCATCCTGAGCGTCAAATTGAAATACATCGACGACTGGAACAACGCCCGCTACCGACATGCCCTGAAATTAAATCAGCTTCTCTCCGATATCCCGCAGATAAAGTGCCCAAAACTCAGGCCGGGCTGTTCCCATATCTTCCACATCTACTGCCTCCGGGTTCCGGAGCGGGAAAAATTAATTGATTACTTAAAAGCTCAGGGTATCGCCACCAACATTCACTACCCCTATGCCCTGCCCTATGCCCAGGCCTATGCCTGCCTGAACCACAGACCGGAAGACTTCCCCATCGCCTACGAATACCAGAGCCAGATTCTATCGCTTCCAATGTATCCGGAGCTTACCGACGAGCAAATAGAGTATATTTCGGAATGTTTACATAAATATTATTCCGACCGGGTTTAGCCAAGGAACCCGGCGGGAAAAGGGAGCGATGACATGATAAATGTCGGTGTTATCGGTTTCGGTTACTGGGGACCGAACGTAGCCCGCAACTTTAACGCCAACCCTGAGGTCAGGCTGACGGCCATCTGTGACCTCCGGCCTCAGCGGATGTTAGTGGCTACTTCGACCTACCCCTTCATCAAGGCCTATTCCAACCCCGACGAGCTCATAAAGGACCCGGAAGTGGATGCAGTGGCCGTGGTCACGCCGGTTTCCAGCCACTATGACCTGGCCCGCAAGGCACTGCTCAACGGCAAGCACATATTTGTGGAAAAGCCCTTCACCCTCAACAGCCAGGAAGCTGAGGACCTGATCGAGCTGGCGGCCAAAAAGAATCTCAAAATTATGGTGGACCACACTTTTCTCTTCACCGGGGCCGTTACCAAGATGAAAGAGATTATTGACTCCGGCGAGCTGGGAAATGTTCTCTTTTATGATTCAGTGCGAGTGAACCTGGGTCTTTTCCAGCACGATGTCAATGTGGTCTGGGATTTAGCTCCTCATGATTTTTCCATAATGTGTCATCTGATCAAGGATAAGCCAGTAGCGGTATCCGCCCAGGGCGTTTCCCACTACAACGGCGATTTTGAAGATGTGGCCTACATCACAGTCTATTTTGACTCTCCCCACCTGATCGCCCACTTCCACGTCAACTGGCTCAGCCCGGTGAAGGTGCGCCGGACGATCATCAGCGGAGACCGCCGGATGCTTCTCTGGGACGACATCTCGGCCGACGAAAAGGTCAAAATTTACGACCGCGGCGTTGAGCTTAAAATCCAGACATCAGAAGAACACGTCCACAGCATGCTCATCAATTACCGTATCGGTGATGTCTATGTGCCCAAGCTCGACCCGACCGAAGCCCTGAGGAAGGAAGTGGATTATTTTGTTGACTGCTTGCTGCAGAACAAAGAACCCTTCAACGACGGCCAGGCCGGTCTGATGGTGGTCAAACTTCTGGAAGCTTCCAACAGGTCTATCGCCCAGAAGGGCCTTCTGGTAAAATTGTATTGAGAACCATAAGCTGAAGGGAGGACCTGATGGAATACTGTCGCATTGCCCCCGACGTCAAGCTCGGGGAAAACGTCAAGATTTTTGCCTTCGTCAACCTTTACGGCTGCACCATAGGCGACAACACCAAAATCGGAACCTTTGTCGAAATTCAGAAGGGCGCGGTCATCGGCAAGAACTGCAAGATTTCATCCCACACCTTTATCTGCGAGGGTGTGACCATTGAAGACGGAGTGTTCATTGGACACGGAGTAACCTTCATTAACGACCTCTATCCGAGAGCCATCACCGGGGAAGGCAGCCTTCAGACCGAGCAGGACTGGAAGGTTATTCCCACCCTGGTAAAGAAACGAGCCTCCATAGGCTCGGGAGCCACGATACTGGCCGGGGTAACAATAGGCGAAGAAGCCATCGTCGGGGCCGGTTCGGTGGTAACCAGAGACGTGCCGCCGAGAACGGTGGTCGCCGGCAATCCGGCCCGGGTTCTGCGGACACTTGACGAAAAAGTTTAATTTTGCGATAAAAAATATATCACGGTAAAACCGGGAACGGGGCCATGCTGAAAGAAAGGGACAGGTTCTTAAAAGAAGCTGCTTTCCTTTTTGACATTGTTTTTCTGACCATAGCCTTTATCGTTTCCTACGGCCTCAGGGAAAAAATCGGCCTCAACCTGACCCTTTCCCGGCTGATCCCCGAAGCCGAGGTTACCGGCACTCCCCTTTCCACCTTTCATCAGTATGCTTTGGCCTATTTTCTGGGTATTGTCATCTGGATGGCCTCTCTGGTTCTGAGCAGAAGTTACAAATTCATCAGGATTGAGCCTTACTATCGAACAACCGCCCGCATAGTAAATTCTTCAGTCCTGATGTTTTTTGGTTACGGGACATCCCTCTTCGTCATCAAGGCCGCCTACCTCAGCCGGTTGTTTTTCTTCATCTTTATCATAATCGGAACGCTGGCTCTCCTGGTCGACCGGGCGATCGTCACCCTGGCGCTCAGGAAAATTCATGAGCAGGGCTACAACTGGCGCCATGTGCTGGTGGTAGGAACAGGAAAACGAGCCTCCGAGTTCATAAACAAGGTGCGAAAGAACCCGGACTGGGGCATCAAGGTTATCGGGATAATCAACGATGATGAGACCCGCGACATCAAGGAGGTCAACGGAGTGCAGGTCATTGGCTTTCTGAAGGACCTGCTCGATATCTTTCACCGGGTGCCGGTTGACCAGGTGATATTCATCCTGCCCCGCTCCAGACTCAACCAGATCCAGGAGGCCCTGGAGGTATGCGAGGTGGAAGGCAAAGAGACTTCCATCGCCATCGACCTTTACGACATGAAAATCGCCCGCTCGGTGATCACCGAAATCGATGGCATTCCCCTTCTCAGCTACAACACCGTTCGCATCAGCGAATGGCAGCTATTCATCAAGCGAGCTATAGATATTGTTATATCTTCAATGGCCATATTCCTTCTAAGCCCGATCTATGTGGCCGCGGCGGTGGCGATAAAATTGACCTCGCCCGGTTCGGTTTTTTTCCGGCAGGAGAGATTAGGTCTTCACGGCCGGAAATTCAAGCTGCTGAAATTCCGGACGATGCGGATTGACGCCGATAAAGTCCTGTCCCGGGTCGACAACCTGGCCGAGATGACCACACCCCGGTTTAAGAATAAAAAGCTGGGCTATATCACGCCGGTCGGCCGAATCCTGAGAAAATTCAGCATAGACGAACTTCCTCAGTTCATCAATGTTCTGGCCGGGGATATGAGCATCGTTGGACCAAGACCGACCGTCCCCTGCGAGGTGGAAAAGTACGAGGTCTGGCAGCGCCGCCGCTTCTCCATGAAACCCGGAATCACCTGCCTCTGGCAGATTTCCGGCAGAAACGAGATCGACCACGACGGCTGGATGAAGCTGGACCTGGAATACATAGACAACTTCTCTCTCTGGCTGGACATCAGCATCATTTTCAAGACCGTCCCGGCGGTGTTATTCGGAAAAGGCGCCTATTGAAGACCAACCTGTTTAATGATATAAAGGAACGGGGCAAAAATTGAGGTCCTGCAAAACAAAGAACACTTGTGCTTTCCTGACCTGCATCCTTATTTTGACCTTTATCTTTGCTCTGTTTGCCAACCCCCTGCCGGCCAGGGCCCAGAGCGCCAACTGGATGGCCAGCTCGGTTCTGAGCCTTCTCGGCCGCGCCCCATGGAAATTGGGCCTCTTGAGGGGTTATCGGGCCTTTTCTCTGGGCAACGTCGGATACGATTCGGATATCTATTATGGTTTTCAGGATAAAGAATATCCCGACTTTACCTTCACCGCCGGTCCTTCCTTTCAATGGTTTGTGCCGCTTAAAAAATTGATAATTTTCGACACCTACCAGCAGCTCCAGGGGGCTTTTTATGCCGAGAACGAGAAAGAAAGGACCTTTAACTTCAGGACCCGCAATCAAATCCATTTTTTGCATAAAAAATTTTACGGCAAAACAGCCCTCAGCTACGACAATGTCAGGCGGCGGTTCAGTCCTGAACTGATCCTGAACATCAGGGAAGAAACGCTGACCTGGGATGGCCTGATGCTCTGGCAGTTTTCCAGGACTGGAGCCATTGCCTGGCAGCTCAGCACAGCCAGATACAATTACAGGAACGCCGAGTATGAAGGCCTTTCCCTCGACCGGGAACTAAACCGCCGGGAAATTTACGCTGATACTTTTCTCTATTTTCAGCCCAGCCCGAAATACAGATTCTTCCTGAACGGTCAGATGGGTTTTTATAATTTCAAATATCCTGAATCAAGAATCAGGGACAGCCGGAGCTACGCCGTGCTGGGCGGTCTGGAATTTACCCCGGAATTGTCCCCCACCGGGTCTGCCTTTCAGGGCGGGTTCAGCATCGGTTATATCTATCTTGAGCCGAAAGCAGCGGTTTACCGACCGGCCTCGGATATTGTCGGCAGTGGCTCGGTAAGCATAACACTCAACCGCTGGCTCAGCCTGAGGGGCTACTACGCCAGGAATTTCAGCGTCTCCATATACTCCTCCCTGCTGCACTATCTCAGCACCACCTATGGAGGCGGGCTGACATTCCGGCTTAGCGATAGAGTCAGTATGGGCAATAATATTACCTTCGGGCAGACCGATTACCCTTTGGAAAAAGGCCAGCCGGAAGCTCCGACCTATAAATTCACCACTCTTTCAGCCAATATCGGTATCAGACTCGGAAGAGAGTGGAACTTTAACTTCTTCGGGAACCTGAGCCAGAGGAAAATCCTTCCCGCCGAGCGCAAGCTCAACCGATATTTTGTGGGCTTCAGTCTGACCTTCGGTTCTGTACCTGGAGAAAATGTTTTGCCGGTTCCATCTCTGTTATGATGTTAAATTTATATAGATTAAAAACGACAAATTATGAGTAGGAAAGAGAATGGAGAAAAGCGGAATGATAAGCGGGAGAAAAAAACAAACCACAACTCTGCTAACTTTGCTTCTGATCGCCTCCCTTTCGGCTTCGAGCCCCCTCCCGGGTCAGCAGCAGACCGAACAGACTCAAACCGGCCAGGTTATAGAGTACCGGATTGGAGCTAAAGACCTGCTGGAGGTCAAAGTCTACGAACTGCCAGAACTCAACCAGATGGTGAGGGTGGCCGAGGACGGGACGATTACCCTGGCGGTGATCGGCCCGGTGCCGGCCTCCGGCTTGACCGCCCAGGAGCTGGAACAGAAAATAGCGGCCATCCTGGACGCTAAATACACCAAGGGAGCTCACGTAACGGTCATCATCAGGGAACATCAAAAAATAGCCGTCCTGGGCGCCGTTGGCCGCCCCGGACTTTATGAGATGGCCGGGCCCACCACCCTGCTCCAGATTCTCTCGGAAGCCGGCGGCCTGACCCAGCAGGCGGGCAAGGAAATCCACATTCTGCGTCAGCAGAACGACGGGGAAAAAGAAAGGATTGTGATGAATGTGGATGACCTGATGAGAAGAAGCCAGGATACCAGCATTGTGCTTAAGCCGAAGGATGAAATAATTGTGCCCTTTGACCAGACGCTAACGGTCTACGTCTATGGCGAAGTCCGAAGCCCCGGGGCCATTCAGTTCCTGGAATCAAAGGGATTGACTCTGCTGAAGGCTGTGGCTCAGGCTGGCGGTCTGACCGAGTGGGCCAACGCCGTCCAGGTTCTGGTCAAGAGGAAAGACCCGCAGACGGGCAAGGAAAAGAACCTGTGGTTTAACCTGAAGAAAATAATTGATGGGAAACGGTCTGATTTTTCTCTTCAGGATGGGGACATCATTGTCGTTAAATAGATTGAAAATATAAGAAAGACATGCGGAGATAATCCAGGCTGGTACAAATCAGGTGAAAAAACAAAATTAAAACTTAAAATCAGGATATAAAATGGATAAAACACCTTCGACCGCTACCAACCGGCCAGCCCAGCAGAATCTGCTGGAACAAATAATTTATTACTGGAATGCCATACTCAGGTGGAAATGGACCGGCTTGAGCGTGGCCGTTTTGGTCGTGACCCTGACTCTGGTTTACATCTTTATTTCACCTCACATCTACTCGGCCAGAGGCTCAATCTGGATAGACGAGACCCAGAGCGTGCTCCCCTTTGAGGAATTAAGCCGGCTGAGCGGCGGAATCAATTCCCAGAGCCATGCCCTGCTGCTCAAAAGCCGGTCGCTGGCTTCGGATGTCATAGACAAGATGAAGCTTCTTGAACATCCGGAATTTGTGGGTCCCAAATTGCCGGTAAAGATTTCCAGAGAACAAGTTTCACCCGACGACCCGGTTTTCAAGGAAAGACTGATCGATGAATTCATCGCCAGCCTAAGCGTTTCGCCCATCTCCGGGACAAAACTTATTCAGGTAAATTTTGACCATAAGAACCCGCGCCTGGCTGCTGACATCCTGAATACCCTGCTTGATTCTTACATTGAAATGCTTATAAAGCGTAAATATACCGCCTCAGAACAGGCCACCGAATTCCTCAGCACCCAGATTTCCGCTCTGAGGAAAGACATCGAAGAAGCCGAAAAGAAACTGGCCGAGCTGGGAACGGCCCAGGGAATTCTCCCCCTGAGCTCGGCCGAAGCGCCTTTAATTTCCAAAATCACCGAAGTTAATACTGCCCTGACAGCCGCCACCCTGGACCGGGTTAACAAATACACCACCTACAATCAGCTCAAAGCTCTCAGGCCGGAAGAACTGCCTGAATCGCCGGCCAACCCGGCTGTCGCCCGACTGCGCGAGCAGTACGCCCTGCTGAGCCGCGAATACGCCCGGCGCCTGGCCACACTGCGGCCTGAGTACCCGGAAATGCAGAAGCTAAAATCAGAAATTGAAGCTACCTATGAAGCTCTCACCAATGAAAAAGAGAATCTTATCAAGACGGCCTATGCCGAATATCAGGGGGCTCTGGCCAGAGAACAGAATTTGCAGAGACTGCTGGATGAACTGAAAGTCCAGGCTTACAAAGCCAATAGCACGGCTATTCTTTACAATAGCCTCAAGATTGAAACCGAAAACAAAAAAGCCCTGCTGGAAGCACTTTCCAAGCGGCAGAGCGAAACAGACCTGGCTTCGAGGCTCAAGGACCTGCAGGCCCTTAACGTCTGGATTGTGGACAGAGCTTCAGTTCCTGTCGATCCAGCCTTCCCCAACAGGCGCAAGACTTTCCTGATCGGATTCCTGCTGGCGCTGGCCGCTGGCACCGGCACTTCGCTCTTCATAAATTACCTGGTGGCCACCGTCAAATCATCACGCGACATCACCCAGACTACCGGCTGGATTACCATCGGGACCATTCCGGCTTTCGAGAAAGAATACAAGCCGAAGGGTCCCCGGGCTGAGTTCAGAACTCTAAAGAGCCTTCTTAAAGGCAATCCGGTAATTTTCGATAAGAAGAAAAGAAAAAAGGACGGCAAGCCCAGCCCGAAAACTGTTTCACTAAATGTCCCACCGGTCCCTGCTGAAGCTCCCGAAAACAACTATAAAATTGAACTCATAGTTCAGCGTGAACCCCACTCGATTCAGTCAGAATCTTTCCGGTCGATCAGGACTTCGCTTCTTCTGTCGTTTGAAGGGCCGGCCCGCAAAGCTTTGATTTTCTCCAGCCCTCTCAGCCAGGACGGCAAATCGGCGGTTATCTCCAACCTGGGGCTGACCCTGGCCCAGGCTCACAAACGGGTGGTCATCGTCGATTCCGACCTGAGAAAGCCCCGGCAGCAGGAAATTTTCAATATCGATTATACCTGGGGGCTGACCCATTTTCTGAGCGCGATTGTCGACGCCTCAGAAATAATCCGGCCGACACCTTATACCAACCTGTTTGTGGTGCCTTCCGGAATTACTCCATCGGACCCGCTGGAAATTATATTCTCCGACAAGATGAAGGCTTTTATCACCTTTCTGAAACAGCAGTTCGACTTCGTTCTGTTTGATTCTCCGCCGGTGCTGGCCGTTTCCGATGCCCTGGTGCTCGGCAAGCAGCTTGACGGTCTGATTCTTGTGGTCAGAGCCGGTCAGACCCCCCTGAACGCCCTGAAACAGGCCAGAAATAAGATTGAAGCCCACCGGATTAACTGCCTCGGGATCATTATTAACGGAGTGAGCCTTCTCGAACAGGAAGGTTACTACGCCCGTCAGTATTATCACTATTCCAAGCCGCTGTGAGGGGGGAGGGAAGATTATATTGAAAACCAACGGGATTTTCCGGAAAATGATAATAGGTTCGGACGATTTCAAACAGTGCCTGTTCCTGCTGGCCCGGGGTGGCCCTGGCATGCTTTTGACAAACCGGAGCAAATGCTATATAAGGATGAAAAAAACATAAAATCTTCAATTTGGGAATTGAACCAAGACCATCAAACGGCAAGGAAGTGATAGATGGTGGAAAAGGCAATTTTAGACATCATCGATCAGGCTAAGATTGATTTTGTCCGCCAGCTTCTTGATTACACGACGGACGGCTGCGCCCTGCTGGACCAAGACAAAAAAATCATTTTCTGGAACAGGGCAGCCGAAGATTTGACCGGTTTCAAGAGAGAAGAGATGCAGGGCAGATGCTGCCAGGCCGAACCGGCTTTATACACCGATTACACCGGCCAGAGCCTGTGCGGCGAAAATTGTATGTGCGAAAAGGTTTTCAAGGACAAGGCTCCCCAGGTGGTGGAGGTTTTCATCCAGAATAAAGCCGGTTATCGAGTCCCGGTCAGGCTGAAAGCTCTTCCGATGCTGAACCCGGACGGCCTGGCCGTCGGGGTGGCCCTGGTATTTACCAGCACATCGCCCGCCATCACCATTCCCCTGCGTGTTCCGGAGCTGGAAAAAATGCAGCTTCTGGACCTGGACACCGGCATCCCCAACCGGCTGTGCATGGAGATGTATCTCAAAAACAAGATCAGCGAATTCCAGAAATATAACATACCGTTCGGACTGATTTTCGCCGACATCGATAATTATAACAAGGTACAGGAACGGTTCGGCCGCTTTAACGGCGCCAAGCTCATCCGGATGATTGCCCGCACCATCCAGAAAAACATACGTTACCTGGACATGGTGGCCCGCTGGGACAACGAGGAGTTCATAATCTGCCTGCTCAACATTGATGAAAACCGACTGGATATAGTGGCCAATAAACTGCGCCTGCTGGTGGCTGAATCCTACATCACCATAGAAACCGGCCTGCTCAATGCCACCATTTCCATGGGAGCCACGCTGGTACAGCGCTTCGACACTGTGGAATCCCTGGTTAAGCGGGCTGAACAGCTTATGCTGCACAGCAAGTGGCTGGGCCGCAACCGGGTCTCTCTGACCTTCACCCAGAAGGAACCCTGACCTCAGCTTCCCAAAGCGGACTGAATACCAATATCCAATCAGCGGTTTAATTCAAAAGCCCGGTTTACTGATACCAGAGCGGTTTATTTCTACCCTAATCTGCCTGGAATAGGTCAAGTTTTTTATGGCAATCTGGCTATCCTGGCCTTCCGTTTTAATCTTCCGCGATCCCTCCGGACAGGAAAAGCCCCGGGGGCGATATGTCTGATATTTTCTAGCTCAGGCGGAGGGGGGCGCCCACTTTCTGATGTGGGGGGAACCGTCGGGACTGGTTCCCGCGCCATGAGACGCCCCCCTTCCTTCCGGAAAAGGGGCGAGAAAGGAGGGGTTTATAGGGGGTAAAAGGGGGTCAATGGGAGAAAAAACTCTTATACTTCTGGCCGACGCACTCGGCCATGAAGGCCACCCGGTTGTCCGAACCGGTCAGCACCAGTTCCACTTCGGTCTCGCCGATCACCCAGCTCGACCTGAATTCCACCAGGCCCGAACCCAGGGCCCGGCCCCAGTATTCTTTTCTCTCCTGGTATGTCCGGTCGAGCCAGACAGTCTGGTCGTCTGAGGGCAGTCCGAACCTCTGCACCAGGTAACTCTTGGCTTTCATGAAATCAGAAATGTAATAATTGTAATCAGTAAAAGTATCCATGATAAAAAACCGGGCCGCGGTCAGCTGGTCCTGAATGAAGACGTACTCCACCAGACAGCGGCGATTGGCGATTTCTCTCTGATACTGAATGATTTCCTCTTCTCCGGATTTTTCCCGGCTCAAAGGCTCGCCTTCCACTTCCAGCAACTTCTGGGCCGGCATTCCCCATAGATGAGGGAACTGAATATCCCGGCTGAAATCCAGCTCGGCCGGTTCAGTCACATTTTCTCCGTTATAAATCAACCTGGCATTGACTGTCGGGAAGAGTTTTCTCAAACCCGGTTCCCAGACGTACCCGGCCAGGGTCTTCTGTTTTTCCGGGTGGTAATAATAGACAAAGATCCAGTTGTGGCGGAATCTGACGGCGCTGGCCTGAGTCAGGATAGATCCCCGGGGGCGCTGACCACTACCGGGCTGCGGTCGTCGGGGTCAAGGTGCAACCTGGTCTCAGTAGCGATTACCTGGTACTTTCTGGGTTGAGCCAGAAGGGAGCCGGCCATAACCAGCAGCAGGAAAATCCCCGCCGTCAATTTTCCGCTCACGGGTTTTTTCATCCTGGCCTCTTTTACCCTTTCTTACGCCTCTGGAGGACCGCGTTCGTCCCCAGCATAAACCATCCAGAATCCCGGACAATACCCCCTCCTGATGATTCGGGGGGTGAGATTTTTTAACCCTTAAAGGGATGATTAGAAAGGAATAAAAAGCAGGCTGGAGAGCCAGCGAGAGGATTCGAACCTCCGACCCGCTGATTACGAATCAGCTGCTCTGCCGGCTGAGCTACGCTGGCTTCCCCGTAGAATCAGGCAAAGATTATAGCACAGCTGCCCTCGGGGCGACAACGCGGCCGCCGGCCTGAGGTTTCCATAAAAATTGGGGTCTGCCCTTCAAAAACGCCCCTTATTTGATTACAATACTCATCTTAAAGCCAGGCCCGCTGGTGGTAGGAACTTAAATTCAGCCAGGCAAGGACCAACCACTGAACAGCCGCCGGCTGAATCCAGGAAGGAATAAGGCCAGATGTTCATAAAGAAACTGGAAGTTCAGGGTTTCAAATCATTTGCCGACCGCACCAAAATTCTCTTTCACCCCGGCATAACGGCCATCGTCGGGCCGAACGGAACCGGCAAAAGCAACATAGTTGACGGCATTCTCTGGGTTCTGGGCGGCCTGCGGCTGAAATCAGTCCGCGGCGACCGAACGGAGGATTTCATCTTCAACGGCAACGCCAAGCGCCCGCCGCTCAGCATGGCCGACGGTGTCATCACCCTCGGAAACGAGGAAGAGCTGGTAATCTCCCACCGGGTCTTCCGCTCGGGCGAAAGCGAATACCGCCTGAACGGCAAGGCCGTCCGGCTGAAAGATATTCAGGACGAACTCTGGAAGCATTCGATCGGCGAGAAAGAATACTTTGTCATAGAACAGGGAGCCATCGGCTCCTTCGTCACCTCCAAGCCTCAGGAAAAAAGGCTGCTGATCGAAGAAGCGGCCGGAACCGCCTATTACAAGGACAAGAAGAGGCAGGCACAAAACAAGCTGGAATCGAGCGAGCAGAACCTCATCCGCCTGGAAGACATCATCATCGAAGTCGAAAAATCCAAAAATTCCCTCTACCGCCAGGCGCTGGCTGCAGCCCGGGTCCGCCGCCTGCGGGAAAGGCAGCGCGAGCTCGTCACCCATCACTATTACCGCCGGATGAGACAACTGGAAAAGTCCCTGGAGGAAATACAGGCCAGTCTGCAGCAGGCCGATTCCAGAGAGCAGGAAGCACTGGAAGCCGTCCGGGCAGAGGAAAAAGAACTCGCCCGGAAGAGAAAAGAGCTGTGGGACCTGGAAAAGGTGCTTAAGGACCGCCAGGAGCGGACATTCAGCCTGAAATCTCAGCTGTCGCGGCTCGAGGGTGAAATCGAGCGGGAAAGCAAGCGCTTAGAGTACCTGGAGACTTCCCGGCAGAAAGCCGAAACCGACCGGGTTGAACTCCAGAACGAAATTAAGGCCCTGGAAGAAGAAAAAACCGGCACCATCGTTAGGCTGACCGAGCTGCAAAAAGCTCTGGAAACCACCACCGTCCAGGTTGAAGAAAAAAGGGCGGCCCTGGAAGAAGCCGCCCGCCTGACGGCTGCCGAGGAAGAGCTTCTCTCCGGGCTTCGCCGTGAGCAGATGCAGAAAATTCAGGAAGCCACAGAAATCCGCAATAACTTTTACCGGCTGGAAAAAGAGCTGGAACTGGTGCTGAAAGCGGCCGAAAAAATCGAACGAGAAAAAGAAGATTATCTGACTCAGAAACAACAGGTGGAAAACCGTCTGGCCTCTCTTCAGGCAGAGCTTAACCGGAGCCAGGAAGAAAAAGAGCTCCAGCAGTCGGAGCAGGCCGACCTGTCCCGGGAACTGAACTCGCTGAGTCAGAAATTGACTGCCCTGGAAGAAAATCTGACCCGTCTCAACCGAAAAATCGAAGAAAAAGGACACCAGCTTCAGGCCCTGGAAAAAATAGCCGAGGTGGAGCGCGAGTCAGCCGACCGCCAGCCGGCGCCGGGAGCCCTGGGCTGGTTCTCGGAGCTGGTGGAAATTCAGGAAGAGGCCGCCCCGTTGTTTGACCTTTTCTGGAAAGAAGAGGCCCGGGCCCAGGCCATCCTTCTGGAAAAATTCAAAGAAAATATTCCGCTCAAAGACCGGCAGACACTTCTCCTCCTGTCGGAGAAATCGAGTCGCGCGGTTCCGGATAGCTTGCTTCAGGCCGAAGGAGTCTTAGGGCTCCTGAAGCAGAAAATCAAAGCCAAATCCGGGCTGGAAAGACACACCTCGTCTCTTTCGGAAGCGGTCATCGTCAACGATGTCCTGACGGCCGTCCGGCTCTGGGAACAGTATCCGGAGTTAAACTTCATAACAGTCGGGGGCGACCTGCTGCAGTCATCAGGTCTGCTTAAGACCGGGCAGAAAAAAGAAGGGCTGTTCACCCTGAGTCAGGAAAAAAGACGTCTGCTCCAGGAACTGCAGAGCCTGGAGGCCGAAAAAGAACCTCTCCTCAAAGAAATCGAATCGGCCGCCGAAAACCGGGCCCTCCTGGAAAAAAAACTGGAAGAAGCCGGGAGCCGGCTGCAGCAGTCCGATAAGAAAATCTCCGACCTGGAACGGGAAAATAAATTCGTCCGCCTGGAATTGCAGAAAATCTCAACCGCCCTGGAAATCCTGGAGAAAGAAGAGAAGATCCAGCAGCAGGAAAAAGAAGCCCTGCAGCGGCAGAGGGAAGAAGCTCAGGGCGGACTTCAGGCCACAGAATCCGGACTGGAGGAAATCAAGCAGAAAATCAAGGAAAGAGAAGAAACCCTAAATCTGGTTAAGGAAAATCACAGGGCCGAAGAAGAAAAAGCCTATCAGTTGCGCTCCGAGTTCAACCTCCTCCAGGAAAAAATTAACAACAGCCGCAACAGCCTTCAGTCGCTGGAAAGAAGGCAGCAGGCGATAACCGCCAAACTGGGAATTCTGGAAATGGAAGTCTACACCGGCCAGGAAGAAAAAGAACGTCTGGCCGGACTGATCGAAGAACTAAAACAGAAAGCCTTCCAGCTGGAAACAGAAGCCCGGAAGGAAGAAGAAGGGCTGGCCGAGCAGGACCGGCTGGTGCCCTTCCTCCAGAAAGAGCTGGAGGAGATGGAAGCCCGTCTGGCGGGGCTGAGAAGCGAGGAAGAAAAAGCCCGCGAGGAAAAAACCCGGCTTGAAATCCGGCGGGCTGAGGCAGAAAGGGACCGGGTCAACCTGGAAGAAACCTGCTGGCAGGAATTGAAGAAGAACCTGCTGGAACTGAAACAGGAAATAGAGACCGAAGGCGGGGAAACCCGGCCGGGAGCCGAGAGCGAAGAACTGGCCAGGGCTCTGGCCGAAGAGGGAGATGAAGCCGAGGAAGAAGCCCCGGAGAAGCCGGAGGAAAAACCCGAGGCAAAGCCCGAAGAAAGGACGGAGGAAAAGCCGAAGGAAAGGCGACGCGGCAAACCGCCTGTCCCGGCCCGCGAGCTCGGCGATGAGGACCTGGAAAGGGAGCTGGAAGCTGTCCGCGAGGCGCTGCAGCGATTGCGCCAGGTCAACATGATGGCCGAGGAAGAGTATCTGGAGCAGAAAAAAAGGTATGACTTTTTAATCCAGCAGCGGCAGGACCTGCGCGACTCGATCGACTCCACCCAGGAAGCCATCAAGAAAATAGACGAGGAAAGCAAGACCCAGTTCCTCAAGGCTCTGGAAGAAGTCAACAAGAACTTCCAGGAGATTTTCACCCTGCTGTTTCGCGGGGGTACGGCCGAAGTCAAGCTGCTGGAGCCGGAAAATCCGCTGGAAAGCGGAGTCGAAATCGTGGCCCAACCGCCGGGAAAAAGGGTGCAGAATCTGACTCTGCTTTCGGGCGGCGAGAAATCGCTGACCAGCCTGGCCTTCCTGTTCGCCCTGTTCCGTTACAAACCATCGCCGTTCTGCATCCTGGACGAGGTCGACGCCGCCCTGGATGAGGTCAACCTGGGCCGGTTCCTGAACCTGATGAAAGCCATCAAGCATCAGACCCAGTTCATAATCATCACCCATAACTACAAGACCATGGAAGTGGCCGATTACATCTACGGCACCACCATGGAAGAACCCAACGTCACCCGGGTCTATTCGGTCAGGATGGAAAGAAAAGAAGCCGCCAGCCCGGAGGAAGAACCTGAGACCAGGACCGGACCGGCACCCGAACCGCAATCCGGAGGGCAGGCTCAAAAGCTCCTCCCGACAACTTCAGAGGAAGAGATCGAACCGATAGAAGAGCCCGGGGAAAATTCCTGACGGCGGCGAATAAATTCTTTGACTGAGACCGCCGCTTTAAGCTATCATCTCTGGCGATGTTTTCTCTCAGCCGGTCAGGAATTTTTACCAATTTTCCCGACCTGGACATCTCTCATTATTGCCCTCGAGCAAAACAATCATTATAAGGAGGCGTCATGACCTTTTACCTTTACATCATTCTGGGTTATCTCCTCGTTCTGACGGTCATTAATTTCCTCCGGGCCAGGAAAGTCAAAAGCCAGGAGGATTTCATGGTGGCCGGCCGCAAGCTCAAATGGTCGGTCATGGTCTTTACCCTGATCTGCACCTGGATCGGTTCCGGCACCTTTATTTCCGGGGCGGAATTTGCTTCCAAAGCCGGATTTTCAGCCCTGTGGCTGGCAGCCGGAGCCTGGGTGGGCATCATCATCATCTACTTCCTGGCCGCCAAGATTCAGACCTTCGGCCAGTATACCATCGGCGACATCCTGGAAGTCAGATACGGACCGCTGGCCCGGCTGTTCGGGGCCATCGCCCTGGTGATTTCTTTCACGGCCATCGTTTCTTACCAATTCGTGGCCGGCGGGTTTATCCTGAACGTGGCCACCGACGGAGCCATCTCCGACCAGATGGGAATTTACCTGGCGGCCACTTTCGTCATTCTATTTACCGCCCTGGGCGGCATGGTGGCAGTAGCCTATACCGACCTGCCAAACGGGATAATCATCGTCCTGGCCTGTCTGCTTTCGGTTCCTTTCGTCTATGCCGCAGCCGGCGGACTGAGCGGGGCCCAGGCCAGCCTGTCGCCGGGCTACTTCGCCGCGGTCAACGAGCAATTTGGAGCCAACCCCACCCTGAAGGCCCTGGGCTATTTCCTGTCAACCATGTTCCTGCTGCTTGGCGTCCAGAGCATGTACCAGAAATTCTACAGCGCCCGCAGCCCGAAGGACGCCAAAAAGGCTGTGGTCTTCTGGACCATTGGAACTGTCTTCGTAGAAACGGTGGTGGTGGTCATCGCCGTCTTCTCTTACAGCATGTTCAAGGACCAGATTAACCTCAGCATCCCCAAGGAAGGCGGGAAGGTGGTGTTGCTGGCCGCCCGCAATCTGGTTCCGCCCCCGATCGGAGTGCTACTCCTGGGCGCGGCCTGCGCCGTGGTCATTTCCACCGGCATGAATTATCTCCTCTCCCCTTCCAGCAACCTCATCCGCGACATTTACCAGAGGTTCATCAACCGCCAGGCCGAAGACCGCAAGCTGGTGGCTCTGCAGAAGCTGTTTATCGTTATCATCGGCGTCATCGCCTTCTTCTTCGCCCTGCGACTGAAATCGGTCCTGGAAATGAGCTACTTTGCCTACACCATCTACGGGGTGGCCATCACCCCGGCCCTGATCGCCGCCCTGGCCTGGAAAAGGGCTACCAAAGCCGGAGGGCTGGCTTCGATCATCTCCGGCACGGTGGTCAGTGTCGGAATGAAGGTTCTGGCCGAGGTTCTGCCGCCGGAAAAAGTTCCGGAAGGTGACCCCTGGGGCATTCCGCTGATTTTCCCTGCGCTGGCCGTTTCTCTGCTGAGCCTGGTCGTGGTCAGCCTGCTGACCAAACCACCGAAAGAAGAGGAACTGGCCACATTCTTTCCCAAAAAATGAACCGGAGCGAATGACAACCGGAATCGTTTTCAGCCGGCGCTTTGCCCTGCATCAGATGGGCGAAGAGCACCTTGAAAGCCCGCTGCGGATTATCGCCCTGCACGAGCTACTGGAAACCCGGCTTAAATCCGGGTTCAGACTGATCGAGCCCAGGTCGGCCAAGCGCGAAGAAATAGAGATGGTCCATCTGCCGGAATACGTGTCTTTCCTGGCTGAAACCGCCGGCCGGGACGCCTATTTCCCCTTCGACCCCGACACTGTGGCCGGGCCTCACACCTACGAAACAGCCTGCCTGGCCGCCGGGGCCGGGCTGACCGTCGCTGACCTGATACTGGAAGGAAAACTGGATAATGCTTTTGCCCTGGTCCGGCCTCCCGGGCATCACGCCGAAAGCCATCGGCCGCTGGGTTTCTGCTTCTTCAACAACATCGCCATCACCGCCGAATACCTCAGGCACCGGAAAGGAATCAGGAGGATTCTGATCGTTGACTGGGACCTTCATCACGGCAACGGCACTCAGAAAACCTTTTACCACACGGCCGATGTTCTTTATATCTCGCTACATCAGAGCCCGCTTTTCCCGGGCACCGGGTCGGCGGCAGAAGTCGGGGAGAAAGAGGGACTGGGCCACAACCTGAACCTGCCGCTCCGGGCCGGAAAGACCGATGAGGATTATCTTTCCATCTTTCAGAAAGTCATACTGCCTGTGGCCGAAAGCTATCAGCCGGAGTTTGTGCTGGTATCAGCCGGATTTGACATTATGAAATGGGACCCTCTGGGGAGGATGGAACTTTCGGCCCGGGGATGCGGAGATATCACCCGGGTTCTGATGGAGATAGCCGGACGATGGGCTTCGGGCCGGCTTCTGGTCTTCCTGGAGGGAGGTTATAACCTCAAAGAACTCAGGGAGGGGGTGGAAGAAGTCTGCCTGAGTCTGAGCGGAGCGGCGAGACGGGTGCTTCCCGACCTCCCCTGTCCTCCTGCCCTGGCCGAAGAAATCAGGCCTTTTCTTAAGATTTTCAGGAATTTCTGGCCGGGCATCCCGGAGGTTTAGAGGACGGAGCCACAGAAGGGCCGGGAGGCGAGTATAACCTTTTTTCCGAGCTGGCCGGCTGCAAACCGGCCTGTTTTCGAGCCGGATGACGGTTTAGATGACAGGCGTCCTCCAGAATAGACACCTTTATGCCCGGAGCCAGTCGTTTTTACCCCGTTTATAGCTCCCCAAAATTGGCACAAATTATGCATCTATGTATGGCGTAAAGGAGCTTACAATGAGAGACAAGAGATTTCTTCTGGTTACGGGATTAATCCTTCTGGTGGTCGCTTCTTACCTCCCCCTGACGGCTCAGGAAGAGCAGCCCCGGATGGAACAGCCACAGGAAGAAACTAAATATACCAACGACTCGGTCGGCCGGGTGAGTTTCCTCGAAGGCAAAGCTTTTATCCAGAGAGCGGCCGACATCGGTTATGAAGAAGCCGTGGTCAACGACCCGGTGGCCGAGGGAGACCGTCTGGGAACGGCCGAAGGCCGCCTGGAAATCCAGTTCGGCCGCCGCAATTATCTCAGGCTCGATAACGATACCAAGCTGGATGTCATGAACCTGCCCCGCAAGGATAACGACCAGGTCAGATTCCGCATCTGGTCCGGCCATGTGTATTTCGCCATTAACAACCTGAACCGAGAAAAGGGCATTGAAATACATACGCCCGACTCCTCTTTCTATGTCCTGGAAAAGGGCATTTTCCGGATTGACGTGGAAGAAGGCCGGGGGACAGAAATCCTGGTTTTCAAAGGACTGGTGGAAGCGGCCGGCGAGCAGAATTCTTACCTGGTCAAGGGCGAGCAGCGGCTGGAAATGGCCGAGGGCCGATTTGCTTCCAGACCGGCGGGATTCCGTCCTGTGGCTGATGACAGCTTCGACAGCTGGAACCAGTCGCGCAACCAGCAGACCAGCCGTCTTTACGCCCGACGCTATCTCCCCGAAGACCTGGCCGAGTATGAAGGCGAACTGAACCAATACGGCGACTGGGTCTATGTGGCTCCCTACGGTTATGTCTGGGTCCCGCGGGGAGTGAATGATGACTGGCGCCCGTATTATTATGGACGCTGGGTCTGGGTGCCGCTGACCGGCTGGACCTGGGTTCCCTATGAGCCCTGGGGCTGGGTGGCTTTCCACTACGGACGCTGGCACTGGGCCCTCGGTGTCGGCTGGTACTGGATTCCCCATTATGCCTGGGGACCGGCCTGGGTCAGCTGGTGGTGGGATATGGACTATTTCTGCTGGGCGCCGCTCGGCTGGTACGGCTACCCGGTGGTGGTGATCAACAACGTTTTCTACGACCGATACAACGGACATTACCCAATTCATTCCCGGGCGCTGGTGGTCGTCAGGAAAGACCAGCTCCGGGCCCCGGACATCTCCCGGGCTGCGCTGAGGCCTGAGAACCTGAGGGCCGCCAACCTTGACAAGAAAATTACGATGACCAGCCAGCAACTGCCGTTCCGCCCGGAAGGCTCGAAATTGACAGTGGAAAAACTCGACGGGAAACGGGTCCTGGTAAGGCAGGACAGCCAGGGCGCCGGTCTGAGACCGGGTTCTGCCGGGGTATCGGGGAAAATTTCCGGAAGAAGAGATACGACCAGTCCGGAAGGGCTGCGTCCCTCAGGCCGGGCCGGGGAAAAACCGGCCCAGAGTTCCGGAGATAAGGGCGCGTCTGTAAAACCAAAGAACCAGAGCGGCGAGAAGGACTCTTCTTCGGCCAAACCGTCAAAGAGCACGCCGGCTTCTGGTAAAGTGACCCCGAAAAAAATTAAAAAGAAAGAAGAAGCTCCTTTAGCTTCGCATTCCAATTATTCTTCCACCGGCTCGGGTCGCACCATTAGAACTTACCCCTCCTCTTCCGGCCTTAGAAGCCAGAGCGACAGCCGGCCGTCAGGCAATTACAACCGTTCGGGCGATTCCATTTACCGTCAGAGTTACAGCCGACCTTCGACTTCAGCTGGAAGAAGCAACGACAGCCGTCTCTCCCGGCAGTCCTCCGCTCCCGGAAGCGAACGCTATGCTCCTTCACGCCTGAGCTCCCCGCGGCTGACTTCCAGCCCCTCCAGGTCAGGCTCAAATTCTTACCGCAGCGGTTCCGGTTCCGGGATCGGCTCCCCCGGCTCCAGTTCCTCCAGAATCGGGTCTTCCAGCTCCGGCTCCCGCTCCAGCGGCTCTTCGCGTGGCTCATCCTCTTCCAGGTCGGGTTCGGTAAGTCGAAAGAAATAAGGACTGAAGGACTCAGAATATCCCGGTCAGGGAATCAGCGGGACAAAGATAATTTTCCTGGCGCCCCCTCAATATATGAACAACTCTTCATATATTACCCGGAAATACCGGGGACTGATCGTCAGTCCTATTCCCTTTCCTCCCTGGCCTTTCGTTCTGAATAATAATCCAGAACCCGCAGGTGGTCCTGCAACGAGCAGTAGCGGTTGGGCTCGGTTCCGGGCAGGAAGACTTCCTGAAAGGGATACTTGCAGACCGGCGAGGCCAGCAGCCCGGTCTTGCGGTCGATGGTCACGAAGACCAGGTTGGGCGGAACCTCAAAATCTTCGATCAGGATAGCTTCGGGGTTGGTTACGGCCTCCTGGCTCTCTCCCGAAGCAATTTCCGGGTGGGAAGCGGCAAATTCCTTCTTCTTATCCTCAATTACCCGGGAGAAGAAATCCTTCCAGATGGGCAGGGCTACCACGGCCCCTGATTGTCGGTTGCCCAGGGAGATCTTGGTGTCGTAACCCACCCAGGTCCCGGCGCACAGCGAGGGTGAGAAACCGATGAACCAGGCGTCGGTGAACTTATTGGTGGTGCCGGTCTTGCCACCGAGCGGCCAGTTCAGAGAAGCGGCCGCGGCCGCCGTCCCCCTCTGAACCACACCCTGAAGCAGGTAGGTCATCATGTAAGCAATCTGGGGCGAGACCACTTCTTCGGTCTGGGGCAGGTTTTCTTCCAGGAGGTTTCCGTCTTTGTCCTCGATCTTAATAATAAAATAAGGCCTGGCCCTCAGGCCCTTGTTGGGGAAAACGCTGAAGGCCGAGACCAGCTCCTGCAGGGTGACCTCAAAAGCTCCCAGGGCCAGAGACAGGTAAGGATAAATGGTAGAAGTCAGGCCGAACTTGCGGCAATACTCGACCCCCACCTGGGGGGATATGTAATCCAGCAGCTTGGCAGTGACCACGTTCCTGGAACCCTCCAGCCCGGTTCTCAGTGTCACCGCCCCGTGATACTCGCCGTCATAGTTCTTTGGCGTCCAGGGATTGCCGGTCCATTTATCTACAAAATTGGTCGGCTCGTCAACGATGACGCTGGCCGGGGTGAACCCCTTTTCCAGAGCGGCGGTGTAAAAAATTGGCTTGATGGCCGAACCGGTCTGACGAAGGGCCTGGGTGGCCCGGTTGAACTGGCTGCGTTTGAAGGAATAGCCGCCCACCATGGCCTTTATCTGCCCGGTGACCACATCTATGGCGATAAAGGCGCCTTCTACCGCCGGTTCCTGGTCCAGATTGACCCGGGCCGTCCTGGCGGCTTCATCCACCGCTTGCACCTCTACCAGAATCACATCGCCGGGTTTTAGCAGTTCGTTCAGGAAACGGGCTTTAGTCCATTCGATGCCCTTATTGGTCATCAAACCGACGTAATTCTTCAGCCTGACCCTGGCTTCGGTCTTCCCAGCTTCAAGGACGATGGCCTCCTCGGTCTGGCCGGGCACCGGAGCCAGACTGTCCCAGCTATCCAGCCAGATTTTGTCCAGTTCGGTTTTCCCCTCGGACAGCAGGTTGCGCTTGTCCCGTCTCCAGCCGTTCTTTTTATCCTGGGCCCTGAGACCGCGGTCGAGAGCCTCCTCGGCGTATTTCTGGAAGTTAAGGTCGAGGGTGGTATAGATTTTTAATCCGCCCCGGTAGAGGACGTCGTTGCCGTACTTGCGCTCGATATATTTCCTCACTTCCTCATAGAAGTAAGCTCCGGTTTCAACCGTCTGTCTCTGCAGCGGTAAGACTTCAAGCGGTTGTTTCTTCCACTCTTCGGCCTGCTGCCGGCTGATGAAGCCTTCCTCGGCCATGCGGTTGAGCACATGGTTGCGGCGGTTAAGGGTCACTTTGGGATTATTGTAGGGAGAATAGATGGCCGGGCCGCGGAAAATGCCGGCAATCAGGGCCGCCTCCGGCACGGTCAGGTCAGTCACACTCTTGCCGAAATATTGCTGGGCTGCCGATTCCACTCCCCAGGTTCCATGACCGAGATAGAACTGGTTGCAGTACAGCTCCAGGATTTTTTCTTTGGTATAGCGCCGCTCGATTTCTATGGCCACAAAGATTTCCTTAAGCTTGCGGCGGATGGTCTGCTGCGGATAGAGGAAAAGGCTCCGGGCCAGCTGCTGGGTGATGGTGCTGCCGCCGTGCAGCCGGCTCTTGCCCAGGATTATCCTGAAAAAATCTTCCTTGAGCGCCCGGAGGATGCCACGGTAATCAATGCCCCGGTGGGCAAAAAACCTGGGGTCCTCGGTGGCGATGATGGCCTGTTTCAGCGTTTCGGGAATGCTCTCATAGGGAATCTGGATTCTTCTTTCGGCCGCAAACTCTCTGGCTAACTGACCGTCGGCGGCATAGACGGCCGAGATTATCTTCGGTTTGATCTGTTCCAGTTCTCCGACCTCGGGCAGGTTTTCTCTTATGGCCAGATAGGCGCCGAACATTCCGCCCAGGGCCAGGGCAATAAGAAGCAGGAAACAAAGAAGAATACCCCTTACTATTTTCTTCCGGTTGAAGGCCGGGAGCCTGATTTTGAAAACGATTTTTTTTCTTTCAGACATCTTGGTCCAGTCTGGAACTTTTAGCAACCAGCAAGAAAGACAATATATCAGATTAAAGGGCAAAAAAACAATGCCTGGCGGCGGCTTCTTTGTTCCTCTGAGCGCTCCGATGGCTCAAAAGTCCTGTGGCCGCGCCCGGCATCCTGTCCCCACCCCGCCTGTCTTCCCATCAGAATCCCTTCCACCTCGAACGCCAGAAGGCCGGCCCTCGGCTGTAATCGTTGCGGCTGATAACTGAGACCAAGATGCCCGGCCGGCTTATTTGAGCCGCGGGAATTTTTTTAAGAGAAGCGACCAGATCTTCCGGTGAATGGCTGTCGCCTCCGGCCGGCCGTCGACCACCAGACATTCCGGGTCCCGGAATGACAGAAAAATTTTCCGGACTTTTTTTAGGTATTCTTTTTCCTCAAAATGACCGTAGATAACCGGCCTGTCCTTGATCCGGCGCAGCCCGGTGGAAACTGGCACATCCAGGATGAACACCAGGTCAGGGACGACGGCGAACCTCCGGTGGCGGCGGCGGATTTCTTCAAGCGGCAGCCCCCGGGCTCCTTGATAAGCCAGGGTGGAATAGTAATAACGGTCAAGAATCACCGTTTTCCCTCCGACCAGAGCTGGCTTGATGTTCCTGGCCACATTTTCTTTCCGGTCGCTGATAAAAAGTTCCAGTTCTTTTTCCGGACTAACCGACCCACTCGTCCGGGAAAGCTCCCTTATTTTCTGCCCCCATTTGCCCTGGGTGGGCTCCCTCAGAGTAACTACCTCCAGACCCCGGCGGCGCAACCTCCGGGCCAGAAGCTCCACCTGGGTGGACTTGCCGGAACCGTCTATTCCTTCGAAAACGATAAACAACCCTTTTTCTTTTTGTTTTTCCCGGAACCGGATTTTTTCTTTCATCAGGCTAATCTCTTTTTTTTCTCCTATCTTACCGATGAATCAGAGCCAATGCAACCATCCGGCCGGACTTCGGGTTATTTTATAAACCGGGCCGGAGGTCCGGTTGCGTTGAATTTTCCGGCCGGTTATGTTAATTTTAATTATCTTCAAGGGAGGCTCATCATGAAGAAATACCTGTGGATCGGCGCCATCAGTTTTCTGGCAGGCTTTCTGCTGGCCGGCTATTTTCTCCTGTCGCCGGGAAAGCCTGCTCCGGTTACAACTTCAGATAAACCGGGGCCGGCCCTGAACAATCACCTGCTGGCGGCGGAAAGGAGTCTTCCCGCCCCGGAGGTCCTTTCCAGTCAGGATTTTGTCCGGGTGGTGGAAAAAGTGGGTCCGGCTGTGGTTCGGGTGGTAGCCGAGCGAGTTGAACAGGCACCGGCTTTCGGTTTTGATGAGGACTGGCCTTTCCAGGATTTCTGGGACAGGTTTTTCGGCAACCCTCCCCGTTCCCGCGACCGGCAGCCACGAGAATTCCGTTCCCAGGCTGAAGGTTCTGGTTTCTTTATCTCTTCGGACGGATACATACTGACCAACAATCACATAGTGGAAAAATCCGTCAAGGTGAGCATCACCACCGTCGACGGCAAAGAATATGAAGCTAAGAATGTCGGCCAGGATGCGGCCACCGACCTGGCCCTGCTCAAGATTGAGGGCAAGAATTTCCCCTATGCCGTCCTGGGCGATTCCTCGGCCATCAAGGTGGGCGAATGGGTGCTGGCAATCGGTAATCCCCTCGGGATGGAACATACGGTCACGGCCGGAATCATCAGCGCCAAGGGGCGCCAGCTCGGACTCGGAGCCAATACTCCGACCTACCAGGACTTCATCCAGACCGATGCCGCCATCAACCGCGGCAACAGCGGGGGGCCGCTGATCAACCTCAGGGGCGAGGTCATCGGTATCAACAGCAATATCCTGACCCCGAGCGGGGGCAACATCGGCCTCGGTTTTGCCATCCCCTCCGACCTGGCCAGGAAGGTTGTGGCCCAGCTCAAGGAAAAGGGACGGGTGGTCAGGGGCCGGCTCGGACTGCGCGGCACCGACATTACCGAATCGATGAAGAAACAATTCAAACTGACGGTCAGCAAGGGAGTCATCGTCTCCCAGGTTGAACCCGAGGGCCCGGCCGAGAAAGCCGGTCTCAGGAAATACGACGTCATTGTGGAGATCAACGGACAGTCAGTTGAAAGCTGGAAGGACCTGAGGTTCAAGGTGGCCGACCTGCAACCCGGCGACCTGGTGACCATAAAGATCATCCGCGACGGCAAAGAAATGACGGTCAAAGCCCGGCTGGACGAGCTGGAACCGGTCCAGGCGCCTGGCCCGAAGGAGAGCCTGGATAAGGATGTCGGTCTGGGCCTGACGGCCATCACCCCGTCTCTGGCCAGACGCTACGGATTGAGCACCAGCGAGGGTTTGCTGGTGACCGAAGTCAGGCAGTACAGCCCGGCCGACAGGGCCGGACTCCAGACCGGAGACATTATCCTGGAAGTCAACCGGGTCAAAGTCTCCTCGGTCAAAGAATTTCAGGATATCCTGAAAAAAACCGAGTCCGGCGAAGAAGTCATACTGCTGGTCCGCCGTGAAAGCGACGGCGAGAAAATCGATTTCATCATCACCCTGAGAGTACCCTGATGCGGTTGGCCAAGCTTCACGCCCTGGGCAACGATTTTCTGGTGGTGGAAGACCCGTCGCGGCTCGAGGAAGCCGACCTGCCGGAATTGGCCCGGAGGATGTGCGACCGTCATACCGGCGTGGGGGCCGACGGCCTGCTGCTGCTAAGGGCGGCGCCCGGACAGGACAGCGGCTACGGTTTTCGTATTTTCAATGCCGACGGCTCGGAGGCTGAAATTTCTGGCAACGGCCTTCGTTGCGCGGCCGCCTTTCTCTTCCACCAGGGGAGAGTGAACGGAACGGAGGTGGTTTTCGGAACCGCCGCCGGTTTGCGTTCCTGCCAGTTAGTCAAACGCGACGGGCATTCTTTCGAAATCAGAATCGAAATGGGAGAACCCCGGTTTTCTTCCCGGGACATCCCCTTTGACGACGGCCGGGAGCACGAGCGGATCGTCGACTATCCCCTGTCGATCAACCGCCGGGTCTATCATATTACCTGCGTCTCGGTGGGCAATCCGCACTGCGACATCTTCGTGGAGAGATTCTTCCCGGCACGAATTGAGTGGCATCAGATCGGACAGGAACTGGAACATCATCCTTTCTTTCCCCACAGAACCAACGTGGAATTCATCCGGGTCTTAAACCGCCAGGAAATAGAAGTGCTTTTCTGGGAGAGGGGTGTGGGCGAAACCCTGAGCTCGGGCAGCGGCTCCTGCGCCGCAGCTGTGGCTTCCATCCTCAAGGGACTGACCGAAAGAAAAGTCCGGGTCTGGACCAGCCTGGGCTCGCTGGTGGTGGAGTGGGAAAAGGACCGAATCTTCCAGACCGGGCCGGCCCAGATGGTGTTCGAGGGAGAATTTCTGGCCTGAGGAATTAAGCCAAAATTGAAGGCGATTCCGGGCGGCCAGAAAAACAACCGCGGGAAAGGCTATCGCTTATCTGATTCCAGGATTTCTTGCGCCTGCTTTGCCTGAAATCCAGGTCGGCTCGAAAGTCGCAGTCGGTCGGCAACGAATGCCCGGTCAGCCGTATAAATCAGAAGATAAAAATCTCCCCCCTTTATAATTACTTCGGCTCTTAATCCGGCCTGTCTTACCGGTCGAGCTCTATTTCCCTTTCCTTCCGGCTTTTTTCTGGCCGGCCTTTATTCCTACAACCGGCGTGGGCTTCTGACCTGAAAATGGCCCGGCTAAAGACTCTCTAAAAACCTGCTTGATGTCTTCCACAAAGATGAACTGCATTTCCTGCCGGATCTTGGCCGGGATGTCGACCAGGTCCTTTTTGTTGGGCAGCGGCAGAATCATCTTCTTGATGCCGGCCCTCTGGGCGGCCAGAACCTTTTCCTTGATTCCGCCCACCGGCAGCACGTTCCCCCGCAGGGTTATCTCCCCGGTCATGGCCACGTTCCAGCGCACCGGGATGTTGGCGCAAACCGAAATGAAAGCGGTGGCGATGGTCACCCCGGCCGAGGGCCCGTCCTTGGGTATCGCTCCCTCGGGAATGTGAATATGAAAATCATTCTCCATGAAAATCCTGGGGTCGATGCCGAATTCCCCGGCGTGGGCCCGGGCATAGCTCAGAGCCGCCTGAGCCGATTCTTTCATCACCTCACCCAGGGAGCCGGTCAGCATCAGATTCCCCTTGCCCTGCATCCTGGTGGCTTCGACGAACAGGATTTCGCCGCCGGCTGCGGTCCAGGCCACGCCGGTGGCCACGCCCACCTGGTCTTTCTTGGTTAATTGGTCGCGAAAAACCTTTGGCGGGCCCAGGAATTTTTCGATATTCTGAGCCGTCACCCTGACCTTTCTCTTCTTGCCCTCGGCGATCTGTCGGGCCACCTTGCGGCAAATGGTGGCGATTTCCCTTTCCAGATTCCTGACCCCGGCCTCTCTGGTGTACTGAGAAATTATGGCTTTAACCGCCGCCTCTGAAATGTCTATGGCTTCGCTCTTCAAGGCATGTTCGACAATCTGCTTGGGAATGAGGTGGCGGACGGCAATCTGCAGTTTTTCTTCCTCGGTATAGCCAGGAAGTTCGATTATTTCCATCCTGTCGCGGAAAGCCGGCTGGATGGGGTCGAGCAGGTTGGCGGTGGTGATGAACATGACTCTGGACAGGTCAAAGGGCACTCCCAGGTAATGGTCGAGGAAGCTGTTGTTCTGTTCCGGGTCCAGCACCTCCAGCAGGGCCGAGGACGGATCGCCGCGGAAGTCAGCCCCGATTTTATCAACCTCGTCCATCATGAAGACCGGGTTGTTGGAGCCGGCCCGGCGCAGGCCCTGAACGATCTTCCCGGGCATGGCTCCGACATAGGTCCGGCGGTGGCCGCGAATTTCGGCTTCATCATGAACTCCGCCCAGAGAAATCCGGACGAACTTTCGTCCCAGGGCCCGGGCGATCGACTTGCCGAGCGAGGTCTTGCCCACGCCCGGCGGTCCGACAAAGCACAGGATCGGGCCTTTGAGCTTCTTGGAAAGTTTCCTGACGCTCAGGTATTCAATTATTCTTTCCTTAACCTTTTCCAGGCCGTAATGGTCCTCGTCCAGAATCTTCTTGGCCATTTTCAGGTCAAGGTTATCCTTGGTGCTTAGGTCCCAGGGCAGAGAAAACATCCAGTCCAGGTAATTCCTGATGACGGCCGTTTCGGCCGACTCCGGGTGCATCTGGCCCAGGCGGTTGATCTGCTTCTCCAGTTCTTCCCGCACCTCGTCGCTTACCTTGAGCTTTTTAAGCTTTTCCTGGTAGGCTTTTATTTCTTCCTGAAGTTCGGAGCCTTCGCCGAGCTCCTTCTGAATGGCCTTCATCTGCTGCCGCAGAAAGTATTGGCGCTGGAGCTTGTCCAGCTCTCCCCGGGCTTCGTTGGATATCCTGGACTGCATCTCCAGGAGCTCCAGCTCCCGGACCAGAAGTTCGTAAACCCTTTTCAGCCTCAGCCCCGGGTCGATAATCTCCAGGATTTCCTGGGCTTCTCTGACCTTGAGCTCCAGGTTGGAAGCGGTCAGGTCAGCCAGCCGCCCCGGGTCCTCCAGGTTGGCGGCGATGACCAGGATTTCAGGCTGGATGGATTTGCCGAGAGAAGCGGCTTTTTCCAGTCCGGAGCGCACATTCCTGATGAGGGCCTCCAGCTCGATGGTCTTTTCGGCCGGCTCCTGCTCCTGCAGGGTTACTATTCCGGCCTGGATGAAAGGGCCCTCATCCTCGAAGGTCTCAATCCTGGCCCGGACCAGCCCCTGGGCCAGAATTCTGATGCGGCCGTCAGGAAGCTTCAGCATGCGCATGATGAGAGCCACCGTGCCCACTTCGTAGACGTCCTCTCGCTTGGGCTCCTCGATCTCCATGTCCTTCTGGGTGAGCAGCAGGATCATGCGGTTGGTGGACAGGCTGTGGTCAATGGCCGCCTTGGATTTTTCCCGGCCCACGTACAGCGGGGCAATCATGTAAGGAAAGATCACCACGTCCCTGAGCAAAAGAACAGGGAGCCTGTCCGGAATCTGCAGCTTCTGTTGCTGTTCTTCGGTCAGACCGTTGACCGCTTCTTCCGGGGAATTATCGAACTCGGGCATCTTCAACCTCCTTGGCCTTCATCCTTTGATTTCTGGACCTTGACCTCGATTTCTCTGGTTGTTTTCTGCTGCTTTTTGAGAACGATGGTCAGCACTCCGTTTTCCAGAAAAGCCCGGGTGTCGTCCTGCGACACCCAGACCGGCAGCACAATCTCCTTGTGAAAGAACCCCATCTCTCTTTCCAGACGGTGGAAACGCAACCGGGAAGCTTCGACCACTTCCTTCTTCAGGCCAGAGATCTCCAGTCGGTTGCCCCGCTGGACAATCCGCAGGTTGTGGGCTGAAACTCCGGGCACTTCCACTTCCACCACCAGCTCCTCATCCTTTTCGTAAACGTCGACCGCCGGTTCCCAGGCCAGGGCCGGGCTGCCCAGGCTTTCCCGCCTGAACATTATTTCGCCGCCGGTCCCCTTGATATGTGTTTCAACTTTGAAAATTCTGGCTACCGGTTTAATTTTCTTTTTCATCGGAGTCAGAAGGTGCCGGATTTATTTTTCCCTGAGCAGGTTTTCCAGCACATGCTTAAATTCTACCACATCTTTGAATTCGCGGTAGACCGAAGCAAACCGGATATAGGCAACTTTATCCAGGGCTTTCAATCTTTCCATGACTATCTGGCCAATCTCCGACGATTCCATCTCCTTGTCCGGCCGTTCCTGAAGGATGGCTTCAATTTCTTCCACAATTTCTTCCAGCTGGCTGATCTGAATCGGCCTTTTCTCGCAGGCTTTCATCATGCCCCGCAGCAGTTTCTGGCTGTCGAACGGCTGCCGGGTGCCGTCCTTTTTGACCACCATATAGGGCAGCTGTTCCAGCCGCTCGTAGGTGGTAAAACGCTTTTTGCAGGACAGGCATTCCCGCCGCCGCCTGATGGACATGCCTTTCTGGCTTTCTCTGGAGTCGATGACCTTGCTCTCGAGAAAACCGCAATAGGGGCAGCGCATCAGCTCTGTCCTTCTCCCATTTTCCTGGCCTGGAACAGGCTCAGGCCGTTTCTCCATAATATAACATAACCCAGCAGGCATGTCACCACAAACTGGAGAGAATGGATGACGATGGTCAGGCCCACAGCCCGGTCAGGGTCCATCCCGTACAGGCCGGTCAGGGCCAGCTTGCTGAAGTAATCAAAACCTCCGGCCATGCCCGGGGTGGGAATGGAAGCCCCGATCATGGTCAGAAAAATATAAGGAACTATGAAAAAATAGGGGATTTTTAGCCCGTAGCCGGTATAAAAAACCCAGTAAAGGAGAGAGATGCCCAGCCAGACCACCAACGACAGCCCGAAATAGCCCAGCAGGCGCCAGAAAGAATGAAAAAACTTCAGGCCTTCAATGAACTCCCGTCCTAATTTCTCGATTCCCGGTCTGACCCGGGCCGGGAAGGGTCGGCCGATAAATCGGAACAGGCCGGCCGCCCTGTCTTTCATGAAATACAGAGTTACGATGATTGAGAACAGCACCACCGCCAGTCCCAGCCCCAGCCGGCCCCAGAAAAAGAGGCGCCCCAGCGTCTCGGGCTGGAGTTCCAGGTTATGCCGGAAAAACGGCCTGGTCAGCAGGAAAGTTCCAAGCAGAAAACAGTTGGTGAACAGGTCAAAGGCCCTTTCCACGACTATCGTTCCCATCAGGTAGCCGGGACTCATATTTTCGGCCCTGGCCAGGTAAATCGGTCTGACCACCTCCCCCACCCTGGCCGGAAAAAGCAGAGTCACTGTAAAGCCGACCGTGGTGGCTTCAACCGCCTTGCCGAACCTGAGGTCGGGTTTGACCGGATGAAGCAGGAATTTCCACCGGATGGACCTGGTTACCAGGTGGAGTGGGCCCAGGCAGACAGTCAGGACCAGGAACGGCAGCTTGAATTCTCCAAGATACCGCCAGACCTCATCCCAGTGGACGCTCTTAAAGAAAAAGTAGAGAAAAACGGCGGTCAGGAGAAAAATCACAAGGTAATTGATCCGACTTCTGGTCATCCCGGCACCCGGTGCGGAGCTAAAATTTTAGTTTCTTATTATACAGGCAAGCCCCTTAACCTTCAATCTGCAATGGAAGCGGGCCTCGGGGATCAAGGGAAATCCCTTTTATTGTCAACTTGGCTGAGAAAACTGTTGCGGCCCGACGGTAGCGACAGAATCAAACATTTCAGAGCGTAATAGATTCTTTACGGCCTTCCTTTGAGTCCGCATTTGAGCCTTATGACCGCCTGCTTTTCTATTTTTGCCAACCACTGCCCTGAAGGCCGGAACATCGCGGCCGCCCCGATTTACGGTCTGGCAATAAAGGCCTGGGGTGGCACGGCGTGTCTCCGAACCGCCCGGAGCCGCAGGGGTTCCCCGCGGGAGGATGGGTGGAGCGAGGACGGGAGGAGGTGCGACGTGACAGGACCCTCTTTCCAATCCGGGCTAATACTGAATCGGCAAGGAATGGATTTCAGGACGGAGCGCGGCTTTATACCGGGCTCTTTTCAATCCGAGCAGCCAAAAACCGCCGCCGCAGCTTGAAAAATCAGTCAAAATTGGCTATATTTAAGCAAGCGTTGGGAAGTCGTCCAACGGTAGGACACATGACTCTGGATCATGTTATCTAGGTTCGAATCCTAGCTTCCCAGCCAATCTCCCCCAAAACCCTCCTTCTTGTATTAAGAAAGGCAGCTCCTCCCCTCTGGAGCTGCCGCTTTTTAAAATTCTGAAGCGACCCGGCCCGTCCAGAACTACGTGAAATAAGAGCGGCCCGGTTTTGGCGGCTAAAATTAATAACCGAATTTCTTTCTTAAGGAAGATTTGAAGACAGGTCAAGCCCGGGACCCGGAGCCATCCCCCTTTCGCTCCCGGGAAGATTTCTCAGCTCCCAAGAATCCTGGTTCCGGTCTCAATTCTGACCGCGTGGATGGCCGGTTCGCGCCCGGTCCGACGGCGATAAACGGCTGAAACCCTGGACTTGAATTCTTCCACCGCCCCGGCTTCGGCCAGACTGATGGTGCAACCGCCGAAACCGGCCCCCATCATCCTGGAACCCAGCACTCCCGGCACCGACAGAGCAGCTTCCACCAGCCAGTTCAGTTCGGGCGAGCTGACTTCGTACTCGTCGCGCAGTCCGCAGTGCGATTCATTCATCCGCTGCCCGAAAGAGACAAAGTCGTGGCGGAGCAGGTCCCGGCAGGCCAGGTCGACCCGCTCATTTTCGCGGACGACATAGGCGCATCTTTTCCAGACAACCGGGTCAAATTCCCTCCGGAGTTCTTCCAGCATATCCAGACTGACATCCCGAAGGCTTTTAACTTCCGGATAATAACGACTTAAAATTCTGACCCCCTGTTCGCATTGCCGGCGGCGAACGTTATACTCGGAGGAAGCCAGCTCCCGCCGCACCCCGGTATCGCTGATAATCAGCCTGAGCTCGGGACGGTCAAACGGAAAATACTCATGTCTCAAATGACGGCAGTCGATTTTCATGACTTTTCCCGGCCGGCCGTGAAGGTTGGCGTACATGTCCATAATACCGCATCTCAACCCGACGAACTCATTCTCGGCCCGCTGGGCCAGCAGGGCCAGCGACAGCAGGTCGAGGTTGAGAGAAAAGAGATGGTTGACGGCAAAGGCCAGCCCGCCCTCGACCGCGGCCGAAGAAGACATGCCGCCGCCGATGGGGACATTGCCGCCGAAGGCCAGGTCCAGGCCCTTAAGGGCATAGCCTGCCCTGAGAAACTGGTCCAGCACTCCCTGGAGGTAATCAGGCCAGCGCCATTCCGAATGGCCCAGATGGTCGAGGTCGGTGTTATAATCCTGGTCAAAGTCCAGGGCATAAAAACGGCAGCGCCGGTCCTCGCGGGGAGCAACGGCAAAGATGACTGCCCGGTCGGTGGCCCCAGGCAGAACAAACCCCTCGTTGTAGTCGGTATGCTCGCCGATCAGGTTGATTCTTCCGGGCGAAGCCAGCAGCAGCGGTTGTCGGCTGAATTTTTTCTCGAAACTCTTTTTTACAGCCTCGATCAATTTTTCCATGATGACCGCCTGAATAAAAATATCAATTTCAACGACAGAGAAATAGAATTATCAGTTTGCCTTCAGCTTGTCAAAATATTATCCGGCCCTGAAGCGATCAAGCCCGGAAAATCGGTCGGACTGATTAACCTTCGGTCTACATCGGCAGCCGGAAACGCAGCCGGAGAACTCTTTCCGCCGGCTTGCCGTAGGGCGAATAGCTGGTGTCAGCCGGACCGCCAAGGCTCAAATCCGGGAACCATTGCCACCAGTACATGCCGGCCAGGTAGGGTCGACCGGCCACCATCCGCAGAGCGGCTTCATAACACTTGCGCTGGACCACCAGGTCCACCGGGCCTTCTTTCTGCCAATCCCAGGGATTCTGGGCCGCCCCCTGGACGCTTCGGTACCCGATTTCGGTAATCAGCACCGGTTTTCCCCACTTTTCAGCCAGGGCTTTGATCTTGACCAGCAACCTGGCCCAGCCATAGCACAGGTCGGAAACCGAAGGACTGATTTTGGAAGTTAGAGTCGGGTAAAGATCCTGACCGATCAAATCCAGGGCATCCCAGAAAGTAACGGCCTCGGGTTTGCTTTCCACCTGGTCATCGGCATAGACCAGAGTGCCCGGGTAAACCTGCCTGATGGCGGCGATTATTTGCCGCCAGTCCTGAGACCGGGCGACGGTGCCGTCAAGCTCGCAACCGACGCAGAACTGTTCGGCCCCGGTGGCCGCGGCTATCTGGGCATAGTGGAGAATGAATTGACGGTAAGAACTCAGCCACTGCTGCCAGGCGGCTTCGTTGAAATACAGGCCAATTTGACCGCGCCAGTGATTGGGGTCGTTCAGCAAGTCCACGTGAGGCTTGAGCATAACCTTTAAGCCCAGCTGATGGGCATAATTGATCAGGCCCACCACCGAGTCGTCGTTCGGAGTGCAGGCACTGTTATAATCGATGGTGGTTGAAAATACGTTGTCCTGATAGGCGGTTACCAGGAGACTGATCCATTGAGCATTGGTTTTTTTCAGATTCTGCAGGGAAACTTCGGCCTGCCAGCCATTATAGGCGTCGCGGGAATAGCCGGTAAAGGCCACTCCTTTTTGAAATTCCCTCACGTTTTGAAGCCGGCTCAGACGGCTCGAGCCGGAAAAAAGAACCAGGCCTGAAGCCAGGACAGCTGCCAATCCAGGAATGAGGAGAACCCTTTTTAATTTCATGCCGGCTGGAAATATTTTAACAAATAATGACCGGGCAAGCAAAAAGCAGGAAGAGCTTCTCTTCAGAGAAGACATCTCTCCTTGACGGATTTAAGTTCATGATGGCCGGAGCCGACAGGTCTTAAATCTCCTCCGGCCCGAAGCCTGGGGCCGGAAAGGATATAAAGTGAGCATAGAAGATGATGATTCGTCTGACGCCCCAGGACTCAATCCCGCCAGTCACAGAAACGGGCAGGTTATCTCCCTTTCAATTTGACTTTAATTTCCCCGGGTGTTAACTTATGAACAGGGAAAAAGGAGCAAATCGATGTCTAAGAAAATTTCGCTCTTACTGGTGGTGGTTTTTATCCTGTCGACCGCTTGCGGTGTCGGGATGCTGCCCTCAAGGGATTCCTGGTACGCCAAGCATTATTTCATCATGCAGGATTTTGAAAGAGAAGCCTACAAGAAATTAACTCCTGAGGGACGGAGCCAATTCCAGACCCTGTTCTGGGAAGCCCGTCAGGCGGTGGCCAAAGAGCAATTCGACACCCGCATTGCTTACATCGAGCGGGTTTACAAGACCGAAAATCGCTCCCAGCCCTGGAACACCGACCGGGCCCGGATTTACCTGCTGAACGGTCCGCCGGCTTCCATAGATTACCGGCAGAACACCGACTGGGCGACAACCGTCCAACAAACCTCGGGAGCCACCGGCAGCCGGGAAATGGGCGACCGGACCAACGAAGACATCCAGGCCAACACGGCCGAAGTCTGGGTATACCCTTACGACAGATATTTTGTCTATTACATTTTTACCTTCTCCCCGCCGAACACCTGGAGACTGAATCCGGCCACCTATCAGAATAACCAGTACGTGCAGGCCCTGGAAAACCTGAACAAGGACCTGACCTTCGGAATTGTGGACGAGGATGCCTACAAAGCCAGGCTGGAAGGACTGCCCCACAAATAAGAAGAGCAGCGCTACGGGGATTCGAACCCCGGTTTGATGGCTGAGAACCACCCGTCCTAGGCCTCTAGACGATAGCGCCGCAAGGCTAAAAAATACCAGATAAGCGTTTTCCTGTCAATCAGGCCATTGGGCTAAACTTTAAGATTTTCCCGGATGCCCGCTCGCTCTTCAGAAAAGCTCAACCAGCTTAATTACAGGCCGGCCAGGAGGGGCAAAAACGGGAACCGTCGCCCCCGGTCGATGGCCCCTGGCCGAGAAGAGGGAGCCCTGAGCCGTCGCTGCAATCAGTAAGCCCCAAACACACAATTACCTAAGAGGCCGAAGCCATCAGACTTGGCCTTAGAAAAACACAAGCTGCCCGAATTGCACAAGAAAAAAACCCAATTCTGACTGCAATTATGGCCTCCGGACTGTCTTCAGGCTCACATAGCGGAGGGGGGCCACGCTATCTTAAGCGGGGGGAACCGACGGGACTGGTTCCCCTGAGCATGAAGTCAATCAGGATGCCGACCTTCTATCGCAGTTTGATGTCAACTTGAATAAATAACTGATGTCAATTCCACTGTCTAATTGGGCATCCGGACTGTCTTCAGGCTCACATAGCGGAGGGGGGCCACGCTATCTTAAGCGGGGGGAACCGACGGGACTGGTTCCCCTGAGCATGAAGTCAATCAGGATGCCGACCTTCTATCGCAGTTTGATGTCAACTTGAATAAATAACTGATGTCAATTCCACTGTCTAATTGGGCGTCCGGACTGTCTTCAGGCTCACATAGCGGAGGGGGGCCACGCTATCTTAAGCGGAGGGAACCGACGGGACTGGTTCCCCTGAGCATGAAGACAGTCCGGATGCCCTATATATAAAATAATTTCACTGAACGTACGAGCCGGCTGCCAGTCGACTCTAGGCGCGCCGCGCCTCAAGCAGCTTGGCCTGAACTTCCCCGCCGTTCAGCCGGTACAGCATGGGCAGCGGCCGGTCGAAATTTTCATCGTACTCCGGCTGGTTCTCCCAGCGATAATTCAGGACGCAGGCATAATCGGAGAAATACTGCCAGCGGCGGCGATTGAGCCCGGTCACCAGGTGGAAATGATTTGCCGGCATGCCCATTTTTACCAGGCTGGCCGGCAGATGGTCGTAGGTCAAGAAGGTATGGGGCCAGGAATAATCGGAAGCCCGGCAGACTTCTTCGGCCAGCAGCGGGGGCAGAGAGACGCTTTCGGCTTCGCCCTGAACCATGGTGAACAGGCCGCTAAGTTCGGAATAGGCCAGGCGTCCGGCCAGTCCTCTTATTCCTGCCGGTGAAAGATAGCTGAGCGAAAACCCCAGCCCCGGGAAATAATATTCAATCGCCTTGAACAGAAAAGCCTCGCCGGCGTAATCGAGCGAAGCCGACCCGGAATTGTTGCCGTCTATAAAGCCCCGCTGCATCCAGCCTTCGTTCTCGAACCGGGTCAGGTCTATCTTCAGCTCCCGGGCCTTTTTCCTGATTTCCCAGGGCTCGTAGACCTTTCGGAAATCCATGAACAGCGTCGGCCGGCCGCCGCTGAGATAGCAATAACAGATCATGGTCAGCAGGGCCTGAATGTCGTTTTCGGTGGCAAAAGGAATGACCGGTTTTTGGCCGGTATGGTCTTCGGTGGAGTTAAACAGCGATTCGGCAATGTCGGCTGTGGTCATGGGAATTCCGCGCCGGTCGGAACCCCAGGCCAGCTGGCTGGTCCAGCCCCCGCCGACGGCGTTGACCTCCCGGAGGTAATTCCTGATGATCAGGTAAAGGGCCAGGCCTTCATCCAGTTTTTTTCGGTCCTCTGCCGACAGAGTCTGGGGCTTGATTCTGTCCAGCCCGGTGAGAAGGTTTTTTCTGGACTTGATGATTTCTTCGGTGTTGGTGAAAATCCGGTTTTTGAATTTGACGTTCACCACCCAGTCCCTGAGGGCTTTGAGCTCTTCGGGGTCATAACCGCCCTTCTTCTGAAGCATATCGGCAAAGAGCTTCATCGATTCCCGGGTGGATTCAAGACCGAAAAATTTTCTGGCGGCATGGACGTGATTGAGAGCGGTCTCCATCTGCATGGAATCGGTATCGATGGCCACAAACCTCCGACCCCGCAGGGCCACCCTGGTCAGCATGGCATATCCCAGGTCGACTATATTTTCAGCCGTCTTTTCGTCAAACTCAGGTTCCAGTCCGGTTTCGGGCATGTTGCCGATGACCATCTGACATAGGCGGCCGGTCTGAGCGTAGGCTCCGACCAGGGCATCTATGCCCACCACCCCCGGTTTGGGAGCATTATTCCCGCCGACGCAGGCCAGCGGCGTGTCGGGTGAGAAATGGGCGGTCAGGGCCATAGCCGATTTTCCCGGGAAAAACCAGGTATCGGGCACGATAAAGATCCCGCCGACCCCGGCTTCCTTCATCTCTCCGGCGGCCGAATCAGCCGTGCTTTCCGAATCGACCAGATGGGAGCAGTAAAAAATGTTCGGCCCGCTGCCGTCGGGAAGACGCAGCCGACGGGCCAGCAGTCCGGCCGTCATCCGGCCGATGTTAAAAGCCCGGGTTCTGGATGCCTGGTCAATCCTGGGGTCGCAGGGCACAAAAACCCCCAGGGTGGGATGGCCAGGATTTCTTTTACCGATGAAGGGCATGGCTCCTCCTTTCAGTTTGCCGGATATATGAATGGTTGTTCATATATCAAAAGAGCTTCCGGTCCAAAATTAAGCTGTTTCAACCGCCGCCGTCAATTTGGGCCAGCGCGGCAGTTAATATGATTCTCATGGCTGACCCTGACCAGGCAGTTCCGCCCGGCTCAGGCCCGGCCGAACTGCCGGCTGTCCTTAAATGTATTCAATGGTGGCCGGCGGCTTGGGAGTAATCTCATAAGCCACCCTGACCACCGAAGGAATCTCTCTGGTTATCCTGCTGGCCAGCCTGGTCAGCACATCCCAGGGAACCGGAGTCGGCTGGGCAGTCATAGCATCCTGGCTTTCCACTGACCTGACGATTATGATGTGCCCGAATTTTCTCTTCCCTTCCTCAATACCGGTGCCCATGTCGTTCATCAGCACGGCGAATGCCTGGAAAGGCTGCAGCGGGGCCAATTCTTCTTCTACGATCCTGGTGGCTTTTCGCACCAGATCCACCCTTTCCGGAGTTACCTCGCCGATTATTCGGGTGGCTAAAGCCGGTCCAGGAAAGGGCATCCTTTTGAAAATTATTTCCGGCAATCCAAGGGCTTTGCCCACTTCCCGCACTTCATGTTTGAACAGCTCCTTCAGCGGTTCGATTATCTTGAAACCGAATCCCTTTTCCGGGTCAATGCCGATCTGCTCCAGGATGTTATGCTGGGTTTTTACTCCGCCCCGGGTTTCAATGATGTCGGCGGCGATAGTCCCCTGTATCAGGTACCTGGCCTTGCTCTTGAGAACCTGCCGGCCGAATACCTTGTAAAAGGTGTTTCGAAAAGCTTTCCTTTTTTCTTCCGGGTCAATCTTCCCCTTCAGGGCTTCAAAGAATTCATTCCGGGCATCGACGATCTCCAGGTCTATGCCCAGACGGGCAAAGACCGCCTTGACCTCCTCCGGCTCTTTTTCCCTCATCAGGCCGTGGTCAATGAATATGGTCCTGAGCTGCCCCCCCAGGGCTCGATGGGCCAGCAGGGTGGCCACCGAACTGTCCACTCCGCCCGACAGGGCCGAAATGGCTTTATCCTTGCCGACGGTTTCCTTTATTTCCTCCATCTGGCGCTCGATGAACCTTCTTACGTCCATTGCTTCCTCCGCTTAAAAGGGTATAAAGATGATACAATAACCGGCCGAATCAAGTCTACCAAAAGTTAATTTCTCTGAATTTTTCAGTTGATTTTTGAGAAAAAAAGTTGGATATTATAAGTAGAGATTTAAAAAGAGGAGGGCCTCCATCCAAGGCGTAAGATTGACCGGAGAAGGACGCCCCCCGAGAGTCCTTCTCCCCTGCCCTCCTCGGGAGGATTTCCTACTCATTTAGTCGACGCCTGACGCAAAAAATTGAAAAATTTTTTCTGTATTTCTTAGCCCGCCTCAGAGTAAAATCATTACTTAAAATTCCATGGTTTGAAGGAGATTATTATGAAATTTCCAGTCAGAACAGCCGCTGTTTCTTTCCTGGCGGTCTTTTCGATTCTTATAACCCTGAACCCGCTTCTGTCCGGCAGCCAGAAACAGCTTCCCTCTTACTATCAAAAAATTAAAGACCTGACTGCCCGGATTGAACCGGAAATTGTCGCCATCAGGCGGGATATCCATGCCCATCCCGAGCTGGCCTTCCAGGAATACCGGACAGCCGGCATCGTGGCTGACTATTTTCAGAAACTGGGCCTTGAGGTCCGGACCGGAATCGGCGGGACCGGAGTTCTTGGAGTTCTCAAAGGCGGTCTCCCCGGACCGGTTCTGGCCATGCGGGGCGACATGGATGCTCTGGCCATAACCGAAGAAACAGACCTGCCGTTTGCTTCCCGGGAAAAAATCATGGTTAACGGCAAAGAGACCGGCCTGATGCACGCCTGCGGACACGACATCCATACTTCTCTGCTGCTGGGGGTGGCTGCCGTCCTGAGCCAGATTAAAAACCAGGTGCCGGGAACCATTCTGTTTGTGGCCCAGCCGGCCGAAGAATGGGGCGATGGAGCCGACAAAATGCTCCGGGACGGCGTTTTCAGGAATTACCGCCCGGAAGCCATCTTTGCCTTTCACGTTGACGACACTCTCAAGGCTGGCTATGTGCATTACGTTCCCGGTTATTCCGGTGCCAACTGCGACACCTTCTTCCTGACGATTCATTCTGAAGGCTGCCACGGGGCCGCCCCCGACCAGTGTGTTGACCCGATTTTGGTCGGAAGCCAGGTCGTGCTGGCTCTCCAGGCTATGATCAGCCGGGAAATAAATGTCCATGACCATACAGTGATTACTGTCGGTTACTTTCACGCCGGCACGGCCACCAACATCATCCCGGATAAAGCTGAGCTTCGGGCTACCATCAGAAGCTACGGAGATGAACAGAGAGCGCGGCTCAAAGAAAAAATAACCAGGACCATCGCCGGCATCTGCCAGTCTCATGGAGCATCCTATGACCTCAATTACCAATTCGGCACACCGTCTCTCTACAACCACCCCGAGCTCCTGAAAGCCATATTGCCGTCGGTCGAACGTGTGCTCGGGGGGAAGGACCGGCTGATAGAAGACCGGCCGGAAATGGGCGGAGAGGATTTCAGCTATTTTGCCCGGGAAATTCCGGCAGTGATGCTGGGTCTGGGCGTCGTTCCGCCCCACCTGGAAAAGACTTCAGTCCACTCCCCCACTTTCATTGCCGATGAACAGGCGATCGGTCTGGGCATCAGGCTGATGTCCTGCCTGCTGATGGATTATGCCAGCCAGCCGGCCGGCCGGAGGGTTAAAGATTTCAAGAAATAAAGGGGGCGGACGGCGCAGGGTTCCCCCGGCCACTCCGGGCCTTAATTTAAGAAAAAGGAGTGAAGACATACTTCAGGTGAAATAACCAGGTCGGCCTTTCCGGCTTCAAGGCCTGACAGAAACAGAAAGAGATGAGGACGGAGGGAGCAGGTTGAGATAGTATCCTTTTTCCGGGAAGAGCTTTTATGGAGCAGAGGATAATAGCCTGATCCCCGAAAAGGAGACCAGGCCGGGCCGATTCTAAAATCTTTTGAAAGAAAGAGGTCTTACGACTTCATTTATTTTCTGTTGTTGACCTCCAGGAAATAAATATCAAGCCCGACGGCCGCCGTCGATAAAATATTTGAGCCGGCGCCGGGTGAAAAATAAATACCGGCCAGGGCTACTGAAGGCAACTTTTCCGACCGCCCTCACCGATTTGCTTAATTGATAAAAAAGGTCACTGATGGTAAATTGATTACATTCAGCCATGAAACTGCTTAAGCTCAACATTTCCGGCGTCCGCGGCCTGGTCGGGCAGACCATCACTCCGGAGCTGGTCATAGATTTTGCTTCAGCCTTCGGAACCATGCTTCCGCCGGGACCGGTACTGGTCGGCCGCGACAGTCGCAAATCAGGTCTGATGGTTCTGGAAGCCGCAGTTTCAGCTCTTCTCTCCACCGGCCATGAAGTCATTAACCTCGGAATCTGCCCCACCCCCGTCATCCAGTTCCTGGTCAGGCAGCGGAGGGCGGTCGGGGCCCTGGCCATCACCGCCGGACATAACCCGGCCGAATGGAACGCTCTTAATTTTATCAACGGCCAGGGCACCTATCTCAACGAATTCCAGGGTTCGGAATTGCTTGACATATACCACCTGGGACGATTTGACCACCAGAAGCTAAAAAAATCTCCGGCCGTCATCAATGAGGTCAATCCGGAAGAGGTCTATTTTGCCTGGCTGGGGCAGAAGCTGCGAACGGCTGAAATCAGCCGGGCCAGGTTCAAGGTGGTGGTTGACCCCTGCAACGGGGCCGGAGCCAGGCTGGTCAACAAATTTTTTAGCTCCCTGGGTTGCGAGCTGATAGCCGTCAACAACGAGCCCAGCGGCTACTTCCCCCACGACCCGGAACCGAGGCCCAGGAACGCTGGCGAGGTGGCCTCTCTGGTCAGAGCCACCGGAGCCCACCTGGGTTTCCTGCTGAACAGCGACGTCAGCCGGGTTTCGCTGGTGACCGAGACCGGAGAGACTCTATCTGAAGAATACACCCTGCCGGCGGCAGCTGATTATTATTTGCGGCTGCAGCCGGGAGCGGTCATCACCAGTCTGTCCACCTCCAGAATGATTGAGGCGGTGGCCGCAAAATTCCGGGTTCCGGTCATCAGAACGCGGGTCGGCCAATCGGCGCTCGTCCAGGCTCTGCTCCAGGAGGACGGGAGCCTGGCCGGGGAAGGCAGCGGAGGCCTGGCCTTCCGCGGCTTCCAGCCGGCCTTTGACGGCTTCGCTGTTATGGGTCTGCTCCTGGAAGCCATGGCCGTAGAACAAAAAAAGCTTTCAGAGCTGATCAGGGCTCTTCCCCGTTATCACATCGTCAAGGATAAATTAATCTGTCCGCCTCACCGTCTGCACTCCCTGGTGGCTGAGACCAGAAAGCTCTATCCAAAAGCTGAAATGAATTCGCTGGACGGACTGCATTTTACCCTGAAAGACGCCTGGGTCCATGTCAGGGCTTCCAGCACCGAACCGCTAATAAGGGTCATAGCCGAAAGTCCCACCGCCTCCAGGGCCCAGCTCGAGGTGGACAGGGTAATGTCCTTTCTTAATCGGTTGCTCGGATAAAAAATGAAAAAACGATTACCTCTCAAGGTCAGCGTCTCCGGAGTCAGGGGAGTGGTCGGCGAAAGCCTGACTCCTCAGATCGCTGCCAGGTTTGCTTCGGCTTTCGGCACCTACCTCGGCCCGGGCCAGGTGCTGGTCGGACAGGACACCAGGCCTTCCGGGAACATGCTGAAAAAGGCGGTCATCAGCGGCTTGCTGGCCACTGGCTGCCAGCCGGTTGAAGTGGGGATACTGCCGATTCCCACCATTCTGTTCTTGACCCGGGAGAAACAGGCCCGGGGAGCGGTGGTGGTCACGGCCAGTCATAACCCGCCGGAATGGAACGGGCTCAAATTCATCGGGCCGGAGGGTCTTTATCTCAGCCGTTCCCGGGTGGAAGAATTTCTGGACATATTCCACCAGGGAGAATTCACCTTCGTAGCCGCCGAGAGAATCAAGACTCCCGGCCAGGAGAAAAACGCCGGCCAGCACCACCTGAATAAAATCCTGTCGCGCCTTAAGGTCAGGACCATTCGCAACCGCCGGCTCCGGGTGGTGGCCGACTGCGCCAACGGCGCCGGAGCCACGCTGCTGCCCCAGCTTCTCCGGGAACTGGGCTGCGAGGCCATGTTCATCAACACCGACCTCGGCGGTGATTTTGCTCATCAGTCCGAGCCGGTGCCGGAAAATCTGAAAGAACTTTGCTGTCGGGTGAGAGAATTCGGAGCCGACCTCGGTCTGGCCCAGGATGCCGACGCCGACCGCCTGGCTCTGGTCGACGAAAGAGGCCGACCGCTGGGCGAAGACCTGACGCTGGCCCTGGCCGTGTCTTACCTGCTCGGACAAAAACGAGGCCCGGTGGCCGTAAACCTGTCGGCATCGATGGCCATTGACGACCTGGCCGCCAGGCACCGGGTCCCGGTCATAAGAACCAGGATCGGGGAAATCAACGTGGTCGAGGCCATGCTGGAACGGGGCGCGGTCATCGGCGGCGAAGGCAACGGCGGCGTCATCTGGCCCGAAATCCATCCCTGCCGGGACTCGCTCGCCGCCACCGGTCTGGTGCTGGAAATGCTGGCCTCGAGACGCGAAAAACTGTCGACCGCAGCCGCCGAATTCAAAAAATATCATCTGCTGAAGGATAAAATGGACTGCCCGGCCGAACTGGCTTTCCGGGCGGTGGTCGAACTGAGGCACCGTTACCAGTCGGAAAACATTTCCACTCTGGACGGTCTTAAAATCAGCTGGTCTGACTCCTGGGTCCACATCAGACCGTCCAATACCGAGCCCATTATCAGGCTGCTGGCCGAATCCAGGTCGCCACTCCGCAGCCGGCGGCTGATAGAAAATTTCAAGAAAGAAATCAAAGTCATAATCAGGAAGCTGCCCTGAAGAACCGGACTGCTGGAGGGATTCAGGCCATAATCATAGAAATAGAAAACATTAAATGTCAACTCACAGGGAGAAATCGCCGGCGATGAAAAGAAAGCTGAATCTTTCGGGTGCGGTAATTCTGGTTCTCTTCTGCTTGGCCCCGGGCGGGCTGCCGGCTCAGAGTTCTCAAGCCCCCTGGCTAAAGGGCTATCAGAAGACAATAGAGAGCCAGAAACTTTATTACCATTCTCCCTATCCCGGTCAACTCCCGGCCCTGCTGGTCAGAGCCAGCGACGGTTTGATGAAAGCCGTCTGGGAAACTCAGGCTATTCCTGAAGATTTCAGCGCCCCGGAAGCTGTCTTTGTCTTTATGGGCGGGCTGGCCACCGGCAAGGGCAGTCACCGTTTTTACCTGAAGGTAAACGAAGCCGGCTTCCTGGAGTTTACCACTGCCGATAGCTCCGCCAGAAAGAAATGGGAAGTTTCAGGCCCCGAAGGGCTGCGCCTTTCTTTCCAGACAGCCATGGTGGACCAGTTCGACGAGCTTTTCGGCTATTTTTTCCTGACCGTCCCTGGTCGCTTCCTGAAACCGAAAGAACCGCTGCGGCTGGAGCTGACAGCCGAGAAGGGAGGAAGTTCCGACTGGGTAATGGTTTTTGAACAGCCGCTCTCTTCCTGGGCCCGACTGAAGGCTCTGCCGGCCATCCTCAACACCAGCCCGCCGCGCCAGCCTCTGCTTCTGGAAATAAGTCACTCCGGGCCGCCGCTTTCAGTGCAGATAAAAATGGGTCGGAATTTTTCGGTCTCGCGGACGCTTATTACCGGCTATAACCAGCTTTTCCTGGAAACTGAACCGGTCCGTAGCCCGACACGGATTGAGGTTGTAGTTCTCAGGGGAAGAGAACAGTTATTCAGGGCGGGCGCCGAACAGAAACCGGTCCGGCCGATGGAATTATGGCTTCTCCCCCACTCTCACCTGGACATCGGCTATTCAGATTACCAGGAAGAAGTAGAAAAGAAGCAATGGCAGAACATCGAAACCGCCATCGAGCTGGCCGAGAAATCGCAAAACCTGCCGCCGGAAGCCAGGTTCAAATGGAACGTGGAACAACTGTGGCCGGTGGAATCCTATTTAAGTTCCGCGGACGAGCCTAAAAGGGAGAGATTTCTCCGGGCAGTCAGAAACGGCTGGATTGGACTCCAGGCCACACTGGCCAACCAGCTGACCGGGCTCGAGCATCCGGAAGAGTTGCTCGAGGTTACGGCTTTTGCCAGGCAACTTGAAGCCATGGGCTTTCCCCCGGTCACCTCAGCCATGATCACCGACATTCCCAGCTATAGCTGGTCATTGGTGCCGGCCCTGGCCCTGGCCGGGGTTCGTTATCTGTCGAGCGGGCCGAATTACATGCCGGTGCTGCCCGACGGCGGCGACCGGGTGGGCTGGGCTCTCAAGACCTGGGCCGACCGACCGTTTTACTGGGTCTCCCCCTCCGGCCAGGAAAAAATCCTTTTCTGGATGGCCGGCCGTGGCTATTCCTGGTTTCACGGCCTGAACCTGGGCAACTTTCGGGTCGAAAAGAAAAGAGAAATTCTTGAATACCTGGCTGAACTGGAAAGCAGGAACTATCCATACTCGCTGGTCCAGGTCCGGTATACAGTGGGCGGAGACAACGGTCCTCCGGACCCTGACCTCAGCCGGGAAGTGGCCGCCTGGAATAAAGAATTCCTGACTCCGCGCCTTGTAATCGCCACCGCCGACCGGCTTTTCCTGGAAATGGAAAAAAGGCATGGACCGGAAATCCCGGCCGTCCGCGGCGACTTTTCTCCTTACTGGGAAGACGGTGCCGCTTCAACCGCCCGGGAAACCGCCCTGAACCGGAATCTGAGCGAAAAGCTGCTGCAACTCGAAACTCTGTATTCTCTCCTGGCGCCGGAGGAATTCCTGAAAAAAACGGCCGAGTTTTATCAGGCCTGGCGGCAGGTGGTTCTTTTTCACGAGCATACCTGGGGAGCTCACGACAGCGTTTCCAATCCGGACGGAGAAAACGCCATCCGGCAATGGGAATACAAGAAGGCCATCCTGGAAAACGGGGTCAGGCTGGCCGATTCGCTGGACAGAGAGCTGCGGGCCATGATGAACCGTCGCCAGGACCAGCCACCGTCCGGAAAAAGAGTGCTCGACATTATCAACACCACTTCGCTAACCAGGTCGGAAATAGTTTTCATCCCGGCCGACCTGTCAGCCGGACTGGACCTGGTGCTGGACGAAAACAGCCGGGCTCTGCCTTCCCAGAGGCTGGCCGACGGTTCCCTGGCGGTGGAAATAGACCGGCTTCAGCCTTTATCCGCCCTCCGCCTCTACCTTAAGGCCGGCGGCAGCTGGCAGGGCGGCCGGGCCCGGGCTGGAAAGAATTTCCTCGAAAATGATATCCTCCGCCTGGAGGTCAACCCGGAAACAGGAGCCATCGGCAGCCTGGTCTACAAACCGGCCGGAAACCTGGAGCTGGTTGACGACGGAAAATTTTCTGGACTCAACGCCTATATTTACGTCCCCGGAACCGACCCGGAAAAAGCCCGTCCGGCCAGAATTCTTCAGGGAAGGGTCCTGGAGGCCGGGCCGCTGGTGGCTTCGCTGGAGATGGAGCTTGAAGCCCCGGGGTGTCGACGTCTCCAGACCATCATCAGAATAAACGGAATCGACGGCCGGATAGATTTCCTGAACCGCCTGGATAAAATAAAAGTCAGGGGAAAGGAAAGCGTTCATTTCGCCTTTCCGTTCCGACTGCCGCCGGCTGGAGTTCGCCTCGACCTCGGCTGGGGCACGGTCAACCCCTTCTGCGAGGAGATCCCGGGGGCCTGTCTGGACTTCTTTTCTGTTCAGAAAGCAGTCGGCCTAAGTCTCCCGGATTTCAGCCTGACCTGGGTCAGTCCGGATGTGCCGCTGGTAGAAATGGGCGACCTGACCGATGAAAGAAGCGTCGGGGGCTTTCCCCGGGCCTGGAAAAGGGAAATCCAGCCCTCTTCGACTATTATTTCCTATGCCCTCAACAATTACTGGCATACCAATTACAAAGCCGACCAGGAGGGCGAGATTGGACTACGATATTCGCTATTCCTTGAACCCGGACTGGATCAGTCCCGGCTAAAGACTCGCGCCCTGCGGGTCAGCCAGCCGCCGGTAGTCATGCCCGTTGATGAGAGCCGGGTGCCGCTGCAGCCGATTCTGGGCATCGAGCCGGAAAGAGTGGTGGTCAGTCGGTTGAAGGCCGCGCCCGGCCGGGAGGCTGCCAGACCGGCTCTTATCGTAAGGCTTTACAACAGCGGCGGACAGCCGGAAGCGGTCAACCTCAAGGGCCTTCTTTTTATGGGAAGAAAAGTCCACTTCTCCAACCTGAAAGGCGAACCTCTGGCCCCGGTAACCGGATCTTTCCGGATGCTGCCCTATGAGATGGTAACTTTGAGGGTGGACTGAAAGTTTTAATAATATCTTCTGATAAAACATGAACCTCTGGAGGTTTCGATGAAAGAAACTCTTAGGACCAAGGCCGGCCTGATCGTCTTCGCTCTTCTGTGTTTTTTTATCTGGATTGGTTCTCTGGCCCAGCCGGGCGGCCAGCTCGGACCAATTCGCCGCAACAGCCTGATGATGTTGCCTGAAACTCAACTGCTGCTGACCGACTGGTTCATCCAGTCGTCAGCCCGCCTGAAGGTTGACGGAGCCACCCTCTCCCGCCCGGGAATTATGACCGACCGCTGGTACCCGGCCCGGGTGCCGGCCACCGTGCTGGGCACTCTGGTTGAGAATAACGTCTACGGGGATGTGTTCTTCGGAAAAAACCTGGAGAAGATGAAGGCTGAAGATTTTCAGACCTCCTGGTGGTACCGAACGGAATTTCTGTTGCCGGCCTACCCGGGACGGACCCGAACGTTCCTGGAGCTGGACGGTGTCAACTATCGGGCCAACATCTGGTTAAACGGCCAGAAGGTGGCCGGGGCGACTGAAGTCTATGGCCCCTTCCGGCGTTTCAGACTGGATATAACCGGGCTGGCCAGAAGCGGGGAAAGAAACGTCCTGGCCATTGAGGTTATCCCGCCGGCCCGTGGCGAACCGACCATCGGTTTTGTCGACTGGAACCCGGCTCCGGCCGATAACAGCCTGGGCTTATGGCGACCGGTGAGAATCAGACAGACCGGAGAGGTAACCATTGAAAATCCCTTCGTTCAAACCAGCCTGGACACGGCCAGCCTGAAAGAAGCCAGGCTGACCATCAGGGCCGAGGTTCGCAATCACTCCACCAATCCTGTAACCGGCAGCCTGGAAGTGGAACTGGAAAACATCCGGCTGTCCAGAGAGGTCAAGCTGGGACCGAAAGAAGTTCAGACCGTAGTTTTCAGTCCTGAAACCAACAAGGAGCTGGTGCTCGCCAATCCCAGAATCTGGTGGACTCATGACCTGGGCCGGCCGGAGCTTTATCTCCTGTCGATGGCCTTTAAGCTGAAAGCCCCGGGCGGAGAAGAAAAGCCGCTCGACAAGCAACCGGCGGCGGTTGAATCCGACCGGCCTGCGGCCAAAGACCAAGAGCAGGAAAAGACCCGGGACCGGGAAAAGGACAAAGACCGGATGAGAATTCCGCCCCAATTCAAAGCCCTGCTGCCGGTATCGGACTGGCTGGTTCTTCGCTTCGGCATAAGGGAAATAAAAGATTATCTGAACGAACAAGGACACCGCGGCTATATGCTTAACGGAAAAAAGATTTTGATCCGCGGCGGCGGCTGGACCGATGACCTCTTCCTTAACAACAGGTCAGGGAAACTCCGGGCGGAGTTGATGTACGCTCGCCACCTGAACCTCAACGCCCTGAGGCTGGAAGGTTTCTGGGGCACCAGCCGGGAACTTTATAACCTGTGCGACGAGCTGGGGCTGCTGCTGATGGTCGGCTGGAGCTGCCACTGGGAGTGGGAAAACTATCTTGGCAAACCGACCGACCCCAGGTACGGCGGGATCATCAGCCCGGAAGACATGGCCCTGGTGGCCGCTTCTTTCCGCGACCAGGTGCGCTGGTTGCGCAACCACCCCAGCATTTTTGTCTGGGCCCTGGCCAGCGACCTGGTGCCCAAACCGGAGCTGGAAAAAGAATACCTGAAAATCCTGGCCGAGGAAGACCCGACGCGGCCGTTCCTGAATTCCACCGGAACCAAAGTCAGCGAGGTCAGCGGAAAATCCGGCGTTAAAATGAACGGGCCTTACGATTGGGTTCCGCCCAATTACTGGTTCGAAGACAGGAAGAACGGCGGGGCCTTCGGTTTCAACACCGAAACCGGACCGGGCCCGCAGGTGCCGGTGCTGGAGAGCCTCAAAAAGATGATTCCGGAGGAAGCCCTGTGGCCGCCGAACGATTACTGGAATTTTCACTGCTCCCGCGGGATGTTCAAATCTCTCGACCGGTACAACGAAGCCATGAGGGAGCGCCTGGGCTGGCCTGAGAGCGCGGCTGAATACTGCGACCGGGCCCAGTTCCTGAACTACGAAGCCATGCGGGGCATGTTCGAGGCCTTCGTCGCCCGCCGCCCGCTGGCCACCGGCATCATCCAGTGGATGTACAACTCGGCCTGGCCGAAGCTCTGGTGGCAGCTCTATGACTATTACCTGATGCCGACCGGAGCCTTTTACGGAGCCAGAAAAGCCAACACTCCGGTGCATCTTATTTACGATTACGAAACGCGGGAAATTATCGCCTCCAACCTGTCGGCCGTTAAGGTCGAAAAGCTTCGGGCTCTGGTCCGGGTATTCGACCTGGACCTAAAGGAGCGGTTCAAGCAGGAATTCCCGTTGACCCTGGACCCGGACGGCAAGACCGTGCTGACCCGATTGCCTGAAATAGCAGACCTCACCTCCACCTATTTCCTGGACCTGAGAATCATCGGGCCGAAGCAATCGCTGGAGGATCATAACTTCTATGCCCTCAGTCGCGAGCCTGACCGGCTCGATTTTGAAAAGACTGTCTGGTACGTAACTCCGGTAAAAAAATATGCCGACCTGAAAGCGCTAACCGGCCTGCCCGAATCCCAGGTCAGGTACAGATGGAAGGCCGAAGGAAAAGACCTTATCAGAAACCTGACGGTGGAGCTGTATAATCCCGGACCGCACCTGGCCTTTAACCTCGAAATCCAGGTCTTAAAAAAGCTGAGGCAGAAATCGGTCCTGCCGATCTTTCTCGAAGATAATTACCTCTCGCTGCTGCCCGGGGAAAGGCGCACGGTTAAAGGATATTTCTTCGGTCAGGACCTGGAGGGTGACGAGCTGGAAGTAAGAATCAAAGGCTGGAAGGTTAAAACCCTGGAAGTAAAGAAGTTTTAAGTAAACATTAATCCGAACTGAAGAGTTCGTTAATCGGGTTGGAACAAAATTCCGGCCTGAAAAATCCAGGGCCAACGCATTATAAAAGTCCGTAGCTAAAACTTTATTTATCCGGAGAACCACCCTTAATTTTTTCGGCCGGGGGATGCCCGGAGCCGCCTCGAAACCGACCGCCCGGCTGACCAGAAGAGAAAATATCCGTTCGAACGGCAGGAAGAGACATCAGGCTTTACAACTGATCAGGAGACAATTTTTATTTGATGCTTATTTTTTCTTCAAAGAGTTGACCAGCTCTTTTAGTTTTTCCTGGTCAGGGTTCAGGCCGAGCGATTTCTCCCATAAGCTCAAGGCCTTTTCCTTATCCCCCATCTGGTAATAACAGCTTCCGAGGAAGTTCAGAATTTCCAGATTGATTCCGAAGCGGTTCAAGTATTGTTCATAATAGACGGCCGCCCTTTCCGGCTGGTTCAGAGAGTGAAAAGCCCGGCCCAGCAGCGAAACCACTTCGGCCGGAGCTTCGGGCCGGTCATACGGCTTGAGCAATTCTATTATCGGCTGGAATTCTCCGGCTCTGAACAGCGCCTCGGACAGGGCCAGGGCGGTCATCGGTCCCGGCCTCAGAGAATGAGCCCTGGCCAGGCGTTCCCTGGCTTCCTGAATATTACCGCGGTTAAGATGCTGAATTCCAGTGGCCAGCAGCTCGTCGGCCTCGGTCAGGACAACCCTGGATACCAGTATCGGGGTCGGCAGGCTGCTCTGCGGTGAAATCTCCAGCTCGGCCCGGCGGCTGTCCCTTATTTCGCCGCCGATAATGAGGTCTGCAGTTGCCGAATAATACCCGGGTTTTAATCCCGCCAGCGGAAACGATTCAATCAGGAAGGAACCGTTCAGCATATCCGTCAGTTGTATTTCCCTGCGCTGGATGACCTGGTTTTCGGCCAGCAGGGAGATTCTCAGGGTTGCCTTTCTGGCCGAATCGTGGTCCAACCCGGTCAGCTGGACACAGACCACCAGGGAGTCGGAAGCGGCAAATGATTTAAGGCTGCGGCTCAGAAGCTGCCGGTCGACCAACTGGTAGGGCGCCAGGCCGGCTCCAGCCTTTGTTTCCAGCTGGCCGTAGCCCAGAAGAATCTGGCCGATTTCAGGACGGCCGGGGTCTCCGGCCAGAATAAGCTTCCTGGAAAAGCTGGAAAATTCCCGCGAGACCGGGTTTTTAAGCAGCAGGTCGAGGGTATAACTTCCGGGAATCAGCGGAAAAACGTCCTGAAAAGCCACTGTTCTCTTCCCTATCTCGGCCAGTTCTTCCCCAGTCAGGCTCAGCGGGATGCTCTTATCGAATTGATAGACGGTCCGGCCCTGGTCATCAGACACCCGACCGTTGAAGTCAAACCGAACCAGGTAATTCGGGCCGTCCCGGCTGACCGACAGCTTGGCCGGTTCCACCGAATAATTGACCAGATAGTGGCCCTTTTCGGTCCTTACCGGCCAGACTTCAAAATCGGACCGGATGTAATTGGCGCTGTACTCGACCTCGATCAGGTCTTTATGGCGGAACCAGGCCTCGGCATAGGCATCCTCCACCTTCCGCTGCGGCAAAGACATGATGGTGGCCAGCAACCGATTGGAAGCTAAGTTGATGACCCCGGGCTCGAGGCGCTCGTTAGGAATGAGACTCAAAGATTGCTCGGCCAGATTGGGAGAAAGCTGATGGAGTCGCTGGTAGGCGTCGCGGGCATCCCTGGCATTATACATATAATCGGCCACCAGAGCCTGGGGGCCGTGGTCGGAGGGCGAATAAAGAATGTACTCCCCGGTCCCCTCTTTCTTAAAAAAAATGACATTGAAACCGGTCGGCAGACCATAGCGGGGGTCGCCATAATAAAACCAGACCTGGGTGGGATAGACGCCCATGATGTTTTCGTAGGTTTCGATGTTGTTAGGTGGACCGAGGATGATATAAATGCGGCCCTGGTCGGTCTTCCAGCCCGGCTTTCCCGTTCCCCGTCCCAGGAACTGATTGGCATAGTTCAGCCGGCGGTAATGTTCTTCCTTGAATTCATTCTGCGGAGTGGCGGGATCAGGGTCTCGTTGTTTCCAGAAGGCTTCGAGGAAGATGTCCCGTTCCCGGTCGGTCTGAAGCTTGAGGAAAACCTGCCTTTCCTTTGGAGTTATGATATAAACAACTTCCTCCTCCAGCCACTTGCGGTATCTCTCCGGTAGGTCGGCCGCGATGGAAGCGACCGCCAGCAGCAGCACCAGGAAAATCAAGGCCGTATTTTTTTTAGTTCTCAGGCCGGCCGGATTTGAAGCTCCCACTTTTCTCATAGCCATATTATATCTACTTGCCTGAATCCGGGCAAAAAAAAGGGGGCGCCCGGGAAAATCCCGGGCGCCCCGGAACGTCTGCAGTCAGCAGAATTAGAATTCGTAGCTGAAATTCAGACGGATCTTTCTTGAAGGATAGGTGATACCGGAAACCCGGCCGATCTGCGGTTCGTGGGCGCCGCCGTAGCCGGCATTAACCACCGCGTGCTCGTTGAACAGGTTCAGGATGTCAACTGCCAGTCTGATATAACCGGCCTTCTTCAGGCTGAAGGCCCTGTCGAACCTGAGGTCAACCACTTTCTCATGCGGCAGGTACCAGGGCTTGGTCGGGTCTATGGAAACGATGTAGTTGTCGCCGGTGTTGACCACCAGTCCGGACGGATAACCCCATTGGGTGATGACCGGATAGGTCTCCAGCGGCCACAGCGGACGGCCGGAGTTGTACCTGAACCTCAGACCGATATCCATCTCAATCACCGGGATGCGGTAAGAACCGGATATCTTGAACTCGAACTTTTGAGTGTGGGGCAGCGGGCCCTTCATGTTGTTGATGGTCTGGTTCAGGCCGGCCAGATAGGTTGTATCCATAACCATGGGGCCTTCAAAGTTGAAATCCTGGCGCACCGACCTCATGGCCATGCCGTCCGACCAGGAGAAAAGGGCCGAAGCCAGCATCTGCCAGCGGTTGGAGAAGCGCTTATTCAGCATAAACTGCAGTCCCTGGTACAGGCGGCGCGGTTTGATGCCGTCAACTTCCGGCATGTTCTGGACCATATAGTCAAGATGAGAACCGATCCAGCCAATGTCGGCCCCATTTATCGCCCCGTCTTCGTTATAATCTTTCAACACCACACTGTACAGGGAAACCGACTCGCCGTATTGAGTGGTATAAGACTTGCGCTCGTATTCAAACGGCTCCTGGGTAACTTCATTCAGCGGCCAGTTGACAAAGATATTCCCGGTTCTCTTCCAGATATAGGTGGCGCTCAGCGACAGGTCTTTGACCAGTTCCCTTTCCAGGTTCAGAGTGATCTGGTCGGTATGCTGGTCTTTGGTCCCGTCTTTTACTTTCAACTGCCAGGAATAATCGCTGGTCTGGTATTCTTCCCACCAGCTGGGACGGGAATCCGGGTCAACATAGGTATCGCCGTAGAGGTATCTGGCGGCGTTGGTGACTTCGTCCGGGTCCACGTAGTCATTGCCGTTCAGGTCCACCAGGTCGAATGGAATGTTGTAAAAGATATAATGAATGTTAGCCGTGGGCATATCGGGCCCGAACCTTCTCAGGTACTCAACGCTGAGAGGCAGGTAGTAACGTCCGTAGCTCACCCGGAAAATGGTTTTCATATCTCTGGTCAGGGCGTAGGTCAGACCGATTCGTGGCGAGAATAGCTTGAAATCAAATATGTTCCCGGTCCCTTCCCTGTTTCTAATAACCTGAAGGCCGCCGTTTATTTCTTCTGGAGTATTGACGTATTCGTAGATTTTACCCTTGCCGTATTTGGTGGTCATGCGGTCAAAACGCAGCCCCAGGTTGATGGTCAACCTCTTGGCCGGAGTCCACTGGTCATCAAAGAAGAGGCCAAACTGGTCAGCCGTTCTGACGGTCAGGAACGGGTTGAGCCAGGTCTGACGGTTGTAGAAAACCAGGCCGGTAGCTCCATACAAATCGCGCAGGTAATTTATGTTCTGAGTCCAGGGAGCGGGATAGGCAAAATTGGCATAATTCTGGAAATAGCCGCCCAGCCAGTTACCGCGGCCCCTGGTGTACTGCACACCAAACTTGATATCGTGCTCACCCAGGAAGTTCTCCGCGTAGTAGGAGACATCACCCTGGATGGTGTTTCGGCTGGATTTCTGGGATTCAACGTAGGGAAAAGCCCCGTTGACTCCATAAACGTTCCATTTCCACCAGTTGATATAACCCGGATGGCCGGGGGCATCTTCAGGAATAAACGGCTGATCGTCACGCCAGAACCCTAAGTACTTCAGGGTGAAAATCGTTTTGCCGGTGGCCATGTATTGCCACTGGGCGGAAATGCTGTGGGTGCTGCTGTTCTGGCCATAGGTCATGGTATCGTCCCAGTGCGGGTTCCAGGTCCAGCCGTCGCCCTTGTTGCGCTCGTAGTGATAGGAAATCCAGGCCCGGTGGTTGGTCCAGGGCTCGGTGGTCAGTTTGATATCGCCGAACCGGCCCCAGTACCGGTTGGGCACCGGCCAGAACGGAGTCTTGGATTCGGCTCTGATGTAATCGACGCCGCCGTAGAACCAGACCTTGTCCTTCTTAATCGGACCGCCGGCGGTGAAATTGAACTCATATTCCTTGGTATTCTTATTGAGGATGTCATCGCCGGGTCCGATAAACAGTCTTTCGCCATAAGGCCCGAAAGCTCCCATGTCTACCGGTTGCCCTGGGCTTTCCGGTTTGGGCTGGTTGTCGGCAATCCACTTTTTAGGGGCGCCGTTAATCATGAAATTGCCGTGAAATTCGTTACTCCCTGACTTGGTCAGAACGTCAATGGCCACGCCGGAATAGCTGCCGTATTCTGCCTTAGAACCCAGGGCGATGACCCTGACTTCCTCCACGGCATTGTAGTTGACGTTGACCAGAGAGCCGTAGGCGGCTGACCTGGGGTTGGTGGTGTTGACCCCGTTGATCAGGAAGACGTTCTCATTGGAAGAGCCGCCGTAAGCGTTAGGACTCGGCAGCCAGCTTCCGTCCTTACCCTGGGCCACCATGCCCGGAGTGCTCAGAGCCAGGTCGTAGAAGGCATCACGGCTGGTTGGCAGTTTGGCTAACAGTTCGCTCTGGATGTTGGTGGCCACGGTGGAAGTCTTGGCATCCACCACCGGTCCGGCCGCGGTTACCGTGACCGTTTCTTCCAGCTTGCCGATTTCCAATCTGACATCGACCACTATCGAGGAACCGGCGGTAATAACAATGTTTTCCTGTTTGCTGGTCTTAAAGCCGGGCAGAGAGGCTGTCAGAGTGTACCTGCCTGGAGGCACGTTCATAAAAACATAGCTGCCTCGGGCTGAGGTGGTTGCGGCTCTCTTCCCGCCCATCAGAGCTGGTCCGGTAATCTCTACGGTCACACCTGGAAGTGCGGCCCCTTCTTCATCAACTACAACTCCGGTGATCTTGCCATACTCAATCGTCTGCGAGACAGCCAGCGGTGCCACCAGGAGCAGAATCAAGCTCAGAGAAAACAGCTTTTCTCTTACTGACACTTTTTTCATTTTACCCTCCTTTTTCCTTTGACCGACTCTTCCTCCTGAAAAAACACAGGCAGGAAGAAACCCTCAGACACTTTTTACATCGAGGACAGCCTTCATTCCCACCTCCTTTCTTTCAAATTTTCTCCTCCTTATCTTATTATTTAATCCTTAAAAAATCCCCTGTCAAGATTTTTTCCAGGACGCCGGATCCCTGACCGGGGCTCTAAGTCGCCCGGCTCTGCTTCCCCATTACTTTTGTTAATTTTCATTTTTTGATCTGGGCTTTAAGGGTGGCGATAAAGCTGTCCAGAAACTTAATTTTTTCTTCATCCTGGGTTAAAGACCTGGCTTTCTCCAGGAATTCCACCGCTTTCGGCAGGTCGCCCTTATTAACATAACATCTGGCCATCATCTCCAGGGTGTCCAGGTCGTCAGATTTGGCCGCCAGCGCTTTCTCAAAATAACCGATGGCCTCGTCCACCTTATCCATTTCAAACAGGATCAGGCCGAGATTGTAGAGGTTGGCCGAATTGGCCGGGTCCAGCTCGGCCGATTTCCGGTAGTTTTCCAGAGCTTTATCCATATCTTTCAACATCTGATAACAGAATCCGAGCTGCTGGTAGGCCGGGGCAAATTCCGGGGCCAGCTCGGTTACCCTGGTCAGTTCCGGGATGGCTTCCTGGTAACGGTGCAGACGGCCGAGAGTGACGCCTGAGAGATAATGGACGTTGGAATCGTCTGGATACCTGGCTGCCAGCTCCTGCAGCCTGGCCAGGGCTGTTTCCAGGTCATTGCGGTTGATCATGTCCATAACCTCAGCCACCGCCTTCTTCAGCTCCTTCAGGCTGGTCAACGTCTGGACCTTTTCGGTGGAAGCCAGAATGATGGTTTCCATTTCTACCTTCTGCATTCTTTCCTGGGGTTGGGAAAAGTCCCATTCAAAAGTTCTGGTTTCGTAACCGTCTTTCTTAACCGTCACCTGATAGCGCCCGTGGGGCAGGCCGGACAGCACATATTTTCCGCTCTTGTCGGTCTTGACCCGGTAATTGCGGCTGGTATTGAGGTCCTGGAGGAAGAGATCCACACCAGTCAGGGGGTTGGATTCGGTGTCAACCACCAGGCCAAAAATATGATACTCCCGATACTGGCCCGAACCCGGAGAAAAAAGCAAACCAACCAGGACTGCCAGACAGAAGATTCTATAAATACGAGCCGGATTAAATTTTGCTTTTTTCATCTTTTCGACTCCTCTTTCTGATTTTTATATTGATTGGCCAGGGCCAGAGCTTCCTGAACTCTGGCCGGCTGCCCCAGCCGGTTGTAAGCATCGGCCAGCAAAAAATAACCCAGGGCCTTGAGCTCCGGGGTTCTGGCCCGGCTCAGACCGGCTTTCACCAGTTCCAGGATTTCGGTCGGGTCGTCGCGCCGAAGGAGTTTTCCCCGGGCCAGGAAGAGATAACCCTCGGCTTCAGCCGGAGCCGCTTTCATTACCTTCTCCATCTGTTCCAGGTAACCTTCCAGGTTGCCCTGCCCGAGCAAAAGTTTCCCCAGGTTAAACCGGGCCCGGAAATGGTCCGGATAATACTCAATTTCCCGGGCATAGGCCTCCAGGGCTTCTCCAACCCTGCCCTGCTCTTCATACAATAGCCCAAGATGAAAATAAGTTAAAGGAAATTTTGGATAGTCCTGGAGCACCTGGCGCAACAATTGTTCTGCCCGTTCGTATTCTTTAAGTCCGATCAGGCAGACGGCCAGATTTAGAACGTTGCGGGTCATCTTGGGCTGAATTTCAACCGCCTTCTCCAGGTAAGGTCGGGCTTTTTCGTGTTCCATCCTGGCCATGTAGACTTCGCCGATAAGGGTATAAGCCTGGGTGTTGCGGTTATCAATCGACAGGGCTTTTTCGCCCAGGGCCACCACGTCGTCTGCCCTGCCCTCTTCCAGCAGAATGTTGGCCAGACTGATAAGGGCCTGAACTGAGTTAGGATCCTCCCTTAATATTTCATCCAGAATATGTTTAGCTTCAGCCCGGCGCCCGAGCTCTATATAACATGTGGCCAGCAATAGCCTGGCCTGGGGAATGCCCGGTTCCTGAGCCAGCGACTTTTCCAGATTGCCGGCAGCTTGCTCATATTCTTCATGGTTGATAAGGTCTCCGGCCTGCTGAATTAGCTCGTAGACTTCCAGCTTGTCTTTGGGGTCGGCCAGCTCTCTGGCCGGCCTGGTCTTCATCCTGACCGAAGCCCCGATATAGCCCAGAGCTGCCAGCCGCTCCACCGTTTCCGAATCCAGGTTGGCGGCCTGCGGTTCGGGCGCTCCTAAACTTATCTTTTCTATTAGAGAATCGAGTTCTCTTTTCAGGCTTAGCCCCAATTCGGGGTACCTATTTTGAACGTCGTTCAATTCCTTCGGGTCATTTTTTAGGTCATACAGCTCCGGTCGGGGAGCATCTATAAACTTAAATCCGGAGGTGCGAAGAGCCAGAAGCGGGCTCCAGCCATAATGAAGGTTGGGGCTCAGGGATTCGCTGTAGGCCGGAATTTCTTTTTCTTTTTTTCCGAACATCAGCCGGAGCAGAGACCGGCCCTGACTGGTCGGCGATTTCAGGCCGGCCAGCCCGGCCATGGTCGGCAGCAGGTCGACCACACTCACCTGAGACGGCACCCTGACCCCCTGAAGTTTTCGGTGCGGGCTGACCACGATCAGCGGAACATGAACGGCATAATCATAGATAAAATAGCCGTGAGCCAGTTCTCCGTGGTCGCCCAGCCCCTCGCCGTGGTCGCCCACCAGAACGATGACGGTCTTTTGGTCGAGTTCCCTGCTTTTCAGCCAGAAATACAAGCGTCCGATCTGTTCATCCATGAAAGCAATTTCGCCGTCATACAGGCTGACCGGAGGATAGTATCTGTACTGAGAAAGATAAGGTTCCGGCGGTTCGTAAGGCAGGTGCGGGTCGTAAAGATGAACCCAGGCGAAGAAGGGCTGCCCCCGGTTTTCTTCCAGCCACCTGAGGGCCGAATCCACCACTTCGTTTCCCGGACGTTGAACAGTGCCCAGGTCCAGCTGTTTGTATTTCTTCAGGTCGAACTGGTCGTCGTAATAATCAAATCCCTGCTTCAATCCCCAGCGGCCGTCCAGAACAAAAGCCGCGATAAAAGCCGCCGTCTTATAGCCGGCAGCGGCAAAAATCTCGGCCGCCGTGGTCTGGGCCTCGGACAGGGCATTATTGCCGTTCACCCTGACCCCATGGTAGGGCGGATAATAGCCCGTCAGTATCGAACAGTGGGCCGGCAGGGTGAGCGGTGAGGCGGTGGCGCACTGTTCAAAGACCGCTCCCCGCTGTCCAAGTTCGTTGAGGTGGGGAGTCTGGACTCCGTTATATCCGTAAAGCGGCAGGTGGTCAGCCCTGGTGGTATCCAGGGTTATCAGCAATACATTTGGCTTTTCCACTCCCTGCTTCTTCCAGAAACCGGCCAGCGAAGAAACCGGTTGAAAAAAGAAGCGGAAAGCCAGCCAGAGGCCGACGACCAGAACGGCCAGGACCATAAGGATTATTAATAGACTGGCAGGAATTTTCCGACCTCTCATTTCAGGTTCTACTTCCCAGGTTTTTTTCCTGCTGCTCATAATGGACTCACCTGATGAAACCTATCACCGATATTATTATATATCGCCCGAAAAGTCCGGCTTATATCGGCGCTGGAGCTAAAACCAAATACCCGGTCCGCCGATCCCGAGCCATCTTCCCTCCCCGGAGGGAGCGCCAGCTCCGGGACAATTTCCAATTGCTCTGGATTCATAGAGTACAGATTTGATCCAGAAACCAGCCTGACCGTGGCCTTTTCAGCTATCGTCTTAAGTCGCAAGGTCAGGCTGCCCAGGACTAAATTTACGACTGATGACATGGCCCTTATGTTGCTCTGTCTGTTCGTTATTTCTCAGTCTGAAGCCAGGCCCGGTAAATAGCCCAGACCGCTCCCGGCCTCATATATTTCATCGCCCGGAAAAGCTTATGGCCGTATTTCTGGTCCGGGTTGTTCCAGAACTTCTCTTCGGGATTTAAGTAGGCTTCGGGAGTCTTGAAGAAGTAGCCCTGACCTTCAGGACTCCAGACCACCCGGTAAATTCCATAGGTCGTCTGCCAGGCCTCCTTCTTCAAGCCATGAAGCAGACAGTTGGCGGCCAGGGCATAGGCGGTGCCGACCCAGACCTCATCTCCCTGCTGGCTGAGAAGCTGCCGGCCTGAAGCGGTGCGCCCGTTAACCGCGCCCATCAATCCGTCGCCAAAACCGGCCACATTATTGCGGAATATTGTGCTCAGCGCTCTGGTAACCTGCTGGGGACTGATAATGGGCTCAGTCTCTTCCAGACCGAGCATGGCCGCATACCACAAACCGAAGAGCTGGTCGGTCATGATGTCGTCGGTGTGACTGTCGATATGAAAATAGCCTTTCTCCTCATTCCAGAGTTTTTGAACTTCCTTCTTTCCGGCCGCCAGCCAGTCGGTATATTTTTTCTGGACCTTATCGACGCTCAGGCCGTCCACCTGGCTGAATCCGTTCTCCAGCAGCAGGTCCCCGATTTTCACGGTGGCCTTTAAGGCCGCCAGCCACAGCAGGCCGACATAGGCGCTGGTGCCCTTCATCCGCCAGGTATCATAGGTCTGGTCCGGGATGGCTTCATTCTGGGGGATATGAGAATCGGGATGGCCAAATTTCTTCTCCAGGGTGTCCAGGGCCAGCACCGAGGCTGAAAAAACTTCCCGCAGAAAATCCGGGTCCTGGCGCCCGGCCGCCAGATAATCCCTTAAAGCTCTCAGGGGGAATTTGGGGTTCAGGTCTTTCCAGACATTTCCGTTCTGCCAGTCAAAGGCATTCAGGACCACCCAGGGACGGACCCGGGGAGAGCCCAGGTCGTGAGGAATCATTCCGGACTCTTTGTTGACATTCCAGTAATAAGCCTTTTTCTCAGACGGGACTTCATCGGGAAAAGTCACGTTATATTGATAAATTTTATGAGCCGGGTCCAGCATTTTGATGGTCTGGGCGAAATATTTAATATTACGCCACTCGAGCTCCGGCCAGAGCTCCAGCAGCTGCCAGCAATAGGAATCAACGTCAAACGTTCCGTACATCAGATAATCGGCGCTTTCCAGATAGGTAAAAAGGTCGCTCGAGGCTTCCCAGATTCCGGTCTCCGAAAGAATATACAGTTCGTTGAAAAGAAGCTGCTTGAACCACGGGGGAAGCTGCTTCTGGTTGAGTATCCGGGCCTGCCAGAGGTCGATCTCTCTTTCCCACTCCCGGTAATTGCTCAAAGCTTCAAAGGCTATCTTCAAAGCCTGGGCTCCGTCGTCCCCGAAAAATTCGGTGTATTTCTTGCGGTATTTCACATTTTTTTCAAATTCGTAATACGGAAAATCCCAGCTGACGGCAAATGGAATCTCAATTTCCTGTCCTGGCTTCAGGTTTATCTTTACCGTTAGGGCCGAAGCTGTACGGTTGTCTTTAGAGGCCGACTGAGCTTTTACCGAGGGCAGACGGCCGCTCTCTGAAAACGGTTCCATCACCTCCCTGCCGTCGCCGACCGGGTTAAAATCAAGAAGATAACTTACTTCAGCTCCCGGCACTTCCAGAACCGCCACGCTCATCGTGCCGGCCAGTGCATTTCCGGTTTTGACGTCCATCCCCTGCCGGCGGAAGATTATTCCCTTCCTGGGACCATGGCTTGAAAACTCGCTGAAATTGCCCCGGCTGTTCTTGTCCCAGACAAACTGCGTCTGGGGTACCGTGCCGCCCGGCCAGCGAGCCTCCCAGCCGACCATGTTTTCCCAGGTCAGCATCAGCGACACCTCGACTTCTGATTTTGAAGGATTCTTGATTATCCATTTATACACAGCCACCGGATAACTGCTCTCCCGGTAGTTATGCGGGATGACCGGAGAAAACTGAACCACGGCCAGGCTGACCGGCCAGTCTTTTTTCTTCTCAAAGGAAAAACCGCTTTTGGGATAAAGGGCAAAATAATCTCCGTTCCCGGGTTGAAGCTCCCATTTCCAGCTCTGGAGGACATTTTCCGGCCGCCCGGTTGAAAGCGTCTGGACAATTTTCCGGTTTCCCTTTTTTATAAAAATATGGAAGGCGTCGGCCGGCAGGTAATCGTCAACATACCAGCCGGATTTCAGAAACCAGTAGCGGAATCGGCCGCTCATCGTCCACTCGTAGCCGCCGGCACCCAGTCCGCCTACCGGACAGGCGCTGCCTTCGGGGTTATTGTCGATATTTCCCGCGGCTATGGTCCGGCCGAACTTTTCCATCCTGTAACCTAAGGGCCTGGTGAATGAACAATCAGGAAAACCGGCCAGGTTGGCCGGGGCAGGCTGGAACTTAAATTCGAAACCCGGAGAACGTTCCTGGCTGCCCGTCTTTTTCGACCGGGCAAAAAGCTGGCTCCAGCCCGAAACCAGGAAAAAAGCCAGAACGAGCAAAATTACGGGAGCACATGCCTTATTAAGCCTGACTGAATTAATTGTTTTCATTTTCCCCTCACTCCCTTTCCGGGTAAACTTTTTTTCCCCTCAAATAAGTGGCCAGTGTCTCAAAATTGGAGTCATAAACAGCCACGTTGGCCAGTTTGCCGGCTTCCAGGCTGCCGGATCTATTCCCGAGCCCGACACTTTCGGCCGGAGTCAGCGAGGCCATTCTGACCGCGGCCGGCACCGGAAGGCCGGTCCAGTTAATGACATTTCTTACGGCCTGATTGAGATGAAGCACCGAGCCGGCCAGAACTCCGGACTCCTTTAGCCTGACTTCGGCTCCCTTGAGGACAATCTGCATCTCTCCCCAATCGTATGTGCCGTCCGGAAGCCCGGCCGCCTTCAGCGAATCGGTAATCAGACACACCCGGCCGGATCCTTTTCGGAATACGGCCAGGCGAATAAAAGAAGGATGCACATGGATGCCGTCTGCGATCAGTTCGGCAAATACCCGGTCGCTGTCCAGGACCGCTCCCAATCCGCCCGGTTCCCGGTGATGGAATTCCCTCCAGGCATTGAACAGATGGGTGGCGTGGCTGGCTCCGGCCGAAATCGCCGCTTGAGCCTCATCATAGGTGGCGTCTGAATGACCAATTGAAACCACCCAGCCCATTTCCACCATCGTCTGGATGAAACGAACATTCAGACCGGTTTCCGGTGCAACCGTGATCAGGGTCTTAAGAGGGCCGAGGGCTTCCCGGAGGATTTTAAGGTCAGTCTCCTGAATCTCCCTTACGTATTTCGGATCCTGAGCCCCTTTCCTTTTGAGACTGACATAAGGGCCTTCTAAGTGAATTCCGGCGATCTCTGAAGGCAGGTCCAGAGCGGCTGCTTCCCTGACCGCCCGAATCGCCTCTAAAACCTTTTCCATGGGTGCAGTTAGAGTGGTCGGGAAAAAGGCGGTTACCCCGCAGGCGGCCTGATGGGCAGCTATTTCTCTGAGCCCCGCAACCCCGGCTTCCATTACCTCATGTCCAAGGGCTCCATGAAGATGGACATCCATCAGACCCGGCGACACCCAGCGTCCGGTATAATCATCCAGAGCCTTGATTCCCCGGCTTGAAATGTCGCCGGCCGGTCGGTTTTCCCTGACTTCTTTTATTATCTCCCCCTCTATCACCAGAATCCCGTTTTCTACCACCCTGTCCGGCAAAATTAAATTTCCTTTGATGGCTCTAACAGTCATTTTTTTCTCCCGGCTTACCTTCCATCGTACACATCAAATTTTACCATTATTAACCGCCTGGTTCATCTTCAATTCAGTGGCTACAATGAAATATATCAGGCCGGGTGACTGAAAGAGCACCAGGCATCTATTTTCCCCGATTGACTGCAACGACGGCGGGACGATGCGGCGTGTCTCCGAACCGCCCGCAGCGAAAGGGGTTCCCCGGGGGATGGGTGGAGCGAGGACGGGAGGTGGCGCGCCGTGACAGGCCCCTCTTCCAGATTCGAACAGAAATAATACAGCCCGACGGAAGCGGGCCCTAAGATCCTCAATTTATTTTGACCCGACCCTGTTCCCTCAGGTCGCGATAGCTGAGAAGCTTAATGTTCCTCCTGGCAATCGCCCTTTTTATCTTCGGGCTGGTTATAGCTTTAACCTCGGCTGACCGGTACCTATAAACTTCTTTCAAACCGTCAGGATTTAGATCCACGATTGCTCTCTCTTCCGGGGTATCGAGACCCGGATGAACCACCAGTAGATAAAGACCGGGTTTAGCGGTTTGAAGTTTTTCCAGCAGGACTTTCTCTTTAAGCTCCGGCACCACATCGTAAATGTTGAAAAATTCCCGGTCCTCGCCGCATTGGCCCGAAATCGGCAGACCGTATTCCCGGGCTAATTTTCTCACCACCCCCCGGAACTCGTCCCTGGTTTCCAGGCTGTCCATGTGGGTGTCAAGGTAATCAAGCCGCAATCCGCGGTCTAAAGCCCGGTCAAGCTGAGCCCGCAGTTCCTTTTCCAGCTCTTCCGGCTGCGGATTTCTCGCCATAAAAGCCCGGGCCGTGGGGAAAAAATAGCCGTCTTCATCCACCAGGCTCGGCACCAGGTTGTAAGGAAGAACCGGCCGCCAGCGATAATCCTTCCATTCAGCGTTGACGCAGAGATGAACGCCAACCGACCACTGCCGGTTCTCCCGACAGCGTCTGGCGGCATCTTCAAACCAGGGAGCCGGGACGATTATTCCCCCGGCGGTCAGTATTCCCTGGTTAAAGGCGATCTCAAAAGCTTCGTTGGCCGCCTGAGTCATGCCCATATCGTCGCCCCGGACGACCAGCTCCACCGCCCGGTCAACACTCTCTCCGGCTGTGGCCAGGAGAAAAAAGAAAACTGTGCTTAAAATAACGGCAGAGGCCGCGATAAAATTTCCCTTTTTGATAAAATTGGCACTCATACTCCCCTCCCCGGATTTGAAGTACTAATATTTTTTTTAGTTTTCTGATGGCAGATTGAAGCCGGTTTCCGACCACAGCCATTCTCTTCTCGCTTTGCCGGAAATTCTTCAGCCTGAATTCTTCGACCATCCTTCCCCTTTCCAGACTATTGCTTTTCTGTAGAATGATCAACCTGTTTTCCGGATTCAGTCAGAATCTTTTTTCTGACCGCCAGCTGCAGAATCAAAATCATGACCAGATTAAACAACGGCACCAGCAAAGCCGTCTGGAGCGAGTGATTCTGGCTCACCCGTCCGATCAGCCAGGGAGATAGCATCCCGCCCAACAGGCCGGTGCTGATGGCCAGGGAAAAAGCCGTTCCCGAAAACTGCGGAAATTTTTCTCCGATTACTGCCAGGGTCGTCGGGTAAATGGCCGCAAATCCCAGCCCGACCAACAGGGCCAGCATCACAGCCGGCCGGCCGTCCGGACTGAAAATCAGTCCGGTCACCGCAACCAGAGCCAGAAAAGCGCCGGCCAGAACCACCGTTTCCCTTTTCCAGACACGGTTCAGGGCAGGATAAATAAAGCGTCCGACAATCAGAAAAAACCAGTAACCCGAAAGAACCAGGGCCGAATGGCTCAGGCTGAAGCTATACCTTTCCTGAAAATAGCTGCTCAGCCAGCCGCCGATAGAAAATTCGTTCCCGGACTGGAAAAAAAGAATAAAGGCCGTCAGCCAGAGCAGGCCGGAGCTGGTGATGTGCTTTACGTCTTTCAGAGGAAAACCCTGAGCCAGCTTCGGACGGGGAAAACTGAAAATCGAGAACAGGACAAAAGGCGCCAGGCTCAGCCCGGCCGGGATCAGGACCACCGGACGCAGCCCCAGCTGTTTCAAAAATCCGCCTATGATCAGAGGCACCAGCATAGCCCCGAACCCGAAAAATATCCCCAGAAAGTTAAGGGCCGCCGCCCGACGCCTGGGATGAAGGTCATTGACCAGGGCGTTACTGCCTCCGTTGAGCACTCCTCCGGCCAGCCCGAGAAAGACAACTGACAGCATGACCATCTGATAGCTGGCCGAAAAAGCCAGGCCGGCAAAGGCCAGCCCGACCACCAGGGAGCTCAGAGCCAGCAGCAGCTTGTAGCCAAACCGGTCGACCACCGGGCCGAAGACCAGAGTGGCCGCTAACATGCCCAGGTTCATGAAAAAGAAAAGATTGCCGGCCTGGGCGCGTTCCAGATTCAAGCGGCCGACGAGCTGCGGCAGGATAGCTCCGAGTATGGCCATCACAATCCCGAAGACAAAGATGCTGGAGGAACTGGCTGCCGTTAGCTTCCAGGCCAGTCTGGCATCGCTGTCAACCGCCGGAGGGGTGTGCTTTTCTTTTTCCATTTCTAATTCCTTTTTTCTTATTATTTTATCGCTTGCTTGTTACCAAAAAATGCCTGCCGGGCCGGCGAGATTGGCAAACTGTCTCCCCTCAGTCTGGTTCACTTTCTATTTTGCTTTTTCCCCGCTTTTTTGCTTTTCTTCCTGGCCTCTTTTTGGCCGGGGATGTTCCGGGGCGCCGGACGGCTGTAATAAAATTCGGTAAAAGCCTGGTAGACGCGGTCATTATGGTCAGGGGCCAGGCCGGCGACGTTAGGAGAAACAAAGGTCGGGGGCAGTTTCCCCTGCCTGGTGAGAATGGCCCCGGCCTCGGCCAGAAGCGCCATGGCCACCGAGACCGCAGCCACCGTCGAGCCGGCGGCTATTCTTTCCGGCTTTCCTACGTCCACCAGAGCATCTTCCGGCGGGATGCAGTTGTCGATAGCCACGTCAGCTATCTGAGCCAGGAACTTCCCGGAAGAATGTGCCGGCCGGGACATCTTCAGATTCTGGTGGCTGGAGACGGATATAACTTTTAGACCGCGATTTCTGGCCTCTATGGCGACCTCCAGGGGAGCGGCATTTCGACCTCCGTGAGAAAATACGATGATTGCATCGCCCGGTTGAAGAGAGTAGCTCTGAAGGAAAACCTTAGCGTAACCTTCCTTTCTTTCGATCCAGAGCAGCTCCCTGGCTCCGCCGGGTCCGATCACATTGTGCCACATCAATCTCGGGTCATAGAGAGGATAAAAGCCGACGAAACTGCCATAACGGGGAAAAACATCCATCACCGGAATGACCGAATGTCCGCTGCCAAAAAGATAAACCCGGTTTCCCGAAGCGATGGCTCTGGCTATTATTTTTCCAGCCCTTTTGATTTTCCCGAGCTGAGTTTTCTGGATTTTTACAAGAATTTTTTGGATCCTGTTAAGGTATCTTTCGGCTGACATAATATTTCTCCTCTTCACTAATGAATATATTAAAAAAATCGACCTCCAATCTCACCCAGGCAAATCTGCTTGAATCACTAATTACCTTAATTACCTTAATGTCAGTTTCCATTTCCTTTTCTTAAAATGGATTCTTGAGCAAACGGGCTATCTCCCCGACTCCTTTTTATCGATCAGTAACCAGGCTGACCGGGCGCAACCATAAACAGCCGCTTCCTGACCGAGGGCCGAGAGCTTCAGACTGACACTCCGGGCGGCCAGAGGCTGAGCCCAGCGTCTGAATTTTTCTTTAAGCGGCTCGAAGAAAAGGTCGGGCGACTGAAACAACCCGCCACCCAGAATAATCACTTCCGGGTTGAAGGTGGAAACCAGGTTGGCCACGCCCATGGCCAGATAATCCTGAATCTCTTCCACCAGCCTCCGGGCTTCGGGCTGGCCTCTTCTGGCGGCCTGACAGACAATCGACACCGCCTCAGCCGTATCCGGCCGACGGTTTTCTGCAACCGGGAACAGGCCGGGACAGGCGGTAATTAAGTCCACAGCTTTTCTGGCCAGAGCGCCGCCGGATGCTTCCCTCTCAAAGCAACCGGTTTCCGCATAACCGGGATCATATTTCGGGTTCAGGGCCAGCCAGCCGACCGCCCCGGCCAGGTCAGCCTGACCGTGAATTATCGCCCCGTCAGCCATAATTCCGGCTCCGATGCCCGTCCCGACCGCCAGATAGATAACATTGCTTTTATTCCTGGCAGCACCTCTCCAGCTTTCGCCAAGAACATAGGCCGTGCGGTCGCTGATGGCCGCCAGCGGACAATCAATTTTCTTCCTCAGATGCTTGACCAGCGGAAAATCCTTCCAGCCCTTTATATTGGGTGCCCAGACCAGACCGGTGACGGGATTAACCACGCCCGGGACACATAGCCCGAGACCCTGGAGCCGGCCGCCGCGCTTTTCGGCTTCGGCTTTAAGCTGATAGAACAGGGAAAACACCTGCTCCAGCACCACCCGCCCGCCTTCCGGGACCACCATAACCCGCGTCCGGAAAAGCGGCCGCCCGCCGCGGTCGAAGAGGGCGGAAGCAATTTTGGTTCCGCCGATGTCAATGGCTCCGACCATAGCTTTAGGTTCTTGGGTTGATGTTTTTTTCTTTTCTTTTTTGCGGTTCATTTTTATCCCTTACCGCTTCGCAGGCCAAACTCATGCCACCTGGAATTGACCGCCATTAGATTCAAATCGCCTTAAAGCGCCCGGCTTTAGTTGAACTTTTTGATTGCGCTTTCATAAAGGTTCAAACAGCCTTATTTTTTCTTCAGCAGAAAAACTCTCACCGCCTGAGGCTCCATTTCCAGGTTGAGAGCCAGCTGCTTTTTTTCCAGGCTGAATGGAACTTTTTCACCGGTTTCCAGATCTCCGAGCTCAACCCCCGGCCAGGGTGATTCGGTCCTGAACTCCAGCCGGCATTTATCTTGGCCGCGATTAAAAATAAAAAGCAACCGATAATCCCGGCCCAACAGCCAGCGCCATTCGACCGGGGAGTCTTCCGGGAAGGGCTTGACCTCAGCCCCGGCTTTTATTCCCAGCCAGTCCGCCAGTCCGACCAGAAATTTGCCGTTATTCGGATTACGGAAATGATGATAGGCCGAACCGAGAAAGGAACCGGCAATCAGCGCCTGGCCCTGGCCGTAAGGAGCCAGCACCACCATTGGCTGCCCATCCGGACTTTGAGCCAGGACGGCGGCTTTCTTATCGGTTACTTCAAAAGTTTCCTCAAAGAAGACCGTATCCAGGGAATCCCCTGGTTTGAGCCAGGGCAGAGCCGGATGATTCTGACTGATAACCATCCGGCCCGTTTTCTGGACGGGCAGCAATCTGGCTTCCCGGCAGCCGAGCACTTTATCCAGGCCGCCGCCGGGAATGACCGGAAAGGCAAAACCCTTTTCATCGATCCAGCCGGCCCGGGCTTCAACCAGCAGCCTTCCCCCCTGTTCCACATACCTGATCAGGTCCTGAACGTAAGGCTGGGAAATCATCACCGGGTAGGGAGCGATGATCAGCCGGTATCGAGAAGCCTTATCCCTTAGGTCTCTAACATGAATGAAATCAACTTTGATTCCGCGCTCGAAGAAAGCCCGGTGCATTCCCTGAAGCGATTCGCTGAGGTTGTTATATCCGACCGGCTGACCTTCGGAGGTAAAAGTCTGCTGACCGCCAACCATATGGGACAGAGGATTATAGACGATGGCAATTTCTGACTCAGGCGGCCTTGACTCTAAGAATAGATTCATATTCTGGCTGATGGTCCTGGCAATCCGGCCGGCTTCCTCAGCCCGTGGAGTAATCTGGCCATCAAGTTCAATCAAACCATAGCCGCCGGCTTCATAGCCCGAGCTCATCGGATAATAGGCATAGATGTTGATGGCCCTGGCTCCATAAGCCATCAGGCTCCACATCCAGTCTCTGAGGTCTGAGGCTGTGACCGGCAAACTGACTTTCATTCCAAAAACCCCGTAGCCGGCCTGAAGCTCACCCACATAAAATCCGCCATTCTTGAGACTCATCGACCGAACAAAATCCAGACCGGCCGACCGGAAAAAAGGGGTCCAGGGTCTGACCGCCCCGGCATGCTTGGGATAGATTGAAACTCCATAGTAATCGACGCTGTCGTTCATCTTGCGGTCGTCAGGAGTGCCGTCCCAGGAAGGCCGGCTGAACAGTCCAGGAATGGCCGAATGGCTGGTCACCACCGACTCGGGCAAGACTTCTTTAATGGCCCCGGCTTTAAGCGCCAGGTCTTCCGCCAGCTTGTCAGAAATGTATTCCTGCCAGTCAACATAATCGGTATAGGTCAGGATGGTCCCGAAGCGCGGAGGCTCAACCTCTTCAAAATTCCGGAAGGTTCGGTGCCAGGCCTCATTTAATTTTTCTATGCGGCCGTATTTTTTCTTCAGCCAGTTGCGGAAACGAGCCTGGCTGGAGGGACAGTAACAGAACTGAACATACCTGAGGTCACCCAGGTGATAAACTTCCGACCAGTTGATGATATGCGGTTCGCTCCACAGGTCCCAGCCGTAAAAAGCTGGTTTCCCCCTGACCGCCCGGGCGGCTTCGCTAAAAAAATTAAGGATTTTTTCCTGAACCCCGGGATGGTCAAAACAGAAGCCGGGAGAAGACTGGGAATGGACCTTGAGGTCGTTGGAGGCCACAAAAGCCGACTCCGGATACTTTTTGCCCACCCACTCGGGGGCAGAGTCGATATAGACCTGGCAGATAACCTTCAGCCCGACCTCGGCCGCCAGGTCGGTCAATAACTGCAGACTGGAGAAATCATATTTCCCTTCTTCTTTCTCATTGTAAGCCCATTCAATCCAGCAGCGGACGGTATTAAAACCGAGCTTTTTAATCTGTTCCAGGTCTTTTTTCCATTCAGCCCGCGACCTGGCTGTGACCGGTTCTATCATCGGCGCCCGGACCGTCCCGCCGGTATACCAGACTGAAATCGGGATAAAGTTTATATTCCCGGTCTGCCCCACAGCCCGGGCTGGCGCTTTGTCTTTGCCGGCTGCAATGACGGCCAGTCCGGAAGCCATAATTATTAAAGAAAGTAACAGAATCAGAATTGGCCGATTTTTATTCCACAGTTTCATGGAATCCTCTCCTTCACCACTTATCATCGATAATATCAGAATAATTATTCACGATTCAGAAGATTTTTTCATCTTTTTATTTTAACGACCGGCAGATTAAAGTCCTGTTTGATTGAAAATAATGAAAAAAACAGCATATTAATTCAGTCCTGAATTAAGTTCTGCCCGTGTAAACTCCAACAGACTTGAAAGCCGAATTGAAGGCCTGAATTCTTGCTCAACCATTATCCTCAAAAGCTCGTAAAATCGCGGGTTTTTAATTTTTTTCTTGGAGCTTTCAGCCTCTGACTTCAGGATGAAAATCTTTTTCTCGAATCTATTTCATAGAAACAGTTGCCAGGTCAGGATAAAAACACACTGCCCGGATATTTTCAAAAAGCGGTGGAATCGATCCCGGTTTATAGAATCATTTAGCCGCCGGGCGGCGGAAGGTTCGGGCCACCGTCTGCAGAAGCTCCGGACGGCCGTTATGGCGGTCGGCGGTAATTTCCCAGATGATTACCCCGGCCGCCCCTTTATCCAGAACATAATGACATTTCCGGAACACCGAACGTATATCATCATAAGAAAGAAGAGTTGTCCGCGAGGGACTGAGCAGGAACGGCACCTGACTGCAGAAATCCCAGTTATATTTCCAGCCTGAGGCCAGCAATTTCTGAATGTCAGTATAGGTATAATACTGGCTCTGGTTAGATGGACCGTAAAGTTTGTCCGTGTTGAAAGAGCGACCGAAGAAAGCAATTCCCAGAAGCAGCTTATCGAGAGGAATTTCTCTGATAACCGCGTAGGTAAAGCTATCGTCAAAAGACCCGCAGGGGTCATTCTGGCAGGTGTAGAGGGGCGAGTTGTGACCGGAGTGGTCGGTCCAGGTTCCATGATAATCGTAGGTCATCATGGAAATATAATCGAAATAAGGATGCAGCTCCTCAAAGTTTATCCACCTTCCCCAGTAAGGTCCGGAAGGCGCGGCCATGGTCAGCAGGCGCGGCGGGTTCATGGCCCGGAGGGCGGCTGAAAGCTCCCGCACCAGGTCCGAGAAGTTCTGCCTTTCCTGTTCATCAGAAACAAATTCCCAGTCCAGATCCACTCCATCATAGTTATTCTGCCGGCAGAAATCCACAATCTGCCCGATGAAGCGGCTGCGTTTTTCAGGAGAAGCTGCAGTCGGCGGGAAGCCGTCGCAGTTGCCCCAGCCGCCGAGGCTTAGCAAGACTTTCACTGATTGGTTGTGGGCAGCGGCCACCAGCTCGGGGTAAAGATAATTGCTGCCGACGATCAGATTACCGTTACTATCAGGCCAGGCAAAAGCATGAGCCAGATGAGTCAGGCAGGAAAAATCGATCAGGCCGTGGCTGAACTCGGATTTTTTCCAGCCAGGATAGTAACCCATGATTACTTTAGCCAATTTTGGCTGCCGGACAGCGGCCTGTTCTTTTTGAATAAATTCCTTGCCCTTCTGCTGACTGCTGACCTGGCTGCAGGAGAGGACAAGCAGAATAATGACCAGGCTGAAAACAACCAGGCCTGAAGGGCTGGCTTTTATTTTTAGACTGATTTTTACTGTCCTCATGGCACTCCTTTTTTAAGTCCCGGGCTCTCTTTTTCCTTTTATGAGGCCACGCCTCAGCCCGTTTCAAATCTTAAGTCGCTCGACCCCCAAAAAATTTGATTCCAACGCTGAATTAACCTGAATCAGCTGGCCCGCCTCCAGGTTGACCAAATTCGGGCTTGTCCCTCCGACCGGCGCCGGCAAATTTTCAGCCCGGCTCAGGCCAGCAGGGTTCTTAATTCATCCAGCCGGCGGGCAATGTTTACTCCCCGCACACATCTGGCCTGACACTCGCTGCAACCGACGCAGATTTTTACGGATTTTTCAGGCTCCAGGCCGTCCAGAGTATCCCTGGCCTGATAGAAATTGCCGTAGCTGGCAGCATACATATGGGCTCTCAGCACAACTGGAATATCCACACCCTTTGGACAGGTCGGCTGACACTGGCCGCAGGCCCGGCAGACAGCCGCCATCTGGAGCTTAACCTGACGGTCCTCAAGGAACTTTTTTTCCTCCTCGGTATATTCCAGATCGCCGGCCACCGGCAGGTCAGTATTGAGCTGTTCAAAAGTGGTAAATCCCGGAACCGCGGTGGCTATGAAATCATGACGAACAGCCCATTTCAGGAGAGCGCTGTGAATGATGGGCCCTTCATAAAAACGCCTCATTTCCGCCGGAATCGATTCCCGGTACCAGGCCTGCTGACACTGGGTCTTCATAGCCACCAGGCCGATCCCCTGGACCGCAGCCTGCTTGAGAGTTTCCAGATAGTCAGCATAATCGTAGAGCGAATAATTCAGCGTGGTCAGAATGACATCATAGACCTTAGCTTCCATGGCCGCCCTGATGACCGCGTCCATATTTTGATGGGTACTGAAACCTATGAACCGGGTTTTCTTTTGCTCTTTAAGTTCCAGCAGCGACTCGATCAAAGCCGGGTTTTTCACCCACTCGGGGTCGGAGACATCGTGCGAATAAAGAATATCCACATAATCGGTCCGCAAACGACGCAGACTTTCCTCCATCAGGCTGCGGTGGGCCCCCTTCATTTCGGCCGCTGACAGGCCTCGCTGTTGAGGCCGGAGCAGGATCTTGGTGGCAATTACCACCCGGTCTCTGACTTTGAGCTCTTCCACCAGCACCCGTCCGACCATCTCTTCGTTCCGCCCTCGCTGGTAGACATTGGCCGTGTCGAAATGCCTGAGGCCGGCTTCATAGGCCCGGCGGACGAGTTCAGGGTTGTCGGCGTTCATAACCCCCATGGACACGACGGGAATCCGGTAGCCGGTTCGACCCAGAACCCTGGTTATAAGAGAACCCGGTTTTTCCCGCCGGTCTGAAATTGCCCGCGAGACCGAAGAGCCGCCCAGGGCTAAGACGCCGGCTACTGTTCCGGCTGTGGCTCCCAGGAATTTTCTTCTATTCAGAGTTTTTCTGTCGTTCATTAACCCTCCTGTAACCGAATTGCCGTCTACATATTTACCTTTTAACCGGCTCCCGGTCAAGAAAAATCGACTCCGGCCCCCGCTGCTATTTTCTTTATTCCTCCGCCAACCGATTAAGAACAGAACTTCTGGTACAGATAAAGAAAAAGAGGCAGACTGACTATGGACACCGCGGCGCTGGCCACAAACAACTGGTTGACAAAGGCCCGATTCCCTCCGGCCCGCCCCACCAGCACCGGAACAATCGTCAGCGGCGGCACCGCCAGCTGCAAAAGCAGAATGAGCGATAACGGCTGGGGAAAGTTGAATAATTTTATGGCCAATAAGCCCACTGCCGGAAAAACGAAATTTTTGACCAGAACAAACCACAGTACCTTTCCCGGGGAAAATTTCCTGGAGCCAACCAGGTCCAGGTAGATATTGCCGCCCAGGATCAGGAAAATGACCGGGGTGGAAATCGAACCCACGGCCGAAAAGGTGCTCCTGAGAAAACCCGGAAGATAGACATCCAGACCTGACAGCTTGAACAGAATGGCCAGAACCGTGGCCAGAAAGACCGGAGACAGAAGCCGGTGCCACCTGGTTTTTTGCTGTTTCAGGCCCAGGATGGCCGGAATGGCCAGGAAGAAGAAGCTGGGATAGAACATCATGAAAATAAAGAGCATAGCCACTTCGGCCGAATCGCCGCCATAAAGACCGGTCATCAGAGCCAGCGGAAAAAAGATTCCGTTCTGGAAGAATAACGACAGGAAAAATTCCCGGTTGCTCCTCGAGACCAGAGTAACGAGAAGAGACAGCAGGAGGAGCGCACCCGTCAGGCCCAGCCACCAGAGCGGGTAAATATACCAGCGACTGTAGCGGACGGGGTCAAAGTTATTGATGATGGCGGTGAAAATAAAAAAAGGCAGGGCTAAATCAATGCCCAGGGTCGACAGGAATTTCAGGATGCTTTCTTTATCCTGAATCCGGCTGCGAAACACCAGAAAGCCGACCACTGCTATCCCCAGCTGGGCAGCCACCACCTCAAAGGCCCTGGCAAAGATACTCACGAGACAAGCTCCCGGCTCTATTCTCTGATTTATAGACTACCCGATAAGGGAATTTCTGGCAACTGCCGTTGCCGGGCCGGCGGCCACCGAACAGGTCTTCTGTCCGGCAGAGTTCGGGTTGCTCGCCGGGTAAAAAGGTAATAAAATCAAAATAAGAAACTTTATCAGGAAGGTCAAAAATGGAGAGCCGATTTATCAAGAAAGATTGGAAAAAGATATTCCTGTCGGCCGGCCTGGTTTTTTGCTTTCTCCTCAGCCCGGGAAGGCCGGAAATCTCCGGCCAGCAGAAAGCCACTCCCGGACCCGGGGAAGAAAGAGTGGCCCGGGCGATTGAAGTTATCAAGGAGCTGGCCAGTCTTAAAGAGGAAGGCCTCCCGGTCAGACTGCTGGAAAAGGCTGAAGGCCTGGCCATCTTTCCGGGCGTGGTCAAGGCAGCCTGGGGTCTGGGCGGGCAGTATGGCCGGGGAATAGTCATGGTCAGAAGGAAGGACGGTCAGTGGAGCAACCCGCTGTTCATTGACTTGATCGGCGGAAGTTTCGGCTGGCAGATTGGAATCCAGAAAGCCGACCTGGTGCTGGTATTTAAGAATAGACAGGGTGTGGAAAATATAGCCTCCAGTAAGATAACCCTCGGCGCCGACATGAGTGTCGCTGCCGGTCCGGTCGGCCGGAGCGCCGAAGCCAGCACCGACCTGGAAATGGAAGCCGAGATCTATTCTTACTCCAAGAGCAAAGGGTTGTTTGCCGGAATTTCCCTCAAGGGCGGGACGCTGAGGGTGAACAAGGAAGCCAACAACGCTTTCTACGGCTCGGGTTTAGAGCCCTCAAAAATTCTTTATGAAAACCTCAAAACTCCGGTCATAGTCATCCGGCTGCATCAAACGATTGAAGAACTGTCCGGAAAGCTCAAGAGATGAATTCAGAGCGGGTGACAAAAAAAACTGGTAGCCGGGATTTCATACAAAAGCGGCCACCGGAATAATTAACACCCTGAATCCTTAATTCCCGACTGCAGTCAAGAGAGAGCCGGTCAAACGAAGACCTCGGGAAGTTAAGGGTCTTTCCGGAGTCATTCCTTCCTGAGCCAGATACTCAAATCTTCATTCCGGAAACTTGAGCAGGCTGATTGATCCGTTGGTGGTACGAAGTTCAATCCTTGGCCCCTGGCCGCTGCCCATTCTTCCCTCAACCCTTCTCCGGCTGATCTGCCCCTCGACCGTAATCGGATAGTCCACTTTGATGCTGCCGTTGGTCACCCGGGCACTGAAATAACCGTCAGGCTGATTCTTGAGTCTGACGGTGATGCTGCCGTTGGTGGTTCGGGCTTCCAGGTCGCCGGTAACTTCATTCAGTTCCAGCTTGATGCTGCCGTTGGTGGTCTTCAGACTGGCTCTGCCCTTTACCTGGCCGAGGTCCAGGCTGCCGTTGGTGGTCACAGCTTCCAACCAGCCAATATCTCCCCTGGCGGAGATGCTGCCGTTGGTGGTCTGAAGCTGGGCCCGTTCGAATTTCCCGTTCAGGCTGACCCGGCCGTTTACCGTTTTCACCATCTCCAGGGCCATATTTTCGGGAACGGTTACTTCATAATCGACCTTAACCTGGAGGTTGCGCTTCTCATGGATGGTCTCCACCACCACCGACCGCTCGCCGCTGACGACCTCAATCCTGATTTTCGCCAGGTCTTCCTTCTTCCAGCGGGCATATTTGGTGGCCTTGATAACTACGTTCAAATCCGGCGAGCTGGTTACGGTGACCGAGCCGTTTATGTTGGACAGGGAGAAAGAGCCCGGTTCTTTAAGAGCAATGGTCTGGCTGAACGGTTCCTCATATTTATAGGTGGCCTCTATAAAATCCTGGCAACCGGCGCTGAAGACAAAGGCCAACAATAACATCATGGCCAGGCCGAGGACACGACCGCTTCCTATAACTTCTGACAATTTTTTGCTGATCATTTTGCCTCCTGACGGCTTTAATTATCACAAAACAAGATGGTTTTTACACTTAAAAAGACGAAATTGGGGCCGGAATAGTTCCCCCGGGCTGAAAATATTTATTCCGGTAGAATTGCTGGCGGTCTGACTTCCAAAACCTTTTTTAGCTCTTCCTCGTATCTTATTGATGAAACCGAAAACAACTAAGCCCCCTCCCGTCTTCAGGAGCCGGCCTCGACCACTCGACCAGTGGAAATAAATAGCCGGAGACGGGGCCGCGGAAAAGGATCTGAATTGAATTGATTAAATAAGGCAAGTTTCATATCCTATGACAAAAGGTTAAAAACTCAGGAGGAAGAAATGAAAAGAAAAACCCTGGCTATTATAACCGTTATTACCCTGGCTTTTCTGGCCGTCAGCCAGGCTTCCGCCCTTCCCGGCCAGCAGGAAGACCCCGGACAGAAAATCTCCGGCCACTGGGAAGGGGCAATAGAGCTTCCGGGAATGAAGCTCGAAATCCAGGTGGATTTCAGGTTGTCAGCAGAAAAAAAGCTGGAGGGGGTAATCTCCATTCCGGTGCAGAAAGCTAAAGATCTGCCGCTTGAGAACATTAAAATAGAAGGTAATGAAATCAGCTTCGCCATTTCCGGAGTGCCCGGGAATCCGATTTTTAAGGGCAGGCTGGAAGAAGGCGGACAGAAGATGGCCGGAAACTTCAACCAGTCAGGACAGTCTTTTCCTTTCAATCTTAACAAGGGAGAAAACCCGGTGGCCAGAGCCCGTAAGGCCCTGGAAGGAATAGATGAGGTCATCAATAAGGCTCTGACGGAGTTAAAGGTTCCGGGACTGGCTCTGGCGGTGATCAAGGATAAGGAAATCATCCTGATCAAAGGCTACGGCTTACGCGACCTGGAGAACAAGCTGCCGATGACCCCGGATACGCTCTTAGCCATCGGTTCGGCCAGCAAAGCCTTCACCACCTTTGCCCTGGCCCGACTGATGGATGAAGGAAAGATGAGCTGGGACAGGCCGGTACGGACCTATATCCCCTGGTTCAAGTTATCAGACCCGCTCATCACTGAGAGAATAACTCCGCGGGATCTGGTCACCCATCGCTCGGGCCTTCCCCGCCACGACCTCGTCTGGTATAACAATTACGATATCAGCCGGGAGGAGATTGTCCGGCGCCTGGCCCATCTTCAATTCACGGCCGACCTGCGGGAAAAATTCCAGTACAACAACCTGATGTATTTAACCGCCGGTTACCTTCTGGAAGTCCTGACCGGAAAAACCTGGGAACAGGCAATAAAACAGCTGGTGTTCGACCCGCTGCAGATGATAAGGTCAAACTTCTCGGTGCTGGATTCTCAGAAAGATCAGGACTTTGCTCAGCCATATGCTTATCGCAATAAGAAAATAGAAAAGATACCATTTCGCATCATAACCAACATGGGGCCGGCCGGTTCGATCAACTCCAGCGTTCGGGAGATGAGCAACTGGGTTATGGTCCATCTGAATGACGGAAAATTCGGCGAGGCCCAGCTTCTCAACCGGGCAACCATGGAAGACCTTCACCTCCCCTACACGCCGATAGCCCAGACTCCAACCACCATTCACCTGAGCACTTCCAGTTATGCCCTCGGCTGGTTCATAGACCACTACCGCGGGCACCAGAGAATTCACCACGGCGGAAACATCGACGGCTTTTCAGCCCTGGTCAGCATGCTGCCGCGGGAAGGGTTCGGCTTTGTGGTTCTGACCAATAGAAACGCTACCGGGTTGCCCGAGCTCCTGGTTCGGACTCTGACAGATAAACTACTCGGGCTGGAGCCGGTCGACTGGATCGGTGAAGCTGTCCGCAACCAGGCTAAGGGCGAAGAAGTGGCCGCCCAAGCCGAGCAAAAAGCCCAGACCAGAAGAATCAAGGGCACCAGGCCGGCCCAGGCCGTTGAAGAATATGCCGGCACCTATTTCCATCCGGGATACGGAGAACTTAAAGTTGTCCTTAGAGATAAAAAACTTTCATTCATCTATAACGGCATATCCACGCCGCTCGAACACTGGCACTTTGAAACCTTTAACGGTCTGCGTGGCGACGACCCGACCTTTGAAAACATGAAGCTTACTTTCGAAACAGATGTCAACGGTCTGGTGGCTGCGGTGGCTGGAACTTTTGAACCTACAGCTGACCCGATTGTTTTCAGAAAAAAGCCAGATGAGAAATTTTACGACCCGGCCTTTCTCAAAAAATTCACCGGAAAATACAGTCTGATGGAACAGGTCATTTCTGTGGACCTTAAAGGCGAAGTCCTGACAATGACCGTGCCCGGACAGCCGGTCTATGAACTCGTCCCGGTGCCGGGAGACGAGTTCACCCTGAAACAGATTTCAGTCGTCAGAATAAAATTCATCGTCGACCAGAAAGGTGAAGTAATCGGTCTGGAAGCTTCTCAGCCCGGTGGTGTCTTCGAGTACAAACGCCTTTCTGAATCACCGGAGAAAAAATTAGCAAAATAAGTAAGCCATCCGGCGCTTTAATCTCTATTTTAACCGGTGGCGGTTTTAATCAGGGCCACCACTTCGTCCGCGGTTTTTGCCTGCCGCAGCGCCTCGCGGAATTCATCATGGATAAGTTTCCGAGAAAGTTTCGGCAGCAGCTGGAGCTTCGGACGCACTTTATCGCCCGTCGGAATCGCCAGACAGATTATAAGGTCCACTGGCTGTTCTTCCTTAGAGTGCCAGTCGATGGGCTGTCTGAGCTTCATAACTCCGATGCTCGGAGTCCTGACTGTCGCTGATTGACAGTGCGGTATGGCCAGTCCGAACCCTATCTCCGTGGCTATATCCCTCTCCCGCTTCCAGAGAGCCTGCTCAAAAACCGCCCGGTTTCCGACACGTCCGGACTGTTCAAAAACTATGGCCAGCCTCTGGATGACTTCAACCTTTGACCGGCAATCAGCTTCCAGGTCGACCAGCACCGGCTCGATTAGTTCCGGCAGAAATTGTTCCCGATAAAAATCCTCCAGAAGCTTTTCGTTCTCCTCAGCCGTGGCTGATTCCATCGCCATTTCCACCAGCCTCTGACAATCTGTCTGTTTCAACCGGTTCAAAACCGATTTTACCTCGGGAATGAAAGCCGAACTCATGCTCAGCTCATCAAAACCAAGACCGACAAAAATCGGTGTCAGGCGTGAATCCCCGGCCAGTTCGCCGCATAGACCGACCCATCGGCCGTGAGCATGGGCGTTAACAATGGCTAGCTTCAGCAGCCGGAGAAATGCCGGATTGAGCGGCTGGTTAAAGTATTTAACCCGGGGATTGCCGCGGTCGGCGGCGAAAAAGTACTGCACCAGGTCGTTCGAGCCGACGCTGAAGAAATCAACCTCGGCCGCAAATTTATCAGCCAGAAGAGCCACCGAAGGTATTTCCAGCATAATGCCGATTTCAACACTCTGGTTGAAGGGCCGCCCTTCCCTTTCGAGCTCGGCAGCGAATTTTTTCACTTGTTCCTTAAGCCAGACGACCTCTTCCAGCAGGGCAACCATCGGAAACATCAGCCGGAGATTTCCGAAGGCCGCGGCCCGCAGAACAGCCCTGACCTGGCTTCTGAAGAGTTCATAATATTCTTTATATATTCTTATCCCGCGATAACCGAGAAAAGGGTTTGGTTCTTCCGGCAGTTTCACCGAAGAAATCGGCTTGTCGCCGCCGATGTCAAAAGTTCGGATGATGACCGGCCTTCCCTCAGCCTCTTCGGCCACTCTGCGGTAAAGGAGAAACTGCTCCTCCTCTGGAAGCGTGGTTTTTCCGTAAAGAAGAAGCTCTGTCCTGAATATTCCCACGCCTTCCGCTCCGTCATCCCGGGCTTTTTTCAGCTCCTCCGGGTGCCCGATGTTGGCCGCAATTTCAATCTTCCGGCCATCGGCGGTCAGGCCAGGCAGAGAAGCTTTTTCCCGGCGAACCTGCCGGAGCGACCTCTCGGCTTCAGTTTCCCTTTGGTAATATTTTACGGTTTCTTCGCCCGGGGCGACCACCACCACCCCGCGGTTACCGTCGACTATCACCTCTTCTCCCCTTCCTATGAGGCGTGCAGCCTCGGCCACCCCGGTAACGGCCGGAATTCCCCGGCCCCGGGCCATAATCAGGGTGTGCGAGGTTTGCCCGGCCTTTTCCAGAACGAGTCCCAGAATCTGACCTGGCCGATAACCGAGAAATTCAGAAGGCAGCAGATCTTCAGCTACCAGGATAAATGGCTCCGCCAGTTCAGTCTCTTTCCCGCGCCCAACCTTCAGACCCATTTTTTCCAGCAACCTCAGGGCAACATCATTCAGGTCAGCCACTCGTTCTCTTATGATCTGGGTTTTAGTTTGAAGAAGCTGCCGGCTGAACTCCTCCACCGCCCGAGCCAGAGCGGCCGGCGCTGTAAGCTCGTCTTTTTTGATCAGCTCTTCGACCCGTTTGATGAGAGCCGGATCAGCCGAGAGCGAAAGGTGGGCTTTAAGGATGTTTTTCTCCGTCCCCTCTTTCGCTTCCAGCTCGCTTTTAATTTCTGTCTTAAGTTCTTCCAGAGCTTTCTCGAACTCCAAGATTTCTCTTTTCGGGTCCCGGGCCTTCCAGTCGGCAGCCGGAACCAGCTCTCCCGGAGTTGGTTTTCTGCCTGCCCGAACCGCCCTCCCCCGGACAATGCCCGGAGAAGCTGAATGTCCGCAGAAAAAGACCTCCTTTTGAGTCCCTAAAATCTCCGGGATCATGGCTTCTCCCTCTGGCCCCGGGCTCAAGGCTTTCTCTTCCTTAACCGGAAGCTCCTGGAGCAGAAAGACCCGAAGGCCGGCGGCAAATTCTTCCTCGCCCTGGCCCCCCACCATCACCCGGCAGGGGTCTCCCTGGCGAGTATCGGTGGTCAGCAACGAAATGGCGCTTCGACCGTCAGCCCTTTTCCCGGTTCGCAGGTTTTCCCAGACTATCTCTCCTGGAAAGCACTGGCACTTCTCCTGGATGAAGCCGGCGGGGCGGGCGTGAAGCCCCAGCGGCAGTGGAAACTCAAAAGTAAATTCAACCGCCAATTTCTTCCCTAACTTTCTGAAAAATGCCTTCGGCGTTTTTTATCGCTTCCTGAACCGAAAACTCAAAAACTTTTTTGCCCTCAAACCTTTCGGATTTCTGCACGGTTATACCCACGGCGAAAATTACCGCCTCCGCCTGGTTTATTTCTTCCTGTTCCAGCTCGTTTTCTATCCCCATGGCGCCCTGGGTTTCAACCTTTATCGAATGGCCCAGTTTCCTGGCAACCCGTTCGAGCTGTTCAGCGGCCATATAGGTATGGGCGATTCCCGTCGGGCAGGCAGTAACAGCTACCAGTTTCATCCAAACCTCCAGCCTCCGGAATTTAAGGGATTATTTTATCACGTCTCTCCCGGTTTAGAACATGCCGGATTAAATTTTACCCGGCCGTCTTTTCCGGCCGACCTGAAATTTTCCCCATTCCCGGCCGGGGACAACACCCTGAATCAAGCACGGCAGATTTTCGCTTGATTCACATGGGGGAGTTTTATCTACCAATGATTCCTTTTCGGCCCCCCGGCCTCAGGACAAAAAATGATAGCCAAGAAGCCGACCTTGAGCCGGTAAAGAGGATATTACACAACACGAGACAGCACGCTGGCCATAAATTTTATCCGAAAAAACCTTGAGTTCAGAGGCGACCCCCCGGGAAATCCAAATCGCTGGATCAGGCCTTTTGAATTTCTGCTTTCTTTTTGCTTCTTGAGCGGATATAGTTCATTACTGCCGCCACCACCAGCGTTCCAGCGATTATCGACACCACATACATAAACCGATTGTCGACTACCGGCAGAACAATCGGTCCGCCGTGAGGTGCATGGTCGCCCACGCCGCTCAGCATGGCAATCACCGAGCCGACACTGGAACCGGCCATGATGACCGGAATAACCCTGAAAGGGTCGGCCGCGGCGAAAGGAATGGCGCCCTCGGTAATCCCTATGGTGCCCATGGCCAGAGCGGCCAGGCCGGCCTCCCGCTCCTGTTCGCTCCAGAGCTTCCTGTTAAGAAGTGTCGCCAGCCCCAGCCCCAGAGGCGGGATGCAGATGGCCGAGGCACAGGCACCCATGATGTAATAATTACCCTGCTGAATCATGGCCGCCCCGAAAAAGAAGGCCACCTTGTTGACCGGACCGCCCATGTCAAAGGCAATCATTGAGCCCAGTATGATACCCAGGATGACTTTGTTGCCCGTCCCCATCACTTCCAGCCAGCCGGTTATGCTCTGCATCAGATCATGGATCGGAGCGCCGATGATTTTATACATTACGAAACCGATTATCAGAGAAGAAATCACGGGATAGACAAGGATCGGCATGACAGGCCTGATGTAAGTGGGAACTTTTATTTTTTTAAGGTAAAACACCAGAAAGCCAGCCAGCAGCCCGGAAATAAGCCCGCCTAAGAAGCCGGCTCCGACCTGGCTGGCGATATACCCACCGACAAACCCGGGAACCAGGCCAGGACGGTCAGCTATGCCGAAGGCGATATAACCGGAAAGAACCGGAATCAGCAGCGAAAAAGCAGCCAGGCCGATGTCGTTAATCAGTTTGAGAAAAGGAGCCCGGCTGAAATCTGGACCCTGGGCGGTCATCGGAGCCAAAGCAATCGATATGGCAATCAAAATTCCGCCCGAAGCCACAAAAGGAATAGCATAGGAAACCCCCGACAGAAGATATTGCTTGAATTTACTGACTTTCATGGTGTCCTTCTAAGAACGAATTTTTCACAATTATAAAAGAAGGTGGATTTATTTACAATCAGGCAACCCGGAACGATTGTCTCTCCGTTTCAGTGGAGGCTAAGATCGGGAAGAGGACCCTGCTGCGGCGCCCCTCTCCTGGGCTCTCACCTTAATGCCCGCCAGGAACCGCTAACCCCGGGGCAGGAGGAAACTGAGTCCGCGCTATACTACTGAAATCATCGCGGCAAATCACGCAAACAGAGATGCTTCCACCTGAAACTAAACAAAGGGCTCCTGAGGCTCCATAAGCTTAACCTGGGACCTTAAGACCCGAGTCCTGATTCTATTTCTGCAGCTTGAAGATGACCGTTACGGTGAAAGTCACAGAACGCGGCCGGCCGTTGATGATCATCGGCGCATAGACCCACTGCCTGACGGCTTCAATGGCCGCTTCATCCAGGAAAGGTTCAGAGCGAAGCACCCGGACGCTCTGGACACGCCCGAAGACATCGGTGGTGGCTTCGAGTATCACGAGGCCCTCTTTTCTGATCTGACGGGCGATTTCAGGATAGACGGGATCGACCCTGCGAATCAGGCGCGGAGGCTTGATTTCACCGATGGCCCGAACGGGCTCTTTTTCTTTTTCCACCGGGAGATTGATCCACTGTTCAAATTCTTTGTTGAAAACAGGCTGCTCTCCCTCGTATTCAATGCCCCAGGGAAGGCCGAATCTGTTACCATAACCGTCGACGCCCTCTTCCGGGATTTCTTCTGGAATATCAATCGGCGCTACCAGCACTCCGGGAGCCACAGCCGGCCGGGCCTTGAGAGCTGTCGTCCTGCCGGCACCACGCGGGCTGCCCTTGGGTGGAGCCGGCGGCGGAGATGGAGACGGCATCGGAGCCAGAAAAGCGCTATAGACCTGGACCGGCGGCAGGTTCCCCGGATTCATTAACGGCACCCCGATTAAAAGCGCGCCGGCCATCAGGTGGATCAGGCCAGAAATGGCCACCGCCAGCATAACCAGCTTGAAATTCCTGCTGAGTATGACGAAAGAATCCCTGAACACCTCCGGTCTGGACAGCCTCTCAAGATTTACTCTTCTCGCGACCCGCGGCCCGGCTTCAACCCGGCGAGAATCCCCGAACGTCTGCTTTTGGAAGCTGTCTTCCCCGGCTACCCTTTTCCCTTTGAGGATGGCCTTTATCCTGTTCATTGCTCACCCCCTGTTTCCACCCATAATAACAGCAACTTCTGTGCCAGATCTCAAAATAGACCGCCTGCCGATGAGACCTGCTTTCTTAAGATAAGAAGATTGCGACCTGGCTCTTTAATCTTCCGGCAGAGGCGGACTGATCAGGGAAAATTTTTTAAAGGAAATAAAATTAAATTACAACGGCATTTAATCTGTGAAGGTAAATTCTGGGCAGTCTTCGGCCGCCGACGAGCAAGTCTGGAATAGGCAGGAAAAGGCCTATCGGGATACTGAACCCCGCCCATTTGACCCTGGCTACCGTTTGCGATTCATCTGTTGCCAGCTGCTTCCAAAAACGGCGCCAGGGTTAAAAGAAGGGCTGTCGCTGAACACATAATCGGTTCCGTTGGTCCAGGCATTACTATAGCCGGTGGGGAGCTGAACATTCCAGTTGTTGACCGGGTCAATATAGGTATCCACTCCCCGCAGGGCTTCACTGTACCGTTCAAAAATCCTGTCCTGAGAAGCGCTGCGGTTCTGATAGGTCTGCCAGATGATGTCGCTGGTTTCCTGAAGAGTCTGCCTGATTTGCTGATAACGGGCAAAGATAGCCTGCTGCTGCCTCAGATTTTCCCGGGTGATTATGGCACACAGCCTGGTATAACCGACATTAAAAGCTGGATTGTCAAGACGAGAGTACATGGAAATCTGAAAAAGCTGAATCTTTCCCGGCATCTCTTCAGCCGGCGCCCTGAAACTGAAGACGCTGGGACCCCAGGTCACTGTCTGGATGTACATCCCGGTCATGGTGGGCATGTTTACGATCATATAACCGATTGTAGCGGTAAAGTCCTCAATAATCCGGCGCCCGGCCTGAAGGTATTCAACCTTAACCCGGGCGGCGTCAGCCCGGTTTTCGTAAGGAAACTGAAAGGGAGAAATCTGGCCGAAAATGTTCATGGTCAGGTTACTAACGGCCAGGGTATGCTGAGCCAGCTGAGGAAGTTCCTGCGATTCCAGAAACTTCAGGTCGCTCACACCCTGACGGACCTGAGGTATGAAAACCCGCTGCAGAAAATCGACCGCCCCCATCGGCTGCAAGATATTGAAGCCCTGTTGAAGGTACTGGCTCTGGATACTGGGCCACATGGCAGCTGGTCTCCACCGATAAGCCCGTAAATATTATTCCCGGGTTTTTTATCATTTTTTTAAAGTCTATCCTCCTTATGCCAAAAACCTGGTCCAGTTCATATTGTATAGAATTTAATATTTTCATATGTTATTAAAGATAATATTATGTTGTTAAAAAAAATATAATATAAATTTTCTTGACAGTAGCCATAAATTTTTTTAAATAATTTCATAATAATACAATATTAAGGGGGGTCGATAATATGATTAAAAAGTTTGTATTAAAGCTTGTTTTAGTGATTATTTTCCTACAAATTATATTCATCGCAGATTCATTATCACTAAAATCAGCTCAACCAATTAAGATACGGGGACACACAACAGGAACAAACATTTTAGGCACGGTAATCTTGACCTGCGACTGTACCGTCACAGAAGATTTAGACTGTTCTTGTATCATTATGAAGTAAGAAGATGAAAGGTGGAAAAATGAAAACAAGAAATTTTGCCTACATTATTTTGACAGCCATTTTCATATTCTTATCGTTCATGAGCCTGACTTCTGAGGCCGGAATGATCATATTCTTAAAAGGATTTTTTAGCGAGGCTGGACCTGACTGGCAATGCGTTTGCCCAGCTTCTGATTTAGAATGGGATTGTTTCTGTAAAATTAATATTCCATTTCCACCATTATTTCCATAAGGCCTGATGCCAACCCGTATTATGGATCAATGAGAAATGGCCTCTTTGCTCATCTGAAATTAAAAGGTTCAATTCAGTTCTTGTTGGCCTTTCTCCTATTAATATACTCAGCCGTGGCCTCCGCTCAATATCTGGAAATAATACGTACTTATTATCTTGATCTTCCACCCGTTAATAAAGAAGCTACAATTGCCCTCTGGAGACAGGATTTCGCCCCTCCAGAAATATATGAAGGATTTAACGGTGAGCTTATCTTGAATAGATTTTCTTATCTGCAGATTTACAATCCAGAAGGACGCGCCACTCAAAAAGTCGGAGGGTATGGACAGGGACCAGGAGAATTCCAGGCCATAAATTCTGTCAAAAAATCAGAGGGTAATTATTTTATTCTTGATCCTTTACAGGCAACATTAAGTATTTTCGATGAGAAGTTCAGCTTCTTAAAAAGACTTCTTTTGCTCTATGAGGGCACCTCGAATATCGTTCAGGACATAGCCATTAACGATAATTTAATTGTCACCGCCCAATTAAAAAGAGAGCCCAGTAAAAATGAAATAATAACAAAAGCTATTAACCTCTTTACCCATAACGGAAAATGGCGGAAAGCTCTATTTTGCCTAAATTCCTTCCGAAAGCAGCTCAGAAATTATCCAGAATTTTTTTTGATTGGACATGTCCTTTCGGATGAAGAGTATATTTACTTTAGTTTAGCTCCAGTAAATTGCGTCTGGAAGCTCGACTTCAATGGCCGAATAGTCAAGGAATTCTGGTTCGGCCAGGAATGGTGGACCTACATCAAATATGAACCCACAGAAAGAAAAAGGGTTGCTTTAAAAAAGCCAGCCTGGATGTATGACCTCCAGGTCCAAGAAACAGGCGATAGAATCATGAAACTATTCTTCGTAAATAACGAGATATGTTTACAGATTCAAAAGAAGGGCGATGACCTCCATAACTACTGTTATGTACTGGTTAATCGAGAGCTATCCTCAGCCTCAAAGCCGTTTTATATGAAAAACTATTTTCCGGCCGGGTTTGGAGAAAACTGCATTTTTTTAGCCAGGATGATTGATTTCACTTCTCCCTTTGAGACTTCAAAAGCGGAGATATTAAAATGCCACTTAGAAAAAAATTAGCCCTTATCTTTTCTTCAGCCTTACTTCTGGTGTCATTTATAGAAGCCAGTGATAACCTTCAACCAAAAAGGCTTACTCAACCAGTCAACTTGGAGGGGGAACCGCTTCGCCTTCCCCCTTCCAACGTTCGCTTCGCTCCCTGCCTCCCCTTCTCGGGCGGGGCACCAAACCCACGCCCTGCGACCAAGGGGTCATACCCCCTTGGAACCCCCGACTATCGGCTCACCGCAGCAAGCCGCGGCGCATATCCGCCGATCGTTAAAATTTTATCTTATCCAAATATTAAGTTGCACGGCTTTATATTCAATGCTCTTGTCGATGAGGTCGGCAACCTTTTGCTGATGTTTTTCAAAAATGGATTATACTGTGTTTCCCATTCATCTGCTTATCCTTTAACCCGATACGGCCATGGACCAGGCGAAATAAACAGCTGGAGAGCCATGTGTTTCTCTGCCCCCTTCCTTATTGTAGTAGAGACAACAGGCAGGATATTATACTTCCGACGAACAGGAGATATTTATAATTATGATAAGACGGAATGGATCAGGGACCTACCGAGTATTTTTTTCAAATCTGTTGAAAGAGTTGGTAATAAATGGTTTTTTGCTGGCTTCACCTACGACCATAGTATTACTATGCAAAAAAAGCATCCCGCCGGGTATTTTCTTTCAATATTTGAAAATGGACAGTTCAAAAAATCACTTTTATATAGGGAATTTTTAGATAGAAGATATTATCCCCACTTAATCAGGGTTTTTATAAGAAAACATGGCCCCTACCTATATTTGCTCATCGAAACTGAGCCTAAAATATACGTGATTGATCCAGAGCGTCTTGAAATAATTAAAATACATGAACTTAAAATGCCTGATAATTATGTACGGATTGGAAAAGAGGCATTTATCAAAAACAAAAATCGGCCTGTTCCTCAGCTGTTTGAAGATTGGGAGCTTTCCTATTCAAGGATAGAAAACTTTATAATCAATGAAGATTATTTCCTTCTTCAGTTCAGAAATCTTTCAAAAGATCAAAAAAAATTCACCCTTTTGCTTATAAATCAAAATAACTTCTTTTTGGAAAATATTTTTTATACGGATGACGCGATGCTCGCGGAGAAAGATGACTTAGTTTACTTTTTAGCTAATGGTGATCCTGGGCTGGATGAAGAGGCAGATAGCTTAATAATTAATGTCTACTCGTTAAAATAACCAATTCAATGGTCAGACCGGGTAAAAAGCTATACCTATTAGAAATTGTCTTAATTGGTTTGTTGTTTATAAACCTTATTTACCTGGCAAAAATCTACAAGTTACAAAAACCAAATAACAAAATAATTGATTTAGATAAACTTAAATCTCTTTCGGTATGGTCACCAGATGGTTTTCCATTCAAAATATCTGAAATAATCAACAGTCAAGAAATTTGCATTCTATTTTTCAAATTAACAGATTGCCCGCCCTGTATCCACCGCGGGCTTGAACAGGCGAAAACTTTAATGAATAAAGAGAGAAACGTATTCTTTATTACCATCCATGATTGGTTTGATGAATGGAAAGCCTGGCTCAAGAATTTAGAGTCAAACAATTTTTTTATTACAAATAAGCAAGATGCTGAACAAGCCATAAATTTACCCTATACCCCGGCACTTGTTGTGATTAAAAACAACAAAATAACTTATATAAAGTATATTACCAACTAAATTTGATTTTTTTATCGGGTCTTCATCTCCTTAAAAAGAGGCCAATTATTCCCATTATGAATAGATGAGGTACTGCGATCAAAAGGGAATAGGCTTTGTCATCGGGGGCAGGGAGTCGGAAGCGATCTTCCAGATAATCCAGGGGATAGGCCACTGGGAAAGACTTCGCGGCGGCCGGGAAAATGAGGTGGTCCGCTTCTACCGCCAACGGGGCGACGCCGAGAATGTCATCCAGGAACTCAAACAATGGTATGCGGCTTCGCACATTCTCTCAGAAGACTTCCTGGCCAAGGCGGTGTTCTTCCATCTCCAGCTTCTGGCTACGACCTGGTTGGAGTCTTCAAGTATTCCCATCTGGATCGCTCCTTGTGGCGGCTGCGGATCAAACAGTTGCGCTACCGGTTGTTGAACATCGCCGGCGTCGTCGCTCGTCATGCCCGCCAGACTGTTCTTCGGCTGTCAGTTCATTACCGCTACGCGCAGACCTTTCATCGCATCTTTCAGTTACTTCAGGTCGCGCCAGTGGAGCTGAAACTGTAGGCACCAATCCGGCTTCTGATGTTTTTGGATATCCCGGGTTGAAGTTTGAATAAACTTGCTTTTAACCTTTTCAAACCTTGGACATCGCCGCTCAGTACAGCACTTCCAGAGGTTGTGAGGACAAAAAACTTTGAGTCCAGGCCAAATCGGTGAGATCCGAGTCCTTTTCCTTAGGTTTATTCCTCCAACTATCCCTTATCCGAATATTCGGATTAGAACCAATAAATTGAATTTATTTCTTTAATTTTATAAAATAAAATTATCTCGGGGGTCCTGGAATGGAGAAGATTCTTTTGCTCTCCAGCAAAAGGGAAACAGAAGGGCTGGTAAAAGACAGCATCGACCAAAGGGTAAGAGTAGCTATCATCCGGGATATTCAGGAAGCCGTGGCAGATGAGGCCATCTCTCTCATCCTGGTCGATTGCGACTACCACTGCAGTCTTGATAAATGTCTGAAGAGGTTTCTTTTCGTTTACCAACAAAGGTCTATTCCCGCAGCTATATTAAAGCCTGTAATTATTCAGAAAAGCTCTATTCTTTCACGTTTTTTTGTAAAGATTCTTACCGACGCCAACCCAAAAAACACCGGAGAAGACATTCTGTCCTTATTTAAGAGATCGCCATATTATATCAGCTCGATTAAATCCCCGCTTTTACCTTTCGATCCGCTGAAAAAAATAATCGAAGCACAGAAAAGGATAATCGAATCTCCCCTGGAAGCAAGACGGCTCCAAGACCTGGCCAGGATGGCCGGGTGTTCCCCGACCTGGCTGTCACTTAACTTCAAAAAAATTTCAGGAATGCCACTGAGCCAATTCAGGATCAGAGCGGTAGTCTGTCAGGCTCTATGGCAACTGGTCTCCACCGATCAGCCCGTAAAGACCATTGCTTTTGAAGCTGGATACGCACCGCTTTATCTTTCCCAGGTTTTTCATAAAATATTCAAAAAGTCGCCGTCTGAAGCTAGAAATCTCCTGTTGGCTATTTCAGAGGAAACTCGGAATCCGGTATCTTGGTGACTTAAATTTTTCTAATATGAATAAATATTTTATGATACAAAAAAAATAATACTAATCTTCTTGATCTAAAAGAAAATCTTTAACTAAAATAAGCTCGCAGTTAGAGATTAAAAATGAAAATGTACAAATATAAAAGACCAGCTCTAAACGGCTCGGACATTTTAATTTATGCTTGGCTATTCTTTTTTTGTTTTTATTCATTAATTGTTCAGGTAGATCTTCAAAATACAATTATGTTAATTATAAGAAGCTTAATTTTCCTGATAAAATTCTAAGAATAAAATCCGAGCGAATAAATAGATTTGATATTAATCATGCCGGTGCATTAGGAACTTTGGACGACTATATTATATTAATAGACAGCAAAGGAGATAACATTATAAAAATCATAGATCTGAGAACAGGTGAGTTAATAAAATCTTTCGGAACCACGGGACAAGGGCCTTCTGAATTCATCTCACCGAGCCAGATAATTCAAGATCCTAACGAAAAGAATGCCTTTTGGATTTTTGACGTTAGCAATAGAGCTATGAAAAAGTTCAATTTAGATAAAATTCTAAAAAATAATTTTTACCCCGAGGCCATAACGCATATTCGTTTTGAAAAGAGCGGATCCCCGGCCAGGCTCTTAATTACTCCGACTAATGAAATTGCGGCCACCGGATTCTTCTTTAAAAATAGAATAAGTATTTATGATCTAGATGGGAATTATGTCAGGGGTTTTGGTAAAATCCCGCGGAAATTAAAGAATTATAGATTCGCGCCTCAACACTCACATGGATTTGATGGGTTCATTTCTTATTCTCCTAATACTGGCGAATATTTTGTCAGTCCTAGGCTTGGCACAGTAATAGAGAGATATGATAAGAATGGAACTTTAATATGTACTTATATCGGTCCAGAATCATTTTTTCCAGAATATGATATAGTCCCAGCCGGTGAATATTACACTATGACTTACAATAAAAAAACCCGATTCGGATATATTAACCTGGAATATAACCAGAAAACCAATAAATTGTTTTTATTATATTCAGGAAAATATCATTTTAAACAGCATGATATTCCCCCAGAATATGGGAATATAATATATATTTTTGATATCAACCAAGAAACAATTGACGAACGTCTCGAATTGGACGTTTCTATCCATAGAATGAGCATAAGCAGAGACGGCTTTGAGATATTTGGATTAACAGAAAAAGAGATTATACGATTTAAATATAAGGAAGATTAGCCCGGGGAAACAGTTCAGAAAAAGGAGGTGCAGGAAGGAGCCCGGTTGTCAAGACCAAAATTGGATCTTTTTCAAAGTGTATGTCCTTTAACAGGCGACCGGCCGAGCTATGAATAACTATAATCCTGAGCTGGCTGAAAGGCATAGCCTTTAAGGACAGTAGATTTATTTCTTCTGCTTGAAGATGAGATGAACGTTAAGGTGAAGGGCTCAGCGCCGATCTAACAATTTTTACTTATGTGATCTTGCTTTAAAAACGTATCAGGGTTCAGGAATCACCTTTATTTCAGTTCTGACTTCTTTCTCCAGAGGCAGGAAAATAATCAGGTCAATTCCATCTAGCGTTCTCTTCAGGCTAGGCCGACAGTTTTTCAGTTCCTGACCATCAACCATCACCCGGGCTGAAGTCGAGTTCCAGTTTTTGATGTAGACGGCTGGGTTGATTATAGGTGATTTTCTAGAGCCAGCCAGGATAAAACTCAAAGGTCCTGGCTCAGAGGAAAGGTTTTCTATTTTATAGCAGCGTTCGCTCCTGTCATATCCGGTAGAGGTAACTTGGCCGTCTTTTACTATAAGCTCGGCAGCGAAAGCACAGGACCGGCCAAATCTGACCAGGTCTTTTAAGTCCATCTCGTTCATTCCATACAGACCGCACCAGAATTCCCGGCCCCCGCTTTCATGTACTACCGGTTCAGAGATAGGAAAGCCTATGGTGTGTGAAGGCCTGTCAGCCACAATAGTTGTCCGGCCATCACAGCGAGCCTGTCCGACCGGCCAGTGATTACAGCCTCTAACGGCGTTGAAACTTTTTATGTTCTCGTAGCGAATCCACATCTTGTTTTGTGGTTCGAAACAGATAAAGGGTCTGTTTTTTGACTTGAAATTAAACTGTTGCAGCGTGTAATCATAGAACTTATCCCAGCTGAATGGTCCGTAGGGCGGCTTTCCGGGATCTTCAACAAAAGATACGACTTTAGTCCGGCCATTATAATCAGCTACCGAGGCAAAATCTTTCTCCACCACCTCACTTATTATCTGGCCCGGAGGCAACAGAACTTCTGATTCCTGGAATTGCCGCGGGAATTCGAGGGACCCGGCTTTCCAGGAAACTTTTCTGATAGCCGTCCGGTCAGGATAGATGTAGTAATATTCATCCACCCAGCATTCCCACCCGGTCTTCGGGTCTCGCCTCCAGGTGTTCTCATTGACGCTGACCGGAGCATACCTCCAGTGGACCACCACCCTGGCCTCGGTGTTTTCAATTATCCTGACATGAGAATACAGACATTTGGCATCCAGCATGTGTTCAAAACACCCATCTTCATTGGTGAAAGATTCGGCGCTCTGGTCAGCCATCCACTGCCCATTCTCCATTACCCAGACCGGAGAATACCTCGTTCCTCTCCAGAAAACCACCCTGATTGGAGAATCATCAAACTCCACCACCACATCGGCGTAATCACCCACGCGCCAGAGAGCCTCCCATTCCTCGTAATAGTTCAGCCTGGTATAATAAGCGCCAAAACGCCCCGGCCCGGTCCTGCCTGAAGGCATCACTCGAAGCGGAATATCAGGCTCAGCTAAACTGCCAGGCAGTTGGTAAGATTGAGTGACTGTGACCTTATCTAAAGCCCGGCCAAAAATTTTAATTTCATCAATAATACCATCAAAAGAATATCGCGCGGGAAGAGTGGCTTGAGGCCGCATCGGGTCTGAAGGAACCATCTTTTCATAATTCATTCCAATTACCAGGTCTAAGTCCCTGGCCTGAAGAAAGCTGCCTTCAGTTTCGGTGATCTTATCAAACCGGCCATTAATATAAATTCTTGCTCCCTTCTCCCGGTCAAAACTGACGGCAATCTGGCTCCACTTCCTGAGCGGAATTTTTTCCTCTGAAACTATCATCTGCCACCGGCCGTTTACAGCTAAACCTAAACCAACTTCTCCTCTCGGCCCTAACCCGAAATAAAATCCGGCCTTATCTTCTTTATGTTGAGCTACCAGCGGACACCAGTTCCAGGGGTAGGCGGCGGGCGCTACCCAGGCTTCGATAGTAAACGATTGGTTGAGGACTGGAACCTCAGCTGCTTCTCTGGTTATAACAGTCGTAAACCCGTCAAATCTAATGGCTTTATCGGCAACCCCGTTTACCAGCTTAAAATTTCCGGTTATCAGATCGTTTTCCCCGCCAATTACTTCGTTAACTCTACTGTTTTCAACAGACTCTAATTTCCACCAGGCGATCAGATTTTTGGGGTTGTTCGTTTCTGGACGGGACCTCAAGCTGACCAAGATCATTAAGGTCAATCCGAGGATAGCCAGGGTTTTTTTCATCGGCCTCCTCCCTGTAAATTAAATTATTTTCACATTTATTTCCGGTTACGAGACCGATCAAAAGCTCTCATATAAAATCTTCTTAACCTCTTCCAGTGATACTACATAGGGATGATTCTTGTAGTCAGGCAGTACCAGTGAAGCCTTGGCCAGAAGAGATAATTCTGATTCAATGACTCCCAGTTCTTTCAGAGATTTCTTGATCCCCAGAGTCTCGATGAAATTTTCCAATTCGTCGCCCAACTGACGTGCGGCCTGTTTATCGGAGACCGCAGACAAAGAAGGATTCTGGAGGCGAGCCACTTTAGCGAATTTTTCTATGGCCGATTTATAGGTGTAGCGCATTATATCCGGATATACAGAAGCCAGAGCCTGTCCATGGGCAACTTGGGGATACAGGCCGCTCATGGCCATGGCTATCCCGTGTGGGAGCGTGACCGCCGAATTGGCTATGGACAAGCCGGCCAGGGTATCAGCCCAGGCCATTTTTTCCCGGAGTTCGAGACTGGATGGTTTGTTCACAGTGTCTGTAAGATGTTTAACTATCAACCTGAGACACTCCAGGGCTAAGACTTCTATGTAAGGTGAGCATCTGGGGTTAAGGTAACTTTCAAAAGCATGACAGAAGGCGTCAAAGCCGGTAACCGCAGTCATATAAGGCGGCAAGGTTAACATTAGTTCCGGGTCGACAATTGCCACCCGTGGGAAAAGTCTGGAGTTGGAAAGTGCAGATTTGTTGCGTTCCTCCGGGTTGGTCACTACAGCAACTTGAGTAACATGAGAACCCGTTCCAGAAGTCGTGGGAATAGCCACGATAGGCAGAGTCCTGTCAGTGGGTTGCGTTTTCCTGAAATAAAGATAGTCCCAGCAGGTTCCCTTATGGGTAGCCCCAACAGCAATGGCCTTGGCAGTATCTATGCTTGAACCGCCCCCCAGGCCGATCACAAATTCAGCTCTAAATGTACGGGCCAACCGGGCCCCGGCTGACACTACCTCAATTGTGGGATTGGGCACCACCCGATCAAAATGCTCAACCTCAATTTTCTTTCTTCTTAAAATCGACTTAACCCGGTCCAATGAAGGCTTGAATTCCAGGAAGGGGGGAACTGTTACCAACAAACACCGCCGACCGAATCTTTCCGATACTTCTCCTACCTCTTTTAATCTTCCGGCTCCGAAAATTATCACGGTTGGTTGAAAATAATTGAAAAATATCATGATTGCCTCCACAACATAATTTATATATCTATCCTGCCTACCCGGCAGAAAAGGCGATCGACTTAGTCAACATACAGGCCTCACCAAATCCGAAATATTCACCCAGGCCCCTTTCCTGGTGCAGACAAAACTGGCTAGCCGGTTGGCTGATTTGCCAATCTCGTCAAAGTCCATTTCTTTTATAAGTCCATCCACCAGAGCAGCCGTAAAAGCATCGCCGGCCCCAACTGTATCCACAACATTTACCAGGTAACCGGGATGCCTGTATTCTTTTCCGCCGGCTACAATCAGGCTGCCTTCGCTTCCAGCCGTCATGGCCACAACTTTAAGAGAAAACTTTCCCATCAGGACTTTGAGTCTCTCGCTTTCTGTCCCGGAAAAAGAGAATAGTCTGGATACAATGTTCAGCTCTTCCAGGTTCAGCTTCAAGACATCTGCCATTTCCAGAGAGGACTCTATTATCTGACGGTTATGATAGGGAGACCTGAGGTTTAGGTCGAGGACTTTTAAGCACCCCGGCCCTGTCCCCGCCTGCAACCTCTGGATGGTGTTCCTGCTAATTTCATTTCTTTGAGCCAGAGTGCCAAAATAAACAGCTGCGGCATTTTTGACCAGAGAAAAAAGATGATCTTCTTCTTCTAAAAAATCCCAGGCTGCATCCTGCTCAATTTCGAAATTCGGAACTCCTTTTTTGTCCAGCTCGACCCTCACTCTTCCAGTTGGGTGAATAGAATCTACTTGGATAGAATCATTAATTAGACCAGCAGAACGACAGGTGGTTAGCGCCTGAACACCGAGCGAGTCCTGACCGACCCGGCTTATCAGGACAGGGTTTTCTCCTATTTTTTTTAGATAATAGGCAAAATTTGCCGGAGCCCCTCCAATTCGTTTATCGTCAGGGAAAATGTCCCATAATAGCTCGCCAACAGCTAATACCAATATTTTTTCTGATTTACTCATTTATCCGGTCATTCCGTCTAACTGAAAATGAAATATAGAAAGACCATAAATGCGAATAGCAGTCCAGCCACCAGCCTCGGGTCGGTCCAACCCTGCCAGGCCCTTCCAATCAAGATGTCGCGCGGACTCTTCCAGGTTAATCCCTCAACCTTTTCGGCCTCAGGTCTCGGTGTCATCAGACTGACCAATACAAAAATCAAGCTTCAGATCACGAACATCCACCAGGCCTGCATCAAAAAATGAACACCCCACCTATTGGTGATTATTTTTTCTGTGCCGAAAACCATTCTTTCAGGCACAGACATGGTATCCAGGGTAAGGGTAGTATATGGACAAGGC
>JASEIU010000006.1:16070-109494 GCA_030017715.1 Candidatus Saccharicenans sp. | reverse complement strand
ACGCCTTGTCCATATACTACCCTTACCCTGGATACCATGTCTGTGCCTGAAAGAAGCCGCCGGTTGACTTTTAGGGTACGGAAAATTATCATAATTGTTTGATTTGTGCGATTAGCTAATCCGGGTAATTTCTCCCTGAACCGAGGATGAAACCATGAAAGAAGCCTATAATTTTGAACAGATCGAGAAGAAATGGCAGAATATCTGGGAAGAAAGGCGGGTGTTCGAGGTCAGCGAGAGTTCTGACCGCCCGAAATATTACCTCCTGGAAATGTATCCCTATCCCTCCGGCCGGATTCACATGGGACATGTCCGGAATTATTCCATAGGAGATGTCCTGGCCCGGTTCAAGAAGATGAAAGGCTACAACGTTCTTCATCCCATTGGCTGGGACGCCCTGGGCATGCCGGCCGAGAATGCGGCCATCAAGCACGGTATCCATCCCAGGAAATGGACCCTGGACAACGTTGATTATATGCGTTCCCAGCTTAAAAAAATGGGCTTCAGCTATTGCTGGAGCCGGGAGGTTAATACCTGCTTGCCAGAGTATTACAGGTGGAATCAGTGGATTTTCCTGAAGATGTTCGAACAGGGGCTGGCCTACCGCCGGATGAGCTGGGTCAACTGGTGCCCGCAGTGCCGGACGGTTCTGGCCAACGAACAGGTCATAGCCGGAAGTTGCTGGCGTTGCGACAGCCAGGTCACACAGAAAAAGATGGAGCAGTGGTTCCTGAAAATTACGGCCTATGCCGACGAATTGCTCAGCGGCCATGAACAGCTTAGCCGCTGGCCCGAGCATGTTCTCCAGATGCAGAAGAACTGGATCGGCCGGAGCACAGGAGCCCTGGTCAACTTCCCGGTGCCCTCTCTTAACAGATCCATAGAGGTCTTCACCACCCGCATTGACACCATCTACGGAGCCACCTTCCTGGTGTTGAGTCCCGAGCATCCGCTGGCGGCGGAGCTGGTGGCCGGACATCCGGACAGCAAGGCCATAAAAGACTGGATGGCCAGAACCATCGCCGGGTCGAGGTTGAGGCGGGAAGAACGAGACGAGGAAAAAGTCGGTTATGATACCGGAGTCAGGGCTCTTAATCCTTTCAGCGGCGAAGAAGTGCCGATTTTTCTGGCCAACTATGTCCTGATGGATTACGGAACGGGAGCCATCATGGCCGTGCCGGCCCATGACCAGCGCGACTATGAATTTGCCGTGAAGTATAACCTGCCCATCCGGACGGTCATTGCTCCGGCTTCTCCGGAAGTCAGGCCGGAGGAGGGGAAAGCCTTTGAAAGTTACGGGGTGCTGGTTAACTCAGGTCCCTTTAATGGCCTGACCTCGGAAGAAGCTATGGGAAAAATGGCTGCCTACGCCGGGGAAAAAGGTTTCGGCCAGGCCAGCGTTACCTACCGGTTGAGGGACTGGGGAATCTCTCGCCAGCGTTACTGGGGGACCCCCATTCCGATAATTTATTGCGACCGGTGCGGGATTCAGCCCGTCCCCTACGAGCAACTTCCGGTGGAAATTCCATACGAGGCCCGATTCACCGGAGAGGAGGGCTCGCCGCTGGAAAAAGTGCCGCATTTTGTCCGGACCGTCTGTCCGAAGTGCGGCGGCCCGGCCCGGCGGGAAACCGATACCATGGATACTTTTGTCGACTCTTCCTGGTATTTCTTCCGTTACTGCTCGCCGCATGAGGATAAAGTTCCGTTTGTCCCGGAGAAAGCGAAGTACTGGATGCCGGTGGACCTTTACATTGGAGGAGTGGAACACGCCATCCTGCACCTGATTTATTCCAGATTCTTTACCAAGTATCTGCGCGACCTCGGCCTGACCGAAGTCGACGAGCCCTTCCCGCATTACCTGGCTCAGGGGATGGTGACCAAGGACGGCTCGGCCATGTCCAAGTCGAAGGGCAATGTGGTCGACCCGGACGACATGATCAAAAGATACGGGGCCGATGCTCTGCGGGTGTTTATCCTTTTTGCCTCCCCGCCCGAAAAAGAATTCGCCTGGTCGGAGGAAGGCCTGGAGGGCTGCTACCGGTTCATTCTGCGCATCTGGAATATGTTCGAAGAAAACAGCGACCTGTTTTCCGGCCGGGAGCCTGAGGGGTCCGACAAGCATGATGAGCCAGCTTACCAGCGGCTGCTCAAAAAACTGCACCAGACGATAAAAAAGGTGAGCGAGGATATAGAACAGCGTTTTCACCTCAACACAGCCATAAGCGCCCTGATGGAGCTGGTCAACCTCCTGAAGAAAGAAAGGGACGCGCTGCGCTCCAGCCGGAAAGGCCGGGAGCTTCTGCGACAGGCGCTGGAGAGTCTGAACCTGATGCTGGCCCCCTTTGCTCCCCACGTGGCCGAAGAGCTCTGGGAAAAGACCGGTCACCGGACCCTGGCGGCCGAAAGCCCCTGGCCGGCTTACGACCCCGAACTGGCCAGGGAAGAAATGATCACCATCGTCGTCCAGGTCAACGGCAAGCTCCGTGAAAAGTTCCAGGTGCCACTGGACACCGGAGAGGAAATCATGAAAGAAAAGGCCCTGGCCCTGCCCCGGATTCAGGAAATCCTGGCCGGAAAGCAGCCGAAAAAGGTGGTCTGCGTAAAGAATAAGCTGGTCAGTCTGGTGGTCTGAACTGAATTGATGAAATTCTGGCCGAAATACATCGCCTGTGGCCTGGCCCTGACCTGCCTGGTCGCCTGCGGGTATCAACTCAGAGGCAAGGGCGGCTTCTGGCCCCGGCAGATGAAGAAAATCCAGGTCCCGGTCTTTCAGAACTCCTCCGGGCGGTTTGAGCTGGACCTGAAGCTCACCAGAAGTGTCATTAACGAGCTGGTGGCCAGGACCGGAGTGGTTATCGTCGGCCAGCGCAGCCAGGCTGACGGATTGCTGAGCGGCGAAGTTCGCTCTTTCAGCGTCCAGCCGATTGCTTTTTCGCCGACGGGGACAGCCACCCGGTTTAAGATAACCATCGTCACCAGTGTAGTTTTTTCCGACCTGGTCAATCAGAAGATTCTGTTCTCGGACGACAATTTCGTTTACACCGAAGAATATGACCTGCCGGAGGGTCTGGATTACGAGACGATGGAAACCAGAGCCATCGACCGGGCCGCAGAAAAATACGCCAGGCAGCTGGTGGTCAATCTGGTAGAGGGATTTTAAATGTCAGCCCGCGAACCTTTCCACCGCCTGTGGAAAAAAGAAATATCTCCCGACAACCTGGGGCCCGGGACGTTTATCTACGGCGAACAGGCCCCCTACCTGAGAAAACTGCTGCTGGAAGTTATCGAAGAAGCCAGAGAGAGGGGAGAGCAGCTTCAGCTCAAACCATATTTTCTTTTTGATAGCGACTGGGCACAGATTCTTGATGAAGCCCAGAGCCCGGATATGTTCTTATTTACCACCAGGAAGCTTCTGGTGGTTTATTTCCCCGAGCCCGAAGAGGACGACCCCCAGCTGGCCGAAAAAGCCTGCCGGCAACTGGTGGCTCCGTTTGAGAAAGAAATACAAAGGTATTTTGCCTCTCCCCCGGACGGGGTTTTTCTGATAATTATTTATCCCGGGCGGCTAAAGAAAGGAAACCGGCTGTTTGATTTTTTCAGCAAACTTCAGACCGGCACGGGCGGCAACCTGAGGCTGCTGGAAATGAAAACCCCGCGCCAGCCGGAACTGACAGCCTGGATTCATGAGGAGCTCGGAAAGCGGGGCCGGAAGACCAGTCCCCGGGCCATCAACCGCCTGCTGGAAGCGGCTGGTACCGACCTGCTGCTGCTCAACCAGGAGCTGGAGAAACTGAGCCTGTACTCCGGCGGCCGAACGGTCATCACCGAAGAAGATGTGCAGGCAGTCTGCGTTTTTCAAAAGACTTATGACCGGTTTGCCATCGAGGAAGCGCTGGAGTCCGGCAGTCTGGAAGAAGCTTTGAGCATCACCGCCAGGTTTCTGGCCGAACAGCCGGAAGCTGCGGATATCATTAATTATTTTACCGGTCTCAGCCGGTATGTTCTTTCTCTGGCCCGGGCCAGGGCTGAGGTGGAAGAAAAGAAGGTGCCGATAAAAGAAGTCTTCAAGAAGATGAAACCCCAGTTGAACGAGGGCTGGTCGCTGTTTGACCGCAAGCTGGAGGCTTTTTCCACCTGCCTGAAGGCTTTCAGCCGGAAAGATTTGAACGACCTGGTGCGGGAGCTCGGCCGGATTGACCTCAAGCTGAAATCGAGCGACCTGAACGCCGGAATAATGATAGAGACTTTCCTGGTCAGGTTCTTCCAGTTGCGGGATAGAAAAAAGTCCGGGGCTTAAACAGCTTTGGCCGGCAGGCTCTGGGCCTGTTTGGTCAGGCGGGATTTGTAGCGGGAACCGGTATTCTTTTTGATGGTTCCCTTGGCCACCGCCCGGTCTATGGACTTGAAAACCGCCGGCAGAAGAGCCAGGGCGGCTTCTTTGTCTTTAGCCTGTATTTTTTCCCTGAGCTTTTTGATCATGGTCTTCATCAGGGATTTATTTCTCTGATTTACGGCCCGTCTTCGGAGACTGCGACGGTGCTGTCTGATAGCCGATTTGTGTCTGAGAGCCATCTCTATCTCCTTTTGAGTGCCATATGATAGAATAACTCCCGCTTAAAGTCAACACTCCGGACCGGATATCGGGCCGGGAGAGACTCAGGAGAACCGGGATGAAGATAGTCCTGCAGAGAGTCAAAGAAGCCAGGGTAACCGTGGAAGACCGGGTAGAAGGGAGTATCGGACGCGGCCTGTGCCTTCTGGTGGGGGTGGAAAAGGGAGACCGCGAAGTTGAAGCCGAGTGGCTGGCGGCCAAGGTGTCCGAGCTTCGCATCTTTCCGGACGAGGACGGCAAAATGAACCTGTCGGTAAAAGAGATCGGGGGGAGTGTTCTGGCGGTTTCGCAGTTTACGCTGGCCAGTTCCATCAGAAAAGGACGCCGGCCGAGCTTCGACAACGCCGAACTTCCAGGACGGGCGGCGGAACTTTTTGACTATTTCGTCAGGAAGTTAAAGGAGCAGGGGCTGGAGGTTCAGACCGGAGTTTTCCAGGCGATGATGGAAGTCCATCTAATAAACGACGGGCCGGTGACCTTCATCCTGGATTCACGGTTGAAGCAGCTTTGAACCGATAACCCGGAGCCAGGTCCATTTTCAGATGATGTCCAGCAGGTGGCCCAGCTTTTCTTTCTTGGCCTTGAGGTATTCCAGGTTTTCTTCGGTCGGCGGGATCTGGATGGGCACCCGTTCGACAATTTCCAGACCGTAGCCGCTCAGTCCGCGGAATTTTCTGGGGTTGTTGGTGATCAGGCGAATCTTCTTGATTCCCAGGGCGGCCAGAATCTGGGCTCCGATTCCGTAATCCCGCTGGTCGGGCTTGAAGCCCAGACGGCAATTGGCCTCCACTGTATCGCAGCCTTCATCCTGCAGCCGGTAGGCTTTAATCTTGTTGGCCAGGCCGATGCCCCGGCCCTCGTGGTTGAGCATGTAGAGGATGACGCCGGTGCCTTCGCGCTCTATCATCTGCATGGCCGTGTGAAGCTGCTGGCCACAGTCGCAGCGCAGCGAAGCAAAGGCATCTCCGGTCAGACACTGGGAGTGGGCCCGGACCAGGGTCGGGCGGTCGGGCGAGATTTCCCCCTTGATCAGGGCCACGTGATGTTCTCCGTGAATGATGTCCTCAAAAACCGTTACCCTGAAATGGCCATATCTCGTCGGCAGGTCGGCCTCGGAAATCTTCCGGACCAGGGTTTCGGTGCGCATCCGATATGAAATCAGGTCGGCGATGGTCAGAATGGGAATGCCGTGCTCCCGGCTGAACTTTTCCAGGTCCGGCATCCGGGCCATCGAGCCGTCTTCTTTCATGATTTCACAGATTACCCCGGCCGGATATAGCCCGGCCAGTCTGGCCAGGTCGACTGAAGCTTCGGTCTGTCCGGCCCTGGCCAGCACGCCTCCTTCTCTGGCTTCGAGGGGGAAAATGTGCCCGGGTCGGGCCAGGTCTTCTGGCCTGGTCGCCGGGTTGATGGCGGTCAGGATGGTCCGGGCCCGGTCGTAAGCCGAGATTCCCGTGGAGATGCCTTCTCTGGCATCGATGGAGACCGTGAAGGCCGTGCCGAATCTGGCCGTGTTTTCCCGAACCATCGGCGGTAGCCGAAGTTCTTCTACCCGTTGGCTGGTGAGCGACAGGCAAATCAGACCGCGGCCGTACCTGGCCATAAAATTGATTATTTCCGGGGTAACCCTTTCCGCGGCCACCATCAGGTCGCCCTCATTCTCGCGGTCTTCATCGTCCACGATGATGATCAGGCGCCCGGCGCGGATGGCCTCCAGGGCTTCTTCGACACTTATGGTTCTGGGCTGATTTTCCATTTTTCTGCAGATCTAAGGGTCAGTATCTATTTTCCAGAGGTGAAATTATACACGTATTTGCCGATAATGTCACATTCGAGGTTGACCCGGTCTCCGGGCCGGAGCCGGTCAAGGTTGGTTTCCTGGAGAGTGGCCGGGATAAGTTCCACCTCAAAATAAGCGGCTCCCAGCGCCGCCACCGTCAGGCTGACCCCGTTGACGGCCACCGAACCCTTGGGAACCAGGAACTTTCTCAATTCTTTATTGATTCTGACCTTGAGTCGCTTCCCCGGACGGCGAGGTTTGACTTCAAGAACCTGCCCCAGCCCGTCCACGTGACCGGTCACCAGGTGGCCGCCCAGCAGGGTTTCCGGGGTAACCGGCAGTTCAAGGTTCAATTCCTGTCCGGGACGCAACCGGCCCAGAGTGGTCCCTTCCAGAGTTTCCTTCGACAGATTGAAAGTCAGCCGATTCTGTTCTATTGCGGCTACAGTCAGACAGACTCCATCCACGGCCAGACTCTGGCCCCTTTCCAGGCGGTGGCCGAGCTCGGGCGGCACTTCAATCACCAGTTCAGCCCGGTTGTTGCGGTATTCGCGGCAGCGGCCCCGATGGGAAATCAGTCCGGTAAACATCAAAAGTATCCTTCCACGATTATATCGTTTCTCAGGCTAAAATGCCGCAGCTTTTTTAATTCCAGGGAGCCGGCCACCGTTTCCATTCCCCGGCCCTCGAAAGGAGTCGGCGACTTTTCCCCGCCGATGAACCTGGGCGCCAGGAAGAAATAAACTTTGTCAGCCAGTCTCTGCTGGATAAAAGAAGTCAGAACCCCGGCTCCGCCTTCGACCAGGACCGAGGCTATTTCCCGGCGGCCGAGTTCTTTGAGAACCGCCCTTAAATCAAGTTTCCCCCCGGCCGCCGGCACCCGGATGATTTCTGCGCCTTTTTGCCTCAGTCGGGCCGCCCTGCCCTCCGGACTCTCTTTTCCGGTAAAAATGATCACTCGCCCGCCTGCTGACTTTTTAAGCAGCCTGGCCTCGGTCGGCAGCTGCAAATAAGTGTCTAAAACCGCCCGGTGCCATTTTTTCCCGGCGGTTTCTTCCAGCCGGAGGGTCAGTTCCGGGTCGTCTTTCAGAATCGTGTTGATGCCCACCAGAATGGCATCATGTTCGGCCCTCAGGTTCTGGGCAAAGTACCTGGACTCGGGGCCTGAAATCCACCTGGAATCGCCGGAAGCTGCGGCCATCTTGCCATCGAGGCTGAGAGCTGCTTTGAGCGTGACGAAAGGGATGCGGCTGGCGATGTATTTTATGTAGGCTTCATTAAGCTTCAAATTCAGGTGGCCCAGCAACCCGGTTTCGACTTTAATTCCAGCCCGGTGCAGACGGGCCACGCCTTTTTTGTTAACCTGCGGGTTAGGGTCGTAAGAAGAAACCACCACCCGACTCAAACCGGCCGTCAGCAGGCGGTCGACGCAGGGCGGGGTGCGGCCCCAGTGCACGCAGGGTTCGAGCGTCAGGTAAAGCGTCGCTCCCCTGGACCTCAGGCCGGCCCTTTCCAGGGCCACGATTTCGGCGTGCGGTTGTCCGGCTTCCTGGTGATAACCCCAGCCGACTATCCGTCCGGCTTTCACCACGACCGCTCCGACGCAGGGATTGGGGCTGGTTCTGCCCCGGGCCTTTTCAGCCAGGGAATAGGCCATCTCCATAAATTCCAGGTCTTCGGTCAGGCGGCTCACGACAGCAAGGCCTCAACGAATGATTCCGGGGAAAACTCCAGCAGGTCGGACTCGCTTTCCCCGATGCCCATAAATTTTACCGGGAGATGCAGCTCCTCGGCCACGGCCAGCACGCTACCTCCCCGGGCGGTCCCGTCGAGCTTGGTCAGAAAGATTCCGGTTATTCCGGAAAAGCGGTTGAACTCCCGGGCCTGAACGATAGCGTTCTGGCCGATGGTTGAGTCCAGAACCAGCAAAATTTCCTGGGGGGCTCCGGGCAGTTCGCGACTTATGACCTTTTTGATTTTTTCCAGTTCGGCCATCAGGTTGCCGTAGGTATGCAGACGCCCGGCGGTATCAACCAGCAGCAGGTCGAAATTCCGGGCCTTAAAGGATTGAATGGCATCATAAACGACAGAGGCCGGGTCGGCTCCGCTCTGGCCCTGAACCACCGGCAGGTTAAGTCTCCGGCCCCAGAGCTGAAGTTGCTCCTGGGCGGCCGCCCGAAAGGTATCGGCCGCGGCCAGCATCACCTTTTTGCCCAGGGCCTGATAGCGATAAGCCAGCTTGGCAGCTGAAGTAGTCTTGCCGCCGCCGTTAACTCCGACCAGCATCCAGACCGCCGGCCAGGCATCGCTGGCGGTTGCCGGCCGGTTGGAAAGCATGGCAATCAATTCCTGTTTGAGCAAAGCCTTAAGGTCGGCCGAACCGGTTTTTCTGACTCGCTCCCTGAGACCGGATATTATGCGGTCGGAGGTGGCCACCCCGACATCGGCCAGAATCAGCAGCTCATAGAGTTCTTCCAGGAGTTCAGGCTGGGGCTTATTGCTCTGGAATAGCTGTTCGATGCGGCTGAAGAATTCCCGGGTCTGGCTGAGCTTCTGCTTTAATTTATCAAACACGGCTTTTGAATTATATTTTTGACTGCCGGCCGTGTCAAACGGCCGCCGCGGCCGCTGTCGGTTGTGGAAGCTGTTGTCTTGTGTTAAATTGAAAAACATGGAGGCTCGTTACAGATGGCAGGTGGCGCCACCCGACCCCGAGGCCTGGATTCTGGCCCAGGAGTTAAACCTGCCTCACGAAATCGCCACCATCCTGGTTAACCGTGGTCTGCGCTCGGCTTCCGAGGCGGCCTTTTTCCTGTACGGAGGTTTGAACGAACTGCACGACCCGTTTCTGATGAACGGTATGAAGGAGGCGGTAGAAAGAATCCTCCGGGCCATAGACAAAAAGGAAAAGATAGTAATTTTCGGCGACTATGATGTCGACGGTATCCTGTCGGTGGTGATGATGGTTAAAGCCCTCGGCCTGCTGGGTGGGCAGGTTGAATATTTCATCCCGGAGAGAATGAAAGACGGCTACGGCCTCAAGCTGCACCATCTGGAGAATATTCTTCAGATGAAGGCTGACCTGCTGATCAGCGTCGACTGCGGCATCAAGGCCGAGGATTTTGTCCGCGAAGCCAGGGCCAGCGGGCTGGAAGTAATAATAACCGACCATCATCATCCGGGCGAGAGGCTGCCCGGGGCCGTAGCCATCCTGAACCCGGTGCTCGAAAGCTCGGGCTATCCCGACCGGAATCTGGCCGGGGTGGGCGTGGTCTTCAAACTGATTCAGGCCCTTTTCTTGCGCCTCGGAATTAACCAGGACCTGAGCCATTTCTTAAAACTGGTCAGCATCGGCACCGTGGCCGACGTTTCCGAGCTTAAGGGTGAAAACCGCATCCTGGTCCGGGAGGGCCTGAAAAGATTGAAGGAAGCCCGGACTCCCGGGCTCAGAAGCCTGCTCGATGGCTCTGGACTTAACAACCGCAAGCTGAACGAAGTGGACCTCGGCTTCCGGCTGGGACCGCGGATAAATGCCGCCGGAAGGCTGGGAATGACCGAAATTGCCCTGCAGCTCTTTTTCTCCGAATCGCTGGAAGAATGCAACTCTCTGGTGAAGAAATTGAACGAGCTCAATTCGGCCCGACAGAGGATCGAGGAGAAAATTCTTAAAGAAACGGTGGAGAAAATAGAGACCCGGCAGCTTCATCAGAAATACCGGCTGCTGGTGCTGGGCAGCGAAAAATGGCACCGCGGTGTTATCGGCATCGTAGCTTCACGGGTGAAGGAAATTTTTTACCGCCCGGTAATTCTCTTTGCCTATGAAAACGGCCAGGCCTTCGGGTCAGGCCGCAGCATTCCCGAGCTGTCTTTGATCGACCTGGTTAACGAGTGTTCTGACCTGTGCCAGAATTTCGGCGGCCATAAGCAGGCCGTGGGCTGCACCCTCAGTTATGACCGCTTGCCGGAATTTAAGGAGCGAATAAACAGCCTGGCCCGGGCCAGGATCACTGATGAACTGCTGGAAAGAAAATTGCGAATCGATTGCCGGCTGAATTTCTCTTCTCTCAGTCCGTCTTTCCTGGAATTTTATTCAAAGCTCCTGCCCTTCGGGGTCGGCAACCCGCGACCGGTATTCATAGCCGAAGAGGCTGACATTCTTGGTCAGCCATCCGTGGTTCAAAACCGGCACCTTAAGTTCTGGGCCCGGCAATCCGGCCGGGTATTTGAGGTTATCGCCTGGGATAAGGCCAGGTGCTGGCCGAACCTCCGCCGCGGAAGCTGTGTTGACCTGGCCTACTCCCTGCAATTTTCAGATTACCGGGGGAAAAGGCAGATCATCCTGGCTCTGGAAGACCTCAGAGCTCATCAGGCCTGATGCCAGCGAAAAATAAACATAGGGGGCTGCCCTCTGCTCTGGGAGGGGCTGCCCTGGGGCTGCTCTTTCTGGCGGTTATCGTCATAACTGGCTCTATAGTCTATAACTTGAGAAACCGAAGCCGCGGGCCGGAAACCGCTGACAGCAGCCCCCCGGCCGCCGGGACCTATCATGAAAAATTTCAGGCGCTGGATTTTGCCGGGGAAAAAATGCGGCTCAGCCTGAAAGCCGAGCATTTCTCCGTTGACCGGGCCGGAAGACAGTATCTGGAAGGCCGGGTCGAAATCACCGACCGGGAAACCGGCCGAGAATTGAGCCTTCGGGCTGACAGGATGGTGCTCGACCCGGAGAAGAAACTGGCCAGGGCGGAAGGCGAAGTTAGCTTATTCTCTTCCGGTTTGCGGGCTGAGGCCGGGGAGTTTGAATACGACCTGAAGGAGAAGGTGGTCAGGGCCGGTCCGGTCAGGCTGGAGAAAGACAATTTGGTTCTAAGAGCCGGGCGCCTGGTCTACTGGAGTCGATCCGGAAGGGTCGAATTGGGAGAGAATGTCAGCGGAGAAATCAGATCGGCGGGAGAGAGGCTTTCAATCTCGGGCCGGCATCTAATTATCGAGCCCGACGGCCTGATCATTTCCGCCCAAAATTTCAAACTGACTGCCGGGCCGATGTTTCTGGCCGCCGGCAGAGCCGTCCTCCGGCTGCGAGAAAAAGGCTCTTCTCTGGATTCTATCGACCTGGAAGACGGAGCCCGGGCCGGGTATGAATTCCGGGCCGGAGAATCCCTATTTAATGAAATTGACCTGTTATCCGACCGGATGTTTTTCCAGGTTGACCGAAAGGGTTCGACCCTGCGGACAGCGAGAGCCTTTAAGATGGAGGGCGCGGGTGATGACTGGCGGTTCAGCGGCGACGGAGAAGAACTTGAGCTTCTGGCGGACGGAAGCCGGACTGCCCGCCTTCTGAGAGCTGCCCGTTTTAGGCTGAGGCTCAAGGATTCAGCCGGAGAAGAATTCCGATTGGGCGGCCGGAAGGCGGATTATGACCTGAGTTCGGGTCTGCTCCGGTTGAGCGACCAGGCTGAAGCCGACCAGCGTCAATTTTCTCTGGAGTCCGACCGGCTTGAATTCAGACTTAAGGACAGAAGCTGGTCGGCTGCGACCTTTAACCTGGAAATTCATCCCGCCTTTTTTAAGCGGACGCCGCTTTTTTTTGAAGGGGGAAAACCGGTCTATCTTTCGGGCGCCGGGCTGGAGGGAAGGGCAGATTTTTTTGACCTGAACGGTTCGGTCAGGATCTGGCAGGCTGAAGAATTTTTCCAGGCCGAAAAGGTCAGCCTGGAAGGAGAAAGCGGTCGGGTTCTTATGGAAAAGTTGAAGAAGGCCAGCTGGTTAACAGAACGAGCCGACGGCCGAAGGGAAACTCTGGAGCTCAGAGCCGAACGGGCCAATATCCGGCCGGAAGAAAATCAGGCGGTTCTTGCCGGGAAAGTTGAGATGATCCTCGGACGGTTAAACCTTGAGGCCGACGAGCTTATTCTGGTTTTCTCAAGCCAGGCTGCCGGGCGGTTATCACGATGCCAGGGCCTGAACCGGGTTGCTTTCTCCTGGAAGGGCTATCGAGCTTCGGGGAGGCAGCTTGACTTTGACCTGACGGAAGAAAACCTTGTCCTGTGCGGGTCTCCCCGGCTCCTGACTGCCGGCGGCGAAAGGCTGGAGGCTGATAAATTGACTTTGCACCTGGCGAATGATAGAATCCGCCTTGAGAACCAGAAGAGAGAGAGGTCGTTGACCATCCTTGTCAGGGGAAAATGAGATTACTGAAAGCCGTCAATCTGAACAAGCGGTATGGTCAGCGATCGGTCGTAGATCGCCTCAGCCTTGAAATCAGGTCGGCCGAAGTCGTCGGGCTTCTCGGTCCCAACGGGGCCGGCAAAACCACCGCTTTTTCCATAATTATCGGTCTGCTGGCAGCCGACAGCGGCCAAATCTGGCTGGATGACGAGGAGCTGACTTTTCTTCCCGCCTATCTGAGAGCCAGAAAAGGACTGGGATTTCTGCCCCAGGAACCCTCGGTTTTCCGCGGCTTGAGTGTCGAGCAAAACCTGAGGCTGGTGCTTGAGCAGCGGCAAGGGGCCGGGTCCGCGGGTGAGCTTAAAGAAACAATCGCCGGCCTGCTGGAGGATTTCGGCCTGACCGCCCTGGCCGGAATCCGGGCCGACCGCCTGTCGGGAGGCGAGCGCCGCAAGCTGGAAATAGCCCGGGCCATGGCTCGTCAGCCGGGCTTTTTATTGCTGGACGAGCCCTTCAGCGAACTTGATCCCCTGGCCGTGGCCGACCTTCAGGCTATTATCCGCCAACTTAAAGAGGCGGGAATCGGCCTGTTGTTGACCGACCACAGGCTCAGGGAGGCTCTGAGCCTGCTGGATAGAATTTACATAATGAATGGTGGTAAAATTATTTCTGAAGGAAGGCCGGCCGAGGTTCTGGAGAAAAAAGAGGTGCGCGAGATATACCTCGGCCCCGATTTCCGTCTATAATTTATGCGGCCATGATGAAACAGAAACTTGACCAGAAACAGGTGCAGAAGCTGGTGATGGCTCCTGCTCTCCAGCAGGCTATCCGTCTGCTCCAGCTGACCAACCTGGAACTGGAAGAGGTAATCAACCAGGAGCTGGAAGAAAACCCGCTTCTGGAAACCGAGGAGGAAGCACTGCCGGAAACCGAAGCCGCTGTTTCGACCGGGGAAGAAATTAAAACCGAAGAGGATCTGGAGCCGGCCGAGCGGGCTCCGGATGAATTTGACGAGATCATCTTTGCGGCCGGATTTCAGGATTATTTTGACGAGGAAATTCCCTATTCCGGACCCGGCGAACAGGACAGGACGCCATTTGAAAACCTGGTTTCACGGAGGCCATCGCTCTGGGACCACCTGAGCTGGCAGGCCGGGATGACTTTTTTTGAAGCGGACGAGCTGGAAATTGCCGAATTCATCATCGGCAACCTTAACGACGACGGTTACCTGACGATCAGCCCGGAAGAAATCGCCGAGAGGCTGCAAAAACCACTGGAAAAGGTAGAAGCCGTCCGGGATAAAATCAAGATGTTCGACCCGCCGGGCTGCGGCAGCCTGGTCCTGAACGAAGCCCTGCTGGCCCAGATGGATTCGCTCAACCTGCAGGATGAGGTGGCCAGAAAGATTATCAGCGATTATCTTCCTTATCTGCAGAAATCCGATCACCAGGAACTGGCGCGGCAGCTTAACCTCAGCCTGCCGGAGCTGAAACTTCACCTCGACCTGATAAAGAACCTGGACCCGACCCCCGGACTTAAATACAGCGAAGAACGCGACCTCTACGTAATACCGGACATCTACGTGGTCAAAGAAGAGGAAGAATGGAAAGTTTACCTGAACGAGGAGGGGCTGCCCAGACTGCGACTCAATCAGTATTACCGGCGGCTCATCGAGGCCGGTCTCAAGGAAGACCGGGAAACCACCCGGTTTCTCAAGGATAAGATGAAAAGGGCCCTGTGGTTTATCCGCAGCCTGGACCAGCGAAACCGGACGATTTACCGGGTGGCCAGGTACATAGTCGACCGGCAGAAGGATTTTCTGGAACAGGGGCTGGATCACATCAAGCCTATGACCCTGCTGGAGGTAGCCCGGGAACTCGGGCTGCACGAGTCGACCATCGGACGGGTGGTGGCCAATAAATACATGATGACTCCGCTGGGCCTTTACCCCCTGAAATTCTTTTTCCACAAATCGCTCAGCGGCACCTATGGAGAGGAAGTGTCCTCGCTCCGCATTAAAGAGCGGATCAAAAAACTCGTCGAGAATGAGGATCGCAACAGCCCCTTGAGCGACGATGAAATAGTTGATATATTATCCAGAGAGAATATTCAGATCGCCCGGAGGACCGTGGCTAAATACCGGGGTCAGCTTGACATCCCGCCTTCTCATATCAGGAAAAAGAAATTTATTATGGAGGAAGCAACATGATCGTCAATTTCACCGGACGGCGCACCGAGCTGACGGAAGAAATCAAGGATTACTGCCAGCAGAGACTGACCAGAATGGAGAAAATTTTGCGAGACGTTATCCAGATAGATATTATCCTGAGCGAACAGCGCAACCGAAAAAAAGTGGACCTGCAGGTCAAGCGACGGGGTGAAGATTTTGTCATCTCCGAGGAAACCAATGATGTTTTTAATTCTCTGAACCAGGCCTTTGACAGCCTGGAGAAAAAGGTCGTCAAGGAAAGAAGAAAAATGATCCAGAAAAGGCGACGAGCGGCCGGCCGGGAAGAATCGCTGGCCGGGCTGGAGGCGGTCGAGCCGGCTCAGCGCCTTCTGCGCCTTCCTTATTTTTCGGATAAACCGATCAGCATCCAGGAAGCACTGCAGCTGCTGGAAGAAGGGAAGAAAGAGGTCTTCCTGTTCAGAAAAGAAAGCGGCCAGAGCTGGGCGGTCGTTTTCCGGAAAAAAGACGGCCAGATTGCCCTGGTTGACCCCGAAGGTTAACTGAAAAGGAAATAATCGGAAAAGAAAGCTGAATAAAGGAGTAAGCGGCAGTGAGGTTGTCGAACATCATCAAAGAAAAGAACGTTCTGCTGGAAATGAAAGCTCAGAAAAAGGATGAAGCCCTGGCCGAACTGGCCGTTCATCTGAAAAAGCAGAAACTTATCAATCACGAAAAAGAAATAATAGAAAAATTATTGCAGCGGGAAGCCCTGGGCAGCACTGCCCTGGGGGAGGGTATTGCCATCCCTCACTGCAAGGCGAAAGGAATCAAGAACCCGATCCTGACGGTGGGCATCTCCAGGGGCGGGGTCAATTTTGAGGCTCCTGACGGGCGGCCGGTCCAGGTCTTTTTCCTGCTGATTACTTCTCCGGACGACCCCAGCCTGAATCTCCAGATCCTGGCCCTGATCGCTCAGCTGGTTAAGAAGTCTCCGGAGCTGAAGTCCAGGCTGCTGGCCGCGGAAGATGTCCGGGAAGTTATGGAAATCATAAGAGAGCAGGAAGAAAAAGCCTGATGGCTGCCGGTATGACTGGAAAGACTTCTGCTGGCCGGGAGAAGAAAAGGCTGACCGGGTCTGAGTCGGCTGTGGCTCATCCCGGTCCGGCGGCCGCTCCACAGGTGGTGATTTCAGCCGGTTTGATGAAAATTTTCGGGGTGGGCACTCTGATCATCGGCGACAGCGGGGTGGGTAAGAGTGAGAGTTCGCTGGAGCTTATCGCCCGCGGGCACAAGTTCGTATCCGACGATGTGGTGGAGATTTTTCGAGACGAAAAGGGGCAGCTCCACGGTCGGTCTCCCCGCCTGACCAGAAATTTCATGGAAATCAGGGGGCTGGGGATCATAAACATCAGGGAAATTTTCGGGGCGGGAGCTATTCTGGAGGAGACTCCGGTTGACCTGGTAATCAGGCTCAAAAGATGGAACAAGAAGATGGAAATCGACCGGCTGGGCCTGAAATTCCCGGAAGACTTCCAGCTGGCCGGAATGAGAGTCCCCCAGTTGCATATTCCGGTGGCCCCCGGCCGCAACATTGCCACCCTGATCGAGGTGGCCTGCCGGGTTTTTGTCCTGAGGAAAAAAGGTTATGAGGCCGCCCAGGACATCGTCCGGCGGCTGGACAGGAAACTGGCCAGGAAAAATGAACAATCATCGTAAGGGCACCGACTTTATCGTGGTTACCGGTCTGTCCGGTTCCGGCAAGACCGTGGTCAGCCGGTTTCTGGAAGATATGGGTTATTATTGCATTGATAACCTGCCGGCCAAATTGATACCTGAACTGGTCGACCTGTGGCTCAGAAAAAAGGTAGAAATCGACCGGATGGCGATGGTGGTCGATATCCGGGAACCTAAGTTTCTGACCGAATTCCCGGGTATTGTCAGGCAGATGAAGGTCAGGCCTTTGCTCATTTTTCTGGAAGCGACCGATGAAGCCCTGGTCAAGAGGTTCAGCGAAAGTCGCCGCCCGCATCCTCTGGCCCGGAGCAAATCAACCCTGGCCGGAGTCAGGCTGGAGAGAAGGAAATTGGCTCCGATCAGGGAGATGGCCGACGAGGTGATCGACACCACCGGGCTGACCATCTCCCAGCTCAAGGAGCAGGTGTTCGAGCGGGTGGTGCGAAAGAAACAGCGCCGCCTTCAGGTCCATTTGATCAGCTTCGGTTATAAAAACGGATTGCCGCTGGATTCCGACCTGGTTTTCGATACCAGGTTTCTGCCCAATCCCTTTTACCTGGACAGCCTGCGCCGGCTCGACGGCCGCAGCAAAAAGGTCCAGGGCTTTGTCCTGAACTCGGATGAAACCAGAACCTTTTTGAAAAAGCTCTTTGATTTCGTTGACTACCTTCTGCCCGGATTCGTAAAGGAAGGCAAGAGCAGCCTGACCATTTCAGTGGGCTGCACCGGCGGCCGGCACCGCTCGGTGGTCATTGCCGAAGCCCTGAAGGAGCACCTGAAAGCCAGAAAATTGGCCGTAAAAATAATTCACCGTGATATTTATAAGTAGGGCCGAATCAGTTAAAATATACAGGAAATTTTGAGCCGGGCGGTGTTCATGATCGGCGGAGTGATAGTGTCCCACGGGCGGCTGGCCGAAGAGCTGCTCAATGCCCTGACCATCATTCTGGGAGAAGCTCCGAACATTGAGCCCATCTCCATCGGCTGGTATGATGATGTGGAAGAATCCAAGAAGAAAATCAGTCAGAGCCTGAAGAAGGTCGACCAGAAGAACGGCGTGATCATCTTTACCGACATGTTTGGCGGCACTCCTTCCAACCTGAGTTTCAGCTTTCTGGCTGAAAACAGGATTGAAATCATAACTGGAGTTAATCTTCCGATGCTGATCAAGTTCGTTTCCCTGCAACGGAGCAACAACCTGAAAGATGTGGCTAAGAAGGTGGCCGAGCAGGGTAAGAAGAACATCCATCTGGCCAGCGCCCTTCTGGATTCCAGGTCAAAATAGAAGCGAACGGCTATGATTGAAAAGAAGATCGTCATAAAAAATAAACTGGGCCTGCACGCCAGGGCGGCCGTCAAGTTCGTCAACCTGGCCAATCGTTACATCGCCTCGGTAAAGATCATCAAAGACAGCAATGAGGTGGATGGCAAGAGCATCCTGGGCATCCTGACCCTGGCTGCCTCCCAGGGAACACCGATCAGGCTGGTGGTCAACGGCCGCGACGAGGCTCAGGCCATGAAGGCTCTGTGTGAGCTCATCAACAACAGGTTTGGCGAAGAAGAATAGAATGGAAATTATCCGCTTGCGAGGTCTCGGGGTTTCGCCCGGTATTGCCATGGGCGAGGCCTCTCTGTCGGAACGGGTGGTTTTTACCTCCAGGCGGGAATCCATACCCGAGCGCCAGGTGGAAGAAGAGCTCAAGAGGCTGTGGCGGGCCCTGGACCGGACCAGACAGGAACTGACCGAACTGAAGGAGCATGTGCGGGAGAGAATCGGCGACGAGCAGGCCTTCATCTTTGATGCCCACCTGATGATTCTTGACGACCAGATGCTCGTCGGCCACCTGGAAAAAATCATCCGGGAAGAGAAGGTCAGGTCGGAATGGGCGATTTCCCGGGTCAACACTCACTTTCAGGCTCTGTTTGATTCCCTGAGCGACGAGTATTTCCAGCAGAGAAAAACCGACCTGTCAGACGTCCTGGCCAGAATCTACCGGAACCTGGAAAAGAAGAAAGATAAAAAAGAGGACCCGGGCAAACCCACGGTCCTGGTGGCGCACGAATTGCTGCCCTCTGAGGTGGCTCTGAATATCAGCCGCCGAAAGATTATCGGGATTGCCCTGGACATGGGCGGGCAGACATCGCATACCGCCATCCTGGCCAGGTCGCTGGGCATCCCGGCCGTGGTCGGCCTGCATGATATCAGCCTGCAGGTAAAGAGCGGAGATTTTATCATCGTTGACGGGACCGACGGCGAGGTCATCATCAATCCGACCCCCGCCGTGCGGAGGGAGTTCCAGAGCAAGAAAGAGAGATACGAAGTCTATCAGCGAGAGCTCAAGAAGGTTGCCAAACTCAAGCCGGAAACCCTGGACGGGGTCAGGTTCAGGCCTCTGGCCAACATTGAGCTGCCGGAAGAGGTGGAGGCCGCCTTTTCTTACGGAGCCGAAGGAATCGGTCTGTTCCGGTCGGAGTTTATCTATTTGCAGAGACCCAGCCTGCCCTCGGAGGAAGACCACCTGGCCATCTACCAGAAGATGGCCGGCAGCACCCATCCCCGTCCGGTCTACATCAGGACCATCGATATCGGCGGAGAGAAAAGCCTGCCCCAGCTCAACATCGAAAAAGAACCCAACCCGGCCCTGGGCTTGAGGGCCATTCGCTTTTCCCTGAAAAATCGGGAGCTTTTCCGCACCCAGCTCAGGGCCATCCTGAAGGCCAGTGTCAGAAAGAACGTTCGGTTGATGGTGCCCATGGTCACCGAAGTGGAAGAGGTCATCGAGCTAAAGCATATCGTCGAGGAACTGAAGGCTGAATTAAGAGGCAAGAAAATTCCCTTTGACGAAAACATTCCGGTCGGGGTGATGATCGAGGTCCCGGCGGCGGCGGTGCTGATCGAAAGCATCATCAAAGAAGTTGATTACGTCAGCATTGGAACCAACGACCTGATCCAGTATTACCTGGCGGTCGACAGGGGAAACGAATCTGTTTCCTACCTTTTCAAGCCGCATCACCCGGCTGTCCTCAGGTTGCTGGACCGGGTCATCAAGGCTGTCAACCGCGAGGGCAAGGAAGTGACCGTCTGCGGCGAGATGGCGGCCGACCCGCTGTCGGCCATCATGCTGCTGGGCATGGGCTTGCGTACCTTCAGCATGAACCCGATTTTTATTCCCAAGGTTAAAAAAGCCCTGAGGGCGGTGGAATTGAAAACTGCCGAAGAAGCCGTGGCCGAGGCTCAGAAGCTGAAGACAGCCAGAGAAATAGAGGAATTCATGATTGAGGCGGTTTTGCGCCGGCACCCGGAAGCTTTTTTGATGAGCCAGATTATAAGCTGATTTTAATCCCGGCCGTAAATGTCTTCCAGCCGGACGATGTCGTCTTCGCCCGAATTGCCCAGCCACAGCTCCATTACCCGGGCCGGGGCGGGGCCGAGTCCTTTCAGGCGGTGGGGAGTCCCGGCCGGAATGAATATTTCCTCGCCCGGCCGCGGCTGCCAGGTCTTTTCTCCCAGGGTTATTTCCAGACCGGCATCCAGAATCACCCAGTACTCGTTGCGCCGGCGGTGATATTGAAGAGACAGCAGACCTCCAGGGTTGACGGTGATGATTTTCAGGCTGGAGGCCAGGTTGTGGGGATAACTGCGGAACTTTCCCCAGGGCCGCTGTTCCTCGTAAATCAGGCGGCGTACTTTTTCGTCTTCTGGAATCTCAGTCACAGAACCTCTCCGGTCTGGCCTCAGGATTAAAACGGAATTTCGTCGTCCCCTTCGGTCGAGGGGGGCTCATCGGGGAATTCCTCGGCAGCCGGCTCGGAAATTTCCGGAAATTCTTCAGCTCTGCCAGCCTCGACCTGAGCTTCCGCCTGGGGAGGCACTCTCTTCCCCAGGGGGACGATGTTGATTGCTTCCACCTCGGTGCTGTTGCGGCGGTTGCCGTCACGGTCTTCCCAGGAGCGCCAGCGCAGCCTGCCTTCCACCATGACCTGCCGCCCGGCCTCCAGGAATCGGTCGCAGAACTCGGCTAGCTGTCCCCAGGCCACGATGCGGTGAAATTCGGTCCGGTCGGTGGATTGTCTGGTGTCGCGGTTATAAATCTGTTCGTTAGTGGCCACCTGGAATCTGGCCACGGCCCGACCCGAGGGGATGTGCCGGATTTCCGGTTTTTTTACCAGGTTGCCCACCAGAATTACTCTGTTCAAACTGTTTCGGTCTCTCATTTGTTCACCAGTTCATTAATTCTTTGCTGGGCCAGTCTCGCTTCCTCCTGCGTCGGATACTTGGCCGTCAGCAGTTTGAAGGTGGCCAGAGCCTCGTCCTTCCGGCCCAGCTGAACCAGACTCATGCCTTTCTTCAAGTAAGCGGCCGGCACTTTGTCCCCGGCCGGATAGCTGATCAGCAACTCGTTAAAAGCGTCAACGGCTTCCTGGTACTGTTCCTGGCTGTAATAACACTCTCCGATCCAGTAGAGGGCGTTGTCTGACAGCGGAGTATTGGGATATTGTTGCAGAAAGAGTTTGAAGCTGTCGATGGCCAGCGAATAGTTACCTTTCAGGTAGTCGCCGTAAGCGTTGTTGTACATTTCCTGGGCCGGGATGTTGACCACGGCCGGCTTCCTGGTTTCGGCCGGTTGCGGCTCTCCCCCGGCCGTCTTAGGTTTGCCGCTCCTGGCCGCTTTTTCGTCTGTTCTGGCCGGGGGGGTCAGGTTCTGGATGGCCTGGAGGATATCGTTCAGGATGGCCGTCTGGAACTGAACCTCCTCCAGCTTGCTGCTCAGAAGCTGGAACTGTACTGGAATGTTGCGAAAATCATCTTTCAGAGAAGCCTGCTCGGCCTGCGTTTTCCTTATCAGGTCTCCCAGCAGTTTGACCTGATCTTTAAGCTCCTGAAGGTCGGCCTGGTTCTTCTTGAGCAGGGCGGTCAGTTCCTGGACCTGCAGCTTGAGGGCTTGAATATCTTCATACATCAACTCATAAGTCTTTTTCGTCTGACCGGCGGCCGCGGAAAATAAAATTAACCCCAGCAGCAGACCGCAAACGAGAGAAAGATTAATTCCCGGGTTTTTTAACAATTTATTTCTCGATGATAAGGAATTGAGCTCTCCTGTTCTTGGCCCAGGCCGTTTCGTCGTGACCGGGGTCCAGAGGCTGACTCTTGCCGTAAGATATGATTCTCAGCCTGTCGGGCGAAATCCCGAGGCTAACCAGATAATCCATGGTGCTTTTGGCCCTTTTCTCGCCCAGAGCCAGGTTGTACTCTTCGGTTCCTCTTTCGTCGCAATGGCCTTCAATTAAGACTTTAGCGGTCTGGTATTTTTTCAGCCAGCCGGCGTTGGCTTCCAGCACCGAAGCGGCATCGGGCCGGATGTTGTACTTGTCATAATCAAAATGGATCATAGCCAGCGGTTTCTCCTGGTTGATTTCTTCCAGAGTCTTCTTCATGAAGATTTCTTCTTCGGTCAGGATAGGCTCCTTAAGGACCGGCTCTTCCACCTTTTCCACCCGCGGTTGCTCCAGCGCCTGCGGGGGCGGCGGAGGCGGCACCTCTTTGGCCTTCTTCTTACAGGATGAGGCGAAGGATAAAACCAGAATTACCGTCAAAAAAAGCACCAGATATTTCTTCATAACTCCTCCTTGTCGGATTATAGCTCAAAGGCCAGAGCCTGGAGCCATTCAATTTATACAATGAAGCCTTCAAGCTGTCAACAGAACCAGGGGCTCAATTGGTCCAGTGGGCCAGCTTGTTTTCTCCCCTGGAAGTCAGGCAGCGCAGGTTGCTGGCGTCGTAGTCAACGGAATAGATTTGAATGCTGCCCGACAGGTTGGAAGAGAAAATGACATGCCGTCCGTCGGGCGACCAGCTGGGGGATTCGTTCCGGGCCCTGGTTTCGGTCAGCTTGGTAATCTTGTTGGTTTTCAGGTTGAGAATGTAAATGTCAAAAAAATTGTCCACTCTTGAGACAAAGGCGATTCTTTCGCCGTCCGGAGACCAGGCCGGGGCATCAAGGTAATTGCCGCCGAAACTGACCTTGCGGACGTTGCCGCCTTCGGCATCCATGATGTAAATCTGGGGAGTGCCGGTTCGGTCGGAGGTGAAAGCGATTTCCCGTCCGGTCGGCGACCAGCTGGGGGCGGTGTCGATGGCGCTGTTAAAGGTGATTCTCCGGATATTGCTCCCGTCGGCATTAGCCACATAGATTTCGGAATTGCCGTCCCGGGTGGAGCAGAAAGCCAGCCTTTTCCCGTCGGGGGAGAAAGCTCCGGAAAAATTGGTGCCCTTAGTGGAAACCGGGGTCAGTTTGCCTTCGTAAGGATAGAGGATATAGAGGTCGGGATTTGCGGCCCTATAAGAGGTGAAAACAATGGCCCTCTGGTCGGGCGACCAGGCCGGCATGTAATCACGCCACTTATTGAAGGTAAGTCTGGTCTGGTTGGCCCCGTCATAATCCATCATATACAGCTCGTCGTTGCCGTCGCGGTTGGAGACAAAGACGATCTTGGTGGTGAAATAAGGCTTTTCTCCGTAAAGTTTCATCAGCTCGTCGGCCACCCGGTGAGCTACCAGGCGGAAAACCGAAGGTTCAGCCTGGTAACGCTTCCCCAGAATCATTCTTTCGCTTTTGACGTCGTAGATTTTAACCTCAAAAAATATCCGGTTCTGGGACTGGCTGACCTCGCCCGCCACCAGGATTCTGGCCTGAATCGATTCCCAATCCTTAAAAAATATTTCCTTGGGATTCAGCGGGCGGATGTAATTCAGATGCTCCCGTGGCACCAGCGAGAATACCCGGCTGTAACGCAGGTCATCCGTCAGAACCTGGTGGATGGTCTCGGCCGCCTCCCGGGCTTCGTCCGAAGCGGAATCAGAGATAAAAGGCGGCAGGGCTAAAGAAATTGCCGGCACCCCTTCCCTGATGGTCAGAACGATTTCCTGCTGCGGGAACAGGATTGACCCGCCGGCAGCCAGAACGATGAAAAAGAGAATCAAGAGGACTGATTTTTTCATTTGCTCCGCTCGAAAATAAGATGGACGACCAGGTAGTCGTTCTCAAATCCCCTCGGCAGCGGGGGGAATGGAGCGGCCAGCTCCACCGCCCGCCTGGCCGTCAGGTCCAGGGCCGGAAGTTCCGAGGGTTGTTCTATCTTCAGGTCGGCGACCTGTCCGTTGCGAAGAATCTTAAAATAGACCACCGATTGATATTCTCCGCTGTAATCGAGATTGTTGGTGGCCGTAAACCAGTTGGAAGACACCCGGTCGATTATAATCTGGAGATAGTAGGTGAAGGGAAAGGAAGAAGTTCCCAGCGGATCGCCGTAGCCGCCGCCGAAACCGCCCGGTCCTTCCCCCACGCCGATCCGGAGACCTGTGCCCCCGCTACCGCCCCCGCCGCTTCCTGTTCCACCTGCCTGGCCGGCCTCAGTTCCCTTGCCGGCTGTGTCCACGGCTCCGGGTTGAGGTGCCGAAATTTCAGTCTTTCTGGCCGGGGCGGGCTTCTTGACGGCCGGCCTGGCTTTTTCGACCGGATGGCGCAACGAGGATTCAGCCGCGGCCTGAGTGTTCCGGGGAACGGTCAGCTCTTTCATGGTTTCTTTTTGAGCCGCCGGAGCCGCCGGCTCGCGTTTCTGGCCCGCGGGACCGGGGCCGCTTCCGCCGCCCCCGCCGCCTCCTCCTCCGGGCAGGCCGACGAAATTCAGGTTAACATAATGAACCATCCCGGCTTTTTTAGGACCGGCCAGTTGATTGGAAAAGGCGATCAGAGCGAACAGGACCACGTGGAAAAAGACCGACAGAACAACGGCTCTCTTAAAAGAACTGCTCCTGACAGGCGAAGGTTTCATCGGCCGGTCCGTTTCCTGGCTGGCGGTTTTTCCAGCGGCTCGGTAACCAGACCGACTATTTCAATCCCTGATTTCTTGACAATATCCAGAACCTGGACGAGCTGGCCATAATTCAGGTTGCGGTCAGCCCGGATGTAGATTATTTTTTTGGTCCTGTTGTAAAAGTATTCCTGCAGCCGTCTTTCCAGCAGGTTGATGTTGATCACCGATTCGCCGAGGTGGATGTAACCGTCAGCGGTGATGGTCAGCGTCAGGCCCTCTTCGGCTGGAGCCGATTCGGTTTCCGCCTGGGGCAGGTTAAGGCCGATCCCGGATTGCATCATAGGCGCGGTCACCATGAAGATTATCAGCAGCACCAGCATGACGTCGACCAGAGGGGTAACGTTGATTTCCGACATGGATGTGCCCAGGCGTCTCCGGCCGCCGGAGACCGGAGCCGGGTTCAAATTAACCGCCATAAACCCTTTCTATGATGTTTAAGAATTCAAGACTGAAATCGTCCATGGCCGAAATCATTTCTTTGATGCGGCCCAGGAAATAATTGTAGGCAATGACCGCCGGGATGGCGGCGAACAAGCCCACGGCGGTGGCAATCAAAGCTTCAGCGATGCCGGGGGCTACCGTGACCAGGCTGGCCGAACGGACCACCCCGATCTTATGGAAGGAATCCATGATTCCCCAGACGGTTCCCAGCAGACCGATGAACGGGGTAACGCTGCCGCAGGTGGCCAGGAAACTCATCATTCTTTCCAGCCGGTTGATTTCAGAGTTTGAGGCCCTGAGGAGCGAACGGTTGATGGTTTCCAGCTTTTCGCCGTTGATTGAAACCTGGGCCTGCGGATTAGACCTGGTCAGGTGTACCAGTTCCTTAAAACCGGCCTGAAACAGGCTGGCCAAAGGGCTGTTCTTGTACTTGCGGGCCGCTTCGTTAACTTCATTAAGAGATTTGCTGCGGCGGAAAACCTCCAGAAAATTCTGAGAGGAGACTTCGGCCGCTTTTATGGTCCGCCTTTTATAGATAATGATGGCCCAGGAAAAAACGGAAAAAAAGACCAGAATCAACAGGATAAGCTTGACGACTATGGTGGCTTGCGAAATCAGACTGAAAACGTTCATGACTTTTTCAAGTTAACATATGGGAGAAAGTCTGTCAATCAGCCCGGGACGGGTCGCACCTCTTCCGTCCTCCATGTTTCCGCCGTCAAGAGGGGTGTCGCGGTGCGAAAGTCATCAGGCGTCGCGGCCTCTCTGTTTCTCTGTCAGCTCTTGTTGTAAAGAGGGGCCTGTCGCGGCGCGCCTCCTGACTTACCCCCGCTCCACCCATCCCCCGTGGGGAACCCCTTCCGCTGCGGGCGGTCCGGAGACACGCCGCGCCAGCCTCTGAAAATCCTGGCTCTGGAATTCTTTACTGGCCCGGATTGTAAAGAACGTTCGGCCGGGCTGTGCTGCGTTTCGGACATGGAATCCTCACCACTTCATCAATGGCTGAATTTATATGGGGCCTCTTGCGGGGCCTAAGCCTCCAGGCCTCACCGCCGCAGCTTATGAAAGCAAGGCGGCTTCAGGGGGCCCAGGGCCGTTAAGGACTCGACGCTCTCCCGGACGGGGGACGCGAAGGTGCACTCTCTGCGAGGAGACTTGACGGAAGCGACCAAAAGCGGTTTAATTAAGGACTTATAAGAGGGCAAATTGAATAATTTTAAGAAGAAACTGGTGCATCCTCCCCGTTTGCTGGCTCTGAGTTTCCTGCTGGCCATCATCGTCGGGACTGTGATCCTTTACCTGCCCGTGTCCACCCGGTCGGGCCGGATTCCGCTGATTGATGCCCTTTTCACTTCCGCCTCGGCTATCTGCGTCACCGGGTTGATAGTGGTTGACACTCCGAACTACTTCAGTCCTTTCGGGCTTGGGGTGTTGCTGACCTTAATACAGCTGGGCGGGCTGGGGATCATGACTTTTTCCAGCTTCATCCTGATGACGGCCGGCCGGCGGGTCAGTCTGTCCGATAAACTGGTGGTGGAAGGTTCTTTCCGACCGGCGGCTATTTCGGATTTTCGGGCTTTGCTCAGGGATGTCTTCCTGTTCACCTTAAGTTTTGAGCTAATCGGGACGGCGGCCCTTTTATTGAAATTCTCAGGACAGGGCTCTTTTTCCCGGGCCCTGGTCCTTTCGGTCTTTCACTCGGTTTCGGCCTTCTGCAACGCCGGCTTTTCGCTTTTTTCCGACAGCCTGATGAACTATCAGGGCGATGCCCTTGTCAACCTGACCATGATTTTCCTGATAGTGTTCGGGGGGCTGGGCTTTTTTGTCCTGCAGGAAATAAAACTGGCCCTCCGAAACAGTCTGAAGAAGGAAAGAGTCAAGTTTTCGCTCCATACCAAGTTCGTGGTGGCCATTACCCTGGGAATCATACTGACCGGAGCCGTTCTGCTGTTCCTGATGGAATTCGACCGCGGTTTTTCCAATCTGCCTCTCAAGGATAAGGTCATGGCTTCGGTTTTTCAGGTGGTTTCGGCCCGGACAGCCGGATTCAACACGGTCGACCTCAACAGCCTGTCCGTGGCTTCTCTGCTGCTGATAATCTTGATCATGTTCATCGGGGCTTCGCCGGGGTCGACCGGCGGCGGCGTCAAAACCACCACCTTCGGCGTGGTCTTTGCCTTCCTGCGGTCTCGAATCCACGGGCAGGAGGTGCCTCAAATTTTCTCCAGAGCCATTAAGAACGACGACATTACCAGGGCCTATACCTTGATCTCGCTGGCTATGTCGCTGATTTTCGCTTCAACCATGGCCCTGCTCATAATTCAACCTCAGCTGGTCTTAAAAGAAGCTCTGTTTGAAGTGGTGTCTGCCTTCGGTACGGTCGGCCTGTCCCTGGGCATCACCCCGAATCTTCACCCCCTCAGCAAGCTGGTCCTGATTATCACCATGTATCTCGGCCGGATCGGGCCGTTGACCATGCTCTATGCCTTCAGCCGGGTCAAGCCGGCCGGCCATTACCAGTTTATTGAAGAAAGCATTATGGTGGGTTAAAATATCAGGGAATAGCGGCTGTCACCCAGGAGAATCAAAATGAAATTTGCCGTCATCGGTCTTGGAAGTTTCGGCAGTTATCTGGCCAGAACCCTGTACGAAAAAGGCCATGAGGTTCTGGTCATTGATAAAGATAAAGACAAGGTGGATGAGGCCAAGGATTTTTCCAGCCAGGCTGTCTGGATGGACTCGGCCGATAAAGAGAGCCTTAAGGCTCTGGGGATTCAGGACATGGACGTGGTGGTGGTCAGCCTGGGCCCGGAGATGGAATCCTCGATTCTGACGGTGCTTTACCTTCATGAACTGGGCGTCAACCGCATCCTGGCTAAGGCCTTGAGTCTGGACCACGGGAAAATTCTTGAGTCCATCGGGGCAACCGAGGTCATCTATCCCGAAAGAGATATGGCCATAAGGCTGGCCCAGCGTTTGAGCTCCAGGAATGTCCTGGAATACCTTCCCCTGGCCGAGAACATCAGCATTCAGGAAATTGTCCCGCCCGAGGCGTTCATCGGCAAAAAGCTGAGGGACCTGGACCTGACCAATCGCTACCGGGTTCAGGTTATAGCTGTTCGGCAGCTGGTGCCTGATCAGCTGATTTTTATCCCCGGGGCCGATTTTGTGATCAAGGACAGCGATGTCCTGGTGGTAATGGGAGAGGAAGAAAACATCGCCGAATTATGTGCCTGCAAGAAGTAATCTCTGCAGGATTTCCCGGGCCACCTGTTTAGCTTTTTCCCCGCTTTCTCTGGCCGGGCCGACGCAGGACGGGCAGCCTTCCTCGCAGGGACAGGCTTCAATCGTCCCCAGGCAGGCCTGAAGCAAGCGGATCTTCAATTCGAACAGGGCCGGGCTGAGACCTATTCCGCCGGGAAAGTTATCGTAGAGGAAAAGGTTGGGCGAAAAATCCGGGCTGAGAAAGACCCGGTTTTTTTCATCCTGGGGCAGACGATGGCGCGGCAACTCCCGGGGCGGGAGAGACTGACCGGAGAAATTGTCGCCGATGGCCACACCCAAATCGTGCAGGTCGCACATCAAGAAGAGCGGAGCCACGTGGTGCAGGAGATAGGATAGCCCGAACAGACCGTTAGTCCGCTGCTCAGGAGTAAAGGGCAGCGTCTGGTAGATCTCGGCCGGGATGGTCAGCCAGAAACTGGTGGTGCTCATCTCGTTCTGGGGAAGCTGAAGTTCGCCGGCGCCCACATTTTCCATCGTGTGGAACTTGATTTTCTTGAATCCCACCACCTGGGTGGCCACATGAACTTCGCCGTGAGAGACCCAACCCTGAGGAATGTCCTGACGGTCAAAAATATCCAGTATCTTGACGTTGGTGTAGTCTATAGCGTCGGTGAAATAGTCTACATCTGTCTTCTTGACATAGGCCTTGCGCTGCTCGTAATCGAATTCTTCCACAAAATATTGTTCACCCTCGCAGATGTAGATGGCCTTGGGGTGCAGGGTGGTCAGGGCCGAAGAGAAATCGACCTCGGCAATCACCCGCGGCTGGTCGGTCGTATCCACCACCACGAAATTATCGGAACTGATGCTGCGCAGGGAAATAGCGTCAGCCGGGTAGGCTTCTGAAGTCCAGAACCACTTGTTCTGAGTGTGGTGGAGCATCTCTTCTTCTTCCAGCAATTTCAAGATCTCATCAATTTCCACCGCTCCGAATTTCTCTCCGTCTTCGAAGGGCAGCTCGAAGGCGGCGCATTGAATATGATTGACCAGGATGGATAGGTTGTCGGGATTAATCAGGGCCAGCTCCGGCGGGCTGGAGAAAAAGTAGTCCGGGTGGTTGATGATGAACTGGTCAAGGGGAGAGGAAGAAGCCACCAGAACCGCGGCTGACCTGCCGGTCTTCCGGCCGGCCCGCCCGGCTCTCTGCCAGGTGCTGGCAATGGTTCCCGGGTAGCCGGCCAGGACGGCCGCATCCAGAGTCCCGATGTCTATCCCCAGCTCCAGGGCGTTGGTGGAAACCACTCCCAGTATTTTTCCTTCTCTCAGACCTTTTTCGATTTCCCGGCGCCTGGTCGGCAGGTAACCGCCGCGGTAGCCCCGGATCAGGCCTTCGTCCTTCAGGCCCTTTTCCAGGTCGCTTTTCAGGTAGGTGACCAGGACTTCGGTCAGCAGCCGGCTCTGGGCAAAAACAATGGTCTGGAGTCGCTGGTTGAGAAACACGGCCGCGATTCTGCGGGCTTCGTTAATGTAGGACCTTCTGATGCCCAGGTGAGGGTTGACCACCGGGGGCGTATAGAAAACGAAATATTTTTCTCCTGACGGAGCGCCGTTCTGGTCGATGAGCTCAACCGGCTCTTCGATCATTTTCCGGGCCATGTCCTGCGGGTTGGCAATGGTGGCCGTCGATAAGATGAATTGCGGTCTGGCCCCGTAGAAGGCGGCAATTCTCTTCAAGCGCCTGATGACGTTAGCCACGTGGCTGCCGAACACCCCGCGGTAGTTGTGGAGTTCGTCGATAATGATGTATTTCAGGTTTTCGAATAGCTTGATCCACTTGGTATGGTGGGGCAGGATGCCGGAATGCAGCATGTCGGGGTTGGTGATGATGATGTGCCCCTGGCTGCGGATGGCCCGACGGGCATCCTGTGGCGTGTCCCCGTCGTAGGTAAAAATTTTTATTTCTTCTCCCAGCAGCTCTATGGTTTCATCCAGCTCGGCCCGCTGGTCCTGGCTGAGGGCTTTGGTCGGGAAAAGGTAAATAGCCCGGCTGGAAGGGTCGCGGAGGATACAATCCAGCACCGGCAGGTTGTAACAGAGCGTCTTGCCGGAGGCGGTCGGCGTGACCACCACCACATTCTTTCCCTCTTTGATTTTTTCCCAGGCCTGGCTCTGGTGGGAATAGAGTGCGCCAAAACCTTTCTTCTTCAGGGCTTCCACCAGGCGGGGGTGAACGCCGGAAGGATAATCGCTGAAACTCCCGGGCCGCGGCGGCAGGTACTTGATGGTGGTAATCGAGCCGTAGGGGGCGGCCAGATTGCGGAGAATATCTATGCTTTTAAGCAGTCGGTCTTCTTTGTTCATGGCAGTTAATCGCTGCTATTATAAAATAAAGAACGAGATTATAAAACCTGTTTCCCGGTCTCGGAAATCAACCCGAACGTGCTAAAATATAGCCATGCTTCAGGAAATCAGGGTTCGGAAGGCAGCCCAGCATAACCTTAAGAAAATTGATGTCGATCTGCCGCGAAACCGGCTGGTCATTGTTACCGGGCCCAGCGGCTCGGGCAAATCTTCGCTGGCCTTTGATACCCTCTTTGCCGAGGGACAGCGAAGATACATAGACTGTCTTTCGACCTATGCCCGACAGTTCATCGAACAGCTGGAAAAACCCGAGGTCGAATCCATAGAAGGCCTGTCGCCGGCAATTTCAGTCGACCAGAAAACCATTTCCTTCAATCCCCGGTCAACCGTGGGCACCATCACCGAGATTTACGACCTGCTGCGCCTCCTGTATGCCCGTCTGGGAACAATCTACTGTCCGGACTGCCGGGTGCCAGTAAAAGCCAGCAGCCGGGAGCAAATTCTGGGTCTGCTAAAGTCCAGGTTTTTCGGACGGAAAATCATGATTCTGGCGCCTCTGGTCCGGGGGCGGAAGGGCGAGTATCAGCAGCTTCTGGAGAAGTTCAGGCGAAAGGGTTTCCTGAGAGCCCGGGTTGACGGCCGACTGCATGACCTGGAGCAAAAGATTCAACTTGACAAGAACCGCAAGCACAACCTTGAAATCCTGGTGGATGAACTGAAGCTGGAAGATAAGAACGCTCTTCGTTTCCAGGAAGCAGTGGAAAAAAGTCTGGAAATGTCCGACGGTGGCGTGCTGGTGCTGGACTCGACCGGCCAGGAATCATATTTTTCCCGGAAGCTGGCCTGTCCATCCTGCGGGCGCAGCTTTCAGCCCCTGGAGCCAAGAAATTTTTCTTTCAACAGCCCTTACGGGGCCTGCAGCCGGTGCCACGGCCTGGGATACCTGACGGCGCTCAACGAATGGGGCGAAGTGGAGTTAACGGCGGACCTTTGTCCCGAGTGCCGCGGCCAGCGCCTTAAGAAAGAAAGCCTCTGGGTCAGAATCGACGGCTTCAACATCCATGAACTGGCTTCGCTCGACGTTGGACAGTTGCTGGAAAGAATGAACAGGCTGAGTTTTAACGGCCAGGTTCAGGCCGTGGCCGAAAAAATAATGAAGGAAGTTAAAGACCGGCTGCTGGTGATGAAGGAGCTCGGCCTGGCCTACCTTGACCTCAACCGCTCCGGCTCCTCGCTGTCGGGCGGCGAGGCCCAGAGAATAAGGCTGGCCGCCCAGGTAGGGTCCAGGTTGAGGGGCATTCTTTATGTCCTGGACGAGCCGACCATCGGCCTGCATCAGCGCGACAATGGCCAGCTGATCAGACTGTTGCGTCAGCTCCGGGACGCCGGGAATTCGATAGTCGTGGTCGAACATGATGAGCAGACCATCCGTTCGGCTGACTATCTGATTGACCTCGGGCCAGGGGCAGGAGAGAGCGGCGGCCGGCTGGTGGCCTGCGGTCCGCTCCAGAACATCCTGAAATCGAGCGACTCCCTGACCGCCAGGTACCTGCGCGGGGAAAAATCGGTTCCGGTGCCGGAGAGGCGCCGGACTCCCTCGGGCTGGCTTACAGTCCGTGGAGCGGCCGAGCATAATTTGAAAAACATCGACGTCAGTTTTCCCCTCGGCGTAATGACGGCTGTAACCGGAGTGTCCGGGTCTGGCAAGAGCAGCCTGGTTTATGATGTTCTCTATCGCGCCCTGTTGAAAAAATTATACCGGGCTAAGGTTCAGCCGGGAAAGCATCGGGCTCTGGAAGGGCTGGAAAACATAGACAAGGTGGTCTCGGTCGACCAGAGACCAATCGGGCGCACACCTCGTTCCAACCCGGCCACCTATACCGGGATTTTCGGCCACTTGAGGCAGCTTTTCTCCATGACTCCGGAAGCCCGCCGCAGGGGATACCGCCCCGGTCGGTTCAGTTTCAACGTCCACGGCGGGCGTTGCGAGGACTGCCAGGGAGCGGGAGTGAAAAAGGTGGAAATGCATTTTCTGCCCGACGTCTATGTCACCTGCGACCGCTGTCAGGGCCGGAGATACAACAAGGAGACGCTGGCTGTGACATACCGGGACAAGAATATCGCCGATTTTCTGGACATGACGGTGGATGAAGCCGCCGGCCTGCTCCGGGCTTATCCGGCGCTCAGGCGCAAGCTGGAGCTGCTGCAGCAGGTAGGGCTGGGCTATCTCCGACTGGGCCAGCCGGCGCCTCAGCTTTCAGGCGGCGAGGCTCAGAGGATTAAGTTGACCCGGGAGCTCAGCCGCCGTGATACCGGACGGACACTGTACCTTCTGGATGAGCCGACCACCGGGCTCCATTTTGACGATGTCAGCAAGCTGCTGAAGGTTCTGGAAAGGCTGGTGGACATGGGCAACACCGTGGTCATCATTGAACACAATCTTGAAGTTATCAAGTACTGCGATTACATTATTGACCTGGGACCGGAGGGAGGTCAGGCAGGCGGAGAAGTGGTGGCGGCCGGTCGGCCGGAAGAAGTGGCCGGGGTGGAAAAGTCTCACACCGGATATTATCTAAGGCAGGTGCTCTATTCCGGAGTCCACGCCGGGTTGAGAGGATAGCGCTGAATGAGTTTCCGGGAAATCTGGGGTAACGAACAGGTAAAGCAGATTCTGAAACTTTCCCTGAGTAAGGGCAGGCTGCCCAATTCTCTGCTCTTCTTCGGCCCGGCCGGGACCGGCAAGCTGCAGATGGCTCTGACCGTGGCCAAGGCCCTGAACTGCCTGCAGCAGACTGACGATTCCTGCGACCGCTGCGATTCCTGTTTGCGTATAGAGCGCGGTCAGCACCCTAACCTCCGGGTTATAGCTCGAGAAAAGAACCGGGAACAAATCGTCAAGGAGCAGATAGAAGAAGTAAATTACCAGGCCACTCTCAGACCCTGGGCCCAGGGCCGGCTGGTTTTTATAATTGACGAAGCCGACAGAATGAACGAAACCGTGGCCAATTCCCTGCTCAAAACGCTGGAAGAGCCCCGGGCTTTTGCTTATTTCATCCTGCTGACCGAAGACCTGCAGCTCATTCTGCCGACCATCCGCTCCCGCTGCCAGGTGCTGCGGTTCAGCCCCCTCAGCCAGGAAGAGGTGGAGAAGGCTCTGGTCGACAGCGGCTGGCCGGCTGATAGAGCCAGGCTGTTGGCTCAGGCCTCCGAGGGTAATCTGAAGGCAGTGCTGGAGACCGACTGGGAGGAATTCCTGGCCGGACGCAATCAGGCCTGGCTGCTCTTTAAGCAGCTTCTGCAAGCGGGCGAGGTTGAAGATTTTTTGAGCCTGGTGGCCGGAAGAGCCAGGAGGGATGCCATGTCCGGATTCAGAGAAACCCTGAAATTTTTCTCGGTCTTTTTCCGGGACCTGCTCGCGTTTCAAGCCGGGCAGAGAGATCTGCTGCTCAACCCCGACCTGGGCCCGGAACTGGAGCAACTGACCGGTCTGGTGTCTGCGGAGAAGGCCGGTCAGGGAGTCAGGCAGATGGAGGATTACCTCGGGCGCTTAAAGAAAAACCCGAATTTGGCTATAATGAGCGGTGAAGTAACCATTTTCCTTAGAGAGATTAGAAATGACTGAAGCTGTGCTATTGCTCTCGGAGTCCACCGGCAAGATAATCCGGGCCCTGAGGGGCGAAGAGCCCCTGGAGGTGGGGGATTACTGTCTGGTGGAGTCCGAGTACGGGGGCGACCTGGCCATGGTGATCGACCTGACCAGCGAACTGGCTCATTGTCCGAAAGCCGCTCGAAGAGCGGTCAAAATCATCAGGAAAGCCACCGAAGAAGACATAAGAAAATTCAACTGGCTGCGGGACCGGGAGCAGAAAGCCTTTGAGTTCTGCCTGAGCCGGATCAAAGCTCGCAACCTGCCGATGAAGCTGGTGGCCGTCCGTTATTTTTTCAATGAGAAGAAGGGCATCTTTTACTATACGGCCGACGGCCGGATCGATTTTCGCCAGCTGGTAAAGGACCTGGCCAAGGAATTGAGAATGCGGATTGAGATGCGCCAGATAGGGGTCAGGGATGAAGCCAAGCTGGTGGGAGGACTGGGGGTCTGCGGGCGCCCGCTGTGTTGTTTTTCCTTCATCAAGAACTTTGAGCCCATCACCATCCAGAAAGCCAGGAAACAGCAGATTGTGATTAATCCCACCAAGATTTCAGGGCTGTGCGGCCGGCTGATGTGCTGTCTGGCTTTTGAAGAAGCAAGTAAGGGACGCCTGTATATAGAAGATCTGGATAGTGGCCTGATTGAAGATTAGTTGCTTGCTTGTTCTTACTTAGCGGAAATCTTGAACTGCACCCGGCTGGAAACGGCGATCAATGTTCCGTCAGGTCCGAAGGCTTTGACCTGCCAGGAGTACTTTTCTCCGGGAACCATGCTGGCTTTGACCTCATCGGGCAGAGTGATTCGGTTCTCTCTGGTGGTCGCTTTCCACAGCAGACCGCCGTTGAAAATTGAAATCTGGTATTCGATGTTTTCGCCCAGCTTTTTCCACTCGAACGAAGACGGGATCTGGTTCATGTCGATGACGGGAGAAATCAGGGTGATGGAAGAGCCGCGGACTGTCTCCTCGTCAGTCAGGAAAAAGTTGGGGGCCGGAGCCTGGCCGCGGGGCAGGAGGGTGAAGACGATTATTATAACCAGCAGGGCGGTGACTCCGGCGAAGGCCAGCTGCCGGACAGTGAGAAAGGAAGCCACTTCTCTTCTGAGTCCGGACAGAACCGAGGAACGAACTTCTTCTTTTTCTTCCAGCAACGCGGGATTGTTCTTGATGGTCCGGATGATAACATCTCTTTCCTGGAGTTTCTGGAAGCAGGAAGAACAATTAAAATAATGCTCTTCAAATGCTTCTTTATCCCCTTCGCTAAGTTTGTTAAGCAGGTACCCATCAATCAGGTCTTCAAACTTGCATTTGCTCATGTTAATCCGCCTTCCCTTTTCTTCACCCTTTTAGTCGCCGAAATCAGGCAAAAAATGAAAAAATTTTCATGGTTTTAGCTCTTTCCGGATCAGTTTCAGGGCGTAGTTGACCAGCTCGCTGACCTTTCTGGTGGATACCTTCAGCCGTTCCGCCACCTCTTCTCTGCTAAGTTCTTGATAATAATAAAGATAAAGAACTTCGCGGTACTTTGGCTTTAGCCTGGATAGGGCCTTCTTGACCTTATCGGACATTTCGGCTACCTCCAGGGTTTCCTGGGGGTCGGGGAAAGGGGCCGGCTCGGGCGCGTATTTCATGACTTTGGTCTTCTCTCTAATATAGTCGACTATCCGGCGGGAAGTTATGGTATAAACAAAGGTTCCGAGTGAGGATTCGCCCCGGAATTCACCCAACTGAAGCTTCTCCAGTACCTGGGACAGTATTTCCGAAACCAGGTCCTCGCAATCGGTGTTCTGAGCGCCCAGGGCTTTCCGGACACGGAAGGCAATGATCGGCCGATAACGGACCATTAGCTCCTGGATATCTTCGTCCACCCTGGGTCGCATTCTGAGCCTGGCTGCTTCCTTTAAATAAAAAATTCAATAGCTCTTGAAGAAAATATCATATCTCATACCCATTTTTCAATTTTTTCTTTGCCGGGGCGACTAATTTTTCGCCCCTTGAGGAAGCGGAGGGCGTATGACACCATCAGCTAAGAGTGAGAAATTGAAGTTTTTCCGAACTGAAGAATCATTCTGCCGCTACCTGGAAGCCCTGGCCCGCAGCCGGGGGTATGTGCTGGTAGAGACCTCTCCTCTGATCAAGACCAAGAACGAGTCTGCTGCCGGTTCTAATGGCCTTCAGAGCCAGACAGAGAGGATCAGGTAATGAAAGAAAATCGCCTGAAGAAAACGGCTGTGGCCGAAACCGCAGAAAAAAAGAATAAGGAAAGTTATCTGGCCGAAGTCCAGGATAATTCCAGGGTCAAGGTCTTCGACCTCAGCTGGCTCAAGACCAACTGGGACATCCAGGGCTGGGGCCAGGTGGCTTCGGCCCTGATCAATTCACCCTACAGCTCGCCCTACGCCCTGTCCAAGATAGAGGCTTTTCTTAAAGCCAGCCGTATCCTGGACCGGCTGGAAAATGCCATCCGCCAGGAAGAGTTCGTCCGCATTCCGGGCCTGAAGAATCTCTTTAACGAAAGCCGTTTTTTTAACTCCGAATTGATTTATTTTCTGGCAGCCACCGACAGCCGGGAGGAAAGCCTCGGCCATTCGCGCTTCGTGGCCGCTTACACCGTGCTGCTGGCGCAGAGTGCCGGGGTCATCAGCCGCCGGGCTTTGCTGGATATCGAGCGCGGAGCCCTGCTGCACGACCTGGGCAAGGTGGGTATTCCGGAAGATATACTGCAGAAAAGAGGACCTCTGACCGATGAGGAAATGGAAGTAATAAAATATCACCCGCTGATCGGCTTCGCTATGATCGAAGAGTTCAGCTTTCTTCAGGGAGCGGCTGAGATCGTTCTTTTCCACCATGAGAGGTTTGACGGCACGGGCTATCCTTTCGGCCTTCAGGGTGAGGAAATTCCGCTGAGCGCCCGGCTCTTTTCTCTGGCCGATACCATCGATGCCATCACCTCCGACCGGCCTTACCGAAAGGGCCGGGGTTTTGAGGAAGCCCTGGAAGAAGTCAAGCTCTGCAGCGGCTCCCAGTTTGACCCGCGTCTGGTGGAAGTCACCCTTGAGATTCCGCCCGACAGGTGGAGGAAAGTTAAGGAAAAAGTTCTGAAGTCCCTGCGTCAGCCGGCGGTCAATTAAAGGTCAATTAACCGGCCTGCCCGCTCCGCCCCTTCCAGTTTCAGGTCTTGTCTTCCGGAACTCTGATTTTCTGTCTGTCCTTAAAATATGACTTCGGGTCAACCAGTATCTCCCGCGGCTTGGCCCCTTCCGAGGGACCGATTATTCCTTCCTGTTCCATCTGGTCGATAATTCTTGAGGCCCGGGCGTAACCCAGCTTCAATTTCCGCTGCAAATAGGAAGCCGAGGCCTGACCGGTGGCCAGCACCAGCTCCACCGCCCGGTCAAACAGCTCGTCTTTTTCTCCCAGGTCGCCTTCGAGGGTCAGGTCACCGGTCCTCTTCAGAATCTGCATGATGCGGTCGTCGAATTCCGGCTGGCCCTGGTCTCTCACAAACTTGACCAGGCGCTGCACCTCGGGGATTGAAACGTAGGCGCAGTGCAACCTGATGATGCGCGGATAATTAGGCGGCATAAACAACATATCGCCCAGCCCCAGAAGTTTTTCCGCGCCGACGGTATCGATGATAACCCGGGAGTCGATCTTGGACGGCACCTTAAAAGCAATCCGGCTGTTGAAGTTGTTCTTGATGGTGCCGGTGATGACGTCGATCGAAGGCCGCTGGGTGGCCATCACCAGGTGAATACCAACGGCCCGGGCCAGCTGGGCCAGGCGTCCGATGCAGTATTCCACATCCTGGGGGCTGGTCATCATCAACTCGGCCAGCTCGTCGATGATGATGACTATGTAGGGGAGAGGCTTTAACTTTTCGCGTTCTTCCTCGCTCAGCTTGCCCTTTTTCTGCTCCAGCAAGGTCCTGACCTGCTGGTTGTACTGTTCTATGTTCCGTACCTTCATCTGGCCGAGCTGCCTCAGCCTCTCTTCCATTTTCTTCACGGCGTCCATCAGGATGATGCCCGCCTTCTTGGAATCGTTCACCACCGGAGACAGCAGGTGGGGAATGCCGTCGTACAGGGTGAATTCCAGACGCTTGGGGTCGATCAAGATCAGCTTGACTTCGTCCGGAGTGGCCTTGTAAAGGAGGCTGGCAATTAAGGCATTGAGGGCCACGCTTTTGCCGGTGCCCGTGGCTCCGGCTATCAGCAGGTGGGGCATAATGGCCAGGTCGGTGATATAAACGTCGCCATGGACGGTCTTGCCCAGAGCAAAGGTCAGCTTGGAAGCTGAATTCTGAAATTTTTCTGACTGGATGATGTCCCGGAGCTTGATGATTTCTCGCTTATTGTTGGGAATTTCGATGCCCAGCGAGGATTTTCCCGGGATGCGCTGGATGCGAACGGCTTCTGCCTCCAGGGCCAGCGACAGCTCTTCGCTCAGGCTGGCCACCTGGCTGACTTTGATACCGGCGTCGGGGAAATATTCATAGGTGGTGATGACCGGCCCCGGGTGGTATTCGCGGACTTCGCCCGAAACCTTGAATTCCAGCAGCTTCTCTTCAATCCTCCGCTTTTTTTCGAACAGTTCGTCGCGGTCAATTTTCTCGGTGGGCTTGCCCGGGTCGAGCAGGCTGAAGGGCGGGAAGCGATAATCTCCGGATTTCCTCAGGTCGGGCAGAAGCATCTTTTCGCCGGCCGGCTCTTCTTTTTTCCTGGCGGCGGAGGATTTTTCTGCCTGCTTCTGGGGTCTGGGCTCTTCAACCGGGCGGTGCTCCCGGACCGGTCCTTCCGGTATTTTCTCCTTCTCTGCGGCTGCCGTCCGAGAAGCGGCCAGCTGTTGCCGGGCCTGTTTTTCAGCCAGCTTCTTCTTAAGTTTTTCCTGCCTCCGTTCCCTCTGGTATTGATTGATTCTGATTATCACCCGGTCGGTGGTGCTCCGGAAAAGCCTGGTGATAAAGTCTATGGTTCCGGCCAGACTCCAGCGGGTGGTGAAGATGAGCAGCAGGGCCAGAAGGCACAGCAGGAGAATGAACGAACCGGTATGATTAAGATAACGGATAAAAAAATTGCTTACCAGTTCACCCAGCAAACCGCCGGCCGGAAAATCTTTTCCCTGCCAGGGAGCTCTCTCCAGCAGCAGATTCAAGAGCGGAGACAGCACCAGAAAATAAAGCAGACCTCCCAGGCTGCGTCTGAGCAGCCGGGACGACTGGCCGGGAAAAAGACTCCTGATTCCCAGATAACCCATGGCCAGAGGCAGAATCAGGGCCAGCAGACCGAAGAATTGCAACAGGCTTTCCGCCAGGCCGGCGCCGAGCCTTCCGCCAAAATTTTGAACCCGGTGCCCGGGAGGAGAAGTGCTGGCCCAGGTGGGGTCGGCCGGGTTGTAGGTAAAAATGCTGAGAAGAGAAAAGGCGGCCAGGAAGATGAGAATTATGGAAATTACCTCAGCCAGGACCTTGTTTTTCCGGCTTTCTTTATTCCCTGCTTTCTTTTCCTTCTTTGCTCTGGCCATTTTTTCTGATTATAGCACAGGGAGCGTCAGGTTTTCATCGTCCGGCCGATTTTTCCGGTTCGGTTCGACTCAGACTCCGGAAAAGGGAGACCAGCCCCTCCGGTATCAGGTCTTCGGCCCTTATTCTTTCCTCAAGCCCCAGGCTCTTGAAGACCGCTCTGATTTCTTCTCTCCTGTATCCGGCGCTCTCTAAGTTGCGGCTCAGGGTTTTTCTCCTCTGGCTGAAGGCGTCTTTGAGAAAGGCGGCCAGGTCTCTTTCGAGCTCCGGAGTGAAAAAAAGGGGTTGGCTTCTTTTCTTAAACAGGACGCAGGCCGAATCAACCCGGGGCGGAGGATTGAAAGCTCCCGGGCCGATGGTGAACAGCAACCGGCAAGCAAAATAATTCTGAAGAAGAATGGACAGCGGGGCGTATTTCTTGCTTCCCGGAGCGGCGGTTATTCTCCGGGCCACTTCTTTCTGAAAAAGGAAGACTGCCCTTTCGACCAGGTCTTTCGCTTCCAGCAGGACAAAAAGAATCTGGCTGGAGATATGGTAAGGCAGATTGCCGGCCAGTTTGACCTTCTCTCCGGGGCGGCGGTTCCGACCAATCATATTTCTGAGGTCGAGACTCAGAATGTCTCCGGCGATTATCTGAAGGTTATCCGGTTTTCTTTTCTCCAGACTCTCCACCAGGGCATAATCTTTTTCGACGGCCAGGACCCGACCGGCCCGGTCTGCCAGCGGGAAGGTCAGGGCTCCCCGGCCCGGGCCGATTTCCACCACCAGGTCATCCGGGCCGGGCTCAATAGCCTCAACGATTTTTTGCAGGATGCGCTTCTCGTGAAGAAAGTGCTGGCCGAGAAGCTGTCGCCTGGTTTTTCTGCCCAAGGTTAAATTCCCTTCCGGAAATATTAATCTCAAAAGGCCGGTTTTGAGTTCAGTCCTGCCCGGCCGGCCTTTTCTCTTCCGAGCGATGAATTATGACCGAAGCTGCCATATTGCCGATCATATTAATCGTCGTCCGGCACATGTCCAGCAATCTGTCCACCCCCAGTATCAGGGCCACTCCTTCAAGGGGGATGCCTATCTGTTTTAAGACCATGGCCAGCATGATCATGCCGGCTCCGGGCACTCCGGCTGTGCCGATGGAGGCCAGGATGGCCATCAGTACTATCGTCGCCTGGGAGGCCAGGCTCAGCGAAATGCCGTAGATCTGGGCTATGAAGACAGCGGCCACTCCCTGGTAAAGGGCTGTCCCGTCCATATTTATGGTGGCTCCCAGCGGCACCACAAAACTCGAGTACTCTTTCTTCACTTTGAGCTCATCCAGGCACTCCAGAGCCACCGGTATGGTGGCGTTGGAGCTGGAGGTGGAAAAGGCAATCAGCATGGCGTCGGAGGTTCCCCGGAAGAATCGTCCCGGTTTCATCCTGCCCAGAAATCTGACCAGGAGGCCATCAATAACCAGGCCGTGAAAGGTCAGTCCGAGGATCGTTACCAGCGCATACTTTAAGAGCGTGGCCAGTATGCCCAGGCCAAACTGTCCGGTAATTGAAGCCAGCAGGGCCAGGACTCCGTAGGGAGCAAATTTCATCACCAGGTTGACCACCTGCAGGACGGCTTCGTTTATACCTTCAAAAAACTGAAGAATCGGCTTCGATTTTTCCGGCCTTATCAGGCTCAGACACAAACCGAAGATCAAAGCCAGGAAGATGACCTGGAGCATCTCCCCTTCGGCCATGGCTTTGACCGGGTTAGTGGGGACGATATTCACCAGTACCGAGATTAGAGAAGGCTTTTCCTGAACCAGAGAGATTTTACCCTGGGCAGCCTGCTGATAATTTTTTAATAGTTCCTGTTTTACCTGCTCGTTAAGTCCGGCCCCGGGTTGCAACAGGTTGGCGGCCAGGAGGCCGATGGTTATAGCCAGGGCGGTGGTCAAGGTGAAATAGAGAAAGGTCTTGAGGCCCACCCGGCCCAGCTTCTTTATGTCGCCCAGGCTGGCCGTTCCCAGGACCAGCGAAAAAAAGACCAGCGGGACCACCACCATGGTGATGAGACGGATGAAAATAGTGCCGATAAACTCGATGCTCCGGGCTCCGGGACCCAGAATCAAACCGACCACCACTCCGAGGAATAACCCGATAAAGATTTTGGTGTGAAGGGGAACTTTCTTCATCCTGACGCCTTCTCCTTGTCGAACCGAAAGAACATAACAGACTGTTTATATGCCAAAAGCCGTCTATCTGTAAAGAGTCGGATTGACCAGGGCTGGGTCCCGGCCAGGTTGACAAGGGCTTTCCCCTTAAATTAAAATTGGGTTGATTGATATGACTGAAAAGAAAATTTTGATAGTTGATTACGAGCCCTCTTCTCTGGAAAACCTGGCCCGGATTCTCAAAAACATTAAGGTTCAGGTTATCCAGGCTACCGATGGGGCTCAGGCTTATGACCTGTTCAAGGAAGAAAAGCCTGACCTGGTCATCCTGGAAGCCATTCTTCCGAAATTGCACGGCTTCGACCTGACCAGGAAGATTGTCCAGGAATCCCAGGGAACGGTCCCGGTTATTATCCTGACCGGCCTGTACAAGGGCCCCCAGTACAAGCATGAGGCCATGGCTAACCTGGGAGCGGCTGAATACCTGGAAAAACCTTTCAATCCCGACGTTCTTCTGGAAGTAGTCAGCCGCCTGCTGAGCGCCGAAGAGGAAATCGAAGACGTTCTGCCTGACCCCGATTCGGTGTTGTCGCTCATCGAGCCCAAGGACAAATAGGACGTCTGAAGGAAGGTTGGATTTAATTTTATCCCGAGCATCGAGGAGGCTTGGTAATGAATGAAGGTTTGTGGACCAGGTGCAATAACTGCCAGAAGATTCTGTACAAGCAGGATATAATAGACAATCTGAATGTCTGTCCGCAGTGCAATTATCATTTCCGGCTGGGAGCCCAGGAAAGGTTGCGGCAGCTTTTTGACGACGGCCGGTTTGAAATTGTCGACCGGGACATCTACCCGGTCGATTTCCTCGGTTTTGAGGATCAGCAAAAATATGAGATCAGATTGAAAGAAAGTCAGAAGAAAACCGGTCTGCCGGAAGCCATTGTTACCGGCCGGGGAACACTGGGCGGAATGCCGGTCATAATTCAGGCCATGGAGTTCGGCTTCATGGGCGGCAGCATGGGCTCGGTGGTCGGAGAAAAGGTGGCCCGGGCGGCTGAGAGGGCCGTCGAAGAGAAAGTGCCCCTGATCATCGTCTCCTGTTCTGGCGGGGCCAGAATGCAGGAAGGGATGATGTCCCTGATGCAGATGATCAAGACGGCCGCGGCCCTGGCCCGGCTGTCTGAGGCCAGGTTGCCGTACATTTCAGTGCTGGCCGACCCGACCACCGGCGGCACCACGGCCAGCTTTGCCATGCTGGGAGACATCAACATTGCCGAGCCCAATGCCCTGATCGGTTTTGCCGGGCCCAGGGTCATCGAACAGACCATAAAAGAGAAGTTACCCAAGGGATTCCAGAGGTCGGAATTCCTGCTGGCTCACGGGATGCTGGATGACGTGGTGGAAAGAAAGTATCTTCGGGATTACCTGATTAAAGCTTTGCGCCTTTTCCTGAACAGGCCGCAATAATAAAATTCTATGGCTTCTCTGGCCTCCTATCCGTATCTCCAGCAGGCCCAGCTTTTTGGCATCAGGTTGGGACTGGAGAATATCCAGGCGGCGCTGGAAGAGTTTGAACATCCCCATCTGAGCTTCCCTGTCATTCACGTGGCCGGCACCAACGGTAAGGGCTCAGTCTGCGCCATGCTGGACAGAATTTTCCGGCTGCATGGCTTCCGGACCGGCCTGTACACCTCTCCCCACCTGGTTGATGTCCGGGAAAGAATCCGGGTCGACGGCTCTCTGATAAAAGAAAAAGAACTGAAGGAACTGCTGAAGGAAATTGAAAAGAAAGAGAAAAGACTTAAGGCCAGCGGCCGTCTGGCCGGAGCTCTGACCTACTTTGAAATCCTGACCGTGGCCGCCTTTATTTACTTCAGGCGAAAGAAGGTGGACCTGGCGGTCCTGGAAGTCGGCCTGGGTGGCCGGTTTGACGCCACCAACGTGGTCAGGCCGCAGGTTTCGGTCATCACCACCGTTTCCTATGACCATCAGCAATACCTGGGCACCAGTCTGAGTCAGATCGCTTTCGAAAAAGCCGGAATAATAAAGGGAAAAGTGCCCTGTGTCTGCGGAGTCAGAAACCGGGAAGCCCTTCGGGTGATCAGGAAAAGATGCCGGGAAGAAAAAGCGCCTCTGATTCTGGTTTTCGGCGGAAATCGAAAATTGACCGGAGAAGAAAAAGAGCCGGGAGAGGTTTTTTGTTATCTGACCGAAAACGGCCGGTATAAATTCAGCCCCTCTCTTCTCGGCCGGCACCAGGGCGAAAATGCCGCCATCAGCATTGCCGTTTCAGAGGTAATGAAAGAAGCCGGCTGGAAGCTCAGCCGGGAAAAAATCATCCGGGGAGTGGAAAGCACTTCCTGGCCGGGCCGGCTGGAAGTTTTCGGTTCTCATCCGCCGGTCGTTCTTGACGGTTGCCATAATGAGGTCGGAGCCAGGGTGGTCAGCGAGTTCTGGGAAAAAAGCTTCGGCCGGCCGGCCATCCTGGTTTTTGGCGTTATGAAAGACAAAGAAATAGAAAAAATAGCCCGCCGGCTGTTTCCGCTGGCCGCCCGGATTATTCTGACCCGCCCCGGGCTCGAAAGGGCCGCCAGCCCGACCGAAATAGCGGCCCGTCTGCCGGAATTTCGGGGCCGGTACTTCCTGGAGGATGACGTGCCTTCGGCTATCAGGCTGGCCCTGGCCCTGTCGGGCGGTCAGATTCCGGTCCTGGTCGCCGGCTCCCTGTTTCTGGTGGGCGAGGCCAGGCTATTCCTCCTCCCGCAGGCCAGAGGAGAGTAGTCGGGCCCTCGGTCAGGTTGCTTTTTGACCCCTTTAATGTTATTTTTTTATTCTTATAACCTGAAAGGTTTAAGCCGTGCTGCAGGTCGACCTGACATTCATAGCGGTTTTTGCCCTGGTCTGGGTTCTGGTTATCGTCTTGAGCCGGGTGTTTTTCCGGCCTTTCCTCGACATCAGAGAGAAGCGCAGGAAAATTCTGGAGGAAAATGAAAAGGCTCAGCGCGAGGCGAGGCGGGAATATGAAAGCCGGCTTCAGCAGATCGAATCCGGCCTGAGAGAGGCCAGGCAGGAAGCCCAGTTGCTGAGAGAGAAAATCATATCTGAAGCCCTGAATGAGAAAGCCCGACTGGTAGCTGATATTCAGGCTGAGGTCAAGCAGCAGGTGGCCACGGCCCGGGATGAACTCGGTCAGCAGACGGAGAAACTCAAAGACGAGCTCGGCCGGCAGGTGGAAGGCCTGGCCAGGCAGCTCGAGGAGAAGGTACTTCATTGATCGCCCTCCGGAATAAAATTCGGGAGATAATCCTGGTCTTTCTGGTCCTGACCTTGAGTTCTCCCGGACTGGCTGAAGAAGCTCATGGTCATTTTGACCTGGCCGCGTTTCTCGGACAGGTTTTGAACTTTGTGGTTCTGTTCGGGGGCCTGGCCTATCTGCTGCGCAAACCGCTTGATGAATATCTGAAGGGAAGGGTGGAACAGGTGGCCTCCCGGCTGCACCAGTCCGAGGTCCTGAGGGAAGAAGCCCGGCGGAAGCTGGAGGAGGCCAGGACCAGGTTGGACGACCTGGCCGGGGAAATCCGGGCTCTAATTGACCAGGTCCGGAAGGAGGCGGAAGGAGAAAGAGAAGCTATCCGCGGGGAAGCCGAAAAAGAAGCCGAAAGATTGAGAAAGCTGGCCCGGGAAGAAATCGAGGCCATGGTCCGGCTGAGCATCCGGGACCTTAAAGCCTATGCCATTGACCTCAGTGTTTCCCTGGCCGAAAAAAGAATAAAGGAACGCCTGACCCCTGAGCTTCACCGAAAGCTGATCCGCAGGGCAATCGAACGGTTGAGGTCAACCAATGAGTCGTCGGTTAATAATTAGGAGATACGCCAGGGGACTGGCCCGGGCTGTAGACCGGGAAGCGGAGTTTGAGGTCTGTCTGGAACAGCTCGGGCTGCTGGCTGATTTAATCAAGACCAACCCGACCCTGAACTATGCCCTGACTTCGGCTTTCATCCCGGTTCGTCAAAAAAAGCAGATGGTTGAGGAGATTCTAAAAGGGCAGATTTTTGACCCCAGGGCGGCCAGCCTGGTCAGGCTGCTTATTGAGAAAGAAAAAATGGGCCTGCTGCCCGAAATACTGGACGAGCTGCCCGGAGTCTGGGCCGAGGAAAAGGGGATTGAGGTGTTTGAAATAGATTCAGCGGTGGACCTGACGGAAGAAGAAAAGTCCGAGTTGCGGAGAACGCTGGAAGAAAAATGGAAACGGCCGGTCCGACTTAACTTCCGTCTTAACCCTGATCTCATCGGGGGGCTGGTCTTGAAGAAAGGTAATGTTTATTATGATGTTTCGGTCAGGGGCGGGCTGATGAAGTTGAAAGAAATAGTAAGCCAGAGGTAATAAGATGCAGATCAAAGCCGACGAAATTACCAGGATAATCGAACAGCAGATCAGAGATTTTGGCGGCCAGGTGGACGTGCGGGAAACCGGCACGGTCATCTCGGTCGGTGACGGAATTGCCCGGGTTTACGGCCTGGAAAATGTCATGTACAACGAGCTTCTGATTTTTCCCCGAGATATCTACGGTGTGGCCCTGAACCTGGAGGAAGACTCGGTCGGGGTGATGCTGCTGGGCGAGACCGACCGGGTTAAAGAGGGTGACATTGTCAAAAGAACCAGGGAAATCCTGAGGGTTCCTGCCGGCCGGGCTCTGGTCGGCCGGGTGGTGGACCCGCTGGGCCAGCCGCTGGACGATAAGGGGCCGGTGAAGACTGACCAGTACATGTTTGTGGAAAGGCTGGCTCCGGGAGTGGTGGACAGGCTTCCGGTGCGCGAGCCTTTACAGACCGGAATCAAAGCCATCGATGCCATGATTCCCATCGGCCGCGGGCAGAGAGAATTGATTATCGGAGACCGCCAGACCGGAAAGACCACCATCGTCATCGACACCATTCTCAACCAGAAAAATACCGGAGTGGTCTGCGTCTACGTGGCTGTCGGGCAGAAGAATTCAACCGTGGCCCAGATTATCAAAACGCTGGAAGATTACGGGGCCATGGAATACACCATCGTGGTGGCGGCCTCGGCTTCCGACCCCTCGGCCCTTCAATTCCTGGCGCCTTACAGCGGCTGCGCCATGGGCGAATATTTCCGGGATAACGGTGAACATGCGCTGGTGATTTACGACGACCTGTCCAAGCATGCGGCCGCCTACAGAGAGATATCGCTGCTGCTCAGAAGACCCCCGGGAAGGGAAGCTTATCCGGGCGACGTTTTTTACCTGCATTCCAGGCTGCTGGAACGGGCGGCCAAGTTGAACGAAGAACTGGGCGGCGGGTCTCTGACCGCCCTGCCGATCATCGAAACCCAGGCCGGAGATGTTTCGGGTTACATTCCCACCAACGTTATTTCCATAACCGACGGTCAGATTTACCTGGAACCTTCCCTGTTCAACGCCGGCATCCGCCCGGCCATCAATGTCGGCATCTCGGTGTCGCGGGTCGGCGGCAGCGCCCAGATCAAGGCTATGAAGCAGGTGGCCGGAAAACTCAGGCTGGACCTGGCCCAGTATCGGGAGCTGCTGACTTTTGCCCAGTTTGGAACCGAACTGGATAAGGCCAGCCAGGCCCAGCTGGAAAGAGGTCTGAGGCTGACCGAAGTCCTGAAGCAGGAGCCTTACCACCCGTTGCCGGTGGAGAAGCAGGTTCTGGTCATCTATGCCGGAAATCGGGGTTTTCTGGACGAGTTTCCGGTGGAAGCCATCGGGCGGTACGAACAGGAGCTTTATAAATTTTTTGAAAATAAATACCCTTCTTTGCTTCAGGCCATCGCCTCCAGAAAGCAGATAGACATGGATCTGGACGGCAGCATCAGCCAGGCCATCAAAGAATTCAACCAGATTTTCAAGGAGGAAACGCAGGTTGCCCACGCTGATTGATTTAAGGCGCCGGATCCAGAGTGTCCGCAACAGCCAGCAGGTCACTCAGGCCATGAAAACCGTGGCCACGGCCAGGTACAAGAAGGCCCACCGGAAGGTGGTTGAGCGGCGGCCGTTCTGGCATTCTTTTCCCGACCTGGCCATTTCGCTGAGCCAGGCCTCGGGTCGGCCGGCTCATCCTTTTCTGGAGGTCAGACCGGAAAAAAGAATCGAAGTCCTGGTCATCACTTCCGACAAGGGGCTGTGCGGCGCCTTTAACTCCAACCTGCTGGCTGCAGCCATGACCTTCCTGGAACAGAAGAAAGAAAAGGCGACCCTGGAGGTGGTGGCGATCGGCCGCAAGGCCGGCGCTCATTTCAAGCGTCTTAAATACCCGGTCATCAGGAGCTACGCCGAGGGTGTGGATAAGAAGACCAACCAAATCAGCCGTGAATTGAGCCGGCACCTTGAATACCGGATATTCTTCAACCGGGTGGATGCCGTCTATGTGATTTACAATGAATTCCGGTCGCTCGTCGCTCCTCGCCTTACCGTCAGCCGGCTGCTGCCGCTGACCGGCCAGGCGGAAGACCTTCGGCCCGACCGGCTCCGGCCGGACTGGGAACCGGAGGCCGGCCGGATAATCGATTACCTGCTGAGGTTTTACCTCAGGTACCAGCTCGAGCATTGCCTCCTGGAATCGCAGGCGGCGGAACAGGCCTCTCGGATGATGGCCATGGAAAACGCCACCAAGAACGCCGAGGAGTTGATTTCCGACCTGGTGCTGCTGCTCAATAAGATCCGTCAGGCCTCGATTACCAGGGAATTGCTTGAAATCCAGACAGCGGTCGAAGCCTTAAAACAGCAAGGAGTCTAAGCCAATGGTTAAATCAGGCAGCGAGATGGAAGTCGACGCTCAGGAAAGAACAGGCAAGGTGGTCCAGGTCATCGGGCCGGTGGTGGACGTCGCCTTCCCGGAGAAAGACCTGCCGCCAATCTATACGGCCATCCGGGTTACCAGCGAAGGCTTTGAGGTCCCGGTGCCGGTGGATATCATGCTGGAAGTCGAACAGCACATCGGAGATTTCAAGGTGCGCTGCGTTTCCATGCATCCGACCGACGGCCTGGCCCGCGGGATGAAGGCCGTCAGCCTGGGCCGACCGATCGAAGTTCCGGTCGGCGAGGGCACACTGGGTCGGTTGATGAATGTTATCGGCCAGCCGGTCGACCACCTGGGACCGATCGAGGCCGCCAAAAAATATCCCATCCATCGCCAGCCGCCGCCGCTCGACCAGCAGAGTACCAGGATGGAAATGTTCGAGACCGGCATCAAGGTTATCGACCTGATCCAGCCCTTCCTCAAGGGCGGGAAAATTGGCCTGTTCGGCGGAGCCGGGGTGGGCAAGACAGTCATCATCATGGAGCTGATTCACAACGTGGCCAAGAAGCACGGCGGCTATTCGGTCTTCGCCGGAGTAGGTGAGAGGACCAGGGAGGGCAACGACCTCTGGCTGGAGATGAAAGAATCGGGGGTTCTCAACAAGACGGCCCTGATTTACGGTCAGATGACTGAACCGCCGGGAGCCAGACTGAGGGTGGGGCTGACCGCCCTGTCGGTGGCCGAGTATTTTCGCGACGAAATGGGCCAGGACATTCTGTTGTTCATAGATAATATTTTCCGTTTTGTCCAGGCCGGGTCCGAAGTCTCGGCGCTCCTGGGCAGAATGCCGTCGGCCGTGGGCTACCAGCCGAACCTGGCCACCGAGCTGGGCGAGCTGGAGGAGCGCATAACTTCCACCAAGAAGGGGTCGATAACCTCGGTCCAGGCCATCTATGTGCCGGCCGACGATTTCACCGACCCGGCGCCGGCCACAACTTTCTCCCACCTGGATGCCACCACCAACCTCAGCCGGGCGCTGACCGAGATGGGCATCTACCCGGCGGTCGACCCGCTGTCTTCCTATTCCCGCATTCTTAACCCGCAGATAGTCGGCCAGGAGCATTATCAGGTGGCCAAAAGGGTCAAAGAAATCCTGCAGCGCTATAAGGAACTCCAGGATATAATTGCCATCCTGGGCATTGAAGAATTGTCGGAAGAGGATAAATTGATCGTGGCTCGAGCCAGGAAGATCCAGAGATTCCTGTCGCAACCCTTCCACGTGGCCGAGCAGTTTACCGGTCGTCCCGGCAAGTATGTGCCGGTGGAGGAAACCGTTCGCGGCTTCATGGAAATCTGCGAAGGACAGCACGACGACAAGCCGGAGCAGGCTTTCTATATGGTCGGGACCATAGACGAGGTGGTCCAGAAGGCCGAGGAGCTCAAGAAGCTATGAACCCGGAACAGAACTCAAGACTCCAGCTCAGGGTGGTGTCGCCCTCCCGTTTGCTGGTGGAAGCCGAGGTCCTGGAGGTGCAGGTTCCGGGCCTGGACGGCTATCTGGGCATCTGGCCCGGTCACCGGCCGCTCAACGCCTGCCTGGGACAGGGCGAGTTGATTTACCGGACTGTTCTGGGCCGGGAGGAAAAGGTTAATATAAAAAACGGGCTGGTCCGGGTGGCCGACGATAAAATCCTGGTGTTGACCGAGATGGAAGATGATGATCGAGTTTGACCCTGGAATCAGACCGGATGAAAGTCTGGACACTTTTTACCGGGGGCGCATTCTGGTTCTGCAGCGCAAGAACGGATTCCGCTTCTCTCTGGATGCCCCGCTGCTGGCCGATTTCATCTCCACCAGGGAGGGAGACGAGCTGCTGGAAGTGGGCACCGGCTGCGGCATCATATCTCTGCTTCTCAGCCTCAAACCGTTCAAGCACATCCTGGCCCTGGAAGTCCAGCCGGCTCTGGTGGCGCTGGCCCGACGCAATGTGCTGCTCAACAACCTGGAAGGACGGGTCACCATCCTGCAGAAGGACTTCCGCCAGTACCAGCCCTACCGCAAATTTGACATCATTTTTTCCAATCCGCCTTACATCCGCCGCCACAGCGGTTTTCTGAGTCCCTCGGAAGAAAAAAATATCGCCAAGCATGAGTTGCTCTGCAGCCTGGAAGAGCTGCTGTCCTTTACCAGGTACTGGCTGAAGGAAACGGGCAGCGCCTTTTTCATTTTTCCGGACAGCCGGCGGGCCGAGTTTGAGCAAGAACTGGAAAAGCAGGGCTTGAAGCTTAAGACCAGCCGGTCGGTCCATCCCCGGGAAAACGAGCCGGCCAATTTCTTTCTGGCCGAGTGCGCTTTTTCGGCCGAGGTTTGCCGGACGATTCCGCCTCTTATTCTTTACGGCCCGGAGGGAAGGTACACCCCGGAAGCGGAGGAGATATTTGCCGGCCGGGGCGGAGGCCGGGACTGAAATTGACAGCCGGGCTGGGCCGGGCTAAAATGCCGGAGTTAAGCATTATTAAAAATATAGGAATAATAGGAATTGCCGCCGCCGGCCCGGTAAACGGGCGGCCGACATCCGGCGCCGGGAGCGAGGTGTGAAATGGACAGAAGTTTGACCCTGAGGAGCTACTGGCTGAGATTCTGGAGTTTTCTGGCCGGACTGGGCATGGCCGTTTTTTCCTACCTGACCATTGACCATTTTTTCCAGGCCAATTTTCCAGAAACCATCTTTACCGGAGCCTTCTGCGATCTCAACGCCTTTTTCAACTGCGATAGCTCAGCTTACTCTTCAATAGCTCATTTCCAGGGAGTTCCGCTCGGCTACTGGGGATTGGTGCTGGGGATACTGGTGATGGTCGGGGCGGTGCTGCCCTCGGTCAGGCTGGAAAGAGTCAACAAGCTGCTGGCCCTGCTCAATGCCCTGGGCGTGATTTCTCTTTTCAGCTATTCGGTTTTCTTTTTGAAAAGTCTATGCCTGCTCTGTTCCGGCTTCTATGTTTTTTCACTTTTTAATTTCTTCCTTTTCTGGAAATACGGGCTGAGGAACGACTTTCCCGGTTTTTATGGATTTTTCCGGGACCTGGTTATCGGGTCGATCCGGCCGCTGCTGGTCATCGGGGTCATAACCCTGATGGGCGCCTACGGCTTCCATCTTTTTTATCAGGCCAAGAAAGACGCTCAACTCGGAGGTGTAGCCACGAAAATCGTCAAGGAATTTTACAGCCTGGAAACAGTCAAGAATCCCAGTTTGATTTCGCCTTACTGGACGGCCAGGGCCACCGAAAAGTTTGAGGAGGCTCCGATCCGCATCATCGAATACGGAGATTTTCTCTGTTCCGATTGCCTGTTCCTGTTCAAACAGCTGGAAAGGATAAAAAAAGAATACGCCGGCCAGATCAACATCGCCTTTCAGTTCTTCCCGCTGGAAGCTAAATGCAACGACGTCGTGGACAAGGATAAGCACCCGGGCTCCTGCGACCTGTCATACATTGCCGCCTATGACCCGGCCAAGTTTCCGCAGATTCATGATGAAATTTTCAGGAATTTTGAAAAGGCCAAGAATCCCGAGTGGCGGCTGCAGCTGGCCAAAAAGTATGGACTGGAAGCGGCTCTGAACGACGAAAAAACCAGGGAGCTGGTCAGGCAGATAATCGAAACCGGAAAAGAATATGAAAAGACTTCAGACCGGTTTCCTTTCGGCATCCGCTCTACCCCGACCATCATCATCAACAACCGGATGATTATCGGCACCCTGCCCTACGCTCACCTGAAAGCCATCATCGAGTCGCTTCTGACCGAGCAGGAAAAACCAGCGGCCGGGGGGAGCAAATTTCTGGAAAACTGGGTCGACACCAGGAAGCTTAAGAAATAAGCCCGGAGATTTTCGGCAACAGACTTCGGGGCGGCCGGCGAGGATGACCGCAGGAAGCTTTTCGGCCTCTGCCGGCGGACCGTCCGTCGCTCTCCTGCCGTTCAGATATTTTCCGTTTTTTCCCGGATGGTGATTCCCCTGGCTTTCAGTCCTTCAGTGATAAAAGAAAAAACCCCTGGCTCCGATCCCAGCCTTTCGGGGGCGATTATGCCTTTTTTGGCGACCAGGCCCCGGGCCAGAGCCCGGGCCAGCATGGTGGCCGTGTAGCCGGTCGTCCTGGCCATGCTGTGAATTCCGCTGGCGCGGTCGAAGCGGTCAAACAATTCAAAGGTCAGGCGGACCGGTCGGCCGTCTTTTTCTCCGCTCACAGCCACTCTCATGACCGTCAGGTCTTCGTCTCCAGGCTTCATCTCCAGTTTGGAGAACAGAATCCTGGCCGTAAAATCAACCGGCCGGAGGATCTGCTCTCCGATTTTAACCGGCGTAGAATTGAAGAAACCGGCCTCCCGCAGGACCATCATCTTTTCCCGGTGGCCGGGATAGCGCAGGGTCTTTTCTTTCATATCCGGAAGATCGAGAGTTTTCAACAGGGTTCGCAGCCCATCGGTGTTGAAGGCTTCGAGCGTGCCCAGCTGCTCAAACTCCAGAAATTCCGGGTCGGACAGGGCCGGCCTGACCACGACCCGGCCGCCTTCTTTTACCCTGGCCGGTCTCAGGTATTCTTCGATGACGTCGAGCGGTGAAAAAACCGCCTTGTATTCAAAGGGCCATTCCCTGATGAGCGGCAGGCCGCCGACATAGATGCTGAGCGCTTGTCCTTTATCCAGTCGGCTCAAGCCGTGAGCGGCCAGCAGGTTGCTGAGTCCCGGGGCCACCCCGGCATCGACCACGGCTGCCACGCCTTTTTCCCTGGCCAGCGAATCCAGCTCAAAAGGGTCTTCTGGAAAGAAGGCGATGTCGACCACGTTTTTTCCGGATTCCAGACAGGTTCTTAAAGCCTGAAAGCCCAGCCAGCCGGGCAGGGCGTTGAGCGCCAGGTCCTGTCGGTCGACTATTTCTTTCAAGACTTGTTGTCGGCTAAGGTCGGCCGGTAATGTTTTAAGCCCGCGGTCGGCCAGGTCTTTCAGCCGGGCTTCATCCCGGTCTACGGCCGTGACTTCGAAATCTTTGTCCGAGGCCAGGTCCAGGGCCATGGCCCGACCGACCAGGCCGGTTCCAAGAACTACGATTTTCATCGGCTTGCTCCTTTCTTCCAGAACTGAGGTTAATGACGGGAGGGCTTGAGGGCCGAAACCCAAAGGATCACAAGCCGCTGAAATGATTCACAAAAAAGATGAGGAGAAAAAAACTCAGGTTCGAGCCGGTGGCATCTATCTTCATCTGTCAGGTCCGCTTCATTGCCGGGCGGCTGCTTTATTCTAATTGAGACGGCCGACAGCCGTCAACCGGCAGCCGCTTCCGTCGGTTTTCTGTTCCGGCTGGCGCAGGCGGTCCGGCTTAAACCTCCCCTCGGCCGCTCGGGTTAACCCGGCTATCTTTCCTGTTTTTAAATTTTATCGGCCGGTCGCAGCCGGCTTCCCGAAACCTGCGGCGGGGCCGACACTTGAGGTTATTATTTCTGACCGAAGGCCTTTTTGATTTCGGCCAGGCCGACGCCGAAAATCCTTCTGGCGATCGGGTCCAGGTCTTTCTCCTCGCCCTGAATGTGGATGGTGGTGTGAATGTGCCGGAGGGAGTCTCCCGGATTTAGCGCTGCTCCGGGCGATGAGGTTTCCAGTTCGTAAAAAGGCCCGAAGGGCTTGGCCCCCGGAGCGGCCGGTCCGTCATTATAACTGTTGACCACATCTCCGGCATAGGGGTCCTTCTGAATTTCCCACATCGAGTTGACGTAGCTGTGTTCAGCCGGGTTTTCGGGCAGGGTCAGATGGACTATGGTCAGGACGCGGCCGGCGGCATCATAGCTGCCGCAGAAGGGAAGAACCCGCAGGGGCGAGAGGCCGATTTTGCTGCGGTACTGTCCGTCGCCCTTGAAATAGATGACACCGTCGGCAATTTTCAGGCGGTCGGCCGGAACCTGACCGAAGTAGGCATCGTTGACCACCGGCCCCAGTTCTTCTTCCGGCCCGGACTTGTAGGGAATGACGATGGTGGTGACCGGCGACGGATTGAACATGCCCAGAATCCAGATGGAAACCAGGCCGGTCTCTTTTTTCCAGGGCAGGTCGCCGGCATTGGTGATCAGGTTGTCGGACTGGAAAGCCACCCAGTTGATTTTTTCGGTCAGAGGAATCCCCAGAGCTTCCAGGTCAGGTCGTGTCAGCAGCCTGATTACCCGGTCGACTTTAATTTTGAATTCAAATTCCGAATAGTTGACCAGTTGCATGTCCTTCTTCAGGATTACCTGCCGGCTGTCATGGGCTACCAGGTCGAAGGCGCCTTCGTTTATCGGCGCGGGGGTATACCAGTGTTCCAGGTCAAAGGGAGAATCTTTTTTGAAAAACAGCGAGAACTGGCCTCCCTCAGGGCCCAGCCAGAACCGGTCCTCGCCGCCGAAGGGATTCATGTGGAGGTTATTCTCTCCGGACTCGATCAGCTGGCGATTAATCCAGCCGAAACTGAGTCCTTCCAGCCCGGCCGCGGTGCTGGTCATCACCCGACCCTGGATATCCGGATTCACGGCCACCATGGCCCGGCCGTCCTCTCCGGTCAGAGTTATGACCGAGGTGTGCTTTTTCAGGAATTCCAGGTCGTCTTTGAACAGCGTTCCCTGAACCTGGCTTGATGGTTTGGAGCAGGAGACCATCATGATCAGTATGGCAAAAGATAAAATCAGGAATAGGCTGGAAAGATAGAGACGCATTTAAAACCTCCTGTCGGAAATAGAATTCAGAATACCAGTTGAGCTCGAAATTCTCAAGAAAAAAATTGCGGGTGTTATTTAAAGTTGAAAAGTGGACAGTTTATGCTTGAAAAGTAGACATAATGAAGAAAATAACCATGCTAAAAGTAGACAAAGGGGGAACGGGGTGCGGTAGAACCGGGAGAGCAAAGGAGGTTCGACTATCATGAAGGGCCGGCTTAACAAGCGATTACGGTTAGAGTTTGCTTTGAGAAATTAGAGGCTTTTAATGATCATCGGCAGAGCGAGGAAAGGACCTGCGGGTTATCAGGTTTCAGTCGGGGCCGGCTGAGCCTGTTTTTCTTCATGGCTTCGTTCAACCATTGCCAGATGCGGCGATGAAATTCGAGGCTCGGAGGGCTGGAGCTCAGAATTTCGTGGTAGCTGGTCGGTTTATCATCCGGCTTGAATCGGATCTGAAGGTTCCGGTCCCAGAGGCGATAGTGTTCCGGATGGAATTGCAGTCCGAGGACGTTGGGGTATTTGGTATGGTGAATAGCCTCGGGGATTTTTCCGTCGGGCGAGACTGCTATGACTTTGAAGCCCCGTCCAGGTTTCTTAAAGGCCTGGTGGTGAGAGCTGAGAATCCGGGGGCGGTCGCGGTCGGAAAAACCCAGAGTTCTGACAAAAAACCCGTCCGGCAACAGCTTTATCCAGTGGAAACTGTAGCCGCTGAGCTTGAGGTCCGGGCGGAGCTTAATAAAGGGATTATTATGCCAGCGGTCGGGGCCCAGGGCGATGATGTCTTCAACATAATTTTGGCCGTAGACTTCGGACCAGATATCCTGAATGAGCGTGCCCCCGGTTCCGACATTCAGGCTCTGAGCTCCCAGGCAGATGCCCAGGACCGGAAGTTCCGGATTTTCTTCCAGCAGGGGCCTGAAATCGGGGTCCTGGTAGCCGCCCAGCAGGTGAAAGATGGCTGATAGTTCGAAATAATGCCGGTAGGGGTCGGTGATCTCGGTCAGGAGGCTGGTTCGCTCGCCCCAGACGGCCGGAGGTATGTCCGGACCTCCGAAAAATATGATCCCGTCGGACTGCCTGAAAATTTCGGTCAGCCCGGCCGTAAGGCCGTTGGTTTTGAAGATATTGTCCGGACCTAAATCGGCCGAGAAGGCCTGGAAGGTGAACCAGTCGAGGCCGTTGTCCCTGACGTATCTCCGGGCCTCTTCGTAATTGGTGGCTTCCTGAAGGTGGTAGAGGCCGGTCACTTTAAGACCGGGAAGGTCGAGGAAGCTGTTCTCTCTCAGGGCCTGAATATTCCGTATGGTGCCAATCGAGGGGTAAAAAACCGTCAATCGGACCTCGCCCGATTGCGCCTTGAGCGGCGGGGTAGTCAGGCCGAAAAACAAAACCAGAAATATCAGGATGGCCGGCAGCAGCCTGTTCGGTCTCATGGTCACCTCCGTCCTGATGGCCATTATATTGTTTCGCGGCGGAACATTCAAACCCGCTGAGGAGAAGAAGGCATCTTTGTTCAGGCCTTGGCCCGGATAGGAAAAAGGGTCCCGTAGCGGCGTCCCCCCTCAGCAAATCCATCTCTTGCTGTTTCTGTTTCGGCTCTTGTAATAGGAGGGGCCTGTCACGGCGCTCCCCCTCCCATCGTCGCTCCACCCATCCCCCCGTGGGGAACCCCTTCCGCTGCGGGCGGTTCGGAGACAGGCCGTGCCACCCTCCGAAAACCTTTCATCGCCGGTTCTTTATTGGCCCGGATTAGAAAGAACGTCCTGCCTGGCCAGGCCTCGCTCCGGATATAGCATCCTTGCCGATTCATTGCCGGATAAAATTGTAAGGGGGGCTGTCAGGTCGCGCCAGCCTCCTGAAATCCATCTCTTGCTGTTTCTGTTTCGGCTCTTGTAATAGGAGGGGCCTGTCACGGCGCTCCCCCTCCCATCGTCGCTCCACCCATCCCCCCGTGGGGAACCCCTTCCGCTGCGGGCGGTTCGGAGACAGGCCGTGCCACCCTCCTTCAATTTATAGTCTGCAATCGCGGAAACAGAGATGCCTTAAAAGAAGGAAGATAAAAAGAAGAAAGAAGGATTAAAGAATAGTTGGCTTTCAGTTTAATATGTTGGCCGGGGCGGGTAAAGGCTGCTTCGACTGACGCAAAGTATCAAGGCGAGGACCGGAGCCGGAATTGCCGCTGTCCAATTTGGGAATGAGTCCCCGGGGTAAAACGAGGTGACAGGACAAGGGATTCCGCCCGGATAACAAAGTTTCGGGGCGAATCGGACTCAATAAGTCAGCGGAAAAGGCCCGGGAAAGCTGACCGGCCGACCTTCCTTAGGATAGATTCCGTCTGGAATGGAAGAGAACCGGTAAATCGAGCTGAATGACGGAGATGTCTTTTAGATAACCAGGGATTATAATAGAAGCAGGCGAGGTTGGAAGCGATGGACTTTGACCGGGTAGAATGGTATGCGGGATACTGCGGCCAGGAGAAACCCCGGGCGGTCTGGGCCGGTGGCCACAGGCTTGAAGTGGCTGAAATCATCTGGCAAAAAAGAATCAGGAGCGGCCGAAGCGGCCTGACCAGAGAAATCTATCTGTGCCGGCTGGAAAACGGCCGGCAGGTCAGGATTGAGAAATCGACGGCCACCGAACCGGGAGAAGAATGACCGGACCGGACTCCGGGGAGAGAGCTGTGCCGCCGATATATGAATGAATGTTCATATATCGGGCTGGCTTCTGTGCCCACTTCCGGTCGGGTAAAAGCTGGATTCTGCCGGGCCGATTTTAATAGAATAATAACCCGGCCCGATTCCCGGTTGTGTCCGCGGTATCGGGCCTCCCGAATTTTCCGGCAGGGAAGGAGGACAGGTGAGCGGAAAAAAGATTTCCGGGCCCATTATTTTTCTGGCGGTTGCCCTGAGCCTGATTCTGTCATTTTCAGGTCGGAGTCAGGCCGCCGCGGGCAGGGTTTTTTCTATCGGTCAGCTCGCGGCCAGGCCCGGGGAAGTCGTAACCGGCTTTCTTGAGGTTCCGGCCGGAGTTGACCCGGCCACCAGAATTCCGGTGACTATCATCAACGGCCGAAAGCCTGGCCGGGTGCTGGCGGCCGTGGCCGGAGTTCATCCTTATGAATATCCGCCGATCCTGGCGCTTTACAGAGTCAAGGAAATTGTCAGGCCGGAAGAGCTGAGCGGAACTCTGGTGCTGGTGCACATCGCCAATTTGCCGGCCTTTCAAAAACGTACCATTTATTACAATCCGTATGACTGGAAAAACCTCAACCGGGTTTTCCCGGGCGACCTTAACGGAACTCAGAGCCAGCGGATAGCGGCGGTAATAACAGCCGAAATAATAGATAAGGTCGAGGCCCTGGTCGATATGCACTGCGGGGACGGAAACGAAGCTTTAATTCCTTATACCTACTGGATGCTCTCCGGAGATAAAAAACTGGATGCCGTCACCCGGGAGATGTCACTGGCCTTCGGCCTGAAGCACATCATAATCGACAATACCAGAAGCCAGGACCCCGGGGAATCTAAGTATCTGGGCAACACAGCCATCGTCAGGAAAAAACCGGCCATCACCACCGAGTCCGGTTTCCTGGGTCGGGTGGACGAAGAAGCGGTGGCCGCCAATGTGGCCGGTCTCCTGAACCTCATGAAATATTTCCGGATGCTTCCGGGAGAGGCCGACCTTCGACCTGACGCCGTCTGGATTGATAAGTATGAAGTTATCTACTCCAGCCACGACGGCCTTTTTTACCCCCGTTCCGGAATGGGCGATTATGTGAGGGCCGGGGAAGTGGTCGGCCTCATAACCGATTACCACGGGAATCTTCTGGAAGAGGTGAAGGCTCCCTTTGCCGGGATGTTGCTGTACATAATCGGCACCCCGCCCTGCAACCGGGGCGAACCTCTGTTTGAAGTCGGCCGGGTCAAGGATTAGAAACTCAACCAAAAAGTTTCCGACTCAAATCCCGATTCGGAAGGATTTTCTTTCTCTGAACGCCGGCCAACAAAGGTCGGGTCAGGAGAAAAACTGGCCGGCCTGGCTTCGTCGGCGGCGGCAAAAGAGGAAATGGCCGCCGGAGTGAACCTTTTAACCCTGAAAAACGTTTTTATTTACATCCTGTTAATTTTTAATTTTGAGACGAGGAATTATGACTGAAAACATCAAGCGCCTGGTAATGCTGGCTATGATTCCCCTCCTGGTGGTCGCTTCCGTCCTGGCCCAGACTGAAAGCCGGGTCCGGGAAGAGAAACTGGCCATTCCTCGCCTGTCTCAACCTCCCAGAATCGACGGAACGCTGGATGAAATTTACGAACGCGAAGCGCTCAGAATAGACGATTTCGTCCAGCTGTCCCCAAAGGAAAACGGCCAGCCGAGCGAAAAAACCGTGGCCTACCTTGGTTATGACCAGAAAAACCTGTATCTGGCTTTTCGCTGTTTTGATTCCCAGCCGAAAAAAATCCGCTGTTCGGTCACCGGTCGGGACCGATGCATGGAGGATGACTGGGTTATCGTTTTCCTCGACACCTTCGGAGAAAAACGTCGGGCTTTCACTTTCGTCCTGAATCCCATCGGAGTTCAGGCGGATTTCATGAGAATGGAGGAAGGCGGCAACGATAACATGGATGACTCCTGGGACACGTTCTTCGTATCGGACGGAAAGATGGATGACCAGGGTTATGTGGTGGAGGCAGCTATTCCCTTTAAGAGTATCCGCTTTCCCGACCAGGATCCCAAAACATGGAATATTGTTCTGGGGCGCAATCTGCCCCGAACCGGCGAGATAATCATCTGGCCGCGCTATTCAAGGTCGATTCCGGGATTACTCAGCCAGGGCCGACCCTTCACTCTGACCGGCAACTTAGAAAAAGGGAAAAACCTGGAGATTATGCCGGTGGTCACCTCGGCCAAGACTGAAGGACAGAAAATTGATGTCCAGCCGGGCCTGAATCTTAAGTACGGTGCCAATTCCAACCTGACCCTGGACCTGACGGCCAACCCCGACTTCAGTCAGATTGAAGCCGATGTCCCCCAGATTGACCTGAATCTTCGCTATGCGCTCTACTATCAAGAAAAAAGACCGTTTTTCCTGGAAGGCATGGAAATTTTCCGCTATCCGGCCATCGAAATGGTTTATACCCGGCGGATTATCGACCCTCTATTTGGAGCCAGGATCACCGGCAAGACCGGGCGGTTCTCCTACGGCTTGCTCACCGCCTACGACCAGAAACCAACCGAAAGTCTGTGGGAGGTTCACAACGGGGGCGGAGAGGAGACGGTGGACCGCAATGCCCTGTTCAATATCTTCCGGGTGAAGGCCGATGTCTTCGACCAGTCCTACCTGGGCTTCACCCTGGCCGATAAAGAAATTACCGGCGGGGCCTGGAACCGGGTGGCCGGAATCGACGGCATATGGCGCTTCAAAGACCGGTTTTTCTTCTCCTTCCAGGCGCTGGCCTCCGACACCAAAAACGAGGAACGAAACACAGCCCTGGCTCCGGCCCTTTACAGCGAATTTTATTATTACACCAGGCTCAGGAAAAAGCTTCACTGGGGAGCCGGCGGCTATTTTCAGGCCATGCATCCCGATTTCGAAGCCTCCTCGGGATTCGTCAACCGGGTGGACTACCGCCTGACCGGGCTGTTCACTTTTTTCAACCTGTTCACCGACCGGAAATATCTTAACCAGGTCGACCTGAACCTTCAGGTGGCCCAGAGAGATTCCTATAAGGGCGACCTGGTCCAGGACAAATGGTTCAGGGCCAGGCTTCAATTCCGATTGACCGAATTCAACCGGATATTCGTTTTCCTGACCCGCTCCATGGAGAGTTATGCCGATATAGATTTCAACAAGACCACTTTTTACCTGGAAGGTCAGACCACTTTTTTGAGCTGGCTGCCGCTGAACTTTTATTTTCAGACCGGCGACAGCATCAACTACGACCCGGAAGAGCCCTTTCTCGGCTACAGCAACGTCTACGGGTTGTTTCTGACACTCAAGCCGGAAAAAAGGCTACAGCTCGGCCTGGATGTCAACTGACAAACGTTCTGGAGGGAAAGGGGTGGCCAGAAACTCTGGGATTACCTGGTAGTCAGGCAGAAGACAACTTTCCAGGTCTCCAAGACTCTGGCCATCAGAACCATCGTTGATTACAACGACTACTACAGGAGAATTTTCGGCAGTCTGTTGCTGAGCTGGGTCCTGCGGCCGGGAACCCTCTTTTACTTAGGGGTCGATTCCAATTATCTGCGCGATGAGTTCGGGCATTACGGGCGCACCAATTACGGAGTCTTTATGAAGTTTTCCTACTGGTGGAGAATATAGACTGACAGGCCCTGCTTTCGGCGCGATAATGGCTTGCCCATCCACATAAATCGGGGCCGAGGATAGACCTTGGCCCCTCTCTCGTCTAAAATAACATCGTGAGTCTGGAATTTCTGGCCGGGCTGCCGGAGTTTAAGGCCCTGGTAGCCAGATTAAAAAAGGGGGAGGACTGTCTTTTTTTACCGGGCTTGATAGCTGAAGCCCGTCCCTATTTTTACGCTCTGCTGGCCAAAGAGATTGACCGACCGATCGTGGTCATCGTGCCGGGAAACCGTTCGCTGAACGAAGCCAGACTGGAAACCGAGAATTTCCTCCGGCTGCTGTCAGTAAAAAGAGAAGTTCAGATTTTGCCGGCCCTGAGCCCTGAGCCCTATCTGGAAGTGGCCGCCCCGCTGGAGGCTGTCTCTTCCAGGATGAAGACTTTCTACTCCCTTAGCCTCGGTCACCGGCCCCTCATCCTGGCCAACCCGGGCGGGTTATTGAAGCCGGTGCCGGCAGCCCGAGACCTGGAAAAATCATTCATCAGACTGACCGCGGGAGCTGAGCTCGACCGGGACTGGCTGCTGGAAAGGCTGAAGGAGTTCGGTTATGTCCATGAGGACCTGGTAGCTTCGGCCGGCGAGTATGCCTACCGGGGCGGCATTGTGGATGTCTATTCGGTCTGGACAGATTACCCGGTTCGCCTGGAGTTGGCCGGCAACCAGGTGGCCTCGATCCGCGAATTTGATGCTTCGACTCAGAGATCGTTAAACCGTATAGATTCGACGGTCATTCCTTCACTTCGAGAATTCCCGGGAGGGCCTGAGTTCATAGAAAAATTTTGCCGTCTGGCCAGAAAACGCTCTCCCGGCAGCCGGGACCTGGAGAGGAAGATCGAGCTGCTAAGAGGGGGAGAGGTCTTCCCGTCGTTTACCTACTCGGCCCTGCTGGTCAAGGAGCATTTTGCTCCGCTTACGGCGCTCCTGGAAAATCCGCTGTTCATATTTGAGGAACCCGAGCTGGCAGAAAAAGACTGGGAGGAACGGCTGGCTGAATGGCGGAGGGCATATGAGGAGTCAGCCGGTCAATCGGCTTTCTATCTGCCGCCGGAAGAAATCTTTCCGCCTGAAATTCTGGGCTCAATCCGGTCTCGGTCGCTTAAACTGACTGAACTGAGCGAAGTAGAAGACGAGGACCGGCTGCATTTTTCCTTCCAGCCGGTGCCTCGCTTTGACAACCGGGTTCCGTTCTTCCTTCAGTACCTGAAGAAACGCCAGGAAGAACGCGACCTCTGTTATCTTTTCCTTTCTAATCCGGGCAGGCGGGATCGGTTGGCCTCGGTGCTGCGGGAGGAGGATATTCCGGTCAGAATCCTGGCCGACCCCCGGGAGAATCCCCGGGGAGAAGAGGTCATCCTCATTGAGGGACAGCTGCGACGCGGTTTCTGCTTCCCCCGACAGAAAATTTTCTTTTTCGCCGAGCGGGACATCTTCACCGAGGAAAAGGTCATCATCAGCCGGGTTCCCCGGAAGCTGTTTTTCTCCCAGTTTCAGGATTTGAATCAGGGGGATTATGTGGTTCATACCGAATACGGCGTCGGGCGCTTCAACGGCCTGCAAAAACTCGATATTGACGGCCGGGGCCATGACTTTATAGAAATCATCTACCGCGACGACGACCGGCTGCTGGTGCCGGTGGAGGATTTGAATCTGGTTCAGAAGTTCTCCAGCTCGCCCGGGGTTGCGCCCCAGCTGGATAAGCTCGGTACCCAGACCTGGGCCAGGACCAGGGCCCGGGTTAAGAAAGCGGTGGAAGAAATCGCTCAGGAGTTGCTGGAGCTCTACGCCCGGAGAAAAACGGTTGAGGGCATTGCCTTCAGTTCCGGAGGCCAGTGGGAAGGGGAATTTGAAAAGATGTTTAGCTACGAGGAAACCGAGGATCAGCTCCGGGCCATTGAGGAAGTCAAGCGTGACATGGAATCGCCGCGGCCAATGGACCGCCTGCTGTGCGGCGATGTCGGCTACGGGAAAACCGAAGTGGCCATGAGAGCTGCTTTCAAGGCGGTAATGGATGGAAAGCAGGTGGCCGTGCTCTGCCCGACCACCGTTCTGGCCGTCCAACATCTGAACACCTTCCGGCAACGGATGCTACTCTTCCCGGTGCGGGTGGAGGCCCTGACCAGGCTGCAATCACGGAAGGAACAACAGAGAATAATAGAGGACCTGAAAAAGGGGTTCGTGGACATCATCATCGGCACCCACCGGCTGCTTTCTCCTGACATCGATTTTCATGACCTGGGGCTGTTGATAATCGACGAAGAGCAAAGGTTCGGGGTCAGCCATAAAGAAAGGGTCAAGCAGCTCAAGGCCAGGATCGATGTTCTGACTCTGACCGCCACCCCCATCCCGAGGACGCTCAACCTGGCCCTGAGCGGCCTGCGGGATATCAGCCTGATCGAAACCCCGCCCCGCGACCGGCTGGCGGTGCACACGGTGGTGGCGCCTTTTAACTCCGGGCTGGTGGCCTCGGCTGTCAAGCAGGAGCTGGAGCGCCAGGGCCAGGTTTATTACATTCACAATCGCATAGAGGATATAGACCGGGTAGCCGACCTTATTCGACGGCTGGTTCCGCAGGCCCGGGTGATAACCATTCACGGCCGGATGAAGGGTCCGGAGCTGGAAAAGAGGATGCTGGATTTCATAAATCAGAAATACAATGTGCTGGTCTCAACCACCATCATCGAGAACGGAATCGACATCCCGCTGGTCAACACCCTGATCGTCGACCGGGCCGACCTCTATGGCCTGGCCCAGCTCTACCAGCTCCGGGGCCGTGTCGGAAGGTCATCCAGGCAGGCCTTTGCCTATTTTCTTGTGCCCCCGCTGTTCGAGCTCAGCCCGGAGGCCAGGGAAAGGCTGAAGGCACTCAAAGAATTCAGCGAGCTTGGCTCGGGGTTCCGGCTGGCGGCCCGGGACCTGGAAATCAGGGGGGCCGGCAATATCCTGGGTCACAGGCAGCACGGCTTCATAGAAGCCGTCGGCTATGAGTATTTCCTTCAGCTTCTGGACCGGGCGGTCAGGGAACAGAAGGGAGAACGGGTGGAAGAAGTCCGATGCGAAATAAATCTCAGGGTTGATTTCAGAATTCCGGAGGATTACCTTCCGCAGGTCAATCTCCGCTTAAACCTGTACAAGAGGCTGTCTGCCCTGGAGAACCCGGACGACGCGCTGAAAATACGGGAAGAAGTCCAGGACCGCTTCGGCCGGCTGCCGGCCGGAGTTGAGAACCTTTTTCTCTATGCCCAGATTAAATATTATGCTCAGGCTCTGAGGCTTAAAGCTCTCGACCGCAACGGACAGAGGCTCCTGGTTAAGTTTTCGCCCGAAGTTCATTTTCGCTGGGAGACGGTTCAGGGATTGCTCAAACACTATCGGGGAAGCGTTTCTCCCCTTGGCTTGATGACTTTTAACCTGCAGGCCAGCTCCGACCGGGAGTTCCTATCTCAGACTCGCCTTATCTTGAAGGAGCTGTCAGGCTATACTATAATCAATTGAGGTCGCTGAGATTTCCCATGAAAAAAGCTGTCCTGGTAATCCTGTTGCTGGCCCTGGTGGCGGCCGTCCTGTATTTCGGCTACCACTATTTTCAGGAGAGGAAAAAGACCGAGAAATCTGACTCGGACGCAGAGAAAATTGTCTTCCGGGTGGAAGAGAAAAGCTACAGCCTGGCTGATTTTGATAATTACCTCACGCTTCTCAGCCCTGACTGCCGGGAATTGCCCGAGGAAACCCTGGGCCAGATTTTTAACCAGTTTATCGAAGACAAGCTGATACTCTATTCAGCTCTGAAACAGGGTCTGGAGCTGACAGAAGAAGAGAAGGAGGCTTTCCTGAAACGCCTGGTTCACGATTATCCGGCCGAAGAAGGCCTGGCCGAGAAACTGGCCGCCGACCACAGCCTGGAGGAAAGCCTGCTGGTGGAAAAGTACAAGCACGAGAAGATAAAAGAAGTGGTGGTTACCGATGACGAAGTAAAAAAATATTACGATGAGAACAAGAAGGATTTTCTGGCTCCGGAACGGGTCAGGGTCAGTCAGATTCTGGTCGAGTCCAGCGAGCAGGCCATCAAACTGAGAGAAAGATTGCAGGCGGCCGGAGAGGAAGAATTCAGACAGGCGGCCAGAGAGTTCTCCCGGGCCCCGGACGCTTATAAGGGCGGGGTGATGGGTGTTTTTAAGCCCGGCGAGCTTCCGGCCGACATGGAAAAGGTTATTTTTTCGCTGCAGGAAGGACGGTTGTCCACGGTCTTTCAGTCGGCCTACGGTTACCATATCTTTCGCCTGGACAAGAAATATTCGCCCAGCCTGCTGGGGCCGGACGAGGCTGCCCCCCGGATTCGTAACCTTTTGCTGGACAAGAAAGTTAAAGATATACTGGGCCGAGAAGTCGAAGAATTGAAAGCTACTTATCACTGGGAGGTTTTTTCGGAAAACCTGCCGTTTAAGTATGAAGGGAATTGATATGATGGCAAAAAAAATAATAATGTTGGCGCTGGTCCTGGCCTCGGTCGTCCTCTGGCTTCCCGGAGACGTGGTGGAAGAAATTGTGGCCATCGTCAACGGCGATGTCATAACTCTGTCTGAATACAGGGAGCAATTCAACTCCACCGTTCAGATGCTGAGGTCCCAGCTGAGCGGGGAAGCGTATTTTAAGGAATACGAACGGCTGAAGGACTCGCTCCTGGACATGATGGTCACCGACCTGCTCCTGCTGCAGAAAGCCCGCGAACAGAACCTGAATGTCAAGGAACAGCTTAAAGCCACTATAGAAAAAATAAAGGAAGACAACCATCTGTCTTCGGATGAAGAACTGATCCGGGCCATGTCCGCCCAGGGTGTGGATTACAATGTCTGGGTGAAAGAGCTGGAAGAAAACCTTATGCGCCAGGCGGTAATTTATGTCGAGGTGGACCGGAACATTGTCCTGGATGATTCAGAAATTGTTTCCTACTACAAGAAGAAACCGGAAGAATTTATCGTCCCTCCCGAGTACAGAATCAAAGCCATTTACCTATCGGCGGCCGCCAATCCTGATTATCTGCTGGAAGAAAAACGAACAGCCATTTCGGAAAAATTGAAAAGCGGCACTGCCTTTGAAGACCTGGTGGCGGAGTACTCTGAGGGTCCGAAGGAGAACGGCGGCGACCTTGGATTTTTTAAGAAAGGCGAGCTGGAAAAAGCCATCGAACAGGGTGTGGAAAAGCTCAAACCGGGCGAGGTTTCTCCCTGGATACAGGCCCGCAACGGCTGGTACCTGGTAAAACTGGAAGAGAAGAAGGACAGTTACCAGAAGACTTTTGACCAGGCCCGGTCCGAGATAGAGCAGAAGCTCTATATGCAGAAAAGAGAACAGAAAATAAACGATTATGTGAAGAAACTTAAAGAAGAAAGTTTTATCAAGATCCTGAACCCCAACCCCTTAGATCTTTAATCTTTAGCGGCTGGCTTCAGGCTGCGTTGTCGGTCAACCAAGGGGTCAGGTCACCAGAACCGCCGCCGCTACGACCGTGGTCCAGAGCCCTCTGGCTCCGGCCGCCACCTGGGAGATGCTTCTGGTTCTGACAGTCAGGTGTTCGTTGATCCGGTAATAGTTCTCGCTTCCCCGCTTGAAGTTATGGCGGGAGTAGGTTTCACCCAGTTTGGTGGCCAGCATCTCGGCCGCCAGCTCTTCAGCCTGGGCTCCGGCTTCCTTCTCGCTTTCGCCAAAGCCTTCATGCTCGGCCAGGTAGCCGTACTGTTCTTTATCCTGAGGAATGGCCAGTCCGATCGAGGCCGAAATCAGGCGCCGGGCTTCGTCGGTGGCGTTTTCGCTCATCACCAGGAAAACTATCTGTCCCGGCTTTAACTGCTTCAGTCCTTCGGCCCGGCTGATAAGCCGACACCTGGGCGGAAATATGCTTGAGACCCGGACCAGATTGAACGGCGAAATGCCGGCCTCCCGCAGGGCCAGCTCGAAGCTTACCAGCTTCTGGACATGCTGACCTTTACCTCTGGTCAGAAAAACCTGCTTTGGTAAAATCGTCTCCATCTGGGCTATCCTTTCTCTGTCGATGATTGAAGCTCAGATTTATTTCTTCTCTTCTTTTGGCTCGACCACCGGTGTCACCGCCTGGTCTTCCTTGAAATCGATGGTTTTGGAAACTTCCCATTCACCCAGAAGGACGAACTCAGAACCGAAGGAGCGCGCGAAGAGCCTGACCACGACTGGTTTCCAGTAGGGGTTGTTCTTGAAGGAATCGAGGGTCTTTCCTTCCACTCCGTAATTGCTTTTCAGGGTGATGACCGGACTGACTTCACCGGGCATCACCGGTTTCTTGCGAATGGCGGCCAGAAAGTTGTCGCCCAGGTTCTTGGTCTCGTCCTTGAATTTGAAAATGGCGTTGAAATTTACGTAGGTCAGAGGTTTGTCGCCGATATTTTTTACCCTGAACGATATGACCGGCACCAGAACCAGCTTCGGGGGCCAGGCCCGGTATTCCTTGCTGACCCACCTGGTCTCGACATCTATGATTTCCATTGAGTTTTTTAGCTCTTCGTTTGACATCTTCTTGCAGGCTGGCAGGAGCAGGCTTAAAGCCATCAAGCTCAGCATTAAGGCTGGAATCAATATTTTTTTCATTCCTTCCTCCCTGATGGGATTCTACCTGATTAGTATAGCAGAAACTAAAGGAGAAAGTATTGATTAAAAAAAAGACAAAGGCTCTGTTCAGACCGTAGCTCAAAACTGGCTCGGCCGACCAGGCCGTAAAGCTTCCTTATTTTACCAGGGCCGAGACCGGGGCCAGCCGGAGGCCGAATTCCCCGGCCCGGGGTAGATAGTATCTCAGAGCTTCCAGGGTTTCCGGGAAAGGATGTCCTATGCCGATGGCCTGGCCGTTCTTTCTGGCCAGGTTGAATAATTCCAGCAGCCTGTCCTTGACCCGGCTCCGGTCTTCGTCGGCATCAAGAAAGACCTGCCTGGCCGCGGCCGGGACTTTTTTCTGCAGCGCCAGCTCGTAGGCCACCGACCGGGGGCTGGTCTTGCTGTCCAGAAAGTACAGGTTTTTTTCCTGAAGGAAAGAAATTATAATTTCCATCAAGGCCTGGCTGGAGGTGGCCTTTGAGCCCATATGATTGTTAAGGCCCCGGGCCTGAGGCAGAAGGCTCAGGTCCCTTTCCAGTATAGACCGGATTTCCTGGGGACTCATGGAGGTGGTGATCAAACCCTCGGCTCCGCCCGAGGTGAGGTGATTGTTGAAGGCTTCAAGAGGCAGATGGATGATGACTTCCAGACCGTTTTTTACGGCCAGCTCGGCGCTTTCCCGGGCCAGGCTGGTGTCTGGCAGTATGGCCACGGTCAGCGGGACTTTAAGGTTGATCAGCTCCTTGAGAAAATTGAGGTCTTCTCCCAGGTCATCGATAACCACCGCGACCAGCCGGTCGACGACCTTCTTTTCCGGAGGCGTGGCGATTGCCGGTTCGGGCCGGGCTGTCTTTCCGGCGTGAACGGGCAGCGGATAGCGCAGGACCAGCCAGCCCCTGGTCCTGGAGTTCTGCCGCAGTTCGAAGGTGGCCACCATTTCTCCCGAGCCGGTCTTTTCCTCTTTCAGCCCGAATCTTATTTTTTTCTTTTTCAGGGCTGCCAGCAGGTCATTTTTGAATCTCCTGTAGTCCCGGGCGGTGGTTCTGGCCGAGATGAAACTCAGCCCCTCATCTGTCTTTTCTTCTGTTATCGCCTCGGGAGGGAGTCCGAGCTGGGCCAGCTGCTGACGCAGGAATTCAGACAGAGATAACGCGGCCTGAGGCCCGGAGGCGCTTTTTTCTCCGGCCGCAGTTGCCGGCCTCCAGGGGAGATAAGAGACCTTCTGTTTCCGGAAATTCAGATGGTCAAGCCAGACGGCCGAAGCCAGGGCGATAACCGTCAGGGTTGCGGCCAGGGCGGCCAGATGAGTTTTAAGGCTTAAGCCCTTTTTAGTCTGTCTGGTTTTCGCGGGAGGCATTAATCCTTGGCGGCAAGAAGGTTCAGGGTCTTATCCTGGTAAAGTTTATCCATGGATTCGGAATAGCGGAGATTAACGTCCAGGGGCAGGCTGTTATCCCAGAGCCTGGCTCCCGATTTCAGGGCAAAAACGGCTGTGGTCAGGACAACCAGGCTGCCGTCGGAAAGCGGAAATGATTCTGAAATCCCCGCCAGCCCCGGCGTTTCCAGGCCGATGGTTTTGGCCCGGTTTAAGTCCCTGAGCACACCGGCCACGACTTCGGCCGGTCCGCCCGAAGCCTGGTTAACCCAGACAAAAAGCCCGAGGTGAGGAAATTCCGGCGAATCCGGACAGGCCAGGACCTGTTTCTGGCCGCGGCTTTCGACGCGGGCTGCTTCTTCAGTCATTATAAACAGATTGATCACCTTCCGGGCTTCTTCGTAATCTCCTCCCCAGCAATCGCGCAGGTCGAGCACGGCCGCTTTTGGAGCCGGCCTGGTTTTCAGCCGGGCCTTGAGAGCTTTGCTGATTTCGGCCGACAGACCCTGGTAGATTGAGGTCGGGCGCAGGATCACCAATCCCGAAGGACCGGCGCTGAATTTAAGGTCATCCCTGGACAGGTAATCCCTGGCGACTTCAATTTCCAGGGTTTCGTTTCCCCGCAGAACCCGAAGTTTTACGGGCGGTTGATCGCCGGCCCCGGGCTCAGCCTCCAGGAGAAGGTTGGTTTCCAGCAGGCTCAGATTCATGGTATTTCGGTCGTTTATGGCGCTCAGGTTATCGCCAACCTTGAGACCAGCCCGGGCGGCGGGCGAATCTTCCCTGACCGCCACCACCATGGGGAAAAGACCGTATTTTTTGAACACCACCAGGCCGGTTCCTTTGACCGGGGTTTTTCGATTGAGATATTTAGAAGCCAGCTCTTTGTCCAGGTAAGCGCTCAGCGGGTCCAGAGAATTTATCAGGCCGCGATAGGCGCCTTCGGTGACTCTGACCGGGTTTGGTTCTTCCAGGTAATCGGTCTTGATGTAGCTCATCACCGTGCTGATCAGGTCGGCGTTGCCGGGGCTGAACTGGGGGGCTGAGCTCTTGGCCGGCAGGAAACGCTTGTCCAGGAGCAGCATGGTGGTCAGAAGCAGGATGATGACCAGCAGGTAAATATTAATATTTAGCTTATTGAGTTTCATACTGTTTTTCTGCCTTTTCCTGAGAATCTTTCAGGTGCTTGTTGAGAGCCAATCAATTCTATCATCTTCGCTTCAGCCATTGCAAGGGATCGACCGGCCGGGCTTTGTGGCGGATTTCAAAATACAGGCACTCGCCTTTAAGCGAATCGGGATCACCGACCACGGCGAGGTCCTGTCCGGCCCTGACCAGATCTCCGCTCCTGACCAGAAAGCTGGCGCAGTGTCCGTATAAGGTGTAGTAGGAAAGACCATGGTCAATGATGATCAGGTTGCCGTAGCCCTGGAAGTAATCGGCAAAAACAACCCGTCCGCCATGAACCGCCTTGATGTTTCTGTCCTGGCCTGAGGGGACGATTTCTATACCGTTATTAACTGTAACCGTGTTGAACTTAGGATGTTTTTCTTTTCCGAATCTGGTGATTACCCTGCCGGTAACCGGCCAGGGAAGCTTGCCCTTCCTCTCATAAAGGGGAATGAAAGGCGAAGGCAGGGAGATCTCCTGGCTCTGTAATCTTTTCAGCAGGCGCTGCAACTGTTCCTGGCTTTCCTGGAGTTCGGACATCATCTGCTCGAAGGTGGACTTGTTCTTCTTGATTTCCGCTAACAGCTTCTGATTTCTGGTTTCTTCTTCGACCAGCCGGGACCGGTTGACCCTGGCTTGCTGGAGCAGAGATTCGGCTTCAACCTTTTTGGCCTGGAGCTCATTTTCCAGGGCCTGAAGTTCGTTGATGGAATTCAGGTAACGACTTATGGCTTCTCCCTGATACCGGGCCAGGAAGGTCAGGTTCTTGCTTTCCCGGAGAAAGGTTTCCAGGTTGCCGGCCTTGAGAAAAAAATGCATGAAGTCCAGCCGTCCGAAACGGTAAAGAGTGACCAGGGTCTTCTCGACCGCCTCTTTTTCTTTTTGCAGGTTTTTTTCGGTTTCAGCCGCTTTGACTCTCAGGTCGTTGAGCTGGCGGATGACCACGGTCCGTCGCAGGTTCAGGGATTCTATTTCGTTCTGCAGGACTTTTTTGTTTAACCTGATTTTTTCCAGAGAAGACAGAAGAGAACTCTCTCTTTTTTCCTCTTCTTTCAGGCGCGAACGGAGCTGGGAAAGCTGCCGATTGATCTGTTCGATTCTTCGCTCCACGTCTGAAATTACTGATTCCTGGTCTTGCGCCCGGACCGGCTGTTCGGATAGAATTAGAGCCAGGATAAAAACCGCAGCCGGAATTGCCAGGAACGGGAGCCAGCCGGTGTTTTTTCTGGTCGCTGCGGAGGAAATGACAATTGCCATTCTGCGATACCTAAATATATTTATCATAACAGAAGCCTGAGTGAAAGAAGAAGAGTGAGACTATGTCTGATTTTTCATCGCTTGACCTGAGAGAAATAGCCAGAAAATTGGGCCAGGAGGCGCTGGGAGCGGTACGGCCAGAACGCCTGGTGGCTGAAAACGTTGCTCGCGAAGGACGCCGCCTGATCATCGGCGGGCAAATATTAAACCTGGACGATTTTAAAAAGGTTAATTTGATCAGCATAGGAAAGGCCGGCCCGGCCCTGGTCGGAGCCATGCTGCCTCTGGTTTCTGACAGACTGGAGGCGGCAGTTATAACCGGCAGCCGGGAGCGTCTGGAGGAGGGGAAGAAAAGCTATTTCCCCGCGGCCCATCCTCTTCCCGATGACTGGAGTCTCATGGCCGGGCGCAGGGCCTACGAGCTGGCACTTTCTCTCACCGAAACTGACCTGCTGCTGGTGCTGATTTCAGGCGGCGGTTCAGCCCATCTTTGCCTGCCGGAAGAAGGAGTCAGCCTGGACGACAAAAGACAGATTACCGACCTTCTGATGAAAGCCGGGGCCGACATCAGGGAATTGAATACCGTGCGCAAACACCTTTCCAGGATAAAAGGGGGCCGTCTGGCCCGGGCTGCCTGGCCGGCCCGCATTTTTAACCTGATTGTATCCGACGTGGTCGGCAACGACCTGGAGAGCATCGCCTCCGGCCCGACCTGGTATGATTCAACCACCTTCGAACAGGCGGCGGTAATCCTGCAAAAATACCGGCTGTGGGAGGCCGCCCCCGAAAGCGTCAGGCGTATCCTGGAGGAAGGCCGGGCCGGACTCAGAGAAGAAACCGTAAAAAAGGGTGATCGGGTGCTGGAAAAAGTAAAGCCGATAATCATCGGCGATAATCTGAGAGCCCTGTATGCGGCCAAAGAAGCTGCCCGCCGGCTGGGCCTGGAGACAGTCATCCTGACTTCTGAAGATCAGGGCGAAGCCAGAGAGGCGGCCAGAAATTATCTGAACAAGATCAGGGAATTCAGCCGCAAGTCGCGGGAGCAGAAACGGGCTTTTTGCCTGCTGGCTGGCGGCGAGCTGACGGTCACGGTGAGAGGCCTGGGGGCAGGAGGCCGCAACACGGAGTTTGTCCTGGCATGTCTGGTTGAAATATTTAAGAGCGAGGAAGCTTTTCGGGGGGTTGACTGGTTGGTGATGAGCCTGGCTACCGACGGGCGGGACGGCCCGACTGATTCAGCCGGAGCCTGGATAGGTCCGGAAAGCCTGGAAAAGGTCAAAACGGCCGGTCTTGTTCCGGAGCGCTATCTTGAAAATAACGATTCCTACCGTTTTTTCCAGGAAATCGGCAGTCTTCTCAAGACGGGACCCACCGGAACCAACGTAATGGACATCAGGCTGTTCCTGCTGGCCCCCGGCCAGGGGTAAATGGTCCGGGGAATTTTCCGGAAGGGTTGAAATGAAACGGCGAAAGGTATCATAATAAGCCCATGGAGATGGGAAAAATGATTGAAGAAAAGTGGATGAGGGAACTGAACCGCTATTTTGAGGACCTGAGGATTATAGAAAAATGCCAGCAGGAAGCCCGGGACCATTTTGATCAGTTCTGCGAGTTCATCGTCGAACCGGCCTTCGAGGCTCTGGAGCAGGCGCTCGAGCCGCGGGGAATAAAGGTCAGGTACGACCGTCGGAAAAACAGGCAGATCCATATCCAGATAAATTTTCCGGACAGCAAGATTGATAATTTCCACTACACCATTATGCTGCCCCAGAATTCGCTGGAACTAAAATTGCTGCTCAAAACTGCCGGCCGGAAAAACAAAAAAGCCCGGCTGGAGGAAAAAGAAGGCGCCTTCCTGCCTGAAGTCAGGCCGGAAGACGTCCTAAAATTGAGCAAAGAGGATATAATTCGCGATATTATTCAGAAGCTTAAAGAATTTAATTATGCGGCCCGAACCACCCCCGACTGAGGAGCCTTAGAGCTTTTTCTGTTTAATCATGTCCAGAATTTTCAGCAGGTAATCGTATTCCGGGCGGTCGAGAGTGTTCTGGCTGATGTACTTGAAGCGCAGGATTCCCCGGCTGTCGATCAGATAAACAGCCGGGATGTTTTGCTCTACCTGGCTGCCACCCCAGGAGGTGGTGAACAGGCCCAGCCCTGACGATACCTGGTGGTCGGCGTCTATCAGAATGGGAAAAGGCATCGGAATATTATCCGGGCTGACCATAAAATCCTTCGGGAAAATCCGGCGGTAACGTTCGACGGACTGTTTGCCCTTTTCGTCCAGCTGGTCGAGATTTTCTGGATATTTCCAGTTCTTGATCTTGACCATCTGCTCGGGCAGAATGTCCAGCCAGACCTTGACTGTCTCGCGGGGATAGGGCAGGACAACGAGAATTTCCAGGTTGTATTTCTTGCGGATCTGGCGGGCTTTTTCCATCTCCACCAGCTCCACATACTTGTAGTTGCAGATGGTGCACCAGCGGTCCGGCCCGGCATAGCCCCGGGGGAAAATGAGCATCACGTTCTTGCCATTGAGATTGGAAAGGCGGACTTCAGCGCCCTGGTAGGAAGGCAGGGCGAAGTCCGGCATCGGTTGTTCCAGCAGGGCCGGTCTTATCTGCTGTTCCTGGGCCACCGAGAGGGTTGCGGCCGGGAAAAGCAAAACCGCCGACAAAAGAGTGAGAAAAATCAACCTGGCTGGCGTCATATTCATCGCAATACTCCTTTTTTGGCTTTTACTCTATTCTAAACATAGAGAGTGTTAATTTCCAGAAAACAATTGACTTGGCCGGGTAAAAATATTAATAGAAATAGAAATTGCCAATGGAAGGAAGGCTCAAGTCTTTTTGTCGCCGGGGGTTGCCTGGACTGGCCGTCTTTGGCTTTCTCTGTCTTGTCCTGGCCGGGATGGCCCTGGCCGGGGATCAGCCGGTTCATAATAGCGGATTGGAAAGAGCAGTCTGGCTGAGGGAGCAGGGCCGATACGAAGAATCTCTGGCCATACTGGAAAAAGAAATTAATGGAAAATTCTATAAGGAAGATACCAGGTACCAGACTGATTGCTGGCTGAATATGGCTCTTGATTATTGGAACCTGGGGGAGGTCAGCCGGGCGGAAAACGCTTTTATCTATGTTATGGCACTGGTCAGGGAAGTTAATGATGAAAAACTTCGGGATTATGCGAAGACTTCACTGAGCATCATCAAGCTTTACCAGGAAGCCAAAGCTAAAAAACAAGCGAAGAAGTATTTGGAATCAGAAATTATATTTAAGTCCGCAATAGAAGCTGCCCAAAAAAATGGGATGTTGGATTTAGAATACAAATGCTTATTTCAGCTCTCTTTTTCATATCTCTATCAAAATAAAATAGAAGATTATTATAATTGCAATGCCGAGGTATTAGAGATTGCCCAAAACCTCCATAACAATTTTGAGGTTTTTAGGGCCCTAATAAATATAGGCAATTATTATTTCCACAAGAGAGATATTTTAAAAAGTTATGACTATTTTGATCGGGCTCTGGTTCTGGCAGAAAAAGAAAACTTATTATACAAAGACCCCATCATCCTGCTGAATATGGCAGTAACCAGTTACCAGCTCGGGCAGTATGATCTTACCGAACATTATCTGGAAAGAGCCCTGGAATTCTTCCAGAAAGGAGATGACCTGGCCACGACCATATCCATTTTATCAGAGCTGGCCCTGGCCCTGCACAAAAAAAGCGAAATGAATTTTAATCCTTCCGACAGAGAGCGGCCAAAAGAACTGCTGTCCACGGCCCTGGAATTGAGCCGTCAGGCCAGAATGAGAGACCAGGAGGCCAGGATACTGAATAATCTCGGTTATGTCCTCCTTGAGGTTGAGCCGCAGAAGGCCCGTGATCTATGCCTGCAGTCCTGGCAGCAAGGAACCGACCTCAAAGATTATCAAATCATCGCCGCCTCTCTAAATAACCTGGCTACCATCAGTTTGAGGGAACATAATCCGAACAGAGCGAAAGAACTTTACCGTCAGGCGCTGACCATAGCCCTGAGGGCCGACATTTTTCCGGAAGTCTGGAATAATTACCTCGGGCTGGGACGGTGTTTTGAAGAGCTGGGGGATTATAAATCGGCTTATATTAATTATCGTCAGGCCCTGGAAACGCTGAGTCCGGTCAGGGAGAGCATCGCCCTGGATCTGTATCGCATCAGTTTTGACCGCGGGAAAAAGGGGATTTATGAAGGGCTGATCAGGTCCCTGGTAAAATACCGGCTCGGACATCCCGGACGCCAGTCAGATGAAATGGTCTTTTCCATTCTCAACAGCCTCAAGGCCCGGGTTTTGATTGAAGAACTGGATCGGCTGTCCTCCCGTCAGGAGGCTGAAGGCCGTTCTGAAGAACTGGATGAAGTTGACCGGATGATAAGCGATTTGCTCAGCCGGCCGGAAAATGCTCTGGATGAGAGCTCATTTAACCGGCTGACTGAACTCGAGTACAGATATCTGAGACTTCAGGGACGAAACGGCCCGGCCGCGGGGAAAAACTCAGGTGGCAACTTGCCTGAACTCGAATTTATACAGAAAGAGTTTCTGTCGGAAGGCCAGTTAATCCTGGATTATTTTTTAGGACAGGAAGAGTCCTTTTGTTTTGTTATCAGCCGCGATCATTTCCGCATAATCCGGCTACCGGATGAACGGGAAATAGAAAAATCTGTAAAACTCTACATAAAACTCCTGGGTTCGACGGCAGTCGGCGAGGATGACCTGAGGCCGGCCGGAAAAAGAATCGGACAGTTGCTGCTCCCGGTTGAAGAATTGGAGTCGGGAAAATTTTCCAACCTGTTAATCATTCCAGACGGACTTTTAAATAACCTGCCCTTTGAAGCTCTCATTCTGAGCAAACCGGGCAACGGGGGATACGGATATCTGGTAGAGGTCTGCAGCCTTTCTTACAGTCCCTCCCTGACGGTAATTGCCCGGCTAAAGGAAGACAACCGGGCTGCCAGTTACCAAAAAGAACTCCTGGCTTTCGGCAACCCGCATCACAGCCAGTGGTTTAATGATAGGGTCAGAGCCAGAGCCTTTTTTATGGAGGGGATGAGGCCCGGGGCTGATTTCAACCTGGGCAGCCTGCCTTTTTCCCAGAAAGAAATCAGGCAACTGGCAGAGCTTTTTCCCGGGGAAAGCTGCGATCTGTTTCTCAAAAAAAGAGCCACTGAAGAAAGGCTGAAGAGCCTCGATATAGGGCGCTATCGTATCATTCATTTTGCCTGCCACGGACTGATCAGCGAAAGATTTCCTCAGCGGTCGGCGCTGGTTCTGTCGTCGGACCGGAAAAACGTCGAAGACGGTTTTCTGACAGCCAGGGAAATTTATACTCTGAGATTAAATTCGGAGCTGGTGGTGCTGGCTGCCTGCCAGAGCAGTCGCGGCAGCATTGAGAGGGCGGAGGGCATTATCGGGCTGCCCCGCCTTTTCCTGCTGGCCGGCAGCAGGGCGGTTGTTTCTTCCCTCTGGGCGGTCAATGACCGCGCCTCTCAATCTCTGATGCTTGACTTCTACCGCGGTCTTCTGGCCGGGGAAAAAAAGGTTGAAGCCCTGAGGCAGGCCAAACTTAAAATGATTGCCGGGGCCAGGTCTCATCCCTATTACTGGGCCGGCTATGTGTTGACCGGAAACGCCGACAGGATTTACTGAGAACCCAGGCGAACTTTCCTGACCGGGGATTCCAGAAGCCTGTTTTCTCCGCTGTAGATCAAAAGCTGCCAGAAAAAATATTGGTAATCTTTCAGCGAATCGAGAACGGCCTCCGGCAGCTCCAGGCTGTTTTCATAGGTACGCGGGCTTCGCCAGAGCAAATACATATTCTGGTCGTAGACTTCCACCCGGTAAAATAAACCCTCTCCGGCGGGCTTCCAGGTGAGTTTGACCGCCGCCGGCCGGGGCCAGCTCACTTCTTCGCGAAGGACAGGCTGATCGGCGGATTCGGTTTGGCGCTCCTCTTTCATAGAGCTCAGATAATGGAGCCCCAGGTAAGCCAGGGATAAAACAAAAAAGACAGCCACCAGAGCTGAAGCCATTTTCCACCAGGGAAAGGCCAGACCGAAAATTGATATCTTCCGGTTCAGAAGGCCGGCTTTTTGAGGGGCTGCTTTTTTCTCCAGCCTGTTAATAAGTCGCCGGGCGCCTCTCAGTAGCTCGAATTCCCGCCGGCAGGCAGGACAGGAAAAAACATGATCAATAATCCGGGTTTTTGTTTCCTGAGGGCAATCAGGTTCAAAGGAAAGAGATAGCTCTTCGGGCGAAGGACAATTCAGGCGGGAAACGGGGCCAGAAGACTCGGAATGGGATTGCAACAGGTGTTTGAGTTTTTTCTCAAATCTTATCATGCTTGAACCCCATTTCTTTGAGAATCGCTTTTAAGTCGGTCAGGCCCCGGTAGAGTAGATTCCGGGTCTTGGCCGGGCTGTAATTCAGGTAGGCCGAAATTTCAGAGAGATTCATGTTCAGAAGATATAGCTTGACTACCGTTTTGCGTGATTCCATCAGGTTATCAGCGGCCTTCAATATGTATTCTTTTATGGAACCCGGAGGGTTGGGATAGCGGCTTGCCCTGGGCTCCAGCTCGGAAATAAGCTTCTGCTTTTCTGAAATAACCACCTCTTCTTCTCTCCTGATTTTTCTTATCTGGTCGATCACTGCCGACTCCACCACCTTCTTTATATAGGACGCCGGATTGTGGATGTTTTTCTCATCGTCGATGATTTTCCAGAGTTTCAGCCGAATTTCCTGGATCAGGTCATCGGCATCCAGGCCCAGCCTGTCAAGCCTGTATCTCAGGACCAGGGAACGGATCAGGGCGGAAAAATCTTCCAGGATTTTCTGAAATTCGCGTTCTTTTTTCTGCCGGGACAGCATCGACATCTAAAAGCCATAAAATTTTATCAATTATAATAGATGCTAAAAACAAAAAAAAATTCTCACGGCTTAAAAAAAATACCATCCTTTAGCCGGGAGGTCAGCGAGCTCTTCTGTTATTGAACAGTTTTCGCCGGAAGAAAAAGGCTCCCAGGGTCAGGCCAAGGACTGACAGCCCAATGGCCAGCGGTGTCCTGTAAGGCGGGGAAAATACTCTAAGGTCACCGTGGCCGTTGAGGATGAAGGCTGCCCAGTAGTAAGGGTGAGAAACCACACCGGACTCGATCATTTCCAGTTTTACCTGTCTTAAGGCGTCGGCCTGGGCCTCCATGCCTTTCAGGTGCAAATAATATCTTTCCATGAACTGACTGGCCACCTGGTCGTTAACCGTCCAGAGACTCATCAGGACAGAAGAGGCGCCGGCATAGAAGAAAGCCCGGCTCAATCCTTCCACGCCTTCGCCGCGGATGAACTGACCCAATCCGGTCTGACAGGAGGACAGCACCACCAGATCGGCATTTAGTTTCAGATTCAGAATTTCCCTCATCTGGAGAAAGCCGTCTTCTGCCGGGTCATTGTCCAGGGTCAGGACTATGGCCGAGCGGGCCGGTTTCTGGTCGTCGATTAAACCATGAGCGGCAAAATGCAGCATCCGGTAATCAACCAGGTTGGCCCTCTTTACCAGGTCTTCGGAGGCTTTTTCCCTGGTCAACACCCGGGCTCTTGGGATCTGGGAGGAAATCCGGCGGACTTCTTCGTCTGAATAGCGCAAGCGATAAAATTTCATGTCGGACAGACTGTAGAGGTCCTGGAAAATTGTCTTGGTGGATAGCTCAACGTATTTTTCCTCCAGCTCTCCGTAATAGGGATCTCCAACCGCCAGCAGGTTAAAAGAGGGTTTCTTCCGGTTCTTTCTGTTTTGAAAATGGGTGATTCCCTTAAGAGAGGAAAGAGATGGAGCGTAATATATCGTGAAAGTTTTTATCAGCCAGTCGGCCGGTTGACCGGAAAGAACCAGGGTTTCAAAAGGCAGAATAGTCAGAATGTCGTCGGGAATGATGAGAATTTTTTTCAGGCTTTTTTCCAAGCCCTTCTCCAAACCCGGCTCGATCAGGGCCTTATAAAGCTCATAGCCACTGCTGAAGTCCTGGTTGTCGGTGTCGGAAATGGCCCGGCGGTGCCTGGTTACCATCTCTCTCAGTTTTTTCTGGGTTGGGATGGGATAGACATTCAAACCCCGCGAGCTCAGACAAAAAGCGTAAGCCGACTCTTTTCCCACCTGGAAAGCAAAGACTGCGGTTTTGTGGTCCACAAATTCTTTTCGAGCCTGGTCATAAGAAATGATTTCCGGATAGGTCAGGCTGGCAAAGGCCGGATTCTTAGACCTGATCTGCCGCCTGACGTTTTCCAGTTCTTCTTCCAGAAGTTTGACCTGTCCCAGGAGCCGGCCTCTTTCTTTCTCTTCTACTTCAGGCGTTATCAGCCTGGTGTAAATCCTGGACAGGTCATTCATCAGTTCTTTTTCCCGGTTGGCCAGACGCATATCAACCGGAAATTGCTGGCTCACCCGGGAAGCTTCTATGCTTTCCAGAAAGGCCCGGGCCTTGGCTCTTTCCGTATAATTAAAAGCCTGAGCTAAGGAGGACTGGCGGGAGTCTTTCTTTTCCTGGTTAATGAGCAAGTCGGTCAGGTTATGGTAGGCGTCGAGCCTTTTATCGCTGCCGAAAAAGCTGGATTTGTCTTCTTCGGTCAGGAGTTGAGAACGCAGGCTTTCAATTATGTTGATTGAATTAAGGTAATAGAATTTAGCCTGATCGATCTGACTCTGTTTTCTCAGAAGATTGGCTTTCTCTAAGTAACTTTCCCAGAGGGTGCGATTTTCATTCTCGGCTACCGCCAGGCCGATGGCTTTATCATAGAAAAGAGTAGAATTCTGGTAGTCTCCAAGTCGCCCGTAGATGATTCCGATGTTGGTATAAATCGAGGCTAGATAAGAATTTAATTTGAGCTCTTCGGCCAAGTATTTTGCTTTGTTCAGGTAATAAAGGGCGTCAAGATTTTCTTCCAGATGAGCCTTGAGCGAGCCAAGGTTGTTGAGGGTGATCACTTCAAAGTTCCTGTTTCCGGTTCTAGCTGCGGCTATCTGGGCCTGAGAAAAATATTCAAAAGCTCGGTCGTAATCTTCCCGGCTGCCGCTAGTCAGCCCCTTTTTTACGTAGCTAAACCCTATGCCTATAAGGGTAGCGGAATAATAAGGATGGTTTTTATCTCTGGAAATGATGTTCAGGGCGTTGCTGAAATATTCAATCGCCCTATTAAAGTTTCCGATTTCGTTATAAACGGTTCCAAGGTTATAATAGATGTCAAAAATATCTTCCGGAAGGGTATCCTCGTTGATATAAGAAATTGCCTGGCTGAAGTAATCAATAGCCAGGTTCAGATTCTCGCTGGCAAAATAATAATGCCCGATGTTATTAAGTGTTATTATTATTTCATAAGAAATTTTTAATCTTTTTGCTATTTTATTTGCCTCAATACTAGTCTGCAAAAATTTTTCAGCTTCATTCGTTGCTAAAAATGTAGTAGCTTTTCTTCTTAAACATTTCAATTTCAATATTTCATTATTTATAGAATTACATATTTCAGTTGCTTTATTAATCAATTCTAATGCTGCCTTATCATTTTTATCTTGTTGATAGCTTCTTGATTTTCTTATTAGGTCAAGTATTTCGAGAGACTTTTGGCAGTAATCAATCTTTTTCGAATCTTTCTGGTTCTTGGCTACTTCTAAGCATTGCTGGTACCTTTCCGCCGCCTGAGCCAGCTGGCCAAGACTGGCATTGGTTTCAGCCAGATAGAAAAGAGCCGATTTCTTCTCTTCAGGGGTTCTGGCTATGTTAAGGCTCTGCAGAAGCATCTTTTGGGCCCGGGAATACAGGCCTTCAGACAGCAGGTTACGGGAAGAGGACAGCAGCTCGGCGAAGCTTTCCTGGAGCCGGGGAGGGGAGGTTCTGGACTGGGAATAGGAAAAAACTGCCGCAAGGCAGATCAGCAGCGCCGCCAGTCCGGACCTGAAAGCCTTGTTCATAAAGTAAATCCTCCCCTTAAATAAATCAATTAAGGGGGATCTTGTCAATGGCTTTAAGAGAGGAGTGAGAGGGTGAGAAAATTATAATTTTCTCACCCTCTAAGGTGATATATTTTCTGTTTGACTTAAAGAGAAATTAATCTCTATCGTTGCCCGGCTTTGTCCCAACTTGAAGTTCAGCGGTCGGTTTCAGGCTCTTTTTGACAGTGGTGCTGGTGCTGGATTTGCTGCCGGTATCGACAACCGAGCCCAGAAACGGGAAAATGGAGACCAGCAGGTTCAGAGGCTTCTGGAAAACCATGCGGTCATCCTTTGAGATCTTTTTCTCGGCGGCATACATTGCCGGCACCAAGCTAACGGTGAAAATCAGGCAGGCCAGGATGGCAACGACTTTAATTAAAGATTTACGCATTGTGGGTACCTCCTATAAGCTTTTAAGCCCGGAGGAATGACAGACCGAGAGGGATAAAAAATCAGAAAAGACACTACCCCCTCACTCTCATTCTCATCCAAGGCGCACAAAAAATGTAAATCTTTATTTAGTTTTTGTCAAGTATTTTTTTTGCCCCGGACTTGAAAATAAAAATTACCCTGTTATTTTCCGAAAAAGAAGCCAATTTCGTATTCTGCCGTCTGCGGTCCGTCAGAACCATGGACGGCATTTCTCTCGACCGAGAATCCGTAAAGCCGGCGCAGGGTTCCCGGTTTCGCCTGGGCGGGGTCGGTAGCCCCCATAACCTCTCTCCAGTGTTTTATGGCGTTGTCTTTCTCCAGGAGCAGAACCACCACCGGGCCCGAAGACATAAAATCGGTCAGGCTTTCGTAAAACGGTTTGTCTTTATGCACGTAATAAAACTTTTTGGCTTCATCCTTGGTCAGGCGCAACATCTTAAGGCCGAGTATTTCAAAGCCTTCGTCTTCGATTCGCTGGATGATTTTGCCCGCGACTTTTTTCTTTATGGCATCGGGTTTGATTATGGCCAGGGTTTTTTCCGCCATGGGCTTTATCTCCTTGTTTTTAGAACATTCGGGACCGCGGTCCGGAAAATTACATATACTTCAAAAATGGCTGCCGGTCAACTTAAGGAAACCTCTCTGCTTCCATAAGCTAACAAACTAAAGCCCGCGGGGTTAGGTCTCGGTCTCTCCACAGGAGGCTCGGCGAACGAAGACGGAAGGAGAAAGCACGGGCTTAGGGCCTTTCGGGGCTCAAGCGTCATGAGAATAAAGAGACGACGAGGCAGAAAAGAGGGCTGGCGTATGTCTCTGTGCCGGCTACCTGATGCCTTACCTCAGGGGACAGCCTGGAATGGCGGAACATGAATGTCTGTTGCCGCTTGATCAGGTTCCCAATCCCGGCCAAGACCAGGCTGAGGCGCCGGCTGTATCCGCTCTATTTTGACTTAGAAGCCCGGGGAACTTAAAATAGATAAATCATGGTCAAAGTCAATCAGCCGGCCGAACTTAACTATGAAGAGCTCAAGAAATACTGTCTTGAGACTCTGGGCCTTGACCTGTTCGGAGTGGCTGATATCAGAGAAATACGCTCAACTTTTTCCCTGTCGCCCGGATTGGCTGACCGCTATGATTTCGCGGTTTCTCTGGGCAAGGAAGTTTTGCTTTCTGTGCTGGATGATATTAAAGACGCGCCGACTGCGCTGTATTTTCATCACTACCGGCAGCTTAATGCCTTTCTTGACCGGGCGGCCCTGGAGTTATCTGCTCTGATTAACTCCCGAGGTTACCTGGCTCTGCCTGTAGCTGCCTCCCAGGTAACTGACTGGAAGAATCAAAGGGCCCACCTGTCTCATAAAAAGATAGGTCAGTTAGCAGGGCTCGGCTGGCTTGGTAGAAATAACCTCCTGGTCAATCCGGTTCTGGGCGCCAGGTTCCGGCTGGTTACCGTCCTTACCAACATACCCTTAAAAACTGATTCTGCGCTTTCTTTCGGGTGCGGAGACTGCCGTCGCTGTCTGGCGGTCTGCCCGGCCGCAGCCATCACGGACAGCCCGACCGAATTCGACCATCTGGCCTGTTTTGCCAAACTGAAAGAATTCCGGGATAGGGGGTTGGTGGGTCAGTACATCTGCGGCCTGTGTGTCAAAGCCTGCTCCGGGCAGAAGCGGCTTGAGGAACTGGAACCCCGTTAGAATTAGCTCCGGCAAGCATCGGTAGCGGCAGCTGAAGACGATAATTACCGTTGGCCCTGACGCTCCCCTCTCAACAAGACCCGGCTTTTTGAATTACTGAATAGATTCGGACTTAAGGTTTGGCTGTCTTTTTCTGGCGTCTTACCTTCTTACACAGGGAATCCAGATTTCAGTCTTCAAGCCGCCGGAACCGGTTGGCGACGGTTCGGGGTCAAGGTATCTTTCCAGGATCGGACCGGCCTGAGTATAGCCGTTTTCTTCCAGCCACTCCTGGATTTTCAGGATGATCTCGCCGATGGTGTCGTATGGTCCCTGGTGGACACTGACCGCCACCTGGCTGAACGGCCATTGTTTCTTTTCCAGGGGAGCCAGCACTTGAGCCTGCTCGTTTATGGGAAAGCCGATTTCCCAGCGCATCTTGTCAGTGTCGGTCAGTCCCGGCTCGCCATAATAGATGCCTATCATGGCTCCGGTCGGAAAAACATTCTGATTCTGCATGTGCTGCATCAATTCTCCGATCAGGGCTTCAATTTCCGAGAAAGAACCCTGCCGGCTCAATGAACAGTAAACAAACGGTTCAACGGAACGCACTTCAATTTTTCCCGGGGCGGGCAATTGCTGTTGTTCCGAGGTTGACTGAACGCCACATAAAGCCAGCCCTGCGGCCAGGATCAAGCCCAAAAAGAAGACAATAATTTTTGAATGATTATTTTCCATCTTTTCTCCTCTGCCCGATTCATCATTATCTTAACATTTTAGTCGGCGAGGATAAAGTTTTTATGGTGAGGCTGAGATTCTGGATCAATTCGGCGCTCTGAAAGCCCCCATAACCGCATGATAATAATACAATTAAAAAAAGGGGAAATTTTTTGATGCACAAAAAATGTGCAATTTACCACATCTTGTTAAGTTTCAACATCATAAACGATTTTTCATTCAGGATTTCCACAAGCTTTTGCACAGTATTTGTGGAAAAAATACGACCGTTTTTTACTGCCTGAAGAATTATTAATTCACAAAAAAGACAGAATTTGAGAACAAAAAATCAAATGTTGTCACGATTTTCAACGCGACCTTCAGAAGAAAAATTCTCGGCTGGTCAATCTGAAATAATCAGTTGTCTTATTGTTCGCAGATTAATTCCCTTTATTTTTTCTTAACATATCTGTCGAACCATTCGATCATTTCCGCCAGAACATGAAACACCGACTCCCGGGCCGAATATCCGTGACTTTCGTAAGGCAGCATCACCAGCCTGGCCGTGGCCCCGAATCCTTTCAAAGCGGCGAACAATCTTTCTGATTGAATCGGGAAGGTCCCGGAATTGTTGTCGGCCTCGCCGTGAATCAGCAGAATGGGTTCGTTTATCCTGTTGGCGTACATGAACGGCGAAACTTTGAGGTACAGGTCGGGAGCTTCCCAGAGAGTTCTCCTTTCATTCTGAAAACCAAAGGGAGTGAGGGTCCGGTTATAGGCTCCGCTTCTGGCGATTCCGGCCGCAAACAGGTCGGAATGGGCCAGCAGGTTGGCGGTCATAAAGGCGCCGTAGCTGTGTCCTCCGACTCCCACCCTTTTGCGGTCGGCGATTCCCATCTGGTCCAGGATATCGATGGCCGCCCTGGCGTTGGCCACGATCTGGGGGATAAAAGTATCGTTCATGGTCTTGGGGTCTCCGACCACCGGCATCTGGGCATTGTCGAGGACTGCATATCCCTGGGTCAGGAAGAACAGCTGGCTGGCTCCGCGGTAAAAGGTGAACCTGTGGGGAGAGCCGCGGACCTGGCCGGCGGTGGCCGGGTCGTTGTATTCCATCGGATAAGCCCAGACCACTACCGGCAACCTCTCTCCTTCTTTATAACCGGGCGGCAAATACAGGGTGCCGGACAGTTCAACTCCGTCTTCTCTCTTATATTTAATTAACTGCTTTTTAACTGCGGTCAGCTGCGGGGCAGGGTCGGGAAAGGCAGTCAGGGCGCTCTTTTTGCCTGACTTCAGGTCGACCAGGTAATAGTTGGGCGGAGAAGTCGGGGACTCAAAACTGGTGAGTATTCGGTTCCGGTCGGCGCCGGCAAAGGCCACAAAACTCTCGTAAACGCCGCGCTGGCAGTGGAACAGCCTGGTCTTTTTCAGGGTTTTAAGGTTGAAATTATCAAGAAACGGACGGTCGCCCTCCGGCGAGGCTCCGTTGCCGTTCAGATAAATAAAATCTCCATCCTGAAGAGCTACCAGCTCCCCCGAAGCAGTGGGCACAACCACCGGACGTCCAGGGTCGTTGTACTGGTCCTGGGCGCTAAGGTCGAAGATTTTCCTCAGGGCTCCCGGCCTGGCGACATCAAAATGATAAGTTGTGCGCCACCTTTTTCTCCATTCGAATTCATTGACCAATCCCTGGCCGGCCTGGCCCAGCCAGATTATTCCCTGGAACCTCTGGTGGAGCCTGAAAAGTTCAACCGGGTCGCGGGTGAAAGGCGCTTCCAGGGCGAGCACCCGGTCCCGGTATTCGGCCGGTTTTTCCGGGTCGCCGCCGTCGAGGGCTTCCACCCAGACCAGGGTGGCCGGCTTCAAAGGTTGCCAGCTGGCCGAGCGGGGACCGATGGGAACACCGTTTCTGGGGACTTCTTCAGCCGCCGGCAGGTCGGCGATAATTTTTACCTGCTGTCCCCCGGCATCCCAGATTTCGAGGGTGTGCGGGAAAGATGAATAAGGGACAATGTGGGAGAACGGTTTCTTGACCCTCTTAACCAGCAGGAATTTTCCGTCGGGAGACGGAGTAGCGAACTGATAGATTCCCGGAGAGCCTATTTTCTGCAGCTTTCCAGATTTCAGTTCGAGCCTTAAGATCTGGGCGGTAGCATAATATTCAAAAAGCTTTTCGTCGTATGGAGTGCGAAGAAGGTCCTGGTAGGTGGCAACCTGGGCGAATTTTCCTGAAGTCTCCTGGATATTTGGCCCGACCGGAACACGCGGGGCTTCCGGTTCCGGACCGCGCCCCTCAAGATTGCTCATGACGAGCAGGCTCTGGTTGTCCGGCCACCAGGCAAAACCTTCCGAGGTCACAGAGTTCAATTCGGGTCCGAAAACTTTTCTGGCCTGGCCGGAGCCTACCTCAGCCACCCACAGTTCCTGTCCATTGTCCAGATATCGCTTGAAGGCCAGCCTTTTTCCGTCGGGCGACCATTCCGGCGAGCCGTATCGCGGTTCTTCGGGGACGGCCACTGAAATTTCTCTGCCGGATTTAATGTCTTTGAGAACGAACCTGGTGAAATACCGCAGGACCTGCCGGCTGTTATTATGTGGAGTGATCCTGATGCCGGCCAGCCGGTAAAAAGGCTGGCTAACTTCCTCTATCGAAGGCATCGCCTCGTAATAACTCAGCAGCATGGTCTGACGGGTGGGGTCAAAACTGACCATGGGCAGGGGAGGCGCGGTTAATATATCAACTATCTCTTTCGGCGGGAGCTTATATGGTTCCTGGGCTCCCAGCCGGCAGAAAATTGCCGGGACAAGAAAAAGCGCCGCCAGAAGAGAAATCAGAACCGGCGATTTCTTTGCTTTCATGTCGTCCTCCTTCTAAGAACAGTAAAGGAATTTCTTTACGAGATATTTTTTATAAAATATACGCCGGATTAATTCAATCAGAAATTTGGCCGGGCAATATCGGAATTGATGTCAGGACTCGGATCGGGAATTGCGCTCGATTGAGAGGCGCTGCCTCGTCCTGAATTCAGCCATTGCGCCGGCGGAAAAAACAATTTAATCCTTTTGCTGTTTTTAATTTCTTTCTTTTATTCCGCGGCGGCGATTTTAATTCTTCCGGTTATGGCCACGGTCACCTGATAGGCTCCGCTGTCGTTTCTGATTATTATGGTCGCCAGGCTGGAAACTGTGCCCTGAGGATAAAATACCGGCGCGTTGTTGGCTGCCACCTCAACCCCCTCCAGCAGGTCCCGGCTCTTGTTCAGCCAGATTTTCCTTTCGCTATCGTATTCAGCCAGTTCGCAGAAGCCGGATTCAAAACTGATTCTGACCGGGACCTGTCTCTGCACCGAGCGGAAGCGGGCCAGGGACAGACTGGAGTGGACCTTGCGAACGGCCACTTCCAGTTGATGTTTCTGGCTGTTGATCTTGAAAGAAGAACCGATGAGAACCAGCAGGGCCACCAGGGATAAAGCTATCGTGGTTTCCAGAAGAGAAAAGCCGCAGCTTTCTCTTTCACCCGTTTTCTTCATCATTTGGATGGCCTCCATTCCAGAATCTTAATATGCCCGAGGTGAAGCAATGGGATTTCAGAGTAGACCCGTAAATCGGGCTCCGAAGGTGAGGGCGGGGGAAGTTCGGGCAGGATGTTGATCACAATTTCGGTCCCCCCGGGGTCTAAACTCGAGGCGGACAGCGAACCGATCAGGTGAACCTGGTCTGCTCCGGTCTCAATTGAAAGTCCACGACCTCCGGCGACCAGGCTGGCTTCGACCGCGACGCTTTGTTCCGGATGGCCGAGAAGGCTTATGCCTCCCTCAGCCGGTTCTGTAGATTGAAAATCTTTTCCGGTGGACCAGATTATAAGTTGCGATTGCCTGCTCCTGAGATAGGGAATGCCTTCCTGCCGGTCGAGTCCGTCGGAAAAAAGGCTTGAGGTAAGGGTGATTTTCCTCGAGCAGACGATCGTCAGCTTGAGGCCGCTCAAAAAGGCCGGAGTCTCACCGGCATCGCTCTTAAGGAATCCTGAGCCGTCAGGACAGCCGGTGGCCAGCTCCAGCACCCGGCCGTTGATCATGATCACCGGGGTCGGCAATTGATCAAAATCCATGCAGCCCGAAGGATTGATAAAGGAAGTTCTGGCGGTTGACGGATTGAAGCGGAGAAGCCAGACCTTCTCTGCCTGCTGGAATTGAACGAGTTGAAAACCGCCGTCAATTCCCAGCAGGAGACGGGTCAGGTCTCCCTGGACATAAACGCCGCCCGGCCCGAGGTTATCCTGAACCAGATAAACGCCGTCCGGGATCGGTTCATTGCCGGGTTCGAGTCCCAGCGCCTGACGCAGTAGCCAGTTGGGAAGCGACCCGGGTTTGAGAAGTTTCAGGCCGCGGGCGAGAAGCGATAGAGCGTCGTCGGGAATAAATCCTGGCGATACGGTCTTAAGCCCGGCTGCCGGCGCAGTGCCAGGCTGCAGGTTCTGCACGCTCACCCTGCTCAACGCTTCTTTCTGTATTCCATCCTCATTGACCAGCGCCGGCACCAGGTTCAGGGGCAGGTATCCGGCCAGCAGGGTCAGTTCGCACTTCAGTTCTTCGACCCTGGCGCCGCCGAATCCCTGCACCCGCCCGGTGGATTTTATGTTAAACCCGAAGGTTGCTTTCAGGTAATGATCATCAGAGTACATTCCAGCCAGACCGGCCGTGATGAATGTTTCCCATCCGAGGCCGGAGAAATTGTCCATCCGGCCTGAGCTTCCGGCCTCAAGCAGGGGCCTGATTATTTCCAGCCCGTTTGATTCCGGAGCCAGCTTGAAGGACTGAAAAAATTCCTGGTTGATTTCCGCTTCTGGCAAAATTTCTCCGGCTTTGAGCTCTACCCGGTTCCAGGCTTGTTTGATTCCATTTTCGGCCGCGATGGCCGTAAGCCGCATCATTCTCCTGAGCCCGTGGGTTTGGAGAAAAAGCCGGGAGTTTACCAGAAGGCCAGTCCCGAGCGTCATCAGGACGGCCATAACCAGCAGGCAGACGATCAGAGCCGAGCCCGGCGGGGCTTGAAATCGAGCCCGGCGGTTTGAGCCTGGTTTTGAAGTAATAGAGAAACCTGGAGGCAAGTCCGGAGCCGGGCACTTAATGGCAGTGATTTTCTGAAACGGGTGGATTTGCCCGCCCCTCTGATGGGCCGGGTCAGTTTTTCCGGTTTGCGGTCCGGCAATTTTTTGGCCGGCCGATTTATGTCGGGACAGCTGACTGGTTTTATCGCTGTCCTGACCGACCGAGGTTTTTCGGGTACATAACAAGTTCACATTCATGATTCTTGTCTCCTGATTCTGTCGTCAGGCTGATGGTGACCAGATTGCCGGTCTTCTGATAAAAGGCCGTAAAGCCGGTCACATCTTCGGCCAGGGGTTGTCCGGTGGTGCCGTTAACCCGGCGCCTGAGGGTTCTTTGCCGACTGTCCAGATAGTGCTCGACTTTTTCCAGGATGATGACTTCTGTCCCTGAAGCCTCAAAGGCAATGTCAAGGGGAGGGGAAAAGGTCAGCCTGTTTTCGCTGACGGCAGTTATATATATGAGCCGTCCGGAGGCGCCGTTCGCAAGGTAAACCGCCCGGCCTTTTTTTAATAAGCCGCTCAGCCCCGATTTCGTTTCTACCAGCAGGAAATCCTGACCGCCAGCGGCATCTGCCAGCAGGGCGGTTTTCTCTTGGGCCGAAAAAACAGTCAGCTTCTGATTTTCAATTTGAACCGGGGCCAGGTAGGAGTCCGGCAGTGGTCCGGGAATTCCGGCTCCGGCTGTTTCCAGGTCCTCTCTGATTTTTTCCAGGGCTACTGCCGCGGCCAGGCTTTTTTCCTGTTGTTCTCTGAGTTTCAGGAAAACCCTCCTGGCCTGGACGGAAACTTCCAGAGCTGAAACCAGGATCAACAGGCTGAGGCTCAGATTGATCAGGCATTCCAGGAGTGAAAAACCTGCCCGGCTTCGGTCGGGAGATTGCGATGAATTACGGGGGCTAAATTTATGGGGATTGATTTGCCTCAGGCCTTTAATTTTCATCTGAGACAGCTCCATAAAAACGGGCTGGAAGAATAGCCGGGGTGATAGCCGTCCGCTTCCGGGCAGTATTGGCGACGGCCATCATCCTTCCGGCAGCTGATTATTTTTCTGCTCCTGGCGCCGGATTTATGCCGACCGGGTTGCCGGCGCGGGTCGGCTGACAGTGGCCCGGGAGGCCGGGCTGTTTTCTGATTGGTTTTAACATATGAACGATTATTCATATATTACCCCCCTGTCCCATTCTCCGGCTCTTAAAAACCCAGACTTCCGGATCGGTACCAGCAGGCCCTGAGAGGCGGCCGGCTGCCGAAGGGCGCCGGATACAGGCTCAACTTAATCTTCTTCAGGTTCTCCTCCTCGCTTACTTCCCAGGTCAGAAAAAAAGACCGGCCCGAGTCTTTATCCTCAATGGTTTCCTGGTGAATCCCGGGCGTAAGGGCCTCATCTTCCGGGTCGAGGCTCTTGAGGACCTCAATCTTTTCCGATATGAGGTCGGCTGAAATGCGGTGCCGGTCGGCTTTCTGCTTTAATAAAAATGAATAGCAGAGCATCTCTGCGGCGCCTGCCAGCAGGAAGAAAACTATGGCCATAGCCAGCAATGTTTCAATCAGGGAAAAGCCGGTCCGTAAGCACCGGGACTTGCCGTTTGCCGCTCCGGCCGTAATCAGATCCGGCATTCGTCCGGCTCGATTCTCGGTTATGGGTTGGCCGGGGGCGACAGATTTTCTGCAGGCGGTCTCAACCGGTGGTCGGGCTGTTAAATCAGGATTTTCATCATCTAAGTCATCGAAGAAGGCGCCTGAATATACAGGGTGGATTAATGGAGAGAAGTTAATCCCGGGTTCCTGGCCGCCGCCGCCCCTCTTTGCCGTTTCTGGCACTGCCTGTTCTATTTGCCGTTTTGACTTTTCGTCCTGTTTTTCAATGTTCATTTGAAATAACTCCCTGCAGCCGGAATTCCCGGGTTTTCTTCCCCTGACGACCGCTGGATCAGGAGCCGGCCTGACCGAGGGCCGGACACTTCCGCCTGGAGCGTTTCCAGTCGCCGGGTTGTCTTCGGCCAGGCTTTTAGCCGCCAGTTTTCTCTCTTCACCGAAACCGCAGGCCGGGCCTGGTTCACCCGGCTCCTGACAGGTTTTTTTCAATCATGTTCAGAAACCGCGTTGCTTCCCCGGGGGGCTTCCTCCCGGGACCGGTTTTCGGTCAGAGCCGACAGCTGGTTAAGTGCAGCTTCCGTGCCGGCTGGAGGGCACACTGTTTCCCCGTAAAATTTCGAAGTTTATTTCTTGCGGGTAAATGGATGTTGACTAAGTGCTTGAAATTGAATATATTATGGTCAACAAAAATTTACCTGAAAAATTTTAAAAATTTTTTTTGTCCCCCTTGACAAGCGACCTAATTGTCTCTATATTATATGAGCCTTTTGGCGGTCGTAAGACAGTTCGTCAAAAACCAAAGAATAAAAAAGCCTGAAGGAATTTCTTTCTCGGGTTAGAAAGAAATCAGTTCTTTGAAAGAGAAAAAGCGGAGCGACCAGCGATCGAACCTATTTGTCTAACTCTACAGCTTAGAACTCGCAAGAGTTCAAATAACTGGAGAGTTTGATCCTGGCTCAGAGTGAACGCTGGCGGCGTGCCTAACACATGCAAGTCGGACGGATCCCGGGTAGCAATATTCGGGATTAGTGGCGAACGGGTGAGTAACACGTGGGTAACCTGCCCTCGAGTGGGGAATAAGCTCCCGAAAGGGGGTCTAATACCGCATAACGTTTCATGGCGATGGTCATGAAACCAAAGCCCAAAAGGCGCTCGAGGAAGGGCCTGCGTCCTATCAGCTAGTTGGTAGGGTAACGGCCTACCAAGGCTACGACGGGTAGCCGGCCTGAGAGGGTGTCCGGCCACACTGGGACTGAGACACGGCCCAGACTCCTACGGGAGGCAGCAGTGGGGAATTTTGCGCAATGGGGGAAACCCTGACGCAGCGACGCCGCGTGGAGGATGACGGCCTTCGGGTTGTAAACTCCTGTCAGAGGGAACGAAATCCCGCAAGGGACTGACGGTACCCTCAGAGGAAGCCCCGGCTAACTACGTGCCAGCAGCCGCGGTAATACGTAGGGGGCAAGCGTTACTCGGAATTACTGGGCGTAAAGGGTGAGTAGGCGGCTGGGCAAGTCAAGGATGAAATCCCGAGGCTCAACTTCGGAACCGTCCTTGAAACTGCTCAGCTTGAGGGTAGTTGAGGAGAGTGGAATTCCCGGTGGAGCGGTGAAATGCGTAGATATCGGGAGGAACACCTGAGGCGAAGGCGGCTCTCTAAGCTACTCCTGACGCTGAATCACGAAAGCTAGGGGAGCAAACGGGATTAGATACCCCGGTAGTCCTAGCCGTAAACGATGGACACTAGATATTCCGGCGTTTTCGCTGGAGTGTCGTAGCTAACGCGTTAAGTGTCCCGCCTGGGGAGTACGGTCGCAAGGCTGAAACTCAAAGGAATTGACGGGGGCCCGCACAAGCGGTGGAGCATGTGGTTTAATTCGACGCAACGCGAAGAACCTTACCTGGGCTTG
>JASEIU010000006.1:2226-16060 GCA_030017715.1 Candidatus Saccharicenans sp. | reverse complement strand
GGCTTGAACTGCTGGAGGTAGGAGCCCGAAAGGGTAACGACCCGGAGCAATCCGGGAACCAGCAGAGGTGCTGCATGGCTGTCGTCAGCTCGTGTCGTGAGATGTTGGGTTAAGTCCCGCAACGAGCGCAACCCTTGCCCTTAGTTGCCAGCGGGTAATGCCGGGCACTCTAAGGGGACCGCCCCGGATAACGGGGAGGAAGGCGGGGATGACGTCAAGTCAGCATGGCCTTTATGTCCAGGGCTACACACGTGCTACAATGGGCGGTACAGAGGGAGGCAAAGCCGCGAGGTGGAGCTAATCCCTAAAGCCGTCCTCAGTTCGGATCGCAGGCTGCAACTCGCCTGCGTGAAGTCGGAATCGCTAGTAATCGCGGATCAGCTACGCCGCGGTGAATACGTTCTCGGGCCTTGTACACACCGCCCGTCACATCACGAAAGCTGGTCTCGCCCGAAGTCGCTGAGCTAACCCGCAAGGGAGGCAGGTGCCGAAGGCGAGGTCGGTGATTGGGGTGAAGTCGTAACAAGGTAGCCGTACGGGAACGTGCGGCTGGATCACCTCCTTTCAAAGGATCACTAAAACATTTAGGTTGATCCTGGAAGCTCCGCTTTTCTTTTTATAAATTCAAATCAGCGAAAGCTCTCTGGCCAGTAACATGGCTCGTGATAGATTGGGCCTATAGCTCAGGGGTTAGAGCGCCCGCCTGATAAGCGTGAGGTCAGTGGTTCGAATCCACTTAGGCCCACCATTATCAATGGAGTGATTCAGGGTCAGGGCTCGGCGGCGAGAAGCTTTTCCGCGGGCTCGATCAAAAATTTTTCGAACGAAAAATTTTTGGGGCTGTAGCTCAGCTGGGAGAGCGCCGGTTTTGCAAGCCGGAGGTCGCCGGTTCGATCCCGGTCAGCTCCACCATAGTTTATAAAAAGTAATTGGTTCCCCTGGACGGGGGAAGTCAATAGATCAGATCTTTGAAAATTTAACAAAGCGGCAGTTTTTGCCTTGACCAAACTTTATGGTCAAGTTACTAAGGGCACACAGGGGATGCCTTGGCGCAGGTAGGCGATGAAGGACGTGGCAAGCTGCGATAAGCTCCGAGGAGCCGCTAAGCGGGCTTTGATCCGGAGATTTCCGAATGGGGAAACCCACCATGGTGATGCCATGGTATCTTCACCTGAATCCATAGGGTGAAGAAGCGAACCCGGGGAAGGGAACCATCTCAGTACCTGGAGGAATAGAAAGCAACCGCGATTCCCTCAGTAGCGGCGAGCGAACGGGGAACAGCCCAAACCGCATATATGTTAAAGCCTGGGCGCGTTGTATATGCGGGGTCGAGGGACCCGACCTGGCTTCGGCCCGGAGAAGCCAGAGAGTTACAAAGGGCAATCTTAGCTGAATACCATGGAAAGGGTAACCAGAGAAGGTGAAAGTCCTGTAGGCGACAAGATTGTCTCTCTCGGTCGGGCACCCAAGTACCACGGGACACGTGGAATCCTGTGGGAATTCAGGAGGACCATCTCCTAAGGCTAAATACTAACCTGCGACCGATAGCGTACCAGTACCGTGAGGGAAAGGTGAAAAGAACCCCTGTTAGGGGAGTGAAACAGAACCTGAAACTGTGTGCTTACAAGCACTCGGAGCCCCCGCAAGGGGGTGACGGGGTGCCTTTTGCTTAATGAGCCGGCTAGTTACTCTATGCGGCGAGGTTAATTCCTTTTAAGGAAGGAGCCGTAGCGAAAGCGAGTCCGAATAGGGCGACCAGTCGTATGGAGTAGACGCGAAGCCGAGGTGATCTACCCTTGGCCAGGATGAACTGTGGGTAACACCACAGGGAGGTCCGAACCGGTGTTGGTTGAAAACAGCTCGGATGAGCTGAGGGTAGGGGTGAAAGGCTAATCAAACTCGGAGATAGCTCGTTCTCCCCGAAATAGCTTTAGGGCTAGCCTCGCGCCAATGGTATAGGAGGTAGAGCACTGGATGGCCTAGGGGGCCGAAAGGCCTTCCGAATCCAACCAAACTCCGAATTCCTATAACCACTACGCGGGAGTAAGACTACGAGCTCTAAGGTCCGTGGTCAAAAGGGAAACAGCCCAGACCGCCAGCTAAGGTCCCTAAATGCAAGCTAAGTGGGCAAGGATGTGGAAACGCTTAGACAACCAGGAGGTTGGCTTAGAAGCAGCCATCCTTTAAAGAAAGCGTAACAGCTCACTGGTCAAGTATTTCCGCGCCGACAATGTAACGGGGCTAAGCTTGCTACCGAAGCTGCGGACTCGGTCGTAAGACCGATTGGTAGGGGAGCATTCCGTAGGCGCTGAAGTAAGATCGCGAGGTCTTATGGAGCGTACGGAAGAGACTCTGCCGGCACGAGTAGCGATAACTGCTGTAGAAACCAGCAGCGCCGAAAATCTAAGGTTTCCTGGGGAAGGTCAGTCCGCCCAGGGTTAGTCGGCACCTAAGCTGAGGCCGAAAGGCGTAGGCGATGGAGAGCAGGTCAACATTCCTGCACCACCCATGAGGCGTTTGTACGATGGGGGGACGCAGAAGGATAGGCATACGTGCGGTTGGAAATGCACGACCGCCAAGTAGGGGGAGCTCTCAGGCAAATCCGGGAGCTCGTTAACTCCGAATACGGCGGGGAAGCAGGGCTTCGGTCCTGTGAACTTGCTGAATCCACGCTGCCGAGAAAATCCTCTAAGGAGTCTTATGGGTGACCGTACCGCAAACCGACACAGGTAGATGAGGAGAGAATCCTAAGGCGCACGTGTGAGCCCTCTCTAAGGAACTAGGCAAGTTGACCCCGTAACTTCGGGATAAGGGGTGCCTCGGTAGGGTTTAGTTGCATAAACAAAGCCCGAGGAGGCCGCAGAAAAATGGCTCTTGCGACTGTTTAGTAAAAACACAGGACTCTGCAAAGACATAAAATCGATGTATAGGGTCTGACGCCTGCCCGGTGCCGGAAGGTTAAGGGGAGGGGTTATCCCGCACTCAACTAATCTCAACAGGAGATGGTTATGCAATATGTATATGTAATCAAGAACAGAAACGGGAAGATTTACATTGGTTACACAAAGAACTTGAAGCAAAGATTGAAAATGCATAATTCAGGAGCAAATCGATCGACAAAGGGAAATGAGTGGGAGCTGATATATTATGAAGCCTATAAATCAGGCCAGGATGCTAAGAGAAGAGAAAAAAGCTTAAAGAGATCAGGACAAGCGATAAGATGGTTGAAAGATAGACTGAGAGAAAGCTTGTTGGGATAAGTTGAGTGCGGGAGAAGCTCTAAACCGAAGCCCCGGTAAACGGCGGCCGTAACTATAGGCTGGACCGCTGTAGTTATAAAACCTGACTGTATGCTGGAAAATCCGGTGTATCCGGCACTACTTGCTGCCTCATCCGGCTGGCAAGTGACAATGTGTCCGGTGCGGACAATCAGCAGGAAAGGCTTCAGGAAAAGGAGGTTAGTATGACCTTGATGGTTAAAGCCATTCCTCCTCGAATAGGTTATTATCTTGCTGGTTTTGCTGACGGAGAGGGAAGCTTCAATGTTTCCTTCAGACCGAGAAATGACTATGCGATTCCCTGGAAAATCTCTCTTTGCTTCAACATCTCGCAAAAAGACAGAGTGATCCTGGCTCTATTCAAAAAGCACCTTAAATGTGGTACGTTGAGAAGCAGACCTGATGGTGTTTGGTACTACGAAGTTAATAATTTCAGGGCGATAGTCGAAAATGTTATTCCTTTTTTTGATCGGTTTGGATTTCTGTCAGCAAAAAAGAAAAGGGATTTTTCCAAGTTCAAGAAGATTGCCAGAATGATGCAGGAGAACCGTCACCTGACAAAAGAGGGAATTCTGGAGATTATGGAAATTAGAAAAGATATGAATGACGGCGGCAAGAGAAAGCACGGAGAGGAGGAGATTAAAAACCACCTTTTCGACGGAGAATCCCCAGAGACTATACGTCAGGCTCTCCCCAATGAGGAGGAGAGATGATATAGTCCGTTCCCTTCAGCGATGGAGGGTGCCCGAAAGCAGTATCGGGCAGTATCTGTGATGAGATACAACGCTAAGAACGGTCCTAAGGTAACTCTGAAAAAGAGCTGCCTTTCCCGGTAGTAATACCGGGTTTCATACCTGGCTGTATGCGGGAACACCCTTAGAGCTCTGTCTACCAGCCGCGCGGGCGGCGGTAATAATGGCAGAGATTGGGCAATCCGCAGGAAATCCTGCCTTTAAGGCAGAGGCAGGAGATCCTCAGAGGCCATACGCCGGGTATCCATCTCGAAACAGGAGGACGGAATGAATTTGTCTCCTGATTGGGTAGTTGGCTTCGTTGACGGAGAGGGATGTTTTCACGTGAGTGTTCAAAGTCATCCTGAGATGACTGCTGGTTACCAGGTTTTACCGGAATTTGTTGTGGTGCAGCATGAAAGAGATATTCAGGTGCTTTATGCTCTGAAGAGGTTTTTTAAGGGAGGCGTGGTTAGAGTAAATCACGCCGAAAGATATGCTTTCAGGGTAAGAAACCTTGAACAGCTGGAGAGAATTTGCGAGTTCTTTATGAATCATCCCCTGAAGACCAAGAAGAATGTTGATTTTAGGAGGTTTCGAAAGATCATACTCCTGATGAAAGACGGCAAGCATCTCAACAGAGAAGGATTAAAAGAGATCATTGACCTGGCCCTGCAGATGAACACCACGGAGCGTCCCGCTCTGGAGAATATCAAGAGAGCCCTCGAGATTGGATAAAGATATGGTCCACTCCAGACAGAAATGTCCGGGTAAAGTGAGCGAAATTCCTTGTCGGGTAAGTTCCGACCCGCACGAAAGGCGTAACGACATGAGCGCTGTCTCAGAGAGGGGCACGGCGAAACTGTGGTACCGGTGAAGACGCCGGTTACCTGCCGCTGGACGGAAAGACCCCGGCACCTTAACTGCAGCCTAGCATTGGATTTTGGAATATGATGCGCAGAATAGGTGGGAGGCTATGAAGCCGCACCTCCGGGTGCGGTGGAGCTGTCGGTGAGATACCACTCTTCATGTTCTGAAGTTCTAACCCACTGCCCTTATCGGGTAGGGGGACAGTGTTAGGTGGGTAGTTTGACTGGGGCGGTCGCCTCCTAAAAGGTAACGGAGGCGCCCTAAGGTTCCCTCAGGTTGTTTGGAAATCAACCGTAGAGTGCAAAGGCATAAGGGAGCTTGACTGTGAGACCGACGGGTCGAGCAGGTGCGAAAGCAGGGCTTAGTGATCCGGTGGTCCCGTATGGAAGGGCCATCGCTCAACGGATAAAAGGTACGCCGGGGATAACAGGCTAATAGTCTCCAAGAGCTCACATCGACGAGACTGTTTGGCACCTCGATGTCGGCTCATCCCATCCTGGGGCTGAAGCGGGTCCCAAGGGTCCGGCTGTTCGCCGGTTAAAGGGGTACGTGAGCTGGGTTTAGAACGTCGCGAGACAGTTCGGTCCCTATCCACGGCAGGCGCAGGAGATTTGAGGGGGGCTGTCCATAGTACGAAAGGACCTGGATGGACGAACCTCCGGTGTACCAGTTGTGCCGCCAGGCGCAGCGCTGGGTAGCCGTGTTCGGAAGCGATAACCGCTGAAAGCATATAAGCGGGAAGCGCGCCCCAAGATAAGATCTCCCTCCCCGCAAGGGGCTAAAGGGCCCTCGTAGACGACGAGGTTGATAGGCTGGATGTGTAAGCGCAGTAATGCGTTGAGCTAACCAGTACTAATAGCCCGTGAGACTTGACCATAAAGTTTATCAAGGCAAAAGCAGGCCGCTTTGTTAGACGGGACATGTACGTGTTACGTGTCCCGGGTATAAAATGGGACATGCTCCAGAATGGGGACATGCACTCCGTTGCCTGTCCCCGATTAGTAATCTGTCCCATCATTGAGGATTGAAATTAATCCCGGCAACCATAACGGAGGGGAAACACCCGATCCCATTCCGAACTCGGAAGTTAAGCCCTCCGGTGCCGATGGTACTGCGTGGGCAACTGCGTGGGAGAGTAGGTCGTTGCCGGGTTTTTTATTTTTTAAAGGGGGACACAATACATATTCACCTATTTTTTATGGAAATCAATTGATCTGTCTAAACATATTCAAACTGCTGCTATGAAACTAAAATATCAAATATTCAAAGGGCTGAGTGAAGCTACCATTAGCTCTTCCTGAATGCATATTGTTTCCCTGGTCAACTTAGGAGAAAATTCCCGGAAGTATGAGGTAACGTTTTATTTCCCCCTGGCAATTTCCCGGCCTGTTTTTATCAACCTGATGCCATGGCATCAGGTCCCCGATTTATAAACCTCAGATCTCTATCAGGAAGTCTCTATCCTGCCCTCGTCTAAGGAATCATATTAGCCACTTATGGGTTCTTATTAATAATGAAAAAAAAATTCAATAATCTTTGTCCGTTCCCGACAAAAATATAGAAAATTTTGGTCTGCTCAGTCATAAGATAAGCTTAGATTTAATTATGGAGAGGTTAGAACCTTAAGAATATATCCCTGGGGGGTCAAGATGGAGTTACGGAACTCCATTGAGCGCAGGCTTCTGGGGCGAAGTCAGGCGATAAGGGAAATAAGGGAACAGATTCGGAAGATAGCTCCGTTTGATATGCCGGCCTTAATCACCAGCGAGACCGGGGTGGGGAAGAGCCTGGTGGCGGAGCTAATCCATAAGTTAAGCCCCCGGGCCTCGAAGGAATTTATCCATCTTAACTGCAGCAATCTATCTTCAGAGCTATTTGAATCTGAACTTTTCGGGCATGAGAAGGGGGCCTTTACCGGGACGGTGGAGCGAAAGAGGGGGAAATTAGAAGTGGCAGATGGGGGGACGGTGTTTCTGGACGAGGTGGGCGACCTTCATCTTAGCAATCAGGCGAAGCTATTGTCGTTTATGGATAAGGGGACATTCTACAGGCTCGGCGGGACAGAGAAGCTACGGGCTGATGTCCGTATCATAGCTGCCACGAATAAGAACCTTGCAGAGGAAATAAGATATGGCCGCTTCAGACAGGATCTGTTTTTTAGAATAAGTGTCATTAATATTCATATTCACCCATTGCGGAAGAGAAAGGAAGATATCCCGCTTCTGGCAGAGGAAATACTGAGTCGGGAGTGCGAAAAAAATTGTATCGACAAGTCTCTTTCTTCTGAAGCTCTGAGCAAGCTTGTTGCTTACCACTGGCCGGGAAATGTCCGCGAGCTGGAGAATGTGCTTAAAAATGCCGTGGTATTTTGTGATGGCCATAAGATCACAGCAGAAGCGATAGCCTTTGATGAGGTTCCCTGGCCTGAATCATCAGAAAATCCGTATTCGGGCGACATTTTGGTTCTTCAGAAATACAGGGAGATGGTGGAAGGGAAGAGAAGCTTCTGGGAGGTGGTACATAAGCCTTTCCTTAAAAGGGAGCTTAATCGGGAGCAGGCTATAAAAATAGTTCAGATGGGCCTTAAAGAAGCCGGGACATACAGAAAGGTCATGGAGCTATTCAATGCTGGCTGCACTCAGAAGGATTATAAGAGGTTTATGAAGGTCCTGTCCCGGCTTAAATTGAATCCCCGCTTTAGGGGGATAAAATCCCCATAAAATGGGGGCTTTATTTTAACCCAAAAAAAGCTCAAAAATTAGATTTCTATTTTATAATCAACAACTTAGAAGTTATAAAAAAATTGGCACAAAATATGCTGGTAATTGGTCGAAAAAAAAATAAGGAGGCTAAATAATGAAAAGATTACTGTTGAAGCAAGATGTATTAATGAAGCTTAACGAGTTAAAAAGAGAATTAAATGATATCATTCTTCCCGACGAAATGTCTAAAATAATTGGAGGAAGTCAGCCACCTTGTGGCGCAGTGTGTATGGTAACATGCTCTCAACCATGCCGGAGTTCATGTGCAGATACATGTTCTCAGACGTGCATGGCTCTTTTTATTTTTAATTATGAAGAGGAACTTTAAGTTCCATGTGATTGTTTCTAAACTATTTATTTATCAAAGCTGTTAATTTAACGGAAAAAAGTGCTTTGGGAGATATAATTATTAATAAGAAGAAAAAAAGAAGCAATGATGCTTTATCAATAGATAAAATTTAAGTCTTATTTTTTAAGTATAAAAGAGAAAGGAAGTAAATTTAAATAATTATGAAAAATTAGATGCCTAAGTATAGTTTTCAGCAGCTAAAGGAAAATTTTGAAGATAAACGCCAATCAGTTATTTTAACTATAACCAGAGCTTGTAATCTAAGGTGTATTTATTGTTATGAAAAAAATAAAAGCAATGAATCAATGGATTTTAATACAGCCAAAGATGTTATTAGATATTATATGGAAGCAGATAATGGCTTTGAGGCTGTAGAATTTGATTTTTTTGGGGGCGAGCCTTTGTTAAAATTTCCACTTATAAAAGAAATAATAGAGTGGTTTAAAACAGAAAAAAATTGGCGAAAACGGTTTATCTTCCTTATCGAAACAAATGGCACCATACTTACACATGACATGAAAGATTGGCTGAAAAAACATAAAAACTTTGTAGTAGTTTCATTTAGTATCGACGGAAATAGAACGGCTCATAACTTAACTCGAGATAATTCATATGATTTATTAATGGCCAATATCCCTTTTTTCAAAGAAAATTGGCCATTTCAACCAGCGAAAATGACGATCTGCGAACCATAATCTTCCTTATTTAGCCGAGAGTGTGATTGAGTTAGAAATGATGGAAATATTTTTTACTGCAAATATTGTTTATGAAGACATTTGGGGAGATGCTAAAAAGAAAAATAAAATGATAAAAGAATACGAGAAACAACTTGATCAACTTGTCGAATTTTATTCAGAAAGAGTGGATTTATATCCTGTTGGCCCAATTCTTACTCATAATATAGAAGCATTTGGTAAACAACCGGTTTTTAGCAGAGACGGTTATTTGCGTTTTTTTGGTGCAGGTCATGAAATGGTAATGGTGGATATAGATGGCAAGACATATCCTTGTCATAGATTCTCGCCATGGATAACAGGCAAACCAGCTCCTGTGGGTCCAATAAATTTTCAAAAAGAATGGAGGCCGGAAGAGTGCAATAGTTGTAAATTAATATCTATATGTCCTACATGTGCAGGATTCAATTGGGAAATAAATGGAGATACAGGGATAAGGACGAGATATCACTGTGATGCATTTAAGATTGAATTTATTGCGTCAGCAAAACTCGAGGCAAATCGATTAAGCAATATTGATAAATCTAATTTAAAATATTTACCTGTTGAAGACTTAAGAATAAATAAGGATAAAATTTATTCTATTTATTCTTTAATTTATGAGGGATTAGATTAGCTTTTATATATGTTCATTATAAAATAATGGTCAGAAGAACAGAATAAAAAAGGATACATCATATTATGCAAATCTTCGTCATGCTCAGAAAAGGGGAGATATTTCAAGAGCTTTTTTGGCTTAGGTTTCTTATTGCGTAATTTTCTGCAAATATAGCGAAGAAAGAGGAAAGCTAGTTTATATTATTAACTCTTGAAGTTGAAGATCAATAATAAAGAATGAGAAAAGAAGAGAACCTCATCGATCATGATTAAGAATGATCCAGATATAAAATATTTAATTGATTGCTTGAAGCTCCCAATACAGCTGCCTAATAATGTGCTCGTGCAGAAAATTATTACGATAATTGTTAAACGGTATATTAAAGGAAATGAGATAAAAGTTATTAAACTATTATTGTTTTGCAGCCGACTACTAATCAAAATGAATAAATTAAATGATGCAAGATATATATGTCAGGAAATATTGAAAAAAGAAAATATCAACATAAGGGAAAAAATCATAGCCAGCGGCTTATTGGGAGATATATTTTATAAAGCTGGCAAGATAGATATGGCTATAAATTATAACGAAAAGGCCCTTTCTTTTGCCCTAAAGACAAAAAATTATGATTTAGCCTCTATAGCTTATCATCAAGCTGGTGTCATATTACTTAGAAAAAGGAAACGAAAATTGGCAATAGAAAGATTTGAAAAGTCTATTAAATTATGTAAAAAGATGAAAAAGATGTATAAGCTTGGAGAGAGCTATTACCAACTTGGAAAAATTTATGAGCGAGAAAGGGAATGGAATTTGGCCTTGGAAGCTTATTATAGAGCTATTTTATTTAAACGAAAGGAAGAGGATGATGAGCATTATGATCCGACTGATATCTTTTGTCGGATTGATATGATAAAAAATAAACTAAATATTGTGGAAAAGCCTGCCATCAAATTTACAAAATCAATTTATCAAAAATAAAAGGGCGGTGTTTAGAATAAGATAATATTAGTTTTAAAAATAATTTTTATCATTTAAGAATGAATAGATATAAATCAAAAAAGGTGAAATAAAAATGAATAAAAATGAATTAGCTAGCTATAGACTTCAAATTATGCTTTTAATATTTCTTATAGTGCCCTTTTTGGTTTCAATCTTGAGAGGACAGGTAATTGTAAATAACCCGGAAAAGCCTAAGAACAGGTCAGCCGGACGCACAGTTCAATTAGAAGAAGTCAGGCGCATTCAGGACGACGGGAAGAATTTTGTCATCAGAAATCCGCAGCGGATATCTGAGTTTGAAGACGGCTCCATCATATTTTTCGATTTCCCTTATGTCAAAAAAGTTGATAGGGAAGGAAAATTTCTTTTTAAGATTCCCGGGCAGGGGCAGGGACCCCGCGAATCCCAGTATCCAAATTCCTATTTTATAGAAGGCGACAGAATCCGTATCTATTCCTGGGTGCCTCCGAAGGTTCTGGAATATGACCTGAGCGGAAAATTCATAAAGGAATTCAAGACGCCTTTTCATGGCCCCTTTGATTTTATGGATATGGTCGAGGGTCGGCTGTATGGAATAAGGGATGAAATCCGTTTTTCAGAGGCCATTCGTCAGGAGGGAATCATTCAAACGCCCTACAGGTTATATGAAATCTCCTCTGATTTTAAGAAGTTGAGAAAAGTCCACGATATTATGATGGAACACTACATCAAAAACACGCGCTGGGTGAAGCGAGCTATGTTTACAGCTGTTGCCGGTAAGCACTTCCTGTTTTATGTTCACAGCGCAGAATATTCGATAGAGAGATTTAACTTGTTGACTGAAAGGTTAGAACTAATCTTTAGCCGGAAATATGTGACTTTCCGGAAAGATGAAAGCCAGGACTATCAGGATCCTTATGAGCGTTTCGACCGCGGATTTCGACCGCCTCCGCAGCACGAATTTTATATCCAGGGGCTTCAAATTTATAAGGACCAACTCTGGGTAAAGACCTCAAATGAAAAAGCCAATGGGCAGAAGTGGCAGATAGATGTGTTTGACCTGGATGGCAATTATGTCGATAGCTTCTACCTGGCTTTTCCGTCTGGAAATAAAAATCACTGGAGTCAGTTTGTGGTATCAAATGATGGGTGCATTTTTGTTGCTGAGGAAGACAGGGATACGGGGTTGCTGAGCATAGCGAAGTATAAAATAAAGTTTTTGTGAAAAAAAGCCATGAGCTTTTGTTATAAGAACATCATTTATATAAGAGTCGGGTCTTTTCTTAATGATAAAGTCAATAAATAATATAAAATTTATTCCACAAAGAGATTTAAACGAGTGTGGCTTAGCCTGTATTCGAATGATAATGAAATATTATGGAATGAATAATATCCCGCGCAATGTTATTGACTATAAACCTGCGGAGTATGGAATATCTTTGTTAGAGTTATCGCGAATTGCTGAAAAAATAGGCTTTAAAACTTTATCAGTAAGGCTTACTTTTAATGAGCTAAGGGCTGCGGTTAAAATCCCTTGTATCGCCCACCTAAAATATAATCATTATGTGGTCATATATGGCGTTAATAAGGATCTGGTATATATTGCGGATCCTGCAGTTGGGTTGACTATTTTCGAGAAAAGGCAATTTTTAGATAATTGGATTGTCAAGGTAGAAGATAAAGAGCCTAAAGGAATTTGCTTATTAATTTATCCTAAAAAAAATATTCAAAAAGTTGTTTATAAAAAATCAGATTAATTTTTTATTTACAGAAATTAGGCTTTATAAAAAGCCATTTCAAATTGGAACTATATGCCTAATTGTTCTATCCTTTCTTTCTCTTCCCACACCTTATTTGCTGAAGGTGGTTGTGGACCGGGCGCTGCCGGCCAGGGATATGAGGCTGCTGAATCTTATTATTCTGGTTCTGGTAGGCATTCAGGTGGCCCGGCTGGGGTTTTCTTTTTTGTCTAATTATTATTTTGGGGTCTTTAACCAGGAGGTGCTGACCAGGATAAAGAAGGATCTGTATCACAGGCTGCTCCGCCTGCCGCTGTCATTTTTTGACCGCCACCAGTCAGGGTATTTGCTTTCCCGGGTAAATGAGGCAGAGGGGCTGAGCTTGTTTTTCTCCAACAGCACTGTGAGATTGGCGCTCAGTGTTCTGGAGTTTGTGTTCTCGCTGGTTATTCTATTCGCCTTGAACTGGAAGCTGACTTTAATAGCCCTGGGCATACTGCCGTTATTGTATATAGCTACTAAACATTACAGCGGGACGATAAGGCGGTTGAGCCGGGAGGTGATGGAGAAAGGGGCGGTGGTTTCAAGCCGGGTGCAGGAGACATTCAGCGGAGTGGACGTGGTCAAGGTGTTTAGTGCTGAGGAGCGGGAAACCAGCCGGCTTCATGGACTTCTGGATGATTTAAAGCAGACCAGCATCCAGCGCACGGTGAAGACGACGCTGTCCTCGGAGCTTCTGGGCCTGGTAGGGGCGCTGGGGGGATATGTCATCCTGTGGTACAGCGGCTGGGATATAATCCGTGGGGGTTTTACTCTGGGAAGCTACATAGCTTTTTCTGGATACTTAGCCCGGCTGTATGGGCCGACGCAGATGCTGGCCTCCGCGGGGTTGATCTTCCAGCCGGCTTTTTCGGCCCTGGACCGTTATCGTGAGCTAATGGAAGCAGCCGGGGAGGAGGAAAAGGAGGCAGGCCGGAGGGTGGAGAGGCTTAAAGGTGAGATAGAGTTCAAGGAAGTCTATTTTAGTTATGATGGCCAGAAGCCGGTGTTTGAAGATCTAAAACTCAGGATAAATCCAGGTGAGAAGGTACTGATTACTGGACCGAACGGCTCCGGGAAGAGCACCCTGATGAAGCTGATACTTGGGCTGTATCGTCCCCAGAGTGGAAAGATCATGATTGATGGTTATGACATAGAAGAGCTCTCGCTGGCCTCACTTCGGGAGAGGATAAGTGTGGTTTCACAGAATGTGTTTCTGTTTAATGATACGGTGGGGAATAACATCCTCTATAGTCGGCCTGAAGCCACTGAAGAGGAGGTGAGGAAAGCAGTGGAGCTTTCAGGAGCAGCCGAGTTTATAGAGAAGCTCGAGGAAGGGTATAACACTGTGGTCGGGGAGACGGGGAAAAAGCTTTCTGGTGGGGAGAAGCAGAAAATCGCCTTAGCCCGGGCATTACTTAAAGAGGCAGATATTCTCATCTTCGACGAAGCTACCGCCCTTCTGGATAAAGAATCGCAGGCGATGATAGAGAGGCTGGTTAGGGATAATTTTAAGGACAGGACCTGCCTTATAATTTCGCATAAAAAGTGGGATATATCGGGAATAGACCGGGTTATAGAGCTGGATAAGGGAAGGATAATTACCAGTTGTGCCGCCAGGCGCAGCGCTGGGTAGCCGTGTTCGGAAGCGATAACCGCTGAAAGCATATAAGCGGGAAGCGCGCCCCAAGATAAGATCTCCCACCCCGCAAGGGGCTAAAGGGCCCTCGTAGACGACGAGGTTGATAGGCTGGAT
>JASEIU010000006.1:0-2218 GCA_030017715.1 Candidatus Saccharicenans sp. | reverse complement strand
TCCCACCCCGCAAGGGGCTAAAGGGCCCTCGTAGACGACGAGGTTGATAGGCTGGACCTCTTCCATTCCGAACTCGGAAGTTAAGCCCTCTGGTGCCGATGGCTGCGTTGGCAACTGCGTGGGAGAGTAGGTCGTTGCCGGGTTTTTTATTTTAAAGCCAAAAAGGGAACCTGCTCTCATATCCCAATTTCTTGTGAGCCAACTGAGTGGTCGGGCCAGAGTATCAGGGCCCCGTTGTGTAAAACAATAATCGGGGTCATGCAGCGCTGATCGGGAATTTGAAGGCCTGTTATCTTGAGCAGAAAAACCTTATCCTGGCTAAAAATTTAACCCTGCCTCAGTATTTTAGAAAAAATTCCATTATTATGACCTAATTTCGACAAAATAAGTAGAATGGGGAGGATGGGTATGTTGTTTTTTATGATATCTTCAATCCGAAGACAATAAAAGTGGTTTATAGTTTAAGAAAATATACCCATGGGGGTTCGAGATGGAGTTACAGAACTCCATTGAGCGAAGGCTTCTGGGAAAAAGCCAGGCCACAAGGGAAATAAGGGAACAGATAAGGCAGGTAGCTCCGTATTATTATCCGGCCTTAATCACCGGCGAGACGGGGGTGGGGAAGAGCCTGGTGGCGGAGCTAATCCATAAGTTAAGCCCCCGGGCCTCTAAAGAATTTATTCATTTCAACTGCAGTAATCTCTCGCCGGAGCTATTTGAATCTGAGCTCTTCGGGCATGAGAAAGGGGCATTTACCGGTGCGATGGAGCGAAAGAAGGGGAAGTTAGAGGTAGTAGATGGGGGGACGGTGTTTCTGGACGAGGTAGGCGACCTTCATCTCCAGAATCAGGCCAAGCTGCTTCTGTTTATGGATAAGGGGATATTCTACAGGCTTGGGGGGACGGAGAGGCTCAGGGCTGATGTCCGAATCATAGCTGCCACGAACAGGAACTTGAAAAAGGAAATAAAAGCGGGCAAATTTCGAAAGGATTTATATTTTAGGCTCAACACCTTGGAGATTCACATTCCTCCCTTAAGGGAAAGAATGGTGGATATTCCTTTGTTGGTGGAGGAAATCCTGAGGAAAGAGAATGAAAGAAGCAGGACAAAAAAATGCATATCTTCTGAGGCTGTGAATAAACTAATTAGCTATGATTTTCCTGGTAACATAAGAGAGCTTGAGAATCTAATGAAGCCACACCCTGGGCTTTAGCCCAGGGTGTGGCTTCATTGTAGAGGATTTACTGATTTTGCTGCCAAAATTTTATATTATAATATTAATACAGAAATGGTAAACATTGTTTGCAATTATGCAACTGATGTGCAGGTAAGCCTTGATGAAATTAATGACGATATATACCACCCATTGATCTTTGAAAAAGGATTGAGTTTTCTCCGTAGAAGATTTGAGACATTTAAAGAAGCCTGTGGAAACTGTGAAATCGCAGGAATTTGCAGGGGGGGGATGTATATTAAGGGGTATTGATCCATTCAATAATAAAAATGAAGCAGCATGTCAATTTCAGAAAGAAATGTGGAAAAACTTTTTAAAATATAGTTATTCGCACAATGGTTAATAAACCTATAATTTATGCTTATTAAAGAAACTGTTGGGGATCTTGGCTGCGATGGAGGTTTTGATGTGTTTCTGGCTGCATAAAAAATAGGAAAAGATGAGAAAAATATTTGGTAGGGGGAGTGTAATGTCAAATAAGTTAAAAAAATGGGCTCGGGTTTATTTAAATAGAGTTTATATGATCTCTTTTATTTTGTCAGTTTCTTTATTTGTATGTTTACCTTCCGGATGCTCTAAGGCATATCATCCCACAGAGTTCTTGTTAACGCAAGATCTTGTTATAGGAGATGAAATTGGAGACGAAAACTTTGTGTTTGCTGGTATCAATAACATAAGTCTGGACTTTCAGGAGAATATTTACGTCTTAGATAGAAAGAATTTCAGAATTCAAAAGTTTAGCCCGGATGGTAATTTTCTAAATAGCATAATCATAGGAAAAGGCCAGGGCCCGGATGAAATCTCGTCGATATTAGCAATAGCAGTAACGCAAGAAGGCGGAATCTATGCCTTAGACAGAAATGGGAGGAAAATCATTGTTATTGATGAAGAAGGCAATTTTATAAAATCTTTTAATATCGAATTTAACGCCATAAACATCGTTCCCTATTCGAGCGAAGGGCTAGCGATATTAGGCCTTTATAA
>JASEIU010000005.1 GCA_030017715.1 Candidatus Saccharicenans sp. | reverse complement strand
CTCTATCAAAAACTTTTCCCTCTGCCTGGATACCATGTATCTGCCAACGACCTTTAAGCCGAATGGCCTGGCCTTACGAATCCGGTTTTATAAATATCCCGGCCTGAGTTAGAATAATTATTAATAAAGCCTGACCATGAGAATTAGCTTCAGCCAGCCGGTTTTCATTCCCTGGGGCGGTTTTTACGGTCGGCTATACCATTCTGACCTGATGATAATTCTCGACAGCACCCTGTTGGCTCGAGGTTTTACTTTTGTCAACCGCAACCGTCTGAAAGGGCCGCAGGGCGAAATCTGGATAACAGTGCCGGTCAGAAAAAAGGGGCTGGGCCGACAGAGAATTCGAGACCTGAGGATATTCCAGCCGGAAGTCTGGGGGCAAAAATTCCTGGCCCTGCTCAAACACTATTACGGTCATTCGCTGTATTTTGAACCGACTATCCAGGCCCTGGAAAAAATTATTTCCAACTCAGGCACGGATTTTCTTAAGCTGATCCTGGACAGCAGCCGGTTTCTGGCCAGGAAGTTCGGAATTGCCACCGATTTCAGGTTGCAGTCGGAGCTGGGGATTGAAAACCGCGGAGTTGACCTGTTGATTGAGCTGGCCAAAAAAGTCGGCGCTGAAGAGGTTCTTCTCCCCCATCTGGCCGACCGCCACCTGGACCCCGTGGCTTTGGCCGGAGCCGGGATAAAAATCGTCTATCTTAAATATCAGCCGGTGGCCTACCCTCAATTCTGGGGCAATTTCATCGCCAACCTGTCGGCTCTTGACCTCTGGCTTTGTTGCGGTCCGAAAGGTCTTGGTAGCATCGTCCGCAGCTCCAGGCTGACCGGCAGTTGAGCGACAGGTTTATCCGGCCGGCGGACGCGAATCCTGGCCGTTGCCGAAGATAATATATTCCCTGGTCAGCAGATAGACTGAACCTTTTAAGCCCAGAAGCTCTTCCACCACATCCTGAATTCTGGTCGGCCGGCGGGAATCATAGTCGATAAAAAACCAGAGCTTTTTTGCCGGCCAGTCAGGCTTGACTTTCACCCGGTTCTGATAAACTCCGGTCAGCCTTTCCAGATTTTCTGCCGACAGACGCTTTTCCAGCTCTTCCAGGTCGGAAATCTCAGGGTCGGACAGGTCCAGAGTATAGACCAGACCACTTATATCACGAGACAGCGGCAGGCAATCAGCCTGGCATTTTTTCAGGGCTTCGAACCTGAGTCCTTCGGGCAAGACGGCGTTTATTTTTTCCAGGAATCCCGTTTCATCCATATTTTCCAGCGCTCTGAATTCCATGACCTCCGCCCTGGCCGTCAGGCCCAGAGGCAGAGCCGGAGCGTAAGTCATCAACATCTTGGGATGATAGCCTTGAGAAAAGGCCAGGTTCAGCCCCGCCCGCCTGAAGGCTCGTTCCAGATGATTGAGGAGGTCGTTGTGAGAAATGAATCGGGCCGGTCCGAATTTGCTGTAGACAGCCCGGTATCTGACCGGTTCCACAAGCCGGTTGACCTTTTGTTCATCGGCCGGGGTGTCAATAACCGGAATTCCATCAGCTTCTTCCGGCCTGGCTTTATAATCAGGCCATTCACAGGCCAGACAATCAGCACAGTTTTTTTCCGGGCAGGATTCGGTATAATTCGCTTCGAGGCCGGCCTGAAGCTCCTGTTTCAGGTAATCTTTTTTTAAGCCGATATTTACGATATCCCAGGGAAGGTCGGCTTCAAGGGGAATTGCTTTAAGATAATCATGATAATCAAGGTCGGAACTCTGGAAAGCTTCTTCCCAGAGCTCAAAATTGAACTGGTCCAGCCAGCCGTCGAAACGGGCTCCCAGCCGATAAGCCTGGTGCAATGCACTTCCCAGACGCCTGTCTCCTCTCGAAAATACAGCTTCCAGAATTGAGGCCTTGACCCGATGTTCTTTCAGTTCGACTTTTTTCCAGCGGCCGATGTTGCTTCTGATGTACTCCTGTTTCTGCAGCAACAACTTCTCCTCATCCATGGCCAGCCACTGAAAAGGGGTATGCGGTTTGGGGATGAAAGAAGACACGCTCAGGTTAATGGCCGGCTGGGCGCCCAGAGTTTTCCGACCCAGTTCAACCAGCCGTCCGATCAGAGCGATTATCGATTTCAGGTCTTCGGCGGTTTCGGTCGGCAGGCCGATCATAAAATAAAGTTTCAGCAGTCTCCAGCCGTTTTCAAAGGCATAACCGGCCGCGGTCAGCAACTCCTCATCTGAAATTTTCTTGTTTATAACCCGTCGCAATCGTTCACTCCCGGCTTCGGGCACCAGGGTAAAACCTGTTTTTCTGAGGCGAACTATATTCTCCACCACTTTTCTCGAAAGTCGCCCCGGTCTCAGCGAGGGCAGCGAAACGGCAACTTTTTCGTTTTCCAGGCAGGGCATCAGACAGTCCAGGGTTTTTTCCAGGAAAGGATAGTCGCCCACAGACAGGGCGTTAAACGACAGGTCCTCATAGCCGGTGGTCTTCAATCCCTGCCGGGCCGTCCCAATGGTCTGGACTGCCGGGCGCAGCCGGTAGGGAAAATAGAGGCTGGCCGCCTGACAGAATCGACAATTCTGGGGGCAGCCCCGGGCCACTTCGACCTGAAGGCGGTCAAAGACGCTCTGGATATTGGAAACAATATATCTTTCGGGTGGGACTGCTCTTTCCAGGGGATAAACTACCCTTTTTTCAACTCGCTCCGCAAACCCTGGCTGCGGACGCGGCACCAGCAGCGGGCTCAACGGCTGCGGCCGGGCCTGGTAAAAAGCAGGGATGTAAAGCCCCCGGATGCCGGCCAGATTTTTAAGCAATTCGTTCCGGTCTTTTAGGTTATCTTTAACTTCCAGGTAGCGGTCAATAATTTCATTGATCAGCTCTTCACCGTCGCCGAAGGCAAAGACATCAATAAAGTCGGCCAGCGGCTCAGGGTTAAGGGCGGCCGGGCCTCCGGCGATTACCAGCGGCTGGCCGGGTTCCCGGTTCCTGGCCAGCAGCGGCACCTTTCCCAGGTCAAGGATGGTCAGCAGGTTGGTGTAATTCAATTCGTAAAGAAGAGAAAAACCGACGATATCAAACTGATGGAGAGGAATTTTATTTTCCAGACTAAAAAGAGGCAGACCCGATTGGCGCAGCTGGCTTTCAAAATCCGGCCAGGGGGCAAAGACCCGCTCGGCCAGAACCTCGGTTCGCCGGTTAAGCTGGTCATAAAGGATTCTCTGCCCCAGATAAGAGAGGCCGATTTCATAGACTTCGGGAAAAGCCAGGGCCACCCTGACCTTAACTGAGGCCGGATCTTTTTTGACCTGATTCCACTCACCGCCGGTGTATCGCCCCGGCTTCTGAACCTGACGCAGAAGAATTTCAAGTTGCTTAAGCTCAATCGATTGAATCTTGGTCATAATAAGCTTTCATAAAAATAAAATCAGATATACCGGAACCGCCTCATCCTGACATTTATTACCAGGCTGGCGGCCAGAAAATTGGTCAGAAGGGATGAACCGCCGTAACTCAGGAATGGTATTGGTATACCGGTGATCGGAAACAGTCCGACCAGCATCATAACATTTATCAGGAACTGGCAACCGATCATCATAGTTACCAGAAAGGCCAGATAAATCCCGGCCCGGTCAGCTGACACCCAGACTGCTGAGAACAACCGGTAGATCAAAAGGAAATACAAGACAAACACCGCCAGCAGTCCCAGAAAGCCAAGTTCTTCGGCGATAACCGCCATGATGAAATCAGTATGGCGGGCCGGCAGAAACCTCAGCTGGCTCTGGGTTCCCTTGTGATAGCCCTTGCCGGTCAGCCCGCCGGAACCGATGGCAATTTTAGACTGACGAAGTTGATAGCCGGACCCCCGGGGATCCTGGTTGGGGGTGAGCAGAGTTTCAATTCGCTTCTTCTGATAATCCTTCAGAGCATAGTTCCAGCCGACAAACCCGGTTACCAGAACAGCCGCTAATATTATGGCCAGATATTTTTTCTTCATCCCGGCCAGAATATAGACTCCGATGAGTATCGGCAGATAGGTCAGAGCCGTTCCCAGGTCGGGCTGCAGGGCGGTGAGGGTAGCGGGCAGGCCGACCAGGGCCGAACTGATCACAAAACCGTTAAAGGACAGACGGTCTTCCCGGTATTCGGAAAATATCCTGGCCAGAACCAGAATGACGGCAATCTTGGTCACCTCGGAAGGCTGAGCCTGAAAGGGGCCCAGAACGATCCAGCTCCTGGTGTTGGCCACCAATTTTCCGAAAAACAGCAGCCCCAGGAGGACAATATTCATCAGAATATAGAGCGGAACGGAGATGGAAATCAGAAATTTATAATCTATCATGACGGCCACCAGCAGCGCCAGCAAGCTGACTATCAGCCAGATAGCCTGGCGCCAGACGAACTGGGATGCCTGAAAATAAATGGCGCTATAAACGAATACTATGCCGACGACGGAAATGACCACCATCAGCAGAATCGTAACCGAGTCAATTTTCCTGAAGATTCGCCTGTCTAACATATTTTTCTCGATAGGCCTTAAATATCTGGCCGGCAATGGGAGCAGCTGTCTGCCCGCCCAGGCCGCCAAATTCTACCAGCACCGTGACCACAATCTCCGGGTTGTCGCGAGGAGCAAACCCGGTGAACCAGGAGTGAGTCTTTCTAACTTCCAGACCTCTTTGAATCAGGCGCTCGGCCGATTCCCGGCTGATAAGTTGGGTGGAACCGGTTTTCCCGCAGACCTCAAACCCCGGTTGATAGGCTCCCTGGCCGGTTCCCTGTCTGTTAACTGAGCGCCACATGCCTTCTATGACTACCTCCATGGCAGCTTCAGGCAAACCGACTCTCTCCCGGCCGTCGGATTTCTCCTGCTCTTTGACCAGGTGAGGCCGGACTCGCACTCCCCGATTAGCCACCAGGGCTGTCAGGCTGGCTAATTGCAACGGAGTTACCAGCAGCGGTCCCTGCCCTATAGCCACAGAAATGGTCTCTCCCGGAAACCAGGCCTGCCTCAGGAATTTTTTCTTCCAGTCGGTGCTCGGCACCAGCCCTTCCTTTTCGCCCGGCAGGTCAATTCCCGTCTTCTGTCCCAGGCCCATTAAGCGGGCATATCTGGCAATGGTATCAATGGGTAATCTGCGTCCAAGCTGATAAAAATAGATATTGCAGGAATTCCTGATAGCCTCCGGCAGATTCAGGCTGCCGTGTCCCGGTTTGAACCAGCAATTGAATTCCTTATTGTATAGCTCTATGGTTCCGCTGCAGAAGAAAGTTGAATTTTCGGTGATAATTCCTTCGTGCAGAGCCGCCAGGGCCATGACCAGCTTGAAGGTAGAACCCGGAGAGTAAAGGCCGCGGATGACCCGGTTCTCCAGCGGCTTGCCGGGGTCGTTGACCAGAGCCAGCCACTCATCGGCAGAAAACCGGCTTATGAACCGGTTGGGGTCATAAGAAGGTGAACTGGCCCAGACCAGGCATTCTCCGCTCCGGGGGTCAATGGCCACAATTGCTCCTTCCCTGCCCTGCAGCAATTCTTCGGCTCTCTTCTGAAGGTCAAAATCTATCGTCAGCTCGAGGTTGCGGCCCGGCTGAGGCTCAGTCCGGCTGATCTCGGCCCGGGGTCTCCCCAGACTGTCCACCATTTCCAGAATCTTCCCTTCTCTTCCGGTCAGATTATCGTTGTACTGCTTTTCCAGACCGGACTTGCCGATCATTTCGCCGCCCCGCCAGCGTTTCTCGGGCTGGGTCCTGATTTCATCGACCGAAACTTCCTGCAGGTAACCCAGCAGATGAGCCCCGGTCGGCCCAAATGGATAATATCTCCTGGGCTCCACTTCCAGCTTAATTTCCGGGAAGTCGTCTTTCCTGGCTTCGATCAGAGAAATATCCTCCAGCTTGAGATTGTCCATGATGATGATCGGTTCATGGGCCGGCATGAATCGGTAGCGGTCGATTCTTTTCTTCAGCTCTTCCCGGTTGAGATGAAGCAGGAGAGCCAGGTTGTCGATGGTATCTTCGATATTGTTCACCGCTTCCCGCACCAGCGAGACTTTGAAACTGGGCATGTTATCGGCCAGAATTACCTTCTGCCTGTCAAAAATAAGTCCCCGGGGCGCAGTCAGCGGTAATTCTCTCAGACGGTTGGCTTCGGCCATTTTCCAGTATTTTTGATGGTCAAGAACCTGAATTTTCCAGTAGAAGACCAGCACCAGAATTATCAGGGCCGTCAGAACGAAGAGAGCGACCTTCGACCTTCTGATGACTACCGTCAAATCCTCATATATTCTGGCCATGGCGGATGCTTATACTGTCGGATTTACCTTCCTGAAAAGATTAAGAATAGCAGCCGCAATCAGAGCCGTGACTGCCGGTTGAAGATACAGGGTCGGCTGACTGTAGAGCAGACTTTGGCGGAAGATCAGAAAATAGAAAAACACCCAGATAAACAATTGTCCCAGGCTTAAGATAAAAACAAATACCAGTCTCTTATAGAAAGTGCGAATGTCCAGCTTGCGGCTTAACCAGCCGGCCAGAAAACCGGTAATGGTCAGACTCAAACCGGCCAGGCCGAAGACTCCGTGAGAGAAAGCATCCTGAACCAGCCCGGCGCAGGTCCCCATTATCGCCCCGTCCAGTTCCCCGTAAATAATGGCGATTAATATGACCAGAACCGAGTAACTGTTTATCAACAGACACAGGGTCGGTTCCAGCCATCCCAGAAGAGCATAAAAACCGACGGCCATAATAAGACCCAGGACCAGAACAAATCCTTTTCTGACCACCTGTTACCTCAGGATCAGGTCGGTGTTTTTCAGCACCGCCACCAGTTCCAGCTCCCTGATATCAAAATAAGGTTTAACGATAATTTTCTTAAATATGCCTTCTTGGCTTGAAATCTGAAGAATTTTGCCCACCCGCAAACCCGGCGGAAAAACCCGGTCAAAACCAGAAGTGATTACTTCATCGCCTTCCAGCCCGGCGGGCGAACTGGACATCACGTATTTCACCAGACACCTTCCCTTTCCGTCTCCGGACAGAATGCCTGGCATCCGGTCTCCGACCGAAATCACTGCCACCCCGCTGTCCTCAGAAGTTATTAACAGCACCCTGGCCTCACGTACTCCGACCGGTTCGGCCGTCCTTCCTATTAAATTCCCGAACCTGTCGCAGACCGGAAGATTCTTGGCCAGACCGTCGGCACTACCCCTGTTTATTATCAAAGAACGATAAAAGTTGGAGGTATCGAAACCGATAACTCTGGCCGGGACTACGGTTTCCCCAACCAGCTTCAGATTCGCTTCCAGGTCGGCTTGCTTGAGGGCCAGCCGCAGCTTTTCCTGAAGCAGTCGATTTTCCTGGCGCAGAAAAAATATTTCCTTTTCCAGTTCCTGATTCTCCCTGCTGACCCTGGCCAGGTCTTTTATATTATTCCATGTTCCGGCCAGGAACCGCCCCGAACCAACAACGGCCTTTTGAACCGGGACCAACAGACTGAACAAAATTTTTTCCAGCAGCGTGGTCTCGCTGCCCGGCGGAACCTGATAGGAAATTAACAGCAGGTGAAAAAAGACCAGCACCCCGGCAATCAGGAATTTGTTCTTGACAAGGCGGGTTGCAGACATCAAATCCCGGTGCTGTCCGTCACTCCAGCGATATTTTTTTCAACAGGTCCAGGTCGTCGAGCAAACGACCGGCCCCCATGACCACCGAGGTCAGCGGGTCTTCGGTCAGGAAAACCGGCAACTGTGTTTCTTCCCTGATTCTCTTGTCCAGATTTTTCAACAGCGAGCCGCCGCCGGTCAGGATGATGCCTCGGTCTATGATATCGGCCGACAGCTCGGGCGGTGTTCTTTCCAGAGCGATCCGGACGGCGTTGATAATGGCGGTAACCACCTCTTCGATGGCTTCGCGGATTTCCTGATCGTCCACCACGATAGTCCTGGGGATGCCTTCCCTCAGGTCCCGACCCTTAATTTCCATGGTCAGAGACTGGTCCAGGGGATAAGCGGAACCGAGCTGCATTTTAACCTGTTCGGCCATCTTTTCTCCAATTAGCAGGTTGTATTTCTTCTTCAAATACTGGATGATGGCTTCATCCATTTCGTTGCTGGCGATTCTGATGGAATGATTGAAGACCACCCCGTTGAGAGAAATGACCGCAATATCAGTCGTCCCGCCGCCGATATCCACTATCATGTTGCCGGTCGGTTCGGAAATTGGCAGGTCGGCCCCCACGGCTGCGGCCATCGGCTGCTCCACTATATAGACTTCGGAGGCTTTGGCCCGCAGAGCCACATCTTTGACTGCTCTTCTTTCTACCTGGGTGATCCCGGTGGGGATGCCGATGACGATTCTGGGCCGCAGCAGAAAGCCCCGGTTATTCATGGCCTGCTTGATGAAATAATCGAGCATTCTTTCGGCTATTTCAAAATCGGCGATGACACCGTCTCTCATCGGTTTGATGGCCACAACGTTGTTGGGAGTCTTGCCGAGCATTTCTTTGGCCCGGTTGCCGACAGCTTCGATTTTTCCGTTCTGCTTGTTAATTACCACTATCGAGGGCTCCTGGACGACTATTCCCCGGCCTTTCAAATACACCAGGGTGTTGGCCGTTCCCAGGTCTACTGCCAGGTCACAAAACAATCGGTCTTTCATCCAGCTCCAGAGACTCATAGCGGTCCTTTCTTTTCTCGGTTTCTCAAATGATTATTTAACATAAAAAACCCCCTCTGGCAAATGGTAAATTGCCGGTTAAGGCCAAAAATTGTCTTGACTTGGCCTCGGGTTTTTTAATATACATTAAGAAAAAACGGAAAGGAGAACCAGATGAGTTATAAGCCCTACGTTCCTGAAAAAACAGACATGAAAGAATTCACTCTGCGGGCAATCATCCTGGGATTGATCATGACGGTTATTCTGGGTGCAGCTAACGCTTATCTCGGGCTGAGAGCCGGCATGACCATAGCCGCCACCTACCCGGCCGCGGTCATTGGAATGGCCCTGCTGAAGATCATGCGCGGTTCCATCCTGGAAGAAAATATAGCCAGGACTGTCGGGTCGATCGGTGAATCGGTGGCCGCCGGAGCCATCTTCACCATCCCGGCCTTTCTGATAACCGGTGCCTGGTTAAAATTCAACACCGTTGATGCCTACATCAAATCCACTGCCCTGATGTTTGTCGGTGGTCTGCTGGGCATTCTTTTCGTCACTTTTCTCAGAAGGATTATGGTCACCGACCCGGAACTGCCCTTTCCTGAATCGGTGGCCGCCGCCGAAATCCACAAGGCCGGCCAGAAAGGCAGCGCCGGAGCCAGATTCCTTTTCCAGGCGATGGGCGTCGGGGCCCTCCTTTACGCCCTGGGCGTGGTTCAGCTTTTTGCGGCCTCCAAGGAATTCATAATTAAACTGGGAAAAATCGGCTCCAGCTTTGTTCGCCTGGGAGCCACCAAGGAAGCTGAAACCATCAGCACCGGTGGCCTGGTCAGCGTTTCCGGACCGGGTATTTTCCCGGCTTATATCGGGGTCGGCTACATTATCGGGCCAAGGCTGGCCTCGCTAAACTTTGCCGGCGGAGTTCTGGCCTGGGGTCTGTTTGCCCCCCTTCTGATGTACTTCCTCGGGCCTCATCTGGTAACTCAATTTTACGGACCCGGGGTGGCCATGTCGGACGTAGCCTGGCCGGAGCTGGTGACCAACGTCTGGAAATTCATCATCAGGCCGATTGCCGTCGGCGGAATGCTGGTCGGCGCCGGCTATACTCTTTTCCGCATGAGAAAAAATCTGGGGGCCGGAATCAAGCGGTCGATAAGCGATGTCAAGAAAGCCGCCGAAAAGACCGAAATAACTTCCAGGATCGAAAAGGACCTGAACAGCCGGCTGGTTCTGTTGCTGATGGCACTAACAGTGATTCTGATGGTTTTTGTCTACAGAATATTCGCCGGCAGCTATCCGCCGGCTATTCTGGCCGCGGTGGTCATGGCCCTGGCCGGATTTTTCTTTGCAGCCGTTTCCGGTAATCTGGTCGGAACCATAGGTTCCTCCAATAATCCCATATCGGGCCTGACTCTCTCCACCCTGATCATCGCCGGGTTGCTGATGGTCCTGATCGGAGCCAGGGGCACCAGCGGGGTGGTGGCTGTGCTCGGAGTGGCTTCAGTGGTTTGCGTTTCTTCGGCCGTGGCCGGAGAAATGCTTCAGGACCTGAAAGTCGGCCATATTCTCGGAGGCACCCCCTGGAAAATGCAGGTGGGCGACATTTTCGGAGTCCTGCTGGCCTCCCTGCTCCTTTATTTTCCGCTGATGATCCTGCACGGAGCCTTTACCTTCGGCAGCAAAGACCTGCCCGCCCCTCAGGCCGGGTTAATGGCCGCCATTTCTCAGGGAATAGTCGGAGGCGAGATGGCCTGGCCGTTGGTTATTGTCGGCATGCTGATGGGTTTTGCTCTGATCCTGGTTCAGGTTCGCTCCCCCATGCTGGTGGCTGTGGGCATGTATCTTCCGCTGGAAACGACCTTTGCCATTTTCGTGGGCGGCATGATCAAGGGAATTCTGGACCGGATGATAACCAGACGTCAGTTAAACCCGGCCCAGAAGGCCAGGGTGGAAAATGTCGGCATACTGCTGGCCGCCGGCCTGATTGCCGGAGAGGCCTTAACCGGTCTGATCAGGGCCGCCTGGAAATTTTTCTTCCTGCAGAATATGATCAGCCGAGACATACCGGTCATTTTTAAGAACCCGACTTACCTGGGCGGGCTGGCCGTCCTGGTTCTGATAGGATTTTACCTGATAGCCGTGCCGCTCAAGAATGCCGGTGCCCCGGACGAGCCCCCGCCGCCGTCGGCCGTTATCTGAAAATTAAAAAGCCGGCTGGCAGTTGTCTTAACCAGGGCACTGGTCTAAAATAGAATCATGGCTCGGCTTGAAATCATAACCGTCGGACATCCAACCCTGGCCCTTCGAGCTCGTCCGGTTGAAGATATTAACCAAGAAATCGTGGAACTGGCCAGAAATATGGTGGAAACCATGCACCAGGCTCCAGGGATCGGGCTGGCCGCTCCCCAGGTCAACGTCAGCCTGCGGTTGATTACGGTCGACCTGTCGGTCGGAGAAAACGATAAAGACCTGATCATCATGGTGAACCCCGAAATCCTGGAGGCCGAAGGAGAACAGGTTTCGGAAGAGGGTTGCCTGTCGGTTCCGGGAATTTATGAGAAAGTCCTGCGCCCTTCCCGGGTTCTGGTCAGCGGTTACAACCTCGACGGGAAGGAAATCAAGCTGGAAGCCAGCGACCTTCTGGCCCGGGTTTTCTGCCACGAGATCGACCATCTGGACGGCAAGCTGTTTGTGGACCGGCTTTCGCCTCTGAAAAGACGCCTGGTCCGCAACCGCCTGAAAAAGGAACTTGGTAAGACCTGATGAGGGTTGTCTTTTTCGGCAGTCCCCACACCGCCCTTCCGGCCTTGAATGGACTCCTGTCCGCCGGCCACGAAATCAAGTTGATCATAACCCAGCCGGACAGACCGGCCGGCCGGGGCAAGAAGCTGACACCGCCGGCGGTCAAGGTTTTTGCCGAAGACCACGGACTCCCCTATCTTCAACCCGAAAAGATACGAAAGGATGAGAAGATCCTGGAAGTCATTAAGGAAGCTGATCCAGAGGTGAACATGGTTGTGGCTTACGGGCAAATAATTCCCGGGCCGATTATCCACCTGCCGCCCCTCAAATCGCTCAACATACATTTCTCCCTGTTGCCAAAATACCGCGGAGCGGCTCCGGTTCAGTGGGCCATTCTGAACGGAGAAAGGTTTACCGGAGTCACTATTTTTCAATTGACCGAAAAAATGGATGAAGGGCCGATTCTATCGCAGGAGGTCGTTCCGATTCTTCCCCGGGAAAACGCCCATGAGCTTGAAACCAGACTGGCGCATGTCGGAGCCCGGCTCATGCTTCAAACTCTGGAAAAAATCCACTCCCTGGAACCGAAAGAGCAGGAGCATTCTCTGGCCACCCTGGCTCCAAAATTGACCAAAGAACAGGGACTGATTGACTGGCGGCAGCCGGCTGAGGTCATCGACCGCAAAGTCAGGGCTTTCTACGGCTGGCCGGGAGCTTTCACCTTTCTCACAGGTCAACGGCTGGAAATCATTTCCGGCCAGGTCACCCAGGGAATTATGCCTCAGGCCGGCCCGGGTGAAGTTGTCCAGATTGACCGATCAGGAATTTATGTCTGCTGCGGCCAGAAAAGTTTCTATCTGATAGAGAAGGTAAAGCCCGAGGGCAGAAAAGAAATGTCTGCCCATTCTTTTTCTCTCGGGGGAAAAGTCAGGGTCGGCACCATCCTGGGTTGATGCCCGGAAATTGCCGCCGGCTATCAACCCGACCAATGAATTTGACGGAAAATGGCGCTTATTCTTCTATGATGTAGTGAATCGGATTAATCGGTTTGCCGTTCAAGTGAACTTCGTAATGAAGATGCGGACCCAGGGCCTTGCCGGTCTTGCCCACATAACCGATAACCTGACCACGGTTGACTTTCTGTCCGGACCTGACCGCATATTTGTTTAAGTGCCAGTACTCGGTGGAAAATCCGTTGCCATGGCTGACGGAAACAAAGTTTCCCTTGTACTTATCGAATCCAACCTGAATCACCACTCCGTCAGCCGTAGCCACCACCGGGTTATTGAGGTTAGTGGCAATATCAAGCCCGGCATGGAAGGCATTCCGGCCGGTAAAGGGGTCAATTCTGGGACCGAAGGACGAAGAAACCCAGCCCACAGTGGGCCAGATGGTGGGAGTGGTGGCCAGAACGGCGGTCTGACTTTCAAAGAAGTGCAGCATGTAGTTCAGGTTTTTCTCCACCGCATCGGCCCGTTGTTTTATGGCCTGCAGGGCGCCGGGTTCGACCCCTTTCCTCTGAGGAGACAGACTGAGGTCGCCCTTTTCTCCGCCGCCCAATCCGGGCTCGCCTTTGAGATTTTCCGGAGATTGTAAACCGGCCAGGACATTTATCTTCCGGGCATAATCCTCAAAATTGCGGATTGTCTCTTTCATCTGGGAAATCGCGCTTTCGTAAGTGGCTATGGTTTCCTTCTGAACGGCAGTTTCTTTGAGAAGTTCGCGATAACGGGCTTTGGTCATGGTCATCGAGAAATAGTCCAGCAGAAAAAACACAAACAGAACCAGGAAAGATATTCCGGCTCCGATCATCAACCGGACCGCTTTCTGCGGGATATTAATCGTCCGGAAACTGGTCTTCCAGTTAGGAACTATAACAATGGATATAAATTTTTTAGCCATCTTTAACCTTTTTCTTTAGCATATCAAAACCTTTTTTGTCAACCCTTTAAAGAAAATTGTCGCGTCCATCTCATTCAATCACCCTGAATATTACATCATGCTCACGAACCGGCATATCCACCTTAAAGGCCACTTCCTCTCCGGCCCGGGCTTCTTCAATAGGTCTGTGCTCAATCTGCATCGATTCGATTTTTTGAAAGAAGTCGGTGCTGTGCCCCTTGATGTGCACCACGTCTCCGATCTTGAGTCCTCGGCCCGAAATCCTGGCCACTCCCACCTGAATTTTCGAAAAATAATGAGTTATACGGCCTACCTCTACCTCCTCCATTTTTACCCTCCTTATAAATTTGTCTAAAAAATATCAAAAAAGTTGAATTTTAGCAAATAAAATTTAATTCTTGAAAGCCTCTCCCCCATGGCCAGGGCTCGGTTCGGCAGGATTGACTTCTCCCGGCAGCACCCCCACTTTATTCATCCCCCCTTCTCCAAAGGATTATTTCTCGAGCCGCAAGCCAGAAACGCGGGCATCTTCCGCCCATCCTTTTCCGCCGGACACCGAACAGGTATAGTTTCTTAACCGCCGCAGAGGACAGATCCCCCGTTGACATTAAGGATTTCGCCCGTTATATGCAGGGCCAGGTCCGAAACCAGAAACAGGATCGGTCCGGCAATATCTTCAGGAGGAGGGATTCTTTTTAACGGTATCGACTGCCTTACCTTCTCCCTGAATTCAGGGTCGGAAAAGACCTCGGTGCACATATCAGTGTCCACCCAGCCGGGAGCCACGCAGTTTACCCTGATGTTGTAGGGCGCCAGCTCCACGGCCAGCGATTTGGTGAGGGCCAGCAGGGCGCCCTTGCTGGCGGCATAATGGGAATGGAGGGCCTCTCCCCTGACCGCAGCGGTAGAAGCCACATTAACGACCCAGCCCTGCCGGTTCTTTTTCATCCAGGGAACCACGGCGTTGGTCGCGAAAAAGACACCGTCCAGGTTTACGGCCATGGTTTCTCGCCAGACCTCTTCTGTCATATTGCCCATCTCCCCGTAGGTCCAGATGCCGGCATTATTGACCAGAATATCAATCCTGCCCCATTTCTCGCCGATGGTGGCCACCATCCGCTCTACTTCCTGGCGGCTGGAAATCTCCGCCCGGCAGAGAAGTCCCTGTCGACCTGCAGCTTCAATCTTCTGCACCACTTCGCGGGCAGCGGGTTCGTTCTTCTGATAGTGGACGGCCACATCGGCCCCGGCTTCGGCCAGCAGGACAGCCGTCGCTTTGCCTATGCCGCGGGAACCGCCGGTAACCAGCGCCTTTTTGCCGTCAAGCCTTATCATTTCCTGTCCTTTCGCTTTCGAAATTTGTTACAGATGCCCCAGGGTGAAGTCCGGCATCTTATGAAATTCTAAATAACGGTAAATCTGGTGGGCCAGCGGCAGAATTTTTTCCTTCATGACGGTCATATATTTCTCCACCGACGGCAATTGGCCTTCTATGGCTGCCACGGCCGCCAGTTCGGCCGAGCCCAGATATACGCGGGCGTTGTCCCCCATCCGGTTGTCAAAATTTCTGGTCGAGGTGGAAATAACCGTTGCTCCAGGCCTGACCCGGGCCTGATTGCCCATGCAGAGAGAACAGCCCGGTATTTCCACCCTGGCTCCTACCTGGGAGAAAGTCGCAAACAATCCCTCTTTCATCAGCTGGGCATAGTCCATCCTGGTGGGCGGAGTCAGCCAGATTCGGGTAGATGGATAACAGGCTTTTTCAAATATTCTGGCCGCTGCCCGGAAATGGCCTATATTGGTCATGCAGGACCCTATGAACACCTCGTCAATCCGGTCGCCGGCCACCTCACTCAGGAGTTTGACATCATCAGGGTCATTGGGGCAGGCCAGGATGGGCTCTTTGATTTCAGCCAGGTCGATCTCAATCACTGCCGCATACTCAGCGTTGGTATCGCGTTTTAACAGAACCGGGTTCTTCAACCATTCCTCACAGGCCCTGATTCTTCTCTCCAGCGTCCCGGCCTCCCGGTAGCCGGCCTCTATCATCTTTTTCATCAGAACAATGTTGCTCCGGATAAAATCCGCCACCTGTTCTTCCTTAAGAGAAATGACCGCAGCGGCAGCCGACCTCTCCGCAGAAGCATCCGTCAGCTCGTAGGCCTGCTCGACTGTGAGTTCTTCCAGGCCCTCCATTTCTAAGATGCGACCGTTAAACACATTCTTTTTTCCTTTTTTGGCCACGGTCAGCAGCCCCTGCTTGATGGCAAAATAGGGAATCGCATTTACCACGTCCCTCAGGGTAAGACCCGGATTCAGTTTTCCGGAAAACCTGACCAGAACCGACTCCGGCATATCGAGCGGCATAAAACCCAGGGCTCCGGCAAAAGCCACCAGTCCGGAACCGGCCGGGAAGCTGATGCCGACCGGAAATCTGGTGTGAGAATCGCCGCCGGTTCCGACCGTATCGGGAAGAATCAACCGATTAAGCCAGGAATGAATAACTCCGTCTCCGGGCCTTAAGGCCACGCCTTTTCTCTCGATGACAAAGGCCGAAAGATTGCGGTGCATCCTGACATCGGTCGGCTTGGGATAGGCAGCCGTGTGGCAAAAAGACTGCATGAACAGTTCAGTCTGAAACTCCAGGCAGGCCAGCTCCGTCAGTTCATCGGCCGTCATCGGCCCGGTGGTGTCCTGAGAACCAACCGTGGTCATCCTGGGCTCGCAGGAGGTGCCGGGCAGAACACCTGGCAGGCCGCAGGCCTGTCCTACGATTTTCTGGGCCAGAGTATAGCCCTGACCTGGCTTCGGCTCCGGATTCTGAACCTGAACGAAAAAGTCGGCTTCTGGCCAGCCCAGGTCCTTCCTGGCTTTAGCCGTCAGCTGACGTCCGATAATCAGATTAAGCCGTCCGCCGGCCCGGAATTCATCCTTAATCGTCACCGGCTTCCAGTCAAACCTGGCCAGCACTTCTCCTTTCTGATTGTTGATCGTTCCCTCTCTGGTTCTGATTATTATGATATCGCCGGTTTTCAGACGGCTGACATCGGCCTGAATCGGTAGCCCCCCGGAATCTTCAGTGGTGTTGAAGAAAATCGGGGCAATCAACCCTCCGATGACCACTCCGCCCCTTCTTTTATTGGGAACATAAGGGATGTCCTCTCCTATATGCCACATCAGAGAGTTGCAGGCCGATTTGCGGGAAGAGCCGGTGCCGACCACGTCTCCCACAAAAGCCACCTTAAATCCCTCTTCCCGGAATTTTTTGATAATTTCCAGCCCGCCGGGGAACCTGGTCTCTCCCATACTCAGGGCATGAAGCGGTATATCGGGCCGGCTCCAGGCATACTTGGCCGGAGAAAAATCATCGGTATTGATTTCTCCGTCGACTTTGAAGACCTTGAGTACAATTTCCTCTGGCAGCTCGGGTCTTGACAGAAACCACTCTCCCCTGGCCCAGGATTCTAGAACTTCTCGGGCATATTTATTGGTTTTGGCCAGAATCAGAATCTTATCATAGGCGCCGTAGACCAGAATGATATTTTTCAGAGCGGCCGCAGCCGCGGCAGCAGTTTCCGGGTTTTCCAGCCTGTCCACCAAGGGGTCGACGTTATAACCTCCGATCATCGTTCCCAGCAAGAAAACAGCTCTTTCCTGATTAATCAGCGGTGATTTTTTAGTCCCGGCGGCTATTTCCGTCAGCCAGGCAGCCTTAACCCGGGCTGCCGGGTCCACTCCGGGAGAAATTCTTTGCTCCAGTAAATTAACAAGTTCCCGTTCTTTTCCGGCCGGAGGATTTTCCAGAAGCCGGCAAACTTCCTGGGCTTCTTCGGCGGTCAGAGGCAAAGGCGGAACTCCCTGTTTCTCTCTTTCCAGGGCCTTTTGATAATAACTTTCCAGCATGAGTTGAACTCCTTCTCAGATTTAAGTATCGAGGTGAAAATCCAGGCTAATATCTTAAAAAGAATAGTTTTTTTTGTCAAAAGAAATCACCTCCCCCGGTCCAAAAAATTATTGATTTTAACTCCTGAAAATAATAGAATGATTTCTTAATATTTTCTCTATAAACCAAATCAGGAGGTAAAATGATCGACCGTACCGCTATCGAAAGAGCCAAAGAACATTTTGGCAAGCTTCTGGAAGTTCAGATGGAAAGAGTGGCCAGGCTTAAAGCCGCTCCGGACTGGGTGGACTACAGCCAGATCTCACCCATCAAGGTTGGAATCCTTCCCGGAGACGGCATCGGCCCCTTCATTGCCGCTGAAGCCGAAAGAGTCCTGCGTTACATGCTGGAGGATGAGCTGAAGAAGGGCAAAATCCAGATCGCCACTATTGAAGGCCTGACCATCGAAAACCGGGCTGCCCACAACAAAGCGATCCCCGACGATGTTCTGGAAGAAATCAAGAAGTACCACATAACCCTCAAGGGCCCGACCACCACTCCCCGCAAAGGCGATCCCTGGCCCAACATCGAAAGCTGCAATGTGGCCATGAGGAAAGAGCTCGACCTGTTTGCCAACGTCAGGCCGGTTCGCGTCCCCAAACAGGGAATTGACTGGGTGTTTTTCAGAGAGAACACGGAAGACCTTTATGCTCTTGGTCCGTACGGCATAGATGTGGATGAGGATATTGCCATCGATTTTAAGTTGATTACCACCCCTGGCTCTGACCGAATCTGTCGGATGGCTTTTGAATATGCCCGCAAAAATAAAAGAACCAGGGTTACCTGTGTTACCAAAGCCAATGTGGTTAAGACCACCGACGGTAAATTCCTTGAAACTTTCTACAAGATCGCCAAGGAATACCCGGAAATTCAGGTCGACGACTGGTACATTGACATCATGACCGCCAAGCTGGTTGATGAAAAAAGGCGCCGTGAATTTCAGGTTCTGGTTCTGCCGAATCTCTACGGCGATATCCTGACCGACGAAGCGGCTGAATTTCAGGGAGGCGTGGGCACGGCCGGAGCGGCCAACATCGGCAAGCAGTATGCCATGTTTGAAGCCATCCACGGCTCTGCTCCCAGGATGGTTCAGGAAGGCCGGGCTATCTATGCCGACCCGGCCAGTATGATCAGAGCCGCGGCCATGCTGATCAACCATATCGGTTATGTGGAAAAGGCCAGAAAGCTGGAAATGGCCCTGGACATCTGCGGTCAGTATGAAAAGAAGCTGGTCATAACCGGCAGGCCAACCGGTGCTACCGGTAAGGCTTTTACCGATTATCTGATTGACTGGCTTAACAATCCCAGGCTTGAGGAGACCTGGCAAGGCTACGTGAAAGGCTGAGCCCGGGAGCAGGTCAAAACCTGACGGCCAAAGACAAGTAAAACAAGTAAAATCTATTCCTTAAGGAGTTTAAGATGCGCAAAAAAATTGCTCTGATTGGCGGCGGGCAGATCGGTCAGATTCTGGCCATGTTAGCCGCCCAGAAAGAACTCGGCGACATTGTCATTCTCGATGTCCCCGACTATGTAAACGTCTGCAAGGGTAAAGCCCTGGACCTGATGGAAATGGCCCCCCACGGAAATTATGATGCCAATATCACAGCAACTTCCGATTACAAAGACATCGAAGGGGCCGACGTGGTCATCGTTACCGCCGGCAAGCCGAGAGAAGCCGGGATGACCAGAGAGGACCTGCTCAACGTCAACATCAAAATCATCACCGACGTGGCCAACGGGGTTAAGAAATACGCACCCGGGGCTTTCTGCATCATTGTCACCAATCCGCTTGATGCCATGGTTTATGTGTTCCACAAAGTTACCGGGTTTCCTAAGAACCAGGTCATCGGCATGGCCGGCACCCTGGATACCGCTCGCTGGAGAGCCTTTATTGCCATGGAACTGGGCGTTTCAGTTGCTGATGTAGCCGGCACGGTTCTGGGCGGGCATGGCCCGGACATGGTTCCCCTGCCCCGGTTAACAACCATCGGCGGCGTCCCGCTGACCGAAATTGCCACCCCCGAGCAGATTGACCGGCTGGTCACCAGAACCAGAGAAGCCGGAACCGAGATCGTCAAGCTGTTCGGTAAGGGTTCGGCCTTCTTCAGCCCGGCCTGGAGCGCTATTGTCATCGCTGAATCTTACCTGAAGGACAAGCGCCGGGTGCTTCCCTGCGCGGCTCTCTGCGAAGGCGAGTACGGAGTCAACGGTCTGTTCATCGGCGTCCCCTGCCTGATCAGCGCCCAGGGAATGGAAAAGATTCTTGAAATCAAGCTGACCGAAGAAGAAAAGGCCCTGTTCCAGAAGACGGTGGCCTCTGTCACCAAAACCGTTTCTGAATGTAAAATCTGAGGCTGTTAATTTTTTTAATCGCCAAAAAGGGCGGAGTTCAGTGAGCTCCGCCCTTTTTTTATTTTTCTGGAGACTGCGGGCGGCGCGCCTCACGGGTTTCAGCTCCCGGGGTGTTCTGGCCTGTCTCTGGTTTCCGGTTGTTTTTAAGAACAAGTCCTGTTCTTATAAATCCCGCCTTTTAATTTTTTGTAGCCTGACGGCCGGAAAATTTATAAAATTATCGATTGAATCAAATAAAAGGTTACGAAATGCTGATTCATGAATTTCAGGCCAAAGAATTCCTCAGGCGGCTGGATGTGAATATTCCGGAAGGTCGGCTGGCGGCCACCCCGGCTGAAGCTATTCAGGCGGCCCGGGAATTAGCTTCGCCTGTCGTCCTCAAAGCTCAGGTTCTGGCCGGCGGCCGGGGCAAGGCCGGCGGGATTTTAAGAGCCGATAATCCGGAAGAGGCTCAAAAACTGGCCGCCGGGTTGCTGGGTTCGCACCTGGCGACGGCTCAAACCGGGGGGCAGGGCCTGCCGGTGTTTCGGCTGCTGGTAGAAAAGGCGATTCAGCCGAAAAAAGAATTTTATGTCGGGCTCTGCGTTGACCGGAAAAACGAAAACCTGGCCGTCCTGGCCAGCTCCCGGGGCGGAATTGAGATCGAACAGCTTTCCGCTTCCTGCCCCGAATCGGTTAAGAAAATTGGGTTTTATCCCGATGAAGGGCTGAAACTCTTCGAGGCGCGCCGGCTTGCCTATTTCCTGAAACTTGAAGAATCTTCGGTTAGAGATTTTGTTCATCTTCTGCAAAAGCTTACCCGGTTTTTCATCGACCACGACCTCAAACTCCTGGAGATAAACCCCCTGGCCCTGACTGCGGACGGAAAGCTCACCGCACTGGATGCCAGGATGGAGTTCGATGACTGCAGCCTGCCCCGTCATCCGGAGCTGGCAGCGCTCAGGGACGAAAGCCAGGAAAATGAACTGGAGAGAGAAGCCCGAAAATATGGCTTGAATTATATCAAGATGGACGGCCAGATAGGCTGTCTGGTCAACGGCGCCGGACTGGCTATGGCTACCATGGATATTGTCAAGCATTTCGGAGGCCGGCCGGCCAATTTCCTCGATATCGGGGGTGGAGTCACCGAAGAGGCCGTCAGCAGGGCCTTTGAAATTCTCTTGTCTGATGACCAGGTGATCTCGGCCCTGATAAACATCTTCGGCGGAATAGTTCGCTGCGACCTGGTGGCCAGAGGCGTGGTTAAAGCTGCTCACAGCAGGTCGCTGAAAAAACCGGTGGTCGTAAGACTGGAAGGAACCAATGTGGCTGAGGGCAGAAAAATCCTGGAAGACTCCGGTCTGCCCTTCACCTTTGCTCTGGATTTTGAACGGGCGGCCAGACTGGCCGTTGAATTGAGCGGGGTAAGAATATGAGCATCCTGATTGACAGCCAGTCAAGAATCCTGGTTCAGGGGCTGACCGGAAAAGAAGCCACCTTCCATGCCGGGAAGATGCTGGAATACGGGACCAGGCTGGTGGCCGGTGTCACCCCGGGAAAAGGCGGCCAGCGGCATCTCGGGCTGCCCGTTTATAATACTGTTGAAGAAGCCGTTAAATCGGAAGAACCGGATGTTTCAATAATCTTTGTCCCGCCCCTGGTCGGAGCCGAAGCCATAATGGAGGCGGCCGAAGCAGGCCTCAAACTTATCGTCTGCATCACCGAAGGAATTCCGGTTCTGGACATGCTCAGGGTTAAGAGCTGGCTCAAAAGGTACCAGGCCAGCCTTATCGGGCCCAATACCCCGGGCCTGATTTCTCCGGGTCAGAGCAAGGTTGGCATCATGCCCGGCCACATCCACAGACCCGGCCCGGTCGGCATTATTTCCCGCTCCGGCACCCTGACCTATGAAGCAGTTCAGCAGCTGACAGCGGTCGGGCTCGGTCAGAGCACGGCTATCGGCATAGGCGGCGACCCGATTACCGGGCTGAAATTTGCCGAGCTTCTCGAGCTCTTCAGGAACGACTCACAGACGGAAGCTGTGGTCTTGATTGGAGAAATAGGCGGCAGTGCCGAGGAAGAAGCGGCGGACTATCTTAAAACCTCATCCTACCCTAAACCGGTTCTGGCCTATATAGCCGGAATCACAGCTCCCGCCGGAAAACGCCTCGGCCATGCCGGAGCTATCATCGAGGGCGGACAGGGATCGGCCGGAGAAAAAATCGAACGCCTCAAAGCAGCCGGAGTCAAAATAATTGATAACCCGGCCCGAATTGGTCTAATAACCGCAGAAGTCCTGTCTGTAAAAAATTGATAAACTCACCGGCCGGGAAATTCAGGGATTCAGACCAACCCCGGAGGAAGTCGCGGGCAGCATTATTACCGTCAGGAAGAGCTGTTAGGTTCTGGAGAACTTAATTTTCCAGTCGACCTGCATACCGGCTTCTGATTTAAGGGTTATTATTCGAAGCGGTCCCTCTTTCCTTGTGCTTTCGGGCTGAACCCCGTCCACCATGATTTTATCCAGGTCCCATCCAGAGGGAAGATAGATATAGAAATCATAAGGATCCCCGGCGGTTAACAGGCTTTTTCCCGATAAGTAACCGTCTTCCCAGCTCATATCAAGCAGATCAGGCCCCCCGCCGGTCAGATGCCGGCTGGTGGCCAGCAGTTGAGGCCGGCTCAGTCTTTCCCGGATTATGAAACACTGGGAGCGGTAAATCGGGTCCGGCAGGCCCGGTTCAAAACCCCGGTTGAAACTCCCGACCACCTTTTTTGACCAGAATTCAAAAACAAGATACTCTTTCTGATCGTCAAGCCCCAGGTCGGAGAAACTGACCGTCTTTTCCCTATCCCCTGTCCTGCCCAGAACCAGCCAGGTTTCAAAAGGACGGACTATTTCCAGTAACCACAGGTCGCAGGACGGGCTCAGTCCGGCATCAAATGGTCTGGGCCCGGAACCGCTGACTTCCTCCTCCACCCGGTCGAGCAAATCGGAACGCGAAGGGTCAACATCAAAGATCTGTCCGGGCACAGTCCAGAGAACAGGCGCGGCTCTCCTGGCCGGTTCGACGGCCGGAGTGTGATAGACTGCAGGCTTATCCGTAAGGAGCAAAATGGAGCCGGTCAGCGAAGTGACCAGGAGCGACCTATATCTTTCCTCGTCAAGCTGGATGTGGTCGGGGTCGTTGCGCCAGACCACGTTATTCCAGGAATTGAATTGAGCCAGACCGGCGTAAGAAAATCCGTCGGTTCCTATCCGGCAGCCGTCCAGCAGGCCAACCAGCTCCGGCCTGATCCCCCAGCAGCCAAGGAGGTAAGATTCTGGCCCGATCTCTTCTCTTATGGCTTCAACATAGTTTCTAAAGGCCGTCTCCACCTTAACCTTTTTTCGACTGAAATGCCGGCTGTGGGCGTTGTAGCCCTCATATCGCAGATGGCGCAGGGCATCCACTTTGAAATATTCCCAGCCCTGGTTCTTCAGACCGCGATAGATCGGACGGACCACAGCCTCCAGGGCTTCTCTGACGGATCCGTCGAGACTGTATTCAACCCAGTTACCGCGGCCGGGCCGGCCGGAGTCTTGGCCGACAAACCAGTCCTGGTGAGCGCGGACGAAATCTTCCTGTTTGAAGGCCACGTTGGTCCAGATACCCGGCACCAGACCTTTGCTTTTGAGGTATGAGGCCAGGAAGGGAAGCCCCCGGGGAAACTTGTCGTTGGCCTGAAGCCAGAGTTCGGGCTTGCCTTCGCCTCTCTGATAACCGTCATCAATTTGCAAGATATTATAACCGAAAGGCAGGAGCTTTTCGGCTATGGTATCGGCCGTCTCTATGATGTCAGCCTCGGTCACCCGGTCATAGAAAGCAAACCAGGAAATCCAGCCGGCTATCGAATCTGGTTTCAGTCGGTATGTCCAGGGCTCAAAATATTTTAGGCCGCGATGCTCACGGTAAAAGGCGGGTTTGAACCTGAGGATGATTTCCGCTCCGGAAGCTTCCAGTCTGTAAACTGACCTATCAGCCTTTTCCACTTCCGGAGAAATTCGCACCGACGGGCCGGCATCCACCGAAAGCGCCCAATCAGTCTGGCGATCATATACCGCCCGATTCAGCCGGCTGCGGCTCAGGCCCGAAACATGCCTGACCATCATCGGCCCGGAAGGATTCCGGTCTGCCTCGCAGGGAAAGGATTCGGCCGAAGCTGTGACCTGCCCGCTTAAAGTCAGTTTGCTGCCCCGGCCGGCAGTCAGGGCCAGCACTCCGGTCAGTCTATTTCCGTTCTGGAAAATATTCCTGGTGACGGAAAACGTTCCGCCGTCAACCATCACCTGCCCGGAAAACACAGGTTCTCCTCTGTATTCAATTATGACCTGTTGACCGCTTATTTTAATTTCCGGCCGGGCATGGTGAGGTTTATCGGTTTCAGAAATCCGGCCGCAGGACGGAAACAGCCAGCAAAAAACTGAAATCAGCCAGGCCAGGTGTAATTTTCCGGACCCGGGAAAAAGCCGGCGGCGGACACTGGCCACGGACACGGGGGCAAAAACGGTTGGTTTCATTTCAGGCTTCCTTTTTCAGCCAAAATTTTGTTGGCGGCGCTGTTGCTAATCCGCCCGACAAAAATTCCTGCCCATAATAAAACACCTGTGCCGTAAGTGTCAATTTGGCCTGACAACTATATCAGATTTAACGTCCTTATTTTCTTCTTATTCGGGCTTCGGAGCTGCCGCCTCAAAAGACATCTGACCGAATCCACCGGCCTCTGAGTGTCGCGCCCAGAGGCCAGGGTGTTATTTTTATTTAGCCTGTGGTATAAAATTTATAAATAACAATGAAGGAGGCCCCATGGTAATTTCAATCTTAAATAGTTCAACCTTCAGGTTTATGGCCAGGCTGGTTATGGTGTCGACGGTATTGATCATCTGTCTGGCTATGATGCCGATTATAAATTTTTCCCAGCAGGCTTCTTCTCCCCCTCCCATCTCCATAGAGAAGGTGAAAGACAATATCTACATTATCAAAGGCGGTTCGGGCGCTAATTGCTTTTTTATCGCCGGCCGTAAGCATAATCTTCTGGTCGACGCCAAGATGACGGCCGATTCGTTCAGGGAGATGCTGGCTGAAATCCAGAAAACCTCGCCCTTACCCCTGAGACTGATTATTCTGACCCACAGCGACGGCGACCATGTTAACGGCCTGAGAGGGCTTCAGGAAAAAGTTAAAATTCTGTCCCACCTTAAGACCTACCAGGAAATGCTTCCGGCGGTGGAACAGATGCCGGAATTGAAAGACATCCTGCCGACTGAAACCTATGAAGAAAGCAAAATCATCGATTTTGAAGGCACCCGGCTGGAACTGAAAAACTTCGGCCCGGCTCATACCAGCGGCGACACCATAATTTTCATCCCCCAGAGCCGGACAGCTATAGTCGGAGACCTGATGTTCTACGGTCGCGACCCGCTGATTCACAAGCACAAGAACGGGACCTTCTTCGGCTATCTGAAAACCCTGCAGATGATGCTCGATTACAGACCTGAAATTGAGGTTTTTCTGTCGGGTCACGCTGAAGCTGCGGGCCGCAAAGAAGTGGCCGAATTGATTGCCGGCCTTAAAGATAAAGAAAACAAGGTTCGGGAAATGATGGCCCAGGGCAAAACCCTTGAAGACATCAAGGCGGCTTTCGGCCCCCAGCCTCCGCCGGCCGGTTCTCAGGTCAGGCGGCCGCCGCTGGTGGAAATCATTTACCAGGAATTAAAGGATAGAAAATAGATTTCAATCATAAAATTGCCGACCTTGGATACGGCCGAGATACTTTTACCGGCTTTCCCGGCCGAATCGGCCGATTTTCCGGAGACATAACATGAAGATAAGAAAATTGCCTGGAATCAGAACAGCCTGTTTTATTTTTTTAATTCTCATGAGTTTACTGCTGACCGGATGTGACCCCGGCCGGCAGGCGTCTTTCTCGGTAAAAAAAGAAACCATCACCACCTATCCCTTCTTTGACCCCGACCCCATCCCCGTCTTTGCCCGTTCCTCCATCTGGGGTTCAGGTTCCAGAATTTATCCCTATTTTGTTTTTAGCGGCTTCAGCCGGGACCCCAGGCCTCAGGACTGGACGGTGGTCAGACTCAAAAACAAATACCTTGAGGTCTCAATTCTGCCCGAGGTGGGCGGGAAGGTATGGGGTGCTTTTGACCGCCAGACCGGAAAAGATTTCCTGTATACCAATCGGGTGCTGAAGTTCAGGGAGATTGCCCTGCGCGGTCCCTGGACCTCAGGCGGAATAGAATTCAACTTCGGAATCATCGGCCACGCCCCTTCCACGGCCGCTCCGGTTGATTATTATGTTGAAAAGAAACCTGACGGCAGTCTGGTCTGCACCGTCGGCAACTATGACTGGCCCTCCCGGACTCGCTGGCAGGTTAGCGTAATTCTGCCTGTCGACCGGGCTTATTTCGAAACCAGCGCCCGCTGGACAAATCCGGGCCCTTATCGCCAGTCCTACTATGCCTGGATGTGCGCTGCCGTTCCGGCTTCTTCCGACCTGCAATACCTCTTCCCTGGAAGATACCAGATAGGGCATGATTATTCGAGCCCCCTGGAACCCTGGCCGATAGACAATCAGGGACGGGATCTGTCCTGGTACAGAAACAACGACTTCGGCGGCTCCAAGAGTTACTTTGTAGTCGGAACATATGACCATTTTTATGGCGGTTATTACGAAAATTCCGATTTTGGATTCGGCCATCAAGCTAACTACCTGGATATGCCCGGCAAAAAGGTCTGGATCTGGGAATTGAGCCGGGCGGGCGAAATCTGGGTGGACTTGCTGACTGATGCCGACGGCCAGTACACCGAGCCCCAGGCCGGCCGGCTCTTGAATCAGTCCGACCATGGAGCTTTCTTTCCGGCCGTTTCCGACGCCTGGAAGGAAATCTGGTTTCCCTACAGCGGCATCGGCCCGCTGGCCGGAGCCAGCCCGGCCGCGGCCATAAGCCTCAACCCAGAGGAAGACGGCCTGGAACTTGGACTCTATGCTCTGGAAGAAATCAGGGAAACACTGGCAGTTAAAAAAGGCGGGCGCGAAATATTTCGCGGCCCGGTAAACCTCAGGCCGGCTCAAAAAATGAAAGTCAGCTTAGAAGGCGTTTCCGACATCGAAGAATTGACCATCTCTCTCGGACAAAAAACAATCCATCAGGCGGCCAAGGATAAAGAACTTCATCGTCCCTTTATGTTCCGCCAGCCATCTGGAGATTCCGCTGAAGCTCTTTATCTTTCCGGACAGAAGCTGGAAAACGAAAGAGATTACAGCCTTGCTCTGGAGAAATACCTTGAAGTTATTAAGAAAGAACCGGGTCACCTGCGGGCGCTGAACAGGCTGGCCGAGCTTTATCTGCGCCGGGGAGAGCTCCAGACTGCCCTGAATTACGCCCGGCGCGGACTGGAAATTTCCATGTATGACCCGGAATCCAATTACCTTTACGGCCTGGCTGCCCGACAACTAAACCGCCTGAGCGACGCCAGGGAAACTCTGGGCTGGGCGGCTCGTTCCCCGGAACTGGCGGTGCCGGCCTATCTCCAACTGGCGGAAATTGCCCTGGCCGATAAGGATTACTTCCAGGCAGAAGAATTTGCCCGTCGGGCTTCAGACAGGGACCAGAACAATCCCCTGCCTTATGAACTTCTGGCTTCAGTTCTCAGACTTCAGGGCAAAAATAAGGACGCGGCGGACACCTGTCGCCGGATTCTGTCTATTGACCCTCTCAATCACCTGGCCCGATATGAACTCTATCTTCTTCATCCGGCCAGACAAAATCCTGAAAATTTCTGGAATATGATCCGCAACGAATTCCCGTCCGAAACCTACCTGGAACTGGCTCTTTACTACTGGAGAACCGCCCAGGCGGAGCAGTCGGCCGAGTTGCTCGCCCTGGCTCCACCAAATCCGGAGCTCCTGGCCTGGCAGGCCTTTATCTACAGAGACCTCGACCGGGAAAAAAGCCTGGCCTTTCTGAACAGAGCGGCCGAGTCTTCTCCCTGGCTGGTCTTCCCTTTCCGGGAAGAATCAATCCCGGTTTTTCAATGGGCTATCAGCCAGAGGCCTGAAAGCTGGAAATTCCGCTACTTCCTCGGCTTAATATACCGGCACAAAGGAAGGCTGACCGAAGCCGGCGAGCTTTTGGCCGGTCTGGACCGGGCCGATTACTATCCGGTCTTTATCGCCCGGGCTTATCTTAATTCTGACAATCCGAACGCGGCCTATGAGGATTTTAAGAAAGCCAGATCCCTGGCCCCTGAAGCCTGGAGAACCTGGCACCACCTGATCAGTCACGAGCTGGCCCGCGGTTACGTCGACAGAGCCCTGGCCAACTCGCAGGCAGCTCTGGAAAAATTCCCGGACAACGTCTATCTTCAATCGGATGCGGTTAAAGCCCTGCTGGCCGGCTCCCGATACCGACAGGCGGCTGAGCTGCTCGACAGGATGCAGGTTCTTCCCTATGAGGGAGCCAGCGAGGTTCATCAGCTTTTTGTCCGAGTCCATCTGCATTTAGCCCTGGACCTAATGCTGGGAAGAAACTGGGACCAAGCCCTGAAAGAAATTGCCCGCTCCAGAGAATATCCTGAGGCTCTGGGAACCGGACGGCCTTTCGACCCCGACCAGAGAATTCAGGATTTTCTTGAAGGTCTCTGTCTGGAGAAGCTCGGGCGCAAGGAGGAAGCCGGAAAAAAGTATCAGACTATAATCGATTACAGTCAGAAATTTCCGGCCGGACCGTACGCTTATTTTTATCAGCTGGCTCTCAAGAAGAGCGGGCAGACCGGCCGTCTGGCAGCCGCTGCTGAGAAAGCCCCTCAGGAATTCATGGATAAAATCTTAAAGCTTTTTAATTTATGAATATTCTGCTAAACTTTTTAAGTGAAATTATAAGAAGGGCTTAAATATGAAAACATCACTGTCTCTTATTCTTATCCTTTGCCTGTTATTTATGAGCGTCAGCTGCGCCAGCTGGAGCAAAACAGCCAGGGGAGCCACCATCGGCGCGGCCGGCGGGGCGGTGGCCGGAGCGGTGGTGGGCAAAGTAGCCGGAAACACCCTGGCCGGGGCCATCATCGGGGCTGCGGTTGGCGGCGCGGCCGGAGCCTACATCGGGCGACAGATGGACAAGCAAGCCGAAGAAATGCGTCGCGACCTGGAAGGGGCCAGAGTGGAAAGAATCGGCGAGGGCATCAAGATCACCTTCGACTCCGGACTTTTATTTGACGTCGATAAATACGACCTGCGCCCGGCCAGTCAGGAAAACCTTAAAAAACTGGCGGTTATTCTGAACAAGTACCCGGACACCAACATCATCATTGAAGGTCATACCGATTCCACCGGCACCAGAGACTATAACCTGACCCTGTCTGAAAGAAGGGCCAGGGCGGTAGCAGCCTATCTGGCTCAGCTCGGGGTGCAGTCGGGGCGGTTTTCGGTGATGGGCTATGGTCCCGACCAGCCGATAGCCTCTAACGACACGCCCGAAGGCCGCCAGCAGAACCGCCGGGTGGACCTGGGAATCATTGCTAACGAGAAACTCAAAAAGATTGCCCGGGAACAGGCTGGAAAATAATTTAAGATATAATTCGGGTTGAGCTTCCCGGAGGGTGAATATTTTCTTTTAAATCCCGGCTCCTTATATCCTTGCGGCCAGGGCCGTTATAATCGGCTAAACTCTGGCCTCACCTCCAGGGCATAAAATCCACCACAGGCAGCACCGGCTGAACTTCTACCCGATAGATGGTAAAGTAATCGCCGGCTTCCGGAACCAGTTTGAACTTGAAATAGCGGATCAGCCCGTAATCGGACTGCGGTTCAAGCAAGCAGGGAATCAGATTGGCCGCCGGCTGTTCACAGGAAACGTAGAAGTCTCCCCTCTTCAGAGGCAGTTTAAGCAGCTCAGCTTTGGCTTCCAGCTTTTCCGGAGCCAGATAATCAGCCCTGGCCGGGATGACCTCGGTTATTTTATAGGCTACGGCCTCAATAGCCGCGGCCCTCTCCAGCATCTCAACCCGGATGCCGTGCCGGACCAGGAGCTCGGCCAGGTCGGGTCGGTCGGCTGGAATTATGTATCCGGCCGGTCGCTTTACGGTCAGCCTGGATTCCACCCGCGGGAACCAGTTTTTTTCCACCCTGGTTATGATTTTCATCTGCGGCGGCCCCTGGTGCGGACTGATATCCTCGGCCAGCAGGAAATCACCAGCTTTCTTATCTACTTTCAGGATTCCCCGGATGTTTGACGTCGCTCTCTCAAAAGTTTTTATCACCAATTCCGGCTGCTGCGGGTCCCGGACATAAGTCATCTTAAGATGAATGGGGTCTTCGGCGGCTCTGATTTTAGCTCTTTTCAGGAGATCGGCTCTCAAATCCCGCACGATTTTAAGAATTTCAGCCGAACGATCAGCCACTATCTCGGCCAGGGCCCGGAGTCCTTCATACTGCCAGTTGGTCCTGGCTTCAAGGGTGGCCAGGTCGTGTCGTGAAGCTCCTTCCTGGATGAAGGCCAGAGTCTCATAAATTCCCGGGCTGTTACGGCCATCGTTCAGGTCGGTGGTGCTGAAACGAAGCATCATCTCCCTTCCCTCCGGCCCGGCTAACCGCGCTCCCGAGGAAGTATCCATTCCCAGGACATCACTGACCAGATATTCATGAAAGGCAATATTTTTCCTGGCCAGTTTCTTTTCTATCTCTTTCAATATGGTATTTCGGGAATATTCCTGAAGCGATTGGCGGATGTTAAGGTTGGAAACGCAGCCCACCGAAACCCGGTAATAATCGTCTCCTTTTTCGTGAATATCCATAGTAACCTCAGGCTGATAGAGGCTGAACACCCGGTGAATGGCCTGAGTGGAACAGCCCTCAAGTTTGACATGATCCCGGTTGAGGTCGAGACCGGTTTCATTCTGCCTGAGGTCGAAATAATTCCCGTAGGGGTTGGCCTGGGGAATAATCAGAACGTTGAGCTTCTTAAGCAGCGGTCTTAAGTCGCCGCCGGCCAGGTCCCGTATCAATCTCAGGGCCGCTTCCTTGGCCGACTGTTCGTTGCCGTGCTGGGAGGCAATAAACAGCAGGGTCGGTTTGCTGCGGTTGAGGGAGTCCGGTGCGCTGGCTCCTTCTTCGGTCAGCAGGCAGAGGAAAAGGTCTCGAGCCGGATAGTTTTCCACCTCCTCTGTCCTGCCGGCTATCCTGACTTTAAGCACCGGATGGCGGGCCGCCAGAACCGACAGAAATCTGGCCACATCCTCGTACTGGCTGTACCTGGTATAACGAACCTCTTCGGCCGGGGTTTTCAGGACAGCGGCTTCCAGGGGCAGGATTGACAGCAACCAGACGCCCAGAATTAAAACTGTTAAAGTTCTTTTGATTTCCATTCTGGCCTCCTTCATTTTTTCATCTAATTTTTATCGACGATTTTTTTGTTAATAGACCGGGCCGCGTGATTTAACTCAGGGCAAAAAATCTTGGTGAGATGCCATTACCGCCCGGTATAAGTTCTCCTGTTATTTTTGGTTATTCAGCAACGAGGGGTCAAGCTTCAGGCTAAGAGTCAACACGTCCCCGTTTCGCAGAACCTTAATCTTAATTTCTTCCCCCCAGGAATACCCGGCCACCATCATCCGGAAATCGTTGACCTCAAACACCTGCCGGTCCGCAACCGAAAGTATCACGTCTCCTTTTTCCAGGCCGGCAGTCCGGGCCAGAGCCTCGGTCGGACGGGCGGCCACCACCAGGTTGTTCAGCCCCTCCACCTTTTTCAGGTTCAGACTGACCGCCGGGTAAGCGGGATAATCCCTGGCTTTGACTCCGTAAATAAAATCGGCCAGGCCGCGAGACACCTTAAGACCTGTGTCCTCCGCAACCCGAACTCCTATCACTGTAACCTGAGGCAGGCGGCTCAGAAGATAGGCCCTGAGGTTTAATCCCAGGCCATAAAGCATATGACCGGAGCCGGCCAGCACCACCAGCCGCCGGCCGCTCCCCTCAACCGCCCGGGCGGCATTACGTCCCATAGTCTCATCCCAGGCCACCTGGGCCCGGTAGAGAGCCTCGAACATGGTTTCCAGATTGGTCCCTTTCATCTGGGGCGGTATCTCTTCCGATTCAAAAATGGTTCTTAGCAGCAGGCGATGTTCCTGGTTGCTGAGGTCCAGAGGCGGGATAACCTGTTTTTCTTCTTCGCTCAGGGATTCATAACCCTGAAGACGAACTTTGCTGATCAGGTTTCTGGGAGCATTTAAGGCAAATACGGGCAGCCGATGGTCTCTGGCGAAATCAAAAATTTTCTTATAATAATTATAATTGAAGCTCCAGGTGACATACCATCTGATTTCCCGGAGGAAACTTTCCTCGTCCAGCTCGCCGGCCACCCAGCGATTTAGAACCGGCTGCAGGTCAACCGTTACCTGCTCCAGCCCTATGGCCAGGTTGGGATCCTGCCGGTATAGAGCTTCGATTATCCTGAACTGCATTTCATGCATCTCCAGGTCATCGTGAGTTTCGCCCACATGTATCAGCCTGGCCTTTTTCATTTCTCCGACCATGGCCTCGAAGGATACCGGTTTCCCTTTTCTGGCTGAATACAGCCGACCGCTTTCCACCTTAAGGAACTGTCCTCGTAATTTCTTTGGTCCGAGGGGCAGGGTCAGCGACCTGTCTCCGGTTGCGTTCTGAGGCCAGAGCCAGACAGCCAGGATCAAGGTCAGGAGCAAAATCCCGGCTCCCTTCTGCCAGCTTCCCGAAATCATCTTGCCTGGATTGTGATTCATGAAACAGGACTCCTTCTAAATTAACCTTTTTTATTGAAACACAGCTTTTATCATTTATTTTTCAACTGATAAATGCCCTCCATCAGCATCCGGACTCTTACCTGATATCAGGAAATTCCAGAATTAAATTCCGCATGACAAAATCAGCCAGGGCCTCCTGAAAGGCGGCCACTCGCCCCGGAGCTTCTTTCCGCGCTTCCCAGAGCCGGAGCCGGGCGGCACACTTTTCCAGGACCTGATTTTCCAGGCGCATCAATTTAGGCAGCACCCCCTCCCCGCCATACGTTCTTAGACGGCTGACGTTGAGATACTGCGGCATCCTGCCCCTCCGGTCGGGGTAAAGATACTGCACCAGCTTCCTGGAAAAAGCATTTAGCGGGCAGGTCTGGCTGCCGGGGGCTGAAGTTACCCCGGGCACCTGTCCGGAAACCGGCCAGACCGGCAAGGCCACCATGGTTACCGGCTGTCCCAGAATAACCCACATGGTGGCCAGATCCGGGCGTTCGGGCGACGGGGCGCCTTCAAAAACCACAGCCGAGGCCGTGCTGTTCCGATTGATGGTATCATTGGTATTTATGTAAAGCGGCCGGGACGGGTCATCGGGCAGGGGCCGGCTCAGAGGAAACGAGTGCAGCTTTTCATGATTGAGGTCTCTGGCTGCTTCCTGAAGGATGAAGCGAACACTCAGCCGGCCGGAGGTCATGGCAGTTTCAGCCAGGTGTGACATCCTTTCAAATCTGATAAAGCCTCCGCCCAGAAGGTAATCCGGGGAAGTATAAGAAAAATTTGTCCTGACGAGATAACCGAATGGGGCCACCCTTTTATCATCGGCATCAAAACGGACGTAATATTCAGACGAGGTCTCAAAAAAACAGGCTTTTCCCCCGGCATCAATCACTCCGAAATTGGCCGCCAGGTCCCATTTCCCCTTTTCTCTCTGCAGCAACTTCTCGAAATCGTCGACTGTGGCACACAGGCCGAGAGCCAGTTTCATGAAAGCTCCGTTCCCGGCCCCGTCATATTTTTTTTCCCTGACCGCCAGGTCATCGGCCTGAGAATTCATTATGGCCAGGCCCCGGTCGTTAAGCCCGGCCCAGATTTCTTTTCCCGTTTCGTCATCGGCGTCAATCAGGCCGATAAAATTGTGCTTCTCGCCCTTAAAATACATTAACTTATTCAGCAGCTGAGAGGTGTCACGATTCTTCCACATCAGCGGCCGGCCGCTGACGGTGGCCCGCCCCGAAGCCACAATCAGGGTGCAGGCCCGGCTGTTTTCTTTAGAATTAAAAAACAGAATAAAAGCGACCAGAACGGATATAAGAGCCGACCATCTCTTAATACTTTTCATCCTGGCTCCTGTTAACGGCCAAAATTCTCACTTTTTTAATTTTACCCTATCTGCCGGGCATAAAAAAGAAATTCAATTAGCCGGGCGGTAGAAGAAACTTCTGGCTCTGGAAGCCTGTGCCGGCCCCGGGCTGACCCGGGCTCAGGAATCGGCAATCTTAATCTCTCGATATTACAAGCTGGAATCCATCTCTTTTCTGATAGACAAAAGCGGGTCAACTGAATATCAGGCCAGAATTAAAATTGGCGGCAAAATTCCGGCCCCGGGCTGATAAAGATTAAAACCTCACCAAGACTGGTCCAGGCACAGCAAGCCAGGTCATAATATTGGAGCGGTTCGGTTTAAGAAACCAAAAGGAGATTGCCGGGGAGAAAAAGCTTAAAAAAAGCTCAAGGGCCTGGTTTGAAGATGTTGGCGTTTCGGTCGAGCCGGGACTTAAATTCAGGATATCCGTTTTCAGCCTAAACTTCAGCCCGGGCTCAACTGCAGGACCGGGATCCGGTTTCCTATTAAGCTTATTCTTCTTCCGGTTTCACCCGACCTTCTTTGATGGCCTCGGCTATTATCTTCTGCTGAATTTGAGCCGGCACTTCTTCGTAATGAGAAAACTCCATGAGGAACGAACCCCGGCCTCCGGTGATGGAAGTCAGGGTGGGCTCAAAATCCAGCATTTCGGCCATGGGCACCTGGGCCTTGAGGATTCTCATGTTGCCCTTCTGCTCCATGCCCTGAACTTTGCCCCGGCGGCCGTTAAGAGCGCCCATAATGTCGCCCATATAGGCTTCGGGCGTATAGATCTCAACGTTCATCACCGGTTCCAGCAGAGTCGGCCTGGCCTCTTTCATTCCCTTCTTGAAAGCCATGGAGGCGGCAATCTTGAAGGCAATATCGGAGGAATCTACCTCATGGTAGGACCCGTCGTAAAGGATGACTTTGAAATCTACCACCGGATAGCCGGCCAGGATGCCTTTTTTCCTGGCTTCCTGAATTCCCTTCTCAATGGAAGGAATAAAATTCTTGGGGATGGCGCCGCCGAAGATTTTATCCTCAAATTCAAAATCCTTGCCCCTGGGCAACGGCTCCATTTTGATCTTGCAATCGCCGTACTGACCGCGCCCTCCGGTCTGCTTCTTGTACTTGCCCTGGACATCCGACCGGCCTTTAATGGTTTCCCGATAAGGTATCTTGGGCGGTTTAAGATCCACGTCCACATTGTAACGCTTCTTTAATTTGTCGGTGATAATCCTGACATGGAGTTCGCCGTTTCCGGAAATCAGCAATTGATTGGTTTCCGGGTCTCTTTCAATTCTGACCGTCGGGTCTTCTTCCGTCACCCGGTGAGTGGCCTGCGATATCTTATCCTCGTCGGCTCTGGTCCTGGGTTCTATGGCAAAGGAAATTGACGGTTCAGGAAACTTAATGGGTTCAAACTCGATTTCAGCCCCCTTAGCGCACAGGGTATCGCCAGTCAGAGTGGCTTTGAGCTTGGCTGTGGCCACTATGTCGCCGGCTCTGGCCTGGCCGGCCGGCACCTGTTCCTTTCCCTGAAGGAAGAAGAGGCCCCCCAGCTTTTCTTCGGAATCCCTGGTGGTATTGCTGACGGTGGCGTCCCCGGCGACTTTCCCTGAAAATACTCTCAGGAGCGAAATCCGGCCGGTATAGGGGTCGGAGATAGTCTTGAAAACCAGGGCCGCAAAAGGCCCGTCAGCCGTCAGAGGCAGAGACTGTTCTTGCCCCTTAACCCGGGCTTTGAGGCTGCCCCTGTCAACAGGCGAGGGCATAAAATCGACCAGGCCGTCCAGAATCTGATGGGCCCCGATATTGTTCAGGGCCGAAACCGCAAAGATCGGGAAAATCTGATGAGCTAAGATGCTTTTCTTTAAACCCTTGAGAAGTTCTTCAGTCGTCAGCTCTCCCGTCTCAAAATATTTTTCCATCAACTTTTCATCGCTCTCAGCCACGATTTCCACCAGCTGAGTGTATCTTTTTTCGACTTCTTCTTTCAGATTGGCCGGTATTTCGGCTTCCTGGAACTTTCCGCTTTCATCTTTTTCGAACAGATAGGCTTTCTTTTTGATCAGGTCAACCACGCCGGAGAAATCTTTTTCCTCCCCCACCGGTATCTGGACCGGAATTGCCTGGCGGCCGAAAAACTGCTGAATTTCTTCAACCGTCCGTTTGAAACTGGAATTTTCCCGGTCCAGCTTATTGACCACCAGCATCCGGGGCAGCTGCAGTTCTTCCAGCATCTCCCAGACTTTTTCCGTTCCCACTTCCACTCCGGCCACGCCGCAGACCAGGACCAGGGCTGAGTCCACCGCCCGGAGGCTGGCCCTGGTATCCCAGAGAAAGCTGCTGTAACCGGGAGTATCTATTATGTTGATTTTGTTTCCCTTCCAGTCGACAAAACAGGGAGCCGAATTGATGGATATCTTTCTTTCGATTTCTTCCGGGTCATAGTCGGTCACGGTATTTCCCCTGTCAACTTTCGTCAGCCGGGTGGTCACCCCGGCGGCGAACAGAATGGCTGCCGTCAGTGAGGTCTTTCCGGATGAACCGTGTCCGATAAAGGCAACATTCCTCAGCTTTTCCGGGCTGTAATCGGCCATTTTCATTCCTCCAGTCAGGTAATTTCAGACCAAGAAAGAGATTCTTGGGAGCCAAATGAGTATATATAATAGTAAAAAAAGGCGATTTACTCAAGACAAAAGAGCATTTATTTGAGCGGCTTCTCGGCCTCAAGAATTTTTTCAAGTTCCGGCGGCAGGGAGCTTTCAAATTCCATCTCCAGTCTGCTCACCGGATGCTGAAGACTGAGTTTCCAGGCATGCAGAAACAGACGGGGATATCTGGTCTTCTGCCGGCTCTGGCCGCCGTACCTGGCATCCCCGGCCAGAGGATGACCGGTAGCCGACAGGTGAACCCGGAGCTGATGGGTTCTTCCGGTAATGGGCTTCAGGGCTAACAGAGTTGTTTCCCTGAATTCTTTAAGGACTTCATAGTGGGTAATGGCCACCCTGGGTTTCCTGGTTCGGACTGATATCTTTTCCCGGTGGTGAACATGACGCCCCAGGGGCAGGTCGATCATTCCTTTTTTCTGTTTGAACCGTCCCAGAGCCAGACCCAGGTAGGTCTTGTGAATTGTCCGCTCTTCGAACTGTTGCCTCAGCGACTGATAAGCGCCCGGGGTCAGGGCCACCACCATGACTCCCGAGGTGTCTTTATCCAGGCGATGCACTATGCCCGGGCGGGCGGCAGAACCCACGGCCGCTATTTCCGGATAACGATACAGCAGCCCCTGGACCAGAGTCCCCTGCCTCACACCAGCCCCGGGATGAACCACCAGACCCGGCGGCTTGTCAAGGACCACAATCTGGTCATCTTCATAGATTATTTTTAAGTCCATAGGTTCGGGCTGGAGTCCGCCTTCCGGAACGGATTCGGTCAGCGCCAGCTCGATCCAGTCCCCTTCTTTCAATCTCTGTCCGGGTCTCGTCGTCCGGCCGTTAACCAGGACCTGCCCTTCCCTGATAGCCTTCTGGATTCGGGCCCGACTCATTCCGGGCAGTTTATTCTTGAGAAAAAGGTCCAGCCGCAGGTCGTCGGCTGATTCTACCCGGAATTTTTTTTCAATCACTTTTTCTTTGTCTCAGCAGCCTGTAGAGAATAATCCCGGCTGCCAGCCCGGCCAGACAGTAGAGCTGCGGCAGGGACAGGCTGCCGAAGGCAGTCTCTCCCCTCAGAAGGTAGGCTTTGGTTTCATGGTCACCCCGGAAATACTCGGTAAAAAAGCGGATAAGGGAGTAATTGATAATATAGAGACTGAAGACCTGACCTGAAAAACTGCGACGTCTTAAAACTGCCCACAAAATCAGAAAATTCAGAAAATTCAGAAAAGCCTCGTAAAGTTGAACCGGATGCAGCGGGGTGTTTAGCGGAATGCCGGTCAGTTCATGGGCATATTCGCTTCTGAAAACCACCGCCCAGGGGAGCGAACACTCCCGGCCGTAGCAGCAGCTGGCCGAAAAACAGCCCAGCCGGCCAAAGCCATGCCCCAGGGCCACGGCCGGCCCGACCAGGTCGGCCGTTGGCCATAATGGTATTTTCTTTTTTCGAAAATAGATGATGGCGAAGATCACTCCGAAGGTCAAGCCGCCCTGAAAGACGCCGCCCGACCTGGCCAACGACAGAAGTTCTCCCGGATTTTCGAGGTAGTACGAAAAATGACCGAAGAAAAGAATCAACTTCGCCCCGAGAAGAGAAACCAGGATAATCCAGAAAGAAGCGTCGAGCAGTCGGTTGATATCGTACCCGAGTCTTTTGGCCTGAACATAGATAAACCAGAGAGCGGCCGCCACTCCCAGGGCCATGAAAAAGCCGTAGGTGTGAACCGTTACCGGACCGATTCGGATGAGGATTGGGAACATTTCTTTTGACCCCTGAAAAGATTAAAAACCAGGAGGGCCGCTCCGACTGTGATGCAGCTGTCGGCCAGGTTGAAGAACGGCCAGTGAAAACGACCGAGGTAGAAGTCTAAGAAATCAATCACGTAACCCCTGAAGATCCTGTCCAGAATATTGCCCATAGCCCCGCTGATGATCAGGGCAAAGGAAATCCTGGTCAGGAACATTTCGGAAGGAGTTTTCAGAAAATAATAGCTAACCACGGCAAAAGCCAGCACAGCCCCGATATTTAGAAAAACCAGAGCCAGAGAACTGCTGCTGTTTCCCAGAAACCCGAAGATGGCCCCGCGGTTATGGACTCTGGTCAGGTTGAAAAAACCCGGTATTATTTCCACCACCTGATAGAGAACCAGAGACCTGGCCACCAGGTATTTGGTAATCTGGTCCAGGGCCAGCCAGAATAAAATAAAAATGAAATAGAAATAATTCTTTTTGAATATGGTCATGGTTTGCGTTTTATTTCATCCCGGAGCACCCGGGCGCAGCGTTCACAGACTGCGGGATAATCCTGATCACCGCCAACGCTGACTGAATAATTCCAGCACCGTTCGCATTTCTGCCCTCCGGCTCTGGAAACCTGGACTGCCAGTTCCCGTCTCTCTGCCGGCCTGACCTCGACCTCGGAAACGATAAACAGGGCCGGCAGGTCCGACCTGAATTCTTCCAGCAGGTCAAAATCATCCTCCGGGGCCTGAAAGTCAAGTCTGGCCTCCAGGGAATTGCCTATCAATCTGGCTTCCCGGGCCTTCTCCAGTTCTTTCTGGACCTGCTCCCTTATCTCCAGCAGCCGCTCAACCTTCTTCATAAATTCTGGCTCCAGCCAGAGCTGGCTGTCCTCAGGAAAAGAGCAGAGATGGACCGATTCAGCCTTGTCCCCGAAATCCGGCATGGCCTCCCAGGCCTCGTCGGTGGTAAAAGGCAGGATGGGAGCCATCAACCTCAGTGTGTTCTCCAGCACCCGGAACAAAGCCGTCTGGCCGGAACGACGCACTTTGGACTGCGGGCCGGAACAGTACAGGCGATCTTTTATCACATCCAGGTAGAAAGCGCTGAGGTCAACGGTGAAAAAATTATAGAGAGAGTGAAAAACGATGTGAAATTCATAGTCTTCGTAAGCTTTGATCACCCTCTGTCTGACCTGGCGGGATTTTTCCAGGATCCAGCGGTCGAGCCAGAGCAGCTCTTCTGCCGGCAGGCTGTCGGTGTCGGGCCGGAAATCGTAAAGATTGCCCAGCAGAAAACGCCAGGTGTTACGAATTTTTCGGTAGGCTTCCACCAGCCGCTGCAGAATTTCCTGACCGAAGCGGGCATCTTCCTTGTAATTTAGCATGGCCACCCAGAGCCGCAGAATCTCCGCCCCATGCCCGGAAATAATCTCGCCGGGTTCTATGTAATTGCCCAGCGATTTGGACATGGCCCGGCCCTGTTCGTCCAGGACAAAACCATGGGTCAGACAGGTCCGGTAGGGCGAACCGTTCCTGGCTCCGACCCCGATCACCAGAGAGCTGTTAAACCAGCCCCGGTACTGGTCGTGACCCTCGATATACAGGTCGGCCGGCCAGGGAAGTTCAGGGCTTTTGCCCAGGATGCCGTGGCTGGCTCCCGATTCAAACCAGACATCGAGGATGTTGTTCTCCTTCTTAAATTTGGAACCGCCGCAGGCCGGGCATCTGGCCTCCGGAGGAAGAAGCTCGGAAGCCGTTTTTTCAAACCAGGCGTTGGAGCCATGCCGGTCAAAAATATCGGCCACCCTTCTGGTAATATGCTCATCGGCCAGGATCTGGCCGCAGTTCTCGCAATAAAAGGCCGGGATGGGCACACCCCAGGACCTCTGGCGCGAGATGCACCAGTCCGGCCGGCTCTGCATCATGTTGGCTATTCTCTCTTCACCCCAGTATGGAATCCAGCGGATCCTCTTGATTTCTTCCAGGGTCTTCTCCCGCAGGCTGTTCTTATCCATGGAGATGAACCACTGCTCGGTAGCCCTGAATATTACCGGTTGTTTGCACCGCCAGCAATGCGGGTAAGAATGACTCACTTCACCCTGTCGGAGCAGAGTACCTTCTTTCTGCATATCCGATACTATCCTGGGATTGGCCTCAAAAACATTCAGTCTGCCGTAACGTTCTACCTGGGGCAGAAAACGGCCTTCCTCATCTACAGGAGTATAGATATCAAGTCCGTAGGCCAGGCCGGTCAGGTAATCGTCGTATCCGTGGCCGGGGGCGGTATGGACACATCCGGTTCCGTCTTCCAGGGTAACGTAATCGGCCAGAACCAAGACCGATTCCCGGTCGATGAAGGGATGCCTGGCCTTCAGGCCCTCCAGGTCGCGCCCGGTCATAACCGCCAGCTCCCGATAATCGCTCCAGCCCAGCTCCTCGGCCACCACCGGCAGCAACCTCCGGGCCAGAATGAAGACCTCGTCTCCTGCTTCGGCCGCAGAATATTCATAGTCCGGATGGAAGGCGATAGCCAGATTGGCCGGAAGAGTCCAGGGGGTGGTCGTCCAGATTACGACTGAAATCTTTTTGCCGGCCAGCTGCGGGAACCTGGCCGACAGGTCGGAAAGCAGCGGGAATTTAACGTAGACGGACGGGGATTTTTTTTCTTTGTATTCAATCTCGGCCTCAGCCAGAGCCGTCTGGCAATGCAGACACCAGTGGACCGGTCTTTTCCCTTTATAAACGTTGCCGGAAGCGAAGAATTCGGCCAGGAATCTCAAAATATCGGCCTCGTAACCGGGATTCATGGTCAGATAAGGATTTTTCCAGTCGCCAAAAACGCCCAGTCGCCGGAATTCCTCCCTCTGGATGTCAATGAATTTCAGGGCGTAGTTGCGGCATTCTTGCCTGATGTCGATGACCGACATTTCCTTCTTCCTGTCTCCCAGAAGCTGGTCAACCCTGATTTCGATCGGCAAACCGTGGCAGTCCCAGCCCGGGATGTAAGGGGAAAGATACCCCATCATGGTGCGTGACTTGACGATGAAATCTTTGAGTATTTTGTTGAGGGCTGTCCCCAGATGAATATGGCCGTTGGCATAGGGCGGTCCGTCATGCAGGATAAAAGTTGGCTGGCCCTTTCGGTTCTGTATGATCCTCTGGTAAAGGTTCATACTGTCCCACTTCTTAAGAATTTCCGGCTCTTTCTGGGCCAGCTGGGCTTTCATGGCAAAAGAAGTCTGGGGCAGGTTCAGACTCTTTTTGAGGTCAATCGGTTCAGACATCTGCATTCTCCGCCTGGCAAATCAATTTTCCCTATTATAGAACAGCTTAAGCCAATCTGCCACTGCCCGGGTTCAATTTCCGGGATTCAGTCCTGGCGATAATGGCAGCCGCGGCTTTCGGTGTTGGCTAAGGCAGCCCGGGTAATCATCAGGGCCACCTGGATTCCGTGCCGGAGGTCGACTATTTCCGGGTCCATCGGAGCTTCGCGGTAAAATTTATCTATGCGGTGTTTCAGGTATTCCAGGTCAGCCCGGGCTCTCTCCAGTCTCTTGGCTGTCCTGATTATGCCGGCGTAATTCCACATGGTGCTCCTGATGGTGGCCCAATCCTGATGTATTAAGGCCGGGTCGATCTCTTCTTCGCTTTCAGGATAGTACCAGGGACAGATCAGCGCCGGATTGCCAGCCAGAGCCGGCTCAAAATGGTCGGCAATATGCCTGACCGCTCTTATACCCCAGACCAGCCCTTCCAGCAACGAGGTAGAAGCCAGCCGATTGGCACCGTGAACGCCGCTGCAGGCCACTTCTCCGGCCGCATAAAGTCCCCTCAAGGAACTCTTCCCCCAGGTGTCGACCAGCACCCCTCCGCAGCAAAAATGGGCAGCCGGGACCACCGGAATTGGCTCTCTGGTAATGTCAATTCCATACTGTAAGCAGGTTTTATATATGTGGGGAAACCTCTTCTTGATATCCACCCGGATATAGCCGGCCAGGTCCAGCAAGACATAGCTGGAATTGGTATTGATCATCTCCTGGTAAATTGCCCTGGCCACTTCGTCTCTCGGAGCCAGGTCTCTCTGGGGGCTGTACTTCTCCATGAACGTCCGGCCGTCCCTGGTCTTGAGCCTGGCCCCTTCTCCCCTGACCGACTCTGAAATCAGAAACCCGTCGGTTTCGCGGTGGTAGAGGGAAGTCGGGTGAAACTGAATGTATTCCATGTTCACGATTCTGGCCCCGGCCCGGAGAGCCATGGCATAGCCGGCCCCGATGGTTGTTCTGGGATTTGAGGTAAACTGAAAAACCGCCCCGCAACCTCCGGTGGCCAGGATGGTGTAAGGGGCCAGGAATTTTTTTACCTTCCTGGTCCGGTTGTCAAGGACATAAGCTCCCAGACATCGCGGCTCCCGGTAATAGCTGAGGGGACTGGCTGAATGATGCGGAACCGTCAGCAGGTCAACGGCTGTATGCTCAAAAAAGAGATGCACGTTAGGGAGCTGTCGGAGCCTGTTTATGAGCGCGGTGGAAATTCTCTGACCGGTGGCATCCTCCACATGCAAAATCCGGCGCCTGGAATGACCCCCTTCCAGGGCATAATCCAGCTTCTCCGGCGAAGAGCGGGCAAAGGGAATCTTTAATTCCTTGATCAGAATCCGTTCTATAGCCAGCTGACCTTCCCTGACCAGAACCTCCACTGCTTCCGGGTTGTTAATCTGGTCACCGGCTTTAAGGATGTCGGCCTTCAGCAACTCCGGGTCGTCGTCGTCCCCGAATGACACTATGCCGCCCTGAGCCCAGAAGGTGTTGGAACCTTCGGGGCCGGAAGATTTGACCACCACGTTTACTTCCAACCCCAGGCCGGCCGCCTCCAGGGCGGCGGTTGCCCCGGCCATGCCCCCGCCGATGATCAACAGGTCCGAATAATATTCTTCCTGTTCAGGTTTCTTTTTCATCATTTTTTATTCGTTCTCAAAGGAATTCAAGCGAAATATCGGCCGAACGAAAAGAATGGGTCAGCGAGCCGACCGAAATGTAATCTACCCCGGTCAGAGCCAGGTCCCTGACTTTCTCCAGGCTGACCCGACCCGAAGCCTCGAGTGGCAGGCGACCGGACACCAGTTTCACAGCCGCTCTTATTTCCTCCAAAGTCATGTTGTCGAGCATGATCCAGTCCGCGCCGTTTTCAAGGGCTTCCCGAACCTCGGCCAGGCTGGTGGCTTCGACTTCAATCTTTAGGCCGGACAGATTTCTCGTCCGGAGGTATTCCCGGGCTTTCTTCAGAGCCGGAGCGATTCCCCCGGCCGCCCGGAGGTGGTTGTCTTTAATCAGCATCATATCTGATAGACTCATCCGGTGGTTGGTGCCGCCGCCCATTCTGACGGCATATTTTTCCAGCAATCGCCAGCCGGGAGTGGTCTTTCTGGTATCCAGGATCCGGGCCCGTGTGCCCCGGATGGCCTCCACAAACAACCTGGTCAGGCTGGCCACTCCGGAAAGACGCTGCAGGAAATTCAAAGCGGTTCTCTCCCCTTTTAACAACGAGGCCGCCGGGCCCCTGACCTCGGCCAGAAACTGCCCGGCCTTGAATTCCTGACCGTCTTCCAGCTTTTTTATGAATTCAATCCGCGGATCCAGTCGGTAAAAAACACGGGCCGCCACCTCGATTCCGGCCAGAACGCCGTCCTGTTTGGCCTGGAAGGCCGCCCTGGCCATGGTCTCTTCCAAGATTATGGCTTCAGTGGTGACATCTCCGGCCGGCAGGTCCTCGGCCAGAGCCAGTTCTATCAGATGATCGATTTTTTGCCAGTCCATGGAATCAGATTATAAGAGTTTGAAAGAATAGCGTCAACCTTATTCCTGGCCGGTCAGGCGGGAGAATCAGACCGGCTGTCTTGCTCCCGGACCTGTTTTATGGCAAAATTCTTGCTGTTTCTCGTCCGGCAAAGGATCAAGCTATGGTCACCAGAAAAAAAGAGGCGAAGACTGAACCAGAAAAATTTCAACTCCGGCCGGAAGACCTGAAAAGGATTCTGGCTCTGTCCCTAAGCCGCGGGGGAGAGTTGGCCGATATCTATCTGGAATACCAGACTTCCCTGTCAATTATTATGGAAGAAGACATTATCAAGGAATCTTCAGAGAGCGTCACTCTGGGGCTTGGCCTTCGGGTCATCCACCACGACCGGACCGGATACGCCTATACCAACGATTTGGCGGAAGAAAAAATCCGGTCGATCGCTCTGACCGCAGCGGCCATAGCCAGCTCTAAGACCGGTAAACAGCCGTCAATCAAGTTCAGGCATTTCAGGCCCGAGAATGATGTGGCCCGGGCCAGGCTGGTGGCCACATCTCGTCCTCTGACCGAGAAAATTCAACTGGTGGAAAGGGCTTACCGCTCGGCCCTGAACCACCATCCGGCCATCAAGAAAGTCCAGGTGGCCTACGGCGAATCTCTGCAGCGCATTCAGGTGATAAATTCAGAAGGATTGTTCGTTGAGGATAGAAGGCCTATGGTCAAACTGGTGGTCATGGCTCTGGCTGAAAAAAACGGCCGGCGTGAATCGGGCTTTTGCGGCGGAGGCGGAAGAGTGGGCCTGGAATACTTCAACCGTGGACTGAGTCCTGAAACCATCGGTCAGGAAGCGGCCTCCGAAGCCTGTCTGCTGCTGGAGGCGACCGACCCCCCGGCCGGCGAGATGCCGGTGGTCCTGGCCCCGGGGCACAGCGGAGTCCTCATCCATGAAGCCGTCGGCCACCTGCTGGAGGCCGACTTCATCCGCAAAAAGACCTCGGTTCTCTGGAATAAACTGGGGAAAAGAGTCGGGTCGGAACAGCTTAATATCTATGACGACCCGACCATCCCGGGTTTTCGCGGCTCTTACAATTTTGACGACGAGGGCAGCCGCCCGCAAAAAACTTTGCTGGTGGAGAAAGGCGTGGTCAGGGGTTTTCTCCAGGATGGTCTGTCGGCCCGGTTGATGAAAAAAGAAAAGACAGGCCACGGCCGCCGTCAGGATTTTACCTGCTGGCCGCTGCCGCGCATGGCCAACACCTTCATCGACCGCGGAGAATACGACCCGGAAGAAATCATCCGCAGCGTTAAAAAAGGCTTCTATGTCAGCCGACTTTCAGGCCGCCAGGTGGAAGATTCCGGCCAGTTCACCTTTTCTGTGACCCTGGGTTACCTGATCGAGGACGGCCGGCTGGGCCGGCCGGTACGCCAGGCCACCCTGATCGGCACCAACCTCGACATTCTTAAAAAGGTGGAGATGGTCGGCAGCGACCTGGACTTTGGCTGGCAAACCGGAACCTGCTCCAAGGAAGGCCAGGACGTTCCGGTGACCGACGGCTGTCCGACCCTAAAAATCTCTGGAATGACCGTCGGAGGGCTGAAATGAAAACTGCCAGTCATGACCTCAGAAAACTGGCCGAAAAGCTGGTTCAGTACGGAAGGAAGCTGGGCGCGGACGAAATAGAAGTCACCATGTACGACGGCCGCGAATTCAACGTCGATGTCAGGTTGGGCCGGATTGAAAACCTGGTTGAGGCCGATTCCCGCTATTGCACCTTTCGCTTGTTCAAGGACAGGAAAGCAGCCTCGGCCAGTTCCTCCGACCTCAGCCTGTCCAAGCTCCAGGCCCTGGTCCGACAGGCCCTGAAAAGAGCCGGCCTGACTCATGCCGACCAGTTTGCCGGGTTGCCGTCTCCAGCCCGGTTCAAGGTCACCGAAGATTCTCTCAAGCTATACGACCCGGAAGTGGCCGGCATGAAACCCCAGGAAAAAATCAGACTGGCTCTGACCACCGAAAGAATCGCTCTCCAGGATAAGAGAATAACCAATTCTTTTGGAGCCAGCTTCGTCAGTAATGAGTTGAGAACGGTGCTGGTAAACTCAAGCGGCTTCAGCGGCGAATATTCGCAGACCTACTGCAGTCTCAGTCTCGGACTTCAGGCCGGCCGGGGCGACCGGCTGGTGGAAGATTACTGGTTCTCAGCCAGGAGACATTTAAGGGATCTGGCTCCGCCTGAGGAAGTGGCCAGAATTGCCGTGGAGAGAACCGTGCGCCAGCTTAACCCCCGGAAGATAAAAACCCAGAATGTCCCGGTGATTTTCGAGCCGACCATGACCTCCTGGCTGCTGGCTTTCTTATTCTCCTGCGTTTCCGGCACGGCAGTCTATCAGCAGACTACTTTTCTGGCCGGCCGTCTGGGTGAAAAAATCGGCTCCGACCTGTTAACCGTGGTCGATGACGGCTTGCTCCCCGGACGGCTCGGCACCAGACCATTCGATTCGGAAGGGGTGCCCACCCAGCGGACTGTGGTCATAGAACAGGGAGTCCTGAAGAATTACCTCTGCAACACCTACTCCTCCAGAAAGCTTAACCTGCCGGTTACCGGAAACGGCAACGGTCGGGGTGTGGTGCCGAACAACTTTTATCTGGAACCCGGAGCCAACACCCCCGAAGAAATCATCAAATCCACCAGAAAGGGTTTTCTGCTGACCAGGGTTATCGGACATGGCTTGAACACCGTAACCGGCGACATCTCTCGCGGGGCCTCCGGGCTGTGGATTGAAGACGGTCAGCCGGTTTTCCCGGTTTCCGAGGTGACCATTGCCGGCAACCTGGGTCGGGTGCTGCAGAACATCGAACAGTTAGGCAACGATATTCAGTTTGAAAGCCCGATTTGCGGCCCGACCGTCAAAGTGGCTGAAATGACCGTGGCCGGGAAATAAGCCGGAACTTACCTGTCAATTCTCTGACTGAAGCGGTTCAGGTGAACCACCTCCTCCAGCTTTCTTTTCGGAACATGCAGGGTTTCGTTTTCATCCTTCCAGTACTTGACCGAGCCCTGAAAATTTTCCACCACCGGACTTTCGGCCGGATAGCCAAGAGCCAGAACCGAATCGATCTTATAATCATCCGGAATTTCCAGGATATTCTTCAGTCGGTCTCGGTCAACCGAAATCAACCAGCAGCTCCCGATTCCCTGAGTTAAAGCTCCCAGGATAATGTTCTCGGCCGCGGCCCCGACATCGTATTCATAGCCTTTCTGTCTGATGGCGGTGTTGACAATAATCACTATATAGGCGACCGGTTCCTGCCCTGGTTTGGGGTTGCCGGCCGGATTGATGTAAGCTGCCCAGCGCAGCCAGGGAAAAACCTGCTTTCGAACCCCGGGGTCCTGGACGATGATGAACTCCAGGGGTTGCAGGTTAGCCGCCGAAGGAGCCATCCGACCGAGGTCGGCCAGATTCAACAATATATTCACCGGTATTTCCTCCGGGCGGAACTGGCGAATGGTCCTTCTTTTCCTGATCAGTTCCATGAAATCTTCCATCCTCATCCTCCTTCGGTTCAGGTCAGTCCCGGCCGTCTTAGGTCCGGCGCTTTTATCTTAAAAATAATTGTGAAGGAAAGCAACAGAATTCCGGCCACCAGGTACATAGCCGACAGTCCGGCCAGCTCGGAAACCCAGCCGTAAAAGACCGAGCCCAGCCCCATGCCGACATCAAAAAGAGAATTATAGAGACTTATGGCCAGCCCTTTATTCTCGCGGCCCATAAAATCTATTAAATAGGTGCTGAGGGCAGGAAAGATCAATCCCTGTCCGAAGCCTCCGATGAACCCGGTCAGCCACAGCCCGGCCATTGACCTGACCTGCCAGATCAGAAACAGGTTAAGGCCGATGACCAGGGCCGAGAATAACACCACCTTTTTGGAACCGAAACGATCGGCCAGTCCGCCCAGCCGAAACCTGGACAGAATGGCTGCCGCCGAGAAAACAACAAAAAACGGACCCACCCGGCCCAGGTTCAGGGCTTTTACCAGCAGGGGCATGAAATAAATCATTGCCCCGCGAACTGAACCGTGGATTACGGGCATGGAACCGATGATCAACAGGACAGCCACCGATGCTGAGCCCGAAAGTCCGGTCAGCGGCGAAGAGCCCTCCGGCCCCCGGTCTTCTTTTGGTAATTCCCGGGTGAGATTGACCAGGAAAAATGAAATCAGCAGAAAAATCAGACTGCAGTTGAACAGGCCGGTGAAACCGGCTCGCCTGATTATTTCTTCTCCCAGGGAGGGGCCCACGGCATTGGCGATCAACCCGGCCACTCCGACTATGCCGATCGATCGGGCCATACTCTGCACCGGAGCCAGGTCGGTACACATGGTGATGGTGGCGGTCATGCTGATGCCCCAGCCGATTCCGGTCAGAGCCCGGAGCAGAATCGGCAGGGCATCGGCTTCTTTAACCAGATGAAATAAAGGAACGCTGACTATTAGAATGGTTATGCCCAGCAGCGATATCTTCTTCCCGCCCTGCCGGTCTATCAACCTTCCAAAAAATGGCCTGACGGCGATTGCGGTCAGGCTGTGGATGCCCATAATCAGGCCCACCCGGCTGCCGCTGGACTGAAACTGTTTCAAAAACAAAGGCAAAAGGAAAAAGAGACTGACCGAGAGAAACAGGAAAAAATAAGCGGACAGGCCGAGTATGAAATCCCGGCTCCAGAGCCCGGTCAGTCGGTTAAAGTCGGATTCTTCTGTCATAGGTTTTTCAGGACGATTCTTAAGTTTGAAATAGAAAAATAACCGAATTGAGGGTATTTGTAAACAGGGTGCTGGCTGTTGGGGTTAGGGGAAAATCTCATATAAGGGGATGATTGAAGGAGGGTATCCTTTGACTCTGCCCAGCCAGCACAACAGAGTCATTAAAATGATATCATAGACCGAAAAAAAATCAACTCTTCTCTAAAAATCATAACTTTTATTTATCACCGTCCGGGTTGACATGACAACTGGCTTATGTTAGAAAATCAAAAACTTTCTGTTCGAGGGCAAAGATGATAGCCAGAGTTAAACTTAGCCGGGAGTCTGCAAAAAGAATTTTCCGTAATTTCCTTCTGGTCCTGACCGGTTCGGCCGTGATGGGTCTGGGATATGCGCTGTTCCTTATCCCCTACCATCTGGTTCCGGGCGGGGTTTCCGGAATTTCCATCATCTTCAACTATCTGTTCAAGATGCCGGTTGGCTTGCTGATAATCGCTCTCAACGTTCCCGTCTTTCTCCTGAGTTACAGATTCCTGGGAAAGAAGTACCTGCTGACCACCATGGTGGGAATGACGGTTTCGTCGCTGTTCATCGACCTGTTCAATGAAATAGTCAGACTGCCCAGGGGCACGGAGAATCCGCTTCTGGCCGCCATTTACGGAGGATTGATGCTGGGCCTGGGGCTGGGCCTGGTTTTCCGGGGGCAGGCTTCTACCGGTGGCTCCGATGTCATCGGCCTGATACTCAATAAATACACCGGCCTGACCGTCGGGATCGGCATCATGCTGACCGATTTCATCATCATCTCGGCCTCGGGCCTGGTCTTCAGGAACCTGGAAGCCCCTCTTTACGGCTATATCGTCCTTTTTGTTTCTTCCAGGGTAATAGACCTGGTCCTGGAAGGCTGGAGTTTTTCCAAGCTGGTATTCATCACCTCCGCCCGGGCCGACCAGATTGCCGACTTTATTATCAATCAGCTCGACCGCAGCGGCAGCGCTCTCAAGTCCCGTTCTCTTTACCTTAACCGCGAGGGCGAAATCATCATCACCGTTATCCACCGCAAGCAGCTGGCCGAGCTGAAAGCTTTTATCAAAAAAACCGACCCCCAGGCCTTTGTCGTCATCAACGACACCTATGAGGTTCTGGGCAAGGGCTTCAAACCAATCCATTCCAGCTGACTTCGGGAATCCGCGCCTCTGCTGGCCGGACTCCCGCCGTCAGATGATGATTGAAATTGTCGCTGACCTGTGATAGTTAAGAACTGACAGGAAAACCAAGAGGTGGAGAATGCTGAATTTTGAAATAACCTTTATGGATTTTCTCCTTGAACATCAGGAGCGGCACGGCCGGACCTACCACTTTCTCATCCTGATGAACAGCATCCTCAATGCTGCCAAGCGGATTCAACATTATTACCTGACCGGGGCCCTGAAAGGAAACCTGGGGCTCAGCGGGCTGGTTAATGTTCAGGGGGAAAAGGTCATGAGGCTGGACCAGATTGCCAACGAGGTGGTCAAGCATTATCTGGCCCGCTCCGGCCGGGTCATTTACGCCGTCAGCGAAGAAGAAGAGGAATTGATTCCGATGAATGCCGCCGGTCGCTATTTCGTTTACTATGACCCGATGGACGGCTCTTCGAACATACCCCATAACCTGCCGGTCGGCTTTTTGTTCGGCATTGCCAAGAGAAACCTGGAAGGCCCGGAGGACGGACACCTGAGGGCCGGGCAGGAATTCATAGCGGCCGGAATGTTCGTAATTCCCACCGGCACCTTCACCATGGCCCTGAAAGACGCCGGCTGCTGGCGTTTCCATATCGACGAAACGATGAACTTCGTTAAGCCGACCCGGATGGAACTGCCGGCAGACAAAAAAAGCTGGGAACTGTCGTTCAATTCAGCTCACCGGGAATATTTTGCCCCGGCAGTCCGAAACTGGCTTAACAGGAATGAAGCCAGATACCAGTTCCGATACCTCGGAGCCCTGGCCGGAGATTTTCACCGCATCCTGAGCAACGGAGGTCTGTTTCTCTACCCGGCCATTGTCAACCACCCTGACCCTGAGAAGAATTATCCCCGGGGAAAGTTGCGGCTGATGTACGAAGCGGCTGTGGTCAGTTTTATGTGCCGTGAGTCCGGAGGCCGGGCGGTGGACGAAGACGGCCAGCCGATTCTGGAAATCAAGCCGGAGAGTCCGCACCAGAGGACGGCTCTGTATCTGGGCTCTTCCGAACTGGTCGACGAGATTGAAGAACTTCTAAAGCAAAAATAAAATAGATTTTAAGCCGGTTTTCAGAATCCAAGCTCTTTTATTCGGTCAACAATCTTATCAAAACGTTCGGACTGAGCCAGACCATAAGCCTGTTCCAGTTCAGTTAGAAGTCTGGCCAGCTTCCAGGCCCGGTCCGACGGCAGCGGCTCCAGGACAATTTTCGGGTCCCGAAATGCCCCGGGGTGGAGGTCGCCAACCGGCAGGCCTTCTCCGTCCCGTAAAAGTTCCTGAAAAAGGGTCTGATTGGCAATCGTCAGAAAGTGGTCTCTTAAGTTGATGAAATAGAGCAGGCTGAAAAGCTCCAGCAAATAACTCTTCTCCGCGGCCGTGGCCCGGTCCAGGGCAGCCGACAGGCCGGTCGGCTGTTCATAAATATAAATCTTCTTCATGGCTCTCAGAAAAGATTCATGCCCGACTATGGCCGCCGGCAGAGCTTCTTTTAGATAGAACTCCGAAATCCGGTTTAAATCAAACTGCAGCTTTTTATTCCCTTCTTCGGCCAGAGGCAGGGTCAATACCGGCCGGGAACTGCTGGTCAGATAAATTTCCCGGCGGTCAAAATAGCCGTTCCCGTCGGTATCAAAATAACGGATTTCACCCACCCGGGGCAGGCCGGCCAGATACCCGACCGGCAACCAGCCTTCTTCCGCCCGGAAGAGATGAATTCTGTGGTCAACCGGACTGTAATAGAATTCAACCGGTCCTTCTGTCGAAGCCATCTCTCTTCGGACATTCCACTTCTGGATACAGGCTGAAGCCGAGACCATTTCCCGCCGCTCCCCGGGCCAGCCTATTCCCTGTCCTTCCTTTTCTTTCCAGGTCTGATTTTTTTCCAGATTCTCGTCCCGGTATTCTCTCCAGGAAAAACCGGACCGCAACACTTCGCTGTCCTGTACCAGTTCCATTATTTTTTCATAAGGAACGGAAAAAACCTCCTGCGGCGGTCTTCTGACCGAAGAAAAGATACGGTATTCATCCAGATTAAAAGAACGCTTAACCGCCAGGGTCAGACCCAGATCATAATGAAACGGGAAATCCTGACTGTTGCCGCGGTCGGCGTCGAAGCTGATTTCCAGGGAGGATATCTCCGGTCCGACCACCTCCCCGCCCAGATTGACCCTGACCAGCAGGTCCGTCAAGCCGTCGCCGTTCAGGTCAAAGCTGGCCACCGGACATATGCCGGACGGCCGCCAGCTTCTCAGAGCCTGATGGTAAACATTCTGAAAATGGAGTTTTTTACCGTTAAGGTTCTGGGAGAAGACTTCGGCCATCAGTTCCAGAGGATTCCTGAACCTGACTATTTCGCCGATGTTTTCAAAATCGTAACCGACCCAGGCCCGGCTCAGATAACCTCTTTCAAAATACCTGATTTCCAGGAAATCGGCCTGGCCGTCCTGGTTTTCATCGGCGTAATCAACCATCAGGTCAACCTGGCCGTCCCGATTGAGGTCATAGAGGTAACAATCATCGTGGTAATCGCCTCCGGACTTCAGGCTTTCGTTGCCGTCATCATCTATGGCCAGGACCAGGATTTCTACTTTCCGGCCGGCCTCCAGCTCATAACTTTCAACCCGGACGGCCATCCGGTCCCTGGCCTCGCCGCCTTCTTCCAGCATCAGAGTCTCGCCCGGCTTCAAGTCCAGGGTTTTTTTCCACCATTTGCGGGATTTCAGCCCGGGCAGACGGCCCTCGGGCGTCAGGGCCGTAACCCTCATCCACCACGGTCCACGTCCTTCTTCGCCGGGTTTCAGGGGCCTGGCGGTTCTCTTCTGCGGTTCCAGGGAAAATGGTGATAGAAAAATGACCAATAACAACAAAACCGGAAGCAAAATTTTATTCAGACCGGATTGTTTCATTCTTAAACCGTCTTTCATAATTTTTTCTTTAATCCTATTTTAAGGCGCCCGGTCTGTCAATCATCCAGACTGGAATTCCTGGCGGAAACGATGGCCGGCCTTAAAAAGATCAATTCGAGTTGTATAACAATATGACAGAAATCGTTGCGGTTGTGATTCTTTGCCGCCTCCTGTCCTCTCCCCGGAAGAAGTTTCTGTTCGTCATCGCCCTCCAATCCTGATATAATTTTTTTGAGGTGAAAAATGAACGGCCAGGTTTTCCAGTTGATCGAAAAAGAAATAAGCCCTGTTCTGAAACCCGTTTATGACCCCGGCTTTCTGCCGCTGGGAAAATTTATTTCCTGGTACCAAAAACAGGCAGCCGGCAGCCGGGAAGAAATCGGGCTGGCTATCGAGAGAGAAAACCAGCTCATCTCCTCCTGGAAGTCAAAAATCCTCCCCCTTTCTCCCGGGAACGGTCCCTTGACCATGGCCTATGTTGAAAGGCTGACCAAGTTTCTGCTCTGGCAGAAAGGCGGCTGGAAAATTTACTTCCAGGGACCCGAGGAGATTTTTCGACAGCTTCGACAACTTTATTCCAGTCAGGGGGAAAGGCGATTCGACGTCAATCTTATGGTCACGGTCTACGAACGACCGTTTGAGGTGGTTCGCGTCGCGCCCGGGCAATTGCCCCGGGAGAGCGATAATCCTCTGACTCTGGGCGGCCATCTGGACGGCTGTCGTCTGGGTTTCGACCTGGGCGCCAGTGATTTTAAGGTAGCTGCGGTTATGGACGGCCGCCCGGTCTTCAGCCAGGAGATTCCCTGGAATCCCCAGGCCCAGGCCGACCCGGATTACCACCGCCGGCATCTGCAACAGGGTTTGAAGCTGGCCGCCTCTCACCTGCCCCGGGTGGAAGCTATCGGCGGCAGCGCAGCCGGGATTTACATCAACAACCAGGTCAGGATCGCTTCTCTGTTTCGCTCGGTGCCAAGAGAACAGTTTGAAGATAAAGTCAAAAATCTGTTCCTGGAGATGAAAGCCGACTGGGGAGTGCCGCTCGAGGTAATCAACGACGGAGAGGTAACCGCCCTGGCCGGACACCTCAGCCTGAAACGGACAGCCGTCCTTGGAATTGCCATGGGCTCAAGCCAGGCCGGTGGCTATCTCAATCGCCAGGGCCATCTCCCGGGCTGGCTGGATGAACTGGCCTTCGCTCCGGTTGACCTCAATCCCCGGGCCGCGGTGGACGAATGGTCCGGCGACCGCGGAGTTGGGGCCATGTATTTTTCCCAGCAGGCAGTGAACAAGCTGGCCCTGGCCGCCGGATATGACTTTTCGACGGAAACCAACCTTCCGGAAAGGCTTAAACAGGTCCAGGCTCTGGTGGAAAAGGGAGACGAAAGAGCCATCAGGATTTTCAGGGATGTGGGTATATACCTCGGCTATGCCGCCCAGCTTTATTCAATCTTTTATGATTTCGAAACCCTGATGATTCTGGGGCGGGTGACTTCTGGTCCGGGCGGAGAGCTGATCAAGCAGGAAGCGGAACGGGTCCTGGCGGCAGAATTTCCCGACCTCAAGGAAAAAATAGAAATCTATCTGACCGACGAACAGAGCCGCCGGGTGGGTCAGGCCGTGGCCGCGGCTACCCTGCCCCAAATTAAAAAGAAGGAATGACAGTCAAATGGAAATAATCGTTCAGCCCGACAGTCAACAGGCCAGCTGGCTGGCCGCCAGGCTGGTCAGAAAACTCATTATGGAAAAACCCAGGCCGGTCCTCGGACTGGCTACCGGAAACACTCCCCTGCAGCTTTACAAATACCTGACCAAGATGCACCGGGAAGAAGGCCTGGATTTCAGCCGGGTGATTACCTTCAACCTGGATGAGTACGTCGGTCTCTCTCCGGACCATCCGGCTTCTTTCCATCATTTTATGAGGGCCAACCTGTTCAGCCATATTAATATTAAACCCGAAAATGTGCACATCCCGGACGGGCTGGCTTCCGACATCCCGGCCTGCTGTGAAAAATATGAACAGGAAATCAGAGCGGCCGGAGGCATTGACCTTCAGATACTTGGCCTGGGCACCAACGGCCACATCGGCTTCAACGAGCCCTCCTCATCCTTGAGCTCACGAACCAGAATCAAAACCCTCACCGACCAGACACGAAAAAATAACGCCATCTTTTTCGGCGGCGAAGAAAACGTTCCTTTCCACGCCATCACCATGGGCATCGGAACAATTCTTGAAGCCCGAACCTGCCTGCTCATGGCCTTCGGCAGGAAGAAGGCCCGGGCCATCGCTCTGGCGGTTGAAGGGCCGGTGACAGCCATGGTCCCGGCCTCGGCTCTTCAGCTTCATCCCAGGGCCATTATCCTGCTCGACCAGGAGGCTGCCTCTGAACTCAAGAACCTGGATTATTACCGCTGGGTTTTTGAACACAAGCCGGAGTGGCAGAAGATTTGACAATCAGCCCCGGCCAGAATCACTTTTTCTGTAATTGACGGCCCTGTCAGCGTGATGGTCAGCCGCACACCTTTTCCCGCAAAGTCTTAAGCGTTCCGAGAGCGGGGGTATCGGTGAGCGAGGACGGAAGGAGGCGCCCCGTGACAGGCTTCTCTACTCTCCGACCTGAAAGAATGCCTTCTTTGACTTGCTTTTCCCGCCTGTGATATAAGATTCTAACCTTAATTTGGGTCAAAGGATTTAGCCATGCACCTGACCACCCTTGACTGGATTATCGTCATAGTTTCCATCAGCATCTGCTTTCTGCCGCCATTAATTCTGAGCCGGCGGGCTGGCAAGAACACAGCCGAATTTTTTACCTCAGGTCGGGCCGCACCCTGGTGGCTGATCGGCGTTTCCATGGTGGCCACCACCTTCAGCACAGACACTCCCAACCTGGTGGCCAACATCGTCCGGAATAACGGCGTGGCCGGAAACTGGGTCTGGTGGGCCTTCCTCCTGACCGGCATGATGACCGTTTTTTTCTATGCCCGTCTCTGGCGACGCTCCCGCGTTTTGACCGACCTGGAATTCTACGAACTGCGGTATTCGGGCAAACCGGCTTCCTTTGTCCGCGGTTTCCGGGCCATTTATCTCGGGCTCTTCTTTAATTGCGTGATTATGGCTTCGGTCAACCTGGCCGCAGCCAAGATTGCCAATGTCATTCTTGGCTGGCCCATGGCCAGAACTCTCATCATCTGCAGTCTCATCAACGTCACCTTTGCCGCCCTGGCGGGTTTATGGGGAGTCCTGGTGGTTGACCTCATTCAATTCGGCATTGCCATGACCGGAGCCTTCTCGGCGGCCATTTTCGCCCTCAAGCAGCCTGAAATCGGCGGCCTGTCCGGCTTGTTTTCCAAGCTTGACGCCCGAACGATAGGCTTGCTGCCCGATTTCGGCAACTGGACCATCGCCCTGTCCATATTCATAATCCCGGTAGCGGTTCAATGGTGGTCAGTCTGGTATCCGGGCGCCGAACCCGGAGGTGGCAGTTATATCGCCCAGAGAATGCTGGCCGCCAGGAGCGAAAAGGATGCCCTCTCCGGCACCCTGCTTTTTAATTTTGCTCATTATGCTCTCAGACCCTGGCCCTGGATTCTGGTAGCTCTGTGCTCATTCATAATTTATCCTGAACTGTCCGACATCCAGAAGGCCTTTCCGGGAGTGGACCCGAGACTGATCGGCAACGATATGGCCTATCCGGCCATGCTCAGGTTCCTGCCCAGCGGCTTTCTGGGTATCATGGTGGCCGGACTGCTGGCCGCCTATGTTTCCACTCTGGTTACCCACCTTAACTGGGGCAGCTCCTATGTGGTCCACGATTTTTACCGTCGCTTTATCAAACCGGGAGCCACAGAAAAGCATTACGTAACGGCCGGAAGAGTGATGACCGTCTTCCTGATGATCCTGGCCAGTCTGCTGACCTTTGTCCTGGAATCGGCCAAGGCCAGCTTTGACCTGATGCTGTCGATCGGCGCCGGCACCGGATTGATTTATCTTCTGCGCTGGTTCTGGTGGCGGATCAACGCCTGGTCGGAGATAGCGGCCATGGCCAGTTCTTTCAGCGTTGCAGTTTTCTTTTTCCTGCGCGGCAAAACGGGACATCCGGTTCCCCAGCATATTTCGCTGCTGGTAACGATAGCCTTCACCACCGTTGTCTGGCTGGTGGTAACCTATCTGACCAAACCGGTCGACCGCGATAAACTCATTTCTTTCTTCCGGCTGGTCAGACCGGCCGGACGAGGCTGGAATAAAATCAGACAGGAAGCTGGCCTGGAAGGTTCTCCGGACAGCCTGACTCTGTCGTTTGCCGGCTGGGTAGCCGGATGTATCTTCGTGTATTCTGCCCTTTTCGGAACAGGAGCATATATATTCGGCCGCTGGCCTCTGGCCGTTTTCTGGACAATACTTTTCGTGGTCAGTGCCTTTTCTTTAATCAAAATAATCAGCCGGATCTGGACCGGGGCCGAACAGGAAATCCAGACCGGAGGTTAAAATGCTGGCGCTGGGTCTTGATTCCGGAACTCAGGGAACAAAGGCCCTGGTGGTAAGAGCAGAAACGGGAGAGGTCATCGGTCGGGGTTATTCCCGCCACCTGCCGATAACCGGCTTAAAGCCCGGCCACTCCGAGCAGGACCCCCGGGGCTGGGTCCAGGCCATGGAAGAGGCTATCGGTCAGGCCCTTCAAACTGCGGGAGCCAATCCCCGCCATGTAACCTGCCTGGGCGTTTCCGGCCAGCAGCATGGTCTGGTGCCGCTGGACGCCGACCACCGCCCGCTGCGACCGGCCAAGCTCTGGAACGATACCTCAACCGTCGAAGAAGCGGAAGAAATAGTCAGGGCCCTGGGCGGCCGCAAAGCTTTTATCGACAAGCTGGGAATAAATCTGGCGGTTGGCTATACCGCTTCCAAGATTTTCTGGCTTAAAAAACACGAACCGGAGAATTACCGTCGATTAAGACTAATTCTCCTGCCACACAATTACCTTAACCTTTATCTTACGGGAATGGCTCATATGGAATACGGCGACGCCTCGGGCACCGGGCTCATGGACATCAGACAAAGGTGCTGGCATTCCGAAGTTCTCCAGGCCATTGACCCGGAACTGGAAAATAAATTGCCGCCTCTTTCCCACCCGGCAGAACCGGTAGGCTACCTCCGACAGGAAGTGGCCGCCAGGTTCGGTTTCCAGCGGGTCCTGGTGTCGGCCGGCGGAGGCGACAACATGATGGCAGCCATTGGAACCGGTAATGTAATCCCGGGAATCTTCACCGTGAGCCTGGGCACCTCGGGCACAGTTTTTTCATTCTCCGACCGCCCGTTTATCGACCCCGAAGGAGAGATTGCGGCTTTTTGCGACAGCACCGGCGGCTGGCTGCCTCTGCTCTGCACCATGAATGTCACCAATGCCACCGAATTGCTGAAAGAACTCCTGCTGATCGACACCTTGGAGCTGGAAAGCCTGGCTGACCGGGCCGGGGCCGGAGCAGCCGGGTTGATTTTTCTGCCGTTCGTTGACGGGGAAAGGGTTCCGGTCCTGCCCGAAGCTTCCGGAGTGTTTTTCGGCCTGAACCGACAGAATTTCGACCGCTGCCATCTGACCCGGGCGGTGATGGAAGGGACGGTGCTCAATTTCGGTTATGGATTTTCACGCCTGAAGGCCCTGGGGCTCAGGCCGTCGGAAATCAGAGCCACCGGAGGAGGGGCCAGAAGCCGGACCTGGTTACAGATAGTAGCCGATGTGCTGGAAGCTCCAGTGGTAACCCTGAAAGAGCCGGAATCGGCCGCCTACGGAGCGGCTCTGCAGGCTATCTGGTGCCTGAGAAGACAGGAAACTTCCGACCTGAAGATTTCTGAGCTGACCCGGGAGCTGGTGAAGAAAGATAGCCTGACCATTTTTCCCGAAGCCGAACATTCAGCCCTGTACCGGGAGCTCCAGGTCAGGTTTAACTCTCTCTGGCAGAAACTGGCTTCGGAATTTTCTGAGCAGCGACGGCTGGTCAGAAACAGGTTTTAATGTTTGTGAAGGTCCTTATGCATAATTTTTCGGACCAGGGCGCGTCTTTCATCCTCCGGAAGCAACATCAGCTGTTCTCTAAGGTTATCGTCCGCTTCCTCTTCCAGCATGCGGGCCATGTACTCAATGATGCTCGAAGGGAAAACCAGGTCCCGTTCATAAAGGCCTCGTTTCTCTCTCAAAATCCGGGCTGATTCCTGACAGCTCCAGGGCAGTTCAGGCAGGCTGTCCAGCAACTTTTTATCGCGGAAAATATTCCCGCTAACATACAATTTTTCAGCCAGCTCGGCCGCTTCTTTTCCCCAGATGCCGGCCGTTTCGGGATTCAGAGCCCAATCGGCAGCCATGGTCAAACCGGCCAGAAATAAATGAATCAGGGCGCTGCCGTCGGCTGTTCTCATCTCCACCGTCTGGCGGCTTCCGACCGCTTCAAACACTTCCATCTCCCTCGGATTGACCAGAGCCGACAGGTTGCTGACCCTGGTCCAGCCCAGAGGCACTCTAATCATGGCGCTGCGGTTAAGGTCGCTCCAGCAAACTCTGGTCGGGGCTTCCTGGTTCGGCACCAGGCGGAAATAGGAGGAGGCAACCGTGTTCCCGAAAGCGGTCAGGGAATCCGCATAATGGCAGAGGCCGCCGATCAGCAACCTGGCCTCCTGACTCAAGCTGCCGTCGGCTTTGGTCATTATGTTGCGTCCTTCGCGTTTCAACTCCAGATGGAAATGAAGCCCGTTTCCGGCCACGCCCTCTTCGATCTTGGGAGTGAAGGTGGCTATCATCCCATTACAATAAGCCACATTCCTGATGATCCAGCGGGCCAGCACCAGATGCTCGGCGCATTCTTCAACCGGTTCCGGCAGGAATTCAATCTCCATCTGCTCGGCCGATTTGCCGTTAATCTCCTGATACTCGCTGTCCACCCGGTCCAGATAGCCGACCTCGCTGTGAGCGTACTTAACCGCGCCCGAAAGCTGGCTGATCAGCCGGACCATCTCGTCCAGGACCTGTCCCGACTTTATGAAGGGCGAAGAAGAATGATAACCTCTCTGCTTCTGGGCCGGGTAAATGGCCGGCTGGTCACTCAGGAGGAAAAATTCCAGCTCGCCCAGGGCCTGGAGTTCCAGCCCGGTGTGCTCCTTGAATACCTGGTGAGCCCGCATCAGAATATTATCGACAGTAAACCGCACCGGCAGGCCCTCGCTGTCGAGGTAACGACAGATGAAATCCAGGCTGCGGTCATCGAAGGGATTCAGAAAGGCGGAGCGGTAAACGGGAACAACATATAGATCTGACAGGCCCATATCCACCAGCCCCTTATAAAGGGAAGAGCCGTCAACTCTTTCGCCTTCGGCCAGTATGGTTTCAGCCTGGAGAGGATTGGCCACCGGGATCTTAAGCTCTTTGAGCTTGCCGTCCAGGCCGATATAATGAAAGGTAATTTTCTCCAATTTCCTGTCCTCGATCAGCTTGAGGAAGTCCTGCCTCTTAAAGTCCTTAGGCTCCTTGTCCAGCAAAGCCGCCACCGGATTGAAAAGAGCATAAGATTTTTTCGATACCATATTAACCTTCCATATCAGTAATTATAATGTCTGACTCCTCAGCGGAAGAGCCACTATTTTATGTTAAATCAAATGGTTCTGACAAGTTCTCTGTCTGACAAAATTCATCAGCCCTATATTCAGTCGTCCGGGGAGACGAAAATAGATCTGTCAATACAGCAAATAAGGCCGCCGCAAATCCTCAAATTCTTTCAGGCCGGTTTCCAGTTCCCTGACTATTTCCTGCGGCGACCGACCTGATTCTATGGACAGGCGAACCCAGGAATTGCCCATAATCTTATCGAAATAGTCGGGATAAAAGGCAAATTTATCCGGATACAGGCTCCTGATGGTGGCAATTATCCAGAGGACTGTCAGAAACGGCCGGTAGGCCAGACGGTCGGTCACATGGAGCTGACAGCCTCCGCACAGTTCGGCCCGGAACTTGGAAAAGCTGGGAGTAAACCAGGCTTCGCGGAAAATGACTCCCGGAAGGTTAAGCTTATTCAGCCGTTCGGTCAGGTCATAGCCGTCTATCCAGGGAGCTCCGAACAGCTCAAACGGCCGGGTGGTTCCCCTGCCCTCCGAGACGTTTGTTCCTTCCAGATAAACCTGGCCGGGGTAGACCATGGCTGTTTCCGGGGTCGGCATGTTGGGCGAGGGCATAACCCAGGGCAGGCCGGTCTGGTCAAACCACAATTCCCTCTTCCAGCCCTCCATGGGAACCACCGTCAGCTTGACTTTATTCTTCAAAAAGCGATCGTTAAACAGTCTGGCCAGCTCCCCGACCGTCATCCCATGACGCTGGGGAATCGGGTAAAGCCCGACAAAAGAGCTGTATTCCGGGTATTTCAGAACAGCTCCTTCCGTAATCAGGCCGTTGATGGGATTGGGTCTGTCCAGCACGATGAACTCAATACCCAGGTCGGCGCAGACCTCCATGGCCTGGGCCATGGTGGCGATATAGGTATAAACCCGGGTGCCCACGTCCTGAAGGTCGAAAATCATCACCTCAATGTTTTCGACCATAGCTTTTTCCGGTACCTTGCCGGCAGCAACCGTATCAAATTTTCTCATATATTCATCTATATTGTTAAGCATTCCCGGGTCAGGCTTGAAGGACTGCCCGTAGAGACTGAAAACCGGAAGTTGATACTTGTCATCAAAATAAAACGGAACATACTCCCCGGCCTGGGCGTTTCCCCTGATGCCATGCTCCGGACCATAAAGAGCGGCCAGATTGATTTCGGGGTTTTGCTTCAACAAACCGGCCGTAGGACGAAGGTTTCGGTCGACTCCCGAGGGGTTGGTAATCAGGCCCACTCTTTTACCCCGGACCAGGCCCAGTCTTTTTTCCAAAAAAACTTCCACCCCCGGTTTGACGGCCGAACTGACAGCACCGACCGGCTGTTCTGTCTTTTTTGGCCCGCACGATACAGTCAGGAAAACCGCCAGTAGAATTGACAGGCCCGGGATCATAAGCGTGCCCTTTTTCCTGCTCCAGCCAGCCAGCTTCATCTGTACCTCCTCCAGGTTCTAATTTGTTTCCAAGATAGATATAGATTATATTTAAGCCAGATAAAATTAAAAAGAATAAGTTCAAGCTTGCCCGGCTGAACCGCCGGTATATTCTTTTGGCGCTTGATATTCCATCCCCCGGATTATAAAATCGAACCTGACCGGAAAGAAGGCAGGAATTGGCGCCATGAAAAATAAAAATTTAATAATTCTCAGGCTGGTGATTATCACCATGATTCTCGTCAGCTGGTTGCTGTCGTCCGCCTGCAGATCAAAAGAACATTTTCTTCAAGACCCGGCTTACCGCCAGCTGGTTCACAAACAATTCTTGAATAGAGCCGAACTGGCCCGGGGGCGGTGGCAGGAACTCTTCTCTGTTCTGAGGGGTCTGGGGACAGAAGAAAAAGAAGCCCTGGAGTTCCTGTACGCCTTTATGCCTCTCAGCGATCTGGCCAATCTCGACGGCAAATATTTTCTGGAGCAGGTCAGGACGGCTCTTGAAGCCAGAAAACACTTCAGCTGGGGGCGTGATATTCCGGAAAACATCTTCCGGCACTTCGTTCTTCCCTACCGGGTGAACAACGAAAACCCGGACCGGGCGCGCCAGGTATTCTTTGAAGAATTAAAAGAAAGAATCAAAGACCTTGATATGTACCGGGCGGCCCTGGAAGTCAATCACTGGTGCCACGAGAAAGTAACCTACCGCCCGACCGACGAGCGGACCTCCGCTCCCCTGGCCACTGTCAGGACTGCTTTTGGCCGGTGCGGCGAAGAATCAACCTTCACCGTTGCCGCCCTGAGGGCGGTCAGCATCCCGGCCCGCCAGGTTTACACCCCGCGCTGGGCCCACACCGATGACAATCATGCCTGGGTCGAAGTCTGGGTCAACGGCCGCTGGTATTACCTGGGAGCCTGCGAACCGGAACCCGAGCTGAATATGGGCTGGTTCTCTGGCCCGGCCAGGAGAGCCATGATGGTTCACACCACGGTCTTTGGTCGGTACCAGGGACCGGAGGAAATCCTGGCCGGAACCGATCTCTATACCCGAATCAATCAGTTGCCAATTTATGCTCCGACGGCCCGGCTGACGGTAGAAGTGCGGGATAAGGCCGGGGAACCGGTGCCCGGGGCCACGGTGGAGTTCTGCATCTACAATTACGCCGAGTTTTATCCGGCCGCATCCAAATCTACCGACGACAGAGGCCAGGCCTCCATAACGACCGGCCTGGGAGACCTGCTGGTCGTGGCATACAAAGAAAATCTTACCGCCTGGCAAAAAGTCACCCCGGGAAACGTGGAAAATTTGGTCCTGACCCTGTCTGAACCCGACCTGACTGAAAGAGAAGTCGACCTGGACATAATTCCTCCGGTGGCCAGGTCAACCGAGCCGGGCGACCCGCTTCGGGCTGAAGAGAACAACCGCCGTCTGCGGCTGGAGGACATCATCAGGGCCACCTATGAATCATCTTTCATAAATAAGGATATCGCCGCCATTTTTGCCCGGGAAAAGGGCCTACCGGAGGACCTGACCTGGAAATATCTGGAAGCCAGCAGAGGCAACTGGCGGGAGATCCTGGATTACCTGTACGCGCTGAAACCTGAAGAATTCAAACCGGGATTGAGCTTGCTGGGCGCGGTGACAGCCAAGGACCTGCGCGATACTCCGGCCGAGATTCTGCTCCACCATCTGCGAGAAGCACCGGCCAGGAATGAAGATATGGATGAAGAAACATACATTAATTACGTTGTCTCTCCTCGTATCGGCCGGGAGTTGCTGACTTCCTGGAGAAAAATTCTTCGGGAAAGCCTCAAAGAATCGGAAATATCTGACTTCAGAGAAAACCCGGATAAAATTGCCGGCTGGATAAAGGTTAATATCAGGCTGGATGACAGCAATTATTATAATGTGCCGCTATTCCCGCATCGGGCCTTGCAGCTCGGCCGGGCCGACCTCTATTCCCTGAAGGTTCTTTTTGTGGCTCTGGCCCGGACGCTGGGAATTCCGGCCCGAATTGACCGGGCAACCGGGCGTCCCTGTTACCTGAAACAGGGCCGGTGGCAGGAAGTTCTTTTTGGCGACGAGGGCCCCCTGCCTCCGGCTGCCGCCAAATCCAGTCTCATTCTTGACTGGGAGCCTGTGCCCGGTCTGTCTAAACCTGCTTATTACTCTCATTTTACCCTGGCCCGATTCGGCCGGGGAAAATACCGGACACTGGATTACGAAAACGAACCGGCCCTGGATTCATTTCCTGGCCGGCTTACGGTTGACCCCGGTCACTATCTCCTCATCAGCGGCAACCGGCAGCCCGACGGCAGCGTTCTCTGCCGGCTCAAATTCTTTGAAGTCCCTCCGGATAAAGAAACCGTGGTCAGGTTTAGCCTGAGAACCAGACTGCAGGAGCCCGAAATCCTGGGCCGGCTAAATCCTGAGGCTCGGGTTTATGACCTGAAAAGGCAGACCGGTCTCAACCTGTCGACACTGACCGAAGGCCGAAATTATATCCTGATTCTTATCGAACCGGACCGGGAACCAACCAAGCACCTTATGGAAGAGCTCCAGTCGCTGGCCGATCAATTCTCAGCCTGGCCCGGATTGCTGGCGGTGGTGGTGGCCAGGGATACCCTGCCGGCCGGCTTTGATCCGGCCACTTACCCGGGTCTGCCGGATTCAGCCAGAGTGCTGTACGACCCGGAGGACCAGCTCAAAAGAGCAATCCATAAAGCCCTGGACAAAGAAGCTTCAGGCTTGCCTCAGGTTTTAGCCTGCCGGCCAGGCGGTCAGATTATATTTTATTCCGAAGGCTACCGGATCGGCACCGGAGAGCAACTGGTCAGAACCCTGAGCTGGCTCAGGTAATCAACCGTCGAAATGTTGACCGACAGATGAATAAACTGCCCTGGCTGGAGATGATCATCAACTGGCTCCCCCGGCGTTTGAGCCAGGACAGACCCGGTTTGCCGGCCCAGTTGAAGCTGAGCCCCTCACCGCCTCCATCCACCCTGACTTATCGGGATGTCCTGGAAACCTGTATTCGAGCAGCAGTTCTGGTGCTGCTCTATCCACGGGGAGCCGAACCGCACCTGGTCCTGATCCATCGCACCGGAGCGGGCAATCATCATCAGAATCAGATTTCCTTCCCGGGCGGAAGAATGCAGGCCGGGGAGAGCATCGAGCAGGCTGCCCTGAGAGAAGCCAGAGAAGAGCTGGGTCTTAATCTGGACAGGGCAATTATTGTCGGCGAGCTGACGCCGCTTTATGTTCAGCCCAGCAACTACTGTATCTTCCCGGTGGTAGCCATCAACCGGCAGGAGCCACAATTTGTGCCCTGCCCCAGGGAGGTGGCCGCAGTTATCGAAGTGCCGCTCTCACATCTGCTGGACGAGAATAACCTGAAGCGGGAGCGCTGGTTGCTGCGGGGAAAAGAAACCCTGGTTCCCTTCTATCATTTTAAGCAGCACAAGATCTGGGGGGCCACGGCCATGATATTGAACGAGTTCCTGGAAGTCCTGAAGCCTCTCGAAAGCCCGGCTCCGTTCAGCGATTCTTAGCCTCAAGATAATAGCCAGCTCAAGGCTTTTCAGGAAAGATATTGCCTTGAGATAATCATAAATCGGGAGGTTAAAATGCCGCTGGTTGAAATACACCTGCTGGAAGGCCGAACCAAGGAACAGAAAAAAGCTCTGCTGGAGGCGGTAACGCAGGCGGTCCAGGAATCAATCCAGGCTCCGCCCGAAACAATCAGGGTCTGGATTCAGGAAATTCCTCCAGATGAATTCATGACCGCCGGTGTGCTGGCCTCAGAAAAATACGGTCGGGTCAGAAAATAAAAAAAAGGGGCACTCTCGTGCCCCTTACAGTTTTCATTACCGGGTTCCGGGATTAGCGGCTCGCTCTATCTCTAATAATTCACGTAGAAAGTCAGGGCAAAGGTTCTGGGCGGAGCGTAAGAAGTGGGCATCATATAACTGGGCTGGTCGCCGCGGACATCAATCCTGAGGGCGGTCTGAGCGTTAAAGACATTCATCATCCTGGCTTCCAGGATAGCCCTGAAACGGGCCAGCGGAATCTCGTAGCTCAGCTGCAGATCGCAGTTGACCCAGGTTTTCAGACGATGGCTGCCGGCCGGTTCCAGATAACGGTAATAGTTGCCGTAGTAATCGCGGCCCCTCATTTCCCACGGAGCTCCGCTCTGCATCCTCAGGTAACCACCGAAAGTTGTCCTCTTCATGAATTGCCAGGTTCCGAATAACTTGAAAACGTGAGTTCTGTCTGCCGACAGAATCCCCTGGCGGTTGGGATCGCTGAGGTACAGTCCGGGGGCATCCTCAATGTAGGAGGAGGCGTAAAACAGAGCCGTTCCCGGAGCGTAATCCAGGTCCCAGTTGCCGCTCATCCGGCTCAGGGTGTACATGGCCGTCAGGGACCATTTGTCAGAATACTGCTTCTTTAACTCTATGTTGACCGCTTTGTAGGTTCTTTTGGCTCTGGATGCGAAGAAGGGATTGAAACCGGTCTGGGGTATCCTGGCCTGAATGTCGGGCGGCAGGTAATACCAGGAAATCAGCTGGCCGTCAAGATTATGGTAGATATAGCTGCCGGGAGAAGTCGCCCGATTCCTGGTCGGGAAATCCTCAATGATATGCCGGACGTAACGGTACTGGCCCCAGACTTCGACAGTCCAGTCCTTGTTCAGCGGACGGCTGTAACCGGCCACCACTTCGTCGGTATAGGTCGGCTTCACATCGGGATGTATTATCTTGCCGGTCTCGTTGGCCTGAATGACGTCGGCTATTTTTGTTCCGTCCACCCGCGAGAAATAGGTATCGGTCCGGAAAATGCGAACCGGAGCCGCGGCCCTGGCCAGAGAGCGGTTGTCCATATTGTTATAACGCCCAAAGCTGGCAAATACCTTGTCCCCGGCTTTGGGGTCCAGAACATAGGTGAAGCCGAACCGCGGCTGAATTTCCTTATCAAAATTGAAGGTCAGGAATCTTATCTTTTCATCAGTCTTGACGCTGAATTCATCGCGGTTCAGAAGTAAGCCGAGGATCAGGGTAAAGCGCTCGCCAACGCTGATATTATCCTGCAGGAATATTCCATAGGTGCGTCCGCGTGAATCCTGGCCAGGCTGCTGCGAATAGTAACGGCAACGGAAGACCGGCTGTCCGCTGTAGGTGGTGACGATGATGCTTCCCCAGCCGTTGGCCAATCTCTCCAGATACTCGCCGCCGTCGTCGTAGCTGAAGCCAGCCTTGATGACGTGAGAATGCCCGGTGAAATCAAGGTACTTGGTAAAAACCAGCTTGAACTCGTCCCGGAAAAAGTTCTGGGTGTTGTACTCAGAGGCGCCGCCGACGTATTGACCCGAAGCCGTGGCCGGCGGATTCACATAGTTGGTGGCGGTTTGAAAATAGCCCATCCTGTCAAGGTTGTTGATGTCAAAGGGAGGCAGGTAACCCAGTTCATTTATCGGAACGCTCTTATGGTTTTCATTCACATGGTCGTATTTGACTTCCAGCAGGGTCGACTGAGTTATGGTCCAGACCCAGGAAACATAGATGATGCGGGACAGACCGTTGCTGTTAACGGCCACGCTGGGAGCGTCATTCACCCCGATCCCGGAATTTTTATCGGTATAATCATTATTCCTGAAACTGACCGAGAAGATATGGGCCCTCCAGGGATTGGCCGTAATTTTGGCAAACAATTCATTGGAAGTGCTCTTGGCATCTGGCACCGGACCCAGGTTGTTCACCCGCCCGGTTGTTCTGGAATAAGGCAGGTTGCCCGATACATACCACCAGACCCGGTCCTTGAGGAAGGGCCCGCCAAGGCCCAGGGCAGGAGCGTAGCGATCATATTTGGTTATAATGTTCGGGTCATGGCTTTTCCAGCTGAACTCTGAAGGCTCAAAGACAAACCTTAAAGAGCCGGACAACTGGTTGGAACCGGACTTGGTGATGGCGTTGGTCACCATTCCGGCCGAGCGTCCGAATTCGGCACTGATGCCGCCCCTTTTGATGTTCACTTCCTGGATGTCCATTTCCGAAAAATTGGAACCTAAGTAGCCAAAGAAGGGATTGGTGATGTTGGAGCCGTCATACAGGTAGACGTTGTCCTGCTTACCGCCGCCGGCGGCCGGGGCAAAGTCGCGGTTATCGGCCACACCCGGAGCCAGCTGGAAGAGAGAAGCATAAGAACGACCCAGCGGCAGTTTCTGAAGGTTATCGGCCACCCAGTTAGCGGATACTTCCGTCGACTTCAAATCAACCGCCGGAGTAGCGGCAATTACTGTCACTTCTTCTGCAATCTTGCTCACCGGCTGCATTATGGCATTGACGAAAGTCTGCCGGTCGATAGAGATAGTCACTTCGGCGGTAAAATCAATAAATTCTGGATGGGTTACCACCAGGGTATACTTGCCCGGCGGTAAGGCCTGAAAGATAAAACCGCCGTCTTTTCCGGTGATGAATTCTCTGCCGAGAGGAAGTGCTTTTCCAGAGATGACGACCGTGGCTCCGTCCAGAATCCGACCATCCGAAGTCTTGACCAGGCCGCGGACCGAGCCCCTTTCCTGAGCCAAACTCAGGCTGGATATAAATAAAACGGCCAGAAAGCAAAGAAAAATTAGCTTAAGGTATTTTGGCATTACGCCCTCCTTTCCTGATCTTGCCATTCCGTTTTTTTTATTCCTGTTTCAGCTAATATCTATTATTTTTAAAATAAAATGTCAACCTATAAAGCCCTATCTTTATTTTTTTAATTTCAAGTTTACTTCAAGCGGGAGACAGAGATTGACGATAATAATTAAGCCTTCACTGCCGGAGCAATTGTTTTTGGCTCCGGTTAATGGCCCACGATTTCTTATCTTTTAAAACCTAAATAAAGGAGCCTCTCCCCCGACGGGAAGAGGCTCCCTTTAAATTACTGCCGGTTTCGACTCAGAAAGAAAATCTGAATCCCAGCCTGGCCGACCAGGTGCCAAATCTGGTTGACCACATACCGAAGGCCGGGTGGGGATTGCCCATGGTGTTTACCCAATCCCGATAGTTATTGGCCAGCGTCAGGTCCAGAATTTCTTCATCATCGGCCCAGATGGAATTTCGGTTCAGGTCAGTAATTTTGCTCTGGATGGTCTTGGTATTGAAGACATTGTTAACCTGCAAGTTGATGGCAACTGAATATTTCTGGGCAAACCGGTGCACATATTCCACGAAGACATCGGCCCAGACGGTAAACGGCAAGCGTCCCAGGTCAGCCCTGTTTTCCGGATAGATATAGCGGTTGTTCATATAAAGCCTGGTAGTCAGCGGTAAGCCACTCCGCCCGTAGGCGGTCAGTCCCACTGTAAGCCCAAAAGGAAAAACGTAGGATCCGTAGGCTTTAATGTAGTGGGTACGGTCATGGGGCATCGGCCCTTTCAGCACTTTTCCGTAGACATCGTAGGCCATGAACCAGTCGTCATAGTACAGGGTAACATTGGGCGCATTGCGGCCATCTTCATCGGCACTGCTGAGACCGGAATAGTTACCCTCAACCCGGCTCAGGGTGTAATTGATGCCGCCCTGCCAGTTCCGGCTGAATCTCTTTTCCAGCGACACATTGAGCGCATAGTAATCTCTCTTGGCTTTGGGAACCGGCCAGTATTCATCGGCAAATTTACCGCCCTGAGAAACAGGCAAAGAATAACCGTAGCCGGGGTTGCAGATGTAGAAAATTTCCTGCAGGGTATCGTCAACCCATTCCAGGGCCCCGACGTCTTCAATTGTTCTGATCAAATGCTTATTCACCAGGCGGACCGACAGCGACAGGTCTTCCATCAATTTCTTTTCCGCCCCGAATGAAATTTCGCTCTGAGCCGCCGGTTTCAGGTTGGGGTCGATGCGGTCAAAGGACGGCGGCAGATAGTCCAGGGTGCCGGCGTAGGTGTTGTTGTATTCCTGACTGGTCCGGTCATCCAGCAAACCGCTGGAGGCAATCTGGGTCCAATCCGGGTCCTTCAAGGCATAGAAATCGCGTTTATGTTTCCAGCCGCCGAAGCTCAGAACGGCGATGTAGAGTTTCATCACGTCATAGTAGATTCCGTAGCTACCGAAGATTTTCAGGCTGGAATCGCCAAAGACATCGTAGACCAGGCCGATTCTGGGAGCGATTTTGTCGGCAAAGCTGAAGTTGACCGGCTTTTTGATGTCAGCATAGACCGGGTCGTCAGTAAAAGAAGGAATGTATTCTGTTTCTGACCTGATACCAAAATTTACGGTCAGACGGTCCCTGATAGTCCAGGAATCCTGCAGGTAAAGAGCCCAGTTGTTGCTTCTGGCATTCCAGACCCCGCCGTAGGGTGAGGTCCAGCCGCTGCGGATGTAATAATAACCGTATCGACCATAATAAGGGCTGTCAGGCGGGGCCCCGACTCCCACCGGAAATCCAAGGGCATAAGAAGTCCTGTTCCAGTACAGATAAACTCTCGGATAGGGCGAGTAATCCAGAACATCTTCGTGTAGTTGAATAAACTGAACTCCTGCCTTCCAGGCATGTTCGCCGGCCAGAGAGAGGTAATAGGTGAAATCGAGATTGGCGCTTATCTTTTCATACAGGCGCTTCTTGGTTTCGAGATAAATCGAAGAATCAGTCCAGTAGGCATAGTGCAGGAGCTCGGGGTGGGTCTGGAAAAAGGGATCGGTCTGAAAAACATAGTTGGAAGTATAGAAGTAGAAAGTGGAATGCGGCGGCGGCTGAATTTTTTGATTGGTAGTATTCTGTCGGTGCCAGCCTCCCCTCAAACTGATAAGAAAATTATTGCTGGTGGAATAATCGGCTATGAATGAGGTGGAATAATCGGGATAATCATAACCTTCCTTAAACCATTCATAGGTCGAGGAAGAAGTGCCCCCGATTCCGGGCAACGCTCCCCGGTATTTATAAAAATTGTTGACAAAACTGGCCGACAGGCGGAGACCCTGAATCGGAGCCGCGGTCAGCTTGAAAGATCCGTTGTAATAATATTCGGCGCTCGGAAACTGGTAGAAAGGCCCCTGACGCGAATTAAAGTCTCTCAAGGCAAGCCTCTGGGCATAAATCGGGTTGAATGAACCAAAAAACCATAATTTGTCTTTCAGCACATATCCGCCCAGGTTGAAAGCGCCCTCCAGTCGATAATATTTGTCCCGGTTCTTTCCCCCGTTGAAATAAAGGTCGTCTTCGTTGACATATTCATAGACGTCAACGTCATAGGGACTCTGCCGCAGGTAATCTCTGGCTTTGCCCTGCATGTAAAGCTTGTTGTTCTCATAGAAGCCGATGAGGTCAGCCCGGAAAGTGTTGCCCCCGGAGCGGGTGATAACGTTGACTACACCGCCCATCGAGCCCCCGAATTCGGCGTTATAACCTGAAGCTACAACCTTAACTTCGTCCACCAGTTCCAGAACTACGTTCTGGGCTCTGGTCCCGACATGAATGCTGGTGACATCCGTGCCATCCACATGCCAGACATTCTCTGCCCCAGAAGCTCCGTCCATGCTGAATCCACCTACTTTACTTTCGTAATTAACGCCGGGCACAGTACTTATCAGGGAATCGAAGCTTCGTCCCCGGGGTAGGGTCATAAAAAATTCTTTGTTCATCGTCTGCCCTTTGACCGTGCTCTTGACATCGATCAAGGGAGCCTGTCCCACAACCGTCACCTCTTCCTCGATAGTCGCCGGCTCCAGGGTCACGTTCAGAACCAGGTTCTGAGAAAGAGATAGATAGACATCCTTTCTGACCAGTTTCTTGAATCCCGGCAGGCTGAAGGTGATTTCGTAAGAGCCGGAGGGTAAAGCCATCAAGCGATAAACGCCGCTGGCATCGGTCACCGTGGCAGCCTTCCCCACCAGCCTGGGGCTGGTTGCTTCCACGTTCACTCCTGGCAGCGGACTGCCCTGGTCATCGGTGACCTTTCCGGTGATCATTCCTTCAGGCGTAATTTGAGCCAGGGCCAGTCCGGCAGTCAGAAGGAACATGGCTAAAAAAGCGGTTAGAGAATGATTTTTCATCCGCCTCCTCCTTTCCAATTTCTAACGTCCTTACCGGATGAGAGAATCTCATCCAACCATAAGCCAGATTAAATTTGGTTTATTCAGGTCATTTAACCTCCTCCTTTGAATTTTGTCCCTCTGATAATTATCTGATAATTATTTGATATTATGCCTCAATATATATATAAATAAACCCACTGTTAAATCTGTGTCAAGAACTAAAATCCTTTCGGGTTAACACCAATCATCCAGGTTAAAAGATGTTGAAACCGGCCAGAGGATAGCCGTCAGTCGATATTGGATGGCAGAGGGCCGAGAATTAATCAGGCTGGCCCCTGAAACAGGCGGTTTCTTCAAAACTGTACCCTTTTGTCCAGAGGAGAAAGCCCACATCCAAATGAAAAATGATTTTTACTCCAGGATAGAATCAGCTTTACAAAAAATCGCCGCCACTGTCAAAGGAAAGCCCGAGGGAAGACCCATAATTAGACGGTAAGCCTCTCTGTCGTGATGCGGCTACATGGCCCCCATGTCCCGAATATGGCTGCCGCATAAGAGTAAAAATATAAGATACATAGAGACCTGGCCGAAAAGCCGGGACTCATTATCCAGGAGACCGGGGTCTTTGTAGGAGAAAAATTTGGCAATGCCGGAGGAGGGAGTCGAACCCACACCCGATGTGAATCGGACTGGATTTTGAGTCCAGCGCGTCTGCCAATTCCGCCACTCCGGCAGCCTTCAGGCTAATAAACTATAGAAAAATCTTTGCCTTTTTTCAAGGTTTGCGATCCTGAAGCAGAAAGATAGATCAAATTTCTTATCCTGTTTCTTCAATGCGGCCAAATGACCGGTAAATCAAGATCAGACTCTGTTTTTTTTCAGATTAAAAACCTTATAAGCCATCATAGAGGCCCGCTGGCTGCCCCGTAAACGATTTTGGATGATTAAAATATGTAATTTGCACACTAATAATCTCTTCTCTGCTTTACTCTTATACCTCAAAAACTAAGCTTTGTTGTTTCTTTTTGGACACAATATATTCTAAGTTATTGATTGCGACCAGGTTAGCTTTGGTCAACCCTGAACGGCCAGAATCCCGAGTCGCAAAGGTCCACAGAGAGCTGACTGCACGGGCCTGAATGTCATTCCTGCCGATTTAACAGCGGGCGGCTACCGATAGGAACCTTTAACTGAAGCTAAAAAATGATCGTCAGGAGAGAAATTCCGTCCATTGCTTATCTCTGGCCTTAATGCTATATATTTGCTATGCCGACGGAAAAAAGACGGGAGCGGATAGAAACAGTTTTATCCAGGCGCCAGCCAGACCTCAGGGTAGTGCTGGAGGATGTCATCATCGCCCATAATGCCAGCGCTGTGGCCAGGACCTGCGAAGCTACCGGTGCCTTCAACCTGCACATTATAACCCGGCAGCCCGACCAGGTAACTTTCAACGAAGCCATCTCAACCCGGGCCGAAAAATGGCTCAACATCCACTTCCATGACACAATTGAAGACTGTTTGAAAAGTCTAAGAGAACAGGGCCACCGCATTGCAGTTACCACTCTCCAGGGGGAAGCCACAGCTTACGATCAGATTGATTACTGCCAGCCCGTAGCCATCGTTTTTGGAAATGAGTCGGAGGGGGTATCCGGCCGAGCGTTAGAACTGGCCGATTACCGGATTCAGATACCGATGGTCGGGATGGTCCAGAGTCTCAACCTGTCGGTTTCAGTCGGGATCATTCTGTATGAAGCCTTCCGGCAGCGACTGGCCGGCGGCCTTTATTCCAGCTGTCGCCTCCCCGCGGAAGAATACCAACGCTGGTTAAACCACTGGCTTGGCAATCCCAGACCGCGAGCACCATTCAAACAGCAAAAATAAAAGGGCGGGAAAAATCCCGCCCCCGGTATGGAGAATGGAGCAGGTCTCTTAGATTCTTCTGGCAGATTCCGGATATAAAGATTGCAGCTTCCGCCCCAGCTCCCTGCTTTCTTCGTAAATCTTTCTGGCCTGTTCTTCCAACTGTGGTTTTAGCCTGGCCATTTCTTCCTGAAGCTTTTTCAGTTGTTCCTCATGTTCTTTCTGCCAGGCTTCCCGGGCTGTCTTCAACTGTTCCTGATATTGACGGGCCGTTTCCTGCAGGTCTTCAGAAAACCGCTTCATATCAGGCCAGTTTCTTCTCTGCTCCTCAGCCACCTCAACCTCAATTTTTATCTTCTTTTTATCCCTCAGAATCTCCAGGGAAATCTTTTCTCCTTTCTTCTTTTTCTGGATCTGGTCGGTCAGGGCTTCCAGGGTTTCCACCCGCCGGCCGTCGGCAGCCACGATCACATCGCCGACTTTGATACCGGCCTTCTCGGCCGGGCTGTCGGGCATCACTTTGGCCACCAGTAAACCTCGACCTTCTCCGACCCCGAAATATTTGGAAAGTTCCGGATTAAGCTGTTCCAGAGAAACTCCAATGTAACGGTAATGTTCAAAGCCAAACTCAAATTCGAACTTTTCCCCTCCCGGAAAGTCCGGAATCTGGAGCCGCGGCGGCAACCCGGGCAACCGCCGGAAAAGGTCCGGGAATCTCAATTCCAGCTCCCGGCGAGCCTCTTCCTCCGGCATGGCTCCCAGCTTAACCTTTATTTCCCTGGTCCGGCCATCCCTTTCAATGGTCAGGTTTATATCCTGTCCGGGCCGCCTGGTCCGGATTTCTGAGACCAGCTGGTCGGAAGTCCCGATATCTTTGCCATCAATCTTAAGTATTCTGTCACCTGTCTGCAGTTTGACCAGTTCAGCCGGGCTTTTTTCTTCCACCCTGGTAACCAGCACCCGGCCTTCCCGGTCCTCAGCGATGGATACACCCAGCCAGCCTCTGTCCACCCGGCCTTTGGTTTTGATTTCCTGGAAGATATTTTGAACCACCTCGACCGGTATGGCCATGGCCATGCCGGCGGCCGGGGCTTCAGCCTGGCTGTAAACATAGCCGGTTCCCGTGGCCTCCCTGTCTCTGAACCTGAAGACAATCGGACTTTCCTCGGAATAAACACCGCGGAGCAGCCCGACCAGTTGTCCCTTTTCGTCCAGAACCGGGCCGCCGCTCATGCCCGGCGTCATCCAGAGATTAAGCCGAAGACGGTCCGGAGCCACCGAGCTGACTATGCCCTGGGTGACGGTAGTCCCGGAATCGGGAGCGATGCCCAGGGCGCAAACCCATGACCCGGGCACAAGATTCCTGGCCGAACCGGATGTTACCGAACTCAACTTTTTATCCTTGGCCTGAATAAAGGCAATCCTGGTTTCAGGGTCAAAGCCCAGAAAATCGGCTTCATATCGGTTGCCGTTATTATCAATTACCGTAAGTTTTTCACCTCTGGGAGAAACCAGGGCGGTGGTGGCTATATAACCATCTTTATCGATGACCACCCCGGTGGCCACCCTTCTCAGCCCGTCGCGCACTTCAACCCTGACCACTGCCGGCGATACCTTCTTAAAGATGTCGCTGGCATCCCGGTCCGGCACCGGCAGCGGTCCGGAGAAAGCCCGGCCGGGAAAGCCTGCTACCAGGGCCAGCAGACCGGCCGCCGTCAACATGGTCAATTTTAGCCATCTTCCTTTTCCGGTCATGTCAAACCTCCTCAGTAACTGATTTGTTGAACCCAGTTATCGGACACCTGCTCCAGAATGAAGACTGTCTGAGAATCGTCGGACGTCCGGCGCATTTCCCTCCGCAGATTGAGCGGTTCGACCACATGCACCACCTGGCCCGGCTTTTCTTCCGGGCCCAGGCTGGCCATGGATTCGACCGAAGATTTCCTGGCGAAGGGCGAGAAAATGATTACCGCAGCCAGTATCAGGGCCGCCCCCCCGGCCAGGCTGAGTTCCAGCCGTCGCAGCCTGACCCTGGCTTTCTTGCGTTCTTCCAGCCCGGCCAGGACCGCCTGTTCAAAACCCGGCGGGGCAGAGACCCTGTCCAGCCCCTGAAGATATCTCTCGACGTCCATCTCAGCTCTCCACTTATTTATAATTCCAGATCTTTGTTTTCCGTTTCATTTTCGGTTCCACCTTTTCTGTTTCTTATTTCACGACCTTCTTCCAGCCATCGTCTCAGGTACTCCCGGCCCCGGCTTATCCTGGCCTTGACTGTTCCCAGGGGCAGTTTGAGCAAGCCGGCAATCTCCTCCTGGGAAAATCCTTCCACATCCTTCAGGATAACCGGGACCCGGTAACGGGGATGAAGCCTGCTCAATGCCATCCTGACATTCCGCATCAGGCCGGGGTCATTGTGGTCCAGGGAATAGCTACCCGAGGAATAATCGTTGCTTATTTCTTCCAGCGGAACCACCGGATGACGGCTGATCTTCTTTTTCTCGGTCCGGGCCAGGTTGGCGGCAATGGAATAAATCCAGGCCGAGACTGGAGCAATCGGCCGGTACTTTCTGGCCTTGAAATAGACCCGCATAAAGGTTTCCTGAGACAGGTCGACGGCCAGCTGGTAATCTCCGGTAACCTGATAGAGGAAATTGACTATTCTGTCCTTGTAGATGGACATGAGCTGGCAGAAGGCAGACTCATCCCCTTCCTTCACTCTTTCCATGAGTGCCTGCTCATCCATCCTGGTATTCATTAACCATCCCGGCTGGAAAAAGTTGCAACCACCGCCGTCTTCCTTAATAATATAGCCAAGCCTGAGAATGTCAAAGCCCCGAAGGAAGCTTCGGTGCCCGCTCCGGACCTGAAAAACGCCCGGGGAACTTTTTCCAGGAAAATTACGTCTATCAGGATGACGTGCGTGGAAGTGAAAGAAATCGTCAGAAATTGCCTGAAAGGAGAGGCGGAAGCCTGGAAAATGCTGGTTGACCTTTATTCCCGGAAAATCTTCAACCTGGCCTATCAGTTTGCCGGCAGCCCGCAGGAAGCTGAGGACCTGACCCAGGAGATATTCTTGAAGCTCTATAGTTCCCTGGGAAAATATGATTTCGAGCGAGATTTCAACGCCTGGTTTCTGACCCTGGCCAGGAATTTCCTGATCGATGAATTCCGGAGAACCAGGTTGGAAAAATCGCAGCGGGCTGATTTTGAAGAACTTGCCACCCCGGCCGCCGAAGCCGACAGCCCGGAAAACAGACTTATAAGTCAGGAAAAGGCTGAACTGGTCAGGGAAGCTCTGCTCCGGCTTTCGCCTGAACTGAGAACCGTATTGATACTGCGGGAAATCGAGGGCTTCAGCTACGAAGAAATCGCTCAGAAAATGAAGCTTCCCCTGGGCACCGTTAAGAGCCGGGTCAACCGGGGCCGGATCCAGATTGCTCAGGTTATTCTGGAAAAAACCGGAGGCCAGCCATGAATTGTCAGAAAACTCAGTTACTGTTTTCAGCCTATCTTGAGGGCGAACTCCAGCCAGTGACCAGAAAAGAATTTGAAGCCCATCTGGCCCTCTGTCAGGATTGTGCTCGACTGCTGGAAGCTGCCAGAAGCCTGTCTGCCGAATGGTCAAGGCTGCCTGAAATAGAACCGCCGCCTGAATTGATTCAAAAACTTTATCTTATCCCGGAGCGGATTCCGCCCGCCAGGGAAGCCGGGCCCAAAGAAAAATTCCCCTTCTGGAAATTCTGGCTAAGTCCAGTTTTCCAGCCGGCCCTGGTCTCCCTGACAGTAATTCTGGTCGTCATTTCATTCCTGACCTTTACCACTCCCGGAAGAAGCCTGAAGAAATCCGCTGCCCTGGAACTGCGCCGGAGCTATAGCCTGGCCCAGAAGACGCTGGTCAAGGCCGGCCTGCTGACCGATAAACTCCAGGGTTACCGCGAAAATTTCATAGCTTCTCTTGAAGCCAAAAACATTTATAAATCAGACTAAAAATGGAGGTTTACGTTGGAAGAAAAAATCAAAATCGAAAGCAAACCAACCAGGTCACCGGTCCTGGCCGGTATCTTTTCGGCCATCTTTCCCGGCACCGGAGCCATCTACAACGGAAACTACCTTAAAGGCATCCTGTACATCATCATCTTTGCCGGTCTGGTATCCATCCAGAGCCGCGGAGGACAGCCGTTTGTGGGGCTGATGCTGGCCGGCTTTTACTTTTTCCAGATCATCGATGCGGTCAACGAAGCCAGGAGAATCAGTGCCGCCGCCCGCCCGGAAAGCTCTCCCGGAGCCGGGCTGTCCATCGAAGTCGAGGCGGAGATTTCCCGCCCGGCCGGGTCAATCTCCTGGGGGATAATTCTAATCCTGCTGGGAGGTCTTTTCCTGCTGGCCAATTTTGAGGTCATCAGTTACGACGCGCTGATCGACTACTGGCCGCTGGCCCTGATCGGCCTCGGGCTGAAACTTCTGGCCGACTATTTTTACGGAAAAAAATCAACCGGGAAATCATGAGGAGGAAAACCATGTCAAGACGTCATAGAGAAAACTTAATCTGGGGTTTTATCCTGATCGTAATCGGAACCCTCTTTCTTCTGGAAAACATCGGTTACGACGCCTGGCGGGCGCTGTTCAAACTGTGGCCCTTGATCCTTATTTTCTGGGGAGCTTCCAAGCTGTACTACGGAATAAAGGCCCGCAGCCAGGCTTCCGGCTCCCAGGCCGAGAGCGTGGAAGCGGAGATACTGCCCGGGGATAAAAAAGATGAAGGCTAAGGAAGTCCTGCTCCTTATCTTTATCGTTGTCATCGGGGTCGGTTTACATTATCTGGACGACCTGAAGCTGACCATCGACGACTGGCAGGTGGACTTCCCTTTTCGCGGAGAACCGTTCCTGTTTGAGGAAGTTAAGACCGAGTCTCCGACCGAGAGTCTGGAAATCATCAACAGCCACGGCAGCCTCTATATCGAGGGGGTCGAAACGCAGACAGTAGAAATAACTTTCGAAAAAAGAATCTGGAGAAAAACCGAACAGGAAGCCAGGGAGGTCGCGGATCAGATTAAGTTGCTGTCCACCCGGGACGGCCAGAGGCTCCTTCTGACCACCAACCGCGACACTTTCCGTAAAAAAAGATTCACCACCAGTTTCCGGGTCCGGGTCCCGAGCTCGACCAGAGTTGTCGTTCGGAATTCCCACGGTCCCGTCCGCCTGGCCGGTGTCAAAGAGGTAGACCTGGAGAACCGGCATGGTCGGGTGGATATAGTCGAAGCGTCGGGTCCGGTCCGGGTCGAAAATTCTTATGAAAAAGTCTCCATAATGGACGTCGGAGGAGAATGCCGGCTGAAAACGAAGCATTCTTCAGCCCTTCTCAGCCGGATTACCGGTCCGGTCCTGGTCGATTGTTCTCATGAAAATCTTGAGCTGTTCGACCTCAAAAATACCCTCGAACTGAACTCGCGTCACACAAAAATAAAGGCGGTCAGACTCGCCGGACCTTCCCGGATTTCCGGTTCTTACGAGTTGATCAGTCTGAGCGAAACCGGCCCGGCCGTCATCAGGGGCCATCATTCTCCGGTAGAGGTCGATACGGCCAGGGGAAAATTGGAGATAGAGACCAGCTACGAAAGAATCAGACTGGCCAACCTCGATGGCGACCTGGCCATCAAGGCCCGGAGTTCAAGAGTCGAAGTGATCGGCGTCAGAGCAGCCCGACTTCAGATTGAAACCACCTACGAACCGGTCAATCTTGAAGATTTCAGCGGCCAGCTGGAATTGAAGCTTAAACATGCCAGCCTCAGCCTGGCCCCGGCCAACCTGGATAACTCGATAACTGCTTCCACCGAATATGGAAATATCAAGTTTTTCTGGCCGGAAAGCCAGATGGCCAGGCTGGAAGCCACCAGCAAGGGAGGACGAATCTCCTGGCTGCTCCCCTTTTCCCCTGATGAGAACACCACCAACGGCCTGGCCATCGTCAGGGCTTTTGGCCGGGCGACGGACCGGCCGGAAATCAAGCTGAATACCAGTTACGGAAATATAGACCTGCTCGGGAAGGATTGATTTTCCGGGGCTTAACCGCCTCAGGAATGCTTGAATTTATAGGTGGATATCCGGTAGCCCAGAACTCCGTTGATCTTGATGTTGAGGAAGGAAATCAGGTTGGTCAGGTCTTTCTTAAACTTGGTCACGTAGCGGACGAATTCGGCTTCCTTTTTGTAACGGAGCAGGTTCTCAAACTCATCCACTTCATCCCGCAGTTCGACCAGATAATGAGTTATCGTCCGGTACTGGCTGTTGATATCGATCAACTCTTTGCCGGAAAGCTTATCCAGGTCCGGATAGGGCGGCAGGGATTGCAGAATCAACAGGCTCTCGTTATAGGCTTCATTGACCGATTCTTTGATTTCCTGAAAGAAGGATCTGTATTCCAGGGGGTTTTTGATTCTGGCTTCGGCTTTATCCAGCAGCCGGTCGTACTGTTCTTTGATTGAAATTATGAAATCCTTGACTCCCCAGTATTTCCGCCTGAAATTCAACAGGTCGATGAAGTCCCGGCCGATGTAAATCTTATCCTTGTAATTGTTCAGGAGCTCCTTGGGCTGATGAGTGTAAAATTTCAGCTCGAATTTCCGGCCGTCTCCGCTCTTCTCCCTGAACCTGGCCAGCACCAGGTAGTTGTTCTGCTCAATAAAATAGCTGCTCATTTCCAGGATGACCGTGTGCAAAGCCAGATTCTGAATGATGTATTCTTTGAGGTAATTCAACAGGTTTTCTTTTTTATTGAGGAAATCGACCACCGGCTCAGTGGGCATGGTGTTCAGAACCGAATAGGAAGGGGAAATGAGATACAGGACCGGCCCGCTGCCCAGCTCCAGGTGCAGGTTCTTCAGCACATTCTGGTGCAGGTCATCGTAGAGCATAGGCTGAAGAGGCGGCAAGTTGTTAACCTCAACCTTGACCAATTCTTCAATTTCGTTCATGGCCAGCTCCTTCCTTCATGTGCAACCTAATGTTAACACCCGGTCTGCTAAAAATCAAACCCGGACGGTTCGACCTTCTCCCCCGTCCAGCGCCAGCTGGCATACTTTTCGATTTCGATTCTTTCCACCAGCCGGCTTTCTTCCGGGCTAATCCGGCGAGGCGATAACTCGGCCTGGAATTGTTGCCGGAAGCCTTCGGTCAGATGCTCGACCGCCTGTTCGTAACTTACAGGTCTCCCCAGTTCGTCCGAAAGAGAAGTCATACTCCCGGCCCGGACCGGGTCCAGACCGTAAGAAATGGCCACCAACAGCTCGACTTCTTTTAAAAGGGGTATCGAACCATGCTGCAGAAAACAGGAACCGCTCCTTTTCTGAGCGCTGCCGACGACCTTTTTTCCGTTGACCTCAATTTCATTCCTGGCCGGGTAGGCAAAGCACGGCAGGTGGCTTCGGGCGTAAGCCGGGGGTGTGCTGACGGCCAGTTCGGCCCGAAGCCCGAGCAGCCTTAATCCTCGGACCAGAGCCTCTGAAATCAATCGGTACGAGCCTTCAAGAGTTGAAGTAAAAATGTCTGTCCTGGCCGAGGCCACAGAATAGGTAACCTCAAGATGATGCAGAACCAGTTTGCCCCCGGTCATCCTCCGGACCACGTCCACTCCCCTTCTCCGGCATTCTTCCAGGCTGAGAACCTTATTCATATCCTGACTGCAACCAAGGGAAGCAGTCGGTCTGAGCCAGGTATAAAACCTGAGATAGGTTTTCTGATTTTTCTGAGCCTGAAGGAAAAGGTATTCATCAACGGCCATATTCCAGGAGCCCCGGAGCGGCTCGCGGTCGAAAATCAATTCCCAGTCCGCCATCAGTCAACCTCAACCCATGAAACCCAAAATAAAAAAGAGCGGGCAACGGGATTCGAACCCGCAACTCCGAGCTTGGGAAGCTCGCACTCTACCGTTGAGTTATGCCCGCTCGCTTTTAGAGAGCTACCAACTCTTCCAGCAGGCCGACCAACTACCGGCCCAGAAGAATTTTATCAAATCGACTCCGGCTGTCAATGGAAACGAGAATCCGGAGCTCAGATTTCAGTTGACTGTCGCTCCGAATAAAATATAATTGAGAAAAACGGAGAGCAGACGATATGAGTCCCGACGATAAAAAAATAAGCCAGGAAGCCAGTCCGACCCGCATCACCAGCCGGCTCGGTCAGACTGTTACTCTGGAAGGAAACCTGACCAGCCACGAAGACCTGGAAATTCAGGGCACCTTTAACGGTCAGATCGACCTGGCCCTCCATGACCTGACCATTGGCAAGACAGCCAGGGTCAAATCGGAAGAGGTCAAGGCCAAGAATCTGTTTCTCTACGGCCAGTTGGAGGGAAAGGTTCGGGCCGAACGAGTTGTCATCAGCGACAGCGGCCGTTTTACCGGAGATATTATCGCCTGCAAGATCTCCGTCCAGAACGGAGCCAGGTTTAAGGGCACCATCAAAATCAGCAAGGACTACCAGCCCTGAGAAAGAGCCGCGGTCTGTCCGCGCCCGTCCCGGCGCTCTGGCCTTCCGCCTTCACCGAATATCGCACATGCCAGCCCGGTTCTAACCTCCGCCTGGCCGCGACCATGCGGATTGAGGCCGGACTGCGTTTCCGGTGCCGGATAACTGAAGAACCCGAAAAAACGGGTCAAGAAAGACCTCCTGCCCGAAGGTTCATTCTGTCAGAATAAAGACGCCTTAATCGGCATCCTATATCTGATATAATATCCTGAGAAGAGGACCGGTTTGCCCATGGTTACCGGAATGAGTTCTCAGGATGGCATCAGGCCCGGTGTCGCTTGCTAAAAAATGATGACAGAATTCAGGCTTCGTTCGGAATTTGAACCCCGCGGCGACCAGGTTCAGGCCATCGAAAAGCTGACCGAGGGGGTTCTGGCCGGAAAACGGCATCAGGTTCTCCTGGGCGTAACCGGATCAGGCAAGACCTTTACCATGGCCAACCTGATCTCGCTGGTGAACCGGCCGGTCCTGGTCATCAGTCCCAACAAGACCCTGGCCGCCCAGCTCTATCAGGAATTCCGCCGTTTCTTTCCCGAAAACGCCGTCGAATACTTCGTCAGTTATTATGATTATTACCAGCCCGAAGCCTACATCCCGGCTTCAAATACCTATATCGCCAAAGAAGCCACTGTCAACGAAGAAATCGACCGTCTGCGACTGGCGGCCACCAATGCTCTGTTCTCGAGGCGGGATGTGATCATCGTGGCCTCGGTTTCCTGCATCTACGGTATAGGGGCCCCGGAGACTTATTATTCCCAGAGCTTTCCCCTGGAGGTCGGTCAGGCCTTAACCAGGCGACAGTTGCTCGACCGGCTGGTCAGCATCCAGTATGAGCGTTCCGACGACGACCTCAAGCGGGGCAGCTTCCGGGTTCGCGGAGACATCATCGACCTCTTCCCCTCTTATGAAGATTTCTGCTACCGGCTGGAAATGGAAGACGGACGGCTACGGGAAATCGCCGTGTTTGACCCTCTTCTGGGACAGAAGCATCGGCTGCTGGAGCGGGTGGTCATTTATCCGCGGACGTTTTTCTCCACTCCCCGCAACATCCTGAATGAAGCCATAGCCGGAATAGAACAGGAACTTGAAAAGCAGGTTGAATTCTTCAGGAGTCAGGGCAAGTACATAGAAGCCCAGCGCATAGAAGAAAGAACCCTGTATGACCTGGAACTTCTGAGGGAATTCGGTTATTGCCCGGGAATCGAAAACTATTCGCTCTACCTGAGCCGCCGCCGGCCGGGACAACCACCTTACACTCTGCTCGATTACTTCCCCGACGACTTTCTGGTAATCATTGATGAATCTCACGTGGCCGTTCCCCAGATCGGCGGTATGTACCACGGCGACCGCTCCCGTAAATTAACCTTGATCGAACACGGATTCCGCCTGCCATCAGCCTTAGACAACCGGCCGCTGAATTTCCGGGAATTCGAAGAGCGCGTCAGACAGGTGATTTACGTTTCGGCTACCCCGGGTCCATATGAGCTGAAAAAGACCCGGGGCCAGGTAGTGGAGCAGATTATCAGGCCCACCGGACTGGTCGACCCGGAGGTTGAGGTTCGTCCGGTCAGAGGGCAGATAGACGACCTGCTGAAGGAAATCCAGGACCGGGCCCGGCTCAACCAGCGCACGCTGATCACCACCCTGACCAAAAAAATGGCCGAAGACCTGACTCGTTATTATCATGAGCTGGGAGTTAAGGTGCGCTATTTGCATTCCGACATTGAAACTCTGGACAGGGTCAGAATACTGCGCGACCTGAGAAAGGGTGAGTTTGACGCCCTGGTGGGCATCAATCTGCTGCGGGAAGGACTGGACCTGCCGGAAGTATCGCTGGTGGCCATCCTGGATGCCGACAAGGAAGGCTTTCTCCGTTCTACATCGAGCCTGATTCAGACTTTCGGTCGGGCAGCCCGGAATGTGGCCGGCAAGGTAATTATGTATGCCGAAAGCATAACCGAGTCCATGAAAAAAGCCATTGAGGAAACCAGCCGCCGTCGCCTCCGCCAGCAGCGGTACAATGAGGAAAACGGCATAAGCCCCCGATCGATCCAGAAGAACATAGATGAGGTCCTGGCCAGCGTTTATGAGCGCGATTATGTTGATGTCACCAGGGTGGCCGAAGAAAAGGAGGTTTTCCTGTCCCCAGAAAAACGGCGGAAGAGAATCGAAGAACTGGAAAGGCTGATGAAAGAGGCTGCCCGCAACCTGGAATTTGAAAAGGCGGCTCAACACCGGGACGAACTCAACCGCCTGAAAAAACTCGAGCTGGAACTGACGGAATAAAGTTGCCGATGGGGCCGCATTCGATATTTATGTTCATAAAAGCCTTAACCGCAGACGGCATTTATTGTCTTCCCGGAAAACTGCCGTCAAGAGCTGGAGGGAATTGTCCGGTCTGGAGTCGGAGATGAATATCCAGCAGCTTAAGCAGAAAGTAAAAAAATTCCCGGCCCGCCCCGGTATCTATTTCTTTAAGAACGCCGGGGGCGAGGTCATTTACATCGGCAAGGCCGGGTCTCTTCGAGACCGGGTCAGAAGCTATTTCCTTCCCTCGCCCGACCTCAAGGTGCAGAACATCCTGAGCCAGACGGCCGACATAGACTATCTCCTGGTCAGCTCGGACAAAGAGGCCAGTTTTATAGAGAATAACTATATCCAGTTTTACCGGCCCCGTTTTAACCTCCGCCTGAAGGATGACAAGAGCTTTCCCTTTCTCAGACTCACCGTGAACGAAGAATTCCCGGGCCTGTACCTGTGCCGGCGGGTGGAAGACGACGGAGCTAAGTATTTCGGTCCTTTCAGCCCGGCCGATGAAGCCAGAAAATTGATTTCCTTCATCGCCAGAATTTTCGGAATCCGGACCTGCGAAAACACCGTCTTCAGAAACCGCCGGCGGCCCTGCCTGGAATACGACCTTAAAATGTGCAGCGGGCCCTGCGTCGGACTGATAAGTGCCGGTGATTACCGGGAAAAACTTTCCCAGGCCCTGATGCTTCTGGAGGGAAAAAGGTCCGAACTCCTGGTCCGGCTTAAGGATAAAATGAACCGGGCTTCCACCGAGCTCCGGTTTGAAGAAGCGGCCCGCTGGCGGGACGCCCTGAAGGCCCTGGAAAATTTGAAGGAAACCCAGCGGGTTATTTCAACCGGCAGGGAAAACCTGGACATTGTCGGATTTAACCGTCAACAGGAAAAAGTCGGCTTTCTGATTTTCCATATGAGAGAGGGGCGCATCAGATATTCGACCGGCCGCCTCCTGTCTGTGTTATCCGGAGAAACCGACGAACAGGTGCTGGCAAGATTTCTCAAACAATTCTACTCGGAATTCCACACAGAGACAGGGCCGCCAGAAACCATACTTTTGCCTTTCAAACTCTCCGGGTCAGCCAGCTCAGAAATTCTCAAGGTTTTTGCGGCCCGCGGTCATAAATCCGCTCTCGTCTATCCCAGCAGCAAGAAACGGAAAGTCCTGCTGGAGCTGGCCGGCCAGAACGCCGCCCTGCTGTTGGAAAAAGAAGAGCCAGCCGGACCTCTGGCCGAGCTGCAGGAGACACTGGCACTGCCCCGCCTTCCCCGGCGGATTGAAGGTTTCGATATTTCCACCACCGCCGGCACCGAGTCGGTTGGCTCCCTGGTGGTTTTTATCGACGGCCAGCCGGCCAGGTCCGAATACAGAAAATATAAAATCAGGACTGTTTCCGGCCCGGACGACTATGCTTCCCTGAAAGAAGTCCTCGAGCGTCGCCTCAGACGGCTGCTGGAAGAGAAGCTCTCCCTGCCAGACCTGATTTTTGTCGACGGCGGCAAGGGGCAACTGAATCTGGCCCGTGAGGTGTTGATTTCATTCAATCTGACGGAGATTCCCGTCTGCTCCCTGGCTAAAAGAGAAGAAATCATTTTCTCGGCGGTTCACCCGGAAGGACTGCGCCTGGACCCGACTTCACCGGCCCTAAAGCTCCTGCAGCACATTCGCGACGAAGCTCACCGGCTGGCTATCGGATTTCACCGCCGGCGCCGCCAGAAAGCCAGCCTGACCTCTGAACTTGACGGAATTCAGGGACTGGGTCCAGCCAGAAAGAAAAAGCTGCTTCAGACCTTTGGGAATGTGGCGGCCATCAGACAGGCTTCAGAAGAAGAGCTGACAAAAATCGTTGGAGTTAAACTGGCAGCCAGAATAAAGCGGCAATTGAGTTAAAAACCTGATCTATACCAAGAACAAGCCAAAAGTATTATCGTATTTGGGTCTTCTTCAAATCAGATGGGAAAATATCATTTTTCATTTATGAGAGAAAATTCATAAATTCTTATTTTAAGGAAACAGAGAGTCATCATCTTTTTGTTATTGCCGGGGCTGATCAAAACGCTGAAAAGATACTTCCTTTATTCTCACTTTGAGGTTATGCTTATAAACCCCGCACTCAGTCCAATGAAATCTCATAGTTATCCGATTAGATTTTTCTCATTTGATCAACTAACAGGGAAATTAACCCCATAAATAAACACCAAAAGTTATATTTGAAAGCCTGGTTAAGATGTTTCGATCAAAAAGATGTTATGGATATTTCAAGCCAATATATGAATAATTATTCATATAATAATCCATACGATCAAACTTTGCCGGGATACCCGACAGAGAGTAGAAATCAAAAGAGAGAAAAAGCCAGGCGGACCAGCCAGCTTACCAGGACAGCCACGCTCAGGTTCAGAAGCACCGAGACCATGGCAATTTTTCTTCCCAGCTCCTTCCAGAGAATGGCCAGAGTGGACAGGCAGGGAATAAAAAAGCTGACAAAGGTGACAAAGGTCAGCAGCTGGGCCCGGCTTAACACCGATAGCAGTTGCTCATAGCCAACCCCCAGGGCCTGAAACATCATCAGCAGCGACAGCTCCTTGCGCAAAAAGCCAAAAATCAGTGTAACGCCAAGCTCGGAGGGCAGACCGAGCAAGCCGCTAACGAAGGGAGAAAGAATCGCATTCACCAGGCGGTCAAAATTGACAAAACTTAGAAGGCTCAGCAGGACACTTCCGGCAATCAGTATGGGCCAGGCAAACCGGATAAATTCTTTAAGGTTGAAATAAGTTTTCTGGAGAATATTTTTTAGCGAAGGCCATTTAAGGCCGGGTATTTCCAGAATCAAGCCGGGTGAAGAATACTTAAATATCCTGGTCAGCAAGCTGCTTAAGACCGCCACCACCACCAGGTTCAGAGCGTAGAAACCAAGAGCCCACCAGGGGCCCAGCAGGAAAGCCACCAGGGCCAGGATGATAGTCGTCCTGGCAGCACAGGGAATAAAAGGAATCAGCAGAGCGGTTATGATCCGGTCACGCCTGGATTCCAGAATTCTGGTGGCCATGATGGCCGGAACGTTGCAGCCGAATCCCAGGATGAAAAGCGGCACCGATTTTCCGTGCAGCCCCAGGCGATGCATGAAAGCGTCCATCAAGAAACCGGCCCGGGCCAGGTAGCCGATATCTTCCAGGAAACCCATCAGCAGCAGTAGCGGTATAAAATAGGGAAAAACTATGGCCACTCCCCCGCCAATCCCCTGTACCAGGCCCACCAGCAGTTCTGCCAGCAAATTCTGCCCGTATTTTTCTTGAATTCCCAGCCTCAGAGCTTCCCAGGGCTTGAGCAACCAGGCTTCCAGCGGACTGCCCACCCGGAAAATCAAATAGAACATTCCGGCGAAGACGAGGAGCAGCAGGAAAAGGCCCAGCACCGGATGCATGATGAAACTGTCCAGCTTTTCCAGGCCGCTCAGCCGGGCATGCCGCACCCGACAGCAATCCTCAAAAATCTTCAGGGCTAAATGATGGCGCTCGGCTGCCAGCACCTCATAGGCCGGCGCCTCTCTCAGAGCCGAAAGCTCCTGACGGACCTGGTCAAGGTCATTCTTGAAATCAGGATTGTTGTCGAGGATGAATTTATCAACGGCCAGAGTTTCGGCTTCAATGGCCCGGATAGCGGTGAAGCGAGGGTTGGCTATCACCGGAAAATCAGCCGGCAGCCTTTCGGTCAGTTTTTTTATCCGGCTTTCCACCTCGCCCGAATATTTCAGATGCCGGGGAGTCTGGCGCTCGGCCAGCACTTTTTCCACCCGATCCATGAGTTCTCTTGTTCCCTGACCCCGGGTGGCTACGGTTTTGATGACCGGCAGACCGAGTTTTTTCTCCAGAGCTTCAACCTCTATGGTCAGGCCCTTTTTCTCGGCCAGGTCCATCATATTCAGAACCACCACCATCGGGTATTCCAGCTCCAGCAGCTCAACGGTCAGTTCCAGGTTGCGGCAGAGAAGAGAGGCGTCAATCACATTGACGATCAGGTCCGGTCTTTCCTTAAAGATGTGGGTCAGGACCACTTTCTCCTGCGGTTCCTGCGGCGTCAGGGAATAAGTCCCCGGCAGGTCAACGATGGAATAAATCCTGTCTTTCCAGGCAACTTCACTGTGAGCATGGCAGACGGTGGTTCCAGGGAAGTTGGAAGTCTGGGCTTTGAACCCGGCGATGGCATTGAACAGAGTGCTCTTGCCGCTATTAGGCTGTCCCACAAATACTATTACCGGAACCCTATCGTTCATTCTCGTCGGCCGGCTCAACCAGAATCTTGCGGGCAATGCCCCGGCCCAGAGCAATCCTGGTGTCGCTGTTAAGATTCTTAACCAGAACCGGGCCGCCCAGCAGGGCTTCTCCGTCCAGGGCTATCAGGTCTCCCCGGTGAAAGCCGAGGGACAGCAGACGCCGGTGCAATCCCGGCCCCCCCTTTATTTCCACAATTCTGAACTTTCGGCCCTGCGGCACATCCAGCAATGTGCAGACCCGGCCGGTAAGGGGCCAGGCTTCAGTCTGTTCCTTTCTATGTCCAAACATGGTCTTCTTTCTAACCAAGGTTTTTTAACAGTATATTATAGACTTTTCTTACGGCAAGTTTTAGAGATTTTGAAAGATTATTTTTTCTTTTCGGCCGGGCCGCCTTTCCGCTCTTTAATTTTGGGCGGCAATCTGCCATAATGCTCTGGTCAGGAGGTCATCATGAACAGATTTCTTCGCACCGCGCAATTAAAAATTTCTTTGACCCTGCTGGCCCTGTTCCTCTGGCTGCTCATCCCGCTGGCAGCCGACGAGGGCCTGTGGCCCTACAATTTAGTGCCAAAAGATTATCTGGCTAAAAAATACAATTTTAAGGTGACTGATGACTGGCTGAACCATCTCCGCCTGGCCTCGGTCCGCTTCGGCGGCGCCTCGGCATCTTTCGTTTCGCCCGACGGTCTGGTCCTGACCAACCACCATGTCGGCCGGGGTGCCATCCAGAACCTGTCGACGGCCGAACGCAATCTGATCAAGACCGGCTTTTATGCCAGAACCAGGCAGGAAGAGCTGAAGTGTCCCGGGACCCAGCTCTGGGTGCTTCAGGAAATTGAAGACGTCACCGATAGAGTCCTGGGTTCGGAAAAGCCGGGTATGTCGGCTCAGGAAGTTCTGGCCGCCCGGCAGAAAATTATCGCCGAAATTCAGAAAGAAGCCAGCGAAGGCTCAGGCCTGCGCGGCCAGGTGGTCTCCCTCTATTCCGGGAGTATGTATCATCTTTATAAATACAAAATTTATAATGATGTCCGGCTGGTCTTTGCTCCAGAAGAAGAGATCGCCTTTTTCGGCGGCGACCCCGACAACTTTACCTATCCGCGTTATGACCTTGATATTTCCATCTTCCGGGTTTACGAGAACGACCAGCCCCTCAAAACTCCGCACTATCTGAAATGGAAGAGCTCGCCGCTCAGGGAAGGCGACCTGGTTTTCTGCTCCGGAAATCCGGGTTCAACCGGAAGGCTGCTGACCTACGACCAGCTGCTCTTCCTCAGAGATGTGAATTATCCCTTCACCATAGCCAACCTGAAGAGAAGGCAGGCGGTGCTCCATGAATACGCCAGGCGAGGCCCGGAACAGGAAAGAATCGCCCTTAATACTCTGTTCGGGGTGGAAAATAGCTTAAAAGCTACCATCGGCTACAATTCGGGCCTGCTGGACAAAAACCTGATGGCCAAAAAGCTGGCCGAAGAACAGGCCATTCGCAAGGCTGTGGCCGCTGACCCCGAACTGGCCAAAGAATATGGCCAGGCCTGGAAAGAAATAGCTCAGGCTCAAAAAGAATATGCAGCCATCTTCAAGGAATACATGCTGTTTGAAAGAGCCAATGCCTTCAACACGGTCTATTTCAACCTGGCCAGATCTCTCGTCAGAAGCACAGCTCAAAGGGACAGGCAGGAACCTGCTGGTATGCCTGCCCGGATGCCGGCTGAAATCCATGACGATTTTGAAATCGTCAAGCTGACCGACTCTCTGAAATTGCTGAGAGAACAGCTGCCCGACCGCCAGGAAACCAGATGGATTCTCGGCGACCGGAGCCCGGAAGAGGCAGCCCGAGCCCTGATCTCGGGCACCAGGCTCAAAGACCCCGAATTCAGAAAACAGCTGGCGGCAGGAGGAGCCGAAGCCCTCAATCTGTGCAACGACCCGATGGTCAAACTGGCTCTCCTGGTGGAACCGATTTCCCAGGGAGTGCGCGAGCGGTATGAAAAGAAGGTTCAGGCTGTGGAAACCAAGAACGGCACCCTGGTAGCCAGAGCCGTCTTCAAGCTGAAAGGGACATCCATCCCGCCCGATGCCACCGGCACCCTGCGGCTGAGTTTTGGCGTGGTTAAAGGCTATATCGAAGATGGCCGGAAGATCCCCTTCCAGACTAATCTGGCCGGATTATACAGAAAGGCCCAGGAAAAGAATTTCCAGGCGCCCTGGTCACTGCCCGAATCCTGGCTAAAGAAAAAAGCCGCTCTCAACCTGAATGTTCCCATTAACTTTGTGGCCACCATAGATTCCATCGGCGGGAACTCCGGCTCCCCTGTGGTCAACCGGAAAGGCGAATTCGTTGGCACCCTGTTTGACGGCAACATTCAGTCGCTGCCGACCAGGTTTGTCTATGAAGACAAGATCTCCCGCTCGGTGATGGTGCACGCCGACGGAATCATAGAAGCTCTGCTCAAAATTTATGACGCCAGACCGCTGGTGGATGAACTGCTCGGAAAATAGAGCCGTCTTGAGTTAACATTGCGGGGCCGGGCAAATCTGAAAAAGAAAACCCGGCCCCGATTAATCTTGAGGTAAAAAATGAAAAGCTGGACCGAATATCTCTGGTTTCAAACAGAAAAAAGACAGGAACTGATTAACATCACCGACCGGGTGGAAGAAGCCGTCAGGAAAAGCGGCATCCGGGAAGGCCTGTGCCTGGTTAATGCCATGCATATCACGGCCAGCGTCTTCATAAATGATGACGAGGGCGGCCTGCACAATGACTTCTTCCACTGGCTGGAAAAGCTGGCACCTTACTCCCCCGGCTCCTACCAGCACAACCTGACCGGAGAGTCCAACGCCGACGCTCATCTGAAAAGAACAATTATGGGCCGGGAAGTTGTGGTCGCGGTGACCAGCGGCCGTCTGGACCTGGGCCCCTGGGAACAGATCTTCTATGGTGAATTTGACGGCCAGCGCCGCAAGCGGGTACTGATCAAAATAATCGGCGAGTAAAGAAGACTCCTCTGGAAAACCTCATTCTTATCCATTTGAAAAATTTTTTTCCCAATTATTATGATTATACAGTGAGAAGGGGTGTTCAGCCATGCTGGCTGAATATATCGAGAAGAAGGGCTTTCTGATAGCTGACTTTCTGACTGCTGTGCGTGGACTGATTGCTCTCCGGCTGGCTTATATTCTATGGCAGGGAAAAAGCGCACTTGATGCTTTCCTGGTCCTAATTTTCGCCGCCTGGTTAAGGGACTGCCTGGACGGCTATTTCGCCAGGAAAAGTTTTCGTCCCGGGAATCTGGCTGAAGCTGATGGCTGGGTTGACTGGGCTGTGTACATAATTACTCTGGTTTACGGGACGGGCCCTGGCCATTATTCCTGGACTTTCTTCGGACTTTTTGTGGGAACCAATATCCTTTCTTTCTGGCTGAGTAAATCCTTCTACGTCAATCAGGCCTTTCACTTTCTGTACATCCTGCTCGGCTTCAGAACAGTCTGGCTGGAATCGGTTTTCTGGCGGAGATTCTTTATCCTCTCTCCCGCCCTGTTATCTAACTATCATCCTGGTGAAGGGATAAACATAGGCCTGCAAAAATACCAGCAAAGCCACCAGAGCAGCCAGAAACAGGCTGTGGAAGAAGACAAAGCGCAGGATACTGCCTTCATGCCCGTACCAGCGGGTGGCGGTGCTGGCCACCACGATGCTCTGGGCATCGATCATCTTGCCCATTACACCGCCCGAGCTGTTGGCCGCGGCCATCAGCACCGGGCTCAGTCCGAGCTGCTGAGCGGTGATTTTTTGCAGGCTGCCGAACAGCACATTAGATGAGGTATCTGAGCCGGTCAGAGCCACGCCCAGCCAGCCGAGCATCGTCCCGAAGAACGGGTAAAACAGGCCGGTCCTGGCAAAGGCCAGGCCCAGGGTGGCATCCATTCCTGAATATCTTGTTATGTAGCCAAGGGCGAGCATGGCCGCCACGGTCAACAATGAAAAGCGCACTCGCCTTAAAGTCCTGAAATAAACCTGAAATATCCGCTTGATGGTAAATTTCATCATAAAAGCTGAGATCAGGGCCGCAACCAGAATTCCGCTTCCGGTGAAAGAGAGTAGATTGAAACGAAAAATGGCCGGTTCCGGCGTTGGCGACTGGCTAACCGGCGGCATTCTCAAAACCTGCTGATGAAGACCCGGAACGGCCAGGGCCGGAGAAAAAATCGAATCGAGCACCTTCTTTATCTGGGGAATTCCCCAGATAAATATGACCAGACTGAGTATCAGCCAGGGAGAAGCCGACCGAAGCAGGGCTCTGCTGTTAAGTTTTTTCTGTTGAACCTCAGCGGGGCCGAATTCTTCAGGGGAAAAAACCCTGGCCGGTTTCCAGAAACGAAAAAGTATGATCAGAGCGCTCAATGAAATCAATGACGACACTACCCCGGCCAGCCATGGCCCGTGAAGGTTGGAAATAAGAGCCTGGGGAATGGCAAAAGCCAGACCGGCAGTCAGGGCTGCTGGCCATATTTCAAGCGTCTTTTTAACGCCGCAGAAAACTGCTATTAACCAGAAAGGGATAAGAACAGAGAAAAATGGAAGCTGCCGGCCGACCATGGCGCTCAGCTGCCGCAGGTCCAGTTCCGTCACCCCGGCTAAGGCCACAATCGGAGTGCCCAGAGCTCCGTAAGCTACGGGCGCAGTGTTGGCAATCAGCGAAAGCCCCGAAGCCTGAAGCGGAGGAAAGCCCAGGCCGATCAGCAGGGCTGCCGTTATGGCCACGGGTGTTCCAAAACCGGCAGCGCTCTCAAAAAAAGCGCCAAAGGAAAAAGCTATCAGCAGGAGTTGCAGCCGTCTGTCGGGGGTAATTCCGGCCATATTTTCTCTTAAGACCTGGATATAGCCTTTCTCCAGGCAAAGTTCATAGAGAAAAATGGCATTGAGGATGATCCAGCCTATGGGGAAAATTCCGTAGACGGCACCGTAGCCAGCCGCCATAAAGGCTTTAGCTGCGGGCATCCTGAAAATGGCTATGGCAATTAACATTGAAGTTAGAAGCCCGGCCAGAGCAGCCAGATGGGCCTTAAGTCTGAGAAAAGCGAGGCCTCCGAGCAACACTACAATCGGCAAGGCGGCCAGAATGGTGGATAATAAGGAGATTCCGGTCGGATCATAAACCTGAGCATAGGGCAAAGTTTCAACACCTCATAAAAATTATGAAATTCTATTTATGAACTTTCTTCTATTTTGTCAACTTTTTCCTTTCGGGCGCGCGGCTGCGCCTCGAAAAGTCCAACTCACTCTTTTTTTATATAGCCCTTCTACATTTTTCAACAGACTGAGCCCCGGGTTGTTCCTTCTATGGCGATTTTGCTTTGTTACAAATGCCGGCACGGAAGGTCTGCGCTCCCTCCCTATTCAGCGCATTGGCGACGGCCTCGTTTTGCTCAAGAGAATCTCAATAGGAGCGCTGATTCAGTTTTAATCCACGGCGCTTACTTCTTAAGGAGATCCCGGAACTCCAGAAATCCACGGCTGCCAAGATAGTTAATGATCCTCTTTGCTTCATCCTCAGAAGTGGGATTCCGCAGGGCAACCTCAAGAATCTTTCGGACATGATTGCGGCCTGCATAGAGGTTCCATCCTTCACGGTCCCCTTCGGCAATCATCATCAGGCATAGCGCTGATTCAAGAGGATAGCTATCCACAATCCGTGCAAGATGCTCCAGCACCATATGTTCGGGGTCCGTTCGGCGGACGAGCTGAAGCGATTCTGAAAGCTGCGCAAGAGCCCAGCCCGGGTCGAACTTTTCCGACACAAACCACCAGCCAAAGGCGGCTATTTCTTCTACGAAATTGCTTCGAGACGGGGACTGTTTGGCCCTTGCCAGACGGCCTTCCCAGAGCTGCTTTAGTCGGTCGAGAATACCTGCAGGAATCTCTCCACTGGTTTGTTGCAGCGCGCGTCCTACATAACCAAACGCGTGCCCCCTGATGGCATCGGTCGCCTTTTCCCAGAAGGCCGTAAACAAAGGATCCTCAAGGGAGAGCTTGCCACGCCAGTAGAACGCCATAAGGTGCTCGGCAAGCCTCTCGTCCGGGTTGGCAAACCACCGTGTATTGTCCCGGCGGCAGCCTATCCGCTCCACTGCGTGGCAGTATTGCTCCCGGAGAATGTCCAAAACGTTGTCATAAGGGCTACAGAATGTTACGTAAGTGTTCCAGGCGGCATCGAGAAGCGCCTCTTCACCCTGGCCAGACGGGAAGATTCTCGCTGCTCTCTCACGTGCCCACTCTGAATCCAGAAGGACGAGCCACGGGAACCACTGGCCGTAGACCGCTCGAATGGCAAGCGATGGCTCCTGCGCCACGTCCAGATGGTAGTCCAGCACTTCCCGTACCTCGGGCATCTTATCGAAGCCCCTCACCGCTCTCACCTCAACGTCTGACTGACTTTCTATGTGCCGCCGCACCCAGAGAGCATAGCGGACGACGACGTGCATAGCCTCACCCCGGGTAGTGTTGATTGAGAGCGTGGCCGGGTCCATGTTGGACCCACCGTAACGCTCCTCGTGCTCAGGCGTAGGGTCAGGGTCTTCGGTTAATGGTTTAAGAATACGCCACACCTTTTCGCGAAGGCAATTGGGGATACTGCCCGGACCATCGCCAAAGCCGGCGGAGAGTAATTCCGCGATGGCTTTACGTGTCCAGCCCCAGTCTGGGTCAGCATCCATTCGCTCCACCCGCCGACCAGGGATCTCCCGCGGCCGGGAAAGAACCCATCCGCAGAGATCCAGAACAGGCTCCCAATCGAAAACTCTACCTTGATTCAAGGCGGCTCTGAGGCCATTTAAGACAGCGCGGACGTATGTGGGGTCTACGCCCTGGAATCTTTTGGCTTCTAAAGCGAAACGACCAGGATTTCGCTCGACGACAGATGACAGCTCCCGACCCTGCCCCTCCGGAGACCGCCCTAAGAAAACATTCTCCGGAGGCTTCCACGTCTTGAGGAATTCCACGATCTCTGAGATGGGCATAGCCTTGAGCTCATCGGCTGACTTTGGGCTCTTCGGCCCCGCCCATCCGCCTTCCGTGTAAACCGGGAACTCTGGATGGTTCGGCTCACCGTATCTCCTAACAAGCTCCCGATAGCGATCCTGCCACTGTCCCGGCAGATTCTCAGGCCCAATCCTGGCCAGCCAGTCTCGCTGCCAGAATTCCCGGTGGCGGGCACTGTCATCATCGGACGGCGGAGAACCAGTCTTCTCCTCTCGCTGTCGCTTGAACTCCTCAATGTCGGGGCCTATCTCAATCCATCTCAGGATTTTGTCTCGCTCATCAGGTCTTAAATGCTTAAAACAAGCCCGCAGGAGCAGCACGTATTCGTGCTGCAGGCCTACGTCTTCGAACAGTGCTCGATCGGTCAGCCTCTCAGCCACAAGCTTTTCAGATTTATCAGGAAAGCTTCTTATAACATGCAGCGCGATGCGTCGGAAAACTCTCCAGGGTCTGCGCTCGAGTATATTCACGACCTCTTCGACAGTCCCGTGCCCGGACCGCACGATGAGTTCCGCGGCGTCACGAACAGCCATGACAAGCGCATCCTTGACGGTGTCACCGTCGTTTTGTGGATGATCCTCAATAGCGGGCCGCCAGATGACGGAGTAGTCCTCAGCTCCCTGTTCGTCGTCACGGCGTCGGGAAAACCGAATGGCCCTGTCTAATAAATCACACAGCAGCTCCAGCGCAGGGAGACCGGCCGCCCTCACCAGTTCTGGATAGTATTTCTTGAGGATCTCGTTGTAATCCCAGATGCGGAAGTGCGATTGCGGCTCCGTTGGAAGCCGATTCTCTTCATACGGCCCGGTTTCAGTGCGGCGTTTTTCCGGTTTTACATCGAAGAGTACACGGGCCAGATGCAACGCTTCAACAACCTGGCCCCCTTTCGCCCATTGTTTCATAATTTCCCCTAAATTATACGGAAATATCCAATAAGAACTTTTTGCCCACTTCGCCACCTTATCAGCGCATTTGGCCGAAATATTTGGTGGCATCGCAAGCAAAGCATCCAGAAGCTCATCGTATATAGCGACGTTTTCAGTATCGTCCATCTCCTGAATAATTACAGCTACAAGCTCCGGCTTGTGCGAAGCCATACGGGCAAGATACCGCGCCTCAGGCCACGGCGGAAACTGGAAAGTTCTTTTTTCCTCATCTCGGATCGGCGCGGGAGAATGCCGGAAGAAGTCTTCTCGCCGAAGTGGCTCCAACCATTCGGGGTGTTGGAGGCGGTCGAAGAAGTAACCGCGCATCACCCTTGGTATCTCCTGAGCGAGCCTCTTCAGATCGCTTCCGTTTGGCAACGGTTTTGCCAGGAACTCATCCAGCACTGGAATCCAGTCGAAGAAGTGTTCACGCAAGGATTGCAGCAGGACATAGAGAAGAGCCTGGCTCTGATCCCAGAGCTTCCTTATCTCCTCCGGGGACCGCGGCGGATCGAGACGGCGACGATGCGCGGAACGGTTGAGATTTTTAGCCAGCTCTAACCAGGCCTTCGCCTCACGACTATCCTCAGGGATGCCCAAATAGCAAAGGATCGCACGGATTTCCTCTTTTTGCTTTTGGCGTTTCGACTCTCCCTTGCCCCCGGCACTGCTTGTAGCAACGGGCCGGAAGACGTCACGGAGCGCGCTTTCGATTTCGCGAAGGAGGTGTGCGACGAGGTGGGACGTGCTCATAAGCACGCCTTCGTTCTGCATCAGCCAGCAAGCGTCCCGAAAAAAAGCGGCAGGACCCGGACCTAACAAACGTAGGTTTTCGAAGATTCTCCGTTGCCTTGGATCCTCAAAAAAAAAAATGGTTCCCTTGCCCGATTGATACTCATTTAATACTGCCCCCCATACCTTTAATCAAAAGCTAACTATTTAATTATTATTTGTTTATCTCTATTTGTCAATACGAGTCCTCCAGGATTCGTACGATGTCGCATGCAACCGGATGGAGAGGAGCGATGCCACGATGCCAGGATATTGCCCGCTTCAAAAAATCTTTGAAACCAACGCCTGCTGGCTTTTCCAGGTCGAGGAGTCTTTTCTCTGCTAAACCAACCAACATTAAACAAAAAAGTGCAGTTTCGAAGAAGATAACCGACCAAAGTTTTACGGACCTTTCTTCATAAACCGGACCGTTACTTCCGCCCCATAGCCCAACGTTGCTTGTAGGAACCCGATTGCCATCTTCGTCCGTATAATAAGAGCACCCATGTACGAATTTACTCAAAAAACCATATAAAAAACCTGCCCAACTATCTTTGCCACAGAGTAACTTATACTTTCCTGATTCGAAAAATGAGTAAGGCTCGATCTTACTGAGCTTTTTACGGATTTCTCCTACCCAGAGCTGACCTTCCTGAAGTCCATCGGCCCACTGTTGAAACCTGGTAGGGTTGGGGTATGCACGGAAATAGGCTCCAGTCAATGTCTCCTCCAGAGCAATCCGCAAAGTAGCGATTGACTGTCGGTAAAAGCCAGTAAGCATTGTGTAAATAGAGGCTTGAAGATCGTCGTATACATTAAGGCAAGCCAGAGCAAGTGCGTCATCCCGGGGGTTGGGTATCAAAGATTGAATATCCAGAACCATTTCTATCCAATGGCCTGTGAGTTGTCTGGCTTTCCGTAAGAGTGTCCCGTGGTGATCGCTGGTTCGTAGGGAAACATCATCTGGAAGCCAGATAAGCTCTTGCCATGTTTCTTCATCTATCAGGTCACTGGGTTCCGGCTCATTTTTTGGTCCGCAGGCAAACGCCTCGGGGGGTAACTTATACCGTAAAGAGCGGAAATCACACATCACCATTATAATTCTCCCTTGAAAGCTCTATCCAAAATCGCCTGCTCAAGACGTTTAAATTCTGCGTCGCTAGTCACCAGCCACCCTCGGGGGCACTAACTTAAGTTGTATTCTTCAGTTGTTCCACCGCACTTATCAGGGGCTGCAGGCCGGGCGGCAAATCATACAGACCGATGCCTTCTACCTTCTCGTGAACCTTTCGTGGCTTGTCTCTGGCGTCTTCGGGAATACCGAGGATGGCTTCAAGACTCGGCCTAAGCATGAAGATTTTGTTATCGTCACCGACCGCCTCACGAATGCGCTGATTCGCTGCCTGTTCACTACGATTTTGCTGCTCTCTCCTCTGCCTTTCATGGTCATCCACTGCCTCCACTGGCCAAACGTCTTCATCGTGAAGGACGAAGAAAGGAATTTTCAATGTCTGGCAGACACGGACGAAAAGCTCAATGCCTGCTTTTCCTCCGCAGTCAATCACTGCGCAGCCTTCCGCATCCGGGTCAAATCCGAGCTTCTCTGCCATCAGTAACACGGCAATCCGATCTCCATAGCCCTCACACAGGAGTGCACAGCGCGCGAACAAAATTTCATTCCGAGCAGCATCGAAGCGATTGCCAATCTTAAAGTTATTCCGAGCTTGCTCAAGATGTGGCACATCATCTTTCTGCACGAACGCTACAGATGTTTTTCTGCCTTCCCTTCGAACCAGCCGCAACGTCTCAAAGCGATTGACATCCGAAAACACCGGCGAGTGCGTGGAATAAATTACCTGACATTGCCGTTTGTCAGCCATCTCACAGAGCAGTCTGTAAAAATAGCGCTGAGCTTGTGGATGTAGATACATCTCCGGTTCTTCAATGATTACGATCCCAACCTGACCCCCGATTTGACGGAACGCCTCGAAGACCCCTACGACCATAGCACTTTGGATCCCGAGGCCAAGCTCTTCGCCTGGTATCGTTAGGCCTGACTCCCGATACTCCAAACGGAGCGAGTTGAAGGGGTTGGCGGGATCTGCAAATCCAAACGCTATATCCACTGACTGGACTGCGGTGCTACCCAAGAAACCTAACATTTGTTTGGCTGTTTCTGCTACTATTCGTTCAATTTCCTTGACTTGCTCAGTACGCAGCGTCTCCATGGCGACTTCATATTTAGCCTTGAAATCCTCCTGTGCTTTGAATTCCTTGCGTGCTTTTTGAAAAAGCCGCCCAAGAATGGACCCGCGAACACTGGGCAGGTGTTGAGCAAGGCTGCGGCGGTGATCCACAAAGAGAACGCGCGCATAGTTTCGTAGGTCGGTGCCCACATTGAGTGGGCCAAACGGTGTTTTTTGCCCTTTTTGTGGTGGGCTGGTTGCTACGTGGGGCACTTGATCGTTCTCATTTAATGGTTCAAGATCCGCGTGCAAATCACCTGCTTCGCCCCACTTGCCGGATCTCTTGTAGGGCTTACACGTCAATCGCAAAGCTTGGACTCGGTACTCATTTGAAATAGTATCCCTGTGGATGTAAGGCGGGTCAAATCTGACCGTAATTTCGATTTCTTTGCTGGAATCGAACCCGGTAAAATCCTGCGGAATGCGAAAACTGCGCAAACTTGGCCAGGCATCGCCAAGGACAAGATCAATCGCACGCAGGATCGTGGTCTTGCCGCTTCCGTTGGGCCCAACGAACGCAGTAAGTGGGCCAAGTGGTATATCAACCGCCTCAAGGCAACGATAATTCCTGATTCGCACATGCGTAAGAATTGGGAGGTGGTCCTTTTGGGATGTTGGCTTATCGCTCATAATTCCCCCCGAAATGCCTTATCCAAAATCGCCTGCTCGAGGCTTTTAAGTTCCGCGTCAGTTGCCGCCTGGGCCTCTTTCAGGGCCTTTACCTTATGCTGCACCGCCTCTAAGTATGCCACAATGCGGCGCTGTTCATCAAGGGGCGGCAGGGGGAGCGGAATTTCCCTGACTTTACTAAGTCGAAGTGAAGGATATGCTGGATTATCAACATATTCGGACATATCAACCGTGCATAGCCAATGGAAAATCCAAAGTGATTCTGCAAAATCGAGGTTGTGATTTATGCCAGCCAAATGAGAGACGATATACGCATCAGTTCCTAAAATTGCTCTGGAGTTGGTTAAAATCGCAGCTCCGCTTTTAGGAAATAGAATAGCTCCCTTCGAAGCTTTAACAAGCCGAAATTCTCGTACCGCGCGTCCGTTGACTTTATCTGCTGTTTCCTTAAGGTCCGTCGTTATTCCGTGCCGACCCAAGTCTTGTACTCGAACAAAAGGAAAGGTACCTTTATTAAAATATTCCCAGCCCTGGGGCGCTGGAGAACCACTAAATATCTTGGCTATCTCACCCAACCGCACCCACCGCCAGCCTGGGGGAAGTTCTGCGCCGGGGCGAGGGAAGACTTCTGCCAGGGCGGACTGCCAGAGCCGCTCGGCGTCCTGGCGGGCCTCTTCCCGCAGGCGCCGGGCCTCGCGGATGCGCGACATCAGTTCCTCAATTCGCGCGACAATCCGACGTTGTTCGGAGAGGGGTGGGAGGGGGATGAGAATCTGCTGAATTGCCTTAGCATTGATGTTCTTCTGAGCAGCGCCAAGAGGAATAAACTGCTTTTGACAGAAAGGTGCCTTCAAATTGAGCGAGACAAATTCTGGAAAGGCTTCCGATCGTAACCTCACTCTTATGAGATAGGAGGCGAATACCGCCTTACACGGAATTTCTCTTATGAGAATCGTCGCACCAATGCTGCCTGAGCGTGCGAAAAGCAAATCACCCGACTTCAATTGATACTTTTTGAATGTTTCTGAATCAATCTTGCAATAAGGGACGCTATCCCAGTCGATCGCCCCGGAGGTTATATCGGTAATACGCAGGAATTTAGAACCTACTGGTTCGGACAAGGCAGAGCTGGTGTAGCCATACTGAGGTTTTTCTGCTACCTCTCCCAACCGCACCCAGCGCCAGCCTTCGGGGAGTTTGTAGGGTCCTTCGGTCATATTGCTGCCTCTCCGTTTTTATTACCCAATAGCTGGTCTAGCTCCTCAACGATGCTCAAAATTTCCCGCTCGCGCTCAAGAAGACCCGCAATGATCTCTGCCGGCGAGGGAAGCGCCTCGGCCTCCGGGCGGTTGGGGTTGCGGGCAGCGAGGTCGTAGCCGCGCGCCTTAACATCCTCGGCAGGAACAATCCAGGAACGCTCGGAAAGACAGGTCTCGCGCGGGCCCTGGCCTTTACGGTAAGCATCCCATGCTTTCCAGAGCCGGCGCGCTTCTTCAAAGTGCTCATCCTGGATGGGACTTCCCTTGCTGAACTTTTTCAAGCCCTCCGGTATAGGCAGTTCGTAATACCAGATCTCCCTGGTCGGCCCGGGGCGCTTGAAGAAAAGGAGCGCGGTCTTGACGTCAGAATAAGGGGCAAAGGTGCCGGGTGGAAGGCTTACGACGGTATGAAGGTTGAACTGTTCCAGAAGATCCCGCTTAACGTCGGCAAAAGAACCGCCACGAAAAAGTGTCCCTTCCGGAACAACCATGCCGCACCGAACACCGTTCCCGGGCTTGAGCTTCTTCATAATGTGCTGGATGAAGAGTAGCTCGGTGGCCGAGGCCTGCACCGGGAAATTGGCCTGGATGTGCCGGCCTTCTGTGCCTCCGAATGGAGGATTGGTGAGCACCACATCGTAGCGCTCACTGACGTTGCGGATATTCTCCTCGAGGGTATTGCGGCGCATCACACGGGGGGCGGTCACGCCGTGCAGCACCATGTTCATGAGGCCCAGGAGGGCCGGCAAAGGCTTCTTCTCCTGGCCAAAGAAGGTTTTTTCCTGAAGGGTCTTGTGGTCTGCCAGGGTACGCTCGCCTTTTGCCATGAAAAGGTAGGCCTGTGCCAGGAAACCACAGGTGCCGCAGGCAGGGTCGTAAACGGTCTCGCCGATCCTGGGGGCGATGAGCTCCACCATAAAGCGTACCACCGGCCTCGGCGTGTAGAACTCGCCAGCCAGCCGGTTCTCGCTGCCCAGACGGCGGAGCAGCTCTTCGTACACCTGGGAGACGGTAAAGATGTCGTCCTGACTGTGGAAGTCAATGCCGTTGATGATGGACAAGACATCCTTGAGGTTGTAACCCGAGGCGCAAACGATGACGTTGCGCTCGGCGAAGACGCTGCGGATTGTCTCGCGCAAAGGGTCCCCTCCCAGGCTCTGCAGGTAGGGAATCAACCGGCCATGGACGAACTCCAGCAAGCGATCAGCGGGCCAGTCCTTCGTAGCCCAGGCGTTCCAGCCCAGGTCACCATCCAGAATGCGGGTGTAGGGGCGGCCGGCAAGATTCGCTTGAGTCTCCCATTCCTCTTCCTGAGCATCTAAAAAGCGCAGGAAGAGCAGCCAGGCCAGATGCTCGATGTATTCCATGACGCCGCCGCAGTTGTTGTCGCGACGCAGAACATCGCAGGCCCGCCAGATTTCGTTGGCAAGGGATTCCCTGGTTTGAGGTCCGTTCATGCTACTGCCTCCTCAGTGTAGATTCGTTTCTGCATTTCCTTCAGAGACCGACCGAGAAACTCTGCACCGCCGAACCACCCGCTGATCCTGGCAGCACCGCCCCACTCCCGGAAGGGTGAGACCCCGAAAATCTCCGGCTCGAGCTGTTCGATGCCGCCGATGCGGTATTTGTCGAGAAGCTCCAGGATGACCTTGCGGGCATCTTCCCGGTGAGCGGCAATGAAGGCTTGCTCACGGTTTCGGAACGCGGCGGCCCGCTCACTGCGGGTATGAATGGGACCACCGAAGGCGAGGTGGCTGATCAGGTCAAAAGCGTCCGCATCCGGTTGACCAAGCACCTCGGCAAGCACCTCGGGATGGATACTGGAGCGGCGCAGCTCTTCAAGGAAAGCGCGGCGGCGGGAGCTATCCACCCAGATGTCTCGCAAGGCCGTGCGGCTGTCGGCAGCCTGTATAATGCGACGTTTGGTGTAGTCGCAGTATTGCTCAAAGGTAAGCTGCTCGCCTGTGGACTCGATCAGGAATATCGCTTCATCGGCAATGCTCACCTCGAGACCTTCCACCCTGATCTTTCTGCCCTTTTCCCTCTCCGGCTTGAGACCAACCGCCTCATAAATCGTCTGGTCCGGCAGCGTTTCCACGCCGATGGTCCGGCTCACAAAACCCCTGGCGCTCACCATGAGCTGGAGGTTGCCGGCGGGAAGGCAGTCAAAACGGAAACGGCCGTTGTTGTCGGTCTGGATTGGACCTCGCTGGCGATTGGGCCCGGTTCGGACGCTAACTCGTGCGCCGATAATCAGGTAGTTTGTGTCAGCACGAAATACTACCCCCTCTAAGACGGCGGTCTGGGGTCCATGAGGCGGCTCCGGCGGCGGCAGCGGAGGACGAACCCATTCATCAAAGAGGCGGGTCGCTCCCGTGTAGTCGATAATGCGGAACCAGTACTTATCGGTGGCGGGATCCAATCGGCTGCCGCGTCCAATGATTTGCTTGAACAGAATGGGCGAAGACAGCGTCTTCATGAACACAATATTGCGGCACGAAGGGACATCGACACCGGTAGATAGAAGTTCCGCCGTCGTTGCCACAACCGGGACAGGTTTGTCCGAGTCGGCGAAGGCCTCCAGCCAGCGGCGACCTTCCTCGCCTTCCTCAGAGATGATGGGGACGGCGTAGTTGTGGAACCCGGTCTCGGGTCCGAATTCGTCCTGGAGCAGTCGGGCAACCAGCCGCGCATGCTCCATGTCCACGCAGAAGACCATGGTTTTTTCCATCGCCCCGAAGCGGCGAAGGAGCCCGGCCAGATGGCGCACCATCTCCCTTGTCCGGTCCGGAAGGGTGATCTCTCTTTCGAACTGGGGCGTGGTGTAGACCTCACGCGGCTCCACATCTTCGGGGATAAACACCTCCGCTCCCTGTTCTATGGCTTCATACAGATGCAACCCAGCCGCGTCAACAGTCGTTCGCACACGATGCACTTTGTAAGTGGCCAGGAAGCCGTCCTCGATACCTTGCCCCAGGCTGTATTGATACGCTGGTGGCCTCCAGGTGCCCCGGCCCGGGTCGTTTGGGTCAATGGCAACCTCGGGTTCTTCGGCACAGAAGTAGCCATAGGTGTCCACGTTCTCGTCCTGCTTGGGAGTGGCCGTCATTCCGAGATGGACGGCAGAATCAAAGTGGTCCAGGATCTCACGCCAGGTGCCGAATCCAGACCGGTGGCACTCGTCGATGATAACAAGGTCAAAGAAGTCTCGCGGAAATTTCTCGAAGAGGCGTTTACCCGCCTCATCCGGGCTCCATAGCGTCTGATAGATCCCGAAGTAAAGGTCACGCGTCAAGTTGGCCGGGTGCCCTTCGATCTTGAAGCGGGGCTCGCTCGTTCCGTCGGCGAATGGTGCGAAGGTATTGTATGCCTGGTCGCGCAGCACGACCCGGTCGGCGAGAAACAGCATGCGGCCGGGCCGATCAGTATGTCGGCGCTGGAGCCAACCCGATTTAACGAGCTTCCAGAGGATCTGGAAGGCGATGAAGGTCTTGCCGGTTCCGGTGGCCATGGTCAGGAGGACGCGATTCTGGCCGCGCATAAGGCGCTTGATGACTTCGCGGATGGCCACCTCCTGGAAGTAGAATGGTGTTTTCCCGCACAGGCTTTCCGGGCAGTATGGATGAAGGAGCGGACTGCTCCGCTTGCCTACGCCGTATTCCTCCGGGTGCTCGGCGACGCTCGACGCATATGTGCTTCCTTGATTTAGTTGCCATCTCTCCCACAGCTCATCGGGACTCGGGAATCGGTCAAGAATCCGGCTTGTGTTCGTAAAGAAATCAAATTCTATAATTTGGTGGCCATTGGTGGAGTAGGCAAATGCAAGTCCAAGCTCTTCTGAGTAGCGTTTGGCTTGTTCAAGCCCAGCCTCGGCCGCTTCCGATTCGGGCTTTGCTTCGACGGCGGCGATGGGAAAAGAATCAGAAAGACGCAAAAGATAGTCCACCTTGCGGGCCTCGCCCCTGCGAACCCGATTGCCCACCAGGATGACGCGCCCCTGCGTGTACTGTTGGTCACGCTGGTAGTAGTGCTCCCTTTTGATTTGTGTGTCGGCCCAGCCTGCGGCTTTCAGTTTTGGGTCGATGAGCGTTGCCCGCGTATCCGCCTCGTTTCTCATGCGGCAGCCTCCCCTTCGGGAAGGAGATCGTCCGCCGGCTCTTCGCCCAGGACCCCGAGGCCGGGCTGAAAGAGACAGCGCATGTCGCGCCCCTCCTTGTCAGGCTCGATAATTAATTGCCCCTCGGTGGCGTCGCCCTCACCCTTGAGCAGGGGTCTGCTTTGAAGATGGAGCAGGTCCTGTCGCTGATCTCCTCGTGGTGTTCCTCTCCGAAGCATCTTATCAGCTCCTCAAAAATCGTGACCATAGCGTGATTGTTGAACCGATTAACCGAACAGATCCCTCACTACTCTGCACAAGGTAAGAGCTCAGGTTGATGGAGGTGTTGAGGAACTCCTCGATGAGCGTGCCCAGTGGGTCGGCTTTGGCTAGTATAGGAATTTGGTTGCGGAACTTGAAGTTACCCCCGCTCTCGTGCAATTTGGGCGAAAAGCCTTCGAGGCAGGCAAGAAAATCTGTCTCTAATTGCTGGCGGCTGGAGGGAGCCTTTGGGTCGCGTCGCGTAAAAGGAAACATCGCTATCAACAGCACCTTTATAGCATGCTTATTACCAGCATTAAGTGTGGCCCTTGCCTTGCGGACCTGGCTCCAGCCATTCCAGCTCGTGCTGCCACACACGATAGCCGGTATTGCAGGCCAGCCAGGCACCACCATTACTCACCTCCCCCGTCTTTCATATCGCCGTAGGCTCCTCCCCGCGGCGGGCAAATCTGGCCGCATAACAAACCGGACATCGTTTTATATTTTATCTCATAAAATTGTCATAGTCTAAAGTTGGTGTCAATAGATTACTTTCTTGCAGGTTAAGAGGTGGTTTCCAGGTTAAGGGCAGTTAATGGAAGCGGCGAGGTGGTCAGCCGGTTGTATGGATAGGCGCCCAGAAAACCCTGGGATTGAGCCAGCTTCATTTTCTGACTGCCGTCATTATCAGACTATCTTTACGAACAAAAAGAAACAGAAAGAAATTAAGACGGCCAAATTTTTACTCCTTATCAGTTTTCCCTGTCAGACTGTTGATAATTGCGGGTTTTATTGCGTTTGCGGCTGCTCTGACTTTTCCTGTCTGACCTTTTTCCTTTCGGACAGCAGGGCCACCATCAGCCCGGCCACAAAGCCGGCGGCGGCTGTGATCAACAACAGGAGAATATGGGGCATCTCCACCATGGCGAAAAGAAAATGAGTTTTAACCGGCTAATGTCTGCCGATCGTCAACCTTGAGGGGGGAACCGCTTCGCGTTCCCCCTTCCAACGTTCGCTTCGCTCCCTGCCTCCCCTTCTCGGGCGGGGCACCAAACCCACGCCCTGCGACCAGGGGGTCATACCCCCCTGGAATCCCCGACGATCGGCTCCACCACAGCAATTCGCAGCGTTGAATCCGGACCGTGACATCTATATAATAAATGCTTTCGGCCACCGGCCGCACTATTGTGAAAAAAATCACTGCATCGATGACGATCATAAGGAAGATAGCCGCATTGTTATCCCTGGCCCTTCTTTTCGGTCCCGCGGGCGCGGCCGGGCAAACAGCCAGGGAAGCAACGGCCCTCAAGATAGATGTCCCCATCAAGGTCGACGGCGTCCTCGACGAGGCTCCGTGGAAACAAGCGCCGGTCCTCTCAGATTTCATCCAGTTCGAGCCGGAGCGAGGAGCCGCCGCTTCGGCGGCGACAGCCGTCAGGATCCTCTATGACAGCACCGCCATATATATTGCCTTCGAGAATGCCGATCCCGAGCCGGGCAGAATCGCCGCCAGGATCGCCAAACGCGATGCCGACCTCAGGGAGGACGACGCCGTCGGAGTATTCTTCGATACACACAACAACCGCAGAGACTGCTATTTCTTCTGGACCAACCTTCTTGGAACGCAGCACGACGGGAGGATCATCGACAACGGACTGACGACCGACTCGACCTGGGACGGCCTCTGGCGGTCGGCCGCCCGAAAAACGGAGACAGGCTGGACGGTCGAAATGGCCATCGAGCTGGCCAGCCTGAAGTACAAGCCGGGCCGTCAGAGGAGTTGGGGACTCGGACTGGTCCGCAGCTTCCCGCGGAGACTGGAGAAAAGCTGCTGGCAGGGCGCCGTGGACTCGACCTTCAGGGTTTCCCAATTTGGGCGCCTTACCGGACTCGACCTTGAACGGGCAGCCAGGAGACTCCAGGTCATCCCCCATGCCATAGGCAAGCTGGAAGACTGGGGCACGGTCGGGGCTAAAGCCGGCCTTGACGCTCGATATGCCTTCAGCCAGACGGTCTCGGGGAACCTCACCCTGAACCCAGATTTCGCCACGGTCGAGGCCGACCAGGAGCGGATCAATCTGACCCGCTTCGAGCTGAGCCTGCCCGAAAAACGTAACTTCTTCCTCGAAGGAAAGGAAATCTACAACCAGCGCATCCAGCTCTTCTACTCTCGCCGGATCGGGGATATCTACGGCGGGGCCAAGCTCTATGGCAAGGCGGGCGGCTTCGAGTTTTACGGGTTGACCGTCCAGACGAAGCCGGACGAGGCGGCCGGGACCGGGTCGGCCAATTTCTCAGTCCTTCGCCTCAAGAAGGACATCCTCAAGGACTCCTCAATCGGCTTCCTCATGGCCAACCGCCTCGTCGAGGGCCGAAACACGGGCACAACCGGTCTCGACACATCCATCAACTTCTCCCGCGTGCTCCACTTCACCGGACAGTTGGCCGTCAGCTACGGCGAAGCCAAAGGCAGCAACGTCGCCTTCTTCCTTCGCCCCTCAATCGACATGGCGACTTTCCACTTCCACGTCCGCTACACCCAGCTCGGCGAGACATTCGGCGACAACGCTAACGCCGTCGGGTTCATCCGCGACGACAACCGCCGGGAGCTCGATTCCGCCCTATCGAAGACGTTCTGGTTCAAGCATGGTTTTCTCGAGCGGCTCGATTACCGCTCCAACTACAATATCTATTGGGGCCTCAATGGGACGCTAAGGTCCTGGCAGATTGACCAGACCCTGGGCCTGGACCTCAGGAACAAGTTTTCGCTGGAGGCCGATCATACTGAAGAGTATAAGCTCTTCGAACAAGAGTTCCGCAACCGCCACACCGAATTCACACTGGGATACAACACGCGGGAGTGGCAATCGGCCAGCTTAGCCTACGGCTTCGGCCGCAACTTCGGCCTCGGATTCGACCTGATCAAGGGGGCGGTCAATTTCAGGATCGCCAGGGCCCTTTCGGTTGAATACGGCCTGACGCGCCTCGTCTTCAATCCGGACCCGGAGGGGGACAGCACCTGGCTCCACTCGCTCCGGGCAACCTACAATTTCACCAACGACCTGTTCCTGAAGCTTTACTACCAGGTCAACTCGGCCATCGACAAGGTGGCCATCCAGGCCCTATTCGTCTGGCGTTTCCAGCCGCCCTTCGGCCTCATCCATTTCGCCTACCAACGGGGTTCGACGGTCTTCGGCGTGGCCGGAGAGCGGATCGACACTCTGTTCCTTAAGCTGGCCTACATGTTCTAAGCCGGAGTCCCCCGGCTCAGTTGAACCCACAGTCCTTTGGATCCGGAGTCAATCGCTCTATCCGCCTGGTCGGCCATGACCAGCCAGTATTTCCGGTAAGGGTCTTAACTGATCCAGAACGAGATCATTTCGGCCGAGGAAACACTTCCGTCCTGATTAAACCAGACATCCCAGGTGGCCCCATCTCCCGCCATCGGTCCCGCCTGGCATCCAAACTCTATGCGGTAATGCAATTCATTGTACTTAAATACTCTGAGCTGGTAACCAAAATCACTATCTTCATCAAATAATTCGTCGAGAGATTGGCCTCGATCGAGCTTCTCATTAATAAGTTTCACCGCAAGCACATCAAACATGAATTCGCCCTTAGAGCTTTTTTCGTTTATAAATCTCAAAAAATTAATGAGCCGCTTATCACCAAGAATTTTTCTGGCCCCGGTCATCCCAAATTTAGCCATAGATTATCCTCCTTCCTTAAATACAACTTAGATCATTCAAAAAACTATTTTTGTCCTGTCAACTTCTGCTGGCGATTTATCCATTTCAGACTCTCCCATTTAAGCCTCTGCCGGAACCACAAGCCTGAGTATTTTTCTGCAGCAGAGTGAATTTCTCCATATTTTTGTGGCATAATTACTCGACCAGTCTTCCTTTCACTCAGAAAAACCGTGATGTAGTCCTTCTCCCTCACCTCAGAAACCAGAAGATTCATCGTCTCCACCCTGAAGTTGAGCCTCCTCACCCCGGGCCGTATATCAGCAACACCCTCTCCTTTCTTGGTATAAACTTGTCCGCCCCCACCTCATTCTCTGCCTCCACCCTCATCACCTTCCCAGCCAGCTACTCTCACCTCGACTTCAGTGGAGCTTCCTCCTGTAAAAATTTCTGTCATCATTTTCTGCACAACCGCCTTATGCCCTCCGTGCGCCATCATTCGGATTATGCGCCTTCCATCATGGCCCCAGAAAAAAGAACAGGTAAGAGCCAGTTTAAGATCTTCTTCTTAACAGTCACCCCCCTTAAAAATGTTAAGCAGTTCAGCAGCCAGCTGGAAAGTAAACATTATATTTTTAACTTTTTCCCGCCGGCTTGCTGATTATTCCGGGTTTTATTGCGTTTGCGGCTGCTCTGACTTTTCCTGTCTGACCTTTTTCCTTTCGGACAGCAGGGCTACCATCAGCCCGGCCACAAAGCCGGCGGCGGCTGTGATCAACAACAGGAGAATATGCGGCATCTCCACTGTGGCGAAAAGAAAATGAGTTTTAACCGGCTCGCGGTTCTGGATGATGATAATGGCCAGCAGTATGACCACAATAATCAGAATTATCAATCTGGCTGTTCTCATTTCTTGCCCTCCCTCACGGTATTTTACAATCAAAAAGGAACTTGAGGCAAACTCATTTTAATTTAATCCAAAGCTCATTTTCCCTTCTTTTTTATTATTCTCTGGCCAATGTCAGCGCCCTCCGGCTGGAAAAGCGAGCTAAAAAATATCCAGATTCACTTCCCTACCTGGGCCTTATTTTGTGCCTGGGAATAGGTCTTTCACTGCTCCTGTCACGGCTCTCAAACCTGACCGTTGCTTTAGTTTGTCTGGCCGCCGGCAGCCTGGTTTATTTATTAAAATCCAGGCTGAAGTAGCTTCATAAATTCGCCGTCCCGGTGGCCATGTCAAAATAAATGAGTTACCTGACAGGCTCCCCGGGTCTGACGTTACTCCTCCCGTTCTGGAGGCAGCCGGCGGACCACCAGGCTGGCCCCGGCGTCAATTGACTTTATGGCGGGATTCTGTTAAAAATTAGTAAATGTGGAAATGGATTCTAACTAAGATTTTCGGGACCAAAAACGAACGGGACCTGAAAAAGCTCCAGCCATACGTTGTGGCCATAAATGCCCTGGAGCCACAGATCAGCCAGCTCTCCGACACCCAGCTCCAGGCTAAAACCGCAGAATTCAAGGAAAAACTCCGTCAGGGAGCCACTCTGGACGACATCCTGGTAGAAGCCTTTGCCGTGGTCCGGGAAGTGGCCCGCCGCACTGTCCGCATGCGCCATTTCGACGTCCAGCTCATGGGCGGAATCGTCCTTCATCAGGGCAAAATAGCCGAGATGAAGACCGGTGAAGGTAAAACCCTGGTGGCCACCCTGCCTGCCTATCTTAACGCCCTGGAAGGCAGGGGCGTCCACATCGTCACCGTCAACGATTACCTGGCCAAAAGAGACGCCGAATGGATGGGGCCGATCTATAAATTCCTGGGTCTGACCGTCGGTGTCATCCAGCACGATCTGGGCGATGCCGAGCGCCAGCAGGCCTACCGGGCGGATATCACCTATGGCACCAACAACGAGTTCGGCTTCGATTACCTGCGCGACAACATGAAATTTCGGCTGGAGGACCAGGTCCAGCGCGAATTCAATTATGCCATCGTGGACGAGGTGGACAGCATCCTGATCGACGAAGCCAGGACTCCTCTCATCATATCCGGGCCCACTCAAGAATCAACACAGCTTTACTATAAAGTTGATAGTTTTGTCCGTCGCCTTCACAAGGACAGGCACTTTATTCTGGACGAAAAGACCAGGACCATAGCTCTCAACGAAAACGGCGTGGCCGAAGCAGAAAAGTACTTCAACGTCTCCAACCTCTACGACCTGAACTATATGGACCTGGTTCACGCCATAAATCAATCCCTTAAAGCCCATTTTCTGTTCAGGCGAGACGTCGATTACATGGTCAAGGACGGCCAGGTAATCATCGTTGATGAGTTTACCGGCCGCTTGATGCCGGGTCGCCGTTACAGCGACGGCCTGCATCAAGCCCTGGAAGCCAAGGAGCGGGTCAAGGTGGAAGAAGAATACCAGACCTTAGCCTCCATCACCTTCCAGAACTATTTCCGTATGTACAGGAAACTGGCCGGCATGACCGGAACCGCGGCCACCGAAGCCGCCGAATTCATGCACATCTACAAGCTGGATGTGGTTGAGATCCCCACCAACAGGCCGCTCATTCGCACCGAATATCCCGACGTCATCTACCGAACGGCCGGTGAGAAATGGAACGCCGTGGTGGATGAAATAATTGAACTTAATAAAATCGGCCGGCCGGTTCTGGTCGGCACGATATCCATCGAAAAATCGGAGAAGCTCTCCGACCTGCTGCGCAAAAAGAACATCAAGCACGTGGTGCTGAACGCCAAGTACCATGAGCTGGAAGCCCAGATTATCGCCCAGGCCGGACGAATCGGGGCGGTGACTATAGCCACCAACATGGCCGGTCGCGGTGTCGACATCCTGCTGGGCGGCAATCCGGAATTCCTGGCCAGAGAAGCCCTGAAAAAGGCCGGACTTGACCCGCTGAAAGCCAGTCCCGAGCAGTACCAGAAGGCCTATCAGGAGGCTTCAAAGACCACCGCCGAAGAGCACGAAAAAGTGGTGGCCCTGGGCGGGCTTCATATCATCGGCACCGAGCGCCACGAATCAAGACGCATAGATAATCAGCTGCGCGGCCGTGCCGGTCGTCAGGGAGATCCGGGCTCTTCCCGCTTCTATCTCTCGCTCGAAGATGACCTGATGCGCATCTTCGGCTCCGACCGGCTGTCGGGCCTGATGGCCAGGATCGGCATGTCGGAAGGCGTCCCCATTCAGCATCCGATGGTCACCCGGGCCATAGAACGAGCCCAGAAACAGGTTGAAGCCCAGAACTTCTCCATCAGAAAGCACCTGCTGGAATACGACGACGTCATGAACAAACAGCGGGAAACCATCTACCGCCAGCGCCGGGAAATCCTGGAAGGCAAAGACCAGCGCGAGTACTACCTCGGCCTGATAGACAGTCTGGTGGAGTGGTATCTCGACCAGTATGCCAACCGGGACAAGCACCCGGAAGAATGGGACCGAGAAGCCCTGCACCAGGCCATCTTCGCCCAGTTCGGCTTTGACCTGAACCAGCTTAACCTGAACTGGGAGGAAATCACTTACGAAGAGCTCCGGGAGAAGCTGTCCGCTGCGCTGAGAGAAGTTTACGAGCAGAAAGAAAAACTTCTCGGGCCGGAAAACATGCGCCAGTTCGAACGGTTGATTTTACTCCAGGTCATTGACTCCCGCTGGAAAGACCATCTGCTGGAGATGGATTATCTCAAGGAAGGCATCGGCCTGCGCGGTTACGGCCAGCGCGACCCGTTGATCGAATACAAGAAAGAAAGCTATGAGATGTTTCAGCAGATGCTGGACCGGATCGAAGAGGACGCCGTCCGTTACCTGTTCCTGATCCAGCCGGTGGTGGAGACAGCCAGACCTGTCGAGCGCGAGCGCCGGCCGCAGCCCATGTATTACCAGCGCCCGCAACAGGCGGCCGCCGGAGGAATGCGAGCCAAACAGGCCCGTCCGCTAATCCCGGGCAAGAAACGACGCTGAAGAACCCCGCAGGAGGGTTATAAATGTTAGATGAAAAATTGAAGGAAGGCTTAACCTTTGATGATGTTTTGATAATGCCGGCCAGGTCGGAAGTTCTGCCGACCGAGGCCGACGTTTCCACCTGGCTGACCAAAAGAATTCCGCTCAAGATTCCCATACTGAGCTCGGCCATGGACACGGTCACCACCTCCCGCCTGGCCATCGCCCTGGCCCAGCAGGGCGGCATCGGCATCATCCACCGCAACCTGTCGGTGGAAGACCAGGCCGAGGAGGTTGACAAGGTCAAAAGGCATGAAAGCGGGATGATTGTCGAACCGATTACTCTGCGCCCCACCGACAGGATTCAAAGGGCCTTAGAGCTGATGAAAAAATACAGAATCTCCGGACTTCCGGTGACGGATGAAAACAACAGGCTGGTCGGCATTCTGACCAACCGCGATATCCGGTTTGAAAACCGGTTGGACATTCAGGTTTCTGAAGTGATGACCAGAGAACTGATCACCGTCCCGGTTGGCACTCCGCTGGAAGAAGCCGAAAAGCTCTTTCACAAGCATAAAGTGGAAAAAATCCTGATAGTGGACGAGAACTATCATCTAAAAGGCCTTATAACCTATAAGGACATCCTGAAGCGCATTCAGTATCCTCTGGCTTCGAAGGACAAACTGGGGCGACTGCGGGTCGGGGCGGCGGTGGGAGTCGGGTCCGAAGTCATGGACAGGGTGGCGGCCCTGGTCAAAGCCGGCTGCGACGTCATCGTGGTCGACACCGCCCACGGGCATTCGCAGCGGGTCATGGACACGGTCAGGCTGATCAGGAAAAATTATCCCGAGCTGGACCTGGTCGCCGGCAACATCGCCACCGCTGAAGCGGCCGAAGACCTGATAAAACTGGGCGTGGATGCAGTCAAGGTCGGCATCGGGCCCGGTTCCATCTGCACCACCAGGGTAGTGGCCGGAGTCGGCGTCCCCCAGATAACGGCCATTTCGGATGTTTATAAAGTTACCAGCAAACACAACATACCGCTGATCGCCGACGGGGGTATAAAATACTCGGGCGATATAACCAAAGCCATCGCCGCCGGGGCCTCCACGGTCATGCTGGGCAATCTTCTGGCCGGGACCGATGAATCGCCGGGAGAGGTGGTCATCTACCAGGGCCGAGCCTATAAAACTTACCGGGGGATGGGTTCGATTGAAGCCATGAAGAACGGCAGCCGCGACCGCTATTTTCAGGACACGGTCACCGAAGCCACCAAGCTCGTCCCCGAGGGAATCGAAGGCCGGGTGCCCTACAAGGGCAGCGCTGTGGCCATCGTTACCATGCTGGTCGGAGGCTTGAAGGCCGGCATGGGTTATGCCGGTTGCCGGACAATTGAGGAGCTTCAGAAAAGAGCCAAATTCATCAAGATCACCCAGGCTGCCCTGCGCGAAAGCCACGTCCACGACGTGGTTATCACCAAGGAAGCCCCCAATTACCATCTGGATTGAAATGCAGGTTGCTCTGTTGCGACAGCCAGATTCTTGACCGATATTTTTTCTCTGTTTTTCAGTTCTTGATCAGTTTAATCCGGTTGTTCTCATCCAGCAGCACAATCTTCGGCAGGTGATAGTCCACCTCTTCCTCGCTCAGATGGCAGTAAGAAGTGATGATAATGATATCCCCTTCCTTCGCTTTATGAGCCGCGGCCCCGTAGACTCCTACCCGGCCGGAATTGGGCTGTTCTTTGATCAAGTAGGTGGTGAATCTTTCCCCGTTGGTCACGTTATATATTTCCACTCGCTCGTATTCTCTCATCCCGGCTGCCTTCATCAGGGTTTCATCAATGCCCAGACTGCCTTCATAATTGATGTCGCTGTAAGTAACCCTGGCCCGATGAAGCTTTGATTTTAGATAAAGCATAATCATTTTTCTATTCCTCCCGAGGTAATCCTGAGATTATCAATCAGCCTGGTCCGGCCGATAAAGACCGCCAGGGCGACCAGAGCCTGGCCTTCGAGTTTCTTAAGCGGTTCCAGAGTATTCAGGTCGACTATCTCCACATAGTCCAGTCGGGCCAGCGGCTCGGCTGAAATCAAATCTATCATTTTTTCCTTTATTCTGTCGGTCTCCTTCTCCCCCGACCCGATCAGGCTTTCGGCCAGGTCCAGGCTTTTCTTCAGCACCAGGGCGGCCCGCCTTTCTTCCGGGCTGAGATAGGTGTTTCTGGAGCTAAGGGCCAGACCGTCGTGGTCGCGCACCAGGGGCAACGGGACTATTTTAACCGGAACGTTCAGATCCTCTACCATCTTCTTCAGAATGATCACCTGCTGGGCGTCTTTCCAGCCAAAATAGGCTTCATCCGGCTGGACCAGGTTAAAGAGTTTTAAGACTACGGTGCAAACGCCCCGGAAATGACCGGGCCGCGATTTTCCGCAGAGTTTATCCTGAAGGTCTTCAACTTCCACATAAGTCTTGTAGCCCTCAGGATACATGACTTCAACCGGCGGGTAAAAAATCAGGTCCACTCCTTCCTTCTCCAGAAGCGCCCGGTCTCGATCCAGGTCGCGCGGATAGACCCGATAATCTTCAGCCGGCCCGAATTGTTTGGGGTTGACGAAGATGGAGACCACCGTCGCGTCTGAACGCTTCTTTGATTCCCTGACCAGGCTCAGATGTCCTTCATGGAGATAGCCCATGGTGGGAACAAAGCCTATCTTCCAGCCCTTCTTTTTCCAGGCCAGGATTTTTTCCCGCAGTTCATTTGCAGCGCTGGCTATTTCCATAGCTTCGTCCTTTTTGATTTTAATCTATATCGGCTCATTATTTTCGTCCCGCCGGCCATTTGAATCCGGTCATCATGCCTGCTGTCGCCCGACTGGCCGTCGCGGCTTGAATTCTATGACCCGGGCTGTCGCCTTTTTCCCGCCACCTTCTGCCTGACCTTTCTGGCCAGGCCGGCGTTTTCTTTTTTAAGGTGATAGCAATGGACCTCTTCCGGATAACTACCGCAGCCGACGTCGGCAACGTAATTCTTAACCGCAGTTAAAATAACTCCGGACAGGTCGGCGTATTTTTTAACGAATCTGGGCAGGTAATCGGCCGTCAACCCCAGCATATCGTTGACCACCAGAATCTGGCCGTCGCAGTGCGGCCCGGCTCCGATGCCAATGGTCGGAATCTTCAGAGCTGAAGTTATTTCGGCCGCCAGCTCGGCAGGCACCGATTCCAGAACCACCGAAAAAGCCCCGGCCTTTTCCAGAGCCAATGCCCCCCGGAAAATGGCCTCAGCCTGCCCGGCTTCCTTTCCCTGAACCCTAAAACCCCCTATCTTCCGCACCGACTGCGGGGTCAGACCAACATGACCCATGACCGGGATTTCAGCCTCTACCAGGGCTTCCACCAGCTTCAGCCTGGCCGGGCTGGCTCCTTCCAGTTTGACTCCGTCGGCGCCGCCTTCCTTTATGAACCTGGCCGCATTTTCGATTGAATCCCTCAGGGAAAGGTGAAAGGAAAGATAGGGCATGTCGCCGATAACCATGGCTCTTTTTCTGGCTCTGGTGACAGCTTTCGTGTGGTGGATCATCTCCTCCATGGTCACCGGAAGGGTGGTTTCATAGCCCAGGACCACCATGCCCAGTGAATCCCCGACCAGGATGATGTCCACTCCCGCCTCGTCCAGCAGCCGGGCGACGGGATAATCATAGGCCGTCAGCGCTGAAATCTTCTGTTTCTGTTTCTTAAGCTCCTGCAGATAACATACAGTTACCCTGTCGGTTGAAGGTTTAACCATATTTTCTCCTTTCTTTATCCCCTGCCCGCAACCGGGCTCGAGGTAAAGCAACAAAAGCTTTACGGCTGGTCTCGAGTCTCAGTGCCCGTCCCGGGCCTCTGAGCTCGCCATTATTATATCATTATTTTATTTTTTTGCCCGGAAACTCTGCGGCACATAATATAGCGTGCCCCTGGTAAGCTGTTTTATCTGGTCAATCAGCTCCCAGACCTCCTGCTCCTGGCTGAGGTCAAGGTCGTCAGCCTTGACCACCAGGAGAGGCGTGGCCTTGTAATTGAAAAAGAAATAGTCGTAGGCTTCCACGATGTCTTCCAGATACTTATCGGAAATATTCTTTTCCAGAGACTCCCCTTCTTTTTCGATTCTCCGGATCAGGGTATTGACCGAAATCTGAAGATAGATAACCAGGTCGGGGCGGGGCACCCTTTCAGCTAAGATGCCGTAAATTCGCTCGTAAACCTGGAGTTCATCGTCGGTCAGGGTCTGGTAAGCATAAATCTTATCTTTTTCGAAAAGATAATCGCAGATGATACGGTCCATGAACAGGTCTCGTTGCACAAGGCGCACCTGCTGATGATAGCGGTTGGCCAGGAAAATTAACTGGGCCAGGAAAGCCGCCCCCTCCCTCTCGTTATAAAAGTCCTTCAGGTAGGGGTTGGCTGTCTGGTCCAGGACTAACTGGCCTCCAATTTTCTGGGCCAGGAGATGAGCCAGCAGGGTTTTTTTCGAACGGAAGACACCCTCGATCGCTATGTGCTTGAAACTTATATCCGCGCTGAATTTCATCTTGGTTCGGCAGCAGAACCGACCTTTACCGGCGCTACTCCTTGGGCTGAACCGGGATGACCAGCCAGGCGATCAGGTAAAAAAGAACCATAGGCAGAATAGCAGTCAGCAGGGCCACTCCCACGAAAATCAGCCTGACCAGGGAGATATCCAGGTCGAAATAATCTGCCAGACCGGCACAGACTCCGCCCAGCATCTTCTGCTGCACCGACCTGTACAATCTTTTAGCCATGTTGCCCTCTCTAACTTAAATCTGTGTTTATTTTACTAAAAATCAGCATTTTTACAACCTCGGGCTTCAGTTTTTAATTGACTAAAATTGCGGTTTGTGTTATCCGTTATCTCTAATAATAATCAGGAGGTTTAATCATGCACGGCTGGACCGGAAATATACTCAGGATTAATCTTACCAACAGGACTCATAAAGTCGACCATTTTGACGAAGAATTCGCCAGAAAATGGGTCGGCGGTCGCGGTTTTGCCCTGAAAATCCTCTGGGATGAGCTGAAGCCAGGTATCGACCCCCTGGGACCGGAAAATAAGCTAATCGTAACCGTTGGCCCGATAGCCGGGATTCCTGCCCCCAACACCGGAAAGACGGTGGTAGCCGCCAAGTCGCCGCTCACCGGAGGCTACGGCGACGGCAACCTGGGAACCAGGGTCACCGAGCAGATGAGGAAAGCCGGTTATGACATCATCATCATCGAGGGCAAAGCCGACAGCCCGGTTTATCTATACATTGAAGACGACAGGGTTGAATATCTGGCGGCCGATGAAATCTGGGGAAAGGGCACCTATGACACCCATGACTGGCTTTACAAGAAATACGGCAAAGGCGCCGGAGTCCTGTCGATCGGACAGGGGGGCGAAAATCTTAACCTTTACTCCATGGTTCGCAGCCTGGAAGGCCGGGCCGGCGGCCGCCCGGGAATCGGCGCGGTTATGGGCTCAAAAAAGCTCAAAGCCATCGTCATTAAAGGTTCAAAGCCCATTCCGGTGGCCGACCCCGAAGGCATGAGGAAGCTGGGACTGGAAGACCTGAGAAAAGTCGGAGAAATCGACAAGAAAACCGGCTGGTCAATCCAGGGGACGACCGGGGTACTGGCCTGGTGCAATGAAGTGGCCGCCCTGCCGGTACACAACATGAGAAAAACCCACCATCCCGAGGCCTGGAAGATTGACGGCGAACGTCTGAACAACGCCCGGGTGGCGACCTACGGCTGTCCCAACTGCACCATGCGCTGCGGCATCACCATTCTTGACCACGAAGGCCATGAATCCGAGCTGGATTATGAAAACATCGGCATGCTCGGCAGCAACCTTGACATCTTTGAGCTTGACCAGGTGGCCTCCCTGAATTATCTCTGCGACGACTACGGTCTGGACACCATTTCGGCCGGAGCGGTCCTGGCTTTCTACGCCGACGCCATTGAGCAGGGCGCCATTAAGGGAGACTTTAAGTTCGGAGATGCCGAGATGGCCAAGAAGCTCCTGGGCCTGGCCGCCCGGCGAGAAGGTGAAGTCGGCAACCTGCTGGCCGACGGCAGTCTGCGGATGGCCAGGAAAATCGGCCACAATTCCGAAGCATATGCCATGCAGGTCAAGGGACTGGAAATTTCCGCCTATAACTGCAAGTTCATCCCGGGCATGGCTCTGGCTTTTGGCACCAGCCCGATCGGCGCCCATCACAAGGAAAGCTGGGTCATCACCTTTGAGCTGAAGCAAACCAGGCGCGATTCCTACGGCCCGGAAAAAGCGGCCAAGGTCATCGAGCTCCAGAGAATCCGCGGCGGGCTGTTTGAATTTATCGTCGCCTGTCGTTTCCCCTGGATTGAGCTCGGCTGGCAGCTTGAACATTACGCTGAATATTTCAACAAAATCACCGGACTCAACTGGACGCTCGATGATTTCTGGAAAGTGGCTGACCGCATCTACGCTCTGATGAAATTCTTCTGGGTGCGGGAATTTCCGTTCTGGGACAGAACCAGGGACTATCCGCCGATGGTCTGGTTTGACCCGAAAAACGCCGACACCGAAGGCCCGATTGCCGGAAAGTATCTCGAGCTCGATAAGTACAACCAGTTGCTGGACTATTACTATGAGCAGAGAGGCTGGGACAAACGCGGAATACCTACCAGAAAGACAGCCGAAGCTCTTGACCTGAAGCAGGAAGCCGACGAAGTAGAAAAATTTACCAAGCTGGAATAAAATATATTTTAGAAAAAAGAATTTGACCGGTAATCAGAGGCAGCAGCCAGCAAATTAGCGAAGCAGCTAATCTGGATAAGAGTAATTAAGAATAAGACTGACGTTTAGAGAAAAGAAGAACCTTAAAGCTGCGTATTTTTATAATGATGGGCTTTATTTCGGTTTTAGAAGAAATAGAGCGGAGTTAAAGATGAGCACTCTGGACATAAAAATAACCATTAAGCTGATAGGACCTTTTGTCAACCAGCTGGGTTTTTCCGAAAAGACCATGAGCTTTCCCGATGGTGTCACGGTGGAAACAGTCCTCTCCTCCCTGCCGCTCGACCCGAAACGGCCGAAAATTGTTACCCGAAACGGTCAGGCAGTGGCCAGCGGAGAAAGGCTCAGCCACGGCGACCGCCTGGCGATTTCGCCTCTTTATTCTGGCGGCTGAAGAAATAATAGAGAAGCAATCTTTTTCCCGGAACAGGGCTTTTGGATAAATGCCAGGATAAATAAAGTCAGCAGGCTCTGAAGAACGACCGGCAGCGCCGGGTTGAGAAAGGAGAAGGGGGAAAATATGAATGAATTTTCATATGATAATCAGAAGCCAGTTTTCCCGGTTCTAATAGGCGGCTGCTGGCAGCCGGCTTCTCTTTCGGACACCTTTCGTGCTTTTAACCCGGCTACCGCCGAAAAACTTCCTGAAGTCTATCCGGTCTCAGGCTGGGAGGACCTGGAAAAAGCTCTGACCGAAAGCTCAAAAATCAAGCTGCAACTGGCCAGCACTTCGCCTGATAAAATAGCTGGCTTTCTTAATTTATATGCCGATTTACTGGAGAAAAATGAAGAAGCCATAACCGAAATGGCGCACCTGGAAACAGCCCTGCCGCTTAAATCTCGCCTTAAAAGCACCGAGTTTCCCCGAATGATAAATCAACTGCGCCAGGCGGCCGCTGCGGTGGAAGAAAGGACCTGGTGCCAGGCAACGATAGATACCAGGCTGAACATCAGAGCAAAATACGGACCTCTCGGCGGAACAGTGGTAATTTTCAGCCCGAACAATTTCCCCCTGGCCTTTAATGCTGTCGCCGGGGCTGACCTGGCCAGCGCCGTGGCCACCGGAAATCCGGTCATCTGCAAGGCTCACCCCGGCCATCCGGGAACCACCAGGTTGTTGGCTGAAGGCCTCCTTAGGGCCCTCGAGCAATCAGGCCTTCCCGCCTCCACCGTTCAGCTTCTCTATCACTTCAGAAATGAAGACGGCTTTCGTCTGGTCAGTCATCCGGCCGTGGCCGCGGTGGCTTTTACCGGAAGCCGGGCTGCCGGGCTTAAACTGAAGGAAGCGGCGGAAAGAGCCGGGAAGCTTTTTTACGGAGAGCTCAGCAGCGTCAACCCGGTTTTCTTCCTGCCCGGAATTCTCAAACAGAAAGCCGGGGAACTGGCGCTGGAACAATTTTCCTCCTGCTCCCTGGGCTGCGGTCAGTTCTGCACCAAGCCCGGTCTGGTAATCTTTATCAACGACGATCCCGGACGGCGGTTTCTGTTGAAACTTCAGCAGATCTTCAATCAGCCTCTTTCGGGCTACCTTCTCTCCCCTGCCGTGCTGGAAAACCTGAAGAAAGCGGTTGAAAGACTGAAAATCGCCGGAGCCGTGCTGCTGGCCGGCGGAAATCAAAACGGAGGGACGGGCATCCAGTTCCAGACGACGCTTTTTGCAATCACCGGGGAACAATTTCTTAAAGATCCTGTCACTTTCCAGCTGGAGGCCTTCGGCACGCTGGCCGTAGCGGTGGTGGTGGATGATGCCGAGCAGATGGTGAGAGTGGCTGAATGCCTTGAGGGCAATCTCACGGCTTCGATCTATTTTAGCCACTCGGACGAAGATGAAGAAATATACCGCCGGCTTGAACCTGTCGTCAGATTAAAGGTTGGACGTCTCCTCAACAACAAGATGCCAACCGGAGTGGCTGTCACCCCGGCCATGCATCACGGCGGTCCGTATCCGGCCACAGGTCACCCGGGTTTCACCTCGGTCGGTTTTCCGGCCGCTTTTCTCAGGTTCACTGCCCGCCATTGTTATGACAACGTGCCCGAGGAACATTTGCCGGAAGAACTGCGCAGGAAAAATCCGAACGGCCGGATGTGGCGCCTGGTCGATGGCACCTGGACCCAATCCGACCTTTAGTAATACTCGCCCCTTATCACAAGACCCTGTAATCATTCCACCAAAAATGAGATTCGTTAAAACTGAATCTAAATTGTCTCTTCAACCTGAATCCAGCGGAATTACTTCTGCCTTGGGCCGCTTCAATTTATAACTTACATGATAAACAATCTGTTTCTTAAATGTCTGGCCTTATATCTTAATTCATTTGCCGAAATAATGACGGTTGAATGGCCGGCTCTGGCTATCGCTCAGAACAAACCTGAGGAATAAGCTATTTAACGGTAGAGGCAGAGGTAGGAGGCATCGGCCGGGATTTTCAACTGGAATTTTTGGTTCGGGGGGACCTCAAAAGTATCGCCGGCTTTGAATTCCTTCCATTCATCGCTCCCGGGAAGTTTCACTATCATTTTCCCGGTGATTACCGTCATCATTTCTTTGGTAGAAGTGCCAAATTCATACTCCCCGGCAGCCATGACTCCTACCGTGGCCGGACCGTTTTCGGTGTTAAAAGCTATGGATTTTACCTTTCCTTCAAAATAATCGTTCACTTTGAACATTCATAACCTCCTCTTAAATATTTGTTTCTGATAATGTAATTAAATCCATATTCGTTTCTTTCACAGCATAAATGATACTCAGGAGGGGCAATTCCCTCAAACAAAATCTCCCGACAGTCGAGGCTTTTTTATTATCATTTGAGAGTATTGGTTGATATATCTACAGGATACAAAGCTTGCTATCTGAAGTTTTATTGTAGAATTTTATCGAAAAGCTTTTCATCTAATCTAAGATAGAAATTATCCTTAAGGAAAACCCATTAAAATGTCAGAGAAGCCAAATTTTATTTGATTCATGAAAATATTACTGAAGACAGGAATCAATTTATAAGCCCAGCTCAGGAAGACGCAGCCTCAGCTCTTTTTAGATTTTTTATGATGAATTTTATAAAGGAGCTCTATAACCATATTCGCCTGCAGGCTGGCGACTATTCCAACCCGTGGAGCCATCGGGCTGACCGTCTCGGTGGGTTCGCTCTCCTCGTCACCGCAAAGATAAAGCCGGCCCATCCTTCTCGTTCTTATTTTGTGATTTTTCCCGAAGCCGGAAAGACCGGATGCGGCCACAATCGGCCGGTCGGGAAACAGGCTCAACCAGGTGTTTATGAGCCTGCTCTTTTCAGTCGCCAGGTCGAAAGCCTCCACTAAAATCTCCGCTTCCCCGAAAAGCCTTTTAACATTTCTCGGAGTTATCCTGACATGGTGCATTTCATATTCGGAAAAAGGATTTATCCTTTTCAAATTTTCCAGCAAGGCTTCAACTTTTGGCTTACCGATCTGGTCAACAAAATACTGCTGCCGATTCAGGTTTGACGGGCAAACCACATCCCGGTCAGCAATGATCAGTTTTCCTACCCCGGCCCGGGCCAGCGAAACGGCCAGGTTAGAGCCAAGACCGCCGGCTCCGGCAATTCCCACCACCGCCCGCCTGAGAATCGGAAGAAGCTCCGGGTCATGTCTGGAGAAAAACTCTTTTTCCAGCTCTTTAAGGTTCAGCCTGGCCATCTTTCCCTCCGTTTCTCAGCTGAATGATTATTTCAGCTGGCTTTTCCGGCACATCTTTAAGGGCTCTGACCATCCCCGTAATTGCCTCGCGGAAAATTCCCTGGACGAAGGCATTGAGCGGCACCACTCGCCCGTCAACTTTAAGTTTTACCGCCGGCTCCATGGGCTCGAGCACCGTCAGCAGGAAATCCGCCAGCTTGGCTGTCTCACCTGACAGAAAGAACGGATATGGAGAATCAAACGGCTCGTCGGAAACGATGGCGATCAGGTCGTCCGGCGGGCTGATCAGATTGTGGTCATCGGCATTCTGAACTCTTAAAATCTTCTTGAAAGCGCTTTCTCTCTTTCCGCCCTCAACCAGGAGCACATCAACTTTGGAGAATCTGTCGAGAGCCGTTTCCAGCAGGGTGTCGGCCGGGGTTTTTCTTTTAATCAAAAAGATTTTTTCGTCGGTCATAACCGCGGCCGCCATAGCTCCGGCTTGGATGAAGCGCCAGGAATCCTTGCCCTCGGCATCAAGTTGAATTTCGTGGGCGGCTTTTTTCAGAACGCCGCAGGTCAGCCCTCGTGTTCTGAATTCTTCAATCAGGGCCGCAATCAAAGTTGTTTTTCCGCTGTCTGAAGCTCCAATGATGGCCACAGCTTTCATTTTCCCTCCTCACTTTTCCTGATGGTGGCGGTGAGATGATTGCTGGCAATCTGAAATCTTCCCTCTGAGGATTTCAACCGCATGAGCCAGCGCCGGCATGACCGCCTGCAAATTTTCCACCGCCCCGCGGACGCTTCCCGGCAGGTTGATGATCAGCGTTTGATTTCTCAGGCCGCAGACCGCCCGGCTGAGCATGGCCAGAGGTGTCTTCTGCAGGCTATAGGCTCTCATGGCCTCGGCCATTCCGGGAATCTCCTTTTCGACCACCTCTTTTGTAGCTTCCGGGGTCACATCCCTTTTAGAAACTCCGGTGCCTCCGGCGGTAAGAATTACTTCAGGAGCGTCGGGTGCGTCGCACAGTTCAATGAGCTTGTTCTTTATCGTTTCCTTTTCATCCGGCACCACCGCCATCGCCTTTACCAGCGCTCCTTTTTCCTCGACGAGATTTTTCAAAGCCGGACCGCTCAGGTCTTCCCTTTCGCCGCGAGCCGACCGGTCCGAAATGGTGACTATGACGATTGTTATTCGCTTCAGTTCACCATGCTGTTCGGACATTGATTCCATCTCCTGCTTTTATTTTACCGCCCCTTATCACCCGGGCGAAAACGCCTTCTTCCGGCATGACGCAGTGTCCCACCTGACGGAAAATGGCGCATTTCGTGTGGCAGGTTTTACCGTGCCGGGTGATTTCCAGAACAACCTCATCTCCCACCTCAAGAATCGTTCCGACCGGCAGAGCCAGCAGGTTGAGACCGGAAGTCGTGAGGTTTTCGGCAAAGTCTCCGGGTGAGACTTCAAGTCCGAGGCGCCTCATTTTCTCGATGCTCTCCATGGCCAGCAGACTTATCTGTTTTTCCCCCGGACCGGCATGGGCATCCCCTTCAAGACCATAATCTTCAATCATCAGCGCTTCCCCGACCGGCTTCTTCCGAACGCTCTTTTTCGGGGAGATGTTTACCGAAACCACGGTGCCGGCTGCTATTTTTAAACCCCCGACGTTATCTTCCCTTTTATCCCCGGCTGAATTTCCAGCTTTTTCTTCTCTTTGCGAGCTCATCCTGTCCTCCTTATTTAATTCCGCATCCGTTATTTTCTGATGATATCATTCAGGTCACTTTTTGTCCCAGCGAAAATCGCCGCTCTTCCCGCCGGTCTTAGTAACAAGATGAATATCGCCGATGACCATTCTTCTATCAAAAGCCTTGCACATATCATAAACCGTAAGACAGGCTACAGCCACGGCCGTCAGGGCCTCCATTTCCACCCCTGTCCGGTCGACAGCTTTCACTAAGCTCTTTACCTCAACCACCCTTTTTGATTTAACCGGACGGACTTCAACTTCGGCCGAAGTGATTCTGAGCGGATGGCACAGCGGAATAAGTGCAGATGTTTTCTTGGCGGCTTGAATTCCAGCTAAGCGAGCGGCCCCCAGCACATCTCCTTTCGGCAGACGGTTTTCCAGAATCAGCTTTAGAACGGCGGCAGACATATGCACTTCTCCCCGGGCTTCAGCCGTCCGCAGGGTCTCAGCTTTCTCTGCCACATCTATCATGCGGAGTTTTTCTTTTCCAACAATTTCTTTCACCACAATCACTCCGGCTGAATTCTGCCCTCCGGATCTCCTTCTGGAAACAACCGGTTCTTTTCTTTTTTCCTTCGATGGCCTGATCTTTTTTTCCGGTTTTTTTGCTTTCATAAATACTCTCCTGAAATTGCTATAATATTTTTGATCTATTCATCTAAATTCCTCGCCTCCATCCGCTCCTGCCCTTTTTTATCCCGGTCATTCAGATTCTTCAGTCAGATAATTTCACCGGCACAAACCGCGCCGACCGTTCAAGCCTGGCCCGTCTTTTTCCATTAACCCCCGCTGCAATTTCTGCCATCCTCCAGGCATTAACCCATCAAAATCTTCTCTGGAATTTATTTCGCTGCTTCCGTTTCATCCTCCGATGCTCCTCAGTCCGTTTCGATTTTTTCCCGTCCCCGACTCCTGCCAGCTTCCGGGCTTTTCCGCCAGAGCCCCGGTTATGGTTTCGAGAATTTCCTCTTCGCCCGCCCCCGCTCTCAGCATCTTTTTCAAGTCAACCGTCTTTTCCGAAAAAAGACAGGTCCTCAGTTTGCCGTCGGCGGTAAGCCTCAACCGGTTGCAGGAGCCGCAGAAATGATGACTCAGCGGTGCGATAAATCCAAAGCTTCCTTTCATTCCGGCGATTCTGAAATGCCTCCTGGCCGGACCCGAGCCGGGAATATCAACCTCTTCAAGTCTGTATTTTTTTTGAATTCTCTCGATGACTTCCGTGGCCGGAACGAAATAGCCGCCAACCGGCGAAAAGTCCATAAGTTCTATGAACCTCACATGAACCGGAAGTTCAAAGGCCAGAGCCAGAAACCGCTCCACATCTTCACCGTCGTTCACACCCCGGAGAAGCACCACGTTGACTTTGATCGGGTCAAAACCCGCCTGCTGAGCCTTTCTGAGCCCCTTGAGCACTCGCTCAAGAGCGTCAACGCCGGTGATTTGCTGAAATTTCTTCCGGTCAAGAGTGTCCAGCGAAACATTCAGGCGCCTGAGGCCAGCGGCCTTAAGTTCTTCAAGATATTCTTCAAGCAGAATACCGTTGGTGGTAAGAGAAATATCTTTCACTCCAGGAAAGGCTAAGATTCCCGAAATCAGGCTGCTGAGCCCTTTCCGAAGAAGCGGCTCTCCGCCGGTAAGGCGGAAGCGGTCTATTCCGCTTCGCAGTGCCAGCCTCGCCAGATAAAGGATTTCCTCGTAACTCAATATTTCCTCATGCGGAATAAAAACAAAATCCTTAACGCCCCGGCAATAAAAACAGCGCAGATTGCAGCGGTCGGTGACCGAAATTCTCATGTAATTAATGTGGCGGTTAAATCTATCCTGCATTCTTATACCATTCCCTACCATTCGACCGGATGAACCTTCACCTTTGTCCCCTCCGGCAGAAAATCGGCTTCAGCCGGAATAAGAGCCAGCCCGTCAGTTTCGGTCAGGGTGGAAATTATTCCCGACTCCTGCCTGTCGGCCGGAGAAACTTTCCAGGCTCCCTGACTTTCTTCCAGCCTCACCCTTATAAAATTCAGACGTCCTCTTTTCTTTCTCACAGGAGCGGTCAGAACGGCTGCTATCTCTCGCGGCCAGAAATCAAATCTGCCTGACAATTTTTTTATAAAGGGCCGGACGTATTCTTCAAAAGAAATCATCACCGCCCCGGGATTTCCAGGAAGGCCGAATATCCAGGCCGTCCGGCGACCTGCCTTCGCCCGATAAAAAGCCAGCGGTTTCGCTGGCTTCTGGGCCACCTGCCAGAAAATCTCCCGGGCGCCGACCTTTCTGGCCGTTTCTTTCACCAGGTCAAAATCGCCAACTGAAACTCCTCCTGAGGTGAGAACCACATCCACCCGATTCAGCGCGGTTTTAAGCTCCCTGACCAGAGCGTTGAAATCATCTTTGACCCGTTTTATGAAAATCAGTTCCGCTCCGCTTGATTCCACCAGAGCCCGGAGGATGGTCGAGTTGGCATCATAAATTTTCCCCGGTCGGAGTTTTTCTCCAGGCTCACACAGCTCGTTTCCGGTTACCAGCACCGCTACTCGCGGTCTCCTGTAAACCGTAATTTTCCCGACCCCGCAGGCTGCCAGAAGTCCCAGGTGGGGAGCTTTGAGAACCATGCCGGGCCTTATAATAACCTGACCTCTGCCGACATCCTCACCCGCCTCGCGCACATTTTCTCCGGGTCTGAAGGCCCGACTTACTAAAACATACCCGTTCTCTTCCTTCGCTTCTTCCACCGGAATGACCGCATCAGCACCGGACGGCACCGGAGCTCCGGTCATCACCTTGACGGACTGGCCGGACCTTAAATTTTTTCTGAAATACTCTCCGGCCGGCTGTTCCGCCAGTAGCTTCAATCGCGCCGGAAGGTCCGCCGCCTTCGTGTCCTCGCTCCTTACAGCATAACCGTCAACGGCTGAATTTCTGAACGGCGGCACCGGAATTTTCGAGCGGATTTCCTCCGCAGACACCCGTCCGCAAGCTCTTTCGAAATTAACCTTCTCCCGCCCGAGGATTTTCGCCTGTTCCATCACCAGCCTTCTGGCTTCCTCATAAGAAATCATCTCTATACCTCCCCGTTCACTGAGTATGGAATTCGCCAGCCATCCGGCCAGGCCAGGTAGTTACGGCTGAGGCTTTTACCCCGGCCCAGACTTTCTTTCCCGGCTGAAGTCGAAGCTCTTCCACCGAAGACTTTGAGACAAAGGCTTTGAGCCTGAATCCGCACTCCAGAATAACCAGAAACATCCGGTCAAACGGCCTTATTTCCACGATCTCTGCGTAAAACCAGTTGCGGACACTGGTCACCGGACGTTCGGCCGCTAAAATCACTTCTTCCGGTCTGAAGGTCAGGAGCACCCTTTCGCCTTCCGTCTGATTTCCAAAAGCCCTGACCACCTGACCGTGAGCTTGAATCTGAAGAAGCCCGCCGTTTGAGCTTTCAACCACTCCTTCAACCAGAAGTTCCTGTCCCATAAGCTGCGAAACTTCAGCCGTGGCCGGCGCGGCTGATATTTCTTCGGGCCTTCCAGTCAGGACTATTCTTCCCTCCAACATCACGGCCATCCTGTCGGCCAGGTAGAGAGCCTCTTCCCTGATGTGGGTCACCAGAATCGTGGTCACTCCGGTGGATCTTCTGATGCGGTAAAAATCAGCCATCAATTTTTCCCGGTAATGGACATCGAGTCCGTTAAAAGGCTCATCAAGAAAAAGAATTTCCGGCTCGAGAATGAAAGCCCGCGCTAAATGAACCCTCTGTCTTTCGCCTCCGGAAAGCTCATAGGGAGAGCGTTGGAGAAACTCCTCAAGGCGAAAGAGAGCCGCCACCCTATCCAGCCTTGATTTTCGCTCCGCCTCGCTTATCCCGCGAAATTTCGGGCCCAGCAGTAGATTTTCGCGCACGGTGCCGCTAAAAAAAACCGGTTTCTGCAGCAGGAGGACTGCCTTAAGGCTCAACCGGCGGCGGTTGCCTTCACCGGCCTTTTCGCCCTGATAATAAATTTCTCCGGAGTCAGGAGTCTGAAGAAAAGAAAGAATCCGCAGGAAGGTGCTTTTTCCCGAGCCGTTCGGCCCGAAAAGAACCAGACATTCTCCCTTTCCAAGCTCAAAATGCGGGATGTCTACTACCGGCCTTTTCCCGCTGAACAGTTTAAGGTCCCTTACTTCCAGCTCGGGTTTTTCCACCTGTCAGCTCCTTTCTGCTGGATCGAGGTTAAAAACCAGTTGACCGCAAAACTCAGGGCTAAAAGGATCAGGGCCAGCCATGCGGCCGACCGGAAATTGCCCATTCTGGTCTCCTGAACGATGGCCGTCGTCAGCACCCGGGTGTAGCCCTTCAGGTTTCCGCCGACCATCAGCACCGCACCAACTTCGGAAATGACCGCACCGAAGGCGGCGATGATGGCCGCTAACTGTCCCATTTTCGATTCCTTCAGCAGAACCTTAACCAGCTGAAACCCGGAGGCTCCGAGGGCTCTTGCCTGTAGCAGAATTTCTGGGTCCACCTGATGAAAAGCCGCCAGGGAAAGTCCGGCCACCAGCGGAAGGGCGATTATGAACTGGGCGATGACCATGGCTGCGGGTGTATACATCAACTGAAGAAATCCCAGCGGCCCGCTTCGCCAGAATATCAGGGCCACAAAAAGCCCGACCACCACCGGAGGAAGTCCCATTCCAGTGTTGATAAGGGCCAGCACGAATTTTTTCCCTGGAAATTTTTTGAAATAAAAGAAAATGGCTGCCGGGAGTCCGACCAGCATCGAAAGCATCGCAGCCGAGCCCGACACGGCCAGGCTGAGCCAGGTTATTTCGAGAATTTCTTTCAGATTCATCTCTTCCCCGTAGCTCCGGCATCTAACCGTAAAGCTCTGAAAAGCGGATAATTATCTTTTAAGCCGGAAGTATCTATCCTGAAGTCAGCAATAATTTCCTGAGCTTTCTTTGAAATTAAAAAATTCATAAGGCTTTCAGCTCCGTCCAGATTGACCCTGCCGGATTTATTATCAACGACGATGGCCGAGTAGAGGTTTTTGAAATTCTCATCGCGGCTGAGAACCTCAAGTTTCAGGCCGGAACGAAGACGGCAAAAAGTCGGATAATCGGAAAGAATATAAGCTTTTTTTTCTGAAGCTACGAGGAGACTTTCCCCCATGCCCTGACCCGTTTGCAGATACCAGGGACCGGATGGATTAATACCTGCCAGCCGCCATATTTTAAGCTCCAGGTTGTGGGTTCCGGAATTATCAGCCCGACTGACAAAAAGAGCCTGACTCCCGGCTATCCGGGGAAAGGCTTCAATAAATTCCAGCCCCCGGATCCCGGCTTCATCTGCCACCGATCCGGCGATAATAAAATCGCTCGACATGAATTCTTCCCGGCGTCTGCCCCAGCCCTCTTCCACGAACTTTAGTTCCTGCTCCCTCGAATGAGCCAGGATTAAGTCAACCTCCTGACGTCTGCCCATTTCTAAGGCTTCGCCGCTTCCGACCGCCAGCACTTTTACCCTGAATCCGGTTTCCCGCTCAAAAACAGGCAGCAAGGCATCGAGCAGGCCGCTATCGTAAAGACTGGTGGTGGTGGCCACGATTATCTGGCGCGGTGTTTTTTCAGACCCGACAGAAACCGGGGATTTCATTTCGCCTCGCTGCCTGGCCAGAGGCTTTAGAAGTGAAGCAGTCCTGTAAGCCGCGAAGATCGCAGCCAGAACCAGAATGAGATATACAAAGTAAATTTTTTTTCTTTTTTTCTGCCGTTCCTGATCCGACAATTGTGTCATCCTGGCCATAATTTTTCCCTGACTATCAGTCTTATTTTAATTTCTTAACTTTTCCTGTTTTTTCTTTTATACCCCGGTTAATTATTTCCTTTTTCTCTATTTGATTATTTTTCCAATTCAACATTTCATCCCTTTTCGCTTCCTCTTTATCTCTTTTTTCGTCTCCTTTTTTTCTTTTTCTGTTACCCTCCTTTCTGTCATTCTTCTTTTCCTCTATTCTATTCCTCCAAATTATCTAAAACTCACAGCGGCCGTTTCCCCTATCTCTTTTTTCTTCTTCTCTCAACATTTCTCTGGTTCCTATCACTGCCATTATTTATTATCACTACAATTTTTATTTATTATATTCACTGGACCAGGCATTCTCTTTTTTCAGTTTCCTTATGTCGCTTGATTTTTTCTTTCAATGGCACAGGTTAATTCATCTTTAGCCAATTCTGTCAAACTGTCTTGCTTTCTCCGGCCTTGCCGCAAAACTTTATCAGGACCAATAAAAAAAGGCATGCCTTCCACCCGGAAAGCATGCCCTTCGGTTTCACTTGCAACTCCTTTCCTGAGCGGGAGGCAGTGGCCGTTTCCAGCCATACCCTTTCGGCCGGCGTCCATACCACCCGGGCTTCAGGACTGCCGGCTCGGAGTTCTTTTGTTTTTCAAAGACCTGAATACCCTAATAATATATGAGATTTGCAGCTGGATGGTCAAGCCCATGAATCTCGATCGGGCCAGTCCCTGATAGTGGCGGTCATTCTAAAATTTAATATGGACTGAAAACCGGGCAACGGTTAGAATAAAATAGGTCTGACCATGAGCCAGGGATACCATTCGCCGCTGTTTATCAGAAAAAACATCGCCTCAATCTATTCCCCATCCTGTCTTTTATTAACCGGTCTTCTTCTGATTTTGATTTATCTTATTGTTTTTTCATCCGCCTGCTCGAAGGGAGATTCGTATATGATTAAAGCCGACAGTCTGAAAATGCCGGAAAAACTGGACGGCTGGAAGCTGGAAGGCCCTCCGCAGAAAATAACCAGGGAAACCATTTTTGACTATATGGACGGCGGCGGAGAGCTGTATTTAGCCTATAAGTTCAGTCAGCTTCTGGTCTACAAATATTCAGATGGCCATAACAATGAAATCCTGGTGGAAATCTATGAAATGCTCCATCCCGATGAAGCCTTCGGTTTGCTGTCCCTTGACTGGACGGGAGAGCCGGTCGTTCTGAATCCTGAACTGTCGAAACTTCCGGAAAATCCAGCCGCACCCAACATAACCGCTCTCTACGGCGAAGGTTTACTAAGAGCTCGCCTTGATAATCTTTATCTACGGGTTCTGGCCGAAAGAGAATCCGCAGGAATTAAAGAAGTGATTTTGCAAATCGGAAAATCAGTCGCCGCGCAGAGCCGGCAGCCTGCCCTGCCGGAAATCCTGAGTTTTGTTCAACCCGACCCGGAAGGCCGCTGGCGGATCAAAAAGGACAGAACCAGCTACTTCCACTCGCACCTGTTATTAAATTCTCTATATTACCTGAGCCACGAGAATATCCTTCATCTCAGTCATGACTGCGAAGGTCTATATACTGAATGGGCGGAAGCTGTAACTGATACCCGGAGAACAGCGCGTCTCTTTCTGCTGAGATACCCGGAAGCGTCTCTATCCCGCCAGGCTCTTTCCGATTTCCTTCAGGTTTACGTGTCCGAAAAATCTCCCGGGGGATCCGATTCAGAAAACTCTGAATTTAAGCCTGAAGGCCTCGTCCAGCTCGAAGACGGCTGGCTCGCCTGGAAACTCACAGGCTCCTGCCTGGCGCTTATTTTTGAAGCCCCGGGTCCGGAGGCGGTAAAAGAAATATTGAATCAAATCCGCTGGAAATGATAGACTTAAAGAGATTTATATAAGGAGGGTTAAATGAGCGATAAAAAGAAAACCATCACCCGAAGGGATTTTATAAGAGGCACGGTCGGAACAACTCTCGGTCTGAGCATCATCAAGCCCGAATGGGTAAATAAATCCCTGGCCGGCGAGTGGCCGCAGAAAGCCGGCGGCAAGAGCCTGGTGGTTCTGGCTCGTGACGAAAAGGTGCTCGACGACCAGATGAACGTCAACAAGAAGATTCTGGCCGGAATGGTTGATAGACTTCTGCTGGAAATTACCGGCAAAAAGGAAATCCGGGAGGCCTGGCTTTCTCTCCTCAGTCCAAAAGATGTAGTCGGTCTTGTCCCCACTCCCCTGATGAATCCGACCCACGAGGAACTGCTGGAAGTAATAAAAGAATCTCTGGTCGCCGTCGGCGTGCCTGAAGAAAATATCAGAAGGGCCCAGGGACGAAACGTTGACCTGACACCGATAACCGCGCTCATCTCTCTCCCCGGGCTTAAAGCCCACTGGCTAACCGGCATCGGAACTGTTATCAAAAATTACATCATGTACTCCGGCGCCCCTCGCAATTACCACTATGAAGACAGCGCCAGGCTGGGTGAGATCTGGCACCTGCCGCAGGTCAAAGGAAAAACCAGGCTGATCATCGTCGACGCTCTGCGCCCGGTATGCGACAAAGGCCCCCAGTTTGACCCACGTTATAGATGGCCCTATAAAGGGCTTCTGGCCAGCACCGACCCGGTGGCTCTCGATGCGGTCGGGTTGAAAATCCTTCAGGCGAAAAGAGACGAGCTCCGCGGAGAACCCTGGCCGATCTCCCCGCCGCCGATCTGCATCGAAGCCTCAGACACGGTCTACAAACTGGGCCACAGCAAGCTGGAAAACATTGAAATTAAGAAGATAGGCTGGGATAAGGAGATTCTCATCTAAATTGTGGGCAGAAACTAATTTTCCGGCTTTAATTCAGCCCTGAACGCAAAAAAATGAGCCTGGTTATCAGTTGTGTTTAATTTTCTGCCTTAAAACCAGCTGGCGATAAGACCAGAACCTTCCTATTTTTCCTGATAAAGGGCATAGACAAAGGGTTCTGTTGTCCGCTGCCAGCCGGATTGAACCCTACGTCCATCTCCCAGAAGCCAGGTCACCTGATACTGGAAGTTAAGGTCATTCTCGGCATGGACGTATTCATACCTGGCCAGAAGCGTTTCAGCCGGAAGCAGTTTTACCTCTCCGGTCTTCTCCCGGTCGGCAAATCTGTTCTTGAAGGTCACGGTAATCAACTTGATATTGTAAGCCCGGACGTTTTCTTCATCGGCAATGATGTCAATCTGGCGATAACGATGTGGCGGGAAAAGATTTATGGCTGCTTCCTCGCTCCTGGTCCAGGGACTTTCCACTTTGATCCCACCCACAAAACTCCAGGTCGTTTTGTATTCATAACTCAACCAGGTCGCACCCTCACCCAGCCTGGGGTAGACGAATGACAGCATGTTGCCGCGTTCGGCCAGGGTCTGGGCGTTAAAGATAACATCGCGGGTAGTCGGCTCGCCGGTCTTATGGGCTTTTTTGAAGCTGACGGTGACAAAATTGATGTATTTTCTGAAGGTTTCGAAATCCTCGCCGTCGAGGATGGCGTAAACAACTCTATCCTGCAGGTCCGGGTCGTCGAGATTGATGATGTCAAAAACTTTCTTGTTATTCTTGTATTTTCTCAACACCTCACCGATGCTGGCATCCATCGGTCCGGTGTCCCGCTCCTGACGCAGTCGCTTGGTCATATTAATCGTCCAGTCATCGGTCCGGCTTACTTTTTTCCGGGTGGTGCTGACTCCGTAAGGCCTGTCCTGCTGTTTCTTTTCCTCTTCTCCCTTGGCGTCATCCTCTTCCGGCAATTCCAGTTTGGTGTCAAACATTTCCCGCATAATGGTATCGACCAGGCTCTGCATCAGGCTGTCGAGATTCTGATCTTCTCCGGTAATGTCCACCCTGACTGCTCCTTTTGAAGTCAGCTCATCCTTCATCTCACGCAGCTCGCCTGTCCCGGTCTGAACATACCAGGTCCATATCCCGAGCTTTCTCTTTTTGTAGATTCTCCACTTGCTGTACTGGTCGAAATATTCTCTGACTTTTGACCAGTGGATGGTGGCCGTGGCCTGATATTTAGGGGTCAGTCCTTCGTAAGTCATCTCAAAACGGACACTCACCGGATAGGTCGGCTGTTTCAGGGCTTCTTCCAGAAAGGTGGCTCCTTCTGGAGTCACCGCTATTGAAACTGAAACCTCGGAACCTGAAATCAGCGGAGCCTTTCCCTCTCCGATGATTTTTCTGGTAAAGGCTCCACCTTCACCGACAGCTGCTGAAACTACCATGAAATTACCCTTCTTGAAAACCAGAGGTCCTTTGATGGTGGCTTTCGGATTGATTTTCGTTAGCTCCTGCCGGACCTTAGCCAGTTCCTGCTCGTCCAGACCGTATTTAACGAAAAAGTGCAGTATTCCACCCTTGGATTCTTCCTTTCCGGCTCTGGTGTACTTAAGGAAGGTCAACTTGGGTGTGCCATCGGGCCAGTAGGCCAAACGCGGTTGATTTGGCATGTAATAGAAGACGTTGGGATCGGCATGATCGCGAAAAAGGATGGCATTGGCTACCTGAAGAGGAACTGTGTCGAGCTCCACATCAGCAACTGCGGTCGATACCAGCCCGGTCAGGCTGAAGACGACCATCAACAATCTTATTAACCGTACTGTCTTCATGTTATCCTCCATATTCGCCTGTGATTTTATTTGCTGAAGACGGCAAAAACGAACGGGCTCTCGCGGTTAATCCAGTCGGTTGAAACTTCCTTGCCGTTCAGCAATAACCAGATCAACCGGTAGCTGTATCCGGGTTTTCCCTCTTCATGCATGTAGGTGTAATTGACCTGGAGCGGGTCCCCCTTGTCATAGTTTATCACCACTTCCTTGAGTATATCCTTCCCGAATATGCTGTGCTTCACCTGTATGGCCACCGCCTTGACCTTGTTCTGAAGTATATTATCCTCATCCACCGAAATCTCTATCGTCCGACGCCTGACCGGCGGGGTCAGTGTCAGCACCGAATCACTCGTCCTCACCCAGTCGCTCTCCCATTCCACCCCGCCGTACAGACTCCATTTCGTCCGGTATTCGTAATTCAACCACTCGGTCGCCGCCTCATTCACCCGCCCGTATTTATAACTCAAGCGGTTGCCCTTCTCGGCAAACTGCTGTTCGAAAAATTTGACTTCTCCGGTCATCACCTGCCCGCCCATTCTTTGCTTCTTGAATATGACCGAAACGCTGTTGACATAGTTCTTGAAATCTTCGGCATCCTGACCGTCCAGAATCACCTCAATCGTCCTCTCCTGAAAAGTCGGGTCGTCCAGGCTGACCAGCGTGAAAAACCTCTTGTCCTCACCATATTTCTGATAAATCCCGCTGATGTTGCCGCTCATTACTATTTCCCGATCTTCCCGCAGCCGGCGCCTCATGTCCACCTCATATCGACCCGAAAGCTTCGTCCGCTTGAAGCTGTAACCAAGCTGCACACTGACGATGGGCTTAACCTCGGCTGAGGGAGTGGTCGCGGCTGCCTGAGAGGTTTGCTGCCCCCCAGCAGAAGTTGCCTGACCGGCTTGAGGCCTGGTTCCACCGCTGGTCTCAGTCGGCTTTGTGCTCTGCCCGCCGGTCGTTGTAGTTTGTTCCTTCAGGGCTCCTTTCAGGTCTTCTGCCTGTATCTCGCTTTTTGACTTTTCACCTCCGGTGGTTACAGCCTGCTGGGCCCCCGTAGCCGCCGCTCCCCCTGTGGCTTGAGCCGGCTGAGTTTGTTGACCTGACTTCTGTCCCGCACTCTGGGTCTGCTGGCGCCTGGCTTTTCTGGCTTCCTCTTCGCTGCTTTTTGCGGTCTCTGTCTGTTTGCTCTGCTTAAGATTATTAATTCCGGTCTCTATCATTTCAAAAAGCTCCCGGTATTCCCGGTAGACCGGCGAATCAGCCCCTCGAATTTTTTCCACCAGATTTAAAGTTTCGATCATTATCGACCTGGCTTTTTCCAGACGGGAAAGGTCCTCCCTGTCAATACCAATCTGGAAATGGATATTGGCGGCATTTTTGTTCCAGAGCGGGTTCGGGACCTTATTCTTATATTGATCTATCAGTGCCAGGGCTTCATCGTATTTCCCCTGGTCGGCAAGTCTGACAATCTGCTCACGCACTTCCTTGCTGCTCTCAAAATCTCTCAGATAAACTGAGGCCTCGCTTCTTAGATTTTCATAAGACGCATACCCGGCTGATTTTTCCAGAAACAATTCAAACTTTTCCCTGGCCAGATCGGGCTTTTGTAACTTAAAACCATAAATCCAGGCAATCGAATAAAGATGCTTTGGGTCAGGGCAGGCTTCATAAGCCAGTTCATAATAATGTATGGATTGATCATATTTTTCTTCTCTGCTCAAGGCTAAAGCTGTACGTTCATGGTTTTTAGACCTTTCGAGACTCTGAGCATCGCAATTTATCTGCTGACTCTGTCCTTCTGACAGCCAGGCATTGGGGCCACCATGAAGCATCGGTGAATCCAGATAATTATCAGATCCCGGCCGGATCTCAACTGCAGGCTTATCATCTTTTGTCCAGAAAGGTTTCGGGGCGGCATTATAACCAGGACGGATTAATGAACTTCTGATAGCGGGTGATGATACCCCGGTCGTCGGCACTTTATCGCACATCAACTGCAGGATGTGGTTATAAGCAGTCTCCAGAAGTTTCTGCATGTTCTCATTTTCACCCAGCACCTCCAGCTGTATCGCCCCTTTCTGCCTCAACTCCTCCAGCATCGCTCCCAGGTCTGCCCGAAGCTTAACCACTTTGATCACTCCCTCCGCCGCAGCTTTGATCTCGTGCTGGGTATAGACCTTGTCCCAGTCCACCTTCAGCTTTGCCTGAAAAGCTGGAGTTATTCCAGAAAACTTCAACACATACTGCACCGATATATCTGATGTCGGATTCTTGAACGATTCCCAAAGAAGCGAAGCCCCTTCTTCCGTCAGGGCTATTGATACAGCTGCCTTCTGCCCAGGCATCACCGGCGCCTTGCCCTCCCCGACTATCCGCCGGTTGAATAGCCCATCCTTGCCGGCCGTGGCTGAAATAATCTGAAACGTCGCCTCCTTGAACGGCACCGGACCCGCTAACTTAGCCTGCGGGTCAACCGACCTTAAAGCCGATTCGGCTGAACGCAATTCGGCATCTGTATATCCCCAGGTCACCAGAAAATGAATCACCCCGCCCCTGGTGGAACTATCGGTCCTGGTGTATTTGATAAAGCTGAATTCCGGTGTGCCGTCTCTCCTGGTCGCCAGACGAGGCTGGTCGGGCACATAGTAATATTTGTGCGGGTCAGCATGGTCCCGGTAAAAGACGTATCTCCCGGCCTGCACCACTTCCTCCACAGCCACCTCCGCCAGCAAACTGACGGCGGAGATTAAAATAAAATTTATGATGAATAAAAAAAGAAAAAATTGAGGCTTCTGTCTCATTTCTTACCTCCTTTTTTCCAGTCCTGCTGAAACTTCGGACAGGACTGACTGTTACTCTTTGCCGGCCCGAGCCTTAGGTAAATTCTGCGGCCCGAACCTGAAATGAAGTTCTTGTGATTCGCCAGGGCTATTTCCCCAGCATTAATAGCATCCATCATTTTTTCTGGCCGAACTTTCATCTTCAATTCACCCCACCATCCTTGATCACCAGCTCATAACTCGATAGGTCAAGAAAGGCATTGTCGCCTTCCAGCCAGTCGCTTCTTTCCGAGCGGCCATCAGCATAAACTCTGGAAATCCGGTATCGGTATTTGCCGCCCCTGGCTTCAGGAACGTTAAATTCCAGGTTGTGCTGGGGCTGGCTGTCAGCCGAAAAGACAGCACTCTTAACATCCTTCTGACCCCGGGCGGTGGTGCTCTCAACTTCCACGGTCATCTTGACCATATTGCCATTGAGCCCGTTCACAAAATCAAAGCAGATGACACTCAACTTCCGGTAATTAAAAGAAAACTTCCGGGCAAGATTGATAACCTGGAAAAGATCCGGATGCTGTTCCATGGAAACCGGAATCTCGAGACTCAGGCGGCCGTCTCTTTCGCCCGGCTTCAGCTTTCCCTCATCGTCCAGCTCGTAACCGCCGTAGGAGAAGACGCACTCCACACTCAGACCGGCAGCTTTTTTCTCTTCGTAAATTTTCCAGAGATAGGAAGCCGAGGCCGCGCTCAGAGGAAAGGTAAAACTTTTCCCGGTCCAGAGAATTTTATTCCTGCCCAGAGCCTGTTTTCCTTCTTCTGTCTCCTGCTTTTCTTCCCTGCTTTCCAGTCCGGTATAGCCCAGGCTTATATCAATGGTTTCTACCGGCACCGGGCGAAATTCAAACTGTTGTCCCTTCTCTCTCTTCAGAATCTCGGTCTCGTCGCCGAATTCCACCGATAGGGTGAGAACCCCGCCGGTGGTGGTTCTGGGACTGACGGCATCCTGGTCCTTTACATATACATACTTATAGAAAAAGAAATTCGGCTGGCCGAAACTCTGACTCAAACCAAGTTGCGTCGGAACATAATAGAAAAGTTTTGGATTTCTGTGGTCCGGATAGATAATGATTCTGTCAGCAACCGTTTCCGGGCGGGTCAGGACGGGGTCAGCCAGAAGGACGGAGGCGCCGGCCAGCATAAGTATCAGTAGACCCGCCTTCATTTTCTTGGCCAAGCTGTTCTCCCTTCAGTCAGAGCTTTTCATAGTAAGCGTAGATGAACGGGTCAGTGGTTTTCTTCCAGCCCGAGGAAACCCTGGTATTGTCCTTGAACAACCAGGTTATGTTGTACTCATATTCCAGATTGTTGGGTTCGTGAAAATAGACATAGCTGATGTTAAGAGGTTCGCCCCGGCGCAGGACTACTTCCTTTTGCAGCTGTCGGCCAAAGTTCTTATGCCGGAATTGAACGGCAATTCTGATAATCCCGTTTCTGTTCATATTTTCTTCTTCGGCCAGTACCTCAAGGTAGCGGTATTTATGGGGCGGAGTTAAGGTGATAACCGGTTGGCTGGTCTTTATCCAGTTGCCGGCTACCTCCAGCCCGCCGACATAACTCCAGATGGGTTTGTATTCATATTCTAACCATTTCTCTGTCTTATCGCCCTTGCGCCGATACTTGAGAGACAGTTTGTTGCCGTTCTGACCGAATTTTGTCCGGTCAAAAATCAGGTCTTCGGTTACGGACTTCATGTCCTCGCTTTCGTATTCTTTCTTGAAGGTGATGCCGGCAAAGTTCAGATACTGCTGAAAAGTTTGAAAATCCTCGCCGTCCAGAATCACATTTATCGTCCGCTCCTCGAAGGTCGGGTCATCCAGATCAACCACCGCAAAGAACTCCGAATTCTGACCGTACTGTTTATGAAGGCCGCCGATATTGCCGGTGAGCGGAATTTCCCGCTGGTCTCGCTTTCTTCTGGTAAGGTCGACAGTGTATTTGCCGGTGAGCTTAACCTGCTTTCGGAAATAGCCGAAATGAGCCTGACCGAAAAGTTTGCCCAGCCAGTTGGAACCGGTTGACGCCTGGGCTTTGCCGATATCCTCGGGCTTCACCGGCCTGGCCTCAAACATCATCCTGGTGATGGTGTTGTAGGCAGTATCCAGCAGCTCATCCATCCTGGTATCTTCTCCTATTACTTCCAGCTTGATGGCTCCCTGCTCTCTCAACTCGGAATAAACTTTATGAATCTGAGCGCTAACCAGAAAACCACCGATGTTAGCCTTAAATTCTTTATGGTCATAAACCTTATCCCAATCGACTGTCAGCAGAGCCTGATAGGCAGGAGTAAGCCCCTGATAAGTCATAACGAACTGAACCGATACATCCGAAGTGGGCTTTTTAAATGATTCCATAAGCAGAGTCGAGCCTTCTTCCGTGAGGGCGATGGACACCGCAGCTTCTGAGCCGGCCAGCAGCGGGGCTTTGCCCGTTCCGACCACCCGGCGGCTGAATATGCCCCCCTCCCCGGCTGAAGCTGAGATGATATGAAACTCACCAGAAACAAACATCACCGGACCAACAATCTTACCGTCCTTGTCAATCCTGGCCAGCTCCTGTTCGGCCTCTTTCAATTCTTCCTGGGTCAGGCCAAAAGTGCACAGGAAATGCAGGATTCCGCCGGTGATTTCTTTACCCGTTCTGACATACTGGATGAAGCTGAATTTGGGCCTGCCGTCGGGCCAGGTGGCAATTCGCGGCGCCAGCGGCATATAATGATAGGCATGTTCATCGGCATGGTCACGAAAGAGCAGGGCCCTGGTGACCTGGACCGGTTCCCGGTCGAGCAGCACTTCGGCCCTGAGGCCGGCTGCCGTCAGCAAAAATATCAGGGTTAAGAACCCGAATAAAATTCTCACCTTCATAAATTTTGAAGCCGGCATTCTTGCCTCCTTAAATTGTTCACTGCCTCATTTCTGAGCTTGATTGCTCCTTCAATTATTGAAAAGGCTCCTGATCTGATATGGTCCGACGGTCAGGTCCAGGCTGTCGACCACCTTTTCCCAGCCGGGAGTTTCAGACACCTGGCCGTTTTTTAGAATTGCCTTGATCTTGTATTCAAAATTGAACTGCTCTCCGCTGGCCAGCGGCAGATAAACCGTCACCTGCTCCTTGAGCTTGTTCTTATTAAAATCAATTCCACTCACCAGGCCGCTTCTGCCCTGGGCGCTGAGGTAGGGCGAACGGATTTCAATCCGCACCTTTTCCACTTCCAGCGGCGAATCATAGGCTGACGGGTCGAAAACAGCGGACAGAACTTCAACCTGAAGTTTGCGCATCCTCTCGATGTAAGAGACAACTTCGATGTTGCTCCAGATTCTGTCGTAACATGGCTGGCAGTTAAAATCCGGTTCTATCTCCATCCAGAAGCTCCGGGCATACTGCTTAAAAAAGGCATCCACTTTCGGACTGGCTGGCTGACCCACTTCATCTTTGGCCAGCATATCTTCGGCTTCCTTGACTTTATCTTTATCAAGACGTTTTTCCAGCTCGCCCTTCAAGGCGCCCAGTCCTTTTTCCACCAGGGAACTCTTTTTCTTCGGGGCGGGCGGGGCTGTCGGGAAAGACTTGCGGTACTCGGCCAGCAGCAGACCTTTCGGAGCAAACTGAACTTCGAGGTCCAGGGCCTGACCCGGCTGGATTATGGTCTCCTTGACGCATTTAAGGTGCCTGTAAACTTCCTCGCCGTTGGGAAGCCGGAAACGAAGGTTTACCAGGTTAACCTTGACCGGAAAATCGGACAGGTTTCTGACGCCGTGGAGATACAGCACGGAATTCCTTTCATCGATGGAAAAACTGAGTTCCTCCACCCCAGAATACCAGCGGCCGGTAAAATATTTCAGCCCGACTCTGATCGGGATTTCTCTTTCCACCGTCCCGGATTTAATCTTCATTCCGGCGGTCAGGCCTTCCTTTTCCAGAAGGGGCTTTAATTCGGCCAGGGTATCGGGGGTCATGGCTATGTTGACCGGCAGTTCCGTTTCCAGGGAACCGAAGCTCGGGATGCGAATATTTTCGATTTCCCAGTCTTCCCAGCCCTGCATGTCAATGATGGCCGCTTCATCATAGGGCAGAGACCGCAGAACCGCCTGCGACCCTTTAGCCGCCTTCAGGGCTTCTTCCATCAGTTTGACATCAGCCGGATCAATATTGGCTTTGAGAGTCATGGTTGTTTTGACTCTGCGGTCGTTGGTCCAGACGGCACTGATCCGGTAACCGCCGGCTGCCTTATCTCTGACCAGATTGATTTCTCTCGGAAGATAGTAGTAGGTATTCGGCTTTTCGTTATCCTTGAAGACCCGGTTAAGGAGGGTCAGGGGTTCCTCAATATCCAGCGGTCCGATGTCTTCAACCTTATGGCGCGACGGGACGACACCGGCCGGATTAAGAGGGATAGTTTTAATCAAAGAGGGTTTTACCAGTTGCAGATTAACTCCGGTTGAAGGTTTCGGCTGGGTAACAGTCTTGCTGACCTCGGCCGACGGGGTTATCTTCTGCACGGTTAATGGCCCATAAATACCGGCAGAAACCCATACTGCCCAGTCCTGCACCGACCGGCCGGCGGCATTGACAGTCAACCTGAAATCAACCGTCGAGCCGGCATAGGGAGACAGGTCAACCGAAATCTGGTCCAGCCTGCCGTCATGTTGGGCCGCCTGCTCTGATAACAGAACCGCCCCACCGCCCGCAGAATTAACTATGGACACACTGAACTTGACGCCATCGCTCTGGGTGGCACCCCTGATGAAGCCAACCGTGGCTTTGAAGGTTGCCCCGGCCGGTATTTTCACCCCGGAATAAACACCGATGATATTGCCGTTGTTCTTCCATTCAGGATGGGTTTGAAGAACCAGAGAATAAGTGTTTCCGTCTTCCAGGGCGATGTTGTTCAGATGCCGGGCGAAGCCGCGGTTATCGCTGTCGGGGCCGTTCCAGGGAAGTTCGCCGGCCGCGGTCAGCGACCGGAACCATTTAGCTTCCGGCGCCTTTTTCACAAAATCATAAACCAGAAGGTCGGCCGCCCGGAGGACAGCGGAATTAGCCAGGAACAACAGACTCAAGACCAGGAGCGAAAAGAATAAATATGCTCCACCCCTTATCTCTGGCTTCAAGCTCATTTTTTTTCTCCTTTCGTAATAAAACTAAATTGCCACCTTTATCAGAGCAGGCAGGCAAAAATTATCGCCACATAAGTCGTGGAAAAAACAAAGAAAATGGAGGGTGAAAGATTTTCCGGGAGGAAATGAAGGTGAAAGCCTTCTTCTTTCCCTTCGACTGACGTGCCGCCCCGCAGCATGAAAAACCCGCTTTCTCATCAATACGCACCAATGCTAACACGGTCAGAAGAAAGCTGTCAAGAAAATTAATTTATGAGCTAATAAAGCTAATAAAATGGTATTTAGAGAAAGAGCAGTCTCAGGAGGCAGCAGGGTCAGAAGTAATCCGTCGAACAGTAAAAATGGGAAAATTCTTAAATTAGATTAGATATATTACAAAATAATAATCATTATAATAATTTTGCTTCGGTTACCAAATCCCATTTCTTACCTCTGACCACGACTTCTGCAGGGTTTCAAGCCAGGCCCAGGTCCTGGTCTATTCCCTGCATCGACTCAAGACAGATGGTTAAGAATTCGTCCAGGCTCAAACCCAGGTTGGCACACTGTTCTATTTCTTCTCTTCTGGCTCCCCTGGCAAAATGCTTCTCCTTATAGCGCCTTTTCAGGAACTCCAGGTCGACAGCCTTAAGTTTTTTCTCCGGGTGCATCAGGGTGGCAGCGATGATCAGTCCGGTTGTCGGGTCGGCCGAGTAGATTGCCCAATCCAGAGCGCTCTGACAGGGAACGCGGCCGGCATGTGCCTGTATGGCCTGAATAACTTCAGCTGGCAGGTTATATTTTTCAAGAATTTTAACCGTTTCGGTGGTGTGAAGTTCAGGGCTCTTTTCGGTTAATTCGTAATCCAGGTCATGCAGTAAACCGGCCATAGCCCAGGTGTCTTCGCTCCCACCGAGTCGCCGGGCCAGACCCTTCAGACAGGCTTCAACAGCCAGGCAGTGTTTGATCAGGTTTTTGTTATGAAGATGTTGCTTAACCAGTTCCAGGGCTTCCTCTCTGGTCATGTTGATCTCCTTTCATCCGATTATTTTCTTCTATCATTGTCCGGCTAAAGAAGTGATATTATACCGCAACTCAGTTTTTTTGCTCAGTTTTCCGTCAATTACTCTGACGCTGATTGTGTATTCCCCTGATTCAGTCGGGAACCAGGTCCAGGTGTTTAGGGCAGAAGCTTTTCTGACGAGAATTTCCCGGTCTGACCCCGACCTGAGATAAAATTCAAAGCGCGGCCTATTCCAGCCAGCTGTCAGCACATTAAAAATAATCCTTCTACCGGCAGGTTGCGGCGATTCGGGCCGGGCCCGAATGATAACTTTTGGTTCCTTCTTCAATGAATAAACCAGGCTTAGCTCCTGACGATAATCATAAACTCCGGCCAGCAGCAGGCCGTTCGACACCTCAAGATTCGTCTTGAGCTCAAAACTTAGAATTGTCTCTGAAGACTTCCTCCCGCTGGAAAGGTCAAAACCGTGGACAACCTCACCACAAGGAACAATGATTTCGTTCTCAACTATTGCCGGACGAAATGGCGTCCGCCCGGGAACGGTTTGCCACCAGACAACATCCCCTCCCGAACGTTTTAATTTATAAAGAATCCCGCCCGGTGTAAGAAGGTAAAGATACCGGCCGTGCGGGAGGAGATGACCGACCGGCCTGCTTCCCGGGTTAAATTTCCAGCCCACCCTGGCCTTTTTCCAGTTAAAGCCCACAAGTCGGCCAGCAGCGGTCATAAGGAAAAGGCTATGGCCCGGCCCGGCAACCAGACCGTTTATTTCCTCCTTGAAATCATGCCGGAAAATTTCCCGTCCGCTCGCTGAATCCAGCCCGACCACCAGTCCGGACCTGCCGGCGACAAAAATATTTCTGCCGGCCACGGCAACTGGTCCGGCCGTCTCGTCTGGGAGCTCAAGCGTCCAGAGTGTCTGTCCGGATTCAGAATCAAAGGCCTTAAGACTCCGCTTAAAACCAAATATTATCCGACCTTCCGTCTCCAGCGGCCCGGCAACCGGCAGTTCTTCGATTTCAGATGACTTCAGTCTGATCCGGCCGGTTTCGGCATCGATGAAGACTAATTTACCATCAGCCGTAAGCCAGAACCCCTCCTTCCCGGCCGCAAACCTCAAGTTGGCTCCTTCGGCAAAAGGGCTGGAGCCAGGCTGTTCTCCCGCGCCGATTGAAACCAGATAGCAGGCTAATCCCCCGGGCGATTCGACCGCGACCAGGGCTTTATCTTTCAGAACAGCCAGGCCGGAAACCTTCCCCCTGAGCCAATCGACCCTGACCCCGGTCAGAGAAAAAATTGCATCTTCTCGAGCTGCCCGATCTCCTGTCTGACCCTGCCGGCTGTTGGCTTCCAGCTTGGCCGAGCTGAACAGGTCCGAACTTTTAGCCTTTTCTTCATCTCCAATCTGGCGGACCTCCTTTCCGGTCTCTTCCGGCTCTTTAGAGAGCAATTGATCAATAGTTACCAAATCATAACCGCGTCCCCGCAGCTCGTCTATCAACTGGCCAAGACGAAAATAAAACAGGTCGGTTCTCTCCGGGGCCACTCCCGGATGAATCAGAATGATAAAGCCGTTAAGTCCGGCCGCCGCCGAGCTTTCATAACCCAGCAGTTGACGATATATCTCTTCCGAGCCACGGTAATTTTCCATATCTGGAGTGGTGTAATCGGCATTGGTGATGAGGCCGGGGGTGAAATTCACGATAACCACCCCGGTTTCCTTTGCCCAATCGACGATCTGCCGGTTGTACCATTCATAGGGCGGAAGAAAATACCGGGCTTTTTCCCGGGTTACCCCGAATTTCCCAAGCTCGGCATAATTAGCGTTTAAGTCGGCCAGGAATTCTTCCTTTGAGACCAGGGTCTTTTCTCTGTCCTGCCAGTCGCAGTAAAGAAGATGCCGGTCGGAATGGGGCCCGACATAATGCCCGGCCTCGACCATTCTTTCCACCAGCGGCCGAAACTCAGTCTGGCGCAAAAAATTTCCGGTCAGAAAAAAGGAAGCTTTAATCCCCTGCCTTTTAAGTTCATCAAGTACGTATCCTATGCCCTGGCCGTAAAAATCGGCCGAAAACACCAGGGCCACTCTGCTGTCATCAGCCGGACCGCGAACGATTCCGCCCCGGTCAAAGGTAAGTTTTCGTTCCGGCTGACTGATAACTGGCGTTACCATCCCCAGTAAGAACAATAAAATGAGAGAGCCCATCCCGGCTATTAATTCTTTTTGCCGACTGCCCATATTTTTGGCCATTTAATCAGGTTAAATTCTAATTAATCGTCGCCCGATGTGCAAACCGCAAGCTTTACTAATGGCCTTCAGGTTGATATTATCTCCTTGATGGTAAATTACATACTGCTGTATAAAATCAGGAAACTGGTCAAACAGATCCTGAAAGAGAAGATTGAGGACGGCGAGATAGCCACCACTCCCCGCTCCTGCCTGGGCTGCCTGGCCGATGAAATTAGCTGGGAAATCTATTACCTTTTCAAGGAACGGGAAGAAAAGAAGAAAGACGACCGGGAACCCGAGCCCGGGGATAAAGCCGGCTCGGGGCAAAGCTCATAAGCCGAATTTTTCTTAAAAAGAATTGCCCCTTCAATACCTGCCGGCAAACTTACTTTTCGCGGTCTTTCTATTTTGAGAAAATTTAACTTTAGAAGAACCCGCCTTATGACACCTGACTTTAACAACAAAATTTATTATACTATTATAAATTCAGCGCCAGAGTGATTGTTCTATAGCCAGCAATCTCAGCAAATAAAATATCCGCCAACAGGCAATTTTTTTGGGTCAAGATTTTTCAAGAAGTTTTATTGACTAATTTACCGCAGAATTTCAGTGAGGAATCACCTTGCCGGGTTATCAATTAATCTTTCGGAAGAGCCTCTATTTTCTGAATTTTTTCATTCTGTTGAGCTGTCTTTTGGCTGATTTTTCTGACGGATTTTCTCCTTGAGGGCTTCCCACCATTCAATTCTCTTTTTGATTTCCTTCTCAAAGCCGAGGTTCCCCGGCTGATAGTATTGTCGCCCCTTCAGCCTTTCGGGAAAAGTTTCCATGTCGGTAGTCGACAGCGGATGGTCATGGGCATACTGATAATTCTGGCCGTAGCCTATTTCCTTCATCAGCGGCGTTACCGGGTTGCGGATGTGAAGCGGCACCGGCTCATAAGGACTTTCCTCCACCTCCTTCATCGCCTGACCGAAAGCCACATAGATGCGGTTGCTCTTGGGAGCCGAAGCCAGGTAAACCACAGCCTCAGCCAGAGCCAGCTCGCCTTCGGGCGAGCCCAGAAAATCATAAGCTTCCCTGGCTCTCAGGGCAACAGCCAGAGCCTGAGGGTCGGCCAGCCCGACGTCTTCGGAGGCAAAACGAACCAGCCTTCTGGCGATATAAAGGGGATCTTCCCCGGAATACAGCATCCGGGCCAGCCAGTAAAGAGAAGCGTCCACGTCCGAGTTGCGCAAGCTCTTATGCAGGGCCGAAATAAGGTTGAAATGTTCCTCCCCGGCTTTATCATAAAGAAGCATCCTTTTCTGCAGAGCTTCCTCAACTTCCGCGGCCGTGATTTCCTGGCTTCTGGTCAGACTGGCCGCGATTTCGAGGGCATTCAGCACCCGGCGGGCATCTCCGTTCGACTGGTCGAGAAACAGTTTCAGGGCTTCCTCATTGATGCTCAGCTTAAGCTTTCCCAGACCGTTTATTTCATCGCTCAGGGCGTCGGCGATAATTTTTCTGAGAGCCGCTTCGTCCAGCGGCTTCAGCACCAGCACTTTGGTCCGCGACAGAAGAGGCGCGATCACCTCGAAAGAAGGGTTCTCGGTGGTTGAGCCGAAGAGAATCACCTCTCCCCTTTCGACATAGGGCAGAAAAGCTGACTGCTGGGCTTTGTTGAAGCGGTGAATCTCGTCGATAAAAATGATCGTCGGCCGGCCATAAAGTTTTTTATGCTGTTCGGCCTGAGCCATCACTTCTTTAATTTCTTTTATTCCCGACAGCACGGCACTGAAGAACAGGCAGGTCAGGTCAAAATGCCGGGCCAGCATCATTCCCAGGGTGGTCTTCCCGGACCCGGGCGGTCCCCAGAAGATTATCGAAACCAGCCGGCCTGACTCGATCAGCTCGGAAAGTATCTTTCCCTTGCCGAGCAGATGTTCCTGCCCGTAAAAACGGTCAAAGCTCCGGGGACGCATCCTCTCGGCCAGAGGAGTGTGCTGACCTTCCTGAGGGGCTATCTTTTTCATCCTGATTCCTTGAAAACTATCTGAAAAATCTGATTATTATTATATTATCAACGGGCCGATTTTCATAGCCGGGAACGGCAAGAACCGCCTGAAGGGCGGTCATCTGCACTCCGGCCCGGAGAGGTTCGGCCGGCATAAGCTCCGTGGTGTTCAGCAGGGACCATCATCTATTTTTATCGCCGGCCAGCAAAATTAAGGCCGCTTTTATGCTGATCAAATAATCAAAACGCCGGCCAGCAGCCAGGGATTGAACTCCGGCCACGGACCTTTCTCAACAGGTCCTCATCCGGAATAGGCGGCTGCCTCACACCCCGGCTCAAATTGCTCTTTGTATTAAGGGCAGATTTCATTAAAATACAGTTCAGGAGCAAATGATGGACAGAAAACCCATTACCCCGGCACTTAAATTATCAACCGGACTGGTTCTGATTTTTATTATGCTGGTTATGGCTGCCAACCCGGCCGCCGGCCAGGGGCGTGCCCGCGGTCACCTGTTCATCATCGGCGGCGGCACCAGGCCCGAACCGATGATGAAGCGCTTTGTGCAAATGGCCAGCCGGGCCGGAAGCGGCCGGATCGTTGTCCTGCCTATGGCCAGCGCCACTCCTGACGAAACGGGACGCAGCCTGGTGGAAGAATTCAAGCAGCTCGGGGCCAGAGAGGTTGTTTATTACAATTTCACCCGCAAAGAGGCCGAAAATTACTCTAACGCCCGGCTTCTGGCCGAAAGTGGCGGTATCTTCTTCTCCGGAGGAGTTCAGACCAGAATTACAGAGGCCATACTGGACACGCCCATCCACAACATGATCAGGGAGCTCTATCAGAAGGGGGCGGTAATTGGCGGCACCAGCGCCGGAGCCGCTGCTCTGAGCGAGTTGATGATTACCGGCGACGAGGTAAGAAAACCGGAAGAAGGTCATGAATTTGAGACCATAGAGTCCGGAAATGTTATCGTCGCCCGGGGACTGGGCCTGATCAGATCGGCCATCATAGACCAGCACTTTGCCACCAGGAAACGACACAACCGTTTGATAAGCATCATCGCCGGTCACCCGGAAATCGTGGGCCTGGGCATAGACGAAGCCACGGCCATCATCGTCAACCCCGATGAGACCTTCGAGGTCGTCGGCTACCGTAATGTGATCGTCTATGATTCCGGTCGGGCCCAGGTTGAGGTCCGGGGCGACCGGGCCCTGTCAATCAGGGGTCTGATAATGCACGTCCTGCTGGAAGGCGAACGCTATGACCTGAAAAAGAGGAGGCCGCTGTAAAGGCCCGGGACCCGGCTGCCCCGAATCGACCGGGTCTTCCTTGACGAACACCGGGTTAAATGTTAATGTTTTGAGGAAATCAGTAGATGACCCAGGAACAGAAAGCCAATAGCCTCAGAGAAGCCATAAATCGGAAATTGATTTTTTCTCTGGAAGAGGTCTGCCGCCTGCTCAAAATCACCCCGCAGACGGTAAAAGAATGGGAAAAGGAATTTCCTCTATTCTTTTCCGGGCAAACGGCCGGCGGCAAGCAAATTTATCGGCAGAAAGACGTTTTGATCATTTTGAGAATCAAGGAGCTGCTCGAAGAGAGCAACCTGACCAAGGCCGGGATCAGACGCAAGGTTGAAGAAGAATTCGGCTTTAAGACCGATAAAATACCGCCGGAGAGACTGTACACCGTCCTGGCCCAGGTCAAGGAAGAATTGGCCGAAATTCTCCAGGCCCTTGAAAAAAAACGCAAAAAAGGTTAAATTTATTTACCCTTTTTATTTAATCGGGACGTGGCGCAGCCTGGTAGCGCACATGCTTGGGGTGCATGGGGTCAGCGGTTCAAATCCGCTCGTCCCGATTTTTCTTTGTTCCTGCGGGAAACCAGCGGACAGCCGCCGGCCCTGGTCAAAAGCTCAAATTCCTGTGGCCTGTTCTATGGATAATCAAACCCGCTTCATCTATAATGGAGGTCTGATCGTTGACCATAACCATTTTTAAGGAATCATAAACCGGATGAAAAAGAATACTGCCGCCTCGAAGAAAAAATCTCCCCTGTTTCTCCTGACCAACGATGACGGTTATTTCGCTCCCGGACTGGCTGCCCTGGCCAAAGAGCTCGAGCCGGTCGGCCAGGTCTATGTGGTGGCCCCCGACCGGGAAAAGAGTTCGGTTTCCCTGGCTCTGACTCTGCGCCGGCCGCTTAGGGCCGAAAAGATAGACCGGAATATATACGCCGTCGACGGAACACCGGCCGATTGCGTTTACATCGCCCTGAGACATATCCTGCCCCGCAAACCGGACCTTCTGATATCGGGCATAAACAGGGGAGCCAACCTCGGCTGCCAGGACGTTTCCTATTCCGGGACAGTGGCCGCTGCTCTCCAGGGGACGTTTCTGGGCCTGCCGTCGATCGCGGTTTCATTAATGGGAAACAGAACCAATAACGGTCACTCCTATGATTTTAAGCGGGCGGCCGCCCTGGTCCGGCCTCTGGTGGAAACAATCCTTAAAAACGGTTTGCCTCCGCGGGTTTACCTGAATATCAACATCCCGCCTCTCCCGGCCAGAGGAATAAAAATCACCCGCCTGGGCGAAAAACGCTATTCTCCGGAGCTGGTCAGGAAGCGCGACCCGCGCGGCAAAACCTACTTCTGGATAGGTTTTGGCAGTCCCAGGGGCATCGGGCCGAGGGACTCTGACGTCCACGTGGTCGACCGGGGCTGGGTTTCGATAACTCCGCTGCAGATCGACCGCACCGCTCATCCGCTCCTGAGCCATAAGCTTCTCGAAGGTTTGACAACTTGCTGGAACCAGAACGGGGTTGCCAGAAAGAAGAGCTCCTGAGAACGGATTGACGGTTTCATTGCTGTCCAGAAAGCCGGGAAATAGTACTGAATATCAACAGATCAATCTGCCGCTGGTTGACGATCGGCAGATATGCGCCGCGGCTTTCTGCGGGGAGCCGACAGTCGGGGGTTCCAGGGGAGATAACCCCCTGGTGGCAGGACCCGGGTTTCATGCCCGGCCCGAGAAGGGGATGCAGGGAGCGAAGCGAACATTGGAAGGGGGAACGCGAAACGGCTCCCACCCCAGGTAGACCCCATCGATGAGAATGGACTCCCCTGAGAAATTAACGCCGTCTCTGGTTAATGGCTTCCCCGATAAGATATGAATTCAAAGGTCCGGACTATTTTTGGGCGCCTTCTTCTTTCTCCTTTGCTTCCAGACGCTGATAGCCGCTGGAAGCAGCGAAATCAAGATAATGGCCACTATTACCAGCGAAAAATTTCGTTTAACCGCCGGAAGGTTGCCAAAAAAATAGCCGCCGAACAGAAACAGCGACACCCACAGCAGGCTGCCGACGAAGCTATAAAGCAGGAACCTGAAATATTTCATCCGACCGATCCCGGCCACGAACGGAGCAAACGTCCGGATAAAGGGCATGAACCGGGCAATGACAATGGTCAGACTTCCGTATTTCTCGTAAAAACGCCGGGTTTTTTCCAGGTATTCTTTGTTAAAAAACCGGCTTTTTTCCTTCTTGAAAATTCCCGGTCCCACCTTCGAACCGATCCAGTAATTTGTGATATTGCCGGCCAGCGCGGCCAGGGTGAGCAGCAGAAAAAGGCCGAAGATGTTCAGGTTGCCGATGGCTGCTACCGCCCCCACGGCAAACAGCAGTGAATCGCCGGGAAAGAATGGCGTCACCACAAAGCCGGTTTCTGAAAAAATGACCACGAATAGAATAAGGTAAGTCCAGAGCCCGTACTGGTGGACGATGTCAACCACGTAACGGTCGAGGTGTATGGCTATATCGAACAGTTTCCTGATGAATTCCAGCAAGATGATACCTTCCCTGTCGGCCAGAATTAATCTTCTTAAGGAAAACTTACTATACTTGTTTTCATTTCGGCTTACAAGCCGTTTGTTGATCGCTCTTTTATGTTTACAGAATATGCAGCCGCCCGGTTCCGGACTCATCTCCCGCGGCCCGGGCCTAGGGCCTGGCTTTGACTTGCGGCAGCGACTGAAATGAATTCCGGCCGGCGCCTGGAGAAATAATTATTGCCGGCCCGGGCTGCCGGTTCCTGGAACCTCTGCTATAATTATTTACGGCGCTGATTTTGCGGTCAGAAACAGACCCGGAAGGGATCGAGATTTATGAAAAACGGAGAATTCTTTCTGCGTCGGAAACTGGAAGCCATAGGCCGGGCCCTGGAAAAGTTATCGCCGCTGGAAAGGGATTGCGTCCTCTGCCCGAGGCGCTGCCATATCGACCGCACCCGGGGGCAGACCGGAGTCTGTCAGACCAGCAACCAGGCCCGGGTCTCAGTCGGGCTGCTTCATTTCGGCGAGGAGCCTGTTCTCAGCGGTCGCGATCTGCAGGCAGGAGCCAGGGGCTCCGGCACCATCTTTTTCACCGGTTGCAACCTGAAATGCCTGTTCTGCCAGAACTTCCAGTTGAGCTGGCTCAATGAGGGGCAATTGATGACTGATGACAGCCTGGCCGAGCTGATGCTCCAGCTTCAGAGAAAGGGAGCCCTGAACATCAATTTTGTCTCCCCCACCCATGTCATCCTGCCGATACTCAGGGCACTTAAAATTGCCTACCGGAAGGGGCTGTCCATCCCTCTGGTTTACAATTCCAACGGTTATGATTCCCTGGAAGTAATCGATGCCCTGCGGGGCATAATTGACATCTATCTGCCCGACCTGAAATATGTTTCCTCCGACCTGTCTCGAAGATATTCCTCGGCGCCGGATTATTTTGACCAGGCCCGGATGGCTATTCAGGAAATGTATTGCCAGCAGCCAGACCTGATTCTGGACGAACGGGAAGTGGCCCGCCAGGGCCTGATAATCAGACACCTGGTGCTTCCGGGCTCGGCGGATGATTCCGTCCGGGTCCTGGAGTGGATTGCTGAAAACCTCTCGCCCGGGGTAGGGCTCAGTTTAATGAGCCAGTACCATCCCTGTTACCGGGCTCCGGCTGAACTGCAGCGGGAAATCACCCAGGAAGAATATCATCAGGTGACCCAAAAAGCGCTGGACCTGGGCTTTGAAAATCTGTTCCTTCAACCCGAACCCTTCCAGCCGGACGAACATCTGGTCCCGGATTTCAGGCGCCGGGAACCGTTCCGCTGGAAGAATTAGCGGGCGGCAAATCTTTTAACTTCAGCTAAATAATCCCCCCGGCGAGCTGAATTCGGAACTGAGGGGCAAAAAGCATTTTTGCTGAGCCCGGAGGCATAAACAGGAATATCCAACGCGCCTCAAATATCCGGGCTTAAGATCCGCCTGAAGGCCACCCCGGGACATAGCTCACGGCCCAACTCGTAGTTTAGCTCACCGAGAACGAATAGAACAGGCTGCCGGTTTCCCCGGGGCTTAAATTACCGCTACCGCCGGACGGACTTATTCGTAGACCAGAATTTCCACTCTTCTGTTCTTAGCCCGGCCGTCGCGGGTGGTGTTTTCAGCCACCGGCTTGGAACTGCCGTAACTTACGGCCGACATCCGGTGCAGCGGAATCCTGTGAGTCTTATACAGGTACATCATCACCGCTTCGGCCCTTTTCTGGCCCAGGTAGACGTTCACTTCTTCCGGCCCGGTGTTGTCGGTATGCCCCTGAATTTCGAGGTAAACGCCCTTATTCTCTTCTATCAGCTTCAGAACGAATCTGTCGATGGCCGCCTTGGCTTCCGAGCTGAGCTCGGCGCTGTTGAAGGCGAACTTAGCCTCGTCGTTGCTCAGGGTGGCGGTCATGACCAGGTTGCCCCGGATTAGGGTTTTGACTTCTTCAATCTTGCCGTCCACCTGCCTGAACTGGGTATCGTGCTTGCCGATAAGCTCGCCGATGGTGGCCAGTTTCTCATCGTGTTCTCTGATTCTTTTCTGGGCTTCTTCAATTTCGCTGGAAACGGCGGAGACTTTCTGGTCGATCGCCGCCACTTCCGTGCTCACGTATTTCTTGGTGGCGCAGCTGGTGCCCAAAAGGGTCAGAACGATTACCAGGACCGACGCATAAAAAAGAAAATTCTTTTTCATGCCGACCTCCTTTCAATTTTTTTCATTCCTGATATTCCCGTCGGTAAATGACCTGATTGTTGTAATTATTATAGCTTCAAACCCGGCCGCTGTCATCAATATCTTTTTACCCGGCTCACCGCCCCGTCCGGCAAACCCCTCCGGGCCCGGCGGTCAATAGCCCTGCCTGGTCCGGATACGGTAATTGCCCTCGGGAGTGGTGACAAGGATCCGCCTGTATTTATCGTCTTCTTTGTATGAAGTATATCCTATTATGTATTGATGGCTCTGTTCCTTTTTTATCTGGTAAAGGGTCGCCAGGAGGCTCTCCAGGTCGTCAAGGAAAAAGGCCTGGCCCCCGGTGGCCCCGGAAAACAGGGTCAGCGTTTCCACAATGCCCGGGGCTGTCAAACCAGTTCTTCTCCTATGCCTGGCCAGTATTTCTTCGGCCCTGGGGATTTTGTAACCGATGACATAAATGGGCACATCCACCCGGCGGGCAATTTCCAGGGCCTGTTCGGCCGAAAGCTGGCTGTCGTTTTCAATACCGTCGGTGATCAGCAGTAGTGCCCTTTTCTCGTTTTTAGCCCGGACGGCATATTGCGGCGATACGGCCACGGCGTCATTGAGAGCCGTTTTACCATATGCTTTTTCCCCCTCAAGAGCAGCCAAGAAAGACGTTCTGTCGACCGAATGTCGGGCGGCCACCTCAACTTCGCCGTCGGCAAACACCAGCAGGGCCAGCTCGTCCTGCGGGGAAATAATTTTTTCAGCCAGGACCTGCAGGGCCCGGCGGCAATCTTCAAACTTATTTTCCAGGGCCATGCTGCCACTAACATCCAGCAGAACGGTCAGGCTGAGTGGGGCCGACAGGTCGTGCTGGAAATAATTTATGGTTCTCCGCTCGCCGTTCTCGTAAACGATAAAATCCTTTTTCTCGAGGTCGTTTACATACCGACCCTTTTTGTCCTGAACGGTTACTGCGATGGTGATGGCATTGACCGTTACATTATAGGCAGCTTTAGGCTGCTGGACCTTTTGCGGTTTTTCCTGGGCTCCAGACAGCCAGTTTTGAAAAGTGACGAAAATGACAAGACAGAACAGAGGCATAAAGAAAGCTTTCTTTTTCCGCCAGGTTCTGTCTTCTAAAGCAGGCATAACCGTATCAAAGATATCACACGGTAGAGGCTCCGGCAATCATACCGGCCCATCTATGTTTAGTCGGCTCAACTGGGCGCGCCGGGAAACTGTGCCCGGAAGTCATTGCTGATCAGGTTCAAGCTTCAAACTGAAGCTATATCTATCCGGATTGATTCTTTCAGCGGGCTGTCGTCTTTTTGCCGGGCTGATTGATAACCGGGGTGACCTTACTCATTAAAAATTTTAAGTTTGCGCCCCTAATCAACGATGATGTCTGCCAGAATATCTAATTCTATCCGTCGAATTCAGACAGTTAACCCCTGACCCCTTAGAGCACCATTTTCAGCCCCGACCTGATCTGCCCTACTTCAGGCTTTCCGGGTGATGGCGAACCTGCTCGGCTTTAACCAGATAGATCACATACTCGGCAATGTTGGTGGCGTGGTCGCAGATTCTTTCCAGGTGCCGGGCCACCAGCAGCAACGGCACCGCCCTGGGAGCCGAGGTCGGGTCCTTGCTCATGTAATCGTTGATTAATTCGGATTGAACCAGGTTACGCAGATCGTCGGCCTCGCTGTCCCTGAGGATTACAGACCTGGCCAGCTCGGTATCCTTGTTGACGAAAGAGTTGATGGCGTCCCTGACCATTCCCTGGGACAGGGTGGCCAGCCTGGGAATGTCAATCAGGGGTTTGAGCAGCGGCCGGTCGGCTATCTCCAGGACTCTCTGGGCAATATCCACAGCCAGGTCGGCGATCCGTTCCAGGTCGGTGGCGATTTTCATCGACATCACAATGAAACGCAGGTCGGCCGCCGCCGGCTGGTAGAGGGCGATAAGGTTCAGACATTTTTCTTCAATGGCCAGGTCCAGATTATCTATTCGGTCGTCATCCTTGATGACCGCCTCGGCTTTCTCCCGGCTGAGTTCTCTCAGGGCTTTGATCGAATTGCCGATGGCCGCTTCGGCTTCGGCGCTCATCTCCAGAATTTTTTTATTCAGCTCCAGCAATTCTTCATCAAAATACCTGGTCATAGCTGCCTCCTTTTCCAGCTGCTCTGGTCATACATCATCAACCAAAACGGCCGGTTATGTAATCTTCAGTCCGCTTATCTCTGGGACTGGTAAAAATCTGATTGGTATCGCCAAATTCCACCAGGTCACCCAGCAGAAAGTAGCCGGTATAATCAGAAACCCGGGCCGCCTGCTGCATGTTGTGAGTGACGATGACGATAGTATAGTCCTTCTTGAGTTCATACATCAAATCTTCAATCCGGGCTGTGGCCACCGGGTCCAGGGCCGAGCAGGGCTCATCCATCAGCACCACTTCGGGCTCGACTGCCAGTAACCGGGCTATGCACAGCCGCTGCTGCTGTTCACCGGTCAGTTGCAGGGCATTATCGGCCAGCCGGTCCTTGAGCTCTTCCCACAGGTTGACCGCCTGCAGGCTGCGGTAAAGCCTTTCCTCCAAAAAATTGGGTTCGGTTCGGCCGTGCACCCTGAGACCATAGGTAATGTTATCGGCAATGCTCAGCGGAAAGGGATTCGGCCTCTGAAAAACCATGCCCACCCTTCGTCTCAATTCCAGCAGGTCGGTCCCCGGGTCGAATATGTTCTGGCCTTCAAACAGGACTTCACCTTCCGTCCGGCAACCTTCTATCAGGTCGTTCATCCTGTTAAGGGTCCGGAGGAAAGTCGATTTGCCGCAGCCGGAAGGACCGATCAGGGCGGTAATGCGGTTGGCCTGGATATCAAGGTTTATGTTTTTCAGGGCCTGGAATTTTTCGTAATAGACGTCGAGGGACCTGACCTCAATGATATTTTTTGTAGCCGCGGTCATGGTTCAGCCTTCCTCGCTTCCAGTCTGTCAGCGCTGCCGCCGACCTGGCTCCGGCGGCAAAAACCGGGTTGCTGCTCCGGGCTCTGTCCTTCAGATCCTGGTCGGACCGGGTCAGGCAGCGCCGGTTGACGGAATTGCCCCGACCCTCTGCCGGGCACCGGCGGTGCCGCTTTCAGGAGCTTGTCTCTGCAGACCATAAAATTTTAACCTCAGAGTTTATAATCATTACCCGTTAACTTTCGTTAACATCGCGGTTAAAATCTCATTAAATAAAACCTCCCTGCCGGTCGCCCATACCCTTCGTCCTGTTTTTCCGGTTTCCTCATCAACCTTTCTCATCCGAACTTGCCCTCAAGATAGGCCTCGGTTCGCCGGTCGGACGGCCTGGTAAAAACTACCGGCGTTTCATCTATTTCCACCAGCTCCCCCATCAGGAAGAAGGCCGTCCGGTCGGCCACCCTGGCCGCCTGCTTGGTGTTGTTGGTCACCAGGATTATGGTGAAGTCCTTCTTCAGGGAGCGCAAAGAATCCTCAATCTTCATGGTGGAAATCGGGTCCAGGCCCGAAGTGGGCTCGTCCAGCATTATGTACTGAGGCTTCAGAGCCAGCACCCGGGCGATGCACAACCGCTGCTGCTGGCCGCCAGATAATTTAAGGGCGCTGCTGTGCAGACGGTCTTTAACCTCATTCCACAGCCCGGCCTTTTGCAGTGAATCTTCCACCAGCAGGTCCAGCTCCCGGCGGTTATTGTTTCCCAGCAAGCGAACCCCGAACACTATGTTTTCGTAGATGGTCAACGGCAGCGGAACCGGGGTTGCAAACACCATGCCCAGCTTTCTTCTTAAAGCCACCACGTCCACTTCCGGCCCGTAAATGTCCCGGTCGTCCACCAGAATTTTCCCCTCCACCCGGGAGCCGGGAATCAGGTCGTTCAGCCTGTTCAGGCAGGCCAGAAAAGTCGACTTGCCGCTTCTGGCCGGCCCGATTATGCCCAGGATCTCGTTGCGGTAGACATCAAGGTTGATCTTATTCAGGCTGCGGGTCTGGCCATAATAATGGCTGAAATCCCTGACCAGAATGCCTCTCTGCTTCATGATTTATGATTTCCTCTTTATGTATCTTTCCATCATGTAATAAGTTGCGATGTTTATGATCAGGATCGAAATGACCAGCACCGCGGCCGTGCCATAAGCCTTGGGCAGGGACACTCCTTCTTTGGCCAGGATATAAAAATGAACCGACATGGTTCTTGAGGACGAAAACAGCGAGGTCGGCAGGCGCAGGGCCGAGCCGGCAGTGAAAATGACGGCCGCAGTCTCCCCGATGCTCCTGCCTATGCTCAGTATCACTCCGGTCACGATGCCGGGAATGGCCGACGGCAGAACCACTCTGGTAACCGTCTGCCAGCGGGTGCTGCCCAGGGAAAAACTCACCAGCCGGTAGGCGGGCGGCACGGCCTTTATGGCCTCTTCGCTGGTTCTGATGATGGTCGGCAGAACCATGAAGGCCAGGGTCAGGCCGCCGCTGAGAATCGACCAGCCGAACTTGAGTTTATTCACAAAAAGGATAAACCCGAACAGACCGAAAATTATGGAAGGTATCCCGGCCAGACACTCAGCTCCGAAGCGTATAATTCTGGTGATACGGCTCTCGACGGTATATTCGGTTAGATAAATGGCTGTGCCCACGCCCAGAGGGGTAGCCACCAGCAGGGCGATAAAGGTCAGGAAGATGGTGGCCACGATGGTGGACAGTATGCCGCCTTCCCGGCCCATATCGGCCGGATTCCTGGTGAGAAATTCCAGGCTGAGCTGGGGCAGACCGTTTTTGAGTATGACCGCCAGGATAAAGACCAGAACCAGAACGGCCACAGAAGTTAAGACGTACATCAGAAACTGAACCAGTTTTTGCTCCGTTCTTGGCTGCAACTTCCAGCGATTGCCCACCTGATGCTCCTTACTTCTTTCTTTGCCTGGCTGAGGTTAGGTTGGCGATAGTGTTGAGGATCATAATGATTATGAACAGGATGACTCCGGTGGCAAACAGCGCTTCCCGGTGTTCCCCGCTGGCGTAGGCCATCTCCAGGGCGATGTTTGAGGTCAGGGTTCGGACCGGGGCCAGAATCGACCCCGGAATGTCGGCCGCATTGCCGGCCACCATGATTACGGCCATGGTTTCGCCAATGGCCCGGCCCATGCCCAGGATGATGCCGGCGATGATGCCGGAACGGGCCGCCGGCAACACCACCATCCGGACAGTCTGCCATCTGGTGGCTCCCAGGGCGATCGATCCTTCCCGGTAGGAATCGGGAACGGCCCGGATCGAATCGATGGCGATGCTGATGACCGTCGGCAGTATCATGATCCCCAGGATGACCGAAGCCGCCAGCACCGACAGCCCCGGCCCGCCGAATTTATCCCTTATAAAGGGCACTAAAAACATCAGTCCGATAAAACCATAAACAACCGAGGGAATTCCGGCCAGAAGTTCTATGACCGGTTTCAGAATTCTGGCCAGCCGGCGGTGGGAGAATTCGGTCAGAAAGATGGCGCTGGCCAGACCCAGCGGAACCCCGATGAGCAGAGCTCCGAAGGTTACCATAAGGGAACCGACAATCATCGGAAGCAGACCGAAACTCTTTTCAGACGGATACCAGTCCTGGCCGAGCAGGAAGCTTCTGAATCCATACCTGAACATAATCGGGGTGCCCTGCTCAAAAATGAATACGGTAATGATGGCCAGCACGGAAATTGCCGACAGGGCAATCATCAACAGGCTCAACCTGACCAGCCGGTCGTTTCTTTCGAGTTTAGTCATCGGCCGCTCTCCGCCGGCTCTCCCCTCCTGACGGGGATCAAGCCTTCTTTGTGGACCAGATCCTGAATTTCTTCCGACAGGATAAATTCTATGAATTCTCTGGCCAGCCCGGAGGGAGCCTCTCTGGTCAGGAATAAAAACGGTCTGACCAGCTTGTATTCTTTTTTAAGAATGGCCTCTTCGGTGGGTTTCACTCCGTTCAGGGCCAGGGCCTTGACTGATTCATTGACCAATCCCAGCGAAATAAATCCGATGGCCTGGGGGTCACGACTGACGATTTCCCTGACGGTGCCGTTTGAATCCTGGACGATGGCCTTCTTGGTGATCCGCGATTTTCCCATGACCAGCTCCTGGAAGGCGCCGCGGGTGCCTGAGCCTTCTTCCCGGACCACGACCGTTATTTCTTTTTTCCGGCCATTGAGGGTTTCCCAGGTGGTGATTTCCCCCAGAAAAATGCTCTTGACCTGTTCGATGGTCAGATTTTCCAGCGGATTGGTCGGATGGACGATAATGGCCAGGCCGTCATGGGCCACTTCTATCTGATACAGATCTTTTTCGTCGTCTTTGAGTTCTCTTGAAGACATGCCGATTTGAGCGGCCCCGGTTCTTACAGCCTGAATGCCGGCGCTCGAGCCGCCGCCCTGCACGTCCACCATTTCACCCGGTCGTTTCTCCATGAAAACTTCCGCCCATTTGTCGGCAAAAGGCTGGATGCTGGTTGAGCCGGCCACCACCAGGCTGTGACCGCCAGGCCGGTGTTGACATGACGGGAAAAAGAAAGCCGCCGCCAGCAGTATCGCCGTCATCAGAGCTGTCAGATTTGAGAAGGAGTCTTTTCTTGATTTCTGAGGCCTCATCTTGGCATCTTCAAGTCTGATCTTCTCGCTTTCCATTCTCAATTGCTTTGGGTCTCTTTTTTCCTGGCTCCCGGCCCGCTCAGTTCTGCCCTCCTTCTTCAATCTCCGGGAATGATCACAGGATTTTAATTATACTTAACTCTGTCAAAAAGAAAAGCCGGCCACCGGGTCCAATCAATTGGAAAGCCGGTCTATTTCCTGCAGTCGCCGCTCGAAACTCTGGCTCTTCTCTTCATAGTCCTGGTAGACCTGGGTGTATTCTTCATACAGGGAGTCCAGGTTCTTGCGCCCGGAATCCAGCTCCCTGGAAAGACGCACCACCTCCTGGCCGCGGCCGTCGACCGAGGCGGCGATTATGTCCTGAGTCAGTTGATTCACCCGCTGTTCCATTTCCTCAATCTGCCGTTCCAGCTTGAGCACTTTTTCTTCCAGCGGTTTCAGGACTCGCGATTTTTCGATTATTATTTCTGACCTGAGTTTTCGCAGCTCCCGGGGCGAAAGCTTGAATTTGAAAGCCACATCCTGAAAAGCCGCCGGGGTTCCTTGCCTGCTCCTGTCCGCCTTTTCGGCTGGTTTGCCAGAAGCCTCAGGAATGGAGCCGGCCGGGGTTAGATTTCGTTCGCCGGCCTCATTCCTTTCTGCGCTCCAGCCAACCTTTTTCAGAAAGCTGTCATAATCGCCTTCAAAAACGGTCACCCGGTCATCGTTGAAAACTATCAGCCTTTCGGCCAGGGCACTCAGAAACAATTCGTTGTGGGTGACCATGACCACGGCTCCATCAAAGTTGTCCAGGGCGGCCAGCAGGGCGTCGCAGGATTCCAGGTCCAGGTGGTTGGTCGGCTCATCCAGCAGCAAAAGATTCACCGGCGTGACCAGGATCTTTCCCAGCAGCACCCGGCTCTTTTCGCCGCCCGACAGCACCCGGATGGGCTTGAGAGCTTCGTCGTCCTCAAATAGCAGGCTGCCGGCAATCTGGCGAATCCTGGCCGGTTCCAGCTGATCATTGGCCGAGCCGATTTCTTCCAGCACGGTGTTGGCGCTGTTCATTTCCTCGGCAAAGCTCTGTTCATAGTAACCGACTGAAACAGACCGGGGAAAGGTGATTTCTCCCGACTGCGGTTTCAGGCGGCCGGCCATCAGCTTCAGCAGAGTGGTTTTGCCCCGACCGTTGGGCCCGATGACCATCACCCGGTCACGGGCTCCGACCTGAAGGCTGAAATCCCTGAGGAGCGGTTTGTCGGGAGTGTAAGCAAAGCTAACATTTTCAAGGCTCAGGGCGTACTTATGATGAAACTTCTTTTCCAGGAAGGAAAATTCCATATTTTTGATTTTTTCCAGCTTTTCCCGCTTTTCCATTTTTTCGATGTACTTAAGGCGAGATTGGACCAGGCCGGCCAGCCGGGCCTTGGCCCGGAAGCGGTTGATGAAAACCTCCAGTTCCTTGCGCTTTCTTTCGTCGTTGACCCGTGTCTTCTCGTAAACTTCCTCTTCCAGGGCCAGCTGGTTGTAGTATTTTTCGGTATCGCCTTCAATTTTTCGCACCTTCCGGCGGTGCAAACCCAGGATGTGGGTGGCCACCCGGTCCATGAAACTCCGGTCATGGGTGATGAACATCAACTCGCCCCGCCAGGATAGCAGGAACTTTTCCAGCCAGCGGATGGAGGTTATGTCCAGGTAGTTATTGGGCTCGTCCAGGAGAAGCAGGTCATAGTCGGCCAGCAGCAGCCGGGCCAGGTTCAGCCTGACCTGATAACCGCCCGATAGCTGGCGGGGATTTTTCTGAAAATCCTCGGGCCTAAAGCCCAGGCCGGCCAGCACTTTTTCCACCCGCCAGAGCTGGTCGTAATCGCAGGCCGGCAGGCCGGAGCGGGCTTCCTCCAGAACGGTGGGCTTCAGGAAGTTAGGTTCCTGCTCCAGGTAGCCGACCCTATAATTCCTGGGAATAACCACCCGGCCTTCGTCCGGCTCTTCCAGTCCGGCTATGATGCGAAACAGGGTAGACTTGCCGTGGCCGTTCTTTCCGACCAGGCCCACCCTTTCGCCCGGGTTAATCTTGAAGCTGATGCTTTCAAAAAGAATCTGGCGAGCAAAACTTTTCGATAATTCTTCAACGGCTATCATTACTTATTGGTCGCTCCAGGCATGCAATCAAACTATTTCGGTAAATTCCCGGGTCAAAATCCCGGCCCGGTTTCTGTGGGCAGCGGCTGAAAAACCGGTTCCCGCTCTGCGGCCGGGCTTAATATGATAGCACGTTTTGGGGCCCTTTTTTAGTCCGGCCGCCCCGGGCACCAGCGTCATGACCATTTCTTTAGCCTGACCGTTGCCGAAGCGGAGGAGCTGTCGGTGCAAAAAATTATTGACTTAACAGGCTGCCTGGATAAATAATATTCGAAATAATAGGGAGTAACGGCATGGGCGCAAAAATCGCCATCATAGATGATGACCGGGTAACTTCTTCCATGTTGGAGAAACTGTTCAGCGAGAAAGGTTACCAGGTGTTAAAAGCTCACGACGGAGAAAGGGGGCTGAAGCTGGTCAAAGAGGCCCGGCCGCCGATGGTTATCTGCGACATGCTGCTGCCGAAAATTCACGGGGCCGACATCTGCCGGAAAATCAAGGATGACCCCGAGCTCAAAGAGACCAGGGTGGTTTTGATTACCGCCGTTTATAAGGGCGCTACCACCAGGATAGACGCTAAAAGTTACGGGGCCGACAATTATTTCGAAAAGCCCATAAATACCAAAGAGCTGGTCAGCTGGGTGGAGAAAAACATGCCGGAAGAGCCAGAACCGGCCTCAACCGCCAGGAAACCGGAAAAGCCCAGGATAGACATCGAATCGCTCGATATCGACGAGGTGATGAGCCAGCTCAAGACCATGGTCGATAAAGAAGCACGAAATAAAAAATAGAATATTCCGCTAAAACGAATTTTGGGCTGTCGCTCTGAGCTTTGACAGCTCCGACTGCCGACTAAAAATTGTCCTATGAATCTTAAATAAAAAGGGCCTGAAGTCCGGAGTTTTGCTCCCGGGCTTCAGGCCCGAGGTTTTCCAAACCGGCGGCCGGTTCAGGACCCGCGGCCGCTTTTTTCAGTCAGCTCTCCCGTTATTTGTGTCCCGCTTCGCATTCGCCAGTGCACAGCCCCATTTCCTTAATGAGATGATGGGCGCCTGAGAATTTTTCGGTGATGAACAGGACATATCGAATATCGACCGAAATCGAGCGCTGCCATTCGGGGATGATGTAATAATCGCCGATAACGCTCTCATAGGTCATGTCGAAAATGATGCCCACCTGCTCTCCTCTGGCATTGAGGGTCGGAGAACCAGAATTCCCGCCGGTAACGTTGGTGGTGTTGAGAAAACAGGCCGGGACATCTTTGAGGATGGGGTCTTCAAAGCGCCCGAAATCTCTCTTTTGATAAAGTTCTTTGAGCTTGTCCGGGACATGGAAGGGAAATTCACCGGTTTCCTTCTCCATAACGCCTTTGAGCGTGGTAATCGGTTTGTAGACAACGGCGTCTTTCGGACTGTAGCCGACAACCGGCCCGTAGGTGAAACGAATGGTACCGTTGGCATCAGGAGCCAGCTGGCCTTCTTTCATTTCCAGCAGGACCGCTTCATACAGCTTTTTGATGTCAGCTCTTTCCTGAGCCCAGGCTTTGCTTTCCTCGCGGACCGCCTTGAGTTCTTTTTCCAGCTCGGCCGCCAGGTTGAGGAAGGGGTCATTCAATTTCATCAGGTCGGCCGGCCTGGGTTTCTGCCATTGTTTCGGGTTTTTCGGGTCTCCTTTTGGGGTCACCAGCTCCAGCCTTTTTTGCGGATCTTGGAGGATGGTGTTCTTATAAAGATTATCCACATACTCATCGATAGCTTTCTCCGATTTCTGGGAAAGAACGGGTCTTAAAGCAAGCGGAATTTTCTCGGCCGGCAGGTTCAAAAGCTTTTTGAGCTGATGCTTGAAAAATTCCCGGTCGGTGGCGAAGACATAACCGCGCTCGGCCAGCTGAATCCTCTGCCTGATATAAGGCAGGTTTCTCTCCTGGTAAGTGGCTTCGCGATCTTTATCGGGCTTCTGGAGCTCTTCAACCGTCCGGTAGATGGTGTAAGCCTGGGAAAGAATAGTCGAGCCGAAATAGGGGCTGATGATATTTCCCAGGATTTCATTACGGGAGGCGAAGACGTCATAGCGCTTCATAAAGCTGTCCATAAGTTCAAGAACCTGGCCGTATTTTTTCTGGCCTTCGGGAGTGGCGTTAATCCAGGCCAGAAGTTCTTTTTCCTGTTGTTTCTTTCTGGCGAGGAGGTCCACTTTCTTCATCCCCTCGACCTTGCCCTGCATGTTCTTGAGCGAGTTGTAGAGGCCCTTGAGCATGGAGGCGTAGCGGATTTCGGTTTCTTTGTCGCCTTTGCTGGCCGCTTCGATGAAGCTAATTATGTCCTGAAACTCAGCCATGCGCTTGACCATGGCGTTGAGGTCATTTTCTATCTCCACCGCCAGGTTGTTGCGGTAGGTGCGGCCGGGATATCCCATGACAAAGGTAAAATCACCTTCCTTTACACCCTCGGTTGAAATCTTCAGCCAGACTTTCGGCTTGAAGGGAACGTTCTCCGGGTTGTAATCGACACCGACTCCGTCTTTGGAAACATAAGCCCGGAGAAAGGAGAAATCGCAGGTATGGCGGGGCCACATCCAGTTGTCGACCTCGCCGCCGTAATTGCCCAGATCCTGGGGAGGGGCATAGACCAGGCGAACATCTTTTATTCTTTTGAAGCGGTAAAGAAAATACTGATTGCCGCTGTACATCGAAACAACGCCGGCTCTGATGTCGGGACCGGCTTTTTCGGCTTCAGCCACGATTTCTTTGACCGCCGCTTCGATGGCGTCATATTTCTGGCGCGGAGTCATTTTAGGTTTGACTTTAGCCAGGACGCGGGCGGTGACCTCGTCATAGCCAAGAAGAATGTCGGCCGTATAGCCCTGGGCAGGAATTTCTTCGGCCCGGGTGCGGGCCAGAAAGCCGTTGGTTATATAGTCATGTTCCTGGCTTGAGGCTCTCTGGATCGCGCCGAAAGCCACGTGGTGGTTGGTGAGAATAAGACCGTCGGGGCTGACGAATTCGCCGGTGCCGCCGCCGAGGTTGACGACAGCGCTCATCAAACCCGTACCGTCTTTCTTATACAGGTCATCGGGATTCATCTTCAGGCCGAGCTGTTGCAGGTTGAGCATCTTCATCTGGTGAGGCATCCACATTCCCTCATCCGCCCTGGTCAGGAACGGACTGAGCAGCAATCCAAACAGGATTAAACCGCCAATCAATTTTGCCTTAAGCTTCATCATTACCTCCTGAATTTATTATTCATCGCCAAACTAACACTATTTATCTACGAAAACATTCGCTAAGTTGTTCTTCAGGGCTAACATCCTTACTGAATGACAATAATGTAATCCTTGCTCAAACCAAATTCACCTATGACGGAATCCTTTATCAATTCAAAACGTAAGAACCGGTAATGACATCATACCGATCAATTCATCATTTCCTTATTCTCGACCGGGAAGCTTCTCTTTTTTTCTTTTGTTCTGTTCTTTAAGTGTCTCCGGGCCAGTAACCTGTCGCTGCTTTTTATTTTTCTGCCTGTTGGACCTGGTCCTTTAAGCAACTTATTTCATATTGCCATCCAGATTCCTGACAGATTAATGATATTCTATCCCCATTCTTTATTCAACCTTTCCATAATTTGAATATTTCTAAGACCTGCAACAAACGGGCAAAGTGTGTCATTATAATTACCAGGAAGCTTAGTGTTATTGCAGGTTTGAAGTAAAAGGCAATTATTGGTCAAAAATAATGGGTTAAATATTACAAATAAGGAATTCATTATGACAACCAAAATTCATTTCCTCAAACATCAGCCTGAGGGATCACTAAAAGCTTTTGGGCTTAAAACCTTAATTCCCGGCACGATTTGTCTCCTGTTAGCTCTCTTCTTTCTAATGGTACCTGATGTTCTTTCGTCTGCCTCGAAATTGAAGATTAAAACACAAAACAACGAAAGCACGACTCCCGCAATCTTTCCCGGGACGGGGGTCGGGAAGAAGGCGGAGGAATTCTGGAGGGCGTTCAAAAAGGCAGAGGCAGCAGGGCTGGAGGCTTTTTTTGCCCGGAGCCTGCCGCCCGAAAAACTTCTACAGGTACCGGCCAGGGACAGGGCTCAGAGACTGCTGGGCTTGAGGCAGCGGCTGGGTAAAGAGCTTAAATTAATTAAGGTCAGACAGCAATCGCTCGAGGAGATTAGCCTTTTTATTGCCAGCTCGAACAGCGAACTGTTTAAACTGACTCTGGAGTTCGAGAAAACTGCCGAAAAATTCTGGTTGAAAGGCCTGACGGTTGATGAATCCGGGCCGGAAGACCTCGCCCCTCCCCTGCCTCCAATGACGCTGGTGGAAGCGCTCAAGACCATTGAGCACCAGATAGAAAAAGCCGTTCAGGAAGACAGCTTCTCAGGTGTGGTGCTGATGGCACGGGATTTCCAGCCGATTTTCTTCAAGTCCTATGGTTTGGCCAGCAAAGAATTTGGCGTGCCGAACAGAACCGACACTCGCTTTAATCTCGGTTCGATCAATAAGGTTTTTACCAGAGTAGCCATAGGAAAGCTGGCGGAGCAGGGCCGGCTCAAACTTGACGACAGGCTCAGAAAGTTTTTGCCGGATTACCCGAACGCCGAAGCCAGAGAAAAAGTAACCGTGCGTCATCTGGTCAGCATGACTTCTGGAATCGGCGATTTCTTCGGGCCTGAATTTGATAAGTCGCCAAAGAATTTTCTGCGGCACAACCGCGACTACCTGAAGCTCTTTGCTCACAAACCTCTGGCCTTCGAGCCGGGAACAAGGGAGATGTACTCCAACGGCGGCTATGTGGTACTGGGGGAGATCATAAGCGCCGTCTCCGGTTTTGATTATTACGATTTTATAATACGTAACATTTTTGAGCCAGCCGGGATGAAAGATTCCGGCTGGTTTCAGGCGGAGGCCGTGGTTGAAAATGTGGCCGAGGGCTATACGAGAGTAAATGAGGAGGAAGAGCCTGCAGCCGACACTTCCGGGTTAAGCCTGACTCCTGCTCCGGCAAAAAAGTCAGAACAACAACCAGCTCAGACCAGGGGAAAATCCACCAGCCCGTCGGAACAAGAAAAAACACCCAGCTCCATCAATAACCTTTTGCCGGATGATGAAAGCGGCCGCCCTGCCCCGAAACATCCTCCTGACTTACTCTCCTTAAACTGCACCGCCATAGATCAACCAAGCCTCGACAGCCAGCGCGCGAGCCTGGCCAGGGAAGCGCCAGGGACTGAGGCCTCATACTCGGCCCGAAGGGTGGTTAATCTGCAATTTGACATTGGGTCAGCTACAACCCCCGCAACACCAGCCGGTCGGCAAACAGAGCCGGCAGAAAAAAAGGGCCAGAAAAACTGGCGGCGGAATATTTACACCAGGCCGGCCAGGGGTAGCGCCGCCGGCGGTGGTTACGCCACAGCCGAAGACCTGCTGCGTTTCGCCCGGGCTCTTTATGAAGGCCGACTCCTGAACGATGCCTGGACCGAGTGGGTATTCAGCGGTGTTGAGCCGGACACAACCGGAGCTATAAATAAAAATGAAAAGGATGGGCTTCAGATTAAACCAGACCGCAGCCGCTGGAACCTGGCCATTGCCGGAGGAGCGCCAGGCATAAACGCGGTTCTGGAATTTGAGGCAGCCACCGGCTATACGATAATCGTGCTGTCGAACTACGACCCGCCGGCAGCCATGCAGATTTCGCGGATGATCCGCCGCCACCTGCAGGCAGCAAGAACCGGGCAATAGATGCTCTGCCCTTCAAATAAAAACCAGGCACCCGGAATAACAAGAAGGGCAAAATAAATCAAAAGAAACTTTCTGTTACCGTCCCGGACTTCACCCCGGATTCTATTCACTCCCTTCAGAGAAGATAATATAAAGCTTAATACTTATGGACTTTAAGTTAGCCAGATTATTCAGCTGCAACGATATGATTTCAAATTTCTCTTATAAGTCAACATAACCGGATTTCTTTCTTAAGAACCGAGTAACCAGGATTCATTCGGTTGCTTTCCAATTATAGAAAAGCTTTAGAATCAGTGTCGCAATTAATTACTTCGCCTCAGGAACCTCGACTTATTTCAGAAAAAATTGGTGAATATGTATTGTGTCCCCCGTTTTGGTAAAATAAGCTGCTGCCCGAAGGAGAATAAAGCATGAACGGCAGGCGAAAAATCCTGGTTCTTTTTTGCGGCGGGACCATTGTGATGGAAGAAAAGAGCGACGGTTCCTTAGCCGTTCCTGACAGCGAAGAATCCGCCATCAAGATACTCCGGGAAGTGGAGCCGCGACTTTCAGCCGTCGCCGATTACGACATAGAATTCATCGCCAACATCGACAGCACCAACATAGCCCCGGCCGACTGGGACCGGATTCTTCTCTGCCTCAAGGAAAACTACCGGCGGTACGACGGCTTTGTCATCATTCACGGCACCGATACCATGGCTTATACCGCAGCCGCGCTGAGTGTTTCTATTAAAGGCCTGGGCAAACCGATTGTGCTCACCGGCAGCCAGATTCCGGCTATCAAAATCGAAAGCGACGCCCGCCGCAATCTGGTCAATGCTTTCAGGGTGGCCACGATGCCATACTCGGGCGTTTTCATCGTTTTCGACCGGCGAATCATAAGCGGCAGCCGGGCTACCAAAGCTTCCGAATCAAGCCTGGACGCTTTTCGCAGCGTCAACGGCGATGAGGCCGGAGAAATTACCGTTGATATCAGGATGAAGAGCTGGGTGAAAACAAGAAAACCCGAACCGCACGATATCGAAATAGCTTCCGGTTTTGAAGCGGATATTTTTATTCACACCTTGTCCCCCGGCTGCGACCCCGGCGATTTAGAATTTTTGCTGAACAGGGGAAATATCAAGGGCATCATAATCAGAGCCTACGGGACGGGAAATATCCCTTACGGGTTTGAAAATTTCTTCAGAAAAGCCCGCTCCAGAAATCTCCCGGTCATCATTACCTCACAGTGCCTTTACGGCAAGACGCTGATGAACATGTATGAGGTCGGCCGAAGAGCCCTGGCCATGGGCGTTATAGAAGGAGGCGCCCAGAGCCTGGAAATCCTCTGCGCCAAACTGATGTGGGCGCTTCGTCACGCACCGGGAGAAATCGAAAAAATTGTCCGGGAAGAAATTCAGTAGAAACAACTTCCAAGGGGCTTGATCGTAACTTCAACTCCTTTTCCTCCTATCATCAGCCTTTCTCAACTTTCCCCTGGATATGAAAAAACAGGAAACATATATCGTTCTTCTTGGTTCGCAGAGTGAAAAAACCCTCCCCCGATTTGCTGTACCCTTTTCCTGAACTGGAAAAAAGTAAAAAGGCAGGACAACTCCCCGGCCTGCTGGCGCCGTTTTTGAATGCAAAAATCAGGATATTTAGAAATGCGTGTTCCCACATTGTTGGTTTCGAAATCAAAAAATCTGAAAATTTAGAAGGTGTCCTGGTTAATAGGGGCCCCATTTCATCAGAACCGGCGGAATCAGGGCCAGCAAGCTGAATACCATCAATATCAGCATCAGCGGCACAAACCATTTAGCCCATCTTTCCCAGGGGATTTTAGCCACACCCAGCACGCCCATGGTTACGGCTGAGGTTGGCAGAATGGGGTTTATCACTTCACAGAGCTGAAAGGCCAGAACCGAAGTTTGCCTGGTGATGCCCACCAGGTCGCTCAGCGGAGCGATGATCGGCATGGTCAGGGCAGCCTGAGCTGTTCCGGAATGAACGAAGAAATTGATCACCGCCTGCACCAGGAAAATTATCTGGGCGGTCAGGATTGAAGGCACGGTAGAAATCAAGCCGGCCGCTCCCTGAAGCATCGTGTCGAGGACGGCTGCCTCCTTGAGGATGATGAGAACCGCCCGACCGCCAGATATTATCAGGGAGACATTCATCATATCTTTGGCGCCGTCGACGAAATTCTTAGCCATTTCTGACGGTTTCATCCTGGCCAGAAACCCTGAAATCAAACCGATTCCCAGAAAAAGAGCGGCGATTTCTTCCATGTACCAGCCCTTTTTCAGAATTCCGTAAATCAGCAATCCGAGGCCGGCGAAAAGGCAGGCAGTGACGAGCTTCTGTGAAGTCCCCCACTCCAGACTGGCTGCGGAGTTATCCTGATGATGAACCCTATCGCGGTCGAGGTCATAAACCGGGCTAAGCTCGGGATTTTTCCTGACCTTTTCTGCGTAGGTCATCACGAAAACTATGGCGATGATCGTGGCCACAACCCAGAGAACAAGGCGATATCCCAGCCCCGAGTACAGCGGCAACTCAGCAAAGCCCTGGGCGATGCCGACGGTGAAGGGATTAAAGAAAGCGGCGGCAAAACCCACCGCTGAGCCCACAAAAGGAATAGCCACCCCGACTACCGAATCGTAACCCACGGAAATGGCAAAGGGAATAAAAATCAGAACAAAGGGGATAGACTCTTCGGCCATACCGTAAACGCTTCCGGCCAGCGAAAAGATAATCATCAGCACCGGAATCACCAGGATTCTCAGCCGGGGATTGCGACCGAAGAAAGCCGCCAGCCGGTGAATGCCGGCATCAATGGCTCCTGATTTAGTCAAAATGCCGAAAGTTCCGCCGAAAATAAAAATCAGAAAAATTATCAGCGAGGCGTCCTGAAAGCCGCGAATCGGAGCAATCAAAAGCCACTCCGGGCCAAGCCATTTCTTTTCAACCTGATGATAGGTTGCGGGAACAGTAACCAGCCTGGTTTTACCCTGGACAGTCTTTTCAGCCCGGTCAAACTCGCCTGACGGAAGAATCAACGCTAAGATATAAACCAGAATCACCAGCAAATAGATTAAAACCAGCGTATGCGGCAGCCTGAAGCCCTTTTTCTTCATCGATACTCCATAAATCTGATTAATTTTATCTTTCTGTTCAATCGGGGACAAAATTTATTACCGGCGACGGATAGCCCCATTCTCAACGGTGAAAGCTTTCGCCGATAAATTTCAGGGCCTCGAGAATACCGGTTCGCCAGTAGCTCCAGGTATGTCCGCCGTCGCGCACCCTGAATTCATGAGGAATTTTCCGGTCGCGAAGGGCCACATGCAGAGCGGCGTTACCCTTATAAAGAAAATCGTCATCGCCGCAGTCTATGTACAACCGCACGCTTTTTATTTTTTCGACCGGCAGAGTTTTGACCAGGTCCAGCGGGTTATAGCTTCTGAAATGAGAGGTTAACCGGTCCTTGCCTTTAAGCCCCGGCCCAAAAAGCGGCGCAAAGATCCGCTCATAGACTTTCTCGTCGGTGGCCATGACTTCCTCATCGGTCCAGACAGCAGCGCTGAAAGGAGCAGCCGCGGCAAACATTTCCGGATGACGGAGAGCGTAAATCAGCGTCCCCCAGCCACCCATCGACAGCCCGGCAATTCCGCGATATTCTTTCTGCGGGCGGGTGCGATAGGTTGCCTCAATGAAAGGTATAAATTCCTGGAAGAAAAAGTCCTCATAACGGACCTTATTCTGATAATCGTTTATGTACCAGCTGACTCCGCCGTCGGGCATGACGATGATCAGCGGCGGTATCTGACGGTCGGTTATGGCTTTATCGGCGGTAAGATGGACTTCGCCGAATTGCAACCAGCCAGTATCGTTGTCGGTGTAGCCGTGAAGCAGATAAACTACCGGATAGCGCCGGCTGGAGGTTTCATAATCAGGAGGCAGATAAATTGTATAGCGGACTTCTTTCCCCAGAATCTTGCTCTGGACGGTCAGTCCTTCCAGAACCCGGCCCGAGTCCGGGGCAGCTTCTGCCTGAGCGACCAAATAAATTAAACCGGTCAACAATAAGAACAAAGAAATCAACCCGGCTTCAAGTCGTCTGTTTTTCATAATAAGCCCTCCTTTCATCACGTCTTTTCTTATTCGCTTGTTCATCACATCTCGCTTTCCCTGAGCGGCGGCGGCTGTTCTCCGCCAATTGATATAACTTTCTCAAATGAAATCAATCCTGATTATCTCTCTGGCCCGATAATTCTGCCTGCAACCATTTTTTGACTCTGACTCTTATATAACAATCAGCACTTTCCAGTCAAAACCGCGGTAGGATTCCACCGACCTTCACGGCCAGGGTTCCGGTAATAATCTATAATTCAATGGCAAAAAATCGCTGCCCGGAAGCTACCTTTCTCAGACAATTTTTTTCAGGTAAAATAGAAACGCTGACACCAGAGACCGGTCGGTAAAATTTTCGGGGAGAAAAAACCCAACATGGTCGAAAAAACTTACAATTTCACCAGGACATCGGGAAAAATTATTGAAAGAATCATCGATGATGAAAATGTGGCCATCAACCATATGATTCTCAATAAGGGAGAGGCTCTACCCGAACATTTTTCCAACTCAAACGTTTATATGATCGTAATTCGGGGCACCATAACCCTTCAACTGGGCGATCAGCCGGTTCATAATTACCCGGCTGGAACTATCATCAACATTCCTTATAACATCAAGATGAACGTCAGCAACCAGCAGGAAGAGACTCTGGAATTCTTTGTGGTCAAAGCCCCCGGCCCCGGCCACTTCAAGCCCTGAATTCATCATTTAATCAAAATAAGATTAAAATGGTCGGCAATTGATGCATATAGACAGGGTATAATTTCATCTTTTACGCTATAACTTCATAACCGGCAATTTTCCACCAGAATTATTACGTTTTTAGAAAGCTTTTCCGGAGGAGCAGCTTTCATAAATTATGTTAACAAATCCCTTTTCTCCACAGAGAAGAAATTGAAATTCCAATTGCTTTTCAGAAACCTGTCCCGCATATCTTTCAGGGGTGGAGGGAACAATCTCTTTGTTAACTCTCTCTCCTGCCTTATTAATCTTATTTTCAATATCCCTCTTTTGAGGGAAATAATCCTTTATTGTTCATCTCCCGATTAGTTGGTCAAAAGAAAAATATCTGGTCGAATGACTATAAGATTTCATTTGACCGGGAGCGGCCTTTAGAAGCATCGCCTCAAAGAGAGATTAAAAGAAGTGTCTTCGCAGCCTTTTGATCAGCCCCGGCTCCAACCAAACAAGGAAGCCTCTCTGTTTTCCTGACCGGCGGTAATAAAGGCAGTGGGGTGGCACGGCCTGTCTCCGAACCGCCCGCAGCGGAAGGGGTTCCCCGCGGGGGGATGGGTGGAGCGAGGACGGGAGGAGGCGGGCCGTGACAGGACCCTCCCCACAATTACAATTTCAGCCACCATTGAAACGGCAAGGCTATCACAAAAAGAAGATAGTATCCTATCAACTAATTTGGAGAAGATCCTTAATTATTAATTTATCCCTATTAATTGGATTTTTAAAAAATCTCTGGCTAAAACACCATCGGGCTTTGTTTTATTTTTTAAGATATTAAATTCAATTAGATTTCTTAGATGAATAGACAGGGATTAAATAACTGCATTTCTCAGGCTGATTAAATCTTCTCCCCTTTAATAAGGCAACACCAGGTTGAAATTGGCCCCTTGAATAATAAATCCATGGTTCCAATTAACAAATGCTCGCCGGACCAATCAGTTAATTTGTTCTCACTCATCATATCCCCCGGGCTATTCAAATATCTGGCAAAAAACCCGAGCAAACCGAGCAAAAATTTAACAAACCATAATAACCTGAGCTAAGAATACTGGTAAAATAAGCAAAAGTTTTTCGCAGGTGTTAAAAAATAAAGAATCTGCGGGCTGGACATATCCGGCCGATTAATCTATAATTTTTAGCCTGCGGGGAGTAGCGCAGCCTGGCCAGCGCACAGCGTTCGGGACGCTGGGGTCGTGGGTTCAAATCCCACCTCCCCGATTTTTTTATCCGCCGGCAATTCCTTCATCCCCGGTCAAGGCCGCCCGGCTTTCCGTTGCCCCCGTCGGGTCGGGATCCCATTAATTCCAGGCTGCAGGCTCCGGACAGCTCTGGCACCGCCAATTCCTTAAATCTTCTTTTCAAGCGGCCGCCAGTTTGGCCCATTCCCGATCGGGGACGCTATTTTTTCTTCAAATTAGCTCAGGCTCCGGACCCAGCATCCCGGAAACAGAAGCGGCTGCTTGCTTTGATATATGAAGAAATATTCATATATGCTGGCCGGTCTTTTTTTGTCTCAAACCCCGACCTTTCTAAACGAAAAATTAATTCCTTTCCGGCACTCTGTCCGGCAGGACAGAGCTTCAAAGCATACAACCGGGCCCAACCGTAATTGCGGACAGGCCGCCCGGATAAAAAGTATTTTGTATTTCCCATGAAACTCAGTATATTAGAGCTGGATTATAAGGAGGGACGGCCATAATGATAAAAGAAATCTCCGGGGTAGAGATTGAACTGGTTAAGGGGGACATAGCCAACCAGCCCGATATAACGGCCATTGTCAATGCCGCCAACGCCCGCCTGCAAGCTGGAGGCGGTGTGGCCGGAGCTATCCACCGGGCAGCCGGGCCCGGGCTGGAGGAAGAGTGCCGTAAGTATGCTCCCATAGAGCCCGGCCAGGCGGTTATTACCGGCGGGCACAATTTGCCCAACAGATACGTGATCCACACCCTGGGGCCGGTCTACGGGGTGGACAAGCCGGAAGAGAAACTCCTGGCCGACTGCTACCGAAACTCGTTCCGGCTGGCCGAAGAAAATGACGTTGAATCAATCGCCTTCCCGGCCATTTCCACCGGTTATTTCCGCTATCCCTTAGAACAAGCGACCGCAGTGGCCATGCGCACGGTTCTGGAAATGATTCCGGAGCTGAAAAAGGTGAAAAAAATCAGATTTGTGCTGTTCAGCGATTCTGACCTGGTGGTCTATGAAGCCGAGCTGGCGCGTCTGACGTCCGGTTGAATGCCCGTTGTCTGTGTTGGCCTTCTACTGATATGAATCAAAATCCGGCTGTAGTTATCGGATTAACATAAATTCTCAATTAAGGCCGCAATTAATACGGTGAAAGGTTATTCTCCCCGCCGCCGACCAGAGTTCAATTGTCAGCAGAACCTGGCAGGCTGAGAAAATTTTTCATCTTGCAACTTTGCTGACCGAACTCCTCCTTAAATGGCCAACTTAATTTTCCTTCAATTAAAAAAAATAGTCTGGTTACTCTGCCGGCTCCGCCTCTGCCGGTTATCTTGTGTCAGCAAAAATTGAAAAGCAGACAATTATAAAAATTAAGATTGGCCCCCAGGACATTCCATTAAAGCAGGACCTGCCGGGTATCTCATTGAAACATAGAAGGTTAAAGCGTATAATTAGGCTTAATTTTTTTGGCCTGTTTCGGCTTTTCCGGAAAGCCCGGAACCGACAGCCAGGCGCCGTTGGCGACAGAAGCCGGTCCGGATTTCGCGACCGCTTAAAAGATTCGCTGGCTGTGTTAAGAATAAATTACCATAGGAACAAGAGACCGGCAGATTGACGGTTTATCCGGAGATTTTTGTTCAGCGTGAATTGAGGACATAGAAAATACTCTTATGGACCAGGAAATTAATAACACTCCCCCCCAGATCCTTCCAAGAATTCTGGCCCTCGGCAAAAAATTTTCCTGGCGACAGACTTTTTACGCCCTTAGATATCCCAACTATCGCCTCTGGTTCGGGGGGCAACTGATTTCCGTCCTGGGTTCCTGGATGCAGATGACCGCTCAGGCCTTCCTCATTTACGAACTGACCCATTCTCCCGCCTACCTGGGCTATGCCGGGTTTGCCGCCGGTTTGCCCACCTGGTTCTTTATGCTGTATGGAGGAGTGGTGGCCGACCGCATCCCCCGCCGACGAATCCTTATCCTGACTCAAGCGTCGATGATGTTGCTGGCCTTCATGCTGGCCGCTCTGGTTTTTTTCCGCCTGGTTCAGCCCTGGCAGATTATCGTTCTGGCTTTTGCTGCCGGAATAGTCAATGCTTTCGACGCCCCCGCCCGTCAGGCTTTCGTCATGGAAATGATCGAGCCCGAGGCTCTGACCAATGCTATCGCCCTGAACTCGGCCATGTTCAACATCGCTCAGGCTCTCGGCCCGGCCGCCGCCGGAATCATCTATGCGGCACTTGGTCCGGCCTGGTGCTTTACCATTAACGGAGTCAGCTTCATCGCCGTCATCGTGGCCCTGGCCCTGATGAAACTCAGGCCGTTTATCCCCCGGCCAGCGGACAATTCAATCCTGGAGGATTTGAAAGAAGGAATAGTTTATGTTCTCAAGCACAGCACCATCCGGCTCCTGGTTCTGACCGTGGCCGTCACCACCCTATTCGGTCGGGCCTTCATCACCCTGTTGCCGGCCTGGGCGGTGCAGATTCTCCACGGCGACGCCAGAACTAACGGCTTTCTGGTAACCGCCATCGGCCTTGGAGCTCTGACCGGGTCGTTGTTTATCGCCTCCTTCAGCCAGCATCTCACCCGGGGCAAGCTTTTGACGCTGGGAATGTTCTTCTACCCGGTTTCCATCATCCTCTTTGCCCTGACGCAACTCCTGCCTCTTTCCTTCCTCTTCCTGCTGATTTCGGGAACGGGGGTCATCATCATCTATAACCTCTGCAACGCTCTGGTGCAGATTCAGACACCGGAAAACATCCGGGGCCGGGTGATGAGCATTTACAGCTCTGTCTTTTTCGGTCTGATGCCATTTGCCGCCCTCTGGATCGGCGCGGCGGCCAGCCACCTGGGGGAAAAATTACCGGTCCTGGCTTCAGCCTCTATTTTTCTAATCTACGCCGCGGCGATTTTCATGTTTGAGGGCCGGCTGCGAAAGCTTCGTTAGCGGATTCTATTCCCCTGAGAAAGCTTGACCTTCTATTTTCGGCTTAATTCAACAAGTCGGTATCTTATTTAATGACACTTATTTTAATCGCACTGTTCCAACGTCCGGAGAATTTTCGCCCTCCGGTCGACGACAAAATATTTCGGCGCATATCAAACCCGGGAGGCAGATTCGCCCTCATAACGGAGATGGCGCCACCAACCAGCCGACCTGCGGCGGAATCGACACAAACTGTTTCCTGAGGCAAGGAACGGTTCCGGTGCCATGGCCCGGCCCTATAGTCTCATACCACGGGGAAGTCGTCGTCCCAAAAGATCGACCGACTCCCCAAAAAAAGAGAGACATATGATATTTTCTCGGGATCATTTTCTGATTCTTAAGGCCGCTCGATATTATTCTGTCTTACTGCAGCCGCATGTCTCTTCAATCGTGGAAAAACATAATATGATGGCTCTAAATTCAAGAACTGATGTCAGAAGCCGATTCTGCCGGCTGAACAATTAAAACCGAATTATTGTCCAGAATAATGACCATCAACCCCGGGCAATAAACCTTTATTAGCGTGCCTTAAACCTTTTGTCTGCCCGGCGAAACTGCCGGCACTGTGTCTGGAAAATACTTCCGCTCAGAATTCTTTCAACTCCACCAGCCTGTATTTCTGACTGCCCAGGCCGATTTTTTCTCCATAAGCCAGCTGGACCGACCAGTCGATGTTATAACCCTTCTTGAAGGCATCGCCGCCGGCTGCCTTTATTACCAGGTCCACCGAGGCCCGGTCAACCGCCACCGGGTCGAGAGAGCCGACTATCCCCACATCTTCGACGATAGCCGGCTGGTTCTTGGCCATGCAGTCGCAGTCTTTGGTAACCTGAAGGATGAAATTCAGGAAGCAGATTTTATCCTGGAAATGGTTCTTGACCGAAAGGGCATACTCGGCCATTTTTTCCTGCAGCCGGCGCGAATCCTCGTCCCACTTCATCTTGACCGCGCCGTATTTACAGACCACCAGACATTCGCCGCAGCCGATGCATTTCTCATCGTCAATCATCACATAACTTTCAGCCTGGATAATGGCTCCGGCCGGGCAGTATCTGATACAGACCCCGCAGTTCCGACATTGCCTGGCATTCACCCGGGGATGAACAACCGAATGCTGGTCGAGCTTGCCGGCCCGGGAAGCGCAGCCCATGCCGAGATTCTTGATGGCCGCCCCCACCCCGCTCTGGACATGGCCGGTGACGTGGCTGAGGCAGAGCATAACCTCCGAATGCAGAAAAGCGCTGGCGATTCGAGAAGACTTGACTCTCTGCCCCTCGACTCTGACTTCTGATTTTTCCCGCCCGACCAGTCCGTCGGCGATGATAATCGGGATCCTGACCGCTTCCGGGGTGAAACCATGCTCCCAGGCCAGGCGGATGTGGTCCACCGAATTGGACCTGCTGCCCACGTAGAGGGTGTTGCTGTCCGACAGAAAAGCACGCTGACTTTTCTTCAGAACCTCATCGATGATTCCGGCCAGCCAGCCGGGCTTAATATGTCCGGTGTTGTTTTTTTCTCCAAAATGAATTTTGAGGGCCACGAAATCTTCTGGCTGAATCTTTTCGTTCAAGCCAAGCGCCAGGTAGACAGCCCTGGCTTTTCTGGCGATTATTTCCGGTGCTTCCTCACGCCTGGCCCTTATAAAGTAAACTTCATTTTTCATCAGCTAACCTCAATTGATCTGTCCGCGAGCCGGACCTGAATAAATCCCGACAGTTAATCCGGGCTCCGCTACATAACATCCGGTAATCTTATTTATCTTACCAGAAGGGAACGAACTGTTTCCACCCCATCCCCGAGGGCAAAGGCATAGCCCAGGTTGAGGAGCGTTTTTTCTATGGCGTCAAAAGCAAAGATAATCTGTTCCCTGCTCAGATTGCCCATGTGGCCCAGACGAAAGACCTGACCGGCCACCGGGCCCAGTCCCCCGGCCACCACCACTCCGTTCTCATAAAGCCGGCTCCTGAAACTCAAATCGTCCAGGCCTTCCGGGTAGCGGACCACCGACAGCGAAGCCGCCAGGCAGGTTTCATCGGTAAATATGGAAAAGCCCAGGGAGCTCAAGCCGCTGCGGATGACGGAAGCAAAGCGGTCATGCCTTTCGAACCTTTTTTCCAGCCCTTCTTCCAGGACGATTCGGGTGGCCTCGTAGAAAGCTCTGATTTCATTCACGCCGGGGGTGGAAAAATATTTATTGGGGTTCTCCATAACCGGCAGCCAGCGCAGGATATCGGCATAATAAGCCTTGACCCGGTGCAGTCGGCGGCGCTTTTCCAGCGCCCGCTGGGAAAACACGTTAATCGCCAATCCGGGCGGGGCTCCCAGACACTTCTGAGCGGCGGTAAGGATAACATCGATACCCCAATCATCCATCCGTTCTTCGATGCCTCCGGTGGCGCAAACCCCGTCCACCACAAAAAGGGCCTCCGGAGCCGCCTGGCATATGACTTCCCCATACTCCCGGACGGGAGCGCAGGCCCCGGTGGCCGTGTCCACGTGGGTGCAAACCACAACCTCATACTTATGTCTTTTCAATTCCGCCCTGAGCTCTTCAGCCGTAACCACCCGGCCCCACAGGCTCTGCTGCAGATGGAATTTGATTTCAAAGGCCTCGCAAATTTCAGCCATCCGGTTGCCGAAATACCCTTGAGACAGAACCAGCACCCGGTCCGAGTCAGCGGTGATGTTAAGCAATGCAATCTCCATGGCCAGGGTTCCGGCCCCGGCGATGATGAATGGTTGCCCGGAGGAAGTAAACACTATCTTTTTCATATTCTCCAGGGAGCCGCCGAGTTCCCTCTCCATTTGCGGGCTGATATGGGAAACTGTCGGCTGAGCCAGAGCTTCAAGCACCCGGTCGACCACCGGGCTGGGTCCGGGGATTAAAAGAAGTTTTTGTTCTGTCATCACATTTTCCCTTCTGAACTTACTTTGATTATGATATATCATTTTCCTTCAGCTTAAAAAGATTTTCAAACGGAAATTAAAATCGTTTTAATCTGGCCCGACAACCGGCTCGGAAAAAACGCCGCAATCTCAGGGCAGAAAACTTTTCTTCCCGGCGATTTAATGTGTTATCATAGGAAAAATTTTAACTGGAGTATAAGATGAGAAAATTAACCAGAGCCAGATTTGCTTTTGCCGTTTTGCTTTTAGCGATTTTCCTGGCCGCTTTGACCTCGGTCGGCTGTCAGCCAAAGACGGCTGCCAGGGCCAGTCTGGTCATAACCGGAAAGATTTTTACCGGTCTGGAATCACCGCCCCTGGTGGAAGCCCTGGCTGTAGCTGACGGCAAAATCCTGGCCACCGGAACCAGAAAAGAAATTAAAAAATATATCGGTCCGGAAACCCGGCTCATCGAACTGAAGGACAGGGTGGCCATCCCGGGACTCATAGACGCCCATACCCATTTCTCATCGGGCGGAAGGTCTCTGATTGAGCTCAGCTTCCGCGGCATTGATTCGGTGGAAAAGGTGCAGCAGATGGTGGCTGACAAAATAAAAGAGTTGCCACCCGGCACCCCGGTCTTCGGTCGCGAATATGACCATACTCTTTTCCCGGGCCAGAGATGGCCCACCAGGCATGACCTGGATAAAGTAGCACCCGATAACCCGGTGGTCATAAGGCGAGTCGACGGCCACTCGGCCTGGCTCAACAGCCTGGCCCTGAGGCTTTCCGGCATTGATAAAAAGACCAGAGACCCCTTCGGCGGAGAAATAGTCCGCGACCCCAAAACGGGCGAGCCGACCGGGATACTGAAAGAATCGGCCATGGCTCTGATCAAAATCAGGTCCACAGTAAAATCCACTCCCGAAGAGGATATTTTGCGGGCCCTCGACCATGCCCGCCGGCTCGGCCTGACCGGCGTTCACGCCGACGCCGGGCTGCGCGACCTGGAAATTTATAAGAAGCTCCAGGCCGAAGGACGGCTGACACTCCGGGTTTATGCCTGGCTGCCCATCGAGGGAATTGAGGAGTACCTGAAAATGGGTCTGCGCCAGGGTCAGGGAGACGACTATTTGAAAGTGGGATTTCTTAAAGCTTTCATTGACGGCACCCTGGGGTCCGGAACCGCCCTGATGTTCGAACCATTTGCCGACGACCCGACCAAGTCGGGCCTGCCTCAATATCCGGAAGAGGCTTTTTACGAGTTGCTGGAAAAAGCCTATGTCAACGGTTTTCAGGTGGGAGTCCATGCTATCGGAGATAAGGGGGTCAACTGGGTGTTGAACGCGGTGGAACGCGCCCGGCAAAAGCACGGCCAGAAAGACCTTCGCTTCAGAATTGAGCATGCTCAGGTTATTAAGCCGCAAGATTTCCCGCGCTTCAGGGAACTGGGAGTAATCGCTTCCATGCAGCCGACCCACTGCACGACCGACATGCGCTTCTGTGAAATCAGGGTCGGAAAAGAGCGTTCCCGCTATGCTTATGCCTGGAGGACCCTGCTGGATAACGGCGCCGTCCTGGCCTTCGGGTCGGACTGGCCGGTAGAACCGCTCGACCCGCGCCGGGGACTGTACTCAGCCGTGACCAGAAAGAATATTGAGTTTGATTTTCCGGAAGGCGGCTGGTTCCCGGAACAGAATCTTACCCTGGCCGAAGCCATCAGATACTTCACCTGGGGTTCCGCCTATGCTTCCTTCGAAGAAAACCTGAAAGGAACCCTGGAACCGGGCAAACTGGCCGACCTGACAGTTTTTGGACGAGACATTTTCAGTCTCGAACCGAAGGAAATTCTGACTGCTCCGATAGCTTATACCATAGTCGGCGGCCAGGTCGTTTACGAACAAAACGAAAAATAAGTTCTGTCGGATAAAAAGGCAATCGGAGCAGGATTTATGAGCGTTTCAACCGCTCTAAATGGCGGGTAAAAAATTTTTCCGGCCTAGATTATCTCCCGTTGTGTTCTTGCGGGCCCGGCGTCAGAATTCCTTAGTTTTGATAATAATATCTTCTGCACCGCTTTACCGACACGGAACAGGCGGGAAAATCCGTCCGGCCGGTGGCCGTCTGGCCGGTAAATTCGGCCGGCCATCTCATTCGCCCGTCTGAGGTGCCGGATAATTTCCGGCCAGTTTATTTTTAATCTGTTCAAACCTGTCCACTATTTCTGCGCCCTCCAGGTCGGCCGGGGTCATTTTGCTTTGCAGTATAAAAACTCTCTTTATCCCGGCTTCTCTGGCCGCCAGGAAATCATAATTGGTATCGCCCACCACCGCCGTTTCATCGGCCTTAGCTCCGAAATATTCCATAACCTTCAGAAAAGGAGTTCCGGCCGGTTTATGCAGACCGCTTTCGCGAGTCAGAACCAGGTTAAAGTCCAGGTTAAATTTTTCCAGCAGATGTCCGGTATTTTCCAGGCTGTTATTGGTGACCAGAGCGATCTTTACCCCGGCCGCGGTTAGCCAGTCCAGAAATTCCCTGACCCCTTCTTTCAGAACAGAATTTTCGGTCTGTTCCTTTTCAAACTTCTGGAGAAGCGCGTACTTTATGGACCTTTCGGGTTCTGTCAGGCTGTCCAGGTAAGCCAGGATAGAGCCACCCTGAATTCCCAGCTCCCTCTTTATGGCCGGCCAGTCATAGCTGTTTTCAACTATCGTCCCGTCCAGGTCGAAAATTACCAGTTTGAGCCCTGTATCCATTTTCAGAATAATGTTACCTGCCGCCGGGACAGAATTCAACCAGACCGGACCGTCAGCCCGCATAGATCTCCCTTTTCCTGATAAGCGACGATTCCCGGAGGAGACTCTTGCCGGGTCGATTTTATCTTTCGCATTTTTATAAGGGATTTAGGTCCGGAACAGGATAGAATAACGGTGGCCGTTCCCCTTCCCCATTCTGCGCCCTTAATTAAACCCGTCTCGGGCACTCCATTCAGAAAACATCTCCATTCTTTAGTCGCACAGTGGATAGAACCAGGCGGGCCTCCCGCCTCCTGCCCCAGGAGCTCCAGGGCTCCCCCGCAGGGGGATCGGCGAATCGAGGACGGGAGGAGGCGCGTCGCGACAGGCCCCTCCATACGATTTCAGCCGATAAAGATAGGGCGACAAAATAATGGCTCTCCCCTTTTTACGGGCATAGCCACGAAAACCGGGAGGCCGCTCCGGCCAGCCTTTTCATTTGACTATTCAAAAGAAATTTTGTAAATAATAATCCTTCATGTGAATTATGAAGGGAGGTATACATGGGCAAGTATTTAGCCATCTTCCTGGGCATCGTGGCCATGATAGCGGGTCTCTACCTGGTAATTTTTGTCTGGTGGAGAGAATTTTATGAACTGGTGTTCGGCTTCATTCCGCCAATTCTTTTCTTCGGCGGGCTGATTGCCATCATCGCCGGCATCTCCAGCATCAAGGACTCGATCCGGCAGAAAAAGCTGGAAGCGGAAGCTGCCGCTCTTCAGGAAGAGCAAAAGGCAGAAGAAAAGAAGGCTTGAGACCGGAAGCCGGACAACCCATTTCCCTCTTTCTCGCTTAAAGCTTCTGGAATTATCCATAAATATTTAATAGAATTTTAAGCGTGAATGCGGGTTTGGCGTTATTTTTCTCTTTTTTGCTGGCCATAATCAACCAGTTCAATTTTTCTCTTGAAAGCGCTTTCCTTCAAAACGACCCGGCCCGCCTGGAACGGCTGCTGCCTCTTGACTCCCCGATCCTGATCACCCTGCCGGAACCATTTCAGGTGTCAGACTGCTTTTCCCGCCAGCAGGCTTTCCAGGTCATGAAAAGACTCTTCGAGCAAACCTCAACCCTGGAATTTTTTGTCGACCAGGAAAATCTGCCTGTTCTCGACCGCCGGGGGGCCATTCTCCAGGCTCGCTGGTCGACCTCCGACCGGCGCGACGGTCGCAAGCATCTTTTTCGATTGTATCTTTATGTCAGTCCTGAAAAGTCGCCGCAGACCAACAAGACCGGATTAAAGATACGAGAAATCAGAGCCGAAAGGCGTTAGATGAAAAGAATTAAGTCCTGGGTTGACCCGAGCAAACTGCGGACCAAAAGGTTGCTGCTGCTGGCCGTCGTTTTTTTCCTCTTGGGGTTAATGCTGCTGGCCGCTTCCTCTTTTCTGCTCAAAAGCCGGACCACCCAGACTGAGGCCGAAACCCTGGCCGGCCTCAGAAAAAGCTCCGCCCGGATTAAAAATGAGTTCTCGCTCCTGGTTGATCGTCTGGAAAAACGGCTGGCTCATTTCAAGCAGACCCAGCCGGGCCGGGAGCCCGAGGAAATTTTCGCCTCTTTCCGGAAGGACTCGCTGGAACCGGCAACCGAAGGCCTGGCCTGGCTGGACCGGGACCTTAATCCCCTGCTCTGGCTCGGAAATGTTGCCGACCTGAATAAGCTTATAAGAGGCTGGCCGGAAGCCGGGGCCAGATTTCTGGCCAGCAGTTTTATCGTCCAGGACCGAGCTTCTTTTTTCCTGGTCCGGCTGCTCCCCGGGGATTCCGACCATTTCCTGGCCCTATTTGAACTCCTGGCCTTCCAGCCGCAATTTCAGTCAGCCTATCTCCGGGAATTCATCAGGCTGAAATCAGTGGCTGACAGCGGGGCTGATATCAACTTCTGGGACTATGACCAGGACACAGAAGCCCTGGACAGGTTTTTTGCCAGGACCGGAGATGAATATCTGAGTCAGCAAACTGAAGAGGTGGAAATCCGGACGCTATATTTCCCGCTGCGCAATGAACAGGGCCGGATTCTGGCCACGGTCACGCTGAATTCCCTGAAGCTGCAAAGGCAGCAAATTGCCTTTCCAGGACTGCTCAGGATTCTGGCCATCATTCTGGCCATCGTAGCCTTTATCTTTTTTACCGGCTGGCTTTCGCGGGCGGCATTGAAAGCTCCGGGGATCAGGTGGCTGTCCTGGCTCCTGACTCTGGGCGGTCTGACGGTCATAAGAATCCATCTCGGCGTCCTGGCCCGAAACTACCCGGCCTCCGACTGGAAAATATTTTCCGCCGAGACACTGGCTCTGAGTCTGCCGCTGGGACTGGCCGCCTCTCCGGCCGACCTTTTTATCAGCAGCCTTCTGTTCGGAGTCCTGGTCTACCTTATCCTCAAAATTCTAGCCCCAGATTACCTTCGCCGTTTTAGAACCGAGCCGTCCTGCTCTCCAGGTTTGCGGACTTCCCCCTTCGGGTTGGTCCTTCCGGCTCTGGCCTCGGCTGCTTCGGCAACTTTGCTGACCTGGTTCATAAAAGAGGTGGTGACCAACTGCAACCTGAACCTGTTGAGTTTCAACCTGGACCTATCTTCTTTGCTAATTTATCTTAGTTTATTTCTGGTCACGGCCGGCCTGTTGATGCCGGTGATAATATTTTTAAGGCCCGGGCTGCCTTCGCCTGGCAGACAGCCCGGAGCCGCGGCCATTTTCTTGCTGACAGGCCTGGCGTTTTTTTCCGGACTCTGGCTGCTTTCCGGTTTGAAGGCAGTTGAGGTTATAATCCCGGGTCTTTTCTGGTTGCTGCTGGCCGCCGTTTCTGCCCTGAACTGGAGAAACTGGGCCTGCGGGGTTATCTATTTATTATTGATTTCGGTTTTTACCCATTCTCTTCTCAGGGAATTCACCGAGCATAAGACCCGGAATCTGACAGAAAAGGTGCTGGTGCACCTGGTTTCATCCCAGAAAAGCTGGGCCGATATGGCCCTGAGACAATCTTTCCTCGAGTTGCAGAAAAGGTCGCGTGACCTTTTTAATTACTTTCGGAATCCCTCCGACCCCGAGTTGGCCCGGGCCCTATGGAATCTGACTCTCCTGGCCAGGTTCAACTGGAATTCCTGCCTTTACTTGCAGGATCAGAACCTGAAGCTTCTCACCTCGTTCGGACTTAATATGCCCGTTTTTGCCGAACAGACCAACGACCTGCCCAGGTCGTTGAGTCCGGTCATCCAGGAACAGTATCTGGATATTCTCGGACAGGAAAAGCATTTCCTGGTTGGCTACCAGGATTTCAGGGACGGACAGGGCCGAGGCGGCCGTCTGGCCATCTGGGTCAGCCTCGACCCCGAGCTGCTCCCCTTTTTCTATTCCGCCAACCCCTACTTTGAACTGCTGCGTCTCAACACCCTTCCCTCGCTGCAGCATTTTCCGGTCAGCCTGGCCGTTTTTGACCCCCGGGGCCAGTTGCTGTTCAGCCAGAGCAAGCCGGGATTCGCCCTGAGTCCAGAGCTGCAAAAAATGATCCCGGCCTCTTACGGCGGGGTCTGGGCCGATTTTAAGGCCGGGTCGAGCCGGTACCGCGGCTACTTTCTTACTCTTGAAGACGATAACCTCTATGTCTTCTATCGGCTGCAAAAATCGCTCCGCCGCCAGTTTACTGATTTTCTGAAACTGTTCTTTCTGCTCGGCCTCCTGACTGCCGCCGGCCTGGCACCAAGAATCTGCAAGGAAGGGCAATGGCGGATATCCGGCCGCTCTTTCTCCTTCCGCGTCTATTTGGCCTTCCTGGCTACCGGACTGGTGCCGTTGTTCTTTTTTATCTTCTTCAGCCAGACGGTTGTGGCCAGGCTCTTTGCCGACCGCTTCGTCCAGGAAGCTACCAGCCGGGCTTACTTCGCCCGGAGCATCCTGCACGACTTCATCAGCCTGCAGGAACAGACCGATCAGCCGCCGGCGGTCATGCCCGAGGACCTGGTCTTCTGGATAAGCAGCACCCTCAACAACGATGTCAACCTGTTCAAGAACGGTCGGCTGCTGTCTTCAAGCCGCCGGGAATATTTTGAAACCGGCCTTCTGTCAGAGCTGCTGGACGGCGAAACCTATTTCCGGCTGAACTACCAGAATCAGCCGCTGGCTGTCAGCCGGAAATCTTTCGGCCGTTACTCCTATCAGACCCTGACCGTTCCCTACCGCTACCGGCAGGACATCTATTTCCTTCACCTGCCTTTTCCCTTCGAACAGCAGGAAATCTCCCGGGCCCGGACTGAGTTGTTCGAGTTTTTCCTGTTCGCTTCCATCTTTTTCATTCTGTTGATTGGCTTTCTGGTGGCCACCATCAAAAAGATGGTAGTGGTGCCGATCAATCAGTTGATCCGGGCCACCCGCCAGGTCGGCCTGGGCAACCTGGACATAAGGGTGGAACATCAGGCCCGGGATGAACTGCGCAGCCTGGTCGAAGGCTTCAACGCCATGGTGGAAAATCTTAAGGCCCATGAGAAGGAACTGGCCGAACTGAGCCAGCGGGTGGCCTGGACCGAAATGGCCAGGAAAGTGGCCCATGAAATCAAGAATCCGCTGACTCCCATTCAGCTTTCGGCCGAACATATCCTGAAAGTCCATGCCGACCGACACCCGGATTTCGACCGGGTCCTTCAGGAATCCATTTCTTATATCATCTCTGAAGTGGAGAACCTGAGAAGTATTGCCGCTGAGTTCATGACCATCGCCAGGGAAAGCGGGGCGGTCAGAGAAAAGTTCGACCTGAAAGAGCTGGTGCTCGACCTGCTTCAGCCATTCAGGGAAACCCTGGCCGACAGGATAAAATTCACACTTCGCGAATCAGGCCGGGATTTTGGGCTGGTGGGTGACCGGGGCAAAATAAAGGTAGCCATCCGCAATATCCTGATCAATGCTATCGAGGCCATCAAAGGCCAGGGCCGGATTGAGCTCAGTCTAAGGGATAAGCAAGATGAGCTGGAACTGGAAATAAAGGACAGCGGTTGCGGAATTCAGGAAGATGTGGTCGCCCACATCTTTGAACCTTATTTTTCCACCAAGGAAAAAGGAACCGGCCTGGGACTGCCCATCTGTAAGAGAATTGTGGAAGAGCACGAAGGAAACATCCGGCTGGAAAGCCGGCCCGGTCAGGGAACGACGGTCGCCATCACCCTGCCCCGACGGCCAGCCGGCGATAACAACTCCACTCTATCCGGCGTTAGCTAAAAGGCCAGAATTGTGGCAAAATAGCCGATGTCCGTTGAACTGAGAGGTTAAAGATGAGAATTCTGGTTGTCTACCACAGTTTAACCGGCAACACCAGGCTGGTGGCCGAAGCCATTTTCGAAGCCCTGCCCGAACCGAAAGATCTAAAGCCGCTGGCCCAGGTCACCGATCTGTCCGAATATGACCTGGTTTTTATAGGATTTCCGGTTCACAGCCACAGCGTTCCGGCCAGAATGGAGCCCTTTCTTAAATCTCTGCCAGCCGGGCTTAGAATCGCCCTTTTCATGACCCATGGCTCCATACCCGGCACCAGACTGGCCCGGGAAGCCCTGGAACAGGCCCTGATATTGGTCGGGCAGACCCGGGTGCTCGGAACTTTTACCTGCCGGGGCAAGGTTTCCGAACAGGCGATGGAAATACTCAGCCGCTCGCCCGAACACAAACTCTGGACAGAAATGGCCGTGACCGCCAGGAATCATCCCGACCGGCATGACCTGGAGGATGCCAGAATCTTTGCCCTCTGGGTGGCCGACCTGGCCAGGCAGTAAAGCGCCTGGAATGGCCTCTATAAAATTCGCCCCGCCTTTAGAAATGCCTGATTCTTTCGAAACCTGAGACCGCCACTATTTCCAGAACCTGGCCAGATTCTTTCTCTATCTGGTCCAGCAACAAGTTCAGCCCCAGGGTATCGCTGGCAATATGTCCGGCCACAATGACATTCAGGTTGGCTTTCTTGGCTTTTTCCAGGGCGTCCTCGCTGTAATGCATGCCGACCAGGGTGCTGATGCCGGCCGCGGCCTGCTTCTCATATATATCCCTGGAACCTTCTGTCCCTCCGGTCATGTCAACATAGATCCTGCCGGCCCGGCTGTTTTCCGAGCCGGAGAGAATTTTTGGGGGAACAGAATTCCGGCTGGAATTCCGGTATTCGGGAATGCTTTTAAGAATCTCCAGGACATCCTTCAACCTGTCGGGCGCCTTTTCCCGGAAAAGCTCTGTCAGGTACCTGGTAACACAGTTATCGGCCGGGGTGTGAAGGCAGGCCAAGGGCAGGTTCAGCAGCCGGGCCGCATCTACCGCCCGGTTATGGTTGATCGGCAACAGTCTTCTTTCGATTTCTCCGATTCTTTTTTCCATTAATTGTTCGGCCACGCTGGGAGTGACTCCGAATGAGGTCAGCAAGTCCACCTGCAGGGCCATCACCTGAGACAGCTGGGCCAGGGCTCTTCCCGAAGGATGGTGGGCCAGCACCAGGTCAATCTTCTTGTCCGTGTCCCGGTTGAGGGTATAGGCCAGAATCATTTCGGCCGCGTCCATGTCAATCCCGGTCAGAATGCGCCTGACCTCGGTCTCCGGGTCTCCGGTCAGAATCCGGCTATCGGAGAAAGGGTTGAACAGGCGGTCCGGGTCAAAGTTTTCTTTCTCGGCCGGTTCCAGTTTATCGAAGGCTTTTTTTTCTTCCTGAAGCAGACGTTCTATCTCTTCCCGCGGTCTCAGGTCATTTTTTATGCCCACCTCGACCGCCAGACGATAAAAATCTTTAAGCTTCATATTTCTTCTCCTGGGAAAAATTTATTCCCGCACCCGGGAGACAGCGTATTTCCAGGCTCTGGAAGCTAAGTGTAAACCTTTCAGGCAAAGCTTTTCAACTTTTCTTGAGTAAAACTCGCCGCCAAAAGACCGGCCGCGGCTCAGGTGGAAAAGACCGAGCTGCAACCGGCCGATTTCAGTGGCCAGAAAAGCTATTTCAGCGTCCAGCTCCGGCCGCCAGCCGGAGCCCTGGCGACTGAGGACAAGTTCCCGCCAGCCGAACCTGGCCCAGCCCGAAAAAAGCGCGCCGAGCAGCAGAAAGTAAGCTCCCAGCCGTGCCTTAAACTGCTCCCCGGTCAAGGTCAGGATGGGCTTCGGGTTCAAGTCCGCGATATCTGTCGCCTCGTTCCGGCAACCCCTCGGTCTGAAAGGAAAATATCTTTTCCCGACCGGGTGATGACCCGAACCAAAACTTTCATTATGAAGCAGATAGTATGCCACCCCCGGTTCAGACCGTTCAGGAGCCGGGAGGGCTGCGGGCAAAAGGACTCTCCGGGCCGCGGGAAGGTCAAACACAGGAAAAACCTTACCCGGGCTAATTCCGGCCGGACCGGCCTCGAGCAGCTTTAAGGCCTTGCCGGCCGGAGGGGGCATAAAAAGATGATTGCAGTCCGGAAATGGCTTCCCCGTCGCCGCCCGACCGTTAAAGTTCGGTCCCGCCTGGTCCTGGCCCAACCCTGATTCCTTGAGGACCGGGGAGATCAGCGTCAACCAGACAACCACCCGCAGCGCGGTTTCGGGAAACCCGGCAGCCAGTTCTTCCACCAGCCAGAGCAACTCTGCCGATTTCTTCATGCCTATCCTGAAAGATTCAGGCAGAAAATCCAGGGCTCCGCACAAATTGGCCGATTCTTCCTCTTGCATGCCGGACCCGGACTGCGGCCGGGCAGAAGGACTACTTTTCTGAAGGCAGACCGTAAGTCGCTTCAATTTTTCTCTGGTCCGGCAGATTCTGGCCGGCAGCAGGCAATCGATCATTTTCAGATGAAATATAACCGTTTGCCGCCTTCAAAGCAAGGCGCACCGCCTGAGCCGGCATACAGCCATTTGACAGCGAACATGATATCGAGTAGATTTTATTCTCATGTTCATAAGGTTGATTTTTCTGTTTCTTCTTTTTTACCTGGTCTTCCTGGTGGTTCGATTCTTTCAATCTCTCGGGCAGAGCATCCAGAGAAAAAATGCCGGACCTGATTCCCTGCCCAAAAAAACCATGGTCAAGGATGAGGTCTGCAACACTTATATTCCCGTGGACGAAGCCCTGAAGGAAAATCGCAACGGGCGGGTTTATTATTTTTGTTCTGAAGACTGCCGGAAGAAGTTTCTGGCCTCCGGAGAAAAGTTCGACTGAACCTCTATCAGTAGCCTGAAAATCTTATCGAAAAATCAAGAAATTCTCCCTTAAACTCTTCCCAGGCCACCTCGATTTTCTCAACTCTGGCCATCCGGGGCCCCTTTTTAAGCTCTGCCAGAAAAAGCTCCAGCCCTTCCTTCTCGCCTTCAGCCACCACTTCTACCCGGCCGTCATAAAGATTGCTGACCCAGCCGGTTAAGTACAGCTGGTTAGCCACATGCTGGGCAAAAAAGCGAAAAGCCACACCCTGAACCCGGCCGGAGATGAAAGCATGAAACCTGGCCTTCATAAAAAAAATTTTAACATAAAGCCCGGGGGCAGAAAAATCTGTGAATCAGTATATTTTTCCGGCCGCATATTTTTTTCTGTCGACAGATAAAAATGCCGACCAGAAAAATTCGAGCCGGCCGAAATCGAAAAGATAATGGAATTCCGGACTGTCTGTCGCCGCCCGGGCCAGGATCGGCAGGATCGGCTAAAAATATTTCCTGATTTAGGTTAGAATAATTTTATGAGAAAGGCCCTGCTGACCCTGGCCGGTTTTGACCCTTCTTCCGGGGCCGGAGCCACTCTTGACATCAGGGTTTTTAATCGCCTGGGCTACTACGGCCTGGCCGTTGTGACTTCGGTGACCGTCCAGAATTCACGGCGTGTTTATGACTACCTGACTCTGACGCCCGAGCTCGTCAGCCGGCAGTACCGAAGTCTGCGGTCGGACTTCAAGCTGGCCGGAATTAAAGTCGGCATGATTGGAAGCAGAAGGCTGCTCCCGACCTTAGAAAACATTCTTGCTGAGAACCAGAAACTGCCGGTGGTGGTCGACCCCGTTTTCCGGTCTTCTTCTGGACGCTGGCTGCTGGAAAAAAACAGTCTCAAAGATTATCTTAAAGCGATCAGCAGCAAAATTACCCTGCTGACACCCAACCTGAATGAAGCTTCGCTGCTTCTCGGCCGAAAGGTCGACCGCCCCGAAAAAATGGCCGAGGCCGCCAGGCGCCTGGGCGAGCTGACCTCCTCCGCCTGTCTGGTGAAGGGAGGCCATCTGGCCGACCGGGCGGTGGACGTCTTATTCGACGGCCGGCGGATTATTATGTTCAGGAGACGAAAACTGCCGTTCGAAGTTCACGGCACCGGTTGTTTCCTGTCTTCGGCCATACTATGTTTTCTGGCGGACGGGTGCAACCTGACCACAGCCTGCCGGGAAGCTGCGGACCTTTTACGACTCCGGCTTCACTCTCCCCTGAGCCTCAGCGGCGGCTATCTCCTGGAACCGTAACCAAAAATCGGTTTATTTCTCCGGCCGCAACTTTTCCGTCCGTTCCAGATGGCGCCTGACCGCCGTCTCGGAAAAACTCCAGGGATGGTAAAGGCTGTTTAAGTAAAGAGAAATCTGGTCCTGGTAATGAGAACTCATAAAATGGCCGCTCTGACCGGAAGTGATCACCGACAGCGATTTATCCAGGTCCGACAGGTCGACGATCAGCCGGCAGGACGCGCCCACGGTTGTTTCCCAGCCTCCGGACCCGCAACTGGCCCGAACCGTGGTCCCGTCGCCGACCATAGGAAAACGGCCGGCATTGAAGAAACTCAGAAACCATTTCTGTCCCAGAATGTGCCGGTAATGAAGTGCGTGCAAAACTGACCAATCCCATTTCTCCTGGTTTCGTCCCAACTCTTTCCGCAGGTAAGACATCGCCTCCAGAAGGGCTTTTTCAATCATTTCTTCCCTGGTTTCGACCTTCTCGGTTTCTTTATTATCAAACCAGCTGGAATCTGGCTGGTCCAGTATCCTTTCCAGACCTGCCTGTTTGAACCGGAAGTAGTCTGAGATCTGCTGGTAATAGACCCTGAAATCGTCGCTGAATGTTAATTCCTGCAGTTCTTCCCAGAAAACTTCAAAAATGGCCGGAGCCAGGCCTCCCCTGACTTCTCCGTCCCACTGAGTCAATAGCTTCCGGGCTTCCTCGGCGGTCGGGTGGCTGAGTCTGATCTGGCTCAAAACTTTCTTAACCCGCTCGGCCCTTCTTGAATAAACATCATTCTGGATGGCCATCAGGGTCTCAAGCGAGTGTTTCGGTCTGGCGGCGATCAGTTCCTGGATTCTGTCTTTTCGGTCGGAGATAAGCCAGTCATAGCCCAGGTAATGCGGGTATCCCCGGGGATAAAGATCGCTGTTGGCGGTTACGATGAAGCCGGAGGGCGGGTTGAACTGGTTGGGCTTATCTTCCTCGGCCAGGTAGCCGGTCCACAGGCTATCTTCCCGCCAGCCGGGATAAGGATAGACAGCCGTTTCTTTCTTCCTGACGGGAATCTTTCCCGTCAGATAATAGCCGATATTGCCGGCAACATCGGCATAGACAAAATTCTGAGAAGGATTTTCTAACAATCTGGCCCCCCGGCAGAACTCATCCCAGTTGCGGGCTCGGTTGATTAAGTACAGTCCGTAGAAGCTCTGGTCGCCCTCGTAAATGGTCCAGCGCAGGGTAATGGGCATCTCGCAGTTCATCAGGAAAGGATTGAGCAGCGGGCCTTCTTCCGTCCAGCGGACGTTCATGACTCTGGGATTCTTTTCCCCCCTGATCTTGATGACCTCCCGCCGGAAGGTAAAGGGCTTCCATTCTCCATTCCGGAAGTAAGATTCGGCATCCCAGTTCACCTGTTCCACATAGATATCCTGGACATCCACATAGGAATTGGTCACCCCCCAGGCCAGGTGCTGATTGTGCCCAATAATCACCATGGGCACACCCGGAATCGTGACTCCTGAGACCTTATAGTCCGGGCTCTCCAGGCTTATTTCCATCCAGATTGGAGGAAGAGAAATGGCCAGATGGGGGTCATTGGCCAGAAGTGGCTGACCCGATTCGGTCAGATTGCCTGAAATTACCCAGTTGTTGGAGCCGGCCAGAATCGGCGGCTCCGACTGGCCCAGAAAAAGCAGGTCCAGCCTGACCTCCGGGTCGGGCGGAAAATCTATGTTCGGCTCCAGCACTTCCAGCCCCCGTCGCCCGGTCAGTTTCATAATGTTCATCCTGGGCAATTCCGAACTCAGGTCGGCCGCCAGCCCCATGGCCAGCACAAATTTTATGGCCAGGGTATCCTCCACCCGCCACGGCTCCGGGCGGAACCTGAGGATGATGAACTCGGGCGGCCAATTCCATTTAAGGCTGTCGAGGTAAGCGTTCACACCCCGGGTATAGGCCGACAGCAGTTCCTTCATCTCTGCAGACAGCTTCTGATAGTCGCGCTCCAGGGCCACCGGAATTCCCAGAACTCTGGTCCGAACGTCAAATCTTTCCCCCGGCTTGCCCAGGATTTCCGCCAGGCGGCCATGAGCCAGCCGCTTAAGAAATTCCATCTGCCATAATCTTTCCCTGGCCTGAATAAAGCCGGAGGCCAGAAACAGGTCCTGCTCATTGCTGGCCTTGATATGAGGCACGCCCCACCTGTCCCAGGCGACCGTAACTTCAGAGCGCAATCCGGGAATCGAGATGGAATCCTTTCTGGCCGGCAACGAAGACCGGAAGGTAAAATAGGTAAGAATGAACGCCCCCAGAAGCATAAAAATCGCCACCAGCAGAACAATTCTGAAAATTCTAAAAAATTTCATTCCGCACCCCTTGTCTCCGCCGGGGGCAGATTTCCCCCTCGGTCAGAAATCCTGATTATCCGGTCGGCTTTGCCGGTTATCGATTCCGGCAACCTGACACCTTGATGCCTGGCAGCTTCTTCATTCACAAAAAACCTGACCCGGTCAATATACTGAAAGGGAATCCGGGCCGGGCTCTCGCCATTCTTTACCCTTATGACCAGTTCGGCTGTTTTGTAACCGATATCCTCGAAGGCAAAGCCCATGGAAGCGCAGGCGCCCAGTTCGGCTCCGGTGGCAAAAGCCGCAAAGAGCGGCAGGCGATTTTCGCCGGCCAGCCTGGCCAGGGCCGAGAAATTGGCATTGATGGTGTTATCGGAAACCGGAAACAGCACTTCTATCCGGTCGCGGACCAGAGCCTGGACGGCCTGGATGATATCCCCGGCGCTGCCGATGGGCTGACTGATGATTTCCAGCCCCAGCTCGGTGGCCGCTTCTTTCATCAGCTCCAGGTAGTACTCCGAATTTATTTCCGAGGGAGTCCAGATTGTGCCGACCCTCCTCACTTCAGGGAGCGCCCGCCGTATCAATTCCAGAACTTGCCTGACGGGAGCAGTGGAGCAGACTCCGGTTACCCTGGGGTCATGGTCAACCGCCGTCCGGCCGGCCCGGACGATATAGGGATTGGCCACAGATGAAAAAACAATCGGCCGGTGGTCAGAGGTAATCAGAGCCGCCTGCAGGGCAGCGGTCGAAATGGGAACCAGAAGGTCCGCCCTGGAAACCAGACCCTGCGCCAGTTCAGGCAGAAGGGCTACCTGCCCCCCGGCTCTCCGGACAACGATTTCCAGTCGGTCATGGCTGGCCTTCTGATATTCGTCCAGCCTGGCCTGCAAACTTCGCAACACTTCAAGCGAAGTTGGCGAATCATAGGCCAGGATGACGCCAACGGTGAAGGGAGCGGAAACTTTTTCTTGTTTGTTCACTCTTTCTTTACATCCGGTCATAATAGTTAGCGCAAATATAATAGCGGCCATAAACCATAATAAAAAACGCCAGAAATCAAGAAATTTTCTCATTTTCATATTTTTTTTCTCTTTTTAAGCTTTTATCCGTCCCGAAAAACTATTTTCTCCCAGAGCTTATCCTCAATGTTGCCGCCGGACACTACCGCCACCAGCTTTTTGCCAGAAAAAAATTCCGGGTATGACCTGATCCCGGCCAGGGACAGAGCTCCGGCCCCCTCGACCTGCTGGCAGTTAAGACGGAATGAAATTATGATGGCCTGGATAATAGCCTCTTCGGTGACCGTCAGCACCCGGTCAACATATCTCTGGATGAGCTCAAAAGTCATCGAGCCTTCCTCCAGCCCCCCGGCCACGGCTTCGGCCAGGGTCGGCTTCTCTGAAAAATCATTGTCCAGCCGCCCCAGCCTCAGGGAATGTTTGATATAAGCCGAATTTTCGGGTTCTATCCCGGTTATACTGACCGAAGGCTTCTTCTCTTTTAAATAGCAAGCTATACCCGCAATCAACCCGCCTCCGCCGACCGGCACCACCACCTCTTCCACTTCCGGCCAGTCCTGGAAAATTTCCAGGCCGCAGGTTCCCTGGCCGGCAATTACCTGTTCGTCATTATAAGGCGAGACGAAAACCCGGCCGCTAAGGTCGGCCTCCCGGCGGGCCAGTTTTTCAGCCTGCTGGCAGGGGCCATCTATCATCCTCAGCCGGACTCCGTACTCTTCCAGATGCCGCTTCTTGATTTCTGAGATGGTGCCGGGAACAAAGACTTCCAGAGCCAGCCCGGCCTGCCGGCAGACCTCAGACACAGCCAGGCCATGGTTTCCGGTGGAGGCAGCCACCACCCCCCGCTGCCGGCATGACTCCAGGTTGGCCAGTATCTTATTGCTGGCGCCTCTTATTTTAAAGGAACCGGTTGGCTGGGTATTTTCCAGTTTGAGATAGAGTCGTCCTCCGAGCCTGGCCGAAAGCTCCAGCGATTCAGACAACGGCGTCCAGAAGGCGTGGTTCCTGATTCTACCGTTGGCTTCTTCGGTCTGGTCTTTCAGTGAGGCCTTCATAAATACCCTGGAATTTACCTTTTCTTCTCTTATAACATACGATAAAAATTTGACTCAAGTCCAATATTAAACTATATTTTTGGCCTGAATATAAATCAGCTGTTTCTTATCCAGGCGGTTAATCATGAAAAAGAAGACCACCGGCTCCAGCGGTGAGAAAACAGCGCCCGCGGCACCGGTCCGCGGTTATATACAGGTTTATACGGGCGACGGCAAGGGTAAGACCACGGCCGCTCTGGGTCTGGCTCTAAGGGCTGCCGGTCACGGTTTCAGGACTTACTTCGGGCAGTTTCTCAAGGGACAGCCCAGCGGGGAAATTCTGGCCGCCCGGAAGCTTTCGCCTCTGATCACCATAGAACAATTCGGCAGAAAAAAATTCTTGAAGATCACAGAGAATTTTGAGGAGCAGGATTATCGGCTGGCCGGAGCCGGGCTTAAGAAATGCCTGCAAGCCATGCTCTCCGGCCAATACCGTTTGGTCGTCCTGGATGAGGTCAATGTTGCTCTCAACCTCGGGCTGCTCTCGGAAAAACAGGTGCTCGAATTTCTGGACCGGAAACCGGAGAGTGTGGAGATAATCCTGACCGGGCGCTACGCTCCCGAATCTATTCTCGACCGGGCCGACCTGGTGACCGAAATGGTCTGCCGCAAGCATTATTACCAAAAGGGAGTCAGAGCGAGGAGAGGCATAGAGAAATAACCTTCTTAGAAGAGAAGCCGACCGGTATTTGGCCGATTTCAGAAACCAACCCTGAGCTGAGAACACAACCTGATACAGTTCGGATAAAGTTTAATCAAATCTTTAAAGCGGGTCGGAACCGGAAAGCTCTTAAATCTCGACTTTGATATTTCTTAAATTTTAGCTACGATATTCATTGATTTGAGGAAAACCGCATGATTCAGTTGAGCCGGGAAAAATTCCGGGAGCTGGTGGAAGAAGCCCTGAAAAATATTCCCCGCAGGTATGCCCGGCAGATAAAGAACGTGGCGGTGCTGTTCGAAGACCATCCGCCGCCGGGGCAGAATTTGCTGGGCCTTTACCATGGCATCCCTCTTAAGCATCGGGGTTCTTATTACGGAAATGTGCCACCAGATGTCATTGTGCTTTACAAGGTGCCGATTGAGAGCCTCAGCGAGAATGAAGATCAAGTCCAGGAAATAATTGAAGAGGTTCTTCTGCACGAAATCGGACATTATTTCGGTATGGATGAGAGAACCCTGCAGGAAATAGAAATCGAAGTCATGAAGAAAAAGGGCAAATCTCGCCAGAAATCATGAATGTTTTTAAGGGAGAATTCGGATGAAAACGGCCATCAAAGGAATTTTGGCTGCTCTGACCACTCCGTTTGAAGACGAAAAAATCGTCCTGGAAAAATTCGGGGAAAACATCCAGAAGTTCAACCGGACCGGGCTGGCCGGATATGTGGTTATGGGCTCAACCGGCGAAGCTCCGTTCGTCGACGACCACGAGTCGGAACTGCTGGTTAAGGAAGCCAGAAGGGCAGCTTCGGATGACAAAATCATCATCGCCGGAACCGGGCGTGATTCGGCTGAATGGACTGTAAAGCTCACTAACAGACTGGCTGAAGCCGGAGCCGAGGCGGCGCTCATCAAGCCGCCTTACTATTATAAGAGCCGGATGAATTATGAAGCCCTCAAAGCTTATTACACTGAAGTAGCCGACAGGGTTAAAATTCCGGTTATACTTTACAACATTCCCCAGAACACTCAGATCTGGCTGCCGATCGATCTGGTGGTTGAACTTTCCAGCCATCCGAACATTATCGGCCTGAAGGAAAGCGGCGGCAGCTTGGCCTATCTCGGAGAAGTTGTCAGCCGGGTTTCGCCGGAATTTATGTATCTTACCGGCTCTGGCAGCATTCTGTTTCCGGCGCTGGAAATGGGTGCCCGCGGCGCCATTCTGGCGCTGGCCAACGTGGTACCGGAGCTGTGTGTCAGACTGTACGAGCTTTACCAGGCCGGAAATCGGGAAGAAGCCCGGAAGCTCCAGTACAGGGTGATACCTCTCAACCGTGCACTCACCGAAACGTATGGCATTCCGGCCATAAAATACGCCCTCGACCTGCGGGGTTATTATGGAGGTCCCTGCCGCACGCCCCTTCTCCCTCCGGACGAAAAAGTCCGGGAAACAATCAGAAAATTTCTGCAAGAACTGGCCTGAGCTCATCAGGCATAATTTCACGAGCTGGAAGGCTTAACAGAATCCTGTATCCTTCGTGGCCGGCCATCAATCAAAAATGTTAATTAAGCAGCAAAAGAGACCAGATAAAGTAGTAATAGAACGTGCATTCTGCTCTCGCCAGGAGAGAGAACGTCCCCATGATGATTTTTTTAGAAAGGAGGAAACGATGATTATCCGTCCATCGGCTGATAGCTCTCATATCTACTTTCCAACCACTAAAGCGGTAGCAAAATCATGAGCGAACAGTGGCTTATCCAGCAGGAGAACCTCCGGGCTAAGAAGCAGAGCTGCTGACATCAGCACCTTCGAGACAATACCCTTAGAAAAGGAGGCTGTCCCCGAATACCTATCGCCGGCCAGGTCAAACACATACATAACGATTTTTTCCTGTGCTTTAGCCCTTAATAATCATGGAGACGGATACTTCCGACCAAAAGCAGATAATCACAGGCACTAAAATGGTAAAAGATGGCCGGCTCCTCCGGTACATAACCGAGCAACTCCCTGAATCAGATTAAGTACTTTCAGACATTGCCGCCATGGCATGCAGAAAATTTCACCTGAGGTGGGCCTGAGCAGACCAGCATATGATGGCGGTGCTTTTACCCACGCCGTCAGGCCCCGGGTAGTCGGCCGATTCCCCGGCCCTGACCGAAAAGCTGACGCTGATAACCTCCTTAAAAGAATCCATACCTCCGGGTAAGCCGTTTTATCTCGCTCACGATAAATGGCCATTTAACGAACTAAAACCAGCGCTACCCTTTTTTAACTTATAAAAATTTTGAGACGATTCGAATTTTTACAGCGTGAACTGACCGGGTTTTTTGGCAAAAAGCCTGGTCCGGCCGATATCCCCAAGACCGCAAACAAACCTGGTCAGCCTCTCAATTCCAAAACCAAACCCGGCCGAAGGATATAGACCGCTTTCTGCCAGCTTCAGATAAATTGTATAGGCTTCAGGGTCTATCCCTTTTTTCCTTATTCGTTCCTGAATTCTCTCAACCTGGTACTCTCGTTCTCCACCGGAAAGGGCTTCACCGTAGCCTTCAGGATAAATCAGGTCCATGTCAACCAGGATGCCCGGTCGGTCTCCATATTCCCGGTCATAAAATTCTCTGATCTCGATGGGAAAATCTACCAGCCAGACAGGCTTTTTGACCGAACTCGAAAGTTTTAGTTCAAAATCTTCCCCATAGGTCTTAACTGCTTCCTCATAAGTAATTCTTTCAAAAGGTGGAGTGAAGTTCGGTAGTTTCCGGCCAAGCTCGGTCAGTTCTGGCCCGGCCAAACCTTTTATTCCTTCAATAACGTTAGAAAAGAGCTTTTCTCCCAGTTCAATAACTTCCTCCCTGGTTGCTCCTCTGACTTCCAGGTCGAGCTGAACAAACTCAATCAGATGCCGTCCGCTGTCTCGCCTTTCCGCCGGTTCAATTCTCACATTGGGAGAAAAACAGAAAATTCGGGGGAAGGCTTTGACCGCCATCTGTTTGTGAAAAATCATGCTTTTGGTGATCTGGTATTTGAAGCCATAACATTCAACCTCTCCCCTCACCCGGAAATCGGTTAATGGGTCAGTAAGGGGCGAGATAATAACAGGCAGCAGCTCGACGAATTTTTCTCTCACTAAAATTTCTCTGATCAAGCTGACCAGCTTAGTCTGAACCTGAATCGCCTGATGAAGTTCCGAAGAACTGATATCCTGAAGCACCTGACTTATATCAATCATTTTTAACCTCCAGAAGATTTTGAAATTTAGAAAAGTTACAGAACTATAGTCTGAAAGTAAAATGGTGGCTTAAAATCAGAGTCGTCCCCTTAGAAGGGGACGTTATTGAGGGAATTATTATTGAGGGTTTGATGTCTTGTAAAAACAGCCAGACTTAATGAGATAATGGCAGACTTTCTCTCGAAGAATTCTTTCTGCCTTTTCTCAGTTTTCATTTCCCTTAATATATAATCCCCAAAAAAAGATCTGTCAAGAGCAAGGCCATAGATCACCCGCCGGCAGGCATGAAAACCAGGCGAAGCTCTATCTAGTGTAATTAGTCAGGTCTCGCCAGGCAATAAGATAATAACCGGCGATTGTGGTAAACTGACGTCGTCAGTTTTATTATTCATCCTTAGCAACTTATCTGCACTGGAGATAGTGGAATATGATTAAAAATATGAAAGATTTTTCATCTTTATCGCAAAAACATCAATCCGTCATCCAGAGAAAACTTGACCAACTTCTTGCCAGCCTGATTGGGTCGGCTGGCATCAAAGAGGCGATCGCTTCCATTGAAACTGGCGATGGTCTTTTCCGCTGGCTGGGAGCCGCTGGTTCACCACCTGCTACGGATAAGCAGCAGATAACAAACATCCCGTTTTTTATTGCCAGCGTTACAAAATTGTTTATCACCGCTTCAATCCTTAGACTTCAGGAAATGAAACTTCTCGGCCTCGACCAGCCAGCCTCCCTTTATCTTCCGGAAGGTTTTCTGACTGGACTTCTCAGAACCCGGGATGGGCGGGATCTGACCTCAGAAATAACAATTGCTCAACTCCTGAGCCACACATCTGGTCTCCCTGATTATCTGGAAATGAAAGACGACAGGGGCAAAAGTCTGGTTGACAGAATTATTAAGGAAGAAGATCAATCCTTTACGATTCAAGATTTTCTGGAAATAGTGCGAAAATGCGGCAAACCGATTCGTCCGGTCCAGCGCGTCTCCCCCATCTCATTCAGAGCTTACTACGCTGACACAAATTTTCAGATTCTGTTCGCAGTTCTTGAAAACGTCTGCAACCGGACTATCAAGCAGGTATTTACCGACCTTATCTACACTCCGCTCGGTATCAAATCAACCTTTCTTCCGGGTCCGGCGACCAGTCGTCGGGATCTGTTTGAAGCTTTTCCGGTCAGAGCCGGAGATAAAATTCTCAATCGGCCCATGGCTCTCAGATCATTCGGAGATTTATACAGCACGATCTCTGAGCTTAATATCTTCATGCGCTCTCTCATAAACGGCCAACTGTTTAATAATCCTGAGACGGCCAGGCTGATGACTTCTGGCTGGAAGAGATTTGGCTTCAGGTTCAGCTCATTCTCTCCAGGCTGGCCGATTGAATACGGGCTTGGAATCATGCGTTTCAAGCCGCCCGCTTTTCTTGGACCTTTCAGAAGACTTCCTGCAGTTATCGGTCACACCGGAGCTGTAGGTTCATGGTTGTTCTACTGCCCCGGACTTGATCTTTATATGGCCGGAACTGTAAATCAGCTTAAGGCAGCCGCTATCCCCTTCCGGTTTGTGATGAAAGTTCTTAATTTTCTTTACAGTCTTAAATAACAGCAGCCGTGCACCCGGCGTCGACTGCGCTTCCCCTGCGGGTTTCGCCTCCCGCAAGCTCCGGCCAGGCTGACTGCCACACAAGAACCTGACTCCTACCGTTGCTACCTTCCGGTCCTGGCGGGGTTCGAAGCCGGCTCCTTGCACAGGGCCCGAACCTTCATCGCCCCGGGAAACGCCCCTGGCCAGAAGACTCACGGCCTCGGCCGGGAATTCAGCCCCACTGGAGCGGGTTGTGGGTACAGGGCACCGCTAGCTCCCCGCTTAGCACGGCTGCCGGTTTGATTATAGCATACCGGGGAGAAGATTGCCGGGTCCAGACAACCGATTGGCCTTAAACCTTATTTTTTCTTTACAGCCCGAATCGTCGGTATCATTTTGGGTGAGGTTCCATAGCTGTCCATAAAAACCAGACCGTTGGTTATGTCAAACTGGATCTGGGCGTCTTCATAGAATCGGCCCTCCCCTTTGCCCTGCTCATTCAGCTTGAGTTCCATTACCATAAAATAGTATCTGGCCGTGCCCAACTGGGTCCCCTGCGACCAGGGCTCGCGGCGGAAAACTAAAAGAATTTTTTTCTTTCCCTCCGCCTCTTCTTTAACCTGAGCCATATGGATGGTAAGATTGTATCCGCGGGCATACAGAAAGCGAACCGTGCCTTTTTTGGTGGAGTTAAAGAGGTTCAAAAAGCTGTCGATTCCCGACCTGGCCATCACCTCGCTGAACTGCAACACTTCATCCGGAGTCGTCCAGGATTCAATCTCAATCAGAATATCAACCGCCGGAGGCTCTATGGGGGCTCTTTCAGTCAACAGACGCCCGCGGAAAACTTCTCCGGCCAGACCGGAACCGGTCAGCATTAAAATCAGACCCGCAGCTATCAGGCCCGATTTAATTACCGATTTAAGCTCTTTTCCTTCGGTCATTATCTTCGCCTCCGTTAGCATTCGTCGCCACAATGATTGGTTCTTATTGTATCACTTCCAGGGCCTTATAAGCTAATTACGGCAGCTCCCCGAACAGTTTCCGGCCTGAGAAGCGCAAGGTCTTTACCGTCGATGAAAAAAATATCCAACCCGAATAATAAAGCCCGACTGCCGACAGGCGCCGCAAGCTCATTTTTCGGGTTCTTCCGGCTATATTGCGGAAGATGGCAGCAGTCCGGGGCCATCTGACAAAAGACCGCAGCCAGACTTTAAGTTTCTTTCTTCACGGACTCTTTCCCTGAGAGGCCTGAGGCTTATCTATACTCGACAACTTTTGTCGCAAGTCTTACCCGAACTATCATCGCCATTTCAGCCATGAATTACCCGAAAGGCACCGCCAGGTGTGACGGAGCCGACCGGGAAACGAATGGCCGGCTCCGTTCTCTCAGATCATCTTGCCTGTTAGCTTCTATTTCTGTTCCCTAAATTCCTTCGGGATAAAACAGGGCATTCAACAAAAATTTATAAGTCCCATGGCTCTGGGCCCGGTGCTGCGCCCGGATGCCGATCAGGGCCATGCGCCCTTTTTTCAATCTGGCATCCACCACGGCCGCTTTCCTGGCCAGATAATTCTCCCCCAGCAGCCAGCCGCTCATCAGAATGCCGTCTTCAGGATAATAAGCTACAACTTTTCTGTCCCAGTCCGCGGGCGGCGTCCAGGTTTCCAGGGCCAGGCTCTGGGAAAAGATGGCTCCGACCTCTTCGTCCAGACCGTACCCGAGAGGGGAAGAGTTATCTACCTTGAGTTTGAGAATGGATGTCGGGCAGAAAAATTTGGTCCGGTCCACTCCGCTCAGCGCATTGCGAGCTGGAGCGCCCAGCTCCCGGGTGGCCAGTTCGACGGCCTGGTTCAGAGTGATCAGCACTCCGCCATCCTCCACAAAGGACCTGACCGCATCTATCCCCTCTTTTTCTATGCCGCCTTCGTACTCGGGCGGAGTCGTTCCGGCTCTAAAGAAACGGGCGAATTCAGACTGCTGCCCGGGACGCCCGGTCTTGATGAGGTCAACGTTTTCGCTGGCAAAAATCAAAACGTCAAAGCCGGCTTTGAGGTTGACCTTCCTGTCCTTTGTACCCTTGAAGTCTTTGTTGTGGAGCACGGTGTATTCAATGCCCAGGTCATCCAGCATGTATCTGGTCCAGCCTTCATCCATGTTGCCGCGCCACGACTGGTAAATGGCTATCCGCGGGAATTTAACCGCGGCTTTGTCCACTCCGGATATATCCGCCAGACCCTTTATCGGTATAGGCCACCTGGCCAGCAAACTGTCAAGGGCCTTTCTCGCTTCCGGCGAATTCTTCACCAGAAAAGTTCCGGGCGGAAGCATTCCTTCCACAGTTTTAAGCCCGTCCTTTGCCCTCCAGACCTCGGCCTTGTTTTTGAGCAGACTGAAGGCTACGGCATAAGAAGCGTTCACCCGGGGGTCGAGGGCCAGATAGGCCGAGTCTGGAACCGAAGCCTTCGGGTAGACGACTTTTTCCAGCCTGACCAGCGGCGCCTCGAATTCTTTATCAATCTGGTCGCAGCGAACGCCCATCTGCAGCGGCAGGGTCCAGGCAGCATTGTCATAGGGAGGAATCGGCGGTCCGCCGGGATACTGTCTGAGGTCGGGATATTTCTGTTTTTCCAGCAGGGCCCAGGCGTAAGCCCGGTAAGGTTGAGCGGTCAGAACCACAAACGACCCGGCGGGGTAATATTTTCCGTCGGCAATGAAATCTTTACCGGCCTGATGAACTTCAACTCCGCCCAGCTGGAGGATTTCGATCATTTTCAGAGTGGTCAGATAATCGGCCTGCTCTCCAGAGATGACGAAGGCGAAGGGCTGATTCTTCTCCCGGATTTCTATGCTCTGTTTGGACATAAGATAAGAATTAAACAGAAAATCTTCCCGGTGCAGCCAGGCGGTTTTAAGCAGGCTCTTGGAAAGGGTCAGCTCGTAATCGACGATGTCTCGCAGCCGCCACCAGCCGCCGGGCCAGGGGTCTATGAAGTCCATCCGTTTTTCATAATATTCTTTCGGAACTTCCGTCGGCTCTAGGTAGATTGGACTGGCTACCCGCACCGAGGCCGCTTCGCTCAACAAGCCAACCACGTTGTGCAGCCAGGAAGTGTCGTCGCAGGCTCCGATCCACCAGCCGGTATAGCTGCGGCCGTGGACCACGCCCTTATAACCGTGTTTTTGCAGGTCATAGGCCATGTTGATGCCGCAAAGATTAACACTGCGCCAGAGCAGCGGATGAACGTTGGGCAGCGGCGGGTCCATGAAGGGGGGAACGAAGAGGCGAGCCCCGTTGGAACCCATCTGGTGTTCGTCAATGTGAATCTGAGGCAGCCAGTCATGATAAAGGACTTTATTCACGGCCCGGGTTTCGGCCAGGTTGAACATGAAAAAGTCGCGGTTGTTGTCATGACCGGCATAGGGATGATACAGCCAGGGTATGTTGCCGCCTTCGTATTTGGTCCCTACGTACTTACGATACCAGTCAACCACCATCTGGTGGCCGTCGGGGTTAATGGTCGGGACGAGCAGCAGAATGACATCCTTGAGGGCCTGGTTGACATCAAAAAATCCTTTACCGCTAATCAGGTCATAGGCCAGCTCGATCGACATCTGGGAAGCAGCAATCTCAGTGGAGTGCAAACTGCAGGTAATAAGCAGGATGGTTTTGCCTTCCCGCGCTAACTGTCTCGCCTGTTCCTCGCTCAGGCCGCGGGCTTCCTTGAGCCGGCGGGCAATTTCCCGGTAACGGTCAAGATTTTTCATGTTCTCTTCGTCGGTGATGATGGCCATTATCATGTCTTTTCCCAGAGTGGTTTTTCCTATGCTGACCACCCTGATCTTCGAAGACTCTTTTGCCAGAAGTTCAAAATAGGCTTTAATCTGGTTGTAATCCGCCAGCTTGCGGTCTTCTCCCACCCGGTGTCCGAGAAATTTCTCCGGCGGGGTTTGTGCCAGAACCGCAAGAGACAGGAGAAAAAGAATGAATATAGCGCTTATCAATCTGGCCGATTTTTTCATCCGGCACCTCCTTCTCTTCTTCTAATGTTTTTATTTTTTATCACCATGAAACATTTCAGTCAATAATTTTTTCTGAGTGGACATTAGCAAAAAGCTTTCTCCTGGCATAACACATCGGGAAAAAGCATAAACGCTCTTCTGACAGATAACGAATTATGTTTACAACAAAACAGAAACTTAAAATTCTTTTTGACTCAAATCTGACGGCTTTGATCTGAGGCAAAAAATGGTAATTTTGCCCGGGAGCAATTTCTAAATTCTTAACTCCAAACCGGCGCCAGCCCAGCGGCCAGGCATGGTCACTCCCCGGACCTCTTCGTACTCTGTGTCCAGAATGTTTTTCATCTCAAAATAAATCTCGAACAACCCAATTTTTCTGCTAATCCTGGCATCCAGGAGGAAGAAGCCTTTTTCTTCCGGTCTTTTCTTATAAAGGCAGGAAAAAAGAAGCGAAGTCTGTTTGAGGGGAATAACGTTAAGCATCAGGCTGGTCAGATTTTGAGGTGTTTTATGTCCGTACTTAAGAATCAAATCATGGTCATCCGCAACTCTGTGGTAAAAAGCGCTCGAGAACATCAGATTGTATCTTTTTTTCCGTATAAGGTATCTTAACTCAACACCCTGAATTCTTCTTCTCAGCAAATTTTCCGCCACCCATTTTCCTGGCGGGCTTTTTATCCAGTCAATTATGTTCCGCTCCGCTCGAACAAACGCCGAGAAATGAAAAGAAGCCACCTCCCCGATTACAAAGTCAGATCCGATTTCAGAGGCAAGACCTCTTTCGGGCTTAAGCGCTGGATTACCCTGATTAACAGGATCTTGATAATAGAGTTCAGTATAAGAAGGCGCCCGGAACGAATATCCAGCGCTGGCTCTCAGTTTGAGCTGCGGCCAGAGTAGATAAGCAAAAGAGAGCTGCGGGGAAAAACTTGAACCGTAAAGCCGGTGATAATCCCACCTGGTTCCAGCACTCACCTGCCACCTCTGACCGAAAGAGAATCTTTTTTCGGCAAAAAGCGAACTCCTGAAAGCGGTGTGGTGACCGGCTCTAAGGCTATCAAAATACTCGCCAGTAAATTCGCCTCCCACCACCAGATTATTGAAGCTCATACTAAACTCTGTTCCATAGGTTCTATTGGTCGTTTCATTCGTGTAATACTCAGGCCGCTTCCGGTCAAGGATGAAACGGTCAAAATGATGGCGAAAATAAAAAACCTGCCTGAATCGGGCTGAATGAATGGTGGTTTCATAGCTGGCCGCCAGAAAAGACGTTTCCGTTTTCTCCCTCGAAGGTAAGCCCATTCCAGGAGTGTAAAAATCATAGGCGCCAAACTCCTTTCTTCCCCCGGCCAGCATCAGATTCAGCTTCTTTTGCTCTTTCTGCCAGGAAATTTTGTGAAAGGCAGAAAAGAGGTCAAAATCTCGATCTTCCATAAAACCGTTTGATTTATTTTTTTCTACCGCCAGCAAACTGGAAAATTCTTTCCGTCCGAATTCCAACTGCCCGCAAACGACGGAGGTCCCGAAATCATAGAGAGCTGTTCGCAGGCTGCCCCCCGGCTTTTCCGGAGTTCCGGTCACAAAATTCACAGCTCCTCCAAAGGCATCGGCGCCAAGAAGGGCTGAGCCCTGTCCATGCAGAATTTCTATTCTCTCAAGCGCTCCCACTGGCAAGGGCAGGTTTAAGTTGTGGTGAGCGGTCTGAAGGTCGTTGACCCTGATCCCGTCTACCAGCACCAGCACCTGCTGGAATGAAGAACCTCTGAGCGACAGGTCCGTTTGCTGGCCAAAATAGCCTCTTTCCTGAGAATCAAGAAAATATCTGAGAACATCAGAGACTGACGGTGCAGGCAGTTTCCGCATTTCTGATTGTTCGACGATTTTCACCTCTCTGTCAATACCGAAAATTTTCTGAGGCAGTCTTGAGGCCACCACGACAACTTTTTCCTCTCTGACTCTAACCGGATTATCCTGGCCGTTTTCCTGCAGAAGAGTCTGAAACGCAAGACTTAATATCAGCCAGATCCATGCGCCCATTCCTGCCTTCTCCTCCTGATTTATTTACTGGCCTATAAAAAATTAAGGATCTTCTCCAAATTGGTTGACAAAATACTATATCAATTAAATGAGAGAAATTTAATAAATTCCTCTTTTTGTGATAGCCTCTCCGTTTCTTTTTTGGCTGATATTTTAAGGAGAGGCCTGACTGGCGCGGAACAGGTAGAAGGTCCTGTCACGGCCCGCCCCCTCCCGTCCTCGCTCCACCCATCCCCCGCGGGAAACCCCTTCCGCTGCGGCCGGTTCGGAGACAGACCGTGCCACCCTCCTGCCTTTATTGCCGCCGGTCAGGGAAACAGAAAAGCTTCCTCGTTTGGTTTGAGCCGGGGCTTATCAAAAGGCTGCGAAGACACTTCTTTGAATCTCTCTTTGAGGCGATGCTTCTAAAGGCCGCTCCCGGTCCAAGGAAAGCTTGTAGTCATTCGACCAGATATTTTTTCTCTTGACCAACTAATCGGGAGATGAACCAAAATAAATTAAGATTAAAATATCAGCCTTAGCCAGCTACACTTGAGCCCTTTTTACCGCCTGCGGGCAGGGTCAATCGACAGAGAAACTGGCCTATCTTCTTTCCGCTCGTTTACTTCCCCGCTACCTGATAAATTCTGTCAGTCGCGGGAACCGCGAATCAGGATCATCCGCAGAAGCTGGACGGCCGCCATGGCAGTTGAAGCCACGTAGGTCATAGCTGCCGCCTTCAGAACGGCCCGGGCTCCGTTGATTTCGGCCGCATTCAGAAAACCGCGTTCCCTCAAAATAGCCAGGGCCCTCCTGGAAGCGTCGAACTCCACCGGCAGGGTGATAACCGTAAAGAGAACAGCCGCGCTGAACAGCAATATCCCCACATCCATTAAAATTTTGGTTCCGCCACCGCTGAAGACCAGACCGATAAAAAATAGAGGGAAGGCCAGGTTGGAACCAAGACTGGCAATCGGGTAAAAAGCGTTGCGCATCATAAGAAAAGAATATCTCTGCGCATGCTGTATGGCATGACCGGCCTCGTGAGCAGCCACCCCCAGGGCGGCAATGGAGGTGCTGTGAAAAACGCCGTCCGAAAGCCGGAGGACTTTTTTCCGGGGATCATAATGGTCAGTCAGGTGACCCGGCACCCGTTCAATCTGAACATCGCTGGCCGGGCTGTAGCGCAGAATCTCGGACACGGCTTCGGCCGCGGTCAGTCTGGAGGCAGAAGAAACCTGGCTGAAGCGGGTAAAGGTCGATTTAACCTTGCTCTGGGCATATAAGGCGAACAGCAGGGCCGGAATTAACAGCCAGAAAGTATAATCAAAATAAAACATTTCAGTTCCTCCTGATTAATTCATTTTAGCCGAAAACCGGAATTTGTAAACGGGTCGGCCTGCCGCTCAGGGCTTCCCGGCGGCGCTTTCCAGGATTTTCATCGCCCGGTCGAGATTGGAGACATCCATGACCACGGCGACTTTGCTCCCGGTCTGGCTCAGTGTGCCGTAGCAGTATTCGATGTTGATGCCTTCATCGCCGATTCTGGTGGCCACCTCTCCCAGGGCTCCCGGCCTGTCATCCAGGTGAATAAGCAGCACATCCCGCATGTCGGTGGTGTAATTGAGCTTGTTGAGAATTTTTATCGCCTTATTCAGGTTTTTGGTGTATATCTTGGCCGAATCCTGGAAAACACCGATGGCTTCAACGTTTATCTCGTTTTCAGCCAGCTGGCAGAGAAGCTCTCCCAGAACGGAAGGTTTGTTTTCCAGAAGCACGAAAATTTCGGTTATTCTTTCAAACTCCATCATAACCTCCATGAGCCATTTATTCCCCTCTGGATATCCTGATTTTTAAATAACTCAAAGGCCAGATTTTTGCAACCATTTTCTTAAGCCGGGCCGGACAGGAATCAGACCCGGCTAAAGTCAGGTCTGTCAACACTATAAGTCTTTTTTCGGAGGACACTAAAGCCATAAAACAAACTTGACGAAGCAAAAAACTAAAAACAGATAGCCCGGCCTCTCGCCTGCGCTGTTCGGCTTTTGCTTCGATTTATACGGAACGGGTGGAACTGGTCGGCCGATAAATTAATGGCGGCCCCTGCTGTTCGGCTGGCCCAGGCCGGCGGTCATGAATTTTGGAAATAATCAGGTAACGAATCTCTGAAGTTGAGAGGGACCAGATTTTATCCAGCCACTAAAATCCGGAGGCTGAGACGGTTTCTCGAGTTTTCAAGTCTTAAAAGATTTTCCCGGGATTCAGAATCCCTTTCGGGTCCAGGGCTTCTTTTATTTTTTTCATGACCTCAATCTGGGCAGCTTCCAGTGACAGCGACAGGTATTTCTTTTTGTAAAGCCCGATGCCGTGTTCCCCGGAAATGACCCCGCCCCGGCTGCCGGCATCCCGGAAAAGCTCTTCTCTGGCTGCTTCCAGTTTCGGCCTGAGCTCCTCCAGGTCGAGCGGCAACACCTGTCCGTTCTCATATCTGGCCTTCATCAGATGGGAATGGACGTTGCCGTCTCCGGCATGCCCGAAGACTGGAATCCACAGGTCATATTTTCTGGCCACTTCCTGGATTTTCCTCACGTGCCCGGGAATTTCGGAACGCGGCACGCAGATATCAAGAATGTCCACTGTCTCTTTCTTGATGGCTTCATAAATTTCCGAACGAATCTTCAGAACTTCATTCTGCCTGGCCGGCGTATCAGCCACAAAAACATCCAGGGCTCCGTTTTCCAGAACCACGTCGGCAATCTGCTCGGTCAGACGGCTGAGGTCGTCTTCAGAGGGCGAATCCACAATGACCATCAGATGGACCTCTCCCTGATGGGTTGGCCAGTTAAGGCTAAGATGTTTTTCGCTCAGGCTGATGACATCCAGCCCGACAAACTCCACGGCCATAGGCACGATGCCCTTTTCAAAAATCAGCGGCACGTTGTCAATCGCCTGCTCAATGCCGCCAAACGGTATAACCATAGTTCTCAAAAATGTCGGCCGGCTCATCACCTGGACGATTGCCCGGGTAATGACTCCCAGCGTCCCTTCCGAACCGATGAACAGGTTAACCAGATTATATCCGGTTGAATTCTTAATTAACTTGCCGCCGGGGTGGATGATCTGGCCGTCGGCCAGCACCACTTCCAGTCCGCGGATATAATTCCGGATACTGCCGTACTTAACCGCCCGGCTGCCTCCGGCGTTGGTGGCGATCATGCCCCCGAACATGGCTCCTTCATCTCCGGGATGAGGCGGGAAATAAAACCCTTCCCTTTCGACCGCCTGGATGAACTCACCCAGGGTGATTCCGGCCTCGACCACCGCCAGTTGATTTTTGCGGTCGAGTTCCAGGAACCTGTTCATCCGCTGCATCGATAGCACAATTCCCCCGTATACGGGGACACAGCCTCCGGCCAGCCCCGTCCCCCCGCCCCGCGGAGTCACCGCTATCCTTCGCTCCGAGGCCAGCTTCAGGACGGCCGAAACTTCTTCGACGCTACCGGGCCGCACCACTACTTCCGGGGCGCAGCCGTCCGGCTGACAGACGTATTCATCATAGGTATAGCCACAGACCTCATCACGGCAGCTCAGAACATTATTCTGGCCGCAGAGGGCCACCAGTTCAGTCAGGAGAGATTCATCGATCCGGCGGTACATAAATCACCTTCCATGGCCACAAAAAATTATAAAAGAAAATCAACAGGATAAGTATTATACACAGAACACATTTTATTTTCCTGACCACCGGCAGTTTCTTGCTTCCGGTCCATCAGCTTCCCGGCTCTTCAGACATAAGACCTAAATGAGAATCGCTCCTGATTATTCATGCCCGTTTTTTACCATCTCGCCTGTTGACCGCGCCCGACTCCATAAATCAGTCTGAACGGGCAATTACTTTCTGTAATTAAAGGAGAGATTTTACCGCTGCCGCTATGGCCGCGGCATCGATCCCGTATCTGGCCAGAAGTTCTTCCGGCCTGCCCGAGCGCGGCAGCTCCCGGACGCAGAGATGCTTCCAGAATTTTTTCTCCGGAATGGCCAGAGCCACGGCGGTTCCCAGCCCGCCCTGCTCAAAGTGGTCTTCAGCTACCACTACCCGGCCTCCGGTATCAGACACTGACTGCACGATCGTCTCTTCATCAATCGGCTTCACCGAATAAGCATCTATGATCCTGATATTCAAACCCTCTTTCTTAAGCTGTTCATAAGCTTTAAGGGCTTCGTGAACGGTAACACCGGCCGCAATCACCGTCACCGCATCAGTTTCGCTTTTCCTCAGCACCTTGGCCCCGCCGGCCGGAAATTCCTCATCCGGCGGATAAAGAATGGGCGTGGCCGGTCTGGTGGTTCTGATATAAACCAGCCCCCTGTATCTGGCCGCTTCCCTGACGCATTTTTCCGCGCTCACGGCGTCGGATGGATAAAACACCAGGCAGTCGGGGATGGGCAGGAACATCGCCAGGTCTTCCAGGCCCATCTGCGAGGGCCCATCCTCGCCGATGCTGACTCCCACATGAGAACCGCAGAATTTTATGTTAGAAAAAGAATAGGCAGCCATCCTGACCTGGTCGTGGGCTCTGGTGAGAAAAGCGGCAAAGGTGGCCACAAACGGCCAGAACCCCTTGGCCGCCAGACCCATGGCCAGTCCGACCATATTCTGTTCCGCTATGAAGGATTGAAATGACCTGTCCGGATAGGCGGCAAAGAACCGGTCGGCATAGGTTGAGTTCTTAACATCCCCGTCAATCACCACCACCCGGTTATTTACCCGGCCGAGTTTCTCCAGGGCAAGTCCATAAGCCAGACGGGTGGCGGTTTTTTCCCGGTAATCTGGAAGACCGAACTCAACTGAATCATTCCATTTCGGGCCCTTTATTCGCTCGCGGCTTCTAACATATTTTTTTGAGTCGACTTCCGGCGTCGGGCCGAGCTCAGCCAGCGCTTTTTCCAGCTCCTCCGGCTTCAGCGGCTTGCCGTGCCAGCCGTTTTTATCCTCAACGAAGGATACTCCTTTCCCTTTTATGGTCCTGGCCAGAATAACTTTCGGGCTGGAAGAGCCTTTCCTGGCCGCGGCCAGAGCCTCCAGAATCTTTTCAATTTTATGGCCGTCGACTTCATAAACATCCCAGCCAAAGGCCCTGAACTTGCGAGCATAAGCCTTAAGGTCGTGCTGGTGCATCGTCGGGTCCGACTGCCCGAGCCGGTTAACGTCCACTATAGCCACCAGGTTACCGAGTTTGAGTTCTCTTCCGGCGTTGGCCGCTTCCCAGACGGCGCCTTCGGCGCACTCTCCGTCGCCCATCAGGACAAAGGTCCTGGCCTTAACTCCGGCCAGTTTCTGGGCCAGGGCCAGCCCGACACCCACCGACAGCCCCTGTCCAAGGGAGCCGGTGGCTGCTTTGACCCAGGGCATTCGCGGTGTCGGATGTCCTTCGAGGTCGCTGTTGATTTTTCTTAGATCAAGCAGAGAATCAACAGGAATAATTCCAGCCTCAGCATAAGCGGCCCAGAGGATGGGGGCAGCATGTCCTTTGGATAACACAAATTCGTCATTTCCCCAGGCGAATGGGTCTTTGGGGTCATAACGCATTTCATGAAAAAATAGACTGGCGATGATGTCGGCTGATGACAGACAGGTAGTCGGATGACCAGAACCGGCAGCCGTGGTCATTTTCAAAGAATGGATTCTCAAGCGGCGGGCGATTTTCTCCAGAACCGATACTGAAGCCATCACTTAACTCCCTTGAAAAATTAGCCTTTATTATAATTTTTAAAACCGCCGTTCTCAAGGAAATTTCCTCAAAAAATTCTGTTCATGGCCGATCAGTTGGTCAAAAGAAAAATGGACAGGCGAATAAATTTAAGATTTCCTCTGGAGGCCGGGGCGCACTGACTTTTTTTATTCGCCCATCTTGGCCAGCAGGCCCCGGGCCCTTACCTGCTTGAACATCCGGAAAAAGAAGACCAGCGCCAGCCCCAGATAAATCACATTCAGGCCAAAGGCTTTAAGCAATTTATCGGCCGGGAAGGTTCTTCCAAATACTATGGCTCTCATCCCCTCAAACACATAGGAGGCCGGAATCACCAGAGCCAGCTTTTGCAGGAATTTCGGCAGCACGGAAACCGGATAGAAGACGGCTGAAATCGGCTGGAAAAGAAACGCCACTCCCCAGGCCAGAACCTCGGCCTGCTGTCCAAACCGCAGTATGAGCCCGGTTGTCAAGATACCGATGGCCCAGCCCAGAATCACCAGGCTGAGAATGAAGGGAATAAGATAAATTCCGATCATGAACAGGTTAAAAGAATAGAGCACCCAGGCCAGCAGGGCGCTGATCAGGAAAACCACTACCACTTTGAAAACGGCCACCAGCATCAGCGAAACCAGATACTCGCCGATGGTCAAAGGGCTGACAAACAGGTTCAGGAAATTGCGGGCCCAGACTTCCTCCAGAAAAGAAACTGAAATTCCCTGCTGCGACCGGAACAGAATATCCCACAGGATCAGAGCGCCCAGAAAGATGCCCAGAAAATTAGGGGTAGCCTCCCCGTTCCCTGAGAGCCTGGTTATATACAGACTGACAAAGCCCCAGACCAGGAGATCAAGCAGCGGCCAGTAGAATATCTCAACCAGCCTGGTCAGGCTGTGGCGATAGAGGTAAATGTGGCGCAGGAACATAGCCGAGATGCGATGCCACTTCATGGCCTCACCTCCCTGGCCACCTTAAGAAATACATCTTCCAGGTCCTGGCCCTTGAACCTGGAAACAAGTTCTTCTGGAGTGCCGCGGGCAATTATTTCTCCGTGATGTAAAAACAGCAATCGGTCTGAAATCTCCTCCATTTCCTGCATATTGTGCGAGGTATAAAGAATGGCCATCTTTTTGGTCTGTTTCATCTCCAGCAGATAGCTGCGGGTGCGGTCAGCAATGTCCGGGTCCAGACTGGCTGTGGGCTCATCCAGCAGCATGACTTCGGGCTGGTTGATGAAGGCTTTGGCCAGGTTTAGCCTGGTCATCTGACCTGAGGACAGAGTCCTTACCGGGCGGTCAGCCACATCTTTCAGGTCAAACTGCTCGATCAGGTAACTGATTCTGGCCCTGGCCTCTTTCACTCCGTAAAGCCCGGCAAAAACCGTCAGAGATTCCCTCAAGGTCAGCGAATAAGGCATGGCCACATAAGTCGAGGAAAAATTCATGCGGTTTAGAATTTTCTCTCTTTCTCTTGATTTTAAGGGATTCATTCCGAAAATGCGGATTTCTCCTGAAGTCGGCGAAGTCAGGCCCAGTAGCATATGAATAATGGTAGTTTTCCCGGCACCGTTAGGGCCGAGAAGCCCCAGAATTTCTCCGGGATAGAGCTCAAAGGAAACGCTCTTAACAGCCTGAAAAGAATTGAATGTTTTTGATAGATTTCTTACCTGGAGCAAAACATTATCCTTTCCCTTCATTAGCTGCCTCCAGGAAATCTGTCAGTGCGAAAGTTAACTGGCATAAAATATAGCAAACCGACCGAAATTTGTCCATTTCCCCGACCTCATTTCTTGCCCGATGGTTCTGATTATTAAGTAAGCCCTCTCCAAGCGTTTGACCTTCCATCCTCGCTCTACCGGTGTTCCTCCCGAGAAACTCTGTCTCTCCAGCGAAAAGAGGCCCCCACTCCAACTTCCTATCATCATGGCCGCAAATCATGGGAATAGAAGGGCTTACTCTTCTGATTAAAATTGCGGCTGAGCAGAACGCTGTGAAGACGTTCCAATTATTCTCACTTTGAGGCTGTGCCTCTTAATCCCGTTCTCAGTCCAGTGAAACCTGATAGTTATTCGGCTGGATATTTTTTTATCAACTAATCAGGAGATGAACCTTAATAGAAGGCAGGGCCGTCTTTACAGCACAACGCGAAAGCCGGGGCTATCGCGAAAATCTATGAAGTCTGCCGGGGCCGCGAAGGCGGCCCTACCTGTAATTGGACGAAAAATTTATTGTTGCCCCCGGTTAAAACCGGGTGCCGGGAAGGAAAATTTGCTCATAGATGCTGAGGGCATAGCGGTCGGTCATCCCGGCGATAAAATCGGCTACCCTTCTCTCGAGCGGATCTCCTTTCGGATAATCCTTGATCCAGTCGTCCGGATTTTTCAGGAAATAATCGTAAAGTTCCCTGATTATTTTGCCGGTCTTTATCAGGTCCGCTCGGGCTTCCTGATTTAAGTAGACGCGTTCATAGAGAAAATCCCGGAGGTCGATCAGGGCCTGGTAAATTTTCGGACTCATGGCAATTCTATCCAGCCTGTTTTTCAGGCTGCTGTCGACCACATCCATTACCAACCGGTCGATCCTGGTAGCGTGCAATTTACCCAGAATGTCAATCACTTTCGAAGGCAGGCTGTCCTCTTCAACCAGCCCGGCCCTTAAAGCATCATCCAGGTCGTGGTTGACGTAGGCGATAACATCGGAAATCCTGACCACCTGGCCTTCAAGTGTGGCCGGCATGCTTTCCGGGTCGTCACCAAGAATCTCCCCGCGGCCTTTGGAATGCCGGCTGATGCCGTCGCGAACTTCGTAAGTTAGATTAAGCCCCTTGCCGTCATATTCCAGCTTGTCGACCACTCTCAGGCTCTGCTCATAATGACAGAATCCACCGGGCAAGAGCTCATTCAGTGTTTCTTCTCCGGCATGACCGAACGGCGTGTGTCCAAGGTCATGTCCAAGGGCTATGGCTTCGGTCAGGTCCTCATTAAGGCGGAGCGCCCGGGCAATGGTCCTGGCAATCTGCGACACTTCGAGAGTGTGGGTCAGACGGGTGCGATAATGGTCACCAAACGGCGAGAGGAAAACCTGAGTTTTGTGCTTCAACCGGCGGAAGGATTTGCAGTGGATGATACGGTCGCGGTCTCGTTGGAAGGCGGTTCGTATAGGATGAGGCTGCTCGGCCCGCAGCCGCCCCTTACTTTTAGCACTCAGACAGGCCCGGGGTGAAAGGATTTTCTTTTCAATTTCTTCTATCTGCTCCCTGATGGTCATTCCCGTCTCCTTCCCGTCTCCTTAACATAAATTATTTTATGCCGCCTCTTAATTTAAGTCTATCAACTTTTCCGCCCACAGTTAAATTTTTATTGAGATACGGGTTCCCTTGAGAGGTGGAGCCGGTTTAAGTATAATTCATCCTGATTTAAACGGAAAACCCGGATGAGCGAGGTTACACTGGAACAGATCAGAAAAACCGTCAGACAACTCCTGCGGGAACTGCCTTCAGGAGTGGATCTGGTGGCGGCCGCCAAGCAGCAAACGCCCGAAAAAATCTTGGCGGCCATAGAAGGCGGGATCAAAATAGTCGGGGAAAATTATGTTCAGGAAGCGGCCACAGCCTTTCAGGTGATAGGCCGAAGGGTTCAGTGGTCCTTTATCGGACATCTCCAGAAAAACAAGGTCAAAAAAGCTGTTGAGATTTTTGACCTCATCGAAACGGTCGACTCGCTGGAGCTGGCAGAAGAGATTAACAAGCGATGCGCCGCTGTTTCCAAAACCATGCCGGTTCTGATTGAAGTCAACTCCGGGCGGGAGCCGCAAAAATTCGGAGTCCTGCCGGAGAAAGTAGAAGAGTTAGCCCGGGTCATCATAAACCTCCCGCAGCTTAAACTCAGCGGTCTGATGACCATGGGCCCCCTCGAAGGCAACCCGGAAGAAGCCAGGCCCTACTTCCGGTTGACCCGTCAGCTCTTCGAGGAGCTGAAGAAACTGAATCTTCCCGGTGCTGAGCTCAACATTCTATCGATGGGAATGAGCAACTCCTACCGGGTAGCCATAGAAGAAGGGGCCACCAGGGTTCGTATCGGGACCAGGATTTTCGGCCCCCGTCTCTAAAAATAGCATTAAAGGAAGGTGCAGATGAAAAACAGGTGGTTTGTAGTCCTTGGAGCTCTTATCATCCAGGTCAGTCTGGGAGCTGTCTATATCTGGAGCGTTTTCCAGACTCCCCTGCTGACGCATTTCCCCTCCTGGAAGGAAACCCAGGTTACCCTGCCGGCCCAGATAATCTTAGCCTGCTTCGCTCTGGCGGTTATAATCGCCGGCCGGATTCAGGACCGGACAGGGCCAAGGCCGGTGGCCATTGCCGGCGGCCTGATGCTGGGAACCGGTCTGATTCTGGCCAGGTTTACAGCTTCCTTCGCCCCGGGGACGGCCCTGGTCTGGTTGATTGTCACATACTCGGTGATTGGTGGTCTGGGCATCGGAGCGGCCTACGTCTGCCCCATTGCCACCTGCGTCAAGTGGTTTCCGGATAAAAGAGGGCTGATAACCGGTCTGGCTGTGGCCGGCTTCGGAGCCGGAGCTTTCTTCTTTGCACCTCTGGCCAAAGCCCTGATAACCGGAGGACCATACCAGCTTTTCGGACAGAGCCTTTTTACGCTGCCGCAGGCCGGTTTATTCAATACTTTCCTGATCCTCGGCCTCATTTTTCTGGTCACCATCACCCTTGGCGCCTTATTGCTTAAAAATCCCGAGCCGGGATACTGCCCGGCCGGCTGGAACCCGCCGGCCCGGACGGAAGGTTCGACTGTCCTCAAGTTGGATTTTTCGCCGTCTGAAATGTGGCGAACCTGGCAGTTCTGGCTGCTCTGGGGAATCTATCTTACCGGATGCGCCGCCGGCCTGATGATCATCATGAAAGCTTCGCCCATCTGGCAATCGTTTGCCCTTTCGACTTTAACAGCCGGAGTCGATTCGCCCCCCTTCAACCAAATCGCCTCGGCCGGAGCTCTGGCTGTTTCCATTCTGGCCATCTTTAACTCCCTGGGACGAATTGTCTGGGGAAAAGTTTCGGATGTGGCCGGGCGGAAAAACACCCTGATAGCTATGTTTCTCGTCTGCAGCCTGACCATGCTGACCTTTAATCTTCTGAAGCCCTATTCTTTATTCCTGATGGGCATTTCGCTGGTCGGGCTGTGTTTCGGCGGTTTTCTGGCAGTTTTTCCGGCCGTGACCGCCGATTATTTTGGCACCCGCCACTATGGAGCCAACTACGGCTGGATGTTCAGCGCCTATGGTGTCGGCGGGCTGCTCGGTCCTTACCTGGCAGCCGCTCTGATGAAAACTTCAGCCATCGTCATGATCAGAGAAATCCGCCAGGCCGGGGAAGAATCAGTCAGGTCGCTGGTGGTCGGCGATTACCGCCTGGCTTTTGTGGTCTCGGGAGTGCTTTGCTTAGCGGCCACCGTCGCTCTTCTGCTCCTGAAGAAGCCCGAAGTAAAGAAAGACAATTAAGGTATTATCAGGCGACCGGCTTCCGCTGGAACCCTGCCGGGCTGGTCGGCGGGATGTCATTATCTTTTAGAGACAGTAGAAATCAGAAAGGGAAAAGTCAATTCTATAAACAACTCCGTCAGTCGACTGGCCTTCTTTTGAAGCCTATGGTGGTCAGAGCTATATTACTTGCCCGGGCCGGAAATAGATTATAAGCCGGCGGTTGACGACAAAACTCTTATAAAATCATTAACCTTGGATAACAGGTTCCTGACCGAAGGCTTCTTAAAATTCTATTTATCTGATGAGGGCTCTCCGCTCCCCCGGTCATTTTCCCCCGCCTCTTCCCCTTCGACCGGTTCGGCTTCGACCGGGATGGCTTCACCTTCCAGCATTTCCGGGCCGACCTGCCTTTTTATACTTTCAATCTGCCGCAGGGGTTTTTCCAGCTGGTTCTTGCGGGTGGAATTCAGGTTCTCATACTCCTGCTGGGCTTCATATATCTTTTTGCCCATTTTTTCCAGCGACCGGACGAAAAGCTGCCACTGCTTGTAGAAAGATTCCAGCAGTCTCAGTATCTGACCGGCCGTATTCTGCAGGTTAAAATTTTCCATCGCCTGGCGGATGATGGCCAGCACCGCATAAAGGGTGATGGGCGAACAAAGGATGACCTTTTTCTTAAGAGCTTCATCCAGAAGTCCCCGGTCATGTTCATTGATAAAGGCGTAGACCTGTTCGTTGGGGATAAAAACCAGAACATAATCCAGGGTTTTTTCCTCGGGATTTATGTAATCCCGGCTGGTAACTTCCTTGATCCGGTTCCGGACATCCTTAAGAAACAACTGTTTGAAATTTTCTTTTTCGGCTTCTCCCTGAGCTTCAAGGTAGTGGAGGTAATTGTCGAGCGGGAATTTCACATCCATGTTTATTTTCCGGTCCTGGGGCAGGAAGAAGGTGTAATCGGGTCGCTCCCGCCCGCACTCTATCGCCTGCTGCTTGACATAATTTATTCCCTCGGCAAAACCCATCAGCCGCAGGATATCCTCGGCCATTCTTTCCCCCCACTGGCCGCGGGCCCTGGTGCTGGCCAGCGCCTGTCGCAACTGGTTGGTGGTCTCCTGGAGCCGGTTGGTCTGCTCCAGGGCCAGGTTGAGCTGTTTTTCGAGCTGTCCGAATTTAGCCGCCCGGTCCTTCTCAAACTCGGTGATCAGATTCTGAACTCGGAGCAGGTCAGACTTCATGCTCTCCAGAGTCTGGTCGATCAATTTCTTCTTTCCCTCGAGCTCCATTTCCCCGCTCCTGGTTTGCCTGCCGAGAACTTCGTTGGCCACCTTGAGAAATTCTTCGGTGCTTTTTTTCAGGGCCTCCATCGATAGCGAGCCGAAGGCGTCCTTAACTCTGTTGAGCAAAATTTCCAGCTCCTGCATCTTTTGCTGCTGGGTCTGGTTGAGGAGTTCCTGGGCCAGCTCCCGGGCCCGGTGTCTCTGAAAATAATTAACCAGAACCACTGCCATCGCCCCGAAAACAGCTCCCAGAATAAAGGCCAGTAGGTATTCCATCAAGTTTCTCCTTATGTTTCTTTATGTTTTTACCTTACGACCGCCTCCACCTGCCTCAGACAAGTGACTGCCGGTTGCCCTCAAGGTTCGGAATCGTCACAGGTCGGCGTTTCCTCCTCCCCTTCTCCCTCGCTCTTCTTTTCAGATTCTTCAACCGCCCGGTCGATTTCTTCATCAAAATCCGGCCCCAGCTCCTCGCCCATTTCCCGACCGAATTTTTTCATCCAGCGGGCCAGGCTTTTGGGATCTTTCTCGTCCAGCTCCCCCAGTTTTGAGGGGTCAGCCAGACTTTCCAGACGGCTTTCTTCGGATTTCAAAATTCCAACCCTGGAGATAAGTCTTGTAAGATTCAAGCTGCCGCAGTGCTGGCAGCGGGCTTCAAAAGGTGTTTTTACCGAAAGGATAAGAAAGGAAGATTTCCGCCGGCAGTCCCGACAGCGAAACTCATAGACCGGCATGGCCTCTCTCCTCCCTTTCTTCAGTCTTCCTGAATAATTTATAGAAAAAGCGTTCCCGGGGCAACCCCCGGCCAGAGGACGGAAGCATCTTTGTTGCTATCACCCGATGAAGTGAAGGCCCAAAGGGCGTCCTGCCCTGCCTCCGAACCGCCGGCAGCGGAAGGGGTTTCCCGCAGGGGGAGCGGTGAAGTGAGGATGGCAGGGGGCGAGCCGCGACAGAATCTTCTCTTAAACAAGCGCCCTGAATAAATAGAGGGGACATTACGACTCAAGCCTGATGCGCCTCAACATGACCGTCTTTTCATTCAGAGCCAAAAAAGAACCGGTTGAGAAGAGCTTTCAGGAGGGTGGCACGGCCTGTCTCCTGTCGCCGGGAGCCGCAGGCAGTTCCCCACCGGGGGATCGGTGAAGGGAGGATGGGAGGGGGCCTGCCGAGACAGGGTCCCCTCTACAGTCTTCACCCATCTAAAAAGGAGAGGCGGTCAAAAGAATATTTTTATTGACCCCGGCAGCAATTAAAGATAAGCTTGGTTAATGACACAAAACACCAGGGGGGATGATAAAGAGCGGACTCTCACGGCGGAAATATGGCCGGCGGGGACTGAAATTAAACGCTACCTCATCCAGGAAGTTCTCGGCCTTGGAGCTTTCTCTACTGTTTACCTGGCTTACGATAAGGACCTGGACCGCCAGGTGGCCCTCAAATTTCTGGCCGGGGACCTGTGCCAGAATCCCGACTGGCGGAAAAGGTTCCGGGAAGAAGCCCACAGACAGTGGCCCAACTCAACCATCCCCATATCGTGACCATCTACGGCGTGGCCGAGCACCAGAACCAGCCCTACATCATCATGGAATTCGTGGAAGGGGGAACTCTCGAAGCCTACATTAAAGGTCAACGGCTGCCGGTTGAAGAGGCGCTGGAGCTGGCCATTCAAATAAGCGACGGGCTGGCCGAAGCTCATGGCCGGGGAATAATCCACCGTGACCTCAAACCCTCAAACATCATGGTGACAAACCGCGGCCGAGCTAAAATAGTCGATTTCGGGCTGGCCGCCCTGCTCACCAGGGAAAATGCTTTTCAGGAAGGCTTGATCATCGGAACCGCGCCCTATATGTCCCCCGAACAGGTGCAGGGCCTGCCCACCGATAATCGTTCCGACCTCTTTTCCCTGGGAACAGTACTGTACAGAATGTTCACCGGCAAAATGCCGTTTTCCGGGGATGGAATTAGAGAAGTTTTCAGGGCCATTCTGGATAAGGAACCCGTGCCCATGTCGGAATATTCAGCCAACATTCCGGTGGAGCTGGAGCGAATCGTGGCCCGCCTGCTCAACAAGAACAGAAATCTTCGTTACCAGAGGGCGGAAGAGCTGAGGTTAGACCTGCGTTACACCCTGGAGGCCATCATGTCGGGCCGGGTTCAGTATCGCGGACGCAAAAAAGATTATCTGTGGTCAATAGCCGTCCTGCCCCTGGCCAACCTCAGCGGCAAAAGCGAGCAGGAATATTTTTGCGACGGCATGTCCGAGGAGATCATAAACGCCCTGGCCAGAGTCAAAGGACTCAGAGTGGCGGCTCGCACCTCCACCCTGGTTTTTAAGAACAGCAGCGAGGACACCCGCGAAATAGGGCGCAAGCTGCATGTCGACACCCTGCTCGAAGGTAGTGTCAAAAGGGCCGGAGACAGGTTGAGGGTTTTTATCCAGTTGATAGACGTGGCCTCGGGCTATCATCTCTGGTCCGACCGTTACGACCGGGATTTCCAGGATATCTTTGCCATCCAGGATGAAATCTCGCAGAATGTGGTCAGGTCGTTGCAGTTGATATTGAGCGACAGCGAACTGCAAGCCCTTACCAGGACCTCAACCACCGACACCGACGCCTATGATTATTATCTCCGCGGCCGCCAGTTTTATCACCAGGGCCGCCGCCAGAGCTATCAGTTTGCCCGTCAGATGTTTTCCCCGGCCGCTGAAATCGACTCCAACTATGCCCTGGCCTACGCCGGCATCGCCCAGTGCTCAGCCATGCTGTTTCACTTTTATGGGGAGTCCAGGGATATCCGCCTGGAGGAGGCCGAACGGGCCAGCCTCAGGGCTCTGGAACTCGACCCTGCCCTGCCTCAGGCCCATGCCGCCCGCGGCCTGACCCTGTGGCTGATGGACCGGTTCGAAGAAGCTCGGGGAGAGTTCGAAACGGCCATGAAAATGGACCCTCAGCAGGACGAAACCCCCTACCTCTACGGCCGAGCTTGCTTTCAGAGAGGCGAACTTAAACTGGCAGCCGAGTTGTTCGAACGGTCCTGCCGCAGCCGCGAGAACCACGAGGCCTGCTATTTTGCCGCTCAGACCCAGACCGCTCTGGGGCACGACCAGGAAGCCCTGGCCGCTTACCGCCTGGCCCTCAGGGCTGTGGAAAAAAGAGTCCAGCTCCATCCAGATGATGCCCGGGCCTATACCATGGGAGCGGTCAGCCTATGCCGCCTGGGAGACCGCCGCAGCGGGCAGGAATGGGCCGAGCGGGCCATAGCCATCGACCCCAACGATGCCGGCATCCAGTACAACGTGGCCTGCCTGTTTGCCCTCGAGGGCGAAAAAACCAGAGCCATTCAGAGCCTGGAAGCTGCCGTCCAGGCCGGTTTTGCTCACCGGGACTGGGTGGAGAAGGATCCCGACCTGGACTCGCTCAGAGATGATCCCAGGTTCAAGGCCCTGAAGTGGCGCGACCAGTGAAGTTTTATTTTTCTATGGCCGCAGGCTGCTGATTCACCTTGAAGAAAAAGCCGGGGTCAAATTTCGGCTGGCGATTGAAGGTATAAAGTCCGTTGACCTCCTGCTCGATATCATAGAGCTGGGTGTAGCAGAAGCCAGCTATTTTCGGATGGAAAAGAAGAGCCTCGGTCAGGTCCTTATAACGCTGCCGGAACTCCTCGGCCGAGCGCGGTCTTTCCCCGTAACCCCAGGCTTTTTCGTCCGCCTGGCCCGGGTTCCACCAGATGCCCCCGTATTCGCTGACAAAGTAGGGCTGACCCCGGTAAGGCAGGTTCCTGGCCGGGTCGCCGTTGATAAAAACCCTGGGCGGGCTGGCCAGAAGCCCGGCGTAATCTTCCCGGAACTTTTCAACTCTCTGTTCATAGTTATGGGAATCAAAGACATCGGGAATTACCGGATGATAGCCGCCGGAAGAATCAATTACCAGCCGGGTCGGGTCCAGGGCTTTCGTCAGGTGAAAGATGTTTTCTATAACTCCGGGAAAATTCACTCCCCATTGCTCATTGAACGGGCACCAGCCGACGAGCGAGGGATGGTTGAAATCACGCTCGACAGCTTCCTTCCATTCCCGCTGGAAAATGATCAGAGCTTCGGGCCGGCTTAGGTCGAGTCCCCAGTCGGCGAACTCTCCCCAGACAGCATAACCCAGCCGGTCGGCCCAGTAGAGAAAGCGCCTTTCAAAAACTCGCTGATGCAACCGGGCTCCGTCAAAACCGGCCGCTAAGCTGATTTCTATGTCGCGGCGCAGAGCCTCATCGGAAGGGGCCGTGTAGATGCCTTCTGGGTAAAAACCCTGGTCCAGAACCAGCCGCATAAACCAGGGACGGTTGTTAAAATAAATCTTTTCGCCCCGGGCTTCAATTTTCCGCAGCCCAAAATAGCCCTGGATTCGGTCCGAAGGCTGGCCGCCGGAAACCGGACGGTATTCAACGGTAAAATCATAAAGGCTGGGTTTTCTTATTTCCCAGAGCTTCGGATTTTTAAGTTTCACCGCAAAAGCCGCCATGGGGGCCGCTTTCTTAACCTCCCGGCGAATTACCCGGCCGCCATCGGCCACCGAAAGCATCAATTCTCCTCCGCTCGGAAGGCCGTTAAGAAAAACTTGAATCAGGGCTTCACCATTATCGACATCGGGAAAAACCCGGTATTTCTGAATAAAAATTGCCGGGACCGGTTCCAGCCAGACGGTCTGCCAGAGGCCGGTTGTCCGGCGGTATAGGCAACTGTATGAATGATACCGTTTGCTCTGCTTCCCTGCCGGCTGGAGGTTGCTCCGCAGGTAGTCTCGGCAGCGGACGACCAGGACGGTCTCCGGCTGGCTGCAAAAATCGGTAATATCGATGCTAAAAGGAGTGTAGCCGCCGAAGTGTTCGCCGGCTTTCTGTCCGTTTATCCAGACGGTGGTCTGATAATCGGCTGCCTCAAAATGAATAAAAATTCGCTGGCCGTTCCAGTCGGCCGGAAGGCTCAATTTTTTCTTATACCAGACAGCCGCCATGAAGTCGGCGAAACCGACACCCGAAAGAGGACTCTCCGGAGCAAAAGGAACCAGAATCTTTCGGTCAAAACCCTGTCCCTGAGGCAGCCCTCTCTCCTCGCCCGAATCCGAGAGATCCAGGGCAAAATCCCATTCTCCGTTGAGATTCAGCCAGCGGTCGCGGACCAGTTCCGGACGGGGATATTCCGGCCTGGGAATGGAAGTCTCCGTCTGGTTTCCAGAAGTGGCGACCTCCGAGAAAATTAATGGCCCGGCCGCAACCGGCTCAGAAACTTCGTCTCCGGCCAGAGAGACCCCGAATTGGGCGGAGGTCAGAAAAATCAGGAAGAACAGGAAACAAAAAAAACGAATGGATTTTCCAGGACTCAAAGGCTCAGTTACTGCTTTGCAGCTTCCGGTCTTCATGATGATTGCCTCCAGATAAATTTACTTTCAGGACGATTTTACAAAAAGAAACGGCTAAAAGCACCCGGTTTATTTTCTGAAAGCCACCAGTGTAACCTGAAAACGGGTCTGGAACTTTTCGACCCTGAAGCCCGAGCTGCTTAAAAAATCTTCTACTTCCCCGAGCCCTGCCGGAGCCACCTCATGTTTCCCGCCCTCCAGCCGGTGGACGCTATCCATCATCTCCATTCCTTCCGGGCTGAAATCGCTGATTACCAGCTTTCCCCCCGGGCTTAGAACGCGAATCAATTCTGAGATTACTTTCCAGGGATTTTCAAGATGGTGCACCATGTTAACCGAGAAAATCGCATCAAAATAGCCGTCCGGAAAACTCAGCTTTTCGCCATCTTCTTTTTTAAGCTCAACCAGGCGGTCAAGTCCCCGGGCGGCGAGATTTTCACGGGCAATTTCAAGCTGTTCATCCGAGATGTCAAAGCTAATCAGCCGGCAGCCAAGACCGGCCAGAACGGCGGCAAAATGGCCTTTCCCCGTCCCGGCTTCCAGGATGCGGCCGGAAAGCGGGCCGGCCGCCCGGATGATGGCCAGCCTTTCTTTCTCGATATCATAGCCAAAGGAAGCATAAACCTCCCTTCGTTTTTCCATCTGGCTTAAGGCCGGGCTCTTAAGGCTTCCCGCTTCAGTTTTATCATCAGGTGAAGAATTTTCCTTTTGCCGATAGTTATTCATTTCATCCTTGTTCATCGCTACCTCAATCTAATCTGATTTGTTCCTAAAATACCCCCTCCAACTCTCCCTGTCAATTTTATACCGTCACGAGAAACACCTATTTTTCAGCGATTTGCGACACTGGTTGAAGGAGGGTGGCACGGCGTGTCTCCGAACCGCCCGCAGCAGAAGGGGTTCCCCGCTGGGGGATGGGTGGAGCGAGGACGGAAGGAGGCGCGCCGTGACAGGATCCTCCTCCTTATCCACGCCGATCAGGAATCGGCGATGGAGGGTTTTTAGAGGGTGGCACGGCGTGTCTCCGAACCGCCCGCAGCGGAAGGGGTTCCCCACGGGGGGATGGGTGGAGCGAGGACGGAAGGAGGCACGCCGTGACAGGACCCTCCTCTCGACCCGGGCCGCCTCTCTCCAATTTGAGCTATCATGAGAAAAAAGAAGCAGCCAAATTGGAATTTTTTCCAGGAAGTTTCGTCAATATGTTAGAATTTCGTTTTGATAGAATGCAGAAAAAAACAGCCTGATAACTTATTAAGGAGCAGCGCGATGAAATCTCAGTTTATGAGAATCATAATTATCGTCCTCAGCTCAATTCTTACTACCTCTCTTCTGGCTGGAAATACCCTGAAAGGCCGGGTCATCAGCTCAACCGGGCTTCCTGTCAGCCAGGCCCGGGTAACCCTGTCAGGCACCGACAGGACTGTACTGAGCGATGACCGGGGTCAGTTCAGCCTGGAATTACCGGAGCAACAAAAAGTCAGAATACGGGTCAAGCACCCCGATTACTTTGAGCAGGAATTTCTGGTCGGTCGGCCGGCCGGCGGCCAGACGGTAACCTTAGTCCTCACTCCTTTTGTGGCCCAGAAAGAAGAAGTGGTGGTCACAGCCACCCGTTTCCCTGAGCCCGTGGTTTCGGTGCCCGCCGCCACCTCGGTCATCAGCCCTCTGACCATCGAAGAAAAATTGCCCTCTCATGTCACCGACCTGGTCCAGGAAAATACCGGAGTGGCCTCTCTGGGCTCAGGCGGTTTTTCCATAGTCCCCTCCATCCGTGGTCTGGCCAGGAGGAGGGTGCTGCTGCTGGTGGATGGGGCCCGCCTCTCCAGCGACCGCAGAACCGGTCCCAACGCTTCCTTCCTCAATCCGGAAGACCTGGCCAGGGTGGAGATACTGCGCAGCCCGTCCTCGGTCTTTTATGGCTCTGATGCCATCGGCGGCGTGATAAATTTTCTGACTTATGCACCGCCGGCCGAAGACCATATCAAAGTCAGAGGAAATCTCAGATATGGCTCGGTGAACAATGAGCGCGAGGTCAACCTGGGAGTTTCGGGGGCCAGCCAGGGTTTTGGATACTATTTTTCGCTGAGAAATGATGAGGCTGAGAATTATCAAGCCCCTTCGGGCAAGGTTCCCCTGTCCCACTTTACTCAGTCAAGCCTGTTTGGCAAAGTGGTCAGATATTCAGAGAAAAGAGATATCAGCCTCAGCTTCCTGATGGCCCGGGGAACCGACATCGGCAAACCGGCCGTCAACAGTGACAGCCGTCCGACCTGGTATCCGCGGGAAAACCAGAACCTCTTTCAGCTCGACTGGCAGGAGAAATCCTTAGGTTCGAAAACGCTTCTTCACTTCCATTTCTACCTCAACCCCTATTTCTTAGAGACCCGGGCCGACCGGATTCAAAATTCAGTCAAGCGGCAGGAAAGCTACGCCCGGACGGAAAGCACCGACTTCGGTCTGCAGCTGTCGCTGGAATATAAGCTGACCTCCCGGCTCCGGTTAAATTCAGGCGCCGACCTTTACGGACGAGGCCGGGCTAAAGCCTATAACCGTTACCTGAATTTCAACAGCTCAGGAGTCTTAACCGAAACCGTTGAAGAATATCCCTACACCAACGGCCGGCGAACCGATTCTGGAATTTTCCTGACGCTCGATTATTCCGGCCTTCCCCGACTGGACCTGGTCGGGGGCTTGAGGCTCGATTTTCTGAAGTCCCGGGCCAATTCCGGTGGAGAGAGACTGTCCACCAGCAACCAGGCCATGACCGGATTTCTAGCCGCTTCTTACCAGTTGCTGCCGTCAGTCTCTCTGTTTGCCAATTTTTCCAGGGCTTACCGGACACCAGACCTTAACGAGAAATTCTACACCGGTATTACCGGGCGAGGCCTGATCATCGCCAACCCGGACCTGAAAAACGAATCCAGTCTTAACTTCGACGCCGGGGTAAAATTTACCGGCCGCCGGCTCTTTGTGGGTTTGTACGGATTTTCTTACAGCATTGACCATCTGGTTGAAAGATACCTGATTGACCCCGACAATCAAATCTATACTTACGGAAATGTCGATAACGGCCGTATCAAAGGACTGGAACTGGAATGGGAATATTTCCCCGTCTCCCGCCTGTCCATTTTCGGAAACGGTTTCCTGTACCAGGGTAAAAGCCGGCTTTCCGCCGTTCCCCTGAACGACATTCCGCCGCAGCGGTTGATGGCCGGAGCCAGGGTCTGGATTAATCGCTTCAACCTGGAAGTAACCGGTTATTTTCAGAAAGACAAGGACAACCCGGGGCCGTCGGAAATCGCCATACCCGGTTATGGACTGATGAATCTTAAGGCCAGCTACAACCTGAACCGCTGGTGCAAACTGAATTTCAGAGTCAATAATCTGCTGAATAAAGAATATCTGGCCCGACCTGACCCGGACGCCATGGTTGAAGCCGGCAGGAATTTCCTCTTCGGGCTGGCCTTTGCCTATTGAAAATCCTGAACCGATGTTTTTTAATGACCTGGAAATAATCTGGAAATAATAAAGGGAGGAAGCGATGAAATTCAAAACCATCTTTCTGAGCAAAGCTCCTGACGCTGACCCCGAAAAGCACCGGGCCGTGGTGGAAACCGATAAGATGAAACTCTGGGTCCAGGTGGTCAGGAATACAGAAGAGGCCGCCGGAATCGTGAGCCAGCTGACGGAAAAAGAAGGTTTGCATTCGGTATTGCTCTGCCCTGGATTTTCACATTCCGAGGTGGCCAGAATTCAGGATGCGGCCGGACCCTCGGTCTCGGTCAGCGTGGCTCGCGGCGACGGACCGGGCAACAGAGTGATCGGTGAAGTGTTCCGACAGGTGGGCTGGCATTGAATAAGCAGGCGGGAGCGACTTGTCTGCAGAGCGGGCGAAAACTCAATAAGCTTTAAACGGTTTTTCCATTTCCGACCCAACTATTACCATCACAGGGTAAATCTCATGCCCCCGTGAACGACTCCTTTATAGCCGCCGCCCAGCTCTCCGAACAGGGCAATCTTGTTTCCCACCCTGAATCCCAGAAGCGTAACCTGAACGACCGGGTAACTATCGGAAGAAGTGGACGTTTCCGAGTAGCGGTATTCGCCTTTTCTGACGGTCAGGCCGACTCCCAGGCCTGAATAAAGGCAGAAATTTTCCCGGTTGATGTAGCGATAATCCATCTCCAGGGCACCCGTATAATAATTCTCGGTGTATGTCCCGACAGGAACACCTGACATCGCCAGGTTCCCGGACGCCCGGTCGACAGCGAACGTCAAACCAAAGCCCAAGCGTGAGCCGCTCGAATATTTATAGCTGAAGACAAAAGCTCCGGGATACTTGTTGTCAACTTTGGCCGCCTGACCGATAGTTATGCTTATCAGCAGGATATTGGTAAAGATATCAACTATCTGGCTGGTGGTGACCATTCCATAACCAGCCGAGAATTCATGCCTTTTCTGCTGGCCGTATGATGGGCTGGCCACAAAAAACACCATCAGGCCGACCAGTCCAATCGCAATCAGAGTTCTGGCGATTTTCAACTTTCCGGAATACATTTTTCCTCCTTTTAATTAATTTATAAGAGAATATACCAAAAGATAATTATTGTTTTCAAACTTAAGGATCATGATATCTTCTGCCGATCGGCTGCGGGATTTATAGGCACTGGCTCGAATTTAGAATAATTGAAATATTTTCTCTGCGTTTTGCTCAGCCGCAGCTTTAACCAAAAAAGGAAGTCTGCGGCAGCGATTTAAGTTCCTATTATCTGCCGGCAGGCCCGGCCAATCGTTGACATAAAACCGATAAGTTCATAAAGTAATAATGGGCAAAGGGAATGGAAAATAACATATCAGGTAAATCCGCCCGGGGCAGGAGAATTCTGCTGGTCGAAGACGATGCCCTGATTGCCCTCATGGAATCAGAGTTGCTGCAGAGCGGCGGCTATGAGGTCATTACCGCTCTTTCCGGAGAACAGGCTTTAGAAATATTTCAATCCGACCCGGCAATCGATCTGGTGTTGATGGACATCGACCTGGGGCCGGGAATTGACGGCGGAGAGACCGCCCGCCGGATGCTGGCTCAAAAAGATATCCCGGTAGTTTTCATCTCCAGCCACACCGAGCCCGAAATCCTGGCCAAAACCGAAGCCATAACATCATACGGCTATATAGTTAAGGGCTATAACGAGACCGCCTTTTTTGCCTCTCTCAACATGGCCTTCCGGCTGCATGCGGCTCACCGGGAGCTCACCAAAAAGAAAGCCGAGCTGGAAGCCCTGGCGGAAAATCTCAGCCAGACGGTAAACAAGCTGCTGGAGACCCAGAAAGAACTTTTAGCCCACCAGCAAAAATTGCGGGAAACCACCGAGCGTCTGGAAGCCACCCTTAATTCCCTGCCCGACCTGTTGTTTGAATTAGATGAACAGATGATCATACTGGATGCCCGGGCTCCCCGGCCCGAGCTCCTTTTCCGACCAAAGGAAGAAATTCTCGGCCGGAGCATAAAAAATATTCTTCCTGCAGACATTTACAATTCTTTACAGTTTGCCCTGAAAGAAGCTGCCGAAAGCGGACAGGCCGAAATAGATTACAGCCTGGAACTCCCTGCCGGCACCCGTTTTTTTGAAGCCACCATCAGCCGGAAGGGAGAAAATCGCCCGGGACAGAACAGGTTTGTGGCCCTGGTGAGAGACATCACCGACAGGATCGAAGCTCAGTTAGAGCAGCAGAAAACAGAAATTCGCTTCTACCGCTTGTTTCAAACCATGCAGGAAGGCGTGGCCATCCACCGCCTGCTGATGAACGAACGGGGGCAATTTGTTGACTATGAAGTGCTGGAGGTCAATGAAGCTTATACCAGGCACACTGGCATTCCCAGGGAGGAAGCGGTCGGTCAGAAAGCTTCGGAGCTTTATGGTACCGGAGAACCTCCTTATTTCAAAGAATATTTAGAGTCTGTTGAGAGTGGCCGGCCGGTCTTCTTCGAAGCTTACTTTGAACCCCTCAACCGGCATTTCAGGATTACCGCCTTTCCCATGGGCGAGGATCTGTTCTCCACCGTCTTTGAAGATATTACCGAAAGGAAAAAAGCCGAGCTCGACCTGCGCGAAAGAGAAGAAAGATACCGTTTGATTTTCCAGAACACTCCTCTGGGAATCCTTCAGTTCGACCGGAATGGGGTAATAACCGAATGCAACGAGGCCTTTGTCAGAATAATCGGCTCCAGCCGGGAAGCCCTGATTGGCTTCAACATTCTGGAAAGGGTAAAAGATGAAAGGGTAAAAGAAGCCGTGCGGGAAGCCCTGGCCGGCCGGATAGGTTATTACGAAGGAATTTACCATTCGGTTACGGCCGACAAAGCCACCCCTGCCCGGGGATTTTTTGCCGGTATCTTTGACGGGGAAGGGAACTTCATCAGCGGGATTGGAACTTTTGAAGACTTCACAGAAAAATATCGTATGGAAAGCAATCTCAGACAATCAGAAGCTCTTCTGGAAGCTTTCATTGACAGCCCCTCCTATTCTCTCCTTTTTCTGGACCCGGAAGGCTCAATACTGAAATTTAACTGGATTGCCAATCAAAGGATGAGGGATGTACTGGGCATTGAATTGAAACCCGGCCAGAAACTGATTGACCTTCTGCCCGATAAATTCAAAGCCAGCTTTGGTTCCAATCTGCAAAAGGTCAGAGCCGGAGAAAAGGTCAACATCGAAAAGGAAATTCCAGCCATTTCCGGCGAAACCTACTGGTATGAATTCCACCTGGCGCCTGTATATGACAGTTCCAGGAAGCTGGCCGGGATATTTTTCTCGGCTGAAGACACAACCGAAAGAAAAGAAGTAGAAGAATCCCTGCGCCAGAGCGAAGAACGTTTCCGGACCATCTTTGAACACTCGGGCACGATGATGCTGGTTCTGGACCCGGAATCCGGAAATATCATCGACGCCAATTACCGGGCTGAGTCATTTTACGGATACAGCCGCGACCAGCTTAAAAATATGAACATAAAAAGCATTAACACTCTTCCCCAGGACCGGGTGGAGGAGCTGATGGCTCAGGCTAAAGACAGGAAGAAAAACTATTTTGTTTTTCAGCACCGGCTGGCTTCTGGTGAATTTCGCGATGTCGAAGTTTATTCTCATCCAATTCAGTTTGGAGACCGGAAATATCTGCTGTCCATAATTATCGACATCACCGAGCGCCTGAAAATGGAGCAGCAACTAAAGAAAGCGGCTGAAGAAAAGGAGGCTATCCTCCGCGAACTTCAGCACCGGGTCAAGAACACCTTCGCCCTCATCGGTTCCATCATCGGCCTGGAAATTAACCGGACCGGCAAAATGGAAATCCGGGCTCCACTGGAAAGCCTGAGGGCCAGGGTTCTGTCCATCGCCCGGGTTTATGATTTGCTGACACCCGGGGAGAAATACAAGGAAATCAGCCTGGACCGTTTTCTGCGCGAGGTCAGCCAATCGATACTTAAAGGCTATGCTGCCACCACCAGGGTCGACCTCAGCCTTGACCTTCAGCCCGTAAACATAGAAGTCAAGAAAGCTATTCCCCTTGGCCTGATAGCAACCGAGATCCTGACCAACGCCTTAAAATACGCCTTCGGCAGAAGAAAGACAGGAGAGATCAAACTGAAACTCAGCCAGCTCGACGACCATCTGGCCCTGGAAATCGCCGATAACGGCCAGGGCCTGTCCGGAGATTTTTTTGTCTCTCCTCCGGCCGGTCTCGGACAGGAAATAATAAAAGTCCTGGCTGACCAGCTCGACGCCAGGCTGGAAATAGATTCCAGGCCGGGCCAGGGCACCTCTTTTCGCCTGATCCTGCCCCGCTGACTGACTGTCTCTCCCCGACCAGGCTCCGACCTGACCTCAAGAAAAAACCTGAATTGCACGATTCTTTTTTGTCCAAAAAAACAAGAAAGAGAAAGACAAAGGAAAATGGAAGGCCGAAGGGATAACCCGCCAGGAAGATGATACTAAGACCGGTTTTTGACCTACAGTTGCTTCATTCCGGAATTGACCAGTTTCCTCAAAAATCTAACCGCCCGGTCACAACGGCGAAAAACAGGCAGCCCGTTATCCTGGAGATGCCGGCAGAACGGATCATAAAGCGCTCCGGCATCAACATTGACCACCATTGGCTTTTCTGTTTCGCGAAATAACTTTATCATCCTCTCGGCCAGGCTGTTTGCGGAGAAAATGTTTTCCCGGTGACCTTCTCCGGACGGGAGGGTCTGCAGAGCCGCGGTCATCGGCACGCAGGACACCACGGCGCAATCAACATTCGGGTCTTCCAGGATGGCCTGGACACAGCCGCAGAAGGCAGTATCGTCTGCCATCGGAGTAACGTCCAGCGGATTATGAACATCCTGCAGCCGGTCAATTCCCAGAGGCTGCAGAACCTTCAGTATCCTGGTTACGCTGTCGGCGGCAAATTCTTTCAGCACCAGCTCGCCATCTTCTCCTTTTAGATTATCGGCCATTATGACCGACTCGAAACCGGCGTTGGAGATCAGGCCCACCCGGTTGCCGCTGAGGCGTTTGCCCTGCAGCAGGATCAGACCGCTGATAAAGTTTTCAAAGTCGTCGATGGTTTCGGCCACCAGGACTCCGGCCTGGTTCATTAAACTCCTACCCACCGCATAATCGCCGGCCACCGAGGCGGTATGGCTGGCGGTAGCTTTCCTTCCTTCAGGGCTTCGTCCCGATTTATAGACCAGGACTTTCTTGCCAGCTTTGACCGCCTTTCTGGCCCCCTCCAGGAATCTCCAGCCGTCGCCCGGCTTCAGGCCCTCGGCATAAACAGCGATTATCTTTACTTCCGGCCGGTCCTGGAGATAAATCAGGTAATCGCCCAGGGTCAGGTCGAGCTGATTGCCCACGGATATGGCGTACAGGGGTTCGAACCGGGGCTGGTTGCTCATCCGGGAAAGCATGAAAGCCCCGCTCTGGCTGACGATGGCCAGACCGGACTGGATTCCCGCCGGTCTCTTGAATTTATATTCAGGGATGAAGGTGCTGTCGTATCTTCCGGGAACAGAAATGATACCCAGACAGTTGCCTCCGTTGATGACCGGAGCCATCTTCCCCTGACGGCGTTTTTCCCGGAGTAGATATCTTATATCGTCTTCGATGCTCTGGGTGCCGGATTTCTCGCCCAGGCCGCCGGCGATAACGATCACCGACCGGGCTTTTTCCAGCTCCACCAGGTCCTTAATCACCGGGTAGACCATGTCCGCCCCCAGGGTCAGGATGAAAAGGTCGACCGTCCCGGGCAGCGCGGCCACCTCCGGGAAGCAGCGGCAGCCTTCTATGCTCTCCAGTCCAGGTTTGATCACAAAAATCTTCTCGCGGGGGAAGCCGTTTTGAATGAGATTATTGAGGATGATATGGCCGACGTTCATTTTTTCGGAGACTCCGATGATGCCTATGGTCTCCGGTATCAGGAGCTTTTCAATCTGCTCAACCGGCCTGTCTGCCGGTTCCAGCTTCTGACGGGAAAACCGACACAGCCCGTCCAGAGGAAGGACCTTCCCCTTCTTTATGACCAGCGGATTGACCTCGAGTTCCTCCAGGGTAAATTCTGTCCGACGATTAAAGGGAGAGTAATCAGCGCCCAGCTTCTGAAACACTTCTATGGCCTTGAGCAGCGTCTCCGGTCTGACCACAGCCCGGCGTCCCCTAAAATCTCTGGCAATTTTTCCAAATACTGCCAGCGGTTCAAGGACCGAGAGCCTGGTCCTTAAGTCCAGGCCTTCGGCCGGCAGTATGGCCAGACTGTGGCCTTCTTTCAAATGAGCATTAAGATATTCTACGTCCAGTCCGCCGCCGCCAAAGGTAATCGTCGGCCCGAAGTCTCTTGAAACCCTGAGGCCCAGCAGCAGCTCCGACCCCAGTCCCACCTGTTCATAGTCCACCAGCTCGGCCACCAATACTCCCCGGATGGAAGCCGAGACTTCTTGGGGAGAAACCTGCTTCTGGCCGAAAAGCCGGCTGTACCTGGACGGAATTTCCGCGTACATCTTCTCGACCGCGGCCCTGACTTCTTTCAGGCCGGCCCGAACCACGGCCACTCCCCCGACGTCAGATTTATGCTGGATAAGTGGCGAGACGACCTTGACCACCACCCGCTCGGTTCCCAGCCTCTTGAGGCTGGAAGCGGCTGGCAACTGGCCCTTCGGCAGGAAGAAGTGTTTCGGAACCGGCAACCCCCTGGCTTTTAACAGGCGATAGACTTCCGGCTCCAGCAAAAAATTTCGTCCTTCTTTCTCCGCCTTTCTCAGAATCGAGCTGACAATCTTCCCGCTATCTTTCATGTTTTTTCCCCTCATTGAAAATACCGGGCGTAAAACCGGCTGAACAGTCGGCCTTCAGGCTCCAGCCGCCTGGCGACCGAGGTCAAAGGCCTTGAGATTGGTCTGGACGATCTGGGCACCTCTCTTTTCGAAAAGAACCTGGATGTATTTTTTCAGGCTTTCTTCCTTCAACGGCAGAAAGATTGAGGCCGCACCCAGCATGACCATATTCTGAGCCCGGACGCTTCCGGCCTCCCTGGCCAGCTTTTCCGAGTCTATCAGCACGTGCACCGGAGCTTTCCTGATTTCCCGGAAGATTTCTTCCAGCACCGGATAATCGGAGATGTTGGTATAGGGAGTGCGGCTGGAGACCACGGCTCCGGCCGGTTTCAGGTATTCAAAGTAGCGGAGGGTTTCCAGCGGCTCCACACTCAGGATCATATCAGCCTGACCGAGAGGTATCAGGTCGCTGTAAATCTGACCGTCGGCCAGGCGCAGGTGCGACTGCACTGCTCCTCCCCTCTGCGACATGCCGTGAACCTCGGCCTGTTTGAAGAACAGTCCTTCTTCCAGGGCAGCGTTGTCGATAACGAAGGCTATGGACAGGATGCCCTGTCCGCCGACTCCCGCCAGGATGATATCGTACTTCATCGTCAACTCCTCTTTTTCTCGCCCACGATCTGGATACATTCTCTCCGGGCGATGATTACCGACAGACCGTGATGGGATAATTCCTCTTTGATCACCTTAACGTTTTCCTCATGATTCCTGGGCAGCGGCACGATGACCCGCAAATGATCAGGGTCAACGCCCAGCCCGGCCAGCAGGCGGTCCAGCCGTTCGCCGGTTCCGAAACTGGGCTGGGTTCCGGTCATGGCCACCGTCCCGTTATCCAGGATGATGACCGTCATATCGGTGTTGGAATGGACGGCATCCAGCAACGGAGTTATTCCCGAGTGGGCAAAGGTGGAATCTCCGATGACTGCCACCGAGGGGTGGATGCCGGCCTCGGACCCGCCCTTGGCCATGGAAACGCTGGCGCCCATACAGACACAGGTCTGGATGGCGTTATAGGGAGGAAGGGCTCCGAGGGTGTAGCAACCGATATCGGAGAAAACAACCGGCCGGGGAAAATCCTTGATGGCCTCATTCAGAGCTTTATAGGCGTCGGCGTGAGGGCAGCCGACACACAGCTGGGGCGGCCTGGCTGCCAGCTTGAAGTCCCCGGTCTTCAGGCCGGTTCCTTCAGGCAATCCCAGGGCCGAGGCCACCAGGTCCGGCGTCAGTTCGCCGGCCGCCGGCAGGCTGCCGTCCATTTTGCCCCGGATTGTCTTTCCAGGAATTCCGGCCACTCCTCTCAGAAATCTTTCTATAAACGGGTAGCCTTCTTCTATAACCAGAATCTCATCCACCGCCTCAATCAACCGGCGCAGTTTCGCCATCGGAACAGGATAGGTCGATATTTTCAGGTAAGAGGGCTCGGCCGGGAGGGACGCGACCACTTCCTTGAAATAATTAAAGGCAATCCCCGACACCACCACCCCCAGTTTCCCCCCTGAGGGGTTGAGCACCAGCTGATTGTAGGCCGTGTTTTCTGAAAATTCCAACAATTCCTTCTGACGGTCCAGGAGGATCCGGAAGCGACGCCGGGCATTCCCCGGCAGCAGCGTCCAGTCCTGCCAGGCGCCATAGGGAAGGTCTTTATTCTGTTCCCTGGCCGCGGCCGTTTCGACCGAAGACCGGCTGTGGGCCAGGCGGGTAACCAGCCTGATCATGACCGGCAGCCTGAATCTTTCCGACAGGTCAAAGGCCTCTCTGGTCAGGTTGTAAGCTTCCTGGTGGCTGGCCGGTTCCAGGCACATAATCTTGGCGAAATCGGCGTAAAAACGGCTATCCTGCTCGTCCTGGGAAGAATGCATGCCCGGGTCGTCGGCCACCACCACCACCAGGCCTCCGTTGGCCCCGGTGATGGCCGAATTGATAAAGGGGTCGGCAGCCACGTTGAGGCCGACATGCTTGAAAGAAACCAGGGCCCGCTGACCGGCAAAGGACACCCCCAGGGCTTCCTCGCAGGCCACCTTTTCGTTGACACACCACTTGGCCGTGTACTTCCGGCCGCCGTCGGAGTTTCTGATCAGGAACTCCATTATTTCCGAGGCTGGAGTGCCGGGGTAGGAATAAGCAGCGGTCAAACCGGCCTGGACAGCAGCCAGGGCCACCGCCTCATCTCCGAGAAGGACAACTTTTTCCATGGCAAAATCCTTTAATTATATTTTGCGACGACTGACAGGATTAGCATTTAGCATACAATTTAACCTCGGAAACTGTCAAGAAATTTGTTCTTTCAGGCACAGACATGGTATCCAGGGTAAGGGTAGTATATGGACAAGGCGT
>JASEIU010000004.1 GCA_030017715.1 Candidatus Saccharicenans sp. | reverse complement strand
GACCTCTATCAAAAACTTTTCCCTCTGCCTGGATACCATGTATCTGCCAACGACCTTTGGATTTGCCTTATGCCTACTATTCCGATAGAATTATGGTAAATTGGATTATGGACAGGCATAAGCCGGGGCTGGACAGTCCCGGGCAAGGAGACTGAGATGTTCAGGATTTCAACCAAGGGAAGATACGGCACCAGGTTGATGCTTAACCTGGCCCTGCACTTTCAGGAGAGCTCCCCGGCTCGTTCCCTGAAGGAAGTGGCCGAGGAAGAGGATATCTCCATCCGTTATCTGGAGCAAATCATAATTCCGCTCCGCGACCACCGGCTGGTCAAGAGCCAGAGGGGAGCCGGCGGGGGTTATACCCTGTCCAGGCCGCCGGCCTCCATCAGGTTGAGCGAGGTGCTGCAGGCGGTCGAAGGCAATTGTTGCCTGGTGGAATGCGTGGAAGATCGCAATAACTGTCCCCGGTCCTCTTACTGTGCGGCTCATGAAATCTGGAAAGAAGGGACGGCGGTCATGAAAAACTATTTTGACTCGGTCAGCCTGCAGGATATGGTCCGAATCGCCGAAAAAAAGAGCCGTCGCAAACCCAGGAACCCTAAGAGCTGAGAGCTTCGAGCCGGCCATGACTTCCGGACCCTGGAAATTCCTGGCTTCCCTGAAGCTGGGCCTTGGCCTGCTAATTTTAATAATCATACTGTCAATAATCGGAACCCTGATCCCGCAGGGCCAGGCCCCGGAATTCTACCGGCAGCATCTCCGGGATTTTTCCGGCCTGATCCTGGCACTCGATTTTGACCATCTTTATCGATCCCCTCTTTTCCTGAGCCTGATTTTTCTTTTGCTCCTGAATCTTTTGTTTTGCTCCTGGCTCCGGTTGCCGGCCAAATTCCGGCGACTGAGAATCAGGGATGAAAGTCTCCTCGCCTCCGGACAACCGCCGGCTGAAAGGCGCGACCGCGCCCGGCTGGAAAGATGGTTGAGCGAAGACCTCCTTCAACTGGCGGCCGCTTTTAAGAAAAAAGGTTATCGGGTCAGGACGACCGGCAACGAAGACAAAAAAATCTTCCTGGCCAGAAAAAGCCGGCCGGGTCTCTTTGGCCCGGAGCTGGTTCACCTGGGGTTGATGATAATAATTGCCGGCGGCTTAATTTCAGCCCTCTTCAGCCAGCGGATTTCAGTGGCCCTGACCGAAGGACAAACCGAGAAAATTCCCGGGCAAACATTCAGTCTGCGGCTCGACAGATTCACCACCGAATACTATCCGGACGGCTCGGTGAAGGACTGGAAGAGTCTGGTCTCAGTCCTGGAAAACGGCCAGGTCAAGCTGCAGAAAACGATAGAGGTCAACCATCCTCTAAAATACCGCCGGCTCGGTTTCTTCCAGATGAGCTACGGACAGGATTGGGACAGGACGGAGCTGGGGCTGGAAATATCGCTGCCGGGAGTCGGGACAAGAATTGTGAACCTGAAGGCCGGAGAAACGAGAGAGGCGGGAGATAACTTAATGGTAAAAGCCCCGGGTTTCATTCCCGATTTCGCGGTGGATGAGGCCGGCCGGGCTTTCAGTCGCTCGCCTGAGCCAGCCAATCCGGCTGCCATGGTGGAAATCATGGCCGGAGGCAACCAGGTTTTTGTGGGCTGGGTTTTCAGCCGCCATCCGGAAATCAGTCGCTACCAGCGCAGCACACTGCCGGGAATGAAGGTCAACCTCAAGAGTTTTTCGGCCCCCCCGTTTTCGGTCCTGGAGGCTGCCTATGACCCCGGGGCCAGCCTGGTCTGGTCCGGCTCGCTGTTGCTGGTTCTGGGCTTGCTGATTTCTTTTTATCTTCCCTACCGGGAAGTCAGGATCTGCCAGAGGACAGGACAGCCTCCGCTCTACCTGGTCTACACCAGAAAAAACCCGGCCGCCTTCCGTCGTGAAGTTGATCAGTTGCTGGGATTGACCGGCCAAAAAGGATCAAAGGATAAAACCGATGAATGAGTTTTCCTTACTGCTACTGGCCTTCATCATTTATCTCCTGACCATGCTGACCGGCTTCCTCTTTTTTTTCAGGACCGGAAACCGGATGCGCAGGATTTCTTACTACCTGGGTCTGGCCGGTTTTGTCCTGCACAGCCTCTCTCTGGTCAGGCGGACGGTTGAGAGCGGGCAGGCCCCTTTTACCACCATGTATGAATCCGTAAGCTTCCTGGCCTGGAGTTGTGTGCTGGCGGTTATCATCTTTGACCGGAAATTTCGCCTGGAAAAAACCGCTCCTTATCTCTGGCTGGTGGTGTTGGCCCTGATGGCCCTGGCCTCGTCGCCGGCTCTGCCCAAGACTTACAATCCGCTCGTTCCCGCCCTGCAGAGTTACTGGCTCTGGCTTCATGTCTCGGTGACTCTGCTGGGAGAAGCCTTTCTGGCAGTGGCCTTTGTGGCCAGCCTGCTATATCTGCTGACTCCTGACAAGAGCCACCGGCCGGCCAATGAAGCCAGAAGAGAAAAACTGGACCTGCTCGCCTACCGGGCGGTCGCGGTGGGCTTTCCCCTGTTTACCCTGGGAGCACTGGTTTTCGGCATGATCTGGGCCAGCAGAGCCTGGGGGCGTTACTGGGGCTGGGACCCGAAGGAAGTCTGGTCGCTCATTACCTGGCTGTTTTATGCTCTTTACCTTCACACCCGGCTGGTTCACGGCTGGAAAGGCAGAAAATCCGCCCTGATTGCGGTCCTCGGCTTTCTGGCTGCTCTGTTTACCTTCTTCGGGGTCAACTACTTTCTGAGCGGTCTCCACAGTTACGTCTGACCGTGAAATAGAGTCTCAGAAAGACCGTATAACCGCGGGAACCAATAGGTCTAATAACCGGGAAAAATTCCGCCGTCCGGTTCGGTTATATGAAAATTTCTTCATATGTCGTGGCGGAGATTCCTGCCCCCTTGAGGTTCGGGCTGAAAGTCCGCCTCGGAAGGGAAGCCGGAAGTCAACCTTGATTTGGTTTTTTGTTTTATCCCCGACGACAGGCGGCAGCTTTTTGCCCGTCCTTAAATCAGAGCAGCGTTCTCTCGGCCGCTTCAATGGTGTTCATCAACAGCATGGTTACAGTCATCGGTCCAACTCCGCCCGGGACAGGAGTGATGGCTTCGGCTTTTTCCTTGATGGCTTCAAAGTCGCAGTCGCCAACCAACCTGAAACCTTTGGGTGAGTGTGGGTCGGGCACCCGGTTGACTCCGACATCGATAACCACACAGCCTTCCCTGACCATCTCGGCGGTTATAGCCCTGGGGGCTCCCATGGCTGCCACCAGAATATCAGCCTGGAGGGTGAATCTTTTTAAATCAGGCGTGCCGGTATGGCAGACAGTCACCGTGGCGTTGGCCCCGGGCTTTTTTTGCATCAGCAGGGCCACCAGCGGCTTGCCAACGATGTTGCTGCGGCCGCAGACCACCACGTGCTTGCCTTCCGGACTGTACCCGCTTCGGACCAGCATCTGCTGGACGCCGAACGGAGTGCAGGGCAGCGGACAGGGCTCACCCCGCAACAGCTTGCCGACGTTTATCGGATGAAACCCGTCCACATCCTTTTCCGGAGAAATAAAATTGATGACTTTATCCGGATTGACCCACCTGGGCAGCGGGAGCTGCACCAGGACGCCATGAAAACGGGGGTCGCGATTTAGCCGGTCGACAGTCTTCAGAATTTCTTCCTCTGAGGAATCAGCCGGCAGGCGGACCGTCTCTTCAAACATTCCGATTTCTTCAGCTCCTTTGGCTTTGGCGGTGACATAGGAAACCGAGGCCGGGTCCTCGCCGACCAGGATGACTCCCAGCCCCGGCGTCAGGCCCTTCTGTTTGAGGACAGCCGTTCTGGCTTTCAACTCTTCTCTAATAGAAGCTGCCACTTCCTTGCCCGATATGATCTTTGCGGTCATAATTTCCTCCCTTATTAAGACTGCCTCAATAAGTTAACCGACTTCATCCTATCAGTCAATAATTTTTCTTCCGGATTATTGTCGGTCAGCCGGCACCGTCCCACGTAAATCTCTGTTCCCGAGGCTCAGGAACAGCCCCGGCCGGTCCTGTTCCTGTCAGAGCCTGCGCTCCAGAACAGTTCTTTCCTGAGAATCGATCATCACCAGAAAATCCCGGCTCTGTTTGGCCCTTAGAAGGGCCCGGTCGGCCCGGGCATAGCACTGAAAAAGGTCGTCGAGCGCGGGGCCAAAGATGAGGCAGCCGACAGAAAAACTAACCGGCCACTCAATCCCCTGGCTGAGCGTCTGAAACTCGGTTTTCAATTTCATAAAAATGTTGAGAATGTCCGCCTCGTTTTTTACTTCAGGGAAGAAAAACCCGAGCTCGTCTCCACCCAGACGGCCGATCAGGTCGGAAGACCTCATCTTACTGGCTATGACCTGGCCCAGATTCATCAGGATTTCGTCCCCCATTATATGGCCGAGGGTATCGTTAATTTCCTTGAAACGGTCCAGGTCCAGGATGCAGAAGGCAGCCAGCCCTTCATTCTGCCTCCTTCCAGTCAGGAACCGCTTGACCTCATCCATAAAAAAGCCGCGGTTCAGCAGCCCGGTCAGGCTGTCCACCTCGGCCAGCTTTCTCAAAGAAATCCCGTGAAGAAAATTATCCCGGTTTAATTTTTCCAGATAATAAGCCACGGCCATACCGATCACGTTGGCTGAAATCAGGAAAAAATTGTTGTTGATGAAGACCGCCCGGGGAAGCGGGTTAATCCACAGGCTGACGGTTTCAAAGGCCGCCACTAAAAGCAGCCCGTTTATCGATGCCCTGACAAATCGCAGGCCCAGAAAAGTAAAATTATAAATAACCACCAGCATCAAACCCTGGACATAAAGATAGAGGGCCGGAGCGGGTATCAGGGCCAGCATGGCCAGAATTCCGCCTCCAGCGGCCAGAACTACCAGAGAAACAATCTCCTGGTAACGGCGGACAAAGAAACTCCTTTTGAAGGACAGCAGGAAACCGGCAATAAGAATCGGATTCACCACGGCAAACCTGATAAACCAGATTTTGGGCCAGAGAGGTCCGACGCTGACCGAATCCAGAATCGCAAACGCCGAATACAGAAAGATGCCCAATAACAGAGCCCAGCGGAAGCGAATTATCAACCGCTGGTGATACGACTCCAGAAACTTTTTTTCCAGCTCGGAACTGGCGAAGGTCAGAGTCACCGGATTTAAGGTCGAGTTAGACATGGTCGACGTCCATTTTTCCAAAAAACCCTGTTGATTATATGCAGGAAAAAGGTCTGAATCAATGAATATTTTTCCTGCCGGAAAAAAAATACAGATTCCCTCCCGCTTTACTTTCTGCCGGCCCGGGCTGTTCTTTTCAGGCTCCTCAATGGCCATTTTCTCGGCCAGGTGAGAGGTGGATCCGGTGATTCGGATGAAGCCGCCCTCCGGTCAGATGTCCTAAGACACCTGAATTGCTCACCGCTAAGGCGCAGGCGGTTAAACCAGATCTCCCCGCCTCCGGAGAAAATCATAAGAAAACGGATGATTGCCTGCCGGGGATAAATGTGCTAAAATTTTTGTGCATCTAAGATAAGGAGAAAGCCATGTCTGGACATTCAAAATGGCATTCTATTAAGCATAAGAAAGCGGCCGTTGATGCCAAACGCGGCAAAATGTTCACCAAGCTGATCAGGGAAATCAGCGTGGCCGCCAGGGCCGGCGGCGGCGACCCGGAAAAGAATCCCCGGCTGCGGAAAGCCATCGCCGATGCCAAAGCCGTTAATATGCCCTCCGATAATATCAAAAGAGCCATCATGAAAGGCACCGGTCAGTTAGAAGGGGCCTCCTACGAAGAAGTCGTCTACGAAGGGTATGGACCGGGCGGGGTGGCCATTTACCTGACCGCCCTGACCGACAATAAAAATCGCACCGTAGCCGAACTCAGACACATCTTCTCCAAGTTCGGCGGCCGCATGGGAGAATCGGGCTGCGTGGCCTGGATGTTCAAGCGGCAGGGTTACATAGACGTCGAGAAATCCAAAGTGGAAGAAGAAAAACTGCTGGAGATTGCCCTGAATGCCGGAGCCGAGGACGTCAAGGACGATGGCAGCAACTTCGAAATCATCACTGCCCCCGAAAATTATGAGGCCGTCCTGGAAGCTCTGAAGCAAAACAACATTGAAATCTCGGATTCCAACGTCGGTTATCTGCCCCAGAATTATGTCAAACTCGAGGGCAAGCAGGCCGAACAGTGTTTGAAACTGGTTGAAGAACTCGAAGACCACGATGATGTTCAAACCGTCTCCGCCAACTTCGACATAGACGAAGAAGAAATAGCCAGATATTCCGCCGCCAGCTAACGGAATGGCCCGCTAAATGAGGGTGCTCGGTTTAGACCCCAGCCTGCAGTCAACCGGTTTCGGTATCGTTGAAAACGAAGGGGATAAAGTTCAGGCCGTAGTTTATGGTATCATCAAGCCCGAGCGCCAGGCGGACTTCCATCACCGGCTGAACGAAATCCGGACCGATCTGGAAAAAATCATCGAGCGCTTTGAGCCGGACGAAGTGGCCATTGAAAATCCCTTCTATGCCCGCAATGTCAGAACTGCCCTTTCCCTGGGCCAGGTGCGGGGAGCGGTGCTGGTGGCCCTGGCCTCCAGGAACTGTCCCCTCTTTGAATATTCGGCCCTGGAAATCAAAAAGGCAGTGACCGGCTACGGGCAGGCCGAAAAGGACCAGGTGCAGAGGATGGTTAAGATTCTGCTCAACCTGGAGGATGACCGGATGCCGCTTGACGCCTCCGACGCTCTGGCCGCAGCCATCTGCCATCTTAATAACCGCCGGCTGGAGCTCGAGCTGGAAGAAAATCAAAAGAAAGATTAAACATGATCGCCTACTTAAAAGGACAGATCCTTCAGAAAAAGCCGGGTGAAGTAGTGGTGGTAACCGGCGGCGTCGGTTATGTTCTGCTCATTCCACTGTCCACCTATTTCAAGCTGGGAGAAGCCGGAACCGAGGTCGAACTCCTGGTTCATACCCATCTGACCGATGATTCCCTTCAGCTCTTTGGCTTTCTGACTCTGGAAGAAAAGAGTCTCTTCTTAAAACTCATCACCATTTCTGGCATCGGGCCCAAAATGGCCATCAACATCCTCTCTGGCATTGAAGCCAGAGAGCTGGAAGAAGCGGTCCGCGAGACCAACGTTACCCGGCTGTCCATGATACCCGGCATAGGAAAGAAGACTGCCCTGCGGGTGATCATGGAACTGGCCGATAAGATTGAAAAGAAAGCAAAGGTTCTGTCCCGCCAGGAGTCCAGAGAACGAGAAGACCTGGTCTCGGCTCTGGTCAACCTCGGTTTTCGCCGCAAAGAATCGGAACAGGTGGTTGACCTGACCATCGGTTCTCTGGGCGCCCGGGCCGGCTTTGACCTGCTTCTCCGGGAATGCTTAAAAAGAATGTCCAGGATATGATTAAATAGGTTAGAATAGGACAGAAAGGAATACAGATAGGAAATGCCGGCTATCCTGACTCCAGTCAAAACGCGCGAAGATGTCCTGTTTGAAGACAGCCTCCGACCGCAGAAGTTTGAGGATTTTATCGGTCAGGAAAACATAAAAGCCAACTTAAAAATTTTTATTCAGGCTGCCCGAAACAGGGGCGAGCATCTGGACCACGTGCTGCTTTACGGTCCGCCGGGCCTGGGTAAGACCAGCCTGGCTTACCTGATTTCCAAAGAGCTGGGCGTGGGCATCAAACCCACTTCCGGTCCGGTCATCGAAAAAGCCGGCGACCTGTCGGCCATCCTGACCAGCCTTCAGGATAAGGAAGTTCTGTTCATTGACGAAATTCACCGCCTGCATCCATCGCTGGAAGAAATCCTCTACTCGGCCATGGAAGATTTCAGCCTGGACGTGATTATCGGCCAGGGACCGGGAGCCAGGAGCCACAAACTCAGAATCAAGAAGTTCACCCTGGTTGGAGCCACTACCCGGGCCGGCCGCATCACCGCCCCCTTGCGTAGCCGTTTTGGAATCGTCCACCGGCTTGATTATTATCAAGTGGAAGACCTGAAAAAAATCATCCTGCGCTCGGCCAGAATTCTCGGAGTTAAGGTCGAGGAGAGCGGGGCCGAGGAAATCGCCCGGAGAGCCCGGGGCACACCCCGGATTGCCAACCGGCTGCTACGCCGGGTCCGCGATTTCGCCGAGGTCAAGGGCGACGGCCAGATTGATGCCCGCATCGCCCGCCGGGCGCTGGACCAGATGGAAGTCGATGTCCTGGGACTGGACGACGTCGACCGCAAAATCCTGATGACCATCATGGAAAATTTCGGCGGCGGTCCGGTCGGCATCAACACTATCGCCGCGGCCATAGACGAAGAAAAGGACACCATAGAATCGATCTATGAGCCTTACCTGATGCGGCTGGGCTTTCTGGAAAGAACCCTGCGCGGTCGCAAGCTGACGGCCAGGGCCTACCAGCATCTCGGTTTCAAACCGCCGGCCGGTCAGAAGAAGCTGTTCTGAAAAATCTCAAATGACTGAAAAAATCCTGCTCCGGGATTACGATTATGAGCTGCCGCCCGAGCTCATCGCCCAGCAGCCCTTGCCCAACCGCGACGACTCCAGGATGATGGTCTTAAACCGCAGCTTAAAAACTATAAGCCATCGACAATTCAAAGAAATCATCGATTTCTTCCGGCCCGGCGACCTGCTGGTTCTCAATAATTCCCGGGTGATTCCGGCCAGGGCCTGGGCTGTCAGAAACGGGGACAGAAAGAGCATAGAATTTCTTTTTATTAAAGAAAAGGAGCCGGGACTGTGGGAGGTTCTCTGCCGGCCGGCCAAAAAGGTTAAGGAAGGAGACCGGTTGGTCTTTGACCGGGACCTGGAAGCCAGAGTTGCCGGTCGCGGGCCTTCGGGCCGGCGGCTGCTGAAATTTAACACAGCAAAAGTCCTGGCCCGGCTAAAGGAAATCGGGGTGGCTCCCCTGCCCCCTTACATAAAACGCCGACCTGGCGACCCGAGGCTCAAAGAAATTGACGCCGAACGTTACCAGACTGTCTATGCGGCCAGGGACGGTTCGATAGCTGCGCCCACAGCCGGGTTGCATTTTACCGAAAGGATTCTGGCCGAATTGAAGCAGAAGGGCGTGGAAATTCAATACGTTACCCTCAATGTCGGCCTGGCCACCTTCCAGCCGGTGAGGGCGGAAAAGATTACCGACCATCAAATGCTGGAAGAATCTTTTCTGATCAGCCCGGAGACTGCCGCAGCTATCAATCGGGCTAAAAAAGAAGGCCGGCCGGTAACAGCTGTCGGGACCACGGTGGTCAGAACTCTGGAAAGCGCCTGGCGGGAAGAGGGACTGCAGCCCGGGGAGCAGCACACCAGCCTGTTCATTTACCCCGGCTATCGTTTCAAACTGGTCGACCGGTTGCTGACTAATTTTCACCTGCCCCGTTCCAGCCTGCTGATGCTGGTCAGCGCCCTGGCCGGATATGAACTCACCATGGAGGCCTACCGGGAAGCCGTAAAGGAAAGCTATCGTTTTTTTTCCTATGGTGACTGCATGCTGATCATTTGAGAAAATACAGAAATCGGCTGCCGGATCGAATTTCTCTCCCCGCTCCGGAGCGTAAATAATCGCTAATCCAGCCGCCGTCGGAAGCGGCTTAGGCTGAGAGCATTGATGACCACCGCCAGGAGCAGCAGCAGCAGAGCCTGGTCATACAGGGTCGACAGGCCGACTCCCTTCAAGAAAATGCCCCTGAGCACAACCAGGTAATACCGAAGCGGAATAGCCAGGGTCAGCCACTGAAAGAAGCGGGGCATGTTTTCAATCGGAAAGACGAACCCGGACAGCATCATCATCGGAATCATGAAGAAAAATGAGGTCAGCATGGCCTGCTGGGGAGTCCGGGTTATGGTGGAGATGAACAGCCCTATGCCCAGAGTGCTCAGCATGTAAATAAAGCTCAGGCCAAGAAGCAGCAGAAAACTTCCCCGCAGCGGCAAGCCGAACCAGAACCTGGTCACGGCGAAAATAATAATAACATCCACCGTGCCGATGATAAAAAAAGGCAGCAGCTTACCCAGAATTATGTCCGGCGGTCGCAGCGGTGTAACTATCAGTTGCTCCATGGTGCCCCGGTCATATTCTTTGACCACGGCCATGGCCGTCAGGATAACCGTCATCACCATCAACAGCAGTCCAAAAACTCCGGGCAGCAGGAAATTGCGACTGACAAGAGCCGGATTAAAAAATACCCGGACCTCGGGCTGAATAACCGCCGACCGGGTCCCGGCCCCGATTTTTTCCAGAGCCTGGATGATAAGTTTCTGATTGAAATTTCGGGAAACGAATTCCAGATAATTCAGACCGACGGTGGCGGTCTGGCTTTCTGTCCCGTCCACAAGACACTGAAAAGAGGCGGCTTTCCCGGCCAGCAGGTCCCGTTCAAAACCCGGCGGTATTATGATGGCCACGGCCGCCCGGCCGCTGTCCAGAAGGGCGTCGACCTTTTCGGCCGCCTCCTGTCGGCCGGCTTCCACAAAATAGCCTGAGTTAAAAACCGACCGCAGAAAATCGCGGCTGCCAGCAGAATTATCCTGGTCGACCACCACCACCGGTATATCCCTGACGTCCAGGCTGACCGCATAGCCCAGGATGAGAAGCTGAAGGATGGGAGCGATGATGACAATCGGCAGCATCCGCCGATCCCGCCGGACCTGGATTAATTCCTTCCTTATAAAAGCCAGCAGTCTTTTCATCGCTCCAGACTCTTTCTCAATCTGGCCAGGCTGAGTCCGGTGACAATCAGCCCATAGGCAACCAGAAAAATGAGGTCTCGATAATAAGCTGCCAGCCCGGCACCCTTCAGGACGATAGCCCGAAGGCAGACCAGAAAATATCTTGCCGGGATGAGGTAGGTTATGGCCTGAACCGGCAACGGCATATTTCTGATGGGAAAGACAAAACCGGACAGGATGAAGGTGGGAAGAAGGGTGGTCAGTCCGGCCAGCAGAAAAGCCACCTGCTGGGAAGAGGCCACCGTCGACACCAGAATTCCCTGGCTTAGTCCGCAGAAAAGAAAGAGCACCATCGCCAGGAGCAGAGCCGGGTAACTGCCTCTGACGGCAATTCCAAACAGACCCCGGCCGGCCAGCAGTAGCAGATGGGCCCCGACCAGAGAAAGCAGCAGGTAGGGAATGATTTTTCCGACCATCATCTCGGCCGGCTTCAGAGGCGACAGCAGAAGCTGATTCATGGTGCCCCTCTCCTTTTCCCGGACTATCGACAGGGCGGTGGCCAGGACGATGATTATCATCAGGACAAAAGCCATAAGCCCGGGCACCAGAAACCTGGAACTCTTAAGCTCCGGGTTGTACCAGACTCTTACCCGGCCGGTTACGGGCAGGACAGCCTTTTTCAATCCGCTTTTTTCCAGCAGTTCGAGGTTCAGTCGGGTTGAATACTGAAGCAGTATGCTATTCAGGTAGCCCAGCCCGGTCAGAGCGGTGGTGGAATTGGTTCCGTCGGCCAGAACCTCGACCTTCGAGCTCTGCCCCCTATCCAGTTGGCGGGAGAAATTTCGGGGAATGATCAGGGCCAGTTTTATCTTTTCGGAATCGAACAGCGGATCGACTTCCGATATAGAATCGAGCCGGTATATCAGGTCGAAGTATTCTCCGGAAGAGATTTTCATAATAAGCTCCCGGCTGGCCTGGCTCCGGTCGAGGTCCACCACCGCCAGACTCAGGTGCTTGACGTCAAAGTTAAGGGAATAACCAAACATGATCAGGATAAAAGCCGGAAGGATTAGAATCAGGGTCAGGCTGATCGGGTCGCGCCTCATCTGGATGAATTCCTTCCTGACGACCGGCTTCAGTCGCCTGACATCCACCTTATTTCCTCCTTTCTCCGGCCTCTTCTTCCAGACGCCTGATGAAAACATCTTCCAGACTGGGAACAATCGTCCTCAGGTCAAAATCGCCCAGCCCGAACTGAATGAGCTTCCGGCGCAGAGCGCCAACCTCGCCCGGCTCAACCAGAAGGTGCAGTCTGAGTCCGAACAGGGAGACCTGTTTGACTTCGGGCAGACTCTTCAGCCAGTCATATATTTCCAGGGGACTGGAACAGGTTAATTCCAGGAGGTTCTCCGGAAAATATTTCTTTTTTATTTCCCCGGGACTGCCTCCGGCAATAATTTTTCCGGCATGAATTATCCTCAATTCATGGCAGTATTCGGCTTCGTCCAGGTAATGGGTGGTGACGAAGACGGTTTTCCCCTGCCCGGCCTGTTCATAAATCAACTCCCAGAACTGCCTCCTGGCCAGCGGGTCCACCCCGCCCGTGGGCTCATCCAGAAAAATAATCTCCGGGTCATGGAGCAGGGCGCAGCTCAGGGCCAGACGCTGGCGCCAGCCCGTGGGCAGGTCTGAGGTCAGAATTTTCTCCCTGCCCTCCAATCCTGTATTTTTTTTCAGCCTGTTGAGGCTGGACTCCAGACGCCTTTTATCGAGTCCATAAACCCGGCCGAAAAATTCCAGGTTTTCGGCCACCGTCAGGTCCGGGTAGAGAGAAAACTTCTGGGACATGTAGCCAATGACCTGTTTGAGCCGATGAGCTTCCTGGTCGACATCAAAGCCGGCCACCCTGGCCGTGCCTGAAGACGGCCTGAGCAGGCCGCAGAGCATGCGAATGGTGGTCGATTTTCCGGCCCCGTTGGCTCCAAGAAAACCGAAGATGGTGCCTGGATCTATGGTCAGGGAAAGGCCGTCAACGGCCGTAAAGCTGCCGAATCTTTTAGTCAGCCGGTCGACTTCCACTGCCGGTTTCATTTTCAGGCCTTCTTTTCTCTGGTCATCAGAAAAATAAAAACATTCTCCAGCGAGGGCGAAATTTCGGACAGGCTGAGAATTTCGCTATCCAGTCGGCTCAGCCTCTCTTCCAGGGCCCGGAGCTCGAACCCTTCCGCCAGAACCAGGTGCAGCCGGTCGCCGAAAAGCTGGACCTCTACTGACCCGGCCCATGACTGGAGTTCTTTCTGCAGAAGGCGAGACTGAGGCGACACCACCTCCACCAGCCGGGCCGGGAACTCAGCTTTGATTATTTCCGGCCGGTCGCAGGCCATAATCCTGCCCTGCAGCATAAAGGCCACCCGGCTGGCCCGCTCAGCTTCGTCAAGGTAGGGCGTGGCCATCAGGATGGATTTCCCCTGCCTCTGCAACCGAAAAAGAATCTGCCAGAAATCCCGACGGGAAACCGGGTCGACTCCGGTAGTCGGCTCATCCAGAAGCAGGACCTCAGGCTGATGAACCAGGGTGCAGGCCAGGGCCAGCTTCTGCTTCATCCCTCCCGAAAGCTGGCCGGCCAGTCGGTTTCTGAACGGCTCGAGTCGCGTAAAGTCCAGGAGCGAAGCAATAAGCGACCGGTAATCCGAAACTCCATACAGCTCGGCGAAAAAGACCAGATTTTCCTCGACCGTCAGGTCTTCATACAGGCTGAAATTCTGGGGCAGGTAACCGATCCGGGCTCGCAGCTCCGGGGCGAATCCGGCAATTCTCCGTCCGAAAAGTTCAATCTCCCCCGAATCAGGTTTTTCCAGCCCGCATAATAATCTCAGGGCTGTGCTCTTGCCGGCTCCGTCCGGGCCGACCAGACAGAGAAATTCCCCCGCTTCAAGATACAGAGAAATTGAAGACACCGCTGCCGTCGACCCGTAAAACTTTTTCAGGTTAGAGACAGACAGCACCGCTCCGGTCATTTTATCCATTCATAGAATCATTCAGTTCTTAGGGTAGCCTCAGCCGGAAGTCCCGGCTTGAGCTGTCCTTCCGGGTTGGGCAGTTCGATCTTGACCGCGAACACCAGCTTCACCCGGTCTTCTCTGGTCTGGATATTTTTCGGAGTGAATTCGGCCTCGGGCGAGATATAGGTAACTTTGCCTGGAAAGACTTTTCCGGGAAAACCGTCTATGGTGACTTCGGCCACCGAACCAAGCTTGACCCGTCCGAGCTCGGCCGCCGTGACATAAACCCACAGAAACACCGGGTCAAGACAGGAAACGGTGACCAGGGTGGCACCCGGGTTGACCAGCTCTCCCGGCTCCACCGCTTTTTCGGTGACCACGCCCGGGACCGGGCACAGGACGGTTGAATCTTCGATATTCTTCTTTAGCAGGTCGACACCGGCTTCCGCCTGGCTTAGCCTGGCTTCGGCGGCTTCAATCTCTTCCGGCTGAACTATGGTTTTTAGCTTTTTCAGGGCTTCCTGAGCCTGAAGGTGCTGGGCTTCGGCCAGGGCCAGCCGGGTTTCGGCCTCTTCCTTTTGCTTCCGGGTAAGGCTTCCCTTCTCGTACAGATTGCGGAACCGCTCGGCGTCTTTGCTGGCCTGCTCCAGGTTGATAAGGGCCTGCCGCAGTTGCTGTTCGGCCTGGGTGATATCTTCGCTCCGGGCTCCTTTCCTTAAAAGCTCAAACTGGGCTCTGGCCGATCTGGCAGCCGCTTCCGCCTGCCGGAGCTGGAGGTCCAGATATTCATGGTCCAGCTCAACCAGAACCTGGCCCGGTTCCACTCGCTGCCCTTCTTCAACCAGAACTTTAAGCACCCGGCCCCCGACCCGGGGACTGATCCGGGCGATGCGGCTCTCGATGGTGCCGGTGGCCCTGATTACCCCTTGCTCATCGGCTTTCCGACAACCCGATGTCAAAATGAGAATAGAACCGGACAGGGCTAACAATAATATTTTGATGAAAGCTGCCGGTCGATGTTTCCCGCTTGATCTGGCTGCCCTCATTTTTTCCTCCCTTTTCCAACGGCCTGACGTCCGGACTTCCGGCCTGATTTTTCTTCCACGAAAATCCCGTAAAAAACAATGTCAATTATGCTCTCCAGAAGCTCGGAAGGAGAATAGTCATGGCTGATTATCCAGTCGGGAGTCATGAATTCCTGCACCAGGTACCAGAAAATCTCCAGAAACAACCGGCCGTCCAGGTCGGATTTAATTTCTCCTTTTCTCACCCCTTCCATGATGACTTCGGAAACCAGGGGGAACACCTTCTGCCGGCGGAAGGCATCCATCTCTTTCCACAGTTCGGGCAGTTTCTGCCTCAGGTCGCGGATGAAATCCCGGCTGAGGCCGGACATGAACCGGCTGACGAATTCCAGGTAAGCGGTCAGTCTGGCCTTGACCGGAAGGCGGTCATCCCTGACGATAGCCTGGAGCTGACCCAGAACCCGGTCTCTGGTCATGGCCATGACCGCTCGCAGCAGGGCTTCTTTATCCGGGAAATGACGGTAAAGAGTAGCCTTGCTGATTCCCAGGTCCTCGGCCAGTTCATCCATGCTCAGCCGACTGTATCCGTACTTGAAGAATAGGTTCCGCGACCGTTCCAGAATCCTGAGTTTGAGGTCGGCCGGCGCTGATACTGATGAAACGTTTTTAGTTTTCATAGTATTATTATATAAAACCCGAGCCGGATGTCAAGAGAAATCCAGTTCGGTCGGTGCAACCCACCCGGCTGCCGCATCCGACCATCCGGGCAACCGGCACCAGGGGCCTAAGAAGCTCTACCCACTTAAGGCTGACCTTAGTTCCGGCTGAACTTTCTCTGGCTTGATCCGGGCTTCCTTTCGCGGCCGAGAGGTAGCCGGGAAGAGGCCGGACCGATCAGCCTTCGACGATGCCCAGGGGCGGAGTGATTTTCCAGGCGCCCCGGGTGAAATCCGGAAACCTGACCGGTTCGGACTTTCGGGCGACCGATTTTTCGCTCAGGGCCGAAACGGCGCTCCAGGCAGCCGCATCGTAGACATTCATATCCATGGGAGACCCGGTTCGAAGACACTGGACCAGCCGGTAATCTTCGATAAAATCCATTCCGCCGTGACCTCGGCCTTCGCCCTTCTGGCTCAACTTCTTCCAGAGAGGATGCTCAAACTCTTCGGCATAGGCCTCGATCCCTTCCCAGCGGTGAGCCGGGCTGCGGCCCTCAACATAAATTCGGTCTGGCCATTTCTGCAGGATTCCCCTGGTTCCCTGAATCTGGTGAATCCTGGTATAGGGCCTGGGCAGGTTGGTATCATGAATCAGAATGATGGTCTTTCCCAGCCTGGTTTTAATGAGCGAGGTGTTAACGTCGCCCAGGGCAAACCGCTCCCCGGCCTGAGGAGAATCAGGCCCGAATTTTTCCCGGGCAAAAAGCTGCAGGCCGCGGGAAGGCGAACTCATCGAAACCAGGTAATCGAAAACATCGCCCCGGTTGATGTTCAGGCACTGAGCCACCGGTCCCAGGCCGTGAGTGGGGTAAAGATTTCCGTTCCTGGTCCAGGAATGCTGCCGGCGCCACAGTCCCTCTCCCTCACTGCTGAATTTGACCTCGCGCAGGTCGTGGAGATAACCGGCCTCGGCGTGGAGCACCTCACCCAGGAGACCGCGTCTGACCATGTTCAGGCTCATCAGTTCCACCCGGTCATAACAGCAATTTTCCATCATCACACAATGCTTCCGGTATCGTTCGGCCGTTTCCACCAGCTGCCAGCATTCTTCCAGAGTGACCGCAGCCGGGACCTCGGTGGCGGCATGCTTGCCGTTTTTCATTGCTTCCAGGCAGACCGGCACATGCCATTCCCAGGGGGTGGCCGTGAAGACCAGGTCCAGGTCTTCCTCCTGGCACATCCGCTTGAAGTCCCAGGGGCCGCGGGAATAGCCCTTCGGTCTGGGAAAACCGGCCGCCTCCACCCATTTCTGGGCTCTGACCACCTTTTCTTCTACAATGTCGCAGATGGCCTTGATTTCGACCCCGTCGATATTGAGAAAATTCTGAACGTGCACCGAGCCCATGCCGCCGACGCCGACAAATCCGACCCTCACGGTTTCCAGGGGCTGGCTGGCAAAGAGCGGGCCGTATCCGGCCGGGATGTCCGGTCTGGCCTCAAGTTTTCCGGCCCGGCTTCCCAGCCAGAGACCGGCGGCGCCACTCAGGCCAAGCTTCAGAAAGTCGCGTCGTCCGGGGTTAATTATTTTTTCGGTTTCTTTTTTTTCCATTAGCTTTTCCTCCTTATCGGTCAGTGTTTATCTCCTGACTGATTTCCTGTTTAGCTTCAGGTCATCGGGCCGAAATTTAAAACCTGTAGCCCAGACCGGCCTCCAGATTCAGCCCGTCGAGTCTGACCCGGCCTCCATCCAGAAGCAGCGAGCGGGCTCCGGTGGGAAGAGAATCCCAGGTCAGACCGGCTCGCAGATAGAGCCGAACGGCCAGGCGGAAGTCAGCCGCCAGCTGGCCGCGGAAATGTATCTTCTGGCCGCGATAGGACAGGTCGACACCAACCCAGCTTTCGTCATATACAGATAAGGCCGGACCGGCCCCGACCGAAGCTTCAAAACGTCCGGCTTTAAGCCGGTATTTTAAAAGAAGAGGGAAAGTCCAGCGAAAGAACTTAACAGGATAGACAGCGGGCTCCCCTTCCAGGGTTACTGTTTCTCCCCGGCCGTTGATTCTGAAAGCCCCCGCTTCCAGTCCCAGGTTGTGTTTCGAGTAAAGATCGAAGGCCAGGCCAAAAAGCGGCATCGTCCCGTAGAGATCCCCGAACTCGGGCTGCCGGAAATTAAAGAAACCGCCGACCAAAAAAAGTCGGGCTTCCACTCCACTGGCGGCCAACGGCCCGGCCAGCAGGAAAAGAGCCAGCAGCCCCACCGTCAGGATTTTATTCCTTCCGCCGGCCGCTTTCTTTGCCTTCGTCTTTCTTAATTCCATGAAAAACCAAACCACGACCAAAATAAATATCGAAGATAACCGGCCGGGTTCAAACCGGCATTGACCGCCAGCACCCGGCTGAAATTGCTCTCCCGGTTGAGACTGTCCACGGCCGTGACCGCATAATAAAACACTGCCTCGGACGATAACAGTACATCCAGGTAATGATTGTCAGAGACCAAACCCGAATTGATTTTCTGAAAATTGGCCTGAGGCTCGGAGCTACGGTAAACGTTGTAACCGGCCGCCCCGGGCACCCCGGCCCAGCTCAGGCGGACTCCTTTCAAGTGATTGAAAATTGATGCCTGGGTGCTGAGGCTCAGATTGAAATCTCTCGGAGTGGAAGGATAACCGGCCCTGATGACCTGAGACAGGTCGGCCAGGCTGACCAGCGCCCCCCGGGTCGCCGCCCGGTAGAAATCAAAATTAAGAGTGTCGACGGTATCGGTGGTCCGGTGGTAATAAGGATTGGGAACGCTGACATCTTCGATGGCGCAGATGGCCGCTATCCCCCGGTCCCAGAAAGAGGCGTGGTCAGAATAGATGAAGGAAGCGTCGATGATTTTCCTCGTCGCCACCGGACCGTAAACGCCGGCCAGGGCGGCCAGCCGCTCAACCAGCCAGCAGGAACTCCTGTTGCCGATGAGGTCCAGGTCCTCAGGCAGAATATCGGCATAAGCCACCATGTCCAGGTTGATGACGGCCAGGATATTTTCTGCCTGATTCAATCTTTCCTGGACATAGCGCAGGCTGCCCACCAGCCCGAGCTCTTCGGCCGAAAACAGAATGAACCTGACGGTGAAATCGAAAGCTCGGCCGGCCAGAATCCTGGCCGCTTCCAGCACCGCCCCGGTGCCCGAACCGTTATCGTCGGCTCCGGGGGCCAGAGTCCAGCGCTGGTCCGAAATTGAATCATAATGGGCACAGATGATGACCACCTGGTCCGGATAGCTCTGGCCTCGGATTTCGGAAATTACGTTACGGCAGAGATAGCCGCTGTAATAAAATTCCTGATAAACGGCCGGAAGGCCCAGGCTCAAAAGGTAATCACGGATATACTGCCCGGCCTGAAGACAGCCGGAGGCCAGGGCATAACGCGTTCCGAAATTCTGCAGGTCAGTGACCCGGTTCCTGAGGTGGTCGGCCGAGACTTCATCCGCAATCAGGTCATATAGTTCGTCCTGAGCCAGCCGGAGGGTTAAACCTTCGGGCCACCCGACGCCCGGGGAAAGCTGCTTCCCGCGGGCCGGCAGCAACCTTCGACTGACGTTGACCGGCAAATCTTCCGCTAAGGAGGGGTCGGCTCCAACCAGAAGATAGTCGCTTCCTTCCAGAAAAAACGTTTGAAACCGACTCCGGATGAACTCCAGGTCAGCCTCCCGCTTGACCCGGGCGATGAAGTAAGCCCGATGTGAGTCGAAGACGGCCAGCCGTCTGAAGCTTATTCCCCGATTTCTGAGCCTGAGCATTTCTTCTCGATCGAGAAGAAGGAGGTAGCTGCGTTCGAGTTCCTGCAGACTTTCAATCTTTTCCCGCCAGAGCACTGCTTCCAGCCCGGGCTGGTTCTTCAGAACCTGCACCAGATGAGGCGGCACCGTCTGCCGGGCCGGCATGAGTTTGAAGCCGGACAGGAGGACAGCCGTCAAGAACAGAAAAATCCGGGCGGCTTCTCTGAAACCAATCTTCATTCTGTTTCGTAATTTACGAAATCCGGCCGCCAAATGCAACCATTTAAGTCATGGCCGACGGCATTTCTTTTGACGAAGCCAGCAATCGATTTCTAAGGTCACCTCGACCGGCAAAAATAAAAATTCTCAGCTCTCGGCCCCGACCTCTTTTCCTGCCTTCTGCCGCCTCCATATACTACCCTTACCCTGGATACCATGTCTGTGCCTGAAAGAACAATCAGCTTGACAAAATTTTTTTTCCGGCTAAAATAACGCCTAATGATGGTTATGAAGATGCACGGCCCGGTATCAGTTGCTCACCGTCTCAGTGCATCTTTCTGCCTTTCCTCCTGGTTCTGGTGGGCGGCTTAGTCCGCCCGAAGTCTGTCCGCAATTTCCCTTTATATTTCTGAACCAATCCTTTTTTGCCATTTCTTATTTGAGGAGGAAAAAATGCAAAGATACGATTCCCGAAAAATGAGTTATCTACCGGATAATTTTTATAATCTCAAAGCCGACCTGCCGGAGCTGCCGCCCCCGCCACTCAATCCCGCAACCCGCCGGCCTCTACGCCCGGAAGAACTGGAACCGGTGTTTACCCGCGGATTCATCCAGCAGGAAATCAGCACCGAAAGGTTCATCCGCATTCCCGACGAGGTTCTCGAGGTTTATTCCAGATATCGGCCGACTCCTCTCGTTCACGCCTCTGCCCTGAGAAAATACCTGAACACTCCGGCCCGAATTTTTTACAAATATGAAGGAGTGAGCCCGGCCGGCAGCCACAAGACCAACACCGCCCTGATGCAGGCTTATTTAGCCGGCCAGGAAGGGGTGGAGACGCTGACCACCGAGACCGGGGCCGGGCAGTGGGGTTCAGCCCTGGCTTATGCCTGCAGCCAGTTCGGAATTAAGGCCAGGGTGTTCATGGTGAGAGCCAGCTACCGGCAGAAACCCGGACGGCGGGTCATGATTGAACTCTTTGGCGGTCAGGTGACCGAAAGTCCCGGCCCGGACACAGAGGCCGGGCGAAAGTACTACCGGGAAAATCCTGACCATCCCGGCAGTCTGGGCATTGCCATTTCAGAAGCGGTGGAGTCGGCCGTCAGTCTGCCGGCTACCAGGTACTCTCTCGGTTCGGTGCTGGACGCCGTGCTCCTGCACCAGACGATTATCGGGCTTGAAGCCCGGAAGCAGTGTCGGGAGTTTGGTTTTGAGCCCCAGCTCATCATCGGTTGTGTCGGTGGCGGTTCCAATTTTGCCGGTCTGAGTTTTCCCTTTATCGGTCAGAAGCTGCAGGAAAAAAACGGGACGCGTTTCCTGGCCGTCGAACCGGAAGCCTGTCCTTCATTAACATCCGGGCAGCTTCAGTATGACCACGGCGACACTGTCGGCCTGACTCCCCTGCTCTACATGCACAGCCTGGGGAAGGACTTTGTTCCGCCCCCAATTCACGCCGGCGGTCTCAGATATCACGGAATGGCTCCCCTGATCAGCCACCTGGTAAAAATGGGACTGGTCGAAGCCAGAGCCTATTCTCAGAAGCAGATATTTGCTGCGGCCGAACTCTTTCTCAGGACCGAAGGCATTCTGCCGGCTCCGGAATCAGCCCACGCCATAGCCGCAGTGATCGACGAAGCCCTGGAAGCCAAGAAGTCAGGGAAAGAAATCAACATTCTCTTTAACCTTTCTGGCCACGGCTTCCTGGACATCAACGCTTACGACCAGGCGGCCAATGGCAACGGCCAAGATTAATAGGGTTCGAGAAGTCGGCTGAAATCGCCCCCTGGCTTGAACAAATAAAAAAGCGGGGAGCAGCCTCATGACCGCTCCCCGCAAAATTCTCTCAGTTCTGCTTAATTTGTCGAGACCAGATGATTTTTCAGCTCGGTTCTGATCTGTTCTATCGTTCTCTTTACTTCATTTACATGGTCCGGCGCGCACAGCTCGATGGCTTTCCTGATTCCATGGCGGGTAATTTCCAGAGCCGGGTCGGGCGAGACTTCTATCCCCGCGATTTTTTTTAGGTATTCCACCCCCAGCCCGGCCATTTCCTCAGCCAGGGCCGAGAAGGCTTCGGGTTCGGGCCGGGTAACATCGTCCGGCGGAATCGCCATTCATTCTCGCGGATAATTCTATTGTACTCGGGATTGTCAAACGCTCTGATTAACAATTCGGGGAAGCCGCGGCTTCTGGTCACTGCAGCCACGATGATTCTCTCGCCGATTCTCGGGGCAAGACGTCTTATTATCAGGTCGCCAGCACACTCCACCAGCTGATAGCACATTTCCATCCTCAGGGCAAAATATTCTCGATTGTCATTCAACCATCCCGGGCTCCTGAAATAATTGTTCATCGTCGGGTGGGAATTAAGGGCCTGGGCTTTTATGATTATATAGCCCGGTTCCAGGTTGCCCGGAAAATCTGCCGGCGGAGCAATGGTCAGGGCCCGACGATGCGCGGTCGAATCCGCACCGCAGAGGTCGTTGTGAACGACAAAACCCAGAGCCAGAGGCTTCTGATTGTCTACCCACCTGGCCTTTTCCCAGAAAGCCATAAAGCCTTCCTGGCCGGGGATCCCGTGGGTAAAAGCCCTGAGAGCCTGATCTCTGGCCAGGTCAAAATTGTAGTAAAAAAGGCAGTGCTGGATTCATTTTCTTGGAAAATATTTAGCCCGAAAAGTCTGCCGATTGATTTCTTGAACTTCAGGGAGTATCTCCTCAGAATTATCAGCCGGCCCCCGAAAAAACGATGGTTATGATTCAGGTCAGAGAGACCTCATTTCATATCACCCACGGTTCAAACTTCTTCCATCCGAACCGTAAAGTGCCGGAGGTAACGCGATTCCCTGACTATTCTCAGGCCCCGGACCTTTTCCCTGTTTTTATAAAGGTCGATTATGGCTTCGGCCACATACTCCAGATGAGCCGAAGTGTAAACTCTCCGCGGTATGGCTAAACGCACCAGCTCCAGGCGCGGGAAAATTTCTCTGCCGGTTTTTTCATCCTTGCGGGCAAACATCACCCCCCCGATTTCCACCGCCCTGACCCCCGCCTCCCGGTAAAGAGCCACGGTCAGCGCCCAGCCGGGATACTGATGCCTGGGGATGTGCGGCAGAAATCTGTCTGCCAGAAGATACACCGCATGGCCGCCGACCGGTTTGAAAATCGGCACTCCGGCCTCATCCAGAAGCCGGCCGAGATAGGCGACCTGATTGATCCGGTATTCCAGATAGTCTTCCTCCAGAACTTCTTCCAGCCCGCGGGCCATGGCTTCCAGGTCGCGACCGGCCAGGCCGCCATAAGTCGGAAAGCCCTCGCTCAGAATCAGCAGGTTTTTCAATTTTTCGGCCAGAAGGTCATCATCCACGGTCACAAAGCCCCCGATATTGACCAGGGCGTCCTTCTTGGCGCTCATGGTAGCTCCCTGACCGTAGGAGAAAATCTCTTGAGCTATCTCCAGGATTGATTTTTTCTCGTAACCCTTCTCTCTCTTTTTGACGAAATAGGCATTCTCGGCAAAGCGGCAGGCGTCAAAGAAGAACGGAATTTTATGCTGCTTGCAAACCTGGCTGACCTCCTTGATGTTCTTGACCGAAACGGGTTGACCTCCTCCGCTGTTGTTGGTGATGGTCATCATCACCAGCGGTATTTTCCTGGCACTTTTTTTCTCAATAAACTTTTTTAATTTCTCCAGGTCCATATTGCCCTTAAAAGGATGAATGGAGTCCGGGTCGTAAGCCTCATCTATGACCAGGTCCACAGCCCGGGCCCCCCGGACTTCCACGTTTGCCCGGGTTGTATCGAAATGAATGTTGTTGGGAACATAATCTCCCTTCTTGACCAGGGCTTCGAAAAGGATTCTTTCAGCCGCCCTCCCCTGATGGGTCGGAATAACATGCTTGAAACAGAAAATATTTTTGACTGCCGACTCCAGATGGAAAAAGTTTCTGGCTCCGGCATAGGATTCATCGCCGACCAGCAGCCCGGACCACTGATTGTCGCTCATGGCCGAGGTGCCGGAGTCAGTCAGCAGGTCTATGAAAACTTTTTCAGCCGGGAGGTTGAAAACGTTGTATCCGGCCTGTTTGAGGATGGTTTCTCTTTCCCGGCGGTCGGTCAATTTTATCCTTTCCACCGTTTTAACCCGGAAAGGTTCTACCGGCGCTTTAATCTGGCTCATATTATTACCTCTCGTTGAAAGATAAAAATATCATATCAAATTTTTCCTGCATTTCACTTAAAAAGTGCACAGCTTCCGGAACTGGCGATATCTGTTGATGATCTCCAGCTGGCTGGCCCGCAGCAGCCCCTCCACTCCGAAATCCTCGATCACCAGCGAGGCTACCAGATTGCCGTAAACGGCTGCCTTTTTTAATTCCTTCCGGTTAAAACGCCCGACGCTGTCCAGATAGCCCAGAAAGGCCCCGGCAAAAGCGTCCCCGGCCCCGGTCGGGTCCACCACCCGCTCACAGGGATTGGCCACCACTCCGAACACAAAATTCCGGCCGAAGAGCATTGCCCCATGCTCACCCTTTTTGACCACGACGATTTTCGGCCCGGCCATCTGAAGCTTGCGTCCGGCCCGGACCAGATTCAACTCTTCGGCCATCAGCCGGCATTCCTCGTCGTTGACGAAGAGAATGTCAACTTTCTGAATGGCCCGGAGCAGCGCTTGCGGTTTGTTTTCAATCCAGTAACGGATAGTATCCATGGCCACCAGTTTGACCGCCTGAAGCTGGCCCAGGATAAAATCATGGCTCTCCGGGTCCAGATTGGACAGGAAAACCAGGTCGGCCTGACGAAAACTGTCAGGCAGGACAGGCTTAAAATTCTGCAGGACATTCAGTTCTGTCCTGACCGTTGTCCTCAGGTTGGGGTCCCGGTCATAGCGTCCGTGCCAGAAAAAGGTCTTGCCCTGTTTAATCCTCAGACCGGCCAGGTCTATGTTTCGGGAGCGCAGCCCGGCCAGGAAACTCCGGGGAAAATCGCGGCCGACCACCGACACCAGGCCCGGTCGGACGAAAAAGCTGGCCGCCAGGGCAGCATAGGTTCCGGAGCCTCCGATTATCCTGTCCCGGCGACCGGAAGGAGTCTCGATGGTATCAAAAGCCACCGAGCCGACGATAATCAGACTCACCGGGTTCCTTTCTAATTCCTGATATATTTTGAGATGAGCGGAGCCAGTTTCTCAACCGTTTCCGGGTTTCTGGCTTCCGGACTGGTGACGACGGCGTTCTGCAGCGCCTGCCGGCAGGAGCAAGCCTGGCCTTCAATCCGGCTGATGGTAGCAACAGCTTTTTTGATCACGGCCCTGGCATGTTCAATGTTATATTTCAAATTCTCCAGCACCAGCTCCACGCTGACTGATTCTTCTTCGCTTTTCCAGACGTCGTAATCGGTCACCAGGTTCATGGTCACGTAACAGATTTCGGCTTCCCGGGCCAGTTTAGCCTCGGTGGCGGCGGTCATGCCGATCACATCCGCTTGCAGCAGGCGGTAAATCCTGGATTCGGCCCGGGTGGAGAAAGCCGGTCCTTCAATGCAGACATAGGTCCCCCGCGGATGGACCGACAACTGCAGTTCCCTGGCCACTTCATAAAGGTGGCTGGATAGAACCGGGCAAACCGGTTCGGCAAAACTGACATGAGCCACCACACCCTGACCGAAAAAGGTGTTCACCCTGTGGGTTCGGTCGAAAAACTGGTCGGCCAGGACTATATCCCGGGGCCTGATTTCCTCTTTGAGAGAGCCGACCGAGTTGACCGAAATCAACTTTTCCACTCCCAGCAGCTTGAAGCCGAAAATGTTGGCCCGATAATTCACCTCTGCCGGAAGCAAACGGTGGCCGGGCCCATGCCGGCTCAGAAAAGCCACCGGCACCCCTTCCAGTTCGCCGATCAGATAGCTGTCGGAGGGAGGGCCGAAGGGAGTTCCCAGGTTCAGCGGCTGAATATTCTTCAGGCCTTCAATCCGGTAAAGACCGGTCCCGCCCAGAAGGCCCACTTTAACAGAAGGATAGTCCGGTTTGTTCACTTCTCACCTCTTGAAGCTATTGATATATAACTAACCGGCGCTGTCAGTCAAGATGAACCGCCAGATTTCTTAAAAATATAGAGCCTGAAATTCAGCCGCCTAAATCGCCAGGGCTGCAATTTTTTTCCCGCTGCCTCCCCGTTGACAGAGCAAATGATTGGCTTCTGCCAGACTAAAACCTTGTCATGGCCGGATATAAAATCAAGTCTCTATTTTCTGCGCCATAATCAACAGCCAGCATCCCCGGTTGCCTGACTTCCGGCAATAAAACCTTGAGGTTGGCCCGGCCTGTCTCATGTGGCCCGGAGCCGCAGGGGTTCATCTCAGGGGCCCATCGCGACAGAATCCTCCTTTGCAAAACTTCCCGGAAACTCATAAAGCCGCCATTTCAATTATCGGGCCAAAATAAAAGCGCTGTTAAATAAAGAGATGACATGACGCCTGAAGGCTTATGCGCCGCGACAGGCCTTTCATCCCAATCCGGACCAATAAAGAACCGGCAAACAAAGGTTTTTAGAGGGTGGCGCGGGGTGTCTCCAAACCGCCCCTTCCATCTTTGATTTTTCGGCAAAAAACAGCTATCCTTTTATCAAATTTTTCTTCCGGGCAGGTAAGAATGAAATTTATCTATTTTGACTGTTCGGCCGGAGCCAGCGGCGATATGATCCTGGCCTCGCTGCTGTCGCTGGGAGTTCCGCTGGAGGAATTCCGTCAGGCCATCGGGCGACTGAAACTCGGAGTGGAAATTAAGACCAGGAAAGCCAGCTCCAACGGGTTCTCGGGACTTCAGGTCGAGGTTAAAGTTCCCCTGACCTCATCGGGCCGAACCTTCTCTGAAGTAGAAAAAATAATCACCCGCTCGAAGCTGCAACCGGAAATCAAGCAGAAATCTCTGAAAATATTCAAGCGTCTGTTCGAGGTTGAAAGCCGGGTACACGGCCGCAGTTTCAGGACTGCCCATCTCCACGAAGCGGCCGCCGATGATGCCCTGGTGGACATCGTCGGCACCTGCTGGTTGTTGAGGAAACTTGACGTGAGCGAGGTTTTCTTTTCCCCGGTTAACCTGGGCAGCGGTTTTGTGGAAACCAGTCACGGGCGGCTGCCGGTGCCGCCCCCGGCGGTGGCCGAACTGATGCGGGGGTATCCGGTTTACGGAAGTCAGGAGCAGGTTGAATTGCTGACACCCACCGGGGCTGCCATTCTGACCACGCTCGGCTGCTCGCTGACTCCCTGGCCTGAACTTACCTATGAAAAAATCGGTTACGGCCTCGGGCACAGAAAACTCAAGTTCCTTCCGAATATTATGCGGGCCTTTTATGGACAGCGTGAGCTTTTCCAGCCGGCCAGAAAAACCCAGGTAATAGAGGCCACCATTGACGATGCCTCTCCCCAGGTTCTGGCCAGCTTCCTTAACCGGGCCCTGGAACTGGGCGCTCTGGAAGCCTATCTGACTCCAGTGGTGATGAAAAAGAATCGCCTGGGCAGCAAATTGACCGTAGTGGCCGAGATTGATAAAATAGACAGGTTGATTGAGGCTGTCTTCCGGGAAACTACCACTATCGGCTTGAGATACTATCCGGTCGAGAGAAGGGTTCTGAAAAGAGAAATAAAAGAAGTCAGCCTGCGCGGCCAGAAAATCAGGGTCAAAGTCAGCTATTTTGGCCAGGAAGCGGTCAATTTCCAGCCGGAATATGACGATTGCCTGAAGCTGGCGGAGAAACTAAAACTGCCCATAAAACAGGTCATCGCCGAGGCGATAAAGAATTTTAAGCTCTGAGGATAACATGGCCAGAAAAAATAGAAAAAACTGCCAGGTCAAGAAAATGGACCTGAAAAAAATCGAACAGGGTGTCCGGCTGGTAATCGAGGGTCTGAGCGAAGACCCGGAGCGTCCCGGTTTGAAGGGCACTCCCGGCAGGGTGGCCAGGATGATGGAGGATATCCTGGGCGGAACTCTGCTCGACCCGACAGAAGACCTGGAGGTTTTTCAGGACGAACGGCATGATGAACTGGTTCTGATCAGAAACATTCCGCTCTATTCTTTCTGCGAACATCATCTGCTGCCGTTTGCCGGAGTGGCTCATGTGGCCTATATCCCGAAAGAAGGACGGATCATTGGCCTGAGCAAGATCGCCAGGCTGGTAGATACCCTGGCCCGGAGGCTGCAGGTTCAGGAACGGCTGACCAAGCAGGTAGCCGACATCCTCAACGCCACCCTGAACCCCCTGGGCGTCATGGTGGTCATAGAAGCTGAACACCTCTGCATGTCGATGCGGGGCATAAAGAAGCCCAAAGCCATCACTGTGACCTCGGCCGTCCGGGGTTCGTTCCGCAACAACCCGGCTACCCGGACCGAAGCCATGATGCTCATCAAGGGAGGTATTCCAGGTGGAAGAGAAGTCTAAACCAAGCTTTTACGTCACCACACCCATCTATTACGTCAACGATGTGCCCCATATCGGGCACGCCTATACCACCATCATCGCCGACGCTCTGGCCCGTTATCAGCGGCTGAGCGGGCGGAGAGTCTATTTCCTGACCGGAACCGACGAGCACGGACAGAAAATAGAAAGAGCCGCAGCCGAAAAAGGACTCAAGCCGAAAGAGCTGGCCGACCGGGTGGTGGTCAGGTTCAAAGAACTCTGGCGGAAACTCAACATCTCCTACGATTATTTTATCCGGACAACCGAAGACTTCCACGAACGGGGAGTGCAGAAGATATTCAAGCAGCTTCTGGACAGGGGCGATATCTATAAGGGAACCTACCAGGGCTGGTACTGCGTCTCTGAGGAAAATTTCCTGTCTGAAGACGTTCCACTGGAAGCCGAGGGCTATAAGATTTGCCCCGATTGCGGCCGCCGGGCAACGCTGCTGGAGGAAGAAAGCTATTTCTTCAGGCTGTCCGCCTATCAGCAACCGCTGCTGGACTTTTATGCCGCCAATCCCGGATTCGTCCGGCCCCAGAGCCGGATGAACGAGGTGGTCAGTTTTGTCCGTCAGGGCCTGAAAGACCTGAGCATTACCAGAACCTCCGTCCGCTGGGGAATCCCGGTGCCGGGCGACCCCGGGCACACAATTTATGTCTGGTTTGACGCCCTGCATAATTATGTGACCGGCGCCGGCTATGACTGGAACCAGGAACTTTTTCAGACCTTCTGGCCGGCTGATGTTCACCTGATCGGCAAAGACATTTTGCGCTTCCACGCCATTTTCTGGCCGGCTTTTCTGATGGCCGCCGGCTTTCCCCTGCCCCGAACCGTTTTCGGCCACGGCTGGTGGCTAAAAGACGAAACCAAAATGTCCAAATCGAAGGGCAATGTGCTCGACCCCTCCCTGATCCTGGAACAAGTCGGACCCGACGCCCTTCGTTATTTCCTGCTGAGAGAAGTTCCGGTGGGACTGGACGGTAGCTTCTCCCACGAAGGTTTCGTCCAGAGAATCAACTCCGACCTGGCCAACGACCTCGGCAACCTGGTCCAGAGAACTCTGACCATGGTCTTGAATTACTTTGACGGAGAAATTCCGTCGCCCGGTGAAGAAACGGAACCCGACCGTCAGCTGGCCAAACGGTTTGCAGAGACTGCTTCCAGGGTCTATGCCTATTATGATGATTATGCCCTCAACCGGGCGCTGGAAGAAATCTGGGTTTTCCTCAACCTGACCAACAAGTACCTGGCCGACCAGGAACCCTGGAAAATCGCCAGGCAACCGGAAGCCAGAAACCGGCTGGCCAGAATACTATACCAGGCCGTTTGCGCCATCCGGGGCAGCAGTTATCTAATCTATCCGGTCATGCCGGAGACCGCGGAAAAAATCTGGAATTTTATCGGCGAAAAAGCAAAACCCGGGCAGGTCTCGAAATCAGTCCTGGCTTTTTATGACCTGGCCGCGGGGACAAGAATAAGCAAACCGGAAGCTCTCTTCCCCCGGATAGACCTTCGGGAATTTATCGGGGAAGTGGAGAAACCGAAAGCTCCGTCAGAAATCGCTCCCAAGCCGGAGGTAAAAATGGACTACATAACCTACGAAGAATTCAAGAAAATGGACCTGCGGGTGGCCAGGGTTCTGGCCGCCGAAAGAGTCCCTGGAACCAGCAAGCTGCTGAAACTGCAGATTGACCTGGGAACCGAAAAAAGGCAGATCGTGGCCGGGGTGGCCGATACCTATCAGCCTGAAGAACTGGTGGGCAAGGAATTCATCGTTATCGCCAACCTGCAGCCGGCTGTCATCCGGGGTGTCGAATCTCAGGGAATGCTGCTGGCCGCCGAGGTTGATGGCAAGGCCACCATTCCTTTCTTTGACCGCGAGCTTCCGCCCGGGGCCAAAGTGAAATAGTAATCAACCCGGGCTCATCTTTCATAAAGGAAAGCCCAGACCTCCTCGGTCGGGATTTTCCCTTCTCTCAAGCAGACCGGTTCGGCCCCGGTCAGGTCGATGATGGTTGAAGGTTTTTCTCCTGGCGTCCGGCCGCCATCTATCAGAATATCAACCCGGTCGTGGAAGAGCCGGTAGACCTCAGAAAAATCGTCTGCCGGAGGGTGCCCGCTGAGATTGGCGCTGGTGGCGATAAGCAGGGCCCCGCTCCTCCGGATTAAATCCCTCAGCCAGGCGAGCGGCGGCACCCGGACAGCAATGGTCTGACCCGGACCGTATAAAATATCCGGAAGGGCATTTTCCCTGGCTCGAAGGACCAGGGTTAGAGGACCTGGCCAGAAGCGTTCGGCCAGCCTGAAAAAAATATCCGACGGCTGCTCAACCAGCTCCAGGATCATTTCCAGGCCAGAGGCGACGAACGGCAGTGTCTTGCCCGCTTCGCGTCCCTTAAGAGTGAAAATTCGCTCAGCCACCGACCTGATAGCGGCCAGCCCTCCCAATCCATAAAATGTCTCTGTGGGATAGACCAGAACCTCTCCTTTCTTAAGCCGCCCGGCCAGACTGTCCAGCTGTTCAGCCTCCAGTTGCCGTCCGCTCAAAGAGATGACCTGACCCGACAAGCGCAGTCCTCCTTTTCCAGCCCGAGAATAGCCCAAAACAACCCGAGTTTCAAGAAAAAAACAGGACAGTTGTCTTAAAAATAAAACACTTCCGGCGGGGGGCGGCCCGATTTCAAGGTATCTTAGTTGGCACATAATTTGCTATAATGAAGGCGTGAGGAGGTTAATCAGATGAAAAAAACCATAACAATCGGCATCCTGATTCTATTATTTCTGCCTCTAACCGCTTCAGCCAATATTTTCACCGTCCGCTATGGCTACTTTGTGCCCCGGATGCAGGGTGGACCTGACAGCCTGTGGACGATTGAATTCGAGAACATGAGTTTCAAAAAGTCAGCCTATCAGGGAGGAATGCTGGGTCTGTCTTATGAATATTTTTTGAATCGTAATATCAGCCTGGAACTCTCGGTCGACTTTTATAACCGTCAGAAGGGCGGCTGGTATCTGGATTATACCCAGTACCGGGTGAATGACATGTATTTCGCCTTCCCCGACTCCTTCGGCGAGGCCATAATTCACACCTTTGAAGTTTCCCAGACCCCGATTTCCCTTTCAGTAAAATTTACTCCGCTGGGGCGCCGGGTCAGGTTTGTGCCTTACTTCGGCGGTGGAGTCGGTCTGTATGTCTGGACCGTCCGGTTGCAGGGAGATATAGTGGATTTCTCCGACCCCTGGATTTACAGCGACCCGTCGGGAGATATAACCGTTTACCCGGTTTATTATTCAATTCTGGAAGAACAAAACCGCCTTTCGATCGGGTACAATGCCTTTGCCGGAGTCATGGCTCCCCTCGGCAGTCGCACCACCCTGGACCTTGGCCTCCGCTATAATTTCCTTAAAGCCAGATTCAGGGATTCTTTTGAAGGTTTCGAAGATTTTGACTTCAACGGTTATTCCCTGGTTCTCGGTCTGAATTTCTGGTTCTGATCCATCTCAGCTCTTCCAATAAAAGGCCGGGCTTTTCCTGAGGGAGCCCGGCTCTTTTTTTAGCTATTCGGTTAAAATACCGGGTCGGCGGAAAGCCAACCCCCCGGCCCAAAAATAGAACTGTCTCGAACTAATCTTTCTCGCTGCCTTAGTCCCGCCACCTCAGGGTTGAGCTGCGTAATCCCGAATTTTCTGCCGGTAATAAGCCGCCTCTTCCCGGGAGCCCCTCTTCTCGAAGCCGCCGGCCAGAACCAGACATTTTCTGACTATTTCAGCCTTAATCAGAGATTTATCGGTCTCTGCAACAGCCAGCCCCAGGGCCTTTTCCAGAGCCTGAATTCGCCACCTGTCCATCCCCCAGTATTTCTTCGAAAGCTGGTCCGGATGCCCTCCCCGCTTGACGATGAGCGGAGCGGGCAGGAAATGATAGGGAAAGCGCAGGGCTATTCTCAGGCCGAGGTCGTAATCCTCGCAGACCGGCAGGCTTTCGTCGAACTGGCCAACCTCCTCAAACAGCCGGCGCCGAAACATGGCCGATGACAGGCTCAGCAGACAGAGCGGCAAAACTCTGTCCAGAACCCATCCCGAATATTTCTGATGTCGGCTTTTCTGGTTGACCCGGCGGCCATTCCTGACCCAGATTTCTTCGGTCAGGCAGAACCGGGCCTCGGGAAAAGCCTTCAGGTAGCTCAGTTGAACCTGCACTTTGTCCTTCAGCCAGAGGTCGTCAGAATCCAGAAAGGCGATGAATTCTCCGGCCGCCAGTCTCAATCCCCGGTTGCGGGCCCGGCTGACTCCACCATTTTCAAGGCGGACATACCTGACCCGGGGAAATCTCTCACCGTAGGCTGTCATCAAGTCGGGCGTGCGGTCGGTCGAACCGTCATCAACTACGATCAATTCCCAGTCATCCGGATTTTTCTGGAAATAGGTCTGGGCCAGAACAGAATCAACGGCTTCGGCCAGGAAATGGGCCCGGTTATGGGTAACAATAATCGCTGAAACCATCTTGAGCCAATTAGCGGCTGAATTCTCTGGCAGTGGCCGCGGTGGCTTCCAGCGGAAAGACCAACCAGCCCCAGGCCGAGTCGGCCTCAATATTTAACTTCAGAGTGAACGACGGATGTTCTTTCTCCAGGCTGTTGCGCAGTTCTCTTCCCTGTTCGAAAAAATCAAGTATCAGCGGCAGGCTGTAGGTTTTGCTTTCTCCGGCCGTCAGGGTTTTATCCCCGGCCAGCTGGCCGCGGTATATAACCCGGTCGCCCAGCCACAGCTCCAGGCTGATTTTCTGTATCAGCAGGTCATAGCCATTAGGGTTGCCGAGGACAAAGCGGAAATCAAAATCAGCCCCGCCCAGCGTCAGGTCCCGGACCCGCAGCGGCAGGAACCGGACCTCAGGCAGCTTAAAGACCGGAAAATCAGCCCGGAAATTCAAGGCCACTTTTTCCGTCTTTTTCCTCTCGTCCTGAAAACTTAAGTCCCCCGCCAACCGGCAGGTTGCCTGTTGCCCGGTCCCCGACAAATAAGGTTCCAGATACTGATAACTGACCCTGACCGGAAAACTGACCACCACCTGGCTGTCAGCCGGCAGCTCAACCGGACGGTCCAGAGAAACCGGCAGCCGGAAGTATTCCTTCTCATTGATCATGACCTGAAGTTGATAAGAAACCAGTAAGTAATTTCTGGAAGAGTTGTTTTCCATCCTGACATGGAAGGACAGGGTCAGCCCGGACCCGGACAGCTCTTCGATCCTCGTTTCCTTTAAGGTCAGTTCGATATTTTTGCGGGCCGCGACCCCGGCGGCAGAGTTAATCGTCACTGCGGCCAGGGCTGCGACCAGAACCAAAAAAATTAAGACTGCTCTTTTTGTCATCATGATGTCACATCAGGTTAAATTCTCTTACGGCCGGTAGATAAAAATACCCTAAAACCGACCCGATTACAAGCAGCCCGAGATTTCTCTGGATTCTTGACCGGGCTGCATATAAACTAAGTTAAAATACTTAAAAAGTCAGGAGGATTCATGGCGGCAAAAAATCAATTCTGGCCGGCGATCATGTTGTGCCTGATCCTGGTCCTGTCTCTGGCCGTGGCTTTTTCGGCTCAGGAGTCCAGGCAGGCAACCCAGCCCTGGAAAGTTGATGATGTCATCAACCAGGAGCGGGCTTCGGATTTTCAAATCTCGCCCGACGGCAGCCGGGTGGTCTGGGTTAAAAACATTCCGGACAGGGAAAGAGACGGACGGGTTTCTCACCTGTTTTTGAACTATCTTGACCGGGAACAACCGTCCTTACAGCTGACCAGGGGTGCCTCCTCCGAATCCCGGCCCAGGTGGTCGCCCGACGGGCAGAGAGTAGCCTTCCTCAGCAGCCGGACCGAGCCCGCGCCCGGAGCCTCGAAAGAAGAAGACGGCAAGGGTCAGCAGCTGTGGTTGCTCGACCTCAGAGGCGGCGAGCCCTGGAAGGTCACCAGTCTGGAATTCGGGGTGCTGGGCTACGACTGGGTGGACAATGACCATTTTCTGATACTGGCCCGGGAGTCACAGACATTAAGGGAAATAAAAGAGAAAGAGAAAAAAGACAACTCGATAGTCTTTGAAGACCAGGAACACATGATTCCGCGGAGGCTGTTCATATACTGCCTAAAGGAAAAAACCTGGCATCGTCTGACTGAAAATAACGACCAGATCACCAGCTTTGAGCTTTCCCCGGACAAAAAACTGGCCCTTACCAGGAACAACCAGAGTCTCAGTTACGAAGTGGATAAAAGAGTCAAGCCCAAATATTTTCTGGTCAACCTGCAGGACAGATCCAGCCGGGAAATTTTCCCCGACCCTTACTTCAAGCCGACCGCTATTTACTGGGACCTCAACAGCCAGGGTTTTTACTTTACGGTGATGAAAACCGTCGACCCGGTCAACGAAACCACCGGAGCCGAATTCCTTTATTACTATGACCTGAAAAGCGGAACCCACCGGGAAATCAACCTCGACTGGGAATGGGGCCTGATGGGCATGGGACTGGAGGTCAGAGAGGACGGCTTTGTGGCTTTCCTGGCCAGTGGAGCGGTGCCCAGATGGCGCCGTTATTACCGTCAGGAAGAAGGCTTCATCCACCGGGAGCTGGAAGGCAACCACTATCCTCACATATTTAATCTGAATCTCCAGTTGAACGGCCACCGTCTGGTATATGCCTACACCACCGCTTCTCTGCCCCCGCAGTGGTTTTCCGGCCGGCTGGAAGATAACAGAATAATCACCGAAAAGCAGTTGACCGAACTCAATCCTCATCTCCAGAGCAGGAAAATGGCCCAGACTGAAGTTATAAAATGGAAGGGAGCTCTGGGAGATGAAATTGAAGGCATCCTCTATTATCCCCACGAATACCGGCCCGGCCAGAAGTATCCCCTTTTCCTCAATATTCACGGCGGGCCCATGGGCATCGATCTGGACGCTTTTGAAGAATCATATGCTTATTATCCAAATATCCTGGCCCAGAAAGGCTGTTTTGTCCTGATGCCAAATTATCACGGCTCGATGGGCTACGGACAGAAATTCTCGGAGTCCATACGCGGTCATTATTATGAATATGAAATCGAAGATATGCTGAAGGGCATAGACCATCTGGTGGCCGCAGGACTGGTCGACCCCGGTCGGCTGGGAACCATGGGCTGGTCCAATGGAGGCATACTGAGCATCGGCCTGGCTGTCTGGACCGACCGCTTCCAGGTAGCCGGCATCGGCGCCGCCGATGTCAACTGGATCAGCGATTACGGAACCTGCGCCTTTGGCGTCAGCTTCGACAATTATTACCTGCTCGGGCCGCCCTGGGAAAGGCCGGATTACTACCTTAAAAAATCGCCGTTGTTCCATTTCCAGGACATGAAAGTCCCGACCATCATTTTCCACGGAACCGAAGACACCAGCGTTCCCTTCGGTCAGGGAATGGAACATTACCGGGCTCTGAAGGAAATCGGGAAAGCGCCGGTCAGGTTTATCATCTTCCCCGGCGAGCCCCACGGGCTGAGAAAACTCAGCCATCAGCGGCGGAAAATGGAAGAAGAACTGGCCTGGTTTGATAAGCATTTCTTCAAGACCCTTCGCCCTGAAAGTGAAGCTTTGAAGGACGGCTCCCCCCTCGACCTGGCTCTCAAGGCTCAGAAATTCGGGAGGAGCGGACGTTCTTACGGTCTGCTGGTCAAGGGCAAACTGATACCGGAAACCGTCGGCTGGGAAGACCTGGAAGTCGGCCGGTTCGAGGTGACCAGAGCCCAGTGGAAAGCCTTTGACCCCGGATATCAATTCGAGCCGGGGACGGAAAATTACCCCGCCTCGGGAATTACCTTTGACCAGGCCCAGAAATATGTTCGCTGGCTGAGCCAGCTGACCGGAGAAAACTACCGTCTGCCCGGCGAGCAGGAAGCCAGGAAGCTTCTGTCCGCGGCCACGGCTGAAGACAACACCCTGGATTACTGGGCCGGTTATCAGGTCAATTTCGACGACGCCAGACTGCTGGGGCAGGCTGTTTCCGGTCTCAAGGGTAAAGCTCCCCTGTTGCTGCCTGTCGACCGGTTCTCGCCGGCGACTGATAGCCTGATTTACGGTCTGGGCGGCAGCGTGGCCGAATGGACCGTAGACGCCGCCGGGAAAGGCAAAGCACTGGGATTGAGCGCCGTTCACCGCTCAAAAGCCGCCGAAGCCTATTCGCCACCGCCGTCCGAATATACCGGCCTGCGGGTCTTCAAACAGGCTAAAAAATAGGTAAAATACCCTTGATGAAGAAATTGAAGGCCGATTTCCGCCACCGGCAGCTGTTTGTGCAACTTTTTGGGGCGGACGTCTATGCCGTCGGCGGCTTCGTCCGCGACAGGCTGCGGGGCGTGCCGACCGAGGAAGTCGACCTGCTGGTTCAGGGACACCCGCTGGAAGAAATAATCTCGAAACTGCAGCTCTGTGGCAAGGTTGACCTGGTGGGCAAAAGTTTCGGGGTCATCAAGTTTACGGTTGACGGGCGCACCTACGACCTGGCCCTTCCCCGCAAAGATGAACCCAGCCAGGCAGCCGACGGGCAGCAGCGCGGCCACAAAGATTTTCTAATTAAAGCTGACCCCTACCTGCCGCTGGAAAAAGACCTGGAGAGAAGAGACTTCCGCTGCAACAGCCTGGCTCTGAGGTTATCGGACGGAGTCCTGATCGACCCCTTCCGCGGGGCCGAAGACATCAGGAACAGGATAATCAGGCTGACCAACCCCCGGGCTTTTCCCGACGACCCGCTGCGGGTGCTGCGGGCAGCCAGATTCGCTGCGGTTCTGGAATTTTCCATAGACCCGGATATTTACCTGATAGCCAGGAACATTGACCTGAAGGGCCTGAGCGTAGAAAGGGTCAACGAAGAGCTGTTCAAGGTTTTGCTGCTGTCGCGCCGTCCTTCACGCGGTCTTCAGGAAATGCACCGCCTTGGCGTTCTGCGGCAGCTTTTCCCGGAGCTATACCGCCTGACTCTGTCGATCCAGGATTCAATCTTTCACCCCGAGAAGGACGAGTTTGGACATCATACGGTCTGGGCCCACAGCCTGCTTTCGGTCGACCAGGCCCGGGCCATCGCCGACTTTACCCGTCTGGAGCCCACCAGAAAATTAAGCCTGCTCCTGGCCGCTCTTTTCCATGACACCGGCAAGCCGGCCACCGCCTCCTGGGAATACAAAAAGAACCGGCTGGTAATAACCAACAACGGTCATGACCTGCTGAGCGAAAAGATCGCCAGAAAGGTTTTCCACCGGCAGAAGATATTTTCCTGGAATGGATATAACCTGCGGCAGATGGTGCCGATGCTGATCCGCCACCACCACCGGGTGTCCGAGCTGTGGTTAAACAGAAAGCTGGTTACCAAGAAAGCTTTCAACCGCCTGGCGGCCGACATAAAAGGAGAAATCGAGCTCCTGGTCTATCTTGACGCCGCCGACCGGGCCGGACGCCGGGCCAGGATAATCACCGGGCTCGACCGGCAGGCCCAGTGGCTGCTCAAAAAATTCGAAGAACTTAAGATTAATCGGGAAACCATCAAGCCGCTGATCATGGGGCGGGACCTCATCAAGCTGGGAGTGTCGCCCGGGCCGGGCATGGGCCAGCTCTTAAAAAAACTTTACCGGCTGCAGCTCGATAATCATTTTGAGACCAGGGCTCAGGGATTGAAGCTGGCCAGAAAATTAATACAGGAGAAAAAATAGTGGCCATTCTGGTGACCGGAGGAGCGGGCTATATCGGCTCTCAGGCCGTGAAAGAATTGCTCCAGAGAAAATATGAAGTGATTGTTTTCGATAATCTCAGCACCGGACACCGGGAACTGGTCCGGGGCGGCAGTTTCATTCAGGGTGACCTCCGGTCGCTGGAGGATGTGCGAACTGTTTTCCGCCACTACCAGGTGGAAGCGGTCCTGCACTTTGCCGCCCTGATGCAGGTCGGGGAATCGTACGCCGACCCCCAGAAATATTACCTGCACAATCTGACTTCCAGCCTGAATCTGCTTCAGGCCATGCTGGAAGCGGGAGTTAAGTATTTCATCTTTTCCTCCAGCGCCGCCGTTTATGGCCAGCCGGCGGAAATTCCAATACTGGAGGACCATCCCCTGCTGCCACTCAACCCATACGGGGCCAGCAAGTTCATGGTGGAAAGAATTCTGCCCGATTACGACCGGGCCTACGGGCTTAAATACGTTTCGCTGCGCTACTTCAACGCGGCCGGAGCCGACCCCGACGGGGAGCTGGGCGAATGGCATGAACCCGAAACCCACCTGATCCCCAGTCTGCTGCTTCACCTGCTGGGACGAAACCCCGGGTTTCAGATTTTCGGAAACGATTTTCCGACGGCCGACGGCACGGCCGTCAGGGATTATATTCATGTCGCCGACCTGGCCGGAGCCCACGTTCTGGCCCTGGAAATGCTGCAGGCCGGAGGGTCGAGCCAGGCTATCAACCTGGGTTCTTCCCGCGGTTATTCGGTTCTTGAGGTCGTCCAGGCCGCAGAAAAGGTAACCGGCCGGAAAATCAGCCCGAAATTCGGCCCGCGACGTCCGGGCGATGTTCCGGTGTTGCTGGCTTCCGGCAAAAAGGCTGAGACGCTTCTGGGCTGGCAGCGGCGATTTTCCGACCTGGAGTTTATAATCGAGACCGCCTGGAAGTGGCACCTCAACCACTGAGGCCGGAGACCGGGCCCGGTCTGACGGTTGATTAATCTAAATTATGATGTTATAAAAATACGACTGGAGTATTAATATGCGTGTTCGTCCTTATTTCATAATAGTGATTATGCTGGCCGCCCTGCTGGCCCTAAATTTCGCCTGTTCCCCCGGGGCTCAGAAGACAACCGTCCCTAAAACAACTGGCCGCCTCCCGGCCGAAGAGCCCGGGGCGGCGATAAATCCGATTGAAACCTCTGAGCCGGCGACTGAAATGGTTAAAACCGAACCGGAAGCTCAGGACAGTCCGGCCCAGACCGAAGAGGTCTATGCCCTCATTCAGGAGGCTCAGGCTGCCCTGGAAAAGGGCGAACTGAACAAGGCCCTTAACCTTCTGGACCAGGCTTATTCGGTCCTGCTGCGAATTGAAGCCCCGCCCGAGTCAGACCTCTACCAGGAAAAAAACGACCTGCGAATCATGCTGGTTCAAAAGATTCAGCAGGTTTATGCCTTCCGGCTGCCCCCTCCGATCAGCAACCACAAGACCATTCCCCTGGTCGAAAACAGCTGGGTGCAGCGGGAAATAAATAGTTTCCAGACGGGGGAAAAGAAATTTTTTGAAGAGGCTTACCGGAGGGCCGGCCTGTACCGCCCGATGATCATTGAGGAGCTAAAGAAAGCCGGGCTGCCCGAAGAACTGTCCTGGCTGCCCCTGATCGAAAGCGGCTATAAGCCCAGGGCACTTTCCAGGGCCAGGGCACTCGGCCTCTGGCAATTCATCGCTTCCACCGGCTACCGTTACGGCCTGAAGAGGGATAAATTCATTGACGAAAGAATGGACCCGGTTAAGTCAACCCGGGCGGCTATCAGGTATCTGCAGGAGCTGCATGATTTCTTCGGCGACTGGAGCACGGCCATTGCCGCCTACAACTGCGGGGAAATCAGGGTTCAGAATGTCATCCGGGCCCAGAAGATAGATTACCTCGATAACTTCTGGGACCTGTTTGCCAACCTGCCCTACGAAACCGCCCGCTATGTGCCCAGGTTTATCGCCACCCTGCTGATCATAGAAAATCCTGAAAAATACGGTTTCAGCCTGCCACAACCGGAGCCGGCCCTGGTCTATGAGACAGTCGTCATTCAAAAACCGACCAGGTTGCCGGCGCTGGCCTCCAGACTCGGTCTCAGCCAGGACCTCCTGGTTCAGCTCAACCCCGAGCTGCGGCACGATTCCACACCCAACTACGAATATGAATTGCGCGTTCCGCCAGGTTACGCCGAACAGACCAGCGCCTGTCTGTCTGAACTGCCGAGCTGGATTCCCCCCGAGGCTGTCTTCGGGTGGCATACTGTCAGGTCAGGTGAAACTCTGGGTTTGATCGCCCGGCGTTACCGGACCACCATCCAGGCCATCGCCCGGCTCAATAACCTGAAGAACACCCGGTTGATCTATCCCGGGCAGAGACTAAAAATACCGGGCCGGGCCCAGGGTTTGACCCCGGCCGAGGATGATGGCGGGTCGGCCCCTGTCAATCAGGTCAGGGAAGAGGCGGTAAAGGAGGGCCTCACCTATGTGGTGAAAGCGGGCGATACCCTGTACCAACTGTCCAGAAACTTTGGTCTGAGCGTGGAAAAAATTAAAAAGGACAACAATCTGGACAGCGATATCCTGGTTCCAGGGCAAAAATTGGTCATCAAAACCAATTAAAGATATCGACTCGGTTAAAAGAACAGAACAGGAGGGAAAGATGAAATCCCGCCGGTTAATTTTTTGGTCCGCTCTGGCGTTCGGTTGTCTGGTTCTGGCAGGTTTCAACCTGCAGGCCGCAGACAAGGTCAGCCAGCTGGAAAACAGATTGCGTGATCAACTGACCGACATCCAAAAATCTCTGGACGGAGTCCTCGGTCTGGCGGTCAAAGACCTGGCTTCGGGCCAGACCTTTTTCCTCAACGAGAACGAAATTTTCCCCCAGGCCAGCTCCATCAAGATAGCCATTCTGCTCGAAGTTCTTAAGCAGGCTGAAGAAGACCGTCTGCAGCTGGATGAGTTTGTCGACCTTAAACCGGACAGCAAGGTGGGCGGCGGCCCTATTTTGAACTACCTCGGCTACCCATCGCTCAAGATTTCAATTCGCGACCTCTGCGTCTTGATGGTTGTCCTTTCCGACAACACCGCCACCAATCTGCTGATTGACCGGGTGGGGCTGGAAGCGGTCAACAACCGGTTGACTTCCCTGGGCCTGAGGCAGACCAGGCTCCGGAGGAAGATGATGGACCTTAAAGCCGCCGGGGAAGGCCGGGAAAACATCTCCACGCCCAGAGAGATGTTGACCCTGCTGGAGAAAATCTATCGGGGAAAAGTGCTGGGCACTGACTGCCGGCAACTGTTCTTTGATTGGCTTTCGCTGCCCAAGGACAGCCCGCTTCAGCAGGCGGTGCCCGAAGGGGTCACCGTGGCCGACAAACCGGGGGAACTGGAGGCCGTGCGCTGCGATTCCGGACTGGTGTTCCTGAAAAAGAAGCCCTATATCATCTGTCTGATGACCACCTACCTGGCTCCGTCAGAAGACGGCAACGCGGTCCTGAGGAAAATCGGGCGCCTGGTTTATAATCACTTCGACCGGCTGGAGAGGTCCAGCGAGTATGGCCGAATCGTCTCGGAAAGATGACCTTCACCGCTACCACTCGGGAATGACCGGTTCCACCCCCAGTCCCGGCTTATCCGGCAGCAGCCAGCGGTCTCCTTCCAGGGTCAAGCCACGGAAGGGGTCGTTATTTATGAGGATATTTCCGTCAAGGTCGGCATAGTCAAACAGCGGAGTCAGCGTGGCCGCGGCCGCGATGGCCAGGCTGCTTTCGATCATGCAGCCTATCATCAGCTTCAGGTCATGGGCCCGGGCCACGGCTGCCAGCCGCAGAGCTTCCTGCAGCCCGCCGCACTTCATCAACTTGATGTTCAGCCCGTGGAAGGCCGAGGCCAGGGCCGGCACGTCCTGGATTTTGTGGACGCTCTCGTCGGCTATGATGGGAATCTTCACCCGCTCTTTTAGCCAGCGATGGTCTTCCAGATTATCGGCCGGCATCGGCTGTTCCACAAATTCCACTCCGCGCTCAGCCATCCAGTTTATCATCTCCAGAGCCTGCTGTCGGTCTTTCCAGCCTTCGTTGGCATCGACCACCAGCGGCCGGTCGGTCACCTGTCTGAGGCCTTCAATGTGCTTTTTATCATCGGCCACCCCGGCCTTAATCTTGAGTCTGCGGAAAGCCGGAGCCGATTCGGCCGTCTTTTGCATGATCTCGACCGTATCGATGCCAATGGAAAAAGTTGTGGGCAGGGTCCGGTTGCGGTCCAGGCCAAAAAACCGGTAAAGAGGAATCCGGAGGCTTTTGCCGACCCAGTCCAGGATAGCCATATCCAGGGCGGCCTTGGCCGCGTTCTGTCCGGGAGATAGGGACTCCAGCTCCCGCCAGCGGTCCTGGTATTCCCAGAGGTCTTTTTCCAGAACCGGGAGGGCCCGGTGAATGAATTCCCGGTTGCTTTCGGCGCTTTCGTTGTACCTGGGTATGGGCGCCGATTCTCCATAAGCAACAATTCCATCCTTCTCCAGCCGGACCAGGACATTTCTCCGGGTATTCCAGGTGCCCCGGGACAGAGTCCAGGCCTGGCGCAGTTGCAGTTCGTAGATAATGGTGCTGACTTTAAGCGAGCCTTTACCTGTTTCATACTCCTTCTCTTTTTTAACCTTCCCCCGACAGTTATTAAAGAGCGAAGAAGCTATCAGTAATCCACCCGTTTTTAAGAAATCCTTTCTTCTCATGGCTTCCTCCACTGATTTCCAATATATTAATCCAAAACTGGCCGGTTAACAAAAGATTTTTTTCGGTGCCCGATAATATTATAATGTCCTGAAAGGAGGTTTATCCGGAAATGAAAAAAATATTTATTTTAGCCGCCTCCACCGTGATGATACTTATTTTTTTCAACTCCTGTCAGAAAGTTCAACAGACAGCTGTGGCCGGGGTGGTTATCAACTCGGTAGAAAACATGTATTCCAGGGCCGACGACCAGGCGGATGTGGTCAGCCAGGCCCTGCTGGGCACAACCGTTAAAATACTGAAGGCTGAAAAGGATGCCAGAGGTCAGGTCTGGTACCAGATTGAAACGCCCGACACCTACCGGGGCTGGATTTCAGGACAGGCCCTGCGGCTTTATGCCCGGGAGGATAAGCCCTACGCTTCGGAAGGACAGGTTATAGAGGTTACCAGTCTGTTCGCCTACCTCTATTCCGGACCGGATGTCACCAAACAGAAACCGCTGCTGTTTGCTCCTATTAGCTCGGTCCTGGTGCTGGAGAAGTTCGAAAGCCGCTGGGGAGAGGTAATCCTGCCCGACCGCCGGAAAGCTTTCATCCAGATGGGAGACGGCCAGGTAAAACAGGCACCTTTCCAGAGACCGCGCCTGAGTCCGGAGCAGATGGTGGAGCTGGCCAAAAGGTTTCTGGGTTTGCCCTATTTCTGGGGAGGCACCAGTCCTCTGGGGCTTGATTGCTCAGGCTATGTCCAGTTGATCTACCGGCTGAGCGGATTGGAAATACTGCGCGACGCCGATATCCAGTTCACCAGGTCAGGTCTGCTGGAAGTGCCCGCCGGTCAAGAAAAAGCCGGCGACCTGGTTTTCTTCGGTCGTAAGAGTATCAGTCATGTCGGCCTGATGATCAGCGACAGGGAGTTCATACACGCCACCACCTACCAGAAACCGGTGGTCCAGATATCAAACCTGTATGATGACTACTGGCAGAGCATTTATCGGGGTAGCCGCCGTCCGAAAGATTAGGGCCGATAGATTGTCCTCCGGCCGCCGGACTTGAACTCCAACTTCAGCCGGTAAAATTCTTCGTAGCCCGGAAGGCTTCTGTGAACTCAAACCGGACCTGCCGGTCCGCTGTGATTCAGAAGGCCAGAAATCTATCTGGTGGGTTTGCTTTTTTCCTTTTCCTTTTTCCTGGCTTTTTTCCTGTATTCGGCACCCAGCAATTCCAGCATGGCCATCGGGGCACCGTCTCCAGAACGGGGACCCAGCTTGACCACTCTGGTATAGCCCCCCGGGCGCTCCTTGAACCTTGGCCCGAGCTCGGAAAATAATTTCTGAACGGCTGCTTCCTTGGTCAGATAAGCCAGAGCCAGCCGGCGGGCAGCCAGCGTATCTTTCTTGCCCAGGGTAATCATCTTCTCGGCCACCGGCCTGGCCGCTTTGGCCTTGGCCAGGGTGGTCTTGATTCTTTCTTTCTCCAGAAGAGAGGTAACAAGATTCTTCAGCAGGGCCCGGCGATGGGCGGTATTCCGTCTGAGTTGATAGCGTTTAACCCGGTGTCTCATGCTTCCAGCTCCTTATCGCTTTTACTCTGCTTGATGACAGACTGAACCTGATCCAGCAGCTTGGGATGCAACTCCAGGTTCAAACCCAGGCCTATCTCGGCCAGCTTATTCTTGATTTCTTCCAATGACTTACGGCCGAAGTTCTTGGTTTTCAGGAGCTGTTCCTCGGTTTTCTGGACCAGCTCGTAGACATGACTGATTCCGGCCGCGCGCAGACAGTTGTTGGCCCGGACTGAAAGTTCCAGGTGGTCGATGGTGTGAGCCAGGGTTTCCACCTTGTCGAGGTAAGGGATCTCCTTCTTGGGCAGCATGGCTTCCCTCTCCAGGGGCTCATCGATAATATTGAGGAAGATGGTCAGGTGGTCTCGCATCAACTTGGCCGCCTGGGACAGGGCGTCGGTCGGCCGGATGGCGCCGTTGGTCCAGATTTCCAGAGTCAGGCTCTCGTAATCGATCCGCTTGCCGACTCTGGCCGGCTCAACCGTATAATTAACCTTCAGTATCGGTGAATGGGAAGAATCCAGGGGAATAAAATCCAGGCTCAGCTCGCTGTCAAAGTTCTGGTCGGCGGTGATGTAACCGCGGTTGTTCCTGACCACCATTTCCATCTCCAGTTTGCCGTCAACATCCAGGGTGGCGATATGAACATCGGGATTGAGGATTTCGACATCGGAATCGTGGACGATATCCCCGGATTTGACCTCGGCCGGACCGACCACCTTCAGGGTCATTCTCCTGGGTTCGTTGACTTTGAGTTTCAGGGGAATGGTCTTGAGGTTGAGGATGATATGGGTGACATCCTCCACCACTCCGGGCAGGGTGGAAAATTCGTGCAACACTCCGCCTATCCTGACAGCGGTTATGGCCGCCCCGGTGATTGAGGACAGCAGGATTCTTCTCAAAGAATTGCCGATGGTGATGCCGTAGCCGCGTTCAAAAGGCTGGGCCTGAAATCGGCCATAAGTATCGCTAAGAGTTTCATAATCGCATTCCAAAAATCTTGGCCTCTGAAAACCAAGTTCAGTCATAGGTCCTCCTTAATAGGAAGGTCAACTTCAGGCTGCCTTCCTCACTATTTCGAATAAAGCTCGACCACCAGATGTTCCTCAACCGGGATGGTGATATCCTGTCTGGTAGGCAGAGCAACCACTTTGCCCCGGCAATTATCCCAGTCCATCTCCAGCCAGCCAGGGAGGGTTTTGGTCCGATTGGCCTCAACCAGCGCTTTGAAATTCTCGTTCTGGGCTGATTTCTCTTTAAGCACCACTTCATCTCCGGCTTTTATCAGGTAAGACGGGATGGTCACTTTTCTGTCATTGACCAGAATATGTCCGTGGGTGATAATCTGACGGGCATGAGACCGGGACTGAGCCAGACCCATCAGAAAGACCACATTGTCCAGTCTTCTTTCCAGCATTACCAGCAGGTTTTCGCCGGTGACTCCTTTCTGCTGTTCAGCCCTCTTGAAGAACAGCCGGAACTGCTGTTCCGACATGCAATAGTACCTTTTGAGTTTCTGCTTTTCCCGGAGCTGCAGGGCATAGCCCAGCACCCTTTTGCGCATCCGGCCGTGCTGCCCGGGAGCGAAGGGCCGTCTTTCCAGCGGGCACTTATCAGTTAGACATTTATTGCCTTTCAGGAAAAGCTTAGCTTTTTCTATCCGGCACAAGCGACAATCCGGTTTTTGATACCTGGCCATGATCGGTCTCCTTTATACTCTTCTTCTTCTTCTCACCCGGCAACCGTTGTGGGGTATCGGGGTGACATCCCGGATGGACTTGATCTCCATTCCGGCCGCCTGCAGGGCCCGGATGGACGACTCCCGCCCGGCGCCCGGCCCCTTGACCCTGACATCGATGTAGCGGACGCCGAATTCTCTGGCCTTGCTGGCCACTTCTTTGGCCGCCAGCTGAGCGGCAAAGGGCGTCCCCTTCCTGGCACCCTTAAAGCCGGAAGTGCCGGAACTGGCCCAGCAGATGGTATTCCCCTGCTGGTCGGTTATGGTGATGATGGTGTTGTTGAAGGTTGACTGAATATGAGCTACCCCGAAGGTAACTTCTTTTTTAATTTTTTTCTTCTTGGCTTTGGCCTTGGGCATGAATTTTCTCCCTTACACTAAGCTTTTTTCTCTTTCAGTTTCTTGATGGTCTGACCGCGGGGACCCTTGCGGGTGCGGGCGTTGGTTCTGGTTCTCTGCCCGCGGGCCGGAAGGTTCCTCTTGTGCCGCTGACCTCGGTAGCAGCCGATATCGATCAACCGCTTGATGCTCTGAGACACTTCTTTGCGGAGGTCACCTTCGATCTTCTCGCGCTTTTCGATTATCTGGCGGATCTTGTTGATTTCATCCTCGGTCAGATCTTTGACCTTCTTGTTCTTATCGATCCTGGCCTCCTCCAGGATTTTGTTGGCTTTGGACCTTCCAATCCCGTAGATATAGGTCAAACCAATCTCAATCCTCTTTTCCGGGGGAAGTGTGATACCTGCGATTCTTGCCATGGTCTCCTCTTTTATCCTTGTCTTTGTTTATGTTTGGGGTTGGAACAGATCACTCTGATCACCCCTTTTCTCCGGACAATCTTACAGTTCCGGCAGATTTTCTTGACTGATGCTCTGACCTTCATCTTACACCTCACTTAAACCTGTAAGTGATACGCCCTTTGGTCAAATCGTAAGGCGATATCTCTACCAATACCCTGTCTCCCGGCAGAATCCGGATAAAGTTTTTTCTCATCCTTCCCGAAATATGGGCCAGGATTATATGCTTATTGGCCAGCTCCACTTTGAACATGGCATTGGGCAAGGTTTCCAGAACCACGCCCTCAATTTCAAAGACGTCAGTCTTAGGCATTGGCCGTTCTCCCTGCCTTTAACCCTTCGACTTCCAGGCTATCCAGCGATAGGATCTCAACGCCGTTTCCAGTCAGGGCTACGGTATGCTCAAAGTGGGCCGCCAGGCTCCTGTCCCTGGTAATGGCCGTCCAGCCATCATCCAGCACCTCCACCTCCCAGTGGCCGGCGGCGATCATCGGTTCTATGGCCAGGGTCAGCCCTCTTTTCAATCTGGGACCGTGACCGGGAAGGCCAAAATTCGGCAACTGGGGCTCCTCGTGCAGGCTGCGTCCGATGCCATGGCCGACAAAGGCCCGGATAACCGAAAAACCGGCTTTTTCCACTTCCTGCTGAATGGCCGCCGAAACGTCGGATAATCTGTTGCCTTCCTTCAGCTCTTCCAGCCCGCGATAGAAAGATTTCTCGGCCACTGCTATCAATCTTAGAGCCAGCTCTGACACCTGCCCGACCGGAACAGTCAGCGCTGCATCTCCGTAAAATCCTTCATAAACGACTCCGAAATCGAGGCTGACGATGTCTCCTTCCTGGAGACGACGGCCGGACGGAATGCCATGTACAATTTCCTCGTTTATGGAAACACAGAGCGAAGCCGGGTAACCTCGGTAGCCTTTGAAGGCCGGCACCGCACTCAGTTCACGAGCCCTGGTTTCGGCATAAGAATCCAGCTCTCTTGTTTCCAGTCCCGGTCTGATCATCTCCTTGAGTTCAGACAGGATTCTGGCTACAATCTGAGAACTCTTCTTCATCATTTCAATTTCCGCGTCGGACTTATAAATAATCATGGCCGGCTCGATGCTCCCCGGTCTCCGCGAATCCGGTCGTCCAGAATCGACCGGATGGAGCTGAAAACCTCTTCCACCGTCCGCTGGCCGTCCACCCGGAATAGCACCTGCTTACGGGAGTAATGTTCCAGCAGGGGCCCGATTGTTTCCCGGTAAATTCGGAACCTCTCTTTAATAACCTCGGGACGGTCATCGTTTCTGACCGTCAGTTCGGCCCCGCAAGCCGGGCAACGCCGGTCAGCCGGCGGTTGGTTGTTATGAACATTATATACAGTGCCGCATTCAGGGCAAACCAGGCGGCCGGATAAACGTTCCATGACCGTTTCTTCAGAAATCATAATTTCCAGAGCTGTCTCCGGTCGGCCAACATCAATCTTTTCCAGGAGCAAGGCCTGGTTCAGGGTCCTGGGATAGCCGTCCAGAACATATCCGGCCTGGCAGTCCGGGTCATCAACCCTGTCTCTGACCACCCGCAGCACCAAGTCGTCGGCCACCAGCCGTCCCGACTTCATGATGTCGGCAACCATCTTTCCCAGCTCTGTTCCTTTCATTACTTCCAGCCGGAGCAGGTCGCCGGTAGAAATGCGCGGAAACCCGTAGTGACGCTCTATCAGCTCACCCTGAGTTCCCTTGCCGCTACCAGCCGGCCCCAGCAGGATTATCCTCATCCTCTTCTCCCCCTCAGACGTCCGCTTCTAAGAAAACCGTCGTAATGACGCATTACCAGCTGGGCTTCTATCTGCTGGAGAGTATCCATGGCCACTCCGACCACGATCAGAATGGAAGTGCCGCCAAAATAGAAGTCAACGTTTAATCCCTGGGTGAACCATTTTGGCAGATTAGCTTCCAGAAACGGCCCTATCCAGGGCAGTGATCCCACCTTGAACCCGGTCATCAAGAATTCGGGCAGAATGGCTATGGCCGCCAGATAAATCGCACCCACCAGTGTTATCCGGCTGAGCACCTCATCTATGTAATCAGCGGTGTTCTTGCCGGGTCTGATCCCGGGAATAAAACCGCCATACTTCCTGAGGTTCTCAGCCACATCGTTGGGATTAAAAATGATGGACACGTAAAAATAGGTAAAGAAGATTATAGCCGCTATGTAGAGCAGATTATAAAGCGGCATGCCCATCCCGAACTGTCTGGCGATGGTCTGCAGTATCGGAGCCTTGGACAAATTGGCCAGGGTGGCCGGGATGGTAATGATGGAAGCGGCAAAGATGATGGGAATTACTCCTCCGGTGTTGACCCTGAGCGGCAGATGGGTGCTCTGACCGCCGTAAACCTTGCGGCCGATAACCCTCTTGGCGTAAGAAATAGGAATCCGCCGCTGGCCACGCTCGACAAAGATGATAAAGGCGATGACCGCCAGCATCAGCACCACCAGGAAAATGATCCGGAGCGGGTCGAGGGCTCCGGTTCGCAGACCGCTGAGCAGGCTATTGATTCCCTGAGGCAAGCCGACCACGATTCCAGCAAATATGATGAGGGAAATACCGTTGCCTATTCCCCGTTCCGAAATCTGTTCACCGAGCCACATGATAAAGGTGGTACCGGTAGTCAGGGTCAGCATGGTCAGCAGCCTGAATCCCCAACCCGGGCTGGGCACAATTCTGGCACCGGTGGGACTGGTCAGGCTTTCCAGAAAAATGGCAATGCCGAAGGACTGGATCAGACAGATAACCAGCGTTCCGTACCGGGTATACTGGGTAATTTTCTTCCTTCCCAGTTCGCCCTCTTTGGACAGTCTTTCCAGGTAAGGCCAGACTACGGTCAGCAGCTGCAGGATGATGGAAGCGCTAATATACGGCATAATACCAAGAGCGAAGATGGTCATCCTGGACATGGCCCGTCCGGAGAACAGGTCATAAAATCCCAGGATGGAGCCGCGCTGGGTCTGCCAGAACTCAGCCAGAGCCGCCGCGCTGACTCCTGGATTGGGAATCTGAGCCCCGATTCGGTAGACAGCCAGAAGAAGAAGGGTGAAAATGACCCTCTTCCTCAGGTCAGGAATGCTGAAGATGTTGCGAATACTTTCTAACATTAGTCCTTCCCGATGGTGATGGCTTTACCCCCGCTTTCTTCAATCTTCTTGACGGCAGACTGAGAGAAAGCATGAGCCTTTATGGTCTTGGGAGAAGTCAGTTGGCCTCTACCCAGAACTTTTACCAGTTCCGATTGGCTATGGATCAGCCGGTGCTCGAGCATTTCTTTCAACCCGATTTCGGCCGCCGGAAGTTTGTCCAGTCGGTCCAGGTTGATTTCGGTGTACTCGACCCGGAACATGTTTGTGAAGCCCCTCTTGGGCAGTCGGCGATGCAGCGGCATCTGGCCGCCTTCAAATCCCCATTTTCGCTTATAACCGGCACCGGCCAACTGGCCCTTGTGACCGCGACCGGCCGTTTTTCCCAGACCGGAGCCCGGGCCCCGGCCTCTTCGCTTATCGCTTTTTCTGGCGCCCTGAGCTGGTTTCAACTTACTGAGATTCATGGCTTATCTGTCTCCTCTATCTCGAGCAAATGAGAGATTTTCCTGACCATCCCCCTGATTTCCGGGCAATCCTTCCTGACAACCTGAGAATTGAGCTTTCTCAAACCAAGACCATAGGCCACCAGGCGGTGTTTCTGGGGATGACCGATCAGGCTTCGAACCAACTTTATTTTCAGGTATTTTTCTTTCTTCATCTTGGCCTCACCTTAAGACTTAGCTTTCTCGCCTTCCTTGCCTCTCAACTTGCTGACCGCTTCCGGTTTCTTCAACTTCTTGAGGGCATCGATGGTGGCCTGGGCCACGGTGATCGGATTGCCGCTGCGGATGGATTTGGTCAGGATATCCCTGACCCCGGCCAGCTGCAGAATAACCCGGACCGCTCCGCCGGCGATCACCCCGGTTCCACGAGAAGCCGGCCGCAGAACCACAATTCCGGCATCGGATTCACCCTTAATCATATGAGGAATGGTGGTGCCGGTCAGGGGCACCTCAATCATATGCTTTTTGGCGTCTTCAACGGCCTTGGCAATGGCCTGGGGCACTTCGCGAGCCTTGCCCAAACCGATCCCTACGCGGCCACCTTCATTGCCCACAGCCACCAGGGCTGAAAAACTTAGGTTTTTGCCACCCTTGACCACTTTGGTAACTCTTCTGATGGAAATGACCTGGTCTTTGAGCTCCAGCTCGGAGCCGATACCTTCTTCCAGTTTTTCCAATTCTTCGTGTTCCACGCTCATTCCTCCTTAATCGGTTAAAGGGCCAGGCCTTCCGCTCTCAGGGCCTCTGCCAGAGCCTTCACCCGTCCATGATAGGGATAGATGCCGCGGTCCAGGACAATTCTGGTGATGTTCTTCTCTTTGAGTCTCCTGGCCAGAACCGCTCCCAGCAGGGCGCAGGCTTCTTTGTTCTTTAAATTCCTGGCTTTTTCCCGGAAATCTTTTTCCAGAGTGGAGGCCGAAGCTATGACCCGACCGGCCAGGTCGTCTATCACCGCGGCATACACATACCGGTTGGATTTAACGACCAGCACTCTGGGTCTTTCCGGAGTTCCCTGGAGTTTTCTCCTGATTCTTTTCCTGATTCTCTGTTTTCTGATTTTCTTGATTTCAGTCTTTGACTTAAGCACCGGCCACCCCCGCTTTTCTTTCTTTCTTGATGAGAACCTCGCCCACCAGCCGGATTCCTTTCTGCTTGTACGGGTCCGGCCGACGGAACCTCTTGATGGTGTCGGCCACCTGGCCGACTTTCTGCTTGTCGATGCCCCGGACAGTCAACAGGGTTGGTTTTTCGGCCACAATCTCAATTCCCTGGGGGATTTCGTAAACCACAGGCTTGGAATAGCCGACACTCAGTTCCAGTTTATTCTTCTCCACCTTGGCCCGGTAACCGACGCCGGTAATTTCCAGCTGCCTGGAGAATCCTTTTGAGACTCCGATGACAGCATTGTTGGCCAGAGCCCGGCACAGACCATGAAACTGCCTGGTTTGCTGCCCCTCGTTTTCCCTGGTCAGAACCAGCTGATTGCCCTGCACTTCGGCCTTAATCCCGGCATATAGAGGCGAGGTCAGCTTGCCCAGCTTGCCTTCTACCTCAATTCGGTCCGGATGAACCGTTACCCTGACTCCGGCCGGTATCTCTATCGGCTTCTTACCTACTCTTGACATCCTCGTACCTCACCCACTGGATTACCAGATTTCACACAGCACTTCGCCACCCACTCCCTGTTCCTCGCACTGTTTATCGGTCAGAAGGCCGCGGGAGGTGGAAATGATTACCACTCCCAGGCCGTCCAGAACTTTGGGAACAGAGTCCCGGGTGCAGTAGATGCGACACCCCGGCTTGCTGACCCGGCGAAGCCCGCTGATAACACTCTGGTTGTCGTCTGTATATTTAAGGACAATATTCAGCACGCCCTGTTTATTATCTTCGATCACTTTATAGTTTTTTATGTAACCTTCTTCTTTAAGAATCCTGGCCAGTTCGATTTTCAGACGCGAAGAAGGCAGGTTAACCTCTTTCTTTTTAGCCCTGACGGCATTCCTGATTCTGGTTAACATATCGGCAATCGGGTCGGTCAGACTCATGTTTCTATCCTTTCCAAGTTATTTACCAGGAAGATTTGGTGACCCCGGGGATTTCTCCCTTTAAGGCCAGTTGCCTCAAACAAAGCCGGCAGAGGTCAAATTTACGATAATAGCCCCTGGGGCGGCCGCACAACCGGCAGCGATTGCGATGGCGAATTCCATAACGGGGCTTTCTCTGATCCTTGACAATTTTTGCTGTAGTCGCCACTTTGACCTTCCTTTCTTTAAGATTCTCGGAAGGGCATGCCCAGTTTCTTCAGCAGGGCATACGCTTCCTTATCGTTTCTGGCCGTGGTCACTATGGTGATGTTCATGCCTCGCGGCCTCTCTACCCTGGTGTAATCAATTTCAGGAAAAACCAGCTGGTCTTTCAGGCCGATGGTGTAATTTCCGCGCCCGTCGAAGGAGTTGGCCGGCAGGCCCCGGAAATCTCTGACCCGGGGCAAGACGATATTGACCAGCCGGTCGAAGAATTCGTACATTCTCTTTCTTCTGAGAGTAACGTAACAGGCGATGGGCTGTCCTTTCCTGAGATGGAAGGCAGATATGGATTTCTTGGCCCGGCCTATAGCCGGCTGCTGGCCGGTTATCAGGCTGAGCTCCATCTTGGCCGTGTCCAGAAGCTTGATGTTCTGGATGGCATCACCCACTCCCATATTGACGATAATCTTCTCCAGCCGGGGCACGGCCATGGGATTGTCGATCCCCAGTTCCTTTTGAAGTTCCTTGATTATTTCTTTCTTGTAACGTTCATACAACCTGCTCATCTTCCGACCTCTCAGGACCTTTCTAAGTTAGTCTGGCATCTGGCGCAGACCCTTATCTTGGTTCCGTCCTCCAGAAGTTTATGTTTGAACCGCACGCCCCGCCCGCATTCTTCGCAGTAGAGCATAACCCGGGAGACATGAATGGGCGACTCTTTTTCCATGATGCCGCCCTGGACGTTCTGGCTGCGGTCGGGCCGGACGAAAACTTTGACGAAATTTATTCTTTCCACCAGCAGACGGTTTTTCTCTGGGATAACCCTCAATACCTTGCCGGTCTTGCCCCGGTCTTTGCCGCTGCGGACGATCACCAGGTCGTTTTTCTTGAAAGGAAATCTGGCCATCACAGCACCTCCGGAGCCAGCGATATGATCTTCATGAATTTCTTTTCCCTGAGCTCGCGACCGACCGGACCGAAGACACGGGTCCCGACCGGTTCACCCTGTTTATCGATGATCACGGCCGCGTTGTCGTCGAAGCGAATGTAAGAACCGTCCTTGCGACGGACTTCTTTTCTGGTTCTAACGATGACCGCCCTGACCACCTTGCCTTTCTCGATTTTGCTGTCCGGGTCGGCTTCTTTGACCGAGGCCGAAATCACATCTCCGATAGTTGCCACCTGACCCACTCCGCCTCCCAGAGGTGTAATGGCCATAATCCTCCGGGCGCCGGAGTTATCCGCCACCTTGAGCATGGTTCTCATCTGAATCATGTCAGTCCACCTTCACTCTCAGTTTCGGGTTCAATCTCTCTGGAAGCTAAACTGATTATCTCAGCCACCCGCCATCTTTTCAGCCGGCTGATGGGCCTGGTCTCCACGATCCTGACTACATCACCCACCTGGCACTTCTCGTGCTCGTCATGGACCAGGAAGATCTTCCGGCGCTTGACAATCTTCCGGTAGAGGGGATGCCTTTCCAGCCTCTCCACCTGAACCCTGAGGGTCTTGGCCGATTTCCTGGCCACGACCGTCCCCACTTTGGTCGTTATTCTTTTTTCTCGTTTAGCTTCCATGGTTTATTCCGTCCCTTTTTTCTGAAATTCTTTTAACAGCGTCTTGATTCGGGCCAGGTCTCTCCTGATGTTCCGGATCTTCATCGGATTGTCCAGCTGCCCCAGAGATTTCTGGAAGCGAAGCTTGAACAGCTGATCCTTGAGTTCCAGCTCTTTCTGCTTTAAGTCTTCAGCCGACAGTTCTCTCAATTCCCTGATTTTCATTTTAGCTCCCTGTGCTCTCTTGATATGAACCTGGTCTTGATCGGCAGCTTGTTGGCGGCCAGGCGCATGGCCTCCTGAGCCACGCTGTGGTCGACGCCTTCAACTTCAAAGATGATCCGTCCGGGCTTGATAACGTCTACCCAGAACTCCGGGTCACCCTTGCCGCGTCCCATCCTGGTTTCGGTGGGCTTCTTGGTTACCGGTTTCCAGGGGAAAACCCGGACCCACATCTTGCCGCGCTTCTTGAGAAACCTGGTGATGGTCACACGGCCGGCCTCGATCTGCCTGGCGGTCAACCAGCACGGTTCCAGGGCCTGCAGGCCGTATTCGCCAAAGGTCAGCTCAGCTCCGCGCAGAGCCTGGCCTCTCATCCGGCCCCGTTGCTGTTTCCGGTATTTGACTTTCTTCGGCATCAACATGGTCAAATCTCCTCAGCCTCGATGATTTGAGAAGAGACTTTGGCTTTATCCACATCACCGCGGTAGATCCAGACTTTGATCCCGATCTGACCATAGGTGGTAAAAGCTTCGGTAAAGGCAAAATCAATGTCGGCCCGGAGCGTTTGCAGCGGCAGCTGGCCCTTCAGATACCATTCGGTTCTGGCGATTTCCACTCCGCCCAGACGACCGGCGCACATAACCTTTATTCCCTTGGCTCCCATTTTCAGAGCCATTTCCACCGCCCGTCGCATGGCCCGGCGGTAGGCAATTCTTTTTTCCAGCTGGGTGGCGATACCTTCGGCCACCAGGGCGGCGTTGAGCTCCGGCTTATCCACTTCTCTGATATCCACATATACCTCTCGCCTGGCTATGGTTTCCAGCATGTTCTTGAGGTTCTCGATTTCCTTTCCGCCCCGGCCGATGATGATGCCCGGCCTGGCCGTATGGATGATAACCCTGACCTTGGGACCGACTCTTTCCACATCGACGCTGGCAATGCCGGCATGCTCGTACTTTTCCCGGACAGCCTCTTTCATCTGCAGGTCTTCGTGAAACAACCTGGCATAATCCCGGCCTCTGGCGAACCAGCGGGAAGTCCACTGTTTGTTAAATCCTAAACGAAAGCCGATTGGATGTGTCTTCTGTCCCACCGTCTATCTCCCTTTCTTTTCGTCTAAGTAGATTTTGACATGGCTCATTCTTTTGAGCACCCGGTAAGCCCGGCCCATGGGCGCCGGCCGGATCCTCTTCATGGCCGGGCCCTGGTCAATCTGTACCCTGGCCACATAAAGATTATCAACGTCCACGTTAGGCGCCTTCTGCTGGGCATTGGCAATGGCCGAGCGAAGCACCTTTTCCAGAACAGCACTGATCTTCTTCTTCTCGTTGAACTTAAGTATGGTCAGGGCCTCTCCGACCAGCCTGTTTCTGATCAGGTCGGCCACCAGGCGTCCCTTCTGGGGACTGATCCGCACATAGCGGGCAACGGCTTTTGAAAGATATTTTTCTTTTTCCATGGTTACTTACCCACTTTAAGCTGCCGGGCAGTCTTGGAGGTATGTCCCTTGAAGGTCCTGGTGGGAGCAAACTCGCCCAGCTTGTGTCCGACCATCTGTTCGGTCACAAAGACCGGAATGAATTTGCGGCCGTTATGGACCCCGAAAGTCAAACCGACCATCTCCGGAATGATGGTCGAACGGCGTGACCAGGTCTTAATCACCTGGCGCTTTTCCCGGGCCGACTGAGCGGCCTGAACTTTCTCCAGCAATTTAGGGTCAACATAGGGACCTTTCTTAACAGATCTGCCCATGATTACTTACTCCTTCTCCTGATAATAAAGGCCTGGGTTCTTTTGTTCTTCCTGGTCTTGTAACCCTTGGTCGGAATGCCTTCAGGACTGACCGGATGGCGCCCGCCCTTGGTCCGGCCTTCACCGCCGCCGTGGGGGTGGTCGATCGGGTTCATGGCGGTGCCCCGAACATGGGGTCTGATGCCCAGCCATCTGGTCCGCCCGGCTTTGCCGACACTTATATTCTGATGGTCCAGGTTGGCCAGCTGCCCGACCGTGGCCCGGCAATCAAGATGAACTTTCCGGATCTCCGAGGACGGCAACCGAAGCTGGGCATAACCGCCTTCCTTGCCCAGGATCTGGACGCCCGAACCGGCGGCTCTGGCCAGCTGACCGCCCTTGCCGATCTTCAACTCCACGTTGTGAACAATCGTCCCCACCGGGATGTAGCGGAGAGGCATGGCATTACCCGGCAGGATGTCAACCTGGGTATTGGCCGAGACGATGGTATCGCCGACTTTCAGGTTGAGAGGAGTCAGAATGTAGCGCCGTTCTCCGTCGGCATATTTGACCAGGGAGATAAATGCGGACCGGTTGGGGTCGTACTCTACGGTTTCCACCACGCCCGGGACATCGATCTTATCCCGCCTGAAATCGATTATCCGGTACATTCTTTTGTGTCCCCCGCCCCGGTGCCTGACTGACAGATGGCCGCGGTTGTTGCGTCCTCCGCTCTTGGGCAGAGGCACCAGCAACGGCTTATAGGGCTTATCGGTGGTCAGCTCTTCATAAGTCAGTCCGGTGCGGTGACGCAAGCCTGGAGTAACTGGTTTGTAAACTTTAATACCCATGGTTACACTGCCTCAAAATATTCGATCATTTTTTCGCCGGGTTTCAGCTTGACATAAGCTTTCCTTCTGTCCTTGGTCCGACCAAGCGTCCGGCCGAGCCTCTTGGTCTTACCCTTCAGGTTGACAATGGTCACTCTCTCCACTTTGACCTTGAACAACTCTTCCACCGCTTTTTTGACCTCGATTTTGTTGGCTTCGGGAGCAATCTCAAAACAGACTTCTCGATGAGATTCTTTCAACCTGGTGCTTTTTTCCGTAATCAGGGGCTTCAATATTACATCTCTCGGGTCTTTGGTCATTTCAATCTCTCCACCAGGGAATTAAAAGAGCGCTGGCTGAAGACCAGCCACCGGTACCGGAGCAGGTCATAGATATTCAGGTGCTCGTCGTCCACGGCCTTGACTTCCGGAATGTTCCGGACCGACCGGAACAGATTCTTATTGTCGCGGTCATCGACAATCAGGGCGGAATCAATGTTCAAGCTCTTCAGCCAGCCGGCAGCTTGCTTGGTTTTGGGTTCGGAAATCTTGATCTCATCAATCACCAGCAACAGGTTTTCCGCCAGCTTGGCAGTCAGGGCAGACTTCAGAGCGTTCTTCCTGGCTTTTTTCGGAATGGCATAGCTGTAATCGCGGGGCTTCGGCCCGAAAACCGTTCCGCCGTGCCTCCAGAGAGGAGATCTGACGCTGCCCACTCTAGCCCGGCCCGTTCCTTTCTGGCGCCACGGCTTGCGGCCGCCGCCGCTGACCTCACCCCGGTTCTTGGTGGAAGCCGTTCCCTGTCTCTGGTTGGCCAGATAGTTGACCACCGCCTCATATATCAGATGGTCTTTAACCGGATAGGAAAATATCTCTTCCGGCAGGTTCATTTCCTTAACCTGCTTGCCGCTTTGGTCTAACACTTGTACTTTCATGGCACTCTCTTCGTTTATGAGGTCTTGGTTTTGAAGGTGCTCTTTTTAATCAGGACCACCCCGCCGCTGGCTCCCGGAACCGCACCTTCGACTACCAGCAGGTTGTTTTCCTTATCAACCTGAATCACTTTCAGATTGCGAACGGTCACCCGGTCATCGCCCATCCGGCCGCCCATCCTGGTTCCCTTCATGACCCGGGAGGGGAAGGACGAAGCTCCGATCGACCCGGGAGCCCGGTGAAACATGGAACCGTGAGCGGCGTCTCCGCCGGCGAAGCCGTGTCTCCTGACCACGCCCTGAAAACCCTTGCCCTTGCTCAGCCCGACCACGTGCACCTTCTCGCCAACCTGGAACAGGTCGACCAGCAGCTGGTCGCCTTCCTTGATTTCCAGCGGGCCGCGATATTTAACTTCTCTCAGGACTTTCAGAACGGGACTGTCCGCTTTCTTAAAATGGCCGGCCTCGGGTTTTCTGGTTTTCTTCCTGGTCTTGTCTTCAACCAGTCCGAGCTGCAGGGCTTCGTAGCCGTCCTTTTCTCTGGTTTTCTTCTGGATCACGGTGCAGGGCCCGGCCTTGATGACGGTCACAGGAATAACATTGCCCTCTTCATCAAAGACCTGGGTCATGCCGATTTTTCTGCCGATGATACCTTCCACCATGGTCATTCTCCTGCGCCAAAGGCTTTGATTTCCACGTCGATTCCGGCTGGCAGGTCGAGCTTCTGCAGTTCTTCAATGGTTTCATTGCTGTATTCGCTGATGTCTATCAATCTCTTATGAATCCTCATTTCGAAATGCTCTCTCGACCTTTTGTCGACATGCGGGGAACGAAGAACGCAAAACCGTTGAATCCTGGTCGGAAGCGGAATGGGGCCGGAAATTTTGGCTCCGGTTCTTCTGGCCTTGATCACAATGTCCTTTACCGATTGGTCCAGGAGCCGGTGATCGAATGATTGGAGTTTAATTCTTATCTTTTCCATGGTCGTTCCTCGTTCTCCATATGATTAACCTATTTATTCTCTATTCCAAAATTTCGGTGACGGTTCCGGCGCCCACCGTCCGGCCGCCCTCGCGGATGGCAAACCTCAGGCCTTTCTCCATGGCCACCGTGGTGATCAGCTCCACCTCCACGTTGGCATTGTCCCCGGGCATCACCATCTCCACCCCCGCCGGTAACTTAACCGTCCCGGTCACGTCGGTCGTCCGAAAATAAAACTGCGGCCGGTAACCAGTGAAAAACGGCGTGTGCCGCCCGCCCTCATCCTTGGTCAAAGCGTATATCTGCGCCCGAAACTTCTTGTGCGGCGTGATCGAACCGGGCTTGGCCAGAACCTGCCCCCTCTCCACCTCGTCCTTTCCTATGCCACGCAGCAAACAACCTACGTTGTCTCCCGCCTGCCCCTGGTCCAGAATCTTCCGGAACATCTCCACCCCGGTCACCACCGTCTTCTTCGTCTCCCCAAAGCCTACTATCTCCACCTCATCACCTACCTTGACTATCCCCCGCTCCACTCTGCCCGTTACCACCGTCCCACGGCCAGTTATCGAAAAAACATCCTCTATGCTCATCAAAAACGGCTTGTCTATCTCCCGCACCGGCTCCGGTATGAACTCGTCCAGCGCCTTCATCAACTCCCAGATCGGCTTGCCACCCTCTCCCTCAGGATCGGCCATCGCCCTGGTCGCGCTGCCCCGTATCACCGGCGTCTTGTCTCCAGGAAATTCATACTTGCTCAACAGCTCCCTGACCTCTAACTCCACCAGGTCCAGTATCTCAGGATCATCTACCAGGTCCACCTTGTTGATAAAAACCACGATCGCCGGAACATCCACCTGACGAGCCAGCAAGATGTGTTCCCTCGTCTGCGGCATCGGCCCATCATCAGCCGCCACCACCAGAATCGAACCGTCCATCTGCGCCGCCCCGCTGATCATGTTCTTGATGTAATCCACGTGCCCCGGACAGTCTATGTGCGCATAGTGCCTCTTCTCCGACTCGTACTCCACGTGCGACAGAGCCACCGTCAGGATCTTCGTCGCGTCCCGACGAAACATCTTGGCGTCCGCCTTCGCCACCTCATCGTAGGGCTTGAACTGCGCCAACCCCTTCGTCGATAACACCTTGGTGATCGCCGCAGTCAACGTCGTCTTCCCGTGATCAATGTGCCCGATCGTCCCTATGTTAACGTGCGGCTTCGTCCTCGCAAATTTTTCCTTGGCCATCTCTTTTACCTCCTGGCTTCAGTAAAGGGAATTCTTCCCTCAATTCTGGCAATTATTTCTTCCTGGACATCAGCCGGCGTCGGGTCGTACCGGAAGAACTCCAGGGAGAAAGAACTGCGTCCCTGGGTTATGGTCCGGAGCACGGTGGCATACCCGAACATTTCCGACAGGGGGACAAAAGCTCTGATTACCCGGGAACTGCCCTTAAGTTCCATGGCTTCTATTCGTCCCCTTCTGGCGTTGATGTCTCCAACCAAACCGCCGACATATTCATCCGGGGTTACAATTTCCAGTTTCATGATCGGCTCCAGCAGAACCGGAGCGGCTTTCTGCCCGGCTTCCTTAAAGGCCAGAGCAGCAGCGATTTTATAGGCTATGGCCACAGAATCCACCTCATGGTAGCTGCTATCCAGCAGGATGGCTCTGACATCGGTTATTGGATAACCGGCAACCAGACCGGCTTCCATGGCCTCCCTGATTCCTTTTTCGATTTCCGAAACAAATTCCGCCGGGATGGTCCCGGATTTCAGCTTGTTGACGAATTCAAAACCCCGGCCTCGAGGCAGGGGCTCAACCCTGATGACACAATGTCCAAATTGACCTTTGCCGCCGAGCTGGCGAACAAATTTGCCCTCGCCCTCAGCCTCACGAGTAGTGGTTTCTTTGTAAGCAACCTGCGGCCGCCCCAGCCTGGCCTGAACTCCAAATTCCCTGACCAGCCGGTCCATTATTATTTCCAGATGAAGCTCTCCCATTCCCTTAATCAGGGTCTGGCCGGTCATCGGGTCCTGGACCACCCTGAAGGTCGGGTCTTCGGACATGAATTTTTCCAGGGCGGAGAACAGTTTTTGATGGTCGGCTTTGGTTCGGGGCTCGATGGTGGCTGAAACCACCGGTTCCGGAAAGGTCGGCGGTTCCAGCAGAATCGGCCGGCTTTTCAAACACAGAGTGTCACCGGTGGAAAGAGTTTTCATTCCGCCCAGGGCGGCGATGTCACCGGCGTAGACTTCATTTATCTCCCGGCGTTTGTTGGAATGCATTTCCAGCAGCCTGACCACCCGTTCTTCCTGGTCCTTGCTGGCGTTATAAACAGAGGTGCCCACTTTCAATTTGCCCGAATAAACCCGGAAGTAAGCCAGATTGCCCAGAAAGGGATCGGTCATTATTTTGAACACCAGGGCGCAAAAATGTTCGCTGTCGGAAGCCTTCCGTTCCTCGGGCTGAATGGTCCTGGGATGATAGCCCTTTACCGGCGGGATATCGGCCGGAGAGGGTAGATAATCGACTATAGCATCCAGCAAAGGGTGAACACCTTTATTCCGGAAGGAGGCGCCGAACAAAACCGGAATAAATTTCAGGTCAATCGTGCCCTTCCTGATGGCCTGCTTAATTTCCAGGGGAGTAATTTCCTCATCTTCAAGGTACTTCTTCATCAACTCATCATCGACTTCGCTCAGGACCTCCAAAAGCTCCTTCCTGCGGGCTTCAACCTCTTCCAGATAGGATTCGGATATCGACCTCTTCTCAAAGTCGGTTCCCGGCAGGTCGCTTTTCCAGACTATTTCCTGCTTCTCCACCAGGTCGATCACTCCGACAAATCTGTCTTCGGTTCCTATGGGGATCTGAATGGGCAGAGGTCTGGCCCCCAGACGGGTACGCACCTCGTCCACTGTTCTTAGCGGGTCAGCACCTAATCTGTCCATCTTATTCACATAAATAATTCTGGGAACCCGATACTTATCGGCCTGTCTCCAGACTGTTTCCGACTGAGACTCCACACCCCCGACGGCACAGAGAATAATAATTGCCCCGTCAAGGACCCTTAAAGACCGCTCCACTTCGGCGGTAAAATCGACGTGTCCCGGGGTGTCGATTATGTTTATCCGGTGGTCTTTCCAGTAACAGGTTGTGGCGGCAGCTGTTATGGTAATACCGCGTTCCTGCTCCTGAACCATCCAGTCCATGACGGCAGTGCCCTCATCGACCTCACCCATCTTGTACGTGATGCCGGTGAAGTACAGAATCCGCTCCGTAGTTGTAGTCTTCCCCGCATCGATATGAGCCATGAAGCCAATGTTCCTGACTCGTTCGATCGGGCACGACCGCATGAAATTTCTTCTCCATATATATATAAAAAAAATAAATTTATCAGCCTGGCTGTATTTATAATTTTTACCATTTATAATGCGCAAAAGCCCGGTTGGCTTCAGCCATTTTATGGGTATCTTCTCTCTTCTTTACTGCTCCGCCTTTGTTGGCCAGTGCATCCAGAATTTCGGCCGCCAGCTTTTCGGCCATGCTCTTGCCGCCGCGTTCTTTGGCAAACTTCACCAACCAGCGCATTCCCAGAGAGATTGACCTGTGTTCTGGAACTTCCACCGGAACCTGATAAGTGGCCCCGCCAACCCTCCGGGATTTCGTTTCCAGAAGAGGCCGGACATTATCGATGGCCTTTTCCAGCACTTTGAGCGGGTCATCCTTGGTCCGCTGTCTTAAAAGGTCCAGGGTGCCGTAAACAATATCCTCGGCCACGCTCTTCTTGCCTTTTTTCAGAACCAGGCTTATCAATCTCCCGACCAGAGTCGAATTATAGAGTGGGTCCGGTTGCGGCTTCCGCTTTCTGATAATTCCACGTCTCGGCATATCTTTTCTCCTCGCTCAGCTTACTTGCCTGGAACCTTTTTCTCCTTGGGCTTCTTGGCTCCATACCGGGAACGGCCCTGGAATCTATTCTGAACTCCCTCGGCATCGAGCGTACCACGGATGATGTGATACCGGACGCCGGGCAGGTCTTTAACTCTTCCGCCCCTGATTAGAACAATCGAATGTTCCTGCAGGTTGTGTCCGATTCCGGGAATGTAGGCAGTTACCTCGACATTATTGGTCAACCTGACCCTGGCCACTTTTCTTAAAGCCGAATTAGGCTTTTTGGGAGTGGTGGTGAACACACGAACGCAGACTCCTCTCTTCTGTGGACAGGCATCAAGAGCCGGAGCTTTACTCTTATACTTCTTGGGCATCCTGCCCATTCGCACCAGTTGGTTGACTGTTGGCACTTATAAATCTCCTCTAAAAAATAGAAAAATATTTATACTCTCTTCCCAGGATGAATTTCCCGAGAAATATGCTTGAAGAATAGCAAAAACCGCCTGTCTTGTCAAGAAAACAACAGGCTATTTTGCTTTTTTTTACACCGTCCGGCCCTCTCCAGCTCAAGGACCGGAAGCCAGGCCATTCTTCCCCTTTTTCCGGGCCGGGTGGAAGCCAGGGCTGGCTTCCCCTGATACCCGATAGCAGGGGTTCTGCGGACTTCCAGGCTGGCCTGGGGTCGAGACTAATTCTCGGCCTGGATTTCCGCTTCTTTTTCTTCTATAGCCGGCAGTTCCTCTTTAAGGATAACGTTCCGGTAGTATCTGAAACCGGTACCGGCCGGGATCAGCCGACCCATGATAACGTTTTCCTTGATCTTCCTCAGGTAATCCACCTTGCCGTACAGAGCCGCCTCGGTCAGAACCCGGGTGGTCTCCTGGAAGGAGGCCGCGGCGATGAAGCTATCGGTGCTGAGGGCGCTCTTGGTTATCCCCAGCAGCAGCGGACGGGCTTTGGCCGGTTTCCCGCCCTTGTTGAGGATTTTCTCGTTTTCTTCCTGGAACTTGAACTTGTCAACCTGTTCATCCACCAGAAACTCAGTGTCACCGACCTCTTCAATCTTAACCCAGCGCAGCATCTGTCTGATAATGATTTCGATATGCTTGTCGTTGATGGTCACTCCCTGCAGGCGGTAAACTTCCTGGACTTCCCTCAACAGGTATTCGGCCAGTTCTTTTTCTCCCAGGACTTTGAGGATGTCATGGGGATTTATCGGTCCGTCCATCAGAGGGGTTCCGGCTTTTATTTTCTCGCCGTCCGAGACCAGAAGGTGAGCGCTCTTAGGAATCAGGTACTCCTTGGAGCCTCCCCTTTCATTCTTGACAATCAGCCGGCGATGGCCGCGCAGCAGGTCGCCCACCTGGACCACACCGTCAATTTCGGAGATGACGGCCGGATTTTTCGGCCGCCGGGCTTCAAACAATTCTTCGGCCCGGGGCAGACCGCCGGTGATATCCTTGGTCCTGGCCACTTCTCGCGGTATTTTGGCCAGGATATCTCCGGCAAACACTTCCTCGCCGTCCTTGATTTCAAGGTTGGCTCCCTTGGGCAGGAAGTACCTCTTCCTGACCACCGGTTCTCCCTTGTCGTCTTTCTTTTTCGGGTCGATAATCTCAATCATCGGCTGGAGCTTTTCATCCTTGGGCTCCATGACCACCAGGGTAATCAGGCCGGTAAAATCATCCCGGACCTCTTCCATGCTTACTCCGGACTGCAGGTCCTTAAATCTGACCAGCCCGCCTTCTTCGGTCAGGATGAAGGTGCTGAACGGATCCCATTCAGCAAATTCCTGCCTGGCCTTCACCAAGTCGCCGTCGTTGAACAGAACCCTGGCTCCGTAGGGAACCTGGTAATGCTCGATTTCCCGACCGCGATGGTCAAGAATGGCTATGCTGGCGTTCCGGTTAACCACCACCAGGCTGCCCTGCCGATCCCGGACGTAGGTCAGGTTGTTGAATTTTATGACGCCGTCATTCTTGGCTTCCAGGGCTGACTTCTCGGCTCCCCTCATGGCGATACCGCCCACGTGGAAGGTCCTCATGGTCAGCTGGGTTCCAGGTTCGCCGATCGACTGCGCGGCGATGATTCCGACCGCCTCACCCAGGTCCACCGGACGGCCGGTGGCCATGTCGCGGCCGTAGCAAAGCTGGCAGACGCCGCGCCTGGATTCGCAGGTCAGGACCGAGCGGATTTTCACTCTCTCTATGCCCAGGTTCTGGATCTTCTCGGCCACGCTTTCGGTGATTTCCTGGTTCATATCCACGATGATTTCGCCGCTGTCCGGATGGACTATCCTTTCCAGCGAAACTCGACCGACAATCCGGTCGACGAATGGTTCTATGATTTCTCCGTTTTCCACGATGGCGCTGACATTGATGCCTTTCAGGGTGCCGCAGTCGTGCTGGTCGACGATAACTTCCTGGGCCACGTCCACCAGCTTCCTGGTCAGGTAGCCGGAATTGGCCGTCTTCAGAGCGGTATCGGCCAATCCTTTTCTGGCGCCGTGAGTGGAAATAAAGTACTGCAAAACGTTGAGGCCCTCCCGCAGATTGGAAGTGATGGGAGTTTCGATGATTTCGCCGGACGGCTTGCTCATCAGGCCCCTCATAGCCGCCAGCTGACGGATCTGCTGTTTGTTACCACGGGAACCGGAATCAGCCATGACATACAGCGGATTGAGTTTCTTTTCCACAAAGCTGACCCGCTTCATGGAATCCATCATGGCATTGGTTACTTTTTCGGTAACCGAGGTCCAGATTTCCACCACCCGGTTAAACCTCTCGCCGGAGGAAATTGTCCCTTCCCGATAGAGTTTTTCTATTTCCTGGACTTCTTTCTCAGCTTTCCTGATTATTTCGGGCTTCTCGCCGGGAATCATGAAATCTTCGATGCCCAGTGAAAAACCGGCCCGGGTAGCATAATTAAACCCGAGTTCTTTCATCCGGTCCAGCATCTCGGTAGTCTTTTCCAGCCCGGCTTTAAGGTAAACATAATAAACCAGGCTTTCCAGCCCTTTTTTCTTGAGCATGCCGTTGATAAAAGGCAGACCTCCTGGCAGCACACCGTTGAAAATAATCCGCCCCGGCGTGGTCTCGATCAATTCATTCTTCAACTGGACCACCGGGCAGCTGACCACGGCCTGGTCATCATAAAAAGTCTTCAGATTCATAAAAGGGCCTGAGTAGCGAACCTTAATCCGGCTGTGCAGGCTTACTTCTCCGGCTTCAAAGGCCAGCAGGGCTTCCTCAAAGGTAGCAAAAATCCGGCCCTCGCCTTTTTCATTCTGCTGTTCCAGCGTCAGATAATAAGAGCCAAGAACCATGTCCTGGCTGGGGATGGCCAGCGGTCGGCCGTGGGCCGGGGAAAGAATGTTATTGGCAGCCAGCATCAGGGTGTTGGCCTCAATCTGGGCCTCAACCGAGAGCGGCACATGGACGGCCATCTGATCGCCGTCGAAGTCGGCGTTGAAAGCGGCACAGACCAGAGGATGAATCTGGATGGCTTTGCCCTCGATCAGGATCGGCTCGAAGGCCTGGATGCCGAGCCGGTGAAGGGTGGGAGCCCGGTTCAGCAGAACCGGGTGTTCCCGGACCACTTCTTCCAGGCAATCCCAGACTTCCGGTCTTTCCTGTTCATGCCATTCCCTGGCTATCTTGATTGACGCCACCAACCCTTCCTTTTCCAGCTTGTGGAAAATAAAGGGTTTGAAAAGTTCCAGGGCCATCTTCTTGGGCAGGCCGCACTGATGGAGCTTCAGTTCCGGCCCGACCACAATGACCGAACGGCCGGAGTAATCAACTCTCTTCCCGAGGAGATTCTGGCGGAACCTTCCCTGTTTACCCCTCAGGGCTTCGCTCAGGGACTTCAGCGGTCGACGGTTGGCTCCGAGGTGAACCCGACCGCGGCGCCCGTTATCAAACAGGGCGTCAACCGCTTCCTGCAGCATTCGCTTTTCGTTTCTGATGATCAGTTCCGGAGCCTTGAGCTCGATCAACTTTTTCAGCCGGTTATTCCGATTGATAACCCGCCGGTACAGGTCATTGAGGTCGGAAGTGGCGAAGCGCCCGCCGTCCAGCCGCACCAGCGGTCTGAGGTCGGGCGGGATAACGGGAATGACATCAAGAATCATCCACTCGGGCCGGTTGCCAGATTTCTTGAGACCCTTGAAAACCCGAAGCCGCTTGGCGTAGCGGAGCCTTTTCTGCTGGGAATGCTCTTTTTTCATCGCCCGGCGGAGCTTTTCGGTCTCCTTGTCGATGTCGATCTTTTCCAGCAGTTTTTTGATCGACTCGGCTCCCATCCCAACCTCAAACTTGTTGCCCCACTTCTCCCTGGCTTCGCGGTACTCTTCTTCGTTAAGCAGTTGTTTTTCTTTCAGGTTGGTATCGCCGGGGTCGAGAACGAGATAGGATTCAAAATACAGGACCTTTTCCAACTCCTTGATGGTCATGTCCAGGATCAAACCGATCCGGCTGGGCGGGCTCTTGAAAAACCAGATATGGGCCACCGGGGAAGCCAGCTGGATGTGCCCCATCCTCTCGCGCCGGACCTTGGATTTGGTAACTTCAACCCCGCATCTCTCGCAGATAATGCCCTTGTATTTCATCCGCTTGTACTTGCCACACAAGCATTCGTAATCATTGATCGGGCCGAAAATCTTGGCGCAGAATAGGCCGTCTTTTTCCGGCTTGAATGTCCGGTAATTGATAGTCTCCGGCTTGGTGACTTCTCCCCAGGACCAGCTCTTTATCTTCTCAGGAGAGGCAATGCTGATTCTAACCCGGTCAAAATCAATCTTAGGCCTCGGAGCAAAAGCTTGCCTGATCTCCATCATTAATCTCCTTTGGTTGACTGAGGTATGGAAATACCCCAGGGCAACGCTTCCTCTGTCTCGCCTTTAAGCAATTCAATATTAAGGGACAACCCCTGGAGTTCCCGGATCAGGACGTTTACCGATTCTGGCAATCCGGGCTGAAAATCCAGGTCCCCCTTGACTATAGCTTCATAAATCTTGGCCCTGCCCTCAACATCATCCGACTTGACTGTCAGGATTTCCTGAAGGGTATGAGCGGCGCCGTAAGCTTCCAGAGCCCAGACCTCCATCTCTCCGAACCTCTGGCCGCCGAACTGGGCTTTTCCGCCCAGGGGCTGCTGGGTGATCAGCGAGTATGGTCCGGTGGAGCGGGCATGAATCTTGTCATCCACCAGATGATAGAGTTTCATCATGTAGATGTAGCCGACTGTAACTTCCTGGTCGAAAGGCTGCCCGGTCAAACCGTCATACAGCCGGATTTTACCCGATTCCGGCAAGCCGGCCTTCCTGAGCAGTTCTTTGATCTCTTCTTCTTTGGCCCCGTCAAAAACGGGCGAGGACAGCCACAGATTCATTTTGCGGGCGGCCCAGCCAGCGTGAGTTTCCAGAATTTGGCCCAGGTTCATACGGGAAGGAACGCCCAGGGGGTTGAGCACGATGTCAACCGGCGTCCCGTCGGGCAGGCGGGGCATGTCCTCTTCCGGCACTATCTTGGCGATAACACCCTTGTTGCCGTGCCGTCCCGACATCTTGTCGCCCACCGACAGCCTTCTCTTCATGGCGATGAAGACTTTTATAGCCTGAATGACACCCGGGGAAAGCTCATCGCCCTTCTTCAGGGTATCGACTTTCTCTTTGAATTCAGCCTTCAGGGCGTCAATCTGACGTTTAACTTTTCGGTCGAGGTCTCTTATCTTCTCGTCTCTTTCAGCATCGGCCGGGAGTTTCAATTCTTCCAGGTCCTTCAGGTCATCAAATTCCAGTATTTCCAGCAATTTTTCGGTGAGCCTGGTGCCCTTATCTATCGTCCGCCCGCCGAGTTTGGCATTCTTGCCGACCACCTGACCCTTGATCAGGTTCTTGATACGCCGCCATTTTTCCTTTTCCAGGATTTCAATCTCATCTTCCAGGTTCCGCTTCAGCTTGGCGATTTCTTCTTTTTCGATGATCTTGGCGCGCTCGTTCTTTTCCTGGCCGCGCCGGGTGAAGATCCGGACATCTATCACCGTGCCTTCCACTCCCGGAGGGCAGTATAGAGAGGCGTCTTTGACGTCCAGGGCTTTCTCGCCGAAGATGGCTTTGAGCAGCTTTTCTTCGGGCGAGAGCTGGGTCTCTCCCTTGGGAGCCACCTTGCCCACCAGGATATCGCCGGGTTTCACATAGGCCCCGATTCTGACGATACCGGTTTCATCGAGGTTGCGAAGCAAATTCTCCGAAACGTTGGGGATGTCGCGGGTAATTTCCTCGGGACCGAGTTTGGTGTCCCGGGCTTCAATCATTTCTTCCACGATATGAACGGAAGTGAAGACGTCCTCTTTAATCAGTTTCTCGCTGACGATGATGGCGTCCTCGAAATTGTAACCCCGCCAGGGCATGAAGGCGCAGAGGATATTCCGGCCCAGAGCCATCTCGCCGCGGTCGGTGCAGGAACCGTCGGCCAGAATCTGTCCCTTCACCACCCGGTCTCCTTTTCTCACTATGGGGCGCTGGTTGATGCAGGTGTTCTGGTTGGTTCTGAGGAACTTGGTCAGAAGATAAAGGTCGGTGCCCAGGTCATACAGGCTGTTTTCCTTTTCGTCAACCCTGACTATGATTCTTTCGGCATCGACAAACTCCACCACTCCCGACCGCTCGCAGACCACCACATCCCCGGAACCTTTGGCCACGATATGTTCGAGTCCGGTTCCGATCAGCGGAGCTTCGGGCTTGAGCAGCGGCACGGCCTGGCGCTGCATGTTGGAACCCATCAGCGCCCGGTTGGCGTCGTCGTGCTCCAGAAAGGGAATCAAGGCTGCTGACAGGGAGACCAGCTGCTTGGGAGAAACATCCATGAAATCAATTTCTTCCCGCGGCAGGATCCTGAAATTACCACGGTCGCGGGCGCTGACCATTTCCTGCTTGATATAGCCGCGAGAGTCGATTTCGACGTTGGCCTGAGCAATCTTATAATTTTCTTCCTCCCAGGCAGTCAGATAAAAAATGTATGGTTCATAGAGCGGGAGATTTTTGGCTTTCTGATCCTGCAACTGGTTGACGGCTTTTTCGACCTCATCTTTGCGGACCAGCTGCCCCGGACGGTAGGAGGTAGCGCCGGGATGAATGACCCGGACATAGTCGACCACCCGGCCTTTTTCCACTTTGCGGTACGGAGTTTCAATGAAACCGTATTCATTTATTCTGGCATAGCTGCTGAGAGAAGCGATTAAACCGATGTTGGGACCTTCCGGAGTTTCGATCGGGCAGATTCGCCCGTAATGAGAGGTCTGAATGTCTCTGACTTCAAAGCCGGCCCTTTCGCGGCTCAAGCCGCCGGGCCCGAGGGCGCTTAATCTTCTTTTATGGGTCAATTCGGCCAGGGTGTTGATCTGGTCCATAAACTGCGAGAGCTGAGAGCTGCCGAAGAACTCTTTCAGGGCAGCAATGACCGGCTTGGAATTTATCAGGTCCTGCGGCATGGCTGAGGACAGGTCGGCGCTGATGGTCATCTTTTCCTTGATGGTTCTCTCCATCCGGGTCAGGCCTATCCGGAAAGCGTTTTCCATCAACTCGCCCACCGGGCGCACCCGACGGTTGCCCAGGTGGTCGATGTCGTCCACCGAACCCTCGCCGTTCTTGAGCTTCAGCAGGTACTTTATAACCTGAACATAGTCTTCTTTGGACAGCAGGCGGTCTTTCGGGTCCTCCGGACCTGACTTCCTCTCGGTTTCCAGCAGAACATCTCGCTGTCCGCTCTCCAGTCCCAGCTTGATATTGAACTTCAGGCGGCCAATCCGGGAGAAGTTAAACTTCTGGGGGTTGAAAAACATATTGTCGAAAAGAGCTCTGGCGCTTTCCGCGGTGTGCGGCTCTCCCGGCCTGAGCTTCTTGTAAATTTCGCTCAGGGCCTGCTGCTGGTCTTTCTTCAGGTCCTTCTTCAGGGTGTTAAGAATCATCTGGGCGGCTTCATCTTCAGCCGGGAAGAAAACCTCGAATGGCTCTCCTCTGGTGGTAAGGTTTTCCAGCTGTTCCGCGGTCAGCTCTTCCCCGGCCTTGATCTTTCCCCGGACATTAACCAGGGAACAGGCCCCTTGCAGGTCCTGACGGCTGGCCTTGATCCTGGTAACATTCTTTTCCAGCAGTTTGTTGATTAATTCCTGGTCCAGCCTGGCGCCGGCTCTGACTACCGGGACTCTGGAGCTTTCCGGGCTGTAAACATCTTCTCTCAGAACTTTGCCGACCAGGCTATCGGTAACCTTCCAGTAGAGTTTTCCGTCTTCCGGAATCAACTCATAAGATTTAAAGAACAGCTTGATAATTTCCTCATCTGAACCGTAACCGAGGGCCCGCAGAAATACAGTTGCCAGGAATTTCTTCTTGCGGTCGAGTCTGACCCACAGAATATTCTTGGTGTCGTTTTCGAATTCCACCCAGGCCCCGCGGTAAGGAATGACCTTGCCGACGAACTGGCCTTTGATTTCACCCGGCCTGAAAAACACTCCGGGCGAACGCTGCAGCTGGCTGACCACCACCCTTTCCACTCCATTAAATATAAAGGTGCCCTTGTCGGTCATCAGCGGGATATTGCCGAAATAGACTTCCTGTTGTTTGATATGTTTCAGCCGCCGGGTCTTGGTGGCCGGGTCCTTCTCCCAGGAAACCAGCTGAACCTTGAGCTTGAGCGGAGCCTCGTAAGTATAACCTTTCTGGATGCACTCCAGGGGGCTGTATTTGATTTTCAGCCTGACCCGGTCTCCGCAGTAATCGCAGAGCGGCATCTCGATCTTCTTATGCTCTCCGCAATAGGGACAGATTTTCTTTTCTTGAAGAGCTACCTCGGACGGGAGCAGAGCCCCGCAGGACAGGCAGCGCGGCCGGGAGTTCTCCACGCCCTTCAAACGGCCGCACTTGCATTCCCAGTCACCGATGGTGTAACTGAGAAATTGAAGCTCGGTCGTTTCCTTGAAATCGGTTATGGGAAAGACATCCTTGAAGGCGGCCTGGAGACCTACTTCCTTCCTCTCCTCAGGCAGAAGGTCCATCTGCAGGAACTCATCGTAGGACTTGCGTTGAATTTCGAGCAGGTCGGGCAATTCAAAAACCGTCTTGATTTTAGAAAAGTCGACTCTTTCCCGATAAATATGATGGTTTTGATCAAGCATGGTAGCTCTCTAAAAAAAGAGTTTGATAGTTTTTGTTTTCTATCATCAAAAAATTAATTTTTTGACCAAGGTCACTGAATTTCGACTGTGGCTCCGACCTCGACAAATTTGGCTTTAATGGCCTCAGCTTCGTCCTTGGTGACACCCTCTTTCAGGGTCTTGGGCACGCCGTCCACAAAATCCTTGGCTTCTTTCAGGCCCAGGTTGGTAACTTCACGCACCACTTTAATCACCTGGATTTTCTGGCTGCCGACGTCTTTCAGGATGACGTTGAAAGAAGTCTTCTCTTCCGCCGGCTTGGCTTCAGCCTGAGCCGCGCCTCCGCCGGCCATCATGACCGGGGCGGCCATGGCCGCGCTGATTCCGTAGCGGGTTTCAAACTCTTTGATGTAGTCAACGAGTTCCAGAACCGTCAGGTTGTCAAGATGGGCGAAAAACTGTTCCTTGGTGAGTTTTTCTTGTTTTTCCATTGGTCTCTCCTCTCCTTTACATGAGCTTAGTTCAAGGGATATTCCCTCAACTCTCTTTTTTATCCTTGAGGACACTCAACAACCTACCCATGTTAACCAGGGGAGTTTGCAGGGTTCTCAAGAACTGACTTAACGGGTATGACATCAGATACCCGATTCTGGCCACTAAATCCATTCTGGAGTTCAGCTTGATGATTTCGCCAAACATATCGGGAGCCAGGTAATGGCCCTCCACCACCCCGGCTTTAATCTCCAGCACCTTGCCCCGATCGGAAAATTCCTGGAGGGTCTTGGCCAGGGCGATGGGGTCGCTGTCGGTAAAGGCCAGGGCATTATTTTTCTGGAAATAGGGTTTGAGCTCCGGGAAACGCTGGCCGATGGCCTTCAGGGCCAGCCGGTTCTTAACCACTTTTAGCCGGAAGTTGTTCTTTTTCAGGAGCTTCCTGAGCGCCACCATCTTCCAGACCGGCATCTGCTTGTAGTCGACCAGATACCAGGTGTGATTCTTCTGAAGTGATTCTTCCAGTTCTTGGACGATCTTATATTTGGTCTCTTTTTTCACCGTCGGACTCCTATTTCTCTAAGATCTCTTCCGAAAGCTTGAAGGACGGTCCCATGGTTGAAGACACGAACATCGACCTGATGTACTTGCCTTTGGCGGCCGGCGGTTTGGCCTGGATCACGGCCTGAATAAACGCTCTTATGTTTTCCGCCAGCTTCTCTTCTGGAAAGGAAACCTTGCCCACCGCGGCATGGACGATTCCGGTCTTATCAACTCTGAATTCCACCTTTCCGGCCTTGGTTTCCTCGATGGCCTTCTTGATATCGAAGGTGACGGTTCCGGCCTTGGGGTTGGGCATCAGGCCTTTGGTTCCTAAGATTCTTCCCAGTTTGCCCACGCTTCTCATCATATCCGGGGTGGCGATAACCACATCAAAGTCAATCCAGCCTCCGGAAATTTTTTCGATGATATCGTCGCCGCCCACGTAATCGGCCCCGGCCTCTTCCGCTTCCTTAATCTTTTCGCCGGAAGCGATCACGCAGATCTTCTTCGTCTTGCCGGTTCCGTGGGGCAGGACAACCGTTCCCCGAACCATCTGGTCCGAATACTTGGGGTTCACCCCGAGGCGGAGGGCCACGTCCACCGACTCATCAAACTTGGCAAACTTAGTTTCCTTGAGCAGATGAACGGCTTCCTCGATGGTGTATTCTTTTGTCTCTTCCTTTAAAGCTCTGGCCTTTAAGTAATTCTTTCCACGTTTACTCACTGACGATCTCCAATCCCATATTTTTAGCAGTTCCTTCTATGGAGCGGATGGCCGCTTCCAGGTCGTCGGTATTAAGGTCTGACAGCTTGATCCGGGCGATGTCTTCGATCTGCTTCCTGGTCACTCTGCCCACCTTGTCCTTGTTGGGAGCACTTGACCCCTTGGCAATTCCGGCCGCTTTCTTCAGAAGAAAAGAGGCCGGAGGAGTCTTGATGACGAAGGTAAAACTGCGGTCTTTGAAAACCGTCACCACCACCGGAACGATGGTGCCCTCTTCCAGGTTCTTGGTCCGGTCGTTAAACTGCCGGACAAAATCCATCAGGTTGACGCCGTGAGGAGCCAGCGCAGGGCCTACCGGGGGCGCCGGACTGGCCTGTCCGGCCACTATCTGCAGTTTAACTTTGGCCACGACTTCCTTTGACATTGGTTCCTCCTAGATTTTCTCCACCTGCAGGAACTCCAGTTCCACCGGAGTGGAGCGGCCGAAGATTGTCACCATGACCTTCAGAGTATTGCGTTCGTGATTGACCTCTTCGACTATGCCGTTAAAATTATAAAAAGGACCGTCGATGATGCGAACCGCCTCGCCCTTTTCAAAAGTATGCTTGGGCTTGGGCTTTTCGGAAGTAACTTCCATATGATGGATAATCTTGTTGACTTCTTCCGGACTTAGAGGAGTAGGCTTGCGGCCGGAACCGACAAACCCGGTGACTTTGGGAATCTGCCGGATCATCAACCAGGTTTCGTCGTTCATCTCCATTTCCACCAGGATATAGCCCGGGTAGGGTTTTTTGGTGGTGACGACTTTTTTACCGCCCCTGATCTCCACCACATCCTCGGTCGGGATGACGATCTGGCCAATGTTGTCTTCCAGCTTCATCTCCGCGGCTTTCAGGCGGATCGATTCGGCTACAAAATTCTCGAAGCCTGAATAGGTATGAATTACGTACCAGTTTTTGGCCATTTAAATCCCTGCTTTATCCAAAAAATGTTTTGACCTGAGCGATCAGCCAGGAAAAAACGACATCGACAAAGAACAGATAGAGGCCGAAGAAAAACACGGCAATGATGACAATGATGGTTGTTCCGTAGACTTCCTGCTTGGCCGGCCAGGTGACTTTCTTCAGTTCGGACCTGACGTCCTTCAGAAAGTTTACAAATCGTTTGTGCCAGGGCAGTTTGTCGTTCATGTTACCTACGCCTTTATCTCATCCTGATACTGGCGGGTGAGGCAGGACTCGAACCCGCAGCCTGCGGTTTTGGAGACCGCTGCTCTAGCCAATTGAGCTACTCACCCTCAGTCCGGTCAGTCATTATTTAACTTCTTTATGCAGTGTATGCTTGCGGCAGAACGGACAAAATTTCTTTATTTCCAGCCGTTCGGTCTGCTTCTTCTTGTTCCTGGTGGTGCTGTAATTGCGACGCTTGCAATCCGAGCACTGGAGAGTAATTATTTCCCGCATCTCGCTATTTCCTTATCACTGAATTCAACCAGAAGTCGGCGGCTGAAGTTCTATTCCAAAATTTCGGTGACGGTTCCGGCGCCCACCGTCCGGCCGCCCTCGCGGATGGCAAACCTCAGGCCTTTCTCCATGGCCACCGTGGTGATCAGCTCCACCTCCACGTTGGCATTGTCCCCGGGCATCACCATCTCCACCCCCGCCGGTAACTTAACCGTCCCGGTCACGTCGGTCGTCCGAAAATAAAACTGCGGCCGGTAACCAGTGAAAAACGGCGTGTGCCGCCCGCCCTCATCCTTGGTCAAAGCGTATATCTGCGCCCGAAACTTCTTGTGCGGCGTGATCGAACCGGGCTTGGCCAGAACCTGCCCCCTCTCCACCTCGTCCTTTCCTATGCCACGCAGCAAACAACCTACGTTGTCTCCCGCCTGCCCCTGGTCCAGAATCTTCCGGAACATCTCCACCCCGGTCACCACCGTCTTCTTCGTCTCCCCAAAGCCTACTATCTCCACCTCATCACCTACCTTGACTATCCCCCGCTCCACTCTGCCCGTTACCACCGTCCCACGGCCAGTTATCGAAAAAACATCCTCTATGCTCATCAAAAACGGCTTGTCTATCTCCCGCACCGGCTCCGGTATGAACTCGTCCAGCGCCTTCATCAACTCCCAGATCGGCTTGCCACCCTCTCCCTCAGGATCGGCCATCGCCCTGGTCGCGCTGCCCCGTATCACCGGCGTCTTGTCTCCAGGAAATTCATACTTGCTCAACAGCTCCCTGACCTCTAACTCCACCAGGTCCAGTATCTCAGGATCATCTACCAGGTCCACCTTGTTGATAAAAACCACGATCGCCGGAACATCCACCTGACGAGCCAGCAAGATGTGTTCCCTCGTCTGCGGCATCGGCCCATCATCAGCCGCCACCACCAGAATCGAACCGTCCATCTGCGCCGCCCCGCTGATCATGTTCTTGATGTAATCCACGTGCCCCGGACAGTCTATGTGCGCATAGTGCCTCTTCTCCGACTCGTACTCCACGTGCGACAGAGCCACCGTCAGGATCTTCGTCGCGTCCCGACGAAACATCTTGGCGTCCGCCTTCGCCACCTCATCGTAGGGCTTGAACTGCGCCAACCCCTTCGTCGATAACACCTTGGTGATCGCCGCAGTCAACGTCGTCTTCCCGTGATCAATGTGCCCGATCGTCCCTATGTTAACGTGCGGCTTCGTCCTCGCAAATTTTTCCTTGGCCATCTCTTTTACCTCCTAGGAGCCAGGCAAATTTTTTATAAAAGCCCAAGACCAGATTTGAACTGGTGACCCCGTCCTTACCAAGGACGTGCTCTGCCAACTGAGCTACTTGGGCTTAACTTCAGTTCTTAGAAAGCGGGAAACGGGGCTCGAACCCGCGACATTCAGCTTGGAAGGCTGACGCTCTACCAACTGAGCTATTCCCGCATCAAAAATGGGCAGGGAAGGATTCGAACCTCCGAAGCGTTTCCGCAGCGGGTTTACAGCCCGCCCCATTTGGCCACTTTGGTACCTGCCCATACCGGTCTTCCCTATCAGGCCAGGCCTGCTTTCTATTTCTGAGCCAGCGAAGGGATTCGAACCCCCGACCCGCTGATTACAAATCAGCTGCTCTACCGGCTGAGCTACGCTGGCAATCATGAGCAAATCAAAAATTTTCCTTATTTTTTCAAAAAATTTCTATATTACTGTTTTTTTTATTGAAAAAAGTTAAATTGAGATATAAATTTACAACCTGAATACTAACTTAATTTAATCTTTTTGTCAAGATAGGGATGATATTTATTTAATTTTTTGACCGGCCGGCCCGAGCTGGCGAGCTCTTTCCATAATAACCCGGTTAAAATCCAGGTTAAATATAATATATCGCGCTTTCTGGAGCGGTGTCAACCGAGCCATTAAAAACTCTTCAAAAGCCTGTTCTCTGGCCTGAATTTTCTGTCTGAGTTCCCTGACTTTTCTCACCCCGGATTCAAATTCTTCGTCGGAATATTTTCCCGCGCCAATCATTTTCCTCAAATTTCTAATCTCCTCGGCCAGCTGCCTTTGCAGCTCTGCTTTCTCCTTTTCCGCCCTGTTCAGCTCGGGAAAGATGACCGCCGTCTGTTCTTCAGTAAGTTCCAGCACCTGGGTCATCCTTAAAGCTCTTAGGGTCACAAGATTCCGTCTCAGATTATGCTGTTGAGCCTGGGCACCGGGCAATTGAGCCGCAAACTCGGCCCGGGCCAACAACAAGATCAGAGTCAGCCCTAAAAGACTTATGGCCAATTTCTTCTGGTTCATTTTCCCTCCGAAAATCCCATGTTTTCTGGCAGCAAGGTTATATCGTTATTATTATTGATAATTTGCTCATTGTAATATTTGTCTCCGCCTTCCTTCTCTACGCTCAGGTCCTCTACCTCTTCAAAAATGCTGTTGAGTATTTCTTCATTGTATTTCTCTTTCAAACTTTCATCATTGTTAAGGGTCTGGGTCAGAGTAAGATAGGAATCTTCAAAAGACATCAAAGTGGCCAGGTCCTGGTTCTGTTCCACGGCCGCCGGCCTGAAAAAAACAAAATAGACGGCTACCATCAGCAGCAACAGGCCGGAGGCCCAGGCCGGAGTCCATTTTATGAACCTGCCCCCTCTTTGTTTTATTCCATTCTCAGTTTCGACCCGGCTGAGCCGTTCTCTTAGACCTGATTCCAGGCCGGCCAGGTTTTCCAGTTCTTCAACCGGCAGATTTCTGATCTCCCGGTCTATTGTTTTTAGTTCCTTCTCATACTGACCGCAGACAGGGCAAGTTTTCAGGTGGGCTTCTAATCTCTCCCGGTAAACTGGAGAAAGACACCCGTCCAGCCTGTCAGAAATTAATTTTTGATAGTCTTTGCATCTCATTTTACGCCTCTCCGGTCCGGTTCAGATAGGGCTTCATTCTCTCTCTGATCATCTTCCTGGCCTCATGTATTTTCCAGGAAACCGTTCCTTCCGAACAACCGAGCACAGCCGCGGCTTCGGCCTGACTCAGGCCCTGAAACACGACCAGAAAAAAAGCCAGCTTATAATTCAGCGGGAGTTCAGCCAGAGCCCGTTCCAGACCGGCCCTGAACTCCTCCTGCAGCGAGGACTCTTCGGGAGAAGCTATAGCCGCCAGCCCCGGGTCGGTCGGTTTTATTTCGTCCAGGTACTCCATCTTTCCCTTTTCCCGGTTCATTTTATTTAGAAAATTCAGGGACTCGTTGACCGCAATTCTGTGCAGCCATGTGTAAAAGCTGGACCGGCCCTTGAAACTTTTCAGGCCGCTGTAAGCTTTGAGCATTGTTTCCTGGGTCAGGTCGGCAGCATCTTCCCGGTTCCGGGTCAACCGATAGATCAGTCTGAAAATCGGTGCCTGGTAAGCTTTAATCAAAGCCATAAAAGCTTCCACCTCGCCCTTACGGGCCCTATCGATCAGACCCAGTTCCTGCTCTCTATCTATCATCCAAACTCAATTAAGTTTAATCCGGGAACGGCCCGCAATTCAACACAGCTTCAACCTTTCAATTACTTTAGACAGATTCCCGGGCAAAAAATTGGCCGCCGCGGGCATTTTTTTATCCGCAGGCGCCAGAGTTTTGGCGGTTTATGACCATATTTGAAGGAAGGTGGCACGGCCTATCTCCCACCGCCCGGAGCCGCAGGGGTTCCCCACGGGGGATGGGTGGAGCGAGGACGGGAGGAGGCGCGCCGTGACAGGTCCCTCCTTCCAATCCGGGCCGATAATGAAGCGGCAAGGAATGGATTTCAGGATAGTGGCCCGACCTGACAGGACCCTCTTTTTCCCTGTTTCTGTCATCAAGGAAATGGAGAGGCAATCTTTCTTCTTAATTGACTTAAAAAAGGCTAATTGGTAATATGAATTATCAATTCTGGTAACAAGGAACTGCTGATGATCGAAAGATATACCCTGCCTGAAATGGGGGCCATCTGGTCCGAAAAAAACAAATACCAAAAATGGCTGGCAGTGGAGCTGGCCGTCTGCGAGGCCTGGGCCCGGCTGGGAAAAATTCCGAGGACTTCCCTCAACAATATCAAGAAAAAAGCCGCATTTTCCGTCGAGCGCATCGAAGAAATAGAGAAAGTGGTCAAGCATGATGTGATCGCTTTCTTGAATTCGGTAGCCGAGCATATCGGACAAGATTCTCGCTTTGTCCATATGGGTCTTACCTCCTATGATGTGGTCGACACCGCTTTATCACTGTTGATAGTGGAATCACTGGACCGGGTGGAAAAGAGACTGCTGGAACTCAAGAAAATACTCAGGAAGATGGCCCTCAAGTACAAGAAAACTCCGTGTATCGGACGAACTCATGGCGTTCATGCCGAACCCATAACCTTCGGTTTTAAGATCCTGGTCTGGTACGAAGAAACAAATCGTCACCTGAAAAGGCTTCGGGCAGCCCGAGAAATAATCAGCGTCGGCCGTATTGCCGGCTCAGTCGGAACCTATATTCACCTGGACCCAAGGGTTGAAAAGCACGCGCTTAAGTCCCTGAAACTGAAGCCGGCCCCGGTCTCCACCCAGGTCCTGCAGCGCGACCGTCACGCCGAGGTCATGAGCTGCCTGGCTTTGATTGTAACCTCCCTTGAAAAATTTGCCCTTGAAATCAGGCATCTCCAGAAATCTGAAGTCCTGGAAGTGGAGGAGCCGTTCACCCGCGGCCAGAAAGGTTCCTCGGCCATGCCCCACAAGAGAAATCCGGTGCGCTGCGAACGAGTGGCCGGCCTGGCCAGGATTGTCCGCGGCTACCTGCAGGTAGCCCTGGAAAATATTCCTCTCTGGCATGAACGAGACATCTCGCACTCCTCGGCGGAAAGAATTATTTTCCCCGATTCATTTATTCTCACAGACTATTTATTGAAAGAAATGACCGACATTATCGCCAACTGGCATGTCTATCCGGATAGAATGATGAAGAATATCCAGGCTACCAGAGGCTTGATTTTTTCCCAGGCAGTAATGCTGGCCCTGACCCGGAAGGGGTTGAGCCGAGAAGAAGCCTACCGTCTGGTGCAGAGCTGCAGTTTGAAGGCCTGGCAGGAAAATCTCGATTTCCGAGAGCTGGTTTCGGCCGACCCGGAAATTACCCGCCACCTGTCGGCTGCTGAAATCAAATCCTGTTTCTTCCTCGAACCTTATTTACAGAAGATAGATTTTATATTTGAAAGGGTTCTCCAATGAAGGTAAGAATTCTGGTCTCGTTAAAGGAAAGCGTTCTCGACCCTCAGGGACAGACAGTTAGAAATGCGCTGCACACCCTGGGCTATCACCAGGTTAAAGATGTCCGCCAGGGCAAAGTTTTTGAACTTGAACTGGAAGGGCTGAACCGCCAGGATGCAGAAAAGATAATTCCAGAAATTTCCGACCGGGTGCTGGCCAACCCTATCATCGAAAAATTCAGCTGGGAAATCATGGAAGCCTGAAGGCCCGGTGGAGAAAGGATCGAATGATGAAGTTTGGAGTGGTCGTTTTCCCTGGTTCCAATTGCGATTACGATACCTTTCACGTTCTGCAGAATGTCATGGGTCAAGAAACTGTTTTTCTCTGGCATAAGGACCATGACCTGCAGGGAGTCGACTGTGTGGTTCTGCCGGGGGGGTTTTCCTACGGAGATTACCTGCGGTCCGGAGCTATCGCCCGCTTTTCCCCCATCATGAGGGAAATTAAAAAATTCGCCGATTCGGGAGGGCTGATTCTCGGTATCTGTAACGGTTTTCAAATTCTGCTGGAGGCAGGTTTACTGCCCGGAGCCATGCTCAGAAACAAGAACCTCAAATTCCTCTGCCAGCAGGTCAACATCAGGATCGAAAATAACCGGACCGCTTTCAGTGGCGCCGGGAAAAAAGGACAGGTGCTGAGAATTCCGATTGCCCATTTTGACGGCAATTATTATGCCCCGCCCGAACTCCTGTCCGAGCTGGAAAAAAACAACCAGATCGTTTTTCGCTATTGCGACCGGAAGGGACAGCTGACCGAAGAGGCCAACGTCAACGGTTCGGTTAACAGCATCGCCGGCCTGATCAACCGCCAGGGAAATGTTCTGGGAATGATGCCTCACCCCGAAAGAGCCTCGGAAAATATTCTGGGCAGTGAGGACGGGAAGGTTATCTTCCGGTCGCTGATTGATTACTTAGAAAAAAAGAAGGGAACCGGGAAGAAAAAAACAGTCCGGGCTGTCAGGCCCGCGGTTTCTCCCCTTCCGCCCCTCATTGGAACTTTCTGAGGATATGACCATGATTGACGCAAAAACGCTGGCTGACCATAACCTGACCCGGGAAGAATACGACCTGATCGTCAAGCTCATCGGCCGCGAACCAAACCTGACCGAACTGGGCATCTTTTCTGTAATGTGGTCGGAACACTGTGGCTACAAGAGTTCCAGGGTCCACCTGAAAAAATTCCCGACCCGGGGTAAGCACCTGATCCAGGGGCCAGGAGAGAATGCCGGAGTTATGGACATCGGAGACGGGCTGGCTGTTGTTTTTAAGATAGAATCCCATAACCATCCTTCTTATATCGAACCCTACCAGGGAGCCGCGACCGGAGTCGGGGGCATCCTGAGAGATATCTTTACCATGGGAGCCAGGCCGGTGGCAGTTCTGGATTCCCTCCGCTTCGGACCGATCGACGAGCCCCGGAACCGTTCCATCATGGACGGGGTGGTCAGCGGCATCTCCGGTTATGGAAATTCCTTCGGCGTACCCACCGTCGGGGGCGAAGTTTATTTTAACGACTGTTACGCCCAGAATCCGCTGGTCAATGTCTGTTGCCTCGGTCTGGCCCGTAAAGATAAACTTTTCCTGGCCAGAGCCCATGGCCCTGGCAATGCGGTGATTTATGTCGGGGCCAAAACCGGGCGCGACGGCATACATGGAGCCACCATGGCCTCGGCCGAATTCGGCGAAGAAACCGAACACAAGAGACCGAATGTTCAGGTGGGCGACCCCTTCAAAGAAAAACTTCTCCTGGAAGCCTGCCTCGAAGCCATGTCCAGGAATCTGATCATCGGTATCCAGGATATGGGCGCGGCCGGACTGACCTGTTCCACCACCGAAATGGCCGCTAAAGCCGGGACTGGAATGGAAATAAACCTGGACCTGGTGCCCCAGCGAGAAGCCGGGATGAATCCTTACGAAATAATGCTGTCCGAATCGCAGGAGCGGATGCTGATTGTAGCCGAGCCGGATAAGGTGGAAGAGCTGCAGAGAATTTTCAACAAATGGGACCTTGATGCCGTGGTCATCGGAAAAGTCACAGGAGACGGTCAGCTCAAGGCTTATTTTCAGGGCCAGCTCGTGATAGATATTCCGGTCGAAGCGGTGGTCGACCTCTGTCCGGCTTACCGGCGGCCGGCCGCGACACCCGCTTTTCTTAAAAAAGCGACCAGATTGCGCCTTCCGGAGATGCCCTCGGACCTCAACCAGGTTTTCCTCCAGCTGCTGGCCTCACCAAATATCGCCGATAAAGAATGGGTCTTCCGACAGTATGACCATATGGTCCAGGTTAACACCATGGTGCTTCCGGGAGCCGATGCCGCCGTCCTCAGGCTGAAGGGCCTTAAAAAAGGCCTGGCTATAACGCTCGACGGAAACTCCCTTTACACTTATCTGAATCCCAGAAAAGGCGGGCAAATAGCGGTGGCCGAGGCCTGCCGTAACCTGGCCTGTGCCGGGGCCGCTCCCATCGGCGTTACCAATTGCCTCAATTTCGGCAATCCTGAAAAACCGGAAGTCATGTGGCAGTTCAAACAGGCAGTGGAAGGAATCGCCGAAGCCTGCCGCCAGTTTGAAATTCCGGTCACAGGCGGAAACGTCAGCTTCTATAACGAAACTGAAGGTAAAGCGGTCTACCCAACCCCGGTGCTGGGGATTATAGGGCTGGTTGAAAACACCTCTCTGGTGCCGGCAGCCGGATTCAGGGCCGCAGGCGAAACCATTATCCTGCTCGGAGAAAACAAAGCTGAGCTGGGCGGTTCCGAATACCTGCGCCTGGTATTTTCGGAGGAAAAGGGCGAGCCGCCGACTCTCAATTTCGAGAAAGAAAAACGGGTCCAGGAATGTTGCCGACAGGCCATTATGGCCGGGCTGGTTAGAACCGCCCATGACCTGTCCGAAGGCGGACTGGCTCTGGCCCTGGCTGAGTGTTCATTTAAGGGTCAGCGCCGGATCGGTTTTCAGGTCAAGCTCAACGACGCTATCAGGACTGATGCCCTTCTGTTCGGCGAAAGCCAGTCGAGAATAATTCTGGTAGCCAGGCAGAAAAATGTCAGAAAAATTCTGGCCCTGGCCAGAAAAATGAAAGTTCCGGCCAGGATTATAGGTCAGACCGGAGGCCGGAAGATGGTCATCTGGCACAGGAAGAAGAAAGTCATCGACCAGCCCTTAGACCTGGGCTTCAGAGCCTGGAAGAACGCCATCCCGGACTATTTTAAGATTAAAAAAAATTAGAAAAAATAAAAGGTGAGTGAACATGGAAGAGCCAATCTTCAGGAGCCCAAATAAAAGAGGCCGGGTGGCGATTTTGCTCTCCGGAAGAGGTTCTAATTTTAGAGCCATTCATGATGCCATCCTGGCCGGCGTTATCAACGCCGACATTGTGCTGGTTGTCAGCAACAAAGCCGATGCCCCGGGGCTGCAAACCGCCAGAGAAAGAGGCCTGGAGACTCTTCATCTGGACCCTAAAACCTTTCCCGGCAAGGAAGCCTATGATGCGGCCATTGTGGAAGAATTGAAAAAACGCGAGGCCGACCTGGTCTGCCTGGCCGGCTACATGAAAATAATCACGCCACCGTTCTGCCAGGCTTTTAGAAACCGCATCATGAATATCCACCCCGCGCTCCTGCCCTCATTTCCCGGACTTCATGCCCAGAAACAGGCAGTGGATTACGGAGTTCGTTATTCAGGGGCCACCGTGCATTTCGTCTGGGAAGAAGTTGATGCCGGACCGATTATTCTGCAGGCCGTGGTCCCTGTCCACCAGGATGATACCGAGGAGACTCTGGCCAACAGAATTTTAGAATGGGAACACAAAATATATCCCGAAGCGGTGCGACTTTACTTTGAAGGCCGGCTGGAAGTGCGGGGCCGCAAGGTCTATATTCTCGACTGATAGCGTTTCAACTAAACCTTAGATATTATGAGCGGCCGGCAGATGTCCCGGGACCTGCGCTTCGGCCTCAAAAAATCCTGTTTCCTTCCCTTGAAATTAAATTCATATTAGGTCATATTTATAGCTTAAAGTTCAACCGAGGTTAGAGCCATGTTCAAGCCGGTCGAAGAACAAATGAAGCTGCTTAAAAAAGGAGCGGTGGAAATCATCCAGGAAGAAGACCTGGTCAGAAAACTGGAAAGGTCCAGGCAAGAGAACCGTCCGCTCCGGGTTAAAGCCGGGTTTGACCCGACGGCCCCGGATATTCATCTGGGACATACTGTCCTCCTAAGAAAGATGAAGCACTTCCAGGAGCTGGGTCATGAGGTTATTTTTCTGATCGGTGACTTTACCGGCCTGATCGGCGACCCCAGCGGCCGCTCGGCCACCAGGCCGGCCATGACCAGGGAGGAAATCAATCGCAACGCCGAGACCTATAAACAGCAGGTTTTCAAAATTCTCGACCCCCAGAAAACAATTATAGATTTCAACTCGCACTGGCTGGGGGCGCTGTCCAGTTTTGACATCATCAGACTCACCTCCAGATACACGGTGGCCAGGATTCTGGAGCGTGACGATTTCACCAAAAGGTTTAGAGCCGGGCTGCCAATTTCAGTCCACGAGCTCCTCTACCCTCTGATGCAGGCCTACGATTCAGTGGCTCTCAAGGCTGACGTGGAGCTGGGAGGCACCGACCAGAAATTCAACCTGCTGGTCGGCCGGGAAATCCAGCGCGAGTACGGTCAGGAGCCCCAGGTGATTCTGACCATGCCCCTGCTTGAAGGACTGGACGGAGTGGAAAAAATGTCCAAGTCGCTCGGCAATTACGTCGGTATCAACGAACCCCCGGAAGAAATTTTCGGCAAGCTGATGTCAATTTCCGACCAGCTTATGTATCGCTACTATGAGCTGCTGACCGATGTCCCGAGCGAACAGATTGAAAGCTGGAAACAGCAGGCCAGAGAGGGCAAAGTCAACCCCCGCGACTTGAAGGCTCAACTGGCCCGGATGATAGTGGCTGATTTCTGGGGAGAGGAAGAAGGAAAAAGAGCGGCCGAAGAGTTCGACCGGATTTTCAAACATAAAGACCTGCCCAGCGAAATGGAAGAAAAAATTGTCGAAGTCGGAGGGGCGGAGAACCTTCCGGAGCTGGTCGAGTTGATGGTTAATCTGGGAATAGTCTCCTCCCGCGGCGAGGCCAAACGGCTCATCCGCCAGGGCGGAGTATATATCAACAGCCAGAGGGTCGAAGACCTGGAACACAAACTTGACAGCGCCAGGACGGAACAGATCCTCAAGATCGGCAAGAGAAAATTCTATCGTCTGAAGCTGCACCGGAAGTAGCCGCCGATTCCCTGTATTTTCTGGTAACCCGGAAGAATATTTTTCTGAGGACTAAGAGGCAGACTTTTATCTGCCAGAGCGATTATCCCGCAAAAATCATCCCGGCTATCTGCTGCAGGTGCCGGGCATCCACCTGGTCGAAACTGTCCAGCCTGTCGGAATCGACATCGATTACTCCGTAAACCTGTCCTTCAGGGGTAAAAACCGGAACGACGATTTCCGATTGCGAACGCTCATCGCAGGCAATATGGTCCGGGAACTTATGAACGTCAGGGACGATAACCGGTTTTCTCTCTCGCACCCCGGCCCAGCAAACGCCTTTATTATGGGCCAGCTTAAGGCAGGCCAGCGGTCCCTGGTAAGGACCGACGATGAGCTCATTATCTTTTAGCAGGTAAAACCCACACCAGAAATAATAATCGAATTTATGATAAAGCAGGGCGCTGACTGTCGCCATTCTGGCAATCGGGTCTTCTGACTTTCGGAACAATTCTTGAAGCTGTTGAATTATTCTCTCATAAAGCACCGCTTTATCCATCCTCACCCTCCCGATCAGGCTTTAGCTTGCCCGGAAGCAAAATTTCTTGATAATAATTATGTCCGTAAATCAAAAATATTTTGATTTTTAACCAATCAATCACGATGATTATACATGTCTTCGGAAACAGGTCAACCGACAGACGGACGAAAGCAAAAACTCAGGCTCTCCCCGATTGGCCCGGAAAGGACAACCGGGAACACTTTTTCAGGCCGCAAGCTGCGCCTGGAGCTCAGTTCAGTCCCAGAGTCGAGAATACCTGGCGCCGTTTCCGGTGTTGAACAGCACGACTGATTGGCCATCTTTTATCCATTCCTCTTGCTGCAAACGCCGAAGAGCGGCCAGCGTCGCTCCCCCCTCGGGAGCCGGCCAGATGCCGGTCGTTCTTCCCAGCAGGTAAGTTGCCTCCAGAATTTCTCGGTCGGAAACCGCCACCGCCGTTCCCCGGCTTTCCCGCAAAGCCCGCAGAATCAGGAAATCCCCGACGGCCGCCGGCACCCGCAGACCGTCGGCTATGGTGCTGGCTTCAGACCAGGGTTCGGCAAATTCCTTCCCCTCATGGAAGGCTTTGACCATCGGGGCGCAGCCTTCGGCTTGAACCGTGACCAGCCTCGGACGTTTGGAACCGATCCAGCCGAGTTTTTCCAGCTCCTCAAAGGCTTTCCACATCCCGACCAGCCCGGTGCCTCCGCCCGTCGGATAAACGATCACTTCCGGAAGAGCCCAGTCCATCTGCTCGGCCAGTTCATAGCCCATAGTTTTTTTGCCTTCGAGTCTGTAAGGCTCCTTGAGCGTGGAAACATCAAAACGACCGTATTTCTCCAGGTCTTCTCTGGCAGCCCGGGCGCAGTCGGTGATCAAGCCGTCGATTAAATGCACCTGAGCTCCAAGCACCCGGCATTCAGTGATGAAAGGCCGGGGAACGTCGGCCGGCAGGTAAACGTGGGCTTCCAGCCCGGCTGCAGCTGCATAGGCACTGAGGGCACAGGCGGCATTGCCGGCGGAAGGAATGGAAAGAGACTTAATCCCGAGCTCCAGAGCCCGGGAGACGGCCAGGCTGAGTCCTCTCGCCTTGAAAGACCCGGTCGGGTTAAGTCCCTCGTCCTTGATGAAAAGAGGGCCGTGTCCGATTTCCTTTTCCAGCCGGTAAGCCCTCATTAAAGGTGTATAGCCCTCGCCCAGAGAAAGCTTGAAACGGTCGCTGCGCAGAGGAAGCAGCTCCCGGTAGCGCCAGAGCGACGGCTCCCGCCCCGGCAGGTCCCTCGGGCTAACCGCCCGGGCCACGGCCCGGAGGTCATAGCGGGCCAGGAGCGGTTTGCCGCAGTCCGGACAGAGATTCCACAGCCGGTCGGGTTCATACTCCCTCCGGCACCAGCCGCATTCTAAATTGGCAAGAAAACTGCTTTTTTCCATGGGAAAAATTTACCATTCTGGCCGGCGTCCGGCAAATTAATTTTTAGGCTGGCGTCCCTTAAGGAATCCTTTTCTTGCTTTCGGTCAAGGATAAGATTGCTCTGTCGATGATGGGTGTTAAAAATAAAATTCTCTTTTTGGCTGGCTAAAATATCAAGTGTGACAAGAATTTGCCTTCTCTTATTGACCTTAATCAGAATCTTTTTCTGTCCTCGCCAGCCCGAAGCTGGCGAAACCATTTTCTCAGACAGCGAATGGATCTTGGTGAATACTTTCGGATATTTCTTAATTTAAGCTTTTCCGGAGCCAGGCTGGAGAAATTTCCCGCTTAAAAAAAGTCTTTAGCTGTTGTCTAATAAAGTCTGTCTAAATTTTATGGCGCCGGAGGAACGGATGGAAAGAAAGTGTTTATGGGGCTTTTTTCTATTCTTACTCATTATTTTAAGCTTCCCTGACGGAATTAGTGCCCAGAATAAAACCAGCAGCCAGGCTGTTTATACCGAAGCCTTAAGGCTGATTGACATCTGGCTGGAGGCTCAGCGCGATTATGAACGTCTGCCCGGTATGTCAGTAGCTGTGGTGGAAGATCAGGATATAATTTTTGCCAGAGCTTACGGTCTGGCTGACCTGGAGAAAAAAGTTAAGGCTTCAACGGATACAATCTACAGCATCTGTTCGATCTCCAAGCTGTTTACCTCGGTGGCCATCATGCAGCTTCGCGACGCAGGCCGGCTCAGGCTGGACGACCTGGTGAGCGATCATCTGCCCTGGTTTGACATCAAACAGCAGTACCCGGACAGCGGACCCATTACCATCCGTTCGCTTTTAACCCATTCCTCAGGTTTGCCCCGCGAGTCTGATTATCCATACTGGAGCAAACCGGATTTTATTTTTCCCGGCCGAGAGCAGCTCAGAGAAAAACTCGGAAGTCAAAAAACCCTCTACCCGCCATCGACTTATTTTCAGTACAGCAACCTTGGAATGAGCCTCCTGGGCGAGATTGTGGTTGAATTGTCAGGACAATCCTACGATGATTACATCCAGGAAAAAATCCTTAAACCGCTCGGCCTGCAAGACACTCGCCCCTATCTCCCCAAAGAACTGTGGAGAAACAGGCTGGCCACCGGGTACAGCTTTCTCACCAGAAATGGCACCCGGGAAAGGTTGCCGCTTTTCCAGGCCGAAGGGATCAAACCGGCAGCCGGATTTTCCTCCACCGTCCTGGACCTGGCCAGATTTGCTTCCTGGCAATTCCGCCTTCTGTCCAGAGGCGGGGAAGAGGTTCTTAAAGCCCCAACCCTGTGCGAAATGCACCGGGTTCACTGGATGGATCCGGACTGGAAAACTTCCTGGGGCCTGGGATTTTCCGTTTATGAGATGGACGGCAGGACAGTGGTTGGACATGGAGGTTCCTGCCCCGGATACAGAAGCACCCTGATGATTGACCCCGGCCAGAAACAGGCCTTTGTCGTGATGATTAATGCCTCTGGAACGGAACCGGAAAAATACGCCAGGGGCCTCCGGGAGATCCTCAAAAAAGCCGCCCCAAAAAAAGAAGGGGCTGAAGACCCGGCTGTTAATCTTGAAGACTATGCCGGTTATTATGATGCTCAACCCTGGTGGGGTGAAACCGTAGTCCTTCCCTGGCAGGGTAAACTGGCTCTGGTCAGTCTGCCGTCCGACAATCCGGCGAAGGGGCTGACGCTGCTTCGGCACATTGAAGCCGACACTTTCAGACGCCTCCGCGATGACGATACCCTCGGGGAAGAAGTGGTCTTCGAACGTGATCAATCGGGCAGAGTCGTCAGGATGGTGCGTCATAGCAATTATCACCCGAAGATTAAATCAGTGAAGTGAGCCCCGGTTAACAGGCCGTGAGCGTAAGGAAACCACCGAGGGCCTGCCTCAACCCATGAAGCCCGCCGACTGCGGAATCGGATACATTTCCCTGGTTGATTGGTTGCCCCGGCAATCAAAACAGAAAAATCCCCGGTTCTGAGAAGTCGACTTCAACGGTCTTTAAGATTCAACAGGTCAAATGAAAGGCAGCGGCGGCTTTTTTCCTCCCGGTCAGCCTGTTAAATATTTCTACTGCTTCGGCGGTCGGTTTCCAGATAACTTCTATTCCTCGCTCCTCCAGAAATCTCTCCGTTTCGTAAGGAACGTCCATCGCTCCATAAGCACCGGTCCCGATAACCAGAACCTCAGGTCTGGCCGCCAAAACCGGGCCCAGGTCTTCCAGACACAAAGAGTGACCTTCCCGGCGCCACCAGTTGGGGAAGATTTCGTCTCCGATTATAATCAGGTCAGCAGTATAGGACTTCCCGCCTATAACCATCCGACCAAACGAATAATTTTCTATAATCATACCTTCTTAAGCTCGATACGGCTCCTAAATTATAAAGCCCGCGATTACTGAACCCAATGGGGACTTTTTTTGTGCAAGCATTTCGGCCCCGACGGGTAGAGAGCCGCACCCGGCTCGCACCCATATTTTTTCGTATTTAGATTTGCCAAATACTCCGTCCTTTGTAAATTAACTGATTTTGCCCGCAAAATCATCAAAGTTGTCAAACCAGTATTTCCTTTGAGGTTCTGGAACCCTGTCAATACCACCTTTCGCGGGCTTGAGCAATAATTTTGCATTTATTGTAAATCTACCGTATGAAAAATCTCTATTTTGCCTTTGTCCATTTTTTTCAATTTCAAATATCCTTGAATAGCCGTCAATCTTTCTATATCCATCCGCGTGTTCGGTTCCTTTGGGATCAACAAATAAAATTAAATAGCGATTGTCTTTTTGCATCCAAAAAATGAAGTCCGGCTTGAAATTGGCCATCTTGTTTTCTTTCGGATTGTAATAAGGAATAAAAACTTCATCCAGCGTTTGGTCAAGTTTTGAAAACATCCACCAGTCAAATTGCGTAAATACATTTTTGGACCTGGCAAGATATTCTTCCAGCTCCTCAATAAATTTTATTTCGCTCTCAACATTGATAATATGATTAAGATAGTCAATTTTTTCTGTCTCTGAAATTATCACCGGAAGATAGTAATGATTAGCCAAATACTTGATTTTTATTTTTTGATTTTTTACTTCGTACTTTCCTGCTTCTTCAAACAGTTTTAACTGCTTGTTATATTCTTCTTCTGGAATCTTTCCATATTTAGCTTTTAATTCCTTTTTCTTTTCAGGATACTCTTTCATTACTTCTATTTTCTTTTTTATTTCCTCGTATTTTTCGATGGCGCTGAATCTAATCTTTCTGAAATGCACGATCTCGTTTTCCAACTTCTTAAACTTCTCAAATTCCCTGCTTTTAACTCCAAGATAATCAAAAATGCGTCCAAGAATCAGCTCGGGATCAAAAAGAGAGTTCTTTTCGCTGAAATCATAATATCTTCCTTTTTCTTCAAAACTATCTTTTGCCTTCTTCAAAACATTTACTTCACAATCATATTTAGCCAAAATTATTTTGTCTCCTAAAAATTCATAAAATCTAGAAGTCAACTCAAAATCTTCGAGGCTGATAGCGTATTTTTGCGGGACTTGTTCTTCGGCAAATATTCTCTCGGCCGTTTTATAAACTGGCACCAAAAGAATATGTCTTTGCGCTTCCGGATTCAAAATAAAGGCGTCGCCTAAATTTTCATCTTGCTTCTCTGCTTTCAGCGTTGCAATTATTTCCTTCAGGTTTTCAGCATTTGTGCCAAAAACAAACAAGCTCTCAATCGGCAAAATCAAATCTTTCACTTTCTCAAATAACTGATCCTTTATAATCCCAGCATTGTACAAATTTTGTAACCGTTTCCTCATGTTTTTTTGCGGCTCTATTCTCACACCTCTGCCCACCGATTGCAGAACGAATTTCTTTGCGTCGCTTCCAACTCCGATATTCACAAACAAAAGCAGGTTTGGTCGGTTAGAATCCCAACCCTCGTAAAAGGAGCGAGAGCCCATTAAAATATTTAGGTCGGAATCATCGCAATTGATGGCCTTAAAATAGCTTTCGTTCTCAAAACTTTCATTTATCTCATATCCTTCAAGTTTGTTCTTCAACCAGCTGGAAATATCGCCAATCTTAATTAACGCAAACGGTCTATGAGACGTCATTAACCTGAAAATCAATTCTTGCCTATTCCCGGGGATTTTCAAAACTTCAATCTTACCAGGCCTGTTTGCATTTAAAATATATTTCAAAATATCCTGATAATCTAATTTTGAAACCAAATTACCGTCTATGGGGCACTCCAACTCTTCAAATACGAATTTGGGGTTATGGCGAAATTCTTGGATAAGTTCGTCTTTTGCTATTTTAAGCGAATCCGCTCTAATTTCATTTCTCGCTACCTTTTCTAATTCCCTAAAAAATAACTCCAGGTCGGATTCTTCCACATCCACGGAATTAACGAGAGTTAAAAGAAGCGGGCGGTGATATAGGGAATTATTAAGCTTTCTGATTTCTTCAAAATATTTATTGATGTAGGTCAAAAGCAAAAGTGTTTTTAAAACGATTTTCTGTTTTTCAATGGAAGAAAAAGCGCCTCGGCCGCGAAATCCGCTGATCTCGGCCGAAGACACATAAATATGCTTGCCGTAACCTTCTTCTACAAACCTTGAAAGATTGAAGTTAAAAGCGCAGGTCGCAAAATCCCTTGGGTCGGTAAATGTCGCAGAAAAATTAAACAAAAATCCGTTTCTTGAAAGTATGGAGTATAAAATTTGTCGTTTGCTGTCTTCTTTATCGCCCTTATGGGCTTCGTCTAAAAGGATATACCACCGCCCGCTGTTGTCATAGTTTTGAAAGTTAACGATTTTTTCTTTCTGTTCATCGGAAATCAAGTCGGAACGGTAATAAAAAACATTAATCCCATTTTTGGTAAACGGCAAAGGATTATCGCGCTTAACGTTTTCGTAATCCCGCAGACTTTTAAGGTTTATCTTTCTGTCAAAGTTAAAGCTATTAAATTCTTCAACATGGTTTTTGAACTGGTCCAAAAGATCATCGCGGTGGGCTAAAAAGAGAATATCGCGCGCCGGCAACTCTTTTTCGGCAATCAGCTTACCCAAAAGCTCAATCAGCTTAACTATAATCAGCGTTTTACCCGAACCAGTGGCCATCCAAAAACTCATCCGGTTAATAAAATGAACAAAGGAAATTTTTTTATCGATGACTGGGTAATCTTTATCGTATTCCAACAGATATTTTGCAATCTTGCTATCTTGTTTTTTCTTTAAATCATAATCAAAATCTTCTTCCAGGCCATTAAATTTGTAGTGATCAAATAATGCTTTTTTATCTCCGTTTTTATCCTTAAAATACAGATGCAATGTTTTCAACGCGTTTTGCAAACCTTTCTTTTGAAAATCAAAAAGTGTCTTGTCTTTTGAAAATCGGCTAAAATCAAACCCCTGCCACTTGACCGGCAAGTTTTCAAAGGAAATATCATCTATGATGTTTTGTAAATAAAGTTTAGACATTTTTTCTATAACTTACATAAATCATTGGTTTATATCTGGCATTTTGCACTATTCGTTTCCAATCGGCTAATTTCATATGAAATATCAATGAGTTTAATTCTGAAAGTTTGTTAAGTTTCTGTTTTCTGTCAAAAACAAGCCACAAACAAATCGTTTCAACGCCTTGTTCTTCGTCATTGATTTGAATCTTGCTTTGGTTATTTTGCAATAGCTTAACTGTGTTGATTGCTTGATCCACAGCATAGTTCATATTTTTCGGAGATCCAAATTTAACAAAGTGGAGTATCTTTTCTTTATACAAATCTACCTTTTCCACCTTATACTTTTTGCACAAAGATTCATTTAATCTATCACAATTAACAAATCCTTCTCGGCCTTTTCTTTGGTTGAATTCCTGCTCTGTCTTATCGCCGATTTCCTCCTGCTCCTTAAAATCAATACTATCAACTTCCTCTTTTAAGAAATCCAAATATGATTGGTTAAATTGATACCACTTACCGTCAATAAGACAATATCGTTCTTTTTCGTCTATAAAGTCCAACGTCTCCTTAAGCGAAACAGAAAAATCTCTGCCAAACTCATTGTGGACTTTTACTTTCACATCGTTAAGTTGTGTTTCTAGATTGATATTTTTTTCTGAAATAAACCGCCTCAGCCGATCTAATGTAAGTTCTCCCTTATCAGTCTGAGAATCGCGATCTCCCCTCAAATAAAAGCTATATTCATATTGGTCAGAAAATATAAAATCTACACCCGATAGGGTAATATCACTTTCTTGCACCGTAAATGATTGGGACGATCCCATTAAAACCCTGGCGAGTAAATTATCAAGTTTATTTTTCGTTTCTTCATCCCGCGCAACTATTACCTTTGGCAATTTTATTCGTGATTTTTGTTTTAGAGTTTCTTCAATCTTTTTTATAAAATCTGGTAGATCTTCGGGTTTAATCTCAATACTAAATTGAGCTGAATGTCCAAAACTTGCAGTTTTACCCCAATTGTCTTTATCGATCGTTTTAGCTCGCAAATAATGGAGTGATTCTCCGCTATCAAAATCAATTCCGCTACCTTCCTGATAGGTTGTAATAATCTTGTTTTTACGGCTTTTGTAAAACTTTGAATTTTTCATTTTTGGATTTATCTCGTCGGCGATTCTTTCCGCTAAATTAAGCCCGAAATCACCATCGCAAAAGTGTTTTAAATAAAAATGTGACTTGCCAAGACTAACCGCATAAACAATTTGGGTATTATATACAAGTAGGGTTGCGAAGTAAATTTTGTTTTTTGGCTTCTCTACTTCTCCGAAAAATTCCTTATAAATATCAGTCCACCAAATATCAATGGAGTCGGGTTCGTCTGAAAAATAAAAATCTAGAGAAAAACCGTCTATATTCTTACTGCCTATCTTAGTAAGCCCCACAGAATTAAGCTTCTCTATAAGTTTTTCTCGCTGACCGGGATAAATTTTATATAGATTAAATTTTACCATACCTACCACCAAATCAATGGCTTAATTAGTCTATAATCAAGGTTTTCAATATCAATTTCGTTGCCATCCTCAAACACCACACTTTTGATTTTTAAGTTTTGACTTTTGATTTGTCTAATCCATTTTCCTGTCAGGTTAGACAATGTTTCGGCAATGTCTATGTTCGGATAGAGTTTTGATAAATCAATTTTGACTTTCCCTTTTTTATAATCAATCTCCAACGCCTTGAGCATTTTTTCATCTTTCATAAAGACATATTCCTGGTACGGACTTCTGCCGGGCGCATTGAATAAATCACCATCTTCATATTTACAATTTGCCAGCGCCTCCTCGTATTGCTCCAGCTCATAATACTTGAAAAACCCGCCGCCTTGATATTCTTTGACTTCTTTTGAAATCCCGCTTTTATCATAAGCCAAGACCTTTTTCATTCTCGTCAAAACTACACTATAGAAATGCTCTCCCATCTCAACGCCAATCCATTTTCTACCAAGTTTATGAGCTACGGCTGTTGTTGTGCCAGAGCCAAGGAAGAAGTCAAGAACCAAACTATTTTTATTAGAAGTAGATTCTATTGCCCTCTGTAATAATTCTTCTGAATTTTCTGTTGTAAAACCATGCGCTGGGGAATATCCAGAAATATCTGTCCAGTTAGAACCGAGCGTTTCCCATTTTGTAAGGAATTTGGGCATTCCAGTTTGTTCATCCATTTTAACCAATCCCTTTGAAATAGCATCATCCAAGGCATCCTGACTTAATGCCCATCTTCGTCCTTCCGGTGCTTTTAGTCTTTTTCCAAAAAAGTTTCTATAAAGTAAATCTTCGTCTTTTCTAGTCCCAGGTAAGTGCATTTCTACCCATTGCCATTCGCTTTCTGGTTTCAATTTCCTAAAACCATTAAAAATTGCGTTTTCTGATTTTGCGTAGAAATAAAGAGATTCCCACGCTGTATGAAAACGCCCTCTCTCCCCTTTCAATGTGCGGGTTCTTTTAACAGCAATTTCATTCTTTAAATTGTTATCAAAAACATCGTTCATTAAAAACCTTACTATCCAATTTCCGTTTGAATCGCACCTTACAAAAATGCTTCCTTTTTCATTCAGCCAATCTTTCGCAATTCTTAATCTGTTTTCAAGCAAAGTTGCCCAGTTAGCGTCTTTGTAATTTGTGCGATATAAAAACTGGTCAGAAGAATCTAAATTAAATGGCGGATCAATATAAATTGTCTGCACTTTTTCTTTGAATTTTGGAAGGATTGTATTTAGCGCTTGGTAGTTTTCGCTTTTTATCAGCCAGCCGTCTAATGACTTATCCAAATCATTAAACTGGCTCAGTATCTGAAACTCCAAATCCTTGAAATACTTAGTATCAATTGGCAGGTGTACGTATTCTTTTTTAAGTCTCTTGCCTTCCAGTGTGTTTTCAAATATCTCATCTATCAACTTTAATTCTTTCCCTCTGAATTTTGAAAATTTATTTTTAACTATTGACTTTTCTTCTATTATCCCAAGTTCTTCCCATTCCCTTATTTGCTCATTTATATTAGGATGGTTAAAAATTTTCTCAATCAATTCCAAGTGTTGATTTTTGCCTTCTGAGATTTGACTTATTATTCTATCCAGCGTAATCACATAATTTGAGTTTTTTACAAACTTCGGCTTGTTCCAGATTTTTACCAGTTCGTCTTCAAATTGCGAGATAAAATCAATAATCTTAAAAGCAATGTTTTTGAGATTTTGCAGTTGATTAACTCTATCTGCACTCCATTCTTTGGCCCCTTCCCAGAAATACTGATAACTCCAGAGCTTAAACTGTTCCTGCAAAAATGCTTTAGCATTTTTGTTAATAAAGAAATCAACCTCGCTTTGCTTTTCAAAAACCCTAAAGGCACGCTCCAATTGGTCTTCGGTAATGGCAATGCCTTTTCTCTTTATTGCTTTTAATATCTCGTCTTGGTTTGTTTTTGTCCCTTTTTCAGAATATAAAACACCGAAAACAATCGTGCCGTCTTCCTTGACATCATTCAGCTCAAAAACAAGCGAGCGTTTTTCATTGGCTTTTTTGTTTTCTATTTTTGAAGCGTCAAAGTAAATTTTGAAACCGTCAAACTCAACCGGCAAACTCTTAAAAATCCGGTCGGTTTTGACATAGTAGAGCATCTGCGTTTTCCAAAAGAGAATAACATCCTTTTCATCGGTATAAATTTTTTCATAAATATTATTATGAAAAGGCGTTTGGTTGAAATATATTGATCCGCTTTCCGTAAAGTAACGGCTGAAAAATGAATAGAGCTTGTCAAAAAGTTCGTCCCTGAATGCCGGGTAGCTACTTAGTGCGGTTTCAATATCTTTTTTAAGAATATCTTCAATTTGACGGTAGTAACTTGATTTAATCCTCATCAAATTGACAAAACCGCCTTCGCCTTCAATCCTGGCGCCGATGAATACATCCTGTAATGCCTTGTAAAACTTTTGTTCTTTAGTCATGATTTTCTTTCATTAAATCGTCCAAAGTAACCCCTAACGCCCTGGCGATTTTTTGGGCTGTTTCTATTGTCGGGCTTTGAATCGCCCCGGACTCAATTTTGATTATCATATTATGTGAAATATCGGCAAGTTTGGATAACTTTTCGTGCGACAAATCCCGTTGCTTCCGCAGCTTCTTGGTGTTTTTGGCTATTTTTGTTTTTTCGTTTGACATTATAGTATTACAATACAAAGTTTATCCTAAACGCCAATGGCTGACACCATTTTCATATTACCGAATTTAACTTCTTTTACCAACAAAAATCAAGGGGGTTAATTATGGTTACACTCCTATGTGCGGGCAGCACCTAAGCAACAAAAAATATCTTATCCCAGGCTTATAATTTATTTTGACAGGCCGCCGTTTAGCGTTTTAGAATAATCCTGGTTTATTAGCAACTGCTTACCAAGGTTAACCGAGCCGATAAATAAAATTAGATAAATGAGGAGGAGAAATGAAAAGAAATTCTTTTTCCCGAGTGCTATTTACAACAAGCTTATTGATAGTCTTCCTTGCAGCGGGATGTTCCACCGCCGCCAAGAAGCGACTGGTGACGGTAGAAGACGAGCTTTCACAGGTCCAGGCAAGAGTTTCAACCCTTGAGTCCGAAAAAGCCCAGCTGGAACAATCACTGGCCGAAACCAAGAAAGCTCTGGAAGAAGCCCGGGCCGTAAACAATCAGCTCAAAGGAGATCTGGATTCGCTGAAGGCCAAAATTGTTGACCTGGAAAAAGAGAAAAATGATTTGATCGCTGCCGCTCAGAAAACCGAGGCTGATTCCTCTAAAAAAGTCAGGGCTCTTAACAACCTGATTTCCCGCCTGCGGGCCGAAGTCAAGCAAAAGGAAGCAGAGATCGAAGCCAGGAACAATGAAATTTCGGCCCTTAAAGCCAGTGAAGAGAGTCTGCGAAGGGAGAACGAAGCCAGCCAGGCTAAAATTGCTTCTCTGAATAAGGATATGGCCGACCTGGCTCAGAAGATGGAGAGCGAAATTGCCAGAAAGAAAAAGACCATTAACATTCTGTACGCAGTCCTGGCCGTAGCTGTTATTCTGGCGATTATCGGCTTTGCCCGTAAGAGAAAGGGTGTTTCGGCCTGAAATTTCCGGAAGCTTCTGAGAAACGGTCAATCAAAGAAGAGGGAAGGCGGCATCATCTTCGGCGGATGTCCGAAAAGTTTTTTATAAAGCTGCGGATAGCTGTCCTTACCGCCGAGAAGGCAGGCGGTAAGAGGAAAAACCCGACGAGCCAGGGCTGACATAGCTGCGCTTACCTGTCTTATTTCCCACTGGGCGGTGGCATCTTCCCTCAACCGCGACAGATGATACAGCTCCCGCACATTGGCTTTCACCAGCGCCCTCCGGCGGTGAGCATTGGTGAGAATGTAATCGGCCGCCGGGCCGGCTTTCTTTTTTAGAATCCGCCAGGTCTTTTCAGTCTGTTTGATAATTTCTTTGAATTTCTTCTGTTCTTTGATTTCTCTGATGGAGGGCGGAACGGTGACCCCGAGGGCCGGGTCGTATGGCTGAACCAGAAGGGTCATCATCCGGTGCCTTTTGAGCTGGGCAAAGCAGGAAGCCGATACCACCAGGTCAAAAGTCAGAAAAGCCATTTCAAACTCCCGCGGCGGCGAATCATAAAACTCCAGGTATTCAAACACTTTCTTCACCAGGTCGAGCTTCTTTTTTTCGGACCAGCGGCCTACTTCCTCCAAAGCTTTTTTGAAGGAAAGTCCGCTGGTGGAAAACAGCAGGCCGGCAATTATAAGGTCGTCTCCTCTTTCGGAAAATTCCACCAGCCGGATTTTGTGCAGCTGTTTGCGACCGCCCGCTGCTTTCCTGCGGCCGGCCAGAAGCCGCAGAGCCTCCTCCCGCACATTGTCCATCATTTCTGCCTCATAAGAAGAGGGGTCGGTAAACAGGATGATTGAGGGAGCTACTTTTTTAGCCTGATCATGGAGCTGGCGGACCAGCTCTCTGATTTCGGCGTTCCTTCGGGCTGAAAAACGCCTGATCATCAGCTCCAGGTTACGGGCGTTAACGGTCATTCCGAGCTGACCCCTGGTGGCTAAGCTGACCACGTAGCGGGCATCTTCCTTGGCCCAGCCGTCAAGGATGGGATGATTTTTAGGGTTGGCGGCCTGCTCCTTGTATTTCTCGAAAATGTGCTCTCGCAGCCGCTCATAAAAATAGCGATAGGCCTGGTTCTGAATCTCTATGGTTTCGGCAAAAACTCCTTGCAGCCCGGCCTGCTTTATCTCCTCGGGAAGAACATAGTCCCCGTCCAGAGTGATATAGCGCTGCGACTTTTCAGTGTAAGAGCATAATCTGAAATGCTCGACTTCCTCGATGGCCAGGCGGCTCAGGCCGATCAGGTCGAAGTTGAAGACGGCATGCTCGGCCACCGAGTGATGGCCCATCTTGAAAATTATATTCTGGTTGGAACGGCGGGCCCTTTCCACTTCAGCCCGGGCCACGGCTCTGAGCTCATCCACCGGGCGTGGGTCGCGGGAGATACGGGCGTAGGCCGCCGAAAGCGTCTCCGGAGTAACATCCTGGCGCTCAGGACAATGTCTCTTCAGTTCCTCTATTACCTCAGCGTCAAAATTATATCCGGCCAGTATGATTTTCATGCCTTTAAGATAAAAGGAGCCATCCCAATTGTCAATGATAAACGGGGGACATAATATATGACCAGGTCAATTTGTTAATATCAACTCTCTGGTATAGAATTTAGACGAGGGGCAAAAATGGAAAACAGAAATAAAGAAATAGCCAGCCTTTTCTATCGTATCGCCGACGCTCTGGAAATCAAAGGTGAAACCGGATTCAAGGTTGTAGCCTATCAAAGAGCGGCCCGGATTCTGGAAGATCTCACTCAGGATGTGGCCGAGCTGGTAGCTTCCGGCAAGCTGGCTGATATCCCCGGTATCGGTAAGGGCATGGCCGAAAAAATTGAAGAATATCTTAAAACAGGCCGAATCAAGCGCTACGAAGAAGTTATGAGGGATGTGCCCGAGAGTCTCCTGCAGCTCCTGGAAATTCCGGGTCTGGGTGGACGGACCATCCACCTGATGAACAAAGAATTGAAGGTCAAAAACCTGGATGACCTGAAGCGGGTTATCAAAGACGGCAGCCTGGAAAAGCTTTATGGAATGGGCAAAAAGAAAGTGGAAAACATAAAAAAGGGAATAGAACTGACCGAACAGGCCCATGAAAGAATGTCCATATGTGACGCTCTGATTATAGCAGAAGAGGTTATGGACTACCTGAAGGAAGCCCCGGGGATCAATCATATTTCCCCGGCCGGTTCCCTGAGGCGGATGAAGGAGACCGTCGGGGACATTGATATCCTGGCGACGGGAAAAGACGGGCCTGCAATCATCAAGCACTTCGTCAAGCATCCCCGGACCATCAATATTCTGGCCGAAGGCGACACCAAGGGCTCGATTCTAATAGAAACAGAAATGGGAGAACGTCAGGTTGACCTGAGAATCGTAGAAGAGGATGCTTACGGCGCGGCCCTGCAGTATTTTACCGGCTCAAAGGCTCATAACATTAAACTGCGCGGACTGGCCAAAGACAGAGGCTTAAAAATATCCGAATACGGAGTTTTTAAGGGCGAGAAAAAAATTGCCGGCCGAACCGAGGAGGAAGTTTATAAGGTATTTGGCCTGCCGGTTATTCCACCTGAGATGCGTGAAGACCGCGGCGAAATCGAGCTGGCTCTGGAGGGAAAGCTTCCGGAAATTATTGAGCTCAAAGACATCAGGGGCGACCTGCACGTGCATTCTAACTGGAGCGACGGAGTGCTGACTCTGGAAGAAATCGTCGAACATGGGAAAAAGATGGGTTATAGTTATATAGCCGTCTGCGACCATTCCCAGTCGGCAAAATACGCTCATGGCCTGACTCCCGAGCGGCTGGCCGAGCAAATCAAAGAAATTGATAAAATCAATGCCAGATTGAAAGGCTTCCGCCTGCTCAAGGGAACGGAAGCGGACATCCTGGCTGACGGCTCAATAGATTTTCCGGAAAGTTTACTCAGGAAGCTTGACCTGGTGGTGGCTTCCATCCATTCCGGCTTTAAGAAAAACGTCACCGAGCGAATCATTTCAGCAATTAAAAACCCCCTGGTGCAGGTTATCGGGCATCCGACCGGTCGGCTTATCTCTGGCCGTGAGGGTTATGAAGTGGATATCGATAAAGTAATCGCGGCCGCGGCCCAATATGGAAAATTCCTTGAGCTGAACGCCTATTACGACCGCCTGGACCTTGACGAACACAATCTGAAAAAGGCCCGGGAGAAAGGAGTCCCGATCGCCATCGGCACCGATACCCACTATGCCCACGGGTTCGCCATGATGCGCTTCGGGCTGGGAATCGCCCGCCGGGCCTGGCTGACCAGAAAAGATGTGATTAACACTCTGACCGTTGACAGGCTGCTGAAGATAATAAGAAAGTAAATCACAGGTCTCAATACTCAAATTTAAGCAGATTCTCCTTTTGTCGGTTTATCAGCAGCTGCCTCGATAATACCGTTTCCAATTCAAACCGGTCTGGCCTCTCTTTTCAGAACAAAGAGGTCGATGGTTGACAGTTCCACCGGTTATAACTTAAATCCTGGTCAGTGGTAACCACAGGATACGGGCAATGAGATCAATCTCTGTTTCCAGCATCATGAGGGCACGGAAACTCAGGGCCAATATTATTTTTGTCTTAATGGCTGCAGTATTGCTAACAGTTTTAAACGCCTGAGCGGCGCGGGTGGTGACAGGCAAATTTACTGGTGTTCTAATGCATACAGGCCGGAACAGCCCACAAAAATCTTTCGATTCAGACTCCGATTACATTTTTATTGAGCAGCGCCGGCCCGGGAATAACCGGGTTCAACCCTTCATCACTCCGATCGGAACCACCCGGGCGACCAGCTTGCCCAGTCTGGTCTCGTGCGACACCCGGACCACCTCATCAACGTCTTTATAAGCGGCTGAAGCTTCTTCGGCCACCCCCTTCCAGCTGGTCGCCTTAAGCTCCACCCCCTTCCGGGCGAGTTCGTCCCTGATCTGCTCCCCGCGGAAACGGCGCAGGGCCTCATTGCGGCTCATCACCCGACCGGCCCCGTGAGCGGTCGAGCTGAAGCTGAGTTCTTCAGCTTCCTTTGTTCCCACCAGAATATATGAAGCCGTGCCCATGCTTCCGGGAATCAGCACCGGCTGGCCCGCTCCCCGGTAAACTTCCGGGACCTCCTGACGCCCGGGACCGAAACTTCTGGTAGCGCCTTTCCGGTGAACGCAGAGCAGCTTTTCCTTGCCGTTAACCGTGTGCTTTTCCACCTTGGCTACATTGTGACAGACGTCATAGATCTGCCTCATTCCCTTAGCAGAACCCATCACCCTTTTAAAAACATCTCTCACCCAGTGGGCAATCATCTGTCGGTTGGCAAAGGCGTAATTCACCGCGGCGCACATCGACCTGTAATAACGCTGTCCCATGTCCGATTTGAACGGGGCGTTGATCAATTCCCGGTCGGGCAGATTCCTGAAGCCGAATTTATGCTCCATCAGCTCTATGTAATCTGTGGCAATCTGATGTCCCAGACCGCGGCTGCCGCAATGAATCATAACCAGAACCTGACCCTTTTCCTCAAGGCCAAACACCCTGGCCACTTCAGCATCATAGATTTCATCAACCTTCTGAATCTCCAGAAAATGGTTGCCCGCTCCCAGGGTCCCCAGCTGGGGAATCCCTCTTTCCAGCGCCCGGTCAGAAATAAATTCCCAGGAAGCATCCTTCATCCGGCCCCGTTCTTCGGTGCGGTCAAGGTCTTCAGCCGAGCCATAACCCTGCTCCACCGCCCATTCTGCTCCCTTTACGAGTATTTCTTTCAGTACATTGCGGCTGAGTTTGGTGACTCCGCCTTTGCCCACTCCAGCCGGGACCTCTTTGAAAATCTCGGCCAGAAGCTCTTTCCTTTTGGCCGTTATATCGCTCTCCTTATAATCTGTTCTCAGCAGCCTGACTCCGCAGTTGATATCATAACCGACTCCGCCCGGAGAAATGATTCCTTCCTCCAGGTCAAAAGCAGCCACTCCCCCTATGGGAAACCCGTATCCCTGGTGAGCATCGGGCATGACATAGGACATTCGCTGAATCCCCGGCAGACAGGCCACATTTCGGGCCTGCTGCAGAGTCTGGTCGCGTCGGGCCAGTTCTATGAGTTTTTCCGAGGCATATATTCTGGCCGGGACTTTCATCTCTCCCGACTTTGGAATTTCCCAGACAAAATCGTTAATTTTTTTCAGGTCCATCTTTCACCTCAATATATGAATAATTTTTCATATGTCTCTTCAGTTTCCGGAAAGCTTTTACATATCCACCACCATCTCCAGTTCCACTCCTTCCGGCCCGATTTCCAGCCTGAATTCATTATAGGTGGCAGCCTTGACTTCGCTGATCATCTCATATCTTTCCGGGTGGTTATCCCCGACCAGCAGAGCTTTAAGAACATATTCCCCGGCGCCGGTTTCTTCAGATTGAACTGAAATCGGTTGAATTATCTCGATCGCTTCCACCCTTCCCAGCAGAAAACCCTTAACTTCCAGAAGATAGAGTATTTCAGTCAGAAACTTTACCAGAAGCCCTTCCAGGCTACGGCTCCTGAGTTCGATTGTCTCCTTCCCTCGCGATTCTATCTTTTCATAATCCCACATCAGAGAGACCATGGCCAGGGCGGCGTTGGCCACAGCTTCCTCCAGATTGCGGCCATAAGCCCGGAACTTGGCATCAGCCGTGTGTGACAAAAATTCGAATCTCATCGGTTCGCTCATCGGTCCGGACCGCCTTTCCCGGATGATTTATTCATCAAGGCCTTCTTACCTCCGCCCGTTTTCAAATCCCGGGGTTGGGAGGCCTTTTCAAACAGGATTCTTTTCACTTCTCCTGACCCCGGCCGGGAAGTGAACCTGCCCGCTTTTTCAGCCGAAAACGGCTACCGCTCTGGCTTTCGAATTAACCGGCCGCCAGCCGTCAAATCCAATCAGGCCGGCCGGAAGGTAGCGGCCCCTAATATTTTAGCAAAAAATCCGCCTGGCCGAATGGCCCGGCTGAGGCGCCGGAGAGCAGTCTTCAGTCGAAAATGCCGGCTATCTGCCGACCGCACTTCGGGCAATGGCCGGCCAGGAGAAGGTTGGTCTTCACCCAGAGACCCTCCCGGCGGATAACCGCGGTTCCGCATTGCGGACAGTGAGTATCCTCCCCCTCCCCCCAGACATTCCCCAGGTAGACATAGCGCAGCCCCTCGGCCTGCCCTATCTCCCGGGCCTTCCTCAGGGTGGAGACAGGGGTATCGGAAGCTTTCAGATATTTATAATCGGGGTGGAAACGGCTCAAATGCCAGGGAATATCGGGGTCGACACCCGCCAGAAACCTGGCTATTCCCCGCAGCTCCTCCTCGGAGTCATTCAATCCCGGTATGACCAGGGTGGTCACCTCCACCCAGATGCCCAGCTCCCGCATTTTCCCGATGCTGTCCAGGACCGGCTGCAACCTGGCCTGGCAGACCTTCCGGTAGCTTTCATCCTTGAAAAATTTAAGGTCGACGTTAGCCGCATCCAGATAAGGCTTGATTTCCTCCAGAGCCTCGCCGGTCATATAGCCGTTGGTGACGAAATTGTTTTTCAGGTCTGATTCTCTGGCCAGTCGGGCAGTCTCATAGGCATATTCAAAAAAAATGGTCGGCTCGGTGTAGGTGTATGAAATGCTCTGGCAGTCGTTGAGCAACGCCTGCCGCACCACTTCCTTGACCGGCAGATGAGTGCTCCTGACTCCGCTCTTGCCGCCCGACAGCCTGTTCTGGGAAATCTCCCAGTTCTGACAGAACGGGCAGCGGAAATTGCAACCGATGGTGGCTATGGATAAAGATCTGCTGCCGGGCAAAAAGTGGAAAAGCGGCTTTTTTTCAATGGGGTCGATGTGGGCGGCTATGGCCTCCTCAAAAACGTGCGTGTAAAGAACTCCACCTATGTTCTGCCTGACGCCGCAGATTCCGAACTGACCGTCTTCCAGCTGGCAGCGGTGGGCGCACAGCCTGCAGGCCACCTTCCCGTCTTCCTGCCGGACATAGAGACTGGCTTCTCGCCGGGGCATTTATTTCCTCCCGGAGAACAGCCTGGAAAATTTTTCAGATGACGGACAGAGCTGCCTGACGGCGCACTGCGGACAGAGCGGTTTTCTGGCCTGACAGACTTTACGGCCATGGTCTACCAGCAGAAAATTAAAATCGAGCCAGTCGCTGCGGGGCACTATCTCCATCAGGTCACGCTCGATCTTATCGGGGTCGGCCTGGCGGCTCAGGCCAAGCCGCTCGGATAGTCTCCTGACATGAGTATCGACGGCGATGCCTTCGGCTTTGCGGAAGGCCGACGCGAGGACAATGTTGGCCGTCTTTCGGGCCACCCCGGGGAGCCTGACCAGCTGGTCCATGGAATCTGGAACCCGGCCCCCGAGTTCAGCCATCAGCATTTGAGACAGACCGATGATACTTCTGGCCTTGTTCCGGAAAAAGCCGGTTGACCGGATATCGTTTTCCAGCTCCTCCTGCCGGGCCCGGGCAAATGATTCAACGGTCGGGTACTTCTGAAACAGGCCCGGGGTAACCTTGTTAACCCTCTCATCGGTGCACTGGGCGGCCAGGATGGTAGCTACCAGCAGCTCAAACGGTGTTCTGTAATTAAGGGCAGTCCTGGGCCGGGGATATTCCTTTCTCAGTATTTTTATTATTTTTTTAATCCTGGCTTTTTTCTCTTCAAGATCCCGGGCTGCGGAGCCGCTTGCCGGGGCTGGCTTTCCGGCAGGTGTTAGAACCCTTGTGCCTTTGTCTTTTTCCTTTTCCGCCATACCGGCCTCCCGAATCAAAGTCCCAGTTCGGTCCTCAGCTGCAGCACCTGAAGCAGATTGTTCCGGCAGACAATGCCCACCACCCGACCTTCCTCCAGCACCGGCACCTGGTTGACGTTGGCCGTCGCCAGCCGTTGCAGAATCCGGTCGCCGGTGGTGCCCGGCGTTACGTAAACCAGCTTATCAGCCGGAGTCATAATGTCTCTTACCCGAAGTTCGGGCCAGCGTTCCCGGGGGAATTTCTTCACGTCTTCCAGACAGACTATACCGGCCAGATTTTCTCCGTCCAGCACCAGAAAATTTCGCTCCCGGTGCCTGAGAATGTAATCCTGCACCAGCACTTCAACCGGAAGGTCGGGGCTGACCTGCTGAAAATCCCGGCTCATCAGGTCGCTGGCCTTCAGGCCCTCCAGCGAAGATTTAAGCAAGACCTGGCTGTAGCCCTGGACCGAGGCGTTATGCAGGAACCAGCCGATGAGAACCAGCCATAAGCCGCCGAGGTTTCCGCGGAAAAACTGAAGAAGACCAAAAAAGATCAGCAGGAAGGCCAGCCCCTGGCCGGTCAGAGAAGCCACCCGGGTGGCTTTTCTCAAATCGCCGGTAGCTTTCCAGACAATGGCCCGAAGCACCCGCCCTCCGTCCATGGGAAAACCGGGAAGAAGGTTGAAGCCGCCGAGAATGGCGTTGATATAACCGAGATAGGCCGCCGCCACCTGAAAGGGTTTGGAATAGGGAGCCGCAAGAAAAGAAATCAGCATGAACACCAGAGCCAGGAAGAAGCTGGAAACCGGACCGATCAGGGCCATCGTAAATTCTTTCTGAGGAGTGCCCGGTTCATCGGTAATCCGGGCCACTCCGCCCAGGATAAACAGGGTGATGTCCTCAACTTCTTCTCCCTGCTTCCTGGCGGTCAGAGAATGGGCCAGTTCATGAAACACCACCGAGGCAAAGACCAGCAGGCTGGTCAAAATACCCAGCAGCCAATAATATGCCCGGTTGGCCACCTGGAACGACTGGGGAAAATAAAAAGCCGACAGCGAAAAGGTGAACAGCAGAAAAATCACCAGCCAGCTGGAATCAACCTTGATATCGATGCCGGAAATGCGGGTCACTTTCCAGGAATGTTTCACGACTCCTCCTTCCTCTCTGCGTTTATATTCTACCAGCTTTTTATTTTGATACCAATAACAATAGACTGCTCCGGCCGGTGAGAAAATGACCGGGCTGATTTCAGGATTTCCTCATAAATTATAACTTAAGCTATCCGAACCGGAGTGAGCACGGTGCTTTTTTTGATTTTTAGCCTTCCGGCTTGAAGGCCATCCCGTCCTGCGGGCCGGATAGAAGCCGGACAAAAAAATAGAGTAACCAGACACTGACCGATAGAAAACCTGAGTTGTTACTGAGAAGAACGTTTCAACAAAGCACAAGCCCCGCCCTGGCGATAACGGAAAAAATAATTTCAATTATTTAATGGCTGGGGTCAAAAAGAAATTCAGTCCGGTACCTCTGCGCCCAGTTGTCTGTGAACAAAAGATTTAGCCGGAGCCTTCAGGCTGCCAGAAATAATCCGCCTGTGGCTTCAGGCATTAGAATTTAACAAACCGGTCGCTGGAGGCGCCGCACACCGGGCAGCGGTCAGGGGCTTCGCCTTCCAAGGTAAAACCGCAGACGGAGCAAATGTGCAGAGCCGTCAGTTCCAGGTCCTGACCCCGGCCGACCGCCTGTTTGGCCCGGGCATACAGGGCGGCGTGGACTTTTTCGGCCGCCAGGGCAAACTGGTGATAGGTGGCCGCCCTCTTTTCGCCCTGTTCTCTGGCCACGGCAATATAAGCGGGATACATTTCCTCTATCTCGAAATTTTCTCCGTCGTGAGCTTTACCGAGATTGTCGGCCGTTCCGCCCTCACCTTCCAGAACGTTAAGATGGTTCAGGGCATGAATCTGTTCCGAAAAAGAAGCGGCCTCGAAAAGCCGGGCAACATTCGGCAGGTTTTCCTGTCTGGCTTTCAGAGCATAGAACTTGTAACGGAGATGGGCCTGGCTTTCTCCCGCCAGAGCTTCTTTAACCGTGGATTGGGTTATTTTTTTCATCAGGCCTCCTTTGAGCTTTAATTCCTGAAAATTAATTATGCTAACGGCGGGTTCCCGTTTATTCCATCTTCTTAAATAAAACGCACCATCTGGTTGATGGCCTCCCTGGCCCGGTCGGCGACGGAAGCCTCGACTGTTACTTCCGGTTTTTCCAGCAGCAGGGTTTTATAAATTTTCTTAAGATTTATACGCTTCATGTTCGGGCAGACAGCTTTTTCGCTGGCCGGATAAAATTTCTTTCCTGGATTTTCCTTCCTCAACCGGTGCAGAATGCCCACCTCCGTGGCCACTATGATTTCTCTGGCTTCAGATTTTGGAGCTTCCCTGATCATCTGACCGGTGGACAGAATCCGGTCGGCCAGCAGCCGCACCTCCGCCGGGCACTCGGGATGAGCCCAGACTTCAGCCCCAGGATGACTCTTTTTCATCTTCTCAATGTGCCTGGCCCTGAAGTCTTCATGAATCGGACAAAAACCATCCCAGATGTAAAGTTTCTTTCCGGTCTTCTGGCTGACATAATCGGCCAGGTTGCGGTCGGGCACAAATATTATTTCCGCCTCCGGCAGGCTGCTGACCACCTTAACCGCATTGGACGAAGTGCAGCAAACATCGGTCTCGGCTTTGACTTCGGCGGTGGTGTTGACGTAAGCCACGACCTTTTTCCCCGGATGCTGTTCTTTCATCCAGCGCAGGTCATCTCCGCTGACCATGTCGGCCATCGGACAGCGGGCCCGGAGGTCGGGCAACAAGACTTTTTTGCCCGGGGCCAGAATCTTGGCCGTTTCGGCCATAAAATGAACCCCGCAGAAAACTATGATTTCGGCTTCAACTTCGGCCGCTTTCCGACTGAGTTCCAGAGAATCGCCGACAAAATCGGCCAGGTCCTGGACTTCCTCCGGTTGATAATTATGAGCCAGAATGACGGCCCGTTTTTCTTTTTTCAGCCTGCCGATTTCTTCTACCAGCCATTCTTTTTTCATTTCTGAACCTTCTTGAGTCCTGATTCTGGCCGCAATCCGCCCGGTTTTCCGCTGAAAGATCTGTAACCGACCGTTCTCAAACCAGCCCGGCCCCGCAGTGGCGGCAGGTGTCTTCGTCCTGACGGTTATACTGGCCGCAATGCTCGCATCTGATCAGTTTGACCTGACAGCGGGCACAGAGCTGGACATTCTCCGGCAGGTCCAGGTCGCAGAACGGACAGTGCAGATGTTCTTCCCGGGCGGCAGCCTGTTTCCCTCCTTCATTGGCTTCAGCCTGCCGGCCGGTCTGCTTCTGGAGATAATTTTCTATCGCCTTATGCAGGGCATCCGCTCCCAGATTGGAACAGTGCATTTTGTGAGGCGGCAGACCGCCCAGTTCCTCGGCCACCTGCTGATTGGTTATCTTCATAGCCTCTTCCAGCGTCCTGCCCCTGGCCATTTCGCTGACCAGGCTGCTGACAGCAATGGCCGCGCCGCAGCCGAAAGTCTGAAACTTAACGTCTTCCAGCCGGCCGTCTTTCACCTTTATGTAAAAAGTCATCATATCGCCGCAAACCGGGTTGCCCACTTCCCCAACGCCGTCGGGGTCAGCAATGGTCCCGACGTTTCGCGGGTGAAGAAAATGTTCCATTACTTTATCGGTGTACATCTTTCTTCTCCTGAAGATACCTGGTGTAAAGCGGGGACATTTCCCGCAGCCGTCCGACCACCGGCGGAAATTTTTCCAGAAAATATTCTATCTGTTCCTCTCGGGTCCCGTCCAGCAGGGTGAGCACCAGGCTGCCCTGGGCCACAGCTGAGTCGAGTCCCATAGCCGTGAGAACATGCGAGGTCCGGAGAGACCTGGAAGTGCAGGCTGAACCGCTGGCCACCTGAATGCCATTCATGTCCAGGCCCAGCAGCAGAGCCTCGCCCTCAACGAACCTGACACAGAAGCTGGCCTGATGGGGAAGCCTCCTGACAGGATGACCGGTCAGGAGGATTTCATCCAGGCTGCTCAGTACTCCGTTTATAAGCCTGTCTCTCAGGGCAGTCAGCCGGCGGCCTTTTTCCTCCATCTCCAGCCGGGCCAGCTCGGCTGCCCTGCCCAGGCCGATAATGGCCGGTAGGTTTTCGGTTCCGGCCCGGCGGTTGTTTTCCTGAACTCCGCCGTCGATCAGCGGGGTCAGCTTTATTCCTTTCCTTAAATAAAGGGCCGCCGCTCCCTTCGGCCCGCCGAATTGGTCGGCGGCCAGGCTCAAAGCATCGAACCCGCTGGCCCTGACATCCACCGGAATATTTCCTGCCGCAGCCACGGCATCGGTGTGGAACAGGATTCCTTTCGATCGGCAGAGACTGGCGATTTCAGCCACCGGTTCAATCGTGCCCACTTCGTTGTTGGCCATCATCACCGATACCAGAACGGTGTCCGGGCTGATAGCTTCAGCCACTTTCGCCGGGTCAACCAGTCCCTGGCCGTCAACCGCGACCTGCACCGTGCTGAAGCCCAGCTTTTCTAAAAATTTAGCCGCTCTCAACACCGAAATATGTTCGATGGCGGAAACAATGACCTTTTTTCCCCGGGCCTGGTTGGCCAGAGCCAGACCTTTCAAGGCCAGGTTGTTAGCTTCTGACCCGGAGGAAACGAAGATGATTTCTTCCGGCTGGCAGTTGATAAGCCTGGCCACCTGCTCTCTGGCCTGCTGCAGAGCTTTGGCTGCCTTCTGCCCGGTTGAATGCAGACTCTGGGGATTGCCAAAATTTTCCGAGAAAAAGGGCAGCATGGCCTCCAGCACTTCCGGCCTGACCGGAGCCGCCGCCTGTCTGTCGGCATAGAAGCCTGTCACCGAACCCTCCTTCCCGATACCCAGGAAAAAATTCAGACCGAAATGACGCTCTTGATTTCCGGTATTTCTTTTTTCAGCAGGCGCTCGATGCCCATTTTAAGGGTCATCTGGGACATGGGACAGCCGCCGCAGGCTCCTTTCAACCTGACCGAGACCACACCGTCGACCACGTCCACCAGCTCGACGTCTCCGCCGTCAGCCTGCAGAGCCGGTCTTATGCGGTTAAGAACTTCTTCCACTTTTTCTTTCATTGAATAACTCCTGAGACCATAACTTTCGTAAGCCTGAAGTTGCTCACACTGGCATTTTATTCTTTTCCGGCGGCAATTTCAATATTATTCCTACTAATTTAGTAGGAATATTTCAGGTCACCGCCCCTCCCCGGTTAACTTGCCGGAGTCCGGAATTCCGACTTGAAGCCGGCTCCCGGTCAGAACAGCTTTTCATCCAGAGTCACGGTCAGACCGTCATGGGCGGCCAGGACTTCCACCCCGGTCTCGGCGGTAATTTTCTCGGCCACCTTCCGGGGGTCGGCCTGCAGCATGGTCATTCCATAATGGGTGAGATAAACCCTTCGGGGTTTTAATTCCTTTATGATCTGAGTGGCCTCGTCTACTGTCAGGTGCTTGATATTATCATCCTCGGCTGCCCTGGCCCTCAGGACGCTCATCACCAGAACATCTGCCTCCCGGTAGCTCGGAAGCAATCCGGGGAAGTATCTGGTATCAACCATAAAACCCAGCACCAGCCCTGGGAGATAGAACTTCAGGCCGTAGGTTTCGGCTTCATGTTCATGGCGGCAGCTGGTCCTGAGGGTAAGCGGTCCGAGGCGGTAAGTTTTTTCCGGCCCCAGGACTTCTATTCTTTCGAGATAATCCTTTAAGTATCTCAGAACGACAGCCCCGGGCCCTTCCAGACATTCCTCCGGGGCCATCAGTACGCCCCGCTTTTTCAGTCCGCCGGCAGTCATGGCATCCAGCAGAATGTTGACGTCGTTGGAATGGTCGATATGCCTATGGCTCAGGATGACGGCCTGAAGACCGGTCGGGTCGATCGGCGGGCGGCTGTGGGTCATCCTGACCAGCGCTCCCGGTCCCGGGTCGAAGGCGATTTTCTGCCCGAGCAACTCCAGGTAAATCCCGCCTGAAGCCCGCAGCTGGCGGGCCATGACAAACCTGGCTCCGGCCGTCCCCAGAAATTTGAAATAATTGACAGCTCGGCCGGCAGTCTCAGTTTTCGTCTTTGTCCGATTTTTCTGGTTCCACATGGACGGTAGCATCCCCGTTAAATTCCTGCTCCACGATCTCTTCAATCCGGCTGGCAATGGTATGGGCTTCGTCCACCGACATGGTTCCCGGAACGGTCAGGTGGGCTGTTACCTCATGATGGTCGCCGTACTGATGCACATGGACATGATGAATGCCGTCCAGCTGCGGAAACTCTTTTTTCACCAGGGAGTGAACCCGACTCACCTTTTCCTCGGACGGCACCTCTCCCATCAGGTAGCTGGCCGAGCTTCTGACGATGTCATAACTGGCGTGAAGAATTAATAGCGAGACCCCGGCTCCCAGCACGCCGTCCAGCCACCAGAACTGCCGGCTGAAAAGTACTCCGGCCACGATCAGCACCGAAGCTACGGCATCGCTACGGTGGTGCCAGGCATCGGCCCGCAGCGAACCGGCGCCGGTTTTTCTGGAGGTCCAGAAAGCAAATTGAGCCAGCCCCTCTTTCAGGACGGCTGAAACAGCGAATACGATTACTGCCAGCCGGCTGAAACCCATCCCCTGGCGGTGAATAAGTCTGACTCCCGATTCATAGAGAAAACTGAAGCCAACCACGGCCAGCAGGGTGCCGATGACGACGGAAGCTATCGACTCGGAACGGCCATGGCCGAAGGCATGACGGCTGTCGGCCGGCCTGGAAGCCATCCAGAAACCGACCACGACGATTATAGAAGTCAGGCAATCGGACAGAGTGTGCCAGGCGTCGGCCACCATGGCCACCGACTGAACTTTTCGCCCGACCAGGAACTTGAGCAGGAAGAGACCAAGATTGATAAAAATTGAGAGGTAGCCCTCATAATAGGCCAGCTTCTTTTTCTGAGCGAAAGTTACTGCCATCTGGCGACCAGCCTCTTCATAAAAAAATCCTCCTCCTCTCGATGAGCCTGAACCTCAGGCTTTAACTCAGCCGAAACCGGGCCGGGAATCAGACCGTAGTCTCTGTTTTTTCCATGGGCTGGCCGCAACAAACCATCACATGCCCTTCGGCACAGCCGCACTGGCGGTCAATGATCAATCGGTAGCCGCAAATCCGGCATTCCAGAGCCGTCACCGGTTTGGGGGTCGGGGCGGCCACTTTCTTGACTGTCCTTTTTACCGCTTTTTTCTTCATTGCTTTCTTCACCGGCTTCCTGGCTGCCGGTTTTGCTTTTTTCTTTTTGACCATTCTGCCCTCCTTTTAATTGTCCTTAAAATTTTTCCCTCCGCCCTTTCTCGGGCTGGATTAATTTTAAGCACTTTGTCTGCTTTTTGTCAAAAACCATGCGCGAACGAAAAGATTTGTCTAATTCGTCGCTTCTGTGGTATAAAGGTTTTTCAAGGAGGACAAGATGAAAATCAGAACCAACCGGCTCTGGATTACCCTCACTCTGCTGCTGGCCTTCGCCTTCAGCCTGAATCTGCCCCTGGCCGCCCAGACCCAGCAGGAAAGGCTGCAGACGGGCATCGCTTATTTTGAGGCCGGCAAGACAGCCGAGGCCAAAGCCATTTTCGACCAGCTGGTGGCCGAAAACTTTGTCAACAACGACCTATATTATTATCTTGGTTCAGCTCTGATCAAGCAGAAAAACCCCGAGGCCGCTCTGACCTATTTCAACAAGATCCTTCAGTCCGCCCCCAATTCTCCCTACGGCTACATAGGCAAAGCTCAGTATGACATTGCCAAAGCCCAATACACCAGCGCTGAAACCCAGCTCAACACCGCCGTCCAGAAAGACCCCAATTGCGCCGAAGCTTACTACTACCGGGGCTTGCTCCGCGGCTATCAGAAGAAAATTGACCTGTCGATCGCCGACCTTCAGAAATGCCTGCAGTTAAAGGGCAATCATGCCTACGCCCATTATAATATCGGGCTGGCTTATTATCAGAAAGGCCGCAAGGACCTGACCATCACCCACTTCCAGAAATTCCTTTACCTGGCTCCGGAAGCTCCAGAGGCGGCCCAGGTCAGATCGCTGCTGAGCAGAATATAACCGGCGTCTAAAACGCCTGGCCGATACTGATAAAAAGAGTGCTTTTTGGTTCGTCCAAGCGCGGCTTGAGATTGAAGCCGTAGTCGATTCTGACCAGGCCGAGCGGACTGTCAATCCTCAAGCCGAACCCGGCCCCGGTCCTCAAGCGTCCCGGGTTGAAATCAGATAGCCGGGAATAGACGTTGCCGGCGTCAAGGAAAATCACGCCCCTGAAAATTTTATAGATTGGAAATCTCAACTCCTGATTGGTGACCAGCATGGCCTCACCGCCCTCAGGCAAGCCGGTCCAGATATCGACCGGGCCGACGGCGTCGAGTCTGAAACCGCGGATGCTGGTGCCGCCGCCGGCGTAGAAGCGCTTGCCGGGAATCAGGACTTCCCCGAAAGCGCTGGCCAGCCCCAGCCGATAGCAGGAAGCCCAGACCACCCCGGGCAGAACCGACCTGTACATGGTGAACTGGGTAAAAGAACGGACATAATTCAGGTCGGAGCCGAGATAGCGCGGGGCATAGCTCAAGCTTCCAGTCAGCAGGCTGCCATGTCGGGGGTCGAATCGGTCGTCGCGGGTGTCCCGACTGAGCAGCAGGGAGAGCTCGGAGCTGGTGACCCTGATATCATAAGGAAAAGGCCAGGAAGGCTCCTGTTCATAATCATGGATCCGGCTCAGACGGTATACCCAGCTCAGGTCAAATCCCCGGACAATCATGATTTTCTGCTGAAAACTGGCCCCTATTTCCTCGGTAATGTAAAGGTCTCTAATATCCTTCAGATAAAAAAGCGACAGCAGCGAGTCCAGCTTGCGGCCGAAAAGGTAAGGTATCTTGAGCGAGGCCCGGGCGTCCTGCTGTCTCTGGTTGGCCCTGAAATACAGCAAGCTATGCCATCCCCGACCGAAGAGGTTGTTAAAATCAAACTGGGTAAAACCCTCGAATCTGGTATCGGTGTTATACTGAAGACCGTAGGTCAGGCTTAGCCAGGGCATTTCCAGGACCCTGACCCGGACTTTCTCCTGGTGCCCGGGGCTGCTCTCGGCTTCAGAGGAAACATTTACCGCCTGGAAGCTGGTGGCATCATAGAGATTTTTCTGGGCCTGGGCCAGCTTTTCCAGGCTAACCGGCTCGCCCGGCTTGAGGCCGCTTTCCTTCAGGACAAAAGATTTCCGGGTGCGCCTGGCTCCCTCAACGTCGATGCCGGAAATGGTGTAAACAGGCCCTTCCTCTATATTGATTTTAACTTCATAATCAGCCTTTTCGCCCGCCGGCCTGGCTTCTATCTCCACCCTGACATCCTTATAGCCGGCGCTGCGGTAGCGGTTCTGAAGAACGGTTCGATCCTCATTTAGTGCCGGCCAGCTAAAAACGCTGCCGGGCTGAAGGTTCAAAATCCGAGTCAGCTCGGCCGTCTGGAAGCTGGAGTTTCCGGTTATTTCCAGAGAATCGACCTGGCTTCTGGGCCCGGCTTCAATCTTCAAGGTCAGGTCCAGGAGGCGTTTCCGGTCATTCTCTTCTATCACCGGGGCTTCAATTTTCGGTGAGAGGTAGCCGTTTTCCTGATAAAAGTATTCTATAAGCTCCAGGGCTATTTTGCGGTCATAGACCAGGTTCCATAGCCCTCTGGCCCTGGCCCCAAAATAGTCAGAAACGATTTTTCTGATAACCGGTTCCCTGAAAACCGGGTCCCCGGACAGCTTGAAACTTCCGACCTTCCAGCGGCCGTTAAGTCTGGTTGAAACTTCGTACAGGACTTGACCTTTTTCGGGCTTTCTGACCAGGTTGACCTCTGCCTTATAATAACCCCGCCGGTTAAGTTCGTTGAGCAGAACAGCTTTCAGCTGATAAAGGTTGGCTTCTTCTGGCAGTCGTCCGACCCAGGAATTAATGGCTTTTTTTCTGACTCTGGCCGGGAGCTTATCTCCAGTGAACTTGAATCCGGCTGGCTGACCGGCCTGGATGTAAAATTTCAAGTCAAGATTGTTTTCATCCTGTTCGATTACCTCATCCTCTATCCTGGCATTCAGATAGCCCTGTTTCCGGTAAAAAGCTTCCAGGCGGTTCCGGGCCTGCCGGATGGCGGAGGTCCGGTACCTGCGCCCCGGCTTCAATTTCACAACCCCGGTCAGCTGTTCTTCGGAGAAAATAGTTTCTCCGCTGATTTCAATCCGGCTCAACTGTTTGGTTATGATTTTCGCCTGACCACCGCTTTTTGCCGTCTGTCCAAAATTGAGCCTGTGCCTGAGGTTCAAGCCGACCACTCCGTCGTCGCGGCGGAAGGCCCGGGTCGAAAAATTCCGTTTCAAGCGGTAATCGAGAATCCAGGTCTGGTACTGGCTGTTGGTCAGGTCGATGGAATAAGTCACGGCAAAGTCTCTGGTCATCCTTTTCCTGACAGTCAGTCTGGCCCCGGGGTCCTGAAGGGTGGCGATATTCAGGGGCTCCAGGATCACATCCTCCGCTTTCAGCCATTTTTTCAGGGTCCTGGTCACGGGCGAAGTCAGGGGGCTGGAAAAATGCTGGACCAGCTGTCCGCTGATGGTATTCAGGGCAGAACCCTGAACCTGGCGCAGGCTTTTCCCGGTCAGGAGAAGCGAGGCCAGGTCTTCCTGCGACCTGGACGGAACTGAGGTCAGCGAGAATTTTAAGTCGGACGGAGTTCCCGACATCACCAGGCTGACTTCAACTTCTTCCTCCAGGTCATAGACCGTGCTCTTAAGAAAGATGTCCAGGTTGGGTTCGAGATTTTCCCGGCCGAGAAAGTCCACCCGGAGCCTCTCCACGGCATACTTTCGCTCGCCAATAATCAGTTCGCCGCTGTAGGCGTTTTCAGCCCGTCCAGAAAGAATGGGCGCGGGAATCGTCCCCTTGAGGTTCAGATTGGCCTTTAGTTCCAGGTCGGCCAGGTTATTTTTGATTATTATGTTCTCGATGGTCCTGATATTGATATCAAGCGGTAGGTCATAAAGAAAAGCCGGGTATTCTGTTCCGACCGGAGAGACTTTGCTCAACGCCATCTTCAGGCCCTGAGTGCTCGGATAAAAATCCTGTCGGTAGCTGGCGTTAAGGATGGAAAGGTCGCCGGCAAGAGCCCAGCCCCGCCGGTCTTTGCTCAGAACCAGGCTGGCTTCGGACAGGCTGCTTAAGCCCGGCGGATAATTGAAATCAAAATCACGGAGATTGAAATCAATTCTGGCCGAGGTCAGCGAGAAATTCTGTCCGAATACAGCCCGGCCGGAGCCGGAAAAACTGCCTGAGTTGGCCAGCCCGGTCAGGCTGTCCAGCACCAGCTGTGAATTATCAACCCTGAACCTGGCGCTGGCGCTGCTCAGAATAAGGGGCAGGTCCTGCATTCTCAAAAACACTTCTTCCATCGTCCCTGAGCCTTCAATCAGTGGCTCCTCGAGGTCGCCCCTGACCACAGTCTGAAGCTGCAATTTTCCTCCGACCTGCATTCCGGACAGCCAGGAGCCAAAGTCAGACAGGTCCAGGTCTCCCTTCAAAGTAAAATCCAGGGCAGGATTTTTCGGGTCTTTTAATTCGGCTCCGCCTCCGAGGCTGAATCTTGACCGGCCGGAGTTCAGGATAAAGCTGCCCACCCGAAGTTTTCCTTCCCTCAGCTGGATAGCAAGCGGCCCCTCATTCCTGATTTCATTGCCGCCGAGCCGCAGGTTAAGGGAAGGAATTTCCAGGTCAAGTTCCGTCCCTTTCAGGTCCGATGAAAATCCTTTTAATTCCAGCCGACCGTCAGCCCGGCCTCCTGGCTTGAGGCTCTCCAGAGAGGGCATCAGCACAGCCAGTCCGGCAAAATCGAAATTCTCGAACTTAAACTCGGCCTCCAGCTTCTCCGGGCTGCTCAGCGGCAATGAAAACCTGGTGACAGCGCTCAGGGCAACCAGCGGGCTGGTTTCCTCCACCTCCGGCAGCAACCCGGCCAGGGCCGAGAGTGGCAGGTCCCTGACCTGAATAAGCCCTGAAAGAAGATGGGGCTCTTTTAATTCCATCCCGGTTTCCAGACTCAGATTAAATCTGGGGACATTAAGCCTGGCCCTGGCCAGATGGCCATCTGAGTCAGCCTTCAGTTCAAAGTACGGAAACCAGATCCTGTCAATCATAAAGCCCTGACCGGTTATTGTCAGGTCAGCCACCGCGTTTTTCCAGGGTCCGACGGCGCTGAGCTTCAGGTCCAGTAATCCCGATGTCAGTGCCGGCAGCCACGACTGAAACAGAGTCGCTTTTAATTTTCGACCCTCCAGCTCGACCCTTACATCTCCTGATCGCGGCCGGAAACTTATCCTGCCCTGAAGCTGGCTTTCCTGGCCGAGGCGGAGGTCAATTTTATTGAAACTCAATTCATCCGGGCTGTACTCTCCCGAAATTTCCAGGCTTTCCAGCTTCAGGGTGCCGGCCTCGGTCCCGGCGACCTGCAGTTGAAAATCGGCCCCGGGACGGGCAGTGGTTCCGGCCAGGTTCACCTTACCTGAAAGCAGGCCGTTTAAGTACTGCCGGTTTTCTTCAGCCAGAAGTCCTGAAAACTGAGATAAATCAAGGTCTGATATATCCAGCCGGCCGTCCAGCCTGAAAACAGTCCCTTGAGATGCCTTCAATTCCTGGAAAACGCCGGCCGCTGTTATCCGGCCATGGTCAAGTGTGACGAGAAGCTGACGGAGATTTATCTTCTCAGGGTTCCCGTCTGCCTTTATTTCTAGATACGGCAGGCCAACCTGGCCGTACCCCAGGTTCTGGCCGTCAAGGGCCAGGCTGAATTGCGGCCGGTTGAGCTGTCCCGAAAAGCGCGCCTCCAGGAGAACCGAACCGCTCAGCCCGTCCAGGGTAGACAGCTGCTGTTCCAGCCCTACGGCCATTTTTGGAAGACCGCTTGATTTTATGGCCTGAATTATAGCTTTCAGGTCATCTAATCTCCAGGTCAACTGTCCGGATATTATTTCCAGCGATTCGAGCTTTCCGCGGACCTCCAGCCGGGAATTCAGCAGAGCCAGGTTGAGTTTATTTACCTTTAGCGTTTCGTCAGAATAAGAAAGACTCAGGTCGCCGGAAACAGGAACGGCAGGTCGGCTCTCCGCCTCCCCGGACCGAACGGTTGGCTCAAGCTTCAGCTCGGCCAGGCCCGAAATTGCGTCGGCAGATAGCTCCCGGGCTTCAAATTCCAGCCGACCGCTTATTTCCGAGGCCAGCTCAACCGGAAAATCGGGCAAAAGCGCCTGAAGCGCCCTGAGGTCAAGCCGTTGCAGACTTAAGGAAGCCTCCAGGTTACCCTTCAGTCCGGGCGGCAGGGTGCCCGCCAGATGCATCCGCCCCCACTTATAACTTACATCCGCCTTCACCAGGTGGGCGGCTTCTCTCGAGGGAGAAATATCGAGGCTAAGGTCAACCGGCTTGAGGTCATAAATTTCAAGGTCGGGAATTTTAAGGCCGCCGGTGATTTCAGGCCGGGCTGCAGTTCCCGTCAGGCCAAGTTCCCAGCTCAACTGGCCGCCGAGTTTTTGGCCCGGCCATATCATCGCCGCCAGTTCCGACAGGGCAAGGCGGCCGTCGGTTTTCAGGTTGAGCTCTGGATTTTCAAGATAATTTTCCACCGTTCCATGAATATTGAGGGCGGCATTATCAGCGGCCAGAGAAATTCTGTCCAGCCTGATTGTATCCGGGTTGAAGGCAGCTTTGACTTCCAGTCCGGTGATTTCAGCTTGGCCCCGGCCAAAAAGCAAAGAGCCCGATTTTCCCTCCAGGGAAGCCAGATGAAAATGGCTGTCCTCATCAAATTGGACTGAGGCCTCCAGACCGATAAGTTTCATGGATAACGGGGTGGCCGGTTTTTCAAAGGAAAAAGCCCCCCGCTCCAGCCGGAAATGATCGATGCGAAAAGAAATGCCAGCCGCTCCGGTTTCCGGTGTCGGAGGGGCCGGGGTTGGCTGGCGGTCTTCAGGCCCGGGCTGGCCAGATTTCAATTTGACAATCGGATTTATTATTTCCAGGTCTTTAATTCTGAGCTGGCCGCCGGTGATGGTTGACCAGCCGGTCTGAAAAATAATCCGGTCGGCGCTGATAAATTCCACCGGCAGTATACTTTTCCCGGCCGGGCTTATCTTCAGACCGGACAGAGCTGCTTTTAGCCTGAAGATATTCAGTTTCAAGCTGTCGGCCTGCAGGCTCAGACCCATCTTCTCTCTCAGAATGTTTCCGGCTTTCCTCAGAACCAGTTTCCCGCCCCAGGGAGTCTGCAGAAACAAACCGGAAAAAATCAGAATTAAGACCAGTCCGAGCAGGATCCGGACAGCCGTTCTTATAAATTTTCTCTTTTTCCTCTTTGGGGTGTTATCATCTTTTTTCATCACCCGAATTATAAGCGGAGACCATAAGCGGATTCAACTTGAATGATTACCGACAGGCGGGGATTTGAGTTCAGGTTTTCAGGTCCGATCCGCCCGGTTTTGGAATCCTTGGCCCGGCAGCCTGTTCCCGGGTCTTCTCGGTGATTCGTAATTCTTAAATTCCGGCCGGCTCGCAGCCGGAAGAACCGGGCCAGCCGGCTGACAGGCTGCGCAGCCCTCAAGCTTTAGACGGCAGGATAAAGGCCGAACCATCCTCCGCAGTTTGAAGCGACATACGGCTTCACCTCGGGTCCGGGTCGGGGTTATTCAAAACAGCCGGAAGATATTTTTTGGCCTGACTTCCCGGCCAGGCTTTCAAACTGGTCTCTAAATATCATAAAATTATGAAGAAATTCAGGCGAAAATTTTTCTTGCCATCAGTTAATAGGGTGCCGAACCGTATATGTTAATTTTCCGGACCGGACTAGACGATAAATCTGGGAATGAGCGGGTTAATTCTGGTTACCATTTCATAGCTGATGGTGCCGGCCAGGGCAGCCAGCTGATCGGCAGTGATTTTTTCCCGGCCTTCGGTTCCAACGAGCGTCACCGGGTCTTCCAGTCGGACGCCGGGAATATCGGTGATATCTACCATGATGAAATCCATACAGACCCGGCCTCTGACCTGGGCCCTTTTCCCTTTCACCAGGACGTAAGCCGAGTTGGATAATCCCCGGTCGTAACCATCATAGTAACCCACCGGGATAACTGCCAGCCGGGTTGGTCTGGTCGTCCGATAAGTGCATCCGTAACCGATGTATGCTCCCCGGGGAACATTCTTGATCTGAGCTACCCGGGCTCTCCAGCTCAAAACCGGCTTCAGCCTGAGCGGCGACTGACCTCGAAGCCGGCAGGAAACCATAGTCTCTCTGGACGGCCAGAGACCGTAAAGACCGATGCCCACCCTGGCCAGGTTAAAGTACGTTTCCGGAAAAAGAATAGCTGCGGCCGAGCAGGACATGTGCCGCACCGGAACCTTGATTCCGTTGTTTTCCAGATATTTTACGGCCTGGAGAAAATTTTCGAGCTGGTAGCGGGGATAGTAATCGTCGGTGGTATCTTCGATATTGGCAAAATGGGAAGAGATGCCTTCCAGCACCACTTCCGGGGTCTTTTTCAGCAGCTTTATAAAACTCCCCAGTTTGTTCAGGCCAATTCCCTGACGGTTGGTGCCTGTCTCAATTTTTAGATGAACCAGGGCCCGCTTTTTCAGCTTTCGACTGGCCGCGGCCAGAGCCTTTAAAGTTTCCAGATTGTAAACGGTTGACCTGAGCTCTGCCCGGACGGCTTCCTCGGCGCCCACCAGCGGCAGATATCCCAGGATGAGAATTTTCTGGTAAAAACCCTTCTGACGCAGGCTCAACCCCTCTTCCAGACTGTGCACTCCAAACCATTCGATTCCGGCCCCGGCAGCCAGCCCGGCAATTTCCGCCAGGCCGTGCCCGTAAGCATTGGCCTTGACCACGGCCAGCAGCCCGGTCTGGCCAAGCCTGTTCTTGAATTCCTGAACGTTATTTAAGAAGGCCTGGCGGCTGATTTCCACCCACTGAACCGGAAATTGATGGACTTTGCTCCTGGCCACTTTTATCCTCTCCTCAAAGCTCAGCCCAGAAGCCGGGCTTTCTCTCCCAGGACCTTCTCTAACTCATCCCGCCGGCAGATGATGTCCTCGCGGTCAACGCCGGTCGAAATCAACCCGACTCTTGTCTCCAGGTTATCTTCCAGCCACTTCAGATAATCCAGGAACCCGGCCGACAGACCGGAAAAATCCCGGGCCCGGTGAATCGAACGGGTCCAGACGGGAAAACTGCGGTATTGCGGTTCAACCTTCTCCAGAATCCACGGTTCGGAAGGAAAATCCTTGAGGACCGTTCGCTTGTAACGATAAGCATAACAGGCCTTGACCTCGGTCAATTCTTCCAGGACATCGGGCTTGGTCAGGGCAATAAGGTCCACCCCGTTAATCCGGCAGGCATAACGCACGGCCACGGCATCAAACCAGCCGCATCTTCGGGGGCGGCCGGTAGTGGCTCCAAACTCATCGCCCTTACGGGCGATCCTGGCCCCGACCTCATCCTTGAGCTCGGTGGGAAACGGGCCGCTGCCCACCCGGGTGGTATAGGCTTTGGTTATTCCCAGAACGCCGTTTACTTCCCTGGGACTCAGACCGAGTCCGGTGCAGACTCCGCCGGCGGTGCAACTGGAGGAAGTGACGAAAGGATAGGTCCCGTGGTCGAGGTCCAGCAGTGCGCCCTGAGCTCCTTCAAACAGGACCGATTTCCCAGCCCTGATTTGTTCGGACAGGAACAATGAAACATCGGCCACGTAAGGCGCCAACCTTTCACCCAGAGACAGGTATTCAGCCAGAATCGACTCCGCGGCCAGCGGCGGATAACCGAAGGCCTCGAAAATTCTGTTCTTCAGGGCCAGGCTGTCCACAATCTTTTCTCTCAGGACATCCGGCTCCAGCAGGTCGGCCACTCTGATCCCCCAGCGGGCGGCTTTGTCTTCATAGCAGGGACCGATGCCCCGGCAGGTGGTCCCGATCATTTTCTGGCCGCGGCTGGTCTCGGCTATCTTTTCCAGCAGCGGATGATAGGGCATTATGACCTGAGCCGCCCGGCTGACCAGCAGCCGCTCGGGTCCGACCTCCACTCCCAGCGCCTTCAGGTCTTCCAGCTCTTTGAAAAAGGCCTGGGGGCTGACCACCAGTCCGTTGCCGATGATACAGACTTTATCCGGGTGAAGGATGCCGGATGGAATCAGATGAAGGACAATCTTTTTCCCTTGAAGATATACGGTATGGCCGGCATTATGTCCGCCCTGATATCTGGCAATAATCTCAAAAGCCGGGGCCAGAAAATCGACCACTTTGCCTTTGCCTTCATCTCCCCACTGGGTGCCGAGAACCAGAAGATTGGCCATGGTGTTATCCTTAACAAGCAATCTCTTAAATTATGTCAGCGGAAAAAACCCGAGCTATTCTATCAGATTTCAGAACCGTCATAAAGCCTTCAGAAGGCAAAACCGACCTGAACCGAAAGAATGTTGTCTTTTAGCTTTAATTCTTTTTCTTTATTCCAGTCATATTCCAGCTTGACGTAAAAATTTCCGGCCGCATCCCATTTCAGTCCAGCGGCCGATCGGGTTTTCTTGACCATGGTCTCCAGGAAAATATTAAGCGGCGGGGCCTGGTAGTCATCGATGACATTCTGCGGCAGGTCGGATCGCTGGTAACTGTAATAAAGCCGGAAATTCTTAAAAAGCATGCTGACGGTCAGGTAATAGCCCTCAAAATTAATCTTCTGGTTAAGGGTGGGATGGTCATAAACCACCTGAAGGTATTCGCCCCTGACTTCCCACTCCGGAGTCAGCCAGAGCAGGTCCAGGCCGCGAAACTGAACATCTTTGGTCCCGTCCGGGTCGTATTTTCCGTTGTAAATGGAGCCGCCAAACTCAACGCCCTCGCCGAAGCGCAAACCCAGGCGGCCGCCCATCCCTTTATCCTTGTTGGGGTCGGCGAATCCTGTTTCCAGGTAGCCCCGGCTGTCGGCCGACAGCCCGTTTATTATATAGGCCGAATAATAAAAAATAGCATAATTGCCCTGGAGACAGATTCCCAGGTCATGCCAGCGGTAAGGGAAAAAGTGAAAAGCCAGAGGCCTGAAAACCGTGGGATTTTCATGAGGCCGGGCCGAGCTGTTGAAACGGCCAAACGGAATTTCAAACAGGCCCATCTTCAGACCTATCAGCTGGCTGCCCTGGAAGTTGATATAGGCCTGGGCCAGGTTGAAATTCTGATGTGAGTCCAGCCGGCCCTCAACCGAAAAGCTCAAGCTGCCGTAGATGAGCCCCGAAACGAACAGGCCACCGTAGAAATTGGAAAAAGTCCCCCTGGAGTACAAGCCTTCAGGCTGGCTCTTCAGGTATTCAAAAGAAAAATAGCCGCCGGCTTTAACCTGAGCAGCCAGGCTGGCTGACAGCCAGAAGACGCAAAACAGCAAAAACAGCATTTTCGGTCTGGACATGATGCGCTCCTTTTTATCCGGTCACAAAAGTTCTTGACAATCAATCCCGAAAAATCCTGGAAAAATCAAAATCCTCTGCCAGAATCTCGTTCTTGAACTCCCCGATTCCTTTCCCCGACTGGATCAGCCGGCTGATTTCCTGAGTTCCCTTCCTGGTGCCGAACCAGATGGCTCCAACGACCGTATTTTCTTTCAGCACCAGTTTCTTATAAACACCGGCTTCGGGTTTATTCATGGTCAGAATCTCATAATCTGCAGGCTCCGGGTTAACCAGCCCGATGGAGGTCAGGTAAAGACCGGCCACTTTGAGGGTGCTGGACGGGATGGTGCCTTCGTATATCTTCGGCTGGCCGCAGAGGTTAAAGGCCAGGGTACGAGCCTGGTCAAAAGCGGCCGGAATCAGTCCATAGATTTTGCCCCGGTGCTCGGCCACGTCGCCGGCAGCATATACCCGATCGCGGCTGGTTTTTAAGTAATCGTCGACTATCACCCCGCGCCCGCAAGCCAGCCCGGCCTCCCGGGCCAGGTCCAGTCTCGGCTTAACGCCCGAAGCGACAATGACCGTTCCAGCCTTGACTATCTCCCCGTCCTTAAAGCGGATCCCGTTTACCCGGCCGTCGCCGAGAATTTCTGAGGCTTCCCGTCCAATGAAAAATCTGAGGCCCATACCTTCCAGGCGAGACTTCAGCAACCCGGACCCGGTCTCATCCAGCTGCCTGGGCAGCAGGCGGCTGAAAACCTCAACCACCGACACCTTTTCCAGGCCTCTGTGGTTCAGGGCCCTGGCAATTTCCAGGCCGAGAAGACCTCCGCCCAGGACCACAATTTCGGGTCTGGAACTGACAAAATCCAGCAACTCCAGGACATCATCCAGCGTCCGAACGGTAAAGATTCCTTCCCGTTCAATCCCCGGGAGCGGTGGTATAAAAGGGCAAGCCCCGGTGGCCAGAACCAGCCGGTCGGCCTCCAGGTGGCTTCCGTCTTCAAAGGTAACCGTCGGTTTTTCCGGGTCCAGGCTGACCGCCCTGAGCCCCAGTCTGACCTGCACCCTCTGCCTCTCGGCCCAGTCCTCGGCAAAGGCAAAGATTTTTTCCCGCGGAATCAGACCGGCCAGAAAATCGATCAGGTTGGGTCGGGGGTAATAAGGATGCTTTTCTTCGCCGACTATAATAACGTCCGCCGTCGGGTCGAGCTCTCTTACGGTTTTGCCGCAGATGGTTCCGCTCAGACCATTACCGAGGATGACAATTTTCATTTAATCGCTTCCCGCCGCAACCGGACTGCCGGATGTCAGGCGACTTTCTGAAAAAATTCTTTGCCCACTCCACATTGCGGACAGACCCAATCGTCCGGCAGAGACTCAAAGGGCGTGCCGGCCGGAATGTTGTGGTCGGGGTCGCCGAATTCCGGGTCATAAATGTAACCGCAGGCTGTGCATTCCCATTTTTCCATAGTCGTCTTGCCTCCTTTCGACTATTCCTTATTATAAATTACCCGGAAATTAAAACAACCGCCAGGTTGGCTCCCGGCCGCCGATAATTTCCAGAATTTTCTCTTTCAGCCGGCAATTCCTCTGAACCGGCTTGTCGTTCTTGACGGCAATGTGCAGCGCTCGGTAGGAACCGATGATGACGCTCAGCTTGCGGGCTCTGGTCAGGGCCGTGTAGAACAGGTTTCTCTGGAGCATTATGTAATGCTGGGTCAGCAGGGGCATGACCACCGCCTGGTATTCATTGCCCTGGGCCTTATGAACCGAAATGGCATAAGCCAGCACCAGGTCGGTTAGCTCGTCTTTTTCGTAAGAAATCAACCGACCGTCAAACTCCACCAGCAGCCTGAAACGCTCCGGGTCCACCTGGACCACGGTCCCCAGGTCTCCATTGAAAACTTCCTTGTCGTAATCGTTCCTGATCTGCATAACCTTGTCGCGGACCCGGAATTCTTTCTGGCCGATTTTCAATCCGGCCGTCCCGGGATTTAGAACTTTCTGCAGCTCCAGGTTGAGGTTGTCCACCCCGGCCAGCCCGCGGTACATCGGCGTGATGACCTGAATCTGGGTGGAGAGCGGACTTAGATTCAGCCGTCTTGGAATGTTATGCTGGCAAAGCCTCCGGATGAGCTCGAAAACCTTCTGTTCGTCTTCCTGGTGAAAAAAATAAAAATCTGATTCCGGGTCGTTGCGCCGGGGATAGATCAACGGTTGCCCGTGCTGGACCCGATGGGCATTAACCACGATCAGACTCTCTTTGGCCTGGCGAAAAATTTCATCCAGCCGGATGACCTCCACCGCCCCGGAATCGATTAAATCCCGGAGCAGGTTGCCCGGTCCGACCGGAGGTAGCTGGTCCTTATCCCCGACCAGAATCAACCTCATCTCCGGAGGAACAGCTCGCAGCAGATGATACATCAGGGGCAGGTCAACCATGGAGACCTCATCCACGATCAGGGCCTCCCCCCGCAGCGGATGTCCCGGGCCTCTCTTGAACCGTCCCTCTTTCGGCTGAAACTCCAGCAGGCGATGAATGGTTTTTGCTTCTCGACCGGTTGTTTCGGCCAGACGCTTGGCCGCCCGGCCGGTGGGAGCCGCCAGAAGAATTCTTTTCTGCCAGCTCTCGAAAATTTCGACCATGGCCCGGACAATGGTGGTCTTGCCGGTTCCCGGACCGCCGGTAATGATTATGATTTTTCGCCGCAGGCTGCTGACGATGGCTTTCTTCTGCTGGTCGGAGAATGCAAGTCCGCTTTTCCGCTCAACTTCGGCTATTCTGGCTTCGGGGGCAAAATCCGGAGCTGCCGGCGTCTCGGCGGCCATCCGGGAAATGATGCCGGCCACTTCTTCCTGGGCCTGGTGGAAAAACGGCAGGTACAGGGCTGCCTGTCCGTTCACCACCTCTTTGACCAGGGCGCCCTTTTCCAGAAGGCCACTCAGGGCCCCGGCCACTTTCTCCGGCTCTATTCCCAGCTCCTGACAACACTTCTCCTCGATTTCGGCTTCAACCGAAAAAACATGCCCCTGCTCGTTGTCTTTTTCCAGCAGGTAGAGGATGAAAGCCTTAACTCTTTCCGGGGAATCGGCGGGCAGACCGAGTTTGAGAGCAATCTGGTCGGCGGTTTTGAAGCCCACTCCCCAGATATCCAGGCAGAGCTGGTAGGGATTGCGGCGCAGAACTTCAAAAGCCGCCTGACCGTAGGTGCGGTAAATCTTGTAGGCCAGGGTGGTCGAGATGCTGTGAGCCTGGAGAAAGATAATCAGGTCCCTGATTTCTTTGTGTTCTTCCCAGGATTTCAGGATTTCAGAAAATTTTTTCTGGCCGATCCCCTCCACCTCTTTTAATTTTTCCGGGCTCTCGTTTAGAATGCCGACCGTCCGGTCGCCGAATTTTTTTACAATCCTACGGGCCAGGACCGGCCCCACCCCCCTGATCAGGCCCGAAGCCAGAAACCTTTCCACTCCCCGGACCGAAGAGGGCAGAGTCAGGCTGAAAGACTTCATCTGGAACTGATGTCCAAAACGGGCATTTTTTTCCCGGCGGCCGGTCAGTTTCAAACACTCGCCGGGCGAAAGGGGCGGGAAATTGCCGACGACGGTGACCTCTTCGCTTTCGGTCTTGATCTTGAAAACCGTATAACCGTTCTCGGGATTATAAAAAATTATCTGTTCGACCGTTCCTTCCAGACACTCCATCGGCTTTATGATGCTCCGCCCTTCAGTCTTAATCAGTTTTCAGAATCACCGGGTCGCCCGGTTCCAGTCCCAGCACCTCGGCTGCCGGTCGTTTGTAAACGGCAACTTCCAGCAGCCCCAGGCTGTTGATGAGAAAAAAGGGCCGGTCCGAGCCGGACGACGAATAGCTGGCTGCCATTTCGGATATTTTCTTTTTCCCGGCCAGGAGAAGCAGATTGCCCCCGCGGTTGGCTGACAGGAATTGAGCTATTAATTCCTGGCTGAGATTGGTGATTAAATTTCCGAACCGGTCACAGTAGATGATCTGTCCCTGAATTTCTCGGCTTCTGACCTGCGGTTCCGACACTCCCAGCCTTTTCGGATTTCTGGCCGGCCGACCCAGCTCGGCCGGGGACAGGCCCAGACTCAGCCAGGCCGCCACCGGAGCCATCTTGTCCCGGCCCTCAAAGCTGGACCTGCGGTCGGCAAGGAAATATTTCCGTCCGACAATCTCCAGGATTTCAGGCTGTTCCTGCTTGAAGACCAGCGACAGGACTCCGTTATCAGGAGCGATAAAATAATAACGCTGGCTTCTGACCAGAAGAATACGGCGCTCGCTGCCCACGCCCGGGTCAACCACGGTCAGAAAAATCGTCCCGTCCGGAAAGAACCGATAGCAGGCCCAGAGGATGAAGGCCGCCGCCTTCAGGTCATAGGACGGAACATCGTGACTGATATCAACCAGGTTACAATCGGGGTTGATGGACAGGATAACGCCTTTGAGAGAGGCTACAAAATAATCCTGCCGGCCAAAGTCGGTCAGCAACGCGATGCAGCTTTTGCCCATTGGCCTTAAATTTCCGGTCGGAATAATCTTATTGCAGAATCAGAGAGCGGTCAACCTTTTCCCGGCCCGGGACCGGTTCTTAAAAGATAACCTTGAGCATTCTCTTCCAGCGGGTCTTGAAGATGAAGCGGAAAAACTTCCTGACTTTATCCTTAATCCCATTTTTTTGATAGGCGTCTTTTTCCGCCTGGTAGGAAAAATAGATCAGCCAGGGACGTCCCTTGATGTAAGAAGTCGGCAGAAAACTCCAGTACCGGCTGTCCAGGCTGTTATCGCGGTTGTCCCCCATCACAAAGACATGTCCCGGCGGGACCACCACCGGCCCATAATTATCCCTGATGACATCATCATATTGATAAAAATTGCCCTTCTGAAATATCTGGGAATCATTGTGGACTTTATACCGCTCTTCCAGCGGCCGGTCGTTGACAAAGACTTCCTTGTCCTTGATTTCGACCTTCTCCCCTTCCAGGGCAATAACCCGTTTGACAAAATCCTTGCTCAGGTCTCTCGGCCACTTGAAGACCACGATGTCCTGGCGGTCCAGTTTTTTGGCCGGCAGAAGGAAAGCCTCAAGTTTTCCCTGAGGCCGGGTATAGACAAATTTATTGACCAGAAGAAAGTCGCCCACCAGCAGGGTCGGCTCCATAGAGCCGGTGGGAATCTGGAAAGCCTGAACCACGTAGGTCATGACAAAGAACACAAAAACTGCCGTTTCGGCTATCAGCTCAAAATACTCGCGGAAGAGACTTTTCTCCCGCCCGGGCTTTTTTTCCTGTTCTTTCATTTCTTCTATTTCGCGGTCTAATTTCTTGCCAAGCATCACCATCGCTGTCTTCCTTAATTTTTTGTTAATATACTCTATTTTAAGTTGCCGTTCAACCGGCCCCCCGGTTTTAACCCGGCTTCCGGCTGCGAGGAGAGAAGCCGGATATATATTAAAATAAAGGAATAGAGGCAGGAAGGAGTGCCTCCAATCGTCTTGACAGACTGCCGGATAAGGTTTTAACTTAAAACATGATTATTTCTCTTTTTGGCTTTCATCAATCTGGCAAGACCTGCCTGTTTGAAATTCTAAGTCAGAGGAAGAGCGACAGTCATCATAAGGCCGGGGGGCAGAGACACGAAATCCCCCGGGCCGTCTGCCAGGTGCCCGACTCCCGGCTTGACCTTCTGTCCTCGTTCTACCCTGAAAGAAAAAAAGTCCAGGTCCACCTGGAGATAGAGGATTTCCCCGGATTGACCTCGGGCGATGTCAGCTCCAGCCAGTACCTGGCTCAATTGAGGAAGGCCGACGGGCTGGTCCACGTCGTCCGGGCGTTCCGCGACCCGGCCATTATCCACCCCCGTGGCCGGGTCAACCCGGTCGATGACATCAGGGGCCTGGCCGAAGAACTTATCCTGTCGGACCTGATCATGGTCAACGGCCGTCTGGAAAAACTGGAAAAAGACATGCGCAAGATGAAGGACCCGGAGGCGCAGAAAGAAAAAGACCTGCTGGAGAAACTCAAGCCGATTCTGGAACAGGGTCGGCCGGTCAAAGACTTTCCCCTGTCTGCTTCGGAAGAAAAGATGCTTCGGGGCTTTTGTTTCCTGTCCCTGAAACCAATCCTCCATCTGGTCAACCTGGATGAACGGGACCTGGCCAGCCTGACCAGGCCGGAGCAACTTCTGCCCGGCCTCAGCCTGGAGGTCAAGGTGCTGGCTTTCTGCGGGCGGATTGAAAAAGAATTGCTGGAGCTGGAGGAGGAGGAGCGCCGCCTCTTTATGAGCAGCTACGGTCTCAGCGAGAATACCCCGGCCCGCTTTTTCAAAAAATTATACGAGGTGATGGATCTGATCAATTTTTATACCATAGGTAAAGACGAGGTCCGGGCCTGGGCCATAAAAAATAGAACTCCGGCGGTGAAAGCTGCCGGCCAGATCCACACCGACATCGAGAAAGGTTTTATCAGGGCTGAGGTCCTGCCTTTCGACCAGCTGGCCAAACACGGCTCCTGGCAGAGCGCCAGAGAAGCCGGACTGGTCAGACTGGAAGGCAAGGACTACCCGGTCCAGGACGGAGACGTAATTTATTTCAGGTTTACTCAATGAACAATAGCTTCACCATCACCGCCCGCGACTCTTCCTGCCAGGCCAGGACCGGAATCCTGGGGACTCTCCATGGCCCGGTAGAAACGCCGGTTTTCATGCCGGTGGCCAGCCAGGGCACGGTTAAGGCCCTGACTCACGAGATTCTGAACCAGCTTGATTGTCAGGTCATTCTGGTCAACTCTTACCATCTTTTCCTGAGGCCCGGAGTGGAGCTGGTCCGGAAGCTGGGCGGGCTTCACAGGTTTATCTCCTGGCCGAAGGCCATTCTCTCGGACAGCGGCGGTTTTCAGGCCTACAGTCTGTCCCCCCTGGTCAAAATAAGCGAAGAGGGAGTGAGATTTTCATCTCATCTCGACGGAAAAAAAATTTTTCTTACTCCGGAAGAAGCTGTCCGCATTCAGGCCGGTCTGGACCCCGATATAATGATGTGCCTGGATTATTTCCCCTCCTACCCTTACACCGAGGAGCAGGTTGCCTATTCTGTCGGCTTAACCGGGCGCTGGGCCCGGCGCTGCCGGGAAGAATACGACCACCTGGAGGCGGGAAACCAGCTCTGGGGAATCACCCAGGGTGGAGTGTTATGGCCTTACCGCCAGAGGAGCATAGAAGAGATCGTCAGCTGCGGCTTCCACGGCTATGCCCTGGGCGGGCTGGGGATAGGAGAACCCAAGTCCCAACTTTACGAAATCCTGGAGAAGTCCAACCGCCTTCTGCCGGAAGACCGCCCGCGGTACCTGATGGGCATGGGCTACATCGAAGACATTCTAGAGGCGGTTGAACGGGGAGTGGATTTCTTTGATTGCGTGCTGCCCACCAGAAACGCCCGGAACGGCACTCTTTTTACCAGCCAGGGTCGACTGGTCATCAAGAACCAGAAGTACGCCGACGACCCCCGCCCCCCGGACGAAAACTGCGGTTGCTATACCTGCCGGAATTTCTCCCGGGCCTACCTGAGGCATTTATATGAAAGAAACGAGATCAGTTCCGCCATTCTGAACACCATCCACAATTTGCACTATTATCTTGACATATTTAAGAAAATAAGGCAAAGTATTCAGTCTAATTCATTCCGGTCATTCAAAAAAGCAATCATCGAAAAAAATTTGAATGAATAGGATAAAGAAATGAGTTTTTTAACCTTATTCAGCGTTTCCGGGCAGCAATCCGCTCCCGCCGGTCAGGGCAACATGCTGGTGGGACTTCTGCCCTTCATTCTGGTCTTTGTTATTTTTTACCTCCTGATCATCATGCCCCAGAGAAAAAAACAGAAACAGCATCAGCAGATGGTGGCCAACCTGAAACCGGGAGACCGCATCATCACCAGCGGCGGCATCTTCGGCACAGTCATGGATGTCCATCCCGACCGTATCGAACTCAAGATTGCGGCCAACGTCAAGGTTGACATCCTGAAAAGCGCCGTGGCCATCATTCTGACCGATAAGGAAAAAACGGAGACCAAAGAATCCACCTGATTTTTCTGGAACGAATCCAGCAGAGAGATAGGTCAAGATGAAAAAGAATCTACAATGGAAACTGGCTATCATCGTCGCGGTCATCGGGTTGTGCCTTTTCCTGGTCTATCCCCCGAAGGACAAGATCAAGCTGGGACTGGACCTGAAAGGCGGAACCCATCTGGTGCTCCAGGTATTGACCGAAGACGCAGTGAACGTCGAAACCGACCAGCAACTGGCCCGGTTCGAGGAAGTTTTCAGGAAAAACAATATCACCTTCCTGGAAGCCAATAAGGAAAAACCGGGACGGTTCTATTTCAGGGGAATCCCGGTTGACCAGGAAGGAAAAGTCAGGGATTTGATCGACCAGTACACCCGGGACTGGGATTATTCCTTCAGCGGAGACCGTTTGATTTTTAGCCTGAAGACAGTCGCCGCCCAATATCTCAGGGACCTGGCTGTTACTCAGACCCTGGAAACCATCCGGAACAGAATTGACCAGTTCGGCGTGGCCGAGCCCGTCATTCAGAGACAGGGTTCGGATAGAATAGTGGTGGAACTGCCGGGCGTTGAGGACCCGGACCGGGTCAAGAATCTGATAAAAGTCACGGCCGTCCTGGAATTCAAACTGGTCAAAGCCGGTCCGGCCCCGGACGAGGAAACCCTGCTCCGGGATCTCGGAGGCCAGGTTCCGGAAGACTCCGAAGTGGTCAGGGCTGACCCCAAGCGTGGAGCCCAGGGGTATTACCTGGTGAGCAAGGTGGCCACGGTAACCGGCAAGGATCTCAGGACCGTAAGGCGGGGAGTTGATGAATGGAATAATCCAGCCGTTTATTTCTCCCTCAACCCTGACGGAGCCAAGAGGTTCGAACAGGCAACCGGAGCCAACATCGGCAAACAGCTGGCCATCATTCTTGACGGACGGCTGCAATCGGCCCCGGTCATAGAAGCCAGGATTTCTGACTCAGGAATTATCCAGGGCAGGTTCACACCCGAAGAAGCCGACGACCTGGTGGTCATCCTGAAGGCCGGAGCTCTGCCGGCCGGAATCAAGTACCTAGAAGAAAGAACGGTCGGCCCATCTCTGGGGTCGGATTCGGTCCGTCAGGGCCTGATGGCCGGGCTGGTGGCCATCTTTGCAGTTATGGTTTTCATGATCTTTTACTATCGGCTTGCCGGGCTTAATGCCATCACCGCCCTGATCCTGAACGAAATCATAATCTTCGGAGCCATGGGTTATTTCAAGGCTACTCTGACCCTGCCCGGCATTGCCGGCATCATCCTGGGCATCGGCATGGCCGTAGACGCCAACGTTCTTATTTTTGAAAGAATAAAGGAAGAGCTGGCCATCGGCAAGAATATTACCAGCTCCATCGCCACCGGTTTTTCGCGGGCCTTTTCGGCCATCTTTGACTCCAACCTGACCACCATCATTTCGGCCGTCTTTCTTTTCCAGTTCGGGACGGGCCCGATCAAAGGTTATGCGGTAACCCTGATCTGCAGCCTGGTGGCCAACCTGTTCACCGCAGTCTTTGTCTCCAGGTTTATATTTGATGCCTTTGTGCCAACTAACGCCAAGAGGTTGAGTATCTAAAATGCAAATCTTCAAAAAAACCCCCAACATCCAGTTCTTAAAATACAAATGGATTGCCCTGGCCCTGACCCTGATCATCGTGGTGGCCGGCCTGATCAACATCCTGGCCGGGAAGGGGCTTAAACTGGGCGTCGACTTTGGAGAAGGAACTCTGATCAGGGTTAAGTTCAGAGAACCGGTTTCGGTCTCCGAAGTCAGAAAATTATTGTCCGAAGTCGGGTTGGGCGACAGCGTCATCCAGGAAGCCGGAAAAGAAAGCCGCGAGTTCCAGATCAGAACCATGGAAAAAAGAACCACCACCCAGGACCAGGAAATCGAAAGCCATCAGATCCTGGCCGACAGAGTCATCCAGGCTCTGCAGGGCGAAGCGGACCGGAAAGAACTGGCCAGGGGATTGCTGGACTTGAACAACATCGACCGCAGCAACCTGACCAACCTGTTGCGGGACCTGAACCCGGACCAGGCGGAAAACCTGGCTAACAATATTATTGATTATCGGACCACAAAAGGAATTATAACCGGCTGGGATGAGTTGTCGAAAGAACCTCTCAACCTGTCGCCGGAGATTGTCAATAATCTGCAGAACAGAACTTTCCTGGGCAAGTTGACCGTGCTCAGCCGGGAAACGGTCGGTCCTCAGGTCGGCAAGGACCTGAGAAAGAAAGCCACCCAGGCCATCATCTGGTCGCTCATCGGCATGCTGGTCTACATTGCCTTAAGGTTCAAGGGCGTGGAGTACGGAGCGGCCGCCATTTTTACGCTGACCCAGGACGTTCTAATTACTCTGAGCATTTACTCTTTCACCAGCCGCGAGATTAACCTGCCGATCATCGCCGGGCTTCTGACCATTGTCGGTTTTTCAATCAACGACACCATAGTCATCTTTGACCGTATCCGCGAGCTCCAGAGAACCATGAGAAGAGAGAGCCTGGAAAACATCATGAACCTGTCTTTGAACCTGAACCTGTCACGAACCCTGATCACCTCCGGAACGGTTTTTCTGACCGTTTTTTCTCTCTATATTTTCGGGGGGCAGGTCATCAACGATTTTGCCTTTATCATGTTGATCGGAACCATCGAAGGCGTCTATTCCACCATCTTCCTGTCCTGCCCGGTGGTGCTGCTATGGAACCATTATTTCAAGAAGAAAAAATTGCATAAATAATTAAAATTTGCTTGTAAAATAGAGAAATTTAATTTATACTTTAATCTAACCTAATCCATAGCGTGAGGTTTAACATGCCAGATGCAAAGAGGCCTAAACAGGGAGAAGAGATACCCAGTCTCTTCAAAGATTCCTTTTTTAAGGCCGAGATGGGGATTAAGAGAAAAGCTTTGGCCCTGCCGATCGCTATCATCCTCCACGCTGTCTTTGTGGCCGCAGTAATCGTTATTCCTCTTCTGTCCACCGACCAGCTCCCCAAGGTTGAAGTTTACAGCGCCTTCCTGGCCCCCCCGCCGCCACCGCCACCACCGCCGCCGCCACCGGCCAAGAGAAAAGCGACTTCCACCAGAACCGTCAAGGCTGTTCAGGCTACCACCTCGGTAGAACCGGGACGCCTGGTAGCTCCGGTCGACATTCCGGATCAGATCGCTCAGGAAGCAGTGTCTGATATCGGAATCGAGGGCGGAGTTGAAGGCGGAGTCGAGGGCGGAGTTATCGGCGGCGTCCTGGGTGGAGTCGTCGGCGGAGTCCTGGGCGGCGTGGTGGGAGAAGTTGAAGAACCGGTCAGAGCCATCGGCGAAATCAAGCCTCCCAAGCTGATCCATAAGGTTGACCCAGTCTATCCTGAAATCGCCCGCCAGGCTCGGGTGGAAGGCATTGTGATTCTTGAAGCCATCACCGATATCTATGGCCGGGTGCAATCGGTTAAAGTTTTGAGGTCAGTTCCCCTGCTCGACCAGGCCGCTATCGATGCGGTCAAACAGTGGGTGTATGAGCCGATGATCATCAACGGCCGTCCCCGCGGTGTTATTTTCACCGTTACGGTAACCTTTAAGCTGAAGTAAGAAAAGCTAACAATGGCTTTCGATATTTAAAAGGAGGTTTTAGTCATGCAATTCGGATTGATTGAAATGTGGCAGGCCATGGGAGTTGTGGCAAAAACAGTTGCCATCGTCCTGATTCTCCTGTCGGTTATCACCATCTATCTGTTCATCGAACGTCAGCTGGTTTTCGCCCGGGCCAGAAAAAAATCTCTGGCCGTAGCCCCCAAGCTGGCCGAACTGATGAAGAACGGACAGCTCAAAGAAGCTATGTCTCTGGCTTCTAAAAAAGAAAATAAAGTCAGCCACCTGGCTAGAGTTACCGCGGCCGGGATTGAAGAATTCCTGGGCGCCAAAGAATCCAACCTGACCGTTGAAGAGCAGATTGAGTCCGCCCAGAGAGGCTGCGAAAGAGCTCGTTCCCTCTTCACTCAGGAGTTGAAGAGAGGCTTGAGCATCATGGCGACCATCGCCACCTCCTCTCCCTTCATCGGACTGTTCGGAACCATCTTCGGAATCATCAACGCTTTCCGTGGAATGGCCATGACCGGTTCCGGTGGAATCGGAGCGGTGGCTGCCGGTATCGCCGAAGCTCTGGTCACCACAGCCTTCGGTATCGGCGTGGCCGTTATCGCTCTCTGGACCTTCAACTCTCTGAACACCAAGATTGAGGTCTACAACACTGAGATGGAAAACACCACCTCTCAGATTGTTGACTATTTTATCCGCACCTCCGGCAAGTAGGTTCCGGATGCACAAAATCTATTGAGAGAGGAAAACAATGGGTTTCACAGTATCGATGGGTGAAAAAGAAACTGTAAAGTCTGAACCCAATGTTGTTCCTCTTTGTGACGTTCTCCTGGTCCTTCTGATCATCTTTATGGTGGTCACGCCGCTGGTTCAGAAGGGAGTTGATGTCCAGCTGCCCTCGGCTCTGAATACCACTCAGATGCCGGATAACCCCGATGTCGTTCTGTCGATAAAAGCCGACGGGACGCTCTTCCTGAAAGAACAGAGAGTTACCCTGGAAGGATTAACCATGGCCCTGGAAGAAGCCTTCCTGCAGGCCGCCGAAAAGAAGCTGTACATCAGAGCTGATGCCAACCTGGAATTCGGCAAGATGATCGACGCTATCGACATGATCCGCGAAGCCGGGATTGAACTGGTCGGAATAATCACAGAGAGGAAAGCGACTGAGGGTGAATAAAACCCCGTAACTTCCTTAGCATTGCCAGGGAAAGGGGAAGGCGGAGTTTCGCCTTCCCCTTTTTATTTTCTCCGTGAATTCCCTCCAGACCTCAACCGATTCCATGCACAGGTAAAGTCTGTCACCGGCTCCGTACTCCGAAAACATCCCGGCCAGCTCCCCGTACAGCCGCAGTCTCAACGGCCGGGGATACCTGTACTTTCCTTCACCCGATCGGATGAATTCATGCTCATAAATCCGGCTGTCGGGAAAGCGTCTTCTGGCCAGAGGCATCAGGTCGGGCGGGAAACGAAGGCTGCCGAGGCTTATCCAGACCACAGCATCAACTGGAATCCGCCGGAAAATCGACTCTACCACCCGCTCATAGTCCTGTCTCCAGCCCGGGTAATGAAGAATGGGGTCAAAATGGAAGCCGACCCGGTAACCATGCCTGACAGCCTCAGCCGCCGCCTGTAATCTTTCTTCCAGGCAGGCAGTCCCCTTCTCTTCGCCTTTAATGACCTGTGGCGGGTTGAGCGACCAGGACAGAATAACGTTCCCGGCAGGCTTAATCTGCAACAGGGCCCGGGGCAAACCGGACTTGCTCTTCAGTTCCAGCAGAAAACCATCCCGCCGGCGGCAGGACTCAACCAGGAAATAAGAATGACCGGTCAGCTCGTCCAGGGCCAGAGAATCAGCCAGTTCGCCGGTCCCGACTCTCATTATCCCGGCTGGTCTACGGCTGAAAAATTCATCCAGCTCCGCCCGCAGTTGCTCGAGGTTGACGGCCACGGTCAGCGGCTGACAGTCAAGATATTTCTGAAGAATGCAGTAACTGCAATCAAAGGGACAATTCAGGTCCAGGTCTATCGTCCAGTAGCCGCAGCCGACACAACCCGGGCTGCAGGGGCAGGGCCTGATAAAGGATTTCTGCTCGGTAACAAATAAATGCTTTTTGCTCTCCCCCACCGGGTCCGGGGCTAGCCGGATAGCCCGCCTGACAGTCTCCGCGGTCTCCACTATTTCCACCGGCCGGCCTTCGAGCTTCTCAAGCAGGAGTCTGGTCGGAGCGGTCCCGGCCACCCTTCGGTCCAGCCAGACTTTTTTAATCTTTAGCTCGACCATCACTCTCCTTCATAATGAAGAAGCTCAAATAGCCGATGCCAGCCCCCGGACCCCAGGCTGCCGGATAGAGACTTAACGGTTTGCCTCAATTCTTTTAATTCGCCCGCCTCCAGAGTCAGGCACAGGGTCGGTTTCTCCAGGCTGCGGTCATAATCCAGGGTTACTCCGCGAAGGTTGAGCCGCTTGATCTCTTCCCCTATGGCTTTGTTTATCCGGGAAAGAAGGGGTGAATTGGCCTGTCTTATGGCCGTCAGCAAACAATCAGCCGCGCCCGACTCTCCCTTTAGAAGCCGATCAATAAGCCCGGCCAGCTCCCCTTCCCGGGCCAGTTCCGCCAGGCTGCGGCCAATCTTTTTCTGGAGGGAATGGAAATTTTCTATTACTTCCCGTTGCTGGTTATGAGTCAATCTTTCGAGCAACGGATAAAGCCAGGTTCTTTCAGCCGGAGAGAAATCAAGCCACAGTTCAGCGGTCACGGGCTTCCAGTCCCGGCGGTGCATGATTTCCAGAAATCGTTTCTCCAGCACCGAGACCTCGAGCATCAGGTCAAGCATCCTGCGTTCGGGCGGCAGCTCCAGAAGCGGCAGGATCCGTTCGATGAGGTCAACCGCCTGAAGCCGGAACTCATAAAATTTCCTGACGGCCAGTGATTTCTCAGCCAGGCTGAAGGTTCGCTGTCCGTAATTTCCAAAAAAAGCCAGCAGGAAGACGGCCAGGTCGTCGTTTGTGGTCGCCACTTCCAGTGCCGGCAGCTCTTCCAGCCCGCAGGTCAGGGCTGCCTCCACCCGCCTCCATCCGTCAACCAGCACCGGCCGGCTATGCCTGGAAACGATGACTACCGGCTGCAAAACCCCCACCTCTTTTACCGATCGCAACAATCTGCGGTCGGCCGGATTCATGGTAAAGCGATATCGTCTGTCATCAAGGTTAAAATCGACCAGCTTGATATTTCTGTAAACCATGGCGCCCTTTCTCATCAATTTTAAGTCAGTCTCCGAGCTTTGTAAAACAGAAGCCTCGGTCGAGGAATTGCCAGCGGGTCTTTTTTTTGATAATTTCATAAGGCCGATGAGAAAAGAGCCATCGATCACCCGGCCGGAATTCTCGGGCCCTCCCCTGCCCCGCGGGCGATTGATTTTTCTTCCTTTTGTTCCAGTGAGTGAGCTTCCCGGCCTGTTATCACGAAACGCTTCCGACAGGCTGACGGTCGGGCCGGGGAGGCTTTTCTATCTGAAGCAGGCGGCTGTTCTGCGCTGCGGACCCGGCGCCCCGGCCGGCCTGATGGGTCTGGAAAAAATCAGGTCGCTGGGCTTAAAAGAAATTCTGCTGCTGAGTTATTGCGGTTCCCTATCCCCTGAACTCAGAATAGGTCAGGCCTTTCTGCCCGATAAAGCCTTAAGCCAGGAAGGGACCGCCCGCCATTATGCCAGGTCCTGGCAGGGCTTTTACTTTTCCTCATTAACAACACTCAATAACCTCAGACGTTTTCTGAAGCGGAAAAATCTGAACTGGACGGAAGGGGCCATCGTCTCCACCGATGCTCCTTACCGGGAAACGACAACCTGGATGAAGAAGCTGCAGCGAAAAAAGATAATGGCCGTGGACATGGAAATGTCGGCCGTCATGTCCTTCGCCGCTTTTTACCGTCTGCGGGCAGCCGCCCTATTCATCGTCTCGGATGAACTATTCAGCGGGCGCTGGACCGACGGCAGTCAGAGTCCGCAGGTTCAAGCCGCCACGGCCGGATATTTTTATCCCTTGATATTTGAATCCTGAAGGGGGTACCCGGATGAGACCGAAAGTTCTGTTAACCCATCCCCTGTTGCCCGAAGCCATGGACTATCTGTCCCGTGAGGTAGACCTTGAACTGGCTACGGAAGAAATGATCCTTCCGCGGGAAGAGCTTCTGGCTAAGATAGCCGACAAACAGGGCTTGCTCTGTTTTCTGACCGATGTCATCGACCGTGAGGTCATAGACCGGGCGCCGGAACTGAGAATAATATCAAACTGCGCGGTCGGGGTGAACAATATCGACCTTAAATATGCCTGGAGCCGCGGCCTGCTGGTCACCAACACCCCGGATGTTCTGACCGAAGCCACAGCCGACCTGACCCTGGCTTTGATTCTGGCCGTCACCAGGCGGCTGGTCGAAGCCGACCGCTTTTGCCGGCAGGGCAGATTCCGGGGCTGGAAGATCGACCTGTTCCTGGGCCAGGAACTGGCCGGCAGGACTCTCGGCCTGGTCGGGTTTGGACGCATCGGCCGGGCTGTGGCCCGCCGGGCCCGGGCCTTCAGCCTGCGGATAATTTATTATGACCCGAACCGGCTGGAGCCGGGCCTGGAAAAAGAGCTGGGCGTCGCATTCAGGCCTCTGGACGACCTGGTCAGGGAAGCTGACCTAATATCGATCCATGCTTCTCTGACCCCGGAATCATACCACCTGATCTCCGCCGAACGTTTGCGGAGGATGAAGAAAACGGCCGTTCTCATCAACGTAGCCCGCGGCCCGATAGTTGATGAAAAGGCACTGGCCGAGGCCCTGAGGACAGGACAGATCTGGGGAGCCGGCCTGGATGTCTTCGAAAACGAACCGCTCATCGAGCCGGAGCTGGTCAAACTGGATAATGTGGTCCTGTTGCCCCATATCGGAAGCGCCACCGCTGATACCAGGCGGCAGATGTGTTTTATGGCTGTCGATAATCTGCTGCGGGGACTGAGAGGCGAAAGGCCCGCCAACCCGGTTTCTCCGGCCTGAAGGCTCTATATCTTCTTAAGCCCATCCGGATTGAAGCTTCCGGTGCGGTAACCTTCCAGGTCAAGCGAGATGTATCTCCAGCCCAGTTTCTTTAATCTGCGTCTTATTTTATCCCGGTTCTGCGGTCGGAGAGCCAGAGAAATTTCCTGCGGCCAGACTTCAATTCTCACCAGTTCACCATGGTGCCGCAGCCGGACCTGAGAAAAGCCCAGCTTTCTCAGAAAGGTTTCCCCGGCGGCGATTTTTTCCAGCCATTCCGGTTCCACCGGCTGGCCGTAAGGGATTCGGGTGGCCAGACAGGCGTTGGCCGGTCGGTCCCAGTTGGGCAGGCCAAAGCTCCTGGCCAGAAGTCTGATTTCGACTTTTCTGAGACCGGCTTCCTTAAGCGGTGAACACACTTCGAGTTCGCTCAGGGCTTTTGTTCCGGGACGGTAATCGTTTTCATCGTCCAGGTTGGAACCCTCAACTACCGCCTCCAGCCCTTCGGTTCTGGCCATCTCCTTGAGCCTGGCGAAAATTGCCCGTTTGCAATAGTAACAGCGCCGATAGTCATTTTTCTTAAATTCTTCTCTCAGATAATCGTCTGACTGAATCAGCCGAAAAGGTGCGCCGAGTTTTCTGGCTATCTTCCGGGCGATTACGATTTCTTCCCGGTGGTGGATCGGAGAAACCACCGTCACCGCCAGCACCCTGACTCCGGCATCAACCGCGGCTTTGAGCAGCAGGCTGCTGTCCACCCCGCCGGAAAAAGCCACCAGCAGGCCGTCGCAGGATTTCAGTCTCTTTATCAGACGCTGATATTTGGCCCAAACTTTATTATCCACTTTCATATTATCCTCGGGTAGACTGAATTCACGGCTGTCAATCCGGCTTTCTGTCCACTGCTCTACGGTTTTTACTCTCCGGCTCCCCGACCATCATTTCCACTTCCCGGACCAGAGCGGGCACAATTTCAGACTCGGGCACTTTATTAACAATCCGGCCTCTTTTGAAAATGACTCCGACTCCCCGACCGCAGGCCACGCCGACATCAGCCTCCCTGGCTTCCCCCGGCCCGTTGACCGGACAACCCATAACCGCCACCGTCAGAGGAGCGTTAATTCCCGACAATCTCTTTTCCACCGCTTCGGCCAGGCGGCGGAGGTCAACTTCGGTTCGGCCGCAGCCCGGGCAGGAGACAAAACTTATTCCCCGGCTTTCCAGGCCCAGACTTCTCAGTATTTCATAAGCCACCTGGACTTCTCTTTCGGGCGGAGCGGTCAGCGAGATCCTGACGGTATCGGCCAGGCCCTCCCTTATCAACAGAGCCAGTCCGGCAGCGGACTTGATGCTCCCTGACAGCAGAGTGCCGGCCTCGGTGATCCCGGCATGAAAAGGATAGTCAACCTTATCGGCCAGCAGCCTGTATGCTTCAAGCGTCCGGCTGATATCCGAAGCCTTTAGAGAAATCTTGATTTCATAAAAACCCAGGTCCTCAAGTTGCCTCACCTGGCGCAGGGCGCTTTCCACCAAAGCTTCAGCCGTGGCCTGTCCGTACCTGGCCAGCAGGTCTTTTTCCAGCGAGCCCGAATTGACTCCAACCCTGATGGCCGCTTTGCGGTCAGCCGCCAGGCGAACGATATCCTTCAGCCTGTCCTTTGGACCGATGGTGCCCGGGTTGATTCTCAATCCATCGGCCCCGGCCTCCAGAGCCAGAATGGCCAGGCCGGGATTGAAATGGATATCAGCAATGAGCGGAATGGAAATCCTTTTTTTTATTTCTTTAATCGCCCGGGCGTCTTCTCTTCCCGGAACAGCCACCCTGATCAGGCGGCAGCCGGCCCGTTCCAGTCTCTTAATTTGAGCCACCGTGGCCCGAACATCAGCCGTTCTGGTCTTGGTCATCGATTGAACTACCACCGGGGCTCCGCCGCCTATGACCACCGAGCCCACCCGGATGGGGCGTGTCTGACGCCGCGGATAAAGGTCTGGTTTCATGTTTTTGCCATTTACCATCAGAACGGGATCAGGCTTTTCCAGCCGCTGGGCAACCTCTTAACGATGTCGTTCAGAATGACAAAGACGATTATGAAGATAAAAATCACAAAACCGATCTGCATCCAGATTTCCCGCATCTTCGGGCTGAGGTCCCTTCTGATCAGTCCCTCGATCATCAGGACAAAAATTTGCCCGCCGTCAAAAACCGGAATGGGCAGCAGGTTCAGAATGCCCAGCTGCAGGCTGATGATGGCAATCCAGCTCATCATAGCCAGCAGACCCATTTTCATAGCCGCATGCGACAGACTGGCTATTTCAATCGGTCCCCCCAGCTGCCGGGTCGAAGCCTGCCCGGTGAACAGGTCTTTCAGGAAGTTGAAAACCAGAAAGGTATTGCGGGCATTTTCCTTGAAGCTCTGACCAAAGGCAGAGAAAAACGGATATTTCCGGGTGACCGACCTGGCCCCCTGCAGAATCCCGATTTTGCCCACGTTGCCTTCTTTTCTGGGGACGACGGTGAGATCAAGTTGCTCTCCATTTCTTTCGACAGTCAACACCAGCGGCTTTTCAGGATTTTCTTCAATTTTCCTGACAAAGTTATAGAAAAATACCGGCTCTCTGTTGACCGCCAGAATCACATCTCCGGGTTTCAGACCGGCTTTCTCGGCCGGTGAACCGGGATTAACCATCATAATCTGGGTCAGAATATGAGCCCTGAAACCGGCATAACCCATCTCGTACCTGGTTATCTTGTCGGTTAGCAGCGGAACCTGCAACCTGTCCAGCCCTCTTTTTACTGTCACCAGGATTTCTTTTTCCGGTCTGGAGCCGACGGCGATCTCCACCTCGCTCCAGGTTTTCACCGCCCGGCCGTTTATTTCCAGAATTTCGTCGCCAATCTGCAGGCCGGCTCTTTCAGCCGGAGAACCGGGGTCAACCCAGCCGATAACCGGAGCCTGCTCCAGATATTCAGGAACAGTCACCCCGACCATATTGAGGACGGCCACCAGAACTATGGCCAGCAGGATGTTCATGATTGAGCCCATGACCAGGATCAAAAAGCGCTGGAAACGATTCTTGGCCATAAAATCATCGGGAGATATGGGGCGTTCTTTTTCGAACATACCTTCTCCCAGCAGTTTGACATAACCTCCCATGGGAATCAGGCTGACCCGGTAATCAGTATTGTCCTTTTTGATTCCAAACAGCCTCTTGCCGTAACCAAAAGAAAACACTTCCACCCTGACGCCCACCAGCTTGGCCGTGAAAAAGTGCCCGAACTCGTGGACGAACACCAGAATTCCAAAAACAATCAGAAAAGCGACAATGGTGCCCAATATGGTCATGCTTTATTCCCTTTCAGATCTCTGAAATAATGCTGGGCCTGACTCCTGGTCTCCCGGTCCACAGCCAGAATATCCTCAAGTCCGGCCAGAGCCCGGGGTCGATGACGGCCGAGGCAGTGGTTAACAACCTCAAAAATCTCACCGTAAGCGATCTTTCCTTCCAGAAAAGCTTGGACAGCCACTTCGTTGGCTGCGTTCAGCACCACCGGAAAACTCAGGCCGGCCGCCAGGGCCTTCCTGGCCAGCCCGAAAAGCGGAAACCTCTTCTCATCGACCGGATAAAATTCCAGAGACTTTATTTCAGTCAGGTCCAGGGAGGGCAACGGCGCCTCCCAGCGTTCCGGATAGCTGAGGGCATACTGGATCGGGATTCTCATGTCGGTCTGGCTCATCTGGGCCAGAACCGAACCGTCGCAGAACTCCACCAGGGCATGAACTATGCTCTGAGGATGTATCAGCACCCCCAGTTGTTCCGGCTGAAGTGAAAATAGCCACCTGGCCTCAATCAGCTCCAGGCCCTTGTTCATCATCGTGGCCGAATCTATGGTTACCTTCCGCCCCATCTTCCAGCGGGGGTGTTTCAGAGCTTCGGCCCGGGTCTTGCCGGCCAGCTCTTCCAGGGGAACCCTTAAGAATGGTCCTCCGGAGGCGGTCAGATAGACCTTCCTGATGAATTTCCTATCCCTTCCGGCCAGGCACTGGAAAACACCTGAATGCTCGCTGTCAACTGGAATAATCTGACTTCCGGACCGGGCGGCCAATTTCCTGAGAAGAGACCCGGCCACGACCATCGATTCCTTGTTGGCCAGAGCCAGATCCTTCCCGCTCTTAAGAGCAGCCAGCGTCGGTTTCAGTCCGGCAATTCCGGTAATGGCTGAGACGACCAGGTCGGCTTTCCGGGCGGCAGCCACCATTTCATAGCCGTCCTCCCCGTGGACGATTCTTATTTTCCGCCGGCCGAGCCTTTTCCTCAGTTTCCTGGCATGACTTTCAGTCTTCACAGCCACAATTTCCGGCCGGAACTCGGATATCTGCTCGGCCAGCAATCCGGTGTTTCGGCCGGCTGCCAGCCCGACCACTTCATACCTCTCCCTGAAGCGCCGGACAACATCCAGGGTACTCTGACCGATGGAGCCGGTGCTGCCAAGAATTGCCAGGCGTTTTTTTCTGTTTTTCATGAAACCAGGTTTCAGTTTATTTCATGATCAAGAGTTTCATTAAATAATAAAAAACGGGAGCCGCCAGGGTAAAACTATCTATGCGGTCAAGGATTCCCCCGTGTCCTGGAACCAGGTTGGAGGAATCTTTGACTCCGACCGCTCGCTTAAACAGAGATTCCAGGGGGTCGGCCACCTGGGCCGCGGCATGAACTACAACGCTCAGGACGACCACTTCCAGCAGTGGAAACCGCGGCAGAAGCAATGTCCGGGCCAGCCAGCCTCCCGCAGCCGCCCAGAGCAAACCGCCCAGTGCCCCTTCCCAGGTCTTGTTGGGACTGGCAATGGGGGTCATTTTTCTCCGGCCAAAAGTCTTGCCCAGCAGAAAAGCCCCGGTATCGCCAAGGGATATGACCGCAAACAGCAGATAAAGCCAGAGAATGCCGAAATCTCGTCTGATCCAGTAAAGAAAATTCATGGTCAGGCTGACATAGACCACTCCGGATATGGTCAGACTGAAAGAACTTGGAAACAGAGCCAGCTTTTCCAGGCTGCTGGTATCTATGACGTAGTATACGAAGGTTATCAGAGTCATAACTGTAAAGCCCAGCAGGAAAGGAAAACTATCAAAGTAAAAAGTGGCCCCGATAATCAGGGCAAACAGGCATCCCAGCAGTTTTTTGGGGAAAAATTTCCGGCGATTGCTCAAGCCGTAAAATTCCAGCAGGCCGCCGATGATGGTCAGTTGCAGGGCCAGGAAAAAAACCCAGGGAGGGGCAAACTGGATTATGACAAATAAAAGACCGAGTATGATGAGAGCAGTTTTAGTTCTCTGCCAGAGTCCCATTTCAATTCCTGCCTTTCTTCTGAGCCGGTTCCACCCCGCCGAATCTTCTCTCTCTTTTCTGGAAATCCACGACTGCCTGCAACAGGTCCTTTTTCCGGAAATCCGGCCAGAGAACCGGGGTCACCCATAATTCGGTGTAGGCAGACTGCCAGAGGAGAAAATTGCTCAGTCTCAGTTCGCCGCTGGTCCTGATCAGCAGGTCGGGGTCGGGCAGCCCGGCCGTATCAAGGTAACGGGCAAACAGGTTCTCATCTATTTCATCCAGCCGGCTCTTCCTTCTGACCATTTTCTTGATGGCCCTGATTATTTCCTGCCGACCGCCGTAATTTAAGGCCAGCACCACGGTCATCCGGCGGTTGTGGCGGGTCTGCCGTTCCACCCGGGCCAGCTCCCGCCTGACCAGATACGGAATGCCGCTTCTTTCGCCAATTACCCTGAGCCTGAGGTCATTTTCCAACAGCACCCGGCTTTCTTCGGCCAGGTATTTCTTGAGCAGACTCCACAGGGTGTTAACCTCATTCTCCGGTCTTTTCCAGTTTTCCATGGAAAAAGCGTAAAGCGTCAGGTATTTAATACCCAGACGGGCGGCCGCTTCCACCGCCTCCTTGACCGATTCGCTCCCGGCTTTATGGCCTTCGGTCCGGGGCAGGTTCCTCTGACGGGCCCAGCGCCCGTTTCCGTCCATGATAATGGCCACATGAACCGGAAGGCGGAAAAAATCTATCCTTTTGACCAGGTCTGCTTCCACAGTTCCGGGCTTGATATAGCCTTCCAGGGTGTCAAACATGAAAAACATTATAAGGAGACCCCGCCGAATTGTCAAAAAACGGCCCCCTCTGAAGCCTCTCCGTCTCCTTGATAGACCAGATTGTGAAGCCGCCAAAGCCCCGCCTCCGGTCTCCTCAGTTTATCCGCTCCCCCGGGAAAAGGCATTCAGTGGGCCCGCGACTTGAGTAAGGCCGCGCCGGCCGCCAGCAACTGCCCCGCCGGCGGTGGACAGAACCGGCCGGTTCTGGTATCTTAAATTTCAGGAGGAAAAGATGTGTCTGGCCGTACCTGGAAAAGTTGTCAGCCTGCAGGATGACGGCACCGGACAGGTTGATTATATGGGTACAACAGTCCTGGCCAACTTCTCTCTCCTTCCAGGAGTAAAGGTTGGCGACTGGGTGATAGTCCATGCCGGCTTCGCCATTTCCCGGCTTGACCGGGCGGAAGCCCGACGCACCCTTAGGCTCTTCCAAGAGCTGGAAAAATTGAACTCCGCCGACTGACTATGCCTCCAAGAAAATCATCTCTGGAAACGCTTTCCGACTGGCGCTCAGGTCCCACCATCAGAAACCTCCTGCGAGCCATATCCAGGGAGACCGAAGCTATAAACAGACCGCTCAGAATAATGGAAGTCTGCGGCACTCACACCATGACCCTTCATCGCTCCGGCTTAAAACCGCTGTTAAAGGAAGCGGGCGTGGTGATGGTCTCCGGTCCAGGCTGTCCGGTCTGCATAACTCCCGATTACTATCATGAGGCCGTGATCGACCTGGTCACCTCTCAAAAAAACATCATCGCCACCACCTTCGGCGATATGACCAGAGTGCCGACGGGCCGCGGCAGTTTGCAGACCACGGTTCCCTCTCCAGGTTCCGAAATAAAAATTGTTTACTCGCCGGACGAAGCCCTGGAGCTGGCCGGCCAACACCCGGAAAAGGAAGTAATGTTTTTCGGAGCCGGGTTCGAAACCACCATTCCGGCTATCGCCTTTACTGCAAAAAAGGCTGCCGCTACAGGTCTGAAGAATTTTACTTTGCTGGCTGCTCTATGGCTGATTCCCCCGGCTTTAGAAGCCATCCTGCGATCGGGGGAAGTGGACATTGACGGCTTCATCTATCCCGGCCATGTCAGCGTCATCATCGGCCAGCAGGCCTACAGTTTTGTGGCTGAAAAATACCGACTGCCTGGAGCCATCGCCGGTTTCGAGCCGGCCGATGTGCTGCTGGGAATCCTGTCGGTGGTGCGGCAGGTCCGGGCCGGACGTCCGGAAGTGGCCAATGAATATCGGCGGGCGGTCCGGGCTGAAGGCAATCCCGGAGCCCTGGCCCTGATGGCCGAGATGCTCGAGCCTTACGAAGCCGAGTGGCGCGGGCTGGGAAGGATCAAAAACAGCGGCCTGCGCCTGAAGTCCGAGTGGCAGAAACTGGAGGCCGCCAGAAGATTCAATCTGCGTCTCCAGCCCGGAAAGTCCCTGAAATCGGGCTGCCGGTGCGGAGAAGTATTGAAAGGCCTATTAGAGCCGGTTGACTGCCCTCTTTTTGCCCGGCACTGTAACCCTGACCATCCGCAAGGGCCATGCATGGTTTCCTATGAAGGGGCCTGTCTTATAGAATACAAATATTCCTCCGGAGAAAAAAAGAAATGAAGCTGGTCAGTCTGGAAATGGGCAGCGGCGGCCGCCTGATGCAGGATTTTATCAGAGAAAAGCTGCTGCCGGTTTTCAAGAATCGCTATCTCGGCCTCCTTCATGACTCGGCCTTGCTCCCGGCCGGCCTGGCTCTGACCACCGATTCCTACACCGTTGACCCGATTTTTTTCCCGGGAGGAGACATCGGCACCCTGTGCGTCAACGGCACGGTAAATGACCTGGTAGTCTCCGCGGCCAGGCCCGAGTATCTTTCTCTGGCCCTGATAATAGAAGAAGGACTGGAAATGGCCACTCTGGAAAGAATCCTCAGGTCCATCAAGAAGACTGCCGTCAGGACTCGGGTGAGCATCGTCACCGGCGACACCAAGGTGGTGCCGCGGGGTCAGGCTGATAAAATTTACATTAACACCGCCGGTGTCGGGCGTCTGGTAGGACGTCCCCAACCGGAAAAAATCAAACCGGGCGACAAGATTCTGGTGACCGGGCCAGTCGGAGAACACGGGCTGGCTATCATGCTGGCTCGGAATAATTTCCGGATGACTTCCAGGGTCAGGAGCGACTGCGCGCCCCTTATTTTCCTTCTTCCGCTCTGGAAAAATGGCGCTCTCTGGATGAGGGATATCACCCGGGGAGGGCTGGCTACAGTTCTATCCGAGCTGGCCGATAAAATCAGTTATCCCCTGCTGGTGGAAGAAGAGCGGATTCCTCTTTCCCGAACGCTCCGGGGCGCGGTGGAAATTCTGGGGATTGACCCGCTTTACCTGGCCTGCGAAGGGAGAGCCCTGCTGGTGGTTAAAGAAAGCGAAGCCAACCGGGCCCTGAAGTTCCTCAGAAATAGTTCTTCCGGGCGGCAGACAACCGTCATCGGTGAAGTTCAGGATAAAACAGGCAGGAAAGGCGAGGCCCTGCTGCGGACTTCAAGCGGCGGCTTGAGGTTGCTGGAGCCTCTGACCTCGGAATTGCTGCCCAGGATCTGTTGACCGGTTTATATCAGCCTGGATTGGTACCAGTCTATCGTCCGCCTCAGACCGGTTTCAAAATCAATATCCGGACGGAAACCGAGATGACGTTCAGCCCGGGTAATGTCGGCCCAGGATTCCATAATGTCGCCTGGCCGGGGCCGGTCATAGACCGGCGGCAGCGAAGTCCCCAGCAATGAATTCAGGAGCCGGGCCAGGTCGTTCACCGTCACTCTGGCCGCAGCCCCGATGTTAAATGCTTCGCCCCGGAAATGAGCCGCCCGGGCCGCCAGCAGATTAGCCCGGACCACATTCTCCACATAGATAAAATCCCGGCTCTGGCAGCCGTCGCCGTAGATCACCGGCGGCTGGCCCCGCAGCATCCTGGTGATAAAAATTGGAACCACCGCAGCATACTGGGAAGCCGGGTCCTGCCGGGGCCCGAATACATTGAAGTAGCGAAGGCTGACGGCGTTAAAGTTATGGAGCTGGCTGAAAACCTGGCAGTATTTCTCGGCCGCCAATTTCTGAGCTCCGTAGGGAGAAAGCGCCTTTCCCTCCAGGCCCTCTTTTTTAGGAAAGGTCGGGTCGTCGCCGTAAACGGCCGAGGACGAAGCGAAGACAAAACTCCGGATTCCGGACTCAGCCGCGGCCAGCAGCAGATTCAGAGTCCCGGTGAGGTTGATATCATGGGCCAGGATTGGCTCCGATACCGACCTGGGAACCGAAGCCAGCGCCGCCTGGTGAAGAATCACTTCCATGCCCGTGGCCGCTCGCCGGCAGAGCTCTCTGTCCCTTATGTCACCCCGGATGATTTCTATCCGGTCGGCCAGATGGGCGATATTTTCCTCATTACCCGTAGAAAAGTCGTCCACAACCCGCACCCGGCAGCCCAGACTGACCAGCTTTTCCACCAGGTGAGACCCGATAAAACCGGCTCCGCCGGTGACCAGATAATTTCGGTACTCGGGCATCAGCAATCCTCAGTCGTGAATATGGTCATCAATATAACCCGCTTTTTTCAGATAATCCAGAACTTTCCTGGCGCTTTCTTCCAGGCTTTCCCTGTCGGTTTCCAGAATCAATTCCGGGTTGACCGGCTCCTCGTAAGGGTCTGAAATTCCGGTAAATTCTTTAATCTCCCCGCGGATGGCTTTCTGGTACATTCCCTTGACGTCGCGGCTCAGGCAGACCTCAAGCGGACACTTGACGTAGACTTCGATGAACTCGCCTATTTCCCGACGGGCTTCTTCTCTGATCTCACGATAGGGAGAAATAAATGAGGTCAGAACAGCCACCCCGTTCCTGGTCAGGAGTTTGGCCACGAAGGCCACCCGCCGGATGTTTTCGTCGCGGTCCTTTTTGGAGAAACCCAGGTCCCGGCAGAGGCTTTTTCTCACCACATCGCCATCCAGCCGCTCCACTCTCAGGTTATGGTCGCGCAGAATCTCAGCCACCCGGTCGGCCACGGCCGATTTTCCGGAACAGGGCAGCCCGGTAAACCACAGGGTAAATCCTTTCTGTTCCTGACACATCTATCAACTCCTTATTATTACTTTATAAAATTTTTCTGGCCAGAAACTCCGGTTTCAGGCCGCAGCCGGTCTCCTGTTCATTCAATCAGTTTGCCCCTGAGTCCTGGAACCTCCGGGCCTTCCAGAAGTTTGAGGATGGTCGGAGCTATGTCCAGGATGCTGGCATTCTTCGTCCGGCCGCCTTTCTTTCCGGGATCATAGAGTATGTAAAGGCCATCATAATCATGAACCGCGTCGTCGGGGCCGGTGTCGTTTTCCTGAAGATACATCGTGCCATAACCCAGGGTGCCGGCCGAGCGCCAGTAGAGGTCGTCAAAATAGACCATCAGGTCGGGATATTCTCCGTTCAATTCGGGATAATATTCCTGGGGTTTGATGACCACGGTTTTCCATTCTTCACCCTCTGGACCGCGAATAGCTTTAAGCCGCTCAGCCAGCTCATCCCGGGCCGCTTCGTAATCTTCAGGTTTTATAATCCCCTGCGGTTCGCGACCTTCGACATTGAGGAAAATCCGGGCGTAATAACCTCCCCAGCCCCAGGCTCTGGTCCTGGCCCAGTCGATTTTCAGGTTGTCAACCGACTGACCCGGCTGGGGCGGTTCGGTAATGGCCAGGTCTCCCTGCTCAATCAGCCAGTCGTTCACGCAAAAAGCGCCTTTCATTCTTTTGGCTCCGTGGTCGGAGACCACCAGGACCGCCGTCCGGTCATCAATTTTTTCCAGGAGCTGCCCGATTTTTTCATCGAGATGCCGATAGTAGTCGATGATGGCCGTTTCATAGGGATTGCCGGGCCGGTAGAGATGATGTTCTCTATCCATGAATTTCCAGAAGGCATGGTGCACCCGGTCCAACCCTATTTCCACAAACCAGAAAAGCGACCATCCGGGGTCTTCGAGCAGGTAATTTATCACCTGGAAATGGTTCTCGGTCATCCGGTAGATTTCCGACAGCACCTGGGAACGGTCTTCAGTTCTGAAGGTCACATCGAACATAAAGGGCCCGAATCTGGTTTCTATCTCCTGGCGGAGCTCCGCCGGATAAGTATAAGTCTGTTCGCTGGAGGGAGTAATAAAACAGGAAATCAGTTTGCCCCGGACCGTTTTCGGGGGGTAGCTGGGCGGCACGCTGACCAGGATGCTTTCCCGCCCCTGCTCTCCCAGGTAATCCCAGACGGTTTTTTCTTTAACCGCGGTGGAATTGGCAATCCACATCTTATTGTATTCATAGCCGCGCCGGTGTCGGAAACCGTACAGCCCCAGCTGGCCAGGGTCTTTCCCGGTGGCCATGACCATCCAGGCCGGGATGGTAATCGGCGGGTCGCAGCTCCTGAGCTTGCCATAAATCCCGCCGTCCATGAGCCTTTTCAGATTGGGCAGCTCCGGGGTCCGGTCAAAAACCAGCGCCGGGGCGGCGCAATCGAGTCCTATCACCAGGAGTCTTTTTTTCATGCTACCATTGGCCCTTTCTGCTTTTCTCGCCGCCTTCAATCATTGAACGGATTCTCAAAGGACAGGATTATCCTGGCCACCTCCGGTCTCATCAATTCCGGCGGCGGGATCTCTCCTTTGACCAGCAGGTCGCGAATCCTCGTCCCCGAAAATTGAATATGGGAGGAGGAATCATGGGGACAGGTTTTTTCGTTTTCTATCGAACCGCACTTCCGGCAGAAGAAAAAGGATTTGAAGAACAAAGGAACGATACCCAGGTCAGGAAAATCCTCGAAGATTTCCTGGGCGGCATAGGGGTGATAATAATTCCCGACGCCGGCGTGGTCGCGACCGATGATGATGTGGGTGCAGCCGAAATTCTTCCTGATGATGGCATGGTGAATGGCTTCTCGCGGTCCGGCATAGCGCATTTCCATCTTCAAGATGGCCATGACCGCCCGTTCCCTTAGATAGTAATGCCTGATCAGCTCCTCGTAGGAAGCCAGGATGACTTCATCCCGGAAGTCGCCCTTTTTCTTGCGGCCGATGACCGGGTTGATGAACAACCCGTCGGTAAAGGTCAGGGCCGCTTTCTGAACATATTCATGGCCCAGATGCGGCGTGTTTCGGGTTTGAAACCCAACCACCGTCTTCCAGCCTTTCTCCTTGAATAAAATCCTGGTTTCCCTCGGGGACAGCCGGTAACGGTCATAGGGCGTCGGCTCCAGCTCCAGCAATTCCACCGGCCCTCCTAAGAGAACCTCTTTCATGGCCAGCACCCGGCTGACACCCGGATGTTTGGGGTCAGTGGTGCCGTAAACCTGGCGGCTGAATTCCTCCCGGTCATATTCGTATTTATCTTCGACCGTCAGCACTCCAACCGGCTTCATTTCCTCCGTCTTCAGGACGACCTGCTGGCCCGGCTTGATTCTGCCGGCCAGGTCCCTGTCAACATCGATAACTATCGGAATGGTCCAGGGCAGGTCGTTCGACAACCTCCTCTGGTTCAGGACGCTGCGGAAATCGGCCTGATTTAAGAATCCGGTCAGCGGAGAATAGACCCCGGTAGCAATGTTTTCCAGGTCAGACAGAAGGTCGGGGTCGATAGTGATGGAAACCAGTTCCTCGGACCTGGCCATGATATCAGCTTTTCGACCGGCCTCGGCCAGGCGATTTACAAGTTGGCCGCCATGGGGTGGTATCATCGGCTACTCCTTTGGGTCCGGAAATGACAAAACCGTTCAGCCCATCAATCGATGTAACCCAGGGCTTTGAGCCTTTCCTTGATTTTCTCTTCTTCCTCGGCGCTGAAGACTTCTTTGTTTTCTTCACTCTTGGCCAGGCTTTCTCTGAGCACTTTGGTCACATAGCTGGAGACCGAGCTGAATTCGGTTCCCTTGATTTTTTCTTCTATTTTTTTATAGAGAGAAGTTGGTATTGAAACCGAAGTAAACTCTTTGTCCATCATTCCTCCTGAGATAATCTTATATAACAGAACCTCCGTTTTTTCAACCTTTCCCGCCCGTTCAGCCAGCAAAAGACGAGGCTTTACCCCGGATTCGGAAGGCCGGGACTCCCTTTTCTACCTGACCGGCAAGGCAGGTTCCAGCCGGAAGGTCCGGGGACACATACCCCTGGCTTTTATTCCCGGTCAGGCTGGCGGGAGAGTCCACCGGTGTGTTTCCCTCCGCCAGGAGCGGAAATGGTTCCCCGGCGGGGATTGGCCTAAGGAGTTGTGCCGCTGAAGGACTGGCTGTCAGGGGTGGACTACCCGGGTGACAGATAAAATGCGGAACCGGGCTTGTCTTGACAAAAAAAAGCATAAGTGATTTAATTTTTATACCAGAAAAGCTGATATGTGCCTCAGAAAGGACGGAAGCCAGGCCATCCCTTAAAATGGAAAAAGTCTCCCACCCTTATATTCAGCGCATTTCCTTCTTTGGGGTTCTTGATAAAAACCTGAAGAAGCTTGAAAATCGGCTGGGCGTCAGCCTGTCTGTTCGCGGCGATAAGCTCATCATGGACGGCGATGCCGACCGGGTTCAGTTTGCCCGGCGCTACTTTGAAAAGATCCAGGAGCTGGAAGACAAAGGATACGCTTTGAAAGAAGAAGATTTTCATATTGCTCTGGACCTGCTGGAGGCCAACCAGGGACAGCTGGAAGAATACTCACCGGCCGAGCCCATCAATCTGCAGCGCAAGTCAGTCGCTCCTAAAAGCCTGAACCAGCAGGCCTACATGAAGGCCATTAAAGAGTATGACCTGGTTTTTGGAATAGGTCCGGCCGGAACCGGCAAAACCTACCTGGCCATGGCCATGGCTCTGTCCTATCTCCAGAGCAAACAGGTGAACCGCATCATACTGACCAGACCAGCGGTCGAAGCCGGCGAGCGCCTGGGTTTTCTGCCCGGCGATATGTTTCAGAAAATAAACCCTTATTTGAGGCCTCTTTACGATGCCCTGTTTGACCTGACCCCTTATGAGCAGGCCAACCGGCTGGTAGAAAGGGGCATCATTGAAATAGCGCCTCTGGCCTACATGCGCGGCCGGACCCTGAACAGCGCCTTCATCATCCTGGACGAAGCTCAGAACACCACCCGGGAACAGATGAAAATGATACTGACCAGAATGGGTTTCGACTCCAAGCTGGTGGTCACGGCCGATGTTACTCAGATCGACCTGCCACAGCCCAGAAAATCAGGGGTATTGCAGGCGATAAAAATTCTGTCCTCCATCAAAGAGATAGCCTTTGTCTATTTCAACGAAAAGGACGTGGTCCGTCACCCCCTGGTGGGCAAGATCATCAAGGCTTATGCCCGGGCCGAATCCAGAACGGTTTAATTTGCGATGAAAACCATCCAGTTTCGCAAGTTCCGTCTTTTTAAGAGCGACGAGATATTCCCGGCCCGGAAAAAAAAGGAAGCCGGTCCCCAGGAAAAAGTTGCCTGGTATAAAACCTTAGTTAAGAGTCCAGTTTTTTACATCATTGTTTTTGCAGCCATAATTTCTTTTTTTATCGCCTATTTCCCGGCCAGACCGTTGCCCTCAATCAGGCCGGGAGAAATAGCCACCAAGGACATAATTTCCCCGCTGGAAATTACGGTTGAGGACAGCCAGGCCACCGACCGACGCCGGGAACAGGCCGAAGCCACCATCCCCCCTGTTTATTTTTATAACCAGAAGGTAACTCCGGCCACCCGGGAAAAAATCAGGCAATTTTTCGAGCTCGGTCGGGGCTGGCAGAACTCGACCCCGGCCCTAAGTCTGAAAGACCTACAGAAGAACCTATCGGAAAATCTCGGCCTGGACATCGACGAACCCACCCTCAACCTTCTGGCCCGGCTGCGTTTTCCCCGGGAAGAGGAACAGTTGTTGATGGAGGTCCTGGGACCGATTCTATCCAGGGAAATCATCCTGTCCCGCAGCCTGTTCAGCCACGGCGAACTGGAAAAAGGTTTGCTGGTGGTTAAAGGCAAGGAAGAAAAGCTGCTCAAAGCGGCCGAAATACTGGAACTGAGAGAAGCCCGCACGCTGCTCGTCTCTGAGATCAACGCTCTCGAGCTTCCGGCCCGAACCAGGAACCTGGTTAAAGCCCTGGCCCCGGCTTTCCTGGTGCCGACCATCAATTACGACGCCCAGGAAACCGAAATCCGCCGGCTGAAGGTTAGAAACCAGGTCGAACCCGTCTACTACACGATCAAAAAAGGGAAAGTCATAATCAGGAAGGGCGACGAAGCCACTCCCGAGGTCATCAGGCAGATGACCATCATCAACCAGAAAATAAGCAGCCAGCCCCACTGGTTAATCAATTTTGCCGGTCTGATGGTTCTGTTTTCCATCATCTTCTTTTTCATCTGGAATTTCATCGTCTACATAACCGGCGACGAACAACAGCTTCGCCTGCTGCAGATGATGGGGCTGACTCTGTTTCTGGGCTTCGTGGCCTACAAAGCCAGCCTGTTCATCGCCGAAGCCCTGGGCACTTCCATCTCGGTCCTCAACGTGGATAAAAACGCTCTGGTCTTTGGCTTTCCCTTTCAATTCGGAACTTTTATCTTCGCTCTCCTGACCGGGAGCGAAATCGCCGTCATCTACTGCGTCATCAACAGCCTGCTGGCCGGATACCTGCTGAACGGCGATTATTTTCTGGTGCTGTTCGTTCTGCTGGGAGGAATTGCCGCCATCTACGGCCTCAGGTATTATCTGGCTTCCAGCCGCAGTTCAATCCTGAAGACCGGATTAATGGTGCTGGCTCCCTTCCAGGTGATCATGGTCCTGATATTTCATCTGGTCAGGCAAACCTTCTCCGACCTGACCGGCCTGGCCACCGAGCTGATCAGCGCCATTTTCGGCGGTCTGGTCAGTGCCGCCATTGCCTTTGTCCTCATCCCCGTATTTGAGACCGTCTTCGGGTTCATCACCGCCACCAAGCTGCACGAGCTGACCAATTCCGACCTGCCGATTTTCCGGCAGCTGGCCCTGGAGGCTCCCGGCACCTATCACCATTCCCTGATTGTCGCCACCCTGGCCGAGAAAGCGGCCGAAAAAATAAACGCCAATGCCATGCTGGTCAAGGCCGGAGGACTCTACCACGATATCGGAAAGGTCAAAAGGCCGGAATATTTCAGCGAAAACCAGACCTCCCCTTTTGATGTCCATCGCGAACTGACACCCTCGCTGAGCACCCTGGTCATCGTTAACCATGTCAAAGACGGGATTGACCTGGCCCGCAAACTGAAACTGCCCCGCCAGGTAGCCGAATTGATCGCCCAGCATCACGGCACCTCCATTGTCCGTTATTTCTACCAGAAAGCCAAAGAAAAATACGACCCTCAGTTGCACAAGATCGAGGCCGAGGATTACCGTTATCAAGGACCGACCCCGAAAAGCAAAGAAGCCGGCCTGCTGCTCCTGGCTGATTCGGTCGAAGCCGCTGCCCGCAGTTTGGACTCGCCCACCCGGCAGAATCTCAAGCGGGTCATCACCGAAATCTTTAACGCCCACCTTCAGGACGGGCAGCTCGACGATTGCGGCTTTTCTCTCAAGGACCTTAGAGTCATCGCCAACTCCTTCCTGAGCACCCTGGACGCCATTTATCATCCCCGGCCCAAGTATCCGGGTTTCGACTTTGAAAAGAAAATAGAAAAGAAAGAGGAAAGCAAAAAGAACAATGGTCGTAACAATAAACAAATTGAAGAAAAATCCGGTCCCGCTGAGAAGAATTAAAGACCTGCTGCAGCGACTCAGTCGCAGCTACGGTCTCTCCGGAGCTGAAGTGGTGCTGACTCTTGTCGGTCCCCGGGCCATCAGATCCCTCAACCGGAAGTACCGCCATAAAGACCGTCCGACCGACGTCCTGAGCTTTTCTCTTAAGGAAAAGGGCCCGGACGGAAAATTCTACCTGGGAGACATTATCATCTGCCCCGAGGTGGCCCGGAGACAGGCCCGGAAGCAGGGCCATTCGCTGCTGCGAGAAATTGAAATTCTGACCATCCACGGATTTCTGCATCTGCTTGGTTTCGAGCATTTTAAGGGAATGGAAGAAGAGGAGGCCCGGGCCAGAGCGCGGCTTCTAAAAAATTATCGGGAGGACAGCCTTTAAGGCTATGAGTTATTCAGATTTTCTGACCATGGGCTTTTTTCTGAGCTTTTTGCTGACCTTTATTCTTTCGCTTCTCCACATTATTTTCTCTTTATATTCCAGGATAGGTTTCTCCAGACTGCTGGAAGAAAACAGCCCGCTGAAAGAAGAAATCCTCGAACACTACGACGAGCTCAAGATCGCCATCGATTATGGCCGGATTATCTTCTGGCTGGCTTTTGTGATCTATGCCTGCCTTCTGTTTCCGGCTCTGACCCGGTGGCCCTTCTGGGGCTTTCTTCTATTCCTGCCAACCTGCTTTCTGCTTTTCGACTACTGGCCGAGATTTCTTCTTCTGATCATGGACGAGAAACACCTGAAATTCTTCCTGCCGGTTATCGTCCCGATAAAGTTTTTGCTTTTCCCGCTGCTGCTGTTACCCAGACTTTTCTTAAAAAGGGAAGCCGCGCGCCAGGCGGCCGGCCGAGAGCATGAAGCCAGCGCTGAGGAGATAGAAACCTTTATCGATGAAGCCACCGAAGAGGGCATCATCGAGAAGGACCAGAATGAATTGCTGCGGGGCGTGGTGGAATTCGGCGACCAGCAGGTAAAAGAAATAATGACTCCCAGAAGCCGGATTGTGGCTGTTGACTCAGACACTTCAGTCGGCCAGCTGAAGGAAATCTTTATCCGGGAAAAGTATTCCCGCCTTCCCGTCTACCACCGGGGCCAGCTGGACAATATCATTGGCATGGTCATGGCTAAGGACCTGCTGGAATTCAGCGACCCGGAGCAGTCCGGGCGGAAAATAGATTTTCTGATAAGACCGGTGTTGTTCGTCCCCGAGACCCTGGCCGTAAAAAAACTCCTGAAAGAATTTAAGAAAAATAAATTGAAACTGGCCCTGGTCATCGATGAGTACGGAGGTGTCTCTGGCCTGGTGACCATGGAGGACCTGCTGGAGGAAATAGTTGGAGAGATCCAGGATGAATACGACACCGAGGAGCCGCAGATCGTGGCCGAAAAGCCCGACACCTACCTGGTCCAGGGAGAAACCGAAGTGGAAGAGCTGGAAGAGCTGCTGGGCCGCGAGCTGTCGGACGAGAATTTACTGACCGTCAACGGGCTGCTCCAGCAACGCCTGGGTCGGCTGCCGCGTCCCGGAGAAAAGCTGGAGCTGGCCAACCTGAGTTTTGAAATTCTGGAAGTGGACGACAAGAGAATCAAAAAGGTCCGGCTGACCCGGAAGCAGTCTGAAAACCAGACCGGAAAGGAAGAGTAACATGGCCGGCAGGAAACAGACCGGAAAAAAGAAAACATACCGGGCCGGCTACGTGGCCCTGATCGGTCGACCGAACGTCGGCAAATCCACCCTGGTCAATAATCTTGTCGGCCAGAAAATCGCCATAGTATCCGATAAGCCCCAGACCACCCGGGTCAGCCTCCTGGGCATCAAGACCACCAACCGCGGCCAGATTGTCTTCGTCGACAATCCCGGGGTCCACAAGCCTCTGCACCTGATGAACCGGCGCATGATGAACTATGTTCATTCCTCTCTGGAAACGGCTGACCTGTTGCTGCTGATGATCGACGCCAGCAAGAAGTTCGGCCATGGAGACCAGTATGTTCTGGACATACTCAGAAATGTAACCAGGCCGATTTTCCTGTTGATCAACAAGGTGGACCTGGTCAAGAAAGAAAACATTCTTCTGATCATCGACAGCTACAGGGACCGTCTGCCATTCAAGGAAATTGTGCCGGTGTCAGCCCTCAAGGGAGATAATCTCGACCGGCTGGAAAACCTGATTTATGAATACCTGCCGGTAGCAGATAAAATTTTTGAGGAAGAGGAAGTCACCGACCAGTCAGAGATATTCCTGCTGTCGGAAATAATCCGCGAAAAACTCCTCAACCACGTTGAGGAGGAACTCCCCTACACCACAGCCGTGGTCATTCGTTCTCTGGAGAAAACCGAGTTGCCGGAAAAGCCGGCCAGCGGAAACCGGCCCGGACGGCCGGCCCGCCCCCTGGTTCGGATCCAGGCTGAAATCCTGGTCGAAAAAGAAAACCACAAGGGCATAATCATCGGCCGCAGGGGAAATATGATCAGGACGATCGGCAGCCAGGCCCGAAAAGAGATGGAAGAAATACTGGAGAGCCAGGTCTTCCTGGAACTGAGCGTCCGGGTCCGGGAAAAATGGCGCGACTCCGAAGAAATCCTGGACCTGATCGAAGAACAAAAAGGCTAACTCCCTTCTTCATAAAGACCCTGTCTGATAATCCAGACCTGGACCGGGAATCAATCTGTTCTCTTTCCCGGGGGCTTTTCAAGCCGCCCGGCTCCTGCCGGGAATGTTTTTTGCTCACAGCTAATCCCCTTGAAGCCGGACGGGAGCATCTTTCCGGCCACGATTGATGACAATGATAGAAGTCAGGGGGGCGCGCCGTGACCGGGCCCTCCGCCTGGCCGGCCGGTATTATTGACAAGCAGCGGGTTTGATGAGAAAATTTTAGTCCCTTCGCGGTGAGTGTAGCTCAAGGGTTAGAGCACCGGACTGTGGATCCGGTGGTTGGGGGTTCGAATCCCCTCACTCACCCCACTATTGCTTCTAACTAACCGGATATCATATTTTTGTGATAGCCTCTCTGTTTCTTTTTAGGCTGAAATTGTAGGGAGAGGCCTGACTGGCGCGGAACAGGTAGAGGGTCCTGTCACGGCCCGCCCCCTCCCGTCCTCGCTCCACCCATCCCCCGCAGAGAACCCCTTCCGCTCCGGGCGGTTCGGAGACGGGCCGTGCCACCCTTCTGCCTTTATTGCCGCCGGACAGGGAAATAGAGAGGCCTCCTCGTTTGGTTGGAGCCGGGGCTGATCAAAAGACTGCGAAGACACTTCTTTTAATCTCTCTTTGAGGCTGTGCTTCTAAAGGCCGCTCCCGGTCCAATGAAATCTTAAAGCTATTCGACCAGGTATTTTTCTTTTGACCAACTAATCGGGAGATGAACCCAAAAAAATAATTTATAAATTGCTTGCAGATTGAGGAGACCTATCTTTACATTTGAAGATACCCGATCCTCAATCTTAATTAAAATGAAACTCCAGCCAATATTGTTATGCTCTTATTCTTAATATAATCCACTTCAAAGCCGCTCAGGGCGACACTGGTAAGCCCCAGATGGTAACGGCCCTCCAGGTTGAACCGGGCCAATCCGGCCTTTAATTCCAGTCCGGTGCCAAAAACTGCAGCCAGTTCCCATTTTTTAAAATAATCCCTGGATTCGACTGTCTCCACCTTACGTCCCTCATTATCATAAATCACGCTGCTGGCCCGGCTGAGATAGCCATAGGAAGGCCCGGCATAGATTACCGGCCTGAGCCGGCCAAAGGACACTCCGGACCATCTCAACAGAAGAATCGCTTCCAGATAATCATGTTGCCACTGAACATTATAAAAGCCGTCATCTATGTAAGCTTCATACTGTGTTCCGCGCCGGGCATACATAAATTCCGTCTGGAGGCCAAATGACCCCAGAGGCAGGGCAAAAAAGATTCCGCCGCAGGGAACGGTTAGAGACCTGAACTCGGCCACCTCGAATGGCTTTGGAGACACAGAAATGTTGGCCAGGCTAACTCCCACCTTAACCCCGAAAGAAATCCTGGCCGCGGCGCTCCGGACGGAGAACAGGGCTAAGACCACCAGCATACCAACCGGAAAAATTTTTCTCAAAGGCACCCTCCTTCCCTTTCTGCCAGCACCATTATACTCCAGCGCAGAGTTTCAATCCAGAAAATTATCAACCCGGCTTGAGATGACCGCCTCAGACTGCAGCCCGGGCCTCTTCTTTAATTAACCCGATATCAGTCATAAAACAAGTAACCTTCAGTCATTCCAGCTTCCTGGCCTTTTTGACAGCCACTTCCGGCGACAGCTCGAGTGGTTTCCGGCCCAGGCTGAGTTGGTTTTTCCTCATATATATGCCCGCAGTCTCCGGAACTGCGAATAGCTCTCCGGAAGAAATCGACAGGCAGACAAAAAGAAAAAATAATCAATAAAATCCTTTTTTAAGTGCTCGAATTTTGAAACTCATTTTTACTCTTCTGGCCTTATCCATTTTATTTAATTTAATCTTATGAACGGATACAGAATTTTATCATTCAGACAGTTCCGACTTGACCGCCGGCCGACAACGATGATATGAGAAACAGTAACTGAGTAAAACCCGGGAAAGGAAATGACAATGAAAAATCCAGATCAGAAAGGCTTCAGATTGTCAGGCCAGCTCAGCCGGCGGCAGTTCCTGGGCAGCTGTCTGGCCGGCTCGGCTTCAACGTTTTTATTCCAAAAAAAATCACTCGCCCTGCAGGGGAAAATGGCCGGTCCTGCCAATGCCCCCGAGGCCGGGGCCAGAATCAGGCTGGTTTTTTCCCATATTCCCCCCGACCGGCCGACCTGGCCGAATATTGGTTACGATTATGAAGGGCGCAAAAAAGAACTGCTGGCTAAACTTACCGGGGCCCTGCCAGAAATAGAATTCCTCCCGGTATCCGTCAACTCGCAGTCAGAAGCCGAAAATCTTCTCAAGGATGAGAGGGGAATAGACGGGTATGTCGTCTATCTGTTAGGCATCTGGACCGGAGCGGCCGGGGTCGTTGCCGCTTCCGGCCGGCCGACCATTCTGGTCGACGACCTGTATGCCGGCTCAGGCGAGTTTCTGATTCAATATGCCGCCTCCAGGCGGGCCGGTCACCGGGTGGCCGGAGTCGCCTCTTCCCGATTTGAAGACGCAGTTGAAGCCATCGGCTGTTTTTCGGCTCTAAAGAAAATGCGGCAGAGCCGAATTCTTGACGTGACCGACAGCCCGGGTCTCTGGGGCAACCCGCAGAAGATAAAAGAATTTTTCGGAACCGAAGTAATCAAGATAGGTTCGGCTGAAATCAACGAAGCTTACAGGCGAGCCGACCGCCAGCGGGCCGAAAAGTGGGCCCGGATCTGGATGGAAAAAGCAGAAAAAGTGGTTGAACCATCCGAAGAAGAAATTAAAAGATCAGGTTTGATGTATGCGGCCATGCAGAATCTGATGAGCGCCCATCGGGCCCGGGCGATCACCGTCGACTGCCTGAGTCTCTTTTATACCGGGAAACTTCCTGCCTATCCCTGCCTCGGTTTCTGCCAGCTCAACGATGACGGCCTGGTTGGAGCCTGCGAGGGCGACCTTCCCTCAACCACCATGATGCTTCTGGCCGGCTATCTGGCCGGCCGTCCGGGCTACATTTCCGACCCGGTCATTGACACTTCGCAGAACAAAATCATCTATGCTCACTGTGTGGCACCAACCAGAGTCTTCGGGCCGGATGGCCCGGCGAATCCCTACCGCATCAGAAATCATTCAGAAGACCGCAAGGGAGCGGCCATTCAGTCCATCCTTCCGGCCGGAGAACTCGTCACTTCCTTTGAATTGAACTCGGAAAGCGGCGAGATTGTGCTCCATCAGGCTATAACCACAGGCAACGTTGAGGAAGACAAAGCCTGCCGGACGAAACTGGCGGCCGAACCGGTAGGGAATATCAACCGGCTCCTCCTGGAGTGGGATCGATTCGGCTGGCACCGCGTAACGGTTTACGGCGACCTGAAAAGAAAACTGGAAGTGGTCAGCCATCTGCTGGGCTTAAAGCTGGTAGAAGAAGCTTGAAGCTGCCGGCCACAGGAGCCCGGAGAGAGTCGGCTCCTTTACCGATGAAAATCGCCTTGCCTGAATTGGGTCTTTAAGAATTATTAAGTTTGCGGCCATAGTTTTTCCCTGGGAGTCTTAACAAGAACCATGCCTCTGCCCCAAGTTTGATTATTTTCCCCCGGGAACCTGTGGCTAAAAAAATTGTTGGCAGCGGGAGCTTGAAAAAAGATAATAGAAGCACAGAGGAGGACGGCAATGAACTTAAAGCCTCAGCCACAAGGCCAAAAATTTATTCGGCTAATTAATAGTAGAGCAGTTTTTAGTCTGCTGGTCTTATTCCTGTTTCTTTCGGTTGCCTCCGCCGCTTCGCCTGCCCGGCCGGCGCCGGAAGACAAGATCACTCCGCCCGAAGCCTACTTCGGTTTCCAACTCGGAGCCGACCGAAAAATCGCCCGCTGGGACAGAATCGTCGATTATTTTTATCTCCTGGAGAAAGAAAGCCCAAAGATAAAAGTAATAAACATGGGCCCGACCACCATGGGCCATCCTTTTCTTCTGGTGATAATCTCCTCTCCCGACAACCTGGCCAGCCTGGATAAAATCAGGGAAATAAATCAGAAGATAACCGACCCGCGCCAGGTGAGGCCCGAAGAACTGCCTCAGATAATCAGCCAGGGCAAAGCCGTCATCTGTCAGTCGATGAGCCTTCATGCCGACGAAATCGGCGGCACCCAGATGGCCCCGGAACTGGCCTATGACCTCCTCTCCCGGGACGATGCCGAAACCCGGAAAATCCTGGACGAGGTTGTCTTTCTGCTCATCCCCAGCTTCAACCCGGACGGGCAGATAATGGTCGCCGATTGGTATCAGAAAACATTGGGCACCGAGTACGAGGGCTCCCCCCTGCCCTACCTCTACCATAGTTATGCCGGTCACGACAACAACCGCGACGGCGATTTCTTAAACCTCCAGGAATCGCTTTACGCCGCCCGTATCCTCTACCGGGAATGGAAGCCCCAGGCTTACGTTGACCACCATCACATGGGCAGCTATGGGCCGCGGCTTTACGTTCCTCCCTACTGCGACCCGATTCGTCCCCATGCCGACCCGCTCCTGTGGCGCGAGCTGTCCTGGTTCGGCAGCCACATCGCTTACCGGCTGGAAGAAGCCGGGAAGACGGGCATCATCAATGACGCCATGTTTCCCGGCTGGGGTCACTTTGGCTGGCACTGGATAACTCCCTTCCACAACATCGCCGGAATGCTTACAGAATCCGCCAGCGCCCGTCTGGCCAGCCCGCTGTTCATCCAGCCCGACCAGCTCCGGGGAGAATCGCTTCAATTTCCGGCCTACCAAGCCCAGAGCAACTTCCCTCATCCCTGGGAGGGGGGCTGGTGGCGGCTGCGGGATATAGTCGAGCAGCAGAAAATCTCGGCCTGGGCGGTGCTGGACCTGGCCGCCCGTCACCGGGAAACGCTTTTGTATAATTCTTACCTTAAGGCCGCCAGGCAGATAGAGCGAGGGGCCACCGAAAAACCCCGGGCTTTCATCATCCCGGCCGAGCAGCACGACCGATTGACAACCGTCAAGATGGTTAACACCCTGAATCAGAGCGGGATAGAAATCCATCGTCTGGCTTCAGACCTCCAGACCAGCGGTCTGATATATCCTGCCGGCTCCTTCCTGATCAGCCTGGCCCAGCCGAAGAGGGGCCTGATAATGAACCTGCTGGGGCGAACTCTCTATCCGGACAATTACTGGACCCGTTCCAGGGAAGGCAATCCGCAAAGACCCTATGACCTGGCTACCCATACCATGGCCGAATTCATGGGAGTCAGAGTCGACCCTCTGGATGACCTGCCGGAGGCAAATCTGGAGCTGATAACCGGCCCGATTGAGGTCAGAGGAGAGCTCCGGGCCGGGCCGGCCGCTTACAAACTGGATGGACGGCTGAACGATTCCTTCACCGCGGTCAGTCTGCTTCTGGACAGCAAAATCCAGGTGTTGAGGTCAGACCAGAAAACGGAAGACCTCAATCCGGGAGATTTTATCGTTCCCCAGGCCCCCTCTCAGGTTCTGGAGTCCATTGCGGCCAAAACCGGAGTCGATTTTCTGCCGCTGAACTCGCTGCCGGCCGAGGGCACCCACCGGGTCAGGCGTCTCCGGATCGGCCTCTACCAGCGGTTTTACACCGGAAACATGGACGAGGGCTGGACCCGGTTGTTGCTGGAAAAATTCAACCTTCCTTATTTAACCATCAAGGATGCCGATATTAAAAGCGGCCAGCTGGCTAAGAAAGTTGACCTGCTGATTCTTCCCTCGGACTCGACGGCCATGATTATGGGTGAAGGTCAGGAGACTTCAAGACGCTGGGCCAATTTCCCGCCCGAATACCGGAGCGGTCTGGGGCAGGATGGGCTGGAAAAGCTAAAAGAATTTGTCAACCGCGGCGGGGTGCTGGTCTGCCTGGGCGCGGCCGCCAATTTCGCCGTGGACAAGCTCGGCCTTCGCCTGAAAAATGTGGTGGCCGAAGTCGATTCCAGAGAATTCTTCTGTCCGGGCTCCACTCTCAAAGTTTCCTTCGACCAGTTAAACCCCCTGGCTTATGGAATGCCAGAAAAAGGGCTGGTGCTGTTTTACGGCAGTCCGGCTTACGAAATCCTTCCCGGAAACGACAGCGAAAAATACAGGGTTGTGGTTCGCTACGCCGAAAGGGAACTTCTGCAGAGCGGCTGGTTGATCGGCGAGAAATACCTGAGCAAAAAGGCGGCCATGGTAGAAGCTGCTTACGGGCAGGGGCAGGTGATTCTGATCGGCCTCCGGGCCCAGCACCGGGCTCAAACCCACGGCACCTTTAAGCTCCTGTTCAACACCTTTATACGGTAAGCCGGCTCCTCCGGGCCCGGCTGCGGAAAATCCATCAATTGCTTGCCGACGCAGAACAGTCAGACTGCCAGGTCGGTTAATTGACCGGTCCGGCCGGGCGCAGGGCACCGGTTTGCGGCCGCTTCTTAATTATCAATTCCGGCCGAACAAAAATAACGGCCCTGGGAAAAGAAAATCCGCTCGTTCAGCGGATTCTGGCCTCTGATCAGTCGTCATCATCCTCGACCACCGTCACCGCCCAGTCCGGATAAGGCGCGGCCGAACCGCGGACTGAATGCCAGATGATTCGGTTAAGGACCGTTTCCGGGCAGGCATCTATCCGGCGAAAATTGAGCTTGGCCGAAACCAGGGCGTTCTTTTTTAGAAGCTTATCGCTTATTTTCTTCGGCTCGGGATTCAACTCATCCAGCGGAATGCGGCTGGCAACCGAGGTGAAAGGCCTGAAGTCGGGCTCATCGGTAAAGCAGTCGAACATCGGGGAGGCGGCGGCATCAAACTGGTTCATCGGCGGCAGGCCCAGAATCTGTTCGATTGTTCGCAGGACGCTGGTGGTGTTGTAATGGGTGCTGACGACCGCCCCTCTTTTCACGTAAGGTCCGGCCAGGTAGGCGGTTGTCCGGTAGCCGCTGACGTGGTCAAACCCATTCTGAGGGTCATCCTCGATGGCCATAATAACCATTTCCTTCCAGAAACTGCTGTGGCTGAAAGCTTCAACTATCTGGCCGAAAGCCAGGTCGTTATCGGCCACGGCCGCCCTGGGCGTGGGCATACCGGATTTCGTGCCACTCGTATGGTCGTTCGGAAGACAGATCAGCACCAGCTGCGGCATTTCGCCTTTTTCTTCCCATTCCTTTAACTTGTTCTTTATGAATCGCGCCCGCCAGACATCGGGGACTGCCATGTTCCAGCCGACATAATCGGTCGAGGTGAAGGCGGCAATCGAAGGAATCCCCGGCCGACTGCCGATCCTGACTTCGCCTTTTCCGTACAGGTACTCATGCCAGAAGTCCAGCCAGCCCGGTTCTCCCGGGCGTTCGGGGTCGGCCCAGCCGCAGTCGGGCATGGCAAATTCGCCAAAATTCCAGAGGCTGAGTCCGTGCTTCAGGCAATTATCCCAGATGAAACCACTGGGAGCATAAGCCAGGGCATCGACCTCGTCCGGACCCATCCCGTCCGGGTAGCTCCTGGGCCAGCCGGCAAAGGACTTCTCCAGGTAATCGGTGCCGAAGGCCGTGGTCGACCACTGGTGGCCGTCGGCGCTGAGGATGCCGCTGCAGTAGGTGTTGTCCAGCAGGACAAATTCCCTGGCCAGCCGGTGCTGGTTGGGAGTCACTTCTTCCCCGAAGATGCAGAGCGAGGGATTACCGTTGCCCTCGGGCACATCGCCCAGAACCTGGTCGTAGGTGCGGTTTTCCTTGATGATGTAAACCACATGTTTGATCAGCGACGGCTCGCCGATTCGTTCGGGCACCGGTCTGGGTCGGGCGCCGGGCCTCGGCTTCTTCAGGGCCTGGTTGATTCTTTCCCGGTGGTAATTAGCCAGGACTCTGTCGGTCAAATCGGCCAATTCTTTTTTCCCGGGCAGGCTGAACACGGAGAGAGACCCGTAATACTGGTGGGTGTTAAAACCGGTCTGCCCGGTTGAGTCATCAGTTCGCGGCAGGTCGGGCAGCCCTTTAATGTTAGCCACCCACAACCGGTTCAGGTTTCTGTCCCAGGCCAGAACCCCGGGAAACCAGCCCACCGGGATGAATCCTTTAAGTTGCGATTTCTTCTTTTTCGGTCGGAAATCAATGAGAGCCACGGCGTTCTGGGTGCCGTTGGCCACCAGAAGTTTTTTGCCGTCCGGCAGGAAGCAAAGGGCATTGGGCGAAGCGCCGAACAGGTCAGCCGGGCTGCGCTTGACCCAGATGGTCTCAACCACTTCATCCTTTTCGGTGTCGATAACGCTCAGGTTATCGGAAGCCGCATTGGCGCAGACCAGATAGCGACCGGAAGGAGAAAGCGCCAGGGCCGAGGAATGTAGATGAACGACGATTTCTTTGATTGCCTGCCCGGAATTAAGATCGATGACGGTAACCGAACCCTCGCTGGCGATAAATTTTTCCGGGTCCACCCTGACCACAGTTCCCCGCCCGGCCGGGCCGATCAGGTCATCCGGGCCGGGACGGCGGCCGCCCCAGTTGCTGACGTAAGCCTTATTTCCTTTGACCACCACTTCAAATGGAGCCACGCCTACCGGAAAGGCCCTTATCACCCGGCCGGCGTCGAATTCAATTTCCAGCAACCGGTTGGACAGGTTGCCGCAAACATAGATTTTTTTCCCGTCCTGGCTGAAAGCCAGCCCGGCCGGAATCTCTTCTTCCCTTCTTGGAGCCCCGGCCGGAGGGAGCGGAATGGTGTGAGACGGCCTGACCTGACCGTCGGAGTGGACCGTGAATACTTTAAGGCTGCCGTTGACGTTACTTAAATAAATGCGGCTGCCGTCCGGAGAAAAAACCAGTCCGTTATAGCTCAACTGGCCCCGGGTGTCTGGTTCCAGGATGTTGTCCGAGGCGGCTTCTGGCAGCGGTTCATTCCGGCTTTCGGAAGGAAGCGGCACTTTCTGCCTGATTCTCAGGTCGGCCGGGTCGATTATGAGCAGCTCGTTGCTCTTTCCCGATACCGCCACCAGTTTCCCGTCTGGAGAAATGGCCAGCCCCTGAGGCCGCAGACCTGGCAGCTGAACCTGGAAACCGTAAGGTTCCACCACCTGGTTGACGGGCACCACCATCCGGCCGGAAAAATCCACTCCGACCGTCTCCGTTCCGGGTCCAGAAACCTTTTCTTCCCGGCAGCCGGAAATCAGAACGGCCAGGGTCAGACAGAAAACAAACCCAAATCGGGCAGGCTTGGTTTTCATCTCGCTTAACCTCGAATTGAACTTAATAACATCAACCTCAACCGGTTCAGACAGCCTTTTATGAAAGTAGGTTCAGGTCTAAAACTTTCTGACCGGTCACAATTATGCTATTAAACCGGGCCGGGGATTGCAAACCATTTTCCACCGCCCGGTCCGGCCGCCTTACCTGCGGATTGGAAAGTGAGTTTCGGTTTTTTCTTCGGAACGGTCGGTGGCCGGAGGCGGTTCCGGGGACAGGCTGGAAATTTCCCGGCGCAGTTCTTCGGTCATTTGAATCTCGGCCGCGGCCACGGCGTCCTGAAGCTGGCCGACATTCCTGGCTCCGATGATCGGGGCGGTTACCGCCGGATGACTGCCCACCCAGGCAATGGCTAAACTGACCGGGTTGAAACCGCGGCTGCGGGCATAGTCGGTAAATCTCTCGGCCACTTCATAGCTCCAGTCCTGCCCATAGCGGACCTGATAAATCCTATTTTCCACCAGCCGTCCCGAAGCTGGCTTCCTGTCCCGGCCGTATTTTCCCGAAAGAAGCCCGGCCGCCAGAGGGCTGTAGGCCAGAACCCCAAGCTTTTCGGCTTCGGCCATCGGCAGAATCTCCACCTCGGCCTGACGTTTGACCAGGTTATACATCGGCTGAAGGCAGGCCACAGGAGCCAGTCCGTGGAGAGCGGCCAGGCCGATGGCTTTTTCCACCTGCCAGGCACTGAAGTTGCTGAGGCCGATATAAAGAATCTTGCCCTCATGCACCAAATCGTCCAGGGCCCGGAGCGTTTCTTCCAGCGGAGTTATATCGTCAAAACGATGGACGAAATAAATATCGATGCGGTCGGTTCCCAGGCGGCGCAGGCTGCCCTCAACCGCGTACCTTATATGCCGGCGATTGGCGCCCATGGCATTGATGTCGGGCCCGGTGGGAAAATAAACCTTGCTGGTGATGATCACTTCTTCCCGGCAATCCTTGATCAACCGGCCCAGGATTTCTTCAGACCGGCCCCTGGCATAAAGGTCGGCACAATCGAAGATATTAATGCCCTTGTCCCGGCAGTAGGCGAACATTTCAGCCGAGGTTTTCTCGTCGGCTTCGGCTCCGAAGGACATGGTGCCAAAACATAATTCTGAGACTTTAATTCCGGTCTGACCGAGATTTTTGTATTTCATTTTGCCTCCTCGAATTTTTCCAGAATCAGGCCATGGCCGCGCGGGTAGAGACCCGGCAGTGAAACCGGCAGCCGGCCGGAAATTCTGATTTCGCCGGCGAGAGCCAGGGCCGCCAGCTCCTGTGTTTCCGGCGTGTTGCGATAAAAACAGAGATAACCGTCAATTTCGGGAAAATGCCTCAAAAAGTAAGGGCTGCCGAAAGAAAGCGCCACCACCCGGACTCCGGCTGCTTTGAGCTGCCGGATAAACTCCACCTGGACAGGCTCCAGGTCAACCGTGCCCTTGCCCGACCTCAGGCTGGAGAAAAGGGCGGCCACCACCAGGTCAGCCGACAATGAGGCCGACATGGCTTCCGTCAGCCTCTCCCGGCCGGTGTCACCGTCGGCATAGAAGACCCTGGTCGCGGGAAGGCGGTTGACCAGCTCGGAAGCCAGCCTGCGCCCGGCAAAATAATCCCCGGGGTCGCTGCTGAGCGACATAAGCACAATTTTTTTATCCTTCTTAATCGGTAGCAGGTTGTTATCGTTCTTCACCAGGGTCATAGCCGAGGCAAAAGCTTTTCTGGCGGTGTCTCTGAATTCCTGCTTTCCCAGGATCAAAGGCAGTCTTTCCAGGCTGACAAAGCGCTGGCGATGGAGTCCCAGTCTGGTCTTGGCCAGCAGAACTCGCCGCAAAGATTCCTCCAGCCGGCTGACCGGCAACTCTCCATTCCTGACAGCCTGTTTCAGGTGCTCGATGACTTTAACCGGGTCGAGCGGCAATAGCAGCAGGTCCACTCCGGCCTTCAGGGCCCGGAGAGCCGCCTCTTCGTCGCCAAAATAGCCGGTTATACCCCGCATCTCCAGGGCGTCGGTGACGATCAATCCTCTGAATCCCATCTGCTTTCTCAGCAGGTCGGTCATGATACGCGGCGACAGAGTGGCCGGCAGTCCTTCTTCCGGCTCAAGAGCCGGAATGTAAAGATGGGCGGTCATGACGGACTCCACGCCGGCCTCAATGGCCACCCGGAAGGGATGTAATTCAACCCTGTTCAATCGTTCTTCATCGGCCCTGATCACCGGCAGCAGGCTGTGGGAATCCTGGTCGGTGTCACCGTGGCCGGGAAAATGCTTGGCCGTGGCCATCATTCCGCTTCCCTGGCAGCCGCGGATAAAAGCCCGGGCAATTCTGGCCACCTGCTCCGGGTCTTCTCCGACCGAGCGAGTGTTGATGATGGGATTGTCCGGGTTGATGTTGACATCAACGACCGGAGCGTAGGTCATATGGATTCCCAGAGCCCGACCTTCAATGGCTGTAACCCGGCCCATCTCATAGGCCAGCTCTTCGGAGTCGGCCGCCCCCAGAGCCATCAGCGGCGGAAACAGGGTGGCGCCGGTCACCTGGTTGCCGGCTCCCCTTTCCAGGTCGGAGGCAATGAGCAGCGGTATTTTGGCCAGTTTTTGAAAATGATTGGTGAAATAGGCTGTTTCCAGTGCTTCGCCGCCGAACAGAATCAGCCCGCCCAGGTGATACTTTTTAACCAGCGCTTCCAGGTTTTTTAGATAAGGGCTGTCATAATTGAAAAACTCGCCGCTATAGCGGGCCACCACCAGCTGCCCGACCTTTTCATCCAGTGTCATATTCCTGATGGTTTTTTCCACCCACCGGCGGTCGCCCGGCAACGGGGCGGTTTCATCCTTCACCTTCACCCCGGCCGCGCAGCCCAGCAAAATTCCTACTATAATAGTAGGAATTAACCACTTCCAGACTCTGATGCTTCTCATTCTATTTCTCCAGACCTGAATTCAAATTTGAGCCGAGTCGAGTCCTGACGGCCGCGGCCTGCTTCCTGGCCGGGTTCAGGGCCGCCTCCCGCGCCGGACGCGCCTCAGCTGACATATCTTATAAAATACCTGATTACCAGCAATAACGATATCAGATAAATGAGCCAGTGCACTTTCCGTCCTTCGCCCCGGCTCAATTTGATCAGAGAATAGCTGATAAAACCAAAGGCCAGGCCGTCGGTTATGCTGACCGCCAGCGGCATCACCACCACCGTCAGAAAAGCCGGTATGGCTTCGCCGACATCCTCCCAGTCTATCCGGGCCACCGATTTCATCATCAGAAAACCTACGATGATGAGAGGAGGAGCGATCACAGGATGAAGCACCTGGTCCCTGTAAACATAGCTCCCGCCGACCATGGCCGCCAGCGGGCTCAGGAAAAGAGCGCCCAGAAAGAAGAGCGCAGTGGTCAGATTGGCCAGCCCGGTTCTGGCTCCCTGGGCAATTCCGGTTGAGCTTTCAATATAACTGGTCACCGTGGAGGTTCCCAGGAGAGTCCCGGTGACCGTCCCCAGGGCGTCGGCCAGCATGGCCTGATTGGCTTTCGGCAGTTTCCCGTTTTTGAAGAAACCGGCCGGGCCGCAAACCCCGACCAGGGTGCCGACGGTGTCGAAAACATCAAGAAAGAAAAAGACAAATATGATGGGTATCAGTCCGCTTTTAAGGGCGCCGGCAATGTCCAGCTTAAAAATGGTCGGGCTCAGGGACGGCGGAGCAGCCGCCACTCCCTGGTACTTGACCACTCCCAGTGGCAAGCCCACGGCTGCGGTTATGAGAATACCCCATAAAAGAGCTCCGGGAACTTTCCAGGCCATCAAAATGGATATTATCAGCAGACCCAAGAAGGCCAGGATGACCGGCTTGCTGCCCAGGTCGCCCAGCCCGACCAGAACCCCGGGTGTCGACACCACGATGCCGGCATATTCCAGGCCGATAAGGGCAATCAGCAGTCCGATCCCGGCGGCAATGGCATTTTTCAGGCTGTCCGGGATGATCTCCACCAGCTTTCCGGCCACCCCCAGGAAGGCCAGGATTAAGAAAATTAACCCGGAAATAAAATTTGCTCCCAGGGCCACTTGCCAGGAATAGCCCATCAGTCCGCAAACGGTGACGGCAAAGAACACGTTATGCCCCATGGCCGGGGCCTGGGCCACCGGATAGTTGGCCAGAAGCCCGGTCAGCAGAGTGGCCAGAGCGCTGGCCAGGCAGGTGGCAACCATCACCGCTCCCATATCCATGCCGGTCTGCCCTAAGATGGCCGGCTGAACAAAAATGATGTAGGACATGGTCATGAAGGTAGTCAGACCGCCCAGGATTTCTTTCCTGAAACTGGTCCGGTTGGCCTGAAGACGGAAAATTTTTTCCAGCGCCTCGGTCATAGCCCCTCCTTTTCCGGGTCGCCTGAAGACTTAAGCCCGGCAAGGTCGCAGCCGCGCCGGCCTTCGACCGGCATCGCCCGACAGGTTCTTATTCTTATGACATCTATTAAAATCGAACAATTAGGTCCGGCACCAGCTCCGGCCCTTAAAACTTGACCAGAGCAAAGACCGGAACCTCGGAATAAGCTTCTGCTATCTTCTTGACTCCATCGAGAAAGGACAGTTCCACCAGGGCCATGAAAGCCACCGGCCGACCACCCAGCTTCTTAACCAGTTCGATGGCACTGACGGCCGATGAACCGGTAGCGATCAGGTCATCAACCAGAACCACCTTTTCTCCGGGTTGAATGCTGTCCAGATGAGCCTCGAAATGCTCGACCGCATATTCGTTGGGAGCCAGAACAGTCAGGGTCTGTCGAGGCAGTTTGCCTTTTTTCCTGATCAGGCTGAAGCCGGTCCGCAACTCCCTGGCCAGGGCGGCCCCGAAAATGAATCCCCGGGATTCGATGGCCGCCACTCTCTCCGGCGAATATCTCCGGGCCACTTCGGCCATAAGGTCTATAGCCAGATTGAATGCTTCGGCATCCTGAATGACCGGGGTTAGATCTTTGAACACAATTCCCGGCTTGGGAAAATCCGGAACGTCGACGATGAGTGATTTCAGGTCCTTCATCATTGTTTCCTTTCGTTCAATTATTTGGCACCGGTTTATTAATTTTAGTGATTCTCAAGGCTGAGGTAAACATCCGAAGTTTTGATTTTGATCAACCGTCTGTCATCGGCTTCAACTGCAATGGAAATTTCAATCATTCTTCCAGCCCTGAAATCCTCAGGCAGCCTTTCCGCCCATTCCACGGCCATGACCCCGGTGGCCAGGTAATCTTCCAGCCCCAGGTCGGCCACCTGGTCCGGGTCTTCCAGCCGGTAGAGGTCGACATGAATGAGGTCCACCCGACCCCGGTAGAGATTAATCAGAGTAAAAGAGGGACTGCAGACCGAATCGACCGCCTCGACTCCCAGCCCGGAAGCCAGCCCCTGAACAAAAACGGTCTTGCCGGCTCCCAGTTCTCCGGTAATAAGAATTAATTCATCCCCGATTAACTGGCCGGCCAGCCTTTCGGCTATCTGTCGGGTCTCCTCTTCGGAGCCGGTCCTGATCTCCAGGTTAACTGATCTCTGAGTCATCTTCTCCACCGCTGGCCACAAACCTGACCGCGGCCGGCAGGAATCTGATCAGGTCGGTGGCGGTCAGGCTTTTTTCACCCACTTTCTCTGCCGCCAGGTCACCGCTCAACCCATGAATAAAAACGGCATTAACCGCAGCCTGAAGAAGGCTTTTAACCTGCATCGCTTCCGAAGCCAGAAGACCGGCCAGGACATCGCCCGTTCCGCCCGAAGCCATACCCGGATTGCCGGTGGGGTTGACCATGACCTTACCCTCCGGAGAGGCGATCAGCGTTCGGTATCCCTTCAAGACCAGATGGACTCTATGCCGGCCGGCAAATTCCGGGACAATTTTTAGCCGTTGCTTCAGAATTTCGGCGGTATCCAGACCCGTCAGCCGGGAAAATTCCCCGGGGTGAGGAGTCAGAACTGTTTTTTCGGGAAGCGACGTCAGGACTTCCGGTCGGGAGGCCATGATGTTAAGACCGTCGGCATCAATCACCACCGGATTCTTATAGCTTTTAAGTTTCGCTATCAGCCTCAGAACGAAGCTGGCGGTCGCAAGATGGGTGGAGAGTCCCGGCCCTAAGAGCAGAGCATCCTTGCCTTTAACCAATTCCATCGCCCGTCCCAGTGCCTCTTCGGAAATACTGCCCGAGTCGGTTTCAGGCAGAGGCTCGGTCATCAATTCGGGCATGCTTCTGGCCACCGCCGGCAGGCAGCTTGCGGCCGTGGCTACGGTTACCAGTCCAGCTCCCATTTTCAGAGCGGCTCGCCCGGCCATGGCCGCTGCTCCGGTCTTGCCGCGCGACCCGGCGATCACCAGCAGGTGTCCGTAAGTGCCCTTGTGGGTGTTACGGTTTCTGGGCTGGAAGTACGGCCCCAGCGATTCCAGTTCCACTAACTCCAGGTTTAATCCCGGTCGCTCAAAGAGAAACGGCGGCAGACTGATATCAGCCACCACCAGCTCCCCCACCCAGTCTTCAGCCGGCGGAAAAAGGTGAGCCACCTTCGGCGCCCCCAGAGTGACGGTCAGGTCGGCCCGGACGCAGGGGCCGATCAGGTCAAAGCTGTCTGAGGACAACCCCGACGGAATGTCAACTGCCAGCACAAAGGCCCCCGAGTCGTTTATATCCCGGACCACCCTGGCATATAACCCCTGGAGCGGACTGTTTAAACCGGTTCCAAACAGGGCATCCACAATTATCGGCGTTTCCGACAGGATTCTTCTGGCCCTTTTCCAGTCGGCCTCGTCGCCGACCTCAATTATCGGGACACCAACCTTGCGGGCTATTTGAAGGTTCAGGGCGGCATCACCCCTGACTTCCGAACTTCTGGCGACCAGCAGCACCGGGCAGTCGACACCCTGATTATGCAGGTGGCGAGCCACCACCAGACCGTCTCCTCCGTTGTTCCCCCGGCCAGCTACCACCACCACTCTCATCCCGGCTTCCACTCCCAGCTCATTCCTGAGGACAGCCGTAACCTGCAGACCGGCATTTTCCATCAGGACTGGACCCGGGAGGCCAATTTCTTCAATGGCTATCCGGTCAATTTCTTTCATCTGGGGGGCAGTCAGGATTTTCATCGTTCACCTCGGTCTTAAAAGAATATTATCATAAAAAATCAGCAGGGAGAAAGCCACCGGCAGTCCCGGCTCGTAACCGGTGCGGATCCGGTCCCGGTTCGGTCAGGCCGGAACCGGACGGTCTGACGGGAACCCGCTTCAGCCGCACTGATACCGGTTGCCAAAGCTGACTATCTATGATAGATTTTTATAAGCACTAACTGGTAATCAAACAAATTAAGAAAGGAGGTTTTCTATGGCTATAAGAATAGGCATAAACGGATTCGGGAGGATCGGACGCAACATGCTCAGGGCTTCTTATAAAGACCCGGAGCTGGAATACGTGGCGGTCAACGATATAACCGATGCCAAAACCCTGGCCCACCTGCTGAAATACGACTCGGTGCTCGGGCCTTTGAAAGAAGACATCAAAGCCACCGAGGACACCATCCTGCTGAACGGCAAGCCAATCAAGGTCCTGGCAGAAAAAGAAATTTCCGGCCTGAAATGGAAAGACCTGGGCGTGGATGTGGTCATCGAATCCACCGGCAAGTACACCAAAAGACCGGATTGTCTGAAGCACATCGAGATCGGCGGGGCAAAAAAGATCATAGTTTCGGCCCCGGCCACCGACCCTGATATCACCATTGTCATCGGCGTCAACGAAGAAGCCTACGACCCGGCCAGGCATCATCTTATTTCCAACGCTTCCTGCACCACCAACTGCCTGGCTCCCGTGGCCAAGGTGATTCACGAAACTTTCAACCTCGAAAAAGGTTTCATGACCACCATTCATGCTTATACCAACGACCAGAAAATCCTGGACGCTCCTCATAAAGACCTGAGAAGGGCCCGGGCAGCAGCCGTTTCCCAGATTCCCACCACCACCGGAGCGGCCAAGGCCGTGGGTCTGGTTCTGCCCGAACTCAAGGGCAAAATCGACGGCATCGCCATCAGAGTTCCAACCCCCAACGTGTCTCTGGTCGACCTGGTGGCCGTGGTTAAGAAAGAAACCTCGGCCGAAGAGGTCAATGCCGCCCTTAAAGCCGCAGCCCAGGGCAAACTCAAGGGCATCATTGAGTACACCGAAGAGCCGCTGGTCTCGGTGGACTTCATGTCCAATCCGCACTCGGCCATAGTCGACGCCCTGTCGACCAAGGTGATTGACAGGAACCTGGTCAAGGTCATGGCCTGGTATGATAACGAGTGGGGTTATTCCTGCCGGCTGGTGGACCTGGTCAAGTTTATTATGAAGAAATAAACCCCGGGAGTGGCAAAAATGAAATTCCTGGAAGAAATTGAAGTCAAGGATAAGACCGTTTTCCTGCGGGTGGACTTTAACGTTCCCCTGGACGAAAATCTTAACATCCGCGATGATACCAGAATCAAGGCCTCGCTGCCGACCATAAAATACCTTCTACAGAAAGGGGCCAGGCTGGTGGTAGCATCCCACCTGGGGCGGCCCAGGGGCCAGTTCAATCCCAAAATGAGTTTAAGACCGGCGGCGGCGCGCCTCCGCCAGCTTTTACCCGGGACACAGATCATCATGAGTCCCGACGTTATAGGACCCGAAGTGGAAAAACTCAAATCCGGGTTGAAGGCCGGTGAGCTGTTGCTCCTGGAAAATGTCCGATTTTACAAACAGGAAACCGACAACGACCCGGAATTTTCCCGGAAGCTGGCCGAGGGCTGTCAGGTATTTGTCAACGACGCCTTCGGTTCCTGTCACCGGGCCCACGCCTCGGTGGTCGGCCTAACCTCGTTTATGGCCGAAAAAGCGGCCGGGTACCTTCTGAAAAAAGAAGTTGATTATCTCAAAAAGATCACCGACCGGCCGGAAAAGCCGTTTGTGGCCATCCTGGGCGGGGCCAAGATCGAGGACAAAATCCCGGTTCTGGAAAGCCTGGTGAACAAGGCCGATGCTCTGCTCATCGGTGGAGCCATGGCCTACACCTTTCTTAAAGCCCGCGGGTTAGGGGTCGGGAAATCCCTGGTGGAAGAAGATAAGCTGGAAATTGCCCGCCAGATAATGGACAAGGCCGAACAAAACCGGGTGAAGCTACTTTTGCCCCTGGACCATGTCCTGGCTGTTTCCGTCGACAGCCGCGAGGCGGCCGGGGTCGTCGAAAATTATCCTTTGCCGGAAGACCTGGTGGGCGTGGATATCGGGCCCGGGACTGTTGCCGAATACCGGCAGCAGATTAAGTCGGCCCGGACCATTTTCTGGAACGGACCGCTGGGAGTGTTCGAGGTGGAAGCTTTCTCTCGCGGAACGGTGGAAATCGCCACGGCCGTAGCCGAGTCCGGAGCCATGTCGGTGGTCGGCGGCGGGGATTCCATTGCCGCCATTCAGAAAGCCGGAGTGGCGGAAAAAATCAGTCACATTTCTACCGGCGGCGGAGCTTCGCTGGAGTTTGTGGCTTACGGAACGCTTCCGGGGATAGAGGCCCTGGAATAAGAACCGGTTTGAGGCCGGAGAGAACCTGCGGCCCGGGATATCAGGCCTGATTCCTTCAGGGCGAAACGGAACTCCGGATGGTCCGGATTCCGGTCCGCGGCAGGTTTTTTCTTAATAAAAGGAAATAACATGCAAACACTCAGGAAACCGGTCATCGCCGGAAACTGGAAAATGCACAAGACCATAGCCGGGGCCAGAGAACTGGCCGAAGCCGTGGTCAGGGGTTTTCCCGAAGTCAGCCAGGCCACTTTAATTCTCATTCCTCCCTTCACGGCCATTCAGGAAGTCAGAAAAACGATATCTGCTGCCGGGGTGGAAGTGGGCGCTCAGAATGTCTTCTGGGAGGAAAAAGGCGCCTTTACCGGAGAAATATCTCCCCTCCAGCTAAAGGAGGCGGGCTGTCGGTTCGTGGTCATCGGCCACTCCGAAAGAAGACAACACTTCGGAGAAACGGACGAGACCGTGCGGAAAAAGACTCTGGCTGCTCTGGGTCATGACCTGTATCCGATTGTCTGTATCGGGGAAACCCTGGAGGAAAGAGAAAACAACCAGACTCTGGCCAGAATCCGAACCCAGCTCGAGAAAAGCGTTTTCTCGCTGGATGAATCAAGCTTCAGCCGGGTGGTACTGGCCTATGAGCCCATCTGGGCCATCGGCACCGGTCGCAATGCTTCCCCCGAACAGGCCCAGGAGGTCCATTCTTTTATCAGGAGTCTGGTCGCCGGAAGGTATGGAAAAACCGTGGCTGATTGTGCTATAATCCTTTACGGCGGTTCAGTGAAACCGAACAACGCCTTTTCCCTGGCCAGGGAGAAGGACGTTGATGGATTTTTAGTGGGCGGAGCTTCTCTCGAAGCTGAGTCGTTCCTGGCCATAGCCAGAGAGGCTCTCCGCGCAGTGAGGGATTAAAGTGACAGCTTTATTGGTTACGGTTCACGTTATCATCTGCATTGTGCTGATTCTGGCGGTTCTGCTGCAATCCGGCAAAGCGGCTGACCTGGCCGGAGCTTTCGGCGGCGCCGGCAGTCAGACAGCCTTTGGCCCCAGGGGAGCTCAGACCTTGCTGGGGAAGGTTACCACCATCTGTGCGATTTTGTTCATGGTAACTTCACTCGGCCTCTGGTTGATCTCCGGAAAAACCTCCTCGGTGGTCAAGAACGCTCCGGCTATGGAAACGCCGGCTGCCACCCAGACCCGGCCTGTTACCCAGGAACAGAAATCCGGGACCCCTCCCTCCGGCGCCGAAAAAACCGAGCAGAAATCAGAGGAATCAGGCCGTAAATAAATAAAGAAAAGCGGGAATGCCGAAGTGGTGGAATTGGCAGACACGCTAGCTTGAGGGGCTAGTTCCCGCAAAAATGGGAGTAGGGGTTCGAGTCCCCTCTTCGGCATTCTTCTTGCTGACCGGTTAATACATTTGTCGAAAAAAGATTCCAGACACAGGGAGGGAAAATAATGAAGCCAGCAATCAGGCGTTATTTTATTATCATATTAACCGCGGCTCTGGCCGTCATCCTGATGAATCTTCAAGCTGCGGCCGGGCTGCTCACCAGGGGTGAAGATGATTATTCTTCGGTGGCCGTTAGAGTCCTCCAGAAAAACAATTTTGTTCGCAATCTCGGACCCCAGGACTTTGAAGTTCTGGAAGCCGGCCGGGCCTGCCAGATAGAATCAATATTTCTGGTGGAAAATAATAAATTGACCAGAATCCTGGGAGAAAAGCCCCGGGAAGTCAGCCTGCACCAAAACTATTTCCTCATCGTCCAGGCCAGCGATTACGATAAAAAACTGGGCGACGCGGTCGGGCTTCTGGTCAATAATTATTTTCAGCCCGGAGACACCCTGACCCTGATCACTCCCCTGAAGATCTATCGCTTTAACCCTGAAACTCTCAGAGGCAAGCCAAAATCTCAGCTCAATCAGGAAATTCAAAATATCATGAGGGCTGATATCATTCAGGGCAGCCGCGAATACAACACCGTTCTGCGGGACTTAAAAAAAATCACCCGGACCCTGGCCACCTTCGGCGGGGAGTCGACGGGAGCCGATCCCGAGGTAGAGAACGAATCGGATTCCATCTCCACCAATTTCGGCATTGAGTATATACTATCCCGCTATCAGGATACGCTCGTCAAGCTGGACGGGCTCCGGCTGGTCGACCAGAACAAATTTCTGTCCTTTGCCCGGTCGCTGGAAAAAATACCGGGGCAGAAAACCGTCATCTTCTTCTATCAACGAGAATTCCGCCCTGAACTGAGCTCAAAAGTCCTGGACCTGATGATGTCCAGCTACCAGGATTATCCCCACATAATCAACACCCTGATGGAGCTCTTCCAGTTTTACCGCCGTGAAACCAGACTGGACAAAGAAACCGTCAGCCGGGCTCTGGCTGAGTCGGGAGCGGTTTTCAATTTTGTTTACCTGGATAAGAAACCGGTCCGCATCAGCGGGGTGGTGATGAACGAGCAATCCGAAGATGTTTTTGAGGCCTTAAGCGAAGCGGCCAGAGCGACCGGAGGAATTGCCGACAACACCTATAATCCGGTGGAAGGCCTGCGGAAATCGGCCGAAAATATATCGAGCTATTATCTCCTCCACTACCGCTCAGAATCTCAACCGGAGCAATTGAGCTCCAGCCAGGTTCAGGTCACAGTCAAGAACGGCCGCGATTACCAGGTGAGATACCGGCGGGTAAATTTTCCTCCCGCGTCTTCCGAATAAAAAAACCCTCTAAGTCAGCCTGGCTACCCAGAGAGAAAAATCCATCTCGCCCATGGCTCCGGAAACCCGGCCCCGTTCGGCGTTTTTGTAAAAAACGATAAAAGTGGGCACGGCCGTAATGCCCAGTTGCGCGGCCAGGTCCTGGTATCTTTCCACATCGACCTTGATGACCATTAGCTCCCCCGCCCGCCGCCGGGCCAGCCTGTCCAGAATCGGAGCCATCAGCAAGCAGGGCCCGCAGGAGTCGGAATAAAAATCTACCAGGACCGGCAGACTGGACCGCTTGATCAGATTTATGGCCTGAACCGAATTAACGGCCACCACATCCCCTGGCCTGGGTAAGGGATTCCGGCAGCGCCCGCAGACAACTGTTTTTGAATCGGCCTCCTCCGGGAAGTAATTAGTCTGACCGCATTGAAAACAACTGACTTTAATTTTCCTGCTGTCCATTTTTGACCAGATCTTTTAAATTTTTTATCATAAATGCCAAAAAATTAAAAGACTTATAAGTCCGAAAGCCGGTCTGGAAAAATCAGGCCGGAGAACCTGACAAAAATCACCTGTCAAGCATGAAAGGTTCCAGGAATAACCCGGGAAAGGCCCGGGGCCGGATTATTTTGACTGACCGGGCAGACTACCGCGAGAACTCCGATTTGTTCGCCAGGCTTCAGCTGAAGGCGAGTTCCCGGCAACCGGCAACGCCGCGTTTAATAGAGCAATTCGCCGATAATCGAATTGCTTATGAGAAATTTTTCGGTCCGGATCCTGACCCGGCCATTATCAACCTGCAACAGGCCGTCGGCTGCCAGCTGTTTGCTCCTGGTTTCAAAGGCAGAAAAATCAAGGCCGGGAAAATGCAACTTGAGTTCGGACAGCAGAACCCCTTCCCTCAACCGCAGGCCGAAGGCCAGGCATTCCCTGAGCTCCTCCTCCGGCTTAAGTTCCATAAATTCAGAAAAGCTTTGTTTACCGGAGGCAATGGCAGTCAACCAGGCATCCATACTCACCGGGTTAGTCCAGCGGAAATTAGCCAGATGAGAAGAAGCAGAAGGACCAATCCCCAGGAACGGCTGGTACCTCCAGTACTTCAGGTTATGCCGGCACTGATATCCGGGTTGCGAAAAATTGGCGATTTCATACTGCAGCCAGCCGGCCGCTTCCAGCCTCAGACGGTAATCTTCGTAGGCCCGGGCCGCAACCTCTTCCGATACCGGCGCTTTTTCCCAGATGGTGCGAAAGGGCACCGTTTCCAGCTCTTCCAGAAGATAAACCGAGACATGATTCGGCTTCAGCTCGAGCAAATTCTTCAGGTTAATCTCCATCGTCCGGGCAGACTCGCCCGGCACCCCGGCCATCAGGTCAAGGCTGATGTTGTCTGTCCCGACTCTCCTCGCCTCTTCCAGCAACCTGGCTACCTTTTCCGGAAGATAAAACCGTCCCAGAACCTCCAGAACGGCGGGATCAAAAGACTGAACCCCGAAACTCAACCTGCTGACTCCGGCCTGAAGCCAGCCCTTGATTCTTTCCGGGTCTGCGACCGGATTAACTTCCAGGGTTACCTCCCGGAGCTCCGCCTCAAAGTTCTGCCTGACTGAGGCCAGCAGAGACCCGACTTCATCCGGGCCCAGCAGGGAGGGAGTTCCACCGCCAAAATAAACGGTATCAATTAAAAGGTGTTCGGAAAATAAGCCCGCTGCCCGCCGGATTTCGTCCTGAGCCGCCGACAGCCAGCGCCGGTGACTCTCCGGTTCGTAACCGGAGCTGACAAAATGACAGTAAGAGCATTTGGTTTGGCAGAAAGGGTAATGGATATAAAGGCCGGTCTTACGCCGGCGACGTTCTTGATTCAGTCGGCAAACGACAGGATTATAATAAACTTCCATCCGCCAAATAACCTGGTTGCACTAACGGGACGGTCAGCTGTGATAGCCTATGATAGCATAATAAAGAGCCCGGTCAAAAAAAGTAACGATCCGATTGTATAGCTCAAGAGCCTGATAGAGGTCAAGGGCATTGTCCAGAAGCCCTTCAGCCTGAATCTTGGTCCATAGTTCTTTCCTGATCAGGCAGAGCGACAGGAAAATCTCAGGCAGGGCAAAGCCTTCCTGCCGCCTTATCCTGCCCAGCTCCACCCAGTATTTTTTCATCTCGTCCGATTCAAGCTCAAAGGAGATCCAGCGGCCGAGCTGACTGAAGACCAGGTAGGCCCGGTCATAGACTTCCTTTTCGGGGAAAGACTGGTAGGTCGGCATACTGGGATGCTTTTTTACGTCCTGAAGGTAAGCTCTGGTAAGCTCGGCGGCGTTTTTCTCGATGATTTCTATTAACTTCTTGGAAACGGGGGAAAGGAAATATTTTTCAGCCCTGATGTTTTCCACTTTCCCCTCCTGATATTAATTTATCCCCCGTTCGGGGCTTTGTCAAATCAGACATTCTCCCCGGTCATTATTCTATCATCCCTCATCCAGGATAAAAACTGACACGCCTGGTGAATCAATAAGAAGCCTTAAAAGATGACCTCTAAACAGTCGAGAAAATAAAAAGCGCGCCCGGGGAGATTCGAACTCCCGACCTCAGGATTCGAAGTCCTTCGCTCTATCCGGCTGAGCTACGGGCGCACCCGGTTATATTAGCCCAGCCGTCACAGTCGCGCAAGGCAGAGCGACCATAAAAAAAGAGCTGAGCGAAATCTAACAGGGTATTTGGCCGGGCTTAAAATCAAGCCCGTCAGTCAGACTCCGGATCAGAACTGGCAATGAGGCCACAGGCTCCAGAATAGTCCTTGACGAAGTCAGCCCATTCAAATTATTGGATTTAAATTCAACAGAACGGATATTCAATTGACGATAACGAACCTAACTTCTTTATAATCTATAATATATGTTAGATCATTACTGGCACAAAATTTGCTGCTGCAAAAATTATGGAAGGGTGAAATATATCAAATTTTCTATAAGGAGGTGATCACAAAATAGGTTAAACGCATTTAAGCCACAAGTAAATTAAAAAGGTTTAAGGAAGAGTGATTGTTTTTGTGGAAAGGAGGCAAATTTGAAGAAATTTTTCTTATCACTGCTGATCATTTCTTTCTTTACCTTCCCCGCTATGGCCCAGATTACCCAGACCGGCACCCTGAACGGCACCGTTTATGATCAGGATAGACAGCCGCTTCCCGGGGTGAATGTTTCCATTAAATCTCCTGCCTTGATTTCGCCGACAATGGAGGCTGTCACCAACGAAAGGGGCCACTGGCGGTTTCCTGCTCTGCCGCCCGGGGACTATACCGTTACCTTCAAACTCCAGGGCTTCAGAACTCTTATTCGGGAGGGAATCAAGGTTAACGTCGGCGTTACCACCACCCTGGATGTGACCCTGGAACAGTCGGCCATCGAAGAAAGCATAACGGTTACCGGAATATCACCCACGGTTGACATTCAGCGAACTTCGATGACCGCCAGCATAACCAGAGATGTTCTCCAGAGCCTGCCGGCAGCCAGGAATTTGGGAGCTTTCTTCAACATGGCTCCTGGCGTCACCTCGACTACGGTCCATGGTAGTTCCGAAAGAGACAACACCTATAATATCGACGGCGTTAACGTCACTGACCCGGTAACCGGCACTCAGGCCGGTCAATTCGGCATGGACGTTATGGAAGAGCTTTCCGTCCAGACCGGCGGTCTGCCGGCCGAATACGGCAGCGTGCGTGGTGGAGTGGTTAACGTGGTTACCAGGTCGGGCGGAAACCGATTCAGCGGCGGGGTCAGCTTCTTTTACAGAAATAAGGATATGCAGAGCACCAACACCAAAGGCACAATTTTTGAAGGTCAGACCGGAGGTTTTGATTATGATTATGAGCCCGCGGCTAACCTTGGCGGACCAATTATCAAAGACCGCATCTGGTTCTTCACCAATTTTGCTCTGCAGAAAACCCAGGAGTTTTCGCTGGGTTATCCATATGACCAGCCCAATCAGGTTCCCCTGGATTACAAGCGGCCGATGCCCTTTGTCAAGTTGACCATCCAGGTGACCAAGAAGGACCGGGTAGTGCTGTCTTTTAATTTCTCAGATTACATCAGAAACCACCGAGGCGCGTCATCTTACCAGACGGTGGACACCACCTGGAAACAGACCACTCCCATCTATACCTACAATTTCCAGTTAACCCACTTTTTTAATCCCAATCTCTATATGAACCTTAAAGCCGGCTACATGAACTACCACTTGAACCTTATGGCCAAAAATGACAAGGTCTATGTCTATGACAGCCGCTATTACTACACTTATGCCAGCTACGGCTATGACGACATTTACAGCCGCGACCGTTTCCAGGCGCTGACCGATGCCACTTATTTCCTGGACGATTTTCTGGGCCGCCATGAACTTAAAGCCGGGGCTGAATTTGAGTATTCCTGGGATAGCCGTTACCGCCGTCATAACCGCGACCCCTGGGGCAACGGGCCTTTCTTCTATGTCCAGCTTCCGTCTGGCCTCACCCCGGACCAGATCCCGAAAGACCTGGCATCGTTGATCGACCGGGTCATCGCCGCCGGAATCTCGCCGACCGGAACCTATCCCTACATGACCCATTATCAGGACTTCACCCGCAAGGACCGAAAGATTGTCATCGGCGGCTTTGTTCAGGACACCTGGTCTCCATTCAAGAGGCTAACCCTGAATATCGGCTTCCGTTTTGACCGTCAGGAAGGTATCATTCCGGTCCAGGGCCAGGAAAGGACTCCGGTGGAATATCCCGCCGGCAGCGGGATCATCTATGATCCAAGGGTTAACGAGCAATTAAAGCCCTTGGTCTGGAACACCCTGGCCCCGCGACTGGGCGCCTCATTTGACCTGACCGGCGATGCCAAGACCGCCCTGAAAATAAGCTTCTGCCGTTACTACATTGCCAACATAATGCAGTGGTTCGTTACCGTTAATCCCAACAGTTTCATATCCTGGCGGACTCATTACATCGTCAACGACGGCACCGACCCCAACTATCCGATCGACCCCAGCGACCCGCTGACCAGGCTGCGCCCCAATCCCAACCGTTTGATGTATAACTTCAGCGCCACCGCCTCGGCCACCATGGATCCTAACCTCAAATCCCCTTATCTGGATGAATTCATAGTCGGCATTGAAAGAGAAATAATGGCCGATACCCGGTTGGGCGTCAGGTATATTCATAAGTGGGACCGGAATCTGATCGAAGACGTTGACCTGAACCGATTAAATCTCAACTTCTATAAAGCCCTTTACACTGTTAAAGGTCACGATGCCATTTTTGACCCGGCTGTCTGGTACATCTTTGCCCCCGTTACAGCTACCGACCCCTGGAACAACCAGACCGCGACTTTCTGGAGGAGAACAGACGGCCTGACCACTCCGACCAGGACCTTTGTTACCAACCCTCCAGGAGCCAAGAGAGACTATGACGGCGTGGAAGTCACGCTTAACAAGAGATTCTCCCACCGCTGGTCGGCCAACATTTCCTACGTCTGGCAGAAATCGCGTGGCCTTATCGGTACAGATTTTGATGACAGCTGGTCCGGCCAGTCCTACTTTAATGACCCGAATGTGCATGTCAATGCCATGGGTAACTTCGGTTATGAACGTCGCAATCAGTTTAAGGTCCAGACCATGTGGCAGGGTCCGTGGGGTATCATGATTAGCGGCTATTACCGCCTGCTGGACGGCCAGCGCTGGACAAGAAGAGTCAGGAGCGCTGACCTGGGCCTAACCCTTCCTCAGGGCACGGTTACCATCAACGCTGAAACCCGCGGCTCCAGGAGCCTGCCGCCCCTGACCATTCTCGACCTCAGGGTTGAGAAGAACTTCAGGTTGCCGGGCCGTTTTGGACAGTTCGGTCTCTTCTGCGATATCTTCAACGTGACCAATGTAGCCATTCCCACCGGTGTCCATTCCATCTCCAGCAGCACCACCACCGTCTCCGGAAAGCGGGTATCCTTCGGAGAACTGACCAGCCTGACCGACCCCAGAGTTTTCAGGCTCGGCGCACGGTATTCCTTCTAACCAACAGGCAGAAACTAAGGGGAGGCGGATTACCGCCTCCCTTTTTTTTCCTCAGGTTCAGCTGGCCTCCGGGAGAGAAAAATATAGTTTCTTAAAGGGATCCATATCGCTCCAGGCAGGAGGAACAAGACGCTCGGCCAGCCATTTCCGGATTACAGCCAGACCCGGAAGACCCAAACAGAGCCATCCCTCATGGATGCCCGTGGCGTTAATTATTCTATTTCCGGTTTCTGGCGACAATAATCTGCCGGGTTCTCCGAAAAAAATGGTTTGAAGTTCTGAGTAGAATGCCCCGCGAATGGACGGGACCGCGTTTTCTTTTATTTTCCCGGAAATAATTGTAAAATTCCAGCCAGGATACATGGCCGACACAACCAAAACCCCACCGCCTTCATTCTGGGAAATCCAGAAAAAACAGCAGAGGATTTCTTTATTTTTATTCCTGATGCTCTTTATTTTTTATTTCCTGACAGTCGGCTTGATCTCAGGCGCGGTGTTAATCACCGCCGGAGTTTTTCTTCCTGACTTCAGTTTCTTCGCCGGTTCATTCTTCTATAAATATATAATCGTTGTCTTCGGAATAGCCCTGGGACTGGCCGGTCTTAATTTCATCCAGGCCAGAAAAAATGGAGTCCGTTATATTCTGAGAAACCTCAGAGCCCGTTCCCCCGACCCGGAAGACCGCTATCACCTCAGTTTCCTCAATATCCTGGAAGAGATGAAAATCTCCTCCGGCCTGCCCGGACTTAGAGGCTATATAATCCCTACGGTAAACATCAATTCTCTATCGCTCATCGGACAGGACGGGCTTCCGGCCATTGTGGTCACCGAAGGACTCCTGGCCGAAGCCGGGCGTGATGAACTCCAGGCGGTGGTAGCTCATGAAACAGCCCATATCCTTAAAGGAGACACCTTCCTTCTGACGCTCATCTGTTCCCTGGCCGCTTTCTATGAACAGCTGATCGACTCGCTGGAAGAACAGAGAGAGCTGAGCCGGCCCGAACTTAAGTCTCCCGGCAGGGCTAAAGGGTCAACTCAACCGCTGATTTACCTGGCCAGCTCAATCTCTTTTCTTCTGCTGAATTTCTTCGTAGCCCTCGTCAGCCAGAAAAGAGAGCTTCTGGCCGACGCCACGGCCGTGGAGCTCAGCCGGGACCCGATGGCCCTGGCCAGGGCCATTTACAAAGCCCACCTGGCCAATTCTTTCCTCGGTGACAGCAGCCTTTTCACCTCACTCTTTCTGGTTCCGCCAGATTCCCGGGACATACAGGACAGCCCCGGCGATAAGCTTTTCAATACCCATCCTCCGCTCCTGCTCCGGCTCAAGCTCCTGGCCGAAATGGCTCATAAAGATGTCAAGGCCGTGATAGAGGAGGTCAGGGCCCGGGAAGAGCAGCGGGAAAAATCCCGTCTTCTTTACAGCCCGCTCGAAGACCGCGGCCCGGACAGCCAGGAAAAACTGCGGCAGTTGCAGCTTAAGGCCAGGGAGGCCCTGGAAGAGGAAAGCGTCTGGCTGGCCAGGAATACCCGCGGCCAGTGGGACGGCCCCTATGTCCTGGGTTCTCTGGTCACCCTCCCCTATTTCACCCCGGCAACCAGAATCAAGAACCTCAAGGAAAACCTGGAAGGCCCGGCCCGCAATTTCCCCCAGGTTCGATTCGCCCTCTTTCGCCAGCTCAAAAAGCAGCCCCTGGACCCGGCCTGTCAAAACAAATGCCCGGTCTGCCGGACCGAATTGACCTCGACTTTTTATGAGGGAGTCAGGATAAAAAAATGCCAGGGCTGCCAGGGAAAACTGGTGGCCATGGCCGACCTGGAAAAAATCTTTGCCCGGAGAGAACTGGCCTTCCCCGACCGGATTAAACAAAAAGCCCTGGCCCATGGTGAAGCCCTGCTTGCCCCCAACCTTAAACCGCCGGTTCTGAAAGAAAAACCACCGGCTCTGTGCCCGGAGTGCGGGCTGCAGTTTACGCTCAGGCCGTTCAGTTACCACTACCTGATGCCGGTTTACAAGTGCTATCCCTGCCAGCAAATCTGGTTTGAGGACGAGGAGCTTGAGATTTTACAGATTCTGGTAGAGGACAGCACCAGAAACCGTCAGCCTGCCAATCAGTCCTGAATTTCGGACTTTTACTTAAAACCACCAGATTTCAGAAATCGAGTTCCTGAGGCGAAGGGGTGATCCGGTCCGGCCGATTCCGGATGCCGGCCGGTTTCCATAACCGCTGTTTGGCTTCAACCCTTCCGGCCTGAATTTCAGACTTCTTCGGCCAGAACTTCCGACCATCATTCTGACTCTACTCCCGCCTCAGCATAACAGAGTAAGACAGTCTGACCGGGAAGAGTAATAGACCGGGTGTAAAACCTGTTCTCTCGGCTGATTTCCGGCTCATCCCGGATGGTGAAAAATATAACTGTAGGATAAGGGGAAATTTCATCCGGATTTTCACCCCTAAGGGTGATTGAAGAGGATTTCCCTTCGTGAGATAGATAGGGTGCGTTGGCCATAACCCCGGGTTGGGTTAAATTTATGAAAAGGGTAAAAAAATGGCTAAAAAGAAAATTTTGCTGATCGATTATGACCAGGAATTTTTGAAATTTCTGGCCAGAGCCCTGGCCGATGAAGGCTACGAGATAGCTACGGCAACCGACGGTCTGGCCGGCTTTGAAAGATTTTCCGAAGTCCATCCTGACTTGGTCATCATGGAAGCCATGCTTCCCAAATTTCATGGTTTCGAACTCTGTTCCCGGATCACTTCCCACCCGACCAAAAAGGCTCCGGTGATCATCGTCACCGGAATCTACAAGGATTCGGTCTACAAGACTGAAGCTATGAGAAGCCTGGGAGCTTCAGCCTTTTTCGAAAAACCACTGAACCTGGAAGAATTGCTCAATAAGATATATGAACTGGTCGGCCGACCGGAGCCGAAGAAAGTCGCCTCCCCGGCCTCGACCGCGACCCCGGCCGAGAAAGCTCTGGACCAGCTCCTGAAGGAAGCTCTGTCGCTCGACCTGGAAGAAAAAAAGCCAGAAGGAAAGCCCGGTCCGGCAGCCAAACCCAGAACAGAAGAAAAGCCGAAACCGGTTGACAGGCCGGCTCCCAGACCGGCCCCGGCCAAAGAACCGGTCCTGAGCAAAGATGACGAAGTTGACCTGATCCTGAAGTCCAAGTTAAAGGACCTGATGATTGAGAATTCCCGGCCGGAACCTCAACCCGCACCCCGGCCTGTAACCAGACCAGAAAAAGAGAAGCCGGCGGCCAGACCGTCAGAAATTAAGAAAACAGCTCAAGTTACCTCAGACAGTCTCCTGGATGAATTGACCAGGAAGCCGGCTGCCCAACCAGCACCCTCGCGACCGCCCAGAACCGAAACACCGAAGACCGAAGTCAGTCCCGAACCGGTGTCCAGACCCAGACTGGAACCGAAACCGGAACCGGCCAGAGAAACCAAAAAAGAAATTCGACCGACCTCTCCGGCGCCGGTTGACAGTAAACCAAAGCCCTCAGCTCCGGTGGTCACGCCGTTTAAGGGTTTTATCGAAGAAGAAGAGGAAAACAATAAAGAAAAATCACGGGGAGGAGCCGGAAAGTACATCGGTCTGGTTGCGGCTATTCTGGCCGTAGCCGGCCTGGTGGCCTTTCTGACCCTGAAGAAAAAGGAAGCCCCGGCTTTCAGCGGACAGAACAGCAATCAGGTGGCTGCCCTCCAGACCGGCACCGGCGACCCGACCAGGAACGAGCCCTCAGAAACCGAACTTCAACAGGAAATCGAAAAGCAGATGGATACCTATCGGACTCAGAAGACCGAGACCGAAAACAAGGCGCCTGCCCGGCAGAATCAGTCAGACGGAAAAAAGAACTCCAGGAGCACCGAGCCGGCACCAGTAGCACCCTTGATCCCTGAACAGAAAACCAGACTGGCTGAAATGAAAAATCCGCAGCCGGCCGAGCAACCCGGGACCGTGCCCTCAGCCCAGGCCGAAACATCTTCCCAGACTTCAGGCGGTGAAAACGCCAGCTCCAAAGAAGAAAAAGCTGCCGGGCTTAATCAGGCCGAGGCCGAACCTCAGGTGATTATCCCTGCCCAGGTGGTCAATCCCGGCGACCTGCTGCCGCTCAATATGGTTGATGTGGAACCGAAGATAATTAAAACGGTTGAACCGGTATACCCCGAGGCTGACCGCCGGCTGGGTAACAGCGGTCAGGTACTACTGAACGTTCTTATCTCAGAGAACGGAGACGTTCTGGAAGCTGCGGTCATCCGGGGCATCAAGGGTTCGGTGGCCCTGGAGAAAGAAGCCATCAATGCCGTAAAAAGATGGAAGTTCTTGCCAGCCGAAAAAAATGGTGTTAAAGTTAGGGTCTGGAAGCCAGTGACAATCGGCTTCGGCCTGAATAAATAAAGAGGGTTAAAAAGGAGTCAACAAGATGAGCATCTCCAAGGAACAAGAAGAACTTTACAAAAAGACACTGGAGGATGTTCGGGCTCAACTGGCGGCCATCGACGGCGAGGTGGAGAAAGAGCTGCAGAGAGTCAGACAGACCCTGGCTCAGCTCCAGGAGCAGAAAAAATCGCTCAAGATGGTTTACGAAGGTATCGCCAAGCTGCTGGGGATCGAAAGCGACCTGGAAGAAGAATCTGCCGATACAACCATTCCCAAGATGTAACAGTCAGGGATTGGTTAGCAACCTGGCCCGAGCCTCAGCTGGAGCGCAAGAATAAGGGAACCAAACAGAGAAAGAATTAAGCAGGTCAGTTATTTTTTAGCCTGAGTATTGAATGACTTTCCCTTTTCGGGTATCTTATTAGCCTATTTTAAGTTTCCGGTAACCTGATGTTTGTCCTGATTGGTTTCCTGATAGGATTTCTGGCGGCTGTTCCGGTCGGCCCGGTCAACATCTACATCATCTCCCAGACTCTAAAAAGGGACTTTTTCCACGGAATGATGGCCGGACTGGCCACGGCCCTCCTGGACCTCAGCTATTGCCTGGTAGCCCTGGTCGGCTTTTTCCATTTTTCCATCAACATCTCCAATTATGGTTTCTGGCTCAAAATAGCCGCCGGGGTCGTCCTGATGCTGCTGGGACTCAAGCTATTCCATGATGCCAGGGTTTTCAAATTCCGGGTCAGAGAAAAGGACACGGTCATCATCCGGAGTCCAAGACCGCTGCTGGGAGTCCTGCTGCTTTACATCTCCAACCCCTCGCTCTACGCCTTCTGGATCGCCGTGGCCGGCTTCGTGACCGCCCATGGATTGCTGAGAGAAGGCTTCTGGCCGGCTGTTTTCTTCGCCCTGTCCTGCGGACTGGGAGCAGTGGTCTGGTATTTTTTTCTGGTCCGGATCGTTTCTCACTACCAGGCCAGACTGCAGGAAAAAACCTTCAAGAAACTTCTCTATGCCCTGGGACTGTTGCTGGTCTGCTTTTCAGTCTTCACTTTTTACCGGGTGCTCGGCGGCAGCCAGTAGAAACAAGCCAGGGTTTAGATTGCCTGCTACTCTTCCCCCGGTTCTGTTTTTATGTAAAATAATGGCGGATGCCAAAGGAAGAAATCTTAACCAGAGATAAGGATCTCAGATTCCCGGAATTTGTTATCCTCAAAGCCTCGGCCGGAACCGGAAAAACAAGAGCCCTGACCCTGCGTTTCACCCAGTTTCTGCTTTCCAGGCACATCAAGCACAACGAGCCGGACCAGATTCTGGCCATCACCTTCACCAGAAACGCCACCAAAGAAATGAAAGAAAGGATCATCGGCTGGTTGAAGAAGTGCTATTTCCTGGCTGACGGCGACCGGCCTGAGCCAGACCTGGAAGAAATTGGCCGTCTGGTAACGAGCGACCGGGCTCAGCTCAGGTCCCGGGCTGAAGAAATCCTTAACCGGATCCTCAGAGAGTACAGCGACTTCCAGGTAACGACTATCGACAGCTTTATGTCGGGCATCTTCAAGGCGGCCTCGGTTGAACTGGGGGTCAGCCCCGACACGGAAATAACCATAGATTCGACTCCGGTCATTTCCTATGCTTTTTACCGCCTCCTGAACGACGTCCGGAGCGATTCGGCCGAGTTTAATTATTTCCGGGAAGTCTGCCGGCATCTCAAGGAGTTGGGCGACTCGACCGGCGCTTTTGCCTGGGACCCGGCCGGAGACCTGGAGCGTATCTTCATCAACCTCAACCGAAAGCTGTCCGGAGCCAACCGGGAGGCTGTTCAGATTGACCTGACCGGGGCCAGAAAGGAATTGGCCGCCCTGGAGAAAAAGTTCCAGAAAGTCAGGGAAGTGGTGCGGGGGCTGGTAAGGGAATGGGGCGGCTGCCGGAAAGACTCAAAGCTCCTGAAATATTTGCCCAAGAACAGGCTGAGCGACTGGAATGATTATGACTTTGGAATTCTGAACAGCAAGCAGCAGAAAATCCCCGACCGCCTGGCCCGGGAGTTAATCAAGCTAAAAGAAATAACCGATAGATACAAAGAAATCCAGGCCAGGATTTTTTTCCAGCCCCACATTAAAATTTACAGCCTGTTCCTGAAAGTCCTGGACCGAGCCAGGAAAGAAAGGGGAATTGTCTTTCTGGAAGATGTTCACAGCCGTCTGGCCAATTACCTCAACCTTGGAGCGGTGCCCGATATTTATTATTGTCTGGGCACCGAAATTTATCATTACCTGATTGACGAATTCCAGGACACCTCGCCGCTGCAATGGCAGAACCTCTATCCGCTGATAGAAAATGCCCTTTCCCAGGGAGGCAGCCTGTTCATTGTCGGCGACACCAAGCAGGCCATATACGGTTTCCGCGAAGCTGATTACCGGATCATGGTTAACCTGATCAGGGGACAGAGCGGCTTCGCCTCTGTCAGCCCCAGGGTGGCCGAACTCAAGCATAACTGGCGGAGCAAGAGTCCGGTCCTGCAGTGGGTAAAAAAGATTTTTCCCGAGGGCCTAAAAAATCTGCCGGCAGAACAATTAAAATGGAAGGATGCCCCGCTCTGGAAATCGGCCGCCGGGGAGAGCCTCCTGGATGACTTTGATTGCCGGCCCGCGGTCTCAAGCGGAATGTCTGCCGGCTACGCCGAACTGAAGCTGATCGACCTGCAGAAAAAATCAAGAACCGGGCCGGAACAGGTTGACCATGACCGGGAAGAAGAAAACGACCAGGAGACGGATTCTCCGGAGAGGGTTGAAGTTCAGAACCTGATAGAGGAATTGCTGAAGCGAGGCTATAATTACTCCGACCTGGCCGTCCTGACCTATGAAAACAAGACGGTTAAAGAGGTGGCCGCCTGGTTAAACGAAAAGAACATTCCTTTCATTCCTTTTTCCGCCTTAGATATCAGAAGCCGACCGCTGATAAGGGAAATTCTGGCCTTTCTGCAATTTCTGGATTATCCGCTTGACGACCTTAATTTTTCAGTTTTTCTGTTGGGGCAGCTCTTCCAGCAAAGACTGCAGAAGGATGGCCTGAACCTTCCTCCCGGAGTTTTCAGGGAGTTTATCCTGAACAACAGGCTGTCCGGCCAGGCACCGCTTTATACCAATTTCCGCGAAGACTGGCCGGATATCTGGAACGGATATTTTGAAAATTTCTTCAGGACGACCGGCTACCTGCCGCTTTATGACCTGGTCAGTCAGATTTACGGGATGTTCAAACCCCTGGAACTGTTCCCCAGAGAAGCCGGCTCCCTGATCAAGCTGCTGGAGGTCATCAAGAACTTCGAAGGACAGGGCAAAAGCAACCTGCGCGATTTCATCAAGTTTTCGGCCGAAACGGCCGACGATAAAAATGTCTGGACTGTGGACGTGCCGGAAAGCCTGGACGCCGTCCGAATTATGACCATTCACAAAGCCAAGGGACTCGGTTTTCCGGTGGTCATACTTCTTCTCTACCGAGAGCAGTTGAAAGGCGAGAATTTTTACCTCGAAGAATTGCCCGACGAGCCGTCGCCTGACCGAAACGGGCCCCGGCCGGTTGTAGTGCTGAAGCTGAATTCCAGCACCGCCAGGTCCAGCCCGCAGCTCCTTCAGACCTATGAGGGTTTCAGACAAAGAGAAAGAGTTAATAAACTAAATACTCTTTATGTGGCCCTGACCCGGGCCCGGGAAGAACTGTACGTCATTGCCGTTAAGAAAAGAAACGAGTACCCTTTTCCCCTGCTGGAGGCGGTGCTTGACCTCGAGACCGACGGCCGCGACGCCTCTTCTGAGGCCAGACCGAAAGCCAGAAAAGCACCGGAAGACGACAGCCAGATAAAGCAGAACCTGGCTGCCTTGAAAATAATACCGACCGGCAAATTCCCCGAAGCCGCAACCAGGTCCGAGATTAACTACTACGAGAAAAAACGCGGGCAACTGATGCACCGGTTGCTGGCCTCGATAGAATTCATTGAACCGGACCTGGAATCAACCCTGGCCGAAGCCCTGAACCGGTCCGGAGCCGGCGAATTTACCGCCTCCGAGCTGCAGGAAATTCAGAAAGTCTTAAAAGAATTTCTATCGCTGTCCGAGGCGGCCGCCTGGTTCGAGCGCCGCCCCGGCCGAATCGTTCACCGGGAAATTGAACTGGCCGACAGCCGGGGTCGGCTTTACCGGGCTGACCGGGTGGTGGTCGACCCCGGGGCGGTCACGGTCATCGATTTTAAGAGCGGGCGGTCTGAAAACCAGGAACTGGCGGCGGTTCATACCGGGCAGATTAAGGGATACATGTCCATGCTGTCCGATATCTATCCCGGCAAAACACTGACCGGATTTCTGATGTATCCCGACCTGGGGAAGGTGGAGAGGATTTGATGTCCCTGACCATAGTATCTCCCGGACACGACCTGCCGGAACTCTTGGCTTCCAGGCTGATGGAATCAGGCCGGAATTTGACCCGTTTCCAGATAGTTTTTCCTGAAAAGAGGCCCGGCCATTACCTGCGAAAAGCCCTGGCCAGGAAGCTCGGAAAGAGTTTTCTGCCTCCCGTTATCCGGTCGTTCGATGAACTGGTCGACAGCCTGTACCTGGAAATTTGCCGGAATGGCGACCGGCCGGCAGACCCGATAGACGCCGTTTCCATCCTCTATGAACTTCATCGTCAGCACCCTCAGCCTCTGGGCGGTTCTTCTTTCCTCTCGCTGGACGAATTCTTTTCGCTCGGACTGAAGCTCTACCGGGATCTGGAAGAGCTTAAAGCCGGCCTGGTCAGCCGGGAGAATTTCATGATGATCGACTCCCTGGCCGGACAGAAACTGCCCGATAAAACCAGAGCCAGGTTGCAGAAAATGTCTTTTTTCTTCGAAAATTTTTACCGCCGGCTGGCCGAGGAAAAACTCTCCACCCCGGCCACCAGGCTGACCCGGGTGTTGACCAATCTTATCCCCGAACACCTAAATCGCTTTGAACAGACCATCCTGGCCGGATTCTTCCTCCTCAACCGGGGCGAGCTGGAGCTGGTTAAAAAAATCCTGGAATCGGACCTGGCCGCCATCTATCTCCTGGAGGGCCCGGGTCTGGAGGAGTTGGCCCGGGGACTGGGTCTCGACCTGAAACAGGCTGAGCGGCTGACCGCCGGACTGGACAACGGTTCTGAACCGGAGATTAACTTCTACCTGAGCCCCGACTCCCACGGACAGCTCTTCATGCTCAACAAACTGCTCGAAGACAGGTTGCAAGAGCCCGGCCGGTTCAACGAAAAACAGGTGATCGTGCTTCCGGCTCTGGAAAGTCTGATCCCGCTCCACCAGCAGACCCTGTCAGCCATCCCTGAGGAGGACTATAACATATCCCTCGGTTATCCGCTGACCAGGACCCCACTCTATAATTTTTTTGACTGCCTGTTCAATTTGATCCAGACCGCCGACGAACAGGACCGGGTTTACGGGCCATATTACCTGGACTTTGTCCTCCACCCTTACACCAAGAACATCTACTTCCCGGGGCCGGAGCGAAGTGCCGAGTTGACCAGAATCCTTTTTCACACCATCCAGGAGCTTTTTAACCAGAAAAAAGGTCGCCTTTTCTGGAGCCTGGAGGAAATCGCCTCCGACCGGGATTTGGCCCAGAAACTCGATGCCTGCGCCGAAACCGCCGGCTTGCCCAGGGCGCCGGAATTCCTGAAGCACCTGAGGTCTATTCACCAGCAGACCATCAAGCCCTTCTTCCGGATCGACAGCATCGGCGATTTTGCCGGCAAGCTGACCGGCCTGCTCCACTTCCTGGCCGGCCAGAGCACCGCCCCGCGGCACCTGTTCTTTCAGCCCTACGCCGAAGCCTTTTTCGAACTGCTGGAAAAACTGAAGAATTCCCTGCTCGGGCCGCACTCTTTCGAGAACCGCAACAGTTATTTTAACCTCTTCCGTAAGCTTATTTCCGAGGCCAGGGTCAGTTTCCCCGGCACGCCGCTTCATGGCCTTCAGGTTCTCGGCTTCTGGGAAATCCGCTGCCTGCGGTTCGATGAAGTTTACCTGCTTGATATGAACGAAGAGGTCATACCGGGCACCGCCAAGGTTGATTCCCTGCTGCCCCAGCTGGTAAGAAAAGCCCTGAAGCTCCCCACCTACCGGGAGCGGGAACAGAGGTACCGGTACTATCTCCGCCTGCTGGTCTCCGGAGCCAGAAAGGTCCACCTTTTTTACGTTGAAAACAGCGAAAAAGAGAAAAGCCGGTTCGTGGAAGAACTGCTCTGGGAAAAACAGAAAAAAGAAAAAAAGCCGGAAACCTCCGGTTACATCCGGGCCGCCAGCTACCCGGTTGAGCTGAAGCTGCCCGGCATTGAGCCCGTGGTCAAGACCGACCGGATGGTCAGAGCCCTGGGAGAAATGGAAATATCAGCCACCCAGCTTGACGCCTACCTTAAATGCCCGCTTCAATTTTACTATGCCCACGTTCTGAAACTGTCGGAAAGAGAAGAACTATCCGAGGCAATGGAGAGAGCCGACCTCGGCCTTCTGGTTCACGGCATTCTGCAGGACTATTTCCGGGCTTACCATAACCGGCCGCTGTGCCCGGAACCTGACCCGGGGCGCCTGGCGCGGATAACCGATGACATTTTCAGCCAGAAATTCTCTGACCCCGGCTCCGGCCTCTTTCTCCTGATGAAAGAACAGGTCAAACAGCATCTTCAGGAATTCCTGAAAAGTTACCAGAAACAGGTGGTCGAGACACTGCAGGCCGCCGGGCAGGAGCTGGTCATCAGCAGCCTGGAGAAAAAGTTCAGGCTGGCCCATCCCGCCGGCGGCAAGACCTTCAGGCTCAAGGGAAAAATCGACCGGATAGAAAGACGGGGATCCAGGCTTTGTGTGCTTGATTACAAGATCTCGGCCGGTGACAAGTACCTGCGGATCAGGTTTGACAGATTGAATCCTGACGACCGGTCAACCTGGGCCGGGGCCATCGGCAGCCTTCAGCTTCCTTTTTACCAGCTCCTGGCCGCCCCGGAACTCAACGTTGCGCCCGAAGACATTTATTCCGCTTTCCTTTTGCTGGGCAGAAACAACCTGGACGCTTCGATAGAATATGCGCCCCTGACCAAAAAAGTCCGCCAGAAACGGGGAGAGGAGGAGCGGGAATCGGATATCTTTCCGCTGAATGAAAACCCGGAAACCACGGAAATGAGGAAAGAAAATTTTTGGCTGGTCAGGAACATAATCGACAGGTTGCTGCTGGAAATAGTCGACCCGGCCAGGCCGTTCACGCCCGACGGATCGGAGACCGGTCAGTGCGAAAGATGCGCCTTTGCGGATTTCTGCGGCCGGTAATTTAAATTGCTCCGGCCGTAATCCATTTTCCTTGATTTTTCGTATTGACTAATATGAGAACCGCAACCGGGTCTGAAAGGTGAAAACGATGATGAAATTCCTGCTGTGGTTGATTCTTTTTATTCTTTGCTGGCCGCTGGCCCTGCTGGCCCTGATCCTTTATCCCCTGGTCTGGCTGCTGTCGCTGCCCTTCAGGCTGGTGGGGATAACGGTTTCAGCCGTTTTTGACCTGCTCAAGGCCATCCTGACCCTGCCGGCCAGAATGCTCAACAGCCTGGCCAGATAGTGCCGACAGAACCCGGCCCAGGCTTGACAAATCCCCGGCCAGCATCTACAAAGAACACATGCAGCTCCGTATTGAAAAAATAGTCTATCCAGGCCGGGCCCTGGCCAGAGCCGGGGGCAAAACCGTCTTCACCGATGAGGGGCTGCCCGGAGAACTGGTTGAGGTCGAAATTTTAAGTGATAAAAAGAATTATGCCGAAGCCCGGACCCTCCGGGTGATGGAAATCTCGCCCGAAAGGCAATCGCCCGCCTGCAATCACTATTCAGCCTGTTCTCCCTACCAGGTTATGAATTATGACCTGGAGCTTAAAATTAAACACGGTCAGCTTCTGGAAATATTTTCCCATCTTCCCGATTACAAACTGGAAACTATCGACCTGGTTCCTTCACCCGCAATTTATAGCTACCGCAACAAAATCAGATTGCGGTTCAACTGGCAGTCTCAGCCGCCCCGGCTGGCTTACCATGAGCCAGGTTCCATGGTCAGTTTTATCCCGGTGGAAAGATGCTACCTGGTCAGCGACCGGGCCAACGCCGTGATTTCCCGGTTCCGGGTGCTGCTCAAGGGAGAGCCTCTGCCGGCCGTCAGCCACCTGGAAATCAGAGAAAGTCTATCAAACGGCCAGATTCTCCTGGTGCTCGAGTCGAAAGATGAAGACAGTCTGGAAAAAGCGGCCGAAATCTGGGTGCCGGCCCTGACCGTCGATTTGCCCCTGGTCGGAGCGGTCGGGGTGGTGCCCGAAGGGCGGCGAAGGAAATTCCACAAACTTTACGGGCGCGACTACCTCGAAGAAAAAATCGGCCAGACCGTCTTTCGCTATGGAGCCGGAAGTTTTTTCCAGGTCAATCCGCCGATGCTGGAGAGAGTTGTCGATAGAATCCGGCGGAAACTCCAGCCCCTGGCTCCGGTCAAGCTGGTCGACCTCTATGCCGGACTTGGGACCTTCGGCCTGCTGCTGGCCGACTCGGCCTCCGAAATTCTGGCCATAGAATCGGACCCGGGCAACATCTTCTTCCTGAAGAAAAACCTGCGCCTCAATCGAATTCAACACCTGGCCGTGGCCGAGGGCCGGAGCGAAGACTGGATTGAGGACATCCTGGACTTCAAAGCCGGAGCCATGGTTATCGACCCGCCGCGCCGGGGGATGGCCGAGGAGCTGGTAGAAGCCCTGAATGCCAATCCGTCCAATCTGATTTTTTATCTTTCCTGCAACCCGGCCACCTTAGCCCGGGACCTGAGGAAATTTCTCTCCGGCTATGAACTCGTCGAGATTACCGGTTTCGATTTTTTCCCGAGAACCCCGCACCTGGAAACGCTGGCCGTTCTTCAGGCCAGGAAGCCGGTTTACTGAAATTTACCGGCCAGCTGGCCGCAGGCCGCGGCTATGTCCACGCCTTTGGACTGCCTGACTGTCACTTTAACCTTTCTTTCTTCCAGCCAGCGCTGGAACCTGGCCACCTCGGCCGCTTCCGGCCGGCTGTAATTGAGCTGCGGAACCGGGCTGTAGGCAATCAGGTTAACTTTGGCCCTCAGCCGGCGGGCAATGGCCGCCAGCCCTTCGGCCTCATACAGGTTGTCGTTAAGGTCCTTGATCAGGATGTATTCCAGGGTCAATTGCCTTCCGCCGGAGCGAAGGTAGTCTTCAGCCGCGGCCACCAGTTCCGGCAGCGGATATTTCCTGTTGATGGGCATCAGCCGGCTTCTCAATCGGTCGGAAGAACTGTGAATTGAAAGCGAAAGATTTATCTGGTGTTCGAAATCTTGAAGCTTTTTGAGGCCGGGAATGACTCCGGCCGTGGAAACGGTAATCCTCCGGGACCCGAAATTCAGGCCGCGCTCCTCGTTGAGAATTATTATGGCTTTAAGCACGTTATCCAGATTATCCAGCGGCTCGCCCATGCCCATGAAAACCAGATTGGTCAGGTTGTGGCCGAAGCCGAATTTCAGGGCCAGCACCTGGCCAACTATTTCCCCGGCGCTCAGGTTGCGTTTGAAGCCGTTAAGCCCGCTGGCGCAGAAAGCGCAGCGGAATTTGCAGCCGACCTGGGTGGAAAGGCAGGCCGTCTTCCGGTCCCCGGCCGGAATAAGCACCGTTTCCACAAAGAAACCGTCCGGCAGCCGGAACAGATACTTAACGGTTCCGTCGGCTGAACTGGCGGCTTGCTCCAGCTCCAGAGGATTGATGGTCAGCTCACCGGCCAGTCTGTTTCTCAGGGCCAGAGGCAGGTCGGTAAAGGCAACCAGAGCAGTCAAACCCCTCCGGTAGATGCCCTGGAAAATCTGCCTGGCCCTGTAGGCTCTCTCGCCGGTCTTTTTGAAATATTCTTCCAGCTCAGCCAGGCTGAATGAAGTCAGACAGAGCTTCTGTTTCATTGGTTTTACCTTCCAGCCATGATTATAAACTAAAAAGACGGCCGGCGGTAAAAGGCCAGGCCGTCTCCGGCTTCGGTGAGCAATGTTCTGCCGCCGCCCGTACCGGGCCAATGGCCCAGATCCTTATTTTCCAGGACTAATAAAAACAAAAAAACGATTTTTCTCCCCTAAACCCGGCTCCTCCGGCCTGAATTCCAACCCGGCAACCGCGGCGGTCTTCAGACAGTTCCCTGATCTGCTAAATCGGGATAACTCAGGCGGTCAGCCCTGTTTTCACCCCGGCCTGGCCGCTCAGGTCCCGCCGGTGAGGTTTACTTCGGCTCAAATCTGGCCAGCAGGTCAGATACCGCCTCCTTATGGACGGTAAACACCAGCATTTTGAGCTTTACATAATCATCGCGGTAGAGGATATAACCTTTATACGGGCCGCGGTGCGCGCCGGCCCCGGAATCTTTAATCAAGAACCAGGTGTGGTCGCCCTTCTCTGTCAGACCGACGCAATGAATCGCATGGTCATCCTCAGAAGTTCGGTTGTAGAAACGGAATTCCCGGCTGTCCTGGTCAATCAGGGCCGGCAGAATATCAAAGGTCGGCACAACAGCCAGGCCCTCATCGCCGCTTATTCCCGGCTCAGAAACATCGCCGCCGAGGGCCACGGAATAACCGTTCTTCAGGGCTGTGACTATAGCCCGGTAAAATTCGTCCAGTGGAACGTTGTAATAATCCCGGGAATGCCACCAGTTGTCCGGGGCCCGGTATTCGCCCCTGGTGTAAAACGGAACATACTTAAACGACATGAAGCTGACATAATCGTCCAGGGGAAGCCGGAGCACGTTGTCCAGGAATTCTTTCGGAGTCATCTTCTGCCCGTTGTATTCAATCTCTGCCGGAGGTTCACCCAGATGCTTGTTCAGAATGAGCCGAACGTAAGCTATGGCTTTCTCTTCATCCCAGTACTGGTTCTTCCGGCAGAAATCGAGATAATCCCGCAGCTCCTTGAACAGGGCCGAGTGGTCATGCTCGGTTTTCCCGGGCAGCAGGCCGGTGTAAGCCCCGGCCGGAACGACACCGTATTGCTTCATTCGCAGGAAGACGGCGTTGTGCTCGGAGCCCTCGCCCAGGAATGAATCTCCCTTTTCCCTGATGAATCGGCGAGCCTTTTCCACATATTCCCAGTAGACGGTATAGAGCTCGGACAGTTTGAACTCGCCCCGGCCCAGACGTTTTAATTCCGATTCCAGAAAAGAAGTGGTGGAGAAAGACCAGCAGGTGCCGGTGTTATACTGTCTGATCGGCGGCTGGTGGAAGATTTTCTGAAACTCGTCAAGAGAGGCCGGCCGCTCGAAGCGATTGAAGTCCAGCGACAGGTATTCTCTTTTCTGGCCATTGTAGTCTCTGGTCTTGTAAATAGCTTCGTCTTTAGCCTGAATTTCTTTTTCTCCGATCTGGACCGGGGCTGGTTTGGCCTGGCCGGTTTCCCGCTCCGGCTGTCGGCAGGCCAGACTCCAGACCAGCCAGAAAGCTATGACCGCAACTGTTAGAACTCTTAATGATTTATTTATCATGGCCACCTCCAAAAAAATATCGGGAACAAGCATACTCCAATTTAAGCCCGGCCTTCAACCCAATTCTGTTCACCTCCGGTTTGACGAACGCTGTCTATTCTGGTATAAAGCCTTTTAAATTTTCTCCAGCAGATACTCCGCATGCGGGTTATCAGCGGGAACAGGAAATTTGATGGATAATATCATTTATTCCGGAGAATGGCTGGCCCTGGCCTCGGCCGTGGTCTGGGCAGTGGCGGTCATTCTTTTCAGGATAAGCGGCTTCGACCTGCATCCTCTGGGCATCAACCTCGGCAAGAATCTGTTTGCCCTGTTACTGATTATTCTCACCACCCTGATAACCGGGGCCGGTTTCTGGCCGGGGGCCGGCCTGAAGCCCACCCTGCTGCTTCTTCTGAGCGGGTTCCTGGGCATCGCCGTCTCCGACACTCTTTTCCTGTGGACCCTGAAACTCATCGGGGCCAGCCTGACGGCCATTGTTGATTGCGTCTACGCCCCCTTTGTCATCGGACTGTCCTATCTCTTCCTGGACGAAAGGTTGACCCGGGTCCAGCTCCTGGGAGTGGTAATGATAGTCTCGGCGGTGGTCACCATTTCCGCCAGGGACACCGACAACGGCCGCGGCCCACTTACCAGGAAAAACCTCTTCCTGGGAATCATTCTGGGAGTGACAGCTATGGCCTTCGTGGCCGTGGGCATCGTCATCATCAAGCCGGTGCTGAAGGACGTGCCGGTGGTCTGGGCCACCGGGGTGCGACTCATAGGCGGAACACTGCCGCTGGTCTTATTCCCGTTTTTCCCCGCCCGGCGCGACGATTTCCGCCCCCTGATGAAATTATCCACCTGGAAAATCCTGGCTCCGGCTTCCTTTCTCGGCACCTATCTGTCGCTGATGTTCTGGATCGGCGGGATGAAATACACTTTTGCCTCGGTGGCTTCAGCCCTCAACCAGCTCAACACCATTTTCATCTTCATCCTGGCGACAGTCTTCTTAAAAGAAAAAGCGACCACCTGGAGAATCCTGGCCGTGGCTCTGGCTTTCGTCGGCGCCTTTCTGGCCACTTTCTGAGCAAGTTCCTTTCCTGGCGAAAGAATTGATGACGTTCATCTGAATCCTTTCAACACTGACCTCTGCCGCCTGAGACCCGGTCGTTCAGGATACACGCATCCATTTCAGAAACAAGCCGGAAAGAGAATGCCCCGGCCGGCCATTCTCAAATCCAGACAATCCGGTCACGGCGCCGAAATTAAAAATCAGCCTAAGGAGCATCAGGAGGGCCGGGCGAGGACTGGAAACCGGCAAGCCAACAGCCGGCGCCTCCGGCCAGGAGACAGGAAGCCCCGCTATTCGCTCTGATTCTGGAATCTGCTCTGCTTGAATTATTACTTTTAAGAGACGACCAAAAAACCTGAGCTGAATCGCCTGCTCTCAGTGCGGTCTGAAATAAGAAAATCAAAAACTGGCCGTCGGAACTCTCCCGGCGAAGACCGTCAGAAGCTATTTTGCCGGCACAACCAGGCTGAACCAGAAATTAAATTTCTTGGGCAGGTTCTTCATATCAAGCTCGCCGCCCCCGCGGTCAAAACCGCCTTCCGAGGGCTCATCGCCCGAGACCACCATACGGGAATCACTGCCGGTGGCTCTGGTGGCTGCCGCGGCTCGTCGGGCCATCAGGTCTCTTTTCATTTCCTCGGTCAGCCCGCCCCACTCTAAGCCCAGGTTGATGGGCCTGTCTGGTTCCAGCAGGGGCGGGAGCGCCGGAGACGGTCTTAGAGGTATCCTGATTTCAAACACCGCTTTTTGAAAGGCTCCCGACTGCTGGGCGGCCGGGCCCGGAGCTCTTCTGGACTGCGGCACCCGGCAACGAAAAATCGCCGGCTCGAATTTTTGGCCACTGATTTTCTTCAGTTCGGCCAGAAATTTCTTACCCACTGGCTGGCCCTCATAGAAGACGAACATCTTCTTTTCTCTGATCTGGGCTTTTCTTTCTTCCGATAGCGTTTCGCCGTAGCTTTCCAGCCTGAGTATGGCCTCGTCGGCAGTTACAGTTTTGCGAATGAAATGGTAACCCGTATCTTTATTTTTCTTGCCGGCCTGGCTCAGGTAGACAAACAGACCGGCTTCTTCAGCCGTGCTCAGGCCATCTTTATTATTGAAAACCAGAATCAGATACAGGTAGTTGTTATCATGGGCGACGGCATAATCAACCCCAGCCTTGCTGAAATTCGCAAAATTAGCTCCTGCCCAGTCTGATTCCTGGGCGTCGATCTGTTTGGGTTCAGCCACAGGCTGACTTTTATAAGTCTTCTCCTGGGCCGTAGCTGAAATAAAAAGTCCGAGCAGCAGGAAACATAAAGCCGACAATATAATTTTTCTTCGCATTCTTCTTCCTCCTTGCTTTCTTATCCTGGCCTTAAAAATTATACCCAAGTCAATTCCTAAAATGAAATACTTTCCTTTTTTTACCTTAAAACCGGGTATTCCGGCCAGAGGCATTATCCGGATGAAGTCGGCCCTTTCAATCCCGGGTCGGCCTACTTTCCTGCCTTTTGGAAAACTGCCTCTGGCCCGGGCAGAGGCTGATTCCCCCGGCCGGTAAAAGTTTGAACCCGATATCCGTTCAATCGCCTGGCCCGCACTCCTGAGCCGGATATTCGTTCCGGCCGCCGGTCGATTTCCGGCCGATTCGGGGCGACTCGGCCGGACGGATTGCCCGCCCTGATTTTTTATTCTATAATCTGGAAGAATTCATAATTCCTGCGGCCGAAGGCTTGACCTTCGCTTTTTCTGCATTATTATATCTGGTTGAAGTTTTCTGTTATTCCGAAATAAGGAGAACTGCTATGGCCAGAGAAATGAACCGGCCGGTAAAAGGCGTGATCGGCATCCTGACCGGAGGCGGCGACGTTCCCGGCCTCAATCCGGCCATCAGGGCCGTGACCATCCGGGCCATCAAGGAAGGCTACCGGGTCATCGGCATCCGTCGCGGCTGGGCCGGATTGGTGGAAATGGTCAGGGATAAAGAGGCTCCCAATCACGAATTCTTTACCGAACTGACCGAAGAGGTGGTCAACAAAGCCGGACGCACCGGGGGAACCTTCCTCCACACCTCCCGCACCCGTCCCAGCAACATCCCGGCGATCAACGTCCCGGCTCATCTTCGCGACCGCTATAATCAGAAAATTAACGACCTGACCGATGAAGTCCTGAAAAATCTGGAATTTCTCGGCATCAATTACCTCATTCCCATCGGCGGTGATGACACCCTCAGCTATGCGGTTCGACTGCATAAACTCGGAGTCAAAGTCATTGCCATTCCCAAAACCATGGATAACGACGTTCCGGGCACGGACTACTGCATCGGTTTTTCAACCTGCGTAACTCGGACCATCAGCCTGACCCATTCACTGCGGACCACAGCCGGCTCGCACGAGCGTTTTCTGGTGATAGAAGTCTTTGGTCGCTATGCCGGCTATACCGCTCTGCTGCCGGCCATGACCGGGGCGGCCGACCGCTGCGTCATCCCCGAATACAAATTCAACATCGAAAGACTCTGCGAGCTGATGAGTGAGGACCGGGCCCACAATCCCAGTCGTTATTCGGTCGTTCTGGTTTCCGAAGGCGCCGCCTTCGAGGGCGAAGATATGATTTTCGAGAGCGAAGAAACCGATATGTACGGCCACAAAAAACTCGGCGGCATCGGCGACCGGGTTTCCAACCAGCTCAAAGAGCTGTCTCCCAAATACAACCACGGCCGCCGGATCAACGTCATCAACCAGAAGCTGGGATACCTGGTCCGCTGCGGCGACCCGGATGCCATGGATTCCCTGGTGCCCATGGCCTACGGCAACCTGGCCCTGGACCTGGTTCTGGAAGGAAGGAGCGGACGCATGGTCTGCCTGCGCAACGGAGAATACGACCATGTGCCGCTGGATGTGGTTACCAGCTATAAGAAACAAATCGATGTCGACAAATATTACGACCGCGACAGGCTGCGGCCGCTTTACAAAAACTTCTACAAGAAACCTTTCATGATCCTGACTGCCGATTGAGGTCAAGGCAGAGCTTGCGGTCCGAAAATTTTCGTTAACCAGGCCGGCCGCTTTTATGGTATAAAACTTCTGTAAATTCGGACATAGAAAGGACAACCGATGAGCTCAAAAAGCGGGCAGGGGCGAATTTTCTGGGGCCTTTTTTTGGTCCTTATCGGCCTGCTCTTCCTGCTGGAGCAGGCAGGTTACGTCGATGTCGGCCGGATAATTTTCACCTACTGGCCGGCTATCTTTATCCTGATCGGCCTGTCAATATTTATCAGCAATGGCTTTAAGTCTTCCAACGAGGCTATGTTTCTGATCATCCTCGGCGCCTTCCTGCTGCTGATCAAATTTCACCTGATAGACAGGCACCTCTGGCGTTATTTATGGCCGGTGCTGTTGATAGTCCTGGGCCTGTGGATAATGTTCAAGCCCCGGGCCGGGAAAAAGAGCTGACGCTCATCCGGTTTGAGGAGAAGCAAGATGAGAAAAGTTTTGCTGTGGCTGCTGGCCATCATCATCACCCTGAGTTCAGCCGTTTATCAGCGGATGACCGGACCGACCTATCCTGTTCGCAGCCGGACGGTTTTTCTAGGGCAGGAAATAAAATACCGGCTGCCCCGCAGCGCCGAATCCACCGGAAATTGCCGGATTATTGTCAGCCTGCCGGACAAACTGGCCGGCCAGGTCCAGGGTTTTCTTCAGTTCAAGCGTCATAAGAGCGACAGCCCCTGGAACATTCTGGCCATGAAGCAGGAAGGCAGCCAGCTGGTCGGTTACCTGCCCAAACAGCCCCCGGCCGGCAAACTGGAATACCTGGTCCACCTGGTGAGCGGCTCTGAGGAAACATCGCTCACCGGAGAAAAACCGGTTGTCATCAGATTCAAGGGGCGGGTGTCTCCGACGATTCTCATTGCCCACGTCATCGTCATGTTCCTGGCCATGCTCCTGGCCGTGCGCTCCGGGCTGGCGGCCCTCAACAGGCAGGAAGACCCGACCCGGTTGACCAGGTGGACGGCGGTGCTGTTCTTCATCGGCGGTTTTATTCTCGGGGCAGTTGTTCAGAAAATGGCCTTCGGAGTTTACTGGAGCGGCTTTCCGCTGGGCACAGACCTGACCGACACCAAGACCCTGCTGGCCATGCTGGCCTGGATTGCGGCCCTGGCTTCCGGGCGGCGGACCAGCCCGAAGAGAGGCTGGGTGCTGGCGGCTTCGGTCATCACCCTGCTCATCTATCTCATACCCCATTCTCTTTTTGGCTCGGAGCTTAAATGGTGAGCGGCGTGCGGTGGCTAGTATTAATCTGAAAAGAAATCAGAACGCCGGGTAACCAGAAATCTGAAATCGGAACCAGGGCGTTATTTTAAGTCTGTCCTGAAATCAGCCGGCTCTTTCTCCGATCAGGAAATAAGACTCCGCCAAGATCTGGCTGATGACCCCCGGCCGGAAGCCGCAATGACGGCAAGCAAAGCTTTGGGCGTCTGAGGAAATATAAATAAATTGAATCCATTCAGATTCAATTTTCAGTTTTTTTGGCTCCGGCCGGTTACTCCGCCGGCCACAAGACCTGAAAGAAATTAGATGGCAAAAGGTTTCAGGTTCGGTCGGAGATAATATTCGGGCAAATTTAACCGGCGGAGTTTTGAACCCGGCCTTCCCCTCGCGGCCGGCAAGATCAATTTATGAGATCCCCGGGCGTTTGGTTTCACAGGCTGGCTGGTGAGGAGCCAAGGTTTTTAAGGAAAAGGAAGCGGGGCTAAGGAGGATCCCTCTCCAGCCAGCAATTTGATTATAGAAAACCCATTCCGGCAATGTCAACTGAAATGTTTGCCTTAAGAAAAATTCTTGAGTAGCGGTAGCAAATCCTTTTCCCGGCTGACATAAAAATCGGCCCTGACACCACGGTTATGAGCATGGCGATAGAGCACAAAAAAGACTCTGCGTTCGTCCTGACGATTGAAATTTTCGACCATTAATCCATCAGCCAGAGTATCGCCGATGTAAAAGGCCGGACTGGAATAATCTGCTTTCTCAAACAGGAGTTGCAGCGGATAGGGCGAGGGCTTTCGGGTTTCAACCGACGGCAGGTCGTCCTCGGCAATGATCAGGTCAAAATATTTATAGAGCGAAAAGGTCTTGAAAGTGTAATCCAGGTCTTCTCTGGTCCGGCCGGTAATCACAGCCATGGTGTCGGACACTGATTTTATCTCGGCCAGGGTTTGCGGGGAGAGGTTCAGCTCCTCCTGAGAACGGAACTGCCGATAGAAAGCCTCAAACTTATCCACCAGCAGCCCGTAATGCGGAAGCTCTATTCCGGCCGCGGCCCCGCGGGTATAGAATTTGCGAAAGTCCGGCGGTCCCGGCGACAGCCGGTTCACGAAGTCTTCAAATTCCAGGCCGCTGCGGTAAAAAAGAAGACCGGCCAGGGCGGCATCCCAGTCGTTGTTCAGATTTAACCTGAATTTCAGCCGGAGCAACAGTTCGGAATCAACGCCGGAGTTGAGAAAGTAAGATACCGTCTCGGCCAGCGCCCGGTAATAGCTCTGGCTGACTTCCACCAGCACCCCGTCAACGTCAAAGCAGACTAACATCAGTCCCTCTCTCCTCTGCCCGCTCTGGAGCCAGAAAAAAACCGGTCGGGCTTATGCCGCCAGAAAGTGCTTCCGCCAGAAAAAAGATTATAATAATAATTAAGCCAGGGCAAGATGAAGCTCGAACAGATACTCTACCCGGAAAATGTTGACCTGGCCCGCCGGGTCCAGGTTCATCTTCTTAAAAAGCTGAAACTCCGGCCGCTGACGGAGTCGCCCCGCCTGCTGGCCGCGGTCGATGCCGCCTTTACCGAGGAGCTGGTCCTGGCCGCCGTCTGTCTGTTTTCATTCCCGGAGCTGGAGCTTCTGGAAGAACAAACCGGAATCGAGCCGGTCAGGTTTCCCTATATTCCGGGCTTCCTGTCTTTCCGGGAAGGCCCGGCCATTTATCACACCCTGCAAAAGCTCAGCCGTAAGCCCGACCTGCTGCTGGTCGACGGCCAGGGGATTGCCCATCCCCGCCGGCTGGGAATTGCCACCTTTCTGGGGATAATTCTTGACACTCCGAGCGTCGGGTGCGCCAAGTCCCATCTGGTCGGCGAGTTCAGAATGCCGGCCCGCTCAGGCGGCAGCTGCTGCCGGCTGACCCACCGGGGCCAGCTGGTCGGCTATGTGCTCCGCAGCCGGACGGCCGTCCGGCCGATTTTTGTTTCGCCCGGCCACCTGGTCAGCCCCCGGGACGCCCTGAACCTGGTCCGGAAAGGGCTGAGGGGATTCCGGGTGCCGGAGCCCCTGAGAAGAGCTCACCATCTCACCCAGAACCTTAAACTTTCTCCCCCTGGAAACAAGCCATGCCGGAATAAGAACTCAGGCCACAATTAGCTTCAGCCGGCTCAATAGGATTCCAATTAAAATGTAAACAACCCGGAGCAAGGCCGGGATAGAAAGCCGGCTTTGCCGACCGCCTTCAAAGAAAAGGCCGGCCTGCAAGCCTCTAAAAGAAGCCATTGAAGCCGGCCCCGGAACTCAACCCGGGGCTCGAAAGAGACCTGAGGACCCAATTTTTAAGAATTATTTCGGAGCAGGGGCAGCATTTTTCCCCTGTTATATCAAGCCGGCAGCCATCGTCCAGGAATATTAATCAAAAAATAATAATTTTTACTTGATTTCCCGGAAAATATGCCTATATTTATAGTATTCCGATAGGAATTATAGGAATTAAGGAGGAACCGATGATAACCGGCATAGATAATCCAGAATCGAGGGAAAAAGAACTGCGGTCTCTGCTCCGGCTGAAGGCCGTAGCCCCGGGCGACGGAGACGATTACGCCGTTCTGCTGGATGAAACGGGCCGCTATTTTAATCCTGCTCCGGCCGGCGATCAGGCCTGCCCCGAGAGCCGGGTTCCGGTCGACCTGGTAAAAATTTACCTTCACGATATGGGAGGCTATGCCCTTCTCTCCCGCGAGGGCGAGCTGGAACTGGCCAGGAAGATGGAAAAGGGCGACCGGGAGACCGTTAAAGTCTTTCTGCAAACCCCTCTGGCCCTGGAAGAAATAAATCAACTTTACCGGCTGTTGAAAAGCCAGCCCGAGCTCGTCTCCCGCTGGTTCAACCTTCCGGAAAACGATTTCAGCCCCAAAAACCTGAAGCGGGTTCACCGCCAGGCCATGGCCCGGCTGGAAGAAATCAGGCGCCTGGCCTCCAGGCTGACCGGGCTTCCGGCCGGCAGGAAGCACCGCCGCCGCCGGGCCCGGCTGGCTCTGCGGGTGTTGCACCTGGCCCTCAACCTCGACCTTCGCTGGGACCAGAAATACGAACTCATCGACCGCATCAAGCACAGGCTGCTGGCCGAAGCCGTCCGTGTCCCCGAGTCCCGCCGGCAGAAATGGCTCGACCTGAGCCGTCGCCTGGAGCGGGCCCAGGAGCTCAAGAAACAGGCGAAAAATCAACTGGTCTCCTCCAACCTGCGCCTGGTGGTGTCTATCGCCAAAAAATTTCAACACCAGGGCCTGAGCCTTCTGGACCTGATCCAGGAGGGAAACCTGGGGCTAATCAGGGCGGCCGAAAAGTTTGATTACCGCCGCGGCCATAAGTTTTCCACCTACGCCACCTGGTGGATAAAACAATCCATCACCAGAGCCATCGCCGACCAGGCCCGGACTGTCAGGATGCCGGTCCACCTGGTGGAAACCATCCAGCGAATGAAGAAAACCGCCCAGCAGTTATACCAGGCCGAAGGAAAAGAACCGGACGCAAAAGCCCTGGCCCGGAAGATGAATCTTCCGGCCGGCAAGGTACTGGAGATGGTGAGTTTTGCCCAGGACCAGGTCTCTCTGGAAACCCCGGTCAACGATTCCGGCGACACCCTGCTCGGCGATTTCCTGGAAGACTACAAGGTCAAGGACCCGGCCGAAACCTGCATCCTGCAGAGTCTCAAGGACCAGTTGAAAAAGGCCTTCGAACTGCTGTCCGACCGCGAAAAGGCCATTCTCAGCATGAGGTACGGCCTGGAAGAAGGCCGGGAGTACACCCTGGAGGAAATCGGTCGCCACTTCAGGTTGACCAGGGAGCGCATCCGGCAGATTGAGTTGCGGGCTCTGAAGAAAATCAGGCAATCCGAACTGGGACCTCTGCTGGAGACCTTTCAGGCGTCTTAAATCATTCAAAATCAAATATTTATCGACCAGGGCTAAATTTTTCGGATTTTTTTCCGGGAGTCTTGCCAAAGGATTTCATTTTTGTTAGTCTTTATTAACCAAACACCAGGTAAGGATACTTCCCGCAATGAATGGGGTTCAGATAAGAAAGGTCAGTTTTATAGCCCCATCCACCTGTTTACCCCTGTGCGAAAAAGGCCTGGTCAATAAAACCATCCGCCGGTTGAAGAAAATCCTGGGCCCGGTTGAGATCAAGCTCAGTCCTCACCTGTTCTCCAGCGACCAGCTCATAGACCACGTTACCGCCCCGATCGAAGACCGGGCCGAAGTCTTCAAGAAAGCCATCCGGGAATCGGACCTGATCCTGTCGGTGGCCGGCGGCACCGGAGCCGAGGACATCCTGTTCAAGATAGACCAGAAGGATTATCAGACCATAAAAAAGCGGAAGCCGATTTTTATGGGCTTTTCCGATTTTACCTTCCTGCTGACCGACATCCACTACCATACCCGAATCCCGGCCGTCTATTTTCCCACCCTGCGCCTGGGCCCCGGCAATTTCAAAAAAATGGCTTCTCTGCTGTTCGACGAGCCGGTCACTTACCACGGCATGCTCTGGCTGACCCGGCCGCCCAAAAGAAGGCTGTCCGGAGTGCCGCTGGGCGGAAACCTGTCGACCTTTGTAAATTACCTGAACCGCAAGAACCCGCCCACCTACAACTGGAAAAGATATGTTCTGTTCTTCGAAGATGTCCAGATTGACGTCGAAGACCTGCACCGTCTGCTGGCCGCCCTGCGACGGCACAAGGTCTTCAACGAAATCCGCGGCCTGGTCATCGGCTCTCTGGCCTATTACAGCAAAAACGGAAATTACCGGCTGATCCAGAGGGAACACCTGAGGTTTGTCCGGAATTATCTCCGAGACATCATCAGAAAGAGAGAGCTGCGGGGCAATCCCCTGCCCATCCTGGCCGTGTCCAACTTCGGCCATAACATTCCCGACGACCTGATGGCCGTGCCCATCGGCGGCCACGTGGTTATCGACCGCCACAAGAATATCACCTTCCGCCTGCACCGTCCCCGGAAAAACGGCCGGAAGATTTAAGCCGCGGCTGTAAACAGGTCTCTGGCCGGGATTGAATCCGTCCGGAATCAAGAAAGATCTGCGGGCCCGAAGGATACTCTCCGTCAACGAAATCTTTTTTAGTTATTCGTCCGATTTAGTTTCAACTGTTTTGAGAAGAATCAAAAAACCAGGCCTTTCTGCTTTTCTTTCGGCTGATGATGAAAGAACCGGGACATCATTAACGGAGCAGAATAAGCTTTGTCCACGGCCGGCAAGAGCACTTATTGGAATATTAACAGAAAACCGGAGCCGGTCGGCCGAATCTGCTTTGAGTAATTTTACCGATGCGCCGTTCTTATAATCCCCGGAGAGAAATCAACCTTCACGGCTGCCGATTAAAAATGCCAACGAAGCAAAAAGACTCAGGTGGCTTGCCTGCCGGAAACTTAGGCCCGACAGAACCCGACATCGCAGAAAAAATGGTTAATTTCGCCGGCAGATGATTCCCGCCGGGATAAAAATTTAAGGGCGACTGAGACCCGGATCCCGGACGGTCGGAAAAATTTTCTTCTGTCGAACCGTTGCTGCCGGGCGGTCGGGTTTTCCAGTTTGCGGGCCAGAGCCGGCATTTATTTTCGCAGGTAAGCCAGGGCCTGCATGGCGGCCACGCAGCCCTCGCCCACGGCTGAAGCCACCTGCAGGCTGCCGCAGGTCACGTCTCCGGCCGCATACACGCCCTCCAGGTTGGTTTTCTGACGGCGGTCAACCAGCAGGCACTGATTCTGGTCGAGCTGCAACCCGGCTCTGGTGAACAGGGAGGTTGATGGAATTTCGCGGAAAATAAAAACGGCCGAAACCGCGATCTCTTCCGGCTGCCCTTCCTTTTCCACCAGGACTTTTTCCACTCTCTTTTCGCCCGTTATCGCCTTAAGTTCATAATTGGTCAGGACTGCGACTCCCCTGCTCTTTAACTTTTCCAGTTCCGCTTCATGCTCGGGCTTGATTTTCCTTCCGGTCACCAGCTTGACCCGGCAGCCCATCTGTTCCAGTTCCAGAACTTCGTCGATGGCTTCTTCCGACAGACCGTAGGCCAGAACCTCTCGCCCGCGGTAAAGCGGGCCGTCGCAGGTGGCGCAGTAGCTGACCCCGCGTCCGGTAAGTTCTTCTTCTCCCGGAATCATCCTTTCCTTATTGAACGGCCTGCCGGTGGCGATGATCACCGCCCGGGCCTCAATAAAAGCGCTCCTGGTGGTCACGTATTTAGGCTGACCTTCAAGGGCCAGAGCCAGGGCGTCTTCCTTGAGGATTTCTGCGCCATGATGGCTGGCCTGCTCCAGAAATTTATTCAGGAGTTCCCGGCTGTTGATGCTGAGAAAGCCGGGGTAATTTTCTATCTCGTAGCCGATGGCCATTCGAGACGGGTTCCGCCCTTCCAGGACCAGTGTTTTTTTCCCGGCCCTGGCCGCGTAGAGGGCGGCGGTCAGCCCGGCCGGCCCGGCCCCGATTATCAACACCTCCGTTTTCAGATTCTTAACCATAAGAGCCTCCGCTGCAATTTCTTTCTATTATCCCCTGTCAGGGCAGTCCCGTCAACCGCCGGAAACTGCTTGCCCGGACTCAACCCGGATTGAACCGAAAAGCCCAGCAGATTCAAATTCTTGCCGCCGAGCCTTAATGGTTGTCTTAGAACTTAAAATCAAGGAAAATTAGGGCGAATGAGGTGAGTTATGGAAAGATTGCTTCTTAAAAATTTTCAGGAGAGCTCCGTCGGAAATTCAAGTTTTTCCATAAAGTCGCCGCTTCGGTTCCTCCGGCCTGACTGGATTGACCCGGCCTCAATCCGGCGCGGCAATTTTTTCAGGATGGCCGTCGAGGCGGTTCTGGCACGAAAAGAGCCGTCCGGAGTCACTAAAGAAAAGGCGGTTAAATCTCATTTAAGAATTAAAAAACAAACCGCCGATAAAATTTTTTCCGGACGGCGGTCAGCCGGCTCTCTGGTTTCGCTGTTGATAATAATTTGCAATCTAATTATCTTTTCGTCCGCTGCGCACAGGGCACTGGCTCAGACGGCGGCTCAACCCGAATTAAAACAGATAACCCTGACCCTCAGCCCGAAAGACGGGCTGACCCTGAAAAGCCTGAAGCTGTCCGACGGCCGCGAAATCAGGCCGTCCGTTCCTCTTCCGCTTTTCAGCCTGCTTCTTCAGGAAAAATTGTTTTCGGCCACCGGAGTCAGGCCCGAGGCCGGAAAAGAAATCAGGGTCGTTTTCGGCGACGAAAAATTAAACGCCTCAGACCTCAAGTTCCGCCTGGACGATAATCTCCGGGCGACGGTCAGCCGGATAGATTCTGCCTATCCGGGCCTCAGCCTGACGCTCCGGCTGGAAAACACCGGCCGGGATAAGGCAAAAGTTGAAAATCTGGTCCCTCTGGCCGAAGGCTCCGACCGGGTTTACATCACCGCCGGACTTCCCAATAAATGGCCGCATTACCTGAGCCGCACCCTTCTCTATCGCCCCGGGAAAAAACCGCTGGGCATACTGCTTCCCGACAATGCCTGGCATCTCGGGTTCTGCGATTTGGAAATAGCTTCCGGTCTTCATTTGACCGGACTGGCCAGACGGGGTCGGAGCGAAAAAACCGAAATCCGCCGCTGGGCGGCCACTCTGGAACCGGGCGGCTGGCTGGAATATAACCTGCACCTTGACGTCCATCCGGCTCAAACTGCGACCTACTCCGGCCTGGCTTCCGAGCTTCTCTTCCCGCCCGAGCCCTGGTTCGGCGGCCTGAAAATGATGTTCCGGCAGCGTTATCTTTATGACCTTGAGAAATTCGACCACAGCCTTTATGAGCGCCAGGACCTGGCCTGGGTCAGAAAGGCCTATTTCATGCTGCTTCAGTTCGCCTGGGACCGCACCTACTACGACCGGCAAAACCGGAAGTACACTTTTTACGACAATCTTCCGGCCTGGGAGAAACTTATCGGCAGCGTCGATATATATTCTCTCTGGCCGACCTGGCCCCGCCTGGGCCTCGACCAGCGCAACCAGTGGGATATGTACCGCGACCTGCCGGGCGGACTGGACGAGCTTAAAAAACAGGTGGCCTGGGTCCATAACAGGGGGAAAAAATATTTCATCTCCTACAATCCCTGGGACGAAAGCACCCGGCGCGAAGAGCATCTGCAGGCTATGGAGGGAATTCTGCGCGAAATTGACGCCGACGGAATCATCCTGGACACCTGGGGCGAATCCAGTCGGGAATTCCAGGCCATGGCTGACCGGGTGAAGCCTGGCATTATCATGTACAGCGAAGGCATGGCCGTGCCCGGGGATATGCCGGGCATCGTCACCGGAAGAGTCCACGACGCCCTGTACCTGCCGCCGCCGCTAAACGCCAACAAGTTCATCAAACCTGATAACGCCATCTTCCGGGTGATTCAGCTCGGAGAAGGACGATTCCGGCGCGAGGCTTCAGTGGCCCTTTTTAACGGTTACGGCAGCGAGGTCAATACCATGAGACCGGGACGCCCGGAAACCGTGGAAGAAGACCTGCTTTATCTCGGCCGGACGCTTAAGATTCTGCGCGAGAACCATTCGGCTTTTATCAACCAGGACTGGATTCCTCTCTACCCGCTGCTGGAGGACGGCCTCTGGGCAAACTGCTGGCCGGCCGAAAACAAGGTCCTGTTCACAGTCTTCAGCCTGAAACCCGAGGGTTTCCGCGGACCGCTCATCCCGGTTAAAGACAGGCCGGGCTACCATTTCGTAAGCCTCTGGCGGCACCAGGAAATTAAACCGGAAAAGGTCGGGGACAGGCTTTACCTCCCGGCCGAGCTGGAAGGCTTCAGCCGTCATCACCTGGAGACCCGCCTGGAAGGGAGCATAGACTGCCTGGCCGCGTTTCCGGAAATCATCCGGGCTCAAAGATACAGGGACAGAATTGCCGTCAAATTGGCTGAAAAGCCCGAGGGCGGACGATTGGTGATCACCCCGGGCGATCCCACCTACCAGGCAAAATCAGCCGTTCTTGAGGCTTCTGAGACAGAATTTTCCCTCCGGGAGTTATTCCAGGCAAAGGGCGAGAAGGTCGTCATCCAGCTCTTTTCGGCCGCCGGGGAACTGCTTGACGAAGCCATCATCCCCCTGCCGACAGCCCTGCCCCGCCTGGTCAACCCGGTTAAGCCCACTCCGCCGGCCGACAGAGCGCCGGAGGGCATGGTTGAAATTCCGGCCGGCGAATATATTTATACGACAGCCGGCAACCCGGACGACGCCAATCCGGTCATCCCCTACCCGGAAAAAGCTGATGGCGAAAAATTGAAGATGCCGCGCTTTTTCATTGACCGGTACCCGGTGACCAACGCTCAATTTGCCGTATTCCTGAAAAAATCCGGCTATAAACCTGAGGATCCGACCAATTTCCTCAGGCACTGGGTAAACGGCCGGCCGCCGGCCGGCATGGAAAATCACCCGGTGGTCTGGGTCAGCCTGGAGGATGCCGAGGCCTATGCCCGCTGGGCCGGAAAACGCCTGCCGACCGAAGCCGAATGGCAGTATGCCGCCCAGGGCACCGACAACCGCCTTTACCCGTGGGGAAATGAACTCGCCCCCGAGCGCTGCAACCACAAAACCGGACAGACCACAGCCGTTGACAGCCACCCGGCCGGAGCCAGCCCCTTCGGGGTGGAAGACCTGGTGGGAAATGTCTGGCAGTTGACCGCAGATGTTTATGACAACGGGGTTTATACTTACGTGATGATCAAGGGCGGAAGCCACTATTCTCCGGAAGCCAGCATCTGGTACCCGAAAAGCGGACCGCTGCCGGTGGCCCGCCAGCAAACGCTACTACTCCTATCGCCGGGTCTTGACCGCAACGCCACCATCGGCTTCCGCTGCCTCAGGGACGCCGTTCAGAAATAATCGGCCGGCTCAGGAACCCTTGACGAATTCGAAATTCAGGATGCCGTTCTCTTCCACTTCCCGCTCGTACTTCCGCAGGTAAACTGACTTTTTGTTCAGGTATTCTTCCAGGTCAATCTTATCCAGGGGGGTGCTGCCGTAATCCTTCAGGGCATCCCGCTCGGCCAGGCGGTTGATCAGCTCTTCCCAGAAGCAGAAGCCGTCATAATCGCTGATGAAATCGTGCAGGCTCTCCTCAAAATCATAGGAGGGCAGATACTTGCCCTCGGTTTCGTCCTTGACGGCCTTGCCTTCCAGGCCGGCCGCTTCGGCTTGAGAGAATATATGCGAAACCACATCGGAATATTCTTCCAGGTAATCGTCGGTGCGGTAGGCGTTGACCATCCAGTTTCCGAGGTAGACCAGCTCCAGCAGTTTCTCGTACTGCTCCTTGCTTAATTTAAGTTCCATGGATTTCTCCTTAAAAAACACTAAATCGTTCCTTTCAGTATAGATGAAAAGGGGCCGGAAAACAAACCGACCCCGTCTCGGGCGGCGGGGTTTTTTGATGGCGGCAAAAGAAATTGGCGGTTAATTTTTTCTGAAATGAGAATTTTTTCGGCCGCTTGCTGTCAACCCATTATTATGGCCAGGATGAAGCTTCGGGGGATTTGTGGTAAAAATATAGCCAATGACTGACAGCGCCCGTAAAAAGCCGGAAAAACCGGACCTGGAATTCACTCCGGAATTTCAGCGAACTCTGGACCTGCTGGAAAACACCAACAAGTCGGTTTTCATCACCGGCCGGGCCGGCACCGGAAAATCAACCCTGCTGGATTATTTTCGTAATAACACCGGGAAGAAGGTTGTGGTCCTGGCCCCGACCGGGGTGGCCGCGCTCAACGTCAGCGGGCAGACCATCCATTCTTTCTTTGCCTTCCGGCCCGATATCACCCTGGACCGGGTGAAGAAACTCCCGGCCAGGAAGCAGGCTTTGATAAAGAATCTCGATGCGGTCATCATCGACGAGATTTCAATGGTCAGGGCCGACCTGCTGGACTGCGTCGACCGGGCGCTGCGGATAAACCGGGATTTCCCGGAACTGCCGTTCGGCGGAGTGCAGATGATTTTAATCGGCGACCTCTACCAGCTGCCGCCGGTAGTCACCGGCAACGAAAAGCCGGCCTTCAGCCTTCACTATGAATCTCCTTATTTCTTCTCGGCCCGGGCCTTCAACGACCCCAATTTCGAGCTGGAATTTGTCGAGCTGGAAAAGGTTTTCCGGCAGAAAGAAGTCGATTTTCTGGAGTTGCTGAACGCTATCCGCAACCGGTCGATCAGCGAAGAGCAACTGGCCAGGCTCAACGCCCGCTGTCTGCCCGATTTCGTCCCGCCGGAAGACAGGTTTTATATCACCCTGACCAGCACCAACGAAGCCGCCGACCGGATTAACCAGGAAAAGCTGGAAAAGCTGCCCGGAGCCGGGCGTCGCTACCCGGGGGTGATTTCAGGCGACTTCGACCCGGACAGCCTGCCCGCCTCCCGCATTCTGGCCCTCAAGGAGGGAGCCCAGGTCATGCTCTTAAACAACGACGCCTACGACCGCTGGGTCAACGGCAGCATCGGCCGGGTGGAAGAAATCATTGAGGCCGAGGACCGGCCGGATACGGTCATGGTGCGGTTGCTGAACGGCTCGCTGGTGGATGTCCTGCCCCACGAATGGGAAATTTTTGAATACGAGTACGACCGCCAGAGAAAAAAGATCATCAGTCGTGTCACCGGAACCTTCACCCAGTATCCCCTGCGCCTGGCCTGGGCGGTCACCATTCACAAGAGCCAGGGCAAGACCTTCGACCGGGTGGTGGTGGACATCGGGCGCGGGGCGTTCGCCCCGGGCCAGGTCTATGTGGCCCTCAGCCGCTGCACCAGCTTCGAGGGACTGGTTCTCAAGAAGCCCATCAAGAAGGGCCACATCATGATGGACTACCGGGTAGTTCGCTTCCTGACCCAGTTTCAGTACAGAAAGGCCGAAGAACAGACCCCGGTCGAATTAAAAAGGCAGAAAATCAAGGAAGCGATTAAGAAGAACAGGCTGCTGGAAATAACTTACCTCAAGCCCGACGACACCAAGAGCCGGCGCCGGGTGCGGCCGATTTCCCTGACGATGATGGAGTCCCGGGGACGAACCTTCGAAGCTCTGGTGGCTTATTGCCACCTGAGGAAAGAGGAGCGGCACTTCCGGCTCGACCGGATCCTGGAACTCAAAGTTCTGGAAAAATCGGGTTGACGGCCGGATTCCTTAAAACATAATTTTGAGCCGAGAAGCAGATGCCGCTTTCCATCAGCCGGGCATTGCGAAATCCGGCCATAAGCATAACTTAAAGACAGAAAAGAAAAGGCATCGTGAGAAAGGGCTGAAAAGCCAGTAAATTGGTTTCGGACCCAGAAATATTTTTAAGGGAAAATTCCAGGGCAAAAAACGCTTATCCTGTTATCCTGTTTATAAGGCAACAGTCGGCCTGACGGGACTCCCCTTCAGCTGACAATTATGGCAGTATGACTTCATCCGGGAAAGTGAACCTGCGGCGTTGACGAAACGGCGCCCGGCCGTTAAAATTAGTGCTCATGAAATTCAAAGGCATTATCTTCGACCTGGATGGCACCCTGCTCAATACTATCGAGGACATCACCCGCAGCCTGAACCTGGTCCTTTCCCGGCGCGGTTACCGTAAGTATTCTGAAGAAGAATGCAAGCTGATGGTCGGAGACGGAATGGAGGTCCTGGTCAAGCGGGCGGTCCCGGAAATCGCCGACGACGACCGGGCAATTCAGGACCTGATTCAGGAATACCGCCGCGAATACGCCATCACCTACAAGGAGCGCTCCCGTCCCTACGACGGCATTCTGGAAGTCCTGGCCGAGCTGAAAAAAGCCGGCATTAAGATGGCCGTTCTGTCAAACAAATCGCACGAATTTACCGTCCGTATGACCCGGGAACTTCTCCCTGTTGAATTCGATGTCATCCTGGGAGCTAAGCCCGGAACTCCGGTCAAGCCTGACCCAACCCCGCTTCACGAAGTTCTGCGGCAGCTGGCCCTCAGACCCGAGGAAGTGGTCTATGTCGGCGACACTTCGGTCGACATGGAAACCGCCAGGGCCGGTGGTCTGCTGGCCGCCGGCGCCCTCTGGGGTTTCAGGAGCGAGGAGGAGCTTGTCCGGAGCGGCGCTCAGGTGCTGCTTAAAACACCCCGCGACCTGCTACCCCTGATTTTCTCAGAAGAGCCAGAAAGGCGGGGCTGAGACAAGTCCGCCCGTATTTATATTCTTTAGAATTTTCCCGGTTCAAAAACAACTGTTACCTCCGGATAGGAAATCTTGGCCGGCTTTTTTTAAAATTAGCCTCATTGTTATTTTCAGTTAATATTCCATCAGTTGGTCAAAAGAAAAATATCTGGTCGAATAACTATAAGATTTCACCGGACCGAGGGCAGGAATTAAAAGCACAGCCTCAAAGTGAGAATAAAAGCGAAATCATCCATCAGTCTGGCCCATAAAATGCCGGATATGCCTCAAATTCTGAAGCGCCAGGCCAGGGCATTCTGACAGAAAGAAACCGGGGGAAGAAATGGAAAAATTGAACTGCTGGCCCTCTTCTCTCAAGATGTCCGGAAGCCTCGCCGGTGCGGGACACCTAATCCGAGGGGCCCTCGTTTTTTCCCGGATAAAGGGCAATCTGTGTTTCCTTGGTAACCAGTTCTTTTAACCTCTCCAGCAGCCGGGAATCAAGCTGACCGAGCTTGATAGCCTTTTCCAGGGCAAACCTGTCCAGCAAAGACAACCTGTCCCACAACCCGGCTTCCCTTATTAAATTTTCGAGCAGCACCCTTTTCTCATCGCCGGCATTGGGAATCTTCAGCCTGTCCTGACGGCTCAGAGTCACATGAAAATCGCTTCCGACCACCCTGATTAAGCCGTTCCTTTCAGCGTAAGCAATTATAGCTTCCCTGAGTTTTTCCAGCTCTTCTTCCGCCCGCTTTTTCTGATTCAAAAACTCTATATACTTATTGACCAGAACCACGCCTTCTTCGGTCAGGTATTCATTGGCCGGCAATTCTTCAAGTTTGGCCTGATGCTTTTTAAGCGGGCAGTAATCCCAGAAAGAGCACCAGTTGCAGAGAAGACTCTCGTGGGGCGGAAAATCCCCGGCAGCCCTGGCCTCTTCAATCCTTTCAATCGCGGCCACGATTTGCTTTTTCAGCTCTTCCAGATTTTCGGGCGTCCTGGTAGAGGAAATTTCCAGGTCAAAGGCCACATAATGCCAGACCAGCCGGAATTTTTCGGCCCAGGGCCATTTTTTCTTGACCCCGAGCTGGTAAAGAGCCAGCTGTCGGTCGGCATCGGCCTGAGCCTGTTCCGGCAGCCCGCTGCCGGTCTTATAATCATGAATTTCAATTACCCCGTCCGGCGTCAGGTCTATCCTGTCGACATACCCCTGAAGAATATAGCGGCGCTTCCCTTCCAGTTCTATCTCGATGAACTGCTCCAGGCCCAGAACCCGGTTCTGATTAAACGGAAAATAATGCCGGTAGTAATCTTCTATGAATTTCAGGCCCAGACGGAAATAATCATCCGGAGTTCTTTCCGGCCTAACCACCACCACCTTATCGTGAAAATTTTTCTTCCACTGGCTCTCGTAGAAGGCTTTAACCTCATCCAGGGTCATCGTCCGGAAGCGAAGTTCAGAATAGAGCTTTTCCATGGCTTCATGAAACCTGCTTCCCAGGAAGGCTTCTATGCCTTCCTCTTCGACCTTTATCCCATCAATATAAGCCAGCTTGAATTTTAAGGGACAATCTTCATAGGTTGACAGCTTGGAATGCGAATATTTCATGTCCCTGACCTCTTTCATCCTTCGCTCCCCCTTATTAATTTTTCACAAAAATATTTTTAGCGATCCAGGCTTCCGACGCAAGTCCTATTTTCCGGCTTCAGCGGATTTTTCCTCGCCTTCCGCCTTGAGGGACCTGACCCGATCTCTTAAATGGTCCTTGAGCTTCAGGTAAGGAACGCCTTTTTCCCACCACTCCGGCGCTGGCTGACCTTTCAGGTGATGATCAAAGAACTCCTTCATTCTGACCGTGTAATCCTTGCGGTTGGCCGGCTTCTGCAGGCCGTGGTTTTCTCCGACATACTCCAGCATGACCACCGGTTTTTTCAGCCGCCTCAGGGTGTTGTAATACTCGACCCCCTGGTTGAACACCACCGCCCCGTCTTTATCGTTGTGCAGCAGCAGCAGCGGAGTCTTGACCCGGGTGGCGTAATAGACGGGAGAATTCCGGGTGTAAGCCTCCAGATTCTCCCAGTAGCCGCCGGTAAACCGCCCCTGGCTGCTCTCAAAGATCGGCTGGTTGGCCGAGCCGGTGTTCCAGTAAATTGAACTGTACATGGAAATCATGTTGGTAAGAGGCGCTCCGGCCACGGCGGCGGCAAAGGCTTCGGTCTGGGTTATCAGAAAAGCCGTCTGATAACCGCCCCAGGAATGTCCCTGTAACCCCACCCTTTCCGGGTCAACCACGCCGGTTTCGATGGCCGCCTTCAGCGCCGGCAGCACACACCAGACAGCCGACATTCCCGGGTCGTTGATGGTATAAGTTATATCCGGCATCAGGACCGCATAGCCCTGGCTGGTGTAATAGGACTTGTTAAAGCCGTTGGCCGTCGGCAGAAAATAGCGGTTCAGGCCGCTGGAAAGCTTTTCATAGATGTAAACGATGGTCGGGTATTTTTTCCCTTCCTGGTAATCGGCCGGCAGGAAAAGAGCCGCCTGAAGTTTCTTTCCCTTGGAGCTGACATAATCCACCAGCCGGGCTCCGGCCGACCACAAGAATTCTTTTTGCCGGGGATTGGCTTCAGTGATTCTGGTAGCCCGGCCGAGCGAAGCATCAGAGGCATAGAAATCGGGGAAATCCCGGTGGGTTTCCCTGGTGTAAAAATAGCGGCTGGCCTTTCTGGCTTTAAGCAGACGGTTGAACTGAGCATCGTCGAAGAGTAGCATCTTCATAGTTCTTCTGGCCGGCTCAACCAGCGCGATTCCCTGCTTTTTCGTCCATTCTCCGTAGGCCTGAAAATACTGCGGCTGGTCCAGGTCGATTCCCTTTTCTTCCGGGTCCAGAACAAAACGCCGGTTGTAACGGATCTGCTCCCTGAAGCCGTTTCCGGTCAGGTTATAGCCCTGCCGGCCGCGGGCTTCCACCAGCCAGACATCCCAGCCGTCCGACAGCAGCGCATAGCGGCCGTCTTTAGACCAGCCGAAAGGTCGGTCGGGCGGGTTTTTCACGTTGTGGTCGTCATCCTCGTTGATGAAAGAAGCCGGAAGCCTGGCCGTCAGATTAAAGCTCTGGCCGGTGGCCAGCTCGTAAGCGTAAAAATGCCCCTCGTGGTAATAAAGAAGATACCGGCCGTCGGGCGAAAGGTCATAGGACCAGCGGTTCTGCTTCAGGGCCGGCTTTCTCTGGCCGGTCTTAAGGTCAACCACATAAATATCCTGAAAACGCTGGCCGCTCAGACTGCCCTCCAGTTCATACAGGGAGCGGTCGTAGCCAACCGCCAGGTCTGACCTCCGCCCGAGCTCAACCTGACGCAGCTCGTCGTCAGCCAGCCGGACAAATTTTTTCTCCTTAACCCGGAAAATTGAAAGATAGCTGAAGGAAGCATCCCGTCTTTCTTCCACCTGCTGCTGCGATTGCAGCCTGGGGTCCTGCCAGTGCCAGAGAATAAGGTCCGGCAGGTCTTCGTCCTCAACCTCTTCGCCTCTCGAAGGCGGGGCGGCTTCCTTTTTTCCCTTATCGTCTCCTTCTTTCCCCCTGTCGGTTCCGGAGCTGGTCTTAAGCTGTTTGATTCCAAAAGCCAGCGCCTCGTAATCTTCAAGCCAGTATGGGGTAAAATCCGGGCTGAGGCTGAAGCCTTCAGGGAAAGAGCTGTCTCCGGCCGGGTCGTATTCGTATTTTTCTTCCTGCCCTGAAGCCGGGTTGAGCTTAAAAGCCACCAGGCTGTAAAGCTTATCTTCATACTTTTTATCTTCCCGACCCTTGAGCGCCGACAGGGCCTGGCCTTTTTCATCCCAGTTCAGATTCTTATACCAGAAGCGGCCTGAATCCAGACTCCTGACCTCTCCCGTTTTTATATTCTGAAGCATGAGTCCGTTGCCGCTCCTGTCCTGAGCGTCGACCAGAAAAGCCAGCCACTGGCCGGATTTATTGAAGGCGAACTCGGAAACATTTCCCAGGCCGATTTCCTGCCCGCCGACCAGGTTTTTCAACACCAGGTCCGAGCCGGTCCATTTATCCTTTTCTTTTTCCTGGGCTTCGGGAGCCAGCCGGTGAACGGCCAGGTAAGCCGAACTTTCCCCGGAAAAAGCAATCTTCCGGGCTCTGGTCCACTCCGTCCGCTCTCCGCTTCTTAAATCCACCAGAATGGCTTTAGGTTCTACCCTCTTTTTCTCTTTGCGCAGTTTTTTCATTTCCTGAGAAGAAGGGTGCGACAGAAAACTTACCCAGCGGGAATCATCGGAGACCAGGACTGAATCAAAAAGAGACCGCGGGGCCTCCCCCAGCGGGAAACGGTATTCTTTTTTGCCGTCGACTTCCTTTATCACCAGCTCGCTGTCGCCCTCATTGGGAGTCAGGGCATAGACAAACCAGCGGCCGTCATTCGAAACTAAGGCCAGGCTGATATTTTTCCAGGCAAGTATGTCCTTTATCTCAATCGGGCGGGGCGCCGTCTGTCCGACGCCGGTCTGTTCTGTTTTTATCTGTTCCTGTTTTTGCTGTTCCTGAGCGACCGGCCGATTTTGGTCAGGTGAAAGGCCATCGCTTCCGGAACGCATCTGTTGTTCGGCGGAAACGAGGCCGGCCGTTGAAAGCAACCACAGAGAGAGAACAAGAAGGCTTGATAGCCCTAAAAACATTCTCCCAAAATTATGACGGCTGAAATTTTTTTTCATCAGGGGCTCCTTCGACATGATTTTTCATTCTAACAGAGGCCGGGACTCAATAACAATAAAATTATTCTGCGACGGCGTGCAGCGACCTTCACCAGTCTTAAACGGCAGCCGCAGTTGTTATCATGGCTGATTAATCTTGCTTTTATCACCTGGAATCAAAAAACCCCGGCTGTATATCTGAAATATTAATATCTCAGTTCCAGGCTCGGTCGTGACTCGACGGGGAAAGAAAGTCCCGCCGGCCTGATCGGGTTCAGGGTTTCCGGTTCCAGTGCCCGGCCATATAACTCAGAAGCATCTCCGGATGGTCGCTGCTGAAAATGAGTTTGCGTCCGCCGGCCAGATGAATTTCCAGCCCTTTATTTCCCCTGGCGGTGCAAAATTTCGCCCCTTTTGCATATTTTATACCATAGCCGCCGAACTCTTTGAAGGGGCGAATTGCTTCACTTAAAATCTACATGAAATGGATTCGTTGCCTCACGAGAAAATCTACACGAAATTTTATTGCCAATTGCCTCTCTGGGGAGAAGATAATTCTCAGGGAGGCAAAGACATGGGGCTGGACATGAAGACAAAAAGAGCGGTGCTTAAGGAACCGGCTCCTGCCTACCAGCGGGCTTCGAAGAAGAGGAAAGGGGCGATGCTGGCCGAATTTTGTGCTTTGACAGGATACCATCGTGGGTATGCCAGCTGGTGGCTACGGAACTGTGGTCGGAAGGTGGTAGGGTAGTGGAGCTAAGGAAGGTGAAGCGCCGGAGGAAGCCGGTATATGACGAGAAGGTTAAGGAATGGTTGGGTTGGTTCTGGTGGCTTTTCAATTATCCTTGTGGCAAGCCTCTGGTGGTCATGATGCGGGAGGTTTGCCCGAAGCTAGAAGCGATGGGGAGGGTGAAACTTCCATTCCGGCTCAAGGAGAAGCTTTGGCGGGTTTCCGCCTCGACGGCGGACCGGCTGCTGCAGCCGGAGCGTCGGAAGATGGCGCTGAGGTCACGGGCGAGGACAAAACCGGGCACGCTCCTGAAGCATCAGATTCCGGTGAGGACTTTTTCTGACTGGGATGAGCAGAAGCCAGGTTTCTTAGAGATGGACTTGGTAGGTCATGACGGAGGAGTGACGCGGGGTGATTTTTGCCACAGCCTCAATGCCACCGATGTGGCCACTAGCTGGACGGAGGCGGAAGTGGTCAGGAACCGCGCCCAGGTCTGGGTATTTGAAGCTCTCCAGAGGATAGAAAAGCGATTGCCGTTTAAGTTGCTGGGCCTCGACTCAGACAATGACGCGGCCTTCATCAATGCCCATCTTATCCGTTACTGCCAGGAAAGACACCTCAGTTTTACTCGCGGCCGAGCCGGAAGGAAGAACGATAGCTGTTATGTGGAGCAAAAGAACTACACGGCGGTGCGGAAGTTAGTCGGTTACCTCAGGTACGATAGGAGCGCATCCAGCAGCTTTACTCCTGGGCCAGGCTCTATTATAACTTCTTTCGGGTAACGATGAAGCTTCGGGAAAAAAGCAGGATAGGCAGCCGGGTTGAGAAGCGTTATGATGAGCCGAAGACTCCCTATCAGAGAGTGCTAGAGAGTCCCTATGTTGCGGCAGAGGTAAAGAGGAAGCTTCGCCGGGAGTATGAACGGCTGGATATCGTGGAGATAAAGGAGAACATAGATCGACTCCAGGAGAAGCTTTATCGGGTCAATTTGAGGAAGAAAAAACATCAAGATTTTCATGTAGATTCTTACGTGAGGCAATGAATCCTATTTCGTGTAGATTCTTATGTGAGGCAACAGGGGGGAAAATTCCACCGGCCGGACATCTGTTATCTCCAGCCAGGAAATTTTGTGATAGCGGAGATGAAAGGGAAGATAGCGGAAATAAAAGCCGTCCGGTCTCACCTGAAGAATCAGCCTGGTTTTCAGCATCAGATACGGGAAGAGAAAGCCGAAAACAACGAAAAGAATGATAAGAATGGCATCCGGCGCCGGCCGGCTGCCGACCGGACGCCCCCGGAGAATCTGCCAGTAAAAGCTGTACCAGACCATAACCGCCGGGGTCAGGACCGGGAGCCAGAGCAGACCGATGTTCAATCTCTGTTTCTCTTCATAGATGACCGGCTCGTCGCTCATCATTAACCTCTCTCGGGCGGCGGCCAGAAGAGTCAGGCCCGAAGTCCGGGCCCTTAACGGCCATAAGCTTCGCCTCATTACTCATTTCTTGCGGGAAAATCCATTAAACCGGAGCTTCGGTCCTCATTACCGGCCCCGCGCGGATTCCGGAAGCAGGGCAACCCGGCCAATTTCAGCTTTCTTCGTTTTCCTGCCCGGGTTCTTCTTTTCCGCCGGAGCCGGGCTCCCGGGATTTAATTTTTTCTCCAGGTTGTTCCTCTTCAGCCTCTTCCACCAGCTCGGCTTCTTTCTTTAATAAGTAAAACCTTTCCGGAAGCACCAGCTCGGGACCGGGTTGGCCGGTTTCTCTTTCCTCAACCGAGATGTCGCCGAAAATGTCCCGTTCCTCAGCCTCGTGGTCCAGCTTGAAATAATTCTCAAACTGGGAACGGCTCAGATAGCCCATCAGGCGCAGGGTGCGGAGCATGGCCGGCGTGCTGACGCCGAAGTATCTCTTGAGAAAGATCACTTCCGGATAGCTCAGGCGGCGGGTTTTTATGTCCCGCTCGACGAGTTCTCGTACCTTGGAAGCCGGGATCAGGAAGCTGGTGGCAAAGGCCTGGGCAAACTGTTCGCGCGGCGAGTAGAGGGTCACATATTCATCGACGATGACATCCAGGTTGTCTATGATCGGAGATTCATTTCGGTCGCGCAAATAGTGGCAGTAGAGATGGGCGGCCGCTACCACCTGTTTTCCGGGTGACAGACTGGAATTTATCAGGGCAAAAGCGGCATCCTTTTCTTCAAGGTAGATGAAAATTCCGGAGATACGGGCTTCCTCAGGCAGGCTGACCCGGAAGTAACGGCATCCGTTGGTTTCGCCCAGCCGGAAAATATCGCGGATGGGCTCGTTGCCCAGGCCGAGGCGGCGGCGTTCTTCTTCGGCCATGTTCTGCGGAGAAAGGCTGCCCGAGTAGAGCGGCGCCAGCTGACAGTGGCGTCCGGTTACCCTTTCCAGCTCAAGGTATTCTTCGCAGATTTCCTGGAATCGGGCCAGTTTCCTTTTGGTGGCTGAATTCAGGCGCTCGTCAGCCTGGAGAATGAAAAAGGGATTTTCGCGTGTTTCCAGGAAATAGGAAACATTTTTCTGAAAGTATTTTGAGATACGATTTAGAGCTATGATCGAGGGAGTGCGCTTGCCGGCTTCCAGGAGCGAGATGTACTCGGAAGAAAGGCCGACAGCCTGGCCCAGCTCTTCCTGGGTTAAACCGGACTCCTCACGCAGTTTTTTCAGGCGGGCGGCGAAAAGTTCGTTCATTCTGATCTCCCCGGCGAACCTTCCGCCCTATAATTAACAATTCGTTAAGATATTGTCAAGTTTAAATTTAACCTTTGCCCGAGGTTAAGGGAAGGTGACCGGGAGAAAGACACCCGCTAAAATGTTCCTGATTTTTGAGCCTGTTTTCGATATCCTTTCCCTGCTAAAGGCCTCTAAAGATATATTTAGGGCAAAAGCCAGATTCTCTTATAAGATGAAGTAATATCAAAATCAGATTGTCGGTAATGTTGTCAGTAATATTGAATGTTAACTATACCTAAGTTAGGGTAATTAATATTGCCGGCAGCAAGGAACACACAACCTGAGACAATGGGCCATGGTATTGATAGCCTGGCCGGCAGTTCAAGATATAGACTGAGCCAAAATAGGGACTGCTAACGGGAAATATGAGGAATTCACCGGAGCCTTCCGTCGCAAAGCTGCCCTTGCTTTGAGAGAAAAACGATAAATTTTTCTCACATTATCAGAATAAATAATAATTCCGGCAAATTCAAAAGCGGATCTTTCGAATTTCATAGCTTGAGGTTATGATCAACAACTCTGCTCTATGCTAAGTTGAGTCATACAATTGCCCGTTCAGACATTTCTTAGCCGGCTGAGAGAGACTGTGCGGCAATAAACTCATCAAACTAATCTCCGGATATGGTGGGAAGAAAAACAAGCTTCATTCAGGGCAAAATCTATTTGCTGTCAGGACGGTAGTTTTTCTTCCAGAGGTCATAATAGCCGAGGGCGTGCTGGCGCAGGTGCTGGATTTCATCGGCGGTGAGAGTGCGGGCGACCTTGGCCGGGTTGCCCAGGATTAGGGTGCCCTCGGGGAAAGTCTTTCCGGGCGGAACCAGGGCTCCGGCCGCCACCAGGCAGTTATCCGGTATGATCGCCCGGTCAAGAACCACTGCTCCCATGCCGATCAGGGTGTTGGAGCCGATTTTGCAGGCATGAAGGATGGCGCCGTGGCCGACCGTGACATAGTCGCCAAGGATGGTCGGGGTGTCGTAATCAACATGAAGCACGCAGTTGTCCTGGATGTTGGAATATTCGCCGATAACAATGTCGGCGATGTCGGCCCGGAGCACGGCGTTATACCAGACGCTGGCCCCTTGCTTGAGGATGACCCGTCCGATAATGACCGCTTTTTCGGCCACAAAAGTTTCCGGGTGAATTATTGCCAGGTTGTTTTTGCTCTCCATAGTCATCATTAACCTCGCATCGCTAATTTCAGATATAAATTAAAGCGGATAGTTTATGATACAGGTTATAACCAGGCTGAGCAAGTTTCCGATCAAAAACTCAACAAAGTTATAATATGCAATTATTAACAGACAGGGCAGGCGGCAGCGGCCGAATTTTTCTCAAGGTCGCGTTCAAAGTTTGTGAATGGCTGGAAGAAGATATTATCCATCAAAGATCAGGTCGCCGAACTCAGACTCAGATTTAAGAAGCAGGTCTGTCCTTAAATTATATTTCCAGCGCGCTAAGGCTCAGGATAAAGCGGCAGCAGGCTGAGGTACTCGTTTACTGCCCGGCGATGGGCCAGCTGCTTGTAGATTAAACTCACCCGTTCCGGGCTAAGTCCCGTAGCCCGGGCCACCGCTTCGGGCGGCAGACTGTTTTTTTCTCCGTAAAGACAGGCATCCATCTGCTCATAGGGCAGGCCGTAGAAAAACTCGTCCTGCCCCTGGGAAAGCGGGTGAATGTCGGCCGTCGGCTGGCGTCCGGTTATGGCTTCCGGCAAACCTAAATATTGGCCGAGCTGATAGATCTGGCTTTTATAGAGATGGGCAATCGGCTTAAAATCGCCGGCCCCGTCACCGAGCTTGACAAAGAATCCCTGGTCGCTTTCAGGTAGATTGGAGGTCCCGGCGACGGCATAATTGAAGCGGTCGGCATAATGATACTCAAGCATCTTTCTTGTCCGTTGCTTGAAATTGCTGAGGGCAATCAGGTGAAGGAGCTTTTCGGCCAGAAGCCTTTTTTTGATGATCTCGCCCGGCGGCGACTGGACCACCAGCCAGAAAAAGGTAAAGACCCGGTCTTCCGAGATTTCGGAAGCCGAAATTTTCCATCGCCAGCCTTCTCCAAATTCCGGAATGACTTCCCTTATGCAGGCAGTCATGTCCTGGTAAAAACCGAGGCCGGTAAGTATCGGAGTCAGGTCGCGATAAAAGGTTTTGATGCCCAGGCTCTCCCCCACCAGTCGGCTTAGCTTCAGGGTGTCCGGGTGGGAGTCGCGCTCGGGCATCAGGAGGCCGATGACCTTTTCGGCACCCAGAGCCCGGACACAGAGGGCGGCCGTGACTGAACTGTCAATGCCCCCGGAAATACCCACCACCGCTCCCTGCCTGCGAAGACGGCGCCCGACCGCCTCAGAAATAAAGGCAGTGAGACGGGCAGTTTCTTTTTCGCAGTCGAGTTTGAGACTGTCATATGAAAATTCATTCATATGTTCTTTGGCAGTCATCGAGCACCTCGCTATATCAAATTAACCTGAAGATTATCCGGGGAACCGATAAAATTTCTTTTTGGCCTCCATTCTCCCGGCAACCTTAAATTCTTCCCGCCTTCTCTCCGGAATAATCTTTTAATAATTAATTGTCTTAAAATTTTTTGCCCTGCCTATTGACTGCCCCGGGTTTTCTTATAGAGCCGTGACCTCAGCTCTTTATAATTTATCTTGCCGTTTGGTGTCTTGGGCAGGGCGTCAAGCAACCAGATGTGGCGCGGTATTTTATAGGGCTCTAAATTCTGCTGGCAGTGCTGTTTGACCTGGATTTCACTGAGCCCGGCTTCCCTCTTCATAACAATAAATACTCCGATAACAGCCCCGCCGATGTCATCGGGGATGGGCACGGCCGCCGTCTCAACCACGCCACTCAGGCTCGCTATCGTCTTTTCCACTTCAGCCAGGTTAATGCGGTGACCGTAGGATTTAATCTGACGGTCGCGGCGCCCCAGGTAATAGAGCAACCCGTTTTCATCCTGGCGGAAAAGGTCGCCGGTCTGAAGCCAGCGTTCTTCCGGATATCTCCCCCGCCGGAAAACTTTATCGGTCAGTTTTTTGTCCCGCCAGTAGCCCTGCATGACCGACGGTCCCCGGACGACGAGCTGTCCGGATTTTCCTGGCGGCACCGGCTTTCCGCGGCGGTCAACCACAGCCACTTCCAGGTTCGGCATAGGAATTCCAACCGAATCCGGATGCTGATCTATCAATTCCGGCGGAAGATAGCTCACCCTTTTACATTCGCTGAGGCCATACATTGAATAGAGTTTCACCCATGGCAACAATTCCCGGAACTGGCGGATATGGGAGACCGGCCAGGCGGCTCCGGTATTGGTTATGTAGCGAAGCGAACGAAGCTGTCGGGCTGGAAATTTTTTGAGTCTCAGGAGCATGGCCGAAATCGACGGAATTATGGGAAAGCCGGTAACTTTTTCCTTTTCGATGGCCGCCAGTATATCCTGAATGTAAGCGAAGGAAGGCTCAAGCACCAGCGTTCCACCGAACATAAAACACATCAAGACCTGGTAGAGACCGTAATCAAAAGACAGCGGCAGAACATCCAGAATTATATCGTCCGGAGTATTTTCCAGGTACTGGATGATGCTCCGGGCGGCAGTCACCATGTTGTGATGAGTGCAGACGATGCCCTTGGATTTTCCAGTTGAGCCTGAAGTATAAATCAGGCAGGCCAGGTCGTTTTCCAGAAGCCGGGGCAACTTAACCTCGACCGAAAGTTTCTCAACCAGACCGGAAAAATTAAGCGCTTTAGGGCAGGTTCGGGGCGGGGACTGGCTTCCGTCTACAATGACGAGCTGAAGGTCCGCCAGTAGATTCTTAGAGCTATCCCTCTGATAAATTTTTCGTCTGTAGGTTACGAGCAACCTGGCTCCGGAGTCCTCCAGGATAGAATCGACAACCGGCCAGGGACTCTTTGAATCGATGACGACAAAAATTCCTCCGGCTTTAAGAATTCCGTAAATGGCGATGACCGCTTCCGGGCAGTTGTCGAGACAGATGACCCCGCGCTCGCCCTTCTTAAATCCCATCAGAACCAGGGCTTCGGCCAGGCGGGTGGATTTTTCCTCTATTTCCCTGTAGGTAAGCCTCTGGCCGCGGCTTACAAGAGCGGTTTTGCCTGGACGGCGGCTGGCAGTTCGGGTCAACCAGTCATGGAGAAGCACCGGGTCAAACTGCATCTGTTTAACCCTGTAAACCAAGCTTTTTTTCGACAAATCTGGCGATTTTATTGATGCTGTCCAGATTCTCGGCTGTCAGTTCCTCGTCCTCAACTTTAAGGTTGAACCGGTTTTCGATGAAGCCCACAATTTCCAGGATTCCGACTGAATCCACGGTGTTGGTCTCCAGGAGTGAGGCCTCATCGTCGAGCTGGTCTGCGCAATTAAAAAGAAATTTTTCGACTATGAATTTTTTTATTTCATCCCTGATCATCTGACTCGCCTTTTTTCCTGAATGGCCTGAGGCCATGGACAAATTCCTGATAGGTATGCTCGGGTGTGAGCGGCACCGTTACTTTGCCCAGGACGGTGGCCGGCGCATGGCCGAAAAAGACTCCCGGCGGAACATTGTGAGAAACCACCGTTCCGGCCTGGATGACCGAGCCCTGCCCGATCCGGACGCCAGGAAGTATCACACAGTGCGGACCTATAAAGACACCGGGCTCTATAACCACCGGTTTGACCACCGTTTCTTTTGATTTAGTCCAGTAAAGGTGGGAGATGATGGCCGTGCCGATGCCAACTGTGACGTTATCTCCAATCTCTATGGCTTCAGGATGGAGCTCGTCTATGTAGACATACTGGCTGATCCAGACATTTTTTCCGATTTTGACGCCACGCAGCCTGTTCAGCCCGGGCCTAAGGGACCCCCCGCCTGGGATAAAATAGGCAAGGCGTCTTAAAATCCGCTGAAAAATTCTCACGCTCTGCTCCCCGCCTGCCCGGTAAGCTCCCTGTAAATAATAAAAAAGCAAAGTTTTTCTATCACAAAACCGGCAAAAATGTCAATAAAAAGTGCTTGACAAAAAAGAATTTATCCTGATAATAGTAGATGCAAGATTACCGAAAGGGGTTAATTGTCATGAGTAAGACTATTCTGGTTCTGGTCGCGCTGCTGTTGCTTGTTCTGTTGACGACCACAATCTCCTATGCCTGGAGCGATGATTTCGGTCCGTGGGGCAAAAGAGACAGGGGCCAGGGCGGCAGACGTGGCGTGGCCGAACCGGTGGCCATTGCTCTGGTCGGCATCGGGCTGGCAGGTCTTGGGATTTATGCCTTGAAAAATAGGAAAAAGAACTGACTTTCTTCCCGATAGCCTGAGCGGGGCCAGGTCATCGACAGCTTAATTTTTTCTAATGGTGGAGTCTAAGCGAGGGCGGGTTTATTTTATTCTTCTTCTCTTCTTTTACCTGCTGGCCGTTGTATTAGCTTTTAATCCCATAAAAAGACTCCTGAGCGACCCCCGCATTGACCTCTTTTACACTCATATTCCAATTGTCCCGATAATTACCATCTTCCTTCTTTTCGGGAAGAGAAAAGCCCTGTTTTCAGCTCCGGCTCCGGCTACTCTTCCGGGTATTTTGATAGCCTCTGCAGGATTGACGTTTTATCTATTGAGCCGATTTTCAGACCTGATGGATGAATATTCAATATCCCTGGCTGTATTTTCAGCCATAACATTCTGGGCTGGCACCTACCTTGCCTTCTATGGCTTCAAATCTTTCAAACTGGCAATATTTCCCATTGGGTTTTTACTTTTTGCCGTCCCCCTGCCACCATCAATTATGAACTGGCTGGTTAAGGAGATTGCCGGGTCTTCTGTCCATATCACCGATATAGCTTTTTCCCTGATTAGAATCCCTTTTGTGAGAGAAGGCATTGAGATCTATCTTCCCGGGTACATCCTGGTGGTCGGACCGGAATGCGCCGGATGGCGTTCAAGCATTGCCCTGGTGATGATAAGTCTTCTGGCCGGCCATCTTTTCATAAAAGAATTCAAGCATAAACTACTGCTGGCGGCTGTGGCCATTCCGATGATCATCATCAAAAATGGCATCCGTATCGTTGTCCTCTATTTAATCGCCTATTTCATCGACGAAAGATTCATGGAGGGTGGGTTCATTCACCGATCGGTCGGGTATGGTATGTTCATTGTTGTTCTGATCATAATGGGACTTCTCCTTTGGCAGCTTGAAAAGAAGGAAACAAGACAACAATCATCAGGCCAACCTTAGCTCTGAAGATCATTTTGAATGCGGCAATAATATTTTGAAATTCAGGCTGAATTTTGATTAAGCTTATAGGCGGGAAATCCGATATGAAAAATCCTAACTGGCTCAGTGAAGTCCCGTCTGGCAGGCTCCTTTCTCTTGATATCTACCGTGGCTTTGCCATGTTGTTTCTAATCGTCGAGACCACAGGACTTTATGACCTGATGCTCAGCCCCTCACTTCAGGGAACTTTAATCCACACTATTGGAAATCAATTCCAGCACCATCCCTGGCACGGATTGACCCTCTGGGATATGGGACAATCTTTCTTTATGTTTATCAGCGGCGTGGCCATGGCTTTTTCTTACGGCAATAGATTAGAAAGAGGCACCAGCTGGGGCAAATGTTTTCAACATGCCGAAGTCAGGGCCCTGGCGCTTTTTCTTCTCGGCTGGGCGCTTTACATTGTCAATCCGCCTGAGGGCGCGCCAGGCTGGGCTTTTCTCCTTGACATCCTGCCGACTCTGGCCTTCGGCAGTCTGGCGGCTTTTCTTGTATTCCGGTGGTCGGCAGTTTGGCAGATCGCCTTCTCCGGCGCGCTCCTATTGATGGCTGAACTCCTCTACAGACTGTGGCCGGTTGAGAGTTTTAATCAGCCATTTGTGGCCGGGCACAACTTCGGGTCATACCTGGACATCAAGCTCTGGGGCAGTTCTAATCCAGAAGGCTGGGTAACCTTTAATATGATTCCTTCGGCCGCCTATCTGATCTGGGGAACAGTCATCGGGAAAATGATGAAGGCTGATATCACCCCTGGCAAGAAGCTAAAAATCCTCATCATTACTGGATTAGCAGCAGCATTATTCGGACTTGCCCTGGACCCAATCACCCCTATCATCAAAAAGATTTCAACCAGCTCCTTTATGCTGGTCAGTCTCGGCTTTAGCCTGCTTTTTCTGGCCCTGGCTTACTGGGTGGTCGACATCATTAAATTCCGCAGGTTGTTCCTTATCCCGCTGGCTGTGGGCATGAATCCCCTCTTTATTTACCTTTTCGCCCGTAGCGGCGGGGCCGACTGGTTCAGCAACCTGGTCAGCCCTTTTTCCGAAGCCATCCTCGGCTGGGCCGGCGATTGCTGGGTCCAGGCCGGCACCGCCCTCGGTTGCCTGTCCCTGATGTGTATTCTGTGTTATTTCATGTTCAAGAGGAAAATAATTGTCAATTTATGAGAGTCTTCAAAAACTGAAAAATTTTTTTCAGATCAAAACTATTCATATCTAAAACTTCTCCCCGTTAAGAATAATCTCCCGCACTTCAGAAAACAACCCGGCTGGCTTTATCAGCCAACGTGTATTTAAACAAATTTATAATTTGACCTTCTGGACAATAATAATTTAACATCAAGAAAGAAATATGACCTGAAAATGAAAATCAAGATCGTTGATCCTGCCTTCTGTGCGGACTGGAATAGTCTGATCAAACACCACTTTGATCCCGATATTTTTCATACCCGAGAATGGTGTCAGGTTCTTAAATTAACGTATAATTTAAATCCTCTGTATTTTGCGATTTATGACGAGCAAAAGCCAACTGCAATCATTCCTTTAATAGAGATAAACAGCCTGATTACTGGAAAAAGAGTTGTCAGCTTGCCTTTTTCTGATTTTTGCCATCCCCTCATCAAAGAACCAGACCAGTTGGAAGAACCTGTCAAAGGAATTATCAATTATGGGGTAACCCAAAAATGTAAATATGTTGAATTCAGAAGTTCAATTTTTTTCTTCCCGGGCAAACCTTCAGAAACATACTATACTCACAATATAGACCTGTCAAAACCATCGACTGATCTCTGGTCCAGTCTGAGAGACAGCAACAGACGTAACATTAAAAAGGCAATGAGATACGGTCTTAAGGTAAGATTCGAAAAAAGCCCGGAAGCCATGAGAAACTTCTACAGATTGCAGGTCATCACCAGAAAACGCCATGGAATTCCTCCACAGCCCTTCAAGTTTTTTAGAAACATTTACGATGAAATGATAGCAAAAAATCTGGGCATAATAGCTTCGGCTTATTACCGGGACAGAATGATTGCTGCTTCAATTTTTCTCCATTTCAACCGGAAGGCTCTCTTCAAATTTGGAGCTTCCGATCATACTTTTCACCATCTGCGACCGAATAATCTCATAATGTGGGAATCTATTAATTGGCATCAGGAAAATGGCTGTTACACATTGAGCCTTGGAAGAACAGATCCAGAAGATCAGGGACTTTTATCATACAAACGTTCTTGGGGTTCAGTCGAATCAAAGCTTTGCTATTACCGGATAGTTCTGGCAAGGGGCATTAAACTGAATTTTATTCAGGCCAGAAAACGAAATTTGTTTAAGAAAATCTTTCAGATCATGCCTCCTTCTCTTCTTCGTCTGGCTGGAACCATAGCTTACAAACATCTGGAATGACCAGAGGTAAATCAGATCTGGTTGCTGGTTGCTTTTATCCTTTTACTTTTTTACAATAATCTTAAATTATGTCTATTGCCGGTCGCTGTGACAATGTTCGCAAAAAAATTGGTGAAATTCACCTTGCCGGGGAAAGTCTGACTTTCTGGGAATCTGTTTCCTGTCCTGATCCTGAGTGGGACAATTTCCTGTTCAGCACTGGCTTTGAGCATTTTGAACAGACAAGCCTATGGGGTGAAGCCAAAAAACCGGAAGGCTGGAAAACCGGTCGAATCATAGCTATCAGAAACAACCAGATTGTCGGGGGCTTTCAGATTTTATACAAAGAAAAGCTAAAATTCTTGAAATTTGGCCTGTTGATGAAAGGTCCGGTTATAGCCAGCGACGACTTTATTGTGATGAAATCTATCTTAAATTACCTGAAAATATTCATACGTCACAAGTTTTTTGCTGTCCTCGTCCAGGCCCCAGACAGAGAAGACCGGATAACTTCAGAATTAAGGCAAATAGGTTTCAGGCCGAATTTCATTAAATGGATAATAAAAAGCGCTAACGTCAGGATTAATCTAAATCTATCAGAAGATCAGTTGTTCAAAAAAATGAAGAGGCAAAAAAGACAGAACATACAACAAGCGCAAAACGCAGGAATAGTAGTGAGGCAGGGCAGCAGAGGAGAACTTGGCCTATTTTTCAAACTTATGAACACCACCTGTCAACGACGCGGAGTCAGACCGAACCCTTCAAGTTTAAGAACTCTGGAAAAAATATGGGATCTGTTCTCCATCAGGGGGAAAATTGCGCTTTTTTTTGCCCGGCTGAATGACATCATTATATCCGCTCTCATAGTCATAATTATGGGTGAGCATGTTTCTCTCTGGAAATTTGGCTGGTCGGGAGAATATCCTCATCTTAGGCCGAACGAACTACTTTTCTGGGAAATAATAAAATGGGCTAAATCTGCAGGTTGCATAAGTGCTGATCTAGGTCCCTTTGGCACCTACCTCCTCAAGAGAGGAAAAATCTACGATGCCCGGGAAAATTATTTAGAGATGCAGGATGTAAGATTTAAGACCGGATTCGGCGGTATGATTGTAAATCTACAGCCTGGTTTAATCCATTTTTCGAATCCATTAATAAATTTTTTGGCGCGTACTATAATGCCTTATCTGGCTAATTACAGCCTGACAGAAAAGATATTCTATAAATTTATTGGAAGCACCTAAATGACCACAGTTTCTATCCTGGCGGAGACAGAGTATCACCGCTGGGACCATTTTGTTGATTCACACCCCGCAGGCTGGCTCACCCATTTTAGTCAATGGCATAAGATCTTGTCCGGTTTTATCAAAGAGTGTCAGCTTTTCATATTTGCTATCAACAATGAACAGACCGGAGAGATAACCGCTGGTCTTCCGCTTTATTTTATTAAATCGCCCTTTTCAGGAAAAAGATTCGTTGGAGCTCCCCTGGCAACTTTTTTTGATCCACTGATTTCAAACCCTGCTGAACTTAAACTTCTTATTCAGGCCGCTAAGAACTTCCTCGAACAGCTGAATGGTAAGTATATAAAGATCAAGATATTCAGGACAAAAGATCTGTTCCTTCTGGGCAACTGCTCATTAAAAAGTGAATACGTTACTCACATCCTATCACTTGATGATGACCTGGACAAAATATTCAGTAAATTTGACCGGACGTGCATCAGGAAGAACATCAGAAAGGCAGAAAAAAGCAATCTTAAGACAAGAATTATTAAAGATCAGGACGAACTGTCAAGATTCTTTTTGCTATATTCAAGAACCAGAAAACGTCTTGGGCTGCCAGCTATACCCTTCAGCTTTTATAGCCAGATATTCAACCTGTTCGGACCATCAGGAAAAGCCATCTATCTGCTGGCTGAACACGGGAATATCCCTGTAGCTTCATTATTGATATTTTTATATAAAAATAGATGCTCGACTGAGGCCCTGGGCTGGGAGACAGCTTTTAAATCCCTCAGACCTGTGCCTTTCATTTACTGGGAAGCAATTAAACTGGCCAGTCAGCGCGGATTTAAATACTTTGATTTTGGTAGAACCTCTATAGAGCACGGGGACCTGTTGTTTTTTAAGCGAAACTGGGGAACAGAAGAAATAGAGCTGCCTGAATTCATCTTTCCGGATGAAAAAGCTCAACGATTAAAAACTGAAAAATTGAAGATAATGGCCGCTTCAATTTATCAAATTCTTCCTTCCCCCGTTTATTTCCTGGCCAGCCATATGTATTACAGATTCTTTCTTGAATAATTTCCATCCTGACCCATGGATTAAACTTTATCCCGCTACCGGAAACCACAGTAAGAAATCAAAACTATTTACCTAAAATTAATTTGGCCAGCAGAAAGGCCAGAGCCTTAAACATGGTGGCCTGTCCCCGATGAATCATCGGAGTTCTGTTTTTTACCAGTGGATATATTCGATAGTAAAAATATCCGCTTTTATCCTGCATGTTCAGGATCGTCCAGCGCGCCACCTTAAAAGCCAAGTTCAGCGCTTCCTGATCATAATCAGAGAAAAATACAAGAGTATCGATAGCCTGAGCGGCACATTGAATATCTACCGGATACCGGCGGTTATGATAATATCCAGGCAGGCCCTCAGAGGAAAAAAAATTTCTCACATAAAACCTGAATCCTGTTTCCAGGACATCGAGATGCGTTTCATCTCCAGTATTTTCAATATGGCCTTTAAGTCCATCCAGAACATACGCGGTATGAAAGTTATCAATCCTAAGGATTTTTTATCTTCGCCATACCACCAGGAACCATCAGGCCTTTGCCGGCGGCAGGTAAATTTAACTGCCTCACTGGCTACTGACTTGAAATCCGGATTCTTAATATATTTCCAGGTTCTGGCCAGCATAAAAGCAGCTTCCATACTCTGGTTATGAATGGTGCAATCTCCTTTTCCAGATGCAGTGTAGTTAATACAGAATCCGCTATCAGTGATGGTTCTGGGAACATTCAACAGCCACCTGCAAACGCTTTCGGCCACCGATAGATACCTCCCTTCGCCGAGAATTTCAAAAGCATCAAGAAAAGCCTGGCCGATTAAACTTGTCCAGATGGTTATCGGTTCGTATTTCTTCTGACGCCCGCCCCGTGAGGAAAAATCAAACATCTTTCCCCAGGCATATTCCTCGGAAAAAGGCGATCTGTTGGCCATCAGCCATTCAAGACATTCCCGGGCTTTCTGCTCATAGTCTTTCTTTCCGGTCATCTGAAACAATTTTAAATATCCTCGGGCAAAAAACCCCCTGGCTATGCATGAATCACGTGGTTTAACCCCGAACAGCGGCCTAAGATTAACAGGGCTCTTCCAAATTATCTGCATCAAAATTCTTTCTAAAAGCAGTTTGTTAAAAGTCAGCGGCCTCAAAAAGGAGGTAAGCCCATCGCCCGGATCGTATCCACGGAAATCATGAACCTCAACCCAGCGGATTACTTTTTCAAGACTGTTTTTGATCAGAAAAATTTTACCACTCAAATTTTCCATGCTACCTGGCCCCGCCAAAATCATAAAGCTCAAAACCATTCTGACAACCCCATTTTAAAATATCCCAGGTAAGCAATTCATTTGGTAAATAACCTTTATACTGGCGGTCCACTCCTCCATACCAGGCATAAATAGTCTTTTTATAAAGCAGGTCAAATGAAACGGCCGCCGGCCGACCTTTAACTCTGGCCAGGGTAATCCTGATCATGTTTTTAGGTAACAATACCTCAAAGGCAGTTCTGAACAATGAGAAATCTGCCAGTGGAACGGCCGCCCTCCGGTATGTACTTTTAAGAAGGTCATAACACGGTTTTAACTTGTCAACTTCCTTTACTTCCTCTATCTCTACCAACTATTTTTTTATTGCTCGCTTGATGTTTTTTCGGGTCCGTGCTCCAATTCTACTAAAAATATTTTCAGATGAAGGCTCTAAATTTATCAAAAAATTAAGGTGATCTTCATACCGGAAGCCACACTGATGAAAAAAGGATCTGGCCCAAGTAAGGTCGCAAATGTTTCGTAGCTCAGAAAAAATTGCCTTTTTCCCCGCCTGACCCGTATATTCTTTTAATAGATATTTCAATGCCTGCCGACCATCTGGCTGCTCAGATAAAAGGGCACTCCCGAAACATACGGCTCGAGTTGTGATCTTCCTTAGAAACGGTGATGAAAACAGATTTATGTATACAGGCATTAAAAGGACCAGTATTCTGCCCTTATCGACTGCCGCCCATAACTCAGGAGAAAAATTTTCTGTTCTGGAAAATACTTCGTACATTTCTGGAGTATGGAAAATATTACCGCCCCGAGTTTGGTAAACGAAATCTGACCAGCTCTCCTCTGGCAAGTGGTTAACGATTTCAATAGACATAAAACATAATATATTCTAATTTTAAGCCTTTACCTGAGTCAAGAGAATAAAAGCTGCCTATTTGACATTTGAATGGATAAATTATATTAATAGTAAAAAGCAAAATAAATTGCATGACGTTTTTGCCTTAGATATTTACACTAATAGAGTAGAAGCTCGGGATTTAACTCGTTTATATTGTCTTTTCAAGGAACGCAGATGAGCCTGATAAGATTCTATTATGGATTAAAGCCGTTAATACCTCGTCCTGTTCAGATTGGTTTGAGAAGGCAGGTGGCCAGAATCCGAAGGAGACGGCATACTGCTACCTGGCCGATTCTGGAAAAAGCCGGACGCCAGCCCGTGGGATGGAAAGGCTGGCCGGATAACAAAAAATTTGCTCTGGTAATACTTCACGATATTGACACTATTCGGGGACTTTCTAACTGCCTGCGCCTGCTGGACCTGGACCTTAATCTTGGCCTTAAAGCTTCTTTCAATTTTGTGGCTGAAGACTACTGGGTTCCTCCCTGGTTTCGGCAAAAAATTGAAGACAGCGGATTTGAAGTAGCCTTACACGGGCTTACTCATGACGGCAGGCATTTTCTGTCAAGAGAAAGATTCGATAGAGGTTCCGGTAAAATAAAACGCTATCTTGACCTCTGGAACGCAGTTGGGTTTGTGGCCCCATCAATGATATGTAACCAAAAATGGCTGGCAGAACTTGAAATAGAATGGGCCTGTTCAACGTTTGATACAGATCCATTTGAACCCCAGCGTCAGGATGTTCACACCGTTTTTCCTTTTTATGTTAAAGGGCCAGGGCCGAGTTCGGGATATATCGAAATACCGTACACTTTGCCCCAGGATCATTGCCTGTTTATAATCCTGGAAGAAAAGGACAATCAAATCTGGAAAAGAAAAATCGACTGGATTGCTGAAAAAGGCGGGCTGGCTATGATTAATGTCCACCCCGATTATTTGAATTTTGAAAATAAGTGGGCTCTGGATAATTACCCGGTAGACCTTTATATTGATTTTATAAAATATATTAAAGAAAAATATGAAGGGCAATACTGGCTGGCGTTGCCAAAAGAGATGGTTCAATTCTGGCGAGAAAATTATGTTTCGGAACTCAAAGCAAAATATGCTGATCCAGGGCAAAGGGCCAAATCGGCCCTGGAACCTAAAGACGGGCCAGCCCTAAAGAAACCTCTCGCCCCGCCTACCAGGATATGGATAGACCTTGACAACACTCCCCACGTGCCCTTATTCATTCCGATTATAAGAGAATTGGAAAGGCGCGGACATCAAATAGTAATCAGCGCCAGGGATGCTTTTCAGGTATGCGAGCTGGCCAGCCAGAAAGGGCTGAACTATATAAAAATCGGCAAACACTACGGAAAAAATCCTTTTAAAAAAGTATGGGGACTATTCTTCCGCGGTGTCCAGCTTTTTCCATTTGTAAGAAAAAACAAGCCAGAGCTGGCTCTTTCTCATGGAGCCAGATCTCAGGTATTTATGTCTAACCTTTTTGGCTTTCCATCAATCCTGATGTCAGATTATGAACATTCCAAAACAATTCCTCCCGCCCGGGCGAGATGGTTGATAGTGCCTGAGGCCCTGATGGGAAATGTCAGAAATTTCCGGGCAAACCAGATACGCTATTATCGGGGCTTAAAAGAAGATGTTTACGTCCCATATTTTGAACCGGATTTTACCCTCGCTCAAGAACTCGGCCTCAGAGAAAATGAGATAGTTGTCACTGTAAGGCCACCGGCAGAAGAAGCTCACTATCACAACCCGGAAAGCACTTTGCTGTTCGTAGAATTAATGAATCGAATTTCAAAAACAGATGGAGTTAGGGCCATACTTCTTCCAAGACATCACGATCAAGAAAAACGGTTACGCCAGAATTATCCTGAATGGTTTGAGAAAGGAAAAACTATTGTTCCTCCCAGAGCTATTGATGGACTCAATCTTATCTGGTTATCAGATCTGGTGGTCAGTGGCGGAGGAACTATGAACAGAGAGGCTGCTGCCCTGGGAGTCCCCGTTTATAGCATCTTCCGGGGCAAAATTGGAAACATCGATAGAATGCTCCATGAGCAGGGACGTTTGGTGCTGATACAGAATAAACAAGAAGTATGGAAAAAGATTAAGTTCGAACCCAGGCCAAAGGATCAAAACTTTAATAAGGACTGGAGACCGGCCCTTGCAGATATTGTGGATAATATTGAAGATATTATAAGGATCATAAAAAAAAGAAGATGACCGAAATGAATGACCGGAGGACGTTTATAGGATACCATCGAAACACAAGAATGAAGATTCTTAAGCTTATCCTGGTCGCCGGGGCCAGGCCGAACTTTATGAAAATCGCTCCGCTGATCAAAGCCATTCGTTCTTATAATCAAGACCGGAGACACCGGCCGAAAATCGATTTTATGCTGGTTCATACCGGGCAGCACTATGACAATAATATGTCCGATATTTTTTTCCAGGAACTGGGCATCCCTGAACCCGACATCAACCTTGGAGTGGGCTCTGGATCCCAGGCTGAGCAAACAGCCAGAATTATGCTGGCCTTCGAGCCGGTCTGCCTCAGGGAAAAGCCCGATTGGGTGGTAGTTGTCGGAGATGTAAATTCTACCTTAGCCTGTTCCCTGGTTGCCGCCAAGCTGGGAATTAAAACCTCTCACATCGAAGCCGGTCTGAGAAGCTACGACAGAACTATGCCCGAAGAAATAAACAGACTGGTCACAGATGCCCTGGCTGATTTGCTATTTACACCATCAGCCGACGCTAACTTGAACCTGAAAAAAGAAGGCCTTCCGGCCAGGAAAATAAAGCTGGTCGGCAATATTATGATTGATGCCCTGATCTCCAGACTGCCTGAGGCAGAAAAAAGCACACTCCCGAGCCAGCTCGGCCTGAAGCCCGGTGAATTTGTTTATGTTACTCTGCACCGACCGTCCAATGTTGACGACCCGAAAATCCTGCACTCGATAATGAACAAGCTCGGCAAAATATCGAAAAAGATAACCATTGTTTTCCCCCTTCATCCCAGGACTAGAAAAATGCTGGCCCCGCTCGAGTTCAGGGCTCAAGATTATCCTCAATTAATGCTAATTGAGCCAATCGGATATACTGATTCTCTCTGGCTGGCCAAATACGCTCGATTGGTGCTCACAGATTCGGGCGGATTGCAAGAAGAGACGACTTATTTTGGAACACCCTGCTTGACCCTGCGCCGGAACACAGAAAGACCGGTAACAATTAAAATTGGAACAAACCAGCTTACCAGCCTGAAAAGCCTGGAGGCCGATGTCAACAGGATCCTTAAAGGCAAGACCAAAAGGGGCAATGTTCCAAAATACTGGGACGGCCGAACGGCCGAGCGGATTATAAAATACCTTGTAGCCTCCTCAATCAAAGCCGATTCATCAGCAGCCGGAAGATAAACAGAAAGAATGTAAGACAATTATGAGCTTCTCGAATCTATCTAAAGACGAAATTAAAGATGTGGCCATTAAATTGTGGAATTACTGTCTAAAAAATAATTTTTCAGGATACGATCCCTACGATGCCCTGAATAGCAAATTATTGAAGCTTTTGCCTGGAGGCGGAACCCGGTTTTTCAGGCTGGCTGCCACCCAGGGGCTTAAAAGGCTTCCCATCAACATAAGACCGCTTCTTCTGATTCCCAGGACCCAGAACCCCAAAGCGCTGGCTATTTTCTCAAAAGCAGCCTTACGGTTAAATGAAGCCGGGATCATTAAGGCCTCCGATGAGATTTCATATCTAATAAAAAGAATTTCAGAACTCAGATCTCCAGGCCTTTCCTATTATTGCTGGGGCTACAGCTTTCCCTGGCAAACCAGAACCATTCTGGTCCCGGCCGGTTCTCCCAATCTGGTCTGCACTGTGTTTGTTGCTGACTCTCTTCTGGATGCCTGGCAGGCTACGGGCGATAACCACTGTTTAGAAATGGCTATGAGCGCCGGCCAATACATCCTGAACGAGCTTTACTGGAATGATAATGGCAATTCCGGATTCAGCTATCCCCAGCCTGGTATCAAAATTCACATTTATAACGCAGATTTGCTGGCCTCGGCCCTGCTGGCAAGGCTATCTTTCGTAAATGATAATAAACAATATCTTGAACCTGCTTTAACGGTAGCCAGATATGCCGTTTCCAGACAGAATGAGGACGGTTCCTGGTACTACGGCGAAACACCGGGCACCGCTTGGATAGATAATTTTCATACAGGATACAACTTGCTGGCCCTGCGAGATATGTCCTTATACACAAGAAGCGATGAGTTCTCAGATTCCATACGAAGGGGGTTTGAGTTCTATAAAAAAAGCTTCTTCAGAGAAGACGGTTCGCCAAAGTATTACCACAATAAACTCTATCCCATTGACATCCATTGCGCGGCCCAGAGTATAATCACGCTGGAGGCCCTCAGAGATCTTGATATAAGTAATGAGGCGCTGGCTTTATCAGTATTAGATTGGACGCTTAAGAACATGTGGAACAAGCGAGGATATTTCTACTATCAGGTCATGCGATTTTATAAAAATCGTATTTCCTATATGCGCTGGTCCCAGGCCTGGATGCTTCTGGCCTTAGCAGAGTTGTTAAAGAATAAAAAGACAGCGTTTATCGATTGCCTCAAATCTGTTATACCTTAAGGTGTCATGCTTGATTTCATCTTTACCGTTGATTATGAAATATATGGAAATGGGAGTGGCTCTTTAGATGAACTGGTTTACAAGCCAGCAAAGAGGTTAATCGACCTGTTTTCGGTTTATGATTCAAATCTGGTTTTTTTTATCGAAGCGGCAGAACTCGAAATGATGGAAAGCGTGGGCTCTGACCCGGCAATAGATCTGGTTCTGTTCCAAATAAAAGAAATAAGAAAATTAGGCCACGAAATCGGTCTTCACATCCACCCTCAATGGTATAAAGGCAGATTCCAAAATGGACAATGGATTCTTAATTATGATGAATACAACCTTTGTCTTCTACCAGAAGAAAGAATTAGCGAAATAATAAGGCGAGCTATAAGTTTCCTCAGAGATAAATTAGATGATCCGTCCTTTATACCTCTCGCTTATCGAGGCGGGAACTGGCTTATGACCCCTTCAGATATTATCTCCAGAATTCTTTACAACGAAGGTGTTAGAATCGATTCATCTGTTTTCAAAGGCGGCTATCAATATAGCACTGGTCTTGATTACAGGAGAGCGCCGGCAGACCTTTTTTACTGGCGATTTTCAAACGATGTATTGACCCCCGACTCCCATGGGCCGATGCTTGAACTTCCCGTATTTACTAAGATGATTCCCCTCTGGAAATTCATGCGCGGAAAGCGCCTTGCGCTTGAAAAATCATCTGCTTCAACAGATAGTTTCCTGAATAAGATAAAGCGCAGGTTCAGAGATTTTATGAGATGGAAAGTTCCCGTAAAACTTGACTACTGCAGACTAAGTTATAATGAACTCTTATATATCACAAAAGAAATTATCAGGGCTGACAGAGATAAACCCGATGAATACAGGCCGATTGTGCTCATAGGACATACCAAAGATAACCCGGACAATTCTATAATTGAGCATTACCTTGCGTTCTTAAAATGCCAGGAGCTGAGAATCACAACTTTTGGGCCTGTTTTTGAACAAATCGTAAAGGGAAAATGAACATTTATGCTGGTTAAGATCATTGACATTAACTGGAACCCCGAAATGCCAATTTTCGCCTCTAAAAACTTCCTTGAAGCTGTCAGTGATCAATATGGCTGGCTGGGAGGCTTCGATGAGCAAGGAAATCTCAAATGTATAATCCCTTTTACGATTATAAATAAATTTTTCTTTAAGCTCGCCCGTTTCCGGGTTGAAACGATCCCCATGGAAACGGGGCTTAGCCTCGATGAAGAAAAAGATTTTTTAAATCAAGTGCTTTATATCCTTCGCAAAATGAAAGTGGACACGATCATTCCGGCTACAACCAATACGATTTTCAGAACCTATCCAGATGGAGCAATAGTTGCCCCCTACGGAACTTTTAAGATCGACTTGAGGCAAGAAGAAGAAGAAATATGGAAAGGAATTAGCGAAAGTCACCGGCGAAAAGTGCGACGAGCAGAAAAGAATAGGGTGGCTGTTAAAAGTGGCTTAGAATTTGTGGACCCTGCCTATCAGCTCATCAAAGAGACATTTAAAAGATCCAGGCTTGGTTTTATGGATATTAATGAATTCAGGAAATATATAAAAGGGCTGGGTGATTGGGTTAAAATATTCATAGCGGAATACCAAAATTCAATCCAGGCCTGTGTCGTTATTCCTTTCAGTCAGTACTCGGCTTATTACGTATATGGGGGCAGCATAGCCAGCCCGATAACAGGTGCCACCAACCTTCTGCACTGGGAAGCTATACGCCATTTCCGCAAATTAGGGGTTCGATTTTACGATTTTGTAGGTGTGAGAATCAGTCCCGAAAAAGGCTCAAAACAAGAAGGACTGTATCAATACAAAGAAAGATTTGGCGGAAAATTATACCCGGGCTATATGTGGAAATATTATCTTAATCCATTTAGATCCCTGGGCTATCAGCTTGCTGTAAAGATATTGAGAAAAGGAGACATTGTTGATGCTGAAAAACGCAAAATGAAGGGACATCAGCATCAAAATTGCTCGAATTAAATCTTTATTGACTGCCGACAATATTCGAAAAAAGTTCTTAGGCCATCTTCAGTCTTTATGTCTGGCTTCCAGCCTGTCATTTTTTTTATTTTCCCATTAGCATAGTAAGTTTTTTTCCAGTAGGCGTGCCATTCTCGCCGGGTGAAAACAGGCGGCACCTGGCCCCGAGACCAACGCGAAAACTTCTCCCAGAAAAAACAGAATGAGTAACTAAGAATTTTGGGTATATATACTGATCTGAATTTTCGAACCATCCTTTTATAAAGGCGCAAAAACTCCCGGCTGCTTGGAAGGTCATCGTCTACAATGTTAAAAACCTCCCCTTCAAGGCAGGGGACCAATCCGGCCAGAACAATGGCTTCAGCGCAATTCTCAACATAAGTTAAAGGCAGAGGAGTTGAGCCTCCCAGATGAAGGAAGAAGCCAAATGTATCTACGCCAACCCTTCCGGGAATAAAGGCTTTCCCTGGACCATAAACGCTGCCGGGGCGAACAATAACGTAGGGGAAACCCTTTTCCCGCCCATAGGCAATGACCAGTTCATCCTGTCTTACCTTGCCATAACAATACGCTTCTGCTCTTGTCTCGGGAGAAGTTTCTACGGGGCAAGTTTCGTCAAGGTTTCTGCCGGTTTTCTTTTTCATGTTGGTATAGACGGCAAAGCTACTGACATTCACCAGGCGTTTTAAGGCACCATGTTCCAGACTGGCTTCCATTAAATTTTTGGTTGCGACAACCGAATTAAGATAGGCCTCAGAAAACGATTTGCTACCGGTTCCTGCAGCCAGATGATAGATTAATTTTATTCCTTCAGTAATATTTCGGCAGTCGTCAGGCAGAAGCAGATTTCCTTGAATAAGCTCACATTTTGACCTGCCGCCTTCTAAATCAATTATCTTCTCCAACCCTTCAAGATTGCTCGTCTCTCTTACCAGACATCTAATTTTATTGAATCCCTTTTTAAGCAGCTGGCCGACTACATATCTGCCAATAAAACCAGCTGAACCGGTGACCAGAATCGGCTCATCATAATTTATAATGAAATTTTTGCTCAGACCTGTTTCCATTTCTATCCATTCATAATAGGTTCAGTTCCCAGCCCAATTAATTTTAAGCATTGTTAACAATTCAGTCTTTATTTTCTAGCGACCTCAAACACCTGAGAAAGCCATTACATAAATTATCAATATGCCCATTGGTTAATATCTCATTTCTGGCATTCTGACTCATTCTTTCCCGTAATTCATCATTTTTAATAAGTAACCTCAGTTTCTCAGATAAGGCAATTATGTCTCCTTTCGGAACCATGAAACCATTAACTCCTTCTTTGAAATACATAATTTCCGGTCCCTGATCGACATTTTCTGTCACCAGCGGCAACCCGCAGTACATCGAATCCACAATCCCCAGACCAACAGCCCCAGGAATACAGCAGACATCGCTGGCTGTAAGCACATCCAGGACCTCTTTTCCATATAAAGGCCCTAAATAAAAAATCTGCCGATTATTCTTGATCCTTTCTGATATGGTTTTATCTTTACCATTGCCTATCAATATCAGTCCAGTTTCTTCGTCACATATGTTTTCAAAAGCATTCATCAGATCAAGAAGCCTTTTTCTTTCATCAAAGCTGCCGGAATAAGCAATATTCTTTTTTGTAAAAATATTATATCTATTGAGGACCTGCTCTTTAATTTTCTTATCGGGAATATAATCTGTTAAGTTCAATGTATTATTGGCAGCAAAAGCCTTCTGGCGATGACCCGGTAGTAAATATTTTTTTATTTCTTCTGAATACAGAATGATCCTATGGCAAAGAGCATGCTCGAGGTGATGGGCAATACGGCTTAATCTGTCCGATTTCTTTTGAAAATTGATTCCATGGGTCCAGGTAATTGCTTTATTTCCTCTTAACCTTAAATATAGCAAAAAAGGATAAAAATATTTTTCCCGGTGGTTTATAAAAAGGATATTTGCCCAGGGCCGTTGACATCTTACCAATTTTGCAAGCATCCGGAAAGAGAAAAGCAACTCTATCTCGGGAAAATTTATCGTTAGGTTAAGATTCGAGGGCAGCCCTTCAGAAATGATGGTTAAAAAATAGCCATGCTTTTTTAGAAAATTATGCAAATAATTATAAACGCCAATCCGGTAATGCTGAATTTTCCCGGCATGAAAAAGAAAGACCTGTTTCATCTGACTTGCTTAACTCCGTGTTTTCTGCTGGCCTGAATATAATTGACGTACTACTGAATCTATTACTCTGGAGCACATCAGAATTTGCTCATATGGTATTGGCGGCTCGGCGTCATTCTCGATGGACTTATAAAATAAATCAATCAGGTTATACAGCCCACGTTTCATTTGAAATTGTCGCTTCAAAAAGAGTCTGATATTAGTAAACATATTTTTCCGGTACTGGCGGGCTAAATTGTTGAGGGGGACTGTCTTCTCTACATAACTTTTATGTTGAACACCCGGAATTTTTAGCAGAGCATGGTGGTCCTGATCCAGGATCAATCCATTTTTGGTGCCAAATATGGAAAATTGCCTTATAGGTGGTCTGATTTGAGTTGAAAATGTCAGATAGGCAGTGCTTTGTTTTCCATCTTTTATTATTGCTCTGAGTTCATCTTTCAGGTGTGACTCATCTAATCTTCTGAGAAAGTCACTGGTAAAACCAAGTGCCTGAACATCCACCCCTTCATAACTTAAAAATTCACATATTTTCATAACGGCATGAGGAATAATATTTTGAATAAGCTGACCGGGTAACTGCCAGAGCCAGTGAGAACGATTCTTGAGGAAAGCCCGGGCATATCGCTCATCACCAAGATCATAACAGTAATAACAATCCATATGATATGGCGGATCTCCCAGCCATCCTTCGGCCACCAGACGCCTCATCTCCACGGCAATATGAGAAAACTGTTCATCTGTGCCAACTGTGATTTTCAAATTCTTAGACACGGCAAGGTTTATGAGCTCTGTTGCCTCATCACCGTTGACTGTAAATGGTTTTTCTACAAAGACATGGCATCCAGCATTTAAGCAAGTCCGGGCAATCTCGAAATGACTCTGAGGAGGTGTTGTGATATGAACCACTTCTGGTCTGGCGTTATCCAGCATCAAACTTAAATCGTCATAATATGCCCCTTCTCCATATCTTTCCGCCAGCTGCCTGGCCATAAGGATTTCTCGATCGCAAGTGGCAGCTAACCTGGCATTTTTAATGCTTTTGATTACATCTGCGTGCGACTCTGCGATCTTGCCGCACCCGATTATGGCAACTTTAATCATCCTCTCCCTGTGCCCTCTCTTGCCATTAATTATACAAAAATTATGGCCATTTTAGTTAGAACTTATTATCAGATCATATCAGAGAGGAACAAACTACAGAAGACTTATCTTAATCTCCTAGGATAGTTCTCAGCGGGTGCGGGTAGGTATAGGGCACATAGTATAGCTCCCACTTCCCATTCCTCCAGCGATAAAGCCTGTTCTCATCCGTCGCCCACCAGGCCACCCCCTCCTTACTGCAGCTTGCCGGCCGCTGCGAAATGGTCCCAACTCCAACTCCAGAAGTCCCATTAAATGGAGAAACCGACCTCCAAAAATGAATGTCCAGACTTGGAACGACCCCTTCACCTTCATAATTAAGAGTTTGGGTAACCTTAAGATTATCATCATGGTCATTAACAATCTGCACTCCGTTCTTCGTATTACCCCAAGAATATGTATCTGACACATGTTGAGGCTGCCCGTTAATTGGAGATTTGGCCGGCGGATTCAAATAATCATAATACTCTTCTCGAACATTGAAATTCGCCCAGACGCTTGGCGTTGTGATGATTCTGTTATTATAAATTAATCCCTTGCCCCCTCTTTGATCAACGATTCTACAGCCATATCCATTCAAATAGAATTCATTCTCATAAACCTCAATACCCATTCCTGAGTGATTACCACCGGTTCCCATGTTACCATGCATATCAATAAATGGGCTAATAGTGCCACCACTCATGTTGTAAAATTTGTTGTACCTAATTGCATACCGACCTGCAGCCCCAGAACCTGTAAATGTGTCTTTGAGATAAAATAAGTTATCCTCAAAATAAAAATTGTCAGCAGTCCCAAAGTCAAAAATTAAATTATTCCATGTCTGTGCATTTAATCCATAACAAGCATTAGCAACAGTGTCCGTGGTAACTATATTATTGTCGCAAACCCCATATACAGTGCCATTTATTCTTAAAAAATACCAGTTCGGGTTTGTAAATTGGTTATTATCTATCCTTATTTTCCTCAACGGATATAGAGTAGAATTTTCAATAGAAATTCCCCCAGAATTACCATCCAGGTTAAATAAAAAGCCAGATATCCTGAACGGCTCATCATAAGCTGGATTATCTGGACTGTAAACAATTAAATAATCCCGAGATGATGCATAGTTGCTCTTTATAGTAACGCCCCCCTTGCTCGCAGCCTTAAGAATTATCCCCTTCCTGATTACCAGCTTTTGTGACCAAACAGCTTGCCCGTTCGGAACTATTACCGTGTCACCCGGATTGGCATTGTTGATTGCTTTTCTTATCTCATCAAAAGAGCAGCCTTTCGCGATAATAATATTCTTAGATGTACTTGGAACTACTTCGACACATTTAATGACCCGATCAGCCCCAGATTCATTTTCCACTGTTAATGTTACTGCATATTTACCTTTTGAGAAAAATGTCCTTATAGGATTTTGCAACAGGCTAATCCCGAAGTATCCAAATTGCCACTTTCTTTTTAATGGATTTCCGGTAGATTTATCATAGAACCTTACTGGAACTCCAGTTTCAGGTCTTTCTGGATCAAACACAAAATCAGCTTTGAGTTCTTCAGAAGCTGAGCTTTGCAAATCAGAAGATTTCTTTATTAAGACAGCTCTTGTGGCTTGACTCATTAAGCTCCCGTTGGAAACACACAAAGTTACATAATATAACGAAGAATTTATGTAGTTATGAGCAGGATTTTTTTCAAAGCTTATTTGCCCGTCTCCAAAATTCCAGAAATATTTTTCCGCATCTCCAGTTGAAGCATTGATAAAATATATCTCTTGACCAGGCGAGGGCAAAAACGGATGAAAAAAGAAATCAGCTTTTATATTATTATCATTACCAGATTTAGATAAAATATTTCTTTCTATTACATAACAAAACACATCAATTTTTCCAAGTTGCATAAATAATGAAATGAATATTATAAAGATAAATTTATCTGCTTTTATAAAACTTTTGAGTTCCATATATAGTCTCTCCCTTTTTCCCTTTGTTTTAGTGCTATTGTCTTCAAACTGCCGGTATAAAGATGGTTATCAGAACTTTGATGGGCTGTCAATATCTTAATTCGCTATTTGTAAATAACGATATTTCTATATCAAGGCAATAATGCTAACTGTCATAAGTAGAATATGTTTTTAATCACCGAGTATAGTTCTCAGCGGGTGCGGGTAGGTATAGGGCACATAGTATAGCTCCCACTTCCCATTCCTCCAGCGATAAAGCCTGTTCTCATCCGTCGCCCACCAGGCCACCCCCTCCTTACTGCAGCTTGCCGGCCGCTGCGAAATGGTCCCAACTCCAACTCCAGAAGTCCCATTAAATGGAGAAACCGACCTCCAAAAATGAATGTCCAGACTTGGAACGACCCCTTCACCTTCATAATTAAGAGTTTGGGTAACCTTAAGATTATCATCATGGTCATTAACAATCTGCACTCCGTTCTTCGTATTACCCCAAGAATATGTATCTGACACATGTTGAGGCTGCCCGTTAATTGGAGATTTGGCCGGCGGATTCAAATAATCATAATACTCTTCTCGAACATTGAAATTCGCCCAGACGCTTGGCGTTGTGATGATTCTGTTATTATAAATTAATCCCTTGCCCCCTCTTTGATCAACGATTCTACAGCCATATCCATTCAAATAGAATTCATTCTCATAAACCTCAATACCCATTCCTGAGTGATTACCACCGGTTCCCATGTTACCATGCATATCAATAAATGGGCTAATAGTGCCACCACTCATGTTGTAAAATTTGTTGTACCTAATTGCATACCGACCTGCAGCCCCAGAACCTGTAAATGTGTCTTTGAGATAAAATAAGTTATCCTCAAAATAAAAATTGTCAGCAGTCCCAAAGTCAAAAATTAAATTATTCCATGTCTGTGCATTTAATCCATAACAAGCATTAGCAACAGTGTCCGTGGTAACTATATTATTGTCGCAAACCCCATATACAGTGCCATTTATTCTTAAAAAATACCAGTTCGGGTTTGTAAATTGGTTATTATCTATCCTTATTTTCCTCAACGGATATAGAGTAGAATTTTCAATAGAAATTCCCCCAGAATTACCATCCAGGTTAAATAAAAAGCCAGATATCCTGAACGGCTCATCATAAGCTGGATTATCTGGACTGTAAACAATTAAATAATCCCGAGATGATGCATAGTTGCTCTTTATAGTAACGCCCCCCTTGCTCGCAGCCTTAAGAATTATCCCCTTCCTGATTACCAGCTTTTGTGACCAAACAGCTTGCCCGTTCGGAACTATTACCGTGTCACCCGGATTGGCCTGAGCAATAGCCGCCTGAACATCAGCCAGTGCGCAGCTGGCGGCGGTGATTATTCTTTTTGATGAGCTGGAAACAGTCAAAGATTTGGTTTGAGTGGATGAAGCCGTAGCGTTGCTTATCGTAAGCTTCACTGAAAAAGTTCCAGCCTGCGAATAAGTATGAGTGGGATTCTTAACTGTGCTTTTGGCAGACCCATCGCCAAAATCCCAGGACCAGCTGGTTGGAGATCCCTGAGAATTATCCAGGAATTGAACTTCCTGACCAACCGCTGGTGCAGATGGGCTAAAGCTGAAATCCGCAACCAGACTGGCCACTACGGTCACAGTCTGAGTCATTGAATTTGAGCTCGTTCCGTCTGAAACCGTTAGCTTTACATTATATGATCCGGAGGCAGAATAAGCTTTTGAAGGATTTCTCTGGGTGCTGGTGGTGCCGTCTCCGAATTGCCATGACCAGCTGGTAATATTTCCAGATGATTTGTCGGTGAACTGGATGGTTGTTCCAACCGGAGGATTGGTCGGACTGTAGGTAAAATCGGCCTGGACAACAGGCTTGACTGTGATGCTCTTGCTCGTAGTCTTTGTTTCTGAACCATTAGATACCGTCAGGGTGACAGTATAGGTTCCGGCTGTTGAGTAGGTATGAGTGGGGTTCTTGGCGGTTGAATTGCTACCATCCCCAAAGTTCCACTGCCAGGAGGTCGGACTCCCCGTTGAGGTATCTGTAAACTGGACTGATTGTCCGGCGTAAGGAGAAGCCGGGCTAAAAGTGAAGGATGGGCTTAAGGATTGATTCACCGTTATGGTCTTGCTGGTGCTCTTCGACCCTCTTGGGCCCGTGGCAGTTAAAGTCACCGTATATGAACCAGCGCTGTTGAATTTATGGGTCGGGTCTTTCAGAGTACTGGTTGAGCCGTCGCCAAAATTCCACGAATAGCCGGTAATTGAACCGGTAGAGCCGTTCACAAACTGGACATCCTGGCCGGCGACAGGGTTCGCCGGAGAATAGCTGAAATCAACAGTAATAGGAGCTAAGATGGTTACCGACTTTGAAATGCTCTTTGTATAGTAGCCGTTAGAAACCTGAAGGGTGACAGTGAAAGATCCGGAATTATTATAAATATGAGTGGGATTCTTAAGGTTGCTGGTCGTACCGTCTCCAAAGTTCCAGTTCCAGGAAGATGGGTTCCCCGATGAAGTGTCCTGAAATTGAATTGACTCGCCTGATTCTGGATTGACCGGAGAATAGCTGAAGCCAGGAGTTAAAGCGGCAATTACAGTCAGAGTTCTGGTCACACTTTTTGTAGCACTTCCATTAGAGATAGTAAGCATAACATTGTAAGTCCCGGGATTGCTGTACTGGTGCTGGGGATTCTGGGCTGAGCTCTGACTCCCATCGCCGAAATCCCATCTCCAGGAAGTTGGGCCACCGGTTGATTGGTCGGTAAATTGAACGTTAGTCCCGGCTTCCGGTGTGGCTGGAGAAAATTCAAAAGCAGCCACAAGTTCCTGGCTTTTTGTCTGGGTAGATTCGACCCTGGCCGCGTAAACACGGACTTTTTTTGTGGCGCTGGCGGTTGTTCCGTTTAGAGTTACTGTCAGCTTAACATTATAGACTCCCGCATTTTCATAGATATGGGCCGGGCTGGGTTCATAACTTATCTCCCCGTCCCCGAATTCCCAGAGCCAGGATTCCGGGGTATTATTGGTACGGCAAATGAACCTGATAGGTACGCCGGTAACTGGGACCACAGGGCTGTAGCTTACAGAAGCTTTGAGTCCGCTGTTAGAGCCAGTCTTATCTTTTAATATCTTTGAAAGGTTCGATTGACCAGAGGCAACGGAAAAGATGATAAAACTTAAAACTATCAATAAGATAGAAATATGGAGGGCGGCCGATTTTTTAGCCATCTACTCACCTCGCAAAATTCATTTAGTTATTCAAAATCCAATGAATTTTGTCGGTCGGGGAGCCACGGCGGTATCACCCCCGGCGGTGATTTTGAGGGGCATTTATTGGTTTATCTTTTGACAATAATTGTCAATTGATACTCCGCCAGTTTTATTAGCTAAATTAGTGCTTTTTAAGGCCCCAAACCCTCAGTAAGCTTTATTAAATGTTTTTAGCGGCATGGATATGATTAATATCGAACCATATAACTCATCATAAAATTGACATATCAACAAAAAATCTTTAATATCATTTATCAAGAATATAAAGGAAAACTACAAGAAGGGCCACGACTTGAATCCTCAAATTGCTCTTATGCTCGTATTAGCATTCATTTTCTTTGCAATATACATTGAACATAAAAGGTCCGAAGGCATAAGCGGGGCGGTCTGGATAATTGCGATCTGGATTCTATATTCCGTTAGCAAAGGCCTTGGATTTTTCTTTCAGGTCCAGACTACAATAGAACAGGGCAGTCCTTATGACCGAAACTTTTTGCTATTTTTAGGGGCGCTTGCAACAATTATTCTCATTAAAAGGAAATTTCCTATAATCACAATGCTAAAGAGCAATTGGATTGTTCTTCTAATTATTACATATATGCTAATAAGCGTAGCCTGGTCTCAATTTCCAGCAATATCCTTCAGAAGATGGGGAAGAGAAGCCATTGCTTTAATCATAGCTTTGCTTCTTGCTTCAGAAAATAATCCTATTCAAACACTAACAAGTGCATTTAAGAAATCTATATACGCTGCACTTCCATTATCCATACTTCTTATTAAATACTATCCTGTTTATGGCCGTGAATATGGCCGATGGTCGGGTGAGCTATTGTGGACAGGAATTGCCAGCCAGAAAAATGGCTTAGCTATGTTATGTGCAATATCAATTCTATTTTTATTATGGTCTACCTGGCAGGACTTGAAAAAGTCAAACGAGTACAAATTGAGTCTCGTTTTTTTTATTGATATATTCATGATCATTTTAGCCACATATCTCATGATGGGACCGCAACATTCTCTTACCTATTCCGCTACTTCTTTCTTGGCCCTAATTACAGGGATAATCGTCATGCTTTCAGTAAGAATCGCTTCAAAAAAAGAAGTCAAAATGAATAAAATAATTATAATTTCAGCAGTTATAGTAATCTTTATTGGAATTTCTATGCCATTCTCTGGAAAGCTGCCCTCAACAACATTGCCAAGAATTTTAAACCGAAGCGAAACCCTAACTGATAGAACTCTCATATGGAGCTCTTTGGTCCCCCAGGCAAAACAGAAAATATTGTTAGGCCATGGTTATGGTAGTTTTTGGACCACCGAATTAAGAAGCCAGATCGCCAGCCATGCTCACAATGGATATTTGGACACAATTCTTGAGCTTGGATTAACGGGATTAATCCTTTTTGTTTTCTATTTGCTAAAACTAATACAAAAAAGCTCATCATTCATAAAAAATAATGCTTTTTCAGCATTTTTTTTCCTATCATTAATCTTTATTATAATTATGCGAGGCATAACTGAATCACCACTGGGAGAATTTGATAGCCTTTCTATGTGGCTGGTGCTTTGCTGGTCGTTTATAATCAATACAAAAGAAGATATATTAATCAACCCCGAGAAAGAAATGCCAGGATAAGAGGAATATGCCAAATAAAGACCTTATATCAATCTGCATCTGCACTTATAAGCGATTGCCTATGCTGAAAAACCTTTTAATAAAAGTTAATAACCAGCAAACCAATGACCTTTTTGATGTACAAATAATAGTTATAGACAACGATCTTTCAGGGTCAGCAAAAGAGCTTGTTAAGCAGATCTCGGAAGAAAACAACATAAAAATCTATTATGATATTGAGCCTGAAAGGTCGATACCTGCAGCCAGGAATCATGCCCTAATGCTTGCAAGCGGTAATTATATTGCAATCATCGACGATGATGAATTTCCTTCAAATGATTGGTTATTGCAACTCTATCAGGCTATTAATAAGTTCGATGTGGATGGAGCTCTTGGACCTGTCCTCCCATATTTCGAGCAAAAACCTCCGGACTGGCTGATAAAAGGAAAATTTTGCCAACGCCCGATTTATAGAACCGGGACTCTTTTGAACTGGTATCAAACAAGAACAGGTAACGTATTATTGAAAAGAAGAGTCTTTGATGAGCATGGGTTAAAATTTGATATCAAATGGAAAACCAGTGGTTCTGACCGGGCTTTTTTCAAAGAAGCGATCGAGCATGGCTATAAATTTGTTTTTGTGGCCGAAGCTCCTGTTTACGAAACAGTCCCACCTGAAAGATGGAACAAGACATATTTCATAAAAAGGGCCATCGTCCATGGTTATAACTCTTACCTAAATAACATTAAAGGCGCACCAATTCGCTGGCAATTATTTACTCTGTTTAAATCAATAATTGCTGTAGGATTTTATTATGTTGTGTTTCCTATTTCTCTTATATTTGGCCCCGTCTGGTATGTCAAATGTCTTGAAAAGGGGGCTCACCATTTCAGCCAGATTATGGCGCGTTTTGGAATAGAATTAATTAAAAAAAGAGATTTTTAATTTAACCTTATTTAAAGAATGTCAAATGAAGCCGTCTCAGAAAAAAGGATAATCAAAAATCTTATTTTTAAATTAAGGCAATCTTCATTCCTAAAAAATATTTTGATTGTAATGAGCGGGACAGCCATCGCTCAGGTTATAGCTTATGCCCTTTCCCCTATCATAAGCAGGCTCTTCACCCCTGAAGATTTTGGGATATTCGGCTCTTTCACTGCAGTAGCCGGCATAATAGGTGCTCTTATCACCTTAGACTATAGCCAGGCCTTAATGCTCCCAAAAGAAAAATCAGAAGCTGTCAATCTGCTTTGCCTGTCTGTTCTATCAACTACCTTAATTAGCATTGGAGCAGCAATTTTTAGCTTATTGAAACCTTCCGTATTTTTTAATATTACAAAAACCAAAGGCTTGTTGTTTGTTCTTTTGTTCATCCTGACTTTAATCACTTCTGGTATTAACAGCAGCTTCCAGGCGTGGGCAATTAGGTCAAAAGAGTTTAAGAGGACCTCCGTCTCTCAGGTAGTTCGCAGTGTTGGCTCGAGCGGATCGAGAATTATATTTGGTATATTCAAGAGCGGTTCAGCAGGCCTCATTATCAGTAACTTATTAGCTAACGCTATGGCCAGCCTTAATTTGATCAAGGTGGTTATTTCTGATTTTAAATTTTACAGAAAAGACATAAGCTTAATTAAGATTAAGTCTTTAGCCAAAGCATACATAGATTTTCCTCTCTACTCAGCATCACAAAATTTCATCAACGCCATTTCATCGGGATTGCCTGTTCTATTGATAACTAAATTCTATGGCCTGGCCGCAGCCGGAGCCTATGCTTTTGGAATCAGCATATTGCAAGCGCCCATGAGCCTTATTTTGACGGCACTGCGTCAAGTTCTTTTTCAAAAAGCCTGTGAATTCCATCATCAGGGCAAAGGAATCTTTTTGTTATATATAAGGACCGCCCTGGTATTATTCTCGATCGCTTTGATACCATCCCTGATCTTAATAATCTGGGCACCTCAAATCTTTGCATTTATTTTTGGCGCCCGATGGCAACTTGCAGGAGTTCTTGCCAGGAGCTTGATGATCTGGATGCTTTTTGTCTTTTGTAATCTTCCTGCTGTTATTTTTTCCAGGATAATTAGAGTTCAGCGACTTGTGTTTTTCTATGACCTGGCAGTGCTGGCAATACGCACCATTACTCTATTGCTTGGCGGTATGTATTTAAATCTTACTAATACAGTCATGATTTTTTCCATCATCGGCGCTTTTCTGAATTTATTCCTGATATATATTGTTGGAAGAATGGTTTTTAAGAGAGAGAGAAATACAAGCTTAATTTCAATTAAAAATATATTATTTTAGATCGCACACAAACTTTTTTCGCAAATTGCAAACAATACTGAACACTAGCCAAGAAGAGTGTTTGCGATCACTCTGCTCTTATAATAAATTGTTGAATGTCCTGTGCGCGAGCGAGAGACACTTTAATAAAAAGGTAGGTTTTGATGTTTCTTCATAAATCAGTATAAATTCTTCCCTTTTTTAGCTTGAATTTTATATATTCAACATTATAATAAATATTTCTTATATAATCGAATAAGCCAATTTTTTGTAACCAGCTTTTAATATAATCATATTTACTCATAGGCGGATTTATTGGAAAGTCTAATAATTCTGGCCACATTTTTTTTATTATAGCAATAAATAGATAGCTTGATGCATATTTTTTATCAACTCCTAATAATATTTCATATAAATGATAGCTATTGAAAGGATCAAAATGTTCTATAGCTATATCTGATTCAGAGTCAGCCACCGTTCCCCAATTTCCAAGAAGCTGTTCCCACAAAAGAAGAGTCATTATATCAATGCCGAAACGTTCAGCAACCGGCATAGTCTCTTCGAGCCATTTTTGGCATTGTTCTACAGCATATAAGGAATCTTTATATTTAAGAACTCTTGAAAGGAAATAGCCGTTTATTTTTACAGGTCTTTTTCCATAGAAGCTCCTTCCAATTTCACCAACTCCGAGGACGTTTATTTTATTAGAATATCTACGGAAATAAATATTATAAATAACCGGAAGATATTTTTCGGATGCCAGGAATACATTATTAAAAAATATCGTTCTGAACGCACTTGGCACATTATCATCCGGAATATGAATATGAAAGGGAAGTTTAATCTTATTAAACAATGCTCTCGGTATCAAAATATCAGGATGATCATCATTCATGTTTTTATGCTTGTTAATGAAATAATATATTTTCCCTGATATATCTTTAGAGGCTGCAAGCAAAGTTCGGGTATCATGACCTGCGGTTACAGCCATCATTAAATCATATCTATTAGACGCAGACCTCAATATTCCCTTCAAATAAGCGCAGGTTTGATCGACAACTTCGTTAAGGTCTAATCTCTTAATCTTCTCATTGGGCCAGTATCGAAAGGCCTTCATTTTATAAACATCGAAATAATGATTTGGCAGGAGATGTTTAATCTCATCAAAATATGTTTCGTCTCCAACCCATAGCCTTCCGTCTCTAACCTTTTTCATATCCTCTTTATAAAATTTCTGCTTTTTGCAATTCTTTGTTGGGAGAATTTCTGGTTCTGAAAATTTTATAATTATATTTGGTTGAGAACCGCATATAATTCTATTATTTGTATTGCAATAATAAATCTCTCTAAGGCCTAATGGGTCATGAAATATTTTGAACTCATTTTCATCAAAATAAATCAATACATATTGACCAGTATATCTTTTAATTTTTTTAATTAGGGAATCAAATGAATTTATATCTTCTATTATATCTTCTATTATCTTCTGATCTGTTTTATGCTCATTTTCATAATCTAGAATATAGCCAAGCAAAATTATTGATCTTCCGTTGAATGTAGCTATGGAAAGATTTAAATCTGGATGAACATATAGATGAAACAAAGCTTTTATATTTAGATATTTCCAAAATTTTGGTAACGATAATTGTGATCTGCTAAAAATAAATTGTCTTCTATACAATAAGAAGCTTTCATCAATTTGCTCAGAAGTCATAACTCGCCTCTCTTTATTTTATTGTTTATATTATCAAAAATAGTTTTGAGGGATGTCAAGCAAAGTATTCTTTCAGGCACAGACATGGTATCCAGGGTAAGGGTAGTATATGGACAAGGC
>JASEIU010000003.1 GCA_030017715.1 Candidatus Saccharicenans sp. | reverse complement strand
GGTACTGCGTGGGCAACTGCGTGGGAGAGTAGGTCGTTGCCGGGTTTTTTATTTTAAAAGAAAATCGTTGCCCGGTTATTATTTTTACTGTGATCGAAGCGCAGGCTTCGCGGAAGGCGGCGTTTTCAACCCCTTCTTTTATCGCCTTGTCCGGGGCGGTCATGAGGTAAACGTCCGTCCAGCGTTCCACCGATTTTTTAGCCTCCCAGACGCAGGAAACGGTTTTTTCCGACTTTGATGTTTTGGCTTGCCGGCAATTTCTCTGGTTGACATTTGTTCGAGATTCAAACTACGATTGTCTTTGAAGGTTGGCGGGAAAGCCCAACTCATGCTTTTCGATCTGACCCGGCTTCTAAAAATCAGCTTGTTTTATAAATAGGGCCCAGGGAGGTTTCATGGAAGGTGCGTCCGAAAAGGCCTCTGATCGGCAGCCCTTAGTCTACCGCCTGCTCCGGATCTTCACGGTCATCTATCCCGGGGAAGCCGGTAAGGCGCTACTTCTTTTTGTCAACGTCTTCCTGTTAATGTTTGCCTACTACATTATCAAGCCTGTTCGCGACGCGCTCATCCTCACCGGCCAGAGCGCCGAGGTCAAAGCCTATATGGGTGCTATCCAGGCCGTCCTGCTCATCTTCGTCGTTAAAGCCTTCAGCCGCGTGGCTTCGCGCCTGCCGCGGCACCTGCTCATCACCTGGGTGACGATGTTTTTTGTCTCCAACCTCGTCCTTTTCTACTTCCTGGATGTGGTCGGAGTCCCGATGAGCGTTATGGGCGTTGTCTTTTTCATCTGGATCGGTATCTACAACCTGCTGGTGCCGGCCCAGTTCTGGGGATTTGCCAACGACCTTTACACCGAGGATGAAGGAAAACGACTGTTCCCGCTGATTGCTTACGGAGCCACCCTGGGTTCTCTGGTCGGCAGCATCGTCTCCAAACAGCTCTGGAAGCCGCTGGGCGCCTACAGTATGATGCTGGTCACCGCCGGTCTCCTGGTCGTCGGCATTCTCCTGTCCATTTTCATTCATAAAAGAGAAATCCGGATGCTGTCCGCCAGAGCGGCCACCCTGCCGGAAGCCGAGGCCGAGATTAAGAAAAAGGTCCAGGAGCAGCCGCTCAAAGCAGGGGACGGGTTCCGGCTGGTCTTCCGGAGCCGCTACCTTCTCTATATCGCCATCGTCATCGCCATCTACAACTTTGTCAATCAGGTGGGGGAATACATTCTCGGCAAAGTCCTCAAAGACATAGCCCAGAAAGCTATCGCCGCGGCCGCTACCGGGGACCTTGACGCCAAAGCCCTGGAACAGATGGAAGCGAACTACATCGGCCAATATTATTCCGGCTATCAATTTCTGACCAACCTGGTGGCTATGATCGTCGCTCTCTTCCTGGTCAGCCGCATTTTCCGCTGGGTGGGCATCGCCGGCGCTCTGTTCATCTTTCCGGTCCTGGTGCTCGGCGGCTACGGCCTGATCACGGCCACGGCGGCCCTGATGGTAGTCAAATGGGTCAAGGTAGTCGAAAACGGCACCGACTACTCGCTAATGAATGCCACCAAACACGCCCTCTACCTGATCACCTCGCGTGAGGAAAAATACAAGGCCAAAGCGGCCATCGACACCTTCTTTGTCCGGGGAGGGGACTTTCTCGGAGGCTTGCTGGTGCTGGCCGGCACCACCGTCCTCGGCTTTAAGGCCATTGAGAATTATGCCGTGATTAACGTGGTCAGCATACTGGCCTGGATCGTCCTGTGTTTCTTCATCGTTCGTGAGTACAGGAAGCTCAGGTCCGGGCCAGCATAAATCGGGGACACCTGCAGGTGTCCCCTTTTAAGGAGGTCTGATTATGTTGAGTTTGAAAAGGCTGAACTGTTCTTTTCGTATGGCAGTCATTTTTATTTTAATTCTGGCATTCGCTTTGAGCTGCAACCGAAACCAGGCGACGGCAAAACAGGCCAGGCTCAGGTTCGCGGTTTCTTTCCCGACGGCAAGCTCTGCCGTTCCGCTCGACGGCCGGCTCCTGCTGCTGATTTCCGATAACGATGCCCGGGAACCGCGCTTCCAGATCAGCGACAGCCTGCAAACCCAGCAGGTTTTTGGCATTGATGTTGAAGGGCTTCAACCCGGCGCCGCAGCCATATTTGACGGCAGCGTCTTCGGCTATCCCCGGCGCAGCCTTTCTGACATCGAGCCGGGGGAATACTGGGTGCAGGCTTTGCTCAACATCTACCAGACCTACCACCTGGCCGACGGCCGCGTCCTTAAACTGCCCCCCGACCGTGGGGAGGGCCAGCAGTGGAACCGCAAACCTGGAAATCTCTACAGCCAGCTGGTCAGGGTCTTTATCGACCCAGCTAAAAAGCAAACCATCCGCATTTTGCTCGACCGGGTGATTCCGCCGATTCCCGACCCGCCGGAAACAAAGTACATTAAACACGTCCGCATCCAGAGTAAGCTGCTGAGCGATTTCTGGGGAACGCCGGTTTATCTCGGGGCTCACGTTCTCCTGCCTCACGGCTTTGACGAGCATCCGGAAGCCCGCTATCCGCTGATTGTTTTCCACGGGCATTTCCCGTATACCTTTGAGGGCTTCCGGGAGGAGCCTCCCGACCCGGACCTGGAACCGGATTACAGCGAGCGTTTTCGCCTCCACGGCTATAACCGGATCGTTCAGCAGGAAGCCTACAATTTTTATAAATACTGGATTGCCCCCGACACCCCGCGCTTTCTGATAATCGAAATCCAGCATGCCAATCCCTACTATGATGATTCTTACGCGGTCAATTCAGCCAACCTCGGGCCCTACGGCGACGCCATCAACTACGAGCTTATTCCTTACATCGAACAGACATTCCGTGGAATCGGTGAAGGCTGGGCTCGTTTCACCTACGGCGGCTCAACCGGCGGCTGGGAAGCTCTGGCCACCCAGGTTTTTTATCCCGATATGTATAACGGCTGCTGGGCAGCCTGTCCCGACCCGATCGATTTTCGCGCCTATACCATAGTCAACATTTACGAGCATAAAAACGCCTACTACGCCGAAAGCCGCTGGAAAAGAACGCCGCGCCCGGGCCGCCGCAATTATCTGGGTGAAGTAAGCTGCACCATGGAAGAAACCAACCACCGGGAGCTGGCGCTTGGCACCAGAACCCGCTCGGGCGACCAGTACGACATCTGGGAGGCGGTCTTCTCGCCGGTTGGCCCCGATGGCTATCCGCGGAGAATCTGGGATAAGCTGACCGGAGAAATCGACCCCGAAACCGCCGCCTACTGGCGGGAGCACTACGACCTGCGCTACATCCTCGAGCGCGACTGGAAAACTCTGGGACCAAAACTTAAAGGGAAAATTCACATCTACTGTGGCGATATGGACAACTACTATCTGAACAACGCCGTTTACCTGATGGAAGAATTTCTTAAAAACACCAGAGACCCTTATTACGACGGAGAGGTCGATTACGGCGACCGGGCCGAGCACTGCTGGAACGGCGACCACGAAAATCCCATCTGGATATCGCGGCTCCGCTATCACCAGTTTCACATCCCGAAAATTATGGAACGCATCAAAAAGTCGGCGCCGCCCGGAGCCGACCTCAAAAGCTGGCGCTATTGAAACGGAGGACACCTTACAGTCTTCCCTTTTCTCTCCCCGGTTGTCCTGGCAAAAAAATCCGGAAATATAGAATGTGTCCCCGTTTTTTGACTGGTGGTTCATAAATCATTTGTTGAGGTTAACGAGGAAGGAACAGAGGCCGCGGCCGCCACCGCGGTGGTTATGACCACCAGGGCCCTGGTTGAAAATCCGGTTTTCCGGGCGAACAGGCCATTTATTTTTCTGATAAGAGATATCCGCTCAGGCACCATCCTCTTCATGGGCAGATTGGTTGTTCCCGGATAAGAAAGCAGGAGGATCAGAACCGGCGCCGGCAGGCTGGTTGAATTGCCTGACAGAACTCTCTGGCGGCAGAAATCCGGGCCAGGATTAACTTAGATTGATTTGAGATGTTAAAATTCCCCCGAAATTTCTCAGCCCCATCTATTCTGGCCATCCTTCTTATCTGGTATAATTGTTGAAGTTTTAATGAAGAAAAGTGCCAGAATAGAAGATCTCCCTCTGAGGCCGGAGCCGTTTGTTTTTCGCTTTGAACTCAGCTCTGAGGCTGTCTGGATGCCCCGGCTTCTTCAAGAAATTTCCTCTTCAGCTTCTGTCATCCAGATAGAAGTCATCGGGGAATTGACCGACGCTGTTCTCAAACTCCTGAAACAGCTTGATGACGGTCAGGAATCTTTAAGCTTCCGCCTCCTGGTTCAGGCTGATGGTCGGAGCGTTAGCCAGTACTTCGAACCCCTGTCCAGACTGAAAAAGCTTGCGGCTTTAATGTTTATAATAAACATCCCGGCTGATGAAGCGCCAGTCGCTAAGCTCAAAGAATTTCTTGCGGCTGCAGCTTCGTCCGGCCTTAAGCCCGGAGTGCTGATCGAGTTGCGTCCGTCTGACTCTTTTTCTGACCTAAAAAATTTTATCCTGGATGTCCGCCGGGCGGGCGCCATGGAAATTTCACTCAGGCCGTTTCTTCCGTTGCCCACTCCACCTGATAAGGTTCTGTCCGGGAGGGAACTGGCTGAATCTCTTGCTGGGCTGAAAAATTCCGGCCTTCCCGTCTCTCTGGAAGAATGTTTCTCCGGTCCGGTCGAAGGTTCCATCGCTATCCAGAACTCAAACTCGGACCTTTTCGAGCTTAATTGCCGGTGCGGCTTCGGCTGCTGTTATATAGACCGTCAGGGTCTGGTTAAAGTCTGCCGGCGGTCAGGCAGAGTGCTTGGCGACCTCAGGCGCCAGAGCCCGGAAGACATCTGGAAAGAAATTCTGTTCGCCCGGAATATCTGTCCTCTTTCGGGAACCCCACGCGCTCAGAATGCCTTCAGCACAGATCATAATCTGCAGGAAGACGAAAAAGTTAATAAAAATAATGAAGACCCCGCCACCCCGGAGTCAGCCCGCCCGGAGCCCATAAACCTTGACTCAACCCTCCGCCCGGTGCCGCTTTTCACCCTGAAAGTGAAAAGCTGGGGAGCTCTGCTGATAAAAGGCCTGGACGGAGTCGTCCTCAGTCGGCGCGGTGCTAAGATCGCCGCCTTCATTGACGGTCAAAAAGACCTTAATCTCTTAAGGAAAAAATACGGCTCCAGAGCCGTTCAATTCGTCCTGGCTCTTTTTCTCAGAGGATTTGTCAGACTGGAAAAGTGATGAAATGAGTACCTGCGCTCTGGACCTTACTTACGAAAATTTCAAAAAGCAGCTTTCACCCGAAGATACTCTGGCCACTGTTCCCGGGCTCTATTTTTCTCCACGAAACGGCCGGGTTCTAATTGTGGAACCAGACAGCGCTTCCTGGCAGGTTTTAACCAGGGAAGATTCAGGATTTCTGATTCACCTGAGACTTCTGGCTCCCGGCTCATCCTCCCGCCTCTGGAGGAAGCTTAAAGACCTGCGCGCCGGCCTGAGCCCGGACCTGGAGGAACAGCTTGACCGCTGGCTCTACCGGCTTTTTATAAACAACATGCTTACGATCAACGGCTATACCTACCATCAGCCTTCAAAACTCTGGCCGATTCAGAAATATCCTCACTATTTCAACCTCCATCTGACTGAAGCCTGCAACCTCCACTGCCGCTACTGCCGGGTGGGCGACCTCAATCTACCCGCGCAGCCGATGTCGGTTGAGACCTGCAAAAAAATCATCAGGCGGGTGATCGAAGAAATCCCCGGTGAAAAAATAATCATCGGCTTTCACGGCGGAGAACCTCTTTTAAACATCGATTGCCTGATCGAGGGAAGCAAGTATGCTGGAGAGCTGGCCGCCGCCGCGGGCAAAGAGGTTACTCTATCGCTTCAAACAAACGGACTTCTTCTTTCTCGATATTCCGGCCTTCTCAAGGAACTGAAAGTCGAAGTTGGAGTGAGCATCGACGGCCCGGCCGACATCCACAACCAGCACCGCATTTTTCGCTCCGGCCGGGGAAGCTTTGAAGAAGTTATGGCTGGAATCAAATCCGGCCGGGCGGCCGGGCTGAGCCCTGGTTTTCTGGCTGTCGTCCACAAGCCGGAGAATTATCTCCCGGTCGCCCGCTTCATGGTCGAGACGCTCGGCGCCACTTCCTTTCGCCTGAATTATTCCTGTTATGAAGGGCGAGCCAAAAATGAACTTGACTTCGACCGGCAGCGAGCCGAAAATTTCGCCCGCGGCTGGCTCCGGCTGCTTGATTTTGCCGTCGAATACCAGCGGCAGACAGGAACCTGGCTGAGCATAGACGACCTGAATCTATTTATAGCTCATCTTCTGAGCAAAGACCGGCCGCATATGTGTTACCGTTCTCCCTGTGGCGCCGGGAATTCCATCCTGGGATTCGGAGCCGACGGGAAAATATATCTCTGCGAGGAGCTGGTCGGCAAGGAAGATTTCTGCCTCGGCCAAATAGATTTCGCTCCCCGCCTTGATAAGCTTCTCGAAGAATCTGAAATTAATCTTCGCGCCGCAGACAGGCGGCAGGTGGATAACGTGGCTGCCTGCGCCGGCTGTCCCTGGAAAAGATTTCACGGAGCCGGCTGTTTGAACAAGTCCTTTGAGTATTTCGGGGATATAGAGCATTGCGACCCGATGTGCCATTTTTACCGGGTGATATTCGAAGAGCTCATCTGGAAGCTGGTTGACAACCCGGAGTTAAAAAACTTGACCAGTTATTACAAAAAATATATAAAGATTCATAATGAAAGTCCGGGTTGAAAATTTTGAGCTAAATATCAAATTATGAATTCGAAAAAATTAAAAAAAAAGGGCTAAAGGAGGCTCAGATGAGCTTGTTAGAAAAACTTAAATGGAAAAAATCAAAGAGGAATGACCTCTCTGACCTCGGCCGTGACCTGCCCGGCCTTCCGGTCAGCTTGAATGACGACTCCGACCGCAGCCGCCGCCAGGTGCTCGGACTGCTGGTCAAAGGCGCGGCTTTTATGGCCGCCTGGCCGTTTATCAGCAGGGAAGTCAGGGCTTCAAAGCTGAAAGAGCTGGTCGGCGATTCGGCGCCCGAAGCCGGGTCCCTGACCGCCCGGGAAGCGGCTCGAATCATCGGACGGGAGGTCCTTCACACCAACGTGCCCCACAAGAATATTGCCCATCAGAACATTGCCCATAACAATACCTCGACCGGGGGTAAACATACGGATCAAAATAAACATACCGATGTTTCTCAGCCTGAAGTCGGACATGTGAATTTCACCATGCATACCAACTATACTACCCCGGGCGAGCACACCGACCGACCGCACACCGATAACCCCCACACCAACGAGCCTCATACCAACGTCGAGCATGTCAACCGTCCCGCACAGGACCATGACTGATGAAAAGCGCTATTAGAGCTGCAGGCCACCCTCATAATTTTCGGGCGGCCTGGTGGATTCTGATTGTATTCCTCAGTCTGCCGGCAGCTCAGCCGGCGACTGCTGGATTATCTGGCCCCGGGTCTTCTCCTTCTCTTCAGAGTGATGAGATAGCCCGGCTGGAAGCCCAGGCCTCCGAGCTCGAAGGAAGAGCGGCCAGGTTAAGGCAGGCGGTCGAGAATTGCCGCCGGAGCATCAGTCCTCAAGCTCCGGACTGTTACATAGAAATTTCCTGGCTTCGGTCGCGAGTCCCTTACCAGGAAGCGGCGAGGATTGCGGCCGATATGGAGGAGCAGGCCCGCCAGATACGGGGAAGAATCGAATATCTCAGGTCCCTGCAGAATAGTCCGGCGCCGCCACCTCCACCGCCGGTTACCTCTCCGCCCGCCAACACGGTCACTCCGCCGGTCAGCAATACTCCGGTGACTCCTCAGACAACCACAACCCAGCAGAGCAATCAGACCGTCCTGGCTCCGCCCGTCTCCAGACCTCAACCGCCGCTGCCCGAACCCGGCGTCGGAGGTCTCAGCCGGAGAGAATGGAACCAGCTCCTGTCCTCTCAGCGGCGTCTGGAAGAGCTTTATAAAGATTACGCTTCCAACCGGGAAGAAGCCGACAAACTAAGAGACCGGGTGCTGCAGCTCTGGCAGAAAGCGCTGAGCGGGCCGTTGACTTCGGAGCAGCGGAAGATGCTGCGGGTCAATCTCCCGACCGGGACCCGACCCTCCGGGACCGTTAAAACGAATCGCAGTCAGATAGCCGAGCTTGAGGAAAAAAATCTCCGATCGGTTTCCTCTCCGCCGCCTTCTCCTCTGAGCGTGGCCGGAAACCTGGTCCAATCTCACCTGGAGACCGGAACCCAGCAGGCTTTTGATGAATTCGGACAGAGCTGGGCGGAGGCCATTGACCTGGACGGAGTCGACCGCAAATGGCTCAAATACGAAAATGTCGTTGGCCTGAGCAAAGTCAGTCTTAAGCTCAAAGATAAGGATTATGCCGGGGCCATCTCTGAAGCTGTGGATTTTATTTTCGGAAAGGTCACCCTGCCCCTGACTTCGATGAATGTCAGTGTTTTTAAGTCGGTTTATGGTCAGACTACTTTTGGCGCCCTCAACAAGTTCATGGAAGATTCCATGAAGATGACCGGGGCTGAATTCAGCTATGAAGAGCTGACGGGGGATATGAATGTCGGTCAGAAAGCCGTGATGGAATGGGTGGGCTTCGGAGAACTGATGAGAGAAAAAGATAAAGAGAGAGGGAAAAAATGAGGTCTCCGGCCCGATGGTTGAAGGGATTTTTGTCGGCGGCGCTCCTGCTGGTCTCGGGTCTGACCGGCCTGTATGCTCAGGAAGAAAATCAGGTCAGATTGCTGTCGGAGGTGGAGATTATTCTTCCGGAAAACAGCCCGGTGCGCCTCAACTGGATATTGCCTCCGGTCGACCGGACACTGGTTGAGTCCCGCGGTTACGAGCGGTGCTTTTCCGTGGATGCCGGGGGCTTTCCCTGGGTCGGTTCGGGCGGCCGGCTGATAGTAAATCCGGTGAAAAAATACTTCGGGGTGTTGACCGAAAATTATCGCAGCTTTACCCATCTTGAGAGCCGAGCGCTGTTCGTGGCCGGAGAGGAAGATTTTGGCTTCATCGCGGCTCAGGATGAGCTGGAGTACGATAAGGAAACAGGCTATCCTCTGCTGGTTTACCAGCCCCTCGCCCCCCTGCCTGGCGCAGAGAATCCGGGAGAGACAATTGTTTCCAGGACCATGCGCCGGGGCGAAAATTGCCTTTATTTTGTCGTCAGAAAAAGCCTGGAACAGGAAGAATACGCGGAGAAGTATGAAGTTTATTGCTTTGCGCCGGGTGCCCTTAAAAAAGAGGAAGGCCGGCCGGCGGCCTTTCCTGAATTTATCCTGGTTTACGCATCCGAGGAGCCAATAACCGCGGTTTCGGGGAACGTGGAATCAACCTTTGTGGCTCACGGCCAGCTGGTGCTGCAGATTGTCGAGGGGGAATCGATGCCGGCGGTTTATTACCGGCATCCGACCGACCTCATAATGGAGCTCGATTACTCAAAGGAAGCCGGGCTCTTTTATGCCACCAATTATTCGGTTGGTCTGATGTCCGAGGGAAGGGCCCTGGAATTTATGTGGGCTCCGTCGCCCCGGATTTTCCTCAGGGGAGATTCACTTTATGTAATGCTCCCGGAACAGGCGGCGGTGCTCCAGGTAGAAAAGGCCGCTTTCCTCGGCAGATACAACGCAATTTCCAGGGAGGTGGTGGCGGTCAACGACGTCCGGGTTTCTTCCGGCTGGACTTCGCCCCATATTTTTGTCGGCTTCTGGCCCCCGCTGCTGGCCTTTATTCTGCTGTTAATCGTTTTGATTGACGTCCTGAGAAATCAGTTTCTGGGCCACGGCAAGATGGTCTGGGTGCTTATGATTTTTCTGAGTTATCTGTCTCTGCTGCTGTCGTTTTTCCTGTTCCTGATTTTCGGACTGAACGTCGGGTTTGCGGGAGGGCTGTTGGTTCTGCCCTATCTTACGGTTCTGGTGTATTTGATTTCCGGCAGAAAGCAGAGAATAAAGCCGCGACAGCAGGATCAATGAATCAATAGCTTCTTTAATTTCACCCGGGTTGCGGTTTCCGGAGCCTGCTCTTTTTCCCGATGACCAGATAGAGAATCGGTCCGAGCAGCGGGAAAAATATGATGACCAGAATCCAGATCAGTCTGTCATTTCCGGGGAATTCACGCTTGAGAACATCGATCAGGGCTATCAGAAACAGCGGTATTGATACCAACACCAGAAGCACGATGAGTTCCAAGATTCCAATCATTACCGATCTCCTTTTCAGGGGGCGTTTTATTTTTCCTTTCGGCCAGCTAAGTAAACATAGTAATTGGGGATCGACCCAAAATACTCCCTCTTAAAAATCAGCAGCAGGTAGACGTCGTATGTTTGCCCGGGTTTCAGCGCGGCAAGTATGTCTCCTCGGCTTCCGGCCAGGTGATAAAAAGGGCCTGATTTGGTCATTCCGGCCACTTCCAGAATCGCTCCCTGTTTTAAGCGCCCGGAGACTTTTATCCGGGCTTCCCGAACCTGAGGCGGGATGATCGGGCCGTCGGGATTAAGAAAAGACTGATTGGTCGGCTCCGTCTCTTCCGGAGGCAGAGGAAAGTCGGAATCGGCCATGGCCTGAAAATTTTTGAGCTGCTCTTTCAGTTCGGAGACTTTATTTTGGTCGCCGCGTTTCTGGTAGCGGGCTATTTCCTGCTCGAGGGCATAGAGCATCGCCTGTTTAAGTTCAGAGCGGACCTTAAGTCCGAGTTCTTCAATTTCGTCTTTGACCGCCGCGGCCAGGTCGAAGGCGGTTTCCCGGGAAGGGGTTGATTCCGGCCGGGGTTTCGGGGAAATATGGTCAGAGCCGGGTTCAACGGTGAAATATTTTTCGATTATGGTGTAAAGCGAGTTCTCTTTGGCTGGGGCGGGAAAAATCCGGTTAGCTAAGGAGTAGGTAAACTTGCCTTTTATCCTCAGGTCCTTTTCGAGGTTGAAATGGATGATTTCTCTTTCCGGCATTCTCTTGCATTCATCCGGGGTTTTCCGTTTGACGGATAAAATATAATGGATTGAACCGTCGGGGTTGGTTTGTCTGGTTGCCTCCACCTGGAAAGATTCCTTCCGGGTGCAGCCGTTGCTCGGCACCACAATCAAAAAATCACGGGCTCCGAGCAGGACTTCATACAGGACTTCCTCTCCAGTTCGCCGAGCATCCGGGGCCTGGGCCTGGAGCAACGGAGTTAGCGGAGAAAGAAGGGCTGCGGTCAGAATCAGAGCCAGCGGCAGAATAAGATGCAATTTAGCTTTTCCGGTCACCTTGGTCCTCCTTGATTTTTTACAAAAATGCGCCGGAGAGAGCATATGATGTGTGACACCCAATTTTTGTCTGCTGACAGGCGTTTCATCATATCTACAGAATATCTACAGAAACCATTCCTTCGTCTTTGATAGCTGCTGCATTCGGTCGGTCCTCTGTACTCATGAGACCAATCCAGGCGCGCTAATTCTATGCTATGCTCCTGCCGGCTCTTCTATTTTTGGTTTCCGGGCCGGTCCGGATAACAGAAAAATTCGTAGATGGGGCTGCGGTTCTGGCCGTAGATGACAAGGGTCCGGTCGGGGACGGGCAGGCCCACCGAGTCAGCCACTCTTTTCAGGGTTTCGTACATCGAGTAGGCGGGCACCACCGGCGGGGAAATTCCTGCATAAGAGCCGGCCAGAAAATATTCATAGGTTACCGGTTTGCCCCCGGCGCCGGTAAGTTCCCGGCCTTCAAACTCAAACCAATCGGTGAAATTGCTGCCGTCTTTGACCAGTGTCCGCCAGCGGGCAAAGGTTAAATCTCCGCTGGCCGCCCGGAGACGGATGTGAAGATTTTTGATTTCCCGGCCGGAAATCTGAAAACTGACAAATTCTTCCTTTTCCACCCGGTACTTCCCGTCTTCCTGGACTATAAGGTATCCGGTGAAAGACTGGACTTCGGGCTGAGAGGCCGGCAGGCTCAAATAGCTCAAGCTGCAAAAAATCAAAAAACAAATTAACCGGTTAGCAGTGGGTTTATTCTTCATGGTGTCCTTTCTTAATTGTTTTTAAATTTTTCGACCCGGCATGAAATTTGTGGCTGGAGATGGCCATCCGGCAAAATTCGCTTTTTATCGGCCTTTTGTCTTTCAAGACCCCTAACTTTCGCCTGTTATTAACTCACATTAGGAGAGAGATGTCAAGTCTGGCTTTCCGATAAATCAGGCGACACCGTAAGCTGTCCTGAATTCGTGTCCTTAAAATCTGCCTTTATGAATAAAGTGGAGGGAAACTGGAGATAAAATAATAATTTTTTGGTTGAGTATCTGGGCAGGGAATTTTATAATAATCGGCGAAGGAGGCAATATGAACAATCCTGATAATAATAAAATCAATAGAGCTACCCTCAGACCCTCTCCTACCAGCTCGGTCATCACCCTGGTTATGAGCCTGCTTTTCCTGGTCTTCGGGCTGGTGTTCTTTTTCTCGGTGGTGGGCGAGAGCAAGGAAGGTCGCGGGCCGATTTCATTCTTTTTTCTGATCTGGCTTGGAGCCTGTATCGCCATGGCCGTTTATTCCATTATCAACCTGTCTTCATTCAAAAAATCCAGGCCCGGCGCGGCCGCTCTGGAAGTTGTGGAAATTGAAAGGGAGAGCGCGCCCGACAGGGAAGAATCGTCCGGCGGGAAACCGGACTTTTCTGTCCGGCTGAGAGAGGTAGAGGCTTTGCGAAAAGAGGGCTTGCTGACCGAAGAAGAATATCAGCGCAAGAGGAGGGAAATTCTTGATGAAAAATGGTAATCAGGGAAAAATAGAAAAAGATTCATTGGTGATGAAAGATAAGAAAGAAAAAATGGTGCGGTTTTCCGTTGCGCTACTGTATTTGTTGTTAGTAGCAAGCTTCGTGATGGGCTTCGGCGCCGGTCCCGCGTCCAGTGCTGCCGACCGAGGCTCTTTCAGCCCGATTCCAGCCAATCTGGCTCAGGATTCGCAAAAAGCGATTATTTTTCATAACAAGCTGGAAGAAATTCTGATTCTGGCCACCGAGCTGCGGGCCGAAAAAGAAACCGAGGTGCTGGAATTCATTCCCTTTCCTTCAGAGCCGGCAGTGTTTCTGGCCGAGGGTAATGTCCTGGAAAAAGTGGCCGGGCTTCTGAAAAGTAAGGATGTCCAGATGAAATCCGGTTTCTTTAAAGGCGGGGGAGGCGCGGCCGCGGTGGAAATCAGGCTGAGCAAAAAAATAGGACCGCACGATGTTACGGTGGTAAAAATAAATCGGCCGGAAGAATTTGAGAACTGGGTGAGGCGATTTTTCAACCAGAAAAAGATGAAACCGGAAAGCGGCTTAAAAGAATTTGTCACTTCGGCCGGAGATTATCTCAGCCGTGGTTTTAATTATTTTGTTTTTGACTCGGTTAAGGTCGAAAAGGAGACCAGGACGGTTGCGCCCTTAGCCTACAGATTCAGGTCGGCGGAGCTTTACTATCCGTTGAAAACCTCAAACCTGGTCGGCGGCCGGGGAAAGGTGGACCTGATTCTCATCCTGCCGGGGAGTTTCTGGGTTGAGGAAATCAGGGAAGACAGGTACTTTGAGCTGTTTGAGTCAGGCTGGGAAGTGAGTTCATCCTCCAGAATGTCTAAGGAAGAAGTCAGGGATCTGCTTCCGGAAACCTCCGGGTTTTTCCGGCCCGGGCAGAAAATTTATCTTCAACTGCTAAGCTATTTCGGGCCATACAATTTTAAGGATGACCTCAGGTGGGATATCTCCAGGTTGCCCCGCTATGCCTATAAATTAAGGTTTTTTGCTCATTATGACAATTTATATTATTATCAGAAAATGACCAGGGACGAATTCAGGGATTATATCCAGTCCAGATGCCAGGAGGATCCGGACTTCCTGCGGGAGAGACGGTGGCAACTGGATGACCAGATGCTCGGCGACCTGTTGACCTACCAACTTTCGTGCGAGGATTTCGTGGATACTGAGGAATTCGAGGTTTACCGGGCCGTGTTTAATCCGCCCGAATTAAGCACGGTCAGGCTGGACGGTCTGCCGGTCGGGTTCGTGTTGCTGGAGGATAAGACGCGTAATAGAATGTTTGAAAAACTTAAGGGTGTGGAGAAGGCCCTGCTGGATGACTACAACAGCAAGAATAAAAAGCAATACCGGTTGAGCGAAAACCTGCCTGAGGGGCTGGAAGAGGTTCTGGCTGTCAGAGAAAGCGGAGAGGCTGGCCCGGGAGAAGGGCAGAGTCTGCTCTCGTCGGGCCGGACCTATGTTTCGCGGGTTGGCTTTAATCCCGGCCGGACAACCGCCCTGGTTTTTGTTTCTCATGTGGCCGGGCCCGAAATGGGGGTTGGCTATCTGGTGTTGCTGGAAAAACATCGGGGAGCCTGGCTTCCGACCGGAATTCTCAGAAGTGAAATCTATTAAAACAGGGGACACCTTATAGTGTCCCCTTTTATCTGCTGGTAGCCTTTCTTTTCACCTACATCTTCATCAAGGGGCGGGAAGGCAGGGGCCTGGCTGAAGGCGTGCGTTTCGGTATGATAATCTGGTTGTTTGTCGCGGTGCCGATGAGCCTTGGATACTGGGTCATGTTCCCGATTCCATTCAAACTGGCCCTGTGGTGGATAATTTTCTCGCTTATTGAGTACATAATCGCCGGACTCCTGGTTGCGGCCATATACAAACCGGCGTCGGCCAGTGCCGAAAAAGCCTGAATCGCGGGGCTCGTAGACCGGAGATTTTGATTGCCCGCTGGAGTCGGCCGGCGGCCCTGATTTTTGGCCGGCTCGTCGGTCGAATAGTCGAATCCGAGTCCAGAAATCCAAAAAATTGAACCAAACTATAAATTATTGGATTTTTTGCTGCTCTAAAGAGACCGCTTGAATTCTAAATACCTGAATAACAATAAGTTATGATTTGCGGCAATTTGGCACGTTATTTGCTCTGTTATTTGTGAATTTGGGTGTTGCTTTTTGTATTTTTTTTTGAAAAGGAGGTGAAAATAGAGAAGGGCTGAAACCTGCGCAAGCATCATCTATGGGTTGGGTGTGCATCACCCAGGGCAAGGGGTTTTAATCCAACCTTAAAGAGGAGGAGGAATGAAAAAGTTTTTAACAGTTTTCTTTGTGTTGCTCCTCGCAGTCTCTCTCAGTGCCCAGCAAAGAACCGGAAACCTTTTCGGAAAAGCTGTGGACACTGAGGGCACTCCGCTGCCTGGAGTAACAGTCACCATCACTTCTCAGTTCTTTGCTCCGATGACGGCTGTCACCTCGGCCGAAGGAACCTTCAGATTCCTGTCGCTGCCACCGGGAAGAGACTATTCTGTCAAGCTGGAACTGACCGGTTTCAAAACCGTCGTTCAGACCGGAATCGTGATCGAAGTCGGGGCCAACGCTAATCTGACCTTCACCATGGAACCCGGCGGAATCGAAGAAGAAGTTACCGTTACTGCTATCACCCCGGTGGTCGATACCAAGAAGACCTCCGTTGGCACAAACGTCACTCAGGAAGTTCTGCAGGGGCTGCCGACAGCCAGAGACCCGTGGGTCATTCTGCAGATGGCTCCTTCGGTCATCGTTGACCGTGAAAACGTCGGCGGTGCTGAATCCGGTCAGCAATCTAACTACGTAGCCCGTGGCGCCGCTTCTTACAACAACAATGTTTGGGCTATGGACGGTATGGTCATCACCGACCCGGCGGCCATCGGCGCTTCGCCTTCCTATTACGACTTCGACGCCTTCGAAGAAATGCAGATTTCAGTGGGCGGCAATGACGTCTCCGTTCAGACCGGCGGTATTGCCTTGAACATGGTTACCAGAAGAGGCAGCAACCGGGTTACGCTGGGCGGCCGTTTCTATCTGACCGACGAAAAGTTCCAGGCCAAGAATACTGATAAAGTAGCGGCAATTAAAGCTGAGGAAAACCCCAGTAATCTCTCCAACCTGTTCCAGGGTGTAAACATCATCAGGAACAACAAGGACTACGGGTTCAATCTGGGCTTCCCGATCATAAAAGACAAGGCCTGGGCCTGGATCTCCTACGGCATCCAGGACATCAAAACCAGGACGGTTTACGGAACTCCGGATGACACCCTGCTCGAAAACTACGTCGGAAAAATTAACGTTCAGCCCATCCAGAGCAACCGCCTGGAAATCTTCTATCATTCCGGCGGCAAGAAAAAATGGGGACGTTCAGCCACAGCCGCGCTGCCTGACGGTTATTATCAGGCAGGCCGGTATTATTTCGGCAGTCCCATCCTGAAGGTTCAGGACGAGCAGATGATCGGGAACAACCTGTTCCTGTCTTTCAAGTTCGGATATTCTGATGCCGGATTCAGCCTGATCCCGATGATGGACACCGACTGGAACGACGTCCCGAGATACGATATTACTGCTCAAAGATGGTACGGCTCGGAGTGGAGGTATTACGTTGAGCGGCCTGTTTATCAGTACAACTTCATGGCCCAGTACTTCAACGATAACCTCCTGGGAGCCAGCCACGAATTCAAGATCGGCGTCGACTACGCCAAGAGAAAACAGTATGTTGAGTCCGTTTATAACGGAAATATGTACTACAACTACAACTATCGAGCCACTGACACGGCCTGGGATATTAACAACGACGGCATACCGGATCAGATGAGCGCGATTTATTCCGACTATGCCCAGAGGATCAAGTACTTCAGCTTCTGGCGAGGTTACTATCGCGACCAGAGAGTTAACGCTCTTGGCATCTATTTCAGCGACACCGTTACCTTCAACCGCTTCACCTTAATTCTTGGTCTGAGATATGATTATCAGCTGCCCTACCTGAGCCCGTTCACCCTGAAAGCCATGGACGGCGGGGCGGCCTGGAACAAGATTGCCGGAGCGAACGTTCAGGCTGCTCTTGATGCCCTGCTACCCGGTCTCGAAATCCCCAAGAGATATCATTACTATTATGATCCAGCTACCAATGCGATAGGCACCGAGAAGTTCAATTGGTCCGTTTTCTCGCCCAGAATCGGGTTTACCTGGGATGTCATGGGCGATGGCAAGACCCTGCTAAAACTCAATCTGGCTCAATACGGAGACTTCATGGGCACCGGCTGGGCCGACTGGGCATCACCTTCGGGCACTGGCGGCTGGATGGATTTCTGGTGGGATGATGCGAACAAGAACAGCATCATTGAGTTTACCGAGCTGTACTGGTTGTGGAGAAGAACCCCGCCGGCCGGAAGCAGCTTTTACTCCCGCTACAACGTCTTTGATTCCAGCGGGAACTTTATAGGGAATTTCAGCGATGCCGCAGGCTATTACTGGGGTGGCTACGACCCGGACAATCCGCAGGCTTTTGGTGAACCTTACACTTCTACCAGGAAGGGCGTTCAGTCCAGCAGAACCAGAGAAGCCATGCTGACCCTGGAAAGGGAAGTCCTGCCCAATTTCGCCGTTCAGTTGGTCGGTACCTACAGAAAATACGACAAGATGAACTGGTCGTTAAAGTACTGGGTTGATTCTGGAACAGGGGCCAGAATTTATCCTGATTCTTCCGAAACCTATTTTGCCGACCGCGGCACCCCCGCACCCAGCTACTACAACAGCTCAAGCGGCCAGACTTTCATCCCCGACACCAAGGAAGCTCCGAATCATCACTGGTATACCGCTACCGCCGCCTACAATGCCTATTCGCCTTATTCCGAGCGCCAGCTCCGGCCCAATTACTATCAGGAATACCTTGGCGTTGATCTAATCTGGAACAAAAGGCTGGCCAACAAGTGGATGTTAAATGGCAGCTTCTCCTGGCAGTGGCAGGCCCAGCACTATGGTGCGGGCAGCTACCTTGACCCGACCACCATCTGGGCCTTTGACGGCAAAGCGCAGTCTGCCTACATCGGCGGGGCTTCCGGTAAGATTAACCAGTACACCTACACCCGCTGGATGTTCAAGATTGCCGGGCTCTATCAGCTGCCTTTCGACATCAATGTTTCTGGAACCTTCAACATGAGAGAAGGCTGGGTGCTGACTGAATACTTCACCTTGACCGACTATCGCATCCCGGCTACCGACAGCAGAAGCAACACCATCTACATGGATTATTTCGGAACCGACCGCCTGCCGCTGTTCTACAACCTGAGCCTCAGAGTGGAAAAGATGCTCCGGCTGGGCAACACCGGCCGCATCTACCTCATGCTGGATGTGTTCAATGTTCTCAACAAGATGATCGAGAACCGTCGCTACATGAAGAACTGGGGCACCGTCAGAGTCTATGGCGACTCTCTGGGCAATATTGACTGGACCAGAACCACCTTCACTCCCAATACCACCTATAACGCGCTGAATGAAGTTCTCAACCCCAGAGTGGCCAGACTCGGAATCCGGTTCGAATTCTAAGCAGAAGTAGTAGAAGAGGGGACACCAGCAGGTGTCCCCTCTTTTTATTTGGACGTTTCCTCAAGTTATTATTTTTCAGTAGCTTAGCTCGACAGCCGAGGGGGACACCTTCTGGTGTCCCCTTTCTCCTCTTTCTCTGGCCGGAGAGACCCCGCTGGCTCGGAAACCGGAAAAGAGCTTTGGGTTTTTGCTGGCCTCATTTTCCATCGCCTGGGCGAACAGGCGATCATTCCTTTATTCTTTCCTTATTCCTTAAAACTTGCGCCTTCAGGTCAGGCGGCAGGCGACTTTCCTACTTCCGCGGCCCGATAGTCTCTGGTTAGCCTGGACCGGCGCTCAGTCCGGACCCTTCGGTCGGAGAACGGCCCCGGGCCTCATTGACCTCATTAGTAGAATTTATATAAGGTTATCCTCTCTCTGATCCACATCGGGGGATTCCGGACGATTTGAGGGGTTCCTCCGGTACGGCCGGGATGAACTTTGCAATATTTATTTTTTCGAAGGACTTATGATAGAATTTAGGCCTGGATTTGGCTTGAAGGATTTATAAAGCGGCGGAGGTTTAAGATGAGAAAAGCTTTAATAATTTTGATGTCAATAGCCCTGTTTTCTGGCTTGCTCTTCGCTCAGGAATACAAAGGCAAAGGGCGGGTTATGGGAGCAGTGACCGATGAACAGGGCAACCCGCTGGAGGGCGTAACCGTAAAATTATTTTACGTGAAGGGACAGCAGGGTTTCAGCGTGAAGACCGATAAAGAAGGCAGGTGGGTAGCGGCCTGGATCCGCGGCGGCCAGTGGAATATCGATTTTGAGAAGATCGGTTATGCCCCGAAGAAAATTGCCGTTGACTTGCAGGAATTCCAGAAAAATCCGGAAATCAAGATTGCCATGGTTAAGGTCGAAGGGCTGGTGGTGACCGATGAGATCAAGGAAATGCTGGAAAAGGGCAACAATCTTTTCGACGAGCAAAAGTACGACGAAGCCAGGGCAGTCTATGAAGAGATAATGACCAAATTCCCCGACGCCTATCCCATCTGGAAGAACGTTGGCAACTGCTACTTCGCCCTGGAAAAATACGCCGAGGCCGAGCAGGCTTACCAGAAGATACTGGAGAAGGACGCCAATAATGCCGATGCCATGGTGGCCATCGGCAATACCTACCTTAACCGCGGCGATAAGGACAGGGCCTTCGAATGGTACGGCAAGGTCAACGTGGATAAAATAACCGACCCGGTGGTCATTTATAATGTCGGGACCATGTATTACAACAACAGCCGGTTCTCGGAAGCCCTGGTCTATTACCAGAAAGCGGTGGAAAAACAGAATAATTTTACCGATGCCCTCTATCAGCTCGGCCTGACTTACCTGAATCTGCAGAAAAATTCGGAGGCCATAAGCGCCTTTGAAGAATATCTGAAGATTGATTCAGGTTCGCCCCGGGCCGACCAGGTTCGGGCCTTTCTTAGCTATCTGAAAAAATAAGGCTGCCGGCTGACGGTCGCCGGATCGGGCGGCGGTTGAATTTTTGGATTTGAGTCGCCGGGCGGAGAAGGAGCAGAGGCGGGGCGCGGCGCTGCCGTTGCTTTGAGGGGGGCGGGTTGCCTTTTAGGCGGCCGATATTCCAAGAGTCTTTCTTTAAGACAGGCGAATCTAAGGACTGCCGATTCTTCGTTTATTATGATTGATGCAGCTGACACCCGTGGCGCGATTAGTAAAATCCGTTGCCGAGCCGGAATCGGATTCCGAAAGTGCCGGCTTAAAGCTTTTGTTTGCATTTCTCGCTAACCGGTCGCAAACCGGCAGGAGAGAAGTTATCTTCTATAGCCTGTGGGTCGTGATTTTAAGAAGATCGGAGGGAGCTGTTTATTATTTAATTAAAGGGGCCTTAAAGGCAACAGCCGGCAGCCGGCGGGAGAGGGCGAACCCTAAAATTCTGTCCGCGGGCCGGGGGGCTTTTTCCTCAAGATTATATTATTCCTGTCAGGCCAGGCCGGAAGTTCAAATCAGAGCTGTCAATTGTGGTAAAATAATAAGCGAGCTGAATAAAAATGCGAACGGGCCCAAGCCCGGTCCGCTGGCGGTGATAAAGTCAATATGCGGAGCTCAGATTGCAGGTCAAAGCGGATGAAAAAAATCAGGTCGGTGTTCGGCTGGTTTTATGGCTACCGTTGTCAATTGTTAAAACCGGGCAATATTAGAACCGCTTATAAATTGATTCAAGGGGGTTAGGGTGAAAAAGAATCATAAAAAAATAGTCGGAGACAATGGGCGGAGGGCGCTTTATTTCATCCTGCCGGTGCTTTTGGCGGTGAGCGGGCTGATCCTGGTCGGATGCAGCAGCCTGCCGAAAACAAAGCTTGACCCGGAAAGCCAGGAATTTTACGACATCGCCCAGATGATAATGAGCCGGGAAGAGGCCAAAATTTTCCGGCTGCTGCCCGATGCCGAATCGCGAAAGGAATTCATCAAGGAGTTCTGGGAAAAGCGGGACCCCTTCCCCGATACCCCGAAGAACGAATTCAAGGACGAGTTTATGGCCAGGATTATTTACGCCGACCAGAGGTTCAAGGAAGGTGGCAAGGGCCGCAATACCGACCGGGGACGGATCTATATTTTCATGGGCCCGCCGGATAAGTTTGAAGAAATTTTTACCCATGAAGACACCTCGGTTCGGGGCTCGGTAATTTACTGGTATTATTACAACTATAACCTGGGGATTGAGTTCGTGGATGAGAAAGGAACCGGCCAGTACAGAATAAGGCGATATGAGGGCGACTTCTTTGAGGCCATGGATATTCTGAAGCTGGGCGGCTCCTTCGGCCCGGATAATATTTTCAAGCGGCGGGTGATCAAGTTTCAGCTCGATTATGATAAAGAGGAGAAAAAGATCGCCATTGTGCTTCCGGCCAGGGACCTGAATTTCAGCGAGGACGAGGAAGGGGCTTTCTATGTCGACCTGGATTTTGTGTTCTATATCTATGACCGGACGGGAAAAAGGGTCGGACGGTACGAGGAGAACCAAGTTTTCAAGGCCACAATCCAGGAATACCCGGACCTGAAAGAAGTGCCTTTTTATTTTAATTATGAACTGCCGGGCGGGAAGGGTTACCTCGACGTGACCATATCGGGCCGGGGCGATAAGAGCGGCCGCATCCGCCGCCTCTTCGAAATCAAATAAAAAATCAAGAGGGGACACCTTAAAGTGTCCCCCTTTTTTTCCCCGCCGCGCCCGACCCTGCTTTTAAGCGCTTTATTTACAGTTAGTTACAGGCGCGTATTCCCGGCCAAAAAGGGGACACCTTAAAGTGTCCCCTTTGAAGAAGCGATAAGGCCCGGTGGGGCAGGAAAAATTAGGGAATGAGTATTGTGTCCCCCGTTTTTGTTGGATAAAATGAATAAAAATTCAAAGGAGTGAGCTATGAAGCTAATTAAAATCGCCCTCCTGGTATTCATCATTTCTGGATTGATGCTGGCCTGCGGCGGCCAGAAAAAGGAGAAACTACAAGTGTCAGAAAACCCGTTTTTCACCGACTGGGCCACTCCCTTCGGCACTCCGCCCTTTGACCGGATCAGAGTTGAGCATTTCAAGCCGGCCATCCTGGAGGGAATTAAACGCCATCAGGAAGAAATAAAGACCATTGTCGACAATCCCGAGCCTCCGACCTTTGCCAATACTCTGGAGGCTCTTGACCGGAGCGGTCTATTCCTCGACCGGGCGGAAAAGGTCCTGGAAAACCTGCTTTCGGCCCATACCAGCGATGAGTTGCAAGCCGTGGCCCAGGAGCTGGCTCCTACGCTTTCAGCTCATTATGATGAAATTTTTCTCAATGCCAGGCTCTTTGCCCGCATTCAGGAGGTCTATGACCAGCGTGGTCAGCTCTCCCTTAATCCCGAGCAGAAACAGCTTCTCGAACGATTTTATAAAGACTTTGTCCGGGCGGGCGCCAGGCTCGACGAAGCCAAAAAGGCCCGACTCAAGGAAATCAACCAGGAACTGGCGGTTCTCGAGCTGAAGTTTGCCGAAAATGTGCTCAAGGAAACCAACGCCTTCACTCTGGTTATCGAAAATCCGGCTGACCTGGAAGGGCTGCCCCCGAACGTGGTGACTGCGGCTGCCGAAGCGGCTAAGGAGCGGGGCCTGGAGGGCAAATGGGTGTTCACCCTGCACAAGCCCAGCCTGATTCCTTTCCTGCAGTATTCACCGCGCCGCGAGCTCCGGGAAAAAATCTTCCAGGCTTACATCAACCGCGGCAACAACGGCAACGAATATGACAATAAAGCTCTGGTGGCCAGGACCATCGCCCTGAGAATCGAAAAAGCCGGACTGCTTGGCTACAAGACCTGGGCAGATTATGTCCTGGAAGAGAAAATGGCCAAAACGCCCGGGAATGTTTATAAGTTCCTCGACCAGGTCTGGAAGCCGGCCCTCAAGCGAGCCAGGGAAGAAGCCGCCGAGCTCCAAAAGCTCATCAAAGCCGAGGGCGCGAATTTCAAGCTTGAACCCTGGGACTGGTGGTATTATGCCGAAAAACTGCGCAAGCAGAAATACGCCCTTGACGAGGAGATGCTTCGTCCTTATTTCAAACTTGAAAACGTCATCGACGGTGTTTTCCTGCTGGCCAGCAAGCTTTTCGGTCTGAACTTTGAGGAGCGAAAGGACATTCCGGTCTATCACCCGGACGTTCGCGTTTTCGAGGTCAAAGAAGCCGATGGCCGACATGTGGGCTTGCTTTATACCGATTATTTCCCGCGAGCTTCCAAAGGGGCTGGAGCCTGGATGAATGCTCTTCGAGACACCTACAAAGTGGACGGCCAGAGGATCGCTCCTTTGATCATAAATTGCGGCAATTTCACCAAGTCCACGCCGGAGCAGCCGTCGCTTCTGAGCTGGGAGGAAGTCAACACTCTGTTCCATGAGTTCGGGCATGCCCTGCACGGACTGCTTTCCGAGTGCGCCTACCTGAGGCTCACCGGGACCAATGTCCCGAGCGATTTTGTCGAGCTGCCGTCGCAGATCATGGAAAACTGGGTGGCCGAGCCTGAATTCCTCAAGCTTTTTGCCAGGCATTATCAGACCGGCGAACCCATCCCCGACGAGCTGGTGGCCAAAATCAAAAACGCCCAGCATTTCAATCAGGGTTTCATCACGGTTGAATACATGGCGGCCAGCTATCTGGACCTGGATTGGCATATACTGACCGAACCGGTTAAGACAGAAGAGGTGATGGATTTTGAGAACCGCTCGCTGGTCAGGATCGGTTTGATTCCAGAAATTGTCGTGCGCTACCGGAGCCCTTATTTCAGCCATATTTTTGCCGGTGGCTATTCAGCCGGCTATTACAGTTACATCTGGGCTGAAGTTCTGGATGCCGATGCCTTTGAGGCTTTCAAGGAAAAAGGATTGTTCGATGCCGAGACGGCGAGGGCTTTCCGGGAAAATATTCTGGCCCGGGGCGGCAGTGAGGACCCGATGACCCTGTATGTGGAGTTCCGGGGCCGGGAGCCGAAAGTCGAGCCGATGCTCAAGCGGCGCGGCCTCCTTTAGGGACACCTTCTAGTGTCCCCTTTTTTTCTCCTGCCGCATCCCGCTTAGTTTATAAAATATTTGATATCAGTTAGTTATCAGCCAGCTTTCCAGGCCAAAAAGGGGACACCTTCTAGTGTCCCGAACACTTACGATTATTCGAATGCTTTTCTCGCTTAAGTATCGAGATTTTTGCAGAAAAGCTAAGTCGACAGGAAACGCCTCAAATTTCTCTCCGGAGGTTTTCTCCTTCCGGCGTTGTCTGTCCTGATAAAAAGCCGAAGGAGTCTTTTCCCCGGCTTTCCAAACAAAAACAGGAATTATTGGCCGCAATTTTATTTTTCTGATTAATTTTTCTGATATCATTGCCGCCGGGAAAAGCTCGAAAAAATATCTGCAAAATCATGGGGCATTTTTTCCTTTGAGGAGAATGAAGCTCGTTCGGGAAATTGGGGAGTGATTATTGTGTCCCCAGCTTTTTATTGCCAGGCCAGAAGATTTTCTCTTATCTGTTCGAAGCTGGCCATGGCTACGGCCATAGTATGAACCACGTTTCGCTCCAGTATCCATTTCAAGGCCCGGGCATAACTGGGTTTAATATCGGAGGCGGGAGCAAAAGGGCCTGCTGAACAGGTTTTCATGGCCACCAGACCGACCCCTCTTTCCCGGGCCTGGCGCATCTCTCGTTCCAGGGCCACCTGGTCCCAGCTGCTCCTCCGCCCGGTATTCATGTGGACATAATATCCGCCATGGTTGTAAGTGGTCATAATGACGTCGTAGAACCTGACCCTGTTTTCTTCCTGAAGCAACCTCACCTGGTTCAGGTGACAGGAAAAGCCATCGGCCCGTATCAGTCCTTTTCGTTTTTGCTCCTCGAAGAATCTCATGATTTCCTGGTGATGAATAATCGCCGGTTCTTCGGCGCCGTGGATCAACAACAGGTCGAGGTAATCGGTTCCGAGCGCCTTGAGGCTGGCCTGGAGCGATTGTTCCATTTCCTTAACTGCCCGGGAAATGTCTTCCTTTGAATTTAATCTGTCGACTGAAAGATTCACCCGGAGCTTCGACTGGATGACAATTTCTTTCCGTTTTCCGGCCACGGCCTTGCCCAGCATGATTTCATTCTGCCCGCGAAAATATGACCGACCGGTGTCCATAAAATTTATGCCAGCCTCAACAACCGCCTCCACCAGGGCGGGCTCCATCGTCCGCGAGACTCCGAAGCCAATGGTGGAAACTCTTATTCCTGTCTTACCGAGTTCTGTAAACCGGGGAAGTTTCTTGGCCAGCGCGGTATTGTAACTTTCAGTCTGTTCAGTCTGGGCCTTATCTTTCTGGTAATTGTGGTGAGGATTGATGCCATGACTGGATACCTCTTTTGCAATATCGCCCAGCCGCACCCCGACTAATCCACCGAATGCCAGCTTCAGGAAATCTTTTCTCTTCATTTTGCGGGACATCCTTAAACGCTCTTAAACCCGGGTGACGGAGGGGTCTTTCAGACTCATACCCATTATATATAATAAGAGGGGACACCTTAAAGTGTCCCTTCTTTCATATGTTGCTGCTCAACGCAGCGCTCTTGAGATGCTTGGGTCCCCGGCGTTATCACTCGGAATTGTGCCTGGAAGAAGTGAAAACTTTCAGTGTTGCCCATCCCCTGGAAGCCTGGAAAAGAGCAGGTGATCAGGTGATAAGAACCCGCGCGCTTTTCCTCCCCGGGCTTTTTTCTGGGTTAATTATCTTAAAGTATGAAAAATACGAAAAATATGATGAAAATATATTGTAAAAATAAAATATATTGTGGTCGCAATGTTTCCCCGGTTTTGAAAAAAATAGGAAATATAGATAGATTGCCTCCCCGGATATTTGGGCATTCAATATCAGGTGCGATACTTCGGGGGGCGTTTTATTTCCGTGAGCTGCAGCACAGAAACGGGATTAATAATTAACATAACCGGCTGATCGGCTAAAAGCCTTGCTCTATCTGCGGTAATACTGAAGAGGGGAACCCGGCCGAAAATTGGTGAATTAGTATTGTGTCCCCCGTTTTTTGGTAAAATAGCAGTGAATCCATGAGGAGGGATTTGTCATGTCGGAGAAACAGAAATCAAAGGAAATAAACAGGAGGAATTTTTTAATGACCAGCCTCGGCCTGGTTGGCTTTTCTGCGCTGGGCGGGAAAGCACTGCTTTCAGCAGCTAACGGCGCTGATTTATCTTCTTACTTTTCCTTATCTAGATCTGGAAATCCGGCCGCCGGTGCTAATATCCGCGCTGGCCGAGTTTCCGTGACAGATGTTTTCCCCCGCGACCCGCTGGCTCCCGCCGGCAAGTCCCGTGTCCTTCTGATCCGCACAGAAGACCGGGCCGACGGAGTGCGCAAAGCCTTCGCCTTTTTCAAGGAGACCAAGCCCTTCAAAGGAAAAAGAGTCCTGGTTAAGCCAAACTTCAACACTTCCGACGAAACACCCGGTTCAACCCACAACGACACCCTGAAAGAAATACTCAACGAGCTGCGCAAGGCCGGCGCTAAAGAGCTGACCATCGGCGACCGCAGCGGGCCTGAGCCTACCGAAAAGGTCTTTGATAAAAAAGGCATCCCAGAGCTGGCCGCTTCCTTTGATGCCCGCCTGCTGAACTTTGACGAACTCGGTCCGGAAGGTTACCTAAAAATTACCCCGCCCGGTTCCCACTGGCAGGACGGCTTTCTGGTGGCCCGACCGGTGGTGGAAGCCGAAGCCCTCATCTCCACCTGTTGTCTGAAGACCCACGGCTTCGGCGGGGTATTCACCATGTCGCTAAAAAATTCGGTCGGCATCGTCCCTCGCAAAGGGCATACCTATATGCGTGAGCTTCACTCCTCGCCGCACCAGCGCCGGATGATCGCCGAGATTAATTATGCCTATAAGCCGACCTTCGTTATTCTGGATGGACTGGTGGCCTTTGTCGACCAGGGGCCGATGAGCGGCCCGCGCAAGGAAGCTTATGTTTTCCTGGCCGGCGTGGATCGCGTGGCCATTGATGCCGTGGCTGTGGCCATCCTGAAAGAGCTCGGCTCCAATGAGGCCATAATGAAGCCGAAAGTGTTTGAGCAGGAACAGATAGCGAGGGCGGCCGAACTGGGCCTCGGCGTCAAATCGCCCGAGGATATAATCATTGAGACGCCCGATGCGGCCAGCGAAGCCTACGCCGCCCGGATTCGCCCCCTCCTCTTCTAAAATCGCCGAAGAGGGGACACCTTAAGATGTCCCCTTTTTTTCTCTGCTCGCGCCCGGCCCTGCTTTTAAACTTTTTGTTTACTGTCAGTTACAGGCGTGAATTCTGGCCGAAAAGGGGGACACCTTAAAGTGTCCCTTCTTTCCTATGTTGCTGCTCAACGAAGCGCTCTTGAGATGCTTGGGTCCCCGGCGTTATCACTCGGAATTGTGCCTGGAAGAAGTGAAAACTTTCAGTGTTGCCCATCCCCTGGAAGCCTGGAAAAGAGCAGGTGATCAGGTGATAAGAACCCGCGCGCTTTTCCTCCCCGGGCTCTTTTCTGGGTTAATTATCTTAAACTATGAAAAATACGAAAAATACGATGAAAATATATTGTAAAAATAAAATATATTGTGGTCGCAATGTTTCCCCGGTTTTGCAAAAAATAGGAAATATAGATAGATTGCCTCCCCGGATATTTGGGCATTCAATATCAGGTGCGATACTTCGGGGGGCGTTTTATTTCCGTGAGCAGCAGCACAGAAACGGGATTAAAAATTAACATAACCGGCTGATCGGCTAACAAGCCTTGCTCTATCTGCAGTAATACTGAAGAGGGGAACCCGGCCGAAAATTGGTGAATTAGTATTGTGTCCCCCGTTTTTGGCGCTAATGCTGCAGAGGCGAACCCGGGCGAGTATGGAGGAAATTGGTGAATTAGTATTGTGTCCCCCGTTTTTTATCTTGACTATTATTAATCAGAAGCTTATGCTGTAAGTAGGCAGGGGAGAAGCTGATTTCGCCTTCGATACCAGTTATGCCGGCTGCTTGAAATGCTTGAAATAGAAGTATAGGATTCGGTTCTAAGATCTGAGGCTCACAAACCATGATTAGCATTATCGGTCTCATTTCACTTCAGGCCGCCCTCTTTCCCTTAGCTTCTTTATAAGCAAGTTATATTCATGTCTATTATCTACCTGACACAGGCCGGCCAAACTCCCTTCTGCCTCCGCGATGCACGCACAGTTTCTCTTCCCGCGCCGGCTTTACTTGGCGGCTTCACTCGGCAGCTTCACTTCTTTTTCATTATTCGCCATGTTTCAGCCGCCGTCTGCCGCTTTATTTGATCTGGAAGGAAATCAATCATGAAAATTAAAAACATAGCTTTCATCGAGGCCGGTTCGCCCGGCGCCAACATCTTCAGCAAATTTCCCATCCCGCGTCTCGGCTCGGTTCTGTTGTCCACTATGTTGCGGGAGCAGGGCTACAGGGTCAGAGCCTTTGTCGAAGATATCGCCCAGCCGGACTGGTCATACGTCAACAACTCGGACCTGGTGTGCCTTTCAACCATAACCTCAACTGCGGCCCGCGCCTTCTCTCTGGCCGACCGAATTCGGGCCCTGGGCATTCCGGTTGTCGTCGGCGGTCCGCACGTGACCTTTCTGCCCGACGAAGCCCTCCAGCATGCCGATTTCGTCGTCCGCGGAGAAGGGGAGACGACGCTCCCCGCCCTGCTCTCCAGCCTGGAAACCGGCCAGCCATCGCTTTCCAGCATAAAGGGACTCTCCTTCCGTGACCGGGATGGCAGCCCGACTCACAATCCGCCGGCCGAATTCATCGAAAGCCTTGACCTCCTTCCCGAACCGGATTTCTCGCTCGTTCACGGCTGGAAAAAATCCAACATCTATCCTGTTTCAACCTCGAGAGGCTGTCCCTACGGCTGCAAGTTTTGCTCGGTCATCCAGATGTTCGGCCGCAGGTACCGGTTTAAATCCGCCGAAGCCACCGTTCGGCAACTAAAGTATGTGAACGCGGTTTCCCGGGCCACCAAATTTATCGTCGATGATAATTTTGCGGCCGACCCTCGCCGCGCCAGAGAAATTCTCTCCGGAGTGCTGGCCGAGAAAATCAAAATGACCTGGTCCACCCAGGTTAGAGTTGATGTCGCCCGTGACCCCCGTCTCCTGCGCCTTATGGCCGACTCAGGCTGCCATACGCTTTACATCGGTTTTGAATCCATCAACCCCCGCACACTCGAAGCCTACCAGAAAAAACAGAGCCTTGAGGACATCATCCGGGCGATTCAGGTTATCAAGGACTACGGGATTCACATCCACGGGATGTTTGTTCTGGGCGCCGACACCGATAGCGTCGAGACCATCCGTCAGACCCTGAATTTCGCCAGGAAAGGCAAAATTGACACGATTCAGTTTATGATCTTAACGCCGCTCCCCGGCACTCCGCTGTTCAGCGAAATGAAGGATGGCGGGAGGCTCATCCATACCAACTGGAGCAAATACGACGCCCACCACGTTGTTTACAGGCCGGCTTCGATGACGCCGATCACCCTGCAGATTGAGACTTTTAGGGCCATGGCCGGCTTCTATTCCTGGAAATACATCCTGAAGCATCTGGCGACTCTGCGCCTCCATTATGCGGCCCTTGGCGTCTACGGCAAGGCAGCCATCAATAAGTTTATGAAAAACCTGGCCTTTGAGCTCCGCGAACTTCAGTTCCAGACCTGATTAAGAGGGGACATCTTACACTGTCCCCAAATCTTGCCTGAGGCTTATCTGTCTCGGCTTGTATCTTCTTTGCTATCAATATGTTATTAAGCGGCAAGCTGTGCCGAAAAGGGGGACACCTTAAAGTGTCCCTTCTTTCCTAAAAGTGTCCCTTCTTTCCTATGTCGCTGCTCAAAGCAGCGCTCTTGAGATGCTTGGGTCCCCGGCGTTATCACTCGGAATTGTGCCTGGAAGAAGTGAAAACTTTCAGTGTTGCCCATCCCCTGGAAGCCTGGAAAAGAGCAGGTGATCAGGTGATAAGAACCCGCGCGCTTTTCCTCCCCGGGCTTTTTTCTGGGTTAATTATCTTAAAGTATGAAAAATACGAAAAATATGATGAAAATATATTGTAAAAATAAAATATATTGTGGTCGCAATGTTTCCCCGGTTTTGAAAAAAAATAGGAAATATAGATAGATTGCCTCCCCGGGTATTTGGGCATTCAATATCAGGTGCGATACTTCGGGGGGCGTTTTATTTCCGTGAGCAGCAGCACAGAAACGGGATTAATAATTAACATAACCGGCTGATCGGCTAAAAGCCTTGCTCTATCTGCAGTAATACTGAAGAGGGGAACCCGGCCGAAAATTGGTGAATTAGTATTGTGTCCCCCGTTTTTGGCGCTAATGCTGCAGAGGCGAACCCGGGCGAGTATGGAGGAAATTGGTGAATTAGTATTGTGTCCCCCGTTTTTCATGCTAAAATAAGGCAGCCAGGGCAAAAGAAGCAGGGAAAACATAACAGTGACCGTTCGAAAGCCTGCCTCTCCGTTGCCTTACTTTTGATGGTTTGAAGGAAGGTGCGCCATGTGCGGAATAGTCGGTTACATCGGCCATAATCAGGCTGCGCCCATTCTCCTCGAAGGACTGCGCCGCCTCGAATACCGGGGCTACGACTCGGCCGGTCTGGCCATCCAAACCCCGGACGGGCTGAAAATCGTCCGCTCGGTCGGCAAAATCTCAAGCCTCTGTCAGCTACTTAATTCCTCGCCCGTTCCCGGTACTTTCGGCATCGGGCATACCCGCTGGGCCACTCACGGCCGCCCATCCGAGAACAACGCTCATCCCCACCTGGTCAACGGTCTGGCCGTAGTCCACAACGGCATCATCGAAAACTATGTCGAACTCAAAGCCCACCTCATCCAGCAGGGCCGAACTTTCTCCTCCGAAACCGACACCGAAGTTATCGCTCACCTCATCGACTACGAATTGCGTTCCGCTTCCGAGGCCGGGGTCGCTGACCCCGCCGCTCCTTTCACATCCGGCAGCTCTTCAGATGGTCTGGTTTCTGACTCATCGGCTACCTTTCCTGGTTCTTCTTCCTCGGCCGCCTCAACTGCTCCTGAAACTACCAGGGCCACTTCCGTCTCCGAATCCGGTGCCGCCGGAACTCCGGCTGCTTCTCCGTCTCCGCCCACATCTCCGGACCTTCTCGCTGCCGTCCGCCGTGCCCTGGCCCGCGTTGAGGGCACTTACGCCATCGCCGTCATCTCCCAGGCCCACCCCGACCACTTCGTCGTGGCCAAAAATTTCTCGCCTCTCATCATCGGCCTTGGCCAGGACGAAAATTTCGTCGCTTCCGACATTCCGGCGCTGCTTCCGTTCACCCGCCGCATCATCACCCTGAAGGAATTTGAAATCGCCCGCATCTACCGCGACCGCGTCGAGCTTTTTGACCTGCGCACCGGCCAACCCATTACCTCACCGCCTCAAACCGTTGCCCTCTCCCTCCAGTCCGCCGAAAAAGCCGGCCACAAGCACTTCATGCACAAGGAAATCTTCGAAACGCCGAAAATTTTCACCGACACCTTCCTCGGACGCATCAAGCGCAACCCGCCCCGCATCGTCTTTGATGACTGCCGGTTGCCTGACCCGTCCCGCCTGACCCGCATCCTCATCATCGCCTGCGGCACCTCCTACCACGCCGGCCTGGTCGGCCGCCATTACTTTGAAGAAATCGCCGCCATACCGACGACCGTTGAATACGCCTCGGAATTCCGCTACCGACGCACGGTCCTTCTTCCCGGCGACCTGGCCATCTTCATCTCCCAGTCGGGCGAGACGGCCGACACCCTCGCTGCCCTCAAAGAAATCCGTTCCCGCGGCCTTCAGACCATAGCCATCTGCAATGTTATGGATTCCTCCATAGCCCGGGCCGCCGAACAGGTGATCTACACCCGTGCCGGCATCGAAATCGGCGTCGCCTCGACCAAAGCCTTCACCGCCCAGGTTGAGGTCCTTCTCTTGCTTGCCCTTCACTTCGCTTCGCAAAAAGCCCTCCTCAGCCCGGCCGACCTCTCTCGCTTCGTTGACCAGATTTACCGCCTCCCCCTCCTGCTTGAAAAACAGCTGGCCGAAGAAGATTCGATCAAGCAGTTGGCCGCCCGCTTTGTTCACTGCCACGATTTCATCTATATGGGCCGCGGCATCAACTATCCCATCGCCCTGGAAGGCGCCCTCAAGCTCAAAGAAATTTCCTACATTCACGCTGAAGGCTATCCCGCCGGCGAGATGAAACACGGCCCGATCGCCCTCATCGACGAGCAGGTCCCGGTGATGGCCCTGGCCAACCGCGGCAGCCAGCTCAAAAAAATCATCTCCAACCTGCTCGAAGCCAAAGCCCGCGGCGGAATAATCGTCGGCCTAATTAGCCGCGGCGACAGCGAAACCCGCTCGCTCCTCGACCACGCCCTCGAAATTGAAGACGTCGACGAATACTTCCAGCCTTTTGTCAACACTCTTCCGCTCCAGCTCTTCGCTTACTTTGTCGCCGACCTCAAGGGCACTGACGTCGATCAGCCCCGCAACCTTGCCAAAAGTGTTACCGTTGAGTGAGTAAGAAACCGGGGACACAATAAGCTGTCCCCGATTTTTCCCAGGAAACAAAAAAAATTGGTGAAATAGTATCGTGTCCCCCGTTTCCGAGCGGCAGGCTGTGCCGAAAAAGGGGACACTTTACAATGTCCCTGTTTTTTTCTGGGTCCCCTTTCCTCACCCAAATTTCACCCCCATCATCACCCCTAAAAATAATTGACGCCGGCACTGCCAATAAAATAAAAAATAACAGAGAATTTGAAAGGATAGCAGAGCGGTCACAATGAGCGGCCCGGTTCATCTGAAATCTCCCCGTGCCCTTTTGCCTGCTCTTTCCGTCCTGCGTTCCTCATTGCAGGACATTTCCCGCCCTCTTGCTCCCTTTCCTTCTCCACTTCCTTCCCGCCCGGCATCCCGCGCTCTTTTCCCCAGGCGTTCCCCTTTTCTTTTCCATCCCGTCCTTTCCCGCCTCTCCCTTTTCCTCCCCGCCCTTTTCCTGTTCCTTTCCTTAGCTCTGCTCCTTCCGCTTCCCCTCCGCTCCCAGCTCGGCCCGCACATCCTATTTCGCAACATTTCGATCGAAAGCGGACTCTCTCAGAATTCAGTCCTTTCCGTGGCCCTCGACTCTGAAGGCTTTCTCTGGTTCGGAACCGAATCCGGCCTGAACAAATTTGACGGCTACCAGTTTACCGTTTATCTCCCCGTCGAAGGCGATCCCAATTCCCTGTCTAACTCCTGGATCAACGCCCTTCTGGTTGACAGCTTCGGCACCCTCTGGGCCGGCACCGAAAACGGCCTCAATCAACTTGTCGCCGCCCGCGAACAATTCATCCGTTATCTCCACGACCCGTCCAACCCGCATTCGGTTTCTTCATCCCGCATCCTGACCATTTTTGAAGATCACCAGGGCCGTCTCTGGGTCGGAACCGACCGGGGCCTCAATCTCTTTGACCGCAAAACAAAAAATTTCATTCGCTACCAGCACGACCCGGCCCGTCCCGATTCAACCCTCAGCAACAATCAGGTCCGGGCCATCGCTCAGGACCGTCGCGGATATATCTGGATTGGAACCGCCGGCGGCGGCCTCAACCGGCTCGACCCTTCAACCGGTAAAATAATTCATATCAGGTCCGGTGCTGTAACCGCCGGCCTTCCCGGATACATTGATGCCCCGGCCGACAGTTCCAGCGCCTCTTATCCTTCCAGCCCTTCTGGCTCCAGCCGGCCCGCCCTGAAAAATTTTGCCTATCCCGAATTCGGCTCCCGCCAATCAACTCCTCGAGACGAAGCTTCCTCCGTCCTTAAGACATCTCTCGCCTCCCCCGATTCCGCTCGTGTCCCAGCGCGGCGCAATCTTCCTCCGCCCACTCCTAACATCAGAATAAGCTCCTCCCTGCCTGACGACCACATTAACGCCCTGCTTATAGAGCCCGATCAGCGCTCAGCTTCAGTCGCCGTGCCCGCCTCCGCCTCCTCCTCCACCCCGGAATCCCAGCCCGATGTTATCTGGATTGGAACCGCCTCTTCCGGTCTGGTTCGTTATCTCCCGGCCCGCGGCGAATTCAAGGTTTATTACCAGTCAACTTCGCCCCCGGCCGCCTCTCAGCGTCCCGCTGCCCCCGTCAGCTCTTATAGCCTTCAGGACCTATTCTCCATAAGCGATAACGCCGTCAACTGCCTCATTGGCGACGCCGACGGCTCCCTCTGGGTCGGAACCGACTCCGGCGGCCTGAACCATTTCTATCCTGCCCGCGAGACCTTCATCTCCTACAAATACAAATCCTATGACCTCTCGTCGCTCGCCGACAACCGGGTGCTGGCCCTTCTGCGCACTCCCGACAACATCCTCTGGGTTGGCACCTACCGCGGCATCAGCCAGCTAAATCTCAAGCGTCAGTACTTTAAGCGTTTTCTCTCCAACCCTCAGGACCCGCTCAGCCTGCAGCAGCCGGCGGTCAGGGCTTTCTGCCAGCACAGCTCGGGCATTACCTTTGTCGGCACCGATGGCGGCGGCATTTCCGCCTTCGACCTCGAACACAGAATCGTTTTCCACCTCCGGGCTGACCCCGGCCGTCCCAATTCGCCCTACTCACTGAACAGCGACCGCGTCTTCTGTCTGCTTGAAGACCGCGACGGCTCGCTCTGGATCGGCACCCTTTACGGCGGCCTGAGCAATTACAACCCGGCCACCGGCCGTTTCATCCATTACCGCGCCAATCCCTCCCGCCCCGGCTCCCTGCCCGAGGACAATATCCGAAGCCTGCTTCTCGACCGGAACGATACTCTCTGGGTCGGCACAGTTTCCAGCGGCCTGGTATATTTCGACCGGAAATCGCGCCAGTTCAAACGGCCAGAAGTCAGCGCCATCCATTTAGCCCCGTCAGGAACTTCTGTTTCCGTCGCCCGGCCTCCTGCTTCTCCCCCCTCTTCCTCTTCACCCTCTTCCTCCTCCAAACCGGCCCCGACCCGGTCCACTCCTGACCCCACTCCCTCCCCGCCCCTCGCTCCTCCAATCGGTCCTTCTCTTCCCGACCCCATTTCCGGCGGCCGCATCTTCTATATCGCTTCCGACTCGCAAAATAACCTCTGGCTGGCCGCTTACGACACCGGACTGGTCGCCTTCAATCCCGCCAGCGGCGAAGTAGAAATATTTGTTAACGACCCGTATAATCCCAATTCCCTCGGCTCTAACTCCATCATCAATGTCTTCGTCGACAGCCGGGGTCTGGTCTGGGCGGCAACCAACGGCGGCGGTCTCAACTGCCTCGACCCGGCGACGCGCACCTTCACCCGCTACAATGAATCCCACGGTCTGCCCTCTTCGGTCGTCTATTCCGTCCTCGAGGATGACGAAGGCTTCCTCTGGCTCAGCACCAACCGCGGCCTTTCCCGCTTCGACCGCCGGACAGGGAAATTCCGCAATTTCGATGTTCACGACGGCCTTCAGGGCTATGAGTTTAACGGGAATGCCCATCTCCGCAGCCAGTCGGGATATATTTATTTTGGCGGCATTAACGGATTCAATGTCTTCAATCCGCGGGAGGTCAAAGAAAATGATTATCGGCCCCCGGTCTACCTGACCAGGCTTCTCATCAACAACCGTCCGGTAAAGCCCGCCCAGCAGGTTGACAGAAAAACCATCCTTACCAAACCTCTCTCCGAAACCCAATATCTTGAACTTACCTGGAAGCACCGGGTGGTGGCCTTTGAATTCGTGGCCCTCGATTATACCTCCCCTGGCAAGAATCAGTATGCTTACATACTGGAAGGATTTGACCGAGAATGGAACTATGTCGGAGGCAGGCGTTTTGCTTCCTACAGCAACCTGCCGCCCGGCCTCTACACCTTCCGGGTCAAAGCTTCCAACTGCGACGGTGTCTGGGATGAATCCGGCGCCGCCCTGTTCATCCGGGTCATCCCGCCGTTCTGGCACACCTGGTGGTTTTATCTGCTGTCAGGGTTACTTGGCGTCGCCGCCATTTACGGCGGCGTCAGATTGCGACTCCAGCAGGTTCACAGCCGCCAGCAGGAGCTCGAGCGCCTGGTGGCCCAGCGCACCGAAGAGCTTCGCCTGGCTAACGATAAGCTGAAGTTTCTGGCCACCACCGACGAGCTGACTGGCCTGGCCAATTACCGCCGCTTCCGCGATTTTCTGGAGTATGAGTGGCGAAGGGCTCACCGCACCGGGCGGCCGGTTTCAGTCATCATAACCGACCTCGACGATTTCAAGCTCTTCAACGACACTTACGGCCACCAGGCTGGCGACGAATGCCTGAAAAAAGTGGCCCTGGTCATGCTTAAATGCTGCCAGCGTTGCTCCGACCTGGCCTGCCGCTACGGCGGCGACGAGTTTGCCATAGTGCTGCCCGAAACCGACACCGCCGGCGCTTACATCGTGGCCGAAAGAATCCGTGAAGGTGTGGCCGCTATGGATTTCAGCCAGATGGAGCTCAGGGAAATTAACGGCCAGGGACAGCCTGCCCCGGACGGTCCGGTTAAATCGCCTCGGCTGACCGTCTGCCTGGGTCTGGCCACGATGAACCCCGCTGAGGGCGGCGACACCAACGAGCTTATCGCCCGGGCCGACCAGGCTCTTTACCGGGCGAAAACCTCCGGGAAAAACCGCACCCAGGTCTGACCGTTATCGTTATCGAGCATCAAAAGCATCAAAGACCGCGGCCATACTGAAACCTGCTCGATTCTTGCCTTGACCGGGGCTTCGCCATTTAAGAACTCGTGGAATAATTCCAGCTTTCCGCAAAAGACCTTCTATCCTGGCTATGGGGTGAACTAATTCCTGACCCGGGACGCGAACTCGCCCGCCTCTATCGGCCCGGTTGACATGAAACTCGTTTCGGCCGCGACGGCGCCGGAAAAGCAGAGGCGTTGGAATAATATCTAAGCCCCTCTATTAATTCGTTCAAGTCTCAGCCTTCAGGCAGGCTGGCCAGATATGTCTCGGTTGAATAACTGCTCCTTCGCGTATTATTTTATGTTGAAAATTGCGAAAACCCACCGGCTATCTTTATCAGTGTCAGCACATCCGACCTTACCGCTGGCCGGCGCTCCTTCCAGTCTTTAAGAGCGCAGATTCGATCGGCAAACAAAATAAGACGTGCGCTGACTCAACGATATGGATAAAACAGAAATATTTTGGCCGCTCTTGTCTTAAATAAGAAAAATAAACAGGCATAGCTGTTGTCATCAAACGCTGCTGGCGGCATTGTTTCCAGGCTAAGGCATATTTTTGGCGGCCTATTGGGTACCGGGAGGTCGGCGGGCTCAAACCAAATCTGGAAATGGCCCGAAAATGCCGAAAAAAGAAAGCTCCCCGAATAAAAAAAGCGGTTTTAAGTGGGGACAGAGATTGGCCAGTGCAGCCTGACGTTTTTTTGTAGAAAAATATCAAACTTTGTGGTATAACTCCTTGACAAAAAGGCCGAAAATTTATAAATATTAAAATCGTTCTCTGGAACCAGGGAGCCTGAGAAAGCCGACTTGAATGAAGAGAGCTTGAGAAGTCTGGTTCTCATTCTCCCTGGTTTTATTATCTGAGAAGTTAGTGGATTAGTTACGTAGCGTTGAGAAAGCTCGGGGTTCTCAATGAGAATGGGAAGAGAAAGAAGTGAAATAGTACTTCGTAAAGATGAAGCAAAGCTAAACTCGGGAGCCAAAAAGGCATTTCGCGCTCTCCCGGATAATTGGCAGCCGAATTCCTGGCCGAAGCCCTCGTTCGCCGTTACATCCTGCTTTCTGGCGGCTGCAAATCTATCCATAGAATTTATATTGCCGGCGGCCCTGTCTTCTTCGGCTGCCCTCGCTAACTCTCCTATCGCCGCCCCGGCTTACGGCGCTTCTTCCGGTTCTTTTGCTCGGGCATCTGTTAAATCTGATGGTCGTGGCTTTTCCACCCGGAATTCCCGCTTTTTTCCTCACAATGCCTCTTATTCCGGCTGCCGTTTTCCCCTGAAGCTAAATCATCAGCCAGGATTTGCCGCAAGTGTTGTCTCAAATCGGCTCCTTTGAGTCTGAATAGATAAAAATGCGCCTTAAAGAAGGCGGCTTTTCTCTTTGCGGCTGCGTGCCTGCAGGGGCGGTAGCCTGTCTTTTGCCCGCCGTTTATCCATATTAAATATCAATGATTTATAAAACGGGGGACACAATACTCATTCCCCAATTTTCCCTTGATCGTGGCCCGGAACAATTGCCCGAATACCACAGCAGGACTCCGGGCATACGTCTCTGCCTGCCGGGAAGAACGACCCGAAAATTAAGAAAAACATAAAGTTCGAACCTTGAATAGGATTAATCCCGAATCAACCGCAAGGCTCAGATGAGCGATAAATCCAGCCTGATTGTCCGGGTAGAGCAAATAAAAGGACACTGCCCGGTGTACAGGGTCGGGGATTCTTTCAGGGTAGTCGATGGGTTCAAGCTAACCTGCACCGCTCCGGTCTGCCTGCATTCGCTGGCCTCTCTGATGCCTTATTACGTCGCCCTGAGCCGAGGGGTCAGCCCGGTCGAGCTGGGCCTGGCCAGGGAAGGGGAGGTGGCTTACCTCCAGTGCCTTGACCCCTGCCAGCTGACGGGCGGAGGTACAGTAATATTTGAAGTCAAGCCTGAGTAGCTAAGGACACTGTAGAGTGTCCCCGGACAGCATAAGAGAGAAGAAGGGGTAAAAAGCGAGACACCGTATGATGGCCCCTGTTGGTTACTGTTGGTTGAAGGAGAGATGATGAGCTTAACTTTCGCCATCAAGATTGTCGGGCTTTTTCTGGGTGTGGTCGCCCGCTCGCTCATTCCGTGGCTGCGCAAGCTTCGCCAGGGTGAAGTCCAGAGCTTCGACCGCCGCTATTTCTACTCGGCCTTAGCGACCTTCATCCTCGGGATCATCCTGACGCTGGTGCTCTTCCCGCAGCTTAAGGTCGAGCCCGGCGGACCAGAAGAGACAGCTGCTACTGCCTTCGAGGCTTATTTCCGCCTCTTCTGTGTAGCCTTCGGCTTTGGCTTCGGCTGGAATGCCATGGTGCTCGAAGCCGGAAAGTGGGCCAACTGGTTTCTGACTGACGATGCCGACTCCAAAAGCAAATCCGCATCCCCGGGCGATTGAAATGACAGCAGAGCGGAAAAGTTATCAATTTTCCAGAGCTGGCCGTGGCGATGAAATCTATCCGGATTTTATTTCCAGGTCAGAATCCCGGCCTCTCCGCAAGCGATCGTTTCGCGCAGAGGCCAGCTTGGCTCTGTCGGATGATTCAATATATGAATGTCTGTTCATATATTATTCAGCGTCGGCGCGCTGCCCGGCTTCACTCCACTCCGTGGATTTAGCCCGATGAAGATAAAAGGAATCAGAATTTATCCGCGCCAGCTCGGCGACCACGAATGCCCTCACTGCGGCCAGCGCCTGGAACGCCGGCCGCGCCGCCTGTGGCAGAAAGCCGTGTCGTTCGTGCTCCCACTTCGCCACTACGAGTGCGATGGCTGCAGCCGCCGCTTCTTCGCCTTCTCCCCGCGCTGGAACAGCATGTCAATCATAGAAAAATCCCTCCGGGTGCTGGCCACAGCCGCGGTCATTCTGGCAGTCATCGTCATCTCAATTAGAATTTTAATCACCGGCATATTAATTCTTTCAGGTTACTGAGCCCGTGACACACAAAGCCGTAATAGCAAAAAACATAAATTTCTCATCCTGAATGAAAGGAGAAATTATTTAATGTCAGGGGAACCAAAAAGAAAGGCAACCAGAAGGGGACTTCAGAATCCTGGCCTCACCCCGGTCATCGGGGAAAGAGCCATTGAACTCGAAAGCGGTCCTTATCCAGATCCAGTTTCAGCCTGTATCCCGTCGATAAATCGGGGCATGGGCTGGCTGCCCGACCGACCGGACTTCCGAGATTATCACGAAGCCCACGAGGAAATCCGGCCTATCCTGGATGAGGGTATAAAAGGGCCCTTTCCTCCTCCCGGCGAAACCCTTGCCTACGTGCCGCCCAGCCGCAGAGTCGAGGCCTCATCCCTTCCCGCTTCAGTTGACCTTCGCGAATACTGCTCGCCGGTGGAAGACCAGGGTGCCCTCGGCTCCTGCACAGCTCATGCCGGCGTTGGCCTTATCGAATACTATGAGCGGCGTGCCTTCGGACGTCATCTCGATGCCTCCCGTCTTTTCCTCTATAAGGTCACCCGCAACCTGATGAAGCTCCGCGGCGATACCGGCGCTTACCTCCGCACGACCATGGGGGCGATGGTGCTGTTCGGCGTGCCGCCCGAATCCTACTGGCCGTATACCGACGATTCCAGCTCCTTCGACCGCGAACCGCCCGCCTTCTGCTATGCCTTTGCCCAGAACTTCCAGACGATAAAGTACTTCCGCCACGACCCGGCCGGCTCCCGCCCCGATGAGGTCCTCCATAGCCTGAAAGGCTACTTAGCCAAGGGCCTGCCGTTCATCTTCGGCTTTTCGGTCTACAGCTCGGTAGAGCAGGCCGAGGCTGACGGCCGCATTCCCTTCCCCTCAACCCGCGAGCGCCTGGAAGGCGGCCATGCGGTGATGGCTGTTGGCTACGCCGACAAATTGGAAATTACCAATAAAATCAGCAAGCAGAAGACCAGAGGTGCCCTTCTCATCCGCAATTCCTGGGGCACCTACTGGGGAGAGCGAGGCTACGGCTGGCTTCCCTATGACTACGTGCTTCGCGGCCTGGCCGAAGACTTTTGGAGCATCCTAAAAAAGGAATGGGTCGACACCGGAGAATTTGCTGAATAACTATTTTATTCATAGATTCTAGATCAATTGATCATTTTTAAAAACTTCCGTGAATAAATATGCTAAAAATTACAAACGATATCTTGACCTGTTAATATCTATGCCTTTAGCTTTGTGCGTATTACCAATAATTGGAATTATTTGGTTTTGCATATGGCTGACAGATGGCAATCCTGTTATTTTCAAACAATTGAGACCGGGATTCCTTGCCAGGCCATTTGTTATTTATAAATTCAGAACTATGAAGGATATAAGGGATAAAAATGGGAATCTATTACCTGATGAATATAGGCTGACAACGTTTGGAAAATTTCTGAGGAAGACCAGCCTTGATGAATTGCCAGAATTATGGAATGTGATCAAAGGAGATATGAGTTTGGTTGGCCCACGTGCTCTCCTGATGGAATATTTAGATAGATATACCCCTGAGCAGGCAAGAAGACATGAAGTTAAGCCTGGAATGACAGGTTGGGCCCAGGTCAATGGAAGGAACGCGATTTCCTGGGAAGATAAATTCAAATTTGATGTTTGGTATGTTGATAATATTGGCTTTTGGTTAGATTTAAAAATCATATTATTTACAGTTATTAAAGTATTAAAAATGGAAGGAATTTCGGCAAGAGATCATGTAACTGCTCCAAAGTTTGGAGAAGAAAATGCATAAAATATACATAATAGGGGCGGGAGGCCAGGCGAAAGTTGTTATATCCACAATAAAGGCATTAAATTATCGTGTAACAGGAATATTTGACGATGATTTAAACAAAAAGGGGAGCTGTTTATTGGATGTACCTATATTGGGTCCATTAAATGAGATTGCATTTGATGATGGGTATTTTATAATTGCAGTCGGTGATAATAGTATTCGAAAAAGAGTATTTGAGAAAATATCTGGGCTGAATAATATTAGCTATTTAAAGCTGATTCATCCGAAAGCCTTTGTTGATGATAAAGTTAAAATAGGAGACGGCACAGTAGTTTTTGCAGGAGCAATAATTCAGACGAACACAAAAATAGGAAATCATTGCATAATAAACACAGCATGCTCAATTGATCATGATTGCGAAATAGGAGATTTCTGTCATATCGCCCCTGGTGTTCATATGGCCGGTGGTGTCAGAGTTGGGGAAGGTGCCTTCGTTGGGATTGGGAGCATCGTAATTCCAAATGTAGAAATAGGAGAATGGAGCCAGATTGGTGCAGGCAGCGTAGTCGTAAGTAATATTCCGCCTCGCGTTTTGGCCTATGGCAATCCCGCCAGGATTATAAAGAATTTATGATATGAAGAATAAAAGAATCTTTCTATCTCCACCTCATATGAGCGGGACTGAATTAGAATTGATAAAGGAGGCTTTCGAATCAAACTGGATAGCTCCGTTGGGGCCAATGGTTGATGCCTTTGAGCAAGAGTTTTCAAAAGCTGTTGGAGCTAAATATTCTCTTGCTTTGAGCTCAGGAACTGCAGCTATACATCTTGCTCTTATTTTATCTGGAGTAAAAACGGGGGATGAAGTAATTGTTTCATCTTTAACCTTTTCCGCAAGTGCCAACCCTATTGTTTATCTCGGGGGAAAACCGATTTTTATAGACAGCGAAAAAGCATCCTGGAATATTGATCCCGATTTAGTTGCTGAAACCATAAAAAATAAGGAAAAGAAAGGAATATTACCTAAAGCCGTAGTGGTGGTTCATCTTTATGGACAGCCTGCTAATTTAAATCCCATTTTAGATATTTGCAATGAATATGGCATACCTGTTATAGAAGATGCGGCAGAAGCTCTTGGAGCTACTTATAAAAACCGCTCATTGGGAACATTTGGATTATTGGGAGTATTTTCATTCAATGGGAATAAGATAATTACAACCTCTGGAGGGGGGATGCTGGTTTCAGAGCAGAAAGATCTTATTGATCATGCAAGAAAACTGGCTACCCAGGCAAGGGATCCTGCTCCTCATTATGAGCATTCAGAAATTGGCTACAATTATAGAATGAGCAATATATTAGCAGCTATTGGAAGGGGCCAGCTAAAGGTATTGAAGGAAAGAGTTGAAAAAAGAAGGTATATTTTTGAAAAATATAAAGAACTATTATCCGACCTGCCAGGCATATCATTTCAGCCCGAAACTCCCTGGGGACAAAGCAACAGGTGGCTTACCTGCATAGTAATAGATGAGAAAGAATTTGGAGCTACGCGGGAAGATGTAAGATTGGCATTGGAAGAAGAAAATATTGAATCAAGACCTCTTTGGAAGCCGATGCATATGCAGCCGGTATTCAAAGATTGCGAATTTATTGGCAGCGGTGTCTCTGAGATGATATTCAAAAATGGACTATGCCTTCCTTCTGGCTCGGCTATGAGCGATGAAGACATTGAAAGAGTTGTTCAGGTTATAAAGAAGGTGCAAAGAAAATAATCCTCATAATGTTAGTGGAAGGGGATAAATATTAATGGACCGGAAGATACTGAGCAGATTGTTTTCTGTAACTGTATGGAAAAGACGCGCTTTCTTTTTAATATCGGACATAATCATAATAGCTTTTTCTTTGTATGCATCATTCTGGCTGAGGTTTGATGCTCTGATACCGGAGCAATACCAACTCCGATATCCTTTTTATTTGATGACAGCGATAATCATAAGAGTTGCGTTACTCTATATCTTCGGAATGTACAATTTTTCCTGGAGATACTTTAGTGTCCTGGATCTTGCCAGGCTAACTATAGCCGTCATTCTTTCAACAGGAATGCTTTCAAGCATATTCTTGATATTCAGGGAGAGCCCTTATATAGGCGGCATACCAAGGTCTGTATTATTAATTGATTTTATACTCACTTATTCTTTAATGATGATGCTGAGGGTCTCAAAGAGGGTTTATAGAGAATATATTAGTAAAGGGAGGAAACTGGAAAAGGGGAAGTTAAGGGTTCTAATAATCGGGGCAGGCGAAGCCGGGAATAGCATCGTAAATGAAATGATAAGCAATCCGAAGTCGCCCTATGTTCCGGTTGGCTTTGTCGATGATGATCCGGCGAAACAAGGGTTGAAGATAAATGGAATAAAGGTTCTGGGAAATAGAACAGCAATACTGGATATTCTTAAAGGCAATCACATAGATGAGATATTGATTGCTATCCCGAGCGCTGATTCTACAGAAATCAGGAAGATCCTTGATCAAATAAGACAGGCTGAGTGGAAGAAAAAAATAAGAGTTTTGCCCGGCATCCTTGAGCTCGTTGACGGTAATGTTGGACTTAGAGATATTAAAGAGATTAGAATCGAAGACCTTCTCTCCCGGGAACCTGTTTCTACAGATTTTCAAAAAATAAGCGAGTTTATAAACGGAAAATGTATTCTGATCACTGGGGCTGGTGGCTCGATTGGTTCAGAAATAGTAAGAACTGTCCTTCAATTTAAGCCAGAGAAAGTTGCCGCTCTGGATATTGACGAGACTGAATTATTTTATTTAATAAACAAATTACCAAAGAAAGAAATTGAAGTAATCCCCGTTGTGGCAGACATCCGTGATAAAGCTAAGCTTGATATGGTTTTTAAGCAATGCAATCCGGGTGTAGTTATCCACTCGGCGGCCTACAAGCACGTCCCAATAATTGAGGAATTCCCTGAAGAGGCTATAAAGACGAATGTGCTCGGCACTAAAAATCTAGCAGAGTTATCAATAAAACATAAGGTAGAAAAGTTTGTAAATATTTCGACAGATAAAGTCATAAATCCGACGAGCGTTATGGGAGCGAGCAAGAGGGTCAGCGAAGAAATGCTAAAAGTTGTAAATAAATTGAACACTACTAAATTTATTTCAGTCAGATTCGGCAATGTGCTTGGAAGTCGTGGAAGCGTAATACCTATTTTTGAGGAACAAATAAAAAAAGGTGGCCCGGTCACGGTTACTCATCCTGAGATGAAGAGATATTTTATGGCCACATCTGAGGCGGTTATACTTGTGCTTCAAGCGGCGGCTTCAGGTAATGGCGGCGAGGTTTTTATCCTTGACATGGGAGAGCCAATTAAAATTGCAGACCTGGCAAAAGAAATGATAAGGCTCAAAGGATTGGAACCCGATGTAGATATTCAGATTGAGTTTACAGGTTTAAGGCCGGGAGAAAAATTATTTGAGGAATTGCTCGGGGCTGAAGAGGGGTCGGAACCAACTGAGCATCCAAAAATATTCAAAGCAAGATCAGTTGATAAAGAAAAAAGCTTTAATGGTAAAGATGAAGAGTGGCTATTAAACAAAATAGATTATCTTATTCAAATAAGTTCTAATTCTGCTGATAAATTACAAATAGTAGAGATTCTTAAAGAGATATTACCAACATACAAACCTGGTTATAATGCTAAAGTTTAGTTTTAATCATTTTGCGAGTCTAAAATGAAAAACTTTGCTTTAATAGGCGTTGCCGGCTATATTGCTCCTCGTCACCTTAAAGCCATCAAAGAGACAAATAATCAATTGGTAGCCACGCTTGATAAGAGTGATTCAGTGGGAATTATCGATTCATATTTCGCGAACGCTGATTTTTTCACCGAATTCGAGCGATTTGATAGACATTTAGAAATGCTTCGCCGCAAAGAGCCGGAAAGAGCGGTGCATTTTGTGAGCATCTGCTCTCCCAATTATCTTCACGACGCGCACTGCCGCTTTGCTCTGCGTATTGGAGCTGATGCTATCTGCGAGAAGCCTGTGGTCCTTAATCCATGGAACATAGATGCATTAAAGGAAGAAGAGGAAGAATACGGACATAAGATATATACAGTTCTTCAACTTCGATTGCATCCGGAAATATTGAATTTAAGGGAAAAAATAGAGCAGAACAGGAGCGATTCAATCTATGATATTGACCTTACCTATATAACAGCCCGTGGTCGCTGGTATTTTTATTCCTGGAAGGGGATAGAAGATAAATCGGGCGGAATCGCAACCAATATAGGAGTTCATTTCTTTGATATGCTGAGCTGGATTTTTGGCCCGCCTTTGAGAAATATTGTTCATCTGAGGCAACCAGACGTTGCTGCCGGTTATCTTGAGCTTAAAAAAGCCCGAGTCAGATGGTTTTTGTCGCTAAGGTTTGAAGATTTGCCGCCCGAAGTTCTCTCGGCTGGCAAAAGGTCGTATCGCTGCATAGAAATAAATGGGAAGCCATTTGATTTTACTGACGGCTTTCAGGATCTCCACACCAGAGTTTATGAAGAAATCCTAAAAGGTAATGGATTCCGTCTCGACGAGAATAGGAATGCGATAGATATAGTTTATCAAATTAGGAAGACAGAATTAAAGCCGAGAGCCGGCGATGTCCATCCCCTGGCCGCTAAACTTTTATGAAGAAGGGTAAAATAATCAAATAGCAACTTTAGAAAGGATAAACATGAGCCAGAATAATTATTTTGTCCATCCAAGTAGCTTCATCGATGAGGGAGTTGAAATAGGCGAGGAAACGAAAATCTGGCACTTTTGCCATATCCAATCCGGGGCCAGAATAGGGAAGAATTGTGTTCTCGGGCAGAATGTTAATATAGGCAATAATGTTGTAATAGGCGATTATGTGAAAATCCAGAATAATGTTTCAGTATATGAGGGTGTGATCCTCGAAGATTATGTCTTTTGTGGACCATCCTGTGTTTTTACTAATATCAGCAATCCCAGGTCAGAGCTAGTAAGGCGTCATCTCTATGAAAAAACAATTGTCCGGAGAGGAGCTTCTATCGGAGCCAACGCTACAATAGTCTGTGGCGTAACCATAGGAAGATATGCCCTAATCGGAGCGGGGGCGGTAGTAGTTTCTGATGTTCCTGATTATGCGCTTATGCTCGGAGTCCCTGCCCGCCAGAAGGGCTGGGTCAGTCGTCATGGCCATCGCTTAATAAATCCTGATAATGATGGGATATATGTCTGTCCTGAAAGTGGCTGGCGGTATAAGGAAGTTGAGCCAGGAATTTTGAGGTGTCTCGATTGGCCCGAAGATAAACCATTGAAGTAAGGACCTTTAACAATGAAGAAATCAATTCCTTTAGTTGACCTCAAAGCTCAGTATGCTTCTATTGAAAAAGAGGTAGATGAGGCAGTAAAAAGAGTCCTTCGCTCCGGTCAGTACATCCTCGGGTCGGAGGTGGAAGCTTTAGAACAGGAAGTAGCTGAGTTCTGCGGCTGTAAGTATGGGGTCGGAGTGGCATCAGGCACGGATGCTTTGATTTTAGCTCTAAAGGCTATCGGAATTGGGCCCGGTGACGAGGTGATTACCTCTCCCTTAACTTTTGTCGCCTCGGCCTCTTCTATAGTTCACTGTGGCGCAAAACCGGTGTTTGTCGACATTGACCCTGAAACCTTTAACCTTAACACCGATTTAATAGAAAGAGCCATTACCGAAAAGACTCGAGCCATAATTCCGGTCCATCTTTATGGCCAGCCAGCCGACATGGATAAAATACTTGAGCTTGCCCGAAAATACAGGCTTTTTGTTGTTGAGGATGTTGCCCAGGCCATAGGAGCAAAATATAAAGGAAAAGCGGTAGGGCAGTTTGGCCATGCTGGCTGCATTAGCTTTTTCCCCTCCAAAAATCTCGGGGCTTTTGGCGACGGGGGATTGGTTGTCACCAACGATCCTGAAATTTCCGATAGAATAAAGATGTTAAGGGCTCATGGTTCAAAACCCAGGTACTACTACCACATGATCGGTTATAATTCGCGTCTCGATACCATACAGGCGGCTATTCTCCGGGCGAAGCTTCCTTATCTAAATGCCTGGGCCGGGGCGAGGCAACGCCTGAGCGCTCTGTATAATGAACTTCTGAGAGAAATCAATTATGTGAAAACTCCTTACATAGCACCAGACTGCTCTCATGTATTTCACCAGTATACCATTCGTGTCCTGGGAGAGAAGCGTGATGCTCTTCGCAACTACCTGAGGGAGCGTGGAATTGAGACGCAGGTTTACTATCCTTTGCCCCTGCACCTCCAGCCGTGCTTTGGATTTCTTGGTTATGAAGAAGGAGATTTCCCGGAAAGCGAGAAGGCAAGTCGTGAAGTCCTTTCGCTACCTATGTTTCCTGAACTAACCGAAGAGCAGCAGAAATGCGTGGCCGGCGAGATCACGCGATTCTTTGAGATGAGTGAGGGGGAAAGCGGTGAAGCTCATTAACATCGTTGGCGCCAGGCCTCAGTTTATAAAACTGGCGCCAATTTTAAAGGGGATCGACCTTCATAATAAAGAGACTGATGGAGATCATATTCAGGAGGTTCTGCTCCATTCCGGCCAGCATTATGACTATGAGATGTCTCAGGTTTTCTTCGAAGAACTTGGCCTAAAAGCGCCGGATTACCACCTGGGTGTGGGCTCAGGCACCCATGGCTATCAGACCGGCGAGATGCTCAAGCGGATCGAAGAGGTGCTTCTCAAAGAGAAGCCGGACGTGGTGATGGTCTACGGCGACACGAACTCCACCCTGGCAGGTGCTTTAGTCGCGACCAAGCTACATATCCCTCTGGCTCACGTGGAGGCTGGGCTGCGCAGCTTCAACAGGACGATGCCTGAGGAGATAAACCGAGTGCTCGCCGACCATGTAGCCGATCTCCTCTTCTGTCCCACCGAGACCGCAGTACGGAATCTGAAAAGGGAGGGCTTCACCAATATCGTCAACGACGGCCATCTCCTCCCGCTTGACTATGTGCCACTGATTCCAGGGGACAAGGCACTGACCACACACCACGTACCATTAGTTCTCAACGTCGGCGACGTGATGTACGATGCGGTGCTCCAGTACGCCGAGCTGGCTGAAACGAAGTCCGGGATCCTCGATCGCCTGGGGCTTGAACGCAGAGGATACGCTCTGGCCACCATTCACCGGGCGGAGAACGCTGACGATCCTGGGCGCCTCAGGGGGATCTTTGAAGGACTGGCGACCGTCGCCCGGAAGGGGCTCACGGTCGTGGTTCCCCTGCACCCCCGCACCCGAAACGCCCTCTCTTTCCTCTCCCCCCATCCTGACCCTTCGCCGCGCAATCTGCTTATAGTCGAGCCGGTCTCTTACCTGGACATGCTCCTGCTCGAGAAGAACGCCCGGGTTATCCTCACCGACTCGGGCGGAGTCCAAAAGGAGGCCTTCTTCTTCCGCGTTCCCTGTGTGACCATGCGGGAGGAAACGGAGTGGGCGGAGACGGTGGAGACGGGTTGGAACACACTGGTTGGCTTTGATCCCAATCGCATCTTTCAAGCAGCACTTGCTGTCTGTTCCTCTGCCTCTCAGCGCGATAGTTCCTCCGGACTTCCTTTCGGAGACGGCAAGGCGTCGGAGAGGATTGTGCATGCTCTGTTCTATATTAGGTAATGGCCAAGGATAAGTGATGAAGATAAATAGGATGAGAAGGGTAGCTGCAGCGCAAAGGTGGCTCAAGGACGCGATAAGGGCACACTTGCCCAAGAGCCGGTTTGCCCGAAGCGTCACCATGCTCGCAGGGGGATCAGCGTTGGGGCAAGCGATAACGATCCTCGTATCGCCCATTCTCACCCGCCTCTATTCTGCGGAGGAATTTGGCGTCTTTGGAGTCTATGCTTCTATGTTGGGAATCATTACCGTGGTGGCATCTTTGCGCTATGAATATGCCATTCCTCTTCCTGAAGATGATCAAACGGCAGCCAACGTTTTGGCTCTTTGTTTTATGTTGTTGCTGGGAATGAGCTTGCTGTCATGGGTAGTAGTCTGGAAACTAGGAGAGCAGATAGTTGCCTGGGCCAGTGTCCCCAAGCTTAAGCCTTATTTGTGGCTCGTCCCTTTAGGAATGTTGGGTGCCGGCACCTACCAAATTTTGAATTACTGGGCAGTGCGGAAACGCGATTTTCCAAATCTTGCCCGAACACGGCTAAGCCGTGGTGTGGCCCGCGCAGCCCTTCAAGTTGGTGTGGGTTTTGTGCATTCTGGGCCAGTTGGGCTCCTTCTAGGCCAATTGGCGGGCGAAACCGCCGGAAGTGCATCCTTAGGCTTATCTGCCTGGAGGAAAGACCGCGCTCCTTTCAAGGCCGTCAGTTTGCGGGCGATATGCCATGCTGGCGCGAGATATAAACGCTTCCCGTTCTTTTCCAGTTGGGCTGACCTTCTTGAGGGTTTGGGGCTACAGTTACCTCAACTCTTGTTCGCGGCATTTTATGGCGCAGAGGTTGCCGGCTGGTTTGCCTTGGGTCAGCGGGTGATCGCGGCTCCACTCAACTTAGTCGGGGATTCAGTGGCTCAAGTCTACTTTGGTGAAGCGTCTCGACTCCCCCGAGAGGATCCAAAATCTATAAGGCAACTCTACCTCAAATTAACTGCTCGGCTCGCCCTCATCGGGGGGCTTCCTGTAGCAGTCTTGTGTGCTTTGGCACCATGGTTCTTTACCATCGTCTTCGGTCCGGGTTGGAAGACAGCCGGCCGCTATGTGCAGATCATGGGGCCGATGTTCGCAGTACGGTTTGCGATAATCCCGCTCTCACATACCATGAATATCCTGGAGCGGCAGGATCTGTATTCAGTTTGGGAAGGGACACGACTGGTTTTGGTTGTCGGGGGTCTACTCGCAGGAAGGGCATGGGGCATATCGCCTGTCAATGCTGTCACTATTTATAGTCTGTCAATGCTGATCGCTTATCTTGTTTTATGGAGCCTCATTTGGTACGCTTTGAGGACTATATCAACTGTAGACAGGCAGGAGAGACATCATTGAGGAAAGGGCGTGAACTAAGTGTGTCCCGCCAGCCTGTTTCTTTTATCGAAAAGATAGCGGAATGGCTCTTTGCCCTCTTTCTTTTTGCTGGCTACTACAAGGCGGATCGGAGGGTTGCTTTTATCCAGAATCACATCGACATCACGATACTCTTTTTGATCTTGTCATTTTGTGTATTGTTTTATCGTATGCTAAAGACGAAATTTGCCTTGAGAACTCCAATTGGGTTTAACAAAGTTGCTGTATTATTCATTCTGCTCATTTTATCTCTTGTTGGGAGTTTGCTCTACACAGATAGCAGGCAGTACGGATACGACAAAGTCTTTAGATTCATTTTCATAACAGGCTGGGCTTTCTTTGGTGCTGGCTTGCTTATTACAGACTTCCACTCTCTCAAGAGGTTCTCTTGGGCAACCGTAGTGATTTCAACTTTAATGGCGATTGATGCACTTGCAAACTATCAAGCTATAGGACGTGTAGGTTTCATCACTGCATTAGGGAGCAATTACATTGCCTTAGCCCGCGCTTGTGGCCTGGGGTTTCTTGTGACCGTGGCCTTTATACTTCCTATAAAGAAAAGCCCCTTGATGAACCCAATCCTATGGATAATGGCAGTCTTACAGCTTTGGGCAGCATTAATTGCCGGGGCAAGAGGACCGGTATTAGCCCTGATCCTCTCGCTCGCCCTCTTCTTAATACTTAGCGTAAACGGACGGCCTTTCATTCGAATCGATCGATATGCAATACGCCTTGGCGTTGTGATACTTTGTGCCCTTATTATCCTCGGAGTAGGGGGGGAAGAGTTATTCCCAACCCTCATGTTCCGGACCCAAGTCCTATTAACAGAGGTAGGAAGCTCTGCATTAACGAGAATAAGCTTCAATCGTGAAGCGCTTGAACTTTGGGCACGCTCGCCAATCTGGGGACACGGGGTTGGGCAGTTCAGTGTAGCGGTGGCAGGTTTAGATATTCGCGAGTATCCACACAACATAATATTAGAATTAGGGGCTGAGACCGGGCTAATAGGTACTTTGATTTTTTTGGCAATGATTTTAACAGCTTTTGCCATACCGATTATCACTCGGGGCAAACAAAAAGGGCTTGCAAAAGTTGTGACTCGATACTTATTAGTGGCAGGCTTCTTTGCTTTCGTGAATTCTATGGTGTCTGGCGATATAAATGACAATAGAATGCTATTCACCTGGATAGCATTAATCGCCACAGTCCACATGTTCCAGAGGGGCAAGACAGAAAGTTCCTCAAACTCCTTTGATATTGGGACATCTAAATCGAAGGAGCTACTAGGTGAGATACAGGAGGAAGAACGATGAGAATTCCTCTATGATACAGAGGATATGTTTGGGCCTGGCAGGCCTGGCCCCGCTTTGCTGTGTTGCTAGGTTGCTTGTCTTTCAAAGATACGAGAATTCGACTAAAACAGCTGAGACCATGTTCTTCCAGAAAAGTGCGTGATATTCATTAATATTATATTCTTCTCGAAACAATGGCATTAGAAAAAAACCGCTGTACAATGATAGCCTAACTATTGGGAATTTCTGAAGCGAGGCCAAATATATGGAGTTGCTCTTAAATATGCAGGAGCCGACAGAAAATGAGCGCAATCTTGAATTGTTCATCGAGTGGGCTAATCATTTGCTTCAAGTTAGGGGTTATCGAGAAGGAATACCAGACTCGCTGGCCGAATGAGGCCACGGTGGCGAATAGGAAGTTAATAAATTCTAGGCGTTCCGGTGATCATATACAATGAAAAGGGCAGATCAGCTCTTCAGATTCAAAGGCATTCACATGGACGGCATGACAACATAATGGTTAAAATAATACAAGAAGACAAGGAATGCTTCACGCTAATCCTGCGCTCTATGTATATCAACCATTGATTCATGAATATGAAGAAACTTTTGAAGAGAGTTTTTGAGCCCGTTGTAATTCATGGGAAGAGTTTGTGTGCTAAGGCTACTTGGTACTCGAACCAGGCGCAAAGTTCTTGTTGAGTGGCCTTCCAAGTTCCTAGCGACTGTCTTTGTGCAAACAATCGATTTCTGTTTTAGTTGCGGCTGGTAACCTGAGATGTCAACTACTTAGAGAAAGCTGTGGCTTTGACCGGGAAAATGCGAGCAGGTATAATTTTTCTGCTTAATGGGATAGTGAGGATCCCTTATTAGGTCAAGGATAATCCGCCTTATGCTGGTTGGGAGAATAGAGGCGCTGACCAGGTAAATAGCCCATATTTACGAACTGATCCTGACCATGGTACAGAGGATGTGTCAAACTTCTTTTGACCCTCTGTTTTATGGTCGAGGCTTGGGAAATGGGTGCAGAATTTCGGGAAAATGACCTGAAGGCAGTTGCCTGGAAATTTATGGAGCAAATATGGAGACCTGCGAACTCGAAAACTGAAAAGTCTTGCAATACTGATTAGCATAGCAGGTTCTATCTCATACATAATTTCGACAGCAATGGCGAGGTTTATGATTATTCCATCGCTGCGTTTGCTCTTCTTTCCAACTGGCAGCCCTCTTTATTGGATTGACCGCAAGCAGTCTATGAGAGCAGATACAAATCTATCGCTAATGAAACGGTAATGTCGGGATGGAGCGTTTTAGCACACCTTATCGAGTTCCACAGTATTGCAGGAATTAATCTTAAAATTAGGAGATCTATATGAGAAGTTATCAAAGTTGTATACGATGTGTTATGGACACAACTGCTGATGAAATCAGCTTCGATGCCCACGGCGTTTGTAGTTTTTGCCATTACTTTGATCGCGAAATTAGGCCGATTCTGGAACGAGCTCATACAGGAGAAGGAAGTAAACTGTTGGAGCAGATTGTATCTACCATCAAAAAGTCTGGGCAGGGCAAATCTTATGACTCCGTTTTAGGAATTAGCGGTGGGACCGATAGCTCTTATTTGGCACATTTAACTGCCGAGTTAGGGTTACGCCCGCTCTTAGTTCATGTGGGCACCGGATGGAATAGTCCTGAATCAGAAAACAATGTAAAAAACCTTGTGAAACAATTGGGCTTCGATTTTGAAACTATCACAGTAGAATGGAAAGAGATGCGCGACTTACAGATTGCATTTTATAAAGCTGCCGTCAAGAACTGCGAGATTCCCCAAGACCATGCCTTCTTTGCTGCTTTATATAAAAAGGCCAATGAGGTGGGCGTTCGTTATATTATTATTGGAGGGAATTATGCAACAGAATCCATCCTCCCGCGCACATGGGGATTCAATTCCGGTGATCTGCGTCATCTGCTCGCCATTCAAAAGCGTTTCGGAACTGACCCTTTGAAAAAGTTCCCTGCGCTAAGTTTTTGGGAGAGATATGTATATTATCCTTTCATACGCAAGATCAGGGTGATACGGCTCCTTAACTATTTGCCTTACAATAAGGAGGAGGCAAAAAGGACCTTGATAGAAAAGTATGGTTGGCATGATTACGGCCTAAAGCATTATGAGTCTATCCTAACTAGGTTCTATCAAGGCTACTATCTTCCAACGAAGTTCGGAATTGACAAGCGGAGGGCACACCTATCAAGCCTAATACTTTCGGGGCAGCTCGCCAGAGAAAAGGCGATCGATGAGCTTAAGAAGCCACCGTATCCGAGTCAGGAAGTGCTTGAAAAAGATAAAGCCTATATTGCCGATAAACTTGGGTTATCGCTTGGGGAATGGGAAGAGATCTTGGCATTGCCACCTCGAGAACATAGCGAGTTCCCTTCTTCTGAGTTTTTGTTTAGATTCAAAGAGGTCTTGGTGAAAGTGCTTGGGATTCGAATACATCGATATTAGTTGCAGTAGATATTCAAAGCCGAGTATATTATGAGAAAGGTTGTACACATTACCACTGTTCATTCGCCATTTGACGCCCGCGTCTTCCACAAGGAGGCGAAGACGTTGGTCCAGGCGGGCTACGATGTAACTTTGATCGCACAGCATGACAAGAACGAGGTTGTAGATGGAGTCAAGATCATTCCTTTGCCTAAATCGCGAAATCGGCTTCAGCGGATGCTTGGGCTTACCAGCAAAGCTTTCCACTTAGCTTTTAGGCAAAGAGCCGATATTTATCACTTTCATGATCCAGAATTGATCCCCATTGGAATGTTGCTCACGCTTGTAACAAAGGCTAAGGTCATTTATGATGTGCATGAGGATTATGTTCAGCACATGCTTTTCAAAGAGTGGTTCCCTTCTTCCCTGCGGAGGATTGCTAGTTGGTTCATGTGGCAGATCGAAAAAATCAGCGCAAGAAGCTTTGCTGCTATCATAACTCCCACTGATGCCATAACTGAACGCTTTCAAAAACTGAGAGCTAGGAAGGTGCGTACCCTTCATAACTTCCCACTCCTTGAGTTCGGATCGGCTAATAGTCATGAAACCGTCCTGACACTGCAATTTGATCTCATCCACACGGGAACCCTCTCTTCCCCTAGACTATCATTTATGTTTTCTGTGGCTCGCGAATTAAAGCAAATGGGGTATAATTTTAAGTGGTGCATCTTGGGAGCCTCCCCGGAAATGATAAAATGGGCGGAAAGCGAGATGAAGAAAGAAGGACCAGATATTAGTGAAAATTTCGTCTTTATAGAAAAGGTTCCGCACACCGTGGTGTGCAGATACCTATTGCAAAGTAAGATAGGAGTAAACCATCACCTTGCAGAGCCCCGGTTTTTGGCAGCCATCCCAGTTAAGGTCTTTGAGTATATGGCTTGTGGTCTGCCGGTAATTTCGAGTGATCTCCCGCTGCTAAGGAAGCTTTTGGGTGGTAAGAACTGCGCTATCCTGGTCAGACCTGGTGATGTGGGGGCCTTTGCCAACTCGGTAAAATACTTGTTGGATAACCCAGTGGTGGCTGGGGAGATGGGAACCAAAGGAATGGAGCTAATAAAAGAAAAATATAATTGGGAGAAAGAAGAGGAGAATCTCTTGTCGCTCTATCAGGAGCTTCTAGAGGAGGAAAAATGAGCAAACAGTTGATCATAAACGCCGACGGATTTGGGTTCACCTTCGGAGTTAATAGGGGCATTATCGAAACAATTGAGAAGGGTGTAGTTCGTAGTACCAGTGCCTTAGCAAACATGCCAGCAATTGAGGAAGTAAAAAAACTTAAAGACCGATTCCCCGGGGTCAGTATAGGGATTCATTTCAATCTCTCTGTTGGAAGGCCGGTTTCTTCACCTGATGATGTGCCGACTCTGATAGACGAAAAAGGTGAGTTTCTGAGGTACGCCTTTGTGCCCAAGCTCCTTTCAGGTCGGATAAGCTTCTCCGATATGGTTAAAGAGCTTGACAATCAGGTGAGACGCCTGGCGGAGCTTGGCATTAAGCCTACACACTTCGATGGTCATCAAAACAAGCACTTATATCTACCATTCTTCCTAGCAGCATTAAAGGTGGCAAAGGAGTGGGATATCAAGTTCATGCGCTCGCATAACCGCTATCTTTTCATAGGAGGTGGATCGAGAATTGCGAAGATAATTTATTATTACCTATCTCATCCCCAAAGGCTTTTTTCCCATACTGGGGCGAAGGTTTTGACTTGGTATGCCCAAGTAAAAGGTATAAAAACCTCAGATCGGTTAATAACCCCTAGCTATGCCGATAATACTAGGAAAAACTCTTTAGAGACATGGCTAGGTATTATGAGTACTTTACCGGAAGGGGTTAACGAGATTTACTGTCACCCCGGCTATCCTGATGAGCTATTAGCTAAATATGCATATTACGTCAAGGAGAGGGAGATCGAAGTAGAGGTGCTGACAAGCCGCGAACTTAAGGAGGCAATCGAACGTGAGGGCATTCAGTTAATCTCTTTTAAGGAGTTTTAATGAAAGTGAAAGAGCTCTATTACAGATTTTGGGAACGAGGAGTAGCTAATCTGCCAGAGGTGTCTGTTTTAGCAGTTGGAGATATCATGCTAAGCCGGGGGGTTGGCGAGAAGATCGCAGAACATGGCCCCAGTTATCCCTTTGCCCAAGTCCGCTCCTTGATCACTCAAGAAGGGCTTGTTTTCGGCAATCTAGAGGGCCCTATCTCTTCGTGCGGTACCCCTTCACCGTTTACCCAAAGCAGCTTTAGGGCAAACCCCTTAGCTGCAGATGGGCTGGCAATCACATGTTTTAAGATTCTCTCACTAGCCAATAATCATATCTATGATTACGGTAGAGAGGCGATCGAGGAAACTCTAAAACTTCTCAAAGAGAGAAATATTCATACCATAGGAATGGGTCGCTCAGTTGAAGATGCCCGTGAGCCAGTGATTATTTCAACGAAGGAGATAAGGTTCGCTTTTCTGGCTTATACCTCAGCATATAACGCTACTGATCCCAAGCATGAGTATGTAGCTCCCCCCATCAATTTGAGATGGATAAAAGATGACATTCGCAAAGCGAAGAGCAAAGCTGACGTGTGCATCGTTTCGCTACATTTCGGCTATGAGAACGTGGAGTATCCTCCACCGGAATGTCGTCTCCAGGCCAGGCAAATTATCGAATACGGGGCCGATCTGGTTCTAGGGCACCATCCTCATGTCATTCAAGGGATGGAGTTCTACAAGAGAGGATTTGCCGCCTATAGTCTCGGAAACTTCGTCTTCGACAACCTAACCGAAAGACGCAGGGAAAGCATTATCCTGCGGGCAACTTTCGACAGAGAGGGCATCAAGGCGGTCTACTTGCTTCCCATCTGGATCAACGACGAGTATCAACCTCAGATAGCCTCTGAAGAAATGGCTCTAAAGATCGTTACAAGGCTAAAAGAGCTTTCCCAGTATTTCCAAGATGGTTCCAGCGATAAGAGATTTTGGGAGGCTGCAGGGAGTGTCTTCTTGGCCGATCAAAAAGCTGGCCTTATCAGGTCAATCAGCCGTAATGGGTTAAGGGCCATTTTTATGAGGTTGAGTCATATAAGGCTCTTTCATCTGCGGCTCTTGGGAGCTGCCCTCTCTCATAGAATAAGGAGGTTCATTAAGCGATGTCGATGCTAGGCGAGCTTTTAGAGAAGGCGTATTTCTCTTGCCCGCTGACAATCCAAAAGATTGGGATTAATGTTTATGGATATTGGCAGGCCCGAAACCGCTTTGGCGGAAATTTCAGGGAGATTCTTGAAGAGCTAGAGGATAGCCAGTGGTGGCCTCCTTCTGAGCTAGAGGAACTCCAAAATGATCTTCTGAGGAGGATTATTGAACATGCCTATTGGAATGTTCCTTATTATCGGCTAGTATTCGATGAACGAGGCTTGAAGCCCGCCGATATAAAATGTAAAGAAGACTTATGCAAGCTCCCTTTTTTGACAAAAGAAATCATAAACAAGAACTTCTCTGATCTAATAGCCCGTAATTTCCCCCGATCACACATGGTTCTGCATCATACAGGTGGGACAACGGGAAGGAGGCTTGAATTCTATCTCCCTGAGGGGCTTAGATGGAATATTAACTATGCAAATTTGTACAGATTTTACCGCTGGGCAAGCTTTGATGTCGGTGAAAAGCGAGTAACTATTGCGGGCAGATTCTTTACCAATCATCCTCCTTATTGGATGATAAACCGGGCGGAAAATCAGCTCTTGCTTTCCACCCATCACCTGACCTCTCAGACGGTAGATAAATATATTGAGCAAATAGTTAAATTCTCACCCAAGGTTATTCAGGGACATCCTTCAGCCATTGCTTACCTTGCAAGTAGGATGGAGGCTTTTGATATAACCATCTCGGTAAAGGCCGTATTGACAACCGGCGAACAGCTTTATGCCGATCAACGGGAGGTTATAGAACGCAGGTTCCAATGCAAAGTCTTTGACGGCTGGGGCCAGGGAGAAGCGGTTGGCATGGCAGCTGAATGCGAAGTGCACGAAGGCTATCATATCGCCTCCGAATATGGAATAGTGGAGGTCATTCAAGATGAGAAATTGGGGAGTGGCGTTGGTGAGATCGTCGCAACTTCTCTTCACAATTATGCTATGCCTTTTATCAGATATAAAACAGGTGATTTAGGAGCTTTATCCGAAAATAATTGCTCCTGCGGCAGGGGGCTTCCTCTTTTAAGCAAGATTGTGGGTAGGATAGATGATGTCATTACCACACCGGAGGGCGAGGCTGTTCTACCGGTTTCCTTCCGGACTCGATTTGCAAAGCTGGCATTTTTGGAACAATATCAGCTTATCCAAGAAAGCAGCAATAGCTATAAATTATTGGTGTTGAATAATGGGCATATTGGCTTTAAGGAACAAGAAGAGTGCTTGGAAATCCTGCACTATTACTTAGGACCATCTGCTGATGTCAGCATCGAGTTGGTAGCAGAAATTCCAAGGACGCCGGGTGCAAAACAGAGGTTAATAGTGAATAAAAGCAGATCTTGATTGATGGTCATAATTGGCGGGCGATTTTGTAAAGTATAATTTGCTGAAGGAGAGCGAAAAGCCTGTGGCACTATATAAGGCGTTGATCACATGAAGCTTGTTCACATCGTCGGTGCTCGACCGCAGTTTATTAGAGCTGCGGTTGTGTCAACATTGCTGCGGTTAAAAGAGGGGATTAAAGAGGTTTGGGTGCATACCGGCCAGCATTACGATGACAATATGAGCCGAGTTTTTTTTTTGAGGAGCTTGAGATTCCCGAACCAGACTATCACTTAGGTATTGGCTCTGCTACTCATGGAGCTCAAACTGGCCGCATGTTAGAAGTAATTGAGAAGGTGCCTTTAAAAGAAAAGCCCGATTGGGTGTTGGTATATGGAGATACTAATTCTACGCCGGCTGGAGCTTTAGCCGCGGTGAAATTACATACTCCCCTGGCTCATGTGGAGGCTGGCTTACGATCTTTTAACTGGAGAATGCCGGAAGAAATTAACCGCGTGCTTACCGACCACGCTTCAGACCTACTTTTTGCCCCTACAGAGAAGGCAGCCCAAAACCTTAAGCGGGAGGGGATTCCCGAAGAACGGATTCACCTGGTTGGAGACATCATGTACGATGCCACACTTTACAATGGTCAAAAGGCCGAGGCGGAAAGCCGTATCCTGGAGAAACTTCTGCTTCAGCCAAAGAATTACATCCTGGCTACCGTTCACAGAGCAGAAAACACGGACGACCCAGCTCGACTTCATGTCATCCTAAAGGCTCTGGCCGAGGTCCACCAGGAAATGCCCGTGGTCTTCCCAGTCCATCCGAGGGCACGTAAAGCGGCGGAACGGTTTGGGCTTGTTCATCTGTTAGAATCCGTTGTAGCAATCGAGCCTGTGGGGTATCTGGACATGGTGATGCTTGAGAAAAAAGCGTGCCTCATTGCCACTGATTCAGGAGGTGTGCAGAAGGAGGCCTTCTTTTACCGGGTGCCCTGCGTTACTCTGCGAGAAGAGACGGAATGGGTGGAGTTGGTAGAATTGGGATGGAATCGAATCATTCCTCCATTTTCGGTAGACGCAATAGCTAATGGAATTAAATCCAGCTTGCGAGATTTTCTGCATTTTGATGGGGCTCCTTACGGTGATGGTCATGCCGCCAGTAAGATCATTCAGTATTTAACCATGCGTTATTAGGTGGAATATTTATCAGGGGGTTGATTGCGTGAGTAAATCTCTTTGGATTCTAAATCATTATGCCATCAGCCCTGATATGCCCGGGGGCACAAGGCACTTTGACCTGGCCAGAGAATTGGTAAGAAAGGGGTATGATGTAACTATTTTTGCATCTGGTTTTGACCATGTTAGCAGAAAATATCTTAAATTAAAGCCAAAAGAGCGGATGCGGCTGGAGGAATATGAAGGGGTACGATTTGTATGGATTAATACGTTCCCATATACCAGAAATAACTGGCGCCGGTTGCTGAATATGCTCTCTTACGGTTGGCGTGTCTTAGGTTGTGATCGGGGTTTACCAAAACCAGACGCGGTTATCGGCTCTTCCATGCATCCGTTTGCTGCCCTGGCGGCCTGGTGGTTGGCCCGCAGGTATAAAGCCAGGTTCTTTTTTGAAGTTAGAGATCTCTGGCCACAGACTGCAGTAGATATGGGGGCTATGAAGCCAAACGGTTTGCCGGCTAAGGTTTTGTATGCCTGGGAAAAATTTATGTATGATAAAGCAGAAAAAATTATTGTATTATTACCACACGCAAAGGACTATGTGGTGGGCAGAGGACTAAGCCAGGAAAAAGTAGTCTGGTTGCCGAATGGTGTGAATCTGGAAAGATTTGACCATCCAGAGCCATTGGACCCAACCTCAGAAGTCGCCCGAGTTTTTGAGAAATTTAAGGATAAATTTAAGGTTGTTTATACAGGGGCGCATGGAGAAGCAAACGGATTAGAAGTTATAATTCATACTGCTAATATTATGCGAAATGTCAATTCTGAGATCCATTTCTTCTTGATAGGGGATGGGCCTGAGAAGAGTAAATTAGAGAGAAAAACTAAAGAAATGGGCCTTAACAACGTTTTCTTTTTACCACCAGTAACAAAAGATCAGGTTCCTAATGTTCTTGCAAGAGCAGATCTGCTCTTGCATACCCTCAAGAAGGTGGATGTTTTACGTTATGGAATGAGCCCCAATAAAATGTTCGATTATTTGGCCAGTGCCAAACCGGTTGTTACGTCTATAGAAGCAATTAATAACCCAGTTGAAGAAGCTGCTGCTGGCAAATCAGTACCTCCAGAGGACCCAGAAGCCCTTGCCAGGGCTATTATCGAGATTTCCCAACTATCTGAAGAAGAAAGGGCACAGCTCGGCAAGAACGGTCGACGCTATGTGGAACAGTTTCACAACATCAAAGTCCTCGCCGAACGTTTAGAATCTTTGCTGGGGTGGGGAGACGAATAAATACAAAGGTCTCTCCAAATTTGTTAAGGAAACGTGGCCGCTGAGAAACCAGTAGCCGTTATTATTTTCCGCGGTAAACTCGACCTGGAGGAAGATGGAGGCACTGGGTTTTTGATAGAGCAGGGCGACATTTCAACTCTGGCTAAAGCTCTGGAGAGACCTGTTTCTTGTCTTAATCTGCGAGTTGCGGACTGCTATTGGCGTTGCCGGCCGAGAAAAAAATTCAGGTCTATTCCTTTGAGAAGTTGTTAGCTAAGATGGGCATATATATATGACCGCTATCTGAGGCGAAAGGTTAGGCTGTCCATTAAGATGCTGAATTTTATTGCGTAAGGTCAAAAACGGTCCCCAGAGTTAACCTTTGGGAGGTGGTTGTATATTCCGGATGAAAGCAGATTGGGTGAAACATTAAAGAATAGCTTATTAATAAATTAACAATAAGCCTATAAGCGCAGAGGTATGATTGTCGAACAGCCTCTGCGCTTTTTTTATTCTGGCAGTAGTTTTTTTACCAGGTTTAAGGTGTAGGATTTGAAGAAGAGGTATGGTTCAAGACGAAAGAGGCGGCTAAGCAGAAAAAACGGTATGATTGAAATTAAGCCAACGGCTGAGATTCTGATGGCCAGGGATGTGAAACCTGCGATAGAGTCAGCAGAGATGTTGTTCAGGAAGGGAAGGGAAAAATAGCAGACAAGACCGATGGGTAAGGAGCTAATTATAATTCTGAAAATATCAGCGCCGAGTTCAGCCCTGAAGGTGGTTAAATATCGTCTGAGAAAACGTCTGTATAAGGCTATATTAACCATCATAACAATACTGGTTGCCAGAGCTATTCCGGCGGCCCCCAGCAGTCTTGATAAAAGAATGTTCAAAACTATGTTGAGTGAAACACAGATGGCGCTTATTATCAGGGGTGTTTTGGTGTTCTTGAAGGAGTAAAAAGCCCGGGCCAGGATCGGCGATATGGCGTGAGCAAAGAGACCGAGTATATACATCTTAAGAACAAATGAGGTCAAATCTGTGGCCTCAGAGTCAAAAGCGCCTCTTTCGAAGAATAACCTGACAAGCGGCTTCGAGAGGAAAAATAAAAATATGGTTGAAGGGATGGTAAGGTAGAACATATAGCTCAGTGTTCGGTCGAGCCGGGATTCGTATTCCTTTTTTGAAGTGCCGTTTAAGGCCAGTTCGGAGAAAGTCGGGAAGACGGCAGTGGCAATCGGTGTTGCCAGGAGCGATATAGGGATACTCCAGACACGGGTGGCAAAATTTAAGGCGGCTATTGAGCCAGCATCAAGTCCCGAGGCAATTGTCTTATCAACAATCTGATTCAGAATAGACAATCCGCCTGAAATAACCAGAGGAAGGAGAAGAAAGGCGAACTTTTTTATTTCAGACCAGTCAATCTGGCTGTAGCTTAATGAGTGAAATAATTTATGGCGCCAGTACAGGACAGAAAGCATAGCGAAGAAGGCAAAGGCGGCGTTAAATATCTGCCCTGAGGTCCAGCTGTGAATTCCGAGATAGCGATGCAAAAAGAATAGCGAAAGAACAAGGCCGACATTGCCCAGGAAAGTAACGAATATAGGAAAAAAGAACTGCTTTTCGGCCTGGAAAAGGCCCGTAAACAGTCCTACGAATACTGTAAATAGGCCGGAAATTATCAGATAGCGAGTGAGGGTTACAGCTAAATTAAAGGTTTCGCCTTTGAAGCCATAGGCAATTATGCGAACACAAGCAGGGGCAAAGATAAAAATTAGGATTGAGAGAAATATAAAAAGAACACCCCAGACCATAAAAACAGAATTAACAAATCGACGGGCGGTTTCCTGGCTCTGGGTTTTTTTCTCAAGGTAAAAGGGGATGACGAGGGTATTGAAGCCGCCTGAAAAAAGGCCGAGGATTGAAAGAGGGATTATAAGGGCAACAAGAAAGGCATCGGTCTGGCCGGTGGCGCCAAAATACTTGGCCACCAGGACTTCGCGGAAAAAGCCAAAAAATTTACTGATGAAAGAGATAACGGCGATTATCAACGCCGCCTGAGTTATGGTTTGTTTTTTGAGAAAAGCAGGGATTCTCATTGTCAATTAGATAAACGGGGGATACGATTCATTTTCAGCCAGAATAGATGAGCCCATGATTGTGCAGGAAAACGCATCTTGTCCCAGGAAAAAGAGGGGACACAAACCTTTTCGGAGAGATTATACCTTAATGGCTGATGGCTCAGGAAAAGGTTTAAGTCCCCGGGAAGAAAAGGGGGACACGAAGCTTTTTTGAAGAGGGGACACAAACTGCCTCTGATAGAATAGACTTTAATAGCTAATTGATCAGGAAGCAGTTTATGTCCCCGGTGCATCGTGTCCCCGGTTTTCAGGCCTTGATTATCTTCTCTGACTTAATTCCCGCCTTACCCATCAAATTACGCGTATCTACAATCAGCTCAGCATGCTTGTGGATGAGGGCGGCGTCGTAAATTGAGTGGTCGGTGGCGATTATCACGCAGTCGTAGGAAGCCAGGTTCTTGGCCGTCAACTCGACCGAGCCTTTCTCCAGCTTCCACCTGCGGGTTTTTGGCGGTTTCGGGATGTAGGGGTCGTTGTAATCGACTTCCGCACCACGTTCCTTTAGCAGCTCAATCAACTTGAATGAAGGCGACTCGCGCGGGTCGTCGACATCCTTCTTGTAAGCCAGACCCAGTATCAGAATTTTTGAACCCTTAAGGCTTTTTCCCTGCCTGTTAAGCGCCTCCATCGTCCGCAGAATGACGTAGTATGGCATTGAGACGTTTATCTCGCCGGCCAGCTCTATGAAGCGGGTTTCGAAGTCGTACTCGCGGGCTTTCCAGGTGAGGTAGAACGGGTCGATCGGGATGCAGTGGCCGCCCAGCCCGGGTCCCGGATAGAAGGCCTGGAAGCCGAACGGTTTGGTTTTAGCCGCTTCAATCACTTCCCAGATATCAATGCCCATCCGGTCAAAGAGCATCTTGAGCTCGTTGACCAGGGCGATGTTGACCGCCCTGTAAGTGTTTTCGAGGATTTTGGTGGCTTCGGCCGCCAGGCAGGAGGAAACCGGGACCGTCATGGCGACTATCTGATCGTAAAGGGCTTTAGCCACTTCCAGGCAGGAAGGAGTGTAACCACCGACCACCTTGGGAATGGTGGCTGTCGTATAGTCCTTATTGTTGGGATCCTCGCGCTCGGGTGAGAAGGCTAAGAAGAAATCGCGGCCGGCTCGAAGGGACGAACGCTCTTCCAGCATATGACGCATATCCTCGTCGGTTGTGCCGGGATAGGTGGTGGATTCCAGGATGACGAGCTGGCCGGGCTGGAGATTGTCGGCGATCGTCCGGGTGGTGTTGAAGACAAAGCTCATATCGGGCTCGCGATTTTCGTTTAGCGGAGTGGGCACACAGATGAGGATGGCATCTACGGTCCGCAGCTCGGAAAAGTCGGAGGTGGCCTGAAAACGGCCGGTCTGCAGCCAGCTCTGAATAAGGGATGAGGGCAGGTAATGGATATAGCTTTTTCCGGCCCGGAGCTTTCGGATTTTTTCTTCGTCTATATCAAAGCCGATGACCGGAAAGCCAGCCTTCATAAATTCGCGAACCAGCGGGAGGCCAACATAACCCAGCCCGATTACTCCGACTACCGCCTGCCTGGAAGCGATGCGGGAGAGAAGGCGTGCTTTGTGGACGGGGGCGGAGGCAGAGGCGGGCTTTCGGGGGCTCCGGGTTTGAGGGGCTGAGGGTTTGGGGCCGGGGTTTTTCGACCTGGATGCGCTGCCGGGTTTCTTTATGGAGACGGCCTGTCTGGTGCCCGGGCCTTCTAACTTGATCACAGCACTGGTTGGGCGTCCCTTCCTCTCTTGAGTCCGATTCTTCTTGATTCCTGTTTTTTCCATTTCCCGGGCTCCCTTCCTCAGTTCAGAATTATCATTGCCTGATTATATAAAATTCAGGGGCGGGATTAAAGGGGGGAGGAGGTGGCGACAGGCGACGATAAAAATCCCATAATTTTAAGAGAAGCGGGGAACGAACACATAAGGAAGAAAAAGGAAGAAATTGGCAGGGGGGATTTTTAGTAGGTATTCGGGCGCGGATAGGCTCGGGTGCCAGACCTGGAAAGGCAAGAATCAAGGCAATCTGCAGTGCCGGGGAGATTTCCATGGTGCGGGCGAAAGCGAAGGGGAATGACGCAGGACAGCGGTGCCGAATTTTAAAGGCGGGTCGGCCCGTTCATGGAAATTTTCCCTCAAAGAGGTCAACTGGCGCGAGTAATATCGGGGATAAAAAGATTATTCAAAACAGACCCCTTACCCTGGATACCATGTCTTAACCGGAAAGAGAAAAATACTTGACATTTACGAATAATTTTCGTATTAAAACTATACATTCTCAGGAGGATCGGATGCTTACTCAGAGAATTTTTAAGTCGCCTGTTTTGTTAACACTGGTTTTAAGCGCTTTTGCCCTGTTAATCCTACCGGTAGAAGGCTTTTCGGCCGGGAATAGCCAGGGAGGTGCTCTGGTCGGGTTTATCTATGCCTCAGATATGAAGACTCCGGTTAAGAATGCTGTGGTTAAGATTCGTCACGTTGACACCGGTCAGGAATTTGTTAGTAAGCCCACCGACGAGAAAGGGTTCTATAAGTTAGAACAGCTTAAGGAAGGCAGCTATGTGGTAGGGATTACAGCCCCGGACGGCGATTACAATTTCGGGCACGTGGTCCGGGTCAAAGAAGGAGAGGTGGGCAAGCTCAGTCTGGCTCTGATGCGCGGCGAGATTACGCCTATGGGCCGGGGGCCTGAGGAATACGGCAAGGAAAAACCATCCTTTTTCTGGACGCCGGTCGGTATTGCCATCCTTATGGTTCTGACGACGGCGGCCCTTTACGGCACCTTCAAGCTGATAGAGGGCAAGGAAGAAGCCTCCCCCTCCAGCATCAGGTAAAAACGGGGGACACAATACTCATTCCCTAATTTTTGGCGGAATAAATCCGGCAAAATTAACGAGGGGACATTAATAGTGTTCCCTCTTTTTTTATTTTATACCTTCGACTCCATCTTTAATTGAGCCGCATGTAAGCCCCCCATATAAGTGGAGACACAATGCTCGTTCCCTGATTTGCAGAGTTTTCAATAGGAAATAGGAAACAAGACTTCCCTGGCCTGAAAAGATAAATCCTGATAAAAAAGCTTTTTAATATTATTAAAATAATTGATATATTAGATATCTCGTATCACTAATATGGCAGGTGCGTTTTAAGGGTAATTTTGTTGCCAGGTCGTCCTGGCCATAAGACAATCCTTTGCTTGAGGGTATTTTTAGCGAGCATCGACCTGCTCAATTGGCCAATTAGAAACGACATTAATTAGCCAGAATTAAAGGAGGAATCATGAGGCGACAATCAACGTTTTCATCAGTTGTTCTGGCATTATCTGTCATGGCACTGCTTTTTTGGGGATCGGGCAAAATTGGTTTCGCGGTTGATACTGAAACTCGAGTAATCAAGTCCTGGGCTCAGGTGTCTGATGACATAGAATTAAAGCTGCGGCAGATATTTGACCGGGGAGAGTTTAATGCCCGGTTATTTCGCGGGATATGGCTGACTGATGGATCGGGTTATACGGTCCTGGAAAGAAATACGGAAGAAGGCGGGCTTGAAGTTGTGAGGTACGAAGTGGCCACGGGCAAACGAACTGTCCTAACGCCTCTATCAAAACTGATTCCGGCAGGCGAATCCAGACCTTTGCAGATTGAAAATTACGCTCTGTCTCCGGACGGATCGTTCGTTCTGATACAGACCGGCGGAAGGCAGGATCCAGAGAGAGCCTCGACCGTTGTCGACTACTGGCTCTTTGATATAAAAAGCAGTACTCTCCGCAAGCTTGTTTCCGGCGTCGATCCCGCACCGATTGCCAGAAGTTTCTCGCCGGATAATAGAAAAGTCCTCTATTATCTTAAAGAGAACATTTATGTTTACAACCTTGATACCTCTCAATCCCAGCCTGTCACCAGCGACGGGGTGGTGGACACGATTTCCAATGGTAATGCTGTCTGGAGTCCCGACGGGAAGCACGTCGCCTTCATTCAGGCTGACTATTCAAATGTGATGCTTCGCCCGATTCTGGAGCCGGTTGACCCAACTTACCCGAAGGTAAGATATGTTCGTTACGCCCGGGTGGGGACACCGATTCCCCGCCTCCGCCCCGGGGTGATAAATGTGGCTGAAGGCAGGGTCTTATGGCTCTCGGTCGGCGATGAGCCCGCCGGTTTTTATCTCAGGGAATTAAACTGGTTGAAAAATTCCAGAGAGGTCTGCCTGGAAAAGCTCAGCCGATTTAGAGACCACAGGGAATTCATCGTCGCCAGTATTCAGACGGGCACGATAACTCGCGTCTATCAGGAAACCGACCCGGCCTGGGTCGACGCCAGCTACGGAACGAATGCCGGGCTGGAGTGGATAGACAATGACCGGTCGTTTATTCTGGTGAGTGAAAAGGATGGCTGGCGGCGCGCTTATATCATCTCCCGAAAGGACCTTAAAGAAAGGGCCTTAACTCCTGGAGGAATTGATATCATTTCACGGGTGGGAGCGGATGAAAAACAGGGCTGGTTCTACTATCTTGCCTCTCCGGGCGACGCCACCCGGCGCTATCTTTACCGGGTTCGTCTTGACGGTAAGGGAAGAGCCGAGCGGTTGACTCCGGCGGATAAACCAGGTGTCCATAGCTACGAACTCTCGCCTGACGGGCGTTACGCCTTTCATGTTTACTCGACCTTCGATGATCCGCCGGTAACCAGTCTCGTCAGATTGCCGGATCACCGGGAAGTCCGAACGCTCGAGGACAACGGCGAGCTCAGGAGCAAGCTGGCAGCTGTCATCAGGCAGCCGGTTGAGTTTTTGCAGATTGAGATTGGAGACGGCCTGGTTCTGGATGCCTGGATGGTCAAGCCTTCCGATTTCAACCCGGCAAAAAAATATCCGGTGTTTATCTGGGTGTACGGCGAGCCGCACCTTCAGACTGTCCTTGACGAGTGGCAGGGAGCCCGCGGGTTGTTTCATCGAGTTATAGCTGAAACGGGTTATCTGGTTATTTCAATCGACAACCGCGGCACGCCCGCGCCGAAGGGCGCCGCCTGGAGACGGGCTATTTTCGGGAGTCTCGGACCTCTATCCACCAGGGAGCACGCCGCCGCCATGCGGGAACTCGGACGAAAGCGGTCCTGTGTTGATTTATCACGCGTCGGTATCTGGGGATGGAGTGGAGGCGGCTCCAACACCTTGAATGCCCTGTTCCGGGAACCGGATGTCTATCAGGTTGGAATCGCCGTTGTCCCCAAACCGCAGCCGCACCTTTACAATGCCTGGTTCCAGGAAATCTACATGCGCACACCGGAGGTAAATCCGGATGGATATAAGCAATCGGCGCCGATAAACTTCGCCGAAGGACTCAAGGGAAAACTGCTCATAATACACGGCACCGGCGAGACCAATACCCACCTGCAGATCGTTGAGGGCCTGGTGGACCGTCTGATCGAGCTGGGAAAACAGTTTGATTACATGACCTATCCCAACCGCGACCACGGTCTGCGTGAGGGGGCGGGCACTGTGACGCATGTTTACATGCTGATTGCCCGCTATCTGATAACAAATCTGCCGCCGGGACCCCGGTAATATCAGTTCAGAAAGCCGAAGTCAGCTGAGTAAAATCGCTCAAAGGACGACAGGCTGATTAAACTGATTAAAAAGTTTATATATTAAACTGGCTTAATTTCTGTAATTAGCTTACGAAACGAGAAGTTTCCGCCGCCGCTGTTAAGCTAATCTTAATTTAATTTCTAAGGTAACTTCGTTGCCGGCTGGAAGAGAGACCAGGCGGCTGTTTTTCTGCCGGGTTTTTTTGATTGAAACCTTGCCCTTCTTAACGGCAAGGTCTGAGATTTCCCCGCGTGTTTCCAGGGTTACTGACTGTTTCTTAGCTGAGACAAGGTTAATCAGGATGCGATCGCCGTTCCAGTCAAGACGCTTGATTTCAATCTGTCCCCGGCACAGTACTCCTTCTATCGCTCCGGACGGCCAGGCGGCCGGAAGAGCCGGCAAGAGCTTGATTCTTCCCGGTTCTGAAGCCACCAGCATTCTTATGATCACCGCCGGCAGGCCTCCGCTGATATCCATATTGAAGAGCGATTTGTGGTTATGCATGGAAGCCAGGTTGTTAAGCCAGTAGCGATTTACAAGATGTTTTAAGCACTCGTAGGCTAATTCGCCATCCTCCAGGGAAGCTGCAGCCTGCCCGAGCTGAACAACTCCGAAAGACATAAAACCGGTGCCTTCTTTCCAGTGTTTATTGAGCTTTATTTCGATGATACGCTTGAAGGCGGCGCGCAATTCCGGATTGCTGGCAATCTCTTCAGGCAGGCCGTCATAAAGGGCATAGAGCTGAGACGAATGCCTGTGATTGAGATCCTCCTCCAGTCGGGGTGTTAACCATTCTTTAACCACGCCCAATTTCTCGTCGATCATATAGTCCGGCATTTTTTCCAGCATTCTCTTCCATAAAGGAATCTTTTCCTTATTTACCCTGAGTTCGCGGGAGGCAGCGATAAGGTTGTTTAATAATTCTTTGGCCGCGGCCACATCCATCGTGGCGTTGTAAGATGCCTGGACCCTGGTGTTGGCGGGGAAATTTTCGGGTGATTGGGTCGGCGAGAATATGTATTTCCCGTCGGGCCCTTCATACAGGTAGTCTTCGAAGAACAGAGCTGCCTTTTCCATGAAAGGAAGAGCGTGTTTGGCTAAGAATTCCCGGTCGCCGGTATGCAGGTAATAATCGTAAAAGAAATGAGCGGCCCAGGCGGCCCCGGCTACCCAGAAACCGCCGGCAAAATTAGGATTCAGGGCATTGTTGAACCCATGGGTGGTGGAGCGGGAGGGGAGCACTATCCCCCGGGCTCCAAACATATGTTTGGCGTTTATTTCCAGATAGGGGACAATGTATTCCAGGTAAGAGGTGTAAGCTAACATCAGCTCGGGAGTGTTGCCCATTAAAAGACTGGCGATGGCCGAGGGCACATTTCCGTTATGGGTAAAATCGCTGGCCCACGGGGGGTTGTATGTTCCGGCCCAGATTCCCTGCAGGGTCGGGGGTAATTCTCCGATGCTGGAAATGATATTGTACCGACCGGCATCGAATTCTTTTTCGATCAGAGCTCTGTCAGGATTATCGTAGGTGGATCTGGCCAGAAGCTCCTCGGTCGGAAGGTTATGATCCTGGCCGCCGCCCAGGTCCAGACGCATCCGGTTGAAAAGTTCTCCATGAATCTTAAGGTGCCGGTTCAGTAGAGTTTCATAGTCGGCCGGCAAATTTGCCAGAAAATCTTTCATATCTTTAATCTTAGAATGAGTGGCGTCGTAGAGAACTTCCAGATCGACAAAAACCAGCACCTGATCAGCTCCGCTGACAGTTAAGGTGTCTCCTGTGTGGTTGGTTGTTCCATTTTCGACAGCTACGTAGGCCATTCCTTCCAGTTTATGAATGCTGCCCGGATAGGCTTTAGTAAAACTGTTTTCCCAGGTCAGAATGTTGTTTTCGGCCGCGGTCCTGATATCGGAAACATGAGCTTCAAATATTCTGGCTGAGGTTTCTAACTGGCGAGGGTCGAGTTTCTTGCTGGGTTCCACCGGCTTGAGTTTAAGCCGGCAATTGATTGACCTCTTCCCGGGCCCGGTGATCAGCAGAACAGCAATTCCGTCAGCTCTGGACACAAACAGCTTGCGCTGATAAGTGCCGGCGTCATCGTTCCATTGAACGGAGGCTTCGCCCGTCTGAAAATTAACAGACCGAAGATAGTCAGATATTTTCTTGATCCCATCCATCTTGATATTCATTTCAAAGGCCGGCACAAAGGGGTCGGGGTACATAAAGCCTGATTGCCCGGAGAGGTCAAAAGCCAGTTGCTGTGCCTGTCGATAGAGTCCCCGCTCGATTAATCTGCGAATTTCAAACAACCGGGCAGAATTGTCCGGCGGCATGTGGGGAGTGCCCCCGGGAAGGAATAAGCGTTCGTGGGTAAATATGATGGTTTCATCTAAAGGCTGGCTCAGAACGTTGGCCCCGATGGTTCCGTTGCCGCTGAGCAGGCCCAGTTCCCAGGTTTCTCCCGGTTCTGTGCTGATGAACCCTCTTTCGGGAACCTGAGGGTTATCGGAAGCAGCTCGGGTGGAACCAGGACTGGCGAAGACTTCGGGAGATTCATGATTCGATAACGTATCGGATATCGTAATAAATATAAAAAAGAAACCTGCTATTAAAATTAAGACTGGCCGGTATTTTGATTTCAAGGGATTTCCCTCCTTTATAGATTTTTGCTGACCGGGTTGAAGTTTGTCTTCCGAGGTTTAAAAGTTACCCGCAATAAAATAAAATCAAATTTTCTTGTCATGTTATTTCCTTTCATTAAATTAGTTATTATATTTAATAATCGAAAGTCAAGGGTTGAATTTCTTTATGGTGCGACTGGTGACTCAGTTCCCTGATAGACCCGGGCAGAGTATTAGCGACAGACACAATTTCTTAATCTTGAGAAAAATCACCAATTTAGACCTATATGGTTGTTGATTTTACCGGCCAGGCGATGATTTCCAGGGGCTCGAGGAAAATACTCCCATAGAAAGAAATTGTCGTCAAAAAAAATGCTTGACTTTTTCTAAGTAATTTCTTATTGATATTAAGAAACTATGTATAAAATGAATAAATTAACAATTCTTACTTAGCAAGGAGGTGAGGGAGATGAATGATTAAAAATTTAGCCTGGTCTTACAGGTATTGGACTCTGAGGAAAATATCTTTTGGGAGGAAAAAATGAATTCAAGAAAGTTAGCATTGGTTGTTTTTGGAGTGCTGCTCTTCATGACAGCACTTACCAGTGGTCAGCAAATGCAGACCGGGTCAATACGAGGCCTTATAAGTGATGAAAGTGGCGCGCCGCTTCCGGGGGTAAGCGTCACTGTCGTCGGCCCGGCCCTACAGGGAAAAATGTCTGCCATCAGCAATCAGGAAGGTGTATTCCGTATCCCCGGTTTACCGCCTGGCTCAGATTATGAGGTCAGGGCTGAGCTGCAGGGATTTGAGACGATTGTCAAAAAGGGAATTATCATCAGGATAGGAATGACGGTCACAGTCGATTTTCAGATGAAGCCTTCCAGCCTCCAGGAGGAAGTTACAGTAGTCGCTCCCTCGCCCACAGTGGATGTAGTCAGGTCAACCAAGTCCACCCTGGTCACAACTGAAGTCCTGGCATCCTTGCCTTTGAGCCGAACTTTTAGTTCCATTCTGACCATCGCTCCCGGAACCACTGGAATGAGCATTTATGGAAGCGGCAGGGGAGAGTCGGGTGCGGTTATCGATGGAATTCAGGCTAACGATTCTGACCAGAACGCCGTAGGGATAGGTACGGATGTGGGTATGGCCTGGGATATGGTTGAGGAGGCAGAATTAATCACTTCAGGTTCTTCTGCTGAGTATTATGGAGCGTCCTTAGGCCAGACAATTATGGTTATGAAATCAGGCGGTAACAGGATAACTGGAGAATTTTCCTTCTATTACACGAACCAGAATCTGGTGGAAATACACCTGCCTGAACCAGACCTGGCGACGCTTAATCTGGCAAAACCTTCAATTCCGATATATTCCTATGACGGTTCTGCCGCAATCGGTGGCGCGCTCATCAAGGATCGTCTTTGGTATATGACCGAGTTCCGTTATTTGAAATCTAAGTATACCGGCAATTTCAGGCCGACAGTCATCAATGGAAAGCAATATGATAATTATGATCGTGTTTTCCCTAATTACATCGGCTATCTAAAACTGACTTTTCAGCTGGCAGAAAATTTGAGGGGCAGCTTGATGGGGCATTACAGCATGCAGGATGTTCCTTATTATTATAGCGGTTGGAACTTAACCAATGAAGCCAACAAGCATAACAAGCCCAGACGCCTTAATTATGCGGGAACGCTTTCCTGGTTTATAGATAACAACACCATTCTGAATCTAAGAGCGGGCGGTATGTATTTCAAGTGGACTGGAACCAATACCAAAGAAGGAGATCCTAACGGACCTCATTTCATTGATGATTATACTGGATATGTTTGGGGAAATACCGGGCCAGAAGAATATACCTGGAAGCCAAAAATCAACATCGCTTTATCGCTGACCAAGTATGTGGATAATTTGCTCGGCGGTGAACATGAGTTCAAGGCGGGCCTTGAATGGGAACGGAACAGAGGCGATTGGGGTTTTTACATGAAACAACCTTTGTTCTGGTACTATTATGACGGTAGCCCGTATTACTGGAGAGCTCAGAATGGCGGCCTGACCGATCCTGTTTATGGGGATGGCCTCCTGGAATACCTGGCGATGGGGACCGAATCTGGTTCAGGCTTTGAAAGCGGGATAACTTCCAGAATAGGCGGTTTTATTCAGGATTCCTTCAAGATAAAGAGATTAACAATCAACTTGGGTACCAGACTTGATTATATCAAAGCCTGGAGTCCGGCCAGGGTGAAGGGCGCTGCTGTTGATCCGGTTGCCCTGGCCATAGGGGCGACCTACTTTGAACCTCTTTATGGAATTAATCCCTACGATGAAATTACCTACGAAAAATGGGACAATGCTTTCCCTTACGGATTATTTGTCTCGCCGCGTGTCGGCTTAACCTATGATTTGTTCGGAAATCATAAGACCGCCCTCAAAGCGTCATTCGCTCACCAGGCTGAACCTTTTCCGACCGGGACCTTCTCAGCCATGCATCCTTTGACCTGGAGATCCTACACTTTTAACTGGTGGGATCTGAATGATAACGGCCTGCCGGATTTGCCGGGTATAGACGCTTATGAAGAAGCCTATGGAGATACGCCGCTGGCAATGGTTTCGGACGCTTATCTCAAATCGATCGATCCGGATTTAAAAGTGCCCTATGTCAACGAGTTTAACTTCGGAATAGAACATGAACTGATCAAAGATTTTCAACTCAGTGTTCATTACATTATCAAGAATAGAGGAAACCTGCTGGGTAGTGTCCTGTGGGATGAGGAGTCCAACCGCTACTGGTACAGCCACGAGTTGGCTCCGGAATGGTGGGTGCCCTTTACCACGGTTGTGCCAGCTTTTGGGATCTTCCCCGCCCAGGAAGTTACCATGTATTTCCTGTCAAATGATGCCCCTGACCAGTTTTACCGTCTGACCAATGTCCCGGAAGCCAGCTGGAAATTCAGGTCGCTGGAGATCGCTTTTAATAAACGCATGTCAAACGGCTGGCAGCTTGGCGGCTCTGTTAATTTTTCCAAGAATCCCGGCAATTATCCGGTGAGCTGGCAGAGTTCTTTTTCCTTTGGAGCTTTCTCAAACGCCAATAAGTTTGTCAATGCCTATGGTGAGATGCCCTATAGCCGTCCTTTGATAATCAAGCTCTATGGAACGTTTAATTTGCCATATCAGATAATGTTCTCCTTTATCTTCCAGCACATCAGCGGTTCTCCCTGGGGTAGGACCGTAAGGGTATTGCCACCAGCTGACTGGGCAGCCGATAATAACGTCAGCCTGGCCGGATATACTATCAATGTTGAGGAGCCCGGAAGCAGGTGGAATGAAGCCTATGATAATTTAGATGTAAGATTGCAGAAGGATTTCAGCCTTGGACCGGGAAAACTGGCTTTCTATGTGGATGTCTTTAACCTGCTTGGCGCCTATACTCTGATCGTCAACAAGAACCCGGCCGGGACCTGGAGACCTGTAGCCGAGGGTTCTACAGAAGGGCTTTTCACCCCCGGCTCTCTCGGGTTGAAGGGATTTTCAGGGTCGAGGCAGGTAAGGTTTTCAATTCTTTACAGGTTCTAAGTTAGCGGTAGAAGTTCGGGAAGGGAGGAGTCTCCGCTCCTCCCTTCTCTTTATTAAATTGCTTATTATAACCGCGGAAAAAGTTAGCCTTAAGGTGGAAGCAGGCGCGAAGGTCTTTTTGCTGGTTTAATCAAAAGTGCCGGAAGCTTATCCTCCGGCTTACTTCGGATTGTCTCAGGCTTTATTAAGCTCTAAAGATAGAATGCGGGCTCGGTAATCAAAATTAATCTATCGAAGCAGAACAGCTTCAGAGCGGTCAGAGAGAGGAGAAGCGAGTTAGAATGAATCCTATAGGAAATTCTAAATACATTCAGCAGGTTAATAAGAAAAAGATATTAAATCTGATCTATAACGCCAAATCAATTTCCAGGGCCGAAGCGACAAAAATGAGCGGTATAAGCGCTCCGACAGTCTCCAGGATAGTAGATTGTCTATTAAGTGAAGGCCTGGTGGAGGAAATCGGAGTCGGAGAATCCACGGGTGGCCGGCGTCCCAAGCTGCTGAAAATTGCTGCTGATAATAATTGCATCATCGGCCTAGATCTGGGCACAACCAATATTTATGGTGTGCTGGCTGATTTAAACGCCAGCTTGATCTTTGAAGAGAGGCAGCCGACCAGGATAAAAGAAGGCTTTTATCAGATTATGGGGCAAACTGCCGAGATCATTGAAATATTGATCGCTAAAGCCCGGGAAAAAAGAATAAGAATCTGCGGAATCGGCCTGGCGGTAGCGGGCTTAATCAACCGGCAGAGAAATATCGTCGAGTTTTCTCCCAATTTCCACTGGCATGATGCTGACATACTGGGGGTTCTTAGAGGCAGATTTGACCTGCCCATCTTTTTCGATAATGTCACCCGGGTCATGGCTCTCGGCGAGCAATGTTACGGTGCCGGTAAACAGTATAAAAATTTTGTTTTTATTAATGTTGGATATGGGATCGGCGCCGGGGTCATAATTGAGGGGAAGGCGCTGTTCGGGTCAGCGGGGATGGCGGGTGAATTCGGCCACATTACAGTAGATAGAAACAGCAAAATACAATGCGATTGCGGCAATTTCGGGTGTTTGGAAGCGTTGGCCTCCGGGCAGGGAATAGCCAGAACCGCCCGGATGGAGCTGGAAAAGGGCGCTCAAAGCATCATTTATGAGATGTGTGGAGGAGATCTGGAGAAGGTCACGGCCGAAACGGTGGCTAAAGCGGCCAAAAAGGGAGATGTTTTGGCCTGGAATATCTTCACTCAAGCTGCTGAGTATATCGGATTAGGAATTTCGGCCCTGATCAACCTTTATAACCCTGAGGCGGTAGTCCTGGGCGGTGGGGTTGTTCAGGCAGGAGAAATACTTTTTGACAATGTCAGAAAGACCATAAATGCCAGAGCTCTAAACCGGAGCTTACGAGGAGTGCCTCTGCTTCCTGCCAAATTCGGTCTTAAAGCGGCTGCCATGGGGGCTGTTTCCCTGGTAATGAACAAGCTGCTCGAATTGGAATTGGCAGACTTTTTGTCCAGTTATAAAGAAGAACGATTAGAATTATAAAAACCGAGATACCTCAGTAATCCGGCTGCTCCCTCAGCTGAGGAAGCAAAAGAAAGACTGAAGTTTCTGGACGGCCCAAATGAGCAGCATGATGCGGTCTAAACCTGAGACCGGTGAGATTTATCTTCGTGCAGCACCTCCGAGAGCTTTGGCCGAAGGCCCCTTCCAGGGCTTCCAGGTCAGAGGAGGTTTGGAAATTGTCCTCAGCCGGGAGGGTGAATATCCTGTAGGGGCTCGAATCCGTGACCGTAATTCGGCCCTGGCCGTATTCCAGCCCCAAAACCTTTTGAATTATCAGTTACTGGACCGGTCTTTCCAACGAAAAGATTGGAAGATGGCGCAGTCGAGTCTGTCGCTTTTGCAGGCAGAGAGCACCTGCTGCGCTTCGCGGATGGAAAATATGTCAAACTGTTATAAGTTATGCCATATTAAGAAGAAGGGTTAATGAAAGTGTCAGGTCTTAACATCTTCATTGGGAGAAAAATTAGAAGGCTAAAAAGAGGGCAGGGTTCAATCAGAGTGGTCAAGGATGGAGTCGATTATAAAATAAATAATTAATAAGCTTGAAGGAGAATAAAATGAACAGGCGGCATTTTGTTAAGTTGCTTGGAGCCGGGGCTGCCTCCCTAACTGCTGGAGGATGCCGTTCTTTTCTTCATCAGAATGAAAACGTTCCCAATATCATTCTGATTCTGGCTGATGACATGGGCTACGGGGATCCGGGCTGCTATAATCCGGATTCCCGGATTCCAACGCCTTACATGGATCGTCTGGCGAAGGAAGGGATCCGTTTTATTGATGCTCACTCCCCGTCGGCTGTGTGCACCCCCACCCGTTATGGCCTCCTGACTGGAAGATATTGCTGGCGGACCTGGCTCCAGAGAGGTGTTGTCGGTGGTTACACGCCTCCTTTAATAGATCCGGGAAGGGAGACCCTGGCTACCATGCTAAAAAGAAGAGGCTATAAATCCGGATTTTTTGGCAAGTGGCATCTCGGACTTAGCTGGCAGCGGATGAACGGTTTTACACCTACCTGGAGAGATGCCGAAAGGATGTGGAGAGGCTCATGGCAGGATGCCCCTCCGGAAACAGGGATGAATGTTGATTTTACCAAACCTGTGCGAGGCGGCCCGGTGGACCACGGTTTTGACCGCGCTTTCTTCACAGCCGCTTGTTCTACGATAGATGGCCCCTTTACTTATATAGACAATGACCGGGTTGCTGCCATTCCGGATCACCAGGTATCGGAATTTTATGACCTGAGCCGTGGAGAAGAGGGCAGTCCGCGCCCGGGTTGGATAGCTCAGGGGTTTATTCTGGAGGAAGTCGACCTGGCTTTCACCCGGGAGGCGATCGAGTTCATAGAGGGGTGCCGGGCATCAGACAAACCTTTTTTTGTCGAACTTGCTCTGTCCTCACCACATACTCCCTGGCTTCCCCCCGATTTTGTAAAGGGGAAGAGCGGAGATGGTCCCCGGGGGGATCTTGTCATTTTGGCTGACTGGTGCCTGGGAGAAGTTATGAAAACTCTCGATCGCCTGGGCATAGCTGAGAAGACGCTTGTGATTATGACCAGCGACAATGGACCGCATCCAGGGATAAAGGGTCATTTGTCGGCCGGGCCCCTCCGGGGTTTGAAATCTCATATCTGGGAGGGAGGTCACCGGGTTCCCTTTATAGTTCGCTGGCCGGGAAAGATAAAGCCCGGAACTGTGTCAGATGAGCCCCTCTGCTTAACTGATCTTATGGCAACCTTTGCTGCTATCACGGGCGCCGAATCGGCACCGGGAGCCGGGCCTGATAGTTATGACATTTCTCCGGCCTTATTCGGGAAAAAACAGAAGCAACCGATTAGAGAAGCTCTTATTCATCATTCCGAAAACGGAACATTTGCCATTCGCCAGGGGGAATGGAAGCTTATCCTGGACAATAAAACATCCGGCGGCTGGATGATTCCGGAAGGAGAACCTCCCAGGCCGGGAACACCGGGTCAATTGTATAATCTAAAAGAAGATCCGTACGAGCAAAACGACCTCTGGGAAAAGCAGCCTGAAATAGTGGAGCGGTTGGCTGCCCTTCTGGATCGCTACAGGCAAGAAGGCCGCAGCACTCCATTAAGAACTAAATAGACTGAATAGTCTTAACGGCATAGAAATCAAGAGACATGTAAAGGATTTTTAGAAAAATGGCCCGTCTCCCCGGCCAAAAAATTTTTATCTGCAGGTTTAGTTTATTAGAACGTCTCGAATCAACGTGTCCTGTGGTCATCCTGAAATGCCAATCTATCGATTCTGATAGCATCCTGAAAGGAAATAATGGACATAACATAAAACAACCAAGAATTCACTAAAGAAGATATGATATTACAAAAGCCGCTGAACTCAATTCTTATTAAGCCGGCAGGCGCCGACTGCAATATGAATTGCGCATATTGTTTTTATCTTAAAAAGTCGGAACTCTACCCTGACACCATTTCCCATCGCATGAGTGCGGAGGTCCTTGAGGAGACAACGCGCCAGTTTCTGGAGGAAGCGAGCAACTCAGCCACCTTTGCCTGGCAGGGAGGAGAACCCACGCTCTCAGGTCTTTCTTTTTTCCAGAAGGCTATCGAATTTCAGAAAAAGTATTGTCCGGGGAAGTTAGTAAGAAATGCCCTCCAGACCAATGGGCTTCTGATTGACAGAGAATGGGCTGCTTTTCTCAGAAAAAACCAATTCCTGGTAGGGTTATCGCTCGATGGTCCTGAACATATTCATAACAGATATCGTTTCCTGAAAGGCGGGCAGGGCTCGTGGTCACAGGTGGTGGACAGGGCAAAACTCTTGCTCGACTCTGGAGTGGCGGTGAATGCTTTGACCGTGATCAATGATTATTCCGTAAAATTTCCGGAAGAGATCTATGAATTCCACAAGACTCTCGGGCTGAACTATATGCAGTTCATACCGTGTCTGGAACCGGGTCCAGCCAATCCAGGAAACAGAGCAAGTTTTTGCCCGTCTCCAGAAGACTACGGAGACTTTCTGGTCAAATTGTTTGATCTGTGGATGGGCGATTTTCGTGACGGTCGGGAGACAACCTCTGTCCGCTTTTTCGATTCTCTCTTTTTTGCCTATGTTGGGTTTGAACCTCCCGAGTGTACCTTGCTTCCTGAATGTGGTGTTTATGTCGTCGTAGAACACAACGGCGATGTTTATCCCTGCGACTTTTTCGTCGATTCCCACTTGAAACTGGGTAATGTTAAAGAAAAAAAGTTGATTGACCTTCTCAATTCTGATGCTCAGAAAGTCTTTGGCCAGAGGAAATCTGCTCTACCTGAATCTTGTCTGAATTGCTCCTGGCTTCAGTTCTGCAGGGGCGGTTGTCCTAAGGACAGGCGATTCAATCCGGTAAACCCGGAACTCAACTACTTTTGCGACTCATTCCGGATGTTTTTCCACCATGCCGACAGCCGCTTGAGAAAGCTGGCAAGACAGTGGAAGCAGGAACAAGCCCTGGCCAGGGAGGAAGGATTTATAACCAATATTCAGAAATCAGGAAAAATCGGCCGCAATGACCCCTGTCCCTGCGGGAGTGGCTTGAAATATAAGAAATGTTGCGGCACTACTTAAATGGAATATTTTCCAGGGGAGCTGACTGGAATATTTTTTATATTGAGATGTCAGGACAGTCTTTTTGTTAAAGTAAGAGCTTAAAAGCAAAACGGCCCAGAAGGGTTGCCCTGCTGCTTCGAGTTTCTGCCGTACAATTAATGCGGCCTGAACATCATAATTTTGTAACCGGTTTCAAACGTCTGACTTCCTCAGCCGTCCGCGTGCTGGAGGAAGACCTTGTAGTTTGATGAAAGCCGTGCTCGCGCCCCGGGTAGCATTTGCTTTTCTGATAGAGCGTTTTGAAAAAGTGCTTGACATTTTATAATGCATTACTTACTTATATAAGATAAATAAGTAATATAGATTAAATTTCATGATATCGGGTGTTTTAGGTAAAAGGCTTGCCCGGAAAGGAGCATTTTTGGGGAAATTAGAGGGAAAATTTGAAGAGTTTGCGGCCGCTGGCAATTTTTTAAGGCCTTAAAGAGGCAAGGTTAATATTTTAGATTTGATCATTAATTAGATTTTAGATTAAAGAGAAAATGCCCTGGCCTGGGTGTTTTTATATCCGATAAGAAAGATTTTGCTTAAGAAGAATTAATTTAATACAAACAGGGTGCAAAGGAGAAAAGAAATGAAGAATCGGTTGTTGGTATCCCTGGCAATTTTTCTTGTTGCCTGTTCAATTTTGAGTGCTGAGCTTCCCGGCAGGAAGCCGACCCTCTACTGGAATTTTGATTCCATTGAGCAAGGAAAGACAAAAGAAGAAGTGGCCGGCGGGTTGAGTGTCATTAACGGAAACTATCGTCAGCTAAATGGGGTAAGAGGCAGGGCCCTGGTCTTTGACGACCATACTACTTGTGTTTCCCATCCCGCAGAGAATGTTCCAGTATTAAATTCTGATTTTACATTATCAGCCTGGATTGCCCTGGGTGCCTATCCCTGGAACTGGGTGCCGATTGCGGCTCAAGAAAATACTATCAGCCTTAATTCTAATCTTGACCAGTATTGTTGGCCGGATGATATGGTGGTTAATTCTCCCCGGGATGGCTTTTATTTTGGGGTTTCTCCGGAAGGCTATCTGGGATTAATGGTTGGCACAAATAAAGGCTGGATTGTCTGTCGGAGCGAGTCAAAGTTGCCTTTGAGAAAATGGATAAGCGTAATGGCCGTTTTTAAGAAACAGGTTGGTCTGGAGTTATACATCGATGGCAAAAAGGTGGCCGAGAAGAGTGGTCCCTATTCGTTTTCGCAGGCCAAGAAAGAGCCGCTGCGTATCGGGATGAACCGGGAAAAAAGAGAACCGGCTTATCCGGTGCGACCCTTTGCCACTCTGGCTTGCTGGTATTCCTTTGATGGGCTGATAGATGAAGTTAAGATATTTAATGAAGCACTCTCCCTGGAAGAAATTGCCGGTCACTATGCTGCTGAGTTTCCCAAAGATGAGCCGGGACTTCCGGCGAGGGTGATGCCCTCAGGGCCGGAGGGTCCTGGAAAATTTGGAGCCTATTATACGACCTTAAATTATTATCCTGAATGGGACAACCTCTGGCCGGTGGTCAAAGATGCGGAGGTGGTGGTGCAGTTTGATAATTCTCCGGTCAGAGTCGTTTTCTGGCGAGGGACGCGGTATTCGCCGGTCTGGGCAATGGATAGAATGCACTGGATGGCAGACCAGAGCGCTGAGAACTTTACTGACCAGGATGGCTGTCAGGAGCACATGCTTGACGCCAAATGCCAGTTCTCTCATGTCAGGATAGTTGAGAATACAGAAGCCCGGGTAGTTGTGCACTGGAGATATTCGCCTGTAGCTGCCAATGGAAGCCGCTCACAGGTTGACCCGGTTTCTGGTTGGTCGGACTGGGCAGATGAATATTATACCATTTATCCCGACCAGGTCGGGGTGAGGAAGGTCATTTTACACACCAAAGGCGGCCCTCTCGGACCGCAGGAATTTATCGTTCTTTGCCACCCCGGTCAGCGTCCTGAGGACGTGGTTGACTTAAAAGCTCTAACTATGATGAATCTCAGCGGACAGCATCAAACCTATGACTGGTCAGCAGGGCCACCCAGAATTTTGGATCCACAGGGAAGGTACTTGCATTTTGGCGACAGACCGGAAGAGAAACCAGTGGTGCTTATGGTGAACATGAAATCCGAATATAAGCCCTATGAAATCTTTGAAACCGGCAATCGGGTCAGAGTATTTGGCATAGAATATCGGGAGGGAATAACTCACTTTCCCTGGTGGAATCACTGGCCTGTAGCTCAAATTCCTTCCGATGGGAGATACTGTCAGGCAGCTGACCGGCCGTCGCATTTTTCCCTGGCCTGGGGTGGACCGCCGCCACATCGGGGAGAAGGCGATATTTTCTGGTGGGCCTGGCTCTACGGAGCTACCAACAAACCGATTAAGACTCTTTTGCCCCTGGCGAGATCCTGGGCTAACCCGCCCGAAATCAGAGTCTATTCGAATGGATATAAGAACCATGGTTATGACCTTACTCAGCGTTGCTATCTGATCTCCAAATCAGCCGGAAAACCGGAAGCGCTGGAAGTTGAGTTGGTCGCAGATGATAAATCTCCTGTTTATAATCCTTCTTTGTATATCGAGAACTGGGGTGACACGAAATTCTCGCTAAGGATAAACGGAAAGGATATCCAGAAAAGGGATCGATATCGAATTGGCTACGTGGACAGGCTGGGGAAAAAAGATTTAATTGTCTGGCTGGAGATGGATGAAAAAACCCCTGTTAAAATTTCCCTGATTCCCGAAAGATGAGAATCGCCAAGATAAAATTATCAGTTGAATTCATAGACAGCTTTTTTGCCAAAAAAGTGTCCTGACTTCAGGGGGGCACTACAAGAAAGTTCTGAAATTTTCCCGGATCGCTTTTTTTCAGCCTGGCTTCCGGAAAAATATAAGCCGCTCTTTTGAGCTAAGAAAAATCCGATTTCGTCATCCTGAAATCAGGACGAACCGGGGACTTGACAGTCAAGAAACTTTGTTATTATAGTTACTTAATGAACACTCCCGGATACAGCTATTTTGGAGCATCATAAATTAAAGTTAAAGGAAGGAAGGAAAGATGATTCCCGTTGGAAACTCTAAGTATATTCTTCGAGTTAATAAAAAGAAGATTCTTAATCTGATATATGACAACAAGTCCATTTCCAGGGCCGAAGTAACCCGACTAATCGGAATAAGTGCTCCGACTGTTTCAAGGATCGTTGATGGCTTCATAGAAGAGGGCCTGGTGGAGGAGATCGGAGCTGGCCAGTCAACAGGCGGCCGGCGGCCGATATTATTAAGAATAGCTGCTGCTGATAATTACATAATCGGGATAGATTTGGGAACTACAAATGTCTATGGTGTCCTGGCCGACCTGAATGCGAACATTATATATGAAGAGAAGCGCCCAACAAAATTGGAGGAAGGCTTTTATAAAATAATGGATCAAACCTCGGAGATTATCGATATCCTGAATCAAAAAATAGAGGAGAAGAAAAAGAGGTTGTGCGGCATCGGACTGGCAGTCGCAGGATTGATAAATAAAAGTAGAAATATTGTCGAGTTTTCGCCGAATTTTCACTGGCATGATGTAGATATAATTGGAGTACTTGGAAACCGATTTTCTGTGCCCATTTATTTTGATAATGTAACCAGGGTAATGGCTCTGGGAGAAATGTGTTATGGAATGGGTAAGAATTATAAAAATTTTATTTTAATAAATATTGGTTACGGCATCGGAGCCGGGATCATAGTTGACGGGAAGCCTTTGCTGGGAGCTGCAGGAATGGCTGGAGAGTTCGGCCACATTACGGTTGATCTAAATAGCAAAACCCAATGTGACTGTGGCAATTTTGGCTGCCTTGAAGCCATGGCTTCGGGGCGGGGAATAGCCAGAGCCGCCCGGAATGAATTAGAAAGAGGTGCGAAGAGCATTCTGGTCGAGATGTGCGGCGGGGATCTTAAAAAAATCAGTGCGGAGATGGTGGCGAATGCGGCTAAGAAGGGCGATATCCTGGCCTGGAATGTTTTCAGTCAGGCCGCAGAATATATCGGTCTTGGTATTTCGGCGCTCATAAATCTGTTTAATCCTGAAGCCATTTTTCTTGGCGGTGGGGTCACCCTGGCCGGGGAATTTTTGTTTGATAATATTAGAAAAACCGTGAATTCGAGAGCTCTTAACAGAAGCTCGCGGGATGTATCTTTACGCCCGGCTACTTTTGGGCTTAAAGCAGCGGCCATTGGGGCTGTATCCCTGGTCATGAACAAACTGCTTAATTTAGAGCTGGAACATCATCTGTCCCGCCACAAATAGATTAAGTATAAAGAATTTAAGTTATTTCTATCTGCCTGTCCGCCTGATTTATACAAAATTTTCTGAAATTAAAAAATACTTGACAAAGAGTGCCTTTGCAAATAGATTACTTAACATAAGAAAGTAATAATAGAATGATTGATTTTATCGAGAAAGTAGCTAAGGCGCCAGAGAAAAATCAACTGAATGACTTGCCCATCCTTAAATTTTTTTCAATATCAGAATTTCTAGGTTTCGGGTCAAAAAATAAAAGAAATGTGGATATCGGGTGAAAACATTAATCATAAAAAGGTAGGACAGTATGAATGAAAACGGAATTATGATGCCTGTCTTAGATCTTATTATCATTGTGATTTATATAATCGTGGTTTTAGCCCTGGGTCTGCTTTCCGTCAGAAAGATGAAGCTGTCAAGTCAGCAGTACTTTCTGGCAGGGAAATCACTCCCCTGGTTTATGGTGGGAGCTGCCCTGTTTTCTGCTAACATCTCCACGATCCATCTTGTCGGTCTGGCTGCTTCCGGTTATAACGAAGGACTGGTCTGGGGAAATTTTGAGTGGATGGCCACCTTCTGTTTGATAATACTGGCAATCATTTTTGCTCCATTTTATTTCAAAACAAAAATTTCTACCCTGCCTGAGTTTTTAGAAAGGCGATACAGCCGGGGAGCCAGATTAATGGTCGCGGTTATGGCCATAGCGGCGGCCCTTTTTATTCACATTGGGATGAGCATCTATGCAGGGGCCATAGTTTTCAAAACATTTTTTGGGATTGAGGTCATAATCTCAATCTTGCTAATTACTGTCATAACAGCAATTTATACCATCCTTGGGGGGCTAAAAGCCGTAGTGGTTACAGAGTCAATTCAAACTGTTATTCTGGTGATTGGAGCGATTGTCACAACGGTTTTTTGTATTCTTGCTCTTCCGGCTCACGGGATTACCAACCTGGCCCAGTTGAGAGAGGCTATAAGACCGGATCAGTTGAGCATGCTTCATACCAACAGCCAGGTCGGATTGAACTGGTATGCGGTATTTCTTGGCTATCCTGTTCTGGGAATCTGGTACTGGTGTACCGACCAGACCATTGTCCAGAGAGTGCTGGGTTCCAGGACGGAACAGGATGCTCAGCGGGGGCCTCTCTTTGCCGGCCTGCTAAAGATTACTCCTGTTTTCATTATGGTTTTGCCTGGAGTCCTGGGTTATGTTCTCTTCAAGGATGTCATCGGAAATAATGCCAACGAGACTCTGCCGGTCTTGATCATAAATCTCATCCCAACGGGGATTAGAGGGGTTATCGCGGCTGCTCTTCTGGCTGCTCTGATGAGCACCATATCGGCTGCCTTGAACAGCGCGGCCACTCTGGTGGCAATCGATATAGCAGGAAATATCAAGCCGGGCCTATCGGACAGGACCCAGGTGAATATTGGACGAGTCAGTGCCGTCCTGATCATGCTCCTGGCCATAGCCTGGTCAACTCAGGGGGGAAGATATTCAAGCATTTTTGAGGCCATCAACGCCATTGCCGCCGACCTGGCGCCGCCCATAACCACAGTCTTTCTCTGGGGCGTTCTCTGGAAACGCGGGACGAAACAAGCAGCCCTGGTAACCCTAATTGCTGGATTCATGATGGGAGTTACAGCTTTCATTATTGACCTTCCGGTATTTGGAACGGAAAAGATAATCACTAACAGATTGGGGATACCATTCATGATGCAGGCCTGGTGGATGTTCGTCATCTGTAGCTTGATTTTTATGACGGTAAGCCTGCTTACCCCCAAACCGGAAGCCGCTAAGATTGAAGGGATTACCTGGAAAAATCCTCGTGAAATTTTGATGGGAAAACCTCTGGCCGGATTCTCCGACCCGAAAATTCTGGCCGGGCTTTTATTTGTTTTAATGGCAATCCTTTATTTTATTTTTAGATAGGCGATTGAGGAAAGAGAAATTGGTTGGGAGAGAGGAAGCTGTGATAGCGGCGATAGGGGAAATATTATGGGATATCTTTCCCGACGGTAAAAAAATTGGCGGCGCCCCGGCTAATTTTGCATATTATCTGTCCAGATTGGGAGAGAAGGTTGCCTTAATCAGCAGGGTCGGCCAGGATAGGTTGGGATATGAAGCTCTGAGTTGTTGTCGTGAGGCCGGGCTGACAACGGAGTTCATTCAAAAAGATGAAATTTATCCTACCGGAAAGGTAAGAGTTGATCTCGATAATGAGGGATTACCAGTATTTGAAATAGAAACGAACGCAGCCTGGGATTTTATAGAAGAGGATAAAGCCCTTTTTCCCATTGTCCAGAGAGCAAAAGTTATTTATTTCGGCACCCTGGCCCAGAGGCAGGCCAGGAGCAGGAGGACAATTCAGCGATTGCTGGACAGGGCAGGAACTGACTGCCTCAAGGTTCTGGACCTTAACTTAAGGCCACCATATTTTGACCGACAGCTTATTGAGTCGTCGTTAAAAATTGCAGATGTTGTTAAGCTGAATCTTAAGGAATTAACGGTAATCTCTGAACTCTTTTCGCTGCGGGGTACCGAAACTGAAGTTTTTAATACTTTGATTGACCGATTTTCTCTCCGCCTTCTGACTGTAACTGAGGGCGAGAATGGCAGCTGGATAATATCGCCCGAGCAAGCATATCACCACTCCGGATATTTTGTTCCTGCAATTGATACGGTCGGAGCCGGGGATGCTTTTACAGCGGCTTTAGTTCATGGTTTGCTGTCAGGTCTTGACCTGGGTGAAATTAACAAATTTGCCAACCAGCTGGCCAGCTTTGTCTGCACCCAAAAAGGAGCCTGGGTGAATATAGACGGCTGGATTAAATCGAGTGTTTTTTGAGAAGAATGAAAGAGAATCTTACTGGAAAATCTTTCGGGAGGAACTTATGTCTTACTTTGATTATTATCAACCAACAGAAATATTGTTTGGACAGAGTCGAGTCAATGAGATAGGCGCTGTAGCTAAGAGATTTGGCGGGCGCGCTTTATTAGTTACAGTTCCCGTCTTTCCGGAGATCGAGCCGGTTGTTAAAAAGATAAAATCAGTCCTGAGCCAGGAGAAGATCGAAATAGAACATTTTGACCAAGTCATTCCAAACCCGACGGTAGATGTGGTTGCCTCTGGTGCTGAGCTGGCCGCGAGGTTCAAGGCGGAATTTGTGATTGGCCTGGGTGGGGGATCAAGCATCGATACGGCGAAAGCTATCGCCGTCGAGGCCACCCACAATGGAAGCTGCTGGGATTATCTTTTTTTTAGAGAAAATCAACCGACTGAAAAGACCTTATCGGTTATTGCCATTCCCACAACTTCCGGAACGGGGTCGCATGTCACCCAGGTGGCAGTTGTCACCAACCCCTCAGAAAGAAAAAAATCGGCTCTTTATCATCCCCGGCTTTACCCTAAGGTGGCAATAGCAGATCCGGAGTTAATGTTAACTTTGCCTCCTTATATGACTGCCGTTACGGGATTTGATGCTTTTTCTCATGCTTTTGAAAGCTTTATCGCCAGACAATGTTCCCCCTATACCGAGATTCTGGCCCTGGAAGGTTTGAGGTTAATAATTAAGCATTTGCCGGCAGCAGTCCAGGAATCAAATAATTTGGAAGCCAGAGAAAAAATGGCCTGGGCTGATACGCTGGCCGGCCTGTGCATTGCCAATTCGGCGGTTACCCTGCCTCACGGCATAGCCATGGCTATGAGCGGATTGTATCCTCAGATTGCTCACGGCCAGGCGCTGGCCTCGATTTATCCGGCGGTTATGAAATTTACCCATGAGTATGCAATAGACAAATTTGCCAAAGTCGCTCGCCTGCTGAATCCTGACCTGGCGTCTATTTCAGACAGAGAAGCTGCGGCCGGATTCAGCGTTGAAATAGATAACTTTATTAGAAAACTTGGTATTAAGAGGTCTCTTGGAGAAATCGGCGTGGTAAAGACAGAATTGCCTTTGCTGGCCAGAGTTTCTCTTGAACTGCCCGACTATAAAAATCATCCATATGTGGTGAAGGCTGAAGAGGTGGAGAGGCTTCTTTCAGAATGCTATTGATTTAATGCCGGTATAATAAGAATAGCTCAGAAAACTCATAAATAAGAAAGGAGGAGATTATGAAGCAGGCAATTCTAACCAAACCGGGGCAGATTATTTTCAGAGAAGCAGAGAAACCTGCGGTTTCTGATAATGAAGTTCTTGTCAAAATAAAAAAAATAGGAATCTGCGGCTCAGATATAAAGGCTTATCACGGGAAACATCCCTATATTAAATGCCCGGTAATTCAGGGACATGAATTCTCGGGAGTGGTGGAAGCTAAGGGTAAAGCCGTAAGAAATGTGGCCCTGAGGGATAAAGTGACTGTCAGACCGCAGTTAGTATGCGGTCGGTGCTATCTTTGCCGGAAAGGCGATTATAATATCTGCGAACATCTAAAAGTGATCGGCTGTCAGTCAGAAGGTGCGGCTCAGGAGTTTTTGAGGGTCAATCAGGATTTAGTTGTCAGGCTTCCGAAAAAGATGAGTTTTGAAGAAGGAGCTATGGTCGAACCTGTGGCCGTGGCTGTTCATGCTGTCTTGAAGGCCGAATCAGTCAGGAGGAAAAAGGTTCTGGTGCTCGGGGCCGGGACCATCGGGAATCTAACGGCTCAGGTTGCCAGGATTATGGGAGCCCGGTCAGTGATGATTACCGACCTCAGTGATTTCCGGCTGAGAATTGCCATGGAATGTGGAGTTGATTATGTGGTCAATGTAAAAAAGAGAAAGTTGGAGGAACAGCTTGAGAAATATTTTGGCCAGGATAAAGCCGATATTATTTTTGAGTGCGCCGGGGAAGGAAGCACCATCAACCAGGCCATCAGCCTGGCCAGAAAAGGAACTGAAATAATTGTGGTTGGAGTTTTTGGCCTGAAACCGCCTGTGGACATCGGCCTGGTCCAGGATAAAGAATTAAGATTGAAGGGGAGCTTGATGTATAAAGCCGAAGACTATGACCTGGCAATAAAACTGATATCGGCTGGCAAAATTAAATTGAAACCTTTAATGTCAAAAACTTTTTCTTTCCAAGAGTATCCCCGGGCCTATAAATTCATAGAAAAGTCGGGGGATAAAGTTATGAAGGTTTTCATAACTTTGTGATGATCTGGTGAGGTAAAGATAAAATGAAAAGAAGAATAATTAATTTTTTTCTTGCGGTCTTGGCCCTAACTCTGACAGCTGGCCTTTTGTTGAATCAGGGAAAGTCTGATGAGGGGCTTCTTACACCGGAAAGAATTTTCTCCTCGCGGGAATTTGTTTCCGAAAGGTTCGGTCCGGCCAGATGGCTTCCCGACGGCCGCTCTTACACCGTGGTTGAAAAGTCGAAAGAGGTTGAGGGCGGGATGGACATCGTCAGGGTTGACGCTAAGACGGGCGAGCGGCGGGTCCTGGTATCAGCCTCTTCTCTTCTCGACCCTGGAAAATCCGGGCCGCTGAGAATAGATGACTACAGCTGGTCGGCCGACGGAAACCTCCTTCTGGTCTATACCAACAGCCGCCGGGTCTGGCGCCTGAATACCAGGGGGGATTACTGGGTGTTCGACCGGACGAGCGGGCGGCTGAAGAAGCTCGGTGTGAACTTTGAGCCTTCCAGCCTGATGTTCGCCAAAATTTCGCCGGTTGCGAGAAAGGTTGCCTACGTTTTCCGGAATAACATCTATGTCGAGGATATCGACGGCTCGACGGTCGAACAGCTGACGCGAGACGGCTCGGATAATATAATCAACGGCACTTCCGACTGGGTTTATGAGGAAGAATTCAGCCTGCGAGACGGGTTCAGGTGGAGTCCCGACGGACGGCGCATCGCTTTCTGGAGATTTGACACCAGCTCGATTAAGGATTTCTACCTGATCAACAACACAGATTCTCTTTATCCGCGTCTGATTCCGATCAAGTATCCGAAGGTCGGAACGCTCAATGCGGACTGCAAAATCGGCCTGGTTGAGGTGGAGAGCGGGCGGGTGGAGTTTATAAAGCTGCCCGGCGACCCGCGGAAAGACTATTATCTGCCGCGGATGGATTGGGCGGGAAATTCTGAAATCATCTTCCAGCACTTAAACCGGCTGCAGAATAAAAACCAGGTGATGATTTATGATCTGGCCGGCGCGAAGCTCAAAACCATTTTTACCGATGAGGATGCGGCCTGGGTCGAGGTGATGGACGATTTCGTCTGGATTGACCGCGGCCGCAGCCTGCTGTGGCTTTCTGAGCGCGACGGCTGGCGGCATGTTTATCTTGTTGACCGCGACGGAAAGCCAGCCCGGCAGATAACCCGCGGCCAGTTTGACGTCGTCGATATCGCCGGGGTGGATGAAAAAGGGGGCTGGCTCTATTACATCGCCTCGCCCGATGACGCCACGAGGAGGTATCTTTATCGGATTAATTTCCGCACGGCTTTAGCGGGGAGAGCGCAGCCGCAGCGGGTGACGCCAGGAGGATTGGTCGGGACGAACACCTATGACCTGGCGCCCGGATGTGGTTATGCTTTCCACACGCATTCGAGGCTGGATGTGCCGCCGGCGATCAGCCTGGTGAGCCTGCCCGAACACCGGGTGGTTCGTCCGCTGGCGAAGAATGAGGCACTTAAAGCGAAGGTCGAGCGGCTTAACCGGCGGACGGTGGAGTTTTTCAAGGTTGATATCGGCGAGGCCGTTCTTGACGGCTGGTGCCTTAAGCCACCGGACTTTCAGGAAAGCAAACGCTACCCGGTAATTGTATATGTTTATGGCGAGCCTGCGGCGCAGACGGTGGTTGACCGCTGGGGTGGAAATAATTACCTCTGGCATCTCCTGCTGGCCCAGAAAGGGTATGTGGTCATAAGTATCGACAATCGGGGGACACCGGCGCCGCGCGGCCGGGAATGGCGGAAGTGTGTCTACCGGAAGGTCGGAATTATTGCCCCGGTTGACCAGGCAAAGGCTGTAAAGTCGCTCCTGGAGAAAAGGCCCTGGCTGGATGAAAAAAGAGTCGGGGTGTGGGGCTGGAGCGGCGGCGGTCAGATGACCCTCAATGCGATGTTTAAATTTCCCGACCTCTACCGCACCGGGATTGCCGTGGCTTTTGTCAGCGACCAGCTTCTTTACGACACTATCTACCAGGAGCGCTATATGGGCCTTCCGGAGGACAATCCCGAAGGATACCGGGAAGGCTCGCCGATCCATTTTGCCGGAAATCTCAAGGGGAATCTGCTGATCATTCACGGCACCGGCGACGACAACGTCCACTACCAGAGCTTTGAGAGGCTGGTGAACGAGCTGATCGCCCGGAACAAACTGTTTTCTATGATGGCCTATCCGAACCGCTCCCACGGCATCTCGGAGGGGGAGAACACGACGCTCCATCTTTACCGGACGATGCTCGCCTTCTGGCTCAAGAACCTTTAAAGCCGGGGACACCTGAAAGTGTCCCCTTTTTACCGGGGACACCTTAAAGTGTCCCCGATAGGAGGATGGCTATGCCCAGAAAATCCCTTAGCTCAAGCCTGTTTTTCCCGGAGAAGATAATCTTTTCAGCGACGTTGACTCTTATTTTCATTTTTATCTTTACCGGCTGTCGCCCGTCCGGGCCTGTCAATCCAGTCAGTCAGGAATCAGCTCCGATAGACCCGACCGCCACTCTCTGGTACCGCCATCCGGCCGACAAATGGGAAAATGCCCTTCCGGTCGGGAACGGCCGGCTCGGCGCGATGGTTTTTGGTCGAACCGACGAAGAAAGAATCCAGTTCAACGAAGAAACTTACTGGACCGGCGGACCTTATTCCCAGACGGTCAAAGGCGGATACAAATATCTTCCTGAGATTCAGGACCTGGTGTTTCGCGGGGAATATCTCAGAGCTCATAAGCTTTTCGGCCGTTATCTCATGGGCTATCCGGTCGAGCAGCAGAAGTATCAATCAATGGGCGATTTAATCTTAAAGCTCGGGCACGGACCCGAGGTCAAAGACTATCAGCTCCGGCTCGACCTCGACCGGGGAATCGTTACCGTTTCCTATGAGTGCGGCGGAGTAAAATACACGCGCGAAGTTTTTACCAGCGCCGTCGATCAGGTAATAGTTGTGAGGCTCACCGCCAGCCAGCCGGGAAGCATCTCGCTCGTGGCTAACCTGCGGGGCTGCCGTAACCAGGCCCATTCCAACTACGCCACCGATTATTTCAGGATGGATGGCTACGGCGACGACGGGTTGATTCTCCGCGGGAAGTCGGCCGATTATCTTGGTGTCCCCGGCCGGCTTCACTATGAGGCTCGGTTGAAGGCGCGGGTGGAGGGAGGGTCGCTTTCTGTTGAGGATACCGACCTTACGGTTAAAGAGGCCGATTCGATCACCCTTTATCTGGCCGCGGCCACCAATTTTGTCAACTATAAGGACGTCAGCGCCGACCCGCATCTCAGGGTTGAGGAAGCGCTGGGGAAAATCTCAAATAAGCCCTACGAAAAAATAAAAGAAGAGCATATAAAAAATCACGCTTTCTATTTTGACCGTGTGAAAATTGACCTGGGGTCAACGGCCGTCTCGTTTCTGCCTACCGATGAAAGGCTCAGGAAATTCGACGGCCGGAACGACCCGGCGCTGGCCGCCCTGGCCTTTCAATTCGGGCGTTATCTGCTGATTTCCTCATCGCGTCCGGGCACCCAGCCGGCGAACCTTCAGGGAATCTGGAATCAATACCAGAATCCATCCTGGGATTCCAAATACACGACCAACATCAACACCGAGATGAATTACTGGCCGGCTGAGGTGGCCAACCTGGCCGATTGCGCCGAGCCGCTTTTCCGGATGATCAGGGAGCTTACCGACCAGGGAGCGGAGGTTGCCCGGGAACATTATGGGGCCCGGGGCTGGGTTTTCCACCAGAATACCGACCTCTGGAGGGTGGCCGCGCCGATGGATGGTCCTCAGTGGGGCACCTTCACCACCGGAGGGGCCTGGCTCTGCACTCATCTGTGGGAGCATTATTTGTTCACCGGAGATATAGAATTTCTGCGGCAATATTATCCGGTGATGAAGGGAAACGTGGAATTTTTCCTCGATGTTTTGAAAGAGCACCCGCAGTCTGGATGGCTGGTGACGAATCCTTCAACCTCGCCGGAAAATTTCCCCGCCCGGCCTGGAAACGAAACTTTTTATGATGAGGTGACCGGCTGGATGAGTCCCGGGACGACCATCTGCGCCGGCTCAACGATCGACAGGCAGATATTGAGCGATCTGTTCGGCTATGTGGCTGAAGCTTCGGAAATTCTCGGGGTGGATGAGGATTTCAGGGCAAGAGTGCGTGAGGCGAGAGCGAAGCTGGCTCCGATGCAGATTAACAGCCGGGGAGAGCTTCAGGAATGGCTTGAAGACTGGGGACAGAAGGAAAAGAGCCATCGCCATATCTCGCACCTCTACGGCCTGTTCCCGGGAAATCAAATTTCGCTCGACCGGACGCCGGAGATCGCCGGGGGTGCCAGGGCGGTCCTGGAGCAGCGCGGGCTTGAAGGAAACGGCTGGTCATCAGCCTGGAAAATGGCCTGCTGGGCCAGGTTGCGTGAGCCGGAGAAGGCCATCGAAAATTTTCTTTATGCCATCCGGCATTACACTTTTGACAATCTCTTTTCGATCTGCTCGAAGGCGCTTCAGGTGGACGGTTCATTCGGAATGACCGCGGCTGTGGCAGAGATGCTCCTTCAATCGCATGAAAATGAAATATTTCTGCTGCCGGCTCTGCCGGAGTTCTGGGGAAGCGGAAAAGTTTCCGGGCTCAGGGCCCGGGGCGGTTTCGAGGTGAATTTGATCTGGGGAGATGAAGCCAGAAAGATGGCGGAAGAGAAAGGCGCGGGGAGCGCCAGGAACGAAAATAAGAGCAAGAAAAATATCGTGGTTGTAGAAATAATTTCCCGGCTGGGGAAACCCTGCACGATAAGGACACCCTTTCCGGTCGCGGTGAAGGAAGTTAGCCCGGAGGTCAGCCTGACGAGGAAAGATGAAAACCGCATTTCTTTTGCCACCGAACCCGGAAAAAGCTATAAACTTATCCTGTGAAAGAGGGGACACCTGAAAGTGTCCCCTCTTAAAAAGCAGGGAATATGGCCGTGAAGAATAAAAGTCAGAGAAAAAATCATTACCCGATTTTCTCTGTCCAGAAAATCTGGAAATATAGAAGGTGTCCCCATTTTTAGGAGGGATGGCGCATGAGAATTGTAGACCGGGATGAACTCAGCCGTCTCCTGACGATGGCAGAAGTCATTGAGCTTGTGGAGCGTGGCTTTTTGCTCCTTCATCAGAAAAAAGTTCTGATGCCACCGCGGTCGGTATTCAACGCTCCCTATCACGAAGGCTCGCTTCTGTATATGCCGGTCTTGATCGAGGACGACCGGCCGTATCTGGTGACGAAAATCATCACGGTTTATCCGGAAAATTCGCGGCTGTTCGGGCTGCCGGTTCTCCAGGGGCTGGTGCTGGTGTTCAACGCGATGAATGGAACCCCGCTGGTGGCGCTCGAGGCCTCTTTCATTACGGCCATGAGAACGGGAGCAGCCGGCGGGGTGGCCGCTAAGTATCTCGCCAGGAAAGACTCGAAGGTGGCCTCACTTTTCGGGGCAGGTCCGCAGGCGCGGACGCAGCTGGAGGCAGTCTGCTCGGTGCTTCCGGTCGAAAAATGTTATCTCGTCAGCTATCAGGATCCGCGGGAGGAAAGCTTCGCCGGCGAGATGGGCGAAAAGCTCGGGATTAAAGTGGTAATAACTGCTGACCGGAAAAGCGCGGTCGAACAGGCTGATGTGATTATCTGCGCCACCACTTCCAGGACGCCGGTTTTTGACGGAAGCTGGCTCCGCCCCGGCACTCACATCACGGCCATCGGCTCTTTCAAACCGGAAGTGCGGGAACTCGACAGCGAAACCATCCGGCGGGCGAAGATTTATGTCGACAGCCGCGAGGCTGCCCGGGAAGAAGCCGGGGATCTGATCATTCCGGTTCGGGAAGGTGTCGTTGACTGGAGTAAAATTGAAGCCGAACTCGGCGAAGTTATCGCCGGCGAGAAGAACGGTCGGGAAAACCCGGATGAAATTACTGTGTTCAAGTCGGTCGGGCTGGCCGTCCAGGATGCTGTGGTGGCAATTGGAGTTTTGAAGAAGCTGGATAGCGGGCGGTGAGGTGGCGGTGAGATTGGCGCTGGCAAAAAAATGTTATTAAAACCGGACGTTTTACTGAGGAAACAATCTTTGTTCACTGAATTTCTTTCAAAGCCAACGGATTTGAGGAATCTTTATAAAGCCCCGGAAATAAGCTTAATCTCGGGGATTGAGATAAGTGTGCCCAAAAAAAGATATCGAACGAGCAACGCAATTTGATGAAACGGAGCGAATTGAATCTTCAGGGTGCGAAATGAAAGACATAAGCATTTTTAATCAGGTTATCGGGCCGGTCATGCGAGGCCCTTCGAGTTCTCACACGGCCGGCGGGTTCTTCATCGGAAAAATTGCCGCTTCGCTGCTGGGAGAGCCGGTGCGAGAGGTTGAGGTCGCCCTTGACCCGGACGGCTCCTATGCCCGGACATACCGCGAACAGGCGGCCGACCTTTCTTTCGCCTGCGGATTGCTCGGGATTGAGCTCGTCGACGAGCGCTTTTTTCAGGCGCTCGATATCGCCCGCGAGCGCGGGGTGAAGATTGAGTTCAGCCTCAGAAGGCTCGACCGCGCCGACCATCCAAACGCCATGGACATAAAGCTTGTGTCGGCGAGCGGAAGAAACCTCAGAATCAGGGCGGCCTCAGTCGGGGGCGGTTCGGTTGAAGTCAGGGAGATTGAAGGCTGGCCGGTGAATTTTACCGGGCTCTATCATGAAATGGCGGTTGAAGCGGAAGCGGGAGCGGCGGAAAGCATCAGGCAGAAACTCACGCCGCTGCCCCGACTGGTGGAAGAGCCCGGCATCCAGGTGAGAGACGGTGCGGCATTGGTTTCAGCCCGGGCCCGCGAACCGTTTCCGGAAGCGCTGCTGACGGAAATAAAAAGCGCGCCAGGCGCCAGGCGGGTCTGGATGATTCAGCCGGTCTGCCCGGTTATAAAGAATAAGCCGCCTTTCAGCTCCGCCGCTGAAATGGTCAGACTGGCCGGGGAGAGAAATATTTCGCCGGGCGAACTGGCGCTTGAATACGAGGCGGAGGTCCTCGGATGGTCAAAAGCTCAGGTGCTGGAAGAGGCGGAAAGACGATTCCGGATAATGCAGCGGGCGGTTCACGAAGGTCTGGAATTCAGGGGCGAAAAGGTTCAGCTCCTGAAGCCGTCGGCCGGGAAAATTTTTGCGGATGAAAAGCTCGCCCGATTGCCGCTCGGCGGAACTTATCTCAGAGCCGGGGCGAGGGCGATGGCCGTGATGCACGTAAACGGCCGGCGCGGTGTGGTCTGTGCCGCACCGACCGGCGGCTCGGCCGGGACGCTCCCCGGAGTGCTGGTGACGCTGTTTGAGGACGAGAGAGTCCCGCTGGAAAAGATATTGCGCGGCCTGCTGGCGGCCGGGGCAATTGGCCTGATCGTAGACAGCCGGGCGACCTTTGCCGCCGAGGTGGCCGGATGCCAGGTGGAAATAGGTGCGGCCGGGGCGATGGCGGCTGCGGCCGTGGTTGATATATTCGGCGGCAGCGTTAGGCAGGCGGCTGACGCCGCAGCGATTGCCTTTCAGAACATAATGGGCTCGATTTGCGACCTGGTTCAGGGCAAGGTGGAAATTCCCTGTCACACCCGAAACGCCATGGGTGCGGCCAACGCCCTACTCTGCGCCGGGCTCATCATCGGCGGCTACGAGAATCCGATTGACCTGGATGAAACGATAGATGCGGTCTATGAGGTGGGGAAGATGCTTCCGCCCGAGCTGAGGTGCACGGCTCGCGGCGGCCTGGCCCTCTGCCCCTCAGCCCTGCGTCTTCAATAAGAGCGAAATATGAGGAGACAAATTATATTGCCTGATTTATGAGCCCATAGGTTTAAGAACTATAGAATGACCCCCATCGAACTTTGTTGGAAAAACAGGAGCCAGGAATGATGGAAAAAGCTATGGTCGAAGGAAAAATCGGCCTTAAGTTTTTCTCAAGACCCGGTAATGAGCAACATGAATTTATTCAGCCCATGAATACTCAGTCAGGGAGGGAAATTATGAAAAATATAAAAAAAGCGATGGTGGCGTTTTTTGCCGGCCTTCTTATCATAGGTTGTCTTTCATCGTTGGCTCAAAGTCCGAGAGTTTACTGGGATTTTGAAACCATTAAAAACGGAAAGGTTCTTGAAGTTATCAACAGGAAGTGGGATGTGCTTGAGGGGAATTATGGCCTAGCTCCCGGGATTAAAGGCCAGGGGCTCAGGCTTGACGGCTTTACCGCGCTTTTGAGGAGCGGGGAGACAAAGCTTCCTGAATTGAATAAGGAACTGACTGTTGAATTGTGGCTGGCCCTGGGAGAATATCCCTGGAACTGGTGCCCGGCCCTTACCACGGAAGAGGGGAATGTCCGCGGTTATCGTCTGGAAATCGGTCCCTATGGACAGGTGGCGATGACGGTGTGTATAGACGAGAAATGGGTCGCTGCCGTAACTGAAAGCAATGTCGTTCCGCTCAGGAAGTGGACCCATATTGCCGGACTTTATAAAGCTAATGGAACGATTGAAGTTTATGTGAACGGAGTGAGAAGCGCGGTTTCCATGATAAAAGGCGAGATGAAGAAATCCGGAGGGAATTTTCTGGCAGGTATGGTGGCCTCGCCCGGGAAGCCGAGCGATATTCACCGGACCTTCGGGACCCTGGAAGATTTTTATGGAATTGACGGAATTTTTGACGAGATTAAGATTTATGACCTGGCCCTGACGGCAGATAGAATAAAGACCAATCATCGGGAACATAAAATCGTTGCTCCGGAGATTCAGCCAAGAAGATTGCCGGCGATTGAGAAAAATCCGAGAAAATTCGGGGCTTTTTATACAACGCTCAAATACTATCCCGGCTGGGATAATCTCTGGCCGGTTAGAGAGCATGCGGATGTGGTCGTGACCTTCGATAATTCTGAGGTCAAAATGATCTTCTGGCGGGGAACTCGATACAGTCCGGCCTGGGTGTCAGAAAACGACCTCTGGATGGCCGACCAGAGCGTTGAAGCCTGGAACGATGAAGAAGGTTGTTTTGAGCATATGCAGGACAGGCACTGTCGTTTTTCTCACGTCCGGATAATCGAAAATAATGAAGCCAGGGTGGTGGTTCACTGGAGGTATGCGCCCGTCAGCATTAATGAAAACACCTGGAGAAGAGACCCGAAAACCGGCTGGGAATGCTGGGTGGACGAATACTATTATATCTATCCTGATCGGACAGCCATCAGAAATGTATCCTGGAAGAAGGGGACGCTGGAATTTCCCCGTCAGTTTCAGGAATCGCTGGTTCTGGTTCATCCCGAGCAGAGAGCCTGCGAGGTGGTGGAAAAAGATTTTGCTTCGGTGGCCGATTATGATGGCAGGATGACTAAGGTTTCTTTTGTGGAAGATGTCAGCCAGCCTCCTTACGGTCCTTTCAGCTGGGATAAGTATCATGATTATACAGTTCAGCAATATAATTTTAAGGCCAAAAACAAACCGTTTATCTGTTTCGAGCCGGACAATAAAATGTGGCTCCGTTATGAAAGCTTAAAAAACTACTGTGGAGTGAGAGGCTGCAACCACTGGCCGGTGGGACAGGCTCGCTGTGACGGCAGAACAACTATTGTCGCCGACAGACCTTCGCACATCATAGGATTTCCCATTTCTGAACCTGTGGTGCATGAACAAGGCGACCGGGAATACTGGGCCGGCCTGTACGGCATGAACGAAATGAAGATAGAGGAAGTTGTTAAATTCGGGAGGACCTGGGCCTATCCAGCAGAAATCGTGGTTGAAGATAACGATTTTAAGAATTATGGATACGACAGAGGCCAGCGCTGTTATATTTTGAAGAATATTAATCAAAAGCCGACCGGAAGAAAAATCAGGCTGGAGGCAAGCGGCCAGTCTCCGGTGATTAATCCGGCTATCCTGGTTGAAGGCTGGAACGGCGCTGCGGCCAGGGTTCTGGTAGATGGCCGGGAGCTGGAAGGGGTCCGGGTTGGAATCAACAGAACGCTTGAAGGCAGCGATCTGATCTTATTTATTCCGATAACCTCTGAGTCGGCAGTAGAAATTACCCTCCTTTATTAATAAAAAGGGGACACTGTAAAGTGTCCCCTGTTTATTTCAGGGAGGCGCGGCTGAAGATGTAATCGGGAATGTTAGCATCAAATTCTATCGACTCAATCACAAATTCGGTGCCCTCTCCGGCCTTCAGCACATCCATAAAAATTGCCCGCTCCGGCACCCAGCGCGAGTCAAACTTTCTCAGGCTCAGCACCTCAACCTTCTTGAGCAGTGTTCCGCCGCGGGCATAAAGCTCTTCCCTCAGCACCACATACCGCTCCTTATCCACCCACAGCTTGCGCCGCGGATAAGCCACATCTTCCTGGCGGGCCGAAAGCTCCAGCACCCAGCACAGCACTCCGTCACCGCCCTGCGCTTCCAGCCTGACCTTCTCCTCGCCGACGACTTCAGCCGTGTAGGAATTTGAAAGCCGCGGGTCTTCCATCATGTCCTCATAGCTCAGGTCTGAGCCCATAACCGACTGCCGCAGCATGTGCCCGGAAATCAGAATCGTCCGCTCGGTCCAGGGCGAATACATCCAGAGCTGGTCGCCCAGCTTGAGCATCCTGGTGCCCTTCTCGCGCGCCGGCGCCAGATATTCGGTAAAAGCCTTTTCCGTGCCCTGGATGTAGGACTTAAACTCCACCGTCCTCGTCGTTCGCCGCAGGTGGATGATCATCTTGGCCGTCATGATTTTGTTTCCGGCGGTGATGTTGTCGTCAACCCGTTTCAGAATCTCCAGGCCGCTCGGAGTCCGGACCTGCCGGACGGTCAGCTCCGCAGACGCTCCTGACACTTTTAAGCCCGCGCTCAAAGACACTATCATCATCAAAGTTGACGCCAGGGTACAGGCTGCCGCTCGCCCGCAGGGCAACTTTGTGTCCGAAAAAAATCTTTTTCCTGCCGGAATCTTATCTGCGGCCGAAAATTTACCCTGCCAAAATCTTAACCGGTTTTTTGTGTTCATTATCGATCTCCCCTTCTTTACCTTTGCCCGGTCTTTCTGAAGCCGGCTAATTTACTGGAACCGGCTTTTATATTTCTTTTTAGCCCGTATCTTCCAATCTGACCGGCCTGACCGGCGCCATGATAATAAAAGCAACAATTCTGGCCTTTGCAGGCCGGCCTGAATTCATAACACTCAAAACTGATAATGACAGCTGCCGGGTCATTATTTGAGGTCTCCGTTGGGCAATGGTTCGCCTGGCAAGGCTCAAATTCACCAGTCCGGCTTTGAGCTATTTCGCGCCTCTTAAACCTCAGGAAGTCTACTGCTTCCGGCCATTTCTTGTCTTCTGAACTTCTTCTCCTTCCGGTTTTGTTGCCAATATATGAATAAATATTCATATGTTATTTTCCCTTCGCTTCTCTCGGCCAGAGAGCCTGACAGGGCTTGAAGACCAAAAAGATATTCCGAAAGAGCCCCTGACCCGTCCAGGGCCGGAGTTGAAAAATTTCTTTCGAGTGGCAGACCGCGCTCGGAAGCATCTCATGCTTCAAACTCCTTCATCAGGGTGGCCGTCCGGCGCCTGAAAATCCCTAAGCCGGCCATGGCCGTCCCGAGGAGCGTCGCCAGCAGCCCCGGGATGAAGCCTATTATGTAGCTTACCCGGGTTACCTGAGCCTTGATGATGTTGGTCATCATCATTTCGGATGTTCTGGTAAAGGCTTCGGCGTTGATGCCGTATGTCTGGAGATAATAGGAAATGGCCAGCCCGAGGGCGGTTCCGGCGACCGAGCCGATCAGCCCGATGATGACCGATTCGCCCAGCAGCGAAAAATAAAGTCGGCGGTGAGTTTCACCCATTGCTAAACGCAGCCCGATCTCTCCGTACCGGCGAAGCGAGCCCATCAGCCCGGCATTCCAGAGCACGAGCGACATCACCGCCACAAACACCGCTACCAGCACATAAGCGTAAACGTCGTAAATAGCAATCATATCGCCGAGCCCGCCCTGCTCTCCGAGAGTGAGTATCAGCGGCAGAAAGTCCGGGTCCTCTCCGGAGCTCCGGGCTCTTTCTTCGCTCTTGGCGTTAAAATCGCGGGCCATCCGGGCGGCCAGCTGCGGCCGGTAAAGAAAATCCGGATAGAACCCAAAAATCTCTCCGGCAGCGTCTTCCATGTCAAGAAGCTGCCGGGCCTCTTCCAGGTCGGCGATTACCAGGGTTTTATCGAGCGGAGTAACGCCGAATCGAATGACCCCGGCCACGGTGAAATCGGCGATGGCCATGGCCCCGGTCAGGGTCGAGCTGATGATGGTCGCCCGGTCGCCCGGATTGATTTTGAGGGATGAAGCCAGTACGGAGCCCACGAGAATTTCCCGCGGCTTCTCCGGCAGTCGTCCGGCGATCAATCCCTTTTTGAGGTTGAGGATTTCCGCCTCCGGCAAATTCCTGTGGTTCTGGTTTTCGTTCCGGTTGTCCGCGACCAGCTCCACTGCCAGACCGCTTATCGGACCCTGCGCCCGGGTTTGGCCGTTTTCGTCCGGGATGTCAAGAAGTCCGGCGAACCGGATCCGCGGCTTCCAGATAAGTTCCGGATATTCGGCTCGCAGGTTTGAAACCAGTCCGGTTGCTCCGGTGAGGGCCAGGTCGTTGGGCAGAAGGTCGGATTCGGCAGCGTAAGCCCGGGTCATCACTTTCAGGTGGCCTGTCTGATAGCGGGCGCTGGTCTCTATGAAATTGTTCTTCCCGCCCTGCATGTAGCTGTAAAAGAAAACTGTGAGCATGGCGCCGGCGGCCACAATCAGCGCCGGAAAAAGGCTGCGGCTCCGGTCGCGGAGAATTCCTTTTATGATGAAGCTGATCATTGGAGTTTCCCCCTGAGGGCGTCGGTCGGGCGCAGCCGCGACAGTCGCCGGGCCGGCCAGAAGCTGATGATGGCCGTAAGGCTCAGGATGAGAATCACCGTGCCGACGATGATTCCGCCGGTGAATACGGGGACCAGGCGTTCGCCGAGAGCGATGCCGAAGCTGTCAAAAGCTTCGGGCATTTTCCAGCCGGTGCGGGCAAAGGCCGAAAGAAGCGGGTAGCCGTAGAGGGCGGCCAGAACGGCCGCCAGCACCGCATGGAGCGTTCCCTCCAACGTAAACAGCAGAACAATCTGGCGGCGCGTCAGCCCCAGCGCCACCAGCGTGCCGATTTCCCTGATGCGGTGAAAGATGTTCAGCACCTGAGTGTCGAAGATGGCCAGAAGCGACATGAAGAGCAGGATGACGTAGACTGTAGTCGACCCGGCGGTTTTCGCGGCCACCAGCTGGTCGATGTCGCGGAGGAGATAGCGGAGGTCGCGGTATGCCCAATCACCGGCCGCCGGCTGGCCCCGACCCGATGAAGGCACCGGAGCGGAGCTGCCTGCCGAAATGAGAAATCGACCGGTACGGACTGTTCCTACCAGATCTGCCGGCCGGGCTGCCGCCTCAAGCTTTTCAGACGGGCGCTTAAATTCCTGGCTTTTAATCGCGGCAGCAAACCGGGAATAAAATTCGGGATGTTTATTATGAATGCGGATGCCGGCGGCGCCGGCCGCCGTCGACGAATGATTGCCGTCTGACTTTATTAATACCGAGATTTTGCCTGAAAGATTTTTTCTGAGCGGCGCTTGTTGCCGGGGCGTTGGGGCCGGTGCGGTGACGCCGGGAGCCAGGGTGATGATGGTGGCTTCGCCGGGCAGGCCGGCCATCGCCTGAAGCACCGACAGCGGAATCCAGACCTGCCCGGAGTCGACTGACTGGACGATCGTGCGGAAGATGTGGACTATGCGAACCGGGCGGGCGTCATAAGCCCCGCGCCAGTCGCGCCAGCGCAGGATGGCGGTATCGCCAACCGCCAGGCGAGCAGCCGCGGCCATGCGGGTGCCGATGATGGCCGGGATTTCATCCGGGATGTTCATTTTTATATTTTCTTTTGTTTGCTCGCCATGGCCATGATTGCTGTCTTGAAAGGTTTCGGCCTGGTCGCTTGAATCATTATTTGAGTGTTTAATTTTTTCCTGCTGCGTCTTTGATTCTGTGGCGCTCGCCGCCAGAAAAGGCGATGGAATCGCCAGGATATTCTGGTCCGGGTCGATGCCCTTAACCAGCACGGGCAGGAAACGCCCCTGCGGATAGAGCGTGCCCTGGATGATCAGGAGGGGTGTAGCCTGGCCGGAGGCGAGCAGGGGTTTCAGGTCTTCCGGGATCGGGCCGTGAGCGTCCTGAATCGTGAGCGGGTCGTAGGGGTCATAGGCTGGATGCCAGAACTGACCGCCTCCGAATTCGTAGTCGATACTGGCGCGGGCCGCCTGATCACCCATCCCGCGGAAAAGCCCCTGGGCGGCGATGATGACCACGAAGGTTAGCGAAAGCACGATGACGTTGAGCCAGGTGCGCAGGCCGGCGGCCAGCAGGTTGCGGATGGCTAACTTCAGGAGAACTTTCATCGGATGACTCCGGGATAAAATTGCGGCCGGCCGGAAGAACGCGGCCTTGTTGCCCCGGATATTTTGTCCGGGGCCGGCCAGGGCTGAGCAGGCGCAAAATGTCCGGGGCCGCGATTGACGGCCGATTCCCGTTTATATTTATTTTTTTTGATTTTTTTCACGGCAGTTTTTACCCCAGGCTCTTTGGCGATGATATCGGGATAATTTTTCCAGGTTCCGACGCCGTCCCGGGCGGCAATTCCGATTCTGTGTTTGTCCGGGGCGATATAAGTTTGGCTGACGACTCCGGAGCGGTTGGGCGAGAAAATGATTCCGGTTGCCGCCTGAAGCTCCGGCCCATTTCCGGCTGTTCCTGAACTTATTTTTTCGGCTGAGCTGCTCATGGCTGCGCCTTTTTTGTTCCCGCCCGTCTGATGGCTTTCTCAGGTCGCTGGCGGCGGGGTGGATGCGGGTTCCAGGAGTTCGTCTTTTGCCACGCGTCCGTCAAACAGAGTTATCTTGCGGCGCAGGTAGCGGATGACCTTCTCGTCATGAGTGGCGAACAGGAAGGTGATCGAAAGCTCCCGGTTGAGTTCGAGCATGATATCGAGGATGTTGAATGAATTTTCGGCGTCGAGGTTGGCGGTCGGCTCGTCAGCGATGATTATGGCCGGCTTTTTGACGATCGCCCGGGCGATGGCCACCCGCTGCGACTGGCCGCCGGAAAGCTGGGTCGGACGGGAGCGGGCGCGTTCGGCTAAGCGAACCCATTCCAGGGCCTCCATCACCCGGAGGCGGCGTTCGGCGGGCGGCAGGCCGAGGAGCAGGAGAGGAAACTCGACGTTTTCATAAACGGTGTAGACGGGGAAGAGATTAAAGGTCTGGAAGATGAAACCGATATGCCGGCGGCGGAGCTCGGCGGCCTGAAGCGGCGTGAGGGCTGAAATTTCAGCGCCCATGATGATAGCCTGGCCGGAAGTCGGGGTGTCGAGCGTGCCGATGAGGTTGAGGAAGGTGGTCTTGCCGGAGCCGGACGGTCCGACCAGGCCGGCGAATTGGCCGCGCTCGAAGGTGAGCGAGACCCGGTTCAGGGCGGTGATGTGATGCTCTCCCATCGGATAGATTTTTGTCAGGTCAATGGTTTGAATTACCGGCTGGGCCATATTCCACTCCTTGAACAGGGGACACCTTCAAGTGTCCCCTTTTATTATAATTTATTTCTTTCCAAACAGGGGAAAAATTTTTGCCAAATTCGGGGACACATTAAAGTGTCCCGGTCGAATTGCGGATACAATCTATATATCCTTATTTTGGCCTTTTCATGTTCCCTGTTTTTGGGGCGAAGGGAAACTTCCTTAAGGCAACGTGTTTAGCGTTATTGAATTCAATTTTTGATTTTCAAAAAACCGGAAATATAGAAGGTGTCCCCATTTAAAAGGTGTAGATGAGGAGGAGCTGGAGGCCTCTGCCGGCGAAGAGATTCGGCTGGTCGGGCGCCGCAAATATCCGGAATTCAGCCGGGTTCCAGAAGGCCATCAGATGGATTGACCAGCGGTCGTAATTGCGCTGCCAGCGGACAAAGCTGTAAAGGTCCCGGTTCCGGGTGTCGTAAAAGAAGATGGCCGCCAGCTGGTCGATAAAGCTCAGCGGATAGGAAGCCGAAGCAGTCAGGAAACGGGCTCGAAACGGGGCGCAGGTCATCCCGCTTAAAGCTCCGGAAGCTAAGTCGCTCTGAAAATATTCGCCCAGCAGATGAAGTCCGTGACCGAGGGCGAAGGTGTAGTCAAGACCGATGGTGAAGGCTCGCTGCCAGGGGAAAGCCAGGTGTGGCGAGCGCTGGCGGGTGAGGGTGGCTTCAAACCAGATGCCGGGGCCTATGTCCCACTTGCCGTCGACGGCCAGGCGGGTTTCGGGAAAATTAAAGGCCGGAGGTGCGCCTGCATTTAGCGGGATGAGAGCGGCTGCCGGATTGGTCAGGTCAAAGTTAACGCGGCGGTGATGGACGGTCAGGGCGAGTTCACCCCTTCCTGCCGGGATCTGGGCGCGGCTGCCAAATTCCGGGCGACGGCGCCGGGTGGGCAGCGCTTCCCAGCCTTTGGGGTCGTCATTGCCGTAAAGCGCCCAGGCCCAGAGATTGGTGCGGGTGGAGATATAGGTGCGGACGAGTAGTCCGTAAACCCCGTCCGTAAGCTGAAGCGTGTCGCGCGGGTCGAGGCGGTCAAACCACATCAGCGGACGCAGCAGCGAGGCCGACCCGAAGCTTATTTTCTGCAGCCCGAGGCGAGCTTCAAAACGCGGACTGGCATATTTTACGCTCAGCCGGTATGGTTTGAGGCGGCCGCTGAACTGATTCTCGGTGCCCGGCTGGATGGTTAGGGTGCCCCAGAGGTTCAGGGAAAATTCGACGGTTAGAACGTCCGGGGAAGAGGAAGAAGAGGGCTCAGATGAGGGAGAAGATTCCAATGGATAATATGTCAGCGGGGCTTCGTTGGAAGAAGCGAATGGCGCGGTCGGGGTGACTGATGTTGCCCCGGAAGAGCCGGATGAATTATCGAGGCAAGATGGGTCTGAGTCGGAAATTAAATGAGAAAGCATAGATGCGGGGGATAAAGGCTGATCCGTTAAAAAGACAGCGGGGAGAAAGGAGTGAGGCGAAATGAGGCCCGTTGCTAAAAAAATGCCATTCTCGGATATGGAGATTGAGGCTGCAGGCCGGTTGTTTGAAAAGGGGAGATGTGGTGCGGTGAGCATGGCGCTGGAATATTGGCTGGCCTGTTGACCAGGGGGGGCCGCTGTTCGTCGTTTCAGGTTCAGTTCCAGGGTGAATTCGGGCAGGAACCGGGTGCCGAGCTGCGCCAGGCTGCTGTCGGCGCGGGAGAAGGCTCCCCAGGCTGAAACCAGGCCGCGCAGGTCGAGCTGAAGCTTGCGGTCAGGTCGGTCAGGGGAATCATTTGAAGCGCAGGCGGAATCGCTCCAGCAACCATTTGACCGGTCTGACTCCTGCGGAAGAGCCGGGAAAACAAACAAAACTAAAGCCGATAGAACTGTCGATAGATAAATCAAGCCGGGCCTGAATGAGGTGCCGCGCCTGAATGGGCTCATCAGGGTTGCCTCTCGGGATGGATGTTTCTTAAATTTAATCATGGGTTCACGGGTGACGGCTTCATTGTCCAGGCTGGCAATTTAACTGGAGTTGGCTTTTTCTGAATAACAGCGTCAGCGAGGTCAAATCAGATGGACCTTCCGGCCTGGATTTTTCTGCTTTATTTTAGCACAAATCACCTGGCAGCTCTAAAAAGGGGACACTTTATTGTGTCCCTGATTTTTGTGAGAAATTTTAGCCTGTTGGCGGGCGGGTTTTTTCCCGAAAAAGGGGACACCGTAAAGTGTCCCCTTTTGCTTACCTGAGGAAGATTTCAAGGACGGGAATCTCCAGCGGCGGTTTCTGCACCGGAAGCGACAGCCACAGGTCGGCGGCATTCTCGTCGCTGCCCGGTCTGAATCGCACTTCGGAGGCATCATGCAGGAATTGAACGTACTTGACCTTATCGGCCATCTTCTTCAGCCATATTCCGTCCATAGGATAGAAAAGCAGGTGAACATAAAGCCTTCGGCTCGACGGATTCCAGGTGAGCAGGCTGTTCGGAGGAGCGACGAATTCTTCGGGCGCCTGGGTGCAGCCGTATATCGACCGTCCGTTGACGGCCATCCACTCGCCGATGGCTTTCAGCCGGTCCTGAGCCCTCCGGTCAAAAGTTCCGCGTCCCGTCGGACCAACGTTCAGCAGCAGATTGCCGCCTTTGCTGACAGAATCGATTAAGAGCTCGATGAGCTGAGCGGGGCTTTTCCAGGTATATTCATCGCGGTAATATCCCCAGGAACCGGAAAAAGTCTGGCAGGTTTCCCAGGGAATTCGCTTTCCGTTGTATTCTGGCCATTTGGTCACCCTGACCTGCTCCGGGGTGGTGAAATCCCAGCCGCCCTCAACCTCCTGCAGGTCAAGCCGGTCATCGACGATGATATTAGGCTGGAGCGACCTGGCCAGTTTGAGCAAGCCGATTGAATCCCAGTCGTCGCGGCCTTTGCCGTGTTTTCCGGGAAACGAAAAATCAAACCACATGATGCTGATTTCGCCATAATTGGTGAGAAGTTCTCGCACCTGGTTTTTCATATATTCGCGGTAGCGATTCATATCCCTGCCGGCGTTGAGTTTCTCATAATCTGCGTCATTTTCCGCCCGCAGCGGATGGTACCTGTCGATGGTGTAATCGGGATGGTGCCAGTCGGGGAGAGAGTAGTAGAAGCCGACCTTCAGTCCTTCGGCCCGGAAGGCCTCGACGAATTCTTTCAGGAGGTCGCGGCCGAAAGGGGTGTTGGTTGCCTTGTAATCCGTGTATTTCGAGTCCCAGAGGCAGAAGCCTTCATGATGTTTGGCGGTGATCACCGCGTATTTCATGCCGGCGGCTTTGGCCATCCTGGCCCATTCCCGGGGATTAAAAAGGTCGGGATTAAAATGCTCGAAATACTTTTGATACTGTTCGTTGGTCAGTCGTTCCCGGTTTTTTACCCATTCGTGCCGGGCGGGAAGGGCATACAGGCCCCAGTGAATGAACATTCCGAATCTGGCTTCGGTCCACCACTGGAGGCGCCTGGCCTTCTGGACTTCGGTTTCCCGGGGCAACTGGGCCGAGGCAGGAGCGGGCTGTGCCAGGACTGATGAAAAGACTGATAAAAAGATGGCTGAGGCCATCAGAAAAGCCGTCATTTTTTTCATATCGCATCCCTCCTTTTGTGTATTTTCCGGGTCATTCTATAAAAAATAAGGATAATTACCGAGCCTAAAATATCACTGGACGGGCGGCCGCGGCAAGTAGAAAAGAAGGAAAATTGGGAATTGGGGACACTGCACGGTGTCCCCTTCTAAAAAAGGAAAGAAAATTCGGAAATATAGATTGTGTCCCCGATTTTATTATTTGTATAATAGTGCTCTATTAAAAAAATGAGCGCTCCTGTCGGTTTATAAAGTTAAGGTGTCGCGATGAACATGAGTGAGAATCAGAATCAGCCTCAAGACAGAAATCTCAGCCGCAATCAGGTTCAGAACGACGGCCGAGCTTTTAAGTTCAAGCCGTTGATTTCTTTTCTGACGGTCTTCAGTTTTCTGCTGCTGGCTTTTTCCGGTTTTATCCTGTACATTCGCCCCGAGGGTGGCCTGGCTCGCTGGGTTGGCTGGAAGGCGATAGGGCTGGATAAGAGCGGCTGGGAGACGGTGCACATCGTTTTTTGTGCTCTGTTTTTTTTGGTCGGAGTCATTCATCTAATTCTTAATTTCAAGGCCATAATTCTATACCTTACCAGCGGGATAGACCGCAACCGAAAAAACCTGGCTGAGATGCTGGTGGCCGGTCTGCTGGTTTTTGTGCTGTTGTTAATGGCGATCTGGCGCCTGCCCCCCGTGAACTGGTTGATGGAGGGACGAGCCCACTTTAAAAATCATCCCCGCTCCCTGCGGTCCCAGCCTCCCTCAGCTGATTTTGAGAAGCAATCGCTCAGGCGGGTGATGGAGCAACTGGGGAAGACACCGGATCGAGTGCTGAGGGAGCTCGAGGCCCGGGGTCTTGCAGGTGTCAGCCCGGAAAGTTCCCTGGAAGAGGTCGCCCGCCGGAACAATATGACCCCGCAGGAGCTTTACCTTCTAATCCGCGCCTATTGAAGAACAGGGGACACCTTACGGCGTCTCTTTTTGCGCGCTTTCCCGCATCATTTTCCTCATAAGTCATAACAGATAGGCGTTACGAAAACTGATACCTGGAATCGTTATAAGCGACCGACAGTCCTCTGACTCAGGAGCCAGCTTCTGTGTAACCTTGCTACTCTTTTTTATCCATTTTGATGAACGCCTCCAGAAGTCTTGAGCACTCTTCCGGCTCCCGCTGATAAACCCCACCCGCAAAACAGATCATCAAAATGATGCTCTACTCCTGGCTTGTCCAGAAGACTGTGTATCCGGTTGTTCACTTTCGTCATTAGCTGCACCACAAGCGACCCCTGTCGCAATATCTCCCCAAGCTCCCGTGCCTCCCGGGGAGGAACATAACAGGACGGAAGATAATTAACTCTTAATAACACAGCTATTACCCGAGCGTCTATCCTGTCCGTCTTGACCGTACTCTCAGCTATCACCTTCATCCGATGCGTCGCTACCAACTTCAGCTCAGCCACCAGCTGGTTCAACAATCATATACCCGTTACCAACTTCGACCAGCCTCTAAGGCCGCCTCGGTCGGACCTCTAACTCAGAAAAAAACATTACATTCAAACCTGGGGGTGGCGCATTATTATATCACTTTACAGTGTCCTGAATTTTTATCGTAGAGTTCAGAGACGCAATCGTTTTTTGCCGGGTTTTTATGCCAGAGAATTCAGGAAAACAGATAAAACGTCGCCGGGTTCTTCATTCTGATATTTACCGCTCTTTCGCGAATTTCCGGGAATTTTGAAGGCAGTCTTTTCTCCAGCCTGGTTTTTGAAAATCCAGCTGGATGTCAGGGGGCCTGTTTTCTCAGGGTCTGACTGTTCAGGGCCACGATAACCGTGCTCAGCGACATCAGCACCGCGCCCAGCGCCGGGTTGATGACGATTCCCTGCTGGTAGAGCAAGCCGGCGGCCAGCGGTATCGCAATTATGTTGTAGCCGGCGGCCCACCACAGGTTCTGGACCATTTTGGAGTAGGTGCGGCGGGCTATGGTTATCAGCCTCGGCACGTCGGACGGTGCGTTTTTCACCAGGATGATGTCGGCGCTTTCTACGGCCACATCGGTTCCGGCGCCGATGGCAATGCCGGTGTCGGCTGAAGCCAGAGCCGGGGCGTCGTTGACCCCGTCGCCGACCATAGCCACCCGCAGACCCGACTCTCTGAGTTGGCGGATTTTTGCGGCTTTTTCGTGCGGGAGAACCCGGGCGAAATAATCGTCAATTCCGAGCTCGGAAGCTACGGCTGCGGCTGCTTCCTCCGAATCGCCGGTGAGCAGGAAGACCCGGATGCCCATTCGCTTGAGTTCGGCTACTGCCTGGTGCGACTCGAGACGAACCCGGTCGGAAAGGACAATAGCGCCGGCGGGGCGACTTTCAATTAGCACGAACACCGCAGTCTGCCCCTTTTTAAGCCTGGCTTCAAGCGGCGTTCCGTTCACGGTGAGGTTCAAATCGGAGAGCAGGTTCGAGCCGCCAATTTCGACCAGACGGCCATCGACGCGGCCGCTGGCGCCCTTTCCGGGCAGCGACCTGAAATCCTGAACCGGGGGAATCGTCAGCTTTTTGCTCAGTGCGTAATCGACTATTGCCCGGGCGATTACATGCTCGGAGTTCATTTCGACCGCCGCGGCCAGGCTCAGCAGCTCTTCCTCCGGAACCAGGGGCACCACCTCGCTCACGCCGAATTTTCCTTCGGTCAGTGTGCCGGTTTTGTCGAACACCACCGCCTCGACGTTTCTTACGGCTTCGAAGGCCCGGCGGTCGCGGATGAGAATACCATGACGGGCGGTGATGGCAGTCGAGATGGCCACCACCAGCGGTATCGCCAGTCCCAGAGCGTGCGGGCAGGCAATCACCAGCGTGGTTACCGCGCGTTCGAGGGCAAAATCGGCGTTTTTCAGGATGTTCCAGGCAATGAAAGAAATTATGCCGGCGCTCAGGGCCACATAGAAGAGCAGGGCGGCCGAACGGTTGGCTAAATCCTGGGTACGGGAGCGGGAGGCCTGAGCCTGCCGGACAAGGTTTACGACCTGAGCCAGGTAGGTTTCCTGGCCGGTTTTTTCAATGGCTACCTGGAGAGAGCCGTCACTGTTGATTGAACCGCCGATGACCGCAGCGCCCGGGGTTTTTAGCACCGGAATGGATTCGCCGGTGAGGAGTGATTCGTTAACCGAACTGCGACCCTCCGCCACGCGGCCGTCGGCCGGAATTTTCTCGCCCGGACGGACGAGCACCAGGTCGCCAGGCTTGAGTTCGGACACCGGCAGGTCGATCACCTGGCCGTCGCGGATAAGGTGAGCGGTGGTGGGCATGATCCGGATGAGCTCCTCCAGAGCGCGGGAAGCACCCAGGACGCTTTTGGCTTCGACCCAGTGGCCGAGAAGCATGATGACAATCAGCGTGGCCAGCTCCCAGAAGAAATCGTGGCCGCGGATGAAGAAGACCGTGGCGCTGGAGTAGACGAAGGCCACGGTGATGGCAGTGCCGATGAGGGTCATCATGCCGGGCTGGCGCGAGCGGAGCTCCTCCATGGCGCCGGTGAGGAAAGGCCAGCCGCCGTAAAGGAATATTGCGGCCGAGAGGGCGAAGAGTATGTAGGAATGAAGCGGCAGGCGAAGGCTAAATCCAAGCCACTGCTGGATCATTTCAGAAAGGAGAAGGACCGGAATCGTGAGAACGAGCGATACCCAGAAGCGCTTCTGGAAATCGGCCAGATGATGGCTGTGGTCATGATGGTCGTGGCCGTGTTGAGCCCGGCGATGGTGAGAGTGGTCATGGCCGTCCTGGTCATGGTTGTGGTTGCGCCCCTGATGGCTATACCCGTGGTCGCCAATGTCCTCCGGGGGGCAGGTTTGACCGAACTCGCTGTGGCAACAACTGCCGGCATCTGAAGCTTCGGCGGGGGAGTGGCCAGGGGCCTCATGAGCCGGAGGTTCGGGCGGAGTCTGTGGCCGGTGTTGGTGATGGTCGCGGCCCGGGTGACTGCTTCGGACAGGGTTTCGTCGGACGGCTGCCGGGGCTGAGTCGTCGGGTTTATGCTCCAGAGAATCCTCAGCAGCGCGCCGCGGTCGCTCATCGCTGCCGCCATGTCCGGCCCTGTCTCCGGCCGACGTGCAGCAGGTGTCATTTTTTAGGTCGGGATTATATGGCTTGTCTTTATTCATGTTGGCCTCTTATCTGATTTTAGAAATAAAGCATTAGATGAATCAAAAATCCATTCCGGACTATATTCGGAGTCCTGTCTCTATATTAGTGCAAGCTGCTTCTAAAATCAATAATTCCTATAGGAATAGTAGGAATTATAAAACGGGAGACACAATACTCATTCACTGATTTCTCGGCCAGAGGACAGAGGATTTAGACTGTGTCTCTGTTTTAATGGCCGGGGGCCGTCCAGTTATGTAACAATCGATTAAGTCTATAATGAAAAGGGTGGTGATAATTAAAATAATCAGGGAGAATTAAGATGAAAACCTTGAAACAACTGGAAGAAGAAATCAGGCAGCTGGCCTATGAATTGTATGAAAAGAGTGGCCGGGTCCACGGGCATGATATGGATCACTGGCTGCAGGCCGAAAGAATGGTTATGTCCAGATATTTTGGCGAATATCGGGTATACCGGGATAAGCCAGTTCAGGGGGGCGGCTGAGGAAAAACCGCGCCGGAGAAAGTCAACAAACGGCAGCCCTGGCAAGGGCCCTAAAACCAGAGGGCAGACCCGGTCAGAGGTCTAAGCTCCATGATGAGAAAACAGAGAAAACAGGGACACCTTACAGTGTCCCTTTTTGTCTAATGTTCTGTGCCTTTTTCCCCATATGGCCAGGAAGGGAAAGCAGGGGACACTCTTCGGTGTCCCTTTTTACGTGCGGGCTACGGCATAATTTAACTGATTTTTCAAGAAAATCGGTGAGGTTCGCCTGATTCGCCGAATATTATTCTCGGATATTCTAAAGATAGGTTAAGGCTGCCAGAATTCCTGGAGCGCCAAATTTTTGCCTGCAAATTCGGCAATTTAATTTAACAATTTGTGGGGTGCTGTCCTCTTAGCAAAAATAGTTTAGTTTTTACTGGCGCACCCATCTCTCAAGAGATCGGCGAATGAGTATTGGGAACCCTTAATGCGAGATCCCTGAAAATTCGGGAATATAGATTGTGTCCCCCATTTTGAGTATAATTCAGCGGATGAGTGCAGGGCTGATTATCGCAATTGGCTTTCTGGCAGGCATTTTTGCCGGCCTGTTCGGGATAGGCGGGGGAATTGTCATCGTGCCGGCTCTGGTGCTCCTGGCTGGCTTTCCGCTGATCAAGGCTACGGGGACCTCGCTGGCGGCTATCATGCTGCCGGTGGGAATTTTAGGGGTGATAGCCTATTATCGGGCCCGCATTCTGGATCTCAGAGCGGCGGCTTTTCTGGCCTCCGGGTTGGTGATGTCGGTTGTGGTCGGGGCCTGGATGGCTCATGCTCTCCCGGCTGTGGTCATGCGCCGGCTGTATGCGGTCTTTTGCCTGTACGTGAGCTGGACCTTCATCAAGCCGCTTGAGCAGTTAAAAAGATTTAGAGGAGAGAGTCCCCTGCCGGAAGCCGAGCCCAATTCCAACAACGGTCCCAAACCTCACTTTGTGGCCCTGGTGGCGATCGGGCTGGCGGCGGGCATTATGGCCGGGATGTTTGGCATTGGCGGGGGTAACATCATCGTGCCCTTTCTGGTGCTGTTCCTTAAATATCCCCCCAAGCGTGCTATCGCTACCTCGCTGGCTGCCCTGCTGCCCCCGGTTGGACTGCCAGGTGTGATTTATTATTACCGGGCCGGAACGCTTGACATCCGGGTGGCGATTCTGCTGGCGGCGGGCCTTCTGCTGGGAACGGTTGTCGGCGCCAGGATGAACATCCGGATGCCCACCGCCCAGGTTAAGCTGCTATACGGGATTTTCCTGATTTTTGTGGCTGCCCGCTTTTTCTTCTTTTAACAGGGGACACTTTACGATGTCCCCTTTATTCTGGGGACAGTTAACGGTGTCCCTGTTTTTTAGCCTGGTTTCTCCCCATATAGACGAACAGCCAAACAGCCAAAGAAGGGGACACTTTATGATGTCCCCTTTTGATGAGCGGAAGCCCGGATTTTCCCCCTGGTGGTTTGGCGCCAAAAGCTGGGACACTGTAAGATGTCCCCAAAAAATCGGGGACAGTATCAGGTGTCCCCTGGTTTAAGGAGGCGGGAGATGCGAAGGCCGGCTCTACCGTCGCCGAACGGATTCCGGCGGCTCAGCCCCCGTCTGAATTCTCTGTCCTCTACCTTCTTTAGCAGCCGCACCGCCAGCCTGGTAATTTTCTCCGGGTCAGTTCCGGCCAGCCAGGCCACCCCGGCCTGTATGGCCTCAGGCCGCTCGGTGGTCTCTCTCATCACCACCACGGGGACTCCGAGCGACGGGGCTTCCTCCTGAATACCGCCCGAGTCGGTCAGAATCAAACTCGCCCGCCTCATGAGATGAACAAACGTCACGTAATCCAGCGGTTCCACCAGATGAATCCTCTCCTGCCCCTTCAGGCGGCTTAAGACGGTCTTTCTCACGGCCGGGTTAAGATGCACCGGGAAAATCACTTCTGCCTCTTTAATCCTTCCAACAATTTCCAGAATTGCCCGGCAGATTCCTTCCAGCCCCTGCCCGAAGCTCTCCCTCCGGTGGGCTGTGACCAGAATCAGTTTTTTAATCTTTTTCACCCGGTCAAAGCTTAGTGTTTCCTCAGCCCGGTTTAGCCCTGACCCGGAAACGAAGTCGCCCCTTTCACTCGCGCCGCTCTTTCCGCCCGAAAATCCGCTGTTCTTCTGTCCTGTGCTCCTGTCCGCGCTCCGGCCTGCCGGCTCTCCTCTCTCCTGCTCGGTTGCCCCGATTTCCGTGATGCGAATTATTTTCTCTCTGCCTGCAGCTCTGTTTTCCTTAATTTTCTTATCTTCCCGGCCCGATTTTTTCAGTATCATTTTCAGGGCGTCGACCACGGTATTCCCGGTAACAAAGATGTTCTCCGGCCTCACGCCCTCCGCCAGCAGGTTCTGTCTGGCCAGCTCGGTCGGTGCAAAATGAAAGTCGGTCAGGTGACTGATCAGCCGCCGGTTAATCTCTTCCGGGAACGGATTATATTTGTCGTCGGTTCTCAGGCCGGCTTCCACATGCCCGATTTTTATCTTCTGGTAGAAAGCAGCCAGGGCTGCGGCCATGGCCGAAGTGGTATCTCCCTGGACCAGTAGCCAGTCGGGTTTTTCTGCCTCCAGGACTTTTTTCATTCCGGCCAGCACCCGCCCGGTGAGCTCGCCGAGATGCTGGTTGGGCACCATCACCCGCAGGTCATAATCCGGCTTCAACCCGAAAATCTTCAAAAACGGTTCCACCATTTCCCGGTGCTGCCCGGTGAGGCAGATTATCGTCCGGAACCTGCCTCCCGTCTTCCTGGCGCTCTCGGTCTTCCTTGACCAGGCTTTCTCCGGCCGATTCAGCGCTTCAACCACCGGAGCCAGTTTAATGACTTCGGGCCGGGTGCCCATGATAACCAGGACTTTCTTTTTTCTTGCAGAGCTTCGCTTATCCATGTCGCTTCCATCCTGAATTTAATAATTTTATCATAAAAAGCCGGCGCCGGCAGGCGACCCAGATTTTTCGCGGTCCGCAGCGGCCCGAGGAGAGCGGTCTCCATCTATTATCCACTATTATCCCCGAAAAGAATCAGCTGTCGGCCTATTTTGCCCTATTTTTGCCGCGCCTCTCAAGCCGTCCTGATTTTTTCCGGCCCTACTTCTGAGATGCACAGACAAAAACCCGCCGCCCCCGAACCTGCCGGTTTAGCCCACTTTTCTGTTGAATTTTTCCCGGACAACGATGTAAAATTGGTGTGAATTTTAATGATTTGATTGGCCTTTTTTTAATGACCATCGAGCGGCCAGATGGGGAGCTAACGGGAGTGAAAAGTTTGCTTAATGGCTGGAGAATCCATGCCGTCGATTCTTTTTGTTGTCACGGTCTGGGAAATTTATTAAAATTGGCGACAAAAAGGTAAAAGGAAGCGCAGATTAAATGGCCCAGACAGATTACGGCTGGTTTCTTTCGACTCTCTATAACCTCTGGATATTCTTTCGCTATGTATTTATCGTTCTGGTGGTAGCTTTCTCCGTTGGCGGCCTTAACGACTTTTTTGTAGACGTCTATTACTGGGTTCGTCAGGCCTATCGCTGGCTGTTCAAACGCAGGTTGATCAGACCACTGACCCTGGACCAGCTGCTGGCCGTTGACGAAAAACCCATAGCTCTCCTGATTCCCGCCTGGCACGAGGCCGGGGTCATCAAAAAAATGCTGCTCAACACTCTTAACACCATTGATTACCGCAATTACTTCGTCTTTGTAGGCTGCTATCCCAATGATCCCGAAACCCAGGCCGAGGTGGACCAGGTCAGCGAAGTCTATCCCCAGGTTATCAAGGTGGTTAACAGCAAGCCCGGCCCGACCACCAAGGCCGACAATCTCAACGAAATCTACCGGGGCCTCTGTCATTTTGAGCAGGAAACCGGCCTGACCTTTGACCTGGTCGTGCTCAGCGATTCGGAGGACATTCATCACCCGCTGTCCTTCAAGCTCTTCAATTACCTGATGCCCCGGTTCGAGATGATTCAGATTCCGATCATCCCGCTGGAAATGCCCTGGCACAGTTTTATCGGCGGCGTCTATATGGATGAGTTTGCCGAGAACCACCTCAAAGAACTCATCGTCCGCGAAAAAATCGCTCGCATCCTGCCCTCGGCCGGAACCAGCACCGCTTTCTGGCGCGAAAGCCTTAAAAAGCTGGATGAGGAGAACAACCGGCAGATATTTAATCCCAGGAGTTTGACCGAAGATTACGAGGTGGGCATCCGGCTGGGCAAGCTCGGTTTAAAGCAGATCATCCTGGTGCAATGGGTGGAACGGGTGATAACCAGGAAGGACTGGGCCAGGCCGAAAAAAGTCAGAGAACTGGTGGCCACCAGGGCTTTTTTCCTGGAGGAGTTTCGCAAGGCTATGAGGCAGCGGGCCCGCTGGGTCTACGGCATCGCCTGGCAGGGGCTGAAGAATATCGGCTGGGACCGTAACCTGAAGATAAGCTACACCCTGCTGCGCGACCGGCTGTCCTTCTTTACCAATTTCCTATACCTGTTTGGCTACCTGCTCATCGCCTATGTGCTGACTGTCTGGGCCGTGCAGCTTTTCCGGCCTGAATTCGGCATACCAGCCCTCGTTCGCCATGACGAAATCTGGTGGAAACTAGCCCTGCTGGTGCTGTTCTTCCTGTGCTGGCGAATTCTGATGAGGATTATTTTCGTCAAAAAGATATACGGGCTGGGTCAGGCGCTGCTGTCTCCGGTCAGGATTGTAGTCGGCAACGTGCTGAATTTCTTCTCCTCTGGACTGGCCATGCTGTGGCTGATAAGAGCCGTATCTACCAGGCGAGAACAGACCTGGATCAAGACCGAGCATGAGTTTCCGGCAGAAAAGCTGGCCGCCTTCCAGCGCAAGATAGGCGACCTGCTGCTGACCCGGCATTTAATTACGGCCAAACAACTGGAACAGGCGGTTAAGATTCAGAAAAAAACGAAAAAGAGACTGGGTCAGATTCTGATGGATCTGGGCTATGTCAGCGAGGAAGACCTGGCCAGCGCCCTGGCTTACCAGCGGCAGTTGGCCTTTGTGGAGATTGACCCCTATGCCGTAGAACCGGCGCTGCTGAGGATTATTCCCAGGTGGCTGGCCGAGCGATACCGGATTTTTCCCCTGAAGTATGAAAACGGAGTGTTGCACCTGGCCATCGACAGGATAGACCTCGGCTTGTTGAAGTCCAGCCTGTCGGAACTGATGAAGGTGGAGATTAAATTCAGTCTGACCACTGCCTACGACATCAATTATGCGATCGAGAGAGCCTATTCGGAAGATTTTATAAAGGTGGTCAGGGGGCGGCGGCTGGGCGAGCTGTTGCTTCGGGATAATATCATCACCCGAGAACAACTGACGACAGCCCTGAGGCGTCAGAAGCGGACCGGAGAAAATCTGGGAGAAATACTGGTAGACGAGGGATTTGTCGAGCAGGATTTCCTCGAGCGTTACCTGGATGAGCAGAAAAAACTGGAAGATAAGGAGAGAAAAGAGCGCGAGAGCCTGGCCCAGAAGAAGCTGGAAGAAGCGTTGAGGAAGGGAAAAGAAGAGGGGCTGGATCAGGCTAAGACCGAGGCAAAAAAGGCCGAAAAAGAAACTGAAAAAGCGGCCGGACCTGGCAAAGAGGAGCCCCGGTCTGAGGGAGCTCTGCCGCCGGAGGGAGCTGGCGCGGGAGAAAAATTGCCGCCTGGCGGGGGAGCGGGCCGGGAAACGGCTGGAGCCGGCGGCGAGGAAAAGCTCGGGCCGGACAGGGCAACGGAAGGGGAGACGGGCGAGAAAGGGGGGAATGAGACGAAAGGCGGCGGGAAGGAGCGATGAGAGGGAAAAGCTGGGGGAGAAACTTGCCTGGCCGAGTTTACAGCTCGTTTCAGGCCGGATCTTGAAATAAGCGGTCAGGATGAAGGTCAAGGCAAAGAGATGAGTCTGAATATGGTCAGGGAGGAAAGCTGGCTTTCCTTAAGGCGCAGTGGACGGCCTTCAAAAGGTACGAAAGGTAATCTCTAACGGCATAGTTGTTGGCCGGAGGAGCCTTGAAAGAATGCGGGCCTGATATCCTGAGCCTTGTCAACCTCCCCGGAGGAAAATAAAAGAGAGGGTCGGATGGCAGTCAAGAAAAACGAAAAAAATGATCACCGGTCGGGGCGGACCGCTCTTGCTCTGACTGTGATTCTTGGAGTGATGACTCTGGCGGGCGAGGCCGGGGCTGAGGTCAAGCCCCAGTTCGGCCTTGAGGGATACGGGGGTGCCAACAAGCTTTTTATTCTGAGCCCGTGGATAGGCGCCCGCTTCAGCCTGGGCAGCGAAGTCTCGTTGATATTCCGCTATCATTATCACAATTTCCGCTACGACTATTACGGGAGCGACGGTCTTGGAGGAAGCGTCCTGAAGACGATGAAAGCTGATGTCAGCCGGGTGTCGGGCACGGTCTATTTCAACCGGCAGCGGCTTTCCGGCTACGTTAATTTGTCCTATTTGATAGGCTCTGATAATTACCGTGGTTTTCTGGCGGACAGCGGGCTGGAGTATAAATTCAGCGACCAAATTTCCGGCCTGTGGTCGGTCTATTCGATCCGGGAAAAATCGGTGCTCTGGCATCCGGAGGAAACGGTCAGATGGATCAATACCTATTCCCTGAGATTGGGAATGAAATTCTGGCCGGTGAAAAACCTGGCCTTCAATCCGAATCTTTACCTGATGAAAAACTCCGAAGGGGTGGAGGCGGTCTCTTATTCAGTCGGGCTGGTTTACAGCCCGAACTGGTGGCTGGCGCTTCATGCCTATTATTTCCGTTACGGCGAGACGGCGTTTTATATTTTCCGCGGGAATTATTTCAGCGCCGGCCTTAACTTCTACTTTTGATAGGGGACACCTTACAGTGTCCCTTTTTTTCGGGGGACATTGTAAGGTGTCCCCGATCTTCCCCTCCATTTTTCCCCATATAGACGAGCCCACAAACAGCCAAAAAGGGGGACACTCTACGATGTCCCCTTTTGACGAGCGGACGTCCGGTTTTTTCCCCATATAGCTTGGCGTGGAAAAGCCGGGACACTATAAGATGTCCCCGAAATGTTGGGGACACTAAAAGGTGTCCCCTGTTTAACTAGCCGGTCGTGGTCATTATGAGTCGGCCGTGTTTTACCCGGCGGAGGCTTAGCAATTCATTAGCTGCATTCTTGATCAGTCCGGCTCTGCCCTTCATTATGATGGCTTCGAGACAGTTGTGTTTGTCAAGATGGACGTGAGTTGAGCTTAAAATCAGATCGTTGTGCCGATGCTGAATGTTGGTCAGAGCCTGTGGCAATTCGCGGCTCTCGTGGTTATAGACCAAGGTGAGAATGGCCGCCACTTCTGTCTGTTCGTCCTTCCATTCTTCCTCAACCAGTTTGTTCCGGATTAGGTCCCTGATAGCTTCCGAACGGTTGTCGTAGCCGTTTTTTTTCAACCAGCGGGCAAATTTCCGGGAAAGCTCGATTTCCAGAGAAATGCTAAAACGAATAGTTCTTTCCATACCATGAGCTTAAGAAAATGCACTCCTGGTGTCAAATATAATGTCCGGGGTAAGAAGTAGAGGCAGAAGAGATGGTATTGGCGCCTTGTTTTACCAGCGGATTAGAAGAGTCGGCAAGGGATGTTCAAGCATCAGGTCCTGATCATGGTAGGTGAGATTGCGCTTCAAAAATTCTCTCAGAATTGCCGTCCGCCTTTGGTCATCCGGGTCGACTCCGAAATAAGCCTGGAAATGAGCCAGCTCCTCTGCTTCGGAGCTGAATGACTCCCGATAGATGAATTCCATCTTTTCGGTCGCTATGGACGGAAGATCAGATAGACTGCCGGCAGGTCCTATCGCCAGAAGCTGATCTCCCGGCCTCGGTGAGGCCGGGTAGCCCGGGCCACAAGAAATGAATCCGCGGTTAAGCTCGCACTCTTGAAAGACAGAGCCGGGAAATACGCTGAGAACCTTTTGCAAAGCCCGGTTTGGGGGAGAAAGCTGAAGCCACTCATCGCTCGGGACTGATTCCTGAGTTCCCCCTGGCTGTCTGGAGATTTTATATTCTTCAGGATGATTCTGGCCGCTACTCGCTTCAGCCGAGACTTCTTCTGAAACTTCTCGGTCAGAATTTATCGGGGACTCAATCTCTGATCCCTCCGATTTAAAAAATTTTTCTCTGATTCGATGCTGGCCGGTAGCTTTGTCTTTTATTTTCAGGTGCCGGCCGAGTTCAGCCCCGAACCAATCCCTTTTGATGGTTGTTGAGGGATTGAGGTTGATTTTTGAGCCAGCCTTTACATCCGGCCCGCCGGAGTGCCGGCTTAAATAAGTCGAGGGCTCAGTGTGGGCCGCCATCCGCCTTTCTTCTATCCCCGCTACCAGTTCGGCCTGCACTTCCTTGATCACCCGCAGGAGTAGCTCAGCATCCGGCTTCGGAACATAGTCAAGGCCATAAAGCTTGGGGAAAAGTATTTTAAGTTCTTTTGTCCAGTGGTTCTGGCTGCTGGGCCAGAGCAGGAAAATTTGACCGCCGGGGGAGCAGACCCTTTTCATTTTCAGCAGGCAGTGCCTGATTCCGACCATCAGCAGCGAAAGCGAAGCTATCACAATATCAAAAGGCTGGTTTAGTTTAAGGTCTCTGTCCGGATCCAGTTCTTCCCAGCGCCGGCAGAGGCATTCGATTTCGGGGGATTTTCTTCGAGCAGCCATCTCTTTTAAGACCTTCAACATGGCAGGCGATGGTTCGACAGCCGTGACTGCCGCCCCGGCTTCGGCCAGGGGAATGGCCAGGACTCCCGGCCCGGAGCCGATATCCAGAATTCTTTTGCCGGCGACTGGGTGCAGCCGGGATAGAAGATACTCAAGGCGCTCTGGCTGGTAACGCCAGACCATTTCCCAGTAACGTCGGGCGGCCTCCTCCATCTCCCAGTCTGGATGCTGCCGGCGGCCGGTCCTTGCCTGACCCTCCTGCCAGGCGAGCATCTGTTCATCCCAGTAAGCGGCCGCCGTTTTTCGAGTGAGCTGGCCGGGATGAGCATTAGGCTGTTCGTTTGGGTTTCGGCAATCTGCGGCGCTCATAATTGTTGTCCTTAAAGCTCTGATCGGGTTTGAAAATTAATTTGGCCTAAGGCCAAGGTGTAATATCAACCAGACACCGTGGTCTGGTTCTTGATAGCGATACCTCACCATAGCGGCTCAATGTCCTGTTATCCACTTTTTAGGACAGAAAGAGAGTGTTACGAATGATTGAAACGTAACACCTATAGGCTACCAGAAGCGGGCAGCAGTATCAAGGGCTTTCGTTCGGGGATGTCGGGGAATCCAGGTAAAAAAGAGACAGTGTAAGATGTCCCCTTTGGCTCGAGGAAAAGCGAGCGATATAAGAATCAGGTGTTATCGGGGTTATCGACGGGATTTAGGTTTTTCGGGTAAAAAAATGATGAAATAGAATTGCCTCCTGCGGTCTCGCCCGTTATAGGACTACAAAGGGAGAATAAAAATCAAAGAATATAGAATGTGTCTCCATTTTTCTAATGCTATAATACAGGGGATGGACGGTAAGAAAAGAGTGCTGGTCGGGATGAGCGGCGGGGTGGACTCCTCGGTGGCCGCCCTTCTGCTCAAACAGGCCGGGTATGAAGTGGTTGGCGTTACCATGCAAATTACGCCCGACGGTCTGGCTCCTGCCGTCCGCAAACTCGCCTGCTACGGCGAAGACGAGGCGGCCGAGATTGAGGATGTGGAAAAGGTAGCCCGGCATCTGGGCCTGGAATTCCGGACGGTCGACCTGCGGCGGGAGTATGAGGAACGCATCCTCAACTACTTCCGTGATGAATACACCCGCGGCCGTACCCCCAATCCCTGCGTCAAATGCAACGCCGAGATAAAGTTTGGTCTGCTGCTCGAAGGCTGCCGGAAACTCGGGCTGGAATACGATTATTTTGCCACCGGTCACTATGCCCGGGTAGCTTATGATGAGAAAAGCGGGCGCTGGCTGCTGCTGAAAGCCAGGGACGCAGCCAAGGACCAGTCCTATTTTCTGGGGCTTCTTTCCCAGGAGCAGCTCAGCCGGAGCCTTTTTCCGCTGGGCGAGCTCCGAAAATCCGAAGTGCGCCGGATTGCCCGCGAGCATCATCTTCCCGTCAGCGACAAGGAAGAAAGCCAGGATTTTTACGCCGGGGATTATCGAGAGCTGCTGCCGAAAGGGAAGCCGGGTCCGATCAAAGATCTGGGCGGTCGGGTGCTCGGTGAGCATGAAGGCATAGAAAACTACACCGTCGGACAGAGACGCGGCCTGGGCATTGCCAGCGGCGGCCGTCTTTATGTGGTAAAGATTGAGGCTGCGACCAACACCGTCTATATTGGCTCGGAGAAGGACCTGATGACGAGCGTCTTTTTCGTTGACGGCCTCAACTGGATGGCCCGGATTCCGGCCGCCGGCGAAGAAATAGAGGCCACGGTCAAAGTCAGGTATAAATCGCCGGAGCTGGCCTGCAGGCTCAATCCCGAATTCCCGGAAAGAGCAGCCATCCAAGAAATAGAGATTGGTAAAGACTCAACTGCAGGCAGGGAAGATATTTCAGTTGAGGGCAAAGTGGCTGATAAAGTCAATGAGGCGGAGCCGGAACAGGGAGAAAAAAGAGTCCTGGGTGCCGCACCCTATGACAGGAGCAAGTCTGCTGGCAGGGAAGGTCAGAAACCCGGGCCGCCTGACGATGCCAAAGTATCAGAAGAGAAAACACAAGAAACCAGAACTCCGGGCAAAAGGTTTAGGGCAGATTTGGCGGTCAGCGATTATAGCGCCAGGCTGATCCCCCTGACGGCCCGCGTCGTTCTGCTCACCCCGTACAAAGCAGTGACTCCCGGCCAGGTGGCCGTGTTTTATGACGGCGAGACAGTGCTGGGTGCTGGCTTCATCCGCTAAAAAACCGGGGACACAAAAAGCGGGGACACAATATATGTTTCCTGATTTCCGGCATAAAAAGCAATGAACGGAGAAATCGGGGACACAAAATTCGGGACCTCTTCATTATTTCCAGTTTTTCCAGGGCTGATAGTAAATTTAATTTAAGGGGATGCTTTCCCACACTTAGCGCCTGACAACCGGCAGAACTAATTTCAGCCACCAGAAATTTTATCTGAATGGTTCAGCCTTTGGCTTAATAAGCAGAACTTATTCGAAGCCAGGCCGGGCTTCCGGTCTTTTCGCTTTTTATTGTGATTCGGTTAAGAAATCGCAATTGTACCCGGGGCCCAAAGTCGGTAACAGACTCGAGCGCCGCCGGTTTCCGGCCCGGCTGATCTAAGCATTCTTGGTTGTAATAAATCAGGAATGCCTGTAATAAATCTTGCTGACGATTTTCCAGCCGTCAGGAAATTTATACAGCGTGAGATAATCGGTAAAAATGCGCTGTCCTTCCCGGTGGAGTTCGAGCTTTACCATGGCCGCCTCGCCGGTGATGTCAACCTGCAGAAATTTGCAGGTGGTTACCGGCGGCTTCTGACCCTGGGCTTTTCTCTTTTCAGTCGAGGCGATCCAGTCGGCGATCGGAAGCCGGGTTAACTGGCCGTCTCTCAGGCCCAGCAGCACGAAGTCCGGGTGGAACCCGGCCCGGGTTTTTTCCAGGTCGCCCAGGTTCTGCAGGCCATCCACATAAGCGCTCTGGATCAGAGCCTTGATGGCTTCTTCATCTCCTGTCGGTTGAGCTTTCGCGGTTGAAGAAAAAACCAGCATTACTGCCATCAGTGTCACCAGTAAAATCCTTTTGGTCATGAATGCTCCTTTCGGGGTAAACATATCACTATCCTTTCCGGACATCAACCTGAAATCAGGTCGGCGGCGGGAAGGCAACCATTTCGGTCATAGAACATCATCCCGGTTTCAACAACCGGGCAAATATTGACAGGGAAGAACCATACCCTCCCCTGGTGAGGGCGATACGCAAATTCGAGTGGCTGGCCGGCAATCACTTTACTGTGTCCCCGGTTTACAGGTCGAAGTTGTAAGAGAGCTTGATCAGAAAGACGTTATCGGGCTTGGCGCCGAACAGCGAACTCAGGTCATTTTCAAAATCCATCATCCCGCTGTAGCCGTAATCGGTACGACCCTGCGACCAGACCAGAAACAGCGTGCAGCCCGGCCGGTATTCCCAGCGCAGAACCAGGTTCGACCGGAACTGCCGGAAATTAAAATCCGGATTGGCAAAAGAATAATCAATCAGGCCGTCGCCGTTTTCATCCACCCGGTAAACCCCCGCCCCGGCCTCATAGGCGATTTGGTTTTCAGCGAACAGATGATAACGGTCGGACCACTCACGCGCCCGGGGATTGGTAATCATCTTGAACCGGCCGTATTTTCCGGCCGAGATGAACGGCATGCCGTAGAACTGAAAGCTCAGATCCGGTGTCAGACTGAGGTTCAGGCGGACGACCATCGACACGGTCTTCTGCTCAATTTTGCCCACCAGATATCTTGGCTCTCCGTCGTAATCGACCGTGCCCACGTATTGCAGCTCGCTCCTCATGAAGGAATAAGACGGCCTCAAGGAAAGATTGAAGGCCGGCATCGGCACGTAGGTAATCTGCGGGCCGAGGTTTAAAATCAAATTATCGTCGTTATCTGCCCGTCTCCATTGTGTCTGGACGCCCAGGCGCAGTTTTTTGCGGTTGTCTGTCTGAATGAAACTCCAGATGTTGAAAGCCGGGGCGACCCTTAACAGCGGCCCGCCGCGCAGGGCACCCTGCGACAGGCCCGGAAACTGCCGGTTTATCCCGAAGCTCAGGCTCCAGTAATTCTTGAACTGCATCCAGGCGTTGACGTTGCCGCCGGCAAAGGTTCTTTCTCCGCCGAAATTCCAGCCCATCCACTGGTTTAAATTGATATTCAGGTTGCGGAAGATGCTGAACGGCTTGTAGAATCTGTACCCCAGCCACAGGTACTGCATGGCCACGTCGCCATACCTGAGATAACCAATGTCGTTGAGCTCCAGACCCGGTGACCTCCAGGTGACCCCGGTTGAAAACATCAGCCGCGAGCCGCCCACCCGCCCGAAATCTACCGAACCGCCGTGCCCGTAGAGAGAGCGGCGTGTCGGATCAAAGGTCAGGTAATCGGCGTCCGGGCGCTGAAAATAATGAGCAGACGACATCTGGGTCCGCTGCAGAGCTTCCTGGCTGCCGAAAACGCCGCTTCCCACCAGCTTCATCGAAAAATAATACTGGCGGTCCTTCCAGCTGTGGTAAAGGTCAAAGCCTCCGCTGTAAGCCGAACGGTGCAGCAGGCTTTCGGCCGACCCCTTCAGGTTCCGGTTGACGGCCGTGAACATTGCCCCGACCACGGTGGCTCCCTGCCGGTAATCTTTCGACAGCCGGAAGGCGGAGTAATTCGTCAAAGGCTCGGCGATTTGGCTCCCGAAGACCCCGGTGTCCGGGTCGTAAGTGGAGGCTGATTCTCTTGAAGTCAGAGCTTCCATGGCCCCGATCGACCAGCCGCTTTTTGTTTTCCCGGAGAGCTTGAAGGCTCCGAGAATGGTGGTCGAGGCCGGAAGGCTCCAGAATCCGGCGCTATCGGGATATATTTGCGGGGCCCGGCCGATGCGCCGGCTGTAGAAAAGGTTGTCATAAGAAAAGTCGCCGTCGCCGCCGGTGATTCGATAGTTGGTTATGTTCTGGCCTTCCACAAAGAAAGGCCTCTTTTCTTCGAAATAGGTTTCGTAGGCGGTCAGGTTGATCTCCGACGGGTCGGCTTCAACCTGGCCGAAATCGGGATTGAGGGTGAAAATTAGCGTCAGGTCGTGGGTCAACCCGATTTTGCCGTCCAGACCGCCCAGAAGGTTCTTCTCGCGGCCTGTGAGGAATGGATTTCCGGGCTCGGCCGGATAGGATCGCAGCCGCCCCACGGTATAGGGCATTATTTCAATCTGTCGTGGCGGTTTAAGATCGGTCATCCCGCGCAGCCTGCCGAACTGACTGGTCCAGCCCGGGGCGTTCTTCGGAATCGGCTGCCACAGAGAAATCTCGGCGTTTCGAAAAAGTTCCCGCCAGACTTCAAGCCCCCAGACCTGCTCGCCTCTGGTGCTGAAGCGCAGCTGGGAGAATGGAATTTTCATCTCCGCTGTCCAGCCTTGATCGTCGATCGCCGTTTTCGCTTCCCAGATTGGGTCCCAGGAGAGGTCGACCGTATTCTCGTCAAAGTTGTCATTGGGAAGAATCTGGTCCGCTTTCACTCCGGCGGCATTGACCGCAAAACAGAAGCTGGTGCGGCGGTCGTAGAGGCTGTCGAGGAAAATCATCACGTAATCGCCGGAAGTGGTGTCGCGGCGGCTCAGGCGGCGCTCGATGGTCTCAGGTTTTGAGTCATAACAGCGGATGGCAATATAGAGGTGGCTGTCATCGTAAAGAATCTTGAAGGCGGTTTGTTCGGCCGGCATCTGACCTTCGTAGGGATGGAACTGCACAAAGTCGGAGTGCCACTCGCCCGGTTGCCAGGCCGGGTCGTTGAGTTTTCCGTCGATTGAAGGAGCCTGCGTGTTCAGGCGGTTGGCCAGGGCCACCCTTTTTTGCTGGGGGCCGGCCTCCTGGCCGGAGGGAGGCGCTGTTTTCTCCTGTCCAACGGCAGCGGCGGAATTAACAGGAATGGAAAATAGCAGCTCTAAAAGCAGCATTAAAATTAAGGCCGTTACAGGAAAAAGTCTGTCGGACCCGGGCCGGGGAAGGATTCCCGGCTTTTTTTCGCTATCTTGTTGTGAAGGATAGAAGCGGTCCCGATTTGCGGTTCCGGGCAGGTTAACTGAGGTTTGAAGGCCTTCAGGCATTCTGATTGCGATTTTCATATATAGCAACTCCTTGGGGTTTTTTCCGGTTTGTGTCTGGAAGCCAGAACCGGGTGAAATTTGTGGCCGGGATCGAGGCCATCAGCCCAAATTCATAAGTATATACACATTGTGCGGGAAAAAGGTTGCCAATAAATGGGGACGCAATCTATATTTCCTGATTTCCGGCGGCCATTTCTATATTCGACCTGTTCATTGAATTTATTGATCCTCCAATAAATCCTTCATTCGTTAACTAAATAGCTAACATTCTCATTTAATCTCGTTCGCGGCGTTTAAGAAGATTTGAATAACAGGCCGGAAGTCGGGCGGAGACGGTGGAAGAGGCCTGACCTTACGGCGGACTAAAAAAAGGAGGAGTGCCGGGAGTTTTCGGATTCCGGGAGGCGGGCGGCAATTTTTATTTTAAGTAAGAGGAAAGATCGGATAATATAAAAGGCAAGCGACCTGATTGCTGCCGGGAGGTGCTCGTGTCCGGAATCTCAATATTTATGATTAAAATGAGAAACATTCTTTGCTTGATGCTGCTGGCGGTTATGGCCGCCGGCGGCTGGCTTCGGGCCGGGTTGCTTTCAGCCGATCCGGCCGGTCAGAAACTCAAGCCGATCAAAGAACCGAAGGTCGACCTGGCGGCGCCTTCGCCCTGGGTCTGCGGAGTCTGGCTGCATCCCGGTCAGTTCGGCCGGGAGAAGGAAGCGGCTGCCGAGAAAATCCGGCAGACTCTCGACGCCTATGCTGCGGCCGGGATTAATTCTCTTTTCATGATGGTCAAGAGCACATCCGGCCACGTCTATTTTGAAAGCGACCTCGGGGTAAAGGATCCGGCCTATAACTGGGATTTCTTCGGCCTGTTCCTGGAGGAGGCCCGGAAGCGAAAGATGGAAGTTCATCCCTGGTTCTGCGTTTTTACCGAAGGGGCTCTTCCGGGCAGAGTCAGGGAGCATCCGGAATGGCTGGTGGTCGGCCCGGGCCGGGAAATGGTGCGCAGCGTAAATCCGGCTCTGCCGGAGGTTCGGGCCTATGAAATCAGCCTGATGTTAGAGCTGGCCCAAAAGTACCGAGTTGACTGGATTCATCTTGATTACATTCGCTTTCCCTGCGAGCCGACCGAGCCCTATTTCAGCTATGATGGCCGCACCCGCCAGCTGTTCAGAGAGGAGACCGGCCTTGATTTTAACGCTCTCAAAGCCCGTGACTCAGGCAATCCTTACTGGAACGTCTGGCTTGAATGGAACCGGAAACAGGTTACTAAGTTTGTGCAAGAACTCCGGGCCGAGCTGGAGAAAACGGGTCGGCGGGTTAGAATAAGCGCGGCGGTCTTTCCTGACGCCGACAATGCCCGGGTTTTAATAGGACAGGACTGGGCGGCCTGGGCAAGGAAAGGGCTGGTCGACATGCTTAATCCGATGCTCTACACCAACGACCTGGCATTGTTTGAAGAATTGACAAGGCGGGCGGTGGCTGTGGCCGAAGAGAAGGAGGCGAGCTCCGGGCCGACAGCCATTGCCGCCATAGCGCCGCACAAAGTCAGCCCGGCGGCCGGAAGTCAGAATATCAGCGCCGGGCAGAGTCCGCTCCCGGCTTTAACCAGAACAGGGGCCAGCGACACGCAGGCTATTAAAACCGGAATTCCTTCGACCGCGTCGGCCAGAAAAGTTTTGGTCTGCCCCGGTGTCGGAATCGTTACCTCTCACAACCAGGCGACACCGGAAATAATGCTGGAAGAAATAAGGATAGCCCGGAAGCTCGGCGCTGACGGAGTGGTTTTCTTCTCCGGCGGCAGTTTGAAGGAAGATTTCCTGACAGCTCTGGCGGCTGTGAAGGTTAAAAAATAAGGTTCATCTCCCTAGATTTCATTGGACTAAGGGAGGGGTTTAGAGGCACAGCCTCAAAGAGAGATTAAAAGAAGTGTCTTTGCAGCCTTTTGATCAGCCCCGGCTCTGACCGAACGAGGAAGCCTCTCTGTTTCCCTGACCGGCGGCAATAAAGGCAGGAGGGTGGCCCGACCTGACAGTCCCCTGCCTAAAATTTCAGCCGGCAATAAAAAGGCAAGAATACTATATGCGGAGCGCGGCCTGGCCCGGCAGGACATTCTTACTAATACGGGCCAATAAAGAACCGTAGAGCCAGGGTTTTAAGAGGGTGGCACGGCCTGTCTCCGAACCGCCCGGAGCGGAAGGGGTTCCCCGCGGGGGGATGGGTGGAGCGAGGACGGGAGGGGGCGCGCCGCGACAGGACCCTTAATAGATATAGTATTTTGTCAACTAATTTGGATAAGATCCAAAAATAAAAACGGACAGAAGCGTTTTACTTGAATCAGCGCCTTTGTGCCTTTGATCAAAGAGATTAAGCAACCGCTCAATACCGGAAAGCGCCTGATCTGCTTTGCGTTTCTCAGACGATCCGCCCGTCGCGAAGCGTGATAGTAGCCTTTGCCAGGCCGGCCAGCTCCAGATTATGGGTTACCAGAAGAATCGTCAGACCCTCTTCCTCGTTAAGGCGCCTGAGCACCCGGCCGATTTCCCGGCTTCTCTCGGAATCAAGATTTCCGGTCGGCTCGTCGGCCAGGAGGACCTTCGGACGGTTGACCAGCGCCCGGGCGATGGCCACCCGCTGCATCTCTCCTCCCGACAGTTCGCCGGGCAGGTGTCCGGTTCGGTTTTCGAGGCCAAGCTTTTTAAGAAGCGAAATGACATCTTCCTCGGCCCGGGGTTTCTTAAAAAAGGTAAACGGCACCAGAACATTTTCCAGCACGGTCAGAGTCGGGATAAGATAAAATTTCTGAAAGATGTAGCCGAACAGCTGACGCCGGATTCTGGTTAACTGGCTTTCTGAAAGACCGTGTCCATTCTCGTGAATTTTCCGGCCGTCGACCGCCAGCCGGCCGCCGCCGGGGTTGTCCAGACAGCCCAGCAGGTTGAGCAGAGTCGTCTTTCCGGACCCCGATGGACCGACAATCGCCAGAAAATCGCCTTCCCGGACGGCGATTGAAAGTTCGTCTATGGCTTTAACCTGCTCGGCACCCCGGTGATAAATTTTAGTGATTTTTTCTGTCTCAATTATAACCCGGTTTTCGGGCATCTTATTCCTCCTCGCTTCTGATGGCTTCCAGGGGTCTCATCCTGGCTGCCCGGAAGGCTGGATAAATTCCGCTCACCAGCCCGAGCAGCACGACGGCGGCGATTGAGACGAGGATCAGGCCGGCGTCAATAGAAATCAGCCCGCCGCTTGGAGAGAAAGGAAGAAGCTGCCTGATCAGATATTCGGTCAGTCTGGAGGTCAAAACAGCCAGCCCGGCCCCGGTCAGGCCGCCGAGCAGACACAGCAGGGAAGTTTCCACCCAGACCAGCTTGAAAACGTCGGCCGCCAGCGCTCCCATCGCCTTAAGAATGCCGATCTCTTTTTGCCTTTCCATTACCGACATCAGCACGGTGTTGATCACGCCCATGATCGAAATCAGGATGGCAATCAGGGCAATCGAAAACACCAGGACCCGGGCGGTCGACAGCAGGGTCATGATGGTGGTTTTCACCTGGGTCAGGCTCACCACCTGAACGTCGGGCAGCTGGAACATCTTTTCTTCAAACCTGGCCAGGTCAGCTTCCTTGTTTACCTTGACGCCGACGCTGGTCAGCTGATCCGGCTGGTCGAAAAGTTTCTGAAGTGTTTTGAGCGGAATGAAAATTGTTCCGTCGTCCTGGGTGCCGGAGCGGCTAAGTACGCCGACTACCTTCAATTCGATTTCTTTTTCCGGGATGAAATACATGTCTCCAACCTCACGCTGTTCGAGTTCGGCGGCCTCATAGCCCATGACTACCTCAAGAGCCTCCGGGTCGGTGAACCAGCCTCCCTGCTTGAAGCTCAGGCCCGGTTTGAGGGAGGGGAAGGTGGCTGGGTCTATGCCCAGGAAAGCGGTCAGCCCTCCGCTCTGACCCTTGTTGGGGTCGAAAACCACCTGCATCAGCATCGGGGTAACGCTCTCCACTTCCGGCTCGCGGACGATCAATTTGACCACCTCCTCGTTCATATACTTGAGCCCTGTTCCGCCCTTTAACATCAGGGTGGCGGCTTCGTAGGGGCAGCCCTTGGCCACCACCAGCATCTGAAAGCCGAGATTGTCGATGTCGCGGTCGAGCGAATTCTTATAGCCGCTGTTGAAGCCGAACAGACTGATCAGCACCCAGGTGGCCAGGGCAATGCCCACGACGGTCAGCAGACTTCTGGTCTTTTTGCGGGATAGATTCTTCCAGGCAATGTGGAAGAGACTTATTTTTTTAGGTTCGTTCATATTGATTCTCCTTCAATGAGGGCTGGACTGCCTGGACCCGGAAAGGGACCGGAAAGAACAGCGGTCGGAATCGGACTTTTTTCTCCCGGCTTCTGTCGGTTGAACACCAGGAATTTCATCAGCACAAGATTTTTCTTTACCGCCCGGAGGATAGCTCTGAAATCGTCTTCAGAATCGGGGACTGGATTCTTGATCCGGCTGATAGGACCCGGTGGAATTTCCTGTCGGCTCTGAACCTGATAATTATCAAAATCCTGGAGCTTGAGTCCGACAAATTGAGCCGAAAATTGCGGAGAGCGAAACTCTCTGGCCCCCCGGCCGGTAAATTTCTGAACATAAAAACTCAGAATTTCTCCCGAGGGGGTCAGCGCCAGAAAGACCTGGATTCCGCCATAACGTCCTTTCTGGTTGACCCCGTGAACGAAGCCAATTAGTTCGTTGTTTTTGTAGATTTCGTATACCGTGTAAGGAACGTCTATCGTCTCAAACAGTCCGCTAAATCTGTCGCCGAGTCTGTTTTCTATTTTTCCCAGCAGCTTCTGGCCTCCCGAATCGGCTACCGAAACGTAGAATGTCCTGAAACCGGTTGATTGGGGAAAGAGCATCTTGATGTCCCGGGCCGGGTCGTTCAGGTCGCAGCCGACCGCCCCCGAAAGCGGAAGATTAACCAGGAGTCCGGATAGAAGCAAAGCAAGAATTGTTCCCGAGTGTTTCCAGGCTCTTGTTTTGGCGCTGAGTTTTTTGCCTCTCATCAGATCTCCTCTTATTCCTTAGAATATATTTTTGTAAAAATAAAGCTGCAGGACCAGCCTGAAATTATCGGTCTGACGGTCGTATAGAAACAGGCCGCGGACGGTCAAGTCTGCGCTCAGGCGGTAAGTCAGGCCGGTTCCGGCCAGCCAGGTCCATCTCTCACTGTGTTTGAGCACTCCGCCCTGGGCTTCAAGCTTGAGTCTGCCTTCTTCAAGAAAGTTTAAGCCCTGGCGGAAAAATAAAAGATGCCAGGGCTGGCCGGCCCGGCGGCCGAGGTTCAACTCCAGTCGACTTTCCGAGTTGAGCCAGAGATAGGTAGCGTCAAAGGCGGCTCCCGACCAGAAGGTCGGGTCTTCGTTCATTTCTGGCTCCTCCATTTCCTCAAGCACTCGACCGGTAAAGGCCGAAATTCCGAGGCTGTAATTATCCCTTGACAGGACTCCGTAAGAAACCCGGGCCGAAAGAAAGTAATTGCGGCCGAGTTTGATTTTCTGACCCGAACCGGTGGTCAGCGTAAGAGCCAGCTCTCCCCACCGAAAGTCGCGGTGGGCGCCAGCTCCCCAGTCCCGGTCGAAGTTGTGGCCGAGCATGGTCGAGTCCGGCAGGAGAAGGGCGTGATTGTCCAGACTGTAATTAAGGCCGAGGGCGGGTTTGCTGTGGCCGAGCCAGAGGTCGGCCAGCCTGTTTTTCATCCGGAAAAATGCGTTGTAAAGCTGGAATTGAAGAGAGCGGTCGTGGTCGGCGTCGTAAGCGACTCTGAGTTGAAATGAAAAATAACCCAGGTCTGATTTCTGGCGGTAGAGCCTGATGAGCGATTCCAGGCCCAGACTGTTTTTCTGCATCGGGTGGTGAGGCAGGTAAGAGTAAAATTCGAGTGACTTCTGGTTGAAGTTCCAGGCAGAAATTGCCTGGAGCTCAAGAAAGTAAAGCGAATTTCTGGTTTGAGCCCGAAGGGGAATGACGTTGAAGGATGAAATTAGCAGCAAAAATAAGAGAAACACGACCGGGGCTGCCGGCCGGCGGATTTGCGGCTTCCGGGAGCCGTCTGCTGTTTCGAATTTTACCTTATTCATCTGCGGTTGGCTTTGAGGCGGCGCAGGGCGGCACTTTTTCGGGCCGACCTTGCTCTCCCGGATGGATCCTGAAGATTTGCTCGGCATCTCCGATAATTTTCTCCCCTGAGGATCTCGGTCGAGCGGCACGAGTCGATTATTCGTCAGCCTCAGCTTGCGATTCGGGCTGCGATTAAACGCGGAAAAGAATTCGGCCGCGATAAATTACCCGGTCGCCTTCCTTGAAGGTCAGGATAATTTCCCATTCTCCGGGCATGACGATGTTGACCGGCAGCAGGTAGACGCCCTGGTGGTTGAGTTTGAAAGCGACATCTCCGGAGTCGTGGTGGCCTCGCATCGAGGGCATGTCGGAACGGCCTTCGATTTTAAGGGTGCTGATCTGCTTGTTATTCTGATCGAAAATTTGAACCCTCAGGATAACAGTGCCCATTTTCGGAGTCTGGTTGAATTCCCAGATGAAATGGCAGCCGTCGGGCAGCTCGTTCTTTTTGCCAGCCGGTTTTATGACCGGTAGTTCCTCGGGTTTAACCGAAGAGGCCTGGTGCTGCTGGTGCTGTCCCTGTTCGACCGGGGCCGGTGTGAAGGGCACCGCCTGGGTCAGACCTGAGAGCAACAGGACCAGTAACATAATCAAATATCTGTTCAGCATGCTAAACCTCCTGCCTTTTCAACCCTATCTAAATTTCATTCTATAACAATAATACTATAAAATCTATAGGAATAGTAGGAAAAGGGGAAAACTTGGTTAAAAGGGATTGGAAGCATAATCAGACGGGTAGAGTCGGGGAAGATTAAGGGGGGTGAAAGTCTATTTATTCTGACATGAAAGGCGCCGGCCGGATCGGGAAAATCTGGACCTTTTCCCAGACCCGGTTGAGGACGTAAGGCTCCTCGTCCAGCCATTCACGGCGCAGGGCTTCTTCGGTCGGGTAATCACAGATTATCATTGAGCCTACCAGCTCTCCGGCTTCATTGAGAATACCGGCGGCGCACAGCCATTTGCCTTCCTGGTAGAGCCGTTCGCCCTGCTTGAGGTGTTCTTCCCGGACGGATTTTCGTCGTTCGGGCCCGGCGGGCGGGGGAAAATCAAAAGCCATTACCAGAAACGGCATGTTGACTCCTTTCAATTTAATATTACTGAGATTCAATTAAAAATCATTTCCTGTCGGAAAAGCAAGTCGGAATAAAAGTCCGGACGGACGGTCAGGGTTGGAAGGCGCGGAATATTCACGGGTCCGGATTGGGAGGCGGGCCTGAAGGTTCGAACCATAAAGCCGGTTAAAGCTCCGGGATTTTCTGTTTGTCGCTTGTCTGCGGGCGGCCTGAGTTTTGCGATTCTGGTCAGGCCGGGCCGGAAAAACGGGCAGGCTGTCGTTATAAGAAATTATTTTTTTTGGGCGATGGCCAGGAGGCGGAGGCGGACCGGCGTGGGTCGGTGGCTAGTTTAACCTGCCGGACTGCTCAGGCCCGGTGTCCGGGGTAGCAGCGAAAGTTCGTTGTTTGTCAATTATATTCAGGTATAATTTAAATTGTGCCTATGACATGACATAATGACTGGAGCCGGACTCTAAAGTTTCAGGAGTTTCAGGCGGGAAAATTGCCTGATGATATCTATTTAAGAAGGGATTAAAAATGGACCGGACAATTAAGATTGCTGACGGCGTTTATTATGTCGGGGTTAACGACCGTGATACCCACCTGTTTGAAAATATCTGGCCGCTGCCGAAAGGGGTTTCTTACAATTCCTACCTGATCGTCGATGAGCAGACGGTCCTGGTGGACACGGTCAAGCTCTGCAAAATATCGGAATACCTGGAAAGAATTCACCAGCTGCTGGAGGGCCGGAAGCTTGATTACCTGATTATCAATCACATGGAACCGGACCACTCTGGAGCCCTGGCTGCTGTCATCCAGACCTTCCCCGGCTTGAAAATAGTCGGCAATAAAAAAACCGTCGAGTTCGTAAGGGCTATGTACCAGATCGAGGCGGACTTCTATGAAGTCAAGGACGGGGATGAAATAGACCTGGGGCGACGGAAGTTAAGATTCTATCTGACCCCGATGGTTCACTGGCCTGAGACTATGATGACTTATGAAACAACCGGGGGGATTCTTTTTTCAGGAGATGCCTTCGGCGGTTTCGGCAGCCTGGACGGCGGAGTTTTTGATGACGAAGTCGACGTCGCCTATTACGAGCATGAAATCAGGAGATATTATTCCAATATTGTCGGAAAATTCGGGCCCATGGTCCAGAAGGCGCTGCAGAGGCTGGCCGGGCTGGAGGTCAGGGTGGTCTGCCCGACCCATGGACCGGTCTGGCGGACCGATCCCAAACGAATCATTTCGTCTTACGACAGGTGGAGCCGGTATGAATATGACGAAGGCGTGGTGATTGCTTACGGCACCATGTACGGCAACACCGAAAAGATGGCCGATTTTGTGGCCCGGGCGCTGGCCGACGAGGGAATAAAACATCTCCGGGTGATGAACACTTCGACCGTTCACGAGTCTTTCATCATCAACGAAATCTGGCGCTTCAAGGGGGTTGTTTTCGGCAGCTGCACTTACAATAACTGGATTTACCCGCCGCTGGAAAATGTGATCATCAACCTGGCCCATAAAGGATTGCCCAACCGGGTTTTCGGGGTGTTTGGTTCATACGGCTGGAGCGGGGGCGGAGTCAAGGGGATTCTGGAGCACCTGAGGAAGAACAACTGGACGCTGGTCGGCCAGCCGGTCGAAGTCCAGTTCTCAGCCAAGGGCGAGGATTTTGAGCGGCTGAGAAAGCTGGCCCTGGAGATGGCCGCGGCAGTGAAGGCCAGGTAGCCCCAAACAGGGGACACCGTACACTGTCCCCATTTTTTCGGGGACACCGTAAGGTGTCCCCTTTGTCTTGTGCCTGATTTCATGGGAAAAACGTTCCAGAAAGTTGACCTGAAAGGGGACACCGTAAAGTGTCCCTTTTTTGATCCTCATAATTAATTTCTCTATGGGGAAAAAACCGGAGAAGAATAGGGGACACCGTACACTGTCCCCATTTTTCCGGGGACACCGTAAGGTGTCCCCTGTTATTAGCGGCCGAATTTCAGCTGGCTGCGGGGGCAGCCACGGGTGCAGACGGTGCAGGAGAAACAATCCGGGACAAGAACTGCGTCTTTAAGTATCTCGGCGACTGCCGGGCAGGGTGATCTGTCCACGCATACCTGACAATCGTTGCAGCCATCTTTTTTCTTAACAACCCGGAAGATTGCCACCTGCTCAAGCACATTGGTGAACAGCCCAACGGGGCAGACATAATAACAATAGGGTCGGTAGGTAAAGAAAGCAAAAGCCAGAGTCAGGATGAGAGGGAGAAAATGAAACAGATTGTCCAGGAGCGTCGGCTGCAGGTTCCATTTGAATCCTTCAAAGGCATTAATGTAATCATAGAGCGAGAGAGCCCGGACCTGGCCCTGGTAGATGGTGTGAATGATAGCCGTCCAGCTGAAGGCAATGAAGGCTAAGAAAATCAGCACCCGGACAGTCTGACTGAGTCTGAAGGAGGGTTTTCGCCTTCTGATTTTAAGTTTGTCGGCCAGCATGGCGATTAATTCCTGGATGGCGCCGACCGGACAAACATAACTGCAGAAGAGCTTCGGTCCTATTATTGTGAGGAAAAGGATTACGGCCAGTGTGGCCAGCATCGGAGTCCTGAGTCCATAAAGCAGGGGCTTGGTGATGGCGCAGATGGGGGAAGGATGCATGGAAAAACCGGAAAAGAGCTTCAGCCCGAGGTTGGCCGAGACGCCATAGAGAAAGGTGGCTACGACCAGAAATGGAATTCTGGTTCTGTTGTCCATTTTTCCGGTCAGAAGCAGAACCAGGGCTACCAGGCCGATCACCAGCATGGTGATAAGTTTGGACGAAAACAAAAAACGAAAGAAATTCTGAGTTGGTAGCGGCTGCTGATTAGCCGGTCTCTGCTGTCCCTGCCCCTGTCTTAACCCCTGTCTTTGCCCCTGGCCTTTGCCGGCTCCCGGGCCGATTTCCTGATTCTTTGACTCAGTCGACTGCTGCCCCAGCTCTCCCTCGGATTCCCGGGCCGCAGCCAGGCGGGTTTCCTGTTGCTCCCGGGCCAGGGCCAGAATGGGCAGACTAAGAAAAATTGCGATTAACAACAGATAAACAGCAGGATAGATTTTTTTTGATAACATGGGCACTACTCCGATATCGGATCCATAATTTCTATCATAATTCTCAGGTCAGATTAATAAAAATTAACTGAAAAGGCAAGGGCTCTATTATTCTCACTTTGAGAGGCGCCTGATTTACCGGCTTGAAGTTAACCCACTCATTTTTTCTTAACAGAACTTTAACCTATCTTACCCGGTTTTTTAATTCAGGTTTGCTACTCTGACGATAGATAAAAAAGAAAAAGGAAAGAGAAAACGAGAATGAAACTGGCAACAGAAACAGGAAAAATAAAAGGGCTGGAAGCTCAGAATCAAATGGCGACACGGTTTCCAGGCAACGGGAGTCGGGATTTCCGGGGCCAGGGCGAGCGCAAAATCGGCGATCTCGGAGCCGGATCGACTGAATTTCTGACCGAAAATGAGATGACCGATAATAGTCTACAAAGCAACCGGATAATTACCCGGGATAGAGCCACTCGCCTGATAGAAGGGGGCTGGCAGGCGGCTGACCTGCATGTCCACACCTTCTATTCTTATGACGTGGTCCCAACCAGAGAAGTTGACCCGCTGGTTCTCTATGAAAGGGCCAGAGCCCGAGGAATGAGTTTCATTTGCTTTACCGACCATGACACTATGGATGCCTACGACCGGGTCGGCTGGACAAGAGAGGATCTGGTGACCGGGGTTGAAGTGAAAATCCTGGACCGAAAGAAAGTCGGTCATACGGTCCATCTTAATGTCTATATGCTGAACAGGAAACAATTTGCAGAAATAGAAACAATTGCCGGGACGTCCGGGGATATTGAAAGGCTGGTTGAGTACCTGAAGGAAGAGAATTTGCCCTTCATCTTCAATCACCCTTTCTGGCATGAACCCGGGGAGAAGCTCAATCCGGCCGCAGTAGCGGAACTGTCCGGGATGTTCCCGGTGCTCGAATACAACCTGGGACGAATTGGAAAGTTAAACCGGCTGGTGCTGGAGCTGGCGGCTTCGAAGAACAAAGGGGTGGCGGCCGGCACAGATTCCCACACCGGCGATATAGGTCGGATATTTACCGTGGCCAGAGGCAATAATTTCCGAGAATTTTATGAGTCGATAAAGAAGGGGAGTGCCTGGCTGGTCGCCGAAGACCTGACCTATAACCGGATTAAGAACGAGATTCGTAATCGCCTGGAAATGATTCTGAACAGCGGGGATTGGGTTATGAACAAGGAAGGCTTGAAGATGGAAACCGGCAACGCCCTGGCAGACGCCGTAATCGAAACTCTCTCCAGGGGTAGGGAGGAAGCGCTGGCCTTCAGGCGAGAGGCAGTTAAAATCATGGCCAGGATGGTTTCCCGGACTGGACTGCCAGCCAGACTTTACCTGAGAAAGCAAAATCTGCTGGCCAGCCGGATACGGCAGGAACTGAATCTGGCCGCTTAGACAGAGAACATAAACAGGCCCATCAATTTGTTTGGGGGGGCGTTTTTCTGCTTTTTGGGGATCTTATTTTTTGGTCAGGCAATTTGTCTGTTGACGTCCGGTGAGAGGGGACACTTTATGGTGTCCATTGCTTTTAATATAATCTTCCTGATGCTATAAATTAAAAATGAGGGAGGGGATTATGAAAAGCCTTACCGGGAGTGTTGTCAGGGACCAGTTGTTTTTTATGCTGGGTTTTGGATTGCTGATGGGGTTGATCTTTCCCTTCTTTTCTCTCTGGCTTCTTAAATTGCCGGCTTCCAGGGTACTGACGCCGCTCTATTTTTCAATGTGCGTCCTGGCGGGATTAATCGTTGGCCTCTGCAATTATTTTATTTTTCGCGGAGTGGTATATCGGTTTCTTTCCAATCTGGCGGCGAGGATGCAGCTTTTCAGCGAAAAGCTGGAGCGCCACAGGAATAGCCCGGCTGAAGGCAGCTGCCGGATGGAGGATTGTCTGGTGGATGCTTCCTCGGCCGACATCTTAGGTAAAATTTCGGGGGATTTTAATAACCTGATTTCTTCGGTGGCCAATTTTGTCGAGGTGGAAAGGACAACCAATAGCTTCCTCGACAGGCTGAAACGCGACCTCAAACTGGAAGAGGTGGCCAGGGTGGTGCTGGAAGCATTCAGCGAGTATTTTGGGGGACAGGGCAGTTTTCTGCTGGTGCTGGAGAGAGGTGAGATGAGGCTGGTCAAAAGCCAGTCGGTGGAGATAAACAGAGAACAGATTCAAGAAGCCTACTGGCTCGAGCTAATGAAGCAGGAATGGCCGGTGGTGGTGTCGGGGATCGAGGGGGAGGCTATACATCTGCACATTGGCGTGGGCCTGCTTGACCCGCGACATATAGCTTTGATTCCTCTTAAATACAGGAATGAAGAGGTCGGGGTTTGCGGTCTGCTGTCCAGAGAACCTTTTAAGCGAGGTTTTGCCGCCCCGGAAGCCAGAAATTTTATAATGCAGGCCACCCCGTTTATTTACAATGCTATGATCATGAAAAGGCTGGAGGTAATGGCGGCCATTGACGAACTGACGGGAGTGTTGAACCGGAGATTCGGACTGAGGCGAATGACTGAAGAATTTGAGAGGTCGAAGCGTTACCGGATGCCGCTGTCGGTGGCCATGGTGGATTTAGACCATTTTAAGAAGATTAATGACACCTACGGGCATCAAGCCGGAGACTTCGTCTTGAAGACCCTGGCCGGACTTTTTGCCCAGAATATTCGCGTCTCCGACCTGGTGATAAGATTTGGCGGGGAAGAATTTCTTCTGGTGTTTAATGGAGCTTCGGCGGTTGATGCCTATCAGATTATGGAAAAATTGCGGAACAAAGCCGAAACCCTGCGGCTGCAGTACGGGTCGTTCGACCTGAAAATTACCTTGAGCGCCGGCGTGGCCAGCTTTCCATCTGATAAAGTCAGCGACCTGCCGGGTCTGATTCACCAGGCCGATGCTGCCCTTTATATATAAAGCCAAGGAATCAGGGCGAAACCGCACCGTAATCGGCTCATAACAAGGGGACACCCTGCACTGTCCCCAATTTTTCGGGGACACCTAAGAGTGTCCCCGCCTCGCTCAGTAAAGCCACAGGAGGAAATAACTGCCTTTTATCATACCAAAAGGGGACATCGTACGGTGTCCCCTTTGACGACAATTTTCATGCCATTCTATATGGGGAAAAGAAGGGAGGAAGGTCGGGGACACTATAAACTGTCCCCTCATAATCGGGGACAGTTTAAGATGTCCCCTGTTGTCTTGAGTGAACTTTGTGGGGCCAATTTTCGTTAATAGAGATGATGACTGAGATGGTCGAAAAGGAAAACTATATGATCGCAATAAAAGTGATAGGGAAATATACAAGTTGTCCCGAATTTTATAAAGGATGGAGTTAGATATGATTAAAAAAGCAATTATTACCGCAATCATAATCATTCTGGCCCTGGTTGTTTTCTTGAGTTCAGCTGGTCTGGGGGCAGCGGTTACAGGAAAGGATAATGCCAGGCCGGCTGAAATCGATAAAGAAGCCCTGAAAAAAGCTCAGGAGCAGAAAGTGGTCAGGGCCATAAGGTTAAGTCAACCCGTAAAGCTTGATGGCCTGCTGGAGGAAGAAATCTGGAAATCCGGCGAACCGGCCAACGATTTTCTCCAGCGCGACCCGGTAGATGGCGCCCCGGCTTCAGAGAAGACGGAAGTCTGGGTGGCCTATGACGAAGCTAACCTTTACGTGGCTGCTTACTGTCACGACTCAGACCCGAAAGGCATAATCGGCCTGCTGGGCCGCCGCGATTCCTTCGTTGAGTCGGATTGGTTTTTCTTTGCCGTCGATCCCTATTTTGACCGGCGGAGCGGTTTTCTGTTCGGAGTGAATCCTTCCGGGTCCATCGTGGATGAAGTCCTGTTCAACGATGTCGGCGAGGATGAAAGCTGGGACGGAATCTGGGAAGCCAGGGCGGCCCGGGTGGCTGACGGCTGGACGCTGGAGATGAAAATTCCGTTTAACCAGCTTCGTTTTCCCCGAAAGGACAGTTACATCTGGGGAGTGAATTTCCAGCGGACGATAAAACGCAAACAGGAAAAACTGGCCTTTGCCTGGGTGCCGAAAGAAGATGCGGCCTATGTCTCCCGGTTTGCTCGCCTGGAAGGCATAGAGAATATCAGCCCCGGTCGGCGGGTGGAGCTCTATCCCTATTCCGTGGGGCAGGCCCAGTTTCGCCCGGCCGAACCCGGAAATCCTTTTGAGACCGGCCATAGATACCTGGGCAATGCCGGGTTTGATATGAAGATCGGTTTGAAGAGCAACCTCAACCTCGATGTCAGCATCAACCCGGATTTCGGACAGGTGGAAGTTGACCCGGCTGTTATAAACCTCAGCGCTTATGAAACCTATTATCAGGAAAAGAGGCCGTTCTTTATCGAGGGTGCTTCGATGTTTAATCACTTCGGGCGCGGCGGCGTTTACATAAACGCCAACATCAACTGGCCCAACCCTCGTTTCTTCTACAGCCGCAGGATAGGGCGGGCGCCGCAGGGTTATCCGGTTCATGATGGATATGTCAATTTTCCGGACCGGACGACCATACTCGGGGCTTTCAAACTGACGGGAAAGATGGGCTCGGGCTGGAATGTCGGTTTCATCAGCGCCGTGACCGGGCGGGAATTTGCCACGGTCGATGACCTGGAACAGAGATACAGCGACGAAGTCGAGCCGCTATCTTATTACGGAGTTCTTCGAGCCCAGAAAGAAATCAAGGACGGTCAGCAGGGAATAGGTTTTATGGCCACGGGAGTGGTCAGGGACCTCGACAGCGAAACACTGTCAGGCCTTCTCAACAAACGAGCATTCAGCCTGGCCATGGACGGCTGGTCATTCCTGGATAAAAAGAGAACCTGGGTGGTCGGCGGCTGGCTGGGCGGGACTTTCATCCAGGGGAGCCAGGAAGATATCTACCGCTTGCAGCAATCGTCAATGCATTATTTCCAGAGGCCGGACGCAACCCATGTCAGCCTGAATCCCGAGGCCACCAGCCTTAATGGCTGGGCCGGGCAGTTGAAGCTGGCCAGGCAGCAGGGACACCACCTGTTTTTGGTTTCGGCCGGGGCCCTGTCTCCGGGATTTGACCCCAACGATATAGGCTTTCAGAGTTCAGGCTCGGACCTGTTTGATGTCATGGGGCTTTATGGCTATCAGTGGACTAAACCGGGCAAATTATTCAGGCAGTGGACGGCCATAGCCGGGGGTTCGGTTCAATACGATTTCGGTGGCAATCGGACGTTTACCTGCGCGGCGGCCGACTTTCAGGGTCTTCTGAAAAACTGGTGGAATTTTGAATATACCTTAATCTTTGTGCCCGAAGCTTTGAGCAATCGACTGACGCGGGGCGGCCCCCTGGCCCTGACTCCGTCTGGTATGATCCACCAGCTGTTCTTAAATAGCGATTCCCGGAAACCGGTGGTGCTGCAGGGAAATTTTTCCTATCAGTGGACTCAGCATGATTCCAGCGAATGGATGGCCAATTTTTCGGTGCGCTGGAAACCGAGAACCAACCTGAGTCTGTCGGTCGGGCCGATGATCGGCTTTTCGAAGAACGAAACCCAGTGGGTAAAAAAGGTGGTGGATCCGCTGATGGTCGAAACTTACGGGGTGCGGTACATTTTCGGACGGATCGACCAGAGGATTGTGGCCAGCGAGATCAGGGTCAACTGGATCTTTACTCCGACTCTGAGCCTGCAGGCTTATCTCCAGCCTTTTATCGCCGTGGGGAAATATGACCGGTTCAAGCAGCTAAACCGGCCGAGGGCTTACGATTATCTGGTGTTCGGAGAAGGCGGCTCAACCATAGTGGAAGAGGACGGCCAGTATCTGGTTGACCCGGACGGCTTAGGGCCGGCTGCTTCTTTTTACCTGGCCAATCCGGATTTTAATTATAAATCGATGCGGGGAACGGTGGTCCTGAGATGGGAGTACCGGCCGGGGTCGCTGTTGTATCTGGTCTGGACGCAGAACCGGGCCGATTTCAGCTATCCGGGCCAGCTATCGCTGTGGCGTGACCTGGGGAACTTGTTCACGGCCCCCGGCGACAACATCTTCCTGGTGAAATTTTCCTACCGCTTCAACCTTTAAAAAGAGGGGACACCTGCAGGTGTCCCCGAAAAAAGTTCCATAACGGTGATAAAGAGAACAAATTTCCTTCGTCTTATTATGTGCTATGCCAAGGACCAGAAGGATAATATTTCCGAACGCACCTCATCACATTATCCAGCGGGGTAATCGGAATCAAAAGGTCTTTTTCACTGAAGATGATAAACAATTGTATCTAGAAATATTGAACCATAAATCCCGTCTCGAAAGAGTAAAAATCTGGTGTTATTGCCTTATGGATAATCATGTTCATATAATTGCCGTTCCTGAAGATGGTGCGAGCCTGAGAAGGGCCATTTCTGAGACTCATAAAAAATATAGCCTTATTATCAACATCAGGAATAATTGGAAGGGCCATCTCTGGCAGGGACGTTTTATTTCCTATCCAATGGACGAAACATATCTTTATCGCTGTATGCGGTATATCGAACGAAATCCAGTTAGAGCCGGTCTTGTGAAGCGGGCGGAAGATTATAAGTGGTCAAGTGCCAGGGCTCATATCATGGGAAATAAGGATTTGGTTTTAAGCCCGCTACCGCTGGCCTATAAAGTTCAAGACTGGCAGAGCTACCTGAGTGAAACAGAGTGCGAGCATGATTTAAGAACCTTCCAGGAGAATAACAGCAATGGCAAACCTCTGGGCAGCGAGCTTTTCTTAAGAAGGATAGAAACTGAACTTGGGATAAGAATCTTAGCCCGAAAAGGGGACATCTCTTAGTGTCCCCACTAAAGAGGGGACACCAGCAGGTGTCCCCTCTTTTATTTGTCGGCGAAGGCAAAGACGCTCAGGTAGCCCAGCTTGATCACCCGGCTGAGCAGCTCGCCCGAAGCCTTATCCGGGCTGTCGCTGGTCTGATGATAGTCCGGATGCATGGCCGTCATATAATAAACATACGGCTTCTTGACGGCCGCAAAAGACGAATGGTCCGAACCGCCGCCGCCCTGTCCCAGTTCCGGTTCGCGCACAAACAGGTCCAGCCCGACGTATTTATTCATCTCCTGCTGAATCTCGTAAAAGCCCGAATCCTTGGTGGCATTGACGGTAACAAAATAAGCCGGCCTGATTTGCTGGACCAGGTCTTCCACTCCCTTAACCTTGAACATATTTGCATACCTGGCAAAGGTCTGCTCATCAAACGGCCGGCTGATCATGTCGTAGTTCAGGTAGCCAACGGTTTTATCCATCGGGAAAGTGGGATTCTGGACATAATATCTGCTGCCCAGAAGTCCCTTTTCCTCGCCCGTCCACAGGCAGAAGACGACGCTTCTTCTGGGCTTAACCGGATTGAGAGCCATTGCTCTGGCAATAGCCATAACTCCAACTGAGCCCGAGGCGTTATCGTCGGAGCCGTTGAATATGTAATCTTCCCATTTTCCGGTATGGTCAAAATGCGCACCGACCACAAAATATTCGTCCTTGAGCTTCGGGTCGGAACCTTCAATATAGCCGATGACATTCATCGTCCTGATCAGATTGGCCTTAACGGTGGAATTGATGCTGACCCGAGCGCCCGGAATCTCTCTTGAAGCAGGTTTGTAGGTGCTCTCGATAGCTTTCTTCAGTTCGTCGATCGTTTGGCCGCTGTTTTCTAAGATTAAATTGGCCATTTCCCTGGTGATGGTCAGGGTGGGCACCCGGCTCAGCCCCATCATTCCTTCCATCGAATCGCGCCCTCCCGGGATGACCATTCTTGTTCTGGGCCTCTTGATGATCGGCCGGGAATCGTCAGGCTGACGGTTCTGAGCCGCAGTCAGCATGTTGTAAATGTCGGAATCCTTTCCGGTATTCTGAACCATTAACACCGCCGCCGGTTGCTGCTTGTAAATTTCTTCCAGTTTATTGAAACCACCCCGGCCCATTCTCCTCATCAGAGCCTGCATGGCCTGGGGACCCTGAGGAAAAAACTTTTCTTTGAGTTCTTTATTCTTATTGAAAGGAGAATTCGGGTCATCTTTACCAGGGGCGTCGCTCAGGACCAGGACGATCTTATCCTTCAGGCTCAGTCCCTTAAGTTCGTCCCAGCCGATCGACGGTTCCTTGATTCCATAACCGGCAAAGACCACCGGCCCGCTGACGTCTTCGTCGGAAGACAGGGTGTTCATGAAGTCGACTCCGCTTTCAAAAGTCCTGGATTTATTGAAGCCGCCGCGGGAAATTTCCACCCGGAGAGAAGTCTGGCTGTCGGTGATTTCTTTCAGGGTGAATTCCTGGAAATAGCTCCGCTCCATGGACATAGCCTGCCTTGATGTCTGACCGGCCATAGCCCGAGCGATGTTGATATCCGCTCTTGGGACATCCCCGCCCGGCTTAACTCCCCACATCTTAAACAGGGAAACCACGTAATCGGCGGCCACAGCATAACCCCGGCTGCCGGTATCCCGGCCTTCCATCCAGTCAGAGGCCAGATAGTTGAGCATGGACAGAGTATCCCGGGCGGTTATGGACTCAAAACCGGCCTTGTACTTTTCGGGAACAGGTTCAGGCTTGGAAACCAGGTTCAGGGCTCTTTTGACCTCTTCCGGCTTCATCTGCTGCTGGGGCGGCATCTGAGCCAGGGAGAGGGAAAAAGCCATAAGAACCGCTGCCACCAAGAAAACAGGTAACAGGCGCTTTTTCATTTAAACCTCCAGTTATTTATAGTATTTTCAAGGAAAGACTCATTGCCTGGCCAGGTGGAAAATTTGAAAATAACAGGAAAATACTCATCATTAAATATGACGCAACCGGAGCTAATTTCTTCCAGCAAAGTGGAGACCTCTCTTATCTCCCGGATATCTTTTAATTTTCCGGGAGTTGATGAATAATGGCCAGCGACCTCAATAACCTTTCCGCTTCTGTTGAGCCTGAGTCCGAGGCGGTTGTCTGCACTGGCCCTCGTGTCCGTCCGGCCCTTTCTTCTACAGCCATAATAGGCTTCAAAAATGTTCTTATCTTTTTATATACGTTTGGTTTCCCCGGAAGTTCTTCGTAAATTGAGCTGGGCCAGGGTAATTTAACCATTCTTATTCTCTCTGCTGGCCCGGCTGCACCGGAGAGGCTCATTGTTCCGACGTCAATAAAACATTGGCCTGCAGGCAATAAGCCTGATAATGATAAGAATAGAAAGTCCTGTTGCTCAAGTGGGATTTGCCGGCCAGGCCTCGGTCCTGGATATTTCGGAGAAAACACCGCCTTTTTCAACCCATCAAAATATCCGATTTTTTTCGGACGCGAAGATCGCGACGCCCCGCCGTCTGCTCCGGCCCGGTGCTTCTCCTCAACAGGGGAAAGTCAGCCGGAATTCGGCCCCTTTATTTTTTCCCGATATCACCTTCAACTTCCCGTCGATCTGTTCTACAAGAGTGTTGATGATAACCATCCCCAGAGATTCGACCTTCTTTGTGTCCAGACCATCCGGCAATCCCACTCCGTCGTCTCTGACCACAAGCTCCGCTCTTCCTTCATTTATCTTCCGCAAGTTGAGCCAGAGATTGCCTCGCCTCCCGGCCGGAAAGGCGTGTTTGAAGGCGTTGGTTATCATCTCGTTTATTATCAGACCGAGGGGAACAGCCGTATTGATGCTGAGATTTACGGGCTTGATTTCCAGATGGAGTTGAACCTGCTCCTGGCTGATCCGGTGGTCGAGGAAAATATGATGGGCGATTGTGCTCAAATAGTCCCCGAAGTCTACATGGCTCAAATCTTTTGAGCGGTACAGACGCTCGTGGACCATGGCCATTGACCTGATGCGGTACTGACATTCCTTGAAAGCTGCCTTAGCCCTGGGGTCATCGAGCAGTGCCGACTGAAGGTTCAGGATGCTGCTTATGACCTGCATGTTGTTCTTCACCCGGTGGTGGATCTCCCGGACTAGAATTTCCTTCTCCCGCAGCGACTGCACCAGGGCTTCTTCGGCCAGCTTCCTTTCGGTTATATCCCTGGCAATGCCTTCAATGGCCACTAAATTTCCGGCCCGGTCATAGACCGGCACGTTGATCTGTTCCGTCCAGATTATCGAGCCGTCCTTTTTCCTCCACCGGAGGACAACCGGGTTATCAAATTTTCCGGCACTTAGCGGCTCCAGAAGCGGTCGGTCCTCTTCCAGAACGATCTTAAATCCAAGGTCAGGGTCGGCATAATGGTCCTCCGGTGTAAATCCGGTGATCAAAGTGGCGGCCGGACTGACATATTCGAAGCCCCTTTCCGGAATAAACCGATATCTATAAATCAGATCCTTAGCATTTTCAGCCAGCCGTCTGAATCGGGCTTCACTTTCTCTTAAGGCGCTTTCAGCTTTTTTCCGATCGTCAATATCCCTGACTATTGCCTGAATCATTTTTTTGCCCCCGAGCTCTATCAAATTCAGGCTGACCTCTGCGTAGAAGCACCGCCCATCGAAACGGCAGTGCACCCATTCGAAAAACTGAGGCTGCCCTTCGAGGGCCGCTTCTATTTTCTCCAGCGCTTTTTCTCTGGAATCCCGGCCGTCCGGCTGTTTTTCTGGAGAGAATTTATAAGGCGACTGTCCAATAATCTTCGTCCGGTCGCAGCCGAAAATCTCTTCAGTCTTTGGATTGCAGTCGATAAAAATATCTCTATCCATTATGAAGATGGCGTCGTTGGCCGCCTCAAAAAGCGCCCGGTATTTGGCTTCGCTTTCTATCAGGGCGAGCTCCGCTTTTTTCCTGGCGGTGATTTCCGAGGTTACTTCAATCAGGCCGATTATCCGGCCTTCTTCATCTTTCATCGGATAACCGCTGATATCCCACCAGCGGCCGTCCGGCGTTTTGATTTCCATCCGCTGAGGCTGGCCCGTCTCCCTGGCCCTGGCCACCGGACAGGGTTCGCAGGGCACTTCCCGTCCGTGCCAGAGGGTGTAACATTTTTTGTCTATTATATCCTCGGGCCTTAATCCCAGCGATTCAGCAGCTGCCCGGTTGGCCCAGATTATTGTATGGTTAGAAGCCTGGTAGAGCACAAGCTCAGAGATGTTAGCAAAAATGGCCGATTTTTCCCGCTCGCTCCTGGCCAGTTCTTCTTCGGCTTTTTTCTTCTCGGTGATGTCAGATATAAACCCTTCAAGGCAGGTCAGGTTTCCCTGCTCGTCAAAAACACCCGAGCCTCTTTCCCAGACCCATTTAATCCGCCCGCAAGCTGTTCTGATCTGATATTCTTCCTCAAACACACTCCTTACTGCGAGGATTCTCTGCCACTTATTCCATAAATACTCTCTGTGTTCCGGGATGATAAGTTCCTTGTAGGATATCTTTCTGTTGCCTATCAGGTCTTCTGGTTCGTAGCCGGTGATCTCTTTGCAGGTTCCGGCTATGTATTCCATCGTCCAGTCGCGGTCGTTGCGGCAGCGGTAAACCATTCCCGGAAGGTTGGCCACCAGAGTCTCTAAGAAGCGGCTCTTTTCCCGGAGTTCTTCCCTGGTTCTCAGAATCTCATTCTGGGTGGCTCTCTCGGCCGTCTGGTCTCGAAACACTAAGATAACTCCGAATTTCTCCCCGCCGGAATCGGCAATCGGCGCTCCAGAATCGGCTATCGGGTACTCTTTCCCATCCTTTGATATCAGCACGGTATGATTGGCCAGCCCGACCACGGTGCCCTCTCTGAGCACCCGTTCCACCGGGTTTTCCGCCGGTTCCCGGGTGAATTCGTCCACTATCTTGAAAATTTCCTGAATCGAACATCCCCCGGCCTCGCTTTCCTTCCAGCCAGTGAGTTTTTCGGCCACCGGATTCATCATCAGCACTTTCCCGTTGAGGTCGGTGGAGATCACCGCATCGCCGATGCTGTAAAGAGTGGCTCTGATTTCTGCTTCCCGGGCCAGCAGTTCCTGAATCAGTTCTACCCGATCGGTGACGTCTATCAGGGTGCCGATGATGGCTTTACGCCCCTTATATTCGATGGTGCTGCCGTGAGCTTCGCAGTAGAAACTCGAGCCGTCTTTGCGCACTCCGCGAAATTCGAATCTTAATGAAGAAACTTCCCCGTTCAGCCGCCGGCGGTTGTATTCCCTGACCTTTGGCCGGTCGTCGGGGTGGGTGAGGTCGAGGTTTCCGAGTTTTCCTATCAGTTCTCCGGTCTCATAGCCAAACATGTCGGCCAGGGCCCTGTTAACATACTTAAAAACGCCGTCCTGGATGAGGTAAACTCCGGTCATGGCCGAGTCGCTCAACACCTGGAAAAGCTGTTCGGTTTCCCGGGCCCGGGCTTCAGCTTCGTAAAGCCGCTGAAAACTCATCTTCTCCCGCCGCTGCCAGATCAGCTCAGTGAATATTAACTGAATGATTACGAGCGAAATCATAAAAAGGGTCATGAAAGTTGAGCGTTTGAACCAGCTGGAAAGGGCTTCGGCTCTATCAATCTTCGAGACGATTGACCAGCAGGTGTTGGGAACCGGGGTCAGGTAGGCCATCACTTCATGGCCCCGGTAATCCCGCCCCTCAAATTCTCCGTATTCACCCAGGGCTGCTTTGACTGCCGGTATATCCCTACGGGTGAGCGGGAAGCGCAACTTTAAGGCGGTATCTTTCCGGTGTCTGAGCTCGTTTAAAAAAAGCACCTCTTCTCCGTCCCTTTTGACCAGCAGGGTTTCGGCTGTTTTAGAAGCAAAGGGCCAGCTCTGGATCAGAGGAAATAGATAATCGCTGGCGTCAACGGTCAGGACAGTAAAGGCTCCAGCTCTTCTCTCAGGATCATCCGGATGGAAGATTGGAGCTATAAAGTCAATGTGGATTACTCCCTCTTCCTCATGGGTATGCAGGTCGGTGTTGATTACAGAGGCGTATCTTTCAGCCCGGTTCAATTCCTGAAGAAGGATTTGGCTCAGATGCCCAGGCGGTTCAGCCCCATAGGTCATTACCGGTTTTATGTCTGCGTCAAGAATCATAATTCTCTTAAAGCCGTAAATTTTCGCTGTCAGCTCCAGCCTGGCTTTTACTCTTTCGAATCCTTCAGGTTCCGGATGTTTTAGAAATTCGAGAAGGCCTGCGGCATAGAAAGGACTTTCAGTCATAATCCGGGCATCCCCCTTCCTCTCGTCCAGCCACTGCCGTATTTCTCTGGCTTTAGTTTCGGCTATGTGGGAAAGCTGCTGATAGGTGATATTTTTTACCTGTTTCTTCTGATTGTGGCGCCAGGAAAGGCCGGCCCCGATTATGAGGATAATCAGCAGAAAAGAGACCAGATAAAGTGGGCTTTTAAGCCTGGCTTTCCATTTTGGCCATAAAACCCTCAGGCTTCTCATTTTGACCTCGCTTTATTTTCGTTGAAACAATAAATGCTAAGCATGCTCTTATCTTTGGAAGGGAGGTGGCTTTCTGTCATTATCAGCCGCCCTGTTCATTCCCGGGTTTTCCTGCCATCACTACCCGGTCTCGTCCTTCCTGCTTGGCCCGGAGTAAAGCCAGGTCCGCAGCCTGAATGACTTCCGGCCAGTTGAGGCCATGTTCCGGGCAGGAAGCCACCCCGGCCGAAATCGAAATATTCTTTATTATCAACCCTCCATAATTAAGCTCTAAGTGCCGGACGGAGTCGAGTGTCAGTTGAGCTCTGGAGACGGCTTTTTCCAGGCTGAGCCCGGGCAGAATTATGGTGAATTCTTCTCCCCCGTAGCGGCAGACAATGTCTTCCGCCCGAACCGACCTCTGGAGCGTTCTGGCCATCATCTGCAACAGGTAGTCTCCGGCTTCGTGCCCGTAAGAATCATTGATTCTCTTGAAGCGGTCTAAGTCAACCATAATGACTGAAACCGGCTGTCCGGCCCGTCTGGCCCTGGCCAGCTCCCTTTCCAGAGTTTCTTCAAGATAACGCCGGTTGTAAAGGCCGGTCAGCGGGTCGCGGATCGATTGTTCTTTGAGCGATTGCCGGAGCTGGATGTTGGCCAGACTCATGGCCACCCTCTGGGAAAAGCTCAGCAGGAGGTCTTTTTTCTGTCTGGCCCTTCTTTCCTGGTCCTGGCTCTTGACCCGTGACTTTTCTTCAGGACAGCAAAAAAACACAAGCAATCCGAAGGTTTCTCCGGCCGTCGAGAGAGGGAAACAGCTGGCCGGCAACTCAGGGGGCAGGTAACTTTTAAGATGCGGGCAGAGCAGGTCTTTTTCTGGGTCACAGAAGAAATTTGGCACGGATTTCCTTAGAGCCCAGCAATCTTCGATGTCCAGAATTTCTGCCGGCTCGGATGGCGGTTCAAGAAAACTTGTTAGCTGCAGAAATCGTCCCCCGGCCCGGCGCAGGTAAAGCAGCCAGCCTTCGTTCGGAAAGAGTTTGCTGGCAAATTTTTTGATTACTTCAATGGCTTCTTCATCGGAGGCGGCAATCTGGAAATGGTCGCCCATTTCTATCAGCAGCCGATTCTGTTCATTTCTTTTTTCCAGCTCGGTAACGACCTCCTCCAGTTTTTGTTTGGCTTCAGCCAGGGCCAGCTCCTGTTTTTTCCTTTCGGTGATCTCGGTCATGACCGCCAGGGTGGAAACGTAGCCGCCGTTAGGGTCGAACCGGGGAGCGGCGTTGACGATAACCGTCTTGGTGTTTCCGTCGGGCAGGCTTAATTCCAGGTCGTAGATATCGCGGTATCCCTGTTTCCTCCTGAGAGTCTGCTGTCTGATCAGCTCCATCTGCTTCCGGTCAGTAAATTCCCTCATGTTTCGACCTTCAAGTTTCCCCCCGTATATATTGAAAATCAGGTGCGCAGCCGGGTTGGCAAAGATGATATTCTCGTCGGCGTCGACGATGACCACCCCTTCCCCGAGGGTTTCAACCATGTTGCGGAAAAGTTCTTCGCTTTCCTTCAATTTCTGAGCTATGGCTTCTTTCTGGTCTATTTGTTCTTTTAATTCCCTGGTTCGTTCCTCCACTTTGATTTCCAGGGTTTCCCTGGCTTCGCCCAGCTTCTGGAGTGAGGATTGGAGTACATCCAACATGGTGTTGAAGCTCTGAGCCAGCACTCCGATTTCGTCGCCGCCGGCAACCGGGGCTCTTTTTGAATAATCGCCGCCGGCTATTTCTCTGGCTGTCCTGGCCATATGGCGCAGTGGTCGGCTGATCAACCGGCTGATGAAATAGATAATCGCCAGCCCGACCAGAAAAATGACCGCAGCCGAAATCCAGAGTACCTGCTTCATATGGCGCAGTTGATTATCCAGCTCGCTGAGCGACAGCCCGACAGCCACATAGCCGGCCGGACGACCTTCAATCAGGATAGGCTGGTACTGATTGAGGTGCTGTCCCGACGGAAGCAGACCGTTCTTTCTGATATGATCAGGGTAAATTTTCAGGCCGGGATTTCTCAGGTACCTGGCCACTTCCTTTCCCTGTCCATCAAAGACCAGGACATAATCGACAGAGGGGCTCTGGCGGAGACTGGCAAACACTTCTTCGATGGCGTTTCGGTCCTCAAAAACTACGGCCGGCGACAGGCTATGAGCGGCAATCAGGCTGATGGACCGAGCTTTATCATCCAGAGCCTGGATGGCCTGCTGGCGGTACCAGTAGGGAGTAACGGTGAGAAGGAGAATGCTGATCAGGAGAAGGAAGGGAGTTGAAATCAGCATGAACTTAAAGACTATTCTATTTTTCAGGGAAGACAGGCGGGCCAACAAGCTCCGGACTTCCTGTTCAGTCATTCTTTTTCCTTACGGTGGCCAGTTTTAAGAACTGGGAAGAAAAATTCATCCCCTGAGCCCTGGCCGCCTCCAGGTTGATGACGATCTGAGGCTTTTCTCCTTCGAATATAAAGGCCACCGCGGCTCCGGCTTCTGCGTATCCGGGGACGGCGGTGAAGGTGCCCACTTTTAATTTTTCGCAGTTCCTTAAAAGTTCAGGCAGCAAGGGCGGCCTGCTGGAGAGCTCCAGGGGAGGGAGATAGATGAATTTAACGCCGGCGGCAAGGAGCAGGGTTTCGGTAGACTCTTCCGAGTCAAGGTCCAAGGGCTTTAATATCAGCCTGACCTTTCCCAGGAAATTGTCCTCTGCCGGCGATGGCTCAAGGTTCAACCAGTCTTCCACGGTCCAGGCAGAGACGGGGTATGATTTTTGATAAAGAAGCCCGATAATCAGGGTGTCAGCCCGGCTTTCTTTCCAGCTTCGTTCAAAGACCAGGATTTTTTTTAGCAGCTCCAGCTCCCGGGCTGGATTAAGATTATATTGCTGCAACTTCAGTCGCGACTGACCCCTGGCCGGCGAATAAACAAACAGGATAACCAAAAAAAGCAGCCAGAAGCTTAACAGGCTTGAAAATAAGAAGAATTTGTTCCGCCTGAGACAGCCCATTCTTTTATTTCCGGCTTCAAGTTAACATCATGAACTCGGGCTGTCAAGGTAAACGGAGTTAGCCGGGCTTTCCGGTAAGTGCCCGATTGGATTAAACACTCTATGATTGACTGTCAAAAAGAATTTGGCTTCGGGGCGAACCCGGTTTCTTGAGTCTGCGGGGAAACCCTGTAACCATCAGACCGCTGACCTTCGGGGGAAACCCACCCTCGGAGAATTGAGGAAAATCCTTGAAATTGTTTTTCTCTCAATCATTTTAGTATAATCTGACTGGCAGAAAGGAGGCCGTCATGCTCAAAGGGTTCAAGGAATTCATCAGGCGCGGCAACGTGGTTGACCTGGCTGTGGCGGTCATCATCGGAGCCGCTTTCAGTCAGATCGTCAACTCCATGGTCGGGGATGTGCTGACTCCCCTGATCGGAGCCATTTTTGGCCAACCTGATTTTTCCGGAATCTTCCTGGGCCCGGTAGCCCTGGGCAAGTTCATCAACGCCGTGGTCAATTTCCTGATTGTGGCCGCAGTCATCTATTTTGCCATCGTTGTGCCGATGAAAAAGATCCAGGAATTGAGGGACAGGAAAAAAGCCCAGGAAGCGGCCGCCGCTCCGGCTCCCGAGCCTTCGGCCGAAGTCAAGCTGCTGGCTGAAATCCTGGAAACCCTGAGGAAAAATGGTTGATAGGCAAAAAAACAGGTTATTAAAAGAAAAGTCTGTCTGACTGAAACTGATGAAAGCTCCTGCTGAAAAGTCGAATCGGGCTTTCCCGGGTTGGGCCGATTCTGGTTCCCCGGGAATTTGTGAGAGCCGCATCAGTCTGTCCGTGATTGGCGGCATTGTCGGCAGGAGGAATCGGCTTCAGCCTGCTGTAGCTTGCCGTGCAAGGGGGCCGGTCGTGGGAGGATGGAGCGAAGACTGAAGACCCCCCGAGACAGGAGGTTCTCCAGGACAAGGGCCGCTCAAGAAACAGAGAGGGCATGACCCCTCAGGGTTTATGCCCCGCGACAGGGCCGTTTTACCGATTTACGAAATCAAATCAACCGCCAGCAAAAGTTCTTCCCGGCCAGAATTTCATTTCCGAGTCATAGGAGGACAGGATAAGGGTGGCACGGCCTGTCTCCAAACCTTCCGCAGCGGAAAGAGTTCCCCGCAGGGGGCCGGAGAGCGAGGGCGGCAGGAAGCGCGGTCTGACAGGACCCCTCTCTCAAAAAAATAGCCACCAATGAAGCAAAGGGAAGATGACACCTGCAGTCCTGCCCGCCGCGACAGTCTGTTGCTCACAGCCCGAGCCTGTAAGGGAATGGAGCTCAATGTCTTTAAGGAGAGTGGTGCGGCAGGTCTCATCACCTGCAACTTGAGGGATTTCAAGAAGAGGAAAGAGCTAAGAGGGAATGGCAGGAAGCGCGCGGGCCTGGCTCTATTATCAATCAGCGCAGGACAGAATCTGCCTTTTCTTTATTTGACCTGAAAACTATACCGAATTTTTTTTAAGTTCTGCTATTATAAAAAAAAATTCTTTTACCGATTGAGGTTGAGATACAGATGAAAAAGCAGTTTTATCAAAAGGCGCTGATAACCGGGGCTTCGGCCGGGCTGGGCGAAGAATACGCCCGTCAACTGGCGGATGCCGGGACCAATCTGATTCTGGTGGCCAGAAGGAAAGACCGTCTGGAAAAACTGGCTCTGGAGCTGAGCCAGAAGTATGGAGTTTCAGTCGAGATTTTCACCGCCGACCTGAGCCGGGATTATGATTTAAGTTCTCTGGTGGAAAAAATCAGGCAGACCGAAGACCTGGACCTGCTTATCAACAATGCCGGCTTCGCGGGGAAGAGTAAATTTTACAGGGATGAAACCGGGGAAGCCGAGCAAATGATTAAGGTTCATGTAATAGCCACAGTGCTTCTGACCCGGGCCGCCCTTCCGGCCATGCTCAAAAGGAACCGGGGAGCAATAATCAATGTGGCTTCGGTGGCTGCCTTCAGCCCGTTTTCTGGAGCCATGTACAGTTCGACCAAGGCCTTCCTGGTAATGCTTTCTGTTAATCTCCAGAATGAACTGCTCGGCCAGGGAATTAAGATTCAGGCTCTTTGCCCGGGCCTGACCCATACCGAGTTTCATCAGGCGGCTGGAATGAATAAAGAAACCATTCCAGAGTTTTTATGGATGAGGGCTGACCGTGTGGTCAGGATCTCCCTGCGAGCTCTCAGGGGTACAAAGGTAATTGTCATCCCCGGTTGCCGGAACAGAATAATTTCATTCCTGATGCGCCACCCCTTGACATTTAATCTGGTGCAGTGGCTGTCCAGGCGAAGCAAGGTCAGGAAGATGGCCGCAATGAAACAATGAGGGCAGGTAAGAGCTGAGGCCTTTTTCAGACGCCGGGCCCGGGCCGCGCTTCTCGTACCTGAGAATTTTTAAGACTCTTTCGGCATTCCTGTGGGTTAATATGAGACAGCCGCGGCATCCTGAGCCGAGTCGAATATAATTTGCTCCAGAGTCAGTAAGAGTATTTTTTGAAATATCAACAGGCTACAGAGTTGGCCAGCAAAACTTTTCTTCGAGGAATTTTATCCAATAGCTGTTCATATAATTCATATAATCCCGGAGAGAAATCATCCCTCAGGGTTACCCCTTAAAATATCCTAAATGCTATCTTAATTAGTTGATATTTCGGAAACCGGGCGCAAAGCCGCAGGATATAAGAATTTTCTTCCCCCGGCCCGGTCAACTGGTTGGGCTGCTGCTCAAACGGGCAGCGACGGAAAGAATCAGCGGGAGTTTTTGGCTCAGAATAAATAAACGGGAAAATTAAAAATACGGACAGGGAGCCGGGAATTCATACCTCGACCGACTTATTACCCTCCGGGCTTTCTGCTATGATTAAAGAGACCCGGGCCTGAGCAAAACTGAAGTCAGTAAGCCACCCTATCACCGCAGGGTGCCCGAGGTAATTGATATGAAAATTTTCGAAATTCGAGAACCGGGAGAGAAGAAGAAAAAAGCCAGGGCTCTTCTTCTTTTCTCCGGCGGGCTGGACAGTGTCCTGGCGGGAAAAGTGCTGGAAGAACAGGGAGTGGAAATTGTCTGTCTTACTTTCCGCAGTTCATTTTTTGGAGCCCGGGAGGCCATAAAAGCGGCCGCTGAGCAGGGCTGGCCGCTGATTGTGGCCGATATTACCCGCGAGCAGATCAGGATCGTGGAAAACCCGAGGTACGGCTATGGACGGCAGCTTAATCCCTGTATCGATTGCCACGGACAGATGGCCAGATTAGCCGCCGAGCTGCTTCAACGATACCAGGCTGATTTTGTGGCCACCGGAGAGGTGCTCGGGGAAAGACCAAAATCCCAGAACCTCCAGGCTCTGGGGCTGGTGGAAAAGCTTTCGGGGATAAAAGGGTTGGTGTTGAGGCCGCTGTCGGCCAAATTGCTGGCGCCAACGCTGCCGGAAGAGAAAGGCCTGGTCGAACGCGATAAGTTGCTGGATATCCGCGGCCGCTCGAGAAAGAGACAGCTGGAACTGGCCGACCGGTATCAGCTTAAGGAATATCTGACGCCGGCCGGCGGATGTCTGCTGACCGACCCCGGCTTTGCGGCCCGGGCCCGTCAGCTAAGACGATGGAGAGGAGCGCTGTGGCCGGAAGACATTGAGCTGGTCAGAGCCGGTCGAGCCTTTCTTGAAGCCGGAGCAATGATAGTCGTCGGCCGGGATGAACGGGAAAACGACCATCTCCTCCAGACGGCCAGAGAAACCGACGTTCTCATAACCACTGCGGGAATAAAGGGGCCGCTGGCAGTGGTCAGACTGAAAGCAGAGCAGGGCTCAGATGACGGCCAGAAAGCAGGAATAGAGCTCCGGCTTGAAACGATTTTCCGGGAGGCTGTTTCGGAGGCAGCGGAAGCAGGAAATCAGACAGAACCGGAACCGGTTGAGAGCGGCGCCGGAGCCGAGCCGGAAAAGGTCCGCTGCCGAGAACTCCGGGCTCTGGTGACCCGGATTCAGGAAGGCCGACTGAACCCGGAGGCAGCCGGAACCGGAGCGGAAGAGGTTTGGGTCTTAAAAAATCCGGCCATCAGGGAAGCCTGCCTTCTGGTCATCCGTTACAGCCGGGCCCGGCATCTGGGGCGAGCCGCGGCCGCAATCATCCGGCCCGGAAAAATTTTCAGGCTGGAATTTGAGAAAGCCGACTGGGAAAAATATCTGCCGTCCAAGCCATAACAGCTAAAGGCCGGTTTTTCTGTTGACACCCGGCAGACCTGATAATATATTAAAGAAAAAAATCCGGAGATAATATAAAAGGAGTCATTATGCCTACCAAACCAAAAAGTCCCTACCTGCCGTTTGGGGATCAGCAAAACGCCCCCTGGTACGGCAAGGATATTCTGTCGGTTAAACAATTTACCCGGACCGACCTGGAATACATCTTCAGCGTGGCTCACGAAATGCGGGTGATGGTCGAAAGAATCGGCACCTTTGACCTGCTGAAAGGAAAAATCCTGGCCAACCTGTTCTATGAACCTTCGACCAGGACCTTCGCTTCCTTCATGGCCGCCATGCAGCGGCTGGGCGGAGCGGTCATTCCGATCAGCGAGGTGAGATATTCATCGGTGGCCAAGGGTGAAAGCCTGCCCGATACGGTCAGGACCCTGGCCGCCTACGCCGATGTCATCGTCATCAGGCACCCGGAAGTCGGTTCGGCCGCCCTGGCCGCTCAGTATGCCGGAAAACCGGTGATCAACGCCGGCGACGGAGTGGGGGAACACCCGACCCAGGCCCTGCTGGATGTTTTCACCATCCGGGAAGAACTCGGCCGGCTGGACGACCTGAACGTAACCATGCTGGGCGACCTGAAATACGGCCGGACAGTGCACTCGCTGGCCAGGCTGCTGACCAGATTCAAGAACATAAAGCTTAATTACGTCTCGCCCGAGGTGCTGCGCATGCCCCGGGAGGTGATTGAAGAAGTCGATGAGAAAGGTATTCCCCAGAAGGAATACACTTCCCTCGAGAAGGCTCTGCCCGAGACCGATGTCCTTTACGTGACCAGGGTGCAGCGGGAAAGATTCGAAAACCTGGAAGAGTACGAGAAAGTCAAGGACGCCTATGTGATCACGGCCAGGACTCTGGAGAAGGCTAAAGAAAGGATGATAATCATGCACCCGCTGCCCAGGGTCAACGAGATAGCAATGGAAGTCGACCGGGACCCGCGGGCCGCCTATTTCCGGCAGATGGAATACGGGTTGTATGTCAGGATGGCCCTGCTGGCCATGGTCCTGGGCAAAGCCTGAAAAACCGGGGAGGCAATCTATATTTCCGGATTTTTCCGGTTTCAATCTGATTAATTTTTGCCGGGCTCCAGAGTTAAAGTCAGCCGGACCAATTTAAGGGCCGATAAGAGTCAGGCCCTGCCCAGGGCTCAATTCGATTTTATCAGTATTGTTCAATATTCAAGGTAATAACCGACCGAACAGAAGCTGACCCAGTGGCGCAGGGAGAAGGGAGCGGTTGTCCCCAGCCCGATTTTTTTCAGCGGCAGCACCCCTTCGCTATAGGTGTCTGAAAACCTGATCAGCCGGCCGTCGATGTTTTTTCCGGCGGTTTTCTTTATGACCTTCTCCACGGTCAGCAGCCCGAAAGGAATGGAATACTTGCCGCACCAGTAAGAATTCCTGTAATCCAGATAGGTCTGTCCCCAGAGTTCTCCGGTAAGGCCGGCAACTTTTTTCTCCGTTACCCGGCCGGTGAGGTAATTCTTTATCAGGCTCCGGTCAAAGTCCAGGGCTTTTTCCCAGGCTTCCTGTCCCTCGCCAAAAGCCAGATTATTAAAATCTTTTCCGTAGTGGTTGCCGTCGGCTGAAATAAGAAAGAAGATATCGCTTCCCGGCTTGAGATTTTTTTCCTTCATATAAGAGGCCAGCGCCAGGCTCAGGGCTTCGGATATTTCCTTCATTTTTTCCAGGGGCGCCGGCGCTACCATGATGGGCATGATTTTTATTTCCGGATTAAAATACTGAAGAAAGGGAATCAGAGCCTCGATCGAGTGTTCCAGCTGGTGGGCCCGGTTGTTGACGATGAAATGTTCTTTTTTAAGATGCGCTTTTAGATATGACCTGAGCGGAGAAATTTCAACCGGCTTCAGGACGCCCGGCCAGAGTTGATAATCATCAAGAATCAGAACGCTATCCAGTCCTTTGATTTCGTTGCGGACGGCGCCGTGGGTTACGCCGAAAATTACTGCCTCTTTTGCCTGTATCAAATTAAAAAGAGGGTAATAAAGCCGACCGGCATAAAGATAATCATCGTGCGGGGAAATGGCCGCCACCAGTCCCCGGGCCTCGAATCTGTCTTTTTCCTGAGCGGATAAGTAGTCCACCAGAATTTTCATGCTGTCGGGGTTCCAGCAAAAGCCAACGTCGTCCCGGATGGGGCGAATTCTGGCCTGGAGCTGTTCTTCGGCCTGATTCTGCCCGGGAAGCGACCGGCAGTCGAGCCGGAATCCGGAAAGAACAGCCAGGGAGGTCAAGACTGTGATCAGCAGCGCGATGGGGATTAAGGCCTGAGGTTTATTTTTTGCCATGGCTCTGACCTGTTCTCCTTTCAGACCCGGATTTCCTGCCGGCGACGGAAGGTTCTTCCGACCGCCGGGGTATTAATAGCATAAACTTTTGCTGCGGCCACGGCAAATCCCGACCGGAAAAGCGAGGCCCTTTTCACCGGGCTCCGGGAGGTCGGGAAGGCCTCGGGCGGTTTTTTAGCCAGTTATTATGTCTCTAAACCATTTTGGTTCATCTCGCGATTAGTTGATCAAAAGAAAAATATCTGGTCGAATGACTATAAGATTTCATTGGACTGAGGGAGGGGTTTAGAGGCACAGCCTCAAAGAGAGGTTAAAAGAGGTGTCTTCGCAGCCTTTTGATCAGCCCCGGCTCCAACCAAACGAGGAAGCCTCTCTGTTTCCCTGACCGGCGGCAATAAAGGCAGTGGGCCGGCCCGGCGTGTCTCCGAACCGCCCGCAGCGGAAGGGGTTCCCCGAATTTCAGCCAAAAAAGAAACGGAGAGGCTATCACAAAAAGAAGAATTTATTAATTTTCTCTCATTTAATAGATATGGTATTCTGTCAACTAATTTGGAGAAGATCCACTATTTTTAAATATTTTTTAGAAAAACAGGATTTCCCTTGATTTGTGTGCTATAATACTTTTGCTCGATTATAAAGGACGAGGGCACGGGCCCTTATCGGTCATAACTCTCTCCTTTATAACGGAAATTTTATTAAAGGAGAGATGTTATGAACATCTACGTAGGAAACCTTTCCAGAGACCTCACCGAAGGCGAACTGAAGGAAGCTTTTGAAACTTTTGGAACGGTCAACAGCGCTTCCATTATCAAGGATCGCTACACCGGTGAATCACGGGGCTTCGGCTTCGTGGAAATGCCCAATCAGGAAGAAGCCCAGGCCGCTATCAACAGCCTGAACGGCAAGAGCCTGAAGGGCCGCACCGCAACCGTCAACGAAGCCAGACCGCGGACTGACAAGCCCCGCACCGGTTTTGGTGGCGGACGTGGCCGCGGACCGGCCGGTGGACGCCGCTATTAATCGAGTCTTCAAGATAAGTTAGTAGCTTAGCGCAACCAGAAGCCAGGTAGCGAGTTGGAGGTCGGAGGCGGGTGCCAGTCACCCGGAGCCGGCCGGGACAAGTTGCCTGGCTTTTTTATTTTGGCGAACAGGTTTTTCCGCCCCCGCATGGCAGTCGGATCTGGCAACCTGAACCGGCACGGGTTTATGGGCTTATTGATTTACGGGAGCCGGCGGGCTTCTATCAGGCTGAATTAATCGGCCGGGGCTGGAAGCAGCCTTTAAGGTGCGGCCTAACCGGCCTCTTATTTACAGAAGAACACGGCTTCTTTCCCGGAAAAGGAAATCCGAGTTTCTTCCGTCGGTCTTAGAAACTCGCTCAAGAATCGCCCTCACTCCAGGCCGCCTTCCGGCCTGTCTTAGGAAATAATACCGTTATCAATATTGATATGCAGTCAGGTTCAGGTCTGGCACCAGGTCTTAAGGCAGCATATGACGGCAGTGCAGATTGAACCGGCTGCCGGGGCGGGAGGAGACGAAGCCGGGGGATTAATCAGATTGGCCGCTCGTCGGTCCCGGCCCGCTCAGGGTCAGTCGAGCACGGCCACCACTTCAATCTCCACCCTGGCTCCGCCGGCCAGACCGCTCACTCCGAAAGCGCTGCGGGCCGGCTTGTTGGTGGCGAAATAGGCGGTGTAAACCGAGTTCATCTTAGCCCACTCGCCGATGTCGGCCAGCATGACCGTGGCCTTGACAACTCTGTCCAGCGAGGAGCCGTGTTTTTCGAGCGTCTTTTTAATGTTTTCCAGGCACTGCCTGGTTTCGGCCTCGATTCCGCCCTCGGCCAGTTTGCCGGTCGCGGGGTCGCGACCGAGCTGCCCTGAGAGAAACAACAGATTGCCCACCCGGACGGCCTCCGAGAAGGGAGCGGTGGCGCGCTCCGGGGAAGTCAGGTACTCAACCTGAGTTTTCTGCCGGCCAGTTTTCTGTTCGAATGACTTAACGGCTGATTTCAGCCAGGCGGTCGAGAAAAGAAAAAATCCGGCCAGGACCAGAATGGCGATAACAACCAGACGGGATGATTTCATGGTCTGCTCCTTTCTTGACCGACTTTATCTTTACTTAAAAACCGGGTCTGAAGTCAACCGACGGAGTCAGGGTCAGCTTTTCCAATCTTTCTCTTCGCCCGGAGAGCCCGTCCTTCAGGCTTTTTTGCTCCGGACCAAAAGTCACTTTGACCGGCTTGCTTTCCGGCCGGAGATAGTCGATTTCCAGAAACCGCGGACCTCAGAGAGCAATTAAACCAGGTCGGCCAGGGGCTTGATGGTATAATGATAACAGCCTTCGGGAGTCGCCAGATAGCGGGGGCCGGGATTCAGCCTGGCCGAAGGCGAAGCTAAAACCGGGCCAGTCGGGAAGGGAGGTGAAAGGAGTGGTGAAAGCTTTCTGCCTTAACAGCCGGTTGTGGACAGTGCCTTTTTTATGTTATCATAAATCCTACTAATTTAGTAGGAATTAAGCGCGCCCCGAACCCGGGAAGGGAACGACCCGGCCGGAGGGGTCAGGGAGGAGAAACGATGGAACTCAACGACAGAACCAGCCTTTATCAGTTGCTCAAACAATACCCGTTTTTGCTGGATTTTCTGGCCAATCTTTCGCCGGCCTATAAGAACTTGAAGAATCCGATTCTTCGCCGGACGGTGGCCAGAGTGGCCAGACTGAAGGAGGTGGCGGCCGAAGGCGGTCTGACCGTGGAGGAGCTGATCAGCCGGATAAAAAAAGAAATAGAGGCCAGAGACAGCCGCGAAGAACAAAAGACCGCCTCCGGGACCACGAAGGCCGAATTGAACGGCAGCCGGCACTTCAGTCAGGAAAAGCTGGACAGGCTCAAAGAAATCATCAGGGACCTGCATCGCGGCCGTCAGGTTGATGAGCTCAAGCGGCAATTTGCTGACCTGGTCAAGGATGTCGGTCCGGAGGAGATTGCCCGGCTGGAACAGCAGGTGATCGAGGAGGGAATCCCGGAAGAAGAGGTCAAGAAGCTGTGCGACCTTCATGTTAAGATTTTTGAAGAAGCCCTGGAAGTTCAATCCTCCCCCGAGATGCCGCCGGGGCATCCGCTCCACACCCTGATGGCTGAAAACCGGGCCCTGGAAAAACTGATGGCCGAGATTAGACTGTTGCTGGAAAGGATTCCCAGGGAAACTGCCGAAGCGGAAATCGAGAGTAATCTGGAAGAGCTGGATAAGAGGCTGAAGGGCCTGGCAGAAATAGAGAAACACTACTTAAAAAAAGAAAATCAACTGTTTCCGTTGCTGGAAGCGCGAGGGGTGAGCGGGCCGACCAAGGTCATGTGGGCTCTCCATGACGATATCAGGAAAGAATTGAAAGACTTGAGGCGGGAGCTCGGTCTGAAATCGGCCGGGGCCGAGGCGGCCGGCCGATTGACGGCCAGAACCGGTCAGGTGCTGCAGATAATCCAGGACATGATTTACAAGGAGGAAAAAATTCTTTTCCCGATGAGCCTGGAAGTGCTGCGAGAGGAAGACTGGGGCCGGGTCAAGCGCGGTGAAGAAGAGATCGGCTATGCCTGGATAAAGCCGGGAACCGGCTGGAGGCCTGCGGCCGAACCCTCCGGAGAGACGGCTGCCGGCAGCGGAGGTTATGCGGCCTACGGCCGGCCGGAGGCGACCGGCGGGGCCGGGCCGGAATCAGCCCGGGCGGCGGCCGATGTTTCGGGTCTTCAGCCGAGGCGGGTTCAGACTCTGCTGGATTTGAGGACCGGGCGGCTGAGCGCCGAACAGGTCGACCTGATGCTGACCCATCTGCCGGTGGATATCAGCCTGGTTGATGAGAACGACACTGTTATCTATTATTCCGATACGGCCGATCGGATCTTTCCCCGGAGCCCGGGAGTAATCGGCCGTAAGGTCCAGAACTGCCATCCGCCCAAAAGCGTCCATATCGTCAACCGCATCCTGGAGGCTTTCAAGAAAGGCGAAAAGGATGTGGCCGAGTTCTGGATCGAAAGGCAGGGCCGTTTTATTCACATACGTTATTTTGCCGTTCGCGATGACGACGGCCGGTATTGCGGCTGTCTTGAAGTCAGTCAGGACGTTACGGCCATCAGGAAGTTGCAGGGGCAGAAACGCCTGCTCGACTGGGAATAAAATGTTGCCGGCCGGCCTGTTGACCGGCCCCGGATGGAACCGTTTATTGATTCAGGGGGGCGGCGAGGGGCTTAAAATTTGTGCCTCAGAAGATAAGCTCCGGGTCGATTCCCGGGACGATTTGGCCGGAAAACAGGCAAAAGGTCAAACGGGCGGTCAGTCTTTGGCTTCTGTTATTAAATGGCCGCGGGTTCGGCAATGGATTTATCGGCCTGAAGGATTCCTGAATAACGGGAAAATTGCCGGTCCCCGGCCTCGTTATTGAGAGCCCGGCGGAATTTTTCCGGGTCGAAGGACTGAAGATACCTGACGATGTTGGTGTAGGTGTTATGGAAACCGAAACCGCCCCTCTGCATCTCTCTGATGGCCTCATCCTTTGACCAGCCCTGAACCACAATTCGGTAGACGGCTACGAACAGGCCGGTGCGGTCTGCACCGTGATGGCAGTGAATCAGATAGGGCCCTTCTTCCGGGTTGGTGGCAATTTTCAGGAATTTCAGCAGGTCGCCTTCAACCACCTGGGTGGCTTTGGAGGGGATTTCGTAATACTTGAGATTGGTGCCGGCCAGCAGGTTCCGGTCCGAGTGCTCGCTGCGAAGATTGATGACCGTTTTGATGCCCATTTTTTCCAGTTCCTTGAATCCGGAAGCTGTCGGCTGGGCGCAGCGGTAGAGGAGGTCAGAAACCTTATGCAGGTTGGGAACGCCCTCAACCTGGACCGGGGGTGCCCAGTTCTCGGGGCGGGGCAGTTGCTGCTGCCGACAGTCGGTATTGCCACCGGCCAGAAAAACAAGCAGCAGAGCAAAGACCGGGGTCAGAAATTTTTCTTTATTCCTGGCGGGGAAAAAGCGGTGATTCATTTCAACCATCAAAACCTCATCTTCTGGTTTTGGCTCTAAAATATACTCCCGACGGCCGGCTGTCAACCTGACGAATTGCCTCACTTAAAATCTACGCGAAAATGATTCGTTGCCTGACGAGAAAATCTAGGCGAAAAGCGGTTGTCTTATGGCCGGTCCGGGGGATAGATATTGGCCTGAGATTAGCCAGGGGGCAAGGCTATGGGGTTAGAGAGGCGAGTTAAGCGGGCGGTCTTAAGGGAGCTGGGTTTAAGCCACCAGAGGGGCAGGAAGAGGGAGAAGAGTCGGGTGAGAGAGGAGTTTATAGGTTTAACCGGTTATAATCGCAGTTATGCCAGCTGGCTGTTGCGCGGCTGTGGTGGCGGGGTGGTGTTAGCTGGGAAAGGAGGAGAGCAGGTGGCGTTGAGGGGCGAGGTCAGGAAGATAAGGCGGAGGGTCTATGATGAGGAGTTCAGACAGGTGCTGTTCTGGTTATGGGAACTTCCGGGCTACAGTACCAGAGATTATTGGAATCGTCAGCCATCACTCCGGAGCAGAAGAACCAGCTCCGCAAAATCTATCAGGAGCTCATCCTGGGGAGATATAAGCCGGGATAGACAAGCTCAAAGATAGACTCTGGAGCCTGCCAAAAATTAAGAAAAACTGCACAATTTTTCGTATTGATTCTTACCTCAAGCAATGATCAGACTTTCATATAGATTTTCTCATCAGGCAACAGGCCTGATTATCGGTTCCTGAAGGCCAGAGCACTGGTTGACCGCCACACCGCCTCCAGATACTTCCCTTACCCTGGATACCATGTCTAAACCGGAAAGAACCCCCGGTTGACGGCTCCGCCAGAAATAGCATATTATTTTTCACTACGGAAAAATGCAGGTTGCTTGAATTCTATCCTGCCCGAAGATCAGGAGGAATCAGATGTCGGAGAAAATCGCCCGAGCCGGGAAATTGTTTCAGCAGGGATTCAGCTGTTCCCAGGCGGTCTTCACGCCCTATGCGGTTGAAGCCGGCCTGGATGAGGAGACCGCCCTCAGGCTCTCTCAGGTGTTCGGCGGGGGGATATCCCATATGGGTTTGACCTGCGGCGCGGTAACGGGAGCCCTGCTGGTGATAAGTCTGCATTTCGGCCGAACCCGGGCCGAAGATAAAGCCTCCAGGGAACGGACTTACGAGCTGGCGCAAAAATTCTGCCGGCAATTTACGGAAAAATTCGGGTCCATTAACTGCACCGACCTTATCGGTTGCAGCCTGAAAACAGCCCATGGCCTGGCTCTGGCCAGCGAGAAAAATCTGTTCGAAAAATACTGCAGCCGCTACGTGGAAGAAGCCTGCCTGTTGCTGGAGCAGCTGATTTAATTAAATTTTTTCAAATTCCTTATTTTTAGAAGCTCAACCAGCATGCTGAGGGAAGTCCTGAAAAGCCGGACCCGGGATTGGGGATGGTTTATCCAGACCACCGGCAACTGGGCAATCCGGTAGCCAAGACGGCGAGCCAGCAGGAGAACTTCGACATCGAAGGCGAAACCTTCGGTCTCCAGCCGGAAAAAAATTTCCCTGGCCGCCTCCTTCCGGAAAAGCTTGAAGCCGCACTGAGTGTCTCTGAATCCCCTCATGACCAGCAGTCTGACCAGCAGGTTGAAACACTTTCCCAGGTGCTCCCGCAGCCAGCTCTGCCTTTCTTTGATTATGGACTCCGGCAGCGCCCGGCAGCCAATGACCAGGTCGTAGCCTTCCCTGATCAGGGGCAGGAATTTTTCCAGCTCTTCAATCGGAGTGGACAGGTCGGCGTCGGTAAAGAGGACCAGCTCGCCCCTGGCCTGGAGCATGCCGGCCCGGACCGCAGCTCCCTTGCCCCGGTTCAGGGGAAGGGTGATTACTCTGAAGTCGGGGTAATCCTCCATGATTTCCAGGGCCACTTCGGCTGTCCGGTCGGTGCTGCCGTCATCAACCAGGATGATTTCGGCGCTCAGATGCCTGCTCTGCAGGTAGTCTTTAATGCGGAACAGACTGAAACCGATTCTTTTTTCTTCGTTGTAGGCGGGCACCACCACCGTAAGGTAAATATTATTGGACATCTTTATTTTGGCGGCAGATTGCCGATTACCAGGAAGGCCAGAATGATCAGGATGATGAAAAAGGCCAGGGTGCTGAGGGCGAAATGCAGTGACAGCTTTCTGGCTCTTTTCAGGTCGTCGGGAAAATGCTTTTTGTATTCCGCGTAAGTTATGAGATAAGCGGACAGGGCGGCCAGGGGAGAAAAAACTAAGGCCAGGATTATGGCCAGTCCGCTCATTATGGAATTCCTTTATCCTGAGTTTAGCCGATAAGATTATAGCAGAATACCCCCCTGGGTCTAAAAGGTTTTCAAAGAGTGGTCGGCGGCCGATTATCGGGCAGCGTTTGCGCCCCGGAAATTCTTCTGCCGGCTGACGGGTTCCGGCTGCGGTTCTGGCCGGGCGGGATCGGCAGAATCAGCCGGCGGCCGAAAAATTTTTACGGCCGAGGCTCCAGCTTGGCTCTAACAGGAAGCTGACCGCTGGCCGAGTTTATTCAGAACCTCCAGCTTTCTGCAATTTTATTTGAGGTTGAAATATTGGATAATAATAAGAGTAAAGGCCCAAGCGCCTGGAAGTTCGAAGAAAATATTTAAGGCCTAAGGAAACAGGAGGAGAGAATGAAGATAAGAGCAAGGTGGCTTTTTCTGACAGCGTGTCTATTGCCGGCAATAATGCTCTTTTCGGGTCAATCTTCCGGACAGGGCAGGACGGCGGCGGTTGTTTCCCGACAGCCCCTCAAAGTCTACATATCAGTGGATATGGAAGGCATCTGGGGGGTGGTACACGGCAACCAGTGTTCGGCTGAATCGCCGGAGTACCAGATTGCCCGGAAGTGGATGGCTCAGGATACCAATGCCGTCATCCAGGGCCTGTTTGACGGCGGGGCCACCGAAGTGGTGGTCAACGATTCTCACGGCTCCATGCGAAATATCATTGCCGGTGAGCTGGACCCTCGAGCGATTTTGATTTCAGGTTCGCCCAAGCCGATGTCCATGATGGAAGGCCTTGATTCCAGCTTTTCCGCCTGCCTGTTTGTTGGCTATCATGCCCGGGCCGGTTCGGCCCCGGCCATACTTGACCACACCATCTCGGGCGCGGCCATCTATTCCATCAGGATAAACGGTCTGGAAATGCCGGAGCTGGGGATCAATGCGGCTATTGCCGGTTATTTCAACGTTCCGGTGGTCATGATTACTGGCGACACCGAGACCTGCCGCCAGGCACAGGAGCTGCTGGGACAGTCGCTGCTGGCCGTCCCGGTTAAGGAGGCGGTCAACCGGCTGGCGGCCAGGAATTTTGCCCGCGATAAGGTTCTGACCGATTTAAGGGAAGGAGCCAGGAAAGCCTTAAGTTCTCTGAAAAGTTGCCAGCCTTATAAGCTTTCGCCGCCCTATCAATTCGAAATCAACCTGCATAACAGCCAGCAGGCTGAGCTGGGAGCGCTGATTCCGGGGGTCAGGCGACCGTATCCCAGGACGCTAACCTTTGCCTCGCAGGATTACCTGGAAGGTTTCAAGCTGATGCGGGCCCTGATCGCCCTGGCCGGGGTCAGCTGATATTCGGGCCTGAGATTGCGGTCCTGGACGTCCGGCTGCGGCGGTTTTATTTTAGGGTCGGAGCGCAGGAGTTTTGTTTCGGCTCTGGGAAACCGGCAGCGTGAATGACCGCGATTCAATGATTCAGCTCCGGATGTCGTAAACAGTGGATTTAACCGGCGGCCTTAAGTGGCCGATAAAAATAAAAAAAATTGGAAAACTGATATGAAGATTATTAACAACAGACCGGTCCAGAAAAGCCAAAATTCACGCCCTCGATTGAAGCGGCGGTGCTGGTTCCTTCTGGCCCAAAACGGGATTCTGGCCGGGCTTCTGTTTGGAATGCTCTTGCCCGCGGCCGGTCAGACGGGTTCCAGCGGAAAGCTTCAAATGGGGTTTGGGGCCCTGGCCTCCCGACAGTGGGTAGGGCCGGACTTCTATGCTCAGCGTCTCGAAGACTGGAGACTGAACCGGGGAGCGATTGAGTGCCTGGGAGCAAAAGCCAACCGTTACCTTTATCTGCTGACCCGGGAAGCGGTCGCCGGCGCCGGGGGAATGGAAATTTCTGTTAAAGTTTCGGTCCCGGAGTTTCCGACCCGGGCCAGGACCAGGAATTATGTCGGGCTCAGGCTGGGAATAAAAAGCCCCGGCGGAGATTACCGTCTGGCCGCAGTCGAGGCTCAGGGGCTCGAAGCCGGCCTGACGACCGACGGTTTGCTGTTCATAGGCGAGCTGGAGAGCGTCAGCTCGGAGGAAAAGCTCGAAGCTCTCAAGAAGGCTCTAAAGAAAGGAGTCGAGCTGCGACTCAGCCTGGAAACGACCGAAAATCAATCTTATCTCAGGTTGACGGTCACAGAACCCGAAAGCGGTGCGATACTTGATGAGCTGGAAGAAACTGACCGGGCAGCCGACCGGACTGCGGGCGGGCTGGCCCTGGTCTCGAGCCTGCCGGAAGTCCAACCCGAACCCGGGGCGGCTGTCAGTTGCTGGAAGGAACTGAATATTGATGGCGACCTGATTCAGGAACATCCGGAAAGAGCCCTGGGCCCGGTTGCCTTTACTCTGTATATTCTTAGCCGTGGCCACCTGACCCTGACCGCCCAGCTCATTCCGGGCTGCTTGAATTCTGAGACTGAGGCCCTGCTGGAAACAAAACAGGACGGGGATTGGGTGCCGGCGGCCAGGAGCCGGGTGGACCTGAATTCCTGGTTGGCCAGGTTCAGGGTGGCCGGCTGGGATGCCAGCCGCGACCATGAATTCCGGGTGAGGCTGGAGGGGCTCGAATTCGGGCCGGAAATTGCCCATTATCCTATAGGAATAATAAGAAAAGAGCCAGCTGACAGGGACCGGCTGGCGCTGGCGGTTCTGAGCAACCACCGGGAGGAAGGCTATCCTCACAACGGACTGGTCTCGGCCCTGAAAAAGCAGGACCCGGACCTGGTGATCTTTGCCGGCAACCAGGTCTTCGGTCGGCCGGCCTCCTTCTGGAGGGAAAAATTTAGCCTGGAAGAAGCCCGCCGGGAATACCTCAGGCAGTGGTTGCTTTTCGGCTGGGCCTTTTCGGGCCTGATCAAAGACCGCCCGTCGGCGGTCATGCCTGACGTCCGGGATTTTTTCCAGAATAAACTATGGGGCGAAAACTGCCGGCAGGTAAAAGCAGAGGAGTATTCTGACCCGGTGGTGGCCCAGGACAGCGGCGGTTTCCTGATGCCTCCGGAATTCATCGACCTGGTTCTGACCACCCAGTTTTCCCACTGGCCGGAGAATGTTGGTCAGGCGGCTTCTGAGACGGAGGCAGATCCAAATTTCAGAGAAATACGTTATGCCGGCTTGAGCCTGGCCGCTGTTTGCGACCGGGCTTTCAAGTCGGCTCCGGCCCCGCTGCTGCCAGAAGCTCAGATTCGAAACGGCTGGGCCTCAAACCGGAATTTTGACCTGAAGAAACAGGCCAGGCTGAACTCGGCCCGGCTGTTGAGTCAGGCCCAGTTGAAACTTCTGAAACGCTGGGCTGAAGACTGGTCGGACGGAATCTGGATGAAGGCGCTGCTTTCTCAGTCTCTCTGGGTGTCGCTGCTGACCCTTCCGGAAGGGCAGTCGGGGGAGGAAGCGCTCTGGCAGCTTCAGCCTCTGAAATCGGGAGAAATTCCGCCGGATGACCGTCCGGTGGCCGATTTTATGAGCGGCGGCTGGCCTCAGCCGGCCCGGGATGAAGCTATCGGCATACTCAGACAGGCTTTTGCTGTCCACCTGTGCGGATCCGGCGGCCCTCCGGCGGCGCTCCGGTACGGATTGCAAAGACCAGGCGATGCGGTCTGGGCCTTTGTCCCGCCGCCGATTGTAGCCGGTCAGGCCGTGCGCTGGATGCCCGAACCGGCCGCCAGGTCTGCGGTCTCCGGGGCAGGCGGAGGTCCCGGCAATTTTGAGGATGCTTTCGGAAATAAGTTCAGTCTCGAAGTCGTGACCAACCCGCTGGAAGGAAAAACTGGCCAGGCGGGGCGGGGCTCGTCCGGCTACGGACTCGTTATCATCAACCGGGCCGAGAGGCGAATTATGCTGGATTGCCTGGTGCGGCCCGAAAATGCGTTAGATGCTCATTATGAGTCTTTTCCGGGCTGGCCGATTGCGTTCAGTCAGCTCGATAACGACAGTCGGAAACCGGCCGCCTATCTCCCGCTGCTTCAGTTCAAGGGAATTTCAGACCCGGTGGTCCAGGTGGTTGACGAGAAATCAGGAGAAACGGTCTATACCTTAAGAATTAAAGGGACCGAGATTCGGCCCAAGGTCTTCAGGAGCGGCAGCTATACCATTCGTGGTGGAGAGCCCGGCACTTCCGCCTGGAAAGAAATCAAGGGCATTCCTTCGCTTCCAGCCGGCGCCAGGAAAAGTCTGGTGATAGACCTGAGAAGCGGAGGGCAGCAGGTCAGGGAGTAAACGTAACCGTAACCTCGGTTCCGCGGTCGGATTTCCAGGACAGAGTTCCCCTGAGCTGCTTTGTCAGGTCATTGACTATCTGCCAGCCAAAGGAAGTTGAAACTGTCGGGTCTAAATTTTCCGGGAGTCCCTGACCGTCGTCGCTTACCGACAGGACCACTTGCCGGCCGTTGGTTTTCTTCAGGCTGACTCTGATTGTTCCCTGCCGACGTTCCTTAAAAGCGTGTTTTATTGAATTAGAAACGAGCTCTGAGGCAATAAGACCGCAGGGATGAGCTTCAGCCAGGTCAACCTGAACCTCATCCAGGTCAGTCACAATCTGAATTTCTCTTCCTTCCTGTCGGTAAAGAGAGCCGGCCTGAGAGACAATTCTTTCCAGGTACCGGTCAAGATTGATTCTGTCCACTCGATTGGACCTTAGCAGGCCCTCATAAATCAGGGCGATGGACTTTACCCGGCTCAGGGAGTCTTTTAAGGCTGCTCTGACCTCGGGCGAAGTGTGATATTGAGACTGCAATCTCAATAGACTCTGGATCAGTTGCAGGTTATTTTTAACCCGGTGATGGACTTCTCTTATCAGAATCTCCTTTTCGATCAGAGCCTGACGGAGTTCGTTTTCCAGTTTTAATCTGTCGGTGATGTCTATCATGATACCGATGTAAGATACTGCCTCGCCCGAAATTCTGACAAGAGAGGAATTGATTTCGACTATCCTCTGCTCGCCGGTCTTCTTCAGTACTTTGGCTATGAACGGCCCCAGAAAACCTTGTTGTGCGAGCAGCGGTCCGAGCTGCCGAATTTTCTCCAGGTCTTCGGGCGCAAAAAGATCCTGGTTGTTCCGGCCGATCAGTTCTTCGGAGGAATCATATCCTAAGAATCTGGTCGCGCTTTCCGAGGCATAGGTTATGAATCCTCCGGAATCAGTGACCACCACCATGTCGGGGGTGGCCTCAAGCAACGCCCGGTAATAATTCTCAGCTTCTTCTCTGGCACTTTCGATCAGTTTTTTATCGCTGATGTCATGAACACTGAATACGGTGAGCCCGTCGGGCAAAAAGGCGCTGGTGGCCTGCACCCATTTCTTCTGACCATCCCGGCCAACGATTTCCAGGACCCGGTCCATGGCTTCCCCTTTCTTCCGGTCGAGCAGCCAGAGGGAGAGAAATTCTGCCCTTTTTTCGGGGTCGGCGAAAGCTTTCTCAAACCAGGCTTTTCCGTCCGGTATATCTTCCGCCGAATAACCTGTTATTCTGGTGAAGGCCGGGTTGACCAGAAGCCAGCGGCCTGAAGCCTCTATCAACGCCAGGCCGAAAGGAGCCTGCTTAACCAGCAGTTCATTAAAAGAACAATTTTTCGTCTTTTCGGAAATTCTCGGTTTCATTTTAAGGCCGGAACGTTTTCAAAAAATATCGACTTGAAGGTTAGATTTTATTTTAGCTGAGGGGTTGCTATTTGTCCAGACCGGGAAGTGTTATTGGCCGGCCATGGGGCCGGCCATGGCCTTGCTTATCGGGCCGAAAATGCCGTTATCGATTCGACCGCCATTCTTCAGACCTTAAAATGGTCGAAGCCGGATTTTCCCAGAATGACCGGAAGCTGATTCCGGAAATAGCGCAGGCGATTCTTTTCGTCGGTTATCAGTCCAATGGCGGCGAGCGGGCGCCGGAAGCGGCGGTAAAATCTCCTGGCCAGAGCCGGGAAATCATTTCGGGCAACCGTCAGCAGCAGACAATAATCTTCTCCCCCTGCGGCAGCCACCTCGTCCAGGTTCCAGCCCAGCCGGCGGGCGCATCTTTTCAGGGCCGGGGAGAGAGGAAGATTTTCCAGATAGATTTTCACTCCGCAGCCGGAGCGTTCCATTATTCTCCGCAGGTCGGAGTCAATCCCGTCGGACACGTCCATCATGGCCCGGACTTCAGGCTGCCTGGCCAGAAATCGGCCTTCTTCCAGGTGGGGGCGCGGCCGGCAATGGCGCCTTATCAGGTACCTCTCATCAGGAGGGAGTCCGGCCGGCGACGTTTTTTTCAGGATCAGCCTCAGGCCGCCTTCTGAGTCACCCAGGTCGCCGGTCACTGCCACCACATCTCCCGGCCGGGCGGCCGACCGGTATTTCAGGTATCTTTGGTCGGTCTCGCCGGCCACCACCACGTTGATGACCAGGCCCCCTTTTGAAGCGGTGGTGTCGCCACCCAGGAGATGAACTCCGGTCCGCCGGCCGAGCCGTTTCCAGCCCCGGAAGAAATCATCGAACCAGGCGATGGGCGTGCCCGTCGGAATGGCGATTGACAGGAAGGCCCAGCGCGGACGTCCCCCCATGGCCGCGATATCGCTGAGGTTAACGGCAAGAGCCTTGTGGCCGAGGTCGGCGGCAGAAATTTTATCCCTGAGGAAATGGACCTCCTCGACCAGCAAATCGGTGGTAATCAACAGTTTTTTCCGGCCTTTCCACGGCAGAACAGCGCAGTCGTCGCCTATTCCCAGCACGGTCGGGGGCAGATTTTTCAAAAAATCGGTCGAAAAACGGGCTATGAACCCGAACTCTCCCAGGTCTTCGATTGTAAGTGCTTTTCTTTTCTTCATATTATTCTCCTGCTCCAGGCTCCGGGGCCTGAATACAGCGATCCGGTTTTAACTTTTCTATTTTTGCTTTTGGTCAAGTCGCAGGGAGTTCTCCGGTATTGCTTCCATAAGAACAGACCTCGCTCCGCCCATGCCCGCCTCAGCGCTGCTTCATCGTCCTCCTGGTTTCATCAATCAGACGGCGCAATCTCCGGGCGGCTTGCTCCGGGTCGGGTGCGGCGCAGATGGCTGAGACAACGGCCAGGCCGTCGGCCCCGGCCTTTATGACCTCCGCTGCGTTGCTCTCGTTTATTCCGCCGATGGCCACCAGCGGCAGGGCGGTCATGCGGCGCGCCCTGGTCAGTCCTTCCAGCCCCCAGGCCGGCCCGGTATCGGTCTTGGTGGGCGTGGCGAAGACGGGGCTCAGGGCCAGGTAATCAACCGGCAGATTAATCGCCTGCGCCAGCTGTTCGAGATTTTCAACCGACAGACCGACAATAGCTTGAGACCCGAGATATTTTCGGGCTACTTCTGCCGGAAGGTCATTCTGCCCGAGATGAACTCCATCGGCTTGAGCGGCCAGGGCCACATCCAGGCGGTCGTTAATAATAAGAGGAACTTCAGGCGGCAGGATTTTTTTTATCGACCGAGCCAGCTCTAAGTATTGGCGCGAAGAACATTCTTTTTCTCTGAGCTGGACGATGGTTACTCCGCCGGCTACGGCCTTTCTTGCCACCTCGGTCAGGGGGCGGTCTCCGGCCAGGCGGCGGTCGGTGACCAGGTAAAGACTCAGGTCGATGAACCCCGCCCCGGGGAGAAGTTTATCGGATTTTCTGGTTGTTGTCATGCGGTCCTTCTATCGAGGGCGGCCAGAAATATTGCCTCCGGCCATTGTAGCGGCCGGCGCCGCAACCATTTTTTCCTGTTTCCATGGGTTTTTCTGACCATCCGGGGGCTGGAGCCTCTCAGGTGGTAATCTTCAGCCGGTCGGCTATCTCCCGTGTTCCGATCAGGTGCAACCAGTCAAGGAAATGAAGCTCAAAGCTGGCCGGGCCCCTGGCTTGTTCAGCCGCCAGTTCTCCGCAAATGCCCATGACGGCCATAGCTCCGGCGGCGGCTTCCAAATATTTCGGATTAACAGCGGCGAAAGCTCCGGTTAGAGCGGAGGCCGTACAGCCGAGTCCGGTTACCCTTGGCATCATAGGATGACCGTTACCGAGGCGGATGGTTTCCTCGCCTCGGACGATAATGTCCTCCGGCCCGCTGATGCTGACCGCGCAGCCGTACTTCTCAGACAGCAGTCGGCCGGCTTCCACTGCGGCTTCCGGTGTTTCGAGGCTGTCGACGCCTTTGGTTCTGGCGCCTGAATCCACCAGAGCCCGGATTTCCGAGCCGTTGCCGCGGATGATGGCCACCGGGCCAATCTCCAGCAAACGGCGGGCAGTGGCCGTCCGGTAGGAGGTGGCTCCGGCCCCGACCGGGTCGAGGATAACAGGGATGTTGTTATCTTGGGCCGCCCGGACGGCTTTTTTCATAGCTTCGACCCAGTATCGGCTGAGCGTTCCGATGTTAATAACCACGGCTGAGGCCAGGCTAACCATGTCCTCCACCTCTTCCTCTGCGTGAGCCATAACAGGCGAAGCTCCAATCGATAGCAGAGCGTTGGCGGTGAGATTCATTACCACGAAATTGGTGATATTGTGAATGAGCGGGCCCCTGGCGCGGATGTTCTCCAGGTCCCGGATGACGGTCTGAGCTGAAAACATGGCCTCATACCTCCTGTGCCAGGCTGGTTCTGTCCGCTGAGGCTGAGCTCTTTCCCCCGAACGACTCTGTCTTCCTACGCTGGCATTACCCAGTTCAGGTTCAAAGGGTTTGCTCTCAGCCTTCGTCCGGAAGATGCCGAAGGCACCCCTGACAGAACATATTCTATCTACTATAAACGCCGGGGCCTGTCAATTCACTGTTTCTTCCGAATTTGGCGGCAAAACCAAACAGTCCAGAGAGTAGTCTTCCCTTAAACAGCTTTTCCAGGGATCCATTTTTTAACATTATATCTGTCTACTTTTCAGGTTCATCTCCCGATTAGTTGATCAAAAGAAAAATACCTGGTCGAATGACTATAAGATTTCACTGGACCGGGAGCGGCCTTTAGAAGCAAAGCCTCAAAGAGAGATTAAAAGAGGTGTCTTCGCAGCCTTTTGATCAGCCCCGGCTCCAACCAAACGAGGAAGCCTCTCTGTTTTCCTGACCGGCGGCAATAAAGGCAGGAGGGTGGCACGGTCTGTCTCCGAACCGCCCGCAGCGGAAGGGGTTCCCTGCGGGGGGATGGGTGGAGCGAGGACGGGAGGGGGCGGGCCGTGACAGGACCCTCCACACAATTACAATTTCAGCCAAAAAAGATACAGAGAGGCTATCACAAAAAGAAGGATTTATTAGTTTTCTCTCATTTAATAGATATCGTATTCTGTCAACTAAGTGGGAGAAGATCCACTTTTTAATTTTTACTGACATTCAGTGTTTCCACCAGGGATGGGCCGGGAAGTTCTGAGAAAGAGGCGGAACAACAATCGAGGTTTGGCGCGGGACCGGATTCAAGCCGGGTAAATATTGGCAATTTTAGAAAAATAAAAGATTGTTCTGTTCAGGGGCGCCGCCGGGTAGCGGTCAGAAGGAATAGCCGATCATAAAGACCCAGGTTCTGGTCTTGATGGTTTCCATCCACTCCACCCCCGGCTTCAGAATGTTGGTCAAACCCAGGTCATAGCGAGCATCAACCGAAAAATGGCCGGGGCCCCACTTCTGGCTTATGAACAGTCCTAAAATGATTCCGTATTCAGCTTTCTGAACATCAGCCTTAATGTCTTCTGTTTCCCTGCTGAACGGGTCGACCATGACAATGCTGGCTTTCTGGTTGAAGCCAAAAAAAGGGCCGAATAAAACGGAAGGCATCGCGGCCAGCCCTTCGATGGGCAGGTCAATTTTCAGCAGAACCGGAAGCTCAATGTAGTCAAAATTGAATCGGGCCTCAAAATCGTATTCGGGGTCAACCAGGCGGGCTCCTTTCTGGATGTAAAGCACTTCCGGCTGGATGGAAATTCCCGGCAGGAACTCAAAGCTGGTAAAGACCCCGCCGGCCCAACCTCTCTTGTCCTTCCAGGGAAAACCCTCAAGAAATACCTCGGGCAATGATTTCAGATTGCCCAGAGCCAGACCGCCCTTGACTCCAAAATGAAATTGGGCCCGGGAAGGTGATGCCGCCAGTCCGCCGATCAGAAGAAAAATAATGGCATAACTGAGCCAGCGCCGGTTCTTTTTCATGGGGTTTACCCTCCTTTTTTCATCGGCTCGGGTGACATTGCCTGAGTAATTAATACTTTAATTCAACTTTAAAAGCAATAGCTCAGACAGGTCGGGCAGTCTTTGCCCCTGTATCTGTGTCCCGGGGTGAGGCTATTTTCCCAAAAAAAACCGGTCCTGCGCAAAGGCAAATCTGACCCGGCAAGACAGAGTAACCCGGGCCGGATTCAGGTTTTATTCAACAGTGATCCGGCTTCTGCTCTCGGCCCGGCCTGTCGTTTCGGGGCTATTGGTCTCTCTGGTATAATAGGGCCGCTGTGCCGGAACTCTAACCGGTTGGCACTTATTGCCAGGCGGAGGCTGATGTCCAGAAATAAGCCGATTGCCGGACTCAGGAGAGAGTTGACCTTCCTCTTTCTATTCTTTAGCCCGGCCTTGATCTTGAAAGCCCAACCTGTTGCCGATACGCCTGTTGACCTGATTGTAGACAGAGCTTATCAGAGATTGACTTCCTACCGGGACTTCGGCCGCTGGCAGGCGCTGGTGGTTTCTTCCCAGACCAATGCCGACCGCCACTGGCAGCCGGAGAAGGTCAGGCGGGTTACCAAATGGATGAAGTTTGACGGAGGATTGCTGGGGGAGGAAATCCTGGAAACCATTGAAATTGAAAAGGGACGGGCCAGGGACATCACCGAGGAGTATCGTCGGCAGAGACAGCAAAGGTTAAATAGAATCAGGGAAGAAAGAGAAAAGGAAAGGGCTTCGGGCCGCCAGCCGGCAGACGGGCTTACGCTCAGTCTGGAAGACCTGATTCCTTTCAGCGACAAGAACCGGAGTCGCTATAATTTCAGGTTGAGGGGAGAATCAGAAATCAACGGCCAGAGAGTTTTTCTGGTGGAGGCCAGGGCTAAAGAAAAAAAGGATTTTCTTTTTGAGGGCCTTTTTTTTATCAGCCGGGACTCCTACGACCTGCGGCGGGTTGAAATGACGCCGGTCAGGACTCCGGCCTTTGTCCGGGAATTTCTGATGGAGGTGGACCTGGAGCTCTGGCAGGAAAGGTTGGTTATGAGAAAGGTAAAAATAAAAATATACGGTCATTTTCTTTTTAAGTCGGTTCGAAGGATAATTGATGAAGATTATCTCGAATACCGGCCGCTGGACTGAAGCTTTCGGCGCTTGACAGGCCCGGCCGACTATATTCTTCTGGACAAGGAGCCTCCGTTAATTTAAAATTAGCAAACTTATGATCGTTTCTATTGACCCAGGTCTAATTTAAGGAGAGTGTTTTGAAAGCCCTGATCATCGCTGCCGGACAGGGTAAAAGGCTGTCGGGCCTTATTTCCTCCAAGCCGCTTCTTCCGCTCTGCCGGCGGCCGCTCATCGACTGGGTCTTGAACGGGGTGCGGAAGGCCGGGATCAGGGAGGTGGTGGTGGTTACCGGTTATAACCGGACCGGGCTGGAGGAACATCTCAGAGCAAAATATTCTTCGGGAGAGATTAAGCTGACCCTGGTTTATAACGAAGAGTGGCAGAAGGAGAATGGCCTGTCTGTTTGCAAGGCCCGGCCGCTGCTGGAGGAGGCTTTCTTCCTCCTGATGTCCGACCACATCTTCGACCCGGCCATCCTGGAGCTGCTGCGGCAGTCGGGGTTGGGAAAAAACGAACTGGTTCTGGCCGTTGATTCCAGGATTCAGAATCATCCCTGCGTTGACCTGGATGATGTAACCCGGGTCCGGGTGGAAGACGGAAAGATTAAGGATATCGGCAAAGGGCTTGTTAATTACAATGCTTTTGACACCGGCCTTTTTCTCTGCCGTCCGGCGCTCTTTCAGGCGCTGGAAGAAAGTCAGAGCAGGGTCGGCGATTTCAGCCTGTCCGGGGGCGTCAGGCTGCTGGCCTCCAGGGGTCAGGCCGGGGCGGTTGAGATCGGCGACCGATTCTGGATAGATATCGATGACCGGAAAGCCGTGGAAAGAGCGGAAAATTACCTGAAGACGGGAGTTAGCTGGTACTGAAAACCCGCTATTACCGGCGGCCGGCCGGCTGTCGGGAGTTATTGGCCGGAAAGGAACAGAAAGATGACAGGCAGGAAAGCGGTAGTGATTCTGAGTGGGTCCGGTCGGAAAAGACTGCTGGGGCTTACCCTCAGGCTGCGACTGATTCTTAGTGCCGGGGCGGCTGGCTGGACCGAGTTCTGGCTTTTTCACCCGGATAAGGCTGAGGCCCAAAAGGCTGTCTTTGAGCTTTTCTCCGACCGGAGGATACTGAACCGGGATATCCGCCTTAAAATTCTTGGTCCGGAAACCCCGGAGAACGATTTGTCCCCATCCTCGCCGGATGATTATCTGCTGTTCATGGAGGATAATCTGGCGATCGACCCGGCAATCTTTTCCTGGCTGGCGGAAAAACTCGAAGGCCTGAGTTTTCCTCTGGCCGGGCTGGAACTCCAGGTCAAAGACAGCCAGAAACAGCCCTGTCGCGGATTGCTGGCCGTTCGGGCCGGAGCCGGGCTGGACATGGTTCTGAGCCAGATTAAGTCCGGAAAAGGCCTTGACGAAATCAGGTCCGGGGCAAAAGAGGCAGTCGCTTCGCTGGCGCCTTCGGGCGGATTTGTAGTGGTTGTCGACGACAGGAAAAGCTTTAATCTGGCAAGTAAACTGATGCTCCAGACCGGCCGCAAGCCTCAGGACGGTATCGTGGCCAGGTTGATAAACCGCCGGATTTCGCTGTTTCTGACGAAATATTTTCTTTATTTAAATATCCATCCGATATTTCAGAGCCTTATCACCCTGGCCGTTGGACTGCTGAGCGTGGTTTGTGTGGGCTACGGCCGTGAGTGGCTGGTGCCCGGGGGAATACTCTTTGAGCTGGCTTCGATAATTGACGGCTGTGACGGGGAGAACGCCAGACTGACCTACCGGATAACCAGGGCAGGGGGAACTCTGGATATTACCGCCGACGCTATAACCTTTGTCTCTTTTTTTTCAGCCCTGCCGGTTGGTCTTTATCGGACCTACGGGGAAAAATTCTGGCTGTATGTCGGAGCCTTTGCCCTGCTGTCAATGACAGCCTTTTACCTTCAGCTTATCAAATATGCCCGGGAAAAAGGGCTTGGCCATAATATCGTGGCCGTGGTCAAAGAGGTTGAGGCCAGCCAGAAGTGGCCTGAGTTTCAGACAATTTTTGACCGGCTGGCAGCCGGTATGGCTTTTGTTTACCGCCGTGATTTTTTCTCCACGGCCGCTTTTATCATGATTGTGGCCGGGCTGGCCAGGCAGGCCATGGTCCTGGTGGGCCTGCTGGCTTTTCTGGAGGCGGTTTATTTCTTTATTTATTCGCTGAGGAAAAAGAAGCTTGAGTCGCGAGAAAAAGGAGACTTTCTTTGAAAGCGGTCATTCTGGCTGCCGGCAGGGGGACCAGGCTGGGGCTGGACCTGCCCAAGGCCATGGTCCGGGTAGACAGCCGTCGGGCCATCATCGATTATCAGGTTGAAAACCTTAAGGCTTTTATCCCCCCGGAAAATATCCTGGTGGTGGTGGGTTTCAAAAAAGAGTTAATTGTGGCCAGTCATCCCGAGCTGAATTATACTTTTAACGAAAGGTTTGCCGTCACCAACACCAGCAAAAGCCTTCTCAAGGGCCTCAGTCAGATGGATGAAGATGTCCTCTGGCTGAACGGGGACGTGATCTTTGACCGGGCGCTGATTCCGAAGATTCTCTCCGTCGGCTGCTCCTGCGTCCTGGTTGACGACAAGAAGTGCGGTCTGGAAGAGGTAAAGTACAGGACGGACGGAGGGGGCTTTATAACCGAAATCTCCAAGCAGGTGGAGGCGGCCGAGGGCGAAGCTCTGGGCCTGAACCTGGTGGCCCGGGATGACCTGGAATCTCTGCGAAAGCACCTGGAGCTGGTAGGGGATAACGACTATTTTGAAAAAGCCATAGAAAATTACATCATCCAGGATAAAGGCCGGTTTCTGGCCGTCCCGGCCGGCGGCCTCTTTTGCCATGAAGTCGACTTTCCGGAAGACCTAAAGCGGGTCAGGGCTTACCTGGCGAACGATAGATAAAAAAGGTTTGATTACCCCGGATTCGGGAGCGGACTTCCGGCTTAGATTCAACCGCAAGAATTTCCCGAGCCTGACCAAAAACTTCCTGTTTCTTCACCTGAAGCAGGAGAGCGCGGAAGCGCGACGTCTCCCTCTTAGCGCGGGCCAGGTTGATAAATCCGCCGGTTTCAAGCAGAGCGCGGACGGTCGAAGAGACGCGGTAACAGAGACTGTTTTTAAGTTTTAGCTATGAATTAAACCGGAGCCCCAAAAGACAAATCTTTTTCTGCAAATTCTGGAAATGGCAAAATGAGGAGGCGCAGCGTGACAGGACCCACCATACGATTTCAGGCAGCAAAGATAAGGCGAGGATTTGATACCTGAAGGTTTATGCCTTTCAACAGGCCACTCTTTCCAATCCGGGCCAATATTGGATCGGAGAGGCAAGTTTTTCTGAGGGTGGCGGCGTGTCTCCGAACTGCCCGTAGCGGAAGGGGTTCTCCGCCGGGGAGATCGGTGAGCGAGGACGGGAGGAAGCGCGCCGCGACAGGACCCTCTTAAAGTAGAGTGGCTTTTAAGATACAGTGAGCACTGATTTCGAGAAGGCGGCGCTCTGCGACGGGCCCCTCTTCACAGTAAGGGCTATTACAGGTACGGGAAAAATTGCCAGTGGTTGAATTTTGTCGTCGGCTGTGATAGAAGAATAAGCTTATTTTAAGCGGGAAGACATTAGACATCGGAATACTCATGGAAGAAGCCGTTATCCTTCTCAGCCGGGAAGGTCAGACCAGAATCCTGGGCCTGAGCCTGCTGGAAAGACTGATTCTCTATGGCTGGAAGGCCGGGCTGAAAAAATTCTGGTTGTATTCGGAAGAAGACGGGCGAGCCCGTCAGACAGTGGAAGAACTCCGGGCGGACCGGAGGTTCAGCCCGGAAAAGATGGAGCTGACCGTTTTCTGCCCGGATAACAAGCGAAAGGTAGCGGCCGAAAGGAACGCCAGTTCTCACCTCCTGGTTATGGAGGACAACCTGGCTGTCCATCCCGAATTTTTCCCGTCGCTTCTGGCCAGCAGCCGGGAGCCGGCGGCCGACCTCATCCTGTTTAACCGAAACGGCCTTTCTTCCCCCGAGCACTCAGACTGCCGGGGCGTTTTTTTGGCCAAGCGGGAAAGAATCGGCGAACTTCTCCCGCCTCCGGCCGGGCTGAAGAGTGAATATCCCGGAAAGGGAGACAGGCAGGAAGGCTCCTTTTCAACCGGCCAGGTAACGGTCGATTGTCCTTTTTTCATCAGGGTGGACAGCCCTGAAGCTGCCCGCGAAGCCGAAAAGCTTCTCCTGGAGACCGGTCGCAAACCGGTCGACAGCTACATTACCAGGGTTTTTTTCCGGCCGATCTCGCTGAAGTTGACCAGAAATCTTATCAACCTGGGCCTGACTCCAAATCAGATCAGCCTGATTGTCCTGGCTATGGAACTGGTCAGTGTTTACCTGATTCTTCAGGGGACCTACCTCAAGATGGCGCTGGGGGGTCTTCTTTTTCAACTGTCTTCTATCGTCGACTGCTGCGACGGGGAAAACGCCAGGCTGACCTGCCGGGTATCTCGTTTCGGCACCATTTTTGATGTTTCGGCCGACGCCTTTCTTTTCGTCACCTTTTTTACCGCTCTGCCGCTCGGACTCCACCGCCAGTTCGGCGACCAGCTCTGGCTGTATATTGGGGCATTCGGTTTGCTGTCGATGGTTGCCTTCTATCTTCAGATCATTTACTTTGCCAGACGGGCGGATATAGGATTTCATATCCATCCGATTGCCCTGGAAATCGAGGCCAGTATTCTGGACCCGGATTTCCAGAACTGGGCTGACCGGATAGCCTCAAAAATCGCTTTTATTTATCGCCGGGACTTCTTCACCACCTTAGCCTTTGTTTTGATCGTCCTGGGAGGAGCAGGAGTGCTGGCGGTCATGGTTTCCGGTTTTGCCTTCCTGGAGGCCGTCTATTTCGGTAGCTGGTCGCGACGGCAGCTTAAAAAGAAATCCTCATCCCAGCTCCAGCCCGCCTGAAGCCAGAAGCTTTTCGGCCAGCAGCCAGTCAAGTTCCGTGGTTATCTTGAAATTCATCCGGCTGCCCTCTACCCAACCGCAGCCAAGGCCGGCAGCCAGGGCCACCGACAGGTCATCGGTAAAAGCCGCCTGCTGCTGCTCCTCATAAGCCAGTTTTATTTCCCTGAACCTGAATAGCTGGGGAGTCTGGGTGCGGTAAATTTTCTGTCGGTCGGGAAAGGCTACCACCCGCCGGCCTTCGACTTCGGCCAGGGTATCGGTTGAGGGTATGGCCAGAGCCAGACCGTCGTATTCTTGATCAGCAAGCTTTCCGAGTCCTTCGGTGACGCTTTTCAACGGGAAAAAAGGCCGGGCCGAATCATGGATAATGACCAGTTCGGTATCTTCGGGACAGGCCCGCAGGCCGTTAAGGACCGACTGCTGCCGACTGGCGCCTCCGGGGGCGATGATGGTGATCTCCGGATGAGGCTGGTAATAATTCCGGTAATCTTCAACCAGGACTGCCACTATGACCTCCACCTTCAGGGCAGCAAATTTTTCCACCGAATAATCAAATAGAGGCCGGTCTTTAAGACGGGCAAACTGCTTGGGAGCAACCCAGCCGACCCGTGTGCCGCGCCCTCCGCCCAGAATTATGGCTGCTGTTTTCATGGTGAATCTTCCTGCCTTATTTCATTCGATTTTTCTAATTGGTTCCAGGCCTTTTTCCTCAAGCAATATTCTTTTTACCAGCATGGTGGCAAAAGCTCCGCGCGGCAAACTGAAAGACAGAACCAGAGCCTTTTTCCCGGGGTGAATCTCATCCTCTCTGGTTTCAACTATTTCCAAGTCCTCCGGAAACAGCAGGACCTTTCTCTGGAAGGAACGGAAAAACACCCGGCTGAGGGCCCTGGTGCGGAAGGAAGAAAAGCGCAGATTATTTTCTTCCAGCAGCTTCAGGTACAGACTGCGGGTGCCGTCATCGGGAAATTGCATTTTGGCCGCGGGGGTGGGAAGCTTGAGGTCTTTAAGATAATTAAAAATTTCAGGCTTCAGTTTTTTCCAGAAATAGAACACGCCGGATTCAGCCTGGTATTCTCTGAGGTCGGGAATTAATTCTCTGAGCAGGCGACGGAGAAGTTCGTTCCACAGGTGGGAGCCGAAAGCGGCGTAAGCCATGGCGATTTCTTCCCGGGGGATTTTTTCCAGGGCGGCCAGAAAATCATCCGGCCTCAGAAGCAGCGTGCGGAAAATCCTTTTTTCGGTCAGGCCTTTAGCCAGCTCCAGGCATTTTTCCCAGTCGCGCCAGTTTTCCAGGATTTTAGCTATCCGCTCTCGATTTTCTTTGTTGCCGGCAGCCCCGTTCTGGGTTTGAAGAAAAATCTGCAGGGCACCGTTATAATGTCCCCTCAATACCCGGTCGGCAAAGAAGCCGAGCTGTTGATTCGTTCCCCGGAAGCGCTGGTCGTCGAAGAAATTTGGAAATCCGTATACTTTGACCTCATCCAGGTTGTCAAGAACCGTCTCGACGGCTTTCAGGTTGCGGATGGTTATCCGGAACCTGTTGCCCTGGATTAGGGAAGGGCTCATGGGTTTTCTCATAAAACCGATGGCCTGGAGAAAAAAATTCTTTTCTTCCAGGCTAAAATCCCTCTGGCTGCGGATGGTGATGTGCTGGGTGGTCAGGCCGTGCTTGTCTTTTTTGCCGCCGTAGGCCAGGGCTTTGGGGGAAATGGACAGGGTCTTGGCCAAAAAGCGCATCAGGTCGGGAGTGGTCCAGTTCTTCTTGGTCAGCCGGTAGACGCGGAATTCCCCGCTTTCGGTCAGAGGAAGGCTGGCGATTTCCTCGACTATGAAATCTTCCGGTATGGTCTTGATCATCAGCTATTCTTAATTTTAGATGAAAAGCGGCCGAAAATCTAATTGTTTACTTGTCAGATTTAATAAGGTAAAATACAAAAATCAAATGAAAGGAGGCTGTGATGAAAGGCGACCCGAAACTTATCGAGACCCTGAATTCTTTGCTGGCTGACGAACTGACGGCCATCAATCAATACATGGTTCACTCCGAGATGTGCGACAGCTGGGGTTATGAAAAACTCCACAAGACCATCGAAAAAAGGGCCATTCAGGAGATGAAACATGCCGAAAGTCTGATCGGCCGAATTCTATTCCTGGAAGGAATTCCGATTGTCTCCGAGCTTAAGAAAATCTTTATCGGCGACGAAGTGCCAAAAATGCTGGAGTTTGACCGCAAGGCCGAGTTCGAGGCCATCAAGGCCTACAATGCGGCCATCAAGCTGGCCGGAGAGGTCGGAGATTTCGCCACCAGAGAACTGCTGGAAAAGATTCTGCAGGATGAAGACCAGCATATCGATGAGATTGAAGAACTGATAGACCAGGTCAAACAGATGACCCTGCCCATTTTCCTGACCACCCAGATCAAAGAATAAAGTACCGGCCCGGCCTGACTGCGAACAGGGCGGAATTTCGCCCGGAATGATCTGCGGACGGCCAGAGGACAGGCTTTAATTTTTTCCGGCAGTGGAAATAACTCTCTGGTCCTGCGGCTCCAATCTTAGAGGCTCAGGTAGGCAATTACTTCCAGATGGGGCGTGTGGGGGAAGAAATCAACCGGCGTCAGGCGGTTAATTTTATAGCCGCTGTCTGTCAGCACTTTGAGGTCCCTGGCCAGCGTGGCCGGGTTGCAGGACACGTAAATCAGGGCCGGAATTTTCAGCCCGACAATCTGTTTGAGACTCCTCGGGCTGAGACCGGCCCGGGGCGGGTCAATCAGCAGCAGGTCGAAGCTGCCTCGGCTTATTTCCGGCAGGGCATTCTCTACTGAACTTTCCTTGAAACAGACATTTTTGACATTGTTGCCAGCCAGGTTCTCGTTGGCCGTTCTGATGTTGGCCGGGTCCCAATCGATGCCGACCACCTCGGCCGCGGCTTTTGACAGACAGATTTCTATGGCTCCCGAGCCGCAATATAGGCCCAGGGCCGACTGGGTGCGCAGCCGACGGGCTTCTTCCTGAATCCGGGCATAGACCATTTCGGCCGCCAGAGGATTGGTCTGAAAGAAGGAGCCAGGGTAAATCCTGAAACGGAAGTTAAGCAGTTTTTCTTCTATGGCTTCCCGGCCGTAAACCAGGCGCGTTTTTTCCAGAGCCACCACATCGGCAATCCGGTCGTTTTCCACCCACCAGAAACTGGTCAGCTCCGGGACCGCTTCCAGGATAGCACCAGTGAATTCTTCCGCCTCCACTTCAGCCTGGCTGGTGGTGACCAGCAGCAGCATAAGCTCACCTGTCCTTTTCCCCTCTCTGATGACCAGGTGGCGAAAATACCCCTTTTTGCTTTCCAGGTCAAAAGCCGGGAGGCCTGTTTTTGAGACCAGGTCGCAGACGGCGCGGAATATCTTTTCAGTCAAAGGAGTGCTGAGGTGGCAAATCTCAAGCGGGACAACTTTCTTGCCCTGCGGCCGCCGGCCGGGGAGCGTTTTTTCCCTCAAGCCGAGGATGATTTCTCGGCCCGACTGCCCGAAAGAGAACTCCATTTTGTTGCGGTAAAAATACTGAGTCGGGGAAGGCAGAATTTCTTCAATCTCCAGATAGCGATAGTTGGAAGAGAAATGAGGCTTGAGGACTTCCAGCAGGTACTTTTCCTTCTGGCGCAGTTGTTCGGGGTAGCTTAAATCCTGGAAGGAGCATCCGCCGCAGCGACCGAAGTGGGGGCAGGGGGCCTGTTGTCTGGCCGGACCCGGTTTGATTATCTCCAGCAGCCGGGCGGGGATGACCGGCTGCCGGGATGGAAGGTAGGAGATTTCCGTTAGGTCTCCCGGGTAAGCTCCGGGCACTTCGAAAGTCTGCCCCTGATTGCGGGCCAGGCCGGCGGCTTCGGAGAGGAGGAAATCTTCGATTTCTACGCGGGCTTTTCTTTCCTGGAATTTATTTATCAGCCGCCGCACAAGCCTTACCGGCAGCCCGACCACGTTATCGTAATCACCCTCCAGTTTTTCCAGGAAAAGGTCCCTGACTTCCTGGATGGCGTAAGACCCGGCTTTATCCCGGTAAGTATTCCGGTCGAGATAACTCTTTATATCTTCCGGAGTCAGGGGCCTGAAGGTCACCCGGCTGGTTTCATAATCGCTCAACAGACGGTCTTCAAGTTTGTGATACAGAGAAACAGCGGTTATTACCTCGTGGGTGCGGCCCGAGAGCCGGGTCAGCATCTGTTCAGCTTGCTGACGGTCGGCCGGTTTTCCCAGGGCCAGGCCGTCGACCGCAACCACTGTGTCGGCAGAAATCACCAGGGCTTCCGGATTATTTTCGGCCACCGCCCGGGCTTTGGCTTCGGCTGCTTTCAGAGCAAAGGCCAGGGGGTCCTTTTCTTCAATCCGGTTTTCATCCAGGCCGCTGGGAATGACAGAAAAAGACCTGATGATTCTTTTGAGTAATTTAATTCTCCGGGGAGATTCCGAGGCCAGGATAACCTTCATTTCTTATCAGAGGCTCCGGGCTTGACCAGCGGCAGACCCTGCCGGCAAAGAGGACAGTCCTCGGGCTCGTAAGCCGAAACCTTGAGGGCCAGCAGGCTCCTGACCGGTTTTCCTTCTATCAGCACCTGGCCGGCACTGCGGTCGACGAGGCAGTATATGCCGTTAACTGTAACCTGCATCGATTTCAGGCATTCCAGAACTTCCTGGACCGAACCGCCGGTGGTCAATATGTCTTCGACGATGATGGCTCTGGAACCGGGCAGACCGGCAAAACCGGAGCGAACGGTCATTTTTTCTTCCGCTCTCTGAGAGAAAGCAAAAAGCTTGTTCAGCTTAAGAGCCGTCAGAAAACCGATGGCGATGCCGCCGTAAGCCGGGGAGACGACGTAGTCAAAATCCGGGTTATCCTTCCTTATTTCTTCTACCAGCAGGTCGATGATTTTCTCCAGAACCGTCGGGCGCTCGATCAGCTTGATTTTTTCAAAATAAACGCCTGAATGTTTGCCCGAGGTCAGCTTGAAATGGCCGTTGAGCAGGGCCTGGCTTTCCTTGAATAAATTCAAAATCAGTTCCGAGCGATTTTCCGACATGTTGTCCTCCGATGATTTTTCAGAATTGGAGTTGATAGCAAAGTATAGCCCAAGCCGGAATTAAAGAAAAGATGCTTTATTCCGGAAACGGCAGGGCTTATAATATTATCAAATATCCGGTTAGCCTTGGATGTGTTATGTTAAAGATATTAATCATTTCTGCCGATGAGGGGGTGGCCGGAAAGATAGCTCAGGCCATGCCTCCCGGAGCCTGCCAGCTAACCCTGGCCGGGGCTGAAGAAGACCTTATCTCGCTGATCAACCGGCAAAAACCCCGGATAATTCTTCTGGTCAGGGAAGGCCGGCTGTCTGAAGCCGTTTCACAGCTTCAGAAGATAAAAAGCTACGACCCCCTGCTGGAAGTCATTGTCCTGGGGCAACCGGAGAGCGAAGCCAGGGTGGCGGAGGTGATCAAGGCCGGAGCTCTCGATTATCTCAGTCTGCCGGTGAGGCCCGAAGCTCTGGCTGAAAGCCTGAAGAAACTGGAAGAAAAGATATCCGTCCGGCGGGAAACTTACCAGTTAGAGAGAGAGCTGGCCAGCAAATATATTTTTGAAGGGATGGTCAGCCGCAACCCGATTATGCTGGAGCTGTTCACTCTGGTGGAAAGGCTGGCCAGGCACCAGATCACAGTCCTGGTAACAGGCGAAACCGGAACCGGAAAAGAGCTGGCGGCCCGGGCTCTTCACCGCCTCAGCCCGCGGAAGGACAGGCCCCTGGTGGTGGTTGACTGCACCACCCTGCCCGAATCGCTGTTCGAATCCGAAGTCTTCGGCTACGAGCGCGGCGCTTTTACTGGCGCCGACCGGGCTAAGAATGGCTTATTGAAGGAAGCAGACGGCGGGACCATTTTTTTTGATGAAATCAGCGAAATTCCTCTGAGCAGTCAGGCTAAATTGCTGAGGTTTCTGTCGGAAAGGACCTTCAAGCCGCTGGGAGCCAACCGGCTGGTGAAGGTTGATGTCAGGGTCATCTGCGCCACCAACCGGAACCTGAGAGAAGAGATAAAAAAGGGAACCTTCCGGGAAGACCTGTTTCATCGGATTAACGTGGCCGAGGTCAACCTGCCTCCCCTGAGAAAGAGAAAGGAAGATATCCCGCTTCTCTGCCTGCACTTCATTGACCGCTATAACCAGCGGTTCGGGAAAGCGGTCCGTGGCCTATCCAACCGGGTAAAGAAGATACTGTTCGAATATGATTGGCCCGGAAATATCCGGGAGCTGGAAAAGGTAATTGAGCGGGGAGTGATGCTGACCGCCGACAATTTTATTGATATTCAGCATCTGCCGGAAGGGATGATCAGCCTGGTGGAGACTGAGCTGGTGGGGGATAAAACCTACCCTTATGTCAATCTTACCCTTTCTGAAATCGAGAAGAAACATTTGCTGGAGGTCCTGCGGGCCAACGGATTTAATAAGCAGAAAGCGGCCAGGGCACTTGGCATAACCAGGCCGGCTCTGTACCGGAAGCTGAAGAAGTACAAGCTCGACGTCTGACCAGCTGCTGGTAAACAGTGATTCCTGTCGTTTCAAGATATAAAATTTTCCTGCCATTAGAACCTCATTTTCTGTCACCTGCCCGAGAGCTTACAGTCTCCCGCTTATTTTGTGCTACTTAATCTATCTTGAGTGCTTCAAAGCTGATTATCTGGCCCCGGTGTAACAAATAAGAACACTCGGTCATTTATTCGCTATCTGCTTGATTTCTAAAGAATTAATCTAAAAAGCCCTCCAATCTGATGTAACAAAAGCGGACAGTCAATAAAAACTGCTTATTCCGTAACTTATTTGATATCAATTAGATGGTTGTGGCCCGGCTGGTATGAATATTGCTTTATTAAAGGCAACGGATGGGAGATGACAAGGTGTAAGATAAACATGAAGAGAATAAATGAAAATAGCAAAGGGTGGAAATTCTTCCTATTCATAATTTATTGTTTATCGATCGGGCTTATTGCCTTCCTGCGAGCCGACACTTCAGCCAGAGCTTCGTTTTCCATAGAGCTTAAGGAATGGTTGGTCCTGGAAATAAAATCAGGGAGCGATGGTTTTTCAGATACCGGGAACGAACAGGCGCTGGGTCAAACGGAAATCCTTTGCGGCCAGCCGCTTCAGGTCCGGGTTCTCCTGTCCATGAGCGAGGGAAAGACGGTGGCTCTCAAGGGAATAATTTATAAGGAAGGCGAAGGCCGCTTTGACCGGTCTGCCTTGGTCTGGCGGGGCCAGGGTGACCTCCAGGGAGAGGGGCTGGTTCTGACCGGACAGGAAAGCGTCTTTGCAGTCTGGCAGGGGAGCGGCCTTAAAACCGGCAGCCTGGTTTTCCTGGATCCTGAAAATAATCAAAACCAGCGCTATAAAGCGGTATTTACTCTGAGTGCAATTTAAAATTTTATAAAAAAAGAAGTTTCGGAACAGAATACGCAGGCCGGTGACATTATTTGGCGCGAAAACCCGGACACGGGGTGTTATGAAAGCGAACACTTAGTCATATAAATCTTTTCTTATAAATAACTTACAACTTTTTTTCATTTCCATCTTGACCTGGCATAACTCTTGTATTATAAAATCTAAAATTTTTATAAATGTAGGAGGAATCAGAAGTGAAGGCAAAATCTTTTTGGGTGTCAGGTTTCTGGTTAGTGTTCTTGCTGGTCGTTGCCATCAATCCCTTATCGGCCCAGCAGTCGCAGGAGGTCACCTTCCAGGTTACCCTGGCTGAGTGGTACGACCTTTATATCGGCACCAATACTGTTACCTTTACCGATATAGCTCCCTCCGTGGGGGCTACCCCGGGCACGGTGCAGATTGCGGCCAATGAGAATCCGGTGGCGGTCAGAGTGTTTGCCATCATGGTTCCGGCTTCGTCTCTGAACCTGACCGTTACGGCCGCGGGAGATTTTCACTCGACCGTTCCCGCCAGCACGGTTAGCTGGACGGTCAGCGGCTCTGGCTACCAGGCCGGTTCACTGCTGGCTGGAAACGCGGTCCCGGTGGGGCAGTGGACGGGAAGCATTTTCCACTGGCATGAAGGGCAGCTCAATTTCAGCTTCCTGAGGGATTATGTCAATCAGGAGCCTGGAACTTATTCCATAACGGCCACCTACACGCTTTCCAAGATTTGAGTTCAGTTTTCTGGCAGCCTGAAAAGGGAGAGGAGTTTTCCCCTCTCCCTTTTGTCTTATTTGACCGGAAATTTAGCTTTTCATAGAATTGATTCAGGTTAATGGGAGAACCGGAAAATTGGTAACAGGAGGCCGGAAGATGAGAGGCCGGTTCACAGGCTGGTCGCGGTTTTTGCTGGCTGTCGTGCTTGCGGTCTGGCTGTGCCCGCCGCTTCGGGCCCAGATTTATTTCGGCATCACGCCCATCAGGCTGGAGCTGAAAGTCGGGCCTGGCAGTCAGAAGACGGAAGTAATTTACGTCAGGAATAATTCCCCCAGACCGGTCAGGCTCAAAGTCTATACCGAGAACTGGACGCTCAAGGAGGACGGCAGCAGGAATTTCCTGGGTAATCAGCCAACGGCTTTTGCCTGCCGGGATTGGATCAGGGTAAATCCGTTTGATTTCAGATTGCAGCCGGGGGAGATGAAATCGGTCCGGTTCACGGTTTCCGTGCCCGGCGATACCCAACCGGGAGGCTACCACGCCGGAATATCTTTTGAACAGGTGCCAGAGGCTCCGCCCGGCGGAAGGCTGGGGCAGGTAGCTTTCACCGGAAAGATTGTGGCTGCCGTCTATGTGCTGGTGGGTAAAGTGGAGATACAGGGTTCGCTGACCGACCTGGTGGTCGACAGCGCCGGCGATTTCCAGGCCATCAGGCTCAAGCTGAGCAACCCGGGCCGAACACATTTTAGGCTGAAGGGCGAAATCAGATTGACCGCGGCCGAGGGCCGAAAGGCGCTCAGCCTGGAGGTTCCGGACGAGCCGGTGCTTCCTGGAAGTGAGCGCTGGGTAATAATTCCGTTCAAAGAAAAGCTGGGGCCCGGGAACTATAAGGCCGAAGTCAAGCTGGACATCGGTCGGGAAGAGTTGCTGGCCCTGGAAAAAGATATTACGCTTAAATAGTCGCCAAGGCAGGAAAATGGAAAGAACCGGGCAGGCAATCCGGAATAAAAGAAATCAAGGACGGAGGCTGGCCCTGGCCGTCCTGCTGGCCTGGGCCGGTTTGACTCTGGGACAGTTGCTGGCCCAGAGCGCGGCTAACCTGGGAGTGACGGTCCTGGTGGCCAGGCGCTTCCGGCTCGAACTCAACACCAGCCAGGTCTCTTTTACCCGGAGTTCCTCAACCGGAGTGCCCCAGACTATTCCGGCCAACGAAGGCCGGTTTGAAGTGACGGTCAAGACCAACAACGATTATAATTCCAGCACCAACGTCTGGTTCCTGGTTTCTTCCGACCTGCTGGATAGCTCGACCGGGTATACCATACCGGCAGAAAGAATAAGCTGGCAGGCGGAAGGCAGCAACTTTTATGGAGGTCAACTGAGCAAGGCTTCCCCGGTTCTGGTAGCCCGGTTTGCCGGTCCGGGGAGTTTTACCGGTTATCTTTACTTCTTTTTTGCCGAGGACCCGAGTATGGCTCCGGGTTCCTACCGGACGACAGTCACCGTTTTGGTAGAAGGTGTGTAGACCAAGATGAAATCCGGGACTTATGTCAAATCAGGCTGGCCGGCCAGAATCCTGGCCGTCGGCGCCGCGGGTTTATTTTTCCTGATTCTTTCCGGCCTCAGCCTGCCTTCCCGGGGCGATCCGCAATCCTGGGAGGTATCCATCAACATTTATCCCGCGGCCATCACTTTTCCGCCGGCTGACCCCGACCTGGAGCCGTCGGTTGCGGCCGACACACCGGTTAGAATTCAGGTCGCAACCTGGCCCCCCAACCGCAGGTGGGAACTGACCATCAGAGCTGAGGGCAATCTGGTCAGCGCCGGGGGGCAGGTGATTTCCGTCAGCGCTATTTCCTGGCGGGCCACTCCTAACCCTCCCTTTAGCGATGGGGTTCTGGCAGCCGGTCAGAGCCTGGTGCTGGCCCGGAACAGGGGGTCTCAGGAGGCCGAACTCACTTTTTATTTTCAGAATTCCTGGAACTACGTTGCCGGTGAATACACCCAGATCATTACTTTTACCGCTTCTATGATTTAGGTGGCGGAAGGCAAATGAGCTTCTGGCGGACATTGCGGACGGCTGGACGGAAGCCAGGCTTTTTACGCCCGGATAATCTTGCCGGCGGGCTTCTTGTTTTCTTATTCCTTTCCGGGCTGTCGGCGGTCGCTGAACTTTCCGCCCAGCAAGGGTACCTGAATTTATCTTACTGGAACCGAAGCCGCATTTATTCTCAGGTCGGCCCCTTCTACGCCAATGAATATGAAAACATTATGCACCTCGAGCTCCGGCAGAAATTCATCAATTATGGGGTTTTGAGCGGTTGGTTTGACGGTCGCCTGTCTTCTTCCGGCCTGGAAGCGGCTCACTGGTACCTGAGCTGGCAGGGTTTACAGGTCGGCCGTCTATCCTGGAACTTAAGGCTGGGCGACCACAGCCTGCAGTTGACCAACCTGGGTTACCGCTTCACCAATTATTACCCGGCTTTCAATTATCTGCGGGGAGTGAGCGCCGGCTTCGAGCACAGGAAGTACGGACTGCAAGTTTTTAGCGGAAAAGTGGCCAGGCTGACCGGCCTGCTGGGCAATTTCTATTCGCTGACTGAACAGACGGCTGCCGGTTTTATGGGCCGTTTTGAACCCGATAAGAAGTATTTTCTCGGCTTCGGTTTCCTCCACAGCGAAAATGAAAGAAGCTGGAGCGGCGAGTTGCTGACCAGGAGCAATGATATTCTGCTGGTGGAATCCGAGCTGCGTTTCAACGACCGGGCCAGGTTTGTCATGGATACCAGGGCCAGCCTGTCGACCGGGGAGAGCGATCAGGCCAGGGTCCCGGGAACTTCGATTCGCTTCGGCCCGCTGCTCCAGGGCCAGCGCTGGTGGCTTGAGGTCAATTACCGCCGGGTGGATGCCGACTTCCGAAACCTCAGCAGCGAGTTCGCATACGACCGGGACCAGGAAGGCTTTTTCGCTTCCTGGCGCTATCAGACCCGGCGACGGGTTTTTCTTTTTGGTTCTGTGGATTATTACCACGATAACGTCGACCGGCGTTCCGGACTTAACACCACTGACTTCTGGCGGATGAATTCCGGATTTTCTCTGGTCACCCCGCCCTGGCCGGACCTGACCCTGAGGCTGGACCTCAGCGCGGCCGAATCCCGTCACCCGGGGGAAAATTACCGTAGCTTTATAAGCCCTGGTTTTTATCTTCAGCTTTCCAAAAATCTGGGGCGTTTTTACCCCTATCTCCGGGCCAGGTTCCAGCACTACGACGACCGGGTCGACGACCAGCGCGATTTCAACTACCCTTCGTTTTATCTGGGGCTCAGATACAGCTACCTGAAGAGCGCCTACCTGCTGCTGGAGGCCGAGGACAGCCGCTATTATGATTACCTGGAAAACAAACTCTCCAACCTGACCCGGCTCCGGCTGGCCACCTATTCTCCTTTTTTATTCGGCACCGATTTTTACGGCGAGCTGTCTTACCTTGACCTCAGGTCCTGGTATTTTACCAGTCAGTCTTCCCAAAGAACCGAGCTCTACCTGGGCCTGGGCCGGTGGCTGCCGCTGGGGTTAAAGCTAAGGCTGGATTTTCGGGCCAGCTGGCCGCTTCAATCTGCCCTGCCGGCCAATTACTGGCTGACCTTAAAGATCGACCGGCGCTTTAACTGGGGGGAGCCGGCAGCCTATCAGGGAAGGACTACCGGACCGGTGCTGACCGGTCTCGGTCGGGTTGAGGGTCTGATTTTTTCCGACCGGAATCTGAACGGAATTTTTGACCCGGAGGACAGGGCTTTCCCCGGCGTCCCCTTTTATCTTGAAGACGGAAGCAGCGTCAGTTCCGACCCCCAGGGCCGGTTTGTTTTCGGCCGGGTGTCCGAGGGGTTGCATTCGGTCAACCTGGAAATCAGCCGGATTCCGGCCGAGTACTACCTGTCGGGCCAGGAACGCCGGGCGCTGGTGGTGGAAAAGAGGAAGACTTCCAGGCTGGAATATGTGCTGGTAGAAGGGGCCACAATCGGAGGAACGGTTTTTCAGGACGTCAACAAGAACAGGTTGCTTGATGAGGAAGACCTGCCGCTCAAGGATGTTCTGGTCATCCTGAAAGCGGTCGAGGATGGGAAGTTGCCCGAGGGGCTGAGGCAATGGCGAATTGAAGAATTGACCTGCTACAGCGACCCACAGGGCCGCTTTGTGTTTGAGAACATCCTGCCCGGCGCCTATCAGCTTTTGGTTGACGAAGAGACTGTCCCGAGAGGGGTTAAACTTCAGACTGAGCTGCCGATGTCGATCGAAACAAAGCCGGGAGAAACGATTAAGAGCCTGAATATAATCTTTCTGCCGAGGCCGGTCATCTATACCGGGCGATCCCGGGACGGTCTGAACTGATAACGGCCTTCAATCCGGGTTCTTTTGTTCTTTGATTGCTGATGCTTTTTAAGAGGTTAATTTCGGTTGACCCTCAGAATTGCAATCTGAGCTGAGTAGAGATGGTGCCTGAACAAAGGGTTTGCCGGCAAGCGCCGGTTCTTTTATAATCAAACCGTCCAATTTTTCTCCCAGGAGTTGATATGGCTGACCAGAAAAAAATCTACGGCTATACCGGGAAATGGGCTTTGGTCGACCTGAGCTGCGGCCGGGTCGAAATCAGAGAAGCGCCACCCCATATTTACCGCCTGTATCTTGGCGGACGTGGTGTTCAGGCCTATCTCATCTATCAGCATCTTAAAGAAAGAGGCTGGCTTAAGGACCCGCTGTCTCCGGCCAACCGGATCGTAATCGGGAATTCCTCGCTTAACGATACGGCCGTGCCGACAGCCGGGCGCGGCTCCTGCTCTTTTATCAGTCCTTTTACCTATTCTCCGGCGCAAAAAGAGTGGCTGGGGCACAGGCCTCCGGTTTTCGGCCTCCTGACCCATTCCAGCTGCGGCGGACTTTTCCCCAACATGCTTAAAAGGGCGGGTTTTGACCAGATCATCATAGACGGTCGGGCTGAAAAACCGGTTCGCCTTCTGGTGGTTGAAGGGAAGGTCCAGATAATTGAAGCGGAACCGGAACTCTTTGAAGAAATTAACGGCCGGAAGGTGCTGCGGAGGGCCTCCGAGACCACCGATTTCCTGAGCCAGAAGCATCCCGGTTCTTCCACTGTCTGTGCCGGGCCGGCTGGCTGGAATCAAGTGGCCTTGGCCTGTTTGACCAACGATTACCACCGCAATTTTGGTCGGGGCGGAGCCGGAGCGGTCTTCGGCTCAAAGAATCTGGTGGCCATTACCGCTTACGGTCGACAATTACCGGAGTTCTATGACCGGGAGAAATTTCTGGAAAAGTCCAGGGCCATAGATGAATCCGTCAACAGCCACGTCCATGACCCCAACTGGACGGCTTCCTTCCGTCCGGAAACCGGGACCACCTGGTGGCTCGACCGGGCTTTTAACGGTGGATATCTGGGCCAGAAGGGCGGATATCTCCCCTGGCATAATTTTGATGAAGGCTATTTTGACCCGGAGCTTTATAAGAGAGTATCAACGGCCGCTTTTCTGGAGATTGCCGGGAAGCATAAAGTCTGCAACCGCTGCCGACACATCATGTGCACCAGGAGCGCGGCCGTAAACAGCGGGCCGTACGCTCACGAGGGAGTGCGACCCGAATTTGAAACCATTGCCCTGTGGATAAACTGCTGTCTTACCGACCGCGACGGAATTTTCTACTTAAACCACCTCTGCAATGAACTCGGGGTCGATACCATGACCTTCGGCAGCGTTATGGCCGGAGCCATGGAGCTCAGGGAGAAGGGCTGGTGGCCGCTGCCCGGAGCTCCGGAGTTTGGCCATACCGCGAGCATGATTAAGGCGCTGGAGGATATCGCTTACGGCCGAAGCGACTGCGGGCGGCTGTTAGCCAGGCCGACCGACCTGGTCGTCGACGAGCTGATTAAATCAACTGCCGGGGCCAGCCCGGAAGAGATTGTCCGCTGTCTGACGACCGCCTATGCCGGGCTGGGCTATGCCGGCATTGAGCCCAAAGTCTTCCCGGGCATGTTTACGGCTTACGGGACCTCAAACCGCGGCCGGGGAGACCATACCTACGCCTGGACCATTCAGGCCGAGGAGGGCGGGCTAAGCGGGGCGGAAAACTTAGCTTCCTATGTGGCCGGAAGCCAGACCGGCAAGGCTCTGACTGACTCACTCGGGCTGTGCGACTTCTTCACGGAAGACTTTGCCTCCCCCGATTTTCTCGAGATGTACCGGGCGCTGACCGGGATTGAATACACGGCCGAGAGCCTTAAGGAATGTGGAAGGCGGATCTATATTCTCGAGCGCTTCGTCAATAATCAGCAGGGGAGAAGGCGGGAGTATGATGCCTTCATTCCCCCGAAGTTTGCCGAGCCGCTGACCGCCGGCCCCCAGGCCGGAAAGCGCCTAGACCCTGTTTATTACAATGCCATCCTGGATGCCTATTACCGGCAGTGGAAGTGGTCGGCCGAGGGCCTGGTGCCGGCCAAACTCCTTGAAGAATACGGCCTGGAATGATTTAATCCTACTTGTTTAGTAGGAATTTGGCTGTTAGCGACAGGATAAGACGTCAGCCTATAAATTTATTCGCGGGTTAAGTCAATTCTGATCTTTTCTTTTTTTCTGTGATGGCTCCGGTCGGCTGGATGGTCAGTTTACGGCGCTGCCCACTCGTCCCCCCGGGGAAACCCCTGACGCAGCCGGCGGCGGGAGACAGCCTGCGCCACCCGCCTTCAATCTTTTTTTTGCCGCCGAAGACGAAAACAGAAAGATTTCTCTTTTTGCTGGAGTTGGGGCTGGTCAAAAAGCCGGGGTGATACTTCTTTCTTTCTTCGAGGTCGTGCTTTGAAGGTCCGGACTCAATTGGACGAAATCTAATAGTTACTAAGCCTAATAATTTTCTTTCGTCAGGCCAATCCGGAGCTGAACCTTTCTTTATTCCAGCTCTTTGCCTCTGGTTTCGGGAATCAGGCTCCAGGATGAAGCAGCCAGAACGAAGGCGGCCGAAACCAGCCAGAAGGCCACCCGGAAGCCCTGATCCTGGGCCACCGAGCCGATGGCCAGCGGGGCTATGGCCGAGACAATACGGCCACTGTTGTAGGTTATTCCCTGGAGAGTTGCTCTAATTCGGGTGGGATATAGTTCGGCCGTCAGAGCTCCAAAGCCTGAAAAATATCCGGTCCCGAAAAAGGCCACCACCGGGCCCAGAAAGAAAAGAAGAAGGGGAGTGCGGGCAATGGAATAAAGAAAGACCAGAAGACTGGCTGAAATAAGATAGAAGACATAGCTCTTTTTTCGTCCGAGCGAATCGCTTATGTAACCAAAAGTCAAATACCCGAGCCACATGCCAAGCTGCATGAAAACGACCAGAGAGGACATGTGGCGGGTGCTGAGCCCCATTCCGCCCTGAGTTTCGCCCAAAGACAGATAACCCGGAATCCAGAGGTTAAAGCCCCACCAGGCGAACATCGTCAGGGCGTTCATCAGGGTTACGGCCAGGGTCACCCGGAGCAGCCTTCCAGAAAGGATCGGCTTTGTTTTCTGCCGGCTGTAATCAGTTGCTTCTCCGGTTATCTTTTTAGAAGGATTTTTCCCCACGGCCTGAAGGTTGGAATTGGCGCTTCTGTTATGATCTTCTTCATACTCAATCTTCCGCTCCCTTTTTCTCGCTTTTTTCCACAGCTCAGGCTCGTCAACCCTGGACCTGATCCAGAAAACCAGCAGGGCCGGCAGTATCCCGACAAAGAATACCGCTCTCCAGCCGAGCTTTGGCAGGATGATGGCCGTCACCAGAGCCGCCAGGGCATAACCGACCGCCCAGAAGCTCTGCATAAAACCAAGGGCTTTTCCCCGGTGTTCGGAGGGAAAATACTCCGAAACCAGAGCTGCGCCCGAAGCCCACTCGCCGCCCATGCCCAGTCCCAGGAACACCCGGAAAAGTCCGAGCTGGAAGACATTCTGGCTCAAGCCGCACATAAAGGTGAAAACCGAGTAAATCAGAATGCTCGTCCGCAGAGCCACCGTGCGGCCCATTCGGTCGGCCACCACTCCGAAGGTCATTCCGCCAAAAGCTGAAGCCAGAAGGGTCAGCGATCCCAGCAGCCCGGCTGTCGGTTTGGACATCGACAGGTCGTGCATCAGGTGGGCCAGCACCAGGGCATAAAGCATGACGTCGAAGGAATCGAGCATCCAGCCGAAGCAGGAAGCCAGAAGGGCCCGGCGGGCGGGCGCCGGCGATTTTCTGAACCAGCCGAAAAGATATTCGGAAATTCTGCCCCCAGCAGCCAAAGAGATCTCCTGAAATTTATTTCCGGGCCAAACCCTCCTGAACTTTGTTGATAAAAGCCAGGGCCTCGTGATCCATCATCGAATATTCTCCGGGGATGGCGCCCTCGTTGTATGCCTGGCCAATGCGCGCCAGCAATTTTTCATGTCCGGCAAAGCCCTCTTCAAGAAGTTCCTGCCAGCGGGCGGTCAGGCGTCTGGCCTCGGGACTGTCGGGCGGAAGATTAAGGTTACTCTTTATTTCATCGATAAGGGCGACCCATTTTTTCTGGTAAGCCTGCATCTCCGCAGGGGTGAATTTTGCTCCTGTTTCGGCGAATTCGGTCAGTTCTTGGGGGGAGTAAAAATTCTCGGGCCAATCAGTTTTTCGTCTTTTCGACACGGGCGCTCCTGCCAGTGGTAAATTTAAGTTTTTCCTATTATAATAATTCTTCAATTTAATACAACTTTATACAACCCAAGGAGAAACGGATGAAAAAAAGCACGGTTCTTAGAAAAGCCATAATGGAACGGCGGGCGGTGGTGGTGCCCGGCTGCCACGACGCTCTGAGCGCTAAAATAATTGAAAAATGCGGGTTTGAAGCCATTCAGGTTTCCGGATTCGGGCTGGCCGGCTCGCTTCTGGCCAAACCGGATGTCGGACTGGTTCAGATGAAGGACGTTCTGGATTTGACCTGGAATATCGTTCAGTCGGTCAATATCCCGGTCATGGCCGACGTCGATACCGGCGGCGGAAACGCCATCAACGCCGCCTGGGTGACCGAGCGGGTTATCACCATGGGAGCCGCGGGGATGAACATTGAAGACCAGGTTTTCCCGAAACGCTGCGGGCACATGGCCGGCAAGGAGGTAATTCCGGCCGAGGAAATGGTCGGCAAAATCAAAGCCTGCGCCCAGGTTCGCGACCGCCTTGACCCCGATTTTATCATCAATGCCCGGACTGACGTTTTTGCCGTGGCCGGTCTGGATGAAGCTATCCGGCGCTGCAACCTGTATCTTGAAGCCGGCGCCGACCTGGCCTTCATCGACGGCATCAGAAGCCGGGCTGACATCGAAAAAGCCATCAGGGAAATAAAAGGCCCGCTCTCGGTCAACCTGATGGATGCCATCACCGGCGTTAAGACTGAATTGATTCCGATCCCTGAGCTGGCCAGAATGGGTGTGGGCAGGGTATCGATTCCGGTGGCTTCGATCATGGTCATGCACAAAGCGCTGACTGATTTCTTTACTGCCCTCAAAAAAGCTCCTCAGGGAATACTCCCCGGCTCAACCGGGTGGATCACGCCTTTTGAGGAGTACACCACCTTTGTCGGCCTCAAGGATTACCGGAAGCTGGAAGAAGAATTCCTGCCGAAAGAAAAGCTCGAGTGCAAATATAAGTAAGCGCTCAGGCCACAGGCCTGAAGCCTGGAAATAACTCCAGCTGTCTGGAAGCAGAGGCTTTAGGGCTTCGGCAATCGGCAGAGCGGAGCTTGAAAGAAGAGTCTCCTTGGTGATAAAAAAATTTTTCCGGGACAGCGGGCCGGTAAACAATTGTCCGGCTGCCGGAAAGGAGGTTAAGCCATGAGCCTGACGATGGTCGAGAAAATCCTGGCCAGAGCCACCGGTCAGAAAACAGTCAGGGCGGGCGAGGTGGTCGAGCCAAAGGTCAGCCTGGCCATGTCGCACGAGAATGCGGCTCTGGTAATCAACCAGTTTCTTGAAGTCTATAAGGATACCGGATTGCGGCCGAAAGTCTGGGACCCGGGTAAGATTGCCATAATTTTGGACCATCGGGTTCCGGCCGAAAGCTCGAAAACCGCCACCAACCAGAAGAAAATCCGGGAATTTGTGGCCGCCCAGAAGATAAAAAAATTCCACGACATCAGGGGAGATGAGGGCGGCATCTGCCATCAGATTCTTCCGGAAAACGGTTACGTTCTGCCGGGCACGGTGGTCGTCGGGACCGACAGCCATACGACTTCGCACGGAGCTCTCGGAGCATTCAGCTTCGGCATCGGAGCCACCGAGATGGCTTCAGTCTGGACTCTCGGCCGGGTGTTGAATGTGGAAGTCCCCCAGACCATTAAAGTAGTGGCCGCCGGAAAATTCCAGCGCTATGTGCTGCCGAAGGATTTTATTCTTTATCTCATCGGATTGATTACAGCCGAAGGTGCTAACTTCAAGGTGCTTGAGTATCACGGACCGGCGATTGAGAAGATGGATATCTCCGGCCGTTTGACCGTCTGCAACATGTCGGTTGAGGCTGGAGCCACTTCGGGTATCGTTCCCCCTGACCGGGAGACGCTACGCTATTTAAGGGAAGAGGCCGGAGTGAAAGGCAGGATTGATATTTTCGGTCCCGACCCGGAGGCCGAATATGCCCGTATTGTGGAGATAGATGTCTCCGACTTAGAACCGATGGTGGCCTGTCCGCACACTGTGGATAATGTGAAGCCGGTAAGTAAGGTCGGCAAGGTCAAAGTCAATCAGATTGTCATCGGCTCCTGCACCAACGGCCGGCTGGATGATTTAGCTGTGGCGGCCAGAATTCTTAAAGAGAAAAAGATTGCGAGGGGCGTCAGGATGTTAGTCTTCCCGGCTTCCTTCCGCATCTATCAGCAGGCGCTCAAGCTGGGCTACATTGCCGACCTGGTGAAAGCCGGAGCGGTGGTGATGAACCCGGGCTGCGGCTGTTGCCTGGGAGTGCATCAGGGAGCCCTGGGGGACGGGGAAGTGGCCCTTTCCACCACCAACCGCAATTTTAAGGGCCGCATGGGCAACCCGAAAGCAGAGGTCTATCTGTGTTCTCCGGCGGTGGCTGCGGCCAGCGCTCTTACCGGCTACATCACCGACCCGAGAAAAGGAGGCAGATAACATGGCCAGAGTGGTCTTAAAACTTGGCGATGATATTTCAACCGACATAATCTATCCCGGCCGTTTCATGGCCACAGTCCTTCCATCCGAAACGCCGCAATATGCCTTTGCCGACTATCCTGAATTCAATGCCAGGTTGAAAGGTGGAGAAATTCCGCCCGGAAGCGTGGTGGTGGCCGGGAAAAATTTCGGTTGCGGTTCATCAAGAGAACAGGCAGCTTCGACACTTAAAGGGCATGAGCTTATCGTCGTGGCTAAAAACTTCGCCCGGATCTTTCTGCAGAACGCCATCAACCTCGGCCTGAAGTTGGTTGTCTGCCCGGAGATTGAAGCTGAGGAAGGCGACGAGCTAGATATACTCCCCGATAAGATCATCAATAAAACTACGGGCAAAGAGTTTAAGGTGGAGCCTTTGCCGAAAGCCAGGCAGGCGATCATTGATGCCGGCGGCCTGATTCCCTACACCCGAAAGCTCTTGCTGGAAAAAGCCGCTGCCCGGAAAAAAGCCTGACCGGCCGGAACGCTATTTATTCATCCTGACGATAAAAGAATGTAAGGGAATCATTTTCCCGGTGTTTGTATCCCCCGGCGAAAATAGACGCCAGGGCGGCGGGCGTTATCATCAAGTTTGATGAGAATCACCGTCAATTCAGTTGTGCTAACCCCGTCCACATTGAATTCTAAGTCTGTTCCGGCGGCTGGGCCAAAAAGAGCTCCAACCAGCCCGCAGGCCAGACCTCCAATTGATCCGACTAACAGCGCAGCCATCGGTCGACATTCAGTGTGTGTTTGATCACGCAGATTGGTAGCGTACCCGATGATTGCTCCCGCGGCAAATCCCGACAGAAAACCTGTACCGAGACCTTTCAGTGTTTTTGATTCTTTCGTGACTTTGATTCTGGAAATCCCCGAAACGGCAACTCACATATCGAGCTGGCTCGAATTGAATAAAAGGAGAGAATGGCGTTTGACGGCGATCAGTTCACCGCTTCAAGTCGTTCCGTCTTTAAGTGTGACTATAAAGGTCAGACCCTCTTCTCTCTGCAGGAAGGCTTGCCGGATAAAGAAGTAACAGAATGAAAAGCCCACCTATCAGAAGATGATAGATAAGCTTTTTCATGTTTTGTAACACCTTTAGATAATTTTTTTATAAGGCAAGAGCGCTGTCAAGCGTTAATATTTTGGGTTAATAAATCATTTCCAGTCTAAGCGGAATATTTAGAAAGCGGCGGATCCGGCTGGTAGTCTGGCCGCGACAAAAGTCAGGTTGAGGTGATTACTTATTTTGTCTGCCACGGCCTGGTCGCTGATTTAGGAGATAATCCTCTTTTGCCCGCCGCGCTTAGATGAAACCAAAAAGGGGAAAGCGTACCGAATTCCAGAGAATTTGTAACATGTCTCCTGTTTATCATCCCTTCCAGCCTTTGAAGCGAACAGGCCAGAGCTTCGCCTCCAGAATAGGAAAAGAGAAAGCCGCCCGGCCGGCTTTTTTGAGCGCTGCTTCTGGCCGGAGGTGTCACCAGCGCTCAGTCCTCAGGGGTAAAGCAAGGAATATTCTTGAAACACTCTGTTGTATTTTTCATGAATCATTTTGCGGTCAAATTCCCAGAATTCGGCCAGCATGATACTCTGTTCATCTTTGCTCAGGTATTCCTCAGCAGGAACAAAGAAATGCTTGTCTTCCTTTTTGATATGTCTGGGATAGAAATTGCCCAATTTTCGGGCCAGGAATATTATTTCGGAAAATTTTTTCTCATCTCCGGATAAATACTTTTGTTTGGCCGCGGCCAGCGCGGTCGTAGTTTTCCTGCCCCAGACATGCTCATCGATAAGTTCCTGCATTATTTCTCTGAGCTCCGGCGTCATATCTTTTTTGGCCAGACTCCGGAAAAAAATTTCTTCTTCCTTTCCATGATGAGTGCGGTCAGCGTACATTCTTAAAAAATCAACAGCCACCTCAACTATATTGGGATCGACTTTTTGGCTTTTTTCCGCATCATCTATATGACGCATAAAAGCAGCAAGCATTTTCTCTATCAATCTGTGTTCAATCATCAAAGGACCGATCGGTTTCATAGTTACCCTCCCTGATATGCTCAGTTTTAAGTGCTAAATCAGTTTATATCATAAACGAGGACTGTAGAAAACCCGCTTGAATTTGAGGGCTGGCTGTTCAATCCCGGAGCTGCGAGTATCAGGCGCCGCTGCCTGTATTGAACAGGACCACTGATTTCCCCTCTTTGATGTGGCTCCTGGTTTGGTTAACTGATTGGCAAAAGTTGCAAAAAGAGGTTGAGCGTTGAAATGAAAAATGATAAATCTAAAAGCTTGAAAAGGAGTATTCGTGCTGAAGCTTGACCTGGTACAGACGGTGGCTTTTGCCGGAGTGGTGTTGTTTGCCGGTTATGGTTTGCGGCGGGTGATAAAACCACTCGACCGGTTCAACCTTCCGGCTCCGGTCATCGGCGGCCTCCTGGTTTCCCTGGCTACCCTGGTTTTTCATCATTACCAGATCAGCCCCGTCCAATTTGATACCACCCTGCGGGACCCGCTGATGATAGCCTTTTTCACCACCATCGGTTTTGCCGCCAGCCTGTCTCTCCTGAAAGTTGGCGGGCCGCAGGTGCTTCTGTTCTTCTTTATTGCCACAATAATGGTTATTATCCAGAATGTTATCGGTATTATTTTAGCCATGCCTTTCGGGCTAAATCCCCTGCTCGGAGTTATTTGCGGTTCTGTTTCTCAGGTAGGAGGCCCGGCCACAGCCCTGGCTTTCGGTCAAGTTTTTGAAGAAGCTGGAGTCTCTGCAGCCACCACTGCAGCCGTGGCTGCGGCCATCTTTGGAATAATTTCCGGGGGACTGATAGGCGGTCCCCTTGGCACTGTTCTGATTGAGAAAAATAAACTAAAAAAAGCCAGAGTCAAAGAGCTTGAAGTTCCTGAGATCGAAGCCGAACAGGTGGTGGAAGAACTCTTGAGCAGGAAGCCCGGCTCTGTGGCTGAGGAGGAGCGAAGTTCATTTCTCCTTCTTAAGAGTGTGGTCATTATTCTGGTGGCCATGTGGGTGGGTTCGTTTGTCAGCAAATGGTTTGCCAGCCTGGGGATTACTCTGCCTGCTTATATCGGAGCGATGCTGATGGCCGCAATCATAAGAAACTTTGATGATCTAACCGGCTGGCTGGCCCTCGACCAGAAAGTCATTGATGACCTGGGACATGTGGCTTTGAATCTTTTTCTGGTGATTGCCCTGATGACCCTGAAGCTCTGGGAGCTGGCCGGGTTGTTCCTGCCGATGCTGGTGATTCTGTTCGCCCAGGTGGTGATGGTGGCCCTGGTGGCTCAACTGGTCTTCAGACTGATGGGCAGGGATTATGATGCCGCGGTAATGGGAGCCGGTTTTTGCGGTTTTGCTCTGGGAACCACTGCCAACGCCATGGCCAATATGAAAGCCATTGTTGAACGCTACGGCCGGGCGCCCCGGGCGTTCCTGGTGGTGCCATTGGTTGGCGCCTTTTTCATCGACTTTACCAACGCCCTGATCATCACCATTTTTCTCAACATCTTTAAATAACCTCCGGGCGAAGGGCATCTCCCGAATTCCGACTGAAGCATTTATGAAAGCCAGGCTAATCAGGATTCCAGATTTAATCCGCCTCAGTTCTGGTAAGGTTTTAACAGGCATAAATGGGCTCGATTCTCAAGAATATAAGTTAAGACCTGAAATAGAAAATCTAAGCTGGCCAGCCTGCAAGCAAATTTGGCATTCTTCCTGCTGATATTTGCCGTTTTCACTCCGGCTTTGTTCTGCTGAGGCTGTTTCAGGATAAAAGATACTGAATTCTCCAGGTGGCTCACTGAGGGATAGAATTTAGAATTTCTGCCCTTTTCACCTCCACCCGGTTAAGCCCGTAAATCGGACACATTCTTTTGGGGATGAGTAACAGAGCAGGTCAGGACTGGGTTTTATTTTGCTTAAAATTGAAATAAAATATAACAGGGTTAAGTTGAATGGAAAGAGCATTCTCGGTCATCAATGAGATGATACATCTGGGGCTCCACAGGCGGAGGTATTGCCGCCACATATTATATAGAGCCCACCCTGACCTATGACCTGGACGTTTTTTTCATTCCCGTTATAGAGGGGACGGAGGAACTGGCGCCAATCTCTGAGTTTACCCGCCGGCGCGGCTATGCTCCGGATGCAGAAGCTATCGTTATAGAAGGATTTCCGGCCCGGTTTATCCCTGCCTACAACGGACTCGTCCGGGAGGCTGTCTTGAATTCTGATTCAGGGAAGTATAAAGATGTAGAGGTTAAGATAATCAAAGCAGAGTATCTGACGGCGATTGCCTTGCCGACCTGGAGGGCAAAAGACCGGGAGCGAGCTATCCGGCTTCTGGAGAGCGGAGTGGTTGAGAGGGCGAAACTCCGGGCGCTTCTTGAAAAATTTGGGCTATTGGACAGACTTAAAAAGATTGAGGAAACCGGCGATGAAAAATGATGTGGCTAAATTAGCAGCAGACATTTTTGAGAAGAAACGCCGGCGCCGGCGCCAGCGCCAGCTGGCCAGGCTGCCGTTCGAGAAAAAGATAGAAATTGTAGTTGAGCTGCAAAAAGTAGCGGCCAGCATTCGGGGAGATAATCGCGGCAAGATCTGGCCTCTCGGAAGGGGCGGCGGGAGTGCTGGGCATAGCGAAGTACCAGGTCAAACCTGATTGGATATAGGTCGGCCTGGTAAAAAAGGGTCGCAGAGAAAGTTTTTTTGCTAAATTGCAACTTCGGGAATAAATCTAATTCCCTGTTGGCTGATGTTTTATTTCGGGCATTTATGCCTTGAGTAACTCTTAAAAGTCGGGGTCGGTTATTTTCTTCTCCTGGAACTGGCCGTAACGGCTGAGAATCTTTTTCACTTCATCACCTCTGCCCACCACCACCAGGACAAAATCTTTATCCGGAAGGAGTTTCGCAGCCGCCTGGTTCAGGTCGCGAGCCCGGGCGCCGGTTATCTCGTTCAGGTACCTGTCGTAATAATCAAATCCGAGGTCATAGAAGATAATCCTCAGATAAGCTCCCGCTTTGCTGCTGTTGGTCTCTAAGGTCTGGGGGAATTGCCCGAGCAGGTAATTTCGGGCGCTCTCGGCTTCTTCCTCGCTGAACCCTTTCTCCCTGGCCTTCTTCAGCAGGTCAAAGGTGATGTCGAGCATTTCGCCGATTTTATCGTTTTTGGTGTAGGACGAGGCTAAGAAAATACCCCCGTTTTTCCAGGACTGAAAGCTGCTGCTGGCGCCATAGGTCAGTCCTCTCTTGATGCGAAGCTCAGTATTCAGCCAGGAAGTAAACCGTCCCCCAAACAGGATATTCATCAAGCTGGCTCTGGCTGACATCTGATCAGCCACGGCCAGGCCGCGCGAACCGAGTGAGAAATAGCTCTGGGTGGCATCGGGCTTGTCAACCAGAATCAGCTTCTTACCCTTTGGAGCTGGAATAGGCGGGATAATCACTGGTAAAGGCGCTGCGGCCGGCTTCGGCCACTGACCGATGGTTTTATTCAGCAGCTCTAACAGCGGTTCCTTATCGATATTTCCAACCACCGCTATAATCGAAGTGTCCGGACGGTAGCGAGCGGAATAGAATTTCTTTATTTCTTCGAGCGACATCTTCTTCAGCGAAGAATCGGTGCCGGTCGAGAGATGGCCGAATGGGTGCTCTCCAAAATAGGCTTTTCTGAAATAAAGCCGCAGGGCCGAACCGGGATTGTCCTTGAGCGACTTAAGGCTGTCAGTCTTTCTGGCCAGCTCCTTTTGGTATTCGTCTTGCTTAAAGGCCGGGGAAATCAGGCAGTCGGCCGCTATCTGCAGCAGCTTTGGCAGATGTTCGGAAAGAGATTCGCCGTAGACCGCGGCATATTCTTCCGCATCGGCCACTCTGAGCCTGGCCCCCATAAAATCCAGAGCCTCGGCTATCTCCTCGGCGCTCATTTTAGCCGTGCCTTTAAGTAACAGGGTGGCGGTCAGGTTGGCCAGTCCGTCGGAACCTCGTGGTTCAAAGGCACTTCCGGCTCCGGGTATCAGCACCCTGAAACTGACCAGGGGCAGCTCCGGATTCTTGAGGAAATAAACCGTCAGCCCATTTCCCAGAACCATTTTTTCCGGTTTTGGCAGTCTTTCAGAAGCCATGGTCATCACCGGGATCAATAGTATGGTTAGAAGAAGCAGCGAAATTATTTTTTTCATCATCAGTTTCCTCCCTGGGGGATAAGCTTGCCCACGGTTTTATTGAGTTCGTGGAAATATTTTTTAGCTACGGCCGGGATTTCCTCCCGCTTTACCTGAGAATAGCGATCAACTATTGTGAAGAGATGCTCGTAACTTCCGAACAGAAGTTCGCTGGCGCCCAGCAGGTTGGCCTTGCCGGAGTTGGTCTGCAGGCCGAAGTAAAAATCGCTGCGGATGATGTTCATCGCCTTCTGGTATTCCTGTTCGGTAAGGCCGTCATTAATTATCTTGTTCAGTTCTTCGTCAATTATTTTTTCTATTTTATCCAGGTCCGCTCCCGGTCTGGGCTTGACGTTGATGCTGAAAAGAAAGGGGTCGATTTTTTCCTCAATTCCGCCATAGACAGAGATGGCCAGCTGTTCGTCCCGAACCAGCCGGCGGTAGAGACGACTGCTCTCGCCCTGGAGCAGAGGTTTTTCCATAACAGACAGAGCGAAGAAATCCGCATCCTGGCAGCGGGGGGCATGATAGACGACCAGGAAGGACGGGGTCTGAGCTTCTTTTTTTATGACCACTTCCTTGCGGCCCATCTGTGGAGGTTCGGCGGTGGTAACCGGAGGGGGCGGGGTCTGGGCCGGGATGCCGCTGTAGTATTTCTTGATCAGCTCCAGAGTCTTCTGGCTGTCGAAATCGCCGACCACCACCAGCACCGCGTTGTTGGGAGCGTAGTAGGTGCGATAATACTGAATAACTTCATCACGCCGCCAGCTCAGGATGTCGCTCATCCAGCCGATGACATCCCAGTGGTAGGGATGGGCCATGATAGCCGTGGCCCGGACATTTTCGTACAGGATGGCTTCGTTGTTATTCTCGACACCCATTCTTCTTTCGGAAGCCACCACTCCGCGTTCGGACTCAAAAACTTCCGGGTCAAAGATTAGCCCCTGCATCCGGTCGGCTTCCATTTCGATCATCTTTTCCAGGGCATGAGGCGGGAACCAGTCGGTGTAGGCGGTCATATCATCGCTGGTATAGGCATTGTTGGCTCCGCCGTAGAACTCCATGATGCGGTCAAACTCTCCGGGGCCGAACTTTGTTGTGCCGTTAAACATCATGTGTTCGATGTAATGTGAAACGCCGGTCAGGCCGGGCCGCTCGTTTCGCGAGCCCACCCGGAAAAAGGTGTAGTAAGAAATGCTGGGAATTTTGTGGTCTTCGAAAAAGATGATTTTCAAGCCGTTATCGAGCTGATAGACCTTGATATCCTGTTTGGTAAAAGAAGCCTGAAGGAAGGCGGTCATGAGCATCACTCCCAATAAAATAAGCAGGAATCTATTCCGCATCTTTTAACCTCCGTAATTTGATTTATGCTGACGGACATCCAGCTCATCGGAGTCAGCCGGTCGATGGCGATGACCTCAACGCTTCTCCGCTATATTATTCCGGCCGCCGGCGATAGTCAAGAAATTTGGCCGGCCGGGAAGCATCTCGGCTTCAGTTATTTGAGGTTTTACCATTTAGCAGGCTGCAGGATTCCGTTTTCTTCCCGGCCGATAAGATGTTTTTTCTGCCTGAACAGGAGGTCAGTCCGGGACGAAATCCGTCGCCACAGAACCTGCTTCTCGAACCGAGAAGTTAACGGAAGGAAGGTAAATAATGGCCGGGGTGCGGTCTGACTCTTGCCCGCTGCCGGCAGCCGGAAAATTCCCGCAGGAATGGGCGAAGCCAGGGCGAGAAGAAATTGCCGCCAGAGGATTTTCCCGGCAACCGCGGCAAAATTAAACGGCCAGGCTGCTGTCTGACCTTAAATCCGGATTAGCAACAAGGTCTGGGGGTCGAGTTCCAGGCGAAGCTTCTTGCTCAAGATCTGGCCGTGGTCTTTGACCAGGTTGAGGCGGACCCGGTCGTTGTCGTGTTCCAGGGTGAGGATGATGTCCAGGGAGGCCAGATAATCCTTCAGGACAAAGGGCAAGCCCTGGTCATTAAAAAGCGGGTCTTCGCCCCGGAGCGAACAGCTGAACCAGAATTCGAGCTGTCGGTCGACGGCGAATTTCTTGAACTGAGCCAAATCTTCGGCGCAGGGCAGGTAAAAATTAAAACCGTCCACAATGATGGTTTTAGCTGAGAAATTACCCGGGCCCAGGAGGGCCTCAATGCTTCTCAGAACCTGCTCGGTTTTCATGCCTTCCTGCCGGAAATTAAGGATTACCCGGTTCCTGACAATTCTGTCATGAATCTCCATCTCGGACTTTAGCTTTTCCAGGTGGGCCAGCTTTTTGAATAATTCTTCATACCAGGCAATGATGTAATCCACCCGGCTGGCGTAGGAGACATGGATGACCGGTTTTCCCTCAAACAATCGGTCGAGGGCTATCTGAACCAGGCAGGCCGTTTTGCCGACGCCTTTTCTGGAGGCAAAAACACCGACCTGACCGGGACCGATTCCACCCTTGAGATTTTTTTCCAGACTCTTGATGGGGCTTCTGGCAGAGAGAATCTTCTTGACCATTTTTTCTCCTGGGCCTTCTATTTTTTTTCTTCGGCTTCCAGCTTCTGGCGGTGTTCTTCCATCAACTGCTCGGCCAGAGAAGCCGGCAGCCGGCTGTATTTTAAGAATTCCATGGTGAATTCAGCCTTGCCCTGGGTCATCGACCGCAGGACAGTGGAATAGCCGAACATCTCGCTCAGGGGAACTTCGGCTTCAATCCTGGAGTAGGTACCGTCCTCAATCGAGCTGACGATGATCCCCCGGCGTTGATTCAGGCTGCCAAAAACGTTACCGGCATATTCGGAGGGCGTTTCCACCACCACCTTCATAATCGGTTCCAGAATCTGGGGCCGGGCCTTTTTATAGGCCTGCTTGAATGCTCCCTGGGCGGCCAGCTGAAAGGCGATGTCCGACGAGTCGACCGGATGGAACTGCCCGTCGGTTATCACCACCCGCAGTCCGATGATCGGGCTGCCGATGAGCTGTCCTTTCTTCAACATCGACTGGAAACCTTTATCACAGGAAGGAATGAATTCCCTGGGAATATGCCCGCCCTTAACGTCGTTGACGAATTCATACTGCCCGTCAAAAGGCTCAATATAGCCGATCACCCGTCCGAACTGACCCGCTCCGCCGGTTTGTTTCTTGTGAGTGTAATCGAAATCGGCTCTGAGGGTGATGGCTTCCCGGTAGGCCACCTGAGGCCGGCCGGTGACCACTTCCACCCGGTATTCGCGCTTCATCCTTTCGACATAGATATCCAGGTGAAGCTCGCCCATGCCCTGAATGATGGTTTGTCTGGATTCCGGGTCAACGTAAACCCGGAAGGTGGGGTCTTCCTTGGTGAAGCGGGCCAGGGCTTTGGCCAGCCTGTCGGCTGAAAGTTTATCGGCGGCTTCAATGGCCAGAGAAATAACCGGTTCAGGCACATAGATGGAGGTCAGGGCGTAGTTCAGGCCGGGAGAGCAGATGGTATCCCCGGAGGCGCAGTCCACCCCGAATAGCGCCACAATATCTCCGGCTCCGGCGCCCTCGATGTCTTCCATATGGTCGGCGTGCATCCTGACGACTCGGCCGACTTTAAACCGCTGGCGGGACCGGGTGTTGTAAAGCTCGTCGCCTTTTTTCAGGCTGCCCTGGTAAAGCCGGATGAAGGTTAGCTGACCGTAGGGCCCTTCTTCCAGCTTGAAAGCATAGGAAACACAGGGCAGAGAGGCATCGGCCTTGAGGCCGACCGGTTTTTCTCCGTTGTCCAGGTCCAGGGCGATATTTTCCACTTCCGACGGGTTGGGAAGGTAATTGACCACGGCGTTGAGCAACAGCTGGACCCCTTTATTGCGATAAGCCGAACCCATGAGAACGGGGGTGAATTCGCGGCTGATGGTGCCTTTTCTTATGGCCCTGAGCAGCAAATCTTCGCTCACCCGGTCTTCGAGAATGGCCTCGGTAACCTCATCGGAGAAGAGAGAGACGGCGTCCAGCAATTCTTCCCGGTATTTCCAGGTTTCGTCCTCCAGCTCGGGTGGAATTTCTTCTTCCCTGACGATTTCGCCGTTGGGACCGTCGAAGTAGTAGGTTTTCATCCTGACCAGATCCACTATTCCCTGGAATCTGTCTTCCAGGCCGACCGGAATCTGGAGCAAAGCCGCCCGGCGCCCGAGCTTTTCATTAATCTGGTCTTTGACCTTAAAGGGGTTGGCCCCGATGCGGTCCAGCTTGTTGATGAAAGCTACCGCCGGCACATTATATCTTTTAAGCTGCTTGTCGACGGTCAGGGTCTGGGACTGGACGCCGCCCACCGAGCACAGCACCAGGATGGCTCCATCCAGCACCCGCAACGACCTTTCCACCTCGATCGTGAAGTCCACGTGGCCCGGAGTATCGATGATGTTTATCGAGTGTTCATTCCAGGTGACATTGGTGGTGGCTGAAGTTATGGTAATGCCCCGTTCCCGTTCCAGCTCCATGTAGTCCATGGTGGCCCCGCCGCCTTCCCTGGCCTTGACTTCATGGATGCGGTGGATCTTTTTGCAGTAATAAAGAATGCGCTCGGTCAGAGTGGTCTTGCCGGAATCGATATGGGCGCTGATACCGATGTTGCGCATCCTCTGCAGTCTGCCGTTCATAGAAAAAATCACCTCACCAAAAGATATGGATTATAAAGCCCTTATGGGGGAGCAATAAATATTATCGCTTCTCGATTGCTTATTTTACCATATGTTGAGCAAAAATCCAGAGGGCGGTTATTTCACGTCGGAACCGGCTTCCTGTTCGAGGCGGCTGTGACGACGTCCGTACAGAAAGAATATGGCCAGACCGATGACCAGCCAGATTATAAACCTTTCCCAGGCCGTCCTGGGCAGGCTGATCATCAGATAGGCGCAGAGCAGGGCTCCAACCGCGGGCATATAGGGGAACAGCGGGACCTTGAAAGGCCGGCGATAATCCGGCCGTTTGTAACGCAGCAGGATGACTCCGGAACAGACAATGATAAAAGCAAAGAGGGTTCCAATCGAGACCAGCTCGGAGGAGACGTTGATCGGGGTCAGCCCGGCGGCCAGGGCCACGATGCCTCCGGTCACCAGAGTGGTGGCCACCGGGGTTTTATACTTATGGTGGACCCGGGAAAAGGCTTCAGGCAGGAGGCCGTCACGAGACATGGCGAAGAAGATTCGCGGTTGCCCCATGAGCAGAACCAGAAGAACGGAAGTTATCCCGGCCAGGGCTCCGACGCTGATTATCATAGAAGCCCAGGGCTTGTGCAGTTCGTTAAGGACCAGCGCCACCGGGTCGGCCACCCCGAGTTTGGTGTAATAGACAACTCCGGTCATGATGGCTGAAACGGCCATGTACAGGATGGTGGCCACCAGCAGCGAACCCATGATTCCGATCGGCATGTCTTTCTGGGGGTTCACCGTTTCTTCGGCCACGGTGGAAACTGCGTCAAACCCCACAAAAGCCAGGAAGACTATGGCGGCCGAGGTCATTACCCCCGAAAAGCCGAAGGGCATGAACGGTTTCCAGTTGTCCGGATTGACATGAGGGGCGGCCATGACGATAAAAAACAGAATGACCGCTATCTTGACCACAACGATGATCATATTGGTCCGGGAACTCTCCTTAACTCCCCTGATCAGCAACAGGGTCAGCAGGGCCACAATCAGCATAGCCGGAATATTGATAATCCCCGGCGCTTTGTCCCAGGGGGAAGCCACCCATTGCTGGGGTAGCTTCAGGCCGAGGTTGTTGAGCAAATTGACAAAGTAAGCCGACCAGCCGGTGCTGACCAGAACTGCGGCCACCATGTATTCTAAGATCAGGTCCCAGCCGATTATCCAGCCGGGAAGTTCACCCAGAGTGGCATAACCGTAGGTGTAGGCCGAGCCGGAAACAGGAATCATGGCCGCCAGCTCGGCGTAGCAAAGGGCTGAGCAGGCGCAGGCCAAGGCGGCGATGGCAAAGGACAGTATGATTCCGGGTCCGGAATGGTTAGCGGCCTGGACGCCGGGCAGAACAAAGATTCCGACCCCGATGATACAGCCAATGCCGATGGCCACCAGGTCCCAGGCTCCGAGGGCCTTTTTTAGGGTATGTCCGGCTTCGGTGGTTTCAGCCAGCAGTTCCTGGATGGGCTTGGTTCTGAACAGTGACCCGGGCATTTTTTTCCTCCGTTCAAAAATAAGAGTTCCTTATAACATACCCGCCGGACGCGGTCAATCAGAAGCCCGCAAAATCTTCCGGCCGATATTGAAATTTTGTCCGAATTGATATAGATTAATCCCTAATTTTCTCAAAGGCAATCATCATGAGATTTTTCCTTCCTAAGGAACCGGCCTTTGCCCAGCATTTCAACGACCTTTCGCATTGCCTGTCTGAAATAACTGAAGTCTTTTATGACTTTTCTAAAAACTTTCAGTCTTCGGCTCAGCACTGGGAAAAAGCCAAGCAGATCGAGCACAAGGCGGACCAGATTGCTCATGGCGTCATCAAGCTTCTAAACCAGTGCTTCATCACCCCCTTCGACCGTGAGGATATCTACCAGCTGGTTCATGAAATCGACGATATCATCGACCTGCTGGAAAACGCCATCCATAATGTTTATCTTTACAATCTGAAAGAGAAAAAATACTTCATCGATGATTTTGCCAGTTTCGCCCGCGAAGCTACCGAAAGGCTGAATCTTCTGGTGGCTGAAATCTTTAAGTCTCAAAAATACACCCCTTACATCGGCGAGCTGATCAGGAACATTCACGAGCTGGAAGACAGAGGAGACCTGGTCTATGCCAGATCGCTGCAGGAGCTGTTTGCCGAGGAAAAAGACCCGGTCAGCATCATGAAATGGAAGGACATTCTGTTTATCCTGGAAACCATCATGGATGTTTATCAGCGAGTCTCCAATACTGTCGAGGGGATCGTGGTTAAAAGCAGCTGAAGATGGAGCCAGTCAGCTCGAGTTTTGTTTTTATCGTAATAATTGTGGCCATTGCCCTCCTGTTCGATTTTACCAACGGGATGCAGGATGCGGCTAACTCGGTAGCCACTGTTGTTTCCACCCGGGTTCTGAGCCCCAGACAGGCGGTGGTCTGGGCCGCTTTCTTTAACTTCATAGCCTTCCTGTTTTTTGGCACCCATGTGGCCAAGACCATAGGTGTGGGTCTGATTGACATCAACGTGGTTAATCCGCAGGTAATTTTTTGCGGTCTGCTCAGCGCTATTATCTGGAATATTCTGACGGTTTACTGGGGGATACCGGCCAGCGCCTCTCACGCTCTGATCGGCGGTTATCTCGGGGCGGCCGTGGCTAAAGCCGGCTTCGGGATAATAATTGTCAAGGGCTGGATTAAGGTCGGCTCTTTTATTTTTATTGCTCCGCTGCTGGGCATGGTGCTGGGCAATCTGTTGATGATTTTTACCACCTGGCTGGTGAGAAAACAGCCGCTGCGGAAAATAAACCTCTGGTCAAGAAGATTGCAGCTGGTTTCGGCCGCGCTCTACAGCCTGGGACACGGCGGTAACGACGCCCAGAAGACCATGGGCATTATTGCCAGTCTGATCTTTACCTCAGGTCACATGAAAACCTTTCATATTCCGATGTGGGTTGTGCTTTCGGCTTATTCGGCTATCGCCCTGGGCACTCTGAGCGGTGGCTGGCGGGTTATCAAGACCATGGGTCAGAAAATCGTCAGGCTCCGGCCGATCGACGGATTCTGCGCCGAAACAGCCAGCGCCATCAGCATTTTCATGGCCACCCATCTGGGCATACCGGTTTCCACCACTCACGTAATCACCGGGGCGGTAACCGGGGTGGGAGCGGCCAGAAGCGTGTCTTCGGTAAAATGGCAGGTAACCTTAAAAATAATCTGGGCCTGGGTTCTGACGATTCCGATGTCGGCCCTGATCGCCGCGCTTATTTATCGCCTGTCACTTCTGGCCTTCTGATTGTTTAGAGCCCCCTCAGATTTCGGAGTTAATGTTTATCCGGCTGGCCTTCTTGCCCGAAAGCAGGGCAGCTATGACAAAGATGACCACACAGCTCAGGACGGAAAGCAGGAAAGGAGCCTTGAATCTCAGCCCTAACTGAAAGAGTGGAGTCAGCACCAGTCCACCGACAAGAGTGACCAGAGCGGCTTTCTGGCTGTCAAGCTTTGAATAGAGACCAAACATTGTTATGACCAGAACGCCGGCTGTGCCGAAGGCAGCCGCCAGCAAAACCAGGTCGTAAATTCGGTTTCCCGAGAGAGCAATGGTCAGGGCTATCAATCCGGTGATGATCACTGCTGTGCGGCCGACCAGAACCCGGGTCTTTTCTTTCTTGATGTTCAGAATCGGAAGCAAAAAATTATGCGAGAACAGGGCGGCGCAGGCCAGGAGGATACTGTCGACTGTGGACAGGATGGCTGATATCATGGCTCCCAGGAAAATGATGGACAGAACCGCCGGCAGGAACTGGTGGGAGAGCACCACCAGAAATTGTTCCCGGTCTGTCAGACCCGGCAGAAGCCAGGGCCCGATAAAGCCCAGGAACAGCGGAATCAGGCCGGTGAAGAAATATATGCCTCCGGCTGCGTGGCAGGCCCGGACGGCTTCTCTGGGATTCCTGGCGGCCAAGAAGCGGGAAATAGCCTCCTGAACCACGAGCGACCCCAGGACCGGCACTGCCCAGCGGTCAAGTCTTTCCCAGATTGATTCGCCCACTCCGAGTATTTTCCAGCGGTCGGGCGGCATTTCGCGGAAAATGGCGGCCAGGTCTGGAATCCTGGTAATAACGATCACCGCCAGAACTACCAGGCTTATGACTACAATCAGTCCCTGAATCAGGTCGGTATAGATGTCCCCCAGCAATCCGGCCAGAACGGTGTAGGTGATTATCAGAACAGCCGACAGACAGATCATCAGGTTAAGGGGTAGGGCGGTGGAAACCGAGAGAATCTGGCCGAAGGCCCGGAGCTGAGCGGCTCCCCAGATAATGGAAGATGGAATCATAACCCAGACGACGAGTTTTTCTGCCAGGGTCCCGAAGCGGTCTTTAATAAAATCAGCCAGGGTGAGATAATTTTTCTTGCGCAACTGTCCGGCGAGCAGAAAACCCATCAGAAATAAACACAGACTGAAGCCGAAAGGGTCGGCCCGGCTGCCGGAAAGTCCGGTTTCGTACACGGCGCCCGAAGAACCGAGACAGGTTTCGGCCCCGAACCAGGTGGCAAACAGGGAGAAGGAAACCAGGAAGAAAGAAACCCGGCGGCCGCCAACAAAATAATCGGCTTCGTTTTTGATTTTTCTGGAAAGATAGACGCCGATAGAAATCTGAACTATGACGTAAACGACTATCAGCAGGCCTTTCACCTCACTACCCGGCAACCGCTATTTTTTTTGCTTATAGCATAGAGAAAGGTCGGGGGCAATAGATTTCAAGCGATTTATCGGAAAAAATTTTCGGAAATGAGATAAAATTATTGACTGGAGCATCCGGAAGTAAAACAAAGGACCTTTCAGGTCGGGAGATGAGGCAGGAATGAGAATGGAATTAAAAAGAAGAGGCTGGAGAGAAAGGACCGGACTGTTTTTCGGAGCAGCCGGGCTGGCCTGGCTGTTTTTCCTCCGGGCCGGGCCGGGTTTGTCCGCAACGATGTCATCCGGGCCAAAAGAGGCTGACCAGCGCTGGTTTAAGGTCAACCTGGAGTCGGAAACCATAGGCTATATCAAGGAGACGGGAAGCCGGGTTCAGCAGTCCGGTCGCTGGCGCTGGAGGTCGGTCAGCGAATCGAAAATTACAATTAACCGGCTGGGACAGAAGATTGAAATGACGCTCAGGGCTGAATATCTGGAACGCGAGGACGGCCGGCTGGAGAAAATTATAACAGACCAGGTGCTGTCTTCATCGCGGGTCAGGACGGAGATTCAGGTCCTGGAAAATAAATTTGAAATAAAGACCATGACCGATAAACAGACATTCAGGCGGGAACTCCCTTATGATGGGCAATTGCTGGGACCGATGGGCATAGGCCTGCTTAGCGCGGAAAGCTTGAACTCGCCGGGAGATAAAATCGAATACCGGACGATCCTGCCGGAGCTCGGCCGGGTGGTTTCGGGAGAGCGGGAGCTGGTCGGAGAAGAAGAGGTGGAATGTGGACGTAATAAAATCAGGGCGCGGAAAATCATCGAAAAAATTTCTCCTCTGGTCACCAGCCGAGAGGTCTGGCTTGATGCCGATGGCAATGAAATAAAAGCCGTTGAGCCCTCGCCCTTCGGACAGCTCATAACCTGCTTGAGCAGCGAGCAGGAAGTTATGGAGGCCATGGCGGCTTCAACCGGCCGGGAACAATTTTTTTTCTCTTCTTTAATTAAAGCTGATGTGCGATTGCCTCAGGCCAGGCGGCTCGAACGGCTGGTCGTTAGGTTGACTCACAAGAAGCCGGAGCTGGGCTGGCCGGAGTTGGAGAACGAATATCAGAAAATTCTCGAAAAGAACAACGGCAGCCTGGCAGTCGAGCTCAGCCGGGTAATTATTAAGGGGGGAGGACCGGGGAAACTTCAGGCAGCCGAGCTCAAGCCTTACCTTGAAGCCAGCAGCTACCTGGATTTCAATGACCCGGAAATTAAAAAGGCGGCCGCTCAGGCGATCGGTCGGGAGAAAGATGCGGCGCCTCGGGCTCTGAAGCTCAGAGATTGGGTATCTGAGAATCTGACCTTTGACCCGGGCTTTGTGTTTGCCCCGGCCTCTGAAGTGCTCAGGGATAAGAAAGCTACCTGCGCCGGCTATGCGGCTCTGCTGGCGGCTCTGCTCAGGGCTTCCGGAATACCCTCGAGTTATCTGGTGGGACTGGCCTATGTGAACGGAGTCTGGGGCGGTCATGCCTGGGTGGAAGCCTGGTTGGACGGGCAGTGGGTTCCGCTGGATGCGGCTCTTCCGTCACCCGGTCCGGCCGATGCCGCACGCCTGGCCATCGCCAGAAGCAGTCTGAAAGACGGGTTGACCGAAAGTCTGCTGGCCGCCCAGAGATTTTTCGGCTATGTGACGGTTGAGGTGCTGGAATTTAATCTCGGCCAGCGGACGATTCAGGTGCCGGCAGGACAGCCGCTCTATGAAATAAAAAATGGAAAATACTGGAATAACGGGCTGCAAATCGGCCTGCGGGCGCCGGACGGATTTAATTTTTCGGAGGTTGACAGGACCTGGCCGGATAAGACGCTGCTCGCTTTAAGCGGTCCGGACGGGCCAACGGTGAGAATTCTTCAGGAAAGCTGGTTTCCGGCCGATAAGCCGGAGCAACATCTCTGGAAGCGGCTCGGGCAGGAGGTCAGGGAGGGCCGGCCGGCTTATCTCACAGTCTGGGGAAAAAGGCATCCGGCCCTGGTTTCCGGGGAGGTAGCGGCTGCGGCTGTAAAGAACGGAGTCGACCTCTTCATCGTGATAGCCCGCGGTGCGAATTCAGAAAAGCTGCTGATTCAGGTTCTTAATAATCTTGAGAATAAGCTGATGGCAATTCGGTAGAGCCGAGCGGCGAGCGCTACCGGCACCGGCTGTCGAGGTACAGGGCGGCCGCTCCCAGGATGGCGATATTATCGGTAACAGAAGGCACTATGGTGATTTTTTTCAGGGCGATGGAATAGGCGAATCCGGAGACCGTTTCCAGCATCGAGTCCTTGAAAAATTCAAAGGCCCGGCTGACCGAGCCGCCGAGGATGATTGCTTCCGGGTCGACGGCGTACATGATGGCTTTTATGGCTTCGCCCAGATGGCGACCAAATTCGGAGAAGATGCGGCGGGCTTCTTCCTCGCCGGCGACCGCCCGGCGGTAAAATTCTTTCCCCGGCTGACCGTAGGATTTGAGGAAAAACTGTCCTGAAGCATATCGTTCAAAATTGGAGTCGAGGTAGGGGAGCATACCGAATTCCCCGGCCCCGCAGCTGGTGCCTGAGTAAAGATGACCGTCGGCGATGATCCCGGCTCCCAGGCCGGTGCCGACAATCAGCCCGACCAGGTTACGGTAGTGCCGGCCCTGGCCAAAATATCTTTCCCCGGCGGCGAAGCAGTTGGCATCGTTATTGACATAAACCGGGATTTTATATTCAGCCTCCAGGATGGTTTTAAGCGGAACTTCCTTCCAGGCCGGTATGTTCTGGACATCATAGATGGTCCCGGTTTGCGGGTCGACCACGCTGGGCACACCGATGCCCATCCCTTCAACTTCGGGGGGCAGGACTGATTCCACCACCGCTTTCAGGTCGGTCAGGACTTCTTCCGACCCGCCCTGGCTGCGAATTTCCCGGACGGCAATTTTGGTGACCCGGTTTCCTTCGACCAGGCCGGCCCGGGCATTGGTTCCTCCGAGGTCGACTCCGATGATAGCCATTTTGCCCTTCCTCTCTGTTATTTACTTGATTATTAACATAAATGGATAGCGGCTTCAAGAAAAGTCTGCTGCCTGAGGGGGCATCTTCGCTTCGGTGATGACTCGTATCGGTAAGGGGGTCCTGTCACGGCGCGCCCCCACCCGTCCCCCTGCGGGGAACCCCCTCCGCTGCGGGCGGTTCGGAGACACGCCGCGCCGCCCTCCGGCCATCATTGGCGCCTATCAGGGGAAAAGGGGTGTGTTTTTTGGCCGGGTGAATCTGTTCCGGCAAGGTTCGCGAATTTCTAAAGCCTGATGCCGGGGTAAACGGCGCGAATTGATCTCGATTTTTGAAATTTAGCTCAAAGCAACGACCGCTGGAAGAAGCAGTGATGTTATCGGCAGCAGACCTCAAGACAGCTTGGATTGATAGCTGTCAGTTCCGGGCCTAAGGTTGGAGTTTCCAGGAAGGCTCAAAAAAACGACCGCTGGAAGGGGGGAGTGATAGCTCCGTACCAGGATTTAGGGCTACCTGAGTTGATTGCTGTCCGGGTTAGGCCTGAGGTCAGGTTTTTTAAGAAGGACGGAAACTGATATATGAACAATCGTTCATATAATCTCGGCACGAATGAAAACTTTCGGCGGCCGGCCGAAAGGAGCGTGGCCAGGATTCTCGAACCAATGCTGAAAAATGGTCGGGAGGCAGCAGTCCTTAAATGTTTTCAGTTGAGGCCATGGCCGCTTCCTTTTTCTTCTTTCTCATCCGGATGGTTTCGTTGCTGATGAGCGGCCGGGCCCAGAGGCCGATGCTCAGGATGTAACCCAGCGTCAGGTAGAGTATCAGCATTCCCTGGCGCAAGCCCAGGTGGTCTCCGACCCAGCCGACCAGAAGCGGCATCAACGCCCCGCCTATGATTCCGGTGCACAGAATGCCCGAAAAAGCTCCATGGTGCTGAGCGATGGAGTTAAGGGCCAGAGAAAAAATTATCGGCCACATGGCTGAAGCAAAAAAGCCGACCGCGGAGAAAGTGTAAAGTTCAACCTGACCGGAAAAAATGCCTGGAATCTTGAGATTCAGCGCGGCCAGCGTGGCCGGGCCGAACAGCCCCAGGGTCAGGGTGACGATGGCCAGGAGCGAGGCCAGAAGCAGGACTTTTCTGCTGTCGAACAGCTTGAGAAGCACCAACCCCAGCAGCCCGCCCAGGGTCATCAAGCCCCAGAAATAGGATACCGCCCGGGCTCCTGCGGTCTGAGGGTCAAGTCCGTGATAGGTCTTAAGAAACTGGGAAATCCAATTGGCCACTCCCTGCTCGGTTCCGACATAGGCCATGATGCCCAGAAAATAAAGCAAGACAATTTTTTTTCGAAACAGAAGTTTGTAAATGCTCCAGGTGCCGGCCTTTTCCTCTTCCTTGAGTTCGACCTTCGGAAAACGTGACAGAAAAATGATGACCAGCATGGCCACCGTCGTCAGGGCAAAGACCCAGTAGAGAGACACCCAGGGCAGATTCGCCGGGACCAACTGTCGCAGACTGTTAAGCAGCGGATTTTGTTTTTCGGCCGCCGGCAGACTGGTTACTAAGTAAGAATACAGGCGGGGACTCAAAAAAGAAGCCCCGCCAAAAATAAGCTGGGCCAGAACCGAATTGAAGGCGAAATGTTCTTCTCCGCCCGAGACCCGAAGCAGGGGGTTTATGGCCACCTGCAGGATGGCCATCCCCAGGCCTATCAGAAAAAGGGAAATAGAGGCCACCAGGTAGTTGGGAAACAGGGCAAAGAGCATGGCTCCGCAGAAAGCCACGCCGAACGCCAGCAGCATGGCCGCTTTTTCTCCGTACTTTTCCACCAGAAAACCGGCCGGGATCGACATTACCCCGTAGGCAATGAAAAAAGAAAAGGGGAGGAGACCGGCTAAGGCCAGGCTCAAACTGAAGCTCTGGATGATGTCTGGGATGAGCGGTCCCATGATGTTGGTAAGGAAAGAAATGACAAAGAAGGTCAGGAAAATCAGAAAAACCAGATAATAATTTCTGCGGGAAGTCTCGGCCATGTTACTTCTCCTTTCTCTTGCCCATTGAAGTTATTTTTAATTTATTGTCCGGTCGCTTTTAAGTCAATTGAAAAATTATGTCAGGTTCGGACATGGCTTCCGGCTTAAGAGCAGCGGCCGCGGGCGGCCAGGAGGTCAGCCGGCCCGGCCGAAGTTTTCTTTAATGCGCCCGGCTGCCAGGCGGGGCCAGAGAGCCTAAATTGTTCCTCCCCCCTGAGGAGCTGGTCGGGTCGGTACTTCAGTCAGCAAGACTTCCGGCCCGGCTGGTATTTATTGCAGAAAGCGGTTTTTGTGGATTGGTTTAGCCTGCCGGGAAGCTTTTCCAGGAGTAAGCGGGAAAAATTTCCGGCTGGTTTCCCGCAACCGAAAAAATTCCGGGACGAAATTGAGGGGGTAATTATCCGCTGGTATAAGTCTTAAAAAAGTTAAACAAGACTTCAAAATTACCCCGTCCTCAGAGCAGGGCGGTGGTTAAAAACGGCAGATAGGTGATCAGGAGGACGGCCAGCAACCTGAAAAGCATAAAGCCCAGCACATCTCTATAGACCCGCCCCATCGGCTCGTTGAAGCGGTAGGAAGCCAGAAACAGATTGAGTCCGACCGGTGGCGTCAGGTAACCAAGCTCGAGATTGGCCAGAAAAATTATTCCCAGGTGCACCGGATGAATGTTGAAAACTCCGGCCAGGGGAACAATCAGGGGAACGACCACCAGAATGGCCGAGTAGATGTCCATGAAGCAGCCGACCACCAGCAGGGCCAGATTCAGGAGCAGCAGGAAAACATAGCGCGAAGAAATGGCTGCGCCCAGCCACTGGCTCAGGCGCTGGGGGAGCTGGGTATCGATGATGTAATAAGAAAGGCCGTTGACCACAGCCAGGATTACCAGCACCCCGCCAAAGACCGTCACACAGGTGGTCATCACCCCTGGCAAGTCTTTGATCTTTAACTCGCGGTGGATGACGGTCTCCAGAAAAAAAGCATAAACCAGAGCCACGGCGGCGCTTTCCTGAAGGTTAGTAATTCCCCCGAAATAGAGAACGATTACAATAACAGGCAGCAAAATCTCGCCCAGCCCCTTCTTAAATGACCCCAGGGCTCTTCCGAGTTTCCAGGGCTGGTGTTCGATCCCTGTACCCTTTGAGAATAAAAAGGCGGCAGAAATAGTGACGGTCACCAGAACTGCTCCGGGAATTATTCCTCCGCGGAACATATCTTTGATGCTCAAACCGGCAGTCACTCCGTAGATGATGATGGGCAGGCTGGGCGGAAATAGCAGTCCGACGCTGCCTGAGGAAGTCAGCAGACCGACAGAAAATCTCTTGTTGTAGCCGGCTCCGGTCAAAATCTGGAGCAGCAGGCCGCCCAGAGCTATTATGGTAATGCCGGAGCCGCCGGTAAAAGTGGTAAAAAAGGCGCAGACCAGAACGGTAACAATCATCAACCCGCCCGGCAACCAGCCAACCATATCATTGAAAAATTCCACCATCCTCTCGCCGGCTCTACTTTCAGACAGGAAAAAACCGGCTGCGGCAAAAAGGGGAATGGCTGGAATAGAATAATCGGTCAGGACGGTATAGGCCTGGTTGGCCACGATTTCCAGCGGCAATCCGGCCCGATTTATCAGCAGCAATCCCAGACCCCCGAGGACGACAAACACCGGCATCCCGAAAAAAGCCAGAACGATTAGAATAATTATTAGAGGGCCAGAAAACCAGAGCAGAGCTGCCTGAAGGGGAGCTCTGAAAGCCTGAAAGATTCCTGGTTCATGACCGAGAAGAGCTGTGATTGCTCCAGAAAGCGCGCCCGATGAGAGCAGAATTGCTCCCAGGAGGGCCAGCAGAAGCCAGATAGCCCTCTTCCTCCGGACATCCATTCCGGTTATGAAGCGGATGGCCATCATCAGGAAGCCAAAGGCCATCAGGTAGCCAATAAGTCTCCTGGGAATAAAGGCAATCCGGTCGTCGGGGGAAAAGGCATTGAGGGCGAAAGAAAAAGAACTGGCCGCAAAAGCGAAGGTAAAGGCCGAAGAAATGATCTGAACCGCTGTGCGAGTTATCGCCGCTGCCGGCTGTTTGACGGGCAGCCTGGCGGCAATGGTTAAATGTTTTTTCTCTCTCGAGGTGATGGCTCCGGCCAGGAAAGTGGCGATCAGAGTCAGCTGCTGGACATAGAGGGTGGAATTTTTAATTCCGGTTTGGAAAAAATTTCTGGTTATGATTTCAATAACCAGGAGAAAGGCAATGGTTAGCAGAATGAAATTAATGAAAATGTCTTCCAGGCGAAAAATGGTTTTCAGCCAGCTATTTTTCACCTCTTTTTCTGTACTCCTTGATGAGTTCTACGGTCTGCTGATAGACCTCGGCCGGGATTACTTTGCCGATTAATGAAGAGATGCCTCTGGAAGAAGCCTGGTACCACATCTGGCGGTCGTTTTCGGAGGGACGATTAATGACCAGACCGTTCTCCTTCATAGCTTTTATAGCTTCCTCTTCCAGACGGGTTATTTCTGCGGCCAGAGATTGCGCCTCCCGCTCGGTGGCTTCGAGAAGGAGCGGTCTGAATTTTTCCGGTATCTGTTCCCAGGTTTTCCGGTTGAGAACCAGCCCGCCAACCAGCGGCGATAGCTTAAGATCAAGCATATGCGGGGCGAGAGCAAAATACTGTCCCGAAGCGGCCATTACCGCCGGGAGGTAAAGGGCTGTTATCATACCGCTTTCCAGCCCGATCAGCGTATCTTTGGAGTCCTGGGGAACAACCCGGTAGCCCATGCTCTCCCAGACCTGTTCCAGGTCGGGGTCGTCCTTGGTTATCGAAATTTTGTGTTTTTTCAGGTCTTCCGGGTTGAGCACAGGGCCTTTGGTATAAAAATATACCCAGCCTGACTGGGTCCACTGAATTGCCTTGAAGCCGTTTGCTTCCAGCCTGGCTTCAAAAGCCGGCTTGAGCTGGCTAAATACATGGTTGAACTCGTCATCGGAACTGAAGAGGAGAGGCAGGTTGAAGATCAGAACTGACTTTTCGATCTTCATCATGCCCATATTGGTCAAGACCGCTCCCTGCAAGGCTCCCAGCCGCATTTTTCTGATCATATCCAGTTCGCTGCCGGCAATTCCTCCGGGATAAACCCGGATCCTGACCTGGCCGGCGGTAATTTTTTCCCATTCGCGGCTGATTTTAAGCAGGGAGTTATGCCAGGGAGAGCGCTCCGGAGCTACGCCGCCGATTTTTATTTCGATGACCGCCAGAAGATGAGGGGGGACGAAAAACAATAAACTGGCAAGCAGAGAGAGAGTCATTAACCGCCTCTTCTTTTTGAACTTTCTCATATTTCCTCTTCTGTTTCATCAAGGTCTCTGGTCTCGGGCGGCAGGAAAAAATCGTCTATGTGATCCAGAAGCCAGGCAGCCTTGCGCTTATTGAGGACGTTCACCAGCCGGTTGGAGGGAGCCTGGTTGGGGTCAAACTCCAGAACTTTTTTCAACAGGGAGATGAACTGCTCCCGGTCCTGATTCTTTACGCAAATCGTGGTGGCCAGGGAAAGCAGATAGCTGGTGTCGCTCCGGGCCATCAGGGCCTCTGCTTTCTTGAAGTGTTCCAGAGCTTTCTTCTCATCCCCGCCGAGTGATTCCGGAAGGGAGCCATAATAGAGAATATAGAAATTATGGATGGCGCCGCCGGCATAGTTCGGGTCGAGTTCCCGCACCCGGTTCATCAGAGCGGCGCCTTCCGGGAGGGTCAGGCCGATCGACATGTCAAAGGGGTCGATCGAGTAAGCGGCCACCCAGCCGGCTGCCGCCCAGTACAGGAAGTCGACGTCCTGTTTACCATAGCAAGCCAGAGCCTTTTGGAACTGGCGGGCTTTAAGTTCCGCCCGAAGATTGGGATTTTTCTTTTCCAGGCCTGCGAGCAGCATATCCCGTCCCCGAAGGTAGAGTTTTTTGGCCCTGGCCAGGAGTTCCTGCCGGGACTCAATTTCCGAGGCCGGGGTCATATCGGCCGGAGTCTGAACGAAGGCATTGGCGTACATGATGTAGAGACTGCCAGTGCGCAGCCTTAACCCATCATGCTCCGGAAGTGAAGCCAGCAGCGATTCGTAAAACTTGATGGCAAACGGCAGAGCTCCGGCGATGAGTTCCGGGTCATCGTCGGTGGTGAACACATTTCCGGAAGAGGGGGAAGTCAGCATTCCGGCAGCTTTTTTCAGGGCGAATTTTTCGAGGGAACAGCCCGCGGCCAGGCATGACAATGAAATGATCATCCAGAAAACCAGATTCTTGGATAAGAATAAGAAATGGAGTTTATTATTTTTGCAAGCGGCTGTTATTTTTATAGCTTTTCCCCGCATGGTTCTCTGTTCCCGCTCCGGATCAAAGGCTCTGGAAGCTATGATAAATGCATATTCACAATCTTGTCAACGCCGACTGGAGGCTGAGGTCAGAGAAATTCAAGTTTCGTCGGTCTGGAAAGTTCTGTCTCGGGTAGGCGGCTTGAGTTGATAAAGGGTCAGTTCGCGTCCAGGGATTATGCCGGGCGGTTTTGAGTTTAAAAAGATGCGGCCTGCCGGTCCTGACCCGGTCCTCATGGACAGCTGAAAAAGATTTCGAAGGAAGTTCCCGGGCCGTCAACTTTGCTGATTTTAGCTTCTATCTGGGCGGCCAGCAGTTTTACCATTTCCAGACCGAGGGTTGTCGGGTTCTCCCAGTTTATATCAGGCGGCACGCCTTTCCCGTTATCTTCTATCACCAGCCGGCAGCTTTTCCCGTCGGTCGACCCTAATTTCACCTTGATGATGCCGGTCGGCACCCCGTCGAAAGCATGCTTTATAGAGTTGGTCACCAGTTCGTTGACTATCAGACCGACAGGAATGGCGGTGTTGATGCTCACCTGGAAAGGCTCAAGTTCCAGCACCAGTTTGATTTTGCTTTCATCCACCCGGTGAACCGTAAACAGATGGACCACTATTCGCTCGAGATAGTCGGCCAGATTCAGAGAGGACATGAACTCGGTTTTGTAGAAGACCTCGTGGACGGCGGCCATGGTTCTGATTCGATTGTAAAGAATAAGAAGTCTATCCCGGATTTCAGACGAGCGCTCGTTTTGCATTTGAAGATTTATCAGGCTCAGGACAATCTGGAGATTGTTTTTAACCCGATGGTGAATTTCCTTGATCAGAGCGTCTTTTTCCTGGAGAAGTTTCCTGACCTCTTCTTCGGCTTCAACAGCTTTCAGCAGATAAGGACAACTTGTGCCGACGACGGCATCAGCCCGGCCATTGATGATGGCTTCCAGCGCAGCTCTGGTGGTGGCCAGCTCTGTTTGAAGTCTTCTGATTTCTTCCTTCAGGCTGTCCAGGCGGTGATGATTATTTCCGGTTTTCCGGGAGGTCATTTTTCTCCTCCGGTTGTCTCACTCAGACCGAGGAAAACGAGCAGCTTCGGGCGGTCAAAACTTCCAATCAGAAAAGCCGGCGTTCCTTTCTTGTTCCAGACGAGGGTGGGGGCAACCAGAATCCTGTCGCCCAGGGCAGCCTGATAGTTTTCGAAAACGTCGATGATTTCCAGATGGTAATTCCGGCCAAGGTATTTCTGGCAGGTTTCCCGGATGATTTCTATGGCTTTCAGGGAATTCGATTCGTTTCCGGCGACGTAAAGCTTGAGGTCATACCGGGGCGGCTCAGCCAATTTGCCCCGCGTGTTTTTAGAAGGTTTTTCCCCTGGTTTCATTTCTAACCTTCCTTTTTGGATTTTTCCCGCTAACCGTTTCCTCCTTATCCAGAATTTATTTCCTTTTCCCCGGCTTTCTCGTTTCGTATTCTCTGATCATCTGTCTCTTTTTCCGCTCTTCCTGAGCTATTTCCTGTTCCATTTTAAGGGCTTTAAGTTCTGTGGTCAGATTGGCCATTTCGGCTTCCAGCTTTTTCCGTTCGGCCTCCAGGACGGCCTGCATCCTGGCCAGTTCCAGTTCTTTGGAACGAATCTGAGATTCCTGACGAAGCTTTGACAGCTTATCCCGGGCTTCCTGAACTTTTCTGGCGGTCCCGGTCAGAACGCCGGCTTCGCCCCCATAAGCATCGATGATTTCAAGGCCGCGGTCGGTGATGACACATTCTCTAATCTGATTGGAATGGGCCGAGCCCCGGGATTTCAGGATTTGAATGGTGCGGTTGGTTTCGCCTTCGCCATGAATATAGGACAGAAAGATTACCGTATCGATCATGGAAGAAATCCCGATTCCAGAAAGTTCTAATTGATCCCTGGAACCGGAAGTTTGATTGACCAGAATAATCGTAATTCCCTTTTCTTTTAGCAGATTCAGGGCGCGCATCAGATACTCATAGGCAGCCTGGGTCCCGCCCATCCGGGAGCAGGCTGAAATGGCATCAATCACTACCAGGTGGGGGCTGGTGGCCTCCACGGCATTAATTAAGTTCAGAAGGTGTTCTTCAGCTCCGGTGGCTTCGGGCATGGCTGTAATGAAGTGAAGTAGACCTGATTTAACAAAAGGCTCAAGCTCTAAGCCGGCGCTGCGGATATTGTTGACTATCGCCAGGGCTGATTGTTCAAAGCTGACATAGACTGCTCTTTCTTTTCGTCGGCAGGCTTCCCTGACAATGGTGGCGGAAAGCAGGGTCTTGCCGGTTCCCGGTTCTCCGGCGATCAGGGTGCAGGAAGCCCGGTATATCCCACCGTCGAGCAGACGGTCGAGACGGGGAATGCCGGTTGAACACCTGATTTTGAACGGTTTGTGCTTTAGCTCAATCGAAGTTATGGGGATGGTTCTTAGGCCGGTACCGAAAATTACAAAAGGATATTCGTTCCGGCCGAAGTCGCTACCCCGAAATTTGATTACCCGAAGTCTTCTGGTTGTTATCTGATTTAAGACCCGGGCATCAAGCTGAAGCACGCAGTCAGCCATCGAATAGAAGAAATCCAGCAGACGGAAATGACCGTCGCGGGGTTTGATGGTCAGAATGGTGGTTAAACCCTGCTGGCTCAACCAGTGGGAGAGATAATGGAGTTCTGCCCTGATAACAAAAGGGTCTTCAATTAATTGCAGCAACACGTCCAGCGCATCTATAACCAGGCGCCTGGCGCCCATTTCCTTCGCCTTGTGACTGATTATCGAAAGCATGGGTTTCAGGCTGAATTTGCCCGCAACCAGGGTTTCTGGACTTAAATTAGCCTCAATGATAAATAACCTGTTATCCCGCTCCAGGGCCTGGATGTCCCAGGAGAAACCCAGGGCATTCTGACGGAGGCTGGCGGCCGATTCTTCAAAACCGAGAAAAATCCCCGGTTCGCCGTTTCGGGCTCCGTGATAGAGAAATTCCAGAGCCAGGTTGGTCTTGCCCGAACCTGGGGCTCCGGATACCAGAGTGACTCTGTTTCTGGGCAGCCCCCCATGCAGGATATCATCCAGGCCGCTGATTAAAGTGGGAACTTTTTCCAGCCTCTTAGTTCTCATCGGATGGCTCCTCAAAAAAATAATGACTTTCCCCTGAATTCAGGTATCGTATATGCAGGCAAATCTATTATCACAGATAAAACATTGAATTACAATCTCCTCAGGAATCCACTTTTTTGTGGCCAGGGCATTCTACTGAAAAAGCATGTCAGGAAAAGGGCGGGATCAATATAAGATGAAATCAATTCTGGTTATGGTTGAAACGACTGCTAAGAAAAGACCGGTTTTTCAGGAAAAATAGACTCTTAATTAAATCGGCTTAAATGACAGATCCCCTTTATTCTGACAGTTGCCAATTGGCGAAACAATAGTTATTGTATTGGTCGTATCGAGAAAGAACATGAGCAAGAAGATAAAGTGGAAATTGATCAGGTCCCGGAGAAGAACGGTCGGTCTGGAGGTCAGCGAGCGGGGAGAGCTGATAGTCAGGGCCCCGAAAGACCTTAGCCGGGGATCTGTTCTGGAGGTATTAAAAGAGCATCGGCGATGGATAACGAAAAAGCTGGCTGAAGTGGAAGAGAGGCAGAAATTTCATAAGCCGAGAAAATTCGAAGAAGGGGAGAATTTTCTATATCTCGGCAGGGAATATCCCCTGAGGCTTGAACCAGGGAGCAGGCGTTTTCTGGCCTTTGACGGCAGATGTTTTATAATGTCTTCGGCCGCGCGGGGTGGGGCCAGGGAGCTTTTTCTAAGACTTTACCGTAAGCTGGCTAAGAAATATCTCAGTGCCAGGCTGAAGAGGCTGGCTGCTCTAAACGGCTTCCGGTTCGGAAAGTTCCGACTGTCTTCAGCCCGAACCCGCTGGGGTTCCTGCTCGGCTCAGGGAACAATCAGTTTGACCTGGCGGCTGATCATGGCTCCGCCTGAAATAATCGATTATGTGATCGTCCACGAACTGGCTCATACCAAAGAAAAAAATCATTCGCGGGCTTTCTGGAATCTGGTCGGGCACCATATTCCAGATTATAAGGAAAAGCGCCGCTGGCTAAAGAAAAATGGCTTCTGGCTTAACCTGTGACCGGGCCGATTTTTTATCTAAATTCGAGTTTTCTGAATTATTCCCGGGCAGTTCTAATTATGGTACCGGCCGGAAACCTCATCCTTTTCTTCTTTGATTTAAGAGGTAAAGTTATTACAATAAATAAAAAGGATGATTTCAGGTGTCATTTTTTGAAGGATTCTGCTCCAGCCATGGCCAGAGCACCAACAGCAGTCTGACAGCAAAAAAGCAAAAACAGTCCCGCTAAGTAACCCGGATACGCGGCAAAGTCAGGCCGGGGAGTTGAAATCAGCCCTGAAAGATTGATGTCAGGAAATAGATTTTATCGGAGATAAGATATTTGTTGAGGAGGGTGAAGATGAAAAAAGCCGTTTTATTTCTGAGCTTAATTCTGCTTATCGTCTCTCTGGCTCAGGCGAAGGTCGGAGACGTGGTAAGGGTTATTAAGACACCCGGAACGCTGCCGACCGGCCTGACCTTTGACGGCCGTTATCTCTGGCTGGCCGACAGCCGGCTGGATAAGATTTTCAAGCTGGATCCGACGACCGGCAAGGTGGTCAAGTCGTTTGATTCGCCGGGCTATCACCCTGAAGGCCTGGCCTGGGATGGCCAATACCTCTGGCATGTGGATTCAGGCGAGAAACTGGTGTACTGTCTCGACCCGGAAACCGGTGAGGTGCTTAAAGCCCTCGAGTCCAACAGCGACCGGCCGCGCGACTTAGCCTGGGATGGGAAAGACCTGTGGATGACCGACGTCAGAAATAAGACCATCCTGAGAGTTTCGCCGGTTGACGGCATGATGATCCAGCAGTTTGCGGCTCCGGGCATGGAGCCGGCCGGCCTCGAGTTTGACGGTCGCTATCTCTGGGTGACCGACCGGGGTCTGGACAGAATTTTCTTGGTCGACCCGAAAACCGGCTGGTGCCTGTCATCCCTTCGCTCCTTTGGACCTTTCCCCTCGGGGCTGGCCTGGGACGGCCAGTATCTCTGGAACGTGGATTACGAAAATGATGAGATCTACCGGATAAAAGTCTTTGATGACGATATCATGACTCTCTGGGATGAAAAAGAGCTCGAGCTGCGCTTCGTTAAGGAGTTTCGCAATTACGGGCCGGGCACAGTAACCAGTCTTGATATCTATCTGCCGCTTCCGGAAGACCGCGACCATCAGAAGCTTCTCGGGCCGGTGGAATTTCTCCAGAAACCGACGACGATGATAACTGATTCCTGGGGCCAGAAGATTGCTCACTTCAATTTTAAGAATCTTAAAGCCCCGACCATCGTTCAACCTGGCTGGTCGGCGAAAGCTAAGATTTACGCGGTCGAATATTTCATCTACCCGGAAAGAGTTGGCGGTCTGGATCAGATTCCTGAAGAAATCAAGAAAAAATATTTAGTGGACGGAGATAAATATTGCATCGGTGATCCCTTCATCCAGGAACTGGCGAGAAAGATTGCCGGCGGCGAAAAAAATCCTTACTGGATTGCCAGGAAAATTTATGAGTATCTAATCGATAATCTGAGTTACAACCTGAAGCCGGTGGGCGGCTGGAATCCGGCTCCAACCGTCCTGCGCCGCGGGACTGCTTCCTGCTCCGAGTACACCTATTCGCTGATTGCTCTGTGCCGGGCTCTCGGTCTGCCGGCTCGCTATGTGGGTGCGGTCAGTCTGCGGGGCGACGAGGCCAGTTTCGACGATGTCTTCCACCGCTGGAATGAAATTTATCTTCCGCCCTACGGCTGGATTCCTTTTGACGCCAATAAGGGAGACGTGGAGGCTCCCGGCGGTCGGGCTCTGGGCATCGGCAATGTGGCTGCACGCTATGTGATTACCACCGAAAACGGCGGCGGCGACAAATTCCTGTGGTTTGGCTACAATTACGGTTTCAGCTGGACTTCAGAAGGCAGGTGCCGGGTGGCTGAGGAATCCTACGGAGAATGGCAGCCGCTGGGGGAGAAAAAATATCAGAAATCTCTGCAGAAAAGATGAATTCTGGTACTCAGTAGACCAGGATTACGGAAATCTGAAAAATCGAACTAATTACCGGGAGACAATTTTATCGGGTTGAAGGGATTTTCCGCTCAGATAGATGCTTGGAAATAAGGAAATAATACTCTGGCCGTCAGCATCCAGTGGCGGCTGAGGTGCGGGGGTCAACTTTTGCTTTCGGTAACAAATTGAATCCAGAGGTCTTCAGACAGCTGAGAAGGAAGAGATTTCAGCTCTTCGGTGGAGGTCATACGGCAGAGCTTCACTTTGGTCCTGGTGTACATAATCCTGCCATCTCTGGTGTATCTGGTGCAGTCGCCGATCTTATCCTCGGAAGTTGATCTGCATTTGAAGGAAACGGTTTCGCCGTTTTCCAGGTGAAAACGATAAAGGTCATTTTCCAGCTTTTCGATGCGGGTGCCTTTTGGTATCAGGACTCCCCGACCGGCCGGGTCCAGCTCGGGTTTCCCCAGGGCGAATCTTATGAAGCGGTAGTCGGCATCGGTGACCTTGAGCTGGCTGAATTTTTCTGGCTGGCATTCAGAAAACACCCGCCCCTGGTTTCCGCTATAGACCAGCTTTCCTGTTCTGTCCACGGCTTTGACCTTGAGGTTTTCGGGCTCGAGAATGATTTCCAGGCGGCCTTCTTCTATCTGGATACTTATGACGTCCGATTTAATTTCAACAGCGCTGCCGGCCGGGAGTTTGACGGCGGTTTCTCCAAAGGTGAAAATTTTCGCCTGGGGATAGCTTAAAAAATAACAAAGACTGAAGATGATGACAAAAGCCAGAAATCCTGTTTTCCCCCTTCTCATTTTTTATTTACCTCCTTTCAGAGGAATAAGAAGGGGCGCGCGGGAAAAAGGAGAAGCTCCAGATACCATCTGTCCGGGCCAGGCCCCTTCTTTCCCTTGATTAAAAAATAAGTGCCTGACTGCCTTTTGTCAACTCAAATTCCAGAACCTGCGAGTTTGAAGACCCAGGCATACTTACAGGGAGGATTCTTCTTCGACCCGGGGGGAATAAAGATTTCAAACCCGCGGCCGCTGGCTTTCCAGGCGATTTTTTGGGATGAGCCCAGCAAAGAGATCTTAGCCTTCGGGTTTAACCTGAAGGATTCAATCTTTACCATATCCGGGAGGGACCGCCCTTCCTCCTCCAGGTAGATTAAATAAACGGTCCCGTCCTTGCCTCTGGTAAAACAAACCGGGCCTTCTTTATAGGGCGGAAGCGGGCGGGTGCCGTAAATGGCCTGGCTGTTGACCTTCATCCAGGCAGCGTATTCTTTAAGAAGAACATAGGCGCCGGGTTGCCAGGTGCCGTCCGGGCCCGGGGCGATGTTCAGCAGGAGATTTCCGCCCTTGGCCACAATGTCCACCAGCAGATGAATTGCCTGGCGGCCGCCCATATATTTAGCCTCGGGAGTGTAAGACCAGCCTCCGCCCGAAATTAGGCATGATTCCCAGGGATAGGGGAGGGCTTTTTCCGGGACGACGTTTTCCGGTGTCAGGTAATTCTGATTCTTGCCAGGAACTGCCCGGTCGACGACAATCAGTCCCGGTTGTTTTTCCCGGCATTTGACCACCAGTTCGTCCATCCGGATATCCTGGTTGATAACCTGACGTTTCAGGTAGCCTGATTTTGATTCTTCTAGGCGGCGCTCGTAATATTTAAGGATTGCCTCCCTGGCTTGTTTAGCCACCCAGCCGCCGTCCAGCCAGAGAATGTCCACCCGGCCGTAGTCGGTCATCAATTCCAGGATCTGATTGTGGGTGAACTCGACAAATTTCTCCCAGCGCTCGGGATAGGCTTCCGGGTCGTAGTTGACGTTGCGGTCGCGGGGAGGGAAATTTGGCCACCAATAATAGGGCGAGTGCCAGTCGGGTTTGGAAAAATAAGCCCCGACCCAGAAACCTTCTTTTCTGAAAGCCTCAAAAATTTCTTTCGTGACGTTGGCTTTTGGGTCAGAGCTGAAAGGGCATTCAGGGTCGGTTATTTTATAGTCGGTAAATTTGGTGTCAAACAGGCAGAAGCCGTCGTGATGCTTGGTGGTGAAGATCACGTAACGCAGGCCGGCTTCCCGGGCAGCTTTGGCCCAGACAGCCGGGTCGAATTTAACCGGATTGAAAGTCCTTTTCAGGTCTTCATACTTTTTTACATAATCGTAATAATCTTCCAGGCTACGGCGGCACCAGCTTTCGTCTTCAGGGCAGATCGACCAGGACTCGACGATTCCCCACTGGCTGTAAGGTCCCCAGTGCATCAACAGGCCAAATTTCAGGTCCTGCCAGGCATCAAGCTTTTTTAACACCAGCGGGTCGGTTTCAGGAACGTAGATTTCTTCCTGAGCCCGGAGATAAACAGTTGAGCCGGCCAGCAGGCAGCCGGAAATCAGAATAATGCCAAACAGGCAGCCGATCGGAGAGACTCTCCTTCTGTTCATGTTTTTTCCCTTTTAATTTTTTGCATTGATGAGGAACTATTATTCCAGTTTACTCAGTTTTTCTCAATTGAAGATGTGGAATGACTGCGGAAGAAGGAGAAAGGGCAATCAAAGAGCACGGGTTAAATTCTGAATTGACGGTCACGTTGACCTCGCCGGAATTATGATCTGCCGTCTGCCGGGCCTCCTCGACCGGCAGAAGCGATTTTCCGGGGCCGCCCCGGCCGCTATCTCTATCGGCCAGAACTGTCGGCGTCGGGAAAAATTCGTGAATTCTTGATTGGAGGATAGCAACCGGAGTATAAAGGTTACAGATACCGGAAAGGAGAGACAATGAAAAAAATCGCTATTGCCTGTGTTTTTCTTTTTGTTGCCTTGATGCTTTCCAGCTGCGCTCCCGGACCAAACAGCGTCGAGAAAACTCCAAGACCTGATGGAAAAGTTGCCGGATTCTGGAAGGGAGTCTGGCACGGATTGATTTCTCCCGTCACCTTCATCATTTCGCTATTCACCAGAAATGTCCGGTTCTATGAAGTTCACAACAACGGCGGCTGGTATAATTTTGGGTTTGTTCTGGGGGCCGGACTATTCCTGCAGGGCGGCATTCTGGGGTCCCGTAGAGCCAGGCGCAGATAACCCTCTCGAAAATCCTGAAAAATGACCGGAAAGTCGCTGAGTTCCCCTTAGAGTTTTTCCCCTGACTTCCGCTTTTGATTTTTACGGAACCTGAACGAATATTTCTCTTGACATTGAGGGTAATAAGAGTTATTAGAATCGAAGGGATGAGTTAATTTAAGGAGGGAATAAGAATGGCAAAGAATCCTGCCTGTATCAAGGTCGTTTTATGGATTTACATTGTTCTGCTGGCACTCTGGTTTCTGCTGTTCTCTTTTGCTCCCAGTAAACTCCTGGAGGCCATTGGTTCATCTGAAACCACTGGCTTCTATCTGCGTCTTTATGGAGTTTTTCCTCTGGGCTGGGTAATACTCCTGTTGTTTGCCCTGAAAGATCCGGAAAAGAACCTGGCCATCTTAAACAGCGCCGTAATTGTCAGTATTCTGACGGGTCTTTCTGTTATCCTGGTTCATCTGGGTAAACCGGGATTTGGCCTTTTCCAGTGGGTGAGCATAGCCATAATGTTCCTTTTCGCCCTGCTTATTTATATCTATAAGCCAAAAGTCGCAAAACAGTAAGCAGAGCAATCACCTTCTCCGGCAAAAATTTTGAGGGGAGCGGTCTGTTTAAATAAAAGACTAAATTAGAAGCCTTCTTATTACCCGAGGATGAGGGGCAGAAGCAGACCGTGCTCTTACTCCAGAAATCTGAGTTTTAATAAAAGCAATTTTCCTTCTGATTTATTGATATCGTAGAACTTATTGCCGAATTTAATTCAGGGTCTTAAAATTGCTTTTTACCTCTTCCCGGGCCATGATAGAATCAGATGGTAGGAATTTCAGCAGGGAGGTGACCGTGAGATATAAAAAAACAATAAGCCAGAATGGGATGAAAATTAAAGCAAAACTCGATAGCTTCAAGGTTGCGGCTGCTTTTCTGGCCATTTTCATTTTTCTTCTGGTCAGCAGCGCTGTTCAAGCCCAGACCCGGAAAGCGGCGGCCAGACCGAATCTTCCTCCTGATTTTGACGGCCTGGTGGCCAGGGTGCTGAAAACTTTCGAAGTTCCCGGGCTCAGTCTGGCTATCGTTAAGGACGGTCAGGTGCTTCTGGCCAGGGGCTACGGGGTTAAAAAACTTGGCCAGCCGGACCCGGTCGACTCCCGCACCCTGTTCGGCATAGCTTCCAACAGCAAGGTTTTTACAGCCGTGGCTCTCGGAATGCTGGTGGACGAGGGCAGGATTCGCTGGGAGGCGCCGGTTATCGACTATCTTCCTGAGTTTCAGATGTTTGACCCGACAGTCAGCCGGGAGATCACTGTGCGCGACCTTCTCTGTCACCGCTGCGGACTCGGGCTGGGGGCTGGCGACCTGATGCTCTGGCCGGCTTCCGACCTCAATAGAAAGGAAATACTCAGACGCGTCCGATACATAAAACCGGCCAGCTCCTTCCGAACTACCTATGCCTATAACAACATTATGTTTGTGGTGGCCGGAGAACTTCTGGAAAGGGTCAGCGGGATGAGATGGGAGGATTTTGTCCGCGAGAAGATTCAGAAGAAGGTGGGGATGGAATGGAGCAACACTTCCTGCGCCCTGGTCGAGCGGGAGGAGAATGTCGCCTGGCCACATGTACCACTGGAGGGGAAAGTCGTTCCTGTCAGAACACTTTATCTGACCGAGAATGTCAACCCGGCCGGCGGGATCAATTCCTGCGCCGAGGACATGGCCAGGTGGATGCTGGTTCTGCTCAACAACGGAAAGTTAGCCGACGGGAGCCAGCTGGTTTCAGAAAGGGTGATGAATGCTATCACCAGTATTGTTACTCCGATACCTGTTTCTAAACCGGCTCCGGAGCTGGCTCCGGCGGCCGTGAATTTCAACGGCTACGGCCTCGGGTTGAGAATCAGGGATTATCGCCGTTACAAGGTTCTCACCCACACCGGAGGCCTGGAAGGCTATGTCTCTCAGGTCTGGTTGATGCCGGAAATCGGCCTGGGCGTGACGGTGCTGACCAACCAGGAATCGACAGCGGCTTTTGCCGCTTTGACCAATCAGATTGTGGATTACTACCTGAAGGCGCCGAAGTTTGACTGGGTCGAAGCCTACGCCAGGTTTAGCGAAAGAAATGCCCGGAGGTCCAAGGAAGAGCTGGATAAGATTTATGCTTCCAGAAAAAAAGACACCAGACCATCTTTGCCGCTTCAGGAATATGCCGGGCTTTACGGGGACGCCTGGTACGGCGAGGTTGAAATCAGGGAGGAAGGTGGACGGCTGACCATTAGATTCAAACACAGCCCTGAACTTTACGGACAGCTTGAGCACTGGCATTACGACACCTTTGTCGCCCGCTGGTTTGACCGGGAGCTCAGGGCAGATGCCTTTGTCACTTTCAACCTGGACCAGGAAGGAAAGGTCGGCGAGGTGAAGATGCTGCCTTTCTCATCCGATGTTGATTTCAGCTACGATTATCAGGACCTGCTTCTCAAACCGGTGCTCAAAGATAAGAAATAGGAAATTATCGGTCCCGGACATCCAGGCTCTGGAGTTTGATTTTATTAGATCTGATCAGGTCTGCTAACGGCGGGGCTGGATGTTTTTGGAGAAGTTGAGAAATTTCGTTTTCGATTATCTCCGGCCGCGGAGGCTCTGGCTGGTTCTCTAACTTAGCAATTTATGGGAATAATAAGGAGGATTGCAGGATGGTGGCCCGGCCTGTCTCCGAACCGCCCGCAGCCGAAGGGGTTCCCCGCGGGGGGATGGGTGAAGCGAGGCCGAGAGGGGGCGCGCCGTGACAGGACCCTCCAAAAAATAAGGTCTACCGGAGGAACAGAGTGAATATGATGCCTGGGCGTGGCGCATCCCGACAGCTTTCCCCTTTCAGTCTGAGCCAATGATGAAACGGAGAGAGTGGGCTTTCGGAGGGTGACTCGGTGTGTCTCCTGCCGCCGCAGTGGATGGGATTCCCCATGGGGGATCGGTAAGGGATAACAGGAGGCGGCAGGCTGTAAGAGGACCCTCTTACCAGGTTGATTCTACAGAAAAAGGATTGTATTAAATTTATGATTGATTAAAAAAGGAGGTTTCAGAATGAGACTTATAAAGTCAGCCAGTGTTCTGGCTCTTTTATTGTCAGCCGTTATGATAATGCGCAGTCAGGCCGGAAGTCCTCTGGCCGAGAGCGCTCGACAGACTGCCGAACAGAAAATTATCCAGCTACCGGAACCAAGGCCTGATGGGCCAACTTCGGTGGAAAAAGCCCTCAATCAGCGCCAGTCTGTAAGGTCCTATCTGAAGCAGCCCCTGTCATTGAGGGATATCTCTCAGCTGATCTGGGCGGCCCAGGGTATTACCAGAAAAACAGAAAACCTTCCGGGCCGATGGAATCCAAAATACGAGTGGCAGGGCGGGTATCGGACAGCTCCGTCAGCCGGGGCTCTTTATCCGCTGGAGCTTTATCTGGTGGCAGGAAACGTCGAGGGACTGGAGAGCGGAGTTTATAAGTACCTGCCCAGGAATCATTCCTTAAAAAGAGTTATGGACGGCGACAGAAGAACAGATATCTTTAGCGTTGCTCTAAGGCAACCGTCGGTCCAGGAAGCGGCAGCCCTGATCGTGCTGACGGCCGTTTACGAGCGCACCTCTTACAAATACGGTGAGAGGGCTCCACGATACGTTCATATGGAAGCCGGGGCCGCGGCTGAAAATGTTTCCCTTCAGGGGGTCAGTCTGGGAATTGGAACGGTGATAATCGGGGCTTTTCAGGATGCGGATTTGAAAAAAGTTCTCCAGTTGCCGGCCGATGAAAATCCGCTGATTATCCTACCGCTCGGGAAGATGGAACATAAGTAAATAAAAAGAAAAAGAGTCCGGTCCGGCGTTTTTTCTAAATCAGGCGAGCTTCTGGTTCACAGAAAATCACTGCGGAGCCCTGAACATATCGAGCCAGGGTGGACTGCAGGTAAAGGCAACGTAGAGAAAAGCAGAAGCCAGCAGCAGAAAGATTATCAGAGCCTTGAAACAGAAAGCCAGCTTCTGTTCTTCCAGATGGCCTTCTAACAGCCCGCCGGCCAGCCCGGAGAAATATGAAACGAGAATTGCCCGGGTAAGTTCCAGAATCGAGCTGCTGAATTACCCTCCCGTTGCCGGTCCCAGAAAATAAACCAGAAAAATAATCCAGGGAACAAAAATGGCGGCCAGAAATCTCGGATACCAGAAGCTCTGATAGATTTTCTTTTTTTTCTTAAAGACTGGATACTCAACCAGACTGGCCAGAAGATAAGCCCAGAAAGCCATCTTCAGATGCTGAAAAACTGACTCGTCGATTCCGGCGAATGGCTTTAGAAAGGACCAGCCGCTGAGTTCCAGAGAGAAATGAAGAACTGAAAAGAAAACCAGATAGATTAAAGCCTTGAGAAGAATGTTCATCCTCTGCCCTCCTGCCGTCGATCCGATTAATCTCTATAAAATCTCATTTTTCATCATTATAGCCTCTTTTATAAAGCTCCAGAAGCCTGGCCGGAGGACTTCAGGGGAATTATGAACTGATGGGCTGACCTGATTTTTCGCGGTCGATTGGAAAGAAAGCTCGGCAGGTTAGCCCGCCGAGATAACCTGGCCCGGCATTCTCTGAGTAACAATCAACTGCCCGCTGCCGTCATTATAGGTAGTTTTCTGGTACTGAGCCTGAATTTGATAAAGTTCGGGCCCTGATTTATCGTCGTCTGATTATTCTGCTATAATTCTTATCAACATGATTGTCAGAAAAGCGACCGAGCAGGATACGCCCTATGTGGTCAGGATAGCCTGGCGGCTGGCCCTCGACTATCCCGGCCTGGAAAAAGATACTTTTTATGTGGCCGAAGAGAGGGGGAAAATTGTCGGTATTCTGGGAATCAAGGATTTTTCTGAGTTCTTTGAGCTGGTAGCCGTGGGGGTGCTGGAAGAATACCGGGAAATGGGTGTGGGTAAAAAGCTGGTGACAGAGGCCCTGAAGGACATGGCCGGAAAGCCGGTCTACATCTTAACCACTGTTCCTTCATTCTATGAGAAGCTCGGCTTTGAAAAAATAGGGGAGGTGCCGGAGGCCCTGAAAAAAGACCCGGCCTGGTGCGCCGGCTGCGATAAGAACAAGTGTGTGGCCATGCTGAAGAAAGTCTGAAGAGCCGGGCTATGAACATAAATTGTTGCCAGCCTGGACCGATCGGTTTAAGAGCCATTAAGGAAGATTTCCTCAATTTCCTGGTTCATCCGGGCAATCTTATCGGTCCTGATTGCTCAAGCTATCCTGAACCAGGATTTCTTAAGGTGCAGCATGATCCCTGATTTTCCTCAACTGAAGCCTGTTGAGCTAACAGACAGGGATGAGGTCAACAACTATTTTAATGCCTATCCCCCGGAGGTCTGCGAGCTGACTTTCGCCAATATTTATATCTGGCGGCACTGGGAAAAGCCTCAGCTGACCAAAATCAACGGCAATCTCTGCGTATTCTGCTCACCCTCAGATGAGCCCTCCTATTTTTTTGAACCGGTCGGAGAAAACCGGATAAGGGAAACTGTTGAAACCTGTCTTTCGGTGGCTCCCCGGCTTTCCCGGGTGTCTGAAAATTTTCTTTCAAAGCTCGGGCCAGACCTTATCTATCAGGAAGACCGGGATAACTTTGATTATGTTTACTTGACGGAAGAGCTGGCCAGTCTCAGAGGGAAAAAATACGATGGAAAGAGAAACCTCATAAAGAAATTTGAGAAGAATTATAAAGCCGGAGTCAGACCGCTGAGCGAGTCAGATGTCCCGGGCTGTCTGGACCTGGTTGACCGTTGGGAGTCAAACAGTCCGGAGGAAAATAGAAATTCCGACCAGCGGAGCCGGGCTGCATCTCAAGCTATAAGAGAGGCGCTGTTGAATTTAAGAGCCCTGGGGCTCGGCGGGCTGGTGGCGGTCATAAACGGCCGGGTGGAGGGTTTCTGCCTTGGCGAGAGGCTGAATCCTGAGACGGCTGTGGTCCATGTGGAGTTAGCCAGTCGTGAGATAGCCGGGCTTCATCAATTTATGAACCGGGAATGTGCCAGAACCATCTGGAAGGAATTCAGGTATCTCAACCGCGAGCAGGATGCCGGTCTGCCCGGACTGCGCCGCTCCAAGCTTTCCTATCATCCCCATTGCCTTTTGAAAAAATACAATATCTTCAATCCATAATAAATCTTTTTCGCAGCTTCTCTGCGGAAAAAGAGCCTTCCCTGGCTATATGACTTTCAGGGCAGGCTAATCTTGCAGAGTTTTAATCAAGGAAAATGACAGAGCGGGTGCTTTGCGGTATTTGACAGAAACAGGACTGCCGTTGAGCTATTAAGTTTCCCTTAGCAGCTTGCCTATCAGGTTTGAATTTTTTGAAAATCCGGATAACTCCCGGACTGGAAGATTTCAAGCTAAGGGTACCGGTTGAAACATCAATACGGAAAACCCTGCTAACCCCAGAATATTCTTCCTAACATTCTGAAAATATTCCAGTTAAGAGCTTTTTTTCCGGGGGCAATATCGTATATAATAGGCTCTCTTAAAATGGAACCGGGTCTGGATTCCTCAATCAGGATGTTTGCCTGGTTTTTTATAATTGATCTGTCATCATCGGGAGGTCTTAATGTCATGGAGAATTCTCGTCATAAATCCGGGTTCAACTTCAACCAAAATTGCCGTTTTTGACGACGAAACAGAAATTTTCAAAGTCAATATTTCGCATCCGCTGGAAGAGATTCAGAAATATTCCCGGGTCATCGAGCAGTTCAGTTTCAGAAAAGAAGTGATAATGAAAGAACTGGAAAAAGCCGGGATATCGAAGGAATCGCTGAGGGCGGTGGTGGGGCGCGGCGGGCTTCTGAGACCGATTCCCAGCGGGACTTATTCGGTGACCGAAGGAATGCTCGAGGACCTGAGGGCTGAGGTTCAGGGCGAGCACGCTTCCAACCTGGGAGCCATGATTGCTCAAACCATTGCCGGTGAGCTCAAAATTCCAGCCTACATTGTGGATCCGGTGGTCATGGACGAAATGGAAGAAATTGCCAGGATAACCGGACTGCCGATGATCCGGCGGCGGAGTATTCTTCATGCTCTGAACCAGAAAAAAGTCGCCCGTCAGGCGGCCAGGGACATCGGAAAGCCCTATGAGGAGCTCAATCTGATTGTAGTCCATATGGGCGGAGGCATAAGCGTCGGCGCTCATAAAAAGGGAAAGGTGGTTGACGTCAATAATGCACTGAATGGTGATGGGCCTTTTGCTCCCGAAAGGGCCGGCAGCCTGCCGGCTGCCGACCTGGTGGACCTCTGCTTTTCGGGTCAGTATTCAAAACCCGAAATAAAAAAAATGCTGGCCGGAAAAGGCGGCATCGTGGCTCACCTGGGCACCAATGATATGAGAGCGGTGGAAGAAAAAATAAAAAACGGCGACCGGAAGGCTGCCCTGATTCTTGAGGCCATGGCTTATAATGTGGCCAAATGGGTAGGGGCGATGGCCACGGTCCTGGAGGGGAAGGTGGACGGAATAGTCCTGACCGGCGGGCTGGCCTATTACCGGGATTTTGTGGACCTGGTCAAAGCTCGCTGTCAGTTTATCGCTTCCTTCTATATCTATCCCGGAGAGGATGAAATGAGAGCTCTGCTGGAAGGGGCTTTAAGAGTCCTCAGAGGCGAGGAAAAAGCCAGAATTTATGAAAATGAAATTCAGGAGGAACGGTCATGATCAGAAAGCTGGAAGAGATAATTTCCGCGGCCAAGGGATTGCCCAGGAAAAAGCTGGTGGTGGCCTGCGGCGAAGATCCCCACACCATCGAGGCGGTAGCCAGAGCCGGCCGGGAGGGGCTGGTCGAGGTGATCGTGGTCGGAAACAGGAAGAAGATTGAAGAGGTGGCCGGTAAGCATGGGGTGGATCCTTCTGTTTTCACCATCGTGAATATTGAGGATAATCGGGCGGCGCTGAAGCAGGCGGTTAAAACGGTTCGTGAGGGGCAGGGGGATATCCTGATGAAAGGCCTGGTGGGCACGCCGGACTACATGAAAGCCATCCTGGACAGGGAAAATGGACTGGTTCCGCCCAACGGGCTGCTGTCCCACGTGACGGTGATGGAAGTTCCGGCTTATCATAAACTGCTGGTTGTCTCCGATGTGGCCGTGCTGGTTCTGCCCGACCTGGAGCAGAAGCTGAAAATTCTGGGCTATGCCGTTGAAGTGGCCCAGGCTCTTGGAATTGAGAATCCTTACGCCTACATCATCAGCTCGGTTGAAACCGTGAGTCAGAAAGTTCCTTCCACTGTCGATGCGGCCATAATCAAGGTGATGGCCGAACGTGGTCAGATCAAGGGGGCTAAGGTCGAAGGCCCGGCGGCGCTGGATCTGGCGCTGTCGAAGGAAAGCGCGGCCATAAAAGGATTTAAGGGAGAAGGGGCCGGCGAGGCCGATATCCTGATCTTCCCGAACCTGGAGACCGGAAACGTGTTCTATAAAGCCTGCAGCCTTCTGGCCGGCGCCAGGCTGGCCGGTCTGGTTGTGGGAACAACCGCTCCCTGCGTAATGACCTCGAGGGGCGACAGCGAAGAGTCCAAGTTCTATGCCATCGGACTGGCGGCTCTGGTCTCGGCCAGGCGGGGCGGCCGGCTATAAGCATTATTCCAAAATATGCGGATTTTCGGATTACAGTCCGGATATGGACGACCAATTAAATCAATCTGCTCGATCTGCTCGGACGGGCCGGACGCTTTCAGGCAGCCCTGGAGTTGATCAGAATTAAACGTCCGCTCATCATAAATGAAATAAAACAAAAACTGCTTGATTTTGAGGAAGTTCTGATCGGCAGAGGCGATGAAAATGCCCAAATGGCCCAAGAGGCCCTGGGAGAAGATAAACCATAAATAAGCGATAAAGACTCTGGCTTTTCCGGGTGGCTCCGCTCATCGACGGGGTGCCGGGTGCTGCAGATGATCGTCTTATCCGGGACAAACTCGATAAGGCAGTGCTTTTGAATTTAAGTTTGCCTGCTCTAATTGTTGAGAGATCCCTTTGAATATTTAGCTGAATTTGGACATAAAACTGCTTACTTTTTGATACTGGAAGGATGTAACGGGGATGAGAGAAAAAAGGGGATTTGCCGTCGGCAAATCCCCTCTTGTGTTCTAAAGTTATAATTCTCAGGCCATCAGGCTGCAGATGGCGGCCACGTTGACCATGTCGTCGGCCGAACAGCCACGGCTGAGGTCGCAGTATGGTTTCTGCAGGCCCTGAACGATCGGTCCGATAGCTTCGGCTCCGGCCAACCTTTCGGTAAGTTTGTAACCGATGTTTCCGGCGTCGAGGTCCGGGAAAATAAGCACATTGGCCCTGCCGGCAACAGGGGAGCCCTTGCACTTTCTTTCGCCCACAGCCGGAACCAGGGCGGCGTCAGCCTGCATTTCGCCGTCGATCAGCAGGTCGGGTGCTTTTTCTTTCGCGATTTTCGTGGCGCTTATGACCTTATCCACGTGCTCATGGGTGGCTGAACCCTTGGTGGAGAAGCTGAGCATGGCCACCCGCGGTTCAAGGCCGGTCACGGCCTGGAAGTTCCTGGCTGAAGTGATGGCAATGTCGGCCAGTTGAGCGTCGGTCGGGTTGGGGACGACGGCGCAGTCGGCGTAGCAGAGGAGTTTATCCGGGAAAACCATGATGAAATAGCTGGAAACGGTTTGAATTCCGGGAGCTGTGCCCACAGTATAAAGTGCGGCTCTGATGACATCGCCGGTGGAAGAAATATTCCCGCCGACCACCGCGCCCACCTTATCTTTCGCCAACATACAGCCGGCGAAGTAAAGCGGGTTCTTGACCAGTTCGGTGGCCTGCTCCAGCGTTAGCCCTTTGGCTTTGCGCCTTTCGTACACGTGATTGGCAAAATCTTCTTTCCAGGCTGAGGTCAGCGGGTCGACGATTTCGATGTCGTCTATCCTGACGTTGTTCTCAGCGGCAATCTTCTTGATGTTTTCGGGATTGCCGACCAGGACCGGCACTCCGATTTTTTCTTCGACGATCGTTCTTGAAGCCTTCAGGGTCCGGACGTCTTCGGCGTCAGGAAAGGCAATTTTCAGGAATCTTTTAGCCGCTTTTTCTCTTATTTCTTTTACGAAGTTGCTTCCGCTCATTCTGATCCTCCTTGTCTGCTCATTTATTCTTTACCACAGACGTGGCACATCTTTGACCACTCTGACGGTGTCGCGAGCCAGCAGCAGCTCTTCATTGGTGGGGATGACATAAACGGCCACCCGGCTTCCTTCCTTAGAGATTTTCATGCCTTTTCCGCGAACCGCCTGTTGGTTGAGTTCGTCGTCGATTTCAATCCCCAGGTTTTCCAGGCCCTCGCAGATCATCTTCCTGATCAGGACGCTGTTTTCGCCGATGCCGGCGGTGAAGATGATGGCATCGGCTCCGTTCATTTCAGCCAGGTAGGCGCCGATGTACTTTTTAACCCGCAGGGCAAACATCTTGAGGGCTAACTGCGCCCGGCGGTTGCCCTCGGCGGCCGCCTTTTCGATGTCCCTCATATCGTTGCTGAACCCGGAAATGCCCATCATGCCGCTTTTTTTGTTGAGGATGTTAAAAATATCAGTGACGCTGCCCAGGCCCTTATTGAACATGTACTCGACGATGGCGGCGTCTATGTCACCGGAGCGGGTTCCCATGACCAGTCCTTCCAGAGGGGTCATGCCCATGGTGGTGTTTATGGACTGGCCCTTCTTGATGGCTGCGGCCGAGCAGCCGTTTCCCAGATGCAGGGTGATGACATTGACTTCTTCTCTTGGTTTGCCGACCAGCTTACGGTAGCGGTAGGCCACGTAGCGGTGTGAGGTTCCGTGGAAACCGTAACGACGGATTCTGTATTTTTCATAAAGCTCCATCGGGATGGCGTACATATAGACTTCCTCGGGCATCGTCAGATGGAAGGCTGTGTCGAAAACCGCTACCTGGGGAATCTTATCGCCAAAAATCTCGTAGCAGGCGTAGATACCCTTGAGGTTGGCCGGATTGTGAAGAGGGGCCAGGTCGGCGCACTCTTCAATCTGGGCCAGAACCTCTTTGTCGATCTTGACCGACTTGGCGAATTTTTCTCCGCCGTGAACCACCCGGTGACCGATGGCGTGGATGTCATCCCAGCTGTAGATGCCGTTGATTTTGGTCTTCGGGTCTTCCATCCACTTCTTGATTCTGAGGATAGCTTCCCGGTGGTCATGAATCGGTTCAACCGTCTTGACCGGTTCCTGGCCTTCCGCTTCCAGGTTGACTATGGCGTCATCCTTGCCAACTCTCTCGATCAGACCTTTGGCCACCCGGCGGTCGCTGTCGGTTTCGAACATATCCAGGTCGGTATTGATGATCTGAAATTTGACTGAGGAGCTGCCGCAATTTAAGACAAATACGTTCATTTTTTATTCCACTCCTATTTAAATATTAAGGAAATTAAATATACCAGAATAACCTGATTAATTTCAATGATTTCAGGCAGTTTTGTTCTATTTTTTAATTAAATTCTGGGGCCAACGGGTTCTTTCAGTCCCCCCGGCTGGACACGTCGGGTTGAACGGCCGGAAGTCTAAAGTTCCTCCAGCCAGGGGGAGACGTTCTCACGGAAACACCAGCTATTACTTCATCTCCAGGAGTCGAGCCACTACAGATAGATACATGGGATGAATTGGCTGCCATCACTACCAGGTTTTTTCTTTTCAGGCCTCTCTTTTCCGGGAAGCTACTCTGGTTACCACGGCCAATCTCTCCGGATGTCTGACTTCAGGATTATTTCTTCTTTTCTTCTGCGGGCTGGAAATACCGGGAGACATCTCTTTTCCCCCGTTCAAGGTAAGGGACGCCTGTTTTCATCCAATCAGGCCGCGGGGCGCCTTTCAGGTAATGGTCGAAGAATTCATCTAAGTGGATGGTCCAGTATTTCTGGTTTTCCCTCTGGCGCAGGCCGTGCTTTTCTGTGTTGAAGTTGAACATCCAGGCCTCTTTCCCCAAGCGCCTCATGGCCGTAAAAAATTCAATTCCCTGGTACCAGGGCACGGCGTCGTCTTCGTCGTTGTGGATGGTCAGGTAGGGGGTCTGGACTCTATCGACCCAGAAAATCGGCGAATTCTCGATGAACTGCAAAGCTTTTTCCCAGGGCGGGCCTCCGATGCGGCTCTGGGTTTTCTCATACTGGAAAGCCCTGGACAGGCCGGTGCCCCAGCGGATGCCGCCGTAGGCGCTGACCATGTTGGCCACAGCCGCCCCGGCCTCGCAGGCGGCGAAGATGTTGGTGCGGGTAATCAAATAGGTGATCTGGTAGCCGCCCCAGCTATGGCCCTGGATGCCGATTCTTTTCGGGTCGACCAAGCCCATTCTGACGACGGTTTCCACGGCTGGCACCACGCATTTTAGAGCGCTCAGTCCGGGATAACCGATTTCATAGACAATATCCGGCATCAGGATGACATAGCCGTTGGAGACGTAACGGGTGAAATTGATGTTGGTGCCGGGGCCCGGAGCATAATAGCGATGAAGCTGGTCGCTGAGCCTCTCGTAAATATAGACCAGCAGCGGATATTTCTGGCCCGGGTCGAAATTCTCAGGTTTAATCAGCACCGCCTGCAGTTCTTTTCCGTCGGCATTCAGGTAGGTGATCAGCTCCGGCTTTCCCCAGAGATAATTCGCCTGCTGCGGATTAGCGTTACTGACTTTCCTCGGGTCGGCAAAATCGGGTCCGCTTACCCACAGGTCCGGAAATTCTTCAAAGGTCTGAATGGTAAACACATATTTTTCAGACTTTTTTGCTTTTTGCAGCCCCCCGACCATTTTTTCCAGATAAAGCAACCTTTCTAACTTCCGTCCGGCACCAGGCTCAAGACGGAAAAAACCGGTGGCTCTGGTTATTTCGTTGGTCGCCAGAAAAATTAACGGTTTTTTGAGAGAGATAGCTTTTTCGTCGGGGTCAAGCCTCAAACCTCGCAGAATCATTTTGTTTTCGCGGCCAAAATTTCCGGTAAGAACACGGGCCGAAGAACCGTCGGGCTTAATCTCCCAGAGGTCATAACGGTCATAAATTAGCACCGCGGCATCGTTTTCGGCCCATCCGGCCAGACCGTAAGCCGGGGGTTCGTTCGGAGTATCCCATTCTTCGCGGAAGAAGTTGACTCCGAGTTTTGAAGTCAGGTCGGATTTCTTACCGTCCGCCAGGCGGCAGCTGAACCAGGCCCGGGGACCGTCATCATAGTAGACAAGATAATTTCCGCCCGGTGAGAAGGTGACGGCATTGGGAAATTTTTCCAGCACCCTGGTTCTCCGGCCGGTTTTTATGTCTACCAGATAATAATCGGAGTAACCGCGGTCCCAGGATATGAGCTGTTGGTAGGGCAGGGGATTGACTCCCAGGGCTTTCTGCCCGTCGTCTGAAAGACGAATGTCGGGCAGGTCTTCTGATCCCAGAAGAACGATTTTGCGGTCTTTCGTATTCAGATGACAAACTGCTAAATAATTCTTCTTTTTTGCTTCTTCCGCCCTCGCTTTCTGCATCGGCTGAAGTTCGGAGTCAGTCCAGCTCCAGATATCGACTTTGACCGGTTCCGGGGCGTCTTCCAGAGTGGCTTCAGGCTCAGGAGCATAACCGAAAAACAGCAAGTTGCCGTCGCGGGAGAAGGAAGGTTCGCGGTGTTCGCTGGGACTGTGGCCGGCGGGAAGAGTCGCTGTTTTTGGCCCGGCTATTTCCACCGCCGCGGCCATCTTTTCCTGCCAGAAGTAGAGCTTGTAGGGAGAGGCTTTTTCCCTGTAAGTATCCCGGTCGCTCAGGAAAGCCAGCTTCTGACCTTTCTCGTCAAACGCCAGTTTTACATAATGTCCCTCGCCTTTGAGCAGGGCCAGGGTCACTCCGGCCCCCGGCTCGGCTATAAAAGCCCCGTCGTTTTCAGGCTGTTTTGAAGAAACGGTGTAAGCTAAGTAGCGGCCGTTCCTGGACCAGGCGTATTCTAAAACTTCTTGAACGGAAATAGTTTCATTAGTTTCAAGATTTCTGATGACCAGTTCTGTTCCCGGCTCTTTTTTCTTTTCCGGCTTCTTTTCCTCTTTTTTTGTTTCTTCAGCTTTTGAGCCTGGTTCCGTTTTTTCTATGGGTTTGGTTTCAGCTGCCTTTTTCTCTGTTTCTTTCTTTTCCGCTTCCTGTTTGGCCCGGTCGGCCTCTCTGGCTAAAGGCGGCTCGAGAAGATAGGCCAAAAATTTTCCCGATTCTTCAGCCAGCTTAAAATTTTTAACTCTGGCCACGGTCAGCTGCTGGCCGGTTTCTAAGTTTATTATGCCCAGGCCGTTTTTCGGCTGCTCTTCCGGTTTTTTCTTTTCCTTTTTGGCTTTGTCCACTTCCGCTTTTGGCGGGACGATGGTATAAATCACGAATTTATCGTCAGCGGTTATGGTCGCCTCCCGGCCGCGGGCAAAACGGCTTTCTTTTCCGGACTGCAGGTCCAGAACCACCAGTTCCGGGTCGCCCTCTCCGGGCGTCAGGGAATAAACCAGATAGCGGCCGTCGGCGCTGATTCTCGTTCCCTGGATTGATTTCCAGGAATCGTAAACGTCATAGTTTATAGGTTTCTTGACGGTCTGAGTCTGGGCCAGCGACAAAATCAGCAGCAGGGCAAGAATCAAGATGACCGGCTTTTTATTTGAGAGCCAGCGATTCATTATGACCTCCCTGTATTGAATAATGACAGCATGAGATATCTTTTAGCTGAGTCAGTCGGTCTCAGTCAACAAAAATTTTGGTTGTCTGCCAGTTTCTGGAAACTCAGGTTGAACCGAACGGGAGCAAGGGTTCAAGCCGGCGGATTTCAGGCAGCCGGCCCCGCGGCTAAAAGGCGCCTCCGAAAGAGTCTTTCATATTTGTTTGACTGAGATGAGCTCTTTTGTCAGGCTTGCGGCAGTCGGCCTGAAAAAAGAAGGCCCCTGCCAAAATCGGCACAGATAGGTCATCGGCCACCAAGACGGGGGGTTTCAGGCTGAAACTCCCCCTTGACTCCGGGGCTGTTTTGCCCTTAATTTGACTTTAATTTTGATTGGCTTTTTTCCGCCCCGCACGGATGTCCAGACCGTCGGTCTTAAAGACTTTTTCTCTGAACCGGTGGCCGATTATCAACCGGTGAAATATAGATAAGCGGCGATTATCAACAGCACCACAATAACCGAAGCCACCACATCCCATTTGCTCCAGCTGTTCCTGGTGGCCTGTTTCTGCTCCGGTGTAACAGTGCCAAAGGTCAGGCCTATAATTTTCTGCTCATCCGGTTTTTCGGTGGCATAGCTAACGGCGAACATTACGGCCACGGAAACCAGAAAGATAAACAGGCTGTAGTACTGGAAGTAAATGTTGTTGATAATCCACAGTATTGAGCCCTCCGGGTATTGGAACCCGGGTATCAGCTTGACCGGCGTGTCCACCGCCAGCCGGAACAGCCCGAGGATGAATCCGGTGTAGAGAGCGGCCAGACAGCCCTTGCCGTTCAACCGCTTGTTAAGGATCCCCAGGAAAAAGACAACGAATATCGGCGGTGCCAGATAGGATTGAACTCCCTGGAGATAATCATAAAGCCCCTTGCCGCCTCGAATCACCGGCAGCCAGGCCAGACCGATCAGGACCATGACGGTGGTGGCAATACGACCGACGTGCACCAGTTTTTCCTGGGAAATGTTCTTTTTAATTCGAGAATAAAAATCTATGGTGAATAGCGTCGAGGAGGCATTGAACACGCCGGCCAGAGAGCTCATCAGAGCGGCCAGCAATCCGGCCACCACGATGCCCCGTACTCCTACCGGCAGCACATGGGCGACCATCAGCGGAAAGGCTTGCTGGGCCTGGTCGCGGATTATCTGGCCTTCGGGTCCGATGAGCTGCTGCTGCAGGGCCGGGATCTTGCCGCTGAGGGCCAGCCCGTAGCAGATGATCCCGGGAATGATGAAGATGAAGACCGGCAGCAATTTGAAATAAGAAGCAGCGATCGATCCGCGGCGGGCCTGGGTTTCATTCTTGGCGGCCAGGGCCCTCTGCACTATGTACTGGTCGGTGCACCAGTACCAGAGCCCGATGATCGGCGCGCAGAACAGCATGCCCAGCCAGGGATAGTTGTCGTTAAAGTACCAGGCCATCCTTCCGGCTTCTTTGATCGGGGCCCAGGTGCCGGCGACACCGTGTGGCACCAGAGGTTTCCAGAGATTGAACATTTCACCGCCCACAATTGAGCGCAGCTCTGACCAGCCGCCTATCATCTTCAGTCCGAAGATGGTGACCAGGGCCGAACCTATGATCAGCACAATCGTCTGGATGGCTTCAGTATAAGCCACCGCGCTCAAGCCGCCCAGGACGGTGTATAATCCGGTTATCACGATGACCAGAATCGAACCCACCCAGAAGCTGTCCAGCCCGAACCAGTGCACTTCCGGGAGAAGCACTGAAAAAACGACTCCGCCGGCGAAAACGCCCACGGCGATTTTGGTCAGAACGTAAGCTACCAGCGAAATAGCTGAGAGCACCGTCCGGGCTCGGGGTGAAAAGCGGCGCTCGAGAAATTCCGGCATGGTAAAAACCCGGGAACGGGTGTAGAACGGGACCATCATCCAGCCCAGAACCAGCAGGCACCAGGCATGGAGCTCGTAATGAGCCATGGCCACCCCGTCGGTAGCCCCGGAGCCGGCCAAACCTACCAGGTGCTCGGAGCCGATGTTGGAGGCGAAGATTGAGGCTCCAACGATAAACCAGCCCAAGTGCCGTCCGGCCAGAAAGTACTGAGTGGTGGTCTTTTCCTTTTGCCTTTTAATGGTCCACCAGGCTATGCCCATGATGAGCCCGAAATAACAGACGATTACGACCCAGTCGATGGTATTGAGCATCATGCGCCTACCTCCTTGAAGATGTAATCCGGCAACTTCCCGGCTGGAATTGGGTTAAGATAAACCGCAGCCGGGAGAGAGAGTGGTTTCGGTTTTTCATATTTATCCATTGATTTTTCTGAAGTCATCCGGCCAGGAAAATTTCCTCATGTCGATTAAAGTGGGCTGCAATCATTAGAGGCAAGTATAATTCGGTCTCAAAAGCCTTGTCAAAAGGAAAAAACGAAAAATCAGCGGCCGGGGAAGGCGTTCTCCAGCCCGGTGATTTCGGTCATGATTCCTGGTCGGCAGCCCGGTCTGGTCTGCCGCTGCCGGCAGGGAAGGGATTCCTGGCGGGGAGAATGAAATTGGCACCAGAGAGACCCGCCGCATCAAAACCCTCTTATTTATGTCCTTACTGAACTTATGACTGAATCGCCTCTGCTTTTTTGTTTGACTATATATCTGTTTAAATCTATTATTTAGTTAACGGGATGACGCAGGGGTAAAGCTGGTAATCTTCGGGGGGCGGGACTTTCTGCAGGTTTTTGATAATCCCGTCTGAAGGGAAGTACCATGATGCCAAGATGCCCGAGATGCGGTGCCAGCGTCAGAGACACCCAGGGCTTCTGCGGGGCCTGCGGTGCGCCGCTTTCCGATTCCTCAGATTCCGCCGCCGACAAGACACTGACCATCAGCGCCAGCCTGATGGAATTATGATCTCCAGGGAGTCTTTTCGCCGGCAAATATCGGGTCATCCGGCAGATCGGCCGGGGCGGGATGGGCATAGTCTATGAAGCTGAGGATATCAGCCTGGAAAGGTCTGTGGCCCTCAAGCTTCTGTCGGCTGAATTGCTCGGCGATGACCGGGCCAGAGAGCGTTTCGTCCACGAGGCCCGGGCTTCCTCGACTCTTGACCACCCAAATATCTGCACCACTTATGAAATCGGCCAGACTGAAGACGGACAGATATATATCGCCATGGCCCTGTGCAAGGGCGAGAGCTTGAAACAGAAGATTCGCTCCGGGCCGCTCGGCCCGGAAGAAACCTTGAAACTGGCTGTGCAGATTGCTGAGGGGCTGGCCGCGGCTCACAGCCAGGGGATCGTTCACCGCGACATCAAGCCGGCCAACATTCTGGTTTCTGAAACCGGGCAGGCCAGACTGGTTGATTTTGGCCTGGCCAAGCTGGCCGGCGAAGCCCGGCTTACCAGGTCCGGGCTGGTAATGGGCACCCTGGCCTACATCTCGCCCGAGCAACTCACTGGTGGCGAGACTGATGCCAGGTCCGATGTCTGGTCGCTGGGCGTGGTGATGTATGAACTGTTGACCGGCCAACTTCCCTTTGAAGCCGACACCGAGCCGGCCTGTGTCTATTCCATTGTTCATAAGAAACACCGGCCAATAAAAAGCTTGCCGGTCGATATACCCCGGGATCTGGTGGCGATTGTCGAAAAAGCCCTGGCCAAGAATCCTGATGACAGATTCTCCTCGGCCGGAGAAATGGCAGGGGCTTTAAGGGCTTTGCTGGAAGGCCGGGAAGTTAGGATCAGAAAAAAGAGGTCTCCGGGGCGCAGGGCAGCTAACTGGGCCGTTCCGGCCATTTTGATTGCTGTCCTGGTTCTGGCGGTTTTTCCGGGCCGACTGAGGTGGCTGGTTGAACATATCGGCCTGGTTAGTCCATCAGGGGGCCGACAGATCGTCATTCTCCCATTAAGAGCTCTCTCGGGGAGCGCGGACGAAGAGTTGCTGGCCGACGGACTGTCCGAACTGCTGTATCGCCAGCTCGGGTTGCTGACCGGGCAGGCCAAAAATTCCTGGGTTGCTTCACCTGGCTATGTAGAGGCTTATGAGGTTAAAGAAGCCTCCGATGCCCGGAGACTGCTGGGGGCCAACCTGGTTCTGACCGGTTCGGTCAGAAGGACCGACGAGATGCTGACGGTGAGCCTTGACCTGGTTGATACTCGGACCCTGCGTCGCTTCGAAACGGTCAACAAGGCTGACAGCCTCAGCAACGTGGCTACCTGGCAGGAAGACCTGGCTCTGGATATCGGACAGGCTGCCGGAATTCCGGTCAAACCTGAAGTCCGGTCAATGCTGTGGCTCGGGGGGACAACTGTGCCTTCTGCTTTCCTGGCTTATCTTCGCGGATTGGCTTTTTCCTTTCGCGAGGGGCCGGACAGCGCTGCCAGAGCAAAAGAGGCTTTTATGGAAGCCATAGATCTGGATCCGGCTTTTTCGGGGGCTATGATCAACCTGGGACGCTCGGAATGGAGATTGTTCACCTTAAATGGCGATTCTGAACTGGTAAGCCAGGCCGAAGGCCATTTTCAGGAGGCTCTGAGGCTGAACGGCGACGCCGACCTGGGCCATCTGTGTCTGGCCCGGATGTACCGCAGCCTCGGACGGTACGATGAAGCCATCCGGGAAGCGGGACTCGTGAATCGCCAATCATCCTGGTGGCTTGATAACTTGCTTAATCTGGCCCAGGTTTTTTCGGGAAAGCAGGAAACCGCGCTGGCCGAGTCGACTTATCTGCAGGCCCTGGAATTGAGACCCCGGGACTGGGTCATCATGAGTTACCTCGGGGTGTTCTATTTTCAACAGGGACAGCTGGGAAAAGCCAGGAAGATGTTTCTGGAGGTCACCAGGGCGGTTCCAGACAACATCAATGGCTTAAACAATCTGGGAGCCACCTATTATAAGCTCGGTCAGAATCAAAAAGCCGAGGAGATTTTTGAAAGATCCAATGCCATCAAGCGGAACCCGGACGCCTGTTCCAATCTCGGCCATCTTTATTATTATCGCGGCCGTTATGCGGACGCGGTGGTTATGAATGAGTCGGCTCTCAACTACGAAAAAAACGACCCCTGGCTGTGGGGCAACCTGGCTGATGCCTGTTTCTTTGTCCCGGGTTATGAAGAGAAATCCCGGCCGGCTTATGCCCAGGCTATTATGTTGGCTGAAAGGTCTCTCCTGGGTGACAGGGGCAATTACGGGCTGCGCTCGAGTCTGGCTGTCTACCTGGCCAAAATTGGCGAAAAGAGAAGGGCCAGGACTGAAATCGAGGAAGCCCTGAAAGGACGGCCATCTGACCCCACCATTATCCTTAAATCGATAATTGTTTTTGAGTTGACCGGCGACCGGGACAAAGCCCTGCAGGCCTTAAGAAAGTACCTGGAATTGAAAGGTCCGATGGAAGAAGTCTTAAAGGATCCCTTCCTAACCTCTTTGAGGAGGACCACGGTTTTCAACGAGATGGTGAGAGAAGATAGGCGCTGACGGGGAAAAAGACAAAGGGGGCAATATTCTCGATTTTAAATTCTGCAAAAGACAGGATTCCGCATCCTGATAAAAATATATTGTTTGACTGAAGTCCCCGGCCGTGTGAGCCAGGAGGATGTAAAAAGGAGGGAAAAAATGAAACCGAAAGGAAGGATGAAACCGAGGGCCGTGGTGGTAAGGCTGAGATTGAAGTCGGCACGAAAGCTGGAGTGTAAACCCGCCAGAATCGAAGTTCGTCCTGATGATATCATCAGCTGGAGATAGGACAGATCCCTGCCCTTCCATTTAGGCCTGGTAATCAAATCGCCCTTTTCTCCGCTGGGAAGACAATTCTATGCCACCATATTAGAGGCGAGCAAAAAAATGGAAATAAGTGCCAGGGTGCTGGCCGGCGCTCCGCCTGGAACTTATCCTTATCTGGTGACTGCCTTTGTTGACGGGAGACTGCTGGTTGAAGACCCGGAGATAATAGTCCGTCCACCCATAAAGGGTGATGGGTAAGTAGACGGGAGGTAGCGTCCTACCCTGATTTCTTTTTCCTGCAACCTGCGAGGAGGGCCAGAATCTGTTGTCTTTGCCGTTGGGGCTCAGGCGCCGGAGGAAACCATGGAGTTCCGTCGGACCACCCCTCCGGCTAAGCAGCTTCTCAAACCGGCCGCCAGCTCAGCCTTCTCAATTCCTGGCTTTAAGCCGGTCTTGCCCGACAACTCATTTTATTTTAATCGTTCTGGTCAGGACGCCGGTGGTGGCGGCGGACAGCCGGCCCCTGAAGCCGGGCTGTTGACCTCCGACCGAGACTACCAGCCGGCCGGTTTCTATCACCGGGCGGCCTTCCCGGTCATAGGTCATCATCTCTCTCGGACGCACGGTCAGGGTAATTCTCTGCTTTTCTCCGGCCCGCAGGAAAATTCTTTTGACGGCAGCCAGCCAGCGAATCGGATTGACCGGAGAGCGGGAATCGGGCCGACTGAGATAGACCTGAATCACCTCTTCGCCGTCGCGGCCTCCGGTATTTTTCACCTCAACCGATATGGACAGCCCGTCGCCGGCTTTGATGGTTCCCGGCATGGATAACCCGGAATAGCTGAAGCGGGTGTAGGAGAGGCCATAGCCGAACGGGAATAGAGGTTCTTTTCTGAAATAGCGATAGGTGCGTCCTTCCATCCGGTAATCGGAAAAATCGGGCAGGTCGTCGGCTGACCTGTAAAAAGTGACCGGCAGCCGTCCGGCCGGGTTGTAATCGCCGAAAAGCACCTCGGCAATCGCCTTCCCGGCCGCCTGGCCCGGGTACCAGGCTTCAACAATGGCCGGGACCAGTTCTGCTGCCCGGTTGACGGAAAGAGGACTGCCGTTCAGAAGCACCAGGGCCACAGGCTTACCCTCAGCCGCCCTGACCACTTCTTCCATGAGTTTTTCCTGATTGACCGGCAGGTCGAGAGTCAGTCGATCTCCACCCTTAAAACCCGGAACGGGGACATCCATCTCCTCGCCTTCCAGCCGGGGTGATAGTCCGAGAAAGAGAATAACCGCCTCGGCTTTTCTGGCGGCAGCCACTGCCCGTTCCAGAGCGTCGGGGGCCGGCTTTTTCCAGAGCAGATGCATCCGGGCGGTTCGGGCCCGGTGGCTGAACTCAATCTTTATGGCCGCCGGTTTGCCCTTTTCCAGAAATACTTTTTTGGCAACCCGGTGAGTTTCGTGCTCCCCGTTGTAACTCACCAGGAGCCGGTGGTCGAGATAAATCTTAAAAGAGTTGAAACCTTCTCCCCCCAGATAGTATTCGCCGCTTTCCGGCGGAATCAGCCAGCCTGTCCAGCGAACGCTGAAGTTATCGTCGTCGAGTCCCGGCAGCGGAGCTTCTTCCCACCAGTTAAAATCAACAACCGGGTCAATCCTGTCGGCAACGGGTTTTCCCCTGAAGTTTTGATTGCTGAAATATTCTCCCCGCAGTCCGCTCCTGCCTTCTTCGGCCAGGGGCTTAAGAAATTCGGAAGGAATAACAGACAGCACCGGAATTCCTTCGGCCCAGTCTGTTCCCGGCTCGTAGATTATTTCAGTGTCCGGCTCAAGCATTTCTTTCAACCCCCGCAGGGGAGTCGTCGGGTCAGCCGGAAATCCGTTGTAATTGCCCAGGAGGACTTCCACCTGGTCGGCGTTTGGTCCGATTACCGCCAGAGACTTAAAAGATTTCGGGAAGGGCAGGGTATCTTGATGGTTCTGAAGAAGCACGATGGATTTTCTGGCGGCTTCAAGTGCCAGGAGGCGATGTTTCATGGAATCCACCACCGAATAGGGAATTTGAGCGTAAGGCACGCTTTCCGGCGGGTCGAACATTCCCAGCCTGAAGCGAGCAATGAACAATCGCTTGACCGCAGTGTCTATAACGGCTTCATCCACCAGCCCCTTTTTAACGCCTTCAACCAGCGTCGCATAGCAGCGTCCGCAGTTGAGGTCTGTTCCGGCTTTGACCGCCATGGCGGCCGCCTCGGCCAGCGTCGGGACCACTTTATGGTAAGCATAGATGTCGTTTATTGCCCAGCAGTCGGAAACCACGAAGCCTTCGAATCCCCATTCTTTCCGCAGGATGTCGTTCAGCAGAAAGGGACTGCCGCAGCAGGGCAGGTTCTGAAAGCGGTTGTAGGCGCACATTACCGAATAGGCGCCGCCCTCGCGGACGGCCGTCTCAAAATGGGGCAAATAGCTGCTGCGAAGCGTGGGCGCATCCACTATGGCGTCGAAAGAGTGACGGTCCGGTTCCGGGCCGCTGTGGACCGCGTAGTGCTTGGCCGTGGCGATTGCCTTAAAATATTTTGGATGATCTCCCTGAAGTCCCCGGATGAAACTGACAGCCAGAAGTCCGGTAAGATAGGGGTCTTCTCCATAGGTTTCCATGCCCCGGCCCCAGCGCGGGTCGCGGAAGAGATTAATATTGGGCGACCAGAAGGTAAGGCCCTGGTAAAGGCCGCGCTTGCTCCGGCGGACAAATTGGTGATGCTTGGCTCTGGCTTCATCGGAAATGGCCGTGGCCACCTGAAGCATCAACTCGCTATCCCAGGCGGCGGCCAGACCTATTGCCTGAGGAAAGACCGTGGCCAGACCGGCCCGGGCCACTCCGTGGAGACATTCGTTCCACCAGTTGTACTGAGGAAGGCCGAGTCTGGGAATGGCCGGCGCCTCATGCATCATCTGACTGACTTTTTCTTCGAGCGTTAAACGATTGACAACATCCGCAGCCCGGATTTCCGGCGGAAGCTCCGGATTCAGGAACGGAAGGTTGGCCGGACCCGGCTTCCCGACCTGAGGCCGGGTTGTCTCAGCTCCGGCTTCTGAGATTAAATTTATCAGGACGAAAACAACTGCCGCCAGAGCCAGCCCGATCATGATTTTAATGATTAATGTCTTGCCCTTCATGTTTTTCTCCGGGAGACGGAATTGATGGTTATGGTACCAATAATTTATAAAAACTGGCTCATTAATACAATTCTCACTTTCTTCGGAAGTACGAAAAGCAACCTGAACGCCGGGAGGGAAGGACTCCGGCCGGTCTCTTACCTCCTGAACAGGAGAGGGGGCGGAGTGGGCTGGTCATTTCAATTTAGCGGAGGGCGAGAAACAGGCGGCAGGGGAAACCGGGAATTCAGCAGGGAGGTCCGTTTTATTCGGAAGGAGACCGGGTCAGTCGGGCTTTTTCAAACAGGAAGGTAGCCGCAATATAAAGTTCGGCGGCCACCGGATAAGCGTGCCGGCGAGCCTCTTGATCAGCCTGATTGAGGTAATCATTACCCCAGTTAAAGAGCCAGGCTTCGTCCGGTTTGGCCTTCTCTTTTATCGTTTCGGCAGCCTTCCTGGAGCTCAGGCCATGGACCTTAACTTTTGCAGGCCGGCCTCTTCGCCGCCCGCCTCCGGACTCGATTCATATACCCGGGAAAGAATGTTATAAAGAGTTTCGGCCGAGCTGAAATCGTTCTTGTTATAGCTGGTGAGGGCATCCTTTTCTTTTTCCGAAGCCACCCAGTAAAGCAGGTTAACCTTTCCGCCTTTAAGTTTTTGTTCGGCCCGGGAGCGTGAGGCTTCCATTCTTTTTCGGGCTTCATCGGCCTGCTCTTTTTCTTTAACCTGGTCCAGAAGCCGGCGCATCCTGGTTTCGCCGTGAGCCAGGCTGCCCTTTGATTCTTCCAGCTTCCCGGCTTTTCCAGGCTCCGGCTCTCTTGCACTTTGTTTTCTATCTCATTCAGGGCCTGGGCATAGGGCGAATCCGGCGGTATGGCCGCTCTCAGCTCGTTCAGTGTTTTCTGAAAATTTTCGGCATCTTTGCTCTGGAGATACTTGTAGCTTTCCCTGAGGGCAGCGGTGACAAACGGCGGGAGTTCGGTCGTGACGCCCGGGCCGGCTGGACTGTGACCGGCCTCTGGTTCCCTGTTTATTGCAACCCGGGGCAGTTCCCTCCCGTCTCCGCCCGGGCCCGGTAACTGACGGGCGGTTTTCTTGCTGCCTGACAGGAACTTGAACAGAGTGTTATTCAGAGCGACCTTGATCAGCGAACCGGCGGCCAGGATGATGATGAGCAGCAACAGGGCTGAAAAGAATTTTCGGGCCCTGGATTTCCTGGTGGCCGGCTGGATCTTAATTCTCTCTTCCTGAGAGGCCGGGCCGGGCCCGAACAGCCGTTTGCTCGTTTCAGGCGGAGGTGTCGACCGCGCTGTGGCAGTCGGAGTCTTCCTTGAGGAAGGAGTCTGTCTCGTCACCGATGATTGGTCTTCGGCCAGAGCCTTGAGGTCGACAATCAATTCCTCTGCCGTCTGGTAGCGGGCCTCAGGATTTTTTTTCCAGACAGCGGAGGATTATGCGGCACATTTCTTCAGACAGCCCGGGATTTATTTCCCGCGGGTCGGGCGGCGACTCCAGCTTCAGTTCGGCCTGAAAGCGTTCAATCAGCCTTGGTTCCATCGAGATTTCTGGCCTGAGGAACTTGAGGGCGACTGCTTCCTTCAGCTTTTTATCATAGACCCGGTAAACGGCCCCCATGCCGCCTTCACCAAGAAATTCAATGACCTCATAGCGGTCGGCGATGACCGTGCCCCGGCTGTAACGCCCCTGTGGAGTTTGATAGGTTTTGGTGACCTCGTAAGGAGGTTTATCCGGCTGAATGTTCAGCTCTCGGCCGCAATACCCGCAAAAACGGGTGTCCTGGCTGTTTTCCTTTCCGCAGGCAGGGCATTTCATAAATTTATACTCTGATTGATTTCAGCCTACCAGCAGATAGCGGGGCAGTCAATCAACCTTTTCAGGGACGGTTCAATTATGACTCCCTATATTTATACGAATAATCTGGTCATTTCTTTCACTTAAAATTTTTAAGGCCGTTTTCCCCCCCCTGAATTCATAAGAAACGGCCGATTCCGGATGACGCCCGGACCTGGTTCTGCAGGCCCGGGGCCGGGTTTCCCCGGGTTAAGGCCTGAAGTATCGGGCACTCTGAAAGATCTGCCCGGATGCAACATATAAGATAATAAACTCGGCCGCTGTCTTTTTATCTGATCGGCTCCAGGCTGAAAGACCAGGTATAAGACTGAGGCTTGATCAGGTACTGCTGGTGCGGCCTGGCTCCCCAGGAATCATCTCCGCCAACTCCCATCTGGGCCAGGTCGATTGTTATATAGAGATTGCTCCTTCTTGGAACTTCCGGGAAGTGCTTCTCGCCGCGGCGGTTGAGGGTCAGGTCTTCGGGAGTATAAGGAATGGCGGCAAATTCAAACACCGGCTGTCCGGTAAACCTGATTCCCAACCCGCTCTTGTTCCTGATGGTCAACCAGCGGGTGTCTGTTCGGTGGCCGAATTCCTGAGCGCTGACATAGGGGATTATCTGTTCATCCTTATTAGTTTTATATATTCCGACGAAAGCGGATGTTTTCCGGTCGCAGTAGTTTTCCTGGGGGCCGCGCCCGTAATATTCAATCTCTTCGAAACCGTCGGCCATTCCCAGCAGCATTCCCAGTCTGGGAATTTCAGGCAGTTTTTCAGGCTGTTGAGGTTTGAATTCATTGCTGACGGTTATCGTCCCGTCCTGAAACACGGTGTAAGTGACGAGGTGATTGGCTGCAACCGCCGGCAGAGACAGATCAACCCTGACCGTCACCTGGCCTGATTTTTCCTTTTTGACCTGAAAAGCCCGGACCTGACGGTTCAGGCTGGCTTCTCTCCAGACCTTCAGCCGCTGCGGCATGCGGTTCCCAAAATCGTTGTCCGTCGGGGCCCGCCAGAAATTCGGCCACGGACCTTCCTTAAGCAATTCAATACCTTTGAAACGGTACGAGGCCAGGCGACCTTCGGAGCGGTTAAAAGTCAGAACAAAATCCCGGCCGCTAACGATAAGCTCGCCCCGGCTGGTCTTGCTTTCCTTAATTTTCAGGGGAGGAAGCTTTATTCCGGCTCTGGCCGCTTGAGGGAGGGGTGAAGGCTGCCGGTTTGAGGCCGGCCGGGAGTCTTTGATTTTTAGCTGCTCTGAGGCAACAGGGTGTCCTGCCGGAATCAGACCCCGAGCCAGATCTTTCCTGTTTCGAAGCTCCAGATTCAGAAAAAATTCGCCCTCTGCCTCGCGGAACGCTTCGGGCAGAATGATTTTCAGCTCGGCCGATTTCCAGGGTTCGACGACGGGGCAGGGGTTCGAAGCTTCGGCCACCTGTATTCCGTCCTTCAGCAATATCCAGTGGATGAGAAAAGTCTCCGGTTCCAGGTTCAAAAAGTCGTATTTATTGGTGAGGCGGACCTTTACCTCGGGCCTGTCGTCGCTGACGGTCTCCGCCAGCTCAAACCTGGCCGGCTGATAGACTTTCTTCACCTCCAGCAGGGCGGGGTGAGGCTGGCGGTCGGGAGCCACCAGACCGTTGCAGCAGAAATTGCTGTCGGAAGGGGTTCCCGGCGGTCCGTAGTCGCCGCCGTAGGCCCAGAAGAGCTGGCCCCGGTCGTTCTTTTTGGCGAAACCCTGATCCACCCAGTCCCAGATAAAACCGCCCTGAAGAACCGGGTACTTTTCGATGACCTCCCAGTAATCCTGAAGATTTCCGGTGCTGTTTCCCATCGAGTGAGCGTACTCGCATAAAATCAGCGGACGGGCCGGGTTGGTTTGAGCGTATTTCTCCAGATGCTCGATGCGGGCGTACATCGGACAGTAAATGTCGGTGTTCCACTCCAGCTGGGCTCGCTCATAATGAATCGGCCGACCGGGGTCGCGTTGTTTAATCCAGCGGTAGCCTTCCTCAAAATTTATTCCGTTTCCGGCTTCGTTGCCCATTGACCAGATGACTACCGAGGGATGGTTCTTGTCTCTTTCCACCATCCGCTTGATGCGGTCCAGGTGGGCCGGTCCCCACTCAGGATTCTTGGCCAGGCTCTTCTCTCCGTAACCCATGCCGTGGGATTCGATGTTGGCTTCGTCGATGAGGTAGATTCCATAGTAATCGCACAGTTCATACCAGCGCGGGTGATTGGGGTAATGGCAGGTGCGAACGGCGTTAATGTTATTCTGCTTCATCAGCTGCAGGTCGCGGACCATGGACTCTTCGGAAATTACGTGCCCGGTCCAGGGGTCGTGTTCGTGCCGGTTAACACCCCGGAAATAAACCGCTTTTCCGTTTATCAGAAGCTGGCCGTTCTTTATTTCCACCGTGCGGAATCCGACTTTCCTGGTGATGGCTTCCAGAGGGGTGTTTTTTTCGCTGCTCAGTTCCAGACACAGGGTGTAGAGATTGGGTGTCTCGGCGCTCCAGGGTGTTACTCCCGGAATTTCTCCCTTAAAATTCAGGATTTTTTTCTCGCCACTCTTCAGAGTAAAGGTCTTCTTTTCCAGAAATAGTTTTGTCCCCGGCTGGTCGATAATGGAAACGGTCAGGTTGTAAACCTGAAGTCGGGCCGCCCTGGCTGGAGAGGCCCGCCCATCTTCATTTATTATTTCCACCTCCATATCCAGCCGGCCGTTTTTATAATTTTCATCCAGGGTGGTACGGGCGAAAAAGTCCCGGACTCTAGTCCGGGGAGCGGCATAAAGATAGACCTCTCTCTCGATTCCGGAGATTCTCCAGAAGTCCTGGCATTCAAGATAAGAGCCGTCGGACCAGCGGTAAACTTCCAGGGCCAGCAGGTTGTCTCCGGATTTGAGATAGGGCGTGATTCTGAATTCGGCCGGAGTCTTGGAATCCTGACTGTAGCCGACTTTCTGGCCATTGACCCAGAGGTAGAAAGCTGACTTTACAGCCCCGAAATGGATAAAAACTTCTTTGTCTTTCCAGTTCTCAGGAACGGAGAACCTCAACCGGTAGGAGCCAACCGGGTTATGGTCATGAGGAATGCGGGGCGGCCGGGGATTGTCAGGAGCAAATTCATAGTCGCTGTTGACGTAAATGGGTATTCCGTATCCGTTGAGTTCCCAGTTGGCCGGAACCTCTATCTCGCCCCAGCGGCTGTCGTCGTAATCCGGGTGCCAGAAATCGAGCGGACGGTCGGCGGGTTTCGAGACCCAGTTGAATTTCCAGCGGCCGTTCAGTGATTTATACCAGGGAGATTTCTCCGCTTTCTGACTCAAAGCCTGGCTCAGTTCAGGGAACGGAATAAAAGTGGCATGGGGCGCTTCTTTGTTTATGGCCAGCACCCCGGGATTTTCCCAGTCGTTGACCTCAGTTTCCCCGGCGCCTGAAGAAATCGGCCGGGCGGCGAGCAGGATAAATATCATGATCGAAAAAATCAATGCTGTCCGGAAATGGAATCTCCAGTTTTTGAAGACGGTATTCATGCTCAGCTCCTTGACCTTATTGTTTTCTTTTTGCCGTGTTTCGTCAACCGGAAACATCGGGCCCGGTTCTTAAGTCTTTTATTCGACTGGACAGGCGGCTATTTCCGGCCACTCCGGCTGGAGGCATCTTGATATTCGGTCATCGATAATTTTTTGACCGGGGAAATCAGAAGCTGACAGTTTTTTAGCCTGAAAAATGTTATCCGGACGAAAAGACCTGAATTCCGGCGGAATCCCGCTTCGGGCCGAACGGGTTGAGTTAAAGCCCGGGAAAATCATTTGCGGGCTGAACCCCGGTTCCCCTGTCAGCCTGAGAATGTAAAAAATTTTAAGCTAACAGGCTATTTTCGCAGCCAGAGTCTCTCCGGGTACCAGCCGGACTGAATCAACTTCCGGATTCCAGCCTGAACCCAGGGCCGGTCCTCCTGGTAAGTGACTCCATACCACTGATCCTCGGTGGTCAGAACCCGGACTCTGGCTTTTTTCTCGCGGCAGAGCGAGCCCACCACCTCCGGAATGTAGAATTCAGACCGGCTGAGGTCGGTGGCCGGGTCGGTCAGGAATTTGTGAAAACGTTTTTCCAGCTCGTCGAAAATACTCGGAGTCAGGCCAAAGATATTCATCGAAGCTATGTCGTCCGGGGAAAGCGGATGCCAGGTCTGGCCGTCCTCGGTGTATTTGATGCCGTCTTCAAACTTCTTCACCCTGGTCCGCTCCCGCAAATCCATCAGAAATCCGTCTTCCGAAATCCGGCAGATGCCACGGGCCACGTGCCCGTGTTCGGACAGGGTGTGCCCGAGCCGGTAGCCGACCAGGGCGTAATCGTACGAAGTGGCCTTATCCTCGACCTCCATCATATAAAAGGCCAGCTTTTTTATGGCGTCGAAGCCGTAGAAATCGTCGGCGTTGATCAATATGAAATTTCCTGAAACCGCGCCGCGACAGAGAAGGACGGCCTGGCCTGTTCCCCAGGGTTTAATCCGGTTTTCAGGCACCTTGAAACCGGCGGGCAGGGCCTTATCCAGGTCCTGCAAAACATAATCAACGCTAAAATACCTTTCGGCCCTTAAGCCGATTTTTTCCAGGAAAATATCCTTCAGGTCGCGACGGATGATAAAAACCACGTGTTCAATCCCGGACCTCCGGGCATCAAACAGGGAATAGTCGATAATGAGCTCGCCGTTCGGCCCGACCGGGTCGACCTGCTTCAGGCCGCCGTAACGGCTGCCTATGCCCGCAGCCATGATGACCAGGGATAATTTCTTCATCTCTCCTTCTCCTTGTGAATTAATACCATAAAAACAAAAGCAGTGAAAGCAAAAAACGGGGGGCTTTAAGGATTGGAATTAGGGTTCCTGGCGCGGTCAGGCGGCACCAGGGCGAGTATCCGGTCGAATATCGGCAACTCTCCTCCGGGGGAAGAGAGATTTTAACAATCCGGCCTTAAAGTGAGAATAAAAAAGTGTCTTCCCGGCTCCAGGCCACAGTTAATGGCATGGCCAGATGATTGGACACCCCGGCCGGCGTCCGGTTCAAAAAAAATGTAATTGATTGATTAAACATAAATTAATAGCCGCTGCCGGCGGGCTTAAAGGCCGTCGACTGAAGGAAGCTTTTCCGGCCGGTCCCATCCTTACCAGAGGGGATTTTTTATTGTATAATCAAAGCAAAGAAGATGAAAGAAATGATTAAGTCAACCACAGTTCTCTGCATCAGGCATAAGGGGCGGGTGGTCATGGCCGGGGACGGCCAGGTCACCATGGGTCAGACCGTGCTCAAGAGCACGGCTCAGAAGGTCAGGCGTCTTTACAAAGGTCAGGTCCTGGCCGGTTTTGCCGGGGCTACCTCCGACGCTTTTGCCCTGTTTGCCCGGTTCGAGGGCAAGCTGGAAGAGTATCGGGGCAATCTGTCGCGGGCGGCCATTGAGCTGGCCAAGGACTGGAGGCTGGACAAATCGCTCCGCCAGCTGGATGCCCTGTTGATCGTGGCCGATGCCGGCAACACTTTCCTCATTTCCGGGACAGGCGATGTGGTCGAGCCCGACGACGGGCTGACCGCGGTTGGTTCGGGCGGTCCGTACGCCCTGGCCGCGGCCCGGGCTCTGGTCAAGCATACCGACCTTAGCGCCCGGGAAATTGCCCTGGAAGCTCTCCGGATTGCCTCGGAAATCTGCGTTTACACCAACGAAAACTTTACGGTAGAGGAAATCTGATGGCTATTGAACTGGAAGGCAAAGTGCTGAACGAAACCAAACTGGTGTTCGGCGAGCCGGAGGGAGAGCTTACTCCCCAGCAGATCGTGGCCGAGCTGGACAAGTACATCATCGGCCAGAAAGCCGCCAAGAAAGCCGTGGCCATCGCCCTGCGCAACCGCTTCCGGCGCCGCAAGCTGCCGCCCGAGCTGGGCGATGAAATTGCTCCCAAAAATATTCTGATGATCGGTCCCACCGGAGTCGGCAAAACGGAGATTTCCCGTCGGCTGGCCAAGCTGACCTCCTCGCCTTTCCTGAAGATTGAAGCCAGCCGGTTCACCGAGGTCGGCTATGTCGGGCGGGATGTGGAATCGATGATCAGGGACCTGGTGCGGATTGCGGTGGACATGGTCAAGCAGGAGAAAATCAAGGAAATTGAAGCCAAGGCCATGGCCAATGTGGAAGAAAAGCTGCTGGACCTGCTTCTGCCCGGCCGGTCGCTGGCCAACCGTCGTCAAGAACCGAGGGCAGCGGATGAGGAACAGAAGGAAATGCTCAAGACCAGGGAACGGTTGCGGCGCCAGCTGCGTTCCGGCCAGCTGGATGAGCGAATGGTGGAGATTGAAGTCAAGGAAAGGCCGGCCCCGCCTTTTGAGTTCATAAGCAGCAACGGCTTTGAGGAAATCGGGGTCCAGATTCAGGAAATCCTGCCCGGCATGTTCGGCGGCAAGACCAAGAAGCGCCGGGTAAAGATCAAAGAGGCCAGGGAAATTTTGCTGGAAGACGAGGAAAAGAGACTGGTGGACATGGACCAGGTTTCCCGCCTGGCCATAGAAAGAGTTGAGCAATCAGGAATTATATTTCTGGACGAGCTGGATAAAGTGGCTGGCCGGGAATCGGGAGTCGGTCCCGACGTCAGTCGGGAAGGAGTCCAGCGGGACCTGCTGCCCATAATTGAAGGGACTACCGTCAATACCCGTTACGGGCTGGTTAAAACCGACCATATACTATTTATTGCCGCCGGGGCCTTCCATGTGACCAAGCCCTCGGACCTGATTCCGGAACTTCAGGGACGTTTTCCGATCAGGGTTGAACTGTCTCCTCTCACCAGAGAAGATTTCGTGCGCATCCTGACTGAAACTGAAAATGCCCTGATCAAGCAGTACCGGGCCCTTCTGGCTACTGAAGGGGTGGAGGTGGAATTCACTACGGAAGCCATAGATGAGATTGCGGCCATTGCCGAGAAGGTCAACCAGGAAGCCGAAAATATCGGGGCCAGAAGGTTGCACACGGTGATGGAAAAGGTCATGGAGGAAATTTCATTCGAAGCTCCCAATCTGGCCGACCGGAAGATCGTGATCACCAGGGAATACGTCCAGAAGCAGCTCAGCGAAATCCTTAAAGACCAGGACCTCAGAAAATTCATCCTGTGATGAAGAAAAGCGCACTCATAATTGCTGCCTTCTTTTTGATTCTGTTAGATTCCGGATGCGGTCGCAAGGGACAGCTCCAGGAGCCTGTGCCCAGGGTGCCTCAGGCCGTGTCGGATTTCAGAGCGGTTCAGCAAGCGGATCGTCTGCTGTTCACCTGGACGGTGCCCCGCACTTACCTGAACGGGGCCCCGCTGGAGGTGTCTTCAATTGAGATAAGAGTGATGGAAGCGAAAACGGAAGAGATTTCAGGGGCCGGGGTCCACAGGTCCTTTCTGAAATATTCCCGGCCGCTTTCCGGACAGGAAATCGGCCGGCTGGAAGTCGGCCCCGGCCGGGCCGTTCTCCGGCTGGAGATGGAAAAAGCAGCCGGCAAAAATTATCTGTTCGGTCTGCGAACAAAAGGAAAAAAGGGGGGCTGGTCGGAAATCTCAAACCTGGCGGCCGTCAGGCCGGAAGTGTTACCGCTTCCGCCGTCGGGCCTGCGGGCTGAGGTTGGAGAGCAGATGATCAGCCTGAGCTGGGAAGTCCCGACAGCCGGCCTGGACGGCCGGCCGCTGAAGGAGAAGGTTTTTTATAACCTTTACCGGAGCGAGGGCGGAGAGTTCAGGCTTATCAACGACCGTCCGCTGACCCGGACCGAATTTGAAGACCTGAATTTTTCCTTCGGTCTTACCTATCGCTATCTGGTCAGGAGCATTGTGGTCAGCGGCGAAGAATACAGGGAGAGCGCCGATTCGGAAATCCTGGAGGTAAGGGCGGTGGATGTTTTTCCCCCGGCTCCGCCGGCTGAGCTCAGGGCTCTCGGCGGGAGCGAAGGGGTGACCATTTCCTGGCTTCCCGGCCAGGAGAGGGACCTGGCCGGTTACCGGGTTTACCGGGCCAGGGAAACCGAGGCCGGGGAAGAAGCTCCCGTGCTGCTGACCCCGGAGAATCTGACCGTCCCTGTTTTTCTGGACCGGGCGGTTGAAAAGAATGCCGGCTATGTTTATTCTATATCCGCTGTGGATAATTCCGGGAATGAAAGCCCGGCGGCCAGAATAAGGGTCAAGACCTGAAAAAATGAAGATTTACCGTTTTCGCTACCGAAAAAAAATCCTCTACGGGTTACTGAAAGAAGAAGTCCTCTTTCCGGTCAGAGGTTCTCTTTTCAGAAACTATAAAATTCAGGACAGCCCGATTCCCATCTCCGAGGTAACGCTGCTGCCCCCGGTTATCCCATCTAAAATAGTCTGCGTCGGCCGTAATTACCGCGAGCACGCCGAGGAGCTGGGCAACCCGGTTCCGGCTGAACCGCTGCTGTTTCTCAAACCGCCGAGCGCCGTCATCGGCCCGCAGCAAGCCATAATCTATCCCGACGCTTCCGGGCGGGTTGATTATGAGGGCGAACTGGCCGTTATCATCAAGAAAAGAGCTTGTCGGTTGCCGGAGGAAGCCCCCTGGCAGGAATATGTGCTGGGCTATGCCTGCTTCAATGACGTCACTGCCCGGGACCTGCAGCTGAAAGACGTTCAGTTCACCCGGGCCAAGTCTTTTGATACTTTTGCTGCCGTCGGGCCCTGCCTGGCGACCGACCTTGACCCCGGGTCTGTTCAGTTAAAAACCTTTCTGAACGGGAAACTGGTGCAGTCGGCCAGCACCAGGAACATGATTTTCTCCGTGCCGTATCTCATCAGGTATATATCGAGAATCATGACCCTTGAACCGGGAGATATCATCGCCACCGGAACTCCGTCAGGAGTCGGTCCGATGCAGCCGGGCGACCGGGTGGATGTTCAGATAGAAGGCATCGGAACTCTATCCAATTATGTTAAAAAAATAGAGGCAAGGAGGTAGGATGAAACTATTTCTGGACACTGCCAACCTGCGGGAAATCGAAGAAGTGGCCAGCTGGGGAATTCTGGACGGGGTGACAACCAATCCCACCCTCTGTTCCAGGGAAAACCTGCCTTTCGAGAAACTGGTCAGAGAAATCTGCCGTCTGGTCCCGGGACCGGTGAGCGTCGAGTGCGTTTCCACCCGGGCCGAGGAAATCGTCTCCGAAGCTCGAAAACTTAGCGGATTGGCTCCAAACATCGCCGTCAAAATACCGGTCAACCTGGAAGGGCTGAAGGCCACCAGAATCCTGTCCGCCGAGGGAATCAAAGTCAACATGACCCTGGTTTTTTCTCCCTCTCAGGCTCTGCTGGCGGCCAGGGCCGGAGCGGCCTTCGTCAGCCCCTTTATCGGGCGGCTGGATGATATTTCGCATCACGGTATGGAGCTGGTGGAACAGATATTGACCATTTATGAGAATTATAATTTTGTGACCGAAGTTATTGTGGCCAGCGTCCGCCATCCCGGGCATGTGGTGGAAGCTGCCCTGCTCGGAGCTCACATCGCCACCGTGCCTTATTCGGTCATGGAAAAATTGGTCAAGCATCCCATGACCGATATCGGCATCGACAGATTCCTTCAGGACTGGAAAAAGGTGACTGATAAATAAGCCGACAGCTTAAAGTTGAGCTTTTATTGATGAGCTTTTTGAAAAAGAGGAAAGGCCTGGTGGCCATCCTGGTGGTGGTCGCCTTTCTGTACATTGCCCTTTCCTTTGCCAGGAGCGTGTTTCTGAAACAGCTCGGCCGCCGGCTGGATCAGAGTTTTGAGGTGGGGGAATTGAAGCTCAGTTACCTGCCGCCTTCGCTCAGCATTAAGAACCTTAAATCAAAAACGGATAATCCCAGGTTTTCCGTGGCCAGCCTGAAGGTCTCGCTGTCGTTCCTGTCGCTTCTGAAAAAGGAAAAACCGGTAACTGTCGAAGTCTATAGCCCGGAGCTTTTCTACGACGGAAAAAGCCGGGAGGCCGGCGACACCCGTAAGGACTTTTCTCTAAACCTGCCGCTGGTTATAGAAAGCGGCTATATAAATGATGGACATTTTTCTTTTGAGCTCAAACAGGGCAGTTATGAACTTTCCAGCCTTTCGGCTTTCTTCCGGCTTGAGGCCAACCGGCTGAACCTGCTGCTGAGAGCCGATGCTTCCAGGCTCAGGCCATATGATTCTCCGGAGGTTCTGGAGGGCGAGCTGGAAACCCTGATTACCAGCAGGGGAAGGACCATTAACATTGGCCGGCTCACAGTCCAGGGAGAAAACTCGGCTCTCCGGCTCGAGGGGAAAATAGCTCTTCTGGAAAAAACCGTGGTCGACCTGAGGGCCGTCTATAACCTTGACACCAGCTTCATCATGGCTGCTCTTGACCTGCCCTTTGAATGGAGCGGCAAGACCTCGGGCCAGGTTTCCATTTCCAACCAGGGAGGCCCCCTGTTGGTCAAAACCGATTACCTGACCAGGGATTTCCGGCTCAACCGGGTGGATATGGGGTCGGTCGAAGGGCAGGTGGTGGTGGAGAAGGGGCGGGGCGGGCAGATTCTGGCCGAGGTCAAAAAGAACGGTCGGCCGACGGAAAAGGTTGTGATCACCTACGGCGGCGGTAAGATTGAAGGACAGATGTCTGGTTTCCACCTGGACCCGATTATGAACTACGCCTCGGTTCCCTGGCCGGTGGAGTCGCCGGCCTGGGGCAGGTTCAGCCTGAGCCAGGGCGAGCTGCAGGCGACGGCCGAATTCCGCGACCGGGTTAACGAAAGCGAGGTCAAGGACCGACACCGTCTGAACGGCCCGGTAGAGGTGAACCTGCATCTCAAAAATAAGGACCTTAAGATCCAGACAAAAGATTTGCAAACTTCTTTCGGCCGCCTGACCGTCTCCGGTCGGGTGGTCATCGGACAGACCATCGACCTGGGAATAACGGGTCAGTTCAGCGATGTCCGCGGAGCCCGACAGTTTACCGAAAGGCTATTCCAGACAGAATTTGATTTTCCTGAAATCAGGGGAGAGGGACGGGCCGAAATAGAAATTAAGGGAGACTACCACCGCCCCCGGCTGAATTTTGAATTCTCGCTGTCCCCGGCCGGGTTCGAACGCTTTCAGGTGACCACGGCCCGGGGCCGGGTGGCTGTCGAGGGAGGAGAGGTCGAGGGTAAAGTCTATGTCCTCGATAAGAACTTTGAGGGACAGATAGACCTCAAGACCTCAGACGGCCGGACTGAAACCAGGATGTCACTCCAGAGAGCTCTGGTGGAAACGGTCCTGGATTACCTGAAGGTCAATTTTCCAGTCAGGGGTTCGGTCAGCGGAGACTTTGTTTACCTGACCGGAGGCGGTCAGGTTGATTTTCAGGGCGATTTTGCTTCCGAGGAAATGTTTCTGCTCGGCAGTCCGATCAGGAAAGTCAGCGGGAGAATTATCTGGAACGACCGGGGACTGAGTTTTCCGGAATTGCGTTTCAACCTGAACGGCGGGGAGGTGGCCGGCCGGCTGACGCTCGGCTACACCCCGGCCAGTTACGATTTTGACCTGAAAGCCACCGGGGTTGACCTGCAACCGTTTTCGGCTGATTTTTCCGGACGGATCAGTCTGGACCTCAAGGGGCGCGGAATCTTCGGCCAGGATCGACCGGCCGGCAAGTTTTCCATCGACAGGTTCGGTGCATTTTTTATCAAAGCCCAGGGAGCGGCCGGCGATTACAATTTGAATTTTTTAGATAACCAGCTCAGCCTCGAGCTCAGGGGGCGTTTGCTGCCGGGCGACAGCGATTTTGGACTGAAGCTGGAAATCCCGTTTGACCGGGATTTTCTGGCGGGAGAGGTAAAGGGCCGTCTGACCAACCTGGATTTGTTGCTTCCCTGGAAAGGGGCCAGCGGCAGCGTTGATTATCTCCTGAGCTTTCAGGGACCGATCGCTTCCATCGACCTGAGCGGCGCGGTGGAACTCAGGGGTAATCTGATTCCGATACCCGGATTCGCCCATGCTCTTAACGACTTCTCCGGTCTGGCCTTCGTCAAAAACGGGCGGGTTTCCATCAGGTCTTTCCAGGGGGTTCTGGGAGGGGGGCCGGTTCAGGGTTCCGGCGAATTGTCCTTCGGGGAAACGGGACTGAGCGAGGCGGAAATCCGCATGTCCGGTCAGAACATGGAGCTGTCGGTTTTCGAGCGCACCAGATTGCTGGCCGACGGTCAGATGAGGTTTCTAAAAAAAGGCAGCCGGTCGGTCCTGGAAGGCGATTTCCTGCTCAAAGAGGCTTTATGGAAAAAAGAGCTGTATGAAAAGCTTTCTTTTTCCTCCCAGGTTTATAACGCCGAGGGCCACGGCAGATGGATCGATGACCTTAACCTGAATTTCCGGCTCCAGGCCAGAGATAATGTCTGGATGGAAAACTCACTGGGCCGGATCAGGGCCCGTCTGGACCTGACCATCTCCGGGACAGTCGGGGCTCCGGTGGTAACCGGGGAGATCGAAGCTCTGTCCGGTACCGTCTATTTTCAGGACCGCGATTTCCGGGTGCTGAGGGGCCGCTTGAGTTTCTTTAACCCGCTGGTGATTGACCCTTACATCGATTTCCAGGGAGAAACTTATGTCAAGGATTATCATGTCATTTTTAGCCTGAGCGGCCTGGCCAGCAGTCTTAAGCCGGAATTCTCTTCCTCGCCGCCCCTGCCGACAGAGGAAATCCTATCTCTGCTGGCCCTGGGTGAGTCCTACCAGCGACGGTATTCCCTCGACCCGACCCAGATGAGCACGGCTTCGATGATTTCCTATCAACTGGCCAGAAAATCGGAAAGCCTGTTCAGCCTGGACCGCTTCCGCCTCGACCCCTTTCTGATGGGTTCGACCTCCGAAATCACGGCCAGACTGACCGTCGGCAAGCGCCTGTCTAAGAACTTTTTCATCGTCTATTCGACCAACCTGGCCACGCAGAGAGAAGAGATAGTCCGGCTGGAATGGGAACTGTCCGGGGGCCTGTCCCTGGTGGCCATCAGGAACGAGCTGGGAAGAGTCAGCCTGGACGTCAAGCTGAGGAGAAGATTTTAGGCCGATGAAGAAGAAGTTCTGGCTGCCGGCGCTTTTTATTATGATGCTGGCGACTCTGTCCGCCTATCCGGCCGGGAACGGTCGGCTGGTGGAAAGAATCACCTTGTTGATTGACGGCCAGAAGGCCGATTCGGTCTATGACAACCTGTTGACCCTCAGGGCAGGGCGAAGCTATTCTGATTTTCAAATTGACCAGAGCTTGAAGCAATTGATGAGGACCGGACTTTTTTCCCGGGCCGAAGTCTACTTCAACCCGGGACCGCCGGCCGAATTGACTTTTGCCCTGAGCAGGAACACTTTGATCCGCAATGTCCGTATTTCCGGTCCCCGCAGTTTGAGAAAACGAATCAACCAGGAGCTGCCCTATCTGAGAAAGGGCGCAATTCTGGCTGAGAATCTGAGGGATAAAGCCGTCCCGGACATTGAAAAAATCCTGGCTGACGAGGGACTGTTCTCTCCGGATATCGACCTGGAAATAAAGAAAGCCGAGGGGGCGAACCTGGCTGATGTTTCGGTCAGGCTTCCCGGCTGGAGGCGCCTGACTATCAGAAAGATAATGTTTGAAGGGACGGAAATCATTTCCACGACCAGGCTGCAAAAGCTGGTCGGTCTGAAGCCCGGTGATTATTACGTGCCCAGAAAGCTGGAAAGCGCTCTGGCCAGAATAAAGGCCGCCTATAACAAGCTTGGCTATACCTGGGCGGAAGTCAGGCTGGCCCGGGAAGAAGTGAACCAGGAGAAGGGGACGGTGGACCTGGCCATAGGCCTCAACCCTTCGACCAGGATTTCAATCAGGCTCCTGGGAACCAACCTCTCGCCGAGGGTGGTTCAACCGGTCTGGGAACAGAAGGTGTTTGAAGAGTGGGCCCTGTCTGAAGGGGAAGCCCTGCTCCTCAAGCAGCTCAGGAAGCAGGGCTACCTGCTGGCCACAGTCAGACCACACCTGCAAAGGCAGGAGAATGAGCTTCTGGTAATTTATGAAGTTCATCAGGGGCCGAGGCTGAGAATTAAGGGTCTGGAATTCCGCGGTCTGGAAAGCTTCAGCGAAAAGGAAATTAAGAAGGGCCTGGGAATCGGCGAACAGTTTCTTTTCTTCCCGTATCTTGACGGGCAGGAAGTTTTTGAGTTGCCGGAGAGGATCAGGCTGTTTTATGCCGAGCACGGCTTCGCCCAGGTCCGGGTAACCCTGAATTTCAGTCGGCAGGACAACTCCGCCAGGCCTGTCTATTTCATTGAAGAAGGGCCCAGGCAGATTGTCAGGAGCCTGGAAATTCAGGGTGCAGTGGCCGTCCCGGCGGCTGAGATTTTCAGGCTCCTGGACAGTCGCCCCGGCCGGGCCTATTACAAACCCCAGATGCAGAGGGACCTGGAAAAGATAAATCAGCTATATCTTAATAAGGGATTCCGGGGAACCCAGCTGGAGGTTGAAGCCTCTCCCGACAGGTACAACAACCTGGACCTGGTCATCCGGGTGAACGAAGGCCGGCGGCTAAGGGTCGGCAATATTTTTATCACCGGCAATCATCTGACTCACCGGAACACCATCCTGCGAGAAGTCCGGCTGCGTCCTGGAGATTGGGCTGAATATGACAAATTGCTCGAGACCAAGCGGGGGCTGGACAGACTGGGGGTTTTCTCCGAGCTCAAGCTGGAAGAACTCCCGGCGGCTGACGATTCCATCAACCTGTCGATTCAGGTCAGAGAAGGCGAGCAGAATTTCGCAGGTGTCGGGCTGGGAATTGAGACCAGGGAAGAAGCCAGGTCTCTGGCCCTCTGGGAAAATGAGCTCAGGCCGAGAATCACGGCCGAGTATATCAGGTATAACCTGTTCAAGAACGCTTCACAGGTCAGCCTGGTCGGCCAGCTCAGCCTGGTGGAAAAGAGACTGGTGGCCACCTGGCAGCAGCCTCACTTCCTGGGGTTGAGAATGAGGACCTATTTCAGCGGTTACCTGGAAAAGGAAGACCGGACCAGCTTCAGCTACGAACGGCGGGGCCTGACCCTATCCACGATGAGAGATCTGCCGGCCGGATTTTCCCTGCTGCTGGCGGCCGGAGCCCTGCGAACCAAACTGACCAATCTGCAGATAGCCGAATCGGAAGTGGAGAGAGAAAGGCTGCCCTATTCCATCGCTTACGGTTCGGCCACCTTTATCCGCGACCGCAGGGATGACACCTTCAACCCCTCCCGGGGATATTTTTTCAGCCTGGCGCTGGAAAGGGCCTATCCGTTGCTGGAGACCGAGTCCAATTTCCTGAAAATGTTCGCCAAGTACCAGTATTTTTACCCGCTGGCGGCCAGCATCAATTTCCATACCACCCTGCGGCTGGGCCTGGCCTCGGGCTCGGTGCCCATACCGGAAAGATTCTTTGCCGGCGGCAGCAATTCTTTTCGTGGGGAATCTTTTGAAATGCTTGGGCCCAGGGACCCGGAGTCGGGGCTGCCGGTCGGCGGTCGGGCCATCTTCCTGTTGAACATGGAGGCCAGGTTCCTGGTGCTGAAAAGATTGCCCAACCTTTACGGGGCGATTTTTTACGATATGGGTCAGGTCTTCCCGGAAATCCGCGATTTTAATTTTCTGAAGTTCAGTCAGGCGGCCGGGTTCGGTTTGCGCTATCGCACCCCGCTCGGCCCGGTCAGATTTGACGTCGGCTGGAATCTCAACCCGCGCGACAATAAATGGAAGCCCGGATTTTTCCTGACCATTGGAAATATGTTCTAAGGTTTGGCCATGGTGAAGCTCAACCGGAGGAAGAAAAAACCGTCCGGCCGGGGGCTGCTGGTGCTGGCTCTCTGGCTGGTTCTGATAGCTCAACCGACCACCGGACAGGAACTGGTGAATTGCCTGCTGGCCAGCGTTGACCACCAGCCGGTTACGTCCTTCGACCTGGAAGTCCTGAAGACCTTCCAACTCCTGCCGGGTGAAAACACGCCATCCCTGACGGCCGCAGAAAGGCTCGACCGGTACATAGATGTTCTTCTGGTCTTGAGGTTGACCAGGGAACAGCTCCAGGTTAGCCAGGAAGAAGTCCGCACCGAGCTGGACCGTCTGAGGGAGCGGCTGGGTTCCGAACTTTTTGAGCAGAAATGTCTGGCCCTTGGTCTTAAGCCAGAAGACCTGGAGGGCTATCTGCAGGATAAAATTCTTTTTGAAAAGGTAATCGGCACCAGGTTTAACCAGAGGCTTTATGTTTCCCTGAAAGAAATTGAAGACTATTATCAACAGGTCTATATGCCCGAGCAGAGAGCCGCCGGAAAGACGCCAGCGGAGCTGGTCTCGGTTCTGGATGAGATTGAATCCAGACTGCAGGCCAGGCGCCGGGAGGAGAGAGTCAAAGAGTGGACCGGAGAGCTCAAGCAGAGGGCGGAGATAGTTGTTTACGCCGATTGCCTTAATCGAATAAAATAAACTCCATTAAAGAGAAGAGGAGATGGTATGAAGCGAATATTCCTGTTTCCTGGCCAGGGGTCACAGACGGTGGGCATGGGCAGGGATTTTTATGAACAGAGTCCGGAGGCCCGGGAGATTTTCAATCTGGCAGATGAGGTCCTGGGATTCAGTCTGTCCAGGCTCTGTTTTGAGGGACCAGAAGAGGAACTCAGGCTGACCTGCCACACCCAGCCGGCGCTGCTTACCGTCAGCTACATCGCCTATCGTTTGCTCGGACTCAAGCCCGACCTGGCGGCCGGGCACAGTCTCGGCGAGTATTCGGCCCTGGTGGCCGCCGGCAGTCTGGACCTGGCCGAGGCTCTGAAGCTGGTTTATAACCGCGGCCGCTATATGATGGAAGCGGTGCCTCCGGGTCTGGGGGGCATGGCTGCCGTCCTTGGCCTGGACTATAATCGGGTTGAGGAAGGGATCAAGTCGGTAACCTCAGGTCCGGTCGAGGTGGCCAACTGGAATGCCGAAGACCAGGTGGTTATAGCCGGCCAAAAGGCGGCTGTGGAGGAGGCTCTGGCCCGATTGAAACCCCCGCGCTCGGTGATGCTTCAGGTGAGCGGTCCCTTTCATACCGGGCTGATGAAACCGGCCGCCGACAGGTTGAAAGAAGACCTGGAAAAAGCTACCTTCCGGGACCCCGAATTCCCGGTTGTTTCCAACGTTACAGCCGCTGAAATCAGGTCCGGGGCTGAAGCCAGGGAGTTGCTGCACCGACAGATCACCAGCCCGGTCCTCTGGTTTGCCTCCATGCAGCGCCTGCGAGAGCTGGGGGTCAGGCAGGCGGTCGAGCTCGGCCCCGGAAAAGTTCTGACCGGCTTGCTGAAAAGAATATCCAGGCAGTGGCCGGAAGCGCCCGCGGTGTTTAACGTTGAGGATATGACTTCTCTGGAGAATTGCCGCCGGTCGTTGTCAGCTTGAGGTTTCTTTCACCACCCGGGGGCCGAAGCGGATAAAATATTCCAGGGCTGAGGCCAGGGCAACAATCACCACCAGCCATAATCCGAAGGTGTGAGTCAGACGGTAAATAATACCCAGGTAATGCGGGCCCAGGATGAGGATGGACACCACCACCGCCTCGAAAATCATCTTTAGTTTTCCCCAGCCGGAGGCGGTAATATGATAGCCCCGGGAAGAAGCGATGGCCCGGAAGCCGGTGACGGCTATTTCCCGGCCGATGATGATGATGGCCATCCAGGGAGCCACGACCCCATTGGCCACCAGGCAGATCAGAGCCGAGGCGATGAGCAATTTATCGGCCAGCGGGTCGAGCAGAGACCCCAGCACCGTTTCCATCTTTTTCCGTCTGGCCCAGAAACCGTCCAGCATATCGGTCAGGCAGGCCAGGACAAAAATGGTGAAGGCGATAATCTCATGGCCCGGGAAAGGGGTCAGCATGACCACCACCAGGACAGGAATGGCCAGCAATCTTAATATGGTTAAGGCTGTGGGTGCATTCATCTATTAATACCAGGTACAAATATCAGGTTTTTATACTAAAACTATTGGGCCGGATTGTCAAATCAGGCTGCGGGCAAACCGGGTTCGGTTGCAATTCCGCAACCGATTATAATATAGTTTATAGGCTGTCGGTTCGCTCTCATGAATAAAAAAGAAGATACCCTGACTCCCATGATGGAGCAGTACCACCGGATTAAGGCCCGCCACCGCGATTGTCTGCTGTTTTTCCGGCTGGGCGATTTCTACGAAATGTTTTACGAGGATGCCTACCTCGGATCTTCCCTGTTGGGGATCGCCCTGACCTCGAGGCAGAATGTGCCGATGTGCGGGGTGCCCTATCATTCTGTGGATTCTTATCTGGCCAGGTTGCTTAAAGCCGGGCAAAAGGTGGCCATCTGCGAGCAGGTGGAAGACCCGAAACAGGCCCGGGGTGTGGTCAAAAGAGAAGTCATCAAAGTGCTGACCCCGGGAACGGCCGTGGAAATAGAAGGCGAGGAGAAAGGAGAGAGCCTGGGAGTGTTGAGCCTGGTTCTCCGCGACGGCCGCTGGGGGGCGGCCTGCGCCGACCTCCTTTCGGGCAGGATTGTCACCCTGGAAGGAGAAGAAGCCAACCGAAAGGAGTTGCTGGATGAAGTCTTCCGTCTTGGCCCGCGGGAAGTCATCTGCCCCGATGACCAGGAAGCTGCCGTCAGAAATCTTCTGGCTTCGACCGACCTGTCGGGTCTGGCCGTCAGCCGGGTTGAACCCTGGTCTTTTGATTATTCCCAGGCCGCCGGCCTGCTGCTGGAACATTTCCGAACGGCTTCTCTGGAGGGTTTCGGCCTCCAGGGCAGGACGCTGGCCGTGTCCGCGGCCGGAGCCCTTCTTTATTATCTGAAGAAAAACAGGCAGGAATCGGCCGATTATATCAGGAAGATGTCCTTCCAGGCTTCGGGCCAGACCATGGTTCTGGATGCCATCGCCGTTCGCAACCTGGAACTGGTCAGAAACCTGAGGACCGGCCAGGTGGTCGAATCGCTGCTGGGAGTGATCGACCTGACCCTGACCGCTCCCGGAGCCCGACTGCTCAGGAACTGGCTGCTTCATCCGCTTCTCGATTGCCGGGAAATCAGTCGCCGGCAGCAGGCAGTGGAAGAAGCCCTGAAGAAGCCAATAGCCAGACAGGAAATAAGGAACAGACTTCGCGGAATCCTGGACCTGGAAAAGCTGACCACCAGAGTTTCGGTGGCCGCGGCCAGCCCCAGAGACCTGGTGGCCTTAAAAAAATCGCTCTGGCCTCTGCCGGAAATTGAAGCCGTCAGCAAAGAGTTCCAGGCTTCCTGTTTCCAGGAACTGAGATCTTCCTGGGACAACCTGCAGGATGTGGCCGGGCTGATTGACCGGGCCATTCTGGATGAACCGGCCCACCTGATTCAGGAAGGCGGCCTGATCAAGCCGGGCTTCAGTCGGGAACTGGACGAACTCAGGCAAATCAGTCACTCCGGCAAGACCCTGATCGCTCAGATTGAAAAAAGAGAGCGGGACAGGACAGGTATTTCCTCGCTGAAGGTCCGTTATAACAGAGTCTTTGGTTATTACATTGAGGTAACCAAGCCGAACCTTCCCCTGGTGCCGGCCGATTACCAGCGCAAGCAGACCCTGGTCAACAGCGAAAGATTTATCACCCCGGAGTTGAAGGAATACGAAGACCGGGTGCTGGGGGCCGAGGCCAGGATTAATGAGCTGGAATACGAGCTTTTCCTTAAGGTTAGAGAAGAAATCAACCTCCAGGTCCCCAGGCTGCAGCAGATGGCCCAGAACCTGGCCCGGCTCGACGTTCTGCTCTCCCTGGCTGAACTGGCCCATCAGAGAAATTATTGCCGGCCCGAGGTGGACGAGAGCGACATCCTGTCCATCTCTGACGGGCGCCATCCGGTGCTCGAGGTGGTTCAGGGCGAACCATTTATTCCCAACGATACTTTCCTGGACCGGAATGAAAATCAGATTCTGATCATCACCGGACCCAACATGGGCGGGAAGTCGACTTACCTGCGACAGGTGGCTCTGATCTGCCTCCTGGCTCAGATGGGCTCGTTTGTCCCCGCCAGAGAAGCCAGAATCGGGGTGGTGGACCGGATATTCACCAGAGTCGGGGCCATGGATTTTCTCACCGCCGGCCAGTCGACTTTCATGGTGGAGATGGTGGAAACGGCCAACATCCTGAACAACGCCACCGACCGCAGCCTGATTCTTCTGGACGAGGTCGGACGCGGGACCAGCACCTTTGACGGTTTAAGTATCGCCTGGGCAGTGGCCGAACATCTGCACCAGCTGGAAAGCATCAGGCCCCGGACCCTGTTTGCCACCCATTATCACGAACTAACCGAACTGGCTCTGACCTTTCCGAGGATAAAAAATTTCCATGTGGCCGTCAGAGAATGGCAGGACATGGTCATTTTTCTTCGCAAAATCAAACCCGGCCCCTCTGACCGCAGCTACGGTTTGCAGGTGGCCAGGCTGGCCGGGCTGCCGGAAGAAATAATTAACAGAGCCAGGGAAATTCTGTATAACCTGGAAAGGCAGGAGCTGGATGAACAGGGACGGCCCAGGCTGGCCTATCATCTGAACAGCCAGAACAGATCGCAGCTGCTGCTGTTCCCGGAAGACCGGGAACGAGCCAGACTGGAAGAAATCAAGCAGAGAATCAAAGCTCTGGAGCCGGAAAAGCTGACCCCGCTTCAGGCGTTGCAGATAATCGTGGAGCTTACGGAAAAAATTAAGAAACTGGAAGAAGGTTAAAACTCTTCCGGTTCGTCTTCAAGATCCAGGTCTTCGTCCAGGTCATCCTCTTCGTCTTCGTAATCCTGGCCGGAGTAAAGCCCCTCCTCTATTTCCTCTTTTCTTTCTTCAATGGCTTCTTCGAATTCCTCATCGTCTTCAAATCGCCGGAGATAATTGGTGGTGGAATCGGTGTAGCACAATTCCAGATAATCATCCTCGATCACGCAGAAGACAGAGACCTGATGGGATTCGTGGAGGTCGCCCACGGTGTCGATGACGTCGGCGGCCTTTTTTAGAGCGTCTAAGGTAGCCCAGCTGGAAATTTCTAATTCTTCCATCATTAACTCCTTGAGAAAAAAATATTTATTTTTAATCCCTTGTCAAGAGCTAAATAAAATAAGGATAAAGTAAGGGCGGCCGAGGTTTTCAGGAAATAAGGTGCCTGGACTGACCGGGCCGGGCCGCAGGCGGCGACTCTTGGCAAAGCTCCCCGGCTGGGGTATATTAATAAAAGTCTGTCAACCCTGATTTTCTCAGGGTTGTCCATATCCGAGATTGGATTGACCATAAGAGAATCCGGATATATTAGCAGGAGGAATTTAAGATGCGTTGGGATAGATTGACCGTCAGGCTGCAGGAAGCCTTCCAGCAGGCCCAGGCCAAAGCCCTGGAGCTCAGCCACCAGGAACTGCGCCCGGAGCACCTGCTGTGGAGTTTTCTTAACCAGGAAGAAAACATCATCCGCGGCTTGCTGGAAAAGATGGAGGTTAATCCGTCTGAACTGAATCAGGAACTGGAAAAGGCTCTGACGCGTTTGCCCGGCGTTCAGGGCGGAGGAGAGATTTATCTGTCGGCCGAACTTCGCGAGGTGATGAACGAGGCCTGGAAAGAAGCTGAAAAACTCAAGGATGAATACCTGTCAACCGAGCATGTTTTCCTGGCCATGCTGCGGTTGAAGAATCTTGGCCTTCAGCGCCTGTTGCAGCGTTTCCGTATCCAGGAAGAAGATGTCCTCAAGGCTCTGATGGCTATCCGCGGCAACCAGAGAATAACCGACCCTGAGCCTGAATCCAAGTACCAGGCCCTGGAAAAATACACCCGGGACCTGACCGCCCTGGCCCGGCAGGGAAAGGTAGACCCGGTCATCGGCCGGGAGGAGGAAATCCGGCGGGTGGTTCAGGTGCTGTCGCGCCGGACCAAGAATAATCCGGTGCTGATCGGGGAAGCCGGGGTCGGCAAAACGGCCATCGCCGAGGGGCTGGCCCAGAGGATTGTTAACGGCGACGTTCCGCAATCGCTTAAGGACCGGCGCCTTCTGGCCCTGGATATGGGGTCGCTGCTGGCCGGCACCAAGTACCGCGGCGAATTCGAGGACCGGCTGAAAGCGGTTCTGAAAGAAATAAAGGAATCAGGCAACGTCATTCTTTTCATAGATGAGCTCCACACCATTGTCGGGGCGGGTGCGGCCGAGGGAGCGGTCGACGCTTCCAACATGCTTAAGCCGGCTCTGGCCCGGGGTGAGCTCAGGTGTATTGGAGCCACCACCCTTAACGAATACAAGAAATACATCGAGAAGGACCCGGCCCTGGAAAGAAGGTTTCAGCCGGTGATCGTGGGCGAGCCTTCGGTCGAGGAGACCATTTCCATACTCCGCGGACTAAAGGAAAAATACGAAGTCCATCACGGGGTTAAGATAAAGGATTCGGCCCTGGTGGCGGCGGCCGTTCTTTCCAACCGTTATATCAGCAACCGCTTTCTGCCGGATAAGGCTATTGACCTGGTCGATGAAGCGGCCTCCCGCATCCGGGTTCAACTCGACAGCCTGCCAGAAGAAATCGATGAGCTGGAACGAAGGATTACTCAGCTGGAGATTGAAAAGCAGGCTCTGAAAAAGGAGAAAGACCCGGCTTCAGCTGACAGGCTGCAGAAGATAGAAAAAGAACTGGCCGAATTAAGGAACAAGAGTCAGCTCCTGAAAATGCAGTGGAAACGGGAAAAAGACATCATCGACCAGATCAGCCGCCTCAAGGAACAGAGGGATGCCCTCAGGGTCGAGGAACAGAACGCCGAAAGGCGGGGCGACCTGGAGAAGGTGGCCGAAATCCGCTACGGCCGGTTGACTGCCATTGACCAGCAGGTTCAGAAGCTGTCCGCCGAACTGAGCGAGCTGCAGAAGAAAGGCAAGATGCTGAAGGAAGAGGTGGATGAAGAAGACGTGGCTCAGGTGGTCAGCCGCTGGACCGGCATTCCGGTCTCCAAGATGCTGGAAGGCGACCTGGAAAGGCTGCTTAAAATGGAAGAGGTGCTATCCCGGCGGGTCATGGGCCAGGACCAGGCTATCCGGGCCGTGGCCGACACCGTTCGCCGGGCCAGGGCCGGACTGCAGGAGCCGACCAGGCCGATAGGGTCCTTTCTGTTTCTGGGCCCGACCGGGGTGGGGAAGACCGAGCTGGCCCGGGCCCTGGCTGAATTTCTGTTCAACGACGAGAAAGCCATGGTCAGGCTGGACATGTCTGAGTACATGGAAAAGCACACGGTGGCCAGGCTAATCGGGGCTCCTCCGGGTTATGTTGGCTATGAAGAAGGCGGACAGTTGACTGAGGCCGTCAAGCGACGGCCCTACTCGCTCCTCCTGCTGGACGAGGTGGAGAAGGCTCACCCCGATGTTTTTAACATTCTGTTGCAGATACTGGATGACGGGCGACTGACCGACGGCAAAGGCACCACGGTTGATTTCCGCAACACTCTGATCATTATGACCTCCAACCTTGGCAGCCAGGTTATAAAAGAGCTGAGTCATGATTATGAGGCCATGGAAAAAGAAGTCAGAAAAATACTGGAAAGCCATTTCAAGCCGGAATTCCTGAACCGGGTGGACGAGGTCATCATCTTCCGGCCGCTCAGCAAGGATGTCATTTTCAGAATTGTCGACCTGCAGATTGAATTGCTCCGGAAGAGGTTGCAGGAAAAAAAGATTGACCTGGTGCTCAAACCCGGAGCCAGAGAGATTCTGGCCGAGCGGGGTTATGACCCGGTTTACGGAGCCAGGCCGCTCAAACGAACCATTCAGAAAGAAGTCCAGAACCCGCTGGCCATGAAAATTCTGGCCGCGGAATTCAAGGAAGGCGACACGGTGGAAATCGATGTCGACCGACAGGGCCGGATCGTTTTCCACAAGAAATAAGAACCGGAGCGAGAGGAGTAGATTATTATGAAAAACAAAATTTCCATGTTCCTGGCGGCCGGAATGCTAATTCTGGTTCTGCTGACCGGCAGGGGGCTGGCCAACGGTCTCAACCTCAATGGCCTGGGAACCAGGGCCGTCTCCATGGGCGGAGCCTTCATCGGCCTGGCCGATGATTTCAGCCTGGTTTACTGGAATCCGGCCGGAGCCGGTTTTTTGAAGCAGCCGCTGTTCGGCGCCTACCTGACCGACCTCATTCCGGTCAATAAGTACCAGGTGACCATACCGCCCGATGTATCCATCGACGCCGAAACCAGGCTCTCTCATTACCTGGGTTTTCTGGTTGCTTATTACAGGCCGCTGTCAGATAACCTGACCGCCGGCATCGGGATCTATACTCCATCCGGGCTAGGAGCCAACTGGCGGGGCGAGGATTTTCAAGAAATGACTTCCGGGGTGGCCTACGACTGGACCAGCAAGGTCGGAATGTTTACCATTTCTCCCAGCCTGGCCTGGAAAATAAATGACCGGCTGAGCCTTGGAGCCAGCCTGAACATCAATTACGGGATGTTCAGCCTGAAAAGATGGGCTGGAGAAGCGGAGATGGGAGAGGGACTCATGGACCTCGGCCAGTACGAAGAGAGCCTGCACGGCTGGGGTTTTGGCCTGACCCTGGGTGTCCTGGCCCGTCCGGCTGACTGGCTGAGCCTCGGATTGACGGTCAAGACCTCCTCCACGGTTCGGCTCAAGGGCGAGGCCGAAATGATTTACCTGGGTTATGCCGGTTATCCCGAAAGTTCGGACCTCAAGAGAAATATTAGCTGGCCCTGGTTTGTCGGCGGCGGCCTGGCTCTGAAGCCGCTGGAAGACCTGGTGGTGACGGCCGACCTCCAGTGGACGGGCTGGTCGGGCCTGAAAAGTCTTGACACCGAATACCTGGACCCGTTCTGGAACCTGATGATGTCCGAGGCCGGAAATGACAGCATCAGGCTGGACTGGAAAGACCGCTGGCAGCTTCGCTTCGGCCTGGAATACCGGCTGTCGCCTCAATTTTCCCTGAGGGCCGGTTATTATTCCGACCCTTCGCCGGCTCCTGATTACACCATGAACATCCTTTTGCCCATCTTTGATTTCCAGTCTATCAATGCCGGAATTGGCTATGACTGGAAGGGACTGTCGTTGAACTGGGGGCTGGAGTTCCTGTCGGGAAAGAAGCGGGAGGTTAGCTTTGAGGAACTGGCTCTGGCCGGAACTCTGGGCCAGGCCATGCCTGGAATTTACCGCCTGCACCTGATTGTTCCCAGCGTTTCGGTTTCTTATAGATTCTGAGACGGGAAAAGCGGGCGCCGCCACTGGCCTGAAAGTTCACAAATATTATAGAAGTCCTCTGAAGGGGCTCTCTTTCTGGGTGGGGAGAATGGCCAGGGACGGAATCGAACCGCCGACGCAGGGATTTTCAGTCCCTCGCTCTACCGACTGAGCTACCTGGCCATCCAGGTCAGCTAAAAATCGTCTTATAGTATATTAATGCCTCCCCGCAAAGTCAACTGCTTCCGCATAATTTCAAACTGTCCTGCCTCCGGGGCTAAAATTGAAAAGGAAAACCGCCTGTGTTATCCTAAAAAAGGAGAACTTGATGACCGAAGAAAAAATCAAAGAAATTCTCCTTAAAAATAACGAAAACTTCCGGAAAATTCATCAAGAACACCAGCAGTGCGAACAGTCACTGGACCAACTGCGCTCCAAATCCTTCCTGACCGAAGAAGAACGTTTGCAGGAAAAAATGCTCAAGAAAAAGAAATTAAAGCTCAAGGATGAAATGTACCGGATGATTCTGGAATACAGGCAGCGGACTGGCGGCCATGAGTAAGAAAGCCGAGCGGCAACTCCGGGTGGCCCTGATCGGCACCGAATCCCTCAGGGCCCAGGAAATCAAGAACCTGCTGAGCGGCAGAAAATTGCCCCTGAAATCGATGGAATTCTATGACCCGGAAGTGGCTGAGGAATACAGCAAGCTGACCGAATTCCGGGACGAGCCGAAAGTCATCCATCATCCTTACCCGGAGCTCCTGGAAGGACTGGACCTGGTTTTTCTGGCGGCCGACAGGGAGACCAACAGAAAATTCGGGCAGCTGGCCCTGGAGAAAGGCTTCAAGGCCATCGACCTGGAGGGAAGCTTTGCCGACCGGCCTGAGGTGCCGCAGGTGGTGACCGGGGTAAACGACCGGATTCTGGAAGGCCGGGAAGTCAATCTGGTGTCCAACCCCCACCCCGTGACCATCTTTATGAGCCGGGTGCTGGCTGCCGTCCGGGATTCTTATCACCTGAAGAAGGTTCTGGCGGTGGTCTTACAGCCGGTCTCGGCCTACGGCAGTGCCGGAATAGAAGAGCTGGCCGAGCAGAGTTATGCCCTGCTTTCCAGCAGCAGCCTTAGCCATAAAATTTTCGAAGACCAGATCGCCTTTAATTTTCTTCCGGAAGTCGAGCGGGCTGGACAGGACGGCTTTACGGCCAGTGAAAAACAGATTATCCAGGAAGTCAAAAAGGTCCTGAATCCCGATTTTGACTTAAGTCTGTCGCTCGTTCAGGCTCCAGTTTTTCATGTTTATTCCCTGGCCGTTTACCTGGAACTGGCCGAGGAGGCCGGGCTGCAGCAACTGGAGAAAACTTTCCGGAACCGGGATGCCTTTCACTTTCAGTCTGCCGGTTCCGCCCGGTCCGTGTCCAACGTCAGGGTGGCTAGCCAGGAAAAGATATTTATCGGCCACCCGAAAAAAGACCAGTCGCTTCCCGGAAGTTTCTGGCTATGGGTGGCGGCCGACAACCTGACGGTTGGCTCGGCCCTTAACGCTCTGGATATTGCCCGTAAATTGTTTAACCTAGGTTGAATTCGTCGACAGGGAGAGTCGTTAATGATACGCAGCATGACCGGTTTTGCGGAAAGAAATTTCGTCGGTCCTGGCCTCAGGGTGAAGATATTCATCAAGACCCTGAATCACCGGTTTTTCGATTGGGTTTACAAGGGAGACGGCCTGGGCCAGCTGGAAAACGAGTTGCGGGCCGCCTGTCAGAAAAAGATATTGCGGGGACGGGTGGAAGTGGCCTTAGAACTCAATTACCTTTCGGCTGAGGCCTGGGAATTCTCGGTCAACCGGCCCCTGCTGGAAAAAATTGTGGGCGAGATGAAGAGTCTGTCCAGAAAGGTCGGCCTGCCCTTCGACCTATCGCTGGAGCAGCTGCTCCGGGTGCCCCAGCTGGTTAAAATCAACCAGAAGGAGTTAAGCCGGGAGGATAAGCGCTTCATTCTGGAAGCTTTTCAGAGCACGGTCGATGATATCGTCCGCCAGCGGGAACGGGAAGGCCGGGAAATAGCCCGGCAACTGAACCGCCATCTGACCAGGATTAAAAAATCCTTGCTGGAGATTGAAAAGATTTTCAGCCGCCAGCCCGGCAGGTTGAAAAACAAGCTTAAAAAGAAACTGAAGGATCTCAACCACAACAGCCTGTCAGAAGAACGGCTGTCGGAAGAGGTGGCCTACCTGATGCAGCGGTTCGACCTGGCCGAGGAAATCAACCGACTGAAGAGCCATCTGAGCGGTTTCTGCCAGCTGATCAGGCCTGAGGTGAGCGATCCCGTGGGCAAGAACCTGGATTTTCTGGCTCAGGAACTTTCCCGGGAAGCCAACACTCTGAATTCCAAAGCCCAGGACCTGGGCATCATCAAGCGCTGCCTGAAGATTAAAAACGAAATCGAGAGCATCCGCCAGCAGGTTCAGAATCTGGAATAGGAACGGGGAAAAAGTTAAAATCGATTGGAGAAGGGAGGCAGTCAGGATGATATACATTGTTTCCGGACCGTCAGGTTGCGGCAAGTCAACTCTGATCAAGACCTTGATGGCCCGGCTGCCGGGTCTTCAGTTTTCTGTCTCTCACACCACCAGACCCAGAAGACCGGACGAGGCGGAAGGACAGGATTATTATTTCATTGCCCGGGAAGAATTCGAGAAACTGAAAGACGACGGCGCCTTTCTGGAATGGGCTGAAGTACACGGGTTTTTTTACGGCACCTCCCTGGAGGAAGTGAATAAGAAGAGTCGGCTGGGCGATTTGATTCTGGATATAGATGTCCAGGGAGCCCACCAGGTCAAGAAGAAACTGCCCGAGGCCCGGTTTGTTTTCGTTGTGCCCCCTTCCTATCCGGAGCTGGAAAGAAGACTGAAACAGAGAAAGACCGAGTCGCCCGAGGCGGTGGCCCTGCGCCTGAAGAATGCCCGCCGCGAAATCCTGGAATCGGACATCTTCGACTATTTAGTGATAAACGGCGACCTCAATCAGGCCCTGGAGGAGCTGAAGGCCGTTATCCTGGCCGACCGCTGCCTGTTCCAGCAACGGCAGAGGGAATTCAAGGAAATACTTAAAAGTTTTAAGTCCTGGCCCTGACCGGGGAAAGGCGGAGCCATGAAAAAAATTGCCCTTGGCGTTTGTTCTTCCATAAGCATCTATAAAGCCTGCGAGATAGTCAGGCTGTTTCAGTCGGAAGGCCTCGGGGTTCGGGTGATCATGACCGAAAAGGCCACTTGCTTCATCAATCCCTATCTGTTCACCTCCCTGACTGGCGAAAGGACCGTGGTCAAACTATTCGATGATCAGCAGAGACCGATTGAACACATTTCGCTGGCGGATGAAATCGAACTGCTGCTCATCGCTCCGGCTACGGCCAACATCATCGGCAAACTGGCTTCGGGTGTGGCCGACGATTTTCTGTCGACCTTTTACCTGGCGGTCAGGTGTCCGGTGCTGGTGGCTCCGGCCATGAATGAATCCATGTACCTTCATCCCCAAACCCAGGAAAACATAAGAAAACTGAAGACTCTGGGGGTGGAGTTCGTGGAGCCGGATACCGGTTACCTGGCCTGTGGCAAACAAGGTCCCGGCCGGCTGGCCTCTCCCGAATCGATTGTTCACCACGGCCTCAGGCTGATAAAGAGCCGGGAGCCCTTCCGGAATAAGGTGTTTCTGGTCACTGCCGGCCCCACCCGGGAATTCCTCGACCCGGTTCGTTTCATCAGCAACCCTTCCTCTGGAAAAATGGGATATGAGCTGGCCCGGGAAGCCTGGCAGCTGGGCGCCGAGGTCATTCTGGTTTCCGGACCGACCAGCCTGGAAGTTCCGGCCGGCGTTTATCTGGAAAAGGTGCAGACGGCCGAAGAGATGAGAGCAGCGGTCGAAAAGCATTATACCCGGGCTGACGTTGTTCTGATGGCCGCGGCCGTGGCCGATTTCCGGTTCAAAAAGGCTCTGTCGGATAAAGTCCCGAAATCCGAAATCGCCGGGAGGCTGGACATAGAAGCCACGCCCGACATCCTGGAAGAACTGGGACGGCAGAAACGGCGGCAGTTGCTGGTGGGTTTTGCCGCCGAAACCAGCCAGCTCGAAACGAAAGCCTTGGAAAAAATGAAGCGCAAAAAGGTGGACCTGATGGTCGGCAACGATGTTTCCCGGTCCGGGGTCGGGTTTGGCAGCGACGATAATGAGGTGACGCTGTCCTGGCCTGACGGCCGCTTCAGAAGAATTCCCCGGGCCAGCAAAAGAAAGATTAGTCAGGAAATAATGGCTGAAATCGAGGTTCTGCTCAATGAACGAAAAAGGAATAGTTGAAAGACCGGGACAGCTTCTATCCCGGCTGGAGTTTTACCGCGACCTGGGGGTGGAATTTCTGGTCAGTCCCATGAAAACTGACAGCAGAAAGCGGGAAGCCGAAGTCGGGACCGGGTTGCTGAAGCCAGAAGGTTTCTCCGGAGGGCCGGCGGCCGACGACCGGGAAGAGTGGGACCGTCTAATCCGCAGGATCATGGCCTGTCAGGCCTGCCCACTTTTTAAGGGAAGAACCCAGGCCGTGCCAGGAGAGGGCCATCGTCAGGCCAGTTTGATGTTTGTGGGCGAGGCTCCGGGCCGCGACGAAGACCTGCAGGGCCGTCCGTTCGTGGGCCGAGCCGGACAGCTTCTGACCAAAATCATTCAGGCCATGGGTTTCAGTCGGGAGGAGGTCTACATCGCCAACGTCATCAAGTGTCGTCCTCCTGAAAACCGCACCCCCAGGCCAGACGAGATTAAAGCCTGTTCTCCTTATCTTCTTCGGCAGATTGATTTGATCAAACCCCGGGTTATCGTCGCCCTGGGAAAGGTGGCCACCGATTTTCTGCTTCCGAGTTCGAAAAGCATGTCCGAGCTCCGCGGACAGTTCGGAGATTTCCAGGGTATTCCGGTTATGCCTACCTTCCATCCTTCTTATCTGGTCCGGAACGAAGGCAACAAAGAGATAAAAAAGATGGTCTGGGAGGATATGAAAAAGGTCCTCCAGCTGCTTAAATCCTGATGTCCAGTTACTGCCAGATCCTGTTTCCGCTGCCGGTCTTTCAGACTTTCCTTTACCGGCTACCGCCTGAACTGGTCGGGAAAGTAAGAATCGGGTCCAGGGTCATTGCCCCCCTGGGTTCAAGGAGACTGGCCGGATATGTGCTGGCAATGGAGGAACTGTCCCGGGAACCTGAATTTGAAGTTAAAGAAATTATCGCCTGTCCGGAGGATTGTCCCGGGTTACCGGAGTTTATTCTCAAGCTGGCTCTGGAGCTTTCGGATCGAAGTCTGACCGCTCCCGGACTGTTCCTGGAAATGGCTGAACCTCCCGCCGTCAGGGAAAAACCCAGGGTCAGGCTGGCCATAACCGAAAAAGGCTTAAAGGAGCTCGTTTCCGGCCGGCTCAAAGGCCGCCGGGGCCAGATTCTGAGCCTGCTGGTCGACCGCCAGTTAAGTCCGGTCTATGTCAGAAGAAAGTTGAAGCTCCGAGAAATTAATTCTTACCTGAGAAACCTGAGCCAGGAAGGTTTGCTGGAAATTAGGGAAAAAACAACCAGGAAAAAAAATTCCCGGCAGGTCGCTCCCGATAATTTCCGTCAACTGACGCTGCCTGTCCGGCCGGAAGGGCTGCCGGAAAGCGGCCAGGGCCTGCTGGCCAGGCTGGAATCCGGGCAGGGCGGGACTTTCCTTCTTCACGGCAGTCTGGAACGAAGGCTGGAATTCCTGAAGAAAATAATGGAATACACAGCCGGACATTATGGATATACCCTGTTTCTGGTGCCGGACATCCAGGGGCTGGGGAAATGGCAGCCGCTGGTCAGGGAATACGGCGCCCGGGCCGCAACCTGGCACAGCCAGCTTCCGGAAAGAGTCAGGAACGAAGCCTGGAATCAGGTAGTTTCTGGACGAGCCAGGATTATCTTCGGGACCAGGTCAGCTCTTTTCCTGCCTGTCCGGCCGTTGTCGTTGCTGGTTGTGGACGAGGAACAGGATGACCTTTATTATCAGTCCGACGGAACTTCTTTTGACCTCAGAGAAGCGGCCATGGTCAGGGTCGGACTGGAAAAGAGCCTGTTGATTTTCGCTTCCTCCTGCCCGAGAGTCAGCCAGTACTATCGACATCGTCAGGCGGATTCCTTGATAGACCTGGGCGGACTGGAAGCAGGACCGGGGTCCCGGTTTTATCAGCAGGATATTGTTAAGATCCTGAAGGGTGAACTCAGGTCAGAAATAGCCTCCTGCCTGGAGACCGGGAAGGGAGTTTTTTTCCTTGTTAATCGCAAAGGATATGCCGGCTATCTTTACTGCCCGGGCTGCGGTTACGTGGCCCGGTGTCCACAGTGCCGGATTGCCCTCAACCTGAAGAAGAAAGAGGAAGGGCTGAGCTGCGGTTACTGCGGCCTGGAATCTCCGGTCCCCGAAGTGTGCCCGGTCTGTCGCCAGAAACTCAAACCGGGCCGAATTCGCGGCAGTCAGTTCTTAAAAGAACAGCTGCAGGAGGCCTTCCCCGACTGCCCGGTAGAAGTTCTGGAAGAAGGGGCGGGAGATAAGGCTGCGGAAAATAGCGTGAGAAGAATAAAGTCGGGCAAGAGCCGGCTGGTTGTCGGCACCGAATATGCTCTGCGCCGATTGCCGCGCCGTCATTTCTCGCTTCTGGTTCTGGTCAACCCGGAAAACAACCTCAACCGGCCGGATTTTCAGGCGGCAGAAAGGACTTTAGCTCTGGTGCGGGCCGGGCTGGAGCTGGTCGGGAACGACCAGAATTCCGGGGTGGCGGTGATAACCGCCGGACCTCCTCCCGAGCCGGTCGTTCAGGCTGTATCGGGGGACTATCAAAGTTTCTTTGAGAGGGAAATAGAGTTCAGGCGGTTGCTGAATTACCCCCCGTTCAGTTTCTTGCTTGAAGTCGGTCTGGACAGCCGGTCGCTTCGAAGCTCCGGTCGCAGTTCCCGGCTTCTCCTGGAACAGCTGGAAAAGGATTTTCCCGGGCTGGAGATTCTTGGTCCGAAAATATCCAGGAAGACCTGGCGGAAGGAACAGCGGGAAATAAAATTAATGGTCAGGCTAACTGACGAGTCCCGGGTCAAAACGATTCTGTCTTATCTGAAGAGTTTCCGGATGGAAAAACCTTCTCTCCGCCTTCGGGTCAGACTCCGGTCTTAACCGCGGGCAGCCAACCGATCTCGATTAATTCTACTGCTGGTCGATATAATCGGCAAAACGAACCGAAATCTGTCCGGTCTGAGTGACGCTCCTGTTTCTGAGGTCGTGGCCGATTAATTCAATCCTGGCTGTGCATTCCAGCATGCCGGTGGGATTTCCGACCAGAGCGCTGAGAGGAGGCTGGGTTTTGGCCACATCCCTGACAATCAGCAGCGGAATGCTTACCGTGGAGCCGACCGGGACCAGCGTCGACAGAGTTCCCTGAAAATGATACGGGACGTCAGTGCCTTCGCCAGTGGCCCCGTCGCTTCTGATGTAAGTGACTATATAGTTGGTAATCATGACATCGCTGTACTGGGAGACGCCCATAACGGGGCTGGGGTCCAGGGTGGCCGCCCGCACGCTGAGAGTCACAAAATCAGAATAAACCACGTCGTTGGTAATGACATCGGAAAAGACCACGCTGGAATCATTTCCCTGGTTATCCTTGCCGATGATGTTTTCGATTATGAGAAAGCTCCCGGAGTTGGTGCCTTTTTCGACCGGATTGCAGGAGAACAACGCCAGGCTCAGAATCAGGACCGATATTATTTTAAGACCGGATGTAAAGTTCTTCATTGCTTCCTTCTCCTCTTGCTTATTTGATTATCCTTGGAGTTATAAATATCAACAGTTCCCTGTTCTGTTTGGTCCGGGCAAAAGACCTGAACAGAGTTCCCAGGACAGGGATACTGTGCAGGTAAGGAACGCGTTCTCTGGTGATCGAATCTTCTGTCCGATAGATTCCGCCGATTACCGTGGTTCCACCGTCGGGGACCATGACCGTAGTCTTGGCGCTCTGGGTGGTGATGGGCGGGATGCCGTTGACCAGGTTGGCGAAATCGGCGGCGTTGTTCTGGATTTCGATATTCATGATGATGGTGCCTTCAGCCGTGATCTGGGGGGTGGCTCGCAATTCCAGGGCGGCGTTGACATACCTGGTGGTGACGGTGAAGTTGGCCACGGTCTGGACGGGAATCTGACGGCCCTGGACGATTTCGGCTGCCTGGTTGTTCTGGGTGGTCACCTTGGGCGAGGAGATGATTCGGCCGTTGCCCGAGGTCTCCAGCGCCGACAGGGCCACGTCCAGTCTGAAGGTGTCAAGGACGTTGGCGAAGGAGAAGCCCACGGCGGTGTTAAAGGCCGGGGCTGGCAGGTTGATGGCATAACCACCCAGCGGGCCTCCGATACCTTTGGTCACTATCCCCTGAGGAATCATGGCTCCGTCGGCCAGGATTTTGTTGGGAAAGGAGATGGCCGTTTGATTGCCGTAAAAGGGGTCAATTACTCCCTTATATCCCCATTGAATGCCCAGGTTACGTATAAAAGTGGAAGTGGCTTCGACGATTCTGGCTTCTATGGAAACCTGCGGGGTGGGCGTGTCCAGAACTGAGATCAGCTTGTCCAGCAGTTCCATCCGGTCGCGGACTTCGCTGATGATCAGGGTGTTGGTTCTCTCATCGATGACTATTTCGCCGCTCTTAGACAGCCGGCTCTTGAGCAGGCTCTGCACATCCCTGGCCTTGGAGTAGGACAGAGTGATGGTCTTGACCTGGATGGGCCCGGCCAGCTCTTTGCTCTCCTTGAGCCTTCTCAAGTCCTCGTCTTCGCGGGACAGGGTGGTCATGGGAGCGATGCGCAGAACATTGCCCTCGATAACTTTGCCCATCCTGTTCTGACGGAGGACTATTTCCAGAGCTTGGTCCCAGGGGACTTCCTGCAGGTTGCAGGTAACGTTGCCCCTGACCTCGGGGTCAAAAATAACGTTCAGGCCGGCAAAGTCGGCCAGAAACAGCACCACGTCGCGCAGGTCGGCGTCTTTGAATTTCAGGCTGATCAATTCTCCCGAATACTTATCTTCGGTAGACTGAATGACCCGGGGTTTGAACTGATCTTTTTCCTGGGTCTGGGATTTAACGGCTTTCGGTTCGGGCTCGGCCCTGGTTTCAGCCGGCGCCGGTTCGATTTTTGTCGGCCTGATTTCAGAATTTTCCTCAACCTTTATGGCTGGCTTCTTTTTTGTCTGGCCTTCAGGAACGGGCATGGCATTGGCCAGGGAGGTTTTAATCGGTTCGGTTTTCCCGGCCGGGTCCGCAGCCTGTTCGGCTACCACGACCGAATCAGGCGAATAAAATGAAATCTGCAGGCCGCGGGGCGTCGAATCGAGAGAATACCAGCCGGCATCCTTCAGGTCAAAAACCAGCCTGGTGATGGGGCAGGGGTCTCCGGTTTTGAACTGGGCCACTCTGACCTTTTCCACGTTGGCCCGGCCGACCTGGTAGGCCTGGCTGGACTTCGGAAAGTTGGTGTTGAGCAGGTCCACCACCAGCCGGCTGGGGTTTTCCAGGGCAAAGGCCTGAAACGGAGCCTCTCCGGTCAGGCCGATCAGAAAGCTGACCTTGTCGGCTTCGCTCCTCACGTTCAGGTCGGCGAAGCTAACCTGATTTTCAGGCTTGATCAAGGAAGACATCGCCGGGTCAATCTGGTAGGAAGAGGCCCTTAAAAATTCATTTAATTCCAGGGCTGTTCTGCCGTGCTCATGCAGCAGGCGGAAGGGCACTTTATCCTTTAATTGCATCTGGATTCTGAGGTTTTCCCCGAGCGGTTCCACCCGTATGTTTTTTATCAGGCGGCTGCCGGGTTCCATGGTGGCCGGGAGTTCAACCGGCCTGGCCTTAACCAGCTCCATCGACAGCACCGGGGGAGTCTCGGAAATGTAGCTCAGCCCCTTTACCTGAACCAGGCCATCGGCGATCAGGATGACTCTGGTCGACAGCAAGCCCGGCTTGACTTCAATCTTCCTCAACTCGGCAGCCTGGACCAGGAAAGCTGAGACCAGTATTAGATTTATCGCTGCCAGAATAAGCCAACAAACTTTCCTTTTCATGTTAACGCTCCTCCGGATTGATTTCTTTTACAACGTCTCTGGGCCTCATCAACGGGATGCCCCTTTCGTGGGTCTTGCGGAAGACCACTTTAGACTCGCTGATGGAGAAGACATAGCCGTCAGCCAGTCTGTCTCCGATTTTCAGAAAGTAGGGGAACTCCTGAGGTCCAGAAACTATGGCCACGAAGCTCTTGGCAGTCTTGACGATGCCCACCAGGGCGGCATTTTCTATTGCCAATTGCCCTTCGACCACAGTCCCTTTTCCCCCGCCTTTTCCCTTGCCTATCAAGTCCTTGAACGGGTCGCGGCGTCCGCCAGGATTATAGGAAGCGCGGGGCGGAAGAGTGCTCAGGGCCTGCTGGGGGGAGATAATCGTCTCCTGCTGCTGCCCGGTCTGCTGGCTCTCCTGGCCATAAGCCGGACTCAGCCACCCATAAATCCCCGCTACCATAATAGCCAGTGCCAGAATGCATATCTTTCTCATGTTATTTCCCCTGCGGTTTCTGGCCGGCCGCGGTCTTGGCCGGTTGAGGTTGTTCTTCCAGAAAATAGTAAGTGGTGGTGACAAACTTGGCGCCGATGGTCAGGGTATCAGTCTGGTTGTTAAGGGCGCTGATGCTGAAGTTGTTGACGTTGAACAGCCGGGCGAAGTTGCTCAACTTATCGAAGAAAACCCCCAGGTTGTGGTAGGTGCCGGAGACTTCGATGTTGATTGGCCATTCGGCATAAAATTCTTTCTTGATTTCACCCCGGGGCTGGAACTTAAGCACGTTCAGCCGGGAATCATAGGCCAGTTGCTGGATGCGTCTCAGTATCTCGGCGATTTCTTTCTGCTGGGGAATTATCTGTTCCAGGTCTTTGAGGGTGGCGTTTAACACCACCAGTTCGGCCTCGATTTTATCCAGTTCTTTTTTCTTTTCCTTCAACACCTGGACTTCTTTTTCCAGCTTTTCCCTTTGCTGTCGGAGAGACTGGATTTCGTCATTCCTGGGCTTAAAGTAGAAAAAGAAGGCCAGGGCGAAGATAACCACCGCCAGAATTAAGTATCCATGCCAGGGCCAGTTTCTCATGGCTATCTCCTTCTTGTGGTCTGGGGAGTGGGTTTGGGTTTGGCCGGTTGCGGCTGTTCGACCTGGGGTTTTTTCACCGGGACAGTCATGTCAAATTCCAGGTAGACGACACCCCCCTGGGTCTTCTGGGCTGAGACGATCAGGTTGACCTGACCGAAGGTTTCGCTCCGCTGCAGGTTGGTTATGAAATCGGCAATCAGGTTGTTGGAAATGGCTTCGCCCTTGATCTTCATGGTCTGTCCGTCGAAGCTGGCGTCTTTCAGCCAGACATAATCGGGTATCCGGCGGTTAATTTCATCCATGATCCTGACGGCGATGTCCTGATTGGCTTTCAGCTGTCTGATCAGGTTGATCTTCATCTCCAGGTTAGCTTTCTGCAATTTAACCTCTTCCAGCTTGGCCACCACGTACTGCAGCTGGTTTTTTTCCTGCTGGGCCTGGGCAATCAGCTCTTTTTCTTTCTGAATCTGCCAGTGTTGATAAAAGTAATAGCCGGCCAGGCTGACCAGCAACAGCAAAAAGATGATCGTGCCCAGGCTGGCTCTTTTCCTTTCCTTGGCTATCCTGGGCAAACCCGGCTGGACAGGTTCCCTGGCTTCTTTGGCTTCCGGTTTTAATAAGTTAATCCTGATCATGGCTCACTTCTCTGCCTTTCTCGTTGAAAGTCCAACGGCCACCCCAAAGACAGGGGCCATTTCGTTAAAATAGATAGACTCGAATTTCTTTTCATCGAATTTAATCGACCTGAAAGGATTGAGCAGCTCGGTTTTGATCCGGAACTTGAGCTCGAAGGCGCTGACCATGTTGGGGATCAGGGCCAGGCCGCCGCTCAGGAAGATCTGCTCGATGCGGCGCTCTCTTTTTTCTCCGGCCTCATAAAAAGAAAAAGTCTTTTCCATCTCGTCCAGCAGGTCCCTGATGTTCATGGTCAGAACCGAAGCAAACTGGTCGGCGTTGATGTTCTTGCCGGGAATGCCTTTGAGGGCGGCCTCGGCTTCTTCAAAAGAGACGTTCAACTCCTTGCGGATGTTCTCGGTAAAGAAATAGCCACCCAGAGACAGGTCTCTGAACAACTGGGGCACGCCGTGTTCCACAATCCCGACGTTGGTGATGTTTGCCCCCATGTTGATCAGGGCCACGGTCTTCTCTTTGAAGATTTCCGGGTAATTGACCTCAAAGGCGTTGACCAGGGAGAAGATGTCAACTTCGATCGCCACCAGGTTTTTCCGGGCAATGCTGACGGCGTTGCTGTAATTGGCGATTTTATCCTTTTTGGCTGCCACCAGCAGGATATCAACCGTGCCTTCGGTGCTCCTCGGGGACTTGACCACATGGTAGTCAACGTTGGTTTCCTCGTAGTTGTAGGGAATGTTGTGCTTGGCTTCCCAGGTAATAGACTCAGCCAGCTCCTGCGGGTCCATGGCCGGCAGGGAGATTTTCTTGATGATGACTGAATTCCCTGAAACCGAAATGGCCACCTCGCGGGTGTTGATTTTAGCGTTTTCGCACAGCAGCTTGATGGTTTCGCTGACCGCGGTGGAATCGATGATGGTGCCTTCTACGATGGCGTCATGGGGCAGGGGTTCGTAGCCGATTTTCTGGACTTCGTAATGGGTGGCCCCTCCCTTTTCCTTGATTTTCAATTCTACTGCCTTGACTGAGTAGGACCCGATATCGAGCCCGACCACACTCTTTTCCTTGGCTAAACCGAACATTTTTACCGCCTTATTTGTTGAGATTCATAAATTTATTCTTAAGGGCCTCTTCCACCACCGGCGGAACCAGGTCCTTAATGCAGCCTCCGAGCTGGAAAACTTCCTTGACCAGGTTGGAGCTGAGGAAAGAATATTTCAGGCTGGGCATCATGAACAGGGTTTCGATTTCGCTCCATAACTTGCGGTTCATCAGGGCCATCTGGAACTCGTATTCAAAATCGGAGATGGCTCTCAGGCCCCTGATTACGGCATCTGCCTGGTTCTGGCGGGCAAACTCCACCAGCAGGCCGCTGAAGGTCTTGACCTCCACTGCCCCGTCCCCGGCGAAAGTTTCTCTTATCAGTTCCACCCGCTCCTCCGCAGAAAACAGGGGCAATTTTTTGGGATTGTCGAGAACGCCCACAATAATTTTGTCGAAAATCTTCTTTCCCCTTTGAATAATATCGACATGTCCGTTGGTAATGGGGTCAAACGAACCGGGATAAATCGCCTTCTTTCCATTAAGGAGATTAGTTCCTTGCATGCTTACTTATCAATTATCAAAAAATTTTCTCCATGTCAAATATTTTTTCTCACAGTTAGTTTCTGCCCTTTCCAGCCTGTTCCAGAGCTTAAAAATAGTCCGGAACCCGGTCAATCACCGCTGCTGGTTAATCAGGAGGTGAATTTTAGATGGCTTCCTTACTCTTAAGGGGTGATATAATTTTCTGGCGCTTCTAGAGCGTCTGCGATAAAATTAATAGTATGAGGAAGCCGAATCCATTTCCGGGCCTTTGGCTGACGCTGGTTTTCTGCCTGTCGTGGGTCATTCCGCAGGCCAATCAGGATAAAGACGAGTCTTTTTTCCAGAAAAAGCGGGAACAGATGGTCAGATACCAGATCCAGGCCCGCGGCCTTAAAGAGGAGAAATTAATCGAGGCCTTGCTGGCAGTTCCCCGTCACCTTTTTGTTCCCGAAGAATACCGCCGGGATGCTTATGAGGATTATCCGCTGCCGATTGGGGAAGGGCAGACGATTTCCCAGCCTTATATTGTGGCTTTGATGACGGCAGCGGCCGAAGTCAAGCCAGGCGATAAGGTGCTGGAAATCGGCACCGGGTCCGGTTACCAGGCAGCCGTTCTGAACCGGCTGACCGACCGGGTTTTTTCGATAGAAATCAGGGAGAATCTGGCCGAGCGGGCTTCCGGGGTCCTGAAGCAATGGCATTATGACGGGGTGAGGGTTCGCTGCTCTGACGGCTATTTCGGCTGGCCTGAAGAAGCTCCGTTTGATGCCATTCTGGTCACCTGCGCCGCCAACCATATTCCGCCCCCGCTATTTCAACAGCTGAAAGAAGAGGGCCGGCTGGTCATTCCGGTGGGCAGCACTGTCTTCTTCCAGACGCTGACCCTGGTGCGGAAGACCGCCGGCCGGCCGGTGGTTAAACAGCTACTCGACGTGCGCTTTGTCCCGATGATAGGCGAGATAGAAAAAAAGAAACGCTAACAGGTAACAGCCGGCCGCGACGGCCAGCACCGACCGGTATCCCCACAGCTGGGCCTGGACCAGCCCCCAGACCGAAGCCAGCAGGCTTAAGAAAGCATTGGCCGCAAAAGCAAAAGGTATCATCAGCGGAGACCCGGATTGGAAATGATTCAATCCGGCCGGGAAAGGGATTCCGAGGCAGAAACCGAGCGGGAAAACCAGCAGAAAACAGAGAAACAGGCGCCAGGCTTGACCAAGACCGAGGAAAAAATTCCCCGCCAGCTGCAGGGCGGCGATTTCCAGGATTATGGCCAGGAAGCACAGCAAGGGCCAGGCCACCAGCCCTGTCTTTCCAATTTTCCGGCTCAGAGCGGCCAGGCTCAGGCTGCCGGCTCCGGAAGCTACGAGCAGGAAAAAAAGGACCGCGCTCAGGGAATAGGTCGGATGACCGATAAGCAGTATGAATTTATGGAAAAGGGTGATCTCCACCAGCATGTAACCGGCGCCCAGGCTGGCAAAGTAGCCCCAGGCCAGGGCTTTCCGGGGGACTGCCTTAAGCCGGCTGCGGGCAAACCTCAAAAGAGGCAAAATAATAACCAGCAGACCGATGCTTAAGGATTGAATCAGAAGAAAGGCCAGCAGGTATTTCCCGATGAACAGCGGATAGACTCTCCGGTTGAAAAATTTTCTGATATCAGCCCAGCGTTTCCATTTCATGAAGTCGCGGAAAAAAGGCCGGTTGTCCTCAGGCGGACTGATGTCAAATAGATAGTTTCTGTAAAGAGACTGTCGATTCTCCCGGTCAAAAAGCCTCCCGGCCAGGTCTTCCCAGGCCGGAAGGTCGGTTTTAATTGAAGGCTCCTGGTTGACGCCGGCGGCCGCGCCCGGAACGGTCAGGTCATAAAGGCGGTCGGCGGCAAATTTTTCCAGCCGTCTTATTTCCTGGTCGGAAAATTCCTGTTTTTTTATTAACAGGGTTACGGTTTCAACGGTCCTCAAGAAGAGGATATGTTTTTCGGCCTGGAGACCGCGCTTTTCGAGCCCTTCCACCCAGAGTGCCAGGAAGCGCAGTTCCTGGCGGGGAGGCGGCAGGAAATAGAAAAGAGCGGTTGCCAGGCCCCGGGGAGACAGAAGCTCGAAAACCAGGTCAACCGCTTCGCCGGTCATCAGGTAGTCTTCTCCCGGCCCGAAGAAGCCCGTGCTGTGACTGCCCGGCAGGTCGGGGAGGGAATAAACGATCAGGTCGAATTGTTTGCCTCTCTTTCTTTCATAACTCAGCCCGGACCTGGCCTCGACCGTTCTGAGGTCAGGGAGTGTCTCTGAGCTCCTCGTTCCGATTAACCGTTTCAGCCATTCCCGGTGCACTTCCCGGAGCAGGTTGTTTTCTTCGAAGACGGTAATCTCGGCCGCTTCCGCTTTCAGGCTCAACAGCAATTCCAGGTCGCCGACCGGATTCAGCAGCAGGAAGCGGCCGCCCGAATTGAAATCAAAAGCCGGCCAGAGCGGTAGGTAATCCAGGAAGGTCGGAAGTTTCCCGGGTTCGATATTTTTGTTCAGGGCGTAAATTCTTTCGGCATCAAGGGAAATTCCGGCCTGCTCCGGAAGCGGTCCGCGGTAATTCAAACTCAGTCCAGGGGCATAGCGGACAATCGGCGATTCGAACAGGTCAAGCCGGGCTTTCTCGTCCCATCGGGTGGCGGTCAGAGCAGCACCTTTCGGCTTCAGGAAAAAAGCCAGGGATTTATAATCGGAGATCCTGAAACCCAATTCCGGGCCGGCCAGAACAACGGCCAAAATGATCAGTCCGGTTCCCAGGGCCTGTCCGATTTTCAGGGTCGGGCTGAAGGTTTTCCCAGGAATAAAAAACCAGGAAGCCGCCAGGGGCAGAAGAACCAGCAGCCAGATAGCCCCCCGGTCGCCGGCCGCCCGGAAACTCAGCGCCGAAAGAACCAGGCCGGCGGCCGCGCCCGCCAGGTCGGCGAAATAGACCTTGTGAACCAGACCGGACAGCCTGGTCAGAGCCAGAGAAATGGTCAGCCCGCCCAACAGGAAGGGGATACTCAGAATCAGATAATGAATGAACATGATTCCCAGCCGGGCCTGGTTCCAGAGAAGCTCCAGCGGATTGAAGGGCAGCCGGTTCAAGAGAAAAAAAACCAGCAGCACCGACAGGCTTAACAGCAGAGCCAGCAAGCCCAGGGCTCCTGCCCCGTTAAGAAATTTTTTGAGCGGCCCGGAAAAAAGAAACAGGGAACCGGCGCCGAATCCCAGGAAAGCCAGGCTAACCACCAAAAAAGCGTAATGGTAACCCTGGGAAATGGAGAAGAACCGGGTCAGAACCAATTCCAGAGCCAGAATCTGGGCCGAGACCAGGGACACGCCAGTCAGGACTCTTGCTTGTGCCGACATCGGTTCACTTCAAGGTTATGATATTGAGAGCTTTCAGTCAATTAAAGCCAGCCCGGTTTTCGTCGCCTCCTGACAGAAAACATAAAAACGGGGCGTCGGCATTTTATCGGCCAGGGGCCGGATGGCGGTCTTAAAACAGTCAGGCGGCCGCCGCCGATTTTTAAGACCGCGGTAGCGTGAAATTTTTTAAACCCACCCGGAAAGGAAAAGGTCCGGTCAGGTGCTGATTTTGGCCGGTCCGGTTAATTGAAATAAATTTTTTCTTGTGATAATTTTTTTTTGATATTTAAATAAAAAAAGGCTCATGATCAGGTTTGGCACTTCTGGCTGGCGGGCGGTAATGGGAGAGGAGTTTACCTTCTCCAACGTCCGCCGGGTGGTGCAGGCCATTGCCAATTGCCTCCGGGAGCAGTATCCGGGGAAAGAGCTGTCGCTGGTCATCGGTTATGACACCCGCTTCCTTTCAGAAAGGTTTGCCGAGGAAGCGGCTGCTCTTCTTTCCAGGAACAGGATTCAGGTTTACCTGGCTGATCGCGACTGTCCGTCGCAGGCTCTGGCCTACCGTATCATCCGAGGCCAGCATGCCGGCGGAATAAATTTCACCGCTTCCTTTAATCCGCCTGAATTCAACGGCTTAAAATTCAACGTGGCCAGCGGGGCTCCGGCTCTGCCCGAAGTAACCGAACTGATTGAAAGGGAAGTCGAGAGGGTCCGGCCGGAAAACGTAGCTCCGCATTATTACCCTGACCATTCCTTTATTCACCGGGTCGACCTGCAGAACGATTACCTGGAATTCCTGCAGAATAAAATTGACTTTGAGGCCATAAGAAAATCTGGCCTCAAAGTCGGCATCGACCTGTTGTTCGGCACCAGCCGGGAATACCTGGATGAAATCCTGGAAGAGAACGGGATTCCGATCGAGGTGATTCACGGCTACATCGACCCCTACTTCGGCGGCATTTCTCCTTCCTGCACCGAAACCAATCTGGCCCAGCTGAAACGGCTGGTCCGGGATAAGAACTGCGCTCTTGGCCTGGCCACCGATGCCGACGGAGACCGATTCGGCGTAGTCAACGAGAAAGGGGAAGTGGTCATTCCTAATTATATCCTGGCTTTGCTCCTCGAATACCTGCTGGCGGTTAAGGGCTGGCGCGGGGGAGTGGCCAGGTCGGTGACCACCACCCACCTGATCGACCGGATTGCCAGGCACTATGATGTGCCTCTCTACCGAACGCCGGTCGGTTTCAAGTACATGGCCGACCTGTTTCTGCAGAATAAAATCATATTCGGCGGGGAGGAGAGCGCCTGCCTGGCGGTTCGGGACCACCTGCCGGAGAAAGACGGCATTTTTGCCGGACTGCTGGTAACGGAGATGGTAGCCGCTTGCGGCCTGAGCCTGTCCCAGCTCCTGGCGCAGCTTTTCAGGAAATACGGCTTGATGGTTGGCGCCCGGCAGAATGTAAAGCTCACGCCGGACAGGGCCGGCAAGCTGGAAGCGCTGATCAAGAATCCTCCTGACCGACTTGGTAAAAGAGTGGTGCAGTCGGTCGAGACCATGGATGGCCTGAAGCTCGATTTGGACGACGACCGCTGGTTGATTCTCAGATTTTCCGGGACCGAACCGCTCATCAGGTGTTATGCCGAGGCCGGAAACGAGAAAGAAGCCCGGGCTCTTCTCCGGGCCGGACTGGAGCTGCTGTGATGGAAAAGGCCAGGACTGCCGGTCAGACTTCGACCAGAAAAAAATTCTTTTATCTGCTGGTGGCCATATTCCTGCTGACCACACTTTTCACCACTTTTTTCGGGAAAAAGGGTTTCCTTGACATCCAGAAATCCAGGAGAAGGTACCAGGAACTCCAGGCTCAGATACAGGACCTGACGGCGCAGAAAGAAAAACTGGAGGCTGAGATCAAAGAACTGGAGAAAAATCCGGCAGCCCTGGAGAAAGAAGCCAGAGAAAAGCTCTGGCTTATAAAACCGGGCGAAAAGGTCATAGTCAGGGAGAAAAAGTAAGACTCATCTCTGGCCGCCCTTCCGGGGCCGAGCTGAACTTAATATACCCAGAAAGGCATCAGAGCCCAGACCCTGGCCCGGGAGTAAATTTCCAGCGTTTTTCTGGCCCGGGACAGAAGCTCAACCGTCGATCTGGCCCGGGTCAGTTCCGTTTTTCTGCCGAGGATGAGGTCCCACAGACTGCGCTTGGCGGGCCAGACTACCAGCCGGAGTTCAGTTTCCGGAGTCATCCCGGCCAGCTCCCGGGCCACCTCCATTGCCCGGGACAGACCTCCCAAGTCGTCGACCAGTTTTAATTCTCTGGCCTGGCGTCCGGTCCAGACCCGGCCCCGGCCGAGACGTTCCACCTCTTCCAGAGGCAGATTGCGGGTGGTGGCCACCCGCTCCAGGAATTGTTCATAAATGTAGCCGATTTCATCCCGCAGGATCTTTTTTTCTTCGGGAGTGAAGCTGCGGTAGAGGGAAAAGGCGTCGGCGTTTTTTCCTATGACCAGCCTGTCGGTGGTCAGTCCCAGTTTCTGCATCAGACCTTCAAAGCTGAACTTGCCGGCGATAACCCCGATGGAGCCGGTCAGAGTCTGGGGCTGAGCGATTATCCGGTGCCCCCCGAGGGAGAGCCAGTAGCCACCGGACCCGGCCAGGCCGGACATGGAAATGACGACCGGTTTCTCGCCTCTGGCTTTGACCAGCTCATGCCAGATGATGTCAGAGCCGACGGCCGACCCGCCGGGGCTGTCCACCCGGACGATTATGGCCTCGATGGATTTGTCCTTGACGGCGGCCCTCAACCAGCGACTGAAAGTCTCGCTGCCCAGGACTATCTGCTCGGCCGAACCGCTGAGAATGGTCCCTCCGGCGAAAATCAGGCCGACTTTTCTTCCCCGGTTCAATCCCAGTCCTTCCGGTCTGACGCTGGCGTATTTTTCATTGGAGAGGCGTGATAGTTCCCTGAATTTTTCCAGGCCAACCTTCTGGAAAAGCTGGTCTTCGTAGGCCAGCTCGTCCACCAGCCCGCTGGCCACCGCCTGGTTGCCTTTGAAGTAACCCTTATCAATCAGCTGCCGCATTTCTTCTGGAGTCTTGTGCCGGGCGGCGGCTATTTCCTTCAGATAATAGTTGAAAATATCTTCATATATCGACTGCAGCATCTCCCGGTGAGCCGGGGTGAAACCGGCCTCGGTAAATTGATTATAGGCCGTTTTGTATTCCTCAATATGTTCGAACTCGGCTTTTATCCCCAGGCGGTCCAGAGTTCCCTTGAAAAAAGGAACATAGGCGGCCAGGCCGTTTATCCCCAGCCAGCCCAGAGGATGCAGGACGATCCGGTCGCAGGCGGTGGCCAGGTAATACTCCTTATCGGCCTCGGGCAATTCTTCGAAATAAGCGATAACTGGCTTGCCCGATTCCCGGAAAGTCAGGACCGATTGCCGCAACTCTTCCATCTTGGCCCAGTCGGCTTCGAGCATCCCGAATTTTATGACCACGGCTTTTATCCTGGGGTCCCGGGCAGCCTTGCGCAGGTTCATCCAGGTGTCAAAGAGGGAGACGGTTCTTTCCGGAAAGAACTCCATAAAGGGAATGGAAGAAGAATAGTCGTCGAGTCTTCCTTCCAGCTTTATTTCCAGGTAAGAGTTGGAGGCAACGGCCGCTTCTTTGGGACCTATCTTATAAAAGAAATAGGAAAAGGCGAGAGCGATAATCAGCATAAAGAAAAAAATTATCAACAGTATCCAGAGAACTCGTTTTTTCATATGGCCTCCTGCTCGTCTATTTTACTTCAGGTGCGGGCGGAAATTAAAGACGGAATAAGCCCAGCCGGTGTTTCAGTCCCGCGGTCGGCCCGGGGGAGCCATTTCTGCCGCTGGAATTTCCGGCATTTATAACTATAATTAATGAAACAGGCGGGCCGCAGTTTTAGCCCGCCTGAGACGAAAGAGGTAACCGGGTCAATGAAAATTGCCTTCAGGCCGCCGGCTCCAGGTAAAAGATGGTTTGCCCTGCTGTCCGGCCTTTTGCTCGGGCTGATAGCGGCGAACCCGGCAGCGGCCGGGAACAACCAAACCAAAGTTGCTGTGCTTATCTCCCCGTCCCGGTTGAAGCCGGAGTCAGGTTTCCGATTGCTGGCAGTGGCTGAAGAGGAAGCTGCCGCCGGCCAGCTGGAGGTTGTTCTCAGCCAGGAAAATGGAGAGAAAATAAAACTGGATCTTAAAAAAAGGGGAGGCGGGCCGCCGTTCTGGTCCTGGTGGGAGGGAAGGACCGGAAAGCCGGGACGCTACCGGTTTGAAGTTCTGCTGGGAGGAAAGACGGCCGAATCGGTTTCAGCCACGGTGGACACCGGAGGGACCGGGTTCCCGGCCACGGACGTTTTCTGGAACACCGAAAAGGACTGGGACAGAAACCAGGAAAATCTATTTTCGGCCTGGCTGGAAGCCCTGTTTCTGGCGGCCGGAGAAAAAGATTCCTGGTCCGGCCTGGATTCGGTGTTCAAGCGGCCGGAGCACAACTTCCTGCACAACCATCTCGGACAGAACGAGGATAATATGCTGAAGCTGAAGCCCGACTGCGCCGATAATCCTTTTTTCCTGCGGGCCTACTTTGCCTGGAAAACAAGACTTCCCTTTGGCTTTCATGAATGTTCTCGAGGCTCGCTGTCGGTGCCGCCGGCGCCGGGGCGCTGGTTTCATAACCAACTCTCCGCAGGCCCGGCAGATGAGGTTAAAAAATTTACCCGGTTGATGCGGCTGGTCATGGATAAGGTTCACTCCGGAACCGCCCGGGTGGTTCTTGATGAAGAGAACTCGGATTATTATCCTCTGCCGCTGACCAGGGAAGCTCTCCGGCCCGGTTCAGTCTATGCCGACCCTTACGGTCACACCCTAATGGTCGTTCGCTGGGAGCCTCAGACAGAATCCAGTCCCGGGTTTCTGCTGGCGGTCGACGCCCAGCCCGACGGCACGGTTGGCTTGAAGCGGTTCTGGAAAGGTAATTTCCTTTTTGCCACTTCAGAAGTCGTCGGGGAGCCTGGATTCAAGGCCTTCAGGCCGATTGTCAGAGCCTCGGGTCGGTTAAGGTTGCTGGCCAACCGCGAAATCCAGAACCTCCCGGAATACGGGTCTTATTCTCTTGAACAGCGGGGACTGGAACCAGAATTGTTTTATGACCGGATGGAAAGACTAATTAATCCCCGGCCACTGGACCCGGAAACCGCACTCAAGGAATTATTCCAGGCTCTTTATGAACAGCTCCTGGTCAGGGTGGAATCGGTAGAGAACGGAGAAAGATATATGAGGGCCCATCCCGGGCTGGTGATCCCGATGCCCTCCGGGGCCGGCATCTTTCTGGCTTCGGGTCCCTGGGAAGATTTCTCAACCCCCAACCGTGATCTGAGGCTGCTCGTGGCCATGGATACCATAGACGAATTTCCAGAAAAAGTTGCCGCCCATCCGGAGAGATACCGGGTCAAACCCCGGGAGAAGCAGTCGGACATCCTGGTCAGACTGCAGAAGCTGTCGCAGGAGCTGGCCCGAAGCCTCCGGGTCTCCTATCCCCGGTCCGACGGCCGGCCGCAAATTCTAACCCTGGCGGAAATCCTGCAAAGAAAAGAAGCTTTTGAGATGGGATACAATCCCAACGACTGTCCCGAAATTCGCTGGGGCGCGCCGCCCGGGTCGGAGGAAATGTCCGGTTGCCGGCGCCGGGCGCCAGCCGAGCAGCGGGAAAAGATGGAGCGACTGAGGGTCTGGTTCAGAAAACGTCTCCATCCCCCGACCTGACCCCGAGAAACAGGCTTCGATTTTCTTAATTTGCGGCCGTGATTTCAGGAGAATGCCGGTTGCCCGACCTCTGCCGTCCGAAACCTAAAAAGTCGCCTTTATGGGCTGGGTGGAGGGCCGGCAGGCAATCTGAGGCCGGGCCTGAACTGAGATTCTGGTTTTAAAAACTTTCTATTGATTTTGAATATTTGATGTGGCATCATTAAATCTGCCTTTTCAGTCGAGCTGTTCCCTCCTCAAGGGGGCATCCGATATGGAGAGGTCGAGGAGGTTTTTTTTATGTCTTTAAAGCTTTATGTGGGTAACTTAAACTACAGGACCACCGAGGACGGACTGAAGGAATTATTTTCTCAGTACGGAGAAGTTACCTCAGTTAACATCCTGCAGGGTCGGGGCTTTGGCTTTGTGGAAATGTCAACCGAAGAGGGCGCCCAGGAAGCAAAGGACAAACTCAACGGAACCGAGTTCGACGGCCGCAAAATCATTGTTAATGACGCCAGGCCGAAAGGCGAGAAAAGAAGCGGCGGCGAACGCCGTTTCGGTTCCGGGCCGCAGCAGAGAAGAAATTTCCGCAAATTCTGATATATTTCCTGGCCGGAGCGGACTTTAATTACCCCTATAATCTATGAAAGGGTGGAGTCTGCTCCGATACGAAAATCGGTCAACCGGTAAACCCTGGCCGCTTGTTCTCCGTAGTTTCTGGTGAAGACCAGAAATGAGGAGAAGAGGATGCCGGTTGAACCGAAAACCCTGCTGATAATTATTGCCGTCCTGCTGACCCTGTCTTCCTGCCTGGTAGTGGCGGTGGAAAAGACAGACCGGGAGGCAGAACTGGAACTGCAGAAGGCCAGGCAGAGGATTCTAAAATTATCCCTTTCTTCCTCAACTTCATTGCGGCCTCACCGCTTGAAAATGCTGGTCTACGACCCCGATGACGGACAGCTTCTGAGGATTTCATTGCCTCTCTGGCTGGTCAGAAAGGGTTTAAGTTATGAATCCGCAAGCGCAGCTTGTTCTCATGGTCCGGATTTTGATTTCGACCATGACGGTTTCAACCGGGCGGTTTTCGAAATGCCGCGGGGATTGCTGGCCGAAGTTCTGACCGACCGGGAAAAGGTGCTTTTATGGCTGGAATAGGCATATACTATGGACGAGAGGGCGTCGCCGGGGACAGAGTCAAAGAATGGAACAGAAAAATGGCCGGACAATTGAACCGCAGGTCGAATTTCTGGTGGAGCGGATTAAAAAAGGTGACAGGGAAGCTTTCATGAAAATCGTAGCCGCTTACCAGCAAAAGGTCTTCGTCCTGGCCTACTCCATGGTCAGGGACAGAGAAGATGCCCTGGACCTGGTCCAGGAGGTTTTCCTCCGGCTGTATGAAAAGATTCAGAGCTACCGGGCCGGAGAAAGCTTCCAGGCCTGGTTGATGCAGATTGCCCGTAACCTGAGCATCGATTTTCTCCGGCGGAACAAGACCAGGAAAAAGGACAGCCTGGACGACCTGGACCTGGACCGGGCCGACCTGGCCGCTGACCGGGAAGACCCGGACCGGTTTCAAACCGGAGAGCTTATCCACAGGGCGGTTCTGGCCCTGCCGGAGAAACAGCGGCTGGTGTTTATCCTTCATCATTTTGATGAGCTGAAGTATGAGGAAGTAGCCGAGCGCCTGGGAATAGCCGTGGGCACGGTCAAGTCGCTTCATTTCAAGGCTGTCCAGAACCTGAGAAAAACTCTGGTCCCCAGCCTGGGAGGTGGGCGGTGAAAGTCTGCAGACAATATAAAAAGGACTGGCCGGCTTTTTTAAGCGGACAGCTTTCTCCGGAGCGAACCGAGGAAATGGCCGCTCATCTTGAAACCTGTCCGGTCTGCCGTACCGGGCTGGAAGAAACCAGAAAGCTCGTGGCTCTGACCCGGGGCTTTAAGGAAGAGCTGAACCGGGTCATGAGCACGGTCGACTGGGAATCGTTGCCCGGGGAAATAACGGAAAAAATATGGGAACAGAAGGAACGAAAAACTCAGCCTGAAACCTCTTCCCGGCAGAGGCTGTGGAAATGGCAACCGGTGGCCGCCGGACTGTTTCTCGGATTGCTGCTGGGGGGAACCATGACCTATCTGGTCTTCAGACCTCAAAAGCCGGCCCAGGTGGCCGACCGTCAGGAGGCGGCCATTGCGATGCCGGCGGACATGATGGAGCGAGTGGACGTGGCCCTGGCCAGGAGGGAAACCATAGATTACCTCGAACGCAGTCAGTATCTTCTGCTCGACCTTCTTCAGAACGGGAGGTCCGGGGAATCGAGTCTGGTCCGCCAGGAGAGGATCCAGCAACTGTTAACCGAAAAAAAATATCTAAACGACCAGCTGGACGACTGGCGGTTGATGAAGGCCCGGGCCATATGCGACCAGATTGAACTGCTGTTTCTGGAGCTCAGCCAGTTGAGTCCGGAGCTTTCAGCCAGAGAACTGGATAAGATCCGGGAAATGGTTGAAGACAAGCAACTGCTGCTCAAAATCAATCTGGTAAAAAAAGAACTCCAGCAAGGCGAGGTTTAAGGTGAAGATAAAAGCTACAACAACCTTTATCATAATCGTTTTTCTGACTGTGGGGATGGCGAGCCCGGTTCTGGCCCAGACCCGGAGCGGCGAAGACGAAAAGCTGCTGCAGGAAGCCAAGCTTCTGATTTTTGACAAAAAATGGCCGGAAGCCGAGGAAAAACTGGCCAGCCTGGTCAAAAACCACCCGCAGAGCGGATATTATGCCCAGGCGCTCTTTTATCTCGGAAAGTGCCAGGCTGAGCAGAGCGGAAAAGAAAAAGAGGCCCTTGACTCTTTCCAGGCCTTTCTTAACAGGCCGGACCGGCCGCAGGGGCTGCTGGAAGAGGCCGAGATAGCCATCATCGACCTGGCCTTCAAGCTTTTCAACCAGGGCCAGAAGGAGTACGGTCGGTTATTCCAGGACAGACTGTCCAGCCCCAACCGGGTTATCAGGTATTACGCGGCCATGAAGATGAGCTACCTCAAGGATAAGTCCCTGGCCGCCCGGGCCCTGCCGGTGCTGACCAGATTGATCGAAACGGAAAAAGACCAGGAACTGGTCGACCGGGCCAGGATTGCCGTCCTCCGAATTTCGCCCCAGGCTCTGAAGGATATTCCCGACCGGTCGGGGCGGGAAGGATTGCGGCTGCTGAAAATCAGGGTTTATGAAAAGGGAAAGAAGTCTCCCGGCATCTCCATAAATCTGCCGTTAGCTCTGGCTGACCTGGCCATTCAGGCCATTCCGGAAGAAGAGAAGGCCAGAATGAAAGAAAAAGGCTATGACCTGAACCGCATCATTTCCGACCTGGCCAGAGCCAAAGAGAAACTGGTCCGGATTGAAGAAGATGGCAACATCATCGAAATCTGGATTGAATAGATAAAAATCAGGAAGAAGGAGAAACAGGATGAATAAGGTTATTTTGGTCACAACCCTTGTCTTGAGTCTGCTGTTGCTGGCCTCCAATCTGGCGGCCGGCGACAGGGATGATTATCAGGTGATTAAGAAAGCCGTCCAGGAGACCTCGAAAGTTGAGCCGGTCAAAGAGGTCAAATGGTTCAAGGTGCTGGTGACGGACACCAGAACCGGAAAGGAAAAAGTCAAGATCACCATGCCCATTTCTCTGGTGGAGATCTTCGCCCGCTGCGCCGACAACAAAGAAGTCAGGCTGGGGCGTGACGGCTGCATCCTGAACCTGCCGGAATTGCTGGCCGAGCTCAAGAAAGTCGGCCCGCTGGCCATCATTGAGGTTAACGAAGAAGACGAAACCGTGAAAGTCTGGCTGGAATAATCAGCGACCGGCAGTGATTCTCAACAGGGGCTTCCGGCGGGAAGCCTTTTTTTTTGCCCGCTGAGTTTCCGAGGAGCTGGAGCCGGGAAAATCGGGTCCGGCCGGGCGAGCAAAAAAAATTGACAGAGAAGCGAATTTTCGGGCATAATAGCCAACTCAACCATAGAAAATTCCTGAAGGAGAACCAAAATGGCAAAGTATCGACTGGCGATTTTGCCCGGAGACGGGATAGGCAAAGAAGTTATAGAAGCGGCCATGATTGTCCTCAATCGGCTGAATCTGGACGCCGAATATATTTATGGAGATATCGGCTGGGAGTTCTGGTGCCGGGAGGGAAACGCTCTTCCCGACAGGACGGTCAAGCTGCTGAAGGAAACCGACGCCTGCCTGTTTGGAGCCATCACTTCCAAGCCCAAGGAAGATGCGGCCCGGGAACTGGCCCCGGAACTCCAGGGAAAAGGCCTGTCCTATGTCAGCCCGATTGTCAGGCTGCGGCAACTGTTCGACCTCTATATCAACCTCAGGCCCTGCAAGGCCTATCCGGGCAACCCGCTGAATTATAAAGAAGGAATAGACCTGGTGATTTTCAGAGAGAACACTGAGGGAAGCTACGCCGGGGTTGAGTTTCACCCGTTGCCCGATAAAGTCAGAGAGGCCATGATGCTTCATCCCAAGATGAAGGATTTTGAGGACGTCCCGGCTGATGAAATCGCCGTTTCTACCAGAATTATGACCAGAAAGGGCTGCCAGCGGATCGTGCGGGCGGCTTTCGAATTCGCCCGCAGGTATAACCGAAAATCGGTTACCCTGGTGGAAAAGCCCAACGTGCTGCGAGAAACCGGCGGACTGATGCTGAGGGTGGCCCGCCAGGTGGCGGCCGAATTTCCAGACATCAAATTCTATGAAGCCAATGTCGACGCCATGTGCATGTGGTTGTTGAAGAATCCTTATGATTACGACGTCCTGGTGGCCGAGAATTTATTCGGCGACATAATTTCTGACCTGGGGGCCCAGCTGGTCGGCGGACTGGGTTTTGCCTGTGCCGGGAACATCGGCGATAAATATGCAGTCTTCGAACCCACCCACGGTTCAGCGCCAAAGTACACCGGCCTGTACAAGGTCAATCCGATTGCCACCTTGCTGGCGGCTAAGATGATGCTGGACTGGCTGGGAGAGACTGAGAAGGCTGTCGTTCTGGAGCAGGCCATTGCCGAGGTGATTAAAGAAGGCCGGGTCAGAACTTATGACCTGGGCGGTTCGGCCAAAACTCTGGATGTGGCCCGGGCCGTGGCTGAAAAACTCTGAAGGTCAGGTGGCCGATAAAAGAACCCTTCAGGTGAAATAGGAGCAAGATGCTGCTGCTGGCCGTCGATACCACCACCCGTTTCGGGTCTGTGGCCGTGGTCAGGGGGGGAGAGGTGCTGGCCGAAGTCAACTACGTTTCTCCCTCCTCTCATTCGCGCCAGGTTTTCCGGGCGATGGATGAAGTCATCAGAGTTGCCGGCCTGAAATTCAATGACCTGGAAGGCCTGGCCGTGGCCGCCGGCCCCGGTTCCTTTACCGGAATCAGGATCGGCTTGAGCCTGATGAAGGCTCTGGCCCTGGCTTCAAATCTGCCGCTGGCGGGGGTTTCGGCCCTGGATGCCCTGGCCCTGAAGCTCCTGCTGCCGGGTGTGGAAGTAATGGCGCCGATGATCGACGCCCGCAAGGGGGAGGTCTTTGCCGCCGCTTACCGGCCTGAGGGCAGAGCAATGAAGGAAGTGGTTCCGGCGGGAGCTTATCGTCCGTCAGATTTTCTGGCCCGACTGCCTTCCGACCGGGCAATGGCCTTTATCGGAACCGGGGCTGAGCTATATCGTTCCCTGGTTGAAGACAGGCTGGGGGCCAGGGCAGTCTTTTCCAACCGGAGCTTTCACCTGGCGGCTGAAGTCGGCCTGATCGGTGAAAAAATTCTGGCCGGCGGGCAGAGATTGAGCCCGGCCGATCTTCAGCCGATTTATTATCGTCCATCCCAGGCTGAGGAGAAAAAAACTGGCCGAGAATAGCGAATCTCCTGTTCTTGTCAGGAGAATGAGAGAGGACGACCTGCCGGAAGTCCTGGTCATAGAGAAACTCTGCTTTCCCAATCCCTGGAGCCGGGAAACTTTTCTGGGAGAGATTCAGAACCGGGCCATTTCATTTCCGCTGGTGCTGGTCCACCGTGAACAGAAAAGAATAGCCGGCTATGTGATTTTCTGGCAGATAGGAGACGAAGCCCAAATCAACAACGTGGCTGTTCATCCTGATTTCCAGGGCCAGGGTCTGGGGGAGCTGGCCATGCGCTATGTCCTGCACCGGTTGAAAGAAAACGGAGTGCATTTCGTCTCGCTTGAAGTCCGGGTCAGCAACCAGCGGGCGCTTGCTCTATATCGGAAGCTGGGCTTTTCAATTCTTGGTGTGCGAAAAGAATATTACAGCCGTCCGGTGGAGGATGCCTACGTTATGGGCCTGGTCCTGAACTGACCGGTCAGTAGTTGACCCGGACCAGGCACAACCCGCGGGCCGGAGCGCTGGGACTGGCCAGCGTTCTTTTCTTCTGTTCAAAAAGAACGTCAATCTCTTCCGGCTTCAGCCGTCCACGTCCGGACATGATCAGGGTGCCGACGATGGTTCTGACCATGTAGCGCAGGAAACCGTTGGCCTCCACTGTGTATACCAGTTCGTCTCCGCAATTCTCAAGCCTGGAGCTGAAGATTCTTCTTACCGGGTTGGGGTAATCGCCGGAAGAAAAGGCTGAAAAGTCGGCTTCCCGCTCAAAGCGCCGGGCTGCCTCTTCCATGGCCGGAATGTCCAGCGGGTAAGGGTAATGCATCACGTATCGATAGTCGAAGGGACTTATTATGGGCGAAATCATTATCCGGTAACGGTAGACCTTGGAGCGGGCTGATTTCCGGGCGTGAAAGCCGGGATTCACCCTTTCCACTTGAAGAATGCGGATATCGAAGGGCAGCATGGCGTTCAGAGCCCGCAGCAACTCGGCTTCGCTCAACCGGCAGTTAGCCCGGAAGCTGGCCACCTGGCCCAGAGCATGGACCCCGGCGTCGGTGCGCCCGGCGGCCTGGAGATTGATTTTTTCCCCGAGGATTCTCATCAGGACATCTTCCAGCTTCCCCTGGATGGTTACCCGGTTCGGCTGTCTCTGCCAGCCGTGGTAATCGGTTCCGTCATAGGAAATGGTCAGCTTGAAATTTTCCAGAAGCGGAAGGTCAAGTTTCAGGACTTCTGCGCTGTTTTTCGGGAGTTCCGGGGCGGTGTCGGGCCGGACGTTATCTTCTGTCTTTTCTTCGGCTCGCATCTTATGCCTTCAGGCTGTAAAACCCTCCAGAGCCAGGTTGACCGCTTCTTCAGGACTTCCGGCCGGGATGATCCCGGGAATCGACCAGGTATTAAGCCCGATTATTTTGCGGCCAAATATTCGGGCAAAGGCGATTTCGCTCAGGGTGCCGTATTCTCCATCTATGGCGATTACTGTCTGAGCATTCAGCACCACCATGGAGTTCCTGTTATAGCCAATTCCGGTGGCCAGAGGGATATCAATGAAACCGTTGGCCTCTTCAATTTTCTGTCCGGGGAGAATGCCCAGGCTGAGGCCGCCCGCTTCCCGGCAACCCCGGGCTGCAGCTTCCATAACTCCGCCCAGGCCGCCGCAAACTAAAATAGCACCTCTTTCAGCCAGCAGCCGGCCCACCCGGTAGGCTGCTTTCAGGGACTCAGGGTCGGGCCTGTTGCCGCCAATAACGGCCACTCTGGGCCTGGAACGATATGTTTGTTCTGCCAAGTCGATCTCCTTTTTCAGGCTATAATCTTGAGCCGGTCTGGAATCGGGTGGTCAGAGCCAGTTGAAAAAATAGCACAGCCTCCTAAGGTTTTCAATTTAAGTCTTAATTTTTCAACCGCCGGCTCTGCCGGTTGACTAAATTCTTGTGGTATGCTAACAATAGCCCTGATGGGGAGACTGAAATAGATGGCCTACGTCAATTATGTTACCAAGAACATTGCCATAAAAATCGTCTATTATGGGCCCGGTTTGAGCGGCAAAACCACCAACCTGAGATACATATATTTTAAGCTGGAGCCGGCTTACCGCGGCGAGCTGGTCTGCCTTGAGACGGAAACCGAAAGGACTTTTTTCTTTGACCTGCTGCCGATAAGGGCCGGCCTGATCAGAGATTTTAAGGTTCATTTCCAGCTTCTGACCGTCCCCGGGCAGGTGTTTTACGAAGCCTCCCGCAAGAGCGTTCTCAAGGGGGCCGACGGAGTGGTCTTTGTGGCTGACTCCCAGCTTCCCCTGCTCGACGCCAACCTGGAAAGCTTTGACGGCTTAAGGCGGAACTGCCTGGAGCATAACATAGACCTCAACCGGATTCCTCTGGTTTTCCAGTATAATAAAAGAGACCTGCCCAACCTGATACCGGTCGAGACGCTTAACCGCCTGCTCAATCACCGCAATGCGCCTTACATCGAGGCCGAAGCCATCAACGGCCGGGGAGTACTGGAAACACTCAAGGAGATAGCCCGGTTGACTGTGCCGGTGGTCCGGGAAAGCGTTCTGGGAGAGAAGATACAGAAAGAAGCGGAAACGGAAGAAGGCAGAAGCGGCGATTTCGCTCCGGCCGAAATCATAACTTCTCCGGCCCAGGTTGAAGCGGCTGCGCCGGCCACACCTCGCAAAAGGGGAGGCCGAAAACAGGCTGAGGTTAAAATTGATTTTGTCCGGCCGGGAGACGAAACCCCCTTTCCCACCACCAGGATAAAAGTTCAGTCGATAGAAGATATCGAACAGGAAATAGAAAGACTGTCGAAGGAGTTCGGCCTGACCGCCAAGAAATAATCGGTTGAGAATATTCAATCCCACCTGTCGTCTTTACCTGTGGCATCATGCTCATCAGGATCAACAGCGCTTCTCTGCATGGAATTGACGCCTACCAGGTGGAAGTGGAAGTCGATATCTCTCCGGGTCTGCCGGCCTTCGTCATCGTCGGTCTGCCCGACGCTGCCGTCCGGGAAAGCAAGGAGCGGGTGCGGGCTGCCTTGAGAAACTGCGGCTTTGAATTTCCGGCCAAAAAAATCATCATCAACCTGGCCCCGGCCAGCCGAAAGAAGGAAGGTTCGGCTTTTGACCTGCCGATAGCCCTGGGCCTGCTGGCCTTTCTGGGAATGGTGCCGGCCGAAAAACTGGGCCAATTCATTTTTGTCGGAGAGTTAACCCTGGAAGGAAGCCTGAAGGCTGTCAGGGGAGGATTGCCTTTTTCGCTGCTGGCCAGCCGGAAAAAACTGTCCGGCCTGGTCCTGCCGGGCCGAAACGCCCGGGAGGCCTGCCTGGTCCGGGAAACGGCGGTCTTTGCCGTCAACCATCTCCTGGAAGTTGTAAAACTCCTTTCCGGCCGAGAGGAAGTGAAAGCCTGTTACTTCAGCCTGGAAGAGCTCATCGGCGAAAGTTGCGGCGAGCTTGATTTTTCCGAAGTCCGCGGCCAGCAGCAGGTCAAGCGGGCGCTGGAGGTGGCTGCCGCCGGAGGACACAACCTGTTGATGATCGGGCCGCCCGGCTCGGGCAAGACCATGCTGGCCAGGCGGCTGCCGACCATTTTGCCGGAAATGACTTTTGAGGAGATCATTGAGGTAACGCAGATTTACAGCGCGGCCGGATTGCTGGGGGAGAGGGCGGCCATAAGCCAGCGACCTTTTCGTGCCCCCCACCATACCATCACCGATACCGGACTCATTGGCGGCGGCAACTACCCCCGTCCCGGCGAGGTCAGCCTGGCCCACCGCGGTGTGCTGTTCATGGACGAATTTCCGGAGTTCAGTCGCCAGGCGCTGGAGAGCCTGCGGCAGCCTCTGGAAGACGGCTGGGTAACCATCTCCCGTGTGGCCGGAAGTCTGTCCTATCCCTGCGCCTTTATGTTAGTGGCGGCCATGAATCCCTGTGCCGATGTATTCCTGGGTTCGGGCCCGGAGGTCAACTGCACCGACCTGGAGCGGAGAAAATATTATTCCCGGCTGTCCAGGCCGCTACTGGACAGGGTCGATATCCAGGTTGAGGTGCCTGCGGTCAAATACCAGGACATCATCGGGCGGCCGCCCGGGGAGCCTTCGGCCGACATCAGAAGAAGGGTCTCGGCTGCCCGGATGATTCAACTGCAGAGGTTCAGGGGGAGAAAAATCTTTTCCAACGCCGGCCTGACCTCGCGGGATATCAGGCAATGTTGCGCCCTCGACCATGAAGCTTCCAGGCTGATGGAAACGGCCATGAAACGTTTCCGCTTCAGCGCCCGGGCTTATGACCGGATACTGAAAGTTGCCAGAACAGTGGCCGACCTGGCCGGCGAGGAACGGATTTCGGCCGCGGCGCTGGCTGAAGCCATTCAGTATCGGATGCTGGACAGGTTCTGACCGGCTTCCGACCTGGACGACGATGGCCTATCGGATCTGAGAAGAAAGGATATATTTTAGCTCTTCTTTTCCTTGAGTCATGATTTCTGTTAAGCAAAAAATATCAGAGGTAAGAATATTTAGTTATCTGGAATTCTGAAATAATTCTCTGGCTCCGAAATTCGGCCGGAGCAAAGACCGGCTTACTGTTCACAGTCTTTCCCCGGCGACCTCAGGAAGGTTGAAAGAGATTTTTCTTTTTTCTGAAACGGAAGCCGTCTTTTGTTCAGCGGTCGGAAGCGGCAATTTCGGAGAATGGTGCGAGCCCGGGCTCCCGGGGCCGGGGGTAAGATTTTCCCCGTCCGGGAGAAGGTGAGGTCGGGAAAAGAAGCGCCCTGGCCGGACTCTCTTTCTGATAGTTGCAGTCGGAGTCACCCGGCGGCCGTCAAAAGTCAGAAATTTTTTGCTCTTCGATTGCGGGACTGATACAATAAGAGAAAATTTGTGGCAGGCAGGTGTTCGATGCCGGAAATTGCTGGGTGCGACCGCCAGCCGGAAAGGAAACTTCCCAGGGTTCTCAACCGGCTGGACGTGGTTTCGATCGTCATCGGCGGGGTTATAGGGTCGGGGATTTTTCTGGTGCCGGCCAAAATCGCTCTGGAGGTGAAATCCCCGATGCTGATGCTGCTGGTCTGGGTGGTCGGCGGCTTTTTGAGCTTTCTGGGAGCGCTGGCCTTTGCCGAGCTGGGAGCGGCCATGCCGGAGGCGGGGGGCATGTACGTCTACCTGCGCGAAGCCTACGGCCCCCTTCTATCTTTTCTCTTCGGCTGGACGCTGTTTCTGGTGATTGACTCCGGGGCCATTGCCACCCTGGCCGTGGCCTTTTCGGCCAATTACCTTCCTTATTTTTTTAAGATGTCGCCGCCTGTTTCCAAGCTGGTGGCGGTGCTGTTCGTCGGCTTTCTGGCCGCAGTTAATTATATCGGCGTCCGCTGGGGGGCCAATCTGCAGAACCTGCTGACCCTTATCAAGAGCCTGGCTATCGTCGGTATCTGCGGGGCAATTTTTATTTTCGGCCGAGGAAATCCCGGGAATTTTGTTGATCCTCAACAGGGTAAATTTACTCTGGATCTGTTAAGCGCCTTCGGTGTGGCCCTGGTGGCAACCTTCTGGGCTTACAAGGGCTGGGAGTCGGCCACCTACAGCGCCGGCGAGGTCAGAAACCCTGAACGGAATATGCCTCTGGGCATTCTGATAGGACTGTCGGCAGTCATCGGCCTCTATCTGCTGGCCAACCTGGCCTACCTGTACGTCCTCCCGGCTCCGGTTATTGCCCAAACGCCGCGGGTAGCGGCTGAAGCCATGATGGTGGCTGTGGGACCAGCCGGAGCTTCCCTCATTTCTTTTATAATCCTTTTTTCCATCATGGGAGCCGCCAATCAGAACCTGCTCTGTTCTCCGCGGGTGTATTTTGCCATGTCGCGGGACGGCTTATTCTTCAAGAATATCGCCCGAATTCACCCCAGATTCCTGACACCTCATGTATCCATAATCGTCATAAGCCTGTGGAGCGTCGTGCTCAGTCTGACCGGGACGTTTGAACAGCTCTTTACCTACGTGGTCTTCGGGCAGTGGCTGTTTTTCGGGTTGACCGGGGCGGCCGTTTTTGTCCTGAGGAGAAAACGGCCGGATTTGCCCCGACCTTATAAAACCTGGGGCTATCCGCTGACCCCGGCCCTTTTCGTCCTGGCGGCCTTTTTGATTTCCTTGAATTCGCTGATTAAAGAATTCTGGAACTCGCTGGCCGGCCTGGCCATTATCGTTCTTGGGGTGCCGGCCTATTTTTACTGGAAAAAGAAGGAAGCTATCCGGGCCGAGTAGGCAGTCTTCCGACCGCAATTCTTATGGCCACTTTTCGGCCGGGGTTAAAACGGCTCCGGGCCGCCGGCAGGTTTTTTAAGAATGAAGAGGGTGTTGCTGATTCAGCCGCCGCTGGAAGATTTTTACACCACGCCCATTCGCCTTTATCCGCTCGGGCTTTTATACGTCTCCCGGGTTTTTCAGAAACTCGGTTTTCAGGTGGAAATTCTTGATTGTCTGAATCCGCCGAAGAAAAGAGTCCGGCCGCTGCCGGAAAAGTTTTCCTATCTTCGTCCGTATCTGGGTCGGCCGCTTTTCTTCAAAAATTTTCAGCACTTCGGGCTGACGGTGGAAGAGGCTGTGCTTAAAGCAGGGGAGAGCCGTCCGGATTTTATCGGAATCAACAGCTCCTTTGCCGCCTATTTCAGCCCAGCCTCCGAACTCGCCCGCCGGCTTAAAGAAAAATATCATATTCCGCTCATAATCGGAGGCAATCAGGCCACGGCGGCGGCCGCGGAGATTAAAGATCGGGCGCCCTGGGTCGACCTGGTCGTCGGCGGGCAGGCCGAGAGGGTGCTTCCGGAATTTCTCCGGAAGGCAGGATATCTTCCCGCCGGTCAGGAGACCGAGCCGTTCGACTGGAAAGAACTGCAGCCGGCCCACGAGCTTCTTTTGCCCGGAGTGTACCGCATCGGAAAGAAGAATTACCTCTCGCTCCAGGCCAGCCGGGGCTGTCCCCATAGCTGTTCCTTCTGCAATGTTCATCTGGTGTTCGGTCGTTTGCCGGACTACCGTTCGGTGTCCTCAGTTCTCGAAGAGATGCGCTGGAACTACGAACGGCGCCAGGTGAGAATCTTCAATTTTGAAGACGACAATCTGTCGACAAATCGAGACTGGTTCCGCGAATTTCTGGAAGCCGTGGCTTCTGATGAGGTTTTGACCGGCAGCGAACTTACCTTCATGAACGGGCTGGGGCCTGAGAATCTGGATTCCGAGCTGCTGGCGCTGATGAAGCGGGCGGGAGTCAGAAAGCTTGATCTGTCCTGGGTGTCGGGGAATCAGTCTCTCCGGCAGAAGCATCATCGTCCTCAAAAAAAGGACGAACCACAATTTTTTGAGCTCTTGAAAGAAGCCCGACGGCTGGGATTTTTCGTTACGGTTTACCTGATCCTGGGACTGCCCGGTCAGACAAAGGAAGAGATAATAGAAACGACAGAGAAACTCCTGGCTCTGGATGTTCTGGTCGGACCATCGGTATTTTATCTTACGCCGGGAAGCGAGCTTCACCGAACTCTGCCGCTCCCTCCCGAAATCGCGGGCGACTGGGATATGTACCGGGCGACAGCCCTGGCCGTGGAAACCGAGGAGTTGAAGCGCCGGGACCTGATTGAGCTTTTCCTGGACATCAGAAGGCGTAATCTCGAAAGGCGAGACAAAACTTTCAGATTTTCAGCTTTCTGATTTTTTCATGGGGAGTTTCTTCACTCGCCGCCGGAAATAACTTTTTCGGAAACTTGAATCAATGCTTTTAGATGGCAGAAATAATCTGTTTTCTGAAAGGCCTGTTGATCAGCGGGATCCGGGCATCGGTAGAGAGAGCGGTTCGCCCGAACCAGTTTTTAAGATTGGCTGCCGAATATATATGAATGGATGTTCATATATTCCAGTCTTTCCTGGCCTTTGGCCGGACTTCTGGCAGGATGATAGTTAAAAAAAGCGGATCTTCTCCCAATCAGTTGACAAAATACTATATCTATTAAATGAGAGAAAATTAATGAATTCTTTTTTTTTGTGATAGCCTTGCCGTTTCAATGGCGGCTGAAAATTTAAGGAGGGGCCTGTCAGGTCGGGCCACCCTCCTGAAATCCATTTCTTGCTGTTTCTTTATTGGCTCTTGTAATAGGGAAGGGTCCTGTCACGGCCTGCCCCCTCCCGTCCTCGCTCCACCCATCCCCCCGTGGGGAACCCCTTCCGCTGCGGACGGTTCGGAGACAGGCCGGGCCACCATCTGAAAGCCTTTCTTCGCCGGTTCTTAATTGGTCCGGATTAGAAAGAACGTCCTGCCGGGCTGTGGTGCGCTCCGGGGATCGGATTCTCGCCGTTTTTTTGGCTGAAAATTTAAGGAGGAGACTGTCAGGTCGGGCCAGCCTGCTGCCTTTATTGCCGCCGGACAGGGAAACAGAGAGGCTTCCTCGTTTGGTTGGAGCCGGGGCTGATCAAAAGGCTGCGAAAACACCTCTTTTAATCTCTCTTTGAGGCTGTGGTTCTAAAGGCCGCTCCCGGGCCAATGAAATCTTATAGTTATACGACCGGATATTTTTCTATTGATCAGCCAATCGGGAGATGAACCAAAAATGATAGGTAAGGATAAAGATGACTTGAGAGGAGGGACATAAGTAGGCTGGAGTTCAGAAAACCGGGCAGCTGTCCTCAACCACCACCCGGCCGCCCTTGATAACCGTTTTAACCGGATTGCGACCCAGTTCGTAAGCCAGCGAGAGGTAGGAAGGAAGATCGCAGAGAATAAGGTCAAAATCTTTTCCCGGCTCGAGAGAACCGCAGCGCTGGTGGCGGTCGATGGCGTAGGCAGCGTTGACGGTGCAGGCATTGATGGCTTCTTCCACTGTCAGCCGCAGGGTGAAAACCCCAAGCTGCAGCACCAGAAGCATCGACAGCAGGTGAGAACTTCCCGGGTTGAAATCGGTGGCCAGGGCCACTATGGCTCCCCGCTCGAGCAATTCCCGGGCCGGAGCCCTTTTGTCCATCATCAGGAAAAATGATACCCCGGGGAGAAGCACGGCCGCCGTCCGGCTGCCGGTGAGCTTCTCGATTCCAGACTCGGTGATATTAATCAGGTGCTCGGCCGAGCGAGCGCCGAGCTCAACCGCCAGTTCGGTGCCGCCGATGGGGACAAATTCGTCCGAGTGGACCTTGAGCTTGAATCCCAGCTTCAGGGCGGCTTCGGCCAGCTCCCTGGTTTCTTCTAGGTTGAAAACCGTGGGCTCGCAAAAGATGTCGAAAAATTCGGCCAGGTTCCTCCTTTTCACCTCGGGCATGATTTTGTTTATTAACAATTTAATGTAGGCCTTCCGTTCTGCTTTGTATTCAGGCGGAACTTCGTGGGCGCCCATGAAGGTCGGCACCAGGCTGACCGGCTGTTCTCCGGCCAGTTCCCTGACTACTTCCAGCTGCTTTATCTCGTCTTCGAGGTTAAGTCCATAGCCGCTCTTGGCCTCCACCGTAGTTGTCCCGTTGAGCAACATCGTCTGCAGGCGTTTCCGGCAGAGTTGTTTAAGTTCTTCCCGGCCGGCCGCTCTGGTGGCCTGGACGGTGGTCTGGATACCCAGACCCATGGCCGACAGTTGCTGGTAGGTGTAACCCTGCAGACGCAGGGAGAATTCCCTGGCCCGGTTTCCGGCAAAGGGGAGATGGGTGTGGCAATCGACCAGGCCGGGGAGTCCCACCAGTCCGGCCCCGTCTATGATAACCGCTCGGTCGGTCAGTTCGACTTCTTTCCGGAAATCTTTTTCCCGGCCGACAAAGACGATTTTTCCATTCCGTCCGGCAATCCAGGCTTTTTCCAGCAGCCCTATCTCTCTCATGGCCGGTCCGGTCCTGGGGGTCGGGCCGCTCGAGGTAACCAGCTCCTCCAGGCCGGCCACCACCAGATCAGCGCAGGTCATTGGGCGTTTTCCTCATCGGGCCCTGTCTGGTTTTTCTGATAAAGGCCGGGGTGTTCAGCTCGTTCCAGTCGATTTCAGATGACGTCGGCTCCATTATGGCCGGCGGAGCCTGCGGTCCCTTGGGTTCAAACAGGTAGGGCGGAGTGTCGCCGTTGACCATCACGGCTGTCTGAGTCGGCGGATTGACGCTCGGTCTTCTGATGATTTCGGGCGTGGCGGTCTTCGGTTTCTTGCGGTCAAAACCGGTGGCAATCACAGTGACCTTGACGGTTTCCCGGATTTCTTCATCCAGGACTGTGCCAAAAATGATATTGGCTTCGGGGTCGGCCAGACTGGTTATCAACTGGGAGGCCTTGGAGACTTCGTGCAGGGTCAAGTCCTTGCCGCCGGTGATGTTGATTAGAACACCCCTGGCTCCTTCTATGGAAGTATCTATAAGCAGCGGGCTGCTGATGGCTTTTTGAGCTGCCTCCACCGCCCGGTTTTCTCCGCTGGCGAGGCCGGTGCCCATGAAGGCCATACCCATGCCTTTCATTATGGATTTGACGTCGGCAAAATCCAGGTTGATGAGACCGGGCCGGGTGATCAGGTCGGAGATGCCCTGGGCCGCCTGGCGCAGGACATCGTCGGCCATGCGGAAGGCTTCGGGAATGGTGGTGTCCAGGTTAACCGTGTCGATCAGCCTCTGGTTGGGGATGGCGATAACCGTATCCACCACCGATTTCAGTTCCTGCAGACCTTCTTCGGCCTTCCTGGCCCTGATCCGGCCCTCGAAAGCGAAGGGCATGGTGACAATGGCGATGACCAGTATTCCCATGCCGGAAGCCAGGTTGGCTATCACCGGAGTGGCCCCGGTTCCTGTGCCGCCGCCCAGGCCGGCAGTCAGGAAGACCATGTCGGCCCCTTCCAGGATCTCGGCCAGCCGCTCGGTGTCTTCTTCTGCCGCCTGACGGCCAACCTCGGGGTCGCCGCCCGAACCGAGGCCCTTGGTCAGCTTGCTGCCGACCTGAATCTTGAGGTGGGCCCGGTTGTTGTTTAGGGCCTGGCGGTCGGTGTTGACGGCGATGAATTCTACCCCTTCGATTCCGCTCTCAATCATCCGGTTAACGGCGTTGCCCCCGCCGCCTCCGATTCCGATAACCTTAATTTTTGCTCCCGGATTTTCTTCTGCCAGGTGAAACTTGATTTTGTTGCCGAAGTCATCGCGCATTTTTGCCTCCTTATTCATTGAACCAGTCTTTAATTCTGGTCCAGAAGCCTTTCTTTTTATCTTTGCTGAAACCGCGTTCCAGAATCTGGTTGTATCCGTAAAGGATGAGCCCGACGGCCGTGGCGTAATCGGGCGTGCTGACGCGGTCGATCAGCCCGCCGATGTAGTTCGGGTCACCCCTTCTGACCGGCAGGTCAAAAATTTCCTCGGCCACTTCTTCCAGGCCGTCCAGCAGGGCGGTGCCCCCGGTCAGGACCAGCCCGGAGTTGAGCGACTTTTCGTAGCCCATGCGCTTGATATCGGAGTCCACCAGGCGGAAGATTTCCTCGGCCCGGGGCTGGATGATGTCGGCCAGAATCTGCCGCGACATCACCCTGGATTTCCGTCCCTTGCCGACCGTCGGGACTTCGATCGTGTCCTGTTCTTCGGTTACCGGCAGGGCCACGCAGCCGTATTTTTTCTTTATTTTTTCGGCGTCGGGAATGGGCGTCCTGAGCCCGACGGCGATATCGTTGGTAAAATTATCGCCGCCCAGCGGTATGGTCGAGGTGTACCAGAGAGCGCCCCTTTCGAAGATAGCCACCTCGGTGGTGCCGGCTCCGATATCGATCAAACCGACTCCGAGCTCCCTTTCGTCGTGGGTCAGCACCGAATGACTGGTGGCAATCTGGTTCAGGACTATTTCCTGGATGCCTATCCCGGCCCGGTCCAGACAGTTCTTAAGGTTCTGGATGGAGGTGATGGCTGAGGTGACGATATGGACGTTAACTTCAAGTTTTATGCCGCTCATGCCCAGCGGATCCTTGATCCCGTCCTGCTCGTCCACGATGAATTCCTGGGGAATGATGTGGATTATTTCCCGGTCGGGCGGAATCGACAGGGCCCGGGCCTGGTCTATCACCCGGCGGATGTCTTCGCGGGAGATCTCCCGGTTCTTGCCGGACACGGCCACCACTCCGCGGCTGTTGAAACTCTTGATGTGCGAGCCGGAAATGCCCACGTAGGCCGATTCAATTTCCACGCCGGCCATCAGCTCGGCCTCTTCCTGAGCTCTTTTGATGGCCGAAATGGTCAGGTCCAGGTTGACCACCACTCCCTTCCTGATTCCCTTGGATTCAGCCACGCCGATGCCGATGATTTCAACCTTCTGCTCTTCGGTAATTTCTCCGATGATGGCCACCGTCTTCTTGGTGCCGATGTCCAGACCTACCAGATAGTTGTTTCTGGCCATTAACTTACCTCCTTTTTCTGCCCCCGGGCCTCCCGGGCCGAGAGTTCCAGAGGCTTGACATAAGCCCGGCCTTCAATCCTCAGGTCCACGTACTCCAGCGGGCCGAACAGCCGGGTCCAGGCCTCCCTGTTGGCCAGGTAGTAAGGCAGCTGTTCAGGGAAATTTTCGGCGCTGATTATTATCCGGGCCGGGTCGTCGGCCAGCTCCACTTCCAGTCTCCGGTCTGATGTAAATCTGAGGCTGCGCACAGTTGGTCGAACTCCGGGCTCCAGGCCGGCCAGCGCCCGGCAGGCCAGTCCAACCTTTTCCCGGTAGCCCTGGTTGAAACCGGCTTCGTCCTCCAGAACAGGATAAGACGGGTCGGAAACCTCGACATCGCTCCGGATCACCTGACCCTCTTCGTCCACCAGGAAATACAGACCCCGGTGAACGTAAAGCCGGGGCGTCCTGGGATAGACTTCGACCCGGAGAGTCGAAGGCAGGATTTTTTCAGCCCGGACTTCCTTGACCCCGGGCAGCGCGCTCAAACTCAGCCGGAGATAATCAAGGTCAAGGATGAGTATATTGCCCGGATTACGGCTCCGGAGGAAATTTTCTACCCGCTGTTTGAGCTCCGGGCTGACCGAGACCACTTCTATATTTTTAATTCTGAGCTGGTCGCAGGTTATGAGGTAATAGTAGACCTGGGCCACTCCGAGAAAAAAGAGAATCAGACCGAAGAACAAACCGACCAGGTGAGTCCAGCGCAAGCACTTTTTCCCGGTTTTGCCTCTCAGCCTGGCCGGTCGGGCCGAGCGGTGATAAACCACGGCTCCGGCGACATTGAGCGGGTATCCATTTTCAACGGCCATGGTTGCTTTCTCCCTGAAGCAGTTTTATCGTTTCCGGAATAATCCGGCTGATGTTTCCAGCTCCCAGAACCAGCAGCATGTCATTCGGTAAGAGTATTTCAGCCAGCCTGGCTGGGACCCGGGTGAGTGTCGGTTCGAAGAGGACATTTTTGTGCCCGAACTGGCTGATGGCTTCAAACAGGGCCCGGCCGCTGACTCCTTCGATCGGGTCTTCGCCGGCGGCATAGAGTTCAGTCACCAGCAGAACGTCGGCCTGATTGAAGGCGGTGGCAAAGTCGGGGAGAAGCCGGGCCAGGCGGCTGTAGCGGTGAGGCTGAAAAACAACCACCAGCCTTCTATCCCAGCCGGTTCGGGCCGCTTCCAGCGTGGCCTTGATTTCGGTCGGGTGGTGGGCATAATCTTCAATGATCATAATGTCCCTGACTGTGCTCTTCAGTTCAAACCGACGCCCGGTTCCGGAATATTCTTCCAGAGCTTTGAGAATTGCCCGGGCCGGGATATCCAGGTCCAGTCCGACGGCTGTGGCCGCCATGGCATTCAGAATATTGTGTTTTCCAGGGACGTTCAGCTTCAGGCGCCCCAGCCGGCGGCCGTAAGCATAAAGGGTTGACTGACTGGAGAATTCCGAGAAGGAAAAATCCCTGGCCTGGATGTCGGCCTGAGAACTGAAGCCGTAGGTAATGATCTTCCTTTCCAGGTCGGGTATGATCGATTGCAGGTTGGGGTCGTCCAGGCACAGAATTACCGGGCAGTAAAATGGAACCTTGTTGGCGAAGCTAACAAAGGTTTTCTTTATTTCCTCCAGAGTTCCGTAGTGGTCCAGGTGCTCGAGGTCGATATTGGTCAGCACCGCGATGAAGGGCGAAAGATACAGGAAGGACCGGTCGCTTTCGTCGGCCTCGGCCACGATGAAATCTCCCGCTCCCAGGCGGGCGTTGGCTCCCAGAGTGTTGAGGCGGCCGCCGACTATGACCGTCGGGTCAAACCCGGCCACCTCCAGCACCATGGCCGTCATCGAGGTGGTGGTGGTCTTGCCGTGAGCTCCGGCCACGGCGATGCCGTATTTCATCCGCATTAGCTCGGCCAGCATTTCAGCCCGGGGAATGACCGGGATCTTGCGGGCCCTGGCCTGAGCCACTTCAACGTTGTCCTCTCTCACCGCAGAGGAGATAACCACCACATCGGCCTGGCCGACGTTTTCGGCCGCATGGCCGCGATGGATTCTGGCTCCCAGCCTGACCAGTCTCTGGGTGGCTTCGTTTTCCTGAAGGTCCGAGCCGGAAACCTCATAGCCGAGGTTGAGCAGAACTTCGGCAATGCCGCACATGCCGGTGCCGCCGATGCCCACCATGTGGATGCGGTTTAGCTTGCGGTAGCCTTTTTTAACCACGGTTGCCTCCTGCGCGGGTCTTGATCCTGTCCAGACAGAGACCGGCGATTTTTTCGGCCACGTTTTCCGGGCGCAATTTTTCCAGGTTCCTTTCCATCCGGTCGAGGGCTTCTTTATGGCTCAGGTAATGCTTTATTTTTTCGGCCAGCAATCCGGGCCGAAAATCCTTTTCCAGAATGACCTCGGCCCCGCCGGCTTTTTCCAGTTCCCGGGCGTTGAATTCCTGGTGATTGTCAGCGGCCGCGGCAAAGGGCACCAGCAGGGCCGGTTTCCGGCCGGCCACCAGTTCGGCGCAGGTGGTGGCCCCGGCCCGGCAGATTACCAGGTCGGCTCTGGCCAAATAATCGGCCATGGGAGAAAAATAAGCGCCGACTACCGCCCGGTCGAAGCCCTGCTCCCGGTAGGCCTGACTGACTCGCGGCAGGTCTCTTTCACCAGTTTGATGATAGACCATCAGAGAATCTTTGATTTCCTTAAGTTGCCCGAGTGTTTCCACCAGCCGGTCGTTCAGGAATTTTGAACCCTGGCTGCCTCCGAAAATAAGCAGGGTTAGAGTCCGGTCCCGCTGTTTTCTGGGAATCTGGTAGAATTCCGGCCGCACCGGGTTTCCTACCAGAATGGCCTTATGGCCGAAGTAAGCGAGGGAGCTGGCGAAGGAAACTATAACCAGGTCAACAAATCGGCTGAGCTTCCGGTTGGTAAAGCCGGGCAGGGCATTTTGCTCCAGGATGACCGTCGGCTTTTTCATCAGTGCCGCCAGCAGCACGATCGGCCCGGAGCTGAAACCGCCGACTCCGACCACCAGCGAAGGTCGGAAACGGAGAAGTATGTATAATGATTTCAAAAGAGCCAGCGGCAGCAGGGCCAGGCCCCGCAATTTCTTCCATCCCCGTCCTTTGAGTCCTTCAACCGGGATGGTCAGAAAGGCGCCGACCTCGGCCGACATAATCTTTTTTTCCACCGCCCTGGAACTGCCGACATAAATCAGCCGGAGGTCGGGTTGTCGCCGGAGCAGGGTGCGGCCGAGGACCAGGGCCGGGTACAGATGGCCGCCGGTGCCGCCGCCGCTGATAATCACTGTCTTCTGCTTCATAGCGATGGGCTAACCTCCAGCTTTCTTTGAGAAATATTCAGGAGAAGGCCCACGGCCAGCAGGTTGCAGACCAGGGCCGATCGGCCAAAGGAAATGAAGGGAAGAGGAATGCCGGTAACCGGTCCCAGCCCCAGAACCACGCTGATGTTGAGAAGGGCCTGAATTATAATGCTCAGAGTCAGACCGTAAGCCACCAGCCGGTAATTGGCGTTTATGGTCTGCCCAGCGATTTTCAGGCCGCGGAACAGGAAGAGCAGAAACAGACCGACCGTGCCCAGAGTGCCCAGCAACCCGATTTCCTCGCCGATGATGGCGAAGATAAAGTCGGTGTGGGCGCAGGGCAGGAAGTAGAGTTTCTGGGTGGAAGAGCCGATACTCACCCCCAGCAGGCCTCCGGCTCCGACCGCCAGCCTGGACTGTCTGACCTGAAAAGCTTTGCCCAGCGGGTCCTGGTCGGGCGATAAGAACCCATGCAGCCGGTTGACCCGGTAATCGGCCGAGAACAGGAAAATAACGAATATGACCAGCAACATCATAGCCGGCGGAGCAAAGTATTTAAGTTTAACTCCTCCCAGGTAAAGCATCAGGGCCGAAATCAGGAAGATGAAGACGGCCGTGCTGTAATCCGGCTCCAGAAGAATAACCAGGACAAAGGCCAGCACTACGCCGACCGGAACCATCAGGGTTTTCCAGTGGTTGATGGTGTCGGCTTTGCGGTAGCAGTAGTTGGCCAGGAACAGAATCAGGACGACTTTGGCCAGTTCCGACGGCTGAAACCGCACTCCCATCAACTGAATCCAGCGGTGAGCGTTGGCCGAAGGCGGCATCACCAGACAGAGAGTCAGCAGCCCGAAGGTGACAGCCGTGGCCAGGTAGATCAACCTGGTCAGGGTGAAAAACGGTTCTCTGACCGAGGCCACAATCACCATCAGCATCAGGCCAAAAACCGCGGCCAGGATCTGATTGGTCAGGAAATAAAAGCTCTGACGGTATTTTTCGCCGGCCAGGATGGCCGAGGAGCTGAAGACCATGATGATGCCCAGGATGAGCAGCAGCAGGGTGTTGACCAGCAGAACTTTGTCGAAGGCGAACCTCTTAAAGACTTCCATCAGCTCTTTTTCCTCTTTCTGGCTGCCAGTTTTCTGGCCAGGTAATTTACTTCTTTTTTGAACAGCCGACCCCGTTCCTCAAAGTTTCTGAACATGTCCCAGGAAGTGCAGGCCGGGGCCAGCAGCACCAGGTCTCCGGGTCTGGCCGCCTGGTAGGCCTTAGCGACCAGCTCCCGGAAAGTTGAGGCTTCTTCCAGTGGAAAAACTCCGGCCAGGGCTTTCTTTATTTTCTCTCTGGCTTCTCCGATCAACAGAATCTTTTTAACTCTGTTTTTTAACGCGCGACGCAGGGGGGAGAAATCTCCCCCCTTGTCGCGCCCCCCGAGGATTAGTACGATTGGGCGTGAGTAGGACTGAACAGCTTTAATAGTGGCGGCTACGGTGGTGGCTTTGGAGTCGTTCACGAACAGCACCCGGTTTATGGTTCGCACTTCTTCCAGTCGGTGTTCTAACCCCCTGAACTCTCTGACAGTCTGCCGGATAGCCGGCAGACTGGCCCCGGCCAGGCGGGTGGCAACAACGGCGGCCATGACATTTTCCTGGTTGTGAACCCCTCTCAGCTTGATGTCGCTGGTTTTTATTACCGGAAGTTCTTCCTCAAGCTTCAACCAGATCGTTGAGTCCTTGAGGCAGCAACCCCGGGGTACCGTATGCTTTCGGCTGAAAGCATAAAGTTCTGATTTTTTATCGCCGCGCCAGCCCCAGAGGACGGGGTCGTCGCGGTTAAGGACGGTCAGATCTCCGGGCCGCTGCCGGTCGAAGAGTTTCTTTTTGGCCCGGATATAATTTTCATAAGTTTTATGCCAGTCCAGGTGATTGGGTGAGATGTTTAAAAAAACGGCGATATCGGTGCGGAAAGTTTCGGTGAATTCCAGCTGAAAGCTGGAGATTTCGGTGACGATGACATGGTCGGGACGGCTCCCGGCCACGAACGAAATCAGAGGCCGTCCGATGTTTCCGGTGAGATGAGCCTTGAGACCGCTGTTCTTGAGAATCCTGTAAATCAGGGTGGTGGTGGTTGATTTTCCGTTGGAACCGGTAATGCCAATCAACCGGCCGCGGAGAAAATGGTAAGCCAGTTCAATTTCTGAAATTACTCTGACCCCCTGATCGCGGGCCTCAAGAATTTCCGGAAGCGGAGGCACGCCCGGACTGACCACAATCAGGTCAGCCGCCAGAAAGAGCTCCGGCCGGTGCCGGCCGCAGTCAAAAACCACGCCTTTTTTCCGGTACTCTTCGACTCTGTCCAGCTGACTTTCAGGCTTTTTGTCGCTGACCGTCAGCCGGCCGACCTCTTTAGCCAGCAGAAAATCGCAGACGGCCTGGCCCGTCTGAGCGAAACCGACGACCACAACGTTCTTTCCTCTGAGTTCCATCTTTACCTCAACTTCAGAGTCGTTAAGCTGAACAGGGCGAAAATTATGCCAATGATCCAGAAACGGATGACCACTTTTTCCTCCGGCCAGCCGACCAGCTCGAAATGATGATGCAGCGGAGCCATCCTGAAGATTCGTTTGCCGCCCGAGAGTTTGAAGTAAGAAACCTGGAGCATGACCGACAGGGCTTCCAGGATGAACACTCCGGCCACGGTGAACAGCAGAAACTCCTGCTTGATCAGGATGGCAATCAAGCCCAGGGTTCCTCCCAGCGACAGAGCTCCGACATCTCCCATGAATATCTCGGCCGGGTGGCAGTTGAACCACAGGAAACCCAGACAGGCTCCCGACAGGGCTCCGACGAAAACCGTCAATTCGGCCGCCAGCGGGACCCTGAGGATGTTTAGGTACTGGGACCAGACGGCGTGTCCGGCCACGTAGGTCAGGGCGGTCAGGGCCACCGAGGCGATCAGAGTCAGGCCGATGGCCAGGCCGTCCAGCCCGTCCGCCAGATTAACCGAATTTGACGAACCCACCAGGATGAATAGAATCCAGGGCAGGTAAAACCAGCCCAGGTAGGGTGTCCATTCTTTGAAGAAGGGGAAGGTCAGGTTCAAGCTGAACTGCCCCCTGAATCCAATCAGGACCAGGGTCAGGGCCAGGACCCCGGAAGCCAGGAATTGCAGCCCGAGTTTCTGCCGGGGAGTAAGGCCCAGAGACTGCCGCCAGCGGTATTTGATGAAATCGTCGGCCAGGCCGATGGCTCCGAAAAACAGCATCCCGCCCATGGCCAGCCAGACGTAGATATTTTCCAGGTTGCCCCAGAGCAGAGTGGAAATCAGCGTGGCTCCGATGATCATCAGGCCGCCCATCGACGGAGTGCCCTTCTTATTCAGATGGCTGGAAGGGCCTTCGGGTCTGATTTCCTGGCCGACCTGATGTCTTTTGAGAAGTCTGATGAACAGCGGCGTCAGGATAAACATCAGCAGCAGGGCCGTAATTCCGCTCAGGGCAGTCCTGACGGTAATGTACCGGAAAACATTGAAGAAAAAGTAATATTCTCTGAGCGGAATGAGCAACCAGTACAGCACTTCAGGCCTCCATTTCTTTTTTTAGAAAAGTCACAATGCGGTCCAGGGCCAGCCCATGGGAACCCTTGACCAGCACCAGGTCTCCGGCCCGCAGAATATTCCGCAGCCAGCCGGCAGCCTCCAGGGCTTCGTCGAAATAATAAACCGACCCGGGGTCGAAACCGCGTTCGACCGCTCCTTCGGCCAGGTGCCGGGCCCTCGGACCGACCGTTACCAGAATATGCCAGCCGTTTTCCGGGATTCCGGCTCCGGCCTGGCGGTGAAAGTTAATTTCTTCCGGGCCGAGTTCCAGCATGTCTCCCAGAACCGCGATCTTTCTTCGGGTCGGGAGATGACCCAGGCTTTCCAGAACCGAATTCAGGGCCACCGGGTTGGAATTGTAGGAATCATCATAGATTTTTATTCCGGCTTTTAATTCCAGGAGCTGTCCGCGATGCTCTACCGCCGGCAGCCGGTTAAGGGCCGGCAAAAGCTCCCGAAGCTTGAGTCCGAAAGAGAAGGCCACGGCGCAGGCGGCCAGAAGGTTTGAGACCAGAGCCCGGTTCAGGAAGGGCACCCGGAGCGAAACCCTGTCTTCACCCAGAACCAGGTTAAAACGAAGGCCTTCAAAACCCCGGTGTTCCAGGTTTTCTGCCCTGACCTGAAACTCCTGGCTGAAGCCGTAATACAGCACCCGGTCCCGACTCCAATCAGCTCCGATTTTTCTGAGCAGCGGGTCGTCTCCATTGAGCACGGCCAGAGCTCCCGGTCTGGCTCCTTCCAGAATTTCCCTTTTAGCCAGGGCGATATCTTCCAGGTCGCGGAAGAATTCCAGGTGAACCGGGGCGATGCCGGTTATAACGGCCACGTCGGGCGGGGCGATTTCGGTGAGTTTTCGAATTTCTCCCCGCCGGCTCATGCCCATTTCCAGGACGGCTATTTCCTGCGAACCGTTCACCGACAGGATGGAGATGGGTACCCCGATCTGGTTGTTGAAATTGCCGGGGGATTTAAGCACCCTGAATTTTTCCTGCAGCAAACAGGCGGTGAATTCCTTGGTTGAAGTCTTGCCGACGCTGCCGGTTATGCCCACGATTTTAACCGGATGGAGGCTAAGCCAGCGGGAGGCCAGAGCCTGAAGGGCTTGCAGAGTATCTTCGACTTTTATCAGTCCGAAATCCGGCGGCAGCCCGCCAACCTCACCGGAAATGCAGGCGGCTGCGGCTCCTTTCTCGTAAGCGTCCCGAACAAACTGATGGCCGTCTCTTCTGTCCCGGAGAGCAAAGAACAGAGTGCCCGGGCCAGCCTGTCTGGAATCAAAAGTATAGGACAGGATCAGAGTCTCGGGCCGGCCTTGAAGCAGTCGTCCGCCGGCCAGCTGAGCTACCTGTCCCAGATACAACCCGGCCATCCTATTTTTTCTCCAGAGAGTCGATTATTTCCCGGGCCGTTTCCGCGTCGCTGAAAGGAACCGTCCGGTCCTTAAAAACCTGGTAATTCTCATGACCTTTGCCGGCCACGACCACCCAGTCTCCCTTTCTGGCCAGAACCAGGGCGGTTTCGATCGCCAGGCGCCGGTCTACAATTTTTTCGTAGTTGTGGTTGCCCAGCCGGTGGAACCCCTGTTCTATTTCCGAGATTATCTGTTCCGGGTCCTCGGACCGGGGGTTGTCGGAAGTGATGATGGTCCAGTCGGCCAGCCTGGCAGCCACTTCGCCCATCCGGGGACGTTTCAGACGGTCGCGGTCGCCCCCGCAGCCAAAAACCAGGATGACTTTCCTGGGATTAAGACTGCGGACAGCCTGCAACAGGTTTTCCAGGGCGGCGTCGGTGTGGGCGTAATCGACGATGACTTTTATTCCCAGCCGGTTGGGCAGGCTTTCGAAACGCCCGGGAATTCTTTTAATCATAGAGATTCCTCTGACGATATCTGGAACCGGGACTGACAGGACCATGGCCGCCGAAATGGCCGCCAGAAAATTGTAAAGATTGTGTTTTCCGATCAGACTGGTAGTTAAGGTCAGTTTCCCCAGCGGCGAGGAAACGGTGGCTGTCATTTCTTCCTGGTCGATGGTGAACTTTTCGGCCCTGACCACGGCTTCCGGTTTGAAGCCGAAACTTATGGTCTGCATCGGTAATTCTGACAGCAACCTTTCTCCCCAGGGGTCGTCGATGTTGACCACCGAAGCCTGCCTTTTATGATTTAAGAAAAATAATTTCTTTTTGGCCTCAAAGTAATTTTCCATAGTCTGATGGTAGTCGAGATGCTCGCCGCTGAGGTTGGTGAAAACGGCCACGTCAAAACCGATGCCCCAGACCCGCTTCAGCTCGAGTGAGTGCGAAGAGACTTCCATCAGACAATGGCTGACCCCTGCTTCCACCATCTGCCGCAGGAATTTCTGGATGTCCGGAGCTTCGGGGGTGGTTCTCTCGGCGGAGAATTGACGGCCGGCCCAGCGGTATTCCACCGTACCCACCACACCCGGGCTGAAGCCTGCAGTCTTCAGGATTTCTTCCAGTATATAGGTGATGGTAGTTTTTCCTTTGGTGCCAGTAATGCCGACCACCTTCAGCCGGGAAGAGGGCCGGTCGTAGAAGTTGGCCGCCAGCAGGGCCATGGCTTCGCGGCAGTCCAGCGTCTGAACCCAGGCCCGGTCAATTTCTGGCGGACGAGGCTTTTCGGAAACTATGGCTACAGCCCCGCGTTCCAGGGCTTCGGGCAGGAAGTCATGTCCGTCGGCTTTCTGCCCTTTGAGGGCGAAGAAGATGTTCCCGGGTTCGACCTTCCTCGAAAAATAGGCGAGGCCGGTTATCTCCGGGTCTTCGGCCGCCGACAGGCTGACCACCCGGATATCCTGAAGCAGCTCTGATAGCTTCATTTCAGTCAGTCACTCCCGTGGTTGAGGCTTCTTTCCTGGCCATAATCAGGCTTTCAGGCAATTTCTGCGGAGGCTGATTGAGATAGAGCAGGACTTTCCTGGCCACTTCCCGGAACACCGGGGCAGCCACCTGCCCTCCATAATGCAACTGCCCCCGCGGCTCGTCTATGACCACAATTATCGAAATCAGCGGCCGGTCGGCCGGGACAAAACCGGCAAAGGAAGCCACGTGCCTGGAACTGGAGTAGGCCCGGAGTTCGGGGTCGTATTTCTGGGCGGTTCCGGTCTTGCCGGCTATCAGGTATCCGGGCAGTCCGGCTTCCCGGCCGGTGCCCGATTCCACCACCGGTCGCAGAACCAGGTCGACCAGCTGCCGCACGGTTTCGGGTTTAAGGATGGGCTGAAGTCCGGCCGGGGGCTCCAGGTCGGCGGGGATGAGGCCGGCCAGGGGAGAGGGCTGTTCCAGCCGGACCCTGGGTTTAATCAGATAACCGCCGGAGGCAAAGACATTCAGAGTCCTCAGCACCTGGATGGGAGTGGCCGAAATTTCATAGCCGATAGCCACCCGGAGAGATGATTTCCGCCATTTTTCCAGCGGGTGAAAGATTCCCGATTCTTCCCCGGGCAGGTCGATGCCGGTTTTTTCGCCGAAACGGAAAGTCCGGAACAGGCGATAGATGTTTTCCGACCCGATGCGTTCGGCGATCTTGATAACTCCGACATTTGACGATTGAATGAAGACTTCGGGAAAGCTCAGCACTCCCATCCGGACATGGTCCCGGACCATGGTGCCCCCGAAAACCAGATAACCCTGGCTGCAGTCGTAATATGTATTCCAGCCAATTCCGGCCAGCTCCCGGGCGGCCGCGGCCGTGACCATCTTGACCGTGGAGCCCGGTTCGTAGGTATGCTGGATAGCCCGGTTGGGCATGACGTTTTCCGGCGGGGGAAAATCGTTCGGGTCATAGGCCGGGCAGTTGGCCATGGCCAGGATTTCTCCGGTCTGCGGCAGGGAGACGATGACCGTGCCCCAGCTGGCCTGATGTTTTTCCACCGCTCGCTGCAGCTCTTTTTCGGCAATGAATTGAATGGTGGAATCTATCGTCAGGTAGAGGTCCTGGCCCGGTCGAGTTTCCTTTATGGTCTCTATAAAAAATTCTCTCTTGCGGGCATCCTTCATGATCAGCTGCTGGCCCTCTTCGCCCCGCAGCAGGGAATTGTAATAATATTCAACGCCGGCCAGTCCGAAGTCGTCCACATTGACTCCGCCGAGGACATGGGACGCCAGCTGACCCTGGGGATAGAACCTTCTGTTCTCTTCCAGCAGGTAGATTCCGGGCAGTTTCAGGCTCCGTATGGTCTCGGCCAGCTCCGGGGATATTTTTCTTTTAATCCAGGTAAATCTTTTCCGCTTCTCAATGGAGCTGGCGATCTTTTTTATCTCCTGGTCTTTTAAGCCCAGCAGATTTTTCAACCGCTCGAGGCTCTTGAGCTGCTGGGCCAGACTTTCGCCCTTAACCGGAGAGAAGAAAACCGAAGCCGCCGGCAGGCTGCGGGCCAGGATTTTCCCGTTGCGGTCGAAAATCGTGCCCCTGGTCGGCAGCACGGTGATCAGGTCCTGGCTCTGTTCCAGGACCTCGGCTTTCAACTTCTTATGCTCAAGGACCTGAAGTTCAAGCAATCTGACGGCCACGACCGCGAACCAGAACAGGACGGCCACCAGGATAAACTTAACCTTCTGGCGGTGGCTGGTAGAAAAAGGCGACCGGTCCTGGAGAATCAACTTCATTTCACCACCTGCTTTTCGAAGATAATCTGGTCAGGTTTGGGATCCTGGAGCTGGAGTTCGTTCCGGGCCACGCGGTCAATCCTGTCCAGAGACAGCAGAGCTTCCTTTCTGGTTTCCAGCCTCTTGATTTCCTCCTTCAGCTTTTCGACTTTCATCTCCAGCTCATTGATCCGGTACCCGAGCCGAACTGATTCGCTCTGGTACCAGATGTAAAAAGTCAGATTGCCCAGAAACAGCGCCACCAGCCCGGCGCCCAGGGCCAGCTGTTTCCAGGTGAATTTTTTCCTGACCATACTCATATTCTCTCCGCGGCCCGAAGCTTAGCCGAATGGCTGCGGGAATTGGCTTCTATTTCTTCGGGCGACGGTCGAACCGGCTTGCGGGTTAAAACCTTGACCAGCGGCTGACCTCGGTCGGTCGAGACCAGCCTCTGAAAGGCCTTTTTCACCAGACGGTCTTCCAGGGAGTGAAAGGAAATCACCACCAGCCTGGTGCCGGGCTGGCATTTCCCGGCCAGCCGGTCCAGGAACGCATCCAGTCCTTTCAGTTCCTGGTTGACCTCTATCCTGAGGGCCTGAAAGACTCTGGCCGCCGGGTGGAGGCGATTCTTTTGCGGCACCCAGCGGTAGACTTCTTCCACCAGCTTCTTCAAGTCGGTGGTATTTTTTAAGAGTCCCAGCTTGCGCTGGCTGGCGATTTTCCGGGCCAGCAGTCGGGTATGGTGCAGTTCTCCGTATTTCTTGAAAACCTCAGCCAGGCGGGTTTCAGGGTAGGTCATCAGGATCTTTTCGGCGGTGGTTTTCTGTCTGGTATCCATTCTCATGTCCAGCGGACCTTCCAGGTTGAAGCTGAAACCGCGCTCCGGATTGTCAAGCTGAAAAGAAGAGATTCCCAGGTCGGCCAGAACGCCCTTCACTTCCTGGAAGGGAATCAAGTCCGGAAAATCAAGCATCTGCCTGAAATCCAGCTGAAACAGTTTGACCCGGTCACGGTAATCGGCTAACCTGTCGGCCGCAGCCTTTAACGACAGTTCATCCAGGTCAAAACCGATTATTCTGGCTCCGGGATTTCTTCTCAAAATCTCCAGAGCGTGTCCCCCCAGGCCAATGGTGCAATCTATATAGAGCCCCGGCCGCGAGGCCTGTAAATAGGCCAGCGTTTCTTCCACCAGGACTGGCCTGTGCCCGAAATCTTTCATTCAGTCTTTCCTCGGGGGACAAGACGGGCAATATTTTCGAAATCCTCCTCGCTCAGGGGCCGTTTTTCGATTATTGATTCCAGAACTTCTTTGTTCCAGATTTCCAGATGATTGTTTAGCCCGATCACCTCCACTTCGGTGTTGAGTCTGGCTTTGTCTCTGAGAGTCTGGCTGATTAACACCCTGCCTTTGGCATCGATCTGGTGATGACTGCCCTTCAGGTTAACCCGCAACAGGAAACGCCTGACGTCGGGGCGTAGAGTCAGAGCTCCCTCGTTGGCGATGCTGGTCATCTGTTCCCAGACAGCCAGCGGATAGAGCTGCACCGCTTCATCGGTTAGAGAAGTTATGAAAACATCTTTGCCGTAAGCCTGTTCGATTATGTCCCGGAATTTTTCGGGAATTTTCAGACGGCCGCTGCGGTCGAGACGGGCTGTGTAGCTTCCGATCAGCAGGTTGTTGACGGCTTCTTTTCCCATTTTATCCCGTTTTATCCCGTTTTGAGTTAAATATAAGAAAGAAAATTATAAAAGTCAAGCAAAAAATCCCGAGAAAATAAAATAAACTTGTTTCTGTTTTGAGGGGGTCGGCCGGTCCGGTGGAAGGCTTTCTCGTCTTCCGGTTTTCCAGGTCGGTCCGGACGCAGGAAAGGCCAATCAGCCTGCGGCGGAGAGAGGTCCTTCGGCTTTCGGGCGGGGTAATCAGCAGAGGCGGTTTCTCAGGAGGCTAAGAGCGAATCCGGCTCCTGAATTCAGCGTGTAACTCGCCCGACATTCTGACTGCCTGGCTGCCAGTCGAGATTGGCCGGGAAAAATGGAAGAGAAACTGAAATATTTCCAAGGGGAGACAATAGTTTGGAGAATGGTTCAGCCCTCAGGCCCGGACCCGGAATACTCTTCCAGCAATTTTCGGGCCTTTTCCAGGTCTTTCTCCAGCACCATGATTATGGTTTCGCCCAGACCATCCATGGTGAAAGGATAGATGGAATGGACTATCTGGCCTTTGAGCAGGCAAAAGATGCCGTTAGTGCCCAGAAAACTCTTGATGACTTCGGCTTCGGCCAGGCTCCAGACCCTGGTCAGCTCGACCAGAGTTTCTTCCTGTTCAGGCTCTTTTTGAGAAGAAGGGAAGATATCTCCGGACTCTTCCTTTTCCTGTTCCGCGGGATGTTTTTCCCGCCAGGAAAAATAGTCATCGAGAATCTGTCTGTGGTCGAAGGCCAGAGGAAAATTTATTTCTTCCCTGGTAAAAATCCCGACCCGGGCCGCATCGTCAGCGGCTTCCGGGATTCCCTCTGCCCTGGCAATAAAGACGGTGGAAATGGTGTGCAGTCTGGGGTCTCGTCCGGGGTCGGAGTAAGTGTGGAACTGACTGACCAGTTCCACGTTGAGCGAAGTTTCTTCTCTGGCTTCGCGGATGGCCGCCTGCTCCAGAGTTTCGCCGTAATCGACAAAACCTCCGGGCAGGGCCCAACCGGGAGGCGGATTTTTTCTTTCAATCAGGACCAATCCAATCCGGCCGTCGGGTTGTTTGATTTCAATGATAAGATCAACAGCCGGGACGGGATGTTTTCTTTCCTTCATGATGAATTCTTCGCAGCTACCATACCGCCGGGCGGAAAAAATGTCAATCGGAAAGGACAAACCTTTTTTCTAACTGCTTCAGTTTTTCTACCACGCCGCCGTATTCAAGTTCGGAATAGGGCAGCATTGACGGCCCGCAGAACCCCTGACGTCTGATTTCTGAAGCTTTCCGGGCAATCTGATCCCGGATATGGTCCCAGTAAGGATGGTCGAAAACATCTGCCGGCTCTGACAGCCTGCCTTCCTTCATGGAGAAGGCGGCGCCGGTTACCACCGGCGGTCCGTCGAAATAGGAGACGGTGGCGTTCAGCCGGCAGGGCATCAACGGCCCGATGTGGCTTCCCCGCATGAAACCGGCCACATAATGTCCGATGTTGAAAGGAGCCAGGACTTCGCCGGTAGCTGGAAATTCTCCCTGAACCCTGACCAGGGCAACCGGGTCATCCTTTCCGGTGTATTTGCCGGCGATATTATGCAACCTCTGGGTGGAGATGGCTACCGCCTGGTTGCCGGTGCTGCGGGACCAGATACTTTCGATGACATATTTCTCTGTGTCGCGCAGCAGAGCCGCAATGTCATAAAGCTCTTCCGGGGCCGCCAGCTCAATAACTTTATTCTTTTCAGTATAACTGACGTCGATGATGCGGAACTTATAACCCTGGCTCATTTTTGGGCTGAGGATTAAACCTGAACAGTACATCGGGTCGGCGAAGGCTAAGTAAAAAGGAAGGTTGTAAGCGCCGGGGTCGGTTTTGTCAGCTGCGAAAAACAGGAAGGGCTCGCTTTCCCTTTCCTCAATTTCCATTTCAGCCACTGCCGGTCCCAGTCCTCGAACATTGCCGGAAAAAGCGTCTTTCAGCAGGTCCTGGCCGGCGCCGTAGAGTCCGATTTTCCGGGCGACAGCTGTTCCGGCCTGGAAGGCCTCCCAGGCCAGCTGATGGATTTTCTGGTTTCCGGTTCCCAGAGTATGGGTGCAGAGAATGGCGATGTCATCGCCGGTAGAGCTGAGATAATAATCAATCAACAAACCTTTGCTTCTGGCGGCCACAAAATTCTTAATTTCCTGGAACAGGGCCAGGCTTGGTTTGATGTGGCCGCCGATGCTCCCGATATCGGCTTTTAAGACACTGATGGTTATTTTCAAGATTGCCTCCCGAATGATGTTCCCGTTTTTAATTTAATCAATCTCTTTTTCTCAGTCAACCGCAATTTTCTTTCAGGCGCCAGGCCGGAATCGGGGTTAAGAATAATAGCCGGAAGCCGCCTGCCGGTAAGCCGGCTATCTGACCTGGGATTGAGCAATCCGGCGGCTTAATCAGGGCCGGGCTTGACTTCTCCGGTCGGGAGGTCGGAGTCGCAGGAGCTGTTCCGGCCGGCGAATATTAACAGGCGCGCGGATCCTGACCCGGGCTTCTGTTCTATTCATCCGCTGGCTGACTGAGGACTGAGAACTGAGCGCTCTCGCCGCCGTCTTGATATCTTCTGCCGGCGAAAAAGATTAAAGGTAAGTCAACGGGAAAAGAAGGAGCATCTTAAGCCCCTGGACCTTTTTTTCGAAATCAGCCCGGTAGCGGGAGGGCAGCGGTTCGGCCGGCTGGAATTTCCAGCTCAGGGGATTGACATATTTCCCGTGATAGAGAAGGCGATAATCAAGATGAGGGCCGGTCGACTCTCCGCTCAACCCGACATAACCAATGACCTGTCCGCCTTCCACCCGGGCTCCGGTTTTAATTCCGGCGGCCAGAGACTTCAGGTGCAGGTACATGGTCTCGTAGGCATTCCGGTGCCGGATTCTGACCATGCGGCCGGCGGCTCCGTTCCAGCCGGCAAAAGTCACCACTCCGTCGGCCGTGGCCTGAACGGGCGTGCCGACCGGAGCCGCATAGTCTATGCCGTAATGCGGACGGTAAATTTTGCGGATCGGGTGCAGCCGGCTGGAGCTGAAGCGGGAAGTTATCCGGGCATATCTCAGCGGCGACTTAAGAAATTCTTTTCGCAGCGAACCTCCGCCGGCCTCGAAATAATCGGCCTTTCCGGTGTCGGGAAATTCATAGCGGTACGCTTCGAACACCTGGCCCCGGTTGACGAAACGGGCTGCCAGGATCGGGCCGTAGCTGCCGAACCGGCCGTCAATGTATTTTTTTTCGACCAGCAGCCGGAAGTTGTCGCCCTGCCTGAGGTCGACGAAAAAATCTATTACCCAGCCGAAAATCTCAGCCATCATCAAGGCCAGGAGGTCCTGCTCCCCGGCCTGGTTAACAGCCGCAATCAGGGAATCCTTGATTATTCCTTCAATCAGAACCAGTTGCCTGGTGACCGGGCGGGACTTGATGCTGGCAGAGGGCGGCCTGGCCTCCAGGTTGACTTCCAGATAGCGTTCGGGGTCCAGGTCAAGCTGAAAAGCGGTATAATCCTCACCCCGGCGGAGAAGGCTGATCTTCTGGCCGGCCGGGATTTTTGCCAGGTCATAGACCGGCCTGACAGCTTCTCTGATTTCTATCACCCGGGCCGGAGAAAATCCGTATGGAGCCAGCAGGTCGGTTATCGTCTTTCCGGCCGGGATGGTGAATTCCTCACTTACCGGCAACCGGATATCCGGCTCTGGAACGGTCAGTGTGGCTTCGGGGGCGGCCAACGGGCGCTCTTTATCCCTGGTAAGAAGAAGAATGATGGTGGCCAGGGCGAGAAGCAGCAGGATAATGGCCACCGCCAATACTTTTTTACGATTGATTCTTGTTCTGGCTTTCATCCGGCGAGCGGGGTTATTCCTTGAAGTCGAGCGGTTTTCCGGCCTCGTGCTTTTCGGCTACCGCTCTGGGACCTGTTTTTTTCCTCAGTTTGAGCACCAGGAAATCGACCGGTCCGTAGAGAACATTCAGGGAAGTAAAGAGCAGCAGGAAATATTTCGGACGGAAAAGCAGACCGGTCAGGACCACAGCCAGCAACAATCCGGTCTTCATGTCCACCGGCCGGTTGATGATAAAAGAGACGAAATTCCGGTAGCGGAGAGTGCTGATCATCAGCAGGCTGACTGTAACCACCAGGGCTGACAGATAAAAAGCGTTCAGTGTCTGGTAGTTCGGCTGCGGATGAAAAAATACCAGTGAAGCCAGAAAGATGGCTGCCGATGGAACCGTCAGTCCCTGGTAATAGCGGCGGTCGGGCAGGCTCTTGGTCCGGATATTATACCGGGCTAACCTCAGCAGCCCGCCCACTATGAACAGGAAGCTGAAAAATATTCCGGCCGGTCCCAGGACTTTCAAACCCCAGAAATATATCAGGAGAGAAGCGGCGGCGGCAAAGGAAATGGCATCAGCCAGTGAATCCAGCTGGATACCGAAGTCGGAACTGGTTCTGGTGGCTCTGGCCACCAGGCCGTCCAGGCCGTCCAGCATGGCGGCGATGATGATCCAGAGAGCAGCCCAGCGGTAGCGTCCATAAAAGGTTGAAGTCAGGCTGAGAAACCCGAAGAATACATTGGTCAGGGTAAAAACGCTGGGTAGAAAATAGAGCCGCGGGACCGGCTGCTTAATTCTGACTTTCATCTCTCCACTCTCCGATTACGGTCAGGCCTCCTCTGACTTTCTGGTTGAGACCGATTTTAAGCTCAACCTGGCCGGGCAGATACAGATCTACCCTGGAACCAAAATACATAAGACCGATCTTCTGGCCGGCACTTACCAGATCTCCGGGCTTAACATAACATTTTATGCGCCTGGCGGCAACTCCGACCATCTGCTTCAGGAAGACAGAACCTCTTTCTCCCTGCAGCAGCAGGCTGCTGGATTCATTCTGACTGCTGGCTTCTTCCCGGTAGGCGGGAAAAAACCTGCCGGGCTGGTAATCTACTTTTTGAACCCGGGCTGAAAAGGGGGAGCGGGTAAAATGGACATCGAGCAGGGAAAGAAATATGCTGACAACTTTTCCGGAGCCGGCCAGGTCCGGATGGCTGGAAAAGTCTTCAATCTTAATAACCTGTCCGTCAGCCGGAGACAGCACCAGATTATCTCCGGCCGGGGGTTGCCGGTTCGGGTCGCGAAAGAAAAAAAGGAAAGCGGCCGAAAGCAGCAGGAAAAACAGGCTCACCGGCCACCAGCCGAGCAGCAGAGTTAAAAGGAACGCCAGCAGCGACGGCAGGTAAAAAATCAAACCTTCTCGGGCGACTTTCATCTTCTATTCCTCACGCTGTTACTTATTATAGGACTTATCTTTCGGCCAGAAAATAGATCGACAGGAAAGATACCCGGGCGATGCTGCCCATGATTTCGGGATTGATTCGGTAGATGGTATCGCCAGTTCCGTGGTAGGCCAGATGAGGACCGTTGGAGCCAAGGCTGGCGCAGGGGATTCCCTTCAGGAAAAACGGCGCAAAATCCGAGCTTCGGACTCCGATATTTTTGATGACTCCGTATCCTCTTATAATGTTGATTTCCCGGTTGGCCCTTTCAATGGCTTCTTTAAGATACGGCGGCTCGGCGCTCACCCCGCACCAGGCTCCGTCGCCTTCGCCCTCCATGTCGAAATTAAACATGGCTGCGACCCGGTCAAATCCGGCTGGAAGATGGTTGGCAAAATATGTTGAACCCTGCAGGCCCAGCTCCTCGCCGCCGAACAGAACAAACATCAGCGACCTTTTCGGCTTCGGATTCAGGGAAGCAAAAGCCCTGGCCAGAGTCATAACCACGGCCGAGCCGGAGGCGTTGTCATTGGCTCCAGGAAAAAGCAGACCCAGGTGCCGACCGCAGTGGTCGAAATGGCCGCCGATGATGATGACTTCTTTACTGAGTTTCGGGTCAGAACCCTCCACCCAGCCGGCGACGTTATAACCGGTGGCCTCGGGGAAATGTCTGGAGCTAACCGAATAGGACAGGCGGGCTTTCAGATGGAAAGAGATCGGTCTTTTATAAGTTTGCAGGGATTTCTTTAATTCGGCGGAACTGGAGTTGATTTCCCTGAAAATCTGGTCGGCGGTCTTTTCGGTTATCATTCCCGGCATGAAACCGGCCAGCCAGTCGCCGTTGGGATTAGCCTGGGCTTCGGGATAGATGTAAATCAAACCAAAAGCGCCTTTTTCTCTGGCCGTTTTCATCCTGGTCCGGTGTTCATCGTGCGACTGGAATTCGCGCCGGGTCGGGTCCGGAGTTCCGCGAAAGCAGAGAACAAATTTTCCCTTCACCTCGACTCCGGCGTAATCATCATAGTTGAGTTCGGGGGCGGAAATTCCCCAGCCGACGAAGGCCAGTCCGGCGGTGTGGTTTCCGCTGTCAGAGTAGAGAAGTGGCAAAAAATCTTTTTCCGGTTTAAGCTCTATCGTTTCGTACTGGACCTGGCCGTCGCTTCCGGCCTTAACCGGCAGGTGAAGAGTCATAGAAGCCTGGTCGATTATGGTGTAGGGAGATGGATAGGGCTGGAGATAACCGTTTCTGGCATCGAGCGGCTTGAGTCCCCATTCCTTGAATCTGGTTGCCGCCCAGCGAGCGGCCCGGGTATAACCTTCGTGCCCGGTCAGGCGGCCGGCAAATTCTTCCGAAGCCATGGTCCTGGTGAGCTGGTAAGCCAGGAGCGGGTCGATGGCCTCAACCGCTTTCTGAAGGCGAGCCGGCAGCTGGCCGGCGACCGACCAGCTGAAAATCATGACCAGCAAAACCGGGACCGAAAAAAGTTGAGTTGTTGTTTTCCTGATGTTCATTGGCCTTCTCTTAAAATTAAATATTTAGAAGCGATTATATCACATAACCGGATTCAGACCTCAGAAAAAACTGCCCGAACCGGGATCAGGTTCGTGTTAACTTTCAAATTTAATTTTAGTTTTTGGCTTTTTTCGTTTGCGATTTATCTCTTTGAGCACAGCCGGATGGAGAACGATAAAATAATAAGCGGTCAGGAAAGCTAGCAGGATCAATCCGGCCAGCCAGCGTCCCCGGGCCAGTTGAAGAACGGAATAGGATAGCAGGCCCAGGAAAAGAGCCAGATGGACAAAAGCAAACAGCCATTCGAACATCGTTCCGGGCAGGAGCGGTCTGAGGCCCTGTAATCAGCCTGGTTCGGCTTTACTGAATTCTGGTAACCGAAATTATGAGTACGGGCTCAACCGGAACGTCGCGGTACATACCCCTGGTGGTCGTGGCCACCTCGGCGATGGCATCGACCACTTCCATTCCCTGAACCACCTTGCCGAAAACGGCGTAACCGAATTTCTTGGGGTCGTTGGGCACGTGATCGAGGAACGGATTGTCCACCAGGTTTATGAAGAACTGGCAGGTGGCGCTGTCGATTTCATTGGTTCTGGCCATGGCCAGGGTCCCGCGCAGATTTTTCAGCCCGTTGTTGGCTTCGTTCTTGATGGGCGGCCTTTTTTCAGGCTTGGTCTGAAGGTCCGGGGTCAGGCCGCCGCCCTGGATCATGAAACCCTTGATGACCCGATGGAAAATGGTGCCGTCGTAGAACTTATCGCCGACGTAAGTCAGGAAGTTTTTGACGGTAATGGGGGCTTTATCGGCAAAGAGCTCGATCACTATGTCTCCCTTGCTGGTTTTCATCAGAATTCTGGGATTGGCCGCCAGCAAAGAACTTATGGAAAGGACAAGAAGCAGACTGAAAAAGACCAAAAATCCTTTATTCATTTCTACCTCCAAATAAGAATTTACGATATCAGATGGGGGAAAAATAATCAAATCAAAAAATGCCGGCGAGCTTTCGGGCCGGTTCAAAATGGGGAGGCAGAGGTGCCTGTTGCGGCGCGACGGCTGCAGTCATTGCTCGCCGATCCGCCGCGGGGGCTACTGCCACTCCGGGCGAAAGAAGACAGGCTGCTCCGGCTCTCTGGCAGTAAGGCGACTAATCCTGGAAACGGAGGCTTAAGCGGCTGCGGCCGGGGGCGGCCGAAATCCGTCGGCGGGGCCCGGAGGCTTGACTTTGCCGGGTCGGCATGGGATAAGATATTGAGTCAGGAGGCAAAGCTATGGCCAGATCGGCAGTCAGAAAAAGAATCGCCCTATCAATTATTTTTTTATTAAGCATATTCTCAACCCCGCTGCTGGCGGACGGCCACCTGGAGTTTAATGTGCATTTTTCTTACTGGACATTGAACGTGGTCAGGGGACTGGTGGAGAAAATGGTCAGCGATACGCTGGAGAGCGACCTTAAAGATCGCTTTCTGGAACAGATTCAGGCGGACTATCCGGCCCTGGTTGAAAGCGGTTACCAGCAGGATGTCAACTTCGACGCTCCCGGCCACAACATAGGCTTTGAGCTGCGCTTCTATCCCGGCGGGCGGGGAGGAGCCTTCAGCCTCGGGCTGGCCGTAGAACAAACCACCATGAAGATTTCCTTTCCCTCGGTCGCGGCCAGGCTGGACCTGGTCGACCTCAACCTCAACCAGACAGCTACCTTCAACGGCCAGGCCAGCGGGCAGTTCATCATCAAGCCGCTGTCCTTCCATCTTAATATGCGCTGGGAATTTTTGCCCTCCAGAGCAGTGTCTCCCTACCTGACTATCGGGGCCGGGATTTCCACCTCCAAAAGCTTTTTCGATGCCAGCTACCATTATGAATACAACGGGACATTAATCCTTCCCGACAGTTCCACGGAACAGTATTCGGATTCCGACAGCCGGACTCTGCGTCAGATCAAGGAGGAACGCCTGGCGGAAGGCAAAGATTTCCCGCTGAATTTCTTGCCAATCTTTCAATTTAACCTGGGTTTAAGGGCCAGGCTGTCCCGGGCGTTGAACCTGGTGGCCGATGTCGGGATTTTTGATGGATTTCTTTTAAGGGGAGGTTTGTCGTTCAGGCTATAAACCCGGCTCTTGCTCCTGAGTGAGTTAATAAAAGACGGGCCATTCCCATTAAGAGAAAAAGATAGCACCGCGTTTCAATGGTTGCCTTTCCGATTTTGTTGCCGGGCATAACATAAAAAGAGCCGGGGTCCGGCCGGGTCGCGACTCCTCCCGTCCTCGCTTCACCCATCCCCCGCCGGGAACCCCTTCCGCTGCGGGCGGTTCGGAGACAGGCCGCCCCACCCTCTAAAAATCTTCCATCGCCGATTCTTGATTGGCGCGGAATAGGCAGAGGGTTATGTCAATTTGTGCCAGCCAATGGCCACCGTATCCTCACCGTTTCTTTGCCGGCTGAAATTGCGGGGAGGGGCCTGTCGCGGCGTGTCATCCTGCTGATATCCGGGCCGCAAATCAAAGAACGAAGGTAGACTCCTGCTCTCAAAAATGTTTTTACACCGACCGGGCCCTGCGGTAATATATTTCCTTTAGAATTTATCAGGGAGAAGCAAGATGAAAAACAACTTCAGAAAAACAGGCAAACTGCTGATTGTACTGGCGCTGGCTGCTTATCTGAACGAGACGGCGGTTCTGGCCCAGGCTCGTCCTGCGGACGACAGCCGGAAGTTGCTGCGGGTCTTTCACACGATTTCCAGCAACACCCTTATTGAGTATGTAAGAGAATTGACTTCTGAAAGATACGCCGGCCGCCTGACCGGAACCGAAGGTTATAACCTATCGGCGGAATGGGTTATCTCCAGGCTTAAGGAGTGGGGAGTTGAGCCGGCTGGCGATAAAGGAACCTATCTTCAGGCTTTCCCCAATCCCTACACCCTGATACTGGACAGGGGAGAAGTGTCAATGCATCTGAAGGTCGGCCAAACCGACCCGAAGCAACAGGGCACGGTAAAAAAATATTATCTCTATGAAGATGAATACTTTCCCGGCGGCACCTCGGCCTCGGGCCAGGTTACGGCCGAAGTGGTTTACGTCGGCTACGGCATCACCGCTCCCGAGCTCGGTTATGACGATTATAAAGGAGTGGATGTCCGGGGAAAAATAGTTCTGATGGAAAACGAAGTGCCATTTAACCCGGATAAGGACCCCGAGACTTTCAAAAAGTGGCGGCCCTATTCATTCCACCAATACAAGCTGCAGAATGCTGCCGCCCATGGAGCCAGGGGGATGCTGTATTATTACGGGCCGATCTGTAATCCGAATAACGATTATATCGAAGGTTTTATATACAGCCATATCGGCCGGACGGTGGTCGACGACATCTTCGCCGGCACCGGCCGCACCTATGAGGCCACGGTGGAGAAAATAAGGACTGCTCTGAAACCTCAGTCGTTTGCCACCGGCAAGGTCTTTACCATTAGAAACAAGACCGAGCATCATCCGGAGGGCGTGGGTTATAACATCCTGGCTAAAATTAGCGGAAGCGACCCTGAGCTGAAGGATGAAGTCATCATAATCGGCGGGCATCTCGACCACCTGGGACTTTTCCCGGATATGATGCCGGGAGCCAACGATAATGCCTCGGCCGTGGCGGTGATGCTGGGGCTGGCCGAGGCTATCGGCAAATGTGAAATAAAGCCGAAAAGGTCCATTCTCTTTGCCTTCTTCGGAGCCGAGGAACAGGGAGTGAAAGGTTCTGAATATTACGTACAGCACCCGGTCTACCCGATTGAAAAAACAGTGGGACTGATTAACATGGACGGAGTGGGCAGCGGCGAACGCATTTTTGCCCTGGCCGGCAAGAATTTTCCCTGGCTCTATGCTCCGTTTGAAAAAGCCAACTCCCTCTATCTGCACCGGGAAATGGGCACCAATTACTGGAGTAATCTGACCCGGCCGAGGCTGGATGCCGCCAGGTTTATGGATGGGAACATTCCTTCGCTGTCGTTCTCCACTTCCGGTTTGAGGCTGCCCTATCCCACCTACCATAACACGCGAGACAATATCAGTCTGATCAATCCAGAAATGCTGGAGGATATGGCCCGGCTGATGTTCCTGGCAGTTATGGATCTGGCCACCGCTCCGGCCGGGAGCCTGAAATAAAACTTGAGAGCCGGGGCCGGGAAAAATTATATCCGTCCTTCCCGATTTGTCCGTTTATTTGAGTCAGCCCCGGTATTCGGGCAGGAGCTTCGGATGGTTATAGAGCCCGGAGAATGGTGAAGCGGCGGCACCATTTTTTCAGGCCGACGGGCCGGAACTTTTAAATATGGAGCTCAACGGTATCCTCGTCATTCAGCAGATAGTCCCTGGTCACCCGGAGCCCGTTGACCGTGCCCTCCTTGTTCCAGACGCGAGCGTAATTGAGTTTCTCTGAAAAATCCTTGTGAACCTGCCGGGCCAGGTCCATTATGTTGCTGCCTCTTTTCAGGATGAACGGCGATTGGTAGTCGGCTTTTTTCCCGGGCACCTTGCTGTAAACCCTGACAATCTGGAGCAGGCGGAATATATGGCCTCTCAGTGTCTCCAGTCCCTCGGCGGTGGCTGCCGAGACCGAAATCCGGTCCAGGATTTTTCCGAAGAAAACCTCCAGCTCTTCGGCCAGGGTCCCGGCTTCCGCCAGGTCGGACTTGTTTAAGACCAGCAGGGTCCTTTTAAGAAAGGGGAATCTGTCGGGCGGGATGACTGTTTCTCCGGGAACGAGTTCAACCTTCCTTTCTTTCAGCCGGTTGAGGATAACCTCCAGCTGGGCCGAAGAATCGGGGCTGGAGGCATCCAGAACCACCAGGACCGCCTCGGCCATTTTGACCATTTCGGCCAGCCAGGATTCCATGAAATCGGCGGTGATGGGCGGGGTATCAATCAACTGAACCTTGATGTTTTCAAAGGGCATCATATAAGGCGCGGCCATCCTGGTGGTGAAGGGAAAGTCGGCCACTTCCACCTCCACTCCGGTCAGAGCCCGGATCAGGGCCGACTTGCCGGCGTTGGGTGGACCGATTACAATTACCTGGCCGGCACCTGATTTTTCGATTCTGAACAACTGTCCCTTTCGGACCGCCGGTCGCTGTTCAATTTCTTCTTTCAGTTTGGCGATCTTGGAACGATACAGGGCCACCAATTTTTCCGTTCCCTTGTGCCGGGGGATTATCGACAGCAGCTTCTCCATAATGGAAATTTTTTCTTCGGCCGTTCTGGCCTGACGCAGAGTTTTTTCCACTTCAAAATATTCGGGCGGCAGATTAGCCGGCATTTTTGACCTCCGGGAGCCTATTTTAACTTAGATTTAACGGTTTTTTAAGCGGCCGGAACCGCTTCTTTTTCTCTTTTCTGCCGGTAAAATTAAACGATTTTTATACGGAAAACGGTCGGAGCGGTCTGACTCAGCCGGCACTGTTTGTAACATTATGATAATAAATAAGATGTCAGCCATAAAAAAGCCGTTTTATCATCATTTTTTTCTTTACTTTTAGAGTGAATTGAGCTATAATTTTGCCTTAAGATGCCATACGGGTTATGCAGCTTCTCGCTCCTTCATAACCCCTCACTTTTTCCTGACAGGTAAAGCTATGAAAGACGAAAAGTATACCGCAGAAAGCATAAAGGTTCTTAAAGGCCTGGAGGCTGTTCGCAAGCGTCCGGCCATGTACATCGGCAGCACCGGGCCCGAGGGCCTGCATCACCTGGTTTACGAGGTGGTCGACAATTCGGTGGACGAGGCTCTGGCCGGGTATTGCACCAGAATCGACGTTATCGTCCATGTCGACAACTCGGTAACCGTCATTGATGACGGCCGCGGCATTCCGGTGGAAATGCATCCCAAGGAAAAGCGGCCGGCGGCCGAAGTTGTCCTGACCGTGCTTCATGCCGGCGGCAAGTTTGACGACAAGTCTTATAAGGTTTCCGGCGGGTTGCACGGAGTCGGGGTCAGCGTGGTCAATGCTCTTTCCAAACGTCTGGAGCTGGAAATTAAAAGAAACGGCGGCATCTGGACCCAGGTTTACGAGCGAGGCAACCCCAAAACTCCGCTCAAAAAAATAGGCAAGACCAACAAAACCGGCACCAAAATAACCTTCTGGCCTGACGACGAGATTTTCGAGACCACCGAGTTCAATTTTGAAATCCTCACCCAGAGGATGAGAGAACTGTCGTTCCTCAATCGCGGCTTGAAGATTACCATTACCGATGAAAGGGTCAATAAGACCCACGAGTTTCAATATAAAGGCGGCATCCTGGAGTTCGTTCAGTACCTGAACCAGAACAAAACTGTTCTCAATCCCAGGCCTATCTATTTTGAGGCGCAAAAAGACGATATCATCGTCGAGCTGGCCTTTCAGTATAACACCGGTTACACCGAAAATATTTTTACCTTCGTCAACAATATCAATACCGTCGAAGGCGGAACGCACCTGGTCGGCTTTAAGTCGGCTCTGACCCGCTGCCTTAACAGCTACGCCGAAGCTCATAACATGATGAAAGACTTAGGCTCGAGCGGAATCTCCGGCGATGATGCCCGGGAAGGCCTGACCGCGGTTTTGAGCATCAAGATGCGCGAGCCGCAGTTTGAGGGCCAGACCAAGACCAAGCTGGGCAATTCGGAAGTCAAAGGTATCGTAGAGTCTCTGGTCAACGAGCAGCTGACCGCCTACCTGGAAGAGAACCCGACCAACGCCAAGAGAATAATTGCCAAGGCCATCGACGCCGCCCGGGCCAGAGAGGCGGCCAGAAAAGCCAGGGAACTGGCCCGGAGAAAGAGCGTCCTGGAAACGGCTTCCCTGCCCGGAAAGCTGGCCGACTGCCAGGAACGCGACCCGGCCCTGGCCGAGCTGTTTATAGTGGAAGGCGACAGCGCCGGCGGATCGGCCAAGCAGGGGCGCGACCGCCGCTTCCAGGCCATCCTTCCCCTCCGGGGCAAGATCCTGAACGTCTGGAAAGCCCAGCCCGACAAAATTTTCCATAACGAAGAGATTGGAACCATCATTGCCGCTCTGGGGACCAGCGCCGGGGAGGAGGGTTTCAGCCTGGAAAAACTGCGCTATCACAAGGTCATCATCATGACCGATGCCGACGTCGACGGCTCTCACATCCGGACTCTGCTAATGACCTTTTTCTATCGGCAGATGCGGCCTTTGATAGAAAATGGTCACCTGTACATCGCCCAGCCGCCGCTCTACAAAATATCGCGCGGCCGGGAAGTGCAGTATCTGAAAGAGGAGCGGGATTACGAGAAGTGGATTGTTAGAAAGATTTCCGAAGACTTCAAGATCAAGGTCAAAAACCAGAAAGACCCGGTCGAGGGGGAAAAGCTGCGCAAGTTTATCCTGAAAGTCATTCAGAAAAAAAATTACATAACCTACCTGGAGAAGAAGAATACCCCCTTCAGTCTGATTGAGCTGCTGATCAAAGAAAACGTCACCGACTTGGAATTCCTGCAAGATAAAAAAAATATGAAAAGACTGCAGACTTTGATTGCCGGCCCGGGTTTCCAGACCGACCTGGTGCGCGACGAAGAATACGAAGCCTATGAGATTATCGCCAGCTTCCAGGTCAACGGCTTCGCCAGTCGCACCCGGGTCAACCTGGACCTGGTAAATTCCATCGAGTACAAGAATCTTTACAGGATTATAAAAGAGCTGGAAGATTTCCAGCCGCCCTACCAGGTCATAAATACCACCGAGTCGATTACCATCGAAAATGAAAACAAGCTGCTGGAATACCTGTTTGAGAGAGGGAAAAAGGGCGTTACCATTCAGAGATACAAAGGTCTGGGCGAAATGACCCCTGAACAGCTCTGGGAGACCACCATGAACCCGGAAAAAAGAGCCCTGCTCAAAGTCTCCATCCAGGACGCGGTGGAAGCCGACAAGGTCTTTTCGGTGCTGATGGGGGGGGAAGTGGAGCAGAGACGAGAATTTATCGAAGAGAACGCTCTGCTGGCTCAGAACCTGGACATCTGACACGGTCATAAAGATTTTAGGGAAAGGTTGAACTGATGGCCGCCAAGAAAGAAAAACCCGAACCGAAGAAAGGCAAAAAAGAAAAGCCGGAAGAGAAAGCCCAGCCATCCGGACCGACCGCCAAAAATCCGGATGAGGTCAAACCTGAGACCCGGAAACCTCAAAATCCCGAAGCGCTGGCTCCGATTGCTCAGAGCCTATCCGTGGTCAGTCTGGAAGAGGAGATGAAGAAATCCTATCTGGACTATGCCCTGAGCGTCATCATCGGCCGGGCCATTCCGGATATCAAGGACGGACTCAAGCCGGTCCACCGGCGCGTCCTCTATGCTATGTGGGAGACCGGGACCAATCACAATAAGCCCTACAAGAAGTCGGCCAGAATCGTGGGCGATGTCATTGGTAAGTACCATCCCCACGGCGATGTGGCCGTGTACGATGCTCTGGTCAGGATGGCCCAGGATTTCAGCATGCGTTATCCACTGGTTGATGGCCAGGGCAACTTCGGGTCAATCGACGGCGACCCGCCGGCGGCCATGCGTTATACCGAAGTCCGGATGACCAGGCTGGCCGAAGAATTGCTGGCCGACATAGAGAAAGACACGGTCAATTTCGTTCCCAACTATGACGAAAGCCTGCTGATGCCGGAGGTTCTTCCGGCCAAGTTCCCCAACCTGCTGGTCAACGGAGCTTCCGGTATAGCTGTCGGCATGGCCACCAATATCCCGCCCCACAACCTGGCCGAGGTCTGCGATGGCCTGGTTTATCTGATAGACCACCCCAAAGCCACCCTGGATGCCATCATGAAATTCATCCCGGGACCGGATTTCCCGACTGGCGGTTATGTTTTTAACCGGGAGAACATCCGCCAGGCCTATCAGGAAGGCAAGGGAATCATCCACCTCCGGGCCAAGACCACCATCGAACGGGCTGATAAGGGAGAAAGAGACAGAATTGTCATCACCGAAATTCCCTACGGAGTCAACAAGGCCAGGTTGCTGGAAAACATCGCCGACCTGGTCAACAACAAAAAAGTCGAGGGCATAGCCGACATCAGGGATGAGTCGGACCGGGAAGGAATCCGGGTGGTGATTGAAGTCAAGAGGGGAGAACTGCCGGAGATAATTCTCAACAACCTCTACAAACACACTGCCCTGCAGACCTCATTCGGCATTATCATGCTGGCCATCGTCGACAAACAGCCGAAGCTGCTCAACCTGCTGGAGATGATGAACTACTTCATCGCTCACCGCCGGGATGTTATCGTCAGGCGGACCAAGCACGACCTGAAGAAAGCCGAACACCGGGCTCACATTCTGGAAGGCCTGCTGATTGCCCTGGATTACCTGGACGCGGTCATCAGCCTCATCCGTTCTTCCAAGACGGTGGAAGAAGCCAAGAACGGGTTGATGACCAAGTTTAAGCTCACCGCTATTCAGGCCCAGGCCATCCTGGAAATGCAGCTACAGAGACTGACCGGGCTGGAAAGACAGAAGATCGTGATGGAGCATAAAGAGCTGCTGGCCCTGATCAAGCAGCTGAAGCTGATATTGAAGAATCCGGAAATGGTTCTTCAGATCATCAAGGATGAACTGAAACAGCTCAAGGAACAATACCAGGATGAAAGACGGACGGAAATCCGGGATGAGGTGATTACTGAGATCAAGGCCGAGGACCTGATCAAAGAAGAAGACGTGGCCATAGTCTATACTCAGTCCGGGTACATCAAGAGGACCTCCCTCAGTGCTTACCGCTACCAGAGCCGCGGCGGCAAGGGCAGGAAGGGAATTGAGATGAAAGCTGAGGACGTGGTCGAAAACCTGTTTGTCGGCTCCACTCATTCCTACCTGCTGGTCTTTACCAATCTGGGCCGAATGTACTGGCTGAAGGCTCTGGACGTGCCCGATGTCGGGCCCTCCGGCCGGGGCAAGGCTATCGTTAACCTGCTGGAAATGCAGCCGAATGAAAAGGTTCAGTCCATCCTGGCCGTTAAGGAATTCCGGGATGATCAGTACGTGGTCATCATGACCGATACCGGGTTGATCAAGAAGACCAAGCTGAGCGAGTTCAGGAACGTCCGCCGGGGCGGAATTATCGCCATATCCCTGAGACCCAAAAGTCAACTGTTCACCGCCGCCCTGACCAACGGCAAAAACGACATCATTATCGGAACTAAAATGGGCAAGGCCATCCGGTTCAAAGAAAAACTGGTCCGGCCCATGGGGCGCCAGGCAGCCGGAGTCAAAGCTGTCACTTTGAAGCCCAAGGACCGGGTTATCAGCATGATCGTGGTCGGCCCGGAGGATAAGTACATCTTTACCGCCTCCGAACGCGGCTACGGCAAAAAAACCCCGGTGGAAGATTATCCCGCCCATAACCGTGGCGGGCAAGGAGTGATCAATCTGAAGATTACCGATAAGATTGGACCGGCCCTGGCCATGGTCGGGGTTAACGAAGATGACCTGCTGATAATCACCATCAGCGGCAAGGTAATCAGGATAAAGACCACCGAAATCAGGCCGCTCAACCGGGCCACCCAGGGGGTCAGGCTGATTCAACTGGAAGATAAGGACAGGGTCTGCTCCATTGCCAAGGTGAGGGAAGACTGACCCAGTTCATTGAAAAATTTGTTTGATTTCCGACTGACGATTTCATAAAATCTGCCTGAATCTCATCCGAGGAGGCCCGAAGTGATTGAAACTTTACCGCAGTTATTTTTAAACACTGTCCGGGAGTACCGCAAACCGGACCTGATGCTGTACAAGAAAGAGGGCAAGTACCTCCCGATTTCCACCGGCGAATTTGAGAAAACTGTGATTCATCTGGCCCTGGCCCTCAACCATCTGGGTTTCAGGAAAGGGGAGAAGCTGGTTATCCTGTCGGAAAACAGGCCGGAATGGGTGATGACCGATTTTGCCACCATCTGCCAGGGCGGCCTGACCGTTCCCATCTATACTTCCCTGACTGCCCAGCAGGCAGAATACATCATTCAGGATTCCGATGCCTCGGTGGTGGTGGTTTCCAACCCGGAGCAAAGAGCTAAGGTCGAAGCTATCAGGAACAACCTGAACCGGGTTCAACATTTTATCACCTTTGAACCGGAAAAGGTTCCCGGGTTTATGAACCTGGCCGAACTCCTGGAAATCGGCCAGAAAAAAGCGGCCGAAAATCCCGGGCTTTTCGCCAGCCTGGCCGCGGGCGTCTGGCCGGAAGACGAGGCTTCGCTCATCTATACTTCCGGAACGACCGGTTATCCCAAGGGTGTCATTCTTACCCATCGCAATTTTATCTCCAACGTTAAGACCTGCGTGTTCCTGTTCGATATCACATCCCGCGACACGGTTCTGTCGTTCTTACCCCTGTCTCATGTGCTGGAACGGATGGTTATGTTTGCTTACACTTATGCCGGAACCACTATCGGTTTTGCCGAAAGCATAGATACCGTAGCCCAGAACCTGCTTGAAATCAGGCCCAACATCATGGTCAGCGTCCCCCGGGTTTTCGAGAAAATCTATGCCCGGGTGATGGACAATATTCTGACCAGTTCCAGCCTGAAAAAAAAGATATTCTTCTGGGCCTATCGGGTCGGCAAGAAGTATGCTCAGAAAGACCTGGCCGGTGAGCGAATCCCGGCCCTGTTGAAATTAAGGCGGAAGATTGCCCACAAGCTGGTCTTCAGCAAAATCATTGAAAGAACCGGCGGCCGGGTCCGATTTTTCATCTCGGGCGGAGCTCCGCTGGCCAAGGATATCGCCGAGTTTTTTTACGCCGTGGGACTGGTTATCTATGAAGGCTATGGCTTGACCGAAACCGCTCCCGTCCTGACCGTCAACCGACCGGGAGTCCTGAGGTTCGGAACCGTGGGCCGGCCGATCCCCGAGGTTGAAATTCAGATTGCTCCCGACGGGGAAATTCTGGCCCGGGGTCCAAACGTCATGAAGGGCTACTACAAAAAAGAAGCCGAGACCAGGGAAGTTTTTGAAGGGGGCTGGTTCCATACCGGAGACATCGGCCACCTGGACCAGGACGGCTTCCTGGTCATAACCGACCGGAAAAAAGACCTTATCATTACCTCCGGCGGAAAGAACGTAGCTCCTCAATCCATTGAAAACCTTCTGAAGACCTGCCCCTATATCAGCACAGTGGTAGTAATCGGAGACAAACGTCGTTTCATTTCCGCCCTGGTGGTGCCCAACTTTGAGAAACTGGAAGAGCTGGCCAGAAGCCGCGGGATTTCATTTGCCGACCGCAAGGAGCTGGTCTCCCACCCGGAAATCGTATCCTTTATTCAAAGCGAGATAGACAGAGCCACAACCGGCATGGCTTCTTATGAGAAGATCAAGAAAGTGGCCATTCTGGACCGGGAACTGGAGATCGAGAAGGGCGAAATCACGCCTACTCTGAAGGTCAGAAGGGCGGCCGTGGAAAATCGCTACCGGGAGTTGATAGACAGCCTTTACCGGGAGGATTCTTCGGCTTCCTCCCTTGATTCTTCCGAATAATCAAAGTACAGGATGCGACCGCAACTCTCGCAGAGGTGGATCCTGCTGCGGTCCCGGATTTCGTTCAGCATCTGGGGCCTGATTCTCAACTGGCACATGGAGCAGAATTCTTCTATTACTTTGGACAGAGCAATCCCGGCCCGCTTTCTGGAGATGCTCAGGTAAAGCTGAAGCTGAGGCTTAGGAATAGATGGCAGGAGTTCCTCTTTTTTCTTTGACAGCCGGTCTTTTTCTTCTTCCAGAGCCTGTTTTCTCTGGTTGAGGGCGCTGATTTCCTCCTTCAGGTGCTCCGCCTCATTTTTTTGTTTAAGGCTGGCGGATCTGATTTCTTCTTCAATTTCGTCAGCCACCAACAGTTCTTTGATTATTTCTTCTTCCAGCCGGTCTATTCTGTCCTGGGTTTCCTGGATTTCCTTGAGCAGCGAAGTGTATTCCTTATTGGATTTAACCTCGTTGAGCTGTCTTTTGTACTTGGCTATCTGGGCTTTAAGATCCTTGACCTCGGCCTCCAGGTCCCTTCTCTTTTTCTGATTTTGAGTCAGCCGGTCTTTGGCCCGGACCACTAGGTCAGAATCGGCCTTAATCTTTTTTTCAACCTGTTCTATGAGATGGGGGATGTCGGACAGTTCGGCAGCAACCTGTCTGAGGGCATTGTCCAGCTCCTGGAGCTGGATTAATTTTTCAAAGTCAGCATCCACTCCATCCACGTTGTCTCTCGATTCATTACCGTTTTTTGGTGGGCCTACCAGGATTCGAACCTGGGACCTGCCGGTTATGAGCCGGTAGCTCTGCCGCTGAGCTATAGGCCCTTTTTTGATTTTATACCAGATATTAAGAGGATAGTCAATTCACTGCCCTCAGAAGCTGTTGGTGAAGGAACGCAGCTTCTTGCTGCGGGTGGGGTGTTTGAGCTTGCGCAGGGCTTTGGCCTCAATCTGGCGGATTCTTTCGCGGGTTACCTTGAACTGCTGTCCCACTTCTTCCAGGGTGTGCTCGTTACCGTCGCCCAGGCCGAAGCGCATCTTCAGAACCCGGGCTTCGCGGTCGGTCAGGGTCTTGAGGGCTTCGTCGATATGCTCCCGGAGGCTCTGGTAGATAACTCTTTCCGGCGGGGAGGGCATGACTTTATCCTCGATGAAATCGCCCAGATGACTGTCTTCTTCTTCTCCGATTGGCGTTTCCAGGGATATCGGCTCCTGGGCAACCTTGATGATTTTCCTGACCTTGCTGACCGGCATGTCCATTTTCCTGGCGATTTCCTCGCAGGTCGGCTCCCGGCCCAGTTCCTGGACCAGCTGACGCGAAAGCCGGACCAGTTTGTTAATTGTCTCTATCATATGCACGGGTATTCTGATGGTCCGGGCCTGGTCGGCGATGGCCCGGGTAATAGCCTGGCGAATCCACCAGGTGGCATAGGTAGAAAACTTGTAGCCGCGCCGGTATTCGAATTTATCGACCGCCTTCATCAATCCCATGTTGCCTTCCTGAATCAGGTCCAGGAACTGCAATCCCCGGTTGCTGTACTTTTTGGCGATCGATACCACCAGCCTGAGGTTGGCTTCAACCAGCTGCTTTTTGGCCTGTTCGCTGGTGCTCTTGCCCATCATGATGGTTCGAACGGCTTTCTTCAGGGCCTGGGAATCAAGGCCGATGTCCTTTTCGATCTTCCGGATTTCCAGATTGATTTTTTTGATCTCGCCGGTCAGAGCTTTTTTTTCGGCTCCGGAGCGGCTCTGGCCGGGACTTTTTTTCTTTCCAGCCCTGACCTGTTTTTTCTTTTCTCCGGGCTGGCGGCTGTGTCTCTGTTCCAGTTCTTCCCGGCGGTATTCCAGCTCGTTTATCTCCCGCAGTTTATCCTTCATCTGTTCAATCACCGTTTCCCGGAGTCCGGGCTGCAGGTTCAGATTATGGATAAGCCGGCTCAGTTTAACGATGATTCGACCCCGGGTAAAGCTGAATTTTTTCCTGCCGGGCAAAGTTTCCATCTTCCTGACCAGGTCTTTGATATTCTTGATTTGAGTCAGGAGTTCCTGCTGTTTTTCCAGGAGTTTATCTTCGGCCAGTTCTTCGTCGTTGAAATCAAAGAACTCCTGGATGGTTTCCGGGAACTCTTTGATTTTCTGTTCAATCTGCAAGATGTTGGTCAGAACCAGCCTGGTTTTGGACAGAGCCTTGATTATGGCCCGTTCGCCACGCTCTATTTCCCGAGCGATGGCGATTTCTCCCTCTCTGGTGAGCAGCGGAATGTTGCCCATTTCCCGGAGATAGAGCTTGACCGGGTCGGTGGTTTTCTCCAAACCAGGGGTGCAGACCGGGACTTTCTTCTGCGGGAAGGGTAGTATTTCGCGTTGCTGGGAATCGAGGATCTTTATCCCGTAGCTATCCATGGAGCTTAGAAAGTCGCCAAAATCATCCTTGGCGTCAAATTCGTCTCCCAGAGTCTGGTCTATTTCTTCCCAGGATAGAAAACCCTGCCTCTTGCCCTTTGAAATCAACTGGAGAATTTCTTCTTTCTGGTACTTGTCGTCAGACGGCACTGGTTGCCTCCTTATACTTCGCAGGCCAGAGGCCTGAATTATTTTTTGAATCTATCTTCATAAGGTCATGATTTGCCGGGTAATCTCGTGCTTTTGATAAAGAAGGGACATCAGCTTTTCCTGGTCGCCTTTCTTTTCGGTCAGGGTGATCTCTCTCTGGATCTCCCGGAGCTTTTTCTGGAGGCTGTTTTTCTTGAGGGTGATCAGACAGTCGAGGGCTTCCCCTATGGAACCGTCGGGAATATCTTCCTGGAGTATCCGACATAACTGACCCAGCAACTTTGATTCGACTTTTTCCTGAAGGGGGCTCAGGCTCCAGGACTGCCCCTGCCGGAAAGATTCCAGCACGTACCTGAAAATCGGTTCGCCGGCCAGACCCCGGAAACATTCCGGATCCATTTCGCCCAGCACCAGCCCGGCGATTTCCTGCTGGTTGAAAAGCAGCTGCAGCAGCCTCTTTTCCGCCGGCAGGAAAACGTCCTTCTCCTCCCGGCTGGCTGCCGGGACCGGTTTCCTGGTTTCTTCCAGCATCTGCCTCAGCGTGGTTTCGTTGACCTTGAAATATTCGGCCGTCTTTTTCAGGTATTCATTCCTGACGATGGCATCGGGGATGCGCATGATCTCCTGGATAACCTGACGTGCCGACCGGCTCTTTTCTTCCGGAATGTTCAGGTTGGCGCCCTTTGAATATTGGAGGAGCAGGAAGCGGAATCCGTCCAGGGCTCGCCGGACGAGAGCCAGGTATTTTTCCGCTCCGTACTTTCTGATAAAGGCGTCCGGGTCGAGTTTTTCCGGCAGGACCAGGATTTTTACCTGGAGTCCTTTTTCCAGGCAGATGGGCACCGCCCGCAGGGCAGCATTCAGCCCGGCCTCATCTCCGTCGTAATTGATAACGACCCTGGGGGCATACCTCAGGATCTGGGCGGCCTGCTGGGCGGTAAGGCTGGTGCCCATTGAGGCGGCGATATTCTGGATGCCTGCCTGGAACAGGGCGGCAAAATCGGCATATCCTTCCACCAGTATCATCTCGCCGGTCTTCCTGATGCTGTCGCGGCTGAAATTGAGCCCGTAAAGAATGTTCCCCTTGGTAAAAATCTGGGTTTCGGGAGAGTTCAGGTATTTGGGCTGGGCCTCAAAAATAGTTCGTCCGCCGAAAGCCACCACCCTTCCGGTGAGGGTGAAAATAGGAAAAATTATACGACCGCGGAAACGGTCGCGATGTTCGCCCGGTTTCTGACCTGGGATTACCAGCCCGGCCTTCTCCAGTATCTGTGGGCTGTAATTCTGTTTGAAAGCCTGGAAAAGAGAATCCCGGGAATTCAAGGCATAACCCAGCCGGAGCTTCTTGATGGTGTCTTCCGAGAACTGGCGTCCTTTCAGATATTCCAGGGCTTTCCGACCCTCTGGCGTCCGGAACAGGTTATTCCTGAAATAATTCAACGCCTTTTCGTTGATTTCAAAAATTTTTTCTTCCAGCCTTGATTCCCTGGCTGACTGGCGGGTTTCAGGCAGCGGGATACGGTATTTTTCGGCTAGAAAACGGACGGCTTCGGGAAAGGTCAGGTTTTCTTTTTCCATCACCAGGGAGAAAAGATCGCCCCCGATGCCGCAGCCGAAACAGTGGAAGAGCTGTTTATCTTCATCAATGGTGAAGGAAGGATCCTTTTCTGAGTGGAAGGGGCAGAGACCGACCCATTTCTTACCCCTCTTTTTCAGGGTCGTGTACTGGGAGGCAATTTCGACAATAGAAGCTGCGGCCCTGATCTTGTCGGTTATCTCCATTAGGTTACGTAAGGTTTGCTTTTCTCATATAAAATAGGTTCGCTGCCGGCAATTGTCAAGCCGGCTTCCGGGGAAAAAATAAATTTTTCAGCCAGAAAAATCATAGGTGGTTGATCAGGCTGGCCAGGTAGCCAGCTCCAAAACCGTTGTCAATGTTAACCACGGCCACTCCGCCGGGGCAGGAATTGAGCATGGCCAGCAGGGCAGACAGGCCCTGAAAGCTGGCCCCGTAACCGATGCTGGTGGGAACGGCTATGACCGGAGCCCGGAATAGGCCTGCTACCACACTCGGCAGGGCTCCTTCCATCCCCGCCACCACCACCAGCACCCGGGCCTCCTTTATCAGGTCATAATGCCCCAGCAGCCGGTGCAGCCCGGCCACACCCACATCGTACACCCGGTCGACGACATTACCGAAAAATTCTGCTGTCAGGGCAGCTTCTTCAGCCACAGGAACATCCGAGGTCCCGGCTGAGATTATGGCCACCCTGCCCTTTCCTTCAGGCGGCCTGGTTTTCATGACGGTCAGGCACCTGGCCTGTTCATGGTAGCGGCCGGTTTTTATTCGAGTTCTGATTTTTCTGTAGTTTTCCGCGGAAAGGCGGGTTATCAGCAGATTGCTGCCTTTTTTAAGGATAGAGGCCGCTATTTTTACCAGTTGTTCCGGAGTTTTCCCCTGGCCGAAGATGACTTCGGGAGTGCCCCTTCTCAACTCCCGGGCGTGGTCCACCTTGGCAAAACTCAAGTCCTGATAAGGAAAATCCTGAAGCTTGTCCAGGGCCTGCCGGGGGGTGATTTCCTTCCGGTAAAGTTTATCGAGCAGGTCGGCCAGAAGCGCTTTCACGCAGGGATTTTAGCATAAAAATTGTCCTTTGGCATCACCCCGGGACAATATTTTCCCCGTTCCCGGCCGGCTTGATTAACAGGTTCCTATGTTGTAAAATAGCAAAAACTTAAGTTAGAATCGTCAGGAGAGAGCAGTGAGCGAAGCCAAGAAAAAAGATGATTATCAAAAAGCGCTGGCCCTCTACAACCAGGGCATCAAGGATTTTCGAAAGAACGATTACGAAAAGGCCCTGGCTTCTTTCAAGGAGCTGGTGGCCGCTTACCCGGAAGAACACGAGCTGGTCGACCGGGCCAGGGTTTACATCAGCATCTGCGAGAGAGGTCCCAAAAAAGAATCCATCTCTCCCCGCAACATCGAAGATTTTCTTTTTTATGCCCAGATGAGAATCAACCAGGGCGACCACCAGGCGGCTTTGAAGCTTCTGGAGAAAGCTCTGGAATTCAAAAGGGAGGAAGCCCGGGTGTTTTACCTGATGGCCACGGCCTATGTCCAGGCCGGGCAGGTGGAAGATGGACTGGAAGCTCTTAAGAAAGCTCTCCAGAAAGATAAGACCCTGGCTATCATGGCTCAGAATGAACCCGACTTCGAATCAATCTGGGAAGATAAAAGATTTAAGGTTCTGATAAAGCTTTCATGAATAAAGGACTCCTGGTTCTGGCCTGCGGGGACGGGATTTCTGGCGGCCAGAAGAAAAAATTGCCGGCCCTCATTTCCGGTCCTTCCCTGCTTAGAAGCCGGCTGGAAGTGTTGATGAAACTGAGGCCGAGGAATATCGGCCTGCTGGCTGAAGACCTGCCGGCTCTCAGAAAATCCTGGAAGAAGGTGGTTCGGGTGCTGCCGGCCGAGAGGCTCGCCTCTTCGCTTTCGTTTCTGCTGGAAAGAACAAAGAGAACAAAAACAGCCGACGAGCTGCTGCTGCTATCAACAGAGTTTTTCCCACGGGAAGCTGGTTTCATAAAAAAAATATTAAAATTTCATCAGAAAGCAGGAAATGACCTGACTCTGGTGGGAGAAAAAGCGATCTCTTCCTCCAACCAGCCGAGTGAGGATTACTTTATTCATCCTGGGCTGGCCCTGGTTTCTTTCAAGGGCCAACCGAAATGGTTGAGCCGCCTCAAACCGTTTAAGCCGTCGGGACAGATGGACGTTGTGGCTCTGGCCGAAGCGGCCTGGGCTGCTGGCGTAAAGATAGGTTTTTACTGGGTAAGGGAAGCTGACAGAGAGTCGTTCATCCCGGTTAATTCTCTGGCTGATTATTCCAGGCTGGCGGAGTCCCTGAGGCAGAGCAAAATAGCAGAGCTGGAAAAACGCGGTGTATTCTTTCTGGACCCAGCCTCGGTCTGGATTGACCCTGCGGCTGAAGTCGGGCCGGGAACGGTTATTTATCCTTCCGTCATTATCGAAGGCCGGAGCCGGCTCGGCCGGGATTGCCTGGTCTATCCCCATTGCCACATAATCGACAGCCGCCTGGGGAAGAGGGTAAAAATATTCGGAGCCACTATTATCGAAGGTTGTCTGGTCGAAGATGAAGCCCAGCTCGGCCCGTTTTCGAGGCTGAGGCCGGAAACCCGGCTGGGCCGGGGAAGCCGGGTCGGCAATTTTGTGGAGATGAAGAAAACGTTCTTCGGTCGGGGGGCGAAAGCCATGCACCTCAGCTATCTGGGCGATGCCCGGGTCGAGAAGGAAGTTAATGTCGGGGCCGGGACGATTACCTGCAATTACGACGGAGTGAGGAAAAACAGGACTTTTATCGGGCGCGGGGCTTTCATCGGCTCGGGGACAGAATTGGTGGCCCCGGTCAGGGTTGGGCGCCGGGCCTACGTGGCTGCCGGCTCTACCATCACCGAAAACGTAAGGCCGGAAGCACTGGCCATTGCCCGGGCGCGTCAGGTGCAGAAACCGGGCTGGGTTAAAGAGCGAAGAGCCAGGTTAAGGGCGGCCGGAAAAAAAGTCGCAAAAAAGAGAAAATAGGGCTCAAAAACGGTTCAGGTTCCGGAAACAGCTTTCTTCTTCTCCACCCGGTAAACGTGGATAATTCTCTGAATGGCCGTCAGGTTGGAAACTGCGGCCAGGATAATTATGACTGCTATCATGGTCGTTTCTGAGTGGCCGGTAATCATGGCTAACAGAGTGCCGATAATCAACAGGACCATTCTTTCGGCTCGCTGCATGATTCCCAGCTGGCAGTTGATCCCCAGGCTTTCAGCCCGGGCTTTGGTGTAGCTGACCATGGTTGAACCGAGGAAGGCCAGGGCCAGGACCCATAAGACCCAGTGAGCTCTAAAATAAAAGCCCAGACCGAAGTAGATGGCGAACTCCGAATAGCGGTCGAGACTGGAGTCGAAGACCGCCCCGAAAACAGTCCGGCGGTTGCTGTTGATGGCCACCTTGCCGTCCAGGATATCGAGCATTCCGCAGAGTAACAGAAATACCAGAGCCCAGCCCCATCTGTCGAGGGCAAAGAACACTCCCACCAGCAGGCCGGCCACCAGTCCCAGAAAGCTGAGGAGGTTGGGGCTGATTTTCATCCGGACCAGCAGCAGCGAGAAGCGGTCAAAAATTTCCAGAATCAGGATGATCAGGTTCCTTGGCAGGAGTCTGAAACCTTTGTTTTCATAGCTGACCATAGCCTGAATTATAATTTTATGGGGCTTAAAAATCAACGCTACCGGTTGACTCCAACTTGAAGGGATAAGAACAGTGTGATAAGCTTAAATCCGGTAAATTTTATCAGAAAAAATATCCTGTTGGTTTGAGAGTTTTTTGGGAGGTGGTCATGAGGGAAAAGATTGACATCAAGCGCCCGGAGGGCAAACTTGGCGTCCTGATTCCAGGATTGGGAGCTGTGGCCACTACCTTCATTGCCGGAGTTCTGCTGGCCAGAAAGGGACTGGGCAAACCCTTTGGTTCTCTTACCCAGATGGGAACTATCAGACTGGGTAAAAGAACCGAAAAGAGAGTTCCCAGGATCAGGGATTTTGTGGAGCTGGCCGAGCTGGATGACCTGATTTTTGCCGGCTGGGATATTTTCCCGGATAATGCCTACGAGGCAGCCTTGAAGGCCGGCGTGTTGAGTAAGGAGCACCTGGAACCGGTCAGGGATGAGTTGGCCGGGATAAAGCCGATGCCGGCCGTTTTTGACCGCAATTATGTTAAAAAGCTGGACGGACCGAACAAAAAGACCGGAGCCAACAAGTATGAGCTGGCGCTGCAGTTGATGGACGATATCAGGAAATTCAAGGAAGAAAATTCGCTTGACCGTCTGGTCATGGTCTGGTGCGCCAGCACCGAAATTTATCTCAGGCCTGACCCGGTGCACGAGACGGTGGAATCGCTGGAAAAAGCCATGAAGGAAAATCATCCGGCTATTGCCCCCAGCATGATTTATGCCTATGCTGCCATCAAGTCCGGACTGCCCTTCATTAATGGAGCGCCCAACCTGACCGTGGACATCCCGGCCATGGTGCAACTGGCCTGGAACCACAATGTGCCCATCGCCGGCAAAGATTTCAAGACTGGCCAGACGCTGATGAAGACCATTATCGCTCCGGGCCTTAAGGCCCGTTTGCTGGGGCTTAATGGCTGGTTCTCCACCAACATCCTGGGCAATCGGGACGGAGAGGTGCTGGATGACCCCGAGTCATTCAAGACCAAGGAAGAAAGCAAGCTTGGAGCCCTGGAGTATATTTTACAGCCCGAGGTCTATCCTGAACTTTACGGTAAGTTCTACCACAAAGTTCGCATCAACTACTATCCGCCGCGCGGCGATAACAAGGAGGGCTGGGACAACATAGATATTTTCGGCTGGCTGGGTTATCCCATGCAGATCAAGATAGATTTTCTGTGCCGCGATAGCATCCTGGCCGCGCCCATTGTTCTTGACCTGGTGCTGTTCATGGACCTGGCCTGGAGAGCCGGTTTGAGGGGAATTCAGGAATGGCTGTCCTTCTATTTCAAAACCCCGATGTGCGCCCCCGAGCTTTATCCGGAACATGACCTCTTCATTCAGTTGATGAAGCTCAAAAACACTCTGCGCTACATGAAAGGCGAAGAACTCATAACTCACCTGGGGCTGGAATATTACGATTGAAAATTAGTTAATTGCAGGGAGCAGTTCTGAGGTTCAGACCTCATTCTCCGTTGGAAAAGGCGCAGCCGGCAAAAGCTGAGAATATTCTCGTCTGCCGGCGGAAACGGTTCGGTTAAAATGGTCTGTTAGCCTGGCCGAAATGGAAGCGAAGCCGGGAGGAGGGCCACCGCTGGTCGCCTTTGCTTACCCCGGTCCCCTATGAAAAGCGGAGGCAATCGCAAACAGCAAAATTTATGAATTTCCTCTCATTTCTCAGAAATAAGCGTTTTGCCGACTGAGCAGGAGAAGATGCCTGATTTTATATTATAAGGCTCGAATAAATTAGTCCGGCGACCTTCTTCATCGGGCTGCCTCCCCAAAGGTCAGTTGGCAGAATATTTTAGATAACCCACTGCCGGTTGACCTCTGGTTATTTACCTGGTGATTGTCCTGCCAGGGATAATATCTGAAACCCTGGCCCGGTTGACACCCGCTCCAGTTTGTGAATTAATTGTCTCTATAATTATTTTTAAGAGAGGTTTAAGATGGCCATAAAATCACCTCAGATAAAAAAACCATCCGCCTTAATCATAGTCCTGGCTGTCATTTTCCTTTGCTGGCAGCCGAACCCGTCCTTGGCTCAGAGCAGCTATGACCTGAGCAAAGAAAAAGTCCTGTTTACCGTCGGTTATGCCCATCTCGACACCCAGTGGCGCTGGGATTACCAGAAAACGATTAAGGAATATATCTGGAATACCATGGTCGATAATTTTGCCCTGTTCGAGAAGTATCCGAATTATGTTTTCAATTTCAGCGGAGCCAACCGATACCGGATGATGAAGGAATATTACCCGAAGGAATATGCCAGGGTAAAAGATTATGTGGCCAAAGGGCGCTGGTTTCCGTCCGGCTCTTCTCTGGAAGAAAACGATGTCATGGCTCCTTCCTTTGAATCTATCATCAGGCAGGTTCTTTATGGCACCCAGTATTTCAAGAAGGAGTTCGGTTTCAGCAGCAAGGAATACATGCTTCCCGATTGTTTCGGTTTCCCGGCCTCGCTGCCCTCGCTCCTGGCTCATTGCGGCCTTAAAGGCTTTTCCACCCAGAAGCTGACCTGGGGTTCCGCGGTCGGAGTGCCGTTTAACGTCGGAATCTGGTACGGACCGGACGGCCAGTTCGTGGTGGCTGCCCTCAATCCCGGCGATTATACCGGCAAGATAAGCGGCGACCTGACCCAGAATCCGACCTGGAAACTCAGGGTCAATGAGAACGGCCAGAAGTACGGGGTTTACGGCGATTACATGTATTTCGGGACCGGCGATGTCGGCGGAGCTCCAGATGAAAATTCGGTTCGGAACCTGGAGCAGAGTCTCGAGAGCAGCCGGCAGTCTGATCTCAAGGTGGTCTCAGCCAGGGCCGACGAATTTTTCCTGAATCTGAATGAAGTTCAGAAAAAAAGGTTGCCGACCTATAGCGGCGAATTTCTCCTGACCAACCATTCAGCCGGTTCCATCACTTCCCAGGCGGCCATGAAACGCTGGAACCGAAAAAATGAATTTCTGGGCTACTCGGCCGAGGCGGCCGCGGTAATGGCCGACTGGCTGGGCGGGGCCGTTTATGACCAGGAAAAAATAAACGAGGCCTGGCGCCTGGTCCTGGGCGCCCAGTTTCATGACATCCTGCCCGGGACCAGCATTCCCCGAGCCTATGAGTTTTCCTGGAATGATGAAATCCTGGCCGCCAACCTGTTCGGCTCCGTCCTCAGGGATTCGGCCGGCGCGGTCATCAGGGCTCTCGATACCAGAGTCAACGGATATCCGGTGGTCGTTTACAATCCTCTGGCTTTCAACCGGGAAGACGTTGTGGAGGCAGAGGTCGAATTAACCGAGGCCGCCGAGTTCCTGAGGGTTTTTGCCCCGGACGGCCGCGAAGTGCCGTCTCAGGTTCTTTCCAGAAATGACCGAAAGTTTAAGCTGGTTTTTCTGGCCACGGTTCCTTCTCTTGGTTTCAGCGTTTTTGAAGTCAGGCCGTCCTCCGAACCCTGCCGTCTGAACACCGGATTAAGAATCGGTCCGAACTTCATAGAAAACGGCCGATACCTGGTCAAGTTCAACCGGGACGGCGAAGTGTCGAGTCTATTCGACAAGAAAGCCGGGCGGGAACTGCTGGCTTCCGCTGCCAGGCTATCGTTCCATTACGAGAAGCCGCAGCAATGGCCGGCCTGGAACATGGACTGGGAAGACCGGATGAAACCGCCGGCCGGGTATGTGACCGGGCCGGCCAAAATTTCGGTTGTGGAAAACGGACCGGCCAGGGTATCACTGGAAATAGAAAGAGAGGCTCGCGGGTCGAAATTTGTTCAAACAGTGAGGCTGGCGGCCGGCGGGGCCGGCGACCGGCTGGAGTTTCACAACCTCATCGACTGGGCCACCAGGGAATCTTCGCTCAAGGCCGTTTTCTCGCTGACGGTCTCCAACCCCCAGGCTACCTACAACTGGGGACTGGGAACTATTCAGCGGGGCAACAACGACCCCAAGAAGTTCGAGGTGCCTTCCCACCTGTGGTTTGACCTGACCGATAAGAACGGAAGTTATGGCGTTTCCGTCCTGGAAGACTGCAAATACGGCTCTGATAAGCCGGCTGACAACATGCTACGCCTGACGCTGCTCTATACCCCCGGAGTTCGGTCCTGGCCCGGAGAGCAGGCTACCCAGGACTTCGGTCGTCACGAAATTCTTTATGCCCTTTACGGCCACCAGGGCGACTGGCGCCAGGGCGGAAGCGGACAGCAGGCCCTGCGTCTTAACCAGCCGCTGCTGGCCTTCCAGACCGTCTCCCACGAGGGCAGCCTGGGCAAAAGTGTTTCTTTCCTGAAAGTCAGCCACGACAACATCCATATCTCGGCGGTGAAAAAAGCCGAAAATTCTGACGAGGTCATAATCAGGCTGGTGGAAACCAGAGGGCAGAGTCTTAAAAAAGCAATGCTGTCTTTTCTGACCGGAATAAGCGGAGCCCGGGAAGTCAATGGAGTTGAAGAGGAAGTCAGCCCGGCTGTGGTGCGGGAGGGCAAGCTGGTTTTTGACCTGAATCCCTATGGAATTAAAACCTTTGCCTTAAAGCTTCTTCCGGCGACAGGCCGGCTGTCCCTGCCGTCAGCGGTTCCGGTTGAGCTGCCCTATAACCTTGATGTCTTCAGCCGGGACGAAAACCGGAAAGATGGAGCTTTTGATTCCAGCGGCCGCAGCTTTCCGGCCGAATGGATGCCGGATGTCATTACCGCCGACAGCCTCGTCTTCAGGCTCGGGCCGAAAGAAGATGGAGCCAAAAACGCCATCGTCTGTCAGGGCCAGGAAATAGAGCTGCCGGACGGGAAATTTAATCGCCTTTACATTCTGGCGGCCGCTTCCAGTGATAATCAGAAAGTCCGGTTCGGCCTGGGAGAAAGCACGGTGGAAATTCCGATAGCTTACTGGTCGGGTTTTATCGGCCAGTGGGATAACCGGACCTGGGCCGAGGGCCCGGCCGGCAAGATTGATTTTGACCGGGAAAAATATACCTACACCGGAGTTGTCCCGGGATATACCAGACGGGACGAGGTGGCCTTTTTCTCCACCCATCTCCATCATCCGACGGAAGGGAACGAACCCTATGTCTACGGATATATTTTCAAATATGCGGTCGACCTTCCGGCCGGTACCCGGGCTGTTAAGTTGCCGGTAAACCCGGAAGTCAAGATTCTGGCCATGACCGTGGCCTGGAATGAAAATGATAACAGCCGGCCGGTTCAGGTGCTTTTTGACGTTCTGGAGAGAAATCAGGCGGATTATGAAAGATGGCAGGTAGTCCCGCTGCCGGCGGTCAAACCCGACCGGGCCTATGTCAGCCCGTCCGAACCGGCCAGCGTTAGTATTGGCGCTGGACTGGAGGGAGCTGAAATTCACTATACGCTGGACGGCAGCGAACCGACGGAAAAATCTCCGGTTTATGAAGGCCCGATAACCATCAGGGGCACGGCCGTTCTTAAGGCCATCGCTTTTCATCCCAGGAGACAGCCGAGCCCGGTAGCTTCTGCTTTTTTCAGCCAGTCCTATCCGGTAAAAGACATAGTTTATTTCAGCCAGCCGGCTCCGTCCCGTCCTGGAGCAGCCGGAGAGAAAACTCTGATCGACCTGGTAAAAGCCAGGCCCGAAGCCAGGGACCAGAACTGGCAGGGTTATGAAGGCAATGACCTGGTTGTGGTCCTGGACCTGGGGCGAAAGCGGGACCTGTACGAGCTGGAACTGAGTTGCTTTGAGAATAATAATGCCAGAATCTTCCTGCCGGTCAGGGTGGAAGTTGAAGTGTCGGTTGACGGCCGGAAATTTGAAAAGGTAGCCGAAAAAGAATATGTCCTGCCTGAAAAGCCACAGGGGCCGGGTCCGAAATCGGTCTATGTTTCGCTCCGGGGTTCGGAAGGCCGCTTCGTCCGGATAAAGGCCGTTAATCCGGGAACGGTTCCGGAAGGCTTCCGCAATGCCGGACAGAAAACCTGGCTGCTGCTGGATGAACTATACCTAAGATAAAAACAACATTTGTTACGCCGGCTGGCAATGGCCGGTCGCCTACTCTCTATGTTTGTTCTTGCTGTCTTCTGGAAACCTGTCAGTATCTGGCTTCAAGTTTTTTATAAATCTTGTTGAGCCGGCCGAAGGCTTCGCTCACCCGCCTGTTCAGAGCCTGGACGGCGGCGGCCCGATTCTTCCGATATAAACTGCTGAACTTCGATTCAAAGGCTTTCTGGGTGTTCAAGTATTCTATTTCCAGCGGCCGGAGTTCCTTTCTGACCACCTCCATCATCGGACCGTAGTTACCTTCAACTTTTCTTTCGAACCTTAAAATAGAAGTGTGCAGAAGATTCTCGCGGCCGGCGATCAGTTCTTCCGGCTGGAAGTGCTGCCGGTAGAAGAGTTCATAGTCATGAACCGCCGCCCCGGTTCCCAATCCCTCGGGCATTTTTTCAAGTCCGTAATAGATTGGCAAGTAAACGGTGGTGTCAGGCTTGCCCGGGGCCAGCCAGAGCAAAATGGATATCGGTTCCGGCTTCTGGCTGTTGAGGACGGCCACAAAAGAATTTATGGTTGAGCTGGTACAGATGGTCCGGAATTTGGTCAGGTTGGGACTGCCATTCTGGTAGCCGTTGGTGGCATCATATTCAGTCCCTTCGTAGTGGTCCCGGAGCAAGGCCATCAACCTCTCGGCCGTCACTTTTCCGGCTGGCTTGAAGGAGAAAGGAAAGTCATCTTCAATTTTCCAGTTCTGCCCGCTGAGCAAAACCACTCCCCGCCACATTCGCAGGCTGTTGCCGTCAAAAACCGGGTCGCGGCGGGAAGGGCGACTGAAGACTTTCTTGAAATCAAAAGGGCCGTCTTTCTGCCGGTCGTACCAGCCCTTTTTTTCGGCGTATTCAATAATGTCCTGGCTGCCCATGAAATTGTCGGGATCATCCAGCCTGATCTGCCTGATGGTGTAAAAGTTAGGGATGACCGCCACCTGGTCATCCGGCACTCTCTGGGCAAACCAGTGCCGGCCGCGAATGACCGCCAGCATCCAGGCCTCGTTCCGGTCGGCGATGGAATAAGTTCTGCCGGAAGAGCGGTAGCCAAATTTTTCGATCAGTTCTCCGGCCAGTTTGACAGCCTCGCGGGCAGTTCTGGCTTTCTCAGCCACAATTCTTCTCAACATATAGCCGAGGCCGCCGTCGGCGTAGTCTTCTTCGGTTTCGCGGGAGCCGCAGGCGTCTGAGGTGATCACCACCCCGTGCTGGTTGATAAAACTGTCGGCAAATTCCTGAGCCGAAGCTTCGATCCAGATAAATCCGTTGGTGCGGCCGTCCGTCCGGTAAGTACCGCCGTGACCCAGATTGATAGCCACCTCGGGTCCATAATTGTGGGGGGCAATTTTGCGAATGTTAAGAATTATGTCGCCGCTGTCATCTTCGTTGTGGGCCACCATCACCGAGCCGTCGGCGCTGGCCTTTTTGCCTACCAGCACCGTGTAACAATTGAGATCTTTCCGGTCGGCGGCCTGAAGCCCCAGGCTCAGGATCAGAAGCAGAATGACCGAAATGAAAGGAATAAGGCTCCGTCTGTTCATGAATATCCTCCGTTGCCGTTAAGCAATTCTGGCTGGCACCGGTCAACTAATATATCCTAAATAGCGACGGGGATGCAAACTGGTTCTTATTTCAGGTTAAGACGTAATATCGAGTTTAGAGGTAGTATTTGGAGGCGGCGGGGTGGTCAGCCGGCAGATTTAGGGTCAGGCTATTTTCCTGGTGAGAGATAATAGTTCCAACGAGTTTAATTCTCTTCAAGAGGCCGGTTTTAAGGACTGCATAATTATGTAGGAAGGTCACCTAAGGGCGTCTGCGATATAATTTTGGGATCAGACGGGGATACCTTGCCGGGACGGCCCGGTCTTGATTTTCCCTCGGGCCTGCGGGCAGGAGGGGAATTATTACCATCTTCTTCCCTTACCGGCTATAATTTATTCGGCTATTCTGGTGAGGAGGTCCTTTATCATGGCTGGAAGGGAAATCATTGTGGCCGATTGGCTGGATGGTCTGGCCTTTGAGGCCACTGTCGACGACCATCGAATAATTCTTGATACCCCACCTGCTTCTGGCGGTCATAATCGCGGGCCGCGGCCCAAACCCCTGTTGCTGGTGGCCCTGGCCGGCTGCACCGGCATGGATGTGATTTCCATGCTGAAGAAGATGAGAGTGCCGGTGGAAAAATTCAGGCTGGTGGTGGAAGGCGACCTGACCGCTGAACATCCCCGTCAGTTCTACCGTCTTCATACCGTCTATGAATTTACCGGAAAAAACCTGCCGCCCGAGAAGCTCAAGCAAGCCATAGAACTGTCGCAGGAAAAATATTGCGGCGTCAGCGCCACCCTCAAAAAAGCTCTGCCTCTGACCTGGGAACTGAAGATCATTCAATCCTGACAGGCAATATTTTCTTAATTTCGGCCGGCTCGATTCGCGGTGGCTGGAATGAGCCGGCAATTTGCGGCCTTATGAGCTGACAGCCGGAGAGCTGCCTGCGGCCTCAGTTTTTGGAAAGATCGGCGGCTATGGGTTGCGGACGGTAAATTACCGGAGACCAAATTGACTGATCTATCGTCAAGGTCGTCAGTCAGTTCTCATTCTTCTTCATCAGCAAGCTGTTGAGACTCTTCTTCCCGGGGCGGCCGGCGAAGAGGACAGGAAAATACCGGACAGCCAGCGCAGTCAGGTTTTTTATCCAGCTCGGAGTAGAACTTCTTGATGAATTCCTTCAGTTCTTCATCGCTCATCAGGCTGAGGTCTTTTTCATCCATGTTTTTTCTTTCTCTTGTCCTGTCAGGTCAATTAGTTTGATTTACCTGGCTCCAGATATTTTTTTCCCAGCCGTTCGAGCAGACGATGGAATTCCTGGTGGCGTCCGGGGCCGATGATTTCACGCTCCAGACGCTCAAAACCAACTTCCAGAGTCTCCCGGGCTTTCCTGCCCAGCCGGTCATCGGCCAGCGGGTAAAGAACGTTATCCTCTTTGTCTATGTGTCCCGACAGCAGGTCGATATAAGCTCTGGCCTGGCGGGCAAAGTTGAGGCCGGCGCGCTCCTGGCCGCGGGCTATTCCGTCCAGGGCCTCCTCCATTTCTCTGACCAGCGCCCGGCCTTCATTATGCTCATTCAGCATGACCCCAAGTGGGCCCTGTTCCCGGGGTAGGCCGGCTTTTTCCAGGGCCGGAAACAAAAGCTGCTCTTCTTTGGCATGATGGCAGCGGTCGGCAAAGACTTTAAGAAATTCCAGGATATCGTTAAGGTCCTTGAGGTCGGCGGCCTGGCCGGTTTCCAGCCCCCTGGCCACCTCCGTCAATATCTTAAGCATAAGCTTTATGGCCTGATGCTCCTTTTTCAAATCCTCGACGGGCTTCATTTTCCCCTCCATATCCACATTAGACCCGGGAGCCGGACCTGTCAACAGGACAGGCAGAGTTATTCGGTTTCAGACGGCTTTAGCCAATTTTTTGACCTCAGGGGTAAATTAATAGCTGCCGGGAAACAAAAAACGAGGAGAGTGCCGAGGGCCGGACTCGAACCGGCACGGAGTTTACACCCCGAGGGATTTTAAGTCCCTTGCGTCTACCAATTCCGCCACCCCGGCGGCTCCTGATAATTTAAACACAATCGGGCAGGCCGGTCAATAACCTGAAAGGTTGGTTCGGGGAAAAATTCAGAAATAGATGCAGAATATTACCCCGCGGCCGGCATTATTTCCAGCCTCCTGGGCCAGCCGGCTGATTCAGTTGTTTAGATTGGGAGGCTTCAGAAGAAAAGAGATAGGCCGACTAAAAATTGATGATGATTAAAGCTTTCTTTCTCATAGTATAACTCCCATTTAAGTCTGTTATGGGTGTACCTGTATTCGAACCTGAAAGCGGCATTGTTTCCGATGAGATATTTGAGGCCGCCGCCGGCATTTAGAGCCAGTCCGCTTAAGTCGTCGTCGGCTTCCATCACAAAACCGTATCTGATTCCGTTGTTAATCCCAGGGCCTGCCAGCAAGAACGGCCGGAAGGAAGTGGACGTCTTGAAATTGTAAACACCGTTCAGGTTAATCTGGTAAGCCAGGTTGCCTTCCTCCCATTTCATCAGGAAAAATTAAGGCTCCACCTCGAAACCTTTTTCTTGCGGAATCCGGGAAAAAGATACCGGTTCAGCAACAGCCAGCCGGGATAATTGACTTGTCTCAGGCCGATATCTGGTATTATAAATAATAGCAAAGCTCGAAACTGTCTTCTGGAGAACGATGGGCCAGAGAATCGGCAGGTTAACCGCCCCATTTATGGGATGGCTGTTTTTAGCCGGCGCTTTATCTTCCGGGCTTGACCGGTTTCCAAATTTTCCTCAGGCCGATTTTGTTTCAGGCGGGGGAAGTATTATTCAGACAGGCAATGTTCCTCAGGACCGGGACGACACCGGGCCGGATTTCGGTCCCGATGGTCTTAAAGGACTAACCGGAGAGCAAAGGAAAAAATTGCTTTCGGGGGAACTGCTGGTGTTCTCCTCTCACGAAGAAAGACCCGGCGGCCAGACCGTGATCTCAGCCGCTTTGATTTTTGAGGTCCCGATAGCCAGTGCCTGGTCTGTGCTGTCGGCCACCGAGCGTCAGAAGGATTATGTTGAGGAAATCGAGGATTTGAGACTGGTTGAACAGGGAGTTGATCATAACCGGATGTTTTTTTTAGTAAAGATTATGGGCCGGGAGGTCCGGTATACAGTTATCCATCGCTTTGAGCCGGAGGTCTTCTATTTCTGGTGGGAACTTGACCGCTCGCGGCCCCATGATGTGAAAGAGCTTTTTGGTTATTGGCGGTTATACAGGATTGATGACGGAAGGACTCTGGCTCGCTATGGAAGCCGGGTGGTGCCGGATTTTCCCGTCCCCGGTTTTATCCGCAACTGGCTGGCCAAAAGCAATGTCCGGTCTTCGCTGCTTAAAGTCAAAAAGTATGTGGAACAAGTTGCCGGGAAATGCGAAATGGAAAAAGTGGCAGAAAGATAAAGAATGAATAGGATCATCTTCTGGTTCAAAAGAGACCTGCGGCTTGAAGATAACCGCGGGCTGCGACAGGCGGCGGCTGAAGCCGTGGAAATAGTGCCGGTCTTTATTCTTGATAAAGGATTGCTGGCCAAACTGGATGGACCCGGCTCAAGAACAGGTTTTTTAATTTCAGCCCTGGATCGACTGGACAGAAAACTCAGAGAGAAAAGCAGCCGTCTTTTTTGCTTTTATGATGCTCCGGAAAATGTCTTTGACCGCCTGATTTCTGAACTCCGCCCGGAGGCAATTTTTACCAACCGGAGCTATTCCTGGACCGGAGAGAAAACCCAGCAGAGGGTAGAAAAGCTCTGCCGGCGAAGGGGCGTTGGATTCAAAGATTTCAACGATTCTCTGCTGGTTCCGCCCGAAAAAATAGCAGCCCGAAAGGTTTATGGCCCGTTTTTCCGGCTCTGGCTGTCGGCGCTGAATTCCGGGGATTTTAGCGTCGAGCCGGCCCCGGAAAGACTGGCCACACCCTCGCTGAGACTGCCTTCTCTTTCAGACTCAGTCCGGCAGTTACGGCCCGAGGTAAACCGCCGCTGGTCGCCTGATTACGCTCTCAAGCGCCTGAAAGAATACGATTTCAGAAGATATGACCGCGACCGCAACCGGCTGGATGTCGACGGCACCAGCCGGCTGTCGGTAGCCCTGAGGTTTGGTCTGGTTTCGGTCAGGCAGGTTCTCCAACAGGTCTTGAAGAAGCTTCCTGCCGACAGTCAGTTTGTTAAAGAGCTGGCCTGGCGAGAATTCTGGTACCATATCCGCTACCATTTCCCCTGGACTGAAAAACTTGAGTTCCAGGAAAAACGGCGGGGGCTCGAATGGTTTAACCGGGAGGAAGATATCAGGGCGGTCGAAGAAGCCCGGACCGGTTATCCGGTAATCGATGCGGCTATCCGCCAGCTCCGGCAGGAAGGCTGGATGCACAACCGGGCCCGGTTGATAGTGGCTTCTTTCCTGACCAAAGATCTGCTGATTGACTGGAGAATAGGGGAGGGGCTCTTCAGAAAGTATCTTCTCGACTATGATGAGGTGGTCAATGTCGGAAACTGGCAGTGGTCGGCTTCAGTCGGAGCCGATCCGCGTCCGTTAAGGGTTTTTAATCCTCAGCTTCAGGCCGAAAAGTATGACCCGCAGTGTCGTTACATAAAAAGATACCTGCCGGAGCTAAAAAAATTCGCCTGCCGTCAGATTCAGGCTCTGGATCTTCCCGGTTATCATCAACCGCTGCTCGACCACCGCTCGGCGACCATAAGATTGAGGCAGGTCTATTTCAAGTAAGCCTGGTCCGGGCCGCAGTTGACGAATCAGGCTCCCGTGACATGGATTGTGTTCAGGGAGAAGATTGATTAACCCCTTATCTCTGTTGCCAGGGAAAACCCCTGCCTAAATTTTAGCCGTTGACTTTTTTGGTTTATCTCTCAATCAGTTTTTCAAAAAGATTTCCTGTCGAACATACCGAAGGTTTCATCGGGCCTGAAGCCGGGTTTAGAAACCCGGCTTTAATTTGAGAATTAAAGAAACGTCTGGCCAGTGCCTGGGAAGCCGCAGCTCTGGCCGAAAGAGAGTAAACAACTATTATCAATTGTCAATACCAAACGGTCAATTCGGCCTCCGGCCGGTTCTGTCTACAGGTCGAGAAGCTTGATGGTTTCGGCGTAGACCAGCCTTTTATATTTTTTGTGCGTAACCGCGGCCACGGTTCTGGCAGCCCTGTCCAGTTCATCGGTGTCAAAAAGCTCATATTCCCGGACGGCTATCCTGTAGTCCTGCAGTTTAAGGCCTGAGGGAAGCTTGAGGGTTCCCCGCCAGATAAACAAGCCGACCTCTGCGGCCCCTGCCCTTTGCGGCTTCAGGGTGATGACCGCGTCTTTGACCGGTTCCCAGCCGAGCTCGTCGGGCAGGTTCAGTTTTTTGCTTTCCAGAGCCACTTCCACATCGCCCGGGCCGCTTCCGGCATAGCCCTGGATGTAAGAGACACCCGAGAGGGTAACGTTGATTTCTCTCAGTTTGGAAGGATTAAAAGTAACCACCAGATTTCTTTCGGGAAGGATCTGAGCAAAATTGGCCACCACCACCTGGGACAGATGAGCTCCGGGCACCGAATCGGGCTGGAATCTGGCCAGAGCGAGCCTGATAAATGGGAAATAAGCCTGGCCTGAATCGAGCTCCAGGTCGCAGAACCACAACTGCCTTTCCTGGTCATATTCTACCTGGTGCCCGACCGCAATGAATCTCTTCTCGTCGGGCATTTCAAGAAGCGGCAGTTCGCCCATTATTTCCACGGCCGAAGGAAAAGCACCGGGCAGGGGATATTCAGGAGGGGCGACCGGTCCGGACCTCCAGATGGGGTCAGCTCCCCACATGGTGACATAAGGCTTGTATTTTTCAGCTACCGGTGGGACGCTTACCTGGAGGGCGGGTGTTACCGGTTTCTTCTGAATCTGGGGCTGGGTTACCCGGGAGACCTGCGGAGCGGCGGTACGGCTGACGGCTGCGGCTGCAGCTCTCTTCGGAGTGACGGTCATACCCGGCGGCAGAATTACCGCCAGGAGCTCGCCTTCGCCTGTTGAATACCACGGTCTCTCCAGATAAACCCGGAGGGCGCTCTTCCGGTGGCTTGTAATCTGGGCACCCTTCTGGCTTCTTTCCCACTTGAATGACGGCACTACGTAGGCTATCTTGGGCATGGCCGGCGGTGCTGTATTCAGCACCTTTACTTCAACCGGCTGGCTGGACCTGTTATAGCCTGTTTCTTCGGGGAGCTCGTTTGCAGGAAACTGCTCCATGTACCTGGTGGTGGTAACCAGCCGGTAATTGACTCGCCTGAATTTGGTGTCTCCGAATTCATGGCGGTAGACAGGCGCTTGTGGTGCGGTCGCCAGGGCGGTAATGGCCGTCCGGGTCTGCAGTTGAGTCTGTCCGGCCTGTGGCGACCTGGCGGCTTCAGGCCCGGGCGTTAAAGTCAGGGAAGTCATCAGCGGTTCTATTTTGAATTCCAGCACGTGAGCCTTGCCGTCAATTATTCTGGGGCCGGGCTCGTTGAGGTAATCCACGGGTTCTTTCCAGTCGGCCAGGAGTTCGGCTTTCGAGGTGCTGTGACCATGGAGCTCGAACTCCCCGAAGAGAACGGCCGAAGTCTGGCCAAGCCCTCTTTCTGCTGCGAGTGACCTGTTGCTGGGCAGCCCTACCGGCTGGAGTGTGGCATGGATCAAGGTGATTTCCCTGAAGGGAGTCATGAGCCAGTTGCGTCCCTGGAGAGAGAGGGTGCGAATTCTGGTCAGATCTATCCGTGGCGGCTGCAAAGTTTTTAAGACCTGGACCTGCCCTTCGGGCAGACCACGCGGCGGCCGCATTACCTTCTGGGGAATGATCCTTTCTGGCTTTTCCAGCCAGCGGTAAAGGCCCTGGACAGGAAGAAACCTTTCCGGGAAATAACAGCTGAGTTTCAGGGTAACCGATTCTCCCTTTTTCAGGTAAACGGTCAGAACCCGGCTTGAAATATCCCATCTGGCTGGCTGACTTCCTTCCTGAAGCCTGATCCTGAAAGGCCGGAAATCGGGCCAGTCGCCGGAAAATTCGATCAGCATCGGGTCAGGCGAACCGTAAGGCAGGCCCCTGAGGCAGGCTCCGCGAGCCCAGGGGTCGGGAAAATAGGGAAGCTCGACCTGCTCGCCCGGCTCCAGTTCCTTAAACTGTCCGGCGTCTTTCTGGCAGATCAGGGAATAGACTTCAGGCTTCAGGCCTGACGACCCATCAAACAGCCCGTGAATTTCCGAATCGAGTTGAGAAGTTTTTGGCGGAGCTATGTGGCGGTCAGAAACCTGATCAGTTGGGACAGAGTCATTTTCTGGCGAGTCGTTGAAGCTCTTGATGACCACCTGGTCAACATTTTCGCCGCTTTTCGGTTCCTGGCGCGGAATAACCAGCGGGGATGGAACAGGGTCAAAGCGGGAAAAGGTGAAGGGCTGCTTGGCCGGTGGCGGTATGGCGCAGCTGTCGTCCGGATTTTCCAGAGGCTGGCTGTTGCCGGCCAGGTCGACCGCCCTGGCTCTCAATCTATAGCCCACCCCATACCGCAGTCTGGGAAGCGAACCGGGTTTCGGTTTGAAGCTTGTCTCCAGCAGGAAGTCGGTCATAGCCTTGTTTTCGATGGCTTGCGGGTTATCATCGGGGTCGATGGTTTTTCCGGGTCTTGGCGCTACCAGGCTCCAGCCGTCCCAGTGGAAGAGAGATTCGTGAGCGAAGATATCGTCCGAAGATTCGTCGGCTGATTGAGTAACCGCCGGCGAAATGAATCCCTCATCTTCCAGGGTAAGTTCTTTGTCCAGCCTGATAAAGCGATATGTTCCGATGCGCTGGCAGAGAGAGCGCCAGCGCCGTGTTTTTTCGTCCCAGACGTCAACCCGGTAGCCCTGAATCAGGTCTTCAGCGTAGAGTGTTAATTCCCTTTTTCGCACCAGTTCGTTGTTGAGTTCAACTGCCCGGACCAGCGTTTCGGCAATGCTTTTGGCCTGTTCGTTGCGGACCACTCCCAGCCCGCTTGAGCGCAGCGCCGGCAGTTCGGCCCTGTCCCTGGTTTCGGCTGTATCGGCCAGCTCGGCCGTTTTCAGGGCGATAGCATCCACATCCAGTTGCACCAGGTCGTATTGCTCTTCGTCAGCCAGATTTAAGAATCCCCGAACCACTTCCGGCGGCTTCTTGCTGGAGGCAGCCTCAAAGATTCCGCGGCTCGGGTCGTAATTATAGGCGGTCCGCGGCGTTTCATCGCTCCGGCCCTGGGGGACAATCTTAATCCAGCCGCTGGCCGGAAAGTCCGGCGGAACATCCATCTCGAAATCCAGAGCCAGGCCCAGCAGCCTCATCAGAGTCGGATAGTTGGTGATAAAAGCCAGGGCCTGGTGAAAATCTATTTCCGGCTTGGTGATGGGCACTCTCTTTATGATCGGTTGTTTAGTCCTGGGGTCAAAAGTTATTTTGTTCTTTGGTTTATGGAAATCACGCAACAAAAAGAAATCTTTCGGGGGCTGGGGAAGAGGAGACACCTGGACGGCTTTGATTTTTTGACCTTCAGCTTCGCGTCTTACCGACTGAGCCATCACCTGCTGGGTGGTTCTCAGCTGAACGGTGCGAGCGAAGCGGACATCGGTGATGGGTTTTAGGCGTATCTGGGCCAATCCGTCAGTCTGGAAAACTTTTTCCATCGCCGGTGGTTCTTCCGGCGATTCTGCGGCCACGTTCAGATACTGTGAAGCTACGAAGGTCATGACGTTCTTTACCGGGTAGGAAACCACCAGGTTCTGGCTGAGGTCGGCCAGCTTGAAATTAAACACCGGCGCCTCCGGCTTAAAGACGGCCGACCACAGTTCCGGGTCCGGGTCCGGAGAAATCCTCCTGATTTCAGCCGGCAGCGGAGTTTTCCTTTTATCGTAGATGGCTCCGAAAGTGACGGCCCTGACGGTTTCCGGCCAGTTCAGAATTTCCGGGAAGAAGTTCAGACTGGGAGTCTTCCCGCCCGAACCTTCTTCCAGGCGGATTGAGACCGCAACTGAAAAGTTTAACTTCCCGTCTTTAACTCCGTTGGGACATAAGGTCCACATTATGGTTGACTTGGCCATTCTGGTCCTCCCTTTCAGGCAAAAGCTTCACAGTACGCCAGCCAGTCTTTCTCTTCCATCAGGTCGCAGAACAACGGGGCGGGCGAGTGTCCGAACTCTCGTTCCACCTTGAGTGTTACCTTAATGCTGAAGAATACAATCTTAATCTTGACCGTCAGCGAAGCCTGGCCCCAGACCCGGTTGCGGGCCTCCTCATAGGTCAGCGAAAGGTAAAATTCAGCCGAAATGCTGATCAACCCCAGAACGTCCAGCTCGCCGGTGCAGCGGACGTAACCGGTCAGGGTCAGGGCATCGTCTTCATATTTGAAATAAATTCCGGCCATCAGGGTGACCCCGCCGCTGGCCACGCCGATATTCATGGCGAAGCTGCCGCCAAACTCCAGTGAGCCCTCGATCAGTTTGATCCCGTGTGGCTGAAGAACGATGGCGAAGAACCCGCCGCCGCCGAACATGGCCACGGTCACCAGGAAGGGATTGTTCTTCTCGTTAAAGGCAAAGCGAAGGGAAACCGGGTCGCCGGTAAAAGGCAGGTGGATTTCGCCGCTGAATTTCAGGTTCTGCAAAGTGAAAACACCGAAGGCCACATCGGGAATCGACAGGGCATAACCCAGTCTGGCTCCTGAAGCGTCCACCTTGATTATCGGCTTTCCACCGAAACCGCCGTCGGAGTCGCTGAAGCCGCCCGGAAGCGGGATTTTGTCCAGCAGATCTTTAATGAACTTCAGAGGTCCGCGGAAATCGATGGAGGCGATTTTTGGGTCGACGTCTGTTTTCTTGCCCTTTTCGGTGGTAAAAGTGAATTTGGAAAATTTGACCAGAATAAAAGTCGTTATTCCTCTTATCAGGTCCAGGGTAAAGTCGGTCAGCTCGCCTTTGACCTTATAGGTCGATTCTTTCCCGTTGATATAGCTGACGGCTTCTACATTCAGAGTCAGGGTGGATTTGGTGCCGTCGCGGTTGGCGATAAAAATCAGGACGTCGTGGACAGATGGTGTCCATTTTAGCAGCGTTTTGATTCCGGCCGGGGTTTTGCCGTCGCTTTCATAAACCTGCTCATTCTTGATGGTCAGAGCCTTTCCGGTATTGGCGGGGCTGGTGAAATCATTGACCTGGTCGATGACATCCTGGAGCAGAATTCCGCCCAGAATTTTGGCTTTGTCGCTGAAAAACTTTTTCGGGTCAAACTTGCCAGCCACTATATCATTCAGGGCGTCCGCGGCTTGAGCTACAGGGTCCGGAACTGACTCAGCCAGGCCGGCCCCCACTGGTCCCAGGATTCGGGACAGCCCGACGATGGAAAAGCTGGGGGTGGCGATCCCACCGGATTTTTCCGCCTGGCCGCCGGCCGCAAAATCCAGGCGGGGCGGGTTGAGAACCTGGAAGATCAGTTCGCCCTTATTGCCGGAAGGGCTCAGGCCGTTCTTGATATAAGGTTCAGCGTATTTAACCTGCGTGCTGTCGAAGCCAACCAGGTTCTTAAGGGCCGGAATGGCAATGGCCGCCTCTTCCAGGGCTGGAAAACACATCGGCTGATCCTGCATCTCGAAAGCCGGCGGGGAAGAGTTAGGTTTAGCTCCCACCATCTGCCAGGTCAGCGACTGGGTTTCAAAACTGGTGTCGCCTTTTTTCCTTTCCGGCGCGAAGGCAATGCTCTGGCCCATCAGGTCCGGTCTTCTTTTGACTGCAGGGGTTGAAGATTTTGAATTATAGGCTCCTATTACCTGATTTAGTTTTGTGGGGTTAAAAGCATATTCGTTATCAATAAAGACCATGGGCATACGGAACTCAACTTCCTGACCTTCATGGTCGATGGCGATGGCGTGAAACTGAAAATCCTTCCCCCCAACCCTGGGCCAGAAAGCCTGCTGTCCGGAATCGGGAAGAACCTGATTGTTTTCCGGCAGGTCAAGCGGCGGTGTTTTTCTGGTGGTAAGTCTGACCAGTTTGAAGGGGACTTCCCGGCCTTCATATTGCTGGAAGGGGGCTGGAAAAGCCCGGTCAGGATCGCGAATTAAAAGGTACATTTTCTGAAAAAGATAGGCGAAATTGTGTCCATCTTTGCCTTTGTAAAACTTTCTTTCAGTTTCTTTTACCAGAGCTGCCCGGTGCCCGAAGGGAAGAAGGTAGCCCTTGTATACCACCTTGACAAAATGGTCGCGTCCCATTGTGGCTAAATGCTGCCAGGTGATAACCGAGAGGGGAGACATTGGATTCCAGTGGCCGACAGAATCAAGCCAGGCTCCCAGGGGGCTGAGCATCATCCTGTTAATCTTCACTGGCTTTGGTTCATAGGCGCTCTTATCAGGGTTCCTCAAAGTAAAATTGCTGCTGAGGTGGACAATCTGATGACGGTCGTTCGGGCTCAAAGACAGACGCGGTTTTGATTCCTTCGGTGGACCGGATAAATTATTTAGGTCAACGTCGGGAGACCAGACGGCCCTGACAGCCAGATAGGGATTCTCTGATTCGCTGACAGTGCCATCAGGATTCAGGGCGGCCAGTCTGGTATGCCAGAGCTCAGTCCAGCCGGCGGTTGAGGTGGCTCCGGCGGTATGCAGCCAGACGTTGTAAGGATTGGGGGAAAGAATCAACCGGTAAGGCATCTCGATGGCTGTCTGAAAGTTTTCCGGCGGGGAAGGTTTGAGCAAAGCCTTGAGAGACGGGCTGACCTGAGCTTGAGCCAGCTTGTTCTGTTTCAGAAATATTATCTGAGTTGAAGGTCCGGTTTGAGAGAGAAGTGAGCGGGTGGAAGCGGCCGGGGCCCCGGTTCTGGCTCTGGAAGGTTCGGGGGTTTTCTGGCCCGGAACTGCTGGCGCCAGGGCTACCGGAACCAGACTCGGTTGATAGAGATGCCAGGCCAGAAGCGATTCCAGGGTCAGGGGAATTTCTTTAATTTCGTCGGGTATCAAAAAGGCCAGTCGGCTGGGGCCGGCAATTCTGGTGAAGACCGGTGGCGGTTTCGGTGTTTCCGATTCAGCCGGAGTGCTGGCTTCAAAAAAAGCTTCTTCAGCGATGCTCTGAGGCGGAAAATGAACGATCAAATAAGCCGGCTGGGATGGCTTTTCCCTTACCAGGTGAGGTCGCGGCAGGTTTACCAGCTTCAGGTTAAGGAATTCAAAATCCAGGTGCAGCAAGTCATCAGGTCTGAAGGCTTTGAGCAACAGCCCGGTCCGGGGCAAAACGATCTGTTTTTGCGGAACGACCTTTTTCTGGATCTGCTGCAGCTGGTCGATTACCGGCGTGACTCCCAGGATTCCGGCATAAGAAAGGAACTTCCGGCGTGAAATTTGGACAGGCTGCGAATTTTGCTGGCCTTCCCTCTTTTTTTTAGACTCAGGGTCGGACATGGGCGACTCCTTTCCTCAAAAAAGGCTATTTCTGTGGCCTCCGGGAGGGTTCAGTTGAGACCGTGACCGTCTGGATGCAGAGTTCTGGAAATGATTCTTTTTGCTCTCACGAAATACCCTTTGTTTTCTTTTATATTTATTTGGGGATTTAAGTCAAGATAAAATTTCGTGAAAGAAGATGGCCGGGCTGCCGGCTGAAATTCTTAATGATGCTTCTAAGTATGATGAGGAATCAAATTCCCTGCCGCCGCGCCCGAACTTGATTGATTTTCTGTAATCTGCCTTACCTGATGGAGCCAGTTGGCAGCCCAGAAGTGATTATTATTTGCCTTGAAAACAGTTATCCCGGCGAGGTATTATTGTCTAAGGAAAAAGAAACCAGACCATTCTAAAGACCGGCTACTTGCCAGTCCCGGAGTTTCAATGAAAATAAAACCTCTACTCGTCAGGTTTTCAGGCTTTCATCATAATATCAGGCGTATTGAAGAAGGCGCCACTCTCATGCGCTGGCTGAGTCCCCGGCCAGGAGAGAAGATACTTGATGTTGGATGCGGAGACGGCTTTTTTACCGAGCGGATGGCCAGAAAGCGGGCCGAGGTCATCGGGATTGATATCCGGAGTAAAGCTCTGGCCAGAGCTCGTAACCGGGCCAGCGGCAGTAATCTTGTTTTTTTGGAAATGAAGGCCGAAGAGCTTGACTTTCCGGAAAATTATTTTGACAAAATCGTTAGCTTCTGTGTCATTGAGCATCTGCAGGACGACGAGAAAGCGCTGCGGTTGATAGCCCGGTCATTGAAACCTGGCGGAAGACTGTTTTTATCAGCCGACAGTCTTTCCAGTCCAGGCCTGAAAGCCAGGGAAAAGGAAAATCACCGCAAGCGATATGGGGTAAATCAATTTTACAGCCGGGAAGTGATGGCCCGCAAATTAGAACAGGCCGGGTTGAGACCGGAGCGCGATCAGTTCGTCCTGACAGGTTCAATGGCTCTGTGGCTGACTCGGTTGTCCTGGAGACTTGATGACCTGGGGCCGGTTTTAAGGCCCCTGCGGTTTATTGGATATCTTTTACTCGGAACTTTCGGTTTGATCGGCCTTAAGCTGGCTGAACCCCCGCCGGACAGGAGGAACCACGGCCTGACCCTGCTGGTGGAAGCGTCCAAACCGTTATGAAAAAAAAGTAATGATTTCCCGAATAGGTCAGTCATATTCTGACCAGGCTTTGATGGTTAGCTTATCAACTCTTTTGGCCCTCAGGGCGGCGACGAATATTTCGGCTAACTGCAGATTGGTGATAACCGGGAGACCCAGGTCCACTGCCAGCCTCCTCATACGATAGTCGGAGTCAAATTCGACCGGTTTTCCGGGGTGGGGGACGGAAATCAGGAAATCGACCTTTTTTTCCAGCAGAAAATCTTTGAGGTTTGGCTGTTGGACCTGATGGATCTTGTAGAGTCTGAAGCTTTCCAGTCCATGGCGTTTTAAGAACCTGGAGGTGCCTTCAGTAGCATAAATGGTCAGTCCGGTTTCAGCTAACATCCTGGCGGCTTCTAAGAACTTCTGCTTGTTTTCTTCACCGCCGAGGCTGAGAAGAATCGATTTTTCCGGCAGTCTGTAGCCGGCAGCCAGCATGGCTTTAAGAAGGGCTTCGTGAACATCGTCACCCAGACAGGCCACCTCGCCGGTCGAAGCCATTTCCACTCCCAATCGAGGGTCGGCTCCTTTCAGTCTGGAGAAAGAAAACTGCGGGGCTTTAACCCCGACGTGATTCAGCTCAAAAATTGATCTGCTGTTGCTGACAGGGAGCCCGAGCATGGCCCTCACGGCCAGTTCAATAAATGGCAGGCGAGAAACCTTGGAGACAAAGGGAAGCGACCGGGAAGCTCTCAGGTTGCATTCTATTACCTTGAGCTGGTTATCCCTGGCCAGAAGCTGAAGGTTAAATGGACCGGTTATTTTCAGCGCCCGGGCAATTTTTTCTCCGATCAAGCGAACGCGCCTGATGGTTTCTAAATAGATTTTTTGCGGCGGGACAACCATGGTGGCGTCACCGGAATGGACGCCGGCATTTTCAATATGTTCGATGATGGCTGAGGCTATTACTTTTCCCCGGTTGGCCACGGCTTCCAGCTCAATTTCCTTGGCCCCGAGTATGAATTTTGAAATCACAACCGGATGTTCGGGAGAAACGATGGAAGCTTTTTTCAGATATTTTTCCAGATATTTCTCTTCAAATACCAGACTCATGGCTGCTCCGCTGAGCACATAAGAAGGTCTGATGATGACCGGATAGCCGGCCGCGGCGCAGAAATTTCTGGCCTCCTCCAGGCTGGTAACTTCTTTCCACGGCGGCTGGTCTATTCCCAGCTCATCCAGCAGGGTTGAAAACTTGTGGCGGTCTTCCGCCCGGTCAATGCTTTCAGGCGAAGTGCCCAGTACCCTGACTCCAGCCTGGTGAAGTTTTAAGGCCAGATTGTTAGGCACCTGGCCTCCCATGGAAATTATCACCCCCAGCGGTTTTTCCTTTTCCCAGATATCCAGCACCCGCTCGAAACTCAGTTCGTCGAAATATAGGCGGTCGCACATATCGTAATCGGTCGAGACGGTTTCCGGATTGTAATTGACCATAAGCGTCTGATAACCGAGCTGCCGCAGGACGCGCACGGTGTTCACTGCGCACCAGTCAAATTCCACGGAAGAGCCGATGCTGTAAGGACCGGAGCCGAGCACCATAATTTTTTTTCTGGATGGGCGGAAGCGGATATCCTCCTCCCGTCCGCTGTAAGTCAGGTAAAGATAATTTGTTTTTGCCGGATATTCAGCGGCCAGTGTGTCGATCTGCTTCACTGTCGGCCTGATTCTAAGCCGGCGGCGTCTTTCCCTGACCTCTCCTTCGCTGCTTGAGGTGAAAATGGCAATTTGTTTATCTGAGAAACCTTGCTTCTTAGCTTGCCGGAGAAGTTCAGCAGGCAGCGAGTCCAGGGAGAACCCCCGGATCTGTTTTTCCAGTTCTACCAGCCCTTTCATTTTATGAAGGAACCAGGGGTCGATTCTGGTCAGCCTGGCCACCTTTTCCACCGACCAGCCTTTTTGAAAGGCTTCTGCAATGCCGAAGATTCTTTCGTCCGTCGGTTGAGCCAGCTCTTTTTCTAAATTCTTAAAAGAATAATTTTTGTTGCCGACAAAACCGTACATCCCGATCTGTAACATCCGCAGGGCTTTCTGGAAAGCTTCTTCAAAGCTCCGGCCGATGGCCATGACCTCACCCACAGATTTCATCTCCGAGCCAATTTTCTGGGAGACGCGGGCGAACTTTTTCAGATCCCAGCGCGGTATCTTCACCGTGACATAATCGAGAGCCGGCTCAAAACAGGCGGTAGTGGCCCGGGTGATGGGATTTTTGAGCTCCGGGAGAGTACAGCCAAGCATTAATTTAGCGGCCATGAAGGCCAGAGGATATCCGGTGGCTTTAGAGGCGAGAGCCGAGGAGCGCGACAGCCGGGCGTTTATTTCGATAATCCGGTAGTCGCCGCTCTCCGGATTCAGAGCATACTGAATGTTGCATTCTCCGATGATGTTCAATTTCCTGACCGCCCGAAAAGCTATTTCTCTGAGGCGGTGGTATTCGGAGTTGGTTAAAGTCTGAGAGGGCGCGATCACGATGCTTTCGCCGGTATGGATGCCCATGGGATCTATGTTTTCCATATTGCAGATGGCCAGGCAGTTGTCGGCCCGGTCGCGGATGATCTCATATTCCATTTCTTTCCAGCCTTCCAGATATTCTTCGACCAGGACCTGACTGGCTTCAGAAAGCGCCAGCCGCAGCTTCGCTTCCAGTTCCTCCTGCTGACAACAGAGAGAACTGCCCTTGCCCCCGAGAGCAAACGCCGCTCGCAGCATTACCGGGAATCCGATTTTGCCAGCGGCCTGCAGCCCTTCTTCGATTGAAGAAACGGCTACTCCGACCGGGGTTTTCAGGCCGGCGTCCTTGAGAGTGCGGTTGAACAGGCCGCGGTCTTCGGTGATTTCCACCGATTCCAGGCCGGTTCCGAGGACTTCTATTTTATGTTTGTCGAGGATACCTTTTTTCCAGAGAGCCAGCCCGCAGTTGAGGGCGGTCTGTCCACCAAAAGAAATCATCATTGCTTCGGGTTTTTCTTTTTCGATGATTTTTTCCACGAAATAGGGCTCGACCGGGAGAAAATAAATTTTATCGGCCAGAAATTCGGAGGTCTGAATGGTAGCGATGTTGGGGTTGACCAGGACCACCTCCAGGCCTTCTTCTTTCAGGGCTTTTATCGCCTGACTCCCGGAATAATCGAACTCGCCGGCCTCGCCAATTTTTATGGCTCCGCTGCCGAGAAGAAGAACTTTCTTGATTTTCTTCATCGGAGCTTCTCCAGAAAGAGGTCAAAGATAAATTCGGTGTCGGTCGGTCCGGGGGAAGCTTCCGGATGAAACTGCACCCCAAGGATGGGTCTCTTTTTGTGCCGCAGTCCTTCATTCGTGCCGTCGTTGGCGTTGGTAAACCAGATTGACCAGTCGGAAGACAGGGTGCCGGTGTCTACGGCGTAACCGTGATTCTGACTCGTGAGATAGCAGCGCCGGGTGCCCTCTTCCAGGCAGGGCTGGTTCTGAGAGCGGTGGCCGAATTTCAGCTTGTAGGTTCGGGCTCCGGCAGCTAAGGCTAAAATCTGATGACCGAGGCATATACCGAGAATCGGCAGGCTTTGCTTCAGAAGGGCGGCAACGGTCGGAACCGCCCGGCATTTCTCCGGGTCGCCCGGACCATTGGATATGACCAGGCCTTCCGGATTGAAATCCAGAATTTTTTCCGCCGGGAAATCGTCGGGCACCCTGATAACCGAAACACCGCGGGCGACCAGGCTGCGAATGATTCCCCGCTTCACACCGCAGTCAATCAGAACCAGCCTTTTCCGGCCTTCGGGGTTGTGAATATGAATGTCCCGCGTGGAAACTTCAGCCACCAGGTTTCCGGCATTTGGGTCCGGCAAACTTCTGGCTTCTTTTATCAGCGGTCTGATTCTTACTGGCTTTTCTGAAACCACCAAGAGACCGGGAATAACTCCGTAATGTCTCAGCCTTTTAATCAGCGCTCTGGTGTCGATATCATAAAGCCCGGGGATCCGGTGTTCTTCCAGCCAGCGATTGAGGCTTTTCCTGGAGGAGTGATGGGAAGGGAATAGAGTGTAATCTGAAACGACATACCCCTTAACCCGGGGATGCTCTGATTCAAAATCTTCAGGATTTACGCCATAATTCCCGATGAGCGGATAGGACTGAGCCAGAATCTGTCCGTGGTAAGAAGGGTCGGTCAGGGCTTCGACATACCCGACCATCCCGGTATTAAAAACGACTTCCCCCCCGGTCCGGCCACAGGCTCCAAATCCTCTGCCCTCAAAGACGGTTCCGTCCTTGAGGACCAGCGCTCCGTACTTCGTGTTTCATCCTCCAGAAATTTTTCTGACTTTAGCATAATTCGGGCAGACTGGCAAGATTCAGGGACGGACATCAAAGAAAAAAATTAAATTGCTGATGGCCAGATAGAAAAAAACACCGCTTTTCATATTATTCTTACTCTTACCCCCCAGAGTTTCTCTTGCCAGTTGTTCGATTTCGGTCGTTGGCAGATACATGGTATCCAGGCAGAGGGAAAAGTTTTTGATAGAGGTC
>JASEIU010000002.1:112914-551798 GCA_030017715.1 Candidatus Saccharicenans sp. | reverse complement strand
ACCTCTATCAAAAACTTTTCCCTCTGCCTGGATACCATGTATCTGCCAACGACCCTCAGTTGTCATTTACATCTCTGTTTCAGTCAGGGCTTTACCTGAAAAAATAAGCCTATTAACTGCCTCCCCTTTGCTCGGCCCCAATCTCCCCGGCCAGAACACATTCACCGGCCTCAAGAGGAAACTGATGCCATAGGCCACCACAGACAATTACCGCAACAGCCGAAAAATGGAAACCGCCCTCTGGGTTCTAAACATCAGGAACTTATGCTGGCCGACTCTATTCTTAAAACCACATTACATTAATCGACAAAATCCCGCTCAGTAAGAATATTTGGCCAGCAGCTATTCTCTGGAGATTGCGGGCCTTCCAATCTTTCCAGACAGCTTTAAATGTCAGGCCGGGAGAACTAATTGCTCATTTTTAATCGGGCAATTTTTAATCGTGGCCACCGCGGTGATGTCCACAGCCCTGGTTGAGGATTTCCAGCCGGCCCTCCCTGAAGGCCTCAAGCGCTTCCTGCACCTGGTCGGCACCAGTTCTGAGCACTTCAACTCCGGCGCTCTTCATGGCCTTCAGACCCCGGGGTCCCATTCCGGGGACAATTAGATAGTCCGGTTCAAACTCAAGGATGGAGTCATGAGCATGGCCCCGGCCGCCAGAATGTTCGCCTGAATTGCTCACAGGACGCTCGGAGGCGATTTGACCCTGCTCATCAACCTCCACTATAAGGAAATAGGGAGCCCGACCGAAGTGGTCTGCAATTCTGGAGGCCAATCCTTTATTCTCAGCCACTGGAAGCACAATTCTTTTTAACATCTCGGCCTTCTGTCAATCGCTTTTCTTTTCCTTACGGCTGAGCTCTTCTTCTATTTGAGCCAGCCGCTTTTCCAGTTTTTCTTTTTCCCGACGCAAAAATTCCAGCTCTTCCCTGAGCTCTTCAGCCGAACCTTCAGGCTTTTCCTGGAAAGAAGGCGGAAAGCCCCTGACTATGCGCCCTGTCTTTTTGTTTCTCCAGAAGGCATCGGGACCGAAGCCACAGCGGCAGGGTCCGAGATATTCATAATCTTCAGTTTCCCATGAGGCCGGCTCATTGTACCAGCCATAACCACGGCCAGGGCCAGAACCATAACCATAGCCGCGACCAGCGCCATAATAACGTCCATAACCAGGCATTTTATACCTCCTGAAATTGCCAGAGTTAGCTTATTATTTTTGTCCTTTCTTTTTCTCAATCATCCGTTGATGCTCGGAACCTTCGCGAATCAGGACAGAACCGCAGTGAGGGCAACGTTCTTCCTGACAGGGCAGGCCGGGTTCATGAGGTTTTCTGAAGCCGCACTTCGGACAGAAACAAACTCCTTCAGGCCCGAGCCCGGCCTGATGGCCCCGGCCGCGCCCGTAACCGGGCCTGCCAGATGAGGATAGATTTTTTTTGTCTGTCATGATACCTCCTCTCCTCCGACACCGGGACCAGGGGCCACGAGCGAAAAGATCTGGAACAAAACCGGGGGGAAAACCGGGGCCAGAAGATGGAACTGCCCCCGACTCGGGCCCAAGTGCAGCTTCTAATTCCACCGGCCCACCCTCGATGCTCAGCATCTGTCCCTTAATCAAAAATTCCGCTATCTTGCGATGGGCCGAATCCAGAATGCGGCCAAAAGTCGGCCGGGAAATACCCATTCGGGCAGCCGCCTCCTCCTGATAAAGCCCGAAATAATCGGCTAACCTGATGGCTTCGAATTCGTCCAGATTCAGGGCGATTTGTTCCGAATGGTTCGCCTGCGGATTGCGGCCCTCAGGATAGAAATACCTCTTCGGCGGTAGCCAGCCTATCCGTCTGCGGCAAAATGGCCTCGGCATTTTTTAACCTCACCTATATTATGAGCATATGCTCATTATTTGTCAATACCTATCACCTTCGGGCTTAAATCTGGGATCATAAAATTATCTTAATTGAAATTAAAATCAGGGTAAAAAGCTCTTAGTCATAAGATAATGTCTTCACCAGACCTGTCAAAGAAGGCTAAAAGAATGAGCCCTGCCGGGCTAACCCGTATTCTGTATTTGATAGAATCAGGAGCCGGGAACTGTTTCCGGCTTTCGGCTTGGCTGGGTGCAAAGCCTTTATCGGTATTGTGTCGGACTTCCTGATTTTTGCCGGGTTGGATTTCCAGCTATTTTCAGGACGCCACTATTTCCGCTCAGCCTGACCGGTATGACAGAGCTGGCCGTATTGAAATTTTTCAGAGGCTAATAATTTGAGAGAAAGGCCCCTGTTGCCTGGTTGAATAATTTAATGAAAGCGACAGCTGATCAGTTCATCCCTGTGAATCTTGCCAGTTGTTCGGCCAGATCTTTATCAAAAACAAACAACTTTTCTCCACCGGCAATACCTTTTTCTGCGGCTCGATTGTAAACCGAGAGAATCTGTCTGTAGTCCCGGACAATTTTTTTTGCTTCTTCCCTTCCAAGGTGCTTTTCGATAACAGAGAACATGTCTGAGCCGAGAGCGTAAGCCGGTCCTTGAAGCCCGCTCATCCATTTTTCGAATATTTCTTTCTGTCCAATTTCTCCCTTCATGTTAAGGCGGATATCATTCTCCGCTTCCAGGTAAAGTTCCGGCAATCTGGCCAGGTGATCTTCCCATTGAGCAACCAGCAGCCTGAATATTTCATTTGGAGCTGACTTCATAAGCTCTAAATTTTCTCTCTGGCGGTTGATGAAATGAGTTGGCATCCCCTCAGAAGCCAGGATTCCGGCCAGCATGATTCTTCCTTCCCCCTTAACTTCGGACACATACTTTCGAGCGCAGTTATCGAATCCTGAATGATGCATCTCATGAGCGAAAGTCTGAATGACTCTCTCAACATCTATTTCTCCCGAGGAAGTTTTGGGCAGCTGGAGAAGGTCATATCCGTTCTCCTCTCCGACCGAGAAGGCGCTTGAAGCCCCGAACAGGACGACATAGAAACGATTGCTTATGTCTGCCTCATCAGGCAAATATCGGCTGGCCAGCTCCAGAGCAGCTTCCCGCACCCTGGCCTTTTTTAGCTTATCCAGATCCTCTCTCAGCTTTTCGGTATTGTTCAGCGCAGACATCCAGAGGTTTCTCCTCATGGCCAATGAAGTCCAGGAGCCGTCCGGGTTTTTCAGGGGCTTATCGGTCGGAATTTTATCAATGGCCTCCATGATAAATTGAAAAAATATCTCTTCGTTCCAATCCCTGAAGCGTTGCCAGTGATGGATAATTGACTGGCAGCCCTCAGTTGGAGCCACCTCCGCCATAAAATAATGTTTGATTTTTTCCAGGTCGGTTTCCTGTTTTATGTATTCCAGCCAGCTAATTGCCTTCTCGGCCATCAGGTAATCAACAACCACAGAATGCCTGGATAGGGAATCTCCGTTAAAACGGCTCTGGCACTGGATTAGGCTGATAATCGCGGCTAAGATTATTAACCATAAATTTTTCTTCACTTGTTTCTCCTGGCGCTTTTTAATTAATACAGTTATTTCATGCAAATGGTTGCTTGCTATCAAATTTTCCTGTCTCTGTTGTCAATAAAACATTTTCTAAAAACCAGCCCGTTAAGGTAAGAGAATATAGACTCTCGATGGGACAACCTGCCAGATCTCCTGGTGAGTGTTTCCTCCCCCGATCGTGTTCAGACGGTCCACCTGGAAGCAGCTGGTGTGTAATATCGGATTGTTCATACAGGTTAGAGCGCCAGGCATCCCGGTTCAAGTGAGCATCAAGGGGACTGATGGTGAGCCGGCCAATGAGAAAGGCTTTGGAAAAGCTTTTTGTGGGGTCTAAAGGCAGTCATTCGCCAGCTCCTGACACTTAGCTATTTCGGTATAAAAATGTATCTCTTGACAGGCTGATTTCTTGAGTGTAGAAAAGAGGTGAGGGGAGGAAAAATGAATTATTCGAATTATTCGCTGCCAGATTTGTTGCTCACCGCCTATAAGAGCGAAATCGAAGCCCGGGACTTTTATAAAAGCCTGGCTGAACCCATAAAAAACTTTTTTCTGAAGGACCGAATACTCTTTCTGTCAGCCGAAGAAGAAAAGCACCGGCAGGCCATAGAAAATCTTTACCGGCAGCAGTTTTCGGAAAAGGAGATGCTCGTTCCGGAAAAAAGCCCGGTTCCTCTTCCGGAAATAAAGATAGAAAAAGAAACCCTGCCGGTGAGCGAAGTTCTGTGGGCAGCCATGGCCGCGGAAAAAGCCGCCCACGACTTCTATCTTGAAGTTGCCCGGCATTTCGCCACTGACTCAGATCAGCATAAACTTCTTATCCATATCGCTTCCATGGAAATGGGGCATTATCAACTTCTCAATCTCGAAAGAGAAAATGCCCTGCGCACCGAAGATTTCGAGGTTACCCTGCCGATGGTCCATGTCGGTCCATAATCGGTAGCCAAAATCAGCCGGCAATAATCAAAAAGAAAAAGTCAGGCCGGTTGACCTCCAGACAAAACCTGCCCGCCGAGAAGGGAAGAGAACCAGGAAAAATTACCAATGAAGTATTTCCGGCAATAAGATATAATGACCTGAAGAAGAAAATTCCTGGAGGTTTTATTATGTCTAATAAAAAGCTTCGATTGTTCTCGATTTGTTTTTTCCTGCTGTTCCTGGTGACTGCTGTCCTGGCCGTTAACACCCAGGACACGGCCATGCTCAACCGGCCGGCAGTCGGCCCCGGCAGAATCGCTTTTGTCTACGCCGGAAACCTCTGGATAGCCGACTTAGAGGGCAAAAATCCCCGGCAGCTCACCGTTGAAGCAGAAGTGGTAAATATGCCGGTTTTCTCACCCGACGGAAAGTGGATTGCTTTCAGCGCCCAGCGCGATGGCAACATCGACGTTTACCTGATTCCGGCTGAAGGCGGCCAGTCCCGCCGTCTTACCTGGCATCCCGGCCCTGACCTGGTTCAGGACTTCGGCCCCTGCGGCAAGAAAATCATGTTTACCTCAACCCAAAACGCTACCACCCGTGGAGCCAGCAATCTATTCATGATTTCCGTCGACGGCGGTTTCCCCGAAGAAATCAAGATCCCCTACGTCTATCGGGCAAAAGTTGCTCCCGACGGCCAGCTGATCGCCTACAATCATTTTCCCGATGCCTTCCGGCAGTGGAAAAATTACCGCGGCGGCCGGAATTCTATAATTCACATTTATGACAGAAAAAATAACACTGTCGACAAGATTCCCCAGCCCGAAGGCCGCTGCAACGACATCGACCCGATCTGGGGCGAAGACAAGCTGTATTTCCTCTCCGACCGTAACGGAGAATTTAACCTGTTCAGTTACGACCTTAAAACTCGGGAAATCAAGCAGCTCACCAACTACACCGATTTTCCGATAATCGACGCTTCCGGAAGCAAAGATAGAATCATCTTTGAGCAGGCCGGCCGCCTGCATCTTTTTGACCCTGAAACCGGACAGAGTAACCGTTTGGTCATCGGCCTATCCGCCGACCTCGTCGAACTGCGGGAGCGCTTTGCTAAAGGCGCCCGCTGGCTCCGGAACGCCGACCTGTCGCCTTCCGGAGCCCGGGCAGTGTTTGAGTTCCGCGGCGAAATCATAACCTTCCCGGCAGAAAAAGGAGATTACCGGAATCTTACGCAGACCACCGGTGTTCATGAACGCAATCCGGTCTGGTCGCCCGACGGGAAAACCATCGCTTATTTCTCCGACGAATCCGGCGAATATGAGCTTCATCTTAGCTCCCAGGATGGAAAAGGCCCGGTCAAAAAGTTCAGGCTGCCGGGCGCCGGCTTTTACGGCTCGGCCGTCTGGTCCCCGGATAGTCAGAAAATCGCCTTCGCCGATAATTCACTGTCTCTTTTCTGGCTGGACCTCAGGACCGGAGCCGTAAAGAAAATTGCCTCTGAATATCTCTACGGCCCAGGCCGGCTGAGCGAAATGCACGCCGGCTGGTCCCCCGATTCCAAATGGCTAACCTACACTCTAAACACCCAGACCTACATTCAGAAAGTGTTCGTCTATTCGCTGGAGCAGGATCGGTCTTTTGCCATAACCGACGGTCTGAGCGAAGTGGCTGAGCCCAGGTTTGATGCCGGCGGAAATTATCTCTATTTCCTGGCTTCAACCGATGCCGGCCCGGTCAAGCAGTGGTTCGATATGTCGAACGCCGACCTGCGGGCCAGCTATTCCATCTACCTGGCTGTGCTGAAAAAAGACCTGCCGAACCCGCTGGCCAAAGAAAGCGACGAAGAGAAACCGGCGGCCGAAAAGAAAGACCATCAAGAAGGGGCTGCCCAGAAGCCGGCCGGCAAAACCGATAAGCCGGTTGCCGCCCCGGCCCGTCCGGAAAAAGCTGCCGGCCAGTCCCAGGGCACCGTTATTGACCTGGAAGGACTGGAATACAGAATCGTGGCCCTGCCGATTCCTCCCGGCAACTACTCCAGCCTGCAGACCGGAGAAGCCGGAAACCTTTACTACCTGGAATTCCCAACCCTACCCATCGGGGCCGCTTTCTCTCCCGGCAGCCGCAGCGCCAAGCTGCATAAATTTGACCTCAAGAGCCGTAAAGACGAAGTGATAATGGAAGGCCTGAACAATTATCTTATTTCAGCTGATAAAAAGAAAATCCTCTATGTGGCCCAGAACACCTGGGGAATCACAAACCTGAGCCCGAAAATTCAGGTGGGGCAGGGAAGAATCAATGTTGATTCGATCGAAGTAAAAATCAATCCGGTTGATGAATGGAAACAGATCTTCTACGAAGCCTGGAGGGTCAACCGCGACTTCTTCTACGACCCGAACATGCACGGTTGCGATTGGGCGGCGATGAAGGCCAAATACGAAAAGTTCCTGCCTGAACTTTCCTGCCGCGACGACCTCAACCGGCTGCTCACCTGGATGTGCAGCGAACTGGCTGTGGGCCATCATCGGGGCGGAGGAGGCGACACTCCTTACGAGCGAAAAACCGTTCGGGTCGGGCTGCTGGGTGCCGATTATGAAATCGCCAACGGCCGTTATCGCTTCCAAAAAGTGTACGGCGGACTGAACTGGAATCCGGAGCTCCGCTCTCCGTTGACCGAGCCTGGAGTGAATGTCAGAGCCGGCGAATATCTGCTGGCGGTGGAGGGCAAAGAGTTGGTTCCGCCCGACAACCTTTTTAAGCACTTCGAAAACAAAGCCGATAAAATCGTTGAAATTACCGTCGGGCCAAATCCGGACGGCAAAGGCTCCAGGACGGTACAGGTGGTGCCGGTAGCCGATGATTTTGCCCTGCGCAACCGCGACTGGGTGGAAGGAAACCTGAAAAAAGTCGAAGAAGCCACCGGCGGAAGGGTGGCCTATGTCTATGTGCCCAACACTTCAACCCAGGGATACATATATTTTCGCCGTTATTTCTTCCCGCAGGCTTACAAGGAGGCCATCATCGTGGATGAACGTTTTAACGGCGGCGGGTCGGTGGCAGATTATTACATTGACTGGCTCAGCAAACCGTTTATCGCCATGTGGACCATGCGCTACGGAGCCGACCTGAAAACGCCCAGCGCCTCCATCCAGGGCCCGAAAGTCATGCTGATCAACGAAATGGCCGGCTCGGGAGGCGACCTGCTGCCCTGGATGTTCAGGCATTTTAAGCTTGGCCCGCTGGTCGGAAAGCGCACCTGGGGCGGGCTGGTCGGGGTGCTTGGCTTCCCGGTGCTGATGGACGGCGGCAGCATAACCGCGCCCAACCTGGCCTTCTGGACCGAAGAGGAAGGCTTCGGCGTGGAGAATGTCGGCGTTCCCCCGGACATCGAAGTTGAAATCACTCCGGCCGATTATGCCGCCGGACGCGACCCGCAGTTAGAAAAGGCCATCGAAGTTATCATGGAAATGCTCAAGAAGAATCCGCCGAAAAAGATGCAGCGGCCGCCCTATCCCATCAGGGTCAGAAAATAGGCGGGCCGATATCCATGAGACTTCGGCCTGGCCACCTCCATGAGAAGGGACGGCCGGATCTTTCAGGAAGGCTCATTCGAATGGAATTTGTCCGGGGCTGAGAGTAAGACCGCCCGGCGCCAGCCGGCGGCTCCCGGAAAGTTTTTACTCGGTGGCCGGGCTCTGATATATTGAAGCTTTCCGGCTTTATCGGCAGGACATAATCTGGTATAAAGTCCGCTGACCGGCCGAGACAGGTTCATAAGAAAGACCGATTCACCATGAAATCAAATCTGCCGGATAAGGAGCCGAAGCGGTGACCGTACCGGTAATACTGGCGCTGATGGCCGCCGGCTTCATATTAAAATTATCGGTTAAACAAAAAGTTGTTTTTGAATTCATCGGGATACTGGCCAACGATATCCTGCTCAGTTTCTTTGTGCTGGCCAGCATTGCCGGGAAAGACCTGGCTTACCTGGCCGGTCTGAAAAAGGTCTTTTTTTATGTGGCTGCGGTTACGCTGACCTGCCTGGTTGCTTCCTATCTGTACGGCCGCCGTTTCCTGATGGAGGACCGGGGCTGGAGGGGCGCTTTAATGGCGCTGGCCGTGTTCCCCAACACGGCCGCCCTCGGCTTCCCGATGGTAGCCCTGTTCACCGATGATTTAACTCCGGCGGTTCTGTACTCGGCCGCCAGCTCGCTTCTGGCCATACCGCTGGCTTCCTTTCTGACCATCAGTTATTCCCGGGATCAGGGCAGCCCGAAGGAAGCATTAATCGGAACACTGTCTTTTCCCCCGGTGACCGTCAGCCTGGTTTCGCTGGCCCTGGTTCTGGGTGGAGTCAGGCTGCCCGAAAAGTTCCTCAGCCTGGCCGAATCGGTCGGCTGGTGGTGTCTGCCCTTAATGCTGGTTTATTTTGGTTCGGTGCTTGAAGTTAAGAAGATAGAGCCAAGAAAAATCCTGGAAGCCGGTTTTTTCAGAATGGTTCTTCCTTTCTCCCTGGTTCTGCTTACCCTCAGGACGAACACCGAGGCGGCTTTCTACGCCATTCTGATAGAATCTTCTATGCCCCCGGCCATCATGGCCGCCAGCCTGCTGTCACGGCACAAACTCAAGTCCGAGGAAGCCACGGGCGTCACTCTGGCGCTTACCCTAACTGCGATAATGCTGATATTCATTCTCAAGATTTCTGGGACAGCTCTTGCCGGGCGATGATTTCGCTGATGATAATTGAAGATTCGAACCAGAGCTCAACTCCTGTCTCGTTTATATCGGGGAGCGATATACTCAGAATTTCTCAAATCATTCATCAGTCTTTATTGACATATTTCTCTTCCCTGTGAAAAAAGCCTTAAATACTGTATCCGACCCGGGGCAAATTATTAAAATTCAATCTTTCCCGGGAAAAAAATAAACCTGAAGGAAGGAACCTTTTAACCCCGGTCTGCGTCTTAATAGATGAAGGTAATGAAATGACAGGCAAATCAACTGAAAGGAGAAACAACATGAAACTCGGAACAAGGATCGCAGCTGCGATGGTGGCCGTGGTGATTTCACTGGGCCTTTTCGGTTTAATCGCCAGCGGTTTGACGGTGGACAAAATCATGCTGGGCGCCAGACCAATCGTCGAATCTGTTTCCGTTTTCTCCCACATTCTCGGGTAAGCGGAGAAAAGGGCATGAATCAGAAATCCCAAAATTCCCGGCTGAGGGACAGCTTAAATCCCAGCCTCAAGAGCAACAGCCGGGTAAAGAGAATGGGGGACGCGGTGGTGCCCCGCAATTCAACCGGGACTGCCTTCCGGCAGGAACCGATCAGGACGGCTGACTGACGGGACCCCACCCTGTCCCCCATTCTCATCCGGCAACCGGATAGCAAAAATATTGAGCCGGCGACAATCTGCCGCCTGTTTTGATTTAAGATGGACACATGAATAATCATTCATTTATTTCCGGAGCCCGGATTTTTCAGAACTGTCTGAAATAAGCTATATGAACATCCTGGTTCTTTTTCGGTATTCCTGATATTCCTGGCCAAATTCTTCCAGCAGCATTTTCTCTTCGACCGCGGCCCGGTAAATGAAGGCGGCCACCGGCAACAGAGTGATGAATAATGAAGCCGGCAAATGCCAGAATACGACCCCGACCCCCAGAAAGGCGATTATTTCTCCGGTATAGCTGGGATGACGAATCCAGCCATACAGCCCGGAAGTGACGCGTGCCTTTTCTTTATGGACACCGAGGTCGCGGGTAAAATGTTTGCCGAGGGTCAGGACAGAAAGCAGGCGAATGGCCAGGCCGGCCAGCAGAATAAATGTCCCGGCAATCTGAGCCATCCCAAATGCCCGGTGCCTCCAGGTGGCCCGGAAACTCTCTGGAATAAGCGCCAGCAGCAGGCCGGTAAAAATTAAAAGGGCGACGATGAATTTACTCTTCTTTTCGGCTACCTTCTGCTCGTGGTTACGCTTAAAAACCAGAAGATATAAATCCATCGCCCACCAGAAGAACACCAGGCCCCAGAAAAGATATCTCATGAAATTGATTACCTTCCCATAGCTCAGGCTGAACTATTTTATTTCAATTCTAGAACCCGGGCAACAAGCGGCCTGAAAAAACTCAGAGAATCACGGGAAAAAACTTTAGTTCTCTTCGGCCCGACGGCGGAGCGACGGCCAGGTCAGAAGATAAAAGCAAATCTTTGTTCGGCCAAGCCCTGCCCGCGGACCAGCCACAGGAATAAGAAGGCGGCGCTTGGACAAGAAATGAAATTATAGGCGCTACTTCTGGACAATCCACAACGGATAAAGTTTATCTTCTGAAGAAACGCTTCAGGTAACCGTCGATCTCTTTAAGGCCGAACAACCGCCCGGCCGCGTAGAATATGAGCAGGGCAGCCAGGCCGCAGATCAAGGTCAGAGCCAGAACGGGCAGGAAGGCCGTCCCGAAACGGGAAGCGAGGGCCTTGTAACCATAAAGCCCGGCCAGACCGGCTGCGGCGGAAGCCAGGGCCAGTCTCAGAAAAAACCTATAAACCGGGCTGAAGTCGATCGGGCCGATTTTGCGGGGCAGCCAGCGGGCCAGGACATAGATATTCACCACGCTGGCCACCGAGGCCGAGAGCGGGAAAGCCAGGAACCCGATTGGCCTCATCAGGGCCAGGTTCAGGACGATGTTCAGAGCGATGGAAATGAAGCTGGCATACATCGGTGCCCGGGCCTCATGGTGGGCATAAAAAATCGAAGCCAGGTTGCGCAGAGCCGAGATGAACGGGATGCCCAGCACATAGAGTATCAGCGCCTGGCTGACGGCAGCTGTGTCGTCGGCGCTGAACTGCCCCCGCTGGTATATGAGGCGGGTCAGAGGATGGGCAAAAAAAGCGATTAATATGGAAGAAGGCACAGTCAGAAAGAAAACCATCTTCAGGGAATCGAGCAGGCCGGCTTTGAGTTCGTCAAGCCTGTTTTCCAGAACCAGACGGGAAAAACGCGGCAGGGCCACGGTGCCGACGGCGATGCCGAACAGTCCCAGCGGCAGATGCATGATGCGATAGGCGTAATTCAGCCAGGTCATCGAGCGCTCGGCCAGGTAGGAAACCAGGACGGTGTTGATGAAGACGTTGATGCGGGAGCCGGCCAGGCCGATAGCCACCGGGATGAACAGAGCCATCACCCGGCGAAACTGCGGGTCGCGCCAGTTGAGGTAGAAACGGTAGCGGTAGCCGCGACGGAAAACCCCGGGAACCTGGACCAGGAATTGCATCAGCCCACCCACCGTAACTCCGACCGCGGCCCCGAAGATCGGGTCGCCGCCCCGGGCGGTGTACCAGCCGAACATGGCTAACGGAAGGGCAATCGAAAACACGTTGAAGAAGGCCGGGGCAACCGAGGGAACGAAAAACGAACCTTCGGTGTTGTGATAGCTCATGGCCCAGGCGGCCAGAGAAACAAACAGCAGGAATGGAAAGGTAATCATGGTCAGGCTGGCCGTCAGACTGAGCTTTTCCGGGATCTGACCGAAGCCCATGGCCACCAGCGAAGCTACCGGTCGGCTGAAGACCATGCCCAGGACGGTCAGCGCCCCGACCACCAGCAGCAGTGTGTTGAAAATATTGGAAGCCAGCAGGTTTTCCTGCTGTTTACTCTGCTTTTTCTGTTCGGTCAGCACCGGGACGAAGGCCGCCGACAGCGAAGTCTCGGCGAACAGGTCGCGCAGCAGGTTGGGAATGCGGAAGGCGGCATTGAAGGCATCGGTTGAGCGGCTGGAACCGAAAAGATGGGCAAAAACCATCTCCCGCCCCAGGCCGAGAAGACGGCTGACGGTGGTTCCGATGGTAAACGACCTGACTCCGCGGGCGATGTCTTCCACGGTGTGCGGGAACTCTCCTTTCCGGTTTTTTATTAGCTAACAGATTAAAACTTAATCTTTGGAATTACAAGTGGGGACACTTTATGGTGTCCCCATTTTTCCAAGCGCAGTTTCCCCTTGAAAGGAAAGTTTCCGGAGGCAAAAAGGGGGACACTTTAAGGTGTCCCCTGTTCAGTTGGCTTCGATTTTGACCGAGGCCCCGAAACTCAGTGCCGGGTCCAGGCGGGTCCGGATGGTCTCCAGCACAGCCGAGGCCGAAGGTTCGACTATCCCGGAAAAGACTTCTTTATTATTCAGGATAATCCTGACTTCCCGGGACAGGTCAAGTTCCCGGCCGTCGCAGAAGACGGTCAGGCTTTCCACGTTCCTGGTTTTAATTCTTATTTCATTCTTGCTTTCGTCGATCTCAGCCGAAACCTGAGCCGGAAGGGCTTTCACCCGATCTACCCTGACCCAGTAGTGCCAGTTGAATTGCTGGTCGTTGATGACATAGTCTAACTTTTTGGGAAAGGCATTCCGAACTTTCTCCCGGAACCAGCGAATCATCTTCCCCCGCAGCTCGCTCAGCTTGATATCATGGTCGCGCCCCGGGAGTTCGTCGTATTTAACATCATATCTCAGCCGCCTGAGTGTCTGGTAAGCCCTCTGGCTTCCGACTGGAAAAACCATGGTGTCGCTGTCGCCGTGAACGATGTAGACCGGAGTGTTCTTCAGGTTTTTCAGAACCTCGACATCAGCCGGAGTCTCCGGCGGAGAGTGCTTGACCACCGGGTAACCCATGTTGGAGAAAATGGCCGCGAACCGGTCGGCCAGGTGGGTTCCATAAAAGAAAGTGGCCATGGCTCCGTTGGAAGTGCCGGCGGCGTAGATGCGGTCGGTGTCAATGCTGTAGTTGCTCAGCACCTCGGTGGCCATCTTGAGAAAGCCTTCGGTTGAGGCCTCCTCCCACCACATGCCTTCAGCCTGGGGAGCGACCAGGATAAAACCGGCCATTTCGTCGGCCTTCATCAGCTGCTGATAGGCTTCGGTCAGGGCCTGGTCCCCGCGTCCGTCTCCGCCTCCAAAATAAACCACCACCGGAAACAGTTCATTCGGGTCATAATCCACGGGCAGGTAAACGAAATAAGGCTGGACTTTGCCGGTGACCGGATTGCTGATGAATCTCTTATAAAATCCTCCCAGATGATCTCCCTGCGGCTTCATGAATTTCAGCAGCATCTGCAACTTTTCCAGACCGATATTGGTATCGGGTTCAGCCTCCTGCCCGCCGTATATGTAGTCTTGAAGTTTGCGGAATTCCTGCCGATAAGTATCCGGAATGAAATAGGAACTCCTTTCCAGAAAATTGCGGGCCCGGGTCTGGAGAGGGTCATCCGGGTTGAGGGCGATGGCTTTCATTAACCTGGGGTTGGAAGTGCGCAGGGTCAGGGCTTTGACCGCATTGAACCTGACCACCGGGTCCGGGTCGGTCAGCCAGGCTTCAATTTCCAGCCCGGCGGGAATCCCACGGATGGCGCAATAAGCCGCCGCCAGCCTTCTCTTACCTCTGTCCCGGCTGTCCAGAAACGATTTGATGACCGAGGCCGGCACCCGGAAGGAATCCCCGGCCAGACCGGCATGAACTACGGCCTTGTTCAGGGATTCGTCTCCCAGCATCTCAGCCGGAGTCATCTTTTTTCTTCCGAGGTATGAAAAAAGATAGGTTTCTTTTACGAGCTTGCGATTCACCAGATACTGGCCCGTATATTCCAGGCTTTCCAGCAGGCCCGATTCCTTAAAAAAATTCGCTTTAAGCAGGCCGCCGGCCACCCGACCTTCAAAACAATGCATTTCCCCGACCACCCAGGGAATCAGCCCCTTGTAGGTGATAACCACCGGTTCCTCGGCCCCAATTTCATAGGTCAGACCCGGGTAAACCGGCTTATCGGGCAGGGAAAACAGGCGAGTAGCCAGGGGATGAAGCCCGGAAAACATCTCGTTGTAATAATAGCTGTGGTTAAGATTGCGGCCCAGGTCGTCAACCTCGACCACCCTGGTGGTCTGCAGGTCAAAATCCGTCTGTTCCACCAGCGCATCAAATATTTCTTCTGGCGACAGCACAGTCTCCAGTTCCTTCTGGTTCAAGAGCCGGGCCTGTTCCCGATTGTACTGAATGGCCAGTATATAGCGATTGTTTTTTTCCGCGATGGTAGCTACCCTAACCGTCCATTCGATGCGGAACTTGAAGAATTCCGGACGATTCAGGTCCACCTGGCGCTCGGCATAAAAAACCTGCTTGTAAGTTATTACGTCCCCGACCGACCGTTTATAACGAAGGACCGAGCCCTCAGGAGAGCCGGGGGAAGAGGTCAGGAAAAACCGAGACCAGTGACCATGATTAAAATTTAATCCCAGAGCCGGAGCAGGCCGGACCGCCGACAGGAGCAAGATCAGAATCAATCCCGCCCTCAAGACCTTAAGTAGATTTTGCAGTCGCCGAAACATCATTTTAGCCACCCGAGCAGGGCCAGGAATTTTTTTTGCTGCCAAACACCCGGCTCAGGCCGGATCGGCCAGCCGGAGAAGATTTTTACTGTTTATAGATAATATTAAACCTGTTCTTTATCAGGGAAATTTAGACGAGAGGGAATTAATTTTCTTCCAGTTGATTTGAGCCGAAGGGCACAGAACTCAGGCTTTACTTTTCCTCAAACACAAACACGTACTCGGCGATACACTGGTAATTGTTGGATTCGAGCTGGACATATTCAGGACTTTGCTGGCCTATACAGAGACGGTAGGTCTTGCCGGTTTCAAAGGTCAGGCCGGGCTTGATTTTCATCACCAGATTATAGGAGTTGCCGTCAGCCCTGACCGTAGAATACCAGCCTTCAGCCACCGGCTGGTCTCCGTCCAGAATCAGGTGGTAGAGTTTCTTTTCAGGAAATTTAACGCGGAGAACAAACTCAATCTCATCGGGAGTGGCCCGGACTATGTTTATAAACTCGGCAGGAACGTTGGGCCCCCGGTAATAGTGAAGCTGGGGAGTTTTCTTATAGGAAAAACAGGAAGCCAAAAATAAAAGAATGACGAGAGAAAAAATAAAGACGGCCAGTTTCTTAAACATCACCGACTCCTTATGACCGAAATAAGGTTGAAGACTTTTCTCGGACCTCAGGCCCATTATCATTCATTCCCCCGGTCGAATTCAATTCAAATCAAGATTTGGTGAAAGCAGGCAAAACCCTGCCGGGGCGACGGGTGAGCTATCTTTTTGCTTTCTCACTCTAAGGCCCGAAGCGGGCAGGTTGCGGCACCGGTCTCGGCCGGGGAGAAAAAGAAACGCTAAGTTTATAACCGCGGGCGGGCGGCCGGCCAAAAAATCGGGGAATGAGTATCGTGTCCCCCGTTTTATACCAGAGGAGTTTTGCCGGGAACAGCCACCTCGAGGGGCGGGAGCTCGCGGAACTCAAAGTGGGGCGGCGTCAGGTCCAGCTTTGAAGCATTCAGCACCCAGTCCCAGCTCAGCGCCCGGCCGGTGTAAGCGCTCATCCGGCCCATGATTGCGGTCAGGGTGCTTTCGGCCACCTGACGTCCTTCATTGAGCGGTTTTCCGGATTTGATGCTGTTGATGAGGTCGATGTGCTCCTGGACGTATGGGTTGGGCGATTCTTTCTCTGGCCTCCAGGGCTTTGGGCCGCGGATATAGCCGTCGGCACCGTCGGTGTAGGCCAGGCCCTTTGTCCCGACCACCCGCTCGGAGACGTTCTCGGCCGCCCCGGCGGTCTGACGGCACAGGCTGAGCACCCTGGCTCCGTTTGGATATTCGTACTCGACGGCAAAATGGTCATAAACATTTCCGAACATCGGGTCGGTGCGGGCCGCCCGGCCGCCCATGCCCATGCATTTTACCGGGTGAGTGCCGAAAGCCCAGTTGATAATGTCCAGGTTGTGAACATGCTGCTCGACGATGTGGTCGCCGGAGCACCAGACCGTAAACAACCAGTTGCGAACCTGCCACTCCATGTCGGACCGTTTCTTGATGATGCGGTCAGCCCAGTTTTGAGCCGCGCGCTCAACCCACAGGGCGCCCATATTCCAGTAGCATTGAGCGGCCACTATCTCGCCGATATCGCCGTTGTGGATGCGCTTCATGATTTCGAGGTAGTGAGCCTGATGGCGACGTTGAGTGCCGGCGACGATGACCAGCCCTTTCTGTTTGGCCAGGTCGGATGAAGCCAGCACCGAACGCACACCGACCGGGTCGACCGCGACCGGCTTTTCCATGAACACGTGCTTTCCGGCTTCGATGGCGGCTTTGAGGTGAGCCGGACGGAAAAATGGCGGGGCAGCTAAAATCACCAGGTCGACGTCGGACTTAACCACCTTTTCGTAGGAACCAAACCCGGTAAAGCAGGTTTCCGGAGTGACCAGAACCCGGTCGGCGGGTAGTCTCTCGCGCAATCTTTTTAAAGAGTTCTCCACCATGTCAGGGAATAGATCTCCCAGGGCAGTTATGACCACATCGGGAGAAGCAGCCGCGCAATCGAGGGCCGCCCCGGTTCCCCGGCCGCCGCAGCCGATGAGCCCGACTCGTATCTTTTGATTTCCGGAAGCGAAGAGAGCTCCCGTGCCCGAGACGGCGGCCACCATGGCCGCCATGGAGGCAGTCTTGATAAAATCCCGCCGGCTGAGGCTCATTACTTCCACGTTATCCTGTCTGGATTTTTCCTCCATTTTTTCTCTCCTTTCCTCGACTGTAATTTTTGTATCATTTTTGCCTTCAGCCTGTCCAGAATAAATGTGTAAGACCATGAGGAAAGCTGGGACAGGAAATTACTCGCTGGAGCTTACTTCTTTTGCCAGCGGTCTACAGGCTGGACTGGCCATAGGTGGCTGCCAGCAGCATCTCAAGCAGGGTATAATGCTTGACGTCCCTGAATAAGAGAGGCCTGGTGGTGGTCAGAAAATCAAAACCCCCGGTCCGGGTCAAGCGGCGGAAAGGTTCCGGATTGAGAATACCGGCTGATATGCCTTTCGAATATTATGCCCATTTCCACAACTTTCCTGTTGCGGAAACGGATACTCTTGAAGGGAATTTGCACCTCAATGGTATAGCCCTCATTGTCGAGCCGGCCAGCCGAATACCAGATCACATCCACGCTGTAATCTTCCTGCCCCTCTTCAAATCTGGAATCAGCCTGGATGCCCAGCGGGTTCACATAGAAAGCATAGAGCGATTGCTGGTCATTAAAAGTGTCGATGTTAAGACAGATCCAGTCGTCTGCAGTAATGGAGTCTCTGGCCGAGACCGAAGCTTTAATCTTAGAAGGCTCCCGGTCATAACAGCGAAAGGCAAAGTACAGATTTTCCTGATCGTAGGCATAGTAGACAATCGTCTTCTCAGCCATTTCCTGGCCGAAATCAGGACGCCAGGTTAGAAAGCCGGTTTCGTTGCTGGCCTGGGCCCAGACCGGGTCATCCAGAACTCCGTCGATAACCGGCGGGGTGATGGTGCGATACGGTTCCAGCGGCGGCAGTTTCCGGGCCGCAACAGATGGATCTGGCGCGCAGAAAAATAAAATCGGAAGAAAAAGGAAAAAATTACATCGGCGGAGATGAGACCGTATCCTGGTTATTAAAGATGTGATTTTAATAATGGCCGCTCAGCCTTTCAATTAAAGTCAGGCAGACCGCCTGCTGGTCATCAAATAAATTCTTTGAAGTCGGGATTATATCTTATCCGAACGCAAATCCACAATGATTGAATTACGGGACAGAATGTTATTTTATAAATTTTTGTCATTAGGACATTATGATTTTTAACCAAAAAGCCAGGCATACCCATCAGACATAATTTCCCGGGTGGAATCTTAATAAAATGAAAGTGCCCGGGCAGGCTTCTGACTTATTGTTGAGCGAACTAACAGCCGGAAAATTAATTGACGGGCAACAGAATACGATTGCGCAGACTTAAACAAAAGAGTCGCACTGACGGTAGGCTTCGATGACCGCCAGCTCGCCCTCCCTGCCCGGCTTGCTCTTGCCGTGCTCCAGGCAGAGCACTCCCTGATAGCCCGTCTGGTAGAGATGCTTGAAGATGTTCTTGAAGTTCAGTTCGCCTGTGCCCGGTTCTTTGCGCCCGGGAGTATCGCCCAGATGGAAGGAAGCGATTTCCTCCCAGCAGGCATCGATGTTCGTAATGATGTTGCCCTCAGTTATCTGCTGGTGGTAAATATCGTCGAGGATCTTCACTGAAGGGCTGCCGACCGCCTTGCAGATCTGGTAGGCCTGCGACATTTTAGTCAGGAAGAGGCCCGGGTGGTCCTTTGGGTTCAGCGGCTCGAGGACAATTACCACTCCTTCGGGCTCGCAGATTCCGGCGCACCATTTTAGGTTTTCGATGACGTTGGCCGTCTGGTAGTCCCAGTCGAGACGCTGGTTGTAGCGGCCGGGAACCATCAGGGCCAGCTTGACGCCTGTCCTTTTTGAAGTTTCAATGGCCGTTTTCAATTTTCCCCGGAGCATCTCGCGCACCGACTCATCCCTGAGGACGAAAGATTCCACGCTGAAATCGGCGTAAGCCACAAACGGCCCAATTTCCAGCCCGAGTCTGGCAGCCTGGCCGGCAATGGCTTCCTGAACGGCCGGCGGGCGACCCGGCAAACCATTATCAAAGATCGCCCGGAAGCCCTGTCCGGCTATGAATTTCATCTGGTCAAGCGGGTCCTTGCCGGCTGAGGCCTCAAACATTCCAAAGGGTGGCGCATATTTGAGCTTGAAGCCTGCCGGTTTCGTGGCCCCGGTCAAAGTCTGTCCTTCGGGCTTTTTTTGATAGGCCGGGGTCAATTTTGAGAGGGCGCTGGCAGTTAGCGTAGTCGAAGCCATAATCGCTCCTGACAGACCGGCGGTCTTTAAGAATTCACGCCTTGATTGTTTTTTCTTTTCTTCCATCTATATTTCTCCTGAAATATTTTGCTATCAGAACGCAGCCCGGCTTAAATCACAAGACCAATGGCCACCAACTTAAAGAGCAATATCCGGGTCAATCAGAAACGCAAAGCCAGGGCTCATGGCTACTGACATTTTATTAAAATCCTCCAGGAGATAAAAGATCTTTTAGCCCCGAGCCTGCGGCAGTCTGAATCCTGACCTGTGCACCAACTGCGGCGCCTGCCTGAATTTTTGCGCCAATGAAGTTTTCGCTCCCGGAGATGACCATCCTGAAGTGGTTAACCCGATGAACTGCGTCTTTGGCTGCAGCGCCTGCGCCCGCGAATGCCCGGCTGAAGCCATAAGTTTCATGAGCCAGAAAGAGCTGGTCAGTCGGCTGCAGAAACTGCGGCAGGAGCTGGCCTCCGGCAAACAGGAATAATGCTGTTTTAAGGGCAAAAAAAGGAGGTGCGGAATGTTTTACAGGAAGCTGAGATTTGTGGGCGGCGGACGCATCGTCCGCATTATCCTGAATGGCTTGCAAAATCAAGATGCCCTGCCTGAAGAAATTGAGGTCATCGAAATAGACCAGAAAGCAGCCGAGATTCTAAAGCACTCTTTTCCCGCAGTTCAGGTCGTCAATCAGTTATCAGAACTCGAGGGCAGGTGACACGGGTTCACCTGGTTGTCCCCGCTTCACCAGAAAAAATTGGTGAATGAGTATTGCGTCCCCCGTTTCGCCAGGAAAAAATCAGGAAATATGAATTGTGTCCCCCTTTTTGTATTGACAGAGATTCTGTTCGGTGCCAGAATTAACATCAAGATGAAAGAGGACAGGGAAATGAGTTGCTGCGAGGACGGTGACCCATACCCGTCTAAAATAGATGGAAAAAGAGAGTATTTGGCGGTTATCTTGCCGGCTGCCGGGGTGAGCCGGACCGGGAATTGAACCCGGCGTTCGCCTCCGGCCGGCAGAGGGCGGAGGTGAGCGATGGTCAATCCTTTACTGGCTCCGGAATTAAGGGAACTTCTGGCCGAAAAAAATTACAAGGAACTCTGCGAGTTCTGCGAATCAATCCACCCTGCCCAGATAGCTGAGTTTATCTCTGCGCTCAACGCCAGGGAAATCTGGGAAATCCTGAGTCATCTGACGCCTTCCCTGCGCGGGGAAATATTCAGCCACATCGACCAAGAAGTCCAGATGGAGATGATCGAAACTCTCGGCCGGGACATTATGGGCAAGCTGCTTTCGGAGATGCCTCCCGACGACCGGGTCGACCTGATGAAGAAACTCCCGAAAAAGAAACGCGAAGCCATCATCCCGGCCATGGCCCAGGCCGAGCGCGAAGACCTCCGTCGCCTGATCGCCTATCCTGAAGGCACGGCCGGTGCCATCATGACCTCTGAATATGCCACCCTGACCCCGGAGCTCACCGCCTATCAGGCCCTGATCAAGCTAAGACGCGAAGCTCCTGATAAAGAGACCATCTATTACAGCTACGTGGTGGACGATGAGCACCGGCTGGTAGGTTTCGTCTCCCTCAAAGACCTGATCGTGGCTCCGCCGGGAGCCCGGGTTAAGGATATCATGTATGAAGACGTTATTTACGCCAAAGCTCACGACGACCAGGAAGAAGTGGCTCGCATGATCCAGAAGTACGACCTGCTGGCCATTCCCGTGGTCGATGACCAGGACAGATTGGTCGGCATCATCACCCACGATGACGTCCTGGACGTCATCCAGCAGGAGCAGCAGGAAGACATTGAAAAGTTGATGGCCATCGGTGGTTCCCACGAAGTCGGCGTCTACACCAAGCTTTCAACCCTGGACCATTTAAAGAGTCGCGTTCCCTGGATTCTGGTGCTGGCCCTGATGGGTTTTGTCTCGGGTCTGATCATTCAGAACTATGAAAGCATATTCCTGCAGGTGGCCATTCTGGCTTCTTTCATGCCCATGCTGACCGGAACCGGAGGCAACGCCGGCAGCCAGTCGGCCACCCTGGTCATCAGAGCCCTGGCCGTCAAGGAAATTTCGGTCCGTGATGCCCTGTTTGTGCTGATTAAAGAATTCCGGGTGGCTTTTCTGATGTCCATTATCCTGGCCGTGGTGGCTTACCTGAGAGTTCATATTTTTTATGGCGATGCCGCCCTGCCCGCCCATATCACCCCGATCAAAGTCGGGCTGGCAGTGGCCATTGCTCTGGCTCTACAAGTAATAACTTCAACCTTAATCGGAGCCATGCTGCCCCTGGCCGCCGTATCAGTCAAGATTGACCCGGCAGTGGTGGCCAGCCCCCTGCTGGCCACCATGGTCGATATTTTCGGCCTGCTGATTTACTTCAACGTGGCTCAGCTGGTCCTCAGGCTTTAATCAGACCGGATCTCAAGAACTGTAAATAACTACCGCAGCCACCAGGAAGAGGTCAATTCATCCTTAGCCCCCGGTAAACAAGCGAGTTTTCAGATACCCGGCCAACGCCTGAGATTAAGCCGTCAGGGATTTTAAAAAAATATTTCCGTTCATGTTGACACCGGATTTTCGGAGTGCCAGAATTAACATCAGGATTAAAGAGGACAGGGAAATGAGTTGCTGCGAAGACGGTGACCCATACCCATCTAAAATAGATGGAAACAGAGAGTATTTGGCGGTTATCTTGCCGGCTGCCGGGGTGAGCCGGACCGGGAGTTGAACCCGGCGTTCGCCTCCGGCCGGCAGAGGGCGGAGGTGAGCGATGGTCAATCCTTTACTGGCTCCGGAATTAAGGGAACTTCTGGCTGAAAAAAATTACAGAGCCATCTGTGATTTCTGCCAGTCCCTTCACCCGGCTCAGGTAGCTGAATTCCTCTCGGCCCTGACCCCCCGGGAAATCTGGGAAATTCTCAGTCAGCTCGCACCCTCCCAGCGCGGCGAAATCTTCAGTCATCTCGACCAGCAAGTCCAGCGGAACATGATTGAAACCCTGGGTCGCGAGATAACCGGCAAGCTGCTTTCGGAGATGCCTCCCGACGACCGGGTCGACCTGATGAAGAAACTCCCGAAAAAGAAACGCGAAGCCATCATCCCGGCCATGGCCCAGGCCGAGCGCGAAGACCTCCGCCGCCTGATCGCCTATCCTGAAGGCACGGCCGGTGCCATCATGACCTCTGAATATGCCATACTCCAGCCGGAGCTGACCGTGGAGGAAGCTCTGGCCAAGCTGCGGCGGGAAGCTCCGGACAAAGAAACCATTTATTACAGCTACGTGGTCGATCAAAACCAGAGGCTGGTGGGCTTCGTGTCGCTCAAGGACCTGATCCTGGCCCCTCCCCGGTCAAGAATTCGGGACATCAGGCACGAAGATGTCATCTTTGCCCGGACGACAGATGACCAGGAAGAGGCAGCTCGCACCATCCAGAAATTTGACTTGCTGGCCATCCCGGTGGTGGATGAAAGTCACCGGCTGGTGGGCATCATCACCCACGACGATGCCATGGACGTTATTCAACAGGAACAACAGGAAGACGTGGAAAAGTTAATGGCCATCAGCGGTTCCCATGAAGTGGGCGCCTACATGAGACTTTCCACCTGGGATCATTTTAAGAGCCGGATTCCCTGGATACTCGGCCTGGCCATCCTGGGATTCGTCTCAGGTTACATTGTCCAGAGTTACGAAAGCATCCTGATTCAGGTGGCCATCCTGGCTTCGTTTATGCCGATGTTGGCCGACACCGGGGGTAATGCCGGCAGCCAGTCGGCCACCCTGGTCATCAGGGCCCTGGCTCTGAAGGAGATTTCGACACGCGACGCTCTAAGAATCCTGGTTAAAGAATTCAAGGTAGCTCTTCTGATGGCCATAGTCCTGGCTCTGGTGGCTTACCTCCGGGTGCTGCTGTTTATCGGGCATTCTTCTACGGCCGGAACCATTCCCCCGCTCAAGGTGGCGCTGGCCGTGGCCGTGGCTCTGGCCATTCAGGTAATCAGTTCAACCCTGATCGGAGCCTTTCTGCCGTTAATCGCCTCCTCATTCAGACTGGACCCGGCAGTGGTGGCCAGCCCGATGCTGACCACGGTGGTGGATATAAGCGGACTCTTTATTTTCTTCAGCATCGCCAAACTGATTCTGGGAATATAACAAGACCGGGGATGGAGAATAACCGGCTCTTAAGATTCTCAGGCGGCCCGAATTCATCCCGGCAATATCGAACCTTTCAACCTGGAACTTTAAGAAAGACCAAGCCAGCCCGCCATAGCCCCTGGCCTTCAGGCTCTTGCCCGCTAAAATCCGGGTCATTTGCTTGTAGTTTTCTTTTTTGATAAAAAATATTCATTTAACAATAAAGGAAGCGGAAACCTTGAGTTATCAATTTCGAAACCTGATCATAGACGGTTACAATCTGATTCATGCCATTCCGGCCATCGCCCGCTACGTCGACACCGACCTGCGACGAGCCCGGGAATTACTCCTGATCAAACTGGCCGTTTACTCCCGCCTGAAGCAAACCCGCATAACAGTTGTTTTTGACGGTCAAAATGCGGGGGCTGACCTCCAGGCGGACCAGCCCGGCCTTACCGTCGTCTTCACTCACGGCCGAAAAGCTGATCAGGAAATCAAAGACCGTCTCTCCAGGATAACCAGCAAAAAAGACTGGTTGATTATTACCTCTGATTTTGACATACGTTATTTTGCAGATGGTCTCATGATAAAAACCCAATCATCGCAAGAGTTCGCCGCTGAACTTCAGGCCGCGGACAGCAAAGGCAGAAAAAAAGACAGGCCCGGAGCCAGCAGTCCGCCTGAGGCCCGGGACAAAAAGAAACCCACCCGGGAAGACCTGGCCTGGGCTTACGAGGTCTTCTTAAAAAATAAAAAGTAGATTGCAGAGAATCTTTCTGCTTCAGCTGAGCAGGCCTTCAATGATCAGGTTTACAGCCTCATCTTCGCTCAGGCCACGAGCCATCAGGGTCTGAAGCTGCTTGGAATCGACGCTGCCGATGGCCGCCTCGTGGGTGACGTGAGCTTTCGGGTGCCTGACCTCAACCACCGGCACCGCTCTGGCTACGCCGTTTCCCTGAATTATCTCCTTGCAATCGACGTGACCGCGGGAGTGGGGAGCACTGGCAATCAGTTCATTGTAAATCTCGGCCCTGGCCTCATCCCGGACGGCGATGTGAGTGGTCAGCACCGCCCGGCTGGCCTCGCCGTCCAGACTGGCCGATTCTTTGATTTTAATGCGGTCATCCTGACGGCCGAAGATTCTGGCTTTCATCTCGGCCGAACTCCCGGCCTGGCAGTCAGTGTGATAATCGATATCAATCAGGCCCACCCGACCTTTAAGAAGCTCAAATTCGGTGGAAAAGCGAGCTCCTTCGGCCAGCTTGATTCTGGCTACAGGCACTACCCGAACCATCCCCTCGTCGCTGTGCCAGTGACGTTCAATATAACTGTAGCTCGCCCGACGGCCGACCCGGATTTCCGCTTCCATCAGGTGCTGGATATCCACGGCCTTGGGAAAGGTGCAGTGGGCCATAAAGCTGACCTCGGCTTCATCTTCAATCTCCACCTCCAGCAGGATTTTCTGAATTCCCCGCTCGGGCAGCATGCCGAAGCAGAGATGAACCGGCTGTTTTATTTTGACGCCCTGGCGCACCCGCAGCCGGGCTCTAACTCCGTCCGGTAATTCTTCAGGCTCTATCTCCAGGCCATCGACCACCTTAGAGCTGAGAACCCGGTTGGCATTGATAACCACATGCGGCCCATCACGCATTAAGCTTTTATGCAGATTGATTGACTCAAGAATTTCCTCAAGCGGTTCCTCAAGCATTTTTTCCTCCCGATTTTTTCTCTGAATTCAGGTCGGGCACATTCTGGTGGGGGCAGGGCAGACATTTGCCTCTGAAATATTCCAGAATCTTCCGGGTCTCGCCCTTATCCAGCAGCATCCCGCTGCACATCAGGAAAGCGTGGTCGGCTCGCTCCAGCACCCGAGGGCTGTGGGTGATAAGAAGAACAGTTGTCCCCTCTCTTTTAAGAAGCGAAATAGCCTCGAAGATTCGTTCGATGGCTTCAATGTCAACGCCGGAGTCCGGCTCATCGAGCATCACCAGCCTTGGTTTCATCGCCAGTATCGAAGCCAGCTCGATTCTTTTCCTTTCGCCTCCGCTCAGTGTCTTATCGACTGCCCGTTTTCGGTAGCGGACTGGTTCCAGACCGACCAGCTCCAGCGCCCGGTCAACTTCGTCCTTATTTTTTTCTCTGGCCGAAGCCAGAATGAAATCGCTGACCTTGAGCCCTTCAAATCTTGCCGGCTCCTGCCAGCCGAGGGTAATTCCCAACCGGGCCCTTTCATCGACATTCAGGTGTTTAATCGAGCGGCCCTCAAAAAATATGTCGCCACCATGCTGGCGATAACCCGGAAGACCCATGATGGCATTGGCCAGGGTGGACTTGCCGGCGCCGTTCGGTCCGACCACCGCATGCACATAATCTTCCCAGAATTCTATATTCAGCCCGTTCAGAATATGGGCCGAATCTATCCGCAGTGTTAGGTCCCTGACTTCAAGAATAGCCATCTTAATTCCCTCCATTTTTCCAGGTCGTGCTTTTTATTTTATCACACCCTCCTCATTCCGGTCGGGAAAATTATAACTCCCGGTCCGGGCGGAGTTCATTATTCAGACTACTAAAGATTTAAGCTCACCCTCCCGTCATTACATCTTTTATCAAATATCAAAAAGGAAATCTTTTTTTGTAATTTGCAGTCAGGATTCCGGAGGGTGGCGCGGGGTGTCTCCGAACCGCCCGGAGCGGCAGGGAGTCCCCGCGGGGGATGGGTGGAGCGAGGACGGGAGGGGCGGGCCGTGACAGGCCTCTCTCTACAATTTCAACGAACAAAGAAACGGTGAGTCCACCAGGTTTTCTGCCTGTCATTTGACATTAGGCAGAAGCCGGCAGCCCGGAGCTCAAGCGGCAGATTCAGGGGCACTGGATCACTCCCTGGGCCCAGAGACAGCCGCCGCAAACCGGGAAGGTATTCCCGAAGCAGTCTTCCTCGTCGCTTTCCAGATAGGAACAGCCGCCGCAGATGTGGCAGGGCGAGAAATCAAATTCGTAAATTTTTTCCCTGAAATCGTGGTACTCCTTCGAGTTCCAGATTTCAGCCAGGCTCTGCCGATTGAGGTCACCCGGGAAATACGGTTTTATCCGGCGCTCAAGTCCGTAGAGATAGGTCAGGTGTTCGTGCAGCAGGGCCATGCAGGGCGAAACCTTTCCGTCCCAGCGGACAAAGGTCGTCCCGTCCCTGATAAATCGGCAGGAACGGGTCGGAGCGGAGATGGCATTGTTGATCATGAACAGATTCTGGTAGCCTTTCAACAGGTGGTAGATTGGTTCCTTCGTCAGATAGTTGATATCGAGGCGCGGCAGGCTTATTGTGGGCTTGCCCGGCAGGTTGGCAAAGGTTTCGCAGGTCAGGGCCAGCAGGCAGAGCATCTTTCTTTCCATGTCTTCGGTGTAGGGCAGAACGTTGCTCATCAGAACCTGGTCGGCCCCGACTTCCCTGATCAGCTCCTCAATATTTCTTATGTCATCAATGTTATCCCGCATGACCACGAAAGAAATGCCGATGGCCAGGGGGCGATTCTTCTTCGCGGCCAGTTCCCGCATTCCCTGGACGTTTTTCAAGACCAGACGAAAGCTGGCTCCACGGCGGATATCGTCAAAGCTGGTTTCCGAAGTGCCGTCAAAGGACACCCACAGCCGGTCAAGTCCCGCCTCCAGCAGCCGGTCCGACATTTCCTCGTTAAGCAGCGTCCCGTTGGTCGTAATTTCAACTGAGACCCGGGCGGCTTCTTTCAGCCGGCAGACCATTTCCACCACCTCAGGGTGAAACAGCGGCTCGCCGAACCCGGCCAGCATGACCGACTGCAGGAAAGGCTGTTCTTTTATCTGCCGGCAGAGCCGCTCAAAAAGAGCAAGACTCATCGAGCCAAAAGGTTCGTTCCAGGTGTTCCTGATGCAGGTCTGGCATTTGAGGTTACAGCCTGAAGTTGGCTCAATATAAAGCCGCCTCAGGGCATGGATATCAGGCTCAATAAGCAACTGTCCGTTCTCGGCCACCACCCGCAGCTGACTTCCCGGTCCGGCCCCCAGCTTTCCCAGTACTTCCGGCGGTAGCCGGAAGCAGCCCTCGCGGTCGACAGCCACCTGAAATTTTTGAGAAATCCGGGCGCCGGCTTTAGCCGCCTGTCGGTCCGGTTTTACTTCATCCGGATTACGCATAGCTCACCTTTGCTCATTTATTTCTATCTATCATTTGCATTTTGTTTAATAACCCTTTTATATAAACCGCCGCTTACTCCGCCGGGCGCCGGCCCTGAGTAACCGTTCTTATCTCGCCTGCTTCCGGTCTACACTCAGGTAGTTTGATCAGAGACATCCGTCCGGAGGAGACGGCCCGAACGGGCCCCGCTGAGAATCTCTTTTTCCGCTCCGGGCTGCTTGCCGACTATGACTTAGCGGCTTTTACGGTTTTGCCCCGGCTGTTTTCCCTGGAGCGGGCCTTGGCGTCTTCGCCGGCCGGCCACCTGATGTCCGGCAGACATTTTTTCCTTTGACCGCTCTGACCTTCTGCCCGACCGAAGCCAGCTCCTCTTTCAACCAGGCTCTTAGCAGCGGTTCCAGTTGTTTCCGATAAACGGGGAGAATTTGGTAAAAAATCCAGCGGCCACTCCGCCTGGCTTCAACCAGCCCGGCCCGGCGCATGACTTTAAGCTGATGGGAAAGCAGCGATTGCTCCATCTGCAGCAGGGCCATTAGCTCTCCGACACACAGCTCGGAGTCAAGAAGCAGCAGAAAAATCCGCAGTCTCGTCCGGTCCGAAAAAACCCTGAAAACTCTGACTGCCTCGGCCAGTTTCATGGTCTCGCCTTTCGTTAATATATGAATATATATTCATATATCACAAGAAAACGGGGGACACAATACTCATTCCCCAATTTTTCCGCCTCCCGGAATCTGTTTCGGGCTCTTCTACGGACGGGCAAAAGAAGCCTGTTTAATATCGAAGTTCTGACAGCCCAGATATGCTCATATTTTCGTTGCCTTCCCGGGAAGCAACGAGACCATGCCCGCTCCTCTTTTTCCCATCCTTTTTGCTCGACCGCCACTGCCGGCAAATTACTCCGCGGAAATCAGCAGACCGGACTCAAGGGAAAAAAGATCATTTGCTCTTTACGTCCGGCCGAAGCCGCAAAATATCTCATAGACAACTTGCCGGCTATGATTCATTGAACTCAAAAACAGAGAAGCAAAAGTCAATCCGAAAGGCCTCGTCCTTTTCAAAAACATTTGCCTGCGTTAACTGGCAGGGAATTGGTTGACAAAGCCCGGCGAATAGCCATCCAGTTAACTTACTCTGCCTGCAGCTGATAAGCCAGAGTTTCTCAGCTTCCGCATATCCGGTAAAAATAAGAGCTCAGGCGGGCGATAAAAGTCTTGGTGGTCAGGGGGCCGGTCCAGGTTCGGACCAGGACGGTGATGATATAATCGCCGTTCGGGCTGAAGACGATGCCGGCGTCGTGGCAGACTTCCCTTTCCTGGCCGGTCTTATGGGCCACCCTGGCCTCTCTCGGCAGAAAGCGCGGCAACCGGTCGTTTATCCGCTGTCTTTTCAAGACATCAAGGCATTTTTCCGAAATCCAGGCGCTAAGACATCGGCCGTGATAGATCATTTCCAGCAGCTCGGTCATTTCGCGGGCTGAAGTGTAGTTTTCCAGGCCCTCTTCACGAGCCCTGAAATCCATCATCAGCCGGTCGAGAACCGTATCCTTCAAGCCCAGCTCTTCAAACACCTTTCTGATGTAGTCAAAGCCCAGGTGGTTGATGATGACGTTGGTGGCAATATTGTCGCTTTGGGTGACCATATAATCTACAAGCTCTGAGAAGGTAAAGGTCCGGCCGTTTTTCATCCGGCGCAGCAGCCCGGAGCCGCCTACCCGGTCCTGCCGTCTCAAGACATACTTCTGCTCCAGATTCAGCAACCCGTCTTCAGCCGCCTTGAAACAAGCCACCATGATGGGGATCTTAATCAGGCTGGCCGCCGGAAACCTGGCCTCATCATTATGGAGAAAAGTCCAGCCGGTCTGCAGATCCTTGACCACCAGGCCGGTCTCTCCCCGGAAGCTGGAAATCCTCTGCAGAATCTGGCGGGAGTTGGCCTCCCAGCGCTCCTGGCGAAGGTTGTAGAGCCAGAGTTTTTCTTCCGAAGTCAACGACCTGAGGGCAGCCGGCTCTTCCGCCGAACCGGCTCTGGCCGGAATTAAAGACATTGAGGACAGAGTCACGACAACGATAAACAGAGAGAGGATCGATCTTTTCTTCACACCCGGTCTCTTCAACTCTTCTCTCGCCACATCCTGAAAGAAATTCACCTTCCGGGCATAGTTTATATAGATAAGCGGTTAATATGTCAACACCCCGAATTGCCCCAATTAAAATCTACGCGAAAATGATTCGTTGCCTGACGAGAAAATCTACGCGAAAAATGGCTGTCTTCTGCCTGGTCCGGGGGATAGATATCGGGATGAGATTAGCCAGGTGGCAAGGCTATGGGGTAAGAGAGGCGAGTTAGGCGAGCAATCATAAGGCAACAGGCACCCCTCTGGATTCTTCCCGGGGTTATTTTTTATCCGCAGCCATACCCTTTTGTGACCGGCCCGCCCCGGAAATCGGGACCGGCTCTGCATCCGGCTCTGACCCGCCCCCGGTCCCGATAAGACAGAAATCGCCGGCGCAAGACCTGACCACGGCAAGAAAAGACGGCCCCGCCGGTCATTCTTTCCCGGGATGAGACCGCTCAAAATTCAGGAAAACAACCGCTAAAAGACAGAAGAAAGGCGCCGGTTGGCGTCGCCGCCCAGGTCCCCGGCCAGCGTTCGCTGATAAAAATTGATTAAATTGATTAAAAGGCGTCTGTTGAGTTAAAATCGGTCCAGAAAGAATTTTAAGGGAGGCCGGTAATGAAAAAAATAAGGTTTTTACTGATTATGGCGGTCTGTCTGGCCGCCTCCAGCCTGGCCTGGGCAGAAATTCAACTGAAAGCCCTGACTCTGACTGAGGGCAAGACAATTCAAATAACCTTCAACAAAACTCCCCGGGCTCCGTCCAGGTCCAGCCTGTCAGCCGAATTATCATTTTCCAAAGGTGTAACCACAATTGACCTCAGCTATGAAAAGCTGGAGCCGGCCATTCTCTTTTCCGGCAATATTACCACCTATGTTCTCTGGTCCGTAAACGCGGCCGGAGCCAGCGAGAATCTGGGTGAAATATTCGTCGACCGCCGGGAAGCCTCTGGCTCGCAGAAATTCTACGCTCCGGGAAAAATCCTGGCTCTGATGGTGACGGCCGAGCCCTACAGCGTGGTTACCAGGCCCTCAGAAATTGTCATGTATTACAACGGCGAAACGCGGGAGAAAAACGTCCAGATCGTGCCCTTCATTTTCAAGGACTTTTCCCCGGAAGCCGCTCCAGCCCTCGACAGCATTGCCATGCTTCAATACAGCACCGACCTGCCGGTCACTCTGTTCCAGGCCGAAAAAACCATCGAGTACGCCAACAAAATCAACGCTGCCGAACATAATTCCAGGGCCATGGAAGAGGCCAGAAAAGCTCTGGAAAGAGCCCGCACCCTGACCCGCGACAAAAAGAACATGGCCGAGACCGCCCGAATCGCCGTCCAGCATGCTACCCGGGCCATCAAGGACACAGTCAAATACCTGGAGGAAAAAGCGGCCGCCGAAGAAGAAGCCCGGCGGCAGGCTGAAAAAGCGTCCCTGGAACAAAGAGCGGCCCTGGCTGAATCAGAAGCGGAAAAACTGGCCGTCCAGCTCGAGCAGATCAAGCAGGAACGGGCAGCCCTGGACAAAGAAATGGCTGACCTGGCCAGGCAGATGCGGGAGCTGGCAGAAGAAAGGGACCGGCTGGCCATGGAAAAAGACAGCCTGGCCAGGGAGACCGAAAGGCTGGCCGCCGAGCGCGAAGCCATCAAAAAGGAGCGGGATGAACTGGCCTCAAAGCTTAAAGGCGCGCTGTCCACCGTGGCCGAGACCACGGACACCGCCCGGGGTCTGATTGTCAACCTGGCCGGTGTTCTGTTCGACGTCAATAAGGCCACGCTGAAACCTGAATCTCAACTGAAACTGGCCAAGCTGGCCGGCATCCTGATGGTTTTCCAGGATATGAAACTGAGCATTGAAGGTCATACCGACTCCACCGGCTCGGAAGAGCTTAACCTGCGTCTGTCCACCGACCGGGCCCGGTCGGTCTATGAATTCCTGATGAGCCAGGGGGTGGCGCCCGACCGGATGAAATACCAGGGCTTCGGCTCCGCCAGGCCGGTGGCACCCAACGACAGCGAAGCCAACCGGGCCAAGAACCGGCGAGTGGAAGTGATAGTGTTGCGTGAAGAATAGGAATTTAGCTGAGCCTTCAGCCAGAATACAGAAGCGACTCGATCGCCTAAGGGCGGAAGAACCTGACTTTCAGGCAGTTCTCTTATGTCTTTCCAGCAGGTAAATTAGAAGCAGCCACAGCAGAAGCACCAGGATGGCTGAGTAGATGCGCAAATAATTAGAAACAGTCAGGACGTTGAACAGCCCGTGAAAAATGGCCGCCAGCGGCAAACTGAAAAGGGCAGCCAGCGACACCGATTGTCGTTTCATTTTAGCCCGGACCATGAAGTATCCCCAGACGGAAGAGAAAAGGGCATGAGTCAGGGGCGAAGCCATGGCCCGGCCGAAGAAAGCCACTCCGGTCATCATCGGGAGATAGCCCAGGTTCTCAAAGCTGGCAAAACCGATGGCCACCGAGGAAGCGTAAACCACGCCGTCGGCCGGCTCATCAAGGTCACGCCGCCTCAGTATAACCAGAGCAAAAGGGAGGAATTTGAACAGCTCTTCCAGCGGGCCAACCACTCCAAGGGAATAAAGAAAAATCTCCCTGGCCTGGCCTTTGGCCACCACCAGATTAAAACCCGGCGGCAGTCCGAGCAGCGGCAACTGGCGGTAAGTCAGGAAGCAGACAAATCCAGCCAGGACACCCATCAGAAAACCTTCCAGCAGGTTGATTAAAGGTTCTGGCTGCCGGCGGTCCTTGTAATAAAAATAGCCAATCCAGAAGATGGCCGGGCCGATGATGGCCGCCAGAATTTTCCAGAAAATGACGCCCTCCATTGCCCTGTAATCTAATATTTCAAAAGATGACCGGTTTCGTTTATGGTCACCGCAATAAATTGCCTGTTAAGATATTCAAAAACATTCAGAGCGGAGTTGTCCTGGCGAAGACGCCAGAAATAACTCCAGTCAAGGCCCAGCAAGCCCATTATGATCAGACGGTTGATGACGGTGTGACCAACGGCCACGACGGTTTCTCCAGGATGAGCCTCGGCGATCTCTCTGACTGCGGACACGCCAATCCTCTGGCGCTCAGCCATGGATTCGCCGCCCGGGAAATGAAGGTCGGCCGGCACCGTCCGCCAGCGCTGGTAGAGTTCGGGCCACCTCTCCTTAACTTCTTCCGGTGTCAGCCCCTGCCACTGACCGTAATTTATGTCTGATAGACCGGGATGTACTCTAACTTCCAGGTTAAAAAGCGAGGCGATGGCTTCTCCCGTCCTGACCGACCTGGAAAGGGGGCTGGAATAAACCGCCGTCGGTTTCCAGGAAGCCACGATGCGCCGGGCCAGGAGTTCCGCCTGACAAAGGCCATTCTCGTTGAGGGGAATATCGGCGCTACCTCTGAATCTTTCCACCCGGTTCCACTCAGTTTGGCCGTGCCTGACGAGCAATAACCTGGTCATTTCTTCCTTTGCGAATCTGCTTTGATTAAATTAAACAAACCTCCCCGCTTTGTCAACAAGAACCTTCCTGCCTGGACCTCGAAATGAAAATATTACAACCAATCAGAAAATTTCTGTGACTTTAGCCCAAGAAGCAATCGCCTGATTATTTAAACAATTGGAAAGGTTTTCAGCTCCTATTATGCTAACGGCATAAATTCCTGGTCTCAACTTACTTCTTGTGGGCAGCGACGGCTGCTGCCGATAGCCATCAGGGTGAAGAAATAACCCCAAAAAGACTTACCCCCCCTCACCAGCTGAAATATGATATAAAAAATCATTCGAAATATAAGAAAATAATCAAAAATGCAACCAGGTTGATAGGGAAAATTGTCAGGCCGCTGGCATTCCATTTTACCAGCGTTTTTCCGGCTTTCTTAATATTTGCCGTCCTTTTTTAACTGAATATCTTAAACGATTAAGGCCCCACCAAAAAAATATGGAAATTAGGATCAAAATTTCAAACAGATCAATCCATTAAGACCATTAAGGACTTACTGCCAGCCCCAGAAATTGTATCGAGCCCAACCAGCTTGAAACAGCCAATGTCTTCTCCGTCGGTTCTGTATTAAGCCCAAAATCTTTCACCGGCAAAGAGTTCAGCGGAGGATTGGGTTTCCTGTGCAGGTTGGTTGGAATATAATAGATTCAAATGAGAAGCACAAACTGGCTTTTCCAGTTCTCGCCCCTGTATACCGACCTATATCAGATCGCCATGGGCCAGGCTTATTTTCTCGACGGATCGGCCGAAAAGCCCGCGGTGTTCGATTATTTCTTCCGTACAATTCCTTTCGGTGGCGGTTATGTGGTTTTTGCCGGCCTTGACCCGCTGCTGCAGGCACTGGAAAACCTAAAATTTTCTCCCGAAGACCTGGATTATCTCAAGGAGATCGGCTTCCGCCCGGACTATCTTGAATACGTGGAGAAATTTCGCTTCAGCGGCGATGTCTACTCGATGAGAGAGGGCGAGGTGGTCTTCCCGCTCGAACCGGTGATAAGGGTAGAAGGAAGGCTGTTTGAGACCCAGCTTATAGAAACGCTGCTCCTTAACCTCATCAACTACCAGAGTCTTATCGCCACCAAAGCTTCGCGGATCCGGCTGGCAGCGGGCAACCGGGTGCTCAGCGATTTCGGTCTGCGACGGGCTCCGGCTCACGGCGGGTTATTAGCTTCAAGGGCAGCCATTATCGGGGGATTTGACAGCACTTCTGACGTCGAAGCTGCCAGATTGTTCGGCCTTGAGCCGGCCGGAACGATGGCCCATTCCTTTATAGAAAGCCACGGGGATGAACTTCTGGCGTTTTTGAAGTTCGTCGAAGCCAATCCCGGTCGAGCGATTCTTCTGGTGGACACTTACGATACCCTTCGCAGCGGCGTTCCCAATGCTATCCGCGCCGGAAAGGAAATGGAAAAAAGAGGTCTCAAACTCAAAGGAATAAGGCTCGACAGCGGCGACTTAGCCTATCTTTCGAAAAAAGCCCGGGCGCTTCTCGACTCCGCCGGATTAACTGAGGCCAAGATAGTCGCCTCCAACCTCCTTGACGAGTTCGTCATAAGAAGTTTAATCGAGCAGGAAGCGCCGATTGACATCTTCGGTGTAGGCACAAAGCTGGTGACCGGAGTCCCGGACGCCGCGCTGGACGGAGTTTACAAACTGTCTGTTTTCGACGGGCAGCCGCGGATGAAACTGTCCGACAATCTGACCAAAACCACCCTGGCCGGCAGAAAACAGGTGGCGCGATTTACCGACGAGCGGGGTTCTTTCATGGCTGATGTCATCTTGCTTGCAGGCGAGCCCCTCCCGGAAAAAATGTTTCACCCGTTCGAGCCCGGAAAATCTCTCGACCTGAGGCACTACCGGGACGAAATTTTGCTGGAAAAAGTGATGTCAGGCGGGCATTCTACGAAAGTCGTTACGCCGGCACCTGAAATTGCTGCCTACACCCGACAGAGACTCAGTCAACTTCCAGCAGAGCATAAGAGGTTCGAATATCCGCACGTTTATAAGGTCGGTCTGAGCCAGAAACTGCTGGCTCTCAGAAACGAGCTCATGGAAAAATACCGTCAAAATTTTGAAGGGGGGTAACCATGAAGGCTTTAATCGTGGTTGACCTTCAGAACGATTTTGTTCCCGGGGGCAGCCTGGCCGTGCCGCGGGGCGATGAAATCATCCCGCTGGTGAACAAAATTCAGGAAAAATTCGACCTGGTCGTAGCCACCCAGGACTGGCATCCGAAAAACCATCTGAGCTTCGCCTCGAATCACCCGGGAAAACAAATTTTTGATGTCATCATGTTAAACGGCCTCGAACAGGTGCTCTGGCCGGACCATTGCCTCCAGGGCGAAAAGGGAGCCCTGCTGGTTAAAGGATTTGACGACCGCCGGGTGGAAGCCATTTTCCGGAAAGGAACGGACCCGTCGATAGACAGTTACTCGGGCTTTTTCGACAACGGCCGGAAAAAGTCGACCGGACTGGCCGATTATCTGGGAGGGCGCGGCGTGCGCCAGGTCTATGTCTGCGGACTGGCGGCTGAGTTCTGCGTTCTTTACACGGCCCTCGATGCCATTGAGCTCGGATTCGAAACCTATTACCTTGAGGACGCCACCCGCAGTCTGAGCCAGGAAGGCTTCAAGCAGGCCAGGGAGCAGATCCTCCAGCGCGGCGGAAAGCTGCTCCGGTCAGAGGAGCTCTGAGCAGCGCCTCGCTTTTCACTCACCGGTCCGGGCTTCTCCCGCACCGGAAGGCAGGCGCGCCAGCTTACGCCTCTACTCCATAGATCAACCAGATCATAAGAGAAGAGCCGGGAATTCTCCTGCCACCAGCCTATCACCCCTCATCAGTCAGGTGGCCAGATTGCCCTTCTTTTCTTTCATTCAGATTGCTGTTCTTCGTTTTTCCTTCAGTCTGGCACTGCCTTGAGTTCTCATTTCTGTTTCCTTGTTCCTCTTCAGGTATCATGTTCACACTTAAGTTTACCCACGCGACAGGTTGTCAAAGAGTCATCAAAAACCTGTAAAGAATCTGGTTAATTTATACGGCTGCCGGCCCGATACCCGATAAAGATTTGTTTTTTGCTAAGATGGCAGGGCAATTTTCTTGGCAAACATTTCCCGGCTAAATTTTGGCGCCAGGAATAAATCACTGCATAAAAGCGTTAACAATTATCAGAAGCCAGAGCTGCTTGACCAGAAGACTTTATCCTATTTTGTTAGCTTCGTTTTTTTTGCGGTCCGGGAGAAGATTTCCGGAGGCTCGGTTTTTCGAGCCCCTTTCCAGTAACCTGTAGCAGCAGCCTTTTCTGGGCTTTTTTCTCCTCAAAGGTTTTCGGGACATAAACCGACTGGCCGGTTACAGGGTCACGACCGGTGTAATACATGCAAGTCGAGCGGGTCATCGGGGTCGGGGTGAAAATCTGCACTCCTTCGACCGGCTTTTCTCCCTGAGCTTCAAGTTGGCTGATATAGGTTGCCAGCTCCCGGGCCTCTTTCATTGTGGTGCCGGGATGAGCCACCATGAAGTAATATTTCAGGTGCTGCTTTTTATCGGCCGATAATTTCAGGAATAGCTGACGGAATTTCTCCACCGGAACCTCAGCTTTATTCATAAGACGGAGAACAGGCGGAGAAACATGCTCCGGCGCGATTTTCAGCAGGCCGGACACGTGGTGGCCTACGAGCTCCCGGACATATTCCGGACTGCTGAGCGCCAGGTCATAGCGGATGCCACTCCGGACAAAAACCTTCTTTATGCCCGGGATTGAACGCGCCCGGCGCAGGAGCTCGATGAGTCGGCGGTGGGAGCGGTCGAGCTTCTTGCAGGTGAGGCAGAAACCGCGCTGGCAGCGCCGGCAGTCCATTCCATACATATTGGCGGTCGGCCCGCCGAGGTCATCTATGTAGCCCTTAAAATCGGGATGCCGGGTGAGGCGGCGGATTTCTTCCAGGATGGATTCCTGGCTGCGGGAGAAGATGCGGTCGCCCTGATGAAGCGAAAGGGAACAGAAGGAGCAGCGCCCGAGGCAGCCGCGGTGGGTGACGACGGAAAATTTGCCCATCTCCAGCTCTGGGTAATTTTCCGGAATGTGCCGGCTGAAGGGCAACCCGTAAATCCAGTCGAGCATTTCGCCGGTGTATTCAGGCATCGGGTACTGAAGCACGTAGCGGTTGGCATGTTTCTGGGCGAGCTTTTTGTAGTTGGCCAGAGCCCGCTGGGCTTCAACGAATTTTTCCGGGTCGGAAGAAACTTCTTCGTATGAAGAAACTTCCTCAAAGCCCTCCGGCAGCTCGCGGCTGACGATGGCTGTTCCCAAAATTCCATCAAGGCTTTCTTTCCGGGCCAGACGTTCGGCAATCTCAAGCACCTGAAGTTCGCCGGGCCCGTAGACCAGGATGTCGGCTCTGGAATCCAGCAGGATCGAACGGCGCACCCGGTTCTCCCAGTAGTCATAATGGGCAAAGCGCCGCAGCGAAGCCTCAATTCCTCCTATTACGATAGGAACACCGGGAAATAGCGGCCGGACCCGGTTGCAGTAGACGAGGACCGCCCGGTCGGGTTTTCCGGAGGCATATGGCGCATGTTCATCCTTTTCCCGACGGCGAAGCAGCGGGGTGTAATTGGCCAGGCAACTGTCGATCGAGCCGGAGGTTATTCCGAAGAAAAGCCGAGGCCGACCGAGCCGGAGAAAATCCCGGTCAGAAGTCCAGTCGGGTTTTTCGATGATGCCGACCCGATAGCCCTTAGCGTCCAGCACCCTGGCAATCACCCCGACGGGAGACAGCGGGTGGTCGGCATAGGGATCTCCGCTGATCAGGATTATGTCGAAGTCCTTCCCTTTGAGGGCAATCATCAGATTTATTCTAACAGAGTATTGCCAATTTGGGGACACAATACATATTCACCAATTTTTTCAGACTTTGTACCCAAATATAATATGTTTCCAAGCTTAATGGCTTATAAGTATAAAAAAAAGATGTCGTTTGTGGCTTTTCGCCCTGATGGTGAGAGGCATCAAAAAATCTACGCCAGAAAGTTAAACACATCGACTGTAAAAACAGGGGACACAATCTATATTTCCCTATTTTCTGTGCTCGCCGACATCATTCAAGCAGGCTCAGTTCATAAGATAAATCTGCAGAACGCTTTAAGCTGTTTGGTAAAAATCAGGCAATATGGAAGCTGTCTTCGTTTATTCGTTTTTTTGTTATAATTCACTTTAATGAGCTGGCCTGTGCTGGAGCTAACTAACATAATTCTGATGAACCTTCTGTCCCTAATATTTCTTCTGATTTTAATTTTTTCATTTCTGGAGAAAGAAAAAAGGCCCGCCCTGATAGCTGCTGTCCTGCTGATAGCCAACCTGGCTTTCTGGGCTTTTCTTAATCACAGCCACGAACACCCAATCGTAAGGGCGATAAATCTGGTTATAATTTTCCTAATTTTAATCATAGTCCTTCTAATTCCATGGCGTTTTTTCCCGGACCAAAAGACTATCACTACCTCAACGATTAAAACCGAAAGTATTGAGCAATTTGATGAACGCAACCATATGTTCTCAAGAAATGCCCTTAAGTTTTATCCGGAACTCAAAGAACTTTACTACCGTTCTCATCCGGAATATCAAAAAGTAGACGAACTCATCCACAGAAAGAGCGAGCTCGGTCAGCCAGGTGGTGTGTACTATGAGCCATTAAGATCAACAGCCTTCAAGGCGAATTTTAGTTTCCTGGCCAAGCTAAACTGCCTGGCAGAATCGAAACCAGAAGAGATCGAAGAAGAGGCTGAAAAGAAGCACTTATTTTCGGAAGCAAACAGGCGAAAAATACGAGAGGTTATAGAAATTCTGGCGCTGCATCATGGAGCAGCAGACATCGGGTTTACCAGCTTGAAAAAGTACTTGCTGTACAGCCACCACGGCCGACATCCGGAAAACTGGGGACAACCGATAGAAAACAACCATCAAACCTGCATAGTCATCCTGGTCCCGATGAAAATAGCCGCAATAAGAAAATCACCTGGATTGGAAGTTATAGAAGAATCAGCTCGCACTTATGTTGAAGCTGCCAAGATAGCCTTTATCATTACCGAATTTCTTAAACTGCTGGGGGCCGAAGCCCGGGCCCATACTGACGCCAATTATGAAGTATTGCTGGTTCCGGCAGCCATCGAGGCCGGGTTGGGTCAGCTTGGCCGGTTTGGGCTGCTGATTCATCCTCGGCTGGGCCCCTGTGTCAGAATGTCGGCTGTAACTACTAATCTTGACCTTTTAACCGGCGTTAAACAAAGAGCCACTGGCAGGAAATGGGAACATATCAGTTTCTTCTGTCAGCTCTGCCAGAAGTGCGCCGACAATTGTCCTACAGGCTCCATTAGCAGGGGCAACGCGGTTCCCCTGGCTCGCGGCTTTCCCCACTGGAGCATAAGACAGGAAAGCTGTTATTCTTTCTGGAAAAGGCTGGGAACAGATTGTGGTATCTGTCTAAAAGTCTGCCCCTTTTCCAAAGAAGATAACCCTTTGCATCGCCTGGTGCGCTGGTACGTTTCCAGAAATATCGTGAACCAAAAAATAGCACTGTTTTTTGACGATTGGTTGTACGGTCGAAAAGTAAAAGTCAAATTCACAGGAATCGAAAGAAAACAGACTGGCTTGTCCAATCTGTAAAATAATAAAAAAGGGCGGGAGATTATCCCGCCCTTATGAGCCCTTTTTCATACCGGCATTAAAAAAGCAACCAAACCCAAAATCATCAGCTGCCTTTTCTTATTTCCACACTGCCGCTAAAGGCCTTGGCCTGGACTTCGGCTCCACCCTTGCCGACTCTTCCCTGGATCGTCTTGCCGCTTAATTTCCCTATGACCTGAACCGGGAAATCCGTGGTTACCGAACCGCTGAACGAGGACGCCTCCAGGTCAAAGGAAGAATCACCCGGCAGGAACAGCCTGACCTCGCCCGAATGGCTGGTGAATCTGTAAACTCCGCCGGGCAACACCTGACCCCGGTATTCAACATTCCCGCTTACGGACTTGGCCGAAACCCTTCGGGCTTCTGTGATATCAAGCAGCTTGACCGTGCCGCTGACCACTTCGGCTTCCACCGAGCCCCTGGCCCGGTTCAGATATATGTCGCCGGAAACGGAATTTAGTTCGCAGTCGCCCCCGGCCTCTGTGATTCTCACATTGCCGCTCACGGTCTTGGCCGAAATCGTCCCTGTCCCGCCGACGAGGGAGAGGCTGCCGCTAACCGCGCTGACCCTGACCGCCCCCCCGGCCTTTTCTACCTCGACATCGCCGCTGACCGACCTGGTTTCGATGGAGGCTTTATCCGGAATCCACAAGGTATAATCGACGCTGACGTTGGAATCGCCGCCAAACCATTTCCTGGACTCGGGGTATTTGGTCTCAATTCTGACCAAACCGGGCCCGGCCGTCACCTCAATTTTGACCTTATCGGCATTTTCTTTGGCCTTGGGCTGGCTGGAGGCCCGGGAATATTTCACGGCTTCAATCTTAACCTTTTCTTCTTTCCAGACCATAATTCTAATGTCGCCCGAGACATTGTTGACGGCTACCAGTCCGTCGCGGCTGAGTTTTTCGGTCCTCTCAAATTTTTCCTGGTATTCCTCCCCGGCCATCAGGGGCAGAACCAGCAGAAGCCCTAAAACCAGCATCAGTCCGGATTTTAAGCCTTTTAACCTTCTCCAGTCTCTTTTTATCATTGACCTTTCTCCTTTCATTTTATTCATGGCAATTTGTTGCCTTCTGCCTTAAAGTTTTTCCAGACCCGGCCCGACGAGCGATTTTCTGGTCTCCAGCATGTCGTTGAGGAAATTCATCTTGGAATTGTAGGCACTGATCAGGAAATCACGGGCCCGCTGGTCTTCGGGTTTTTCGTTGACTGCCTGCCTGGCCAGGTCGATCGTCCGGTCGAGGAGGTTGAGGTTGGCCTGCACTATTTCGGTCAGTTCAGGGGACAGGCCGCCGTTGTAAGATTCCAGGGCCTCGGTCAGCGACTGGACAGCTTTTTTATAATAGAACTCGGCTTCCTCGATTTTCTGAAGGGCCGGGCTTGGCGAAGCTGCCTGAATTGCCGGCTGGCCGGGTCTCTGGTAATAGCGGCCAAGATAGAAAGCCCCGGCCACAAAGGCTACGAAAACCAGAGCGACCGCCACATACCGGAAGACGGGTGAAGGAAGTCCGAACCAGCGGGTAACTTCCCTGGTCGTTTTTTTATCAGCGCCCGCTTCCTCTTCCAGAAGCCGGGGAATGACTTCGTCCTGCAGCCGGCTTTTCAGTTTTTCCCAGATCTCATCTGAGGGTTCAACCTCTCCGGCTCTGACAAGTCTGCTTTTTATGGCCTTGAGGTCTTCATAAACTTGGCGGCAGGCAGGACATTTTTCCAGATGAGCCTGCATCTTCTGCCTGTCTTTTTCCTGAAGCTCACCGTCAAGGAAAGCGTTGATTAAATGATGGGTCTGGCGGCAGTTCATCGTCCGCCTCCTTTCCGAAGCTCGCTCTTTTTAAGGATTTTGCGGAGTCTCATCCGGGCCTTGAACAGCTGGGATTTGGATGTCCCAACCTGGCAGCCGAGAGTCGAGGCGATCTCTTCATGGGTCAGGCCTTCAACTTCGTGCAGCAGGAAAACCGTCCGGAGCTTCTCCGGCAGCCGGGCTAAGGCTTCATTAACCGCCCGGGCCAGGTCGTCTTGGCAGGAGTCGAACGACCCGTCGGACATCCCCTCATCAGCCGGAGCTGCAATTTCCAGCTTCTCCCCGTAGACTTTTTCCCGGCGCAGGTGGCTGTAGCAGGTGTTCAGGGCGATTCGGTAAACCCAGGCCGGGAACAATTCTGGCCGGTCAACATCCCGGATGGAGGAAAAAATCTTCATAAAAATATCCTGGGTCAGGTCTTCTGCCGCCTGGTGGTCACGGGTGAGATTGAAGGTCAGGCCGTAGACTTTATTCTTGAAGAGGCTATAAAGCTGCTCAAAGGCTTCTAAGCTTCCCGCCTGAGAGCGGCTTATAAGTGCCCCCAATTCAACAGCTTGCGGGCTTCCGGGGCTTGTTGCCAAAAGTCTTTCTCCTGTTATATCTCTGGCCGGATTGCTCCTGCTGATAATATTATCAGTCATCGCCATCCTTAAAACCAGCGAATTGTTAAGGGCAAACATCTATCTAACCTCGCCAATAAAGACAAAGGGGAGAGCCAAAAGGTTGCCGTTTTTATTGTTTCAGCGGAGATATTTCCTCGGAATATTCCCCATTCTCCATTAACCGCCTGATCTTATAGGTGCCAAGCTTTCTGGCTTTTAAGAACCCGTCCCAGGCGGCTTCAGCCAGGCGGCCATTTTCCCTGAGGTCAGTCAGCCATTCGGCGCAATATTCTGGCGGCCCAGGCGGCACCAGGCCAGCGTGTATCTCCATCAGCCAGCGCTTGTTTAATTCCTCCTGCGGACCGATAGGCTCAGCCATCAGTATCGGCAGCCCAAGAGCGCAGAAAAAAGAAAGCTCGCTGGGCTTGGTCCAGAGCACATCGGTCTGTCGCAGCCAGCGATTGAACTTTTCAAAATATTCAAAAACGTTTTCACTGAATATCAGATGGATATTGAGATCGAGCTGATCCCAGAGACCCGCCTGATTTATGTACTTTAGAGTTTTTTCCAGAACTCTTCGATTAACACCACAGGATAACAACAATCTCACTCGCCCGGCTTTTAATGAGTTCCTCAGGCTTCTCAATATCCGGTGCACGCACTCTGTCTGAGCCCCGGCTCCGCCTATGGCAAACATGACCGTAAAATTCGAATCGGAAATTTCCGGCAATTTCTTAAAACCTAAAAGATGCCTCACTGAATGACTGTGGTAGGCAAAAAACTTTCCACCCGGGTCCAGCCTCCACAACCTGGCCAGCAGGTCAATCTTCAGAACTTCAAGACCTGATTCTGTGCCGATATTCTCCGGGGGCAGCGGAAACCCGGTCATGAAAATTTTCTCTGGCTTGACTCCGTAGCTCAACAGGCGTCTTTTAGCCTGAGTGCAGGGAACCAGGTACTTTAAGCGGCTTTCGGCCGGCTTTTCAGGCACCCAGACCCTGTTAATATCGGCATCACAGATCATCAGGTAGTTATCTCCGGGATTCTGTTTCCTGGCTGAAATAATATCAAGAGCGATGGCCGTGGCGTAAAAAGTATGAATGACCGGCAAATCATCCTGCAGATGCTCAGGAAGTCGCCTGCACAGGCCTGCCTTCTTAATCAAGAATTTCAGAAACTTCACGGCCAGAGTTGGAGAGCTTAAATCCTTTTTTGGATAAAATGGCGGTATCTTCTGTACGAATAAAATTATTTTTAGGGCCAGGCCTCCCACAACGGGATAAGATCCTACTCGGGAAAGAAAATAATAAATTTTTCTGATTGGCCGCCAGTATTTCTTTTCACCCGGATCGGCATAACTGCCGGAACCCCAGACAATAATTTCTTTTTGAGACAGCTTTTTCAGGGGAAAGGCAGCTCTGAGATGCCCCAGGCCCATATGAACGGCAACTATGCGGGCTAAGTCAAGCTTCCTCATAGGCCAGTTTTTCACAAGTGGCCGGATGGCGGATTAAAGAATTCCTCCCCACTCTGATCCGCTCTCCACGCCATTCAACTGAAGAGCTGAAAAAAGGCGTCAGGTAAACTGCAAAAAAGACGGCATCCTTTATCACAACAGACAGAGGAAACAGGAGATGGTTAACCGGGCGGACGTGATCGTTTATGTTAACAAACATAAAATTAAGGTATTCCAGAAAGATTTTCCCACCCGTCGCCAGCAAGAACAGCCACCAGAGTTTGCCCTCCGATAGGATCAACCCCAGGAGAGACAGTATCAGTGGATTCAGCATTATCTCGGATAAATAAGCAGGCCGGTTCAGCTTAAAACGCAGTTTGGCCCATCTTGACATTCTTCTGTAAAAACTCTTCAAGCTCGAATACTGATTGATACTGGTCACCCAGGTACAATTTGTGCTGACCTCGAAGCCGCTCTCCTTAAATGACTTGCCGATAAGATAATCCTCGGCCAGATAATCCTTGAAATACCTGAAACCGCCAAAAGTCCTTAAGGCCAGGCGATCTATGAGCATGGATTTACCCACCACCACGGGTATCGAAAATAATTTCCAGAGAGTGATAACATTGCCTGAAGTAAAAAAATTCAGGCTGTTATTTTCCATCAGGCTGGCGAATGTCCGACTGGATGTTCCCATTACCGGGGAAAAAATTAACCTGGCCTCTTTTCCCAGATATTCATAAACCAGGGATTTCAGGGTGCTGGTTTCCACCCGGACATTGGCATCGGTTACCCAGAGCAGACGGCCATAACTCTGTTTTTCCATGAAATCCAATTTATGAATCTTGGGGTTTTCCATGGAGTTATGCCCTGTGGCCAGAATTCTCGTCCGGATCCTGGGATATCTGTCGCTGAGTTTTCTTATTATTTTGACCGCCTTATCCTGCCAGTCGTCAACGGCAAAAAGTATTTCGTACCGGGGATAGTCAAGACGATAAAAAGATTCAAGATTGGCTTCCAGATCATCATCAATACCCCTGATCGGCTTAAGGATGCTGACCGGAGGGTAATATATATTTTTCTTCTGGGCAGTCTTCCATGCTCTATTCTGGTGGCCTGGACGGTGAACGATTGTCATAAAAGTCATAATGACCAGGTATATACCGGAAACGCTCAGCATAATAATTAACATTGTAATCATCACCAGCAGGTTAGCTGGATATGGTTAAAGAAAAGCGGATAAAATGTTATTTCTTGGTTAAGAATTATGGGGACACAAATTATTTTTCCAGTTTTTTTGCTGATCCGGATTATTAAAACTGACTCAACAGGCCAGATGTAACTGGTAAATAGACCGATAGCCTGTCTAAAAAATCAGGAAACAAAGGGAAAATAGGCACTGACCCCAATTTTCTGGCAAATGGCGTCCCCAATCTTCTGGCGGCAAAAAATTTGGAAACATGGAGGGTGTCACGGGTTTTATCGGGCTTTATTGGCCCAAAAAATTGGGGAATGAGTATAGTGTCCCCCGTTTTAGCTGTTCATATCTTCAACTACCCGGCACATCCGGTCGAGGAAATCGGGAAGAGCCGCCGCCACCCGGTTCCAGTTGGGAATATGAGGAGAATAGAGCGGGTCTTCCAGGAATTTCTGCCCGGCAATCTGCAGGGCTCTGGTAAAGGCTTCAGTCATCAGGCTTTCCTTATGGTAATCAAACACCAGGCCGTTGATTTTCGATTCATCCTGGTAGCGCTTGACATAATCCTTGGCTGTCCTTTGATAATTTACAATTAGTGTGCGCAGGGTGCTCTCAGCCAGAACGATGCCTTCAATCGCTAGATTCCTGAAAACTGCCCGGGCTATGTCAATGGCCATCTTCATGAGTCCGGTTGATGGGTCTTCAGCTGAAAGCGGCTGATGCTTGTGCTCATAAGTCTCGACAATTTCGGCCTGACAGATTCGCCTGAGAGAAAAATTCCGATAGACCTCGGCTAAGGTTTCAATCTCCAGACCCCAGTCGGAAGGGATGCGGTTGATTCGGGCCAGCTCGACCACCATCGAGAACTCTCCGGCCAGAGGATAGCGGAAACTGTCCAGGTAACTCAGAAAGGGCAAATGGCCGTAGATCCGGATGAGGCTTCTTAACAATGGAAAAACAAACAGCCTGGTGACTCGGCCATGCAGCCTGTCGGTCACCCGGGCATAGTATCCCTTGCAGAAAGCGTAATCGATATGGGGAGAGGCCACCGGATAGCAGAGCCTGGCCAGGAGCTCTCTGGTGTAATTGACGATATCACAATCATGGAGGGCAATAACCCGGCTTTCTTCTCTGGCTAAGATATACCCGTATGCCACCCAGGCTGAACGCCCCTTGCCGTCACCGCCCGGCGACAGGTCTGCTTCTTCCAGAATTTTATAAAGTTCGCCCAGTTGCGGACCGGAGGCCCAGATGACCCGATGCCGTTGCGGCAATATGGAAAAAAGTTTTCTGGTCTTTTTGAAATTTTCTTCCTCCTGCGCCCTGCCCAGCACAATCACGATTTCGTTAAGATAATCTATGTCCTTCAGATGATGCAGAATGCCTTTCAGGGCCGGGGTATCAAGCTCGGCCGGGGTTACCGGCAGGACGAGAGCAATTGGCCGGTGTCGGTTAAATTCTTTCAATTCTTCTTCCATTCGGGCGAGATTTAATTCGCCGAGACGATGGAAGGTCGGGACCACACCGCTTTGATGAAGATCTGCCATGTTGACCTCCTTTTATTTATTTATTCTGCCGGCCGTGGCTCTGCCTGTCCGGATACTTGAGACCCTCGAGGAAAGGAAAAAGTTCACCGCCTGGGCCCAGCCCTCCGAACCCGGGCGGGTTGTTCGGAGCAGATCTTTTCTTTTTCCTGGAATCTTCAGATGCCGACCGTCAGGCCGGGCTACCAGAACCGGCAGGTCGACAACCTTGAGCATCGGCCAGTCGTTAGCCGAATCTCCCAGGCCGATGGCGATTATTTTCCCCTGCTGGAGCCGGTACAGCTTTTTAAGCCTGCGGACAGCCCTTCCTTTATCGTTGTCTCCGGTCAGATGATAGAACCTCCCGCCGGCAGTTATCCTGAGCCCGTAACGGCGTGCTATCGGCTTGATTTTCGAGAGCAGCGTATTTTGATCAGGCCGGGCACCCTTCCCATCAATAATGCTCGTCACCCGGCGGCCGGTTTTGCAGAATTCACTTTCAGCCGGCCGTTCAAAAAATGCCTTTTCGTTAATCCGGGATTGCCCGGATTTTCTTTTCTTTTCAATCAGTTCAAACTCCGGGCTTCCTTCCAGGAAAAAAGGCTCGTCATACTCCCTCTTCCGGGCCAGTTCTGCTTGTTTCTGGCCCAGACCGGAAATAGCGGCAATTTCATCAGCGTTAAGATCGCCGAAACCAAGCATCCGGATTCCGACCGCTTCTCGGATGGCCTTAAATATCGACCGCAGACGCGGGTAGGGAGTTCCAAGCTGAATGAGCCGGTATTTCCCCTTATTCACAATTGAAATTCCCGCTTTTTTGAACAGGGAATCAGCAAAATAGCCCTCTGGTATAAAAATCGCTCCGCCGTTCTCGACAATAAACGGATGATTCAGGCCGAGCTTTGTGGCTATGGCTTCAGTTTCAGATCTGGTCTTGCTGGTGCAGAGAACAACCGGGATGCCCATTTTCTTTAACTTTTTCAGGACGGGCCGGGCGGGCTGGAAGCCGTAGGTCTCATGGTCAAGTAAAGTGGCATCCAGGTCACTAAAAATGACAAAACGAACAGCCATCAGGCTTCCACCTCAGATATTTTATGAGTCAGGAACTTATGGTCTCGCCCTTGATCTAATTAGATGTTAACAGCAGGCCAATATTTGTGTCAACCTGAATTTCTGGCCAACAAATTTTTTACTCTTTCCTGATTAATCCGATTCCCGAAAATCGGGAGACGGGCTCCCGCTTCCGTTCTAAAGCCAGATTCTATCGTCTGGCGAAATCGAACTATGATTTGACTAATCCAGCAATAGTCGGGATAATGGTTGCATGGCCTATACCACTTCCCTTCGCGGCTACACTCTGAAGAGACTGGAAGAAATAGGGCAGGCTGATATCATCGTCGGCATTCCCTGTTTTAACAATGAAAAAACCATAGCCCATGTGATCCAGATGGTCACTCACGGGCTCGATAAATACTACCGCAATTACCGCAATCTGATCTTCATCGCCGACGGCGGCTCCACCGACGATACCCGCGAAGCGGCCAAAGATTTTCAGATCAAACCCTGGCAGGAAAAGCTGGTTTCCATCTACCGGGGGATTGGCGGCAAGGGTTCAGCTTTGCGTTCTGTTTTTGAGGCGGCCTGCAAACTCAAGGTTAAAGCCTGCGCCGTAGTCGATGCCGACCTGCGCAGCATCACTTCAGACTGGGTTTTTAACCTGCTGGACCCGGTTCTGGAAAAGGGTTATGACTTTGTAGCTCCGATTTACCAGCGGCACAAATACGACGGCACCATCACCAACAATATCGTCTACAACCTCACCCGGGCCCTTTACGGCAAAAGAATCAGACAGCCTATCGGTGGCGATTTTGCCTTCAACCGCCGGGTGGCCGACTTTTATATGAATCAGGATGTCTGGGAAACGGATGTGGCCCGCTTTGGCATTGACATCTGGATGACCACCAATGCCATCATCCAGAATTTCAAAATCTGCCAGGCCAATTTAGGTGTGAAAATCCACGACGTCAAAGACCCTTCAAGGCACTTGGGGCCAATGTTCCGGCAGGTGCTTTGGATTTTATTTACGCTCATGGAACAGTATGAGTCATACTGGAAAATTGTCAGGGGAAGTCAGCCGGTGGAAATTCTGGGAGAAATAGAACCGAGGGAACCTGAGCCCGTAGAGGTAACCCTGCCCGACCTTATTTATAGATTTAAGGTGGGTTTCAAGCAGTTTTCGCCCCTCTGGAAGGAAATGTTTTCGGAGGAAGCCTTTTCCGCGGTGGAAAAAGCTTCGGGGCTTTCGATCCAGGAATTCCGCTTGCCGGTCGAAGCCTGGGTAAAGATTCTATATGAGCTGGCAGCCACCTTCCACGCCTGGCCCCGGAACCGGTTTAAGATAATAGAACTGGTAACACCACTATACTACGCCCGGATCGCCGATTTTGTGATAAGCACCTGGGATATGACCTCGGAGCAAGCAGAACAGGTGGTCGAGGAGCAGGCCCAGATTTTTGAGGATAACAAAGAATACCTGCTCCAGGTCTGGGAAGAAAAATCAAAGATACCCGAAAACCACTCCGGCGAATGGCAGCTCTACGATTAAACGGGGGACACAATACATTTTCACCAGTTTTTTTTGAACCCCGAACGCCCAAGACTCGATCTTTATTTCCAAATTTTCCGGGATCGTTGACATCATCAAGATGCTCTTAATTAACCAACCTACCGCTGATATAAACTTTGTGCCTGACAAAACCAGGAAATATAATAAGTCCTCCTGCCTTTCCTGATTAAAAAGAATCGAAATATATGAGTAATCCCTTTCGTAGCACCGGGAAAAAATCGGGGAATGAGTATAGTGTCCCCCGTTTTCGTTTCATAAACCGTATATTTTCATTTTGTAAGAGAGCATCCGTTCGGTGATGCCAAGCAGTCGGGCCGCCCGGCTCTTGACCCCGCCGCTTTTTTCCAGCGCCCTTCTGATTTCTCTGATTTCCAGCTCGCGCACTCTATCTGTCAGGGGTTTTGAAGAATCCCTCTCCTGTCCGGCCAGTTGCTGCTCCGATTTTATCTCCAGAAACACCGGGAGGTCGGCTCTGGTGATGATTTCTCCCTCGGCGAAAATTACCGCCCTCTCGACAGCATTTTCCAGCTCGCGCACATTTCCGGGGAAATCGTGTTTCATCAGCAGATCCAGGGCTTCAGCCGATATTCCCCGGATGTTCTTTTTTTCGCGGCGGCTGTATTCTCGAATGAAGTGGTCAACGAGGAGCGCAATGTCTTCCTTCCTTTCGCGGAGAGGCGGAACATCTATCCGGATGACGTTCAACCGGTAGTACAGATCCGCCCGGAATTTCTCCTCGCTGACCAGTTTTTCCAGATTTCGGTTGGTGGCGGCGATGATCCGGACATCGGCCTTGAGCGGTTTAGTCGAGCCCAGACGGTAGAATTCTCGGTCCTGGAGGAAGCGCAGAAGTTTGACCTGGACGGCCGGGCTCAGGTCCCCGATTTCATCCAGAAAAAGAGTCCCCCCGTCAGCCGCCTCAAATTTTCCGATTTTTCTTTCTCGGGCATCGGTGTAAGCTCCTTTTTCGGCGCCAAAAAGCTCGCTTTCCACTAGAGTCTCCGGAATTGAAGGTAAATTCACCGCCATAAAAGGCCCTGCGCTCCGGCTGGAAGAAAAATGAATCAATCTGGCGATCAGGTCTTTGCCGGTTCCGGTCTCTCCGGTAATGAGGGCAGTGGCTTCGCTTCGAGCGGCCCGGGAGATGAGGGAAGCAACCCGTTCCATAGCTTTTGAGACGAAGACAAAATTCTTGAAGCTGAATTTTTCCTCCAGCCGATTTCTCAGCTCGGCCACTTCTCGCTTCAGCCTGAATCTTTCTCTGGCCCGTTCCAGAATCAGCAGAAATTTCTGAAAATCCACCGGTTTGACCACGTAGTCGTAAGCCCCCTGTTTGATGGCTTCGACAGCTGTCTCAATGCTGGCGAAGGCCGTAACCATCACCGGAGTTATGATTGGGTTTATTCTTTTAAGCTCTTTTATTAATTCCAGACCGGATTCGCTGCCGAGCTTATAATCGACCACGGCAATTTCCACCGGCTGCTGATTGGCCAGATCCAGCGCCTCGCGTGTCCCGGCAGCTTCATAAACCTGATAACCGGCCTGTCTGAGATTTTCGGAGACGAGTTCCCGCTGCATCTCATCGTCTTCAACCACCAGGACTATCCCTTTAATTTCAGCCATGCCGACCTCCGGGGAGTTCCACGGTAAAAGCTGTCCCGCAGCCGGGATCACTCTTAAAATAAATATTTCCGCCGTGAGCTTCAACTATCTTTTTTACCAGGTACAGCCCGATGCCTAATCCGGATTCCTTGAAGGAAACGAAAGGTTCAAATACTCTGCCCGCCTGGTCGGGCTCAATTCCCCTACCTTCATCCTGGACAGAAAACGCCACTTTGCCTTTTCGGGATTGAGCTCGAACCGAAACCTTCTGGCCGGCGCTTGAGGCCTCAATCGCGTTCTTGATCAAATTGGAAACAACCCGCGAGAGCAAAAGACGGTCGCCCTGAATGATTATGGTTCCCGGATCATTAAACTCAACGGTAACTCCTCTCTGGCTGGCCAGCACCAGTAGATTGTCGATCTCTTCCTTTAGAATTTCATTGAACGAGAGGGCTTCCTTTTTCAGGCTCAGCGGTTTGATGATTTCAGAAAAGCGGTCGATGACCCCGGCAATTTTCTGGACTTCCCCTTTACCGCGCTCTACCTGTTTCGAAAGCTCGGGTGGCGATTTTTTCTCCAGAAGTTCAAATAACAGCGCCAGACTGTTGAGCGGGTTTTTGATTTCGTGGGCCACTCCAGCGGTAAACCCGGAGATTTCCCTGAACCTCTCTTTCTCCTCAGCCTGCTTTATAGCTTCCATCGAAGCTCTCTGAAAACTGGCATGCAGCCGATAAATTCCGGCAAAAATTATCAATCCGGCCACGGCCAGAATTCCCAGCAGCAACCAGAAATTTCTGCGGGAACGTTCGAGCAGCCGGTCAAGATTTTCAAGCGAATAGCCAAGATAGAGATGATAAAGCCTGCCATCCGAAGTGGTAAAAGGTGAATAGTGGTTAAAGATTGAGCCAATCGGAGAATCAATAATCCAGAACTCGGCTGCCGGGCGATCTCTCCGGGAAAAAGGGAGATACCCCTCAAACTTTGAATGCCAGTCGAGGATCCTTTCCTCGTCGTCTAGCAGGGCAATGAAATAGATGTCTTCCAGCCCGGCAAAGCGCTCGAGTATCTGCGAGGACGGCACCTGCCGGTCGAAAAGCTCTTTAATATTTACTTTCAGGATCGAAGCCGTGGCCTGAAGTTGTTCCTTGGCTAAGGTTTCGACGCCCTGCTGAATTGCCTGGCGGTTCAGGTGGGAGACCAGGCTGAAAATACCGACCACAATCAGGTAGGGTAACAGGAAAAATACCCAGACCTCATTCCGTCTCATCAATTATTAAGTTTACCAAAAACGGGGGACACAATACATATTCACCAATTTTTTAAGGCCCATAAAACCGTAAAACAGGGGCAAGCCCTAAACCAGGGGCACAATCTATATTTCCAGTTTTTCGGCCTGACTGGTATCAAAAAATGGGAGCCAGAAAGCTGAAGGCATGGCAGAAACCGGAGTATAAAATCAGGGACAAAAACTGTATTCTCATATTTCTTAACTTGGTCTGAATCATTTTAGCAGGCTTAACGCGTCAGACAATTTATTAAATAAAGCCTGTCGAAAAAATCAGGAAAAATAGATGGTGTCCCCAATTTTCTGGCGGCAAAAAATATGGAAATATAAAAGGTGTCACGGGTTTTATCGGGCTTTATTGGCACAAAAAATTGGGGAATTAGTATTGTGTCCCCCGTTTTAAAAGGTGATTTTGGTCAGGAGGTAGACTACGCGGTCGCGCTTGAAGCCGCCGAACTTCGACCGATATTGATCGCCTGCAGCCAGAATTCCTCCCGCCTGAACCGAAACCGCATCATGCACCTTATATTCAACCGACGGATAGAAGATGGCTGAACCACGGCTCGAATCTCCAGCCCCCGGACTCCAGACCGCATTGAGACTTGCCTTGAGGTCACCCTTGAGCAGCCTCAATTCCGTTCGGCCCGCCAGGTAATCCTGGGCCTGGCCAAACCACATCCCTTTCCTCAGCCCGAAAGAGGCGGCCGCCTGACCGCTGAACTCAGCCTCGTCAAAAAGCCCACGCAGATACTGCATGTTGACATAAAGCCCGCCGGCCACCGAAAAAGTGTAGTCCATCCCGACCGCCCACTGCCAGTAATCGCTCTTCATCAACGGAAAAACCGAATGCACCGGATAAATTTCATTGCCGACAACGACATAAGCATCCAGCCAGCCAAGAATTTTTTCCGGCTGCACACGGGCCACCTCCGCCCAGAATCCGACCGATTTTATTTCACCCGCCAGGTCGAGCCCGAGCACCTGCTTTTTCGGATAGCTGAAATAAACTCTCGCCGGCGCCGGCTCCAGCGGTGAGCTTAACTCCACGCCCTGAACATATGGCAGATTGAAATTCCCACTGTAGTAGCTGAGCCCGAAATCAACATTAAACAGATTGGTGGTGAATCGCAAGCCGAAGCCGGTGTTCCTGAGATTAGAGGCATCCCTGGTCACGATGATTTCCGGGTCCGCCAACCCCGGGAGATTCGCTCTGACCATTTCGGAAAAACCGACCGGAAGCGGAGCGTACTGACGCTGCGGCAACCAGACTGCCTGCAACTTGCTCTGCCGCCCGAGATAGTATTCGAGATTGATGGCCGTCTGTGGTCTTCGTTCCAGATAATAATCGGGATCAAAAGTCAAAAAATTGGCGAAATCCACCGGGTTCAGATTGTCGACCACGTTCAGTTTATCGGCTGTGCCCCACTGATTCCGCTGCTTGCCGACTGTAAGGTCGAGATTCTTGAGCAGGAAATGATTGACCCTGATGAAGGCTTCATAAAGAGAAAGTTCAAACGGCTCGGTCTTCGTCGGGCTGGCCAGCTCGCTCGCCTCAGGAAAACCCCCGCCGGAGAAAATAGCTTCTGGATCGGAAAAGGCATCCAGTCGAACCTGGGCCGAGACATTCTCAGACACCCGAGCCTGCAGTTTGAACCTGCCTTCCACACGCTTAAAAGCAAAATCTCCGCTTTCATGTGGAGTAAACATTGCATCATTCTCATTGCTCGACGTGTAGAAGGAAAGAAAAAGCTTGACCATCCCGGAAAAATCGAAGGCGGTCTGAGCCAGAGCCGGTCCTGCTGTCAGCCAGAAAAGAACGATCCCTGCTGACATAACAGAAATTAAGCGGGACCTGGTCCTTATAAAGATGCTCAAGGTGTTTTTCCAGCCCCGCTCTCTATTTTTATTTTCAATCTTAGCCGAGTTCACAGCTCCGGTTGATTTTCTCATTTCTAACCTCCCTCCTTTTCTTTATCGTAAAATTAGCGATATTCCTTTTGAAAGCAACTCCTTAAACCTCACCGACCTGAAAAGGCTGCAGCCGGTGCCGGACGGCAAAAACCGAAAGCTCCCCGGTTCAGAGCCTGAATTGCCATCCCCGCCATCGGTTTGCCAATCAATCTGATGTCTGTCCCAGCCATATCCTAGTTCGACGAGTCAATTTTTTTCAATTTCTCCGGCCAGCCGTCCGACCAGCCACCCTTCCGGTGATAAACCGATATGTCTTCCCCCGAATTCTGTCTCTTCCGGTATTCTCATCAACATTTTCTGTCCGGGCTCCCCGGGGTTTCCCCCAAACATTTTTCCCGCCTCCTACCGGCTGAGGCTCCTCTTGAGATATCTTTCGGTAAATATCTCCGGGCTCAGGTTCTGGTCGACTTTTACCCTCTGCAGCTCCAGCACCGTGCTGGTCCCCGCCTTTACATTTTCCATAACAAATTTCGTCGGGACCCAGTATTTGCCGACCCGATTGTTTTCCTGCGTTTCAATCTTGAAAAGCTGACCGCTGTCGTCGTAAAGCTCAGCCCTGACCGGCATCATAATTTCTCTGTCAACGGTGAGCATTATCCTTGAATACTGCTTCTTAGCGCCGGGTTTTCTCTTCAACTCCAGGATGTAAAATTTATCATTTTCCTCCTTAAGCTCCGGGTCAAAGAAGGTCGAAAATCCGGCGCTTCCCAGGTCGTCGTAGGAAAAATCCGAGCCGACAAAGCTTTCCTTTTTGTTATGCGAGGCAATGCGCCTGACGCGCTGGAATTCCGGCAGATAAAGGTACATCTGGTCGTCAGCCAGAACCAGGAAGCCCAGGTCCTTGATGTCGGCCGGCGCCAGAAACTTCATCAGACGCCAGTTGTCCCGGTCGGGATTATTTTTTGTCCAGACGACAATTTCCCGCCTTTTCTCCTCACCCCTGGCGCTTTTTATAATCATAATCATTTCAGCCTGAAGGTCGGCCGGTGCTTTTTCCCCGATCGTCTGCTCTTCCACCTTTTTAATTATCTCCGCTCCGCGGTTCTGAGCAAAAAGCTCTGAAGACCCTCCGCCCGGCATGAACAAAAAAAGAAACATCAGAATGAGAAAGGAGGAAAGGCTCATTCTCCTGATAATAACGGCAGCAAATAATCTGCTGTTCATATTATTGCTCCTCCTGCCATGAATTTAATTTTTCCTCAATTCATCAATTCATTCTAAGGAAATAAGAATTCGGCCAACTTTCTCGACCCACTTCGGACCAGTCTTTCATTGCCGTCACAGTTGGGCCTCAATCTATTCCTTAACTTTTAACCTTAATTTTCCCGCCCTGGTTTCTCTCATTCTATTTTCATCCTGAGCAGCAGCGCCGGCAGAATAGTCAGAGCGGAAAAACCCGCCAGGAACATCGAACCGACCATGATCGCCCCGAAAGTTCGGAGCGGACTCATCGAAGCCAGCAACAGAACCGCAAATCCCAGCATCACCGCCAGGGAATTGGCCATGATGGCCCCGCCTTTTTCTCTGAATGAAAAGGCAATCGCTTCCTGACGGGTCAATCCCTGTTTTAAGCCGCTCATCACCCCGTGAACAAAATGGATTGAATAATCAATGCCGACGCCAATCGATACCGAGGCCACCATCATGGTTACATAATCGAGCTCCACCCCGGCCAGCCCGAAGAATCCGTAAACCACTCCCAGAGTAAAAACTATCGGGGTGACCGAAATCAACCCCAGCTTGAGAGATTTCCGGATGAGGAGCATCAGCAAAAATGTCAGGACCAGCGCCAGAGCAAACGACTGAAGCTGCGACAGGAAAAGATAATGGTCAAGCTGGGTGAGAGCCGGCGGCAGCCCGCTCTGCTCTACGAGTTCAAAATGTATCGGCCTGGAGTTTTCCCGGGTCAGGCTTAGACCGTTGAGCCTGTCTTCCGGAAGAACCGCCAGAGAGTCAGCCAGTTCGAAAAGCAGCCCGCGCAGTCGTCGCGCAGAGGGTCCATCTTCCGCTGCTCTGGATGGAATCAACGGCTTTAAGTTTTCCAGTGCCCGCTCGACCGCCACCTCTTCCCTGGCCTCCTTCAGCCTGAGGTGGAGGGCCGAAGCCACTCGCCGGGCTGTTTCTTCCTCATAAACTTTTGCCGTGACTTCCCGTTGGAGAAGACTTAGAAAAACATCCTCTCCAAATTTCCCGGCCTCAACCGTCTTTATGAATTTTTCCACCAGCGCCTGGAGAAGCGGCTCTGGAATTTCAAAATCGAAAGAATCAGACAGGATGTAATTTTCAACTTCAGGCCGCCAGCGGGAGATAACTTCCGGGTCAGTCGCGGCCGGCCAGCTCTCTACAACCTGCCCGAGCGCTTTTTCAGCCTCTTCCCGGTTGAACCTCGAGCGCGGAGCATATCTTTCCAGCAGCCATTCGACTTCATCGAGAAGATAGCCGGCCTCGGCTTTCCGCAGGGCGGAAACGGTCTCTTCAGGCAAGCCGGCGAGCGAAATTTCCCGAAAGCCCGAACTCAGCTCGTTCTCAAGAAACGCTTCTATTGCTCTCCGCAATTTCCAGTGAAATTCCGTCCTGGTTCCCGAAGTCCGGGAAAAAACCAGCCCTTCGCTGAAATCCTCTGAGATCAGCTGACGCAATTCGTTCCGCCCTTCGAGGAAAAACCAGAGATTGGCCACCTGACCGTCGGTTTCGGGAAGAGAAAATCGGCCGTTCATTTTTTCGTTAAGCTCCTCCACCAGCCCGGCCGCCGAAAGCGGCAGCCCGCACTGAGGAAGTGAAGCCATAAAATTTTCAGTCCGGCGAAGCACCCGCAGCGCCCCGGCTGACCTCAGATTTTCCGTTCTGAAATAAACGTTCAAAGGAGCTGCGCCATCCAAATTAGCCCTGACCACCCGGTCGGCCTGCCTCGGCTCGCTGTCGGGCGGAAAATAGCTGGTGAAATTGACTTCTCTTCTTATCGTAGCTATCCAGAGAATCGAAAAAACAAACAGAAGAGCGCCCAGAAGGATTATAGCCCTCGAATTCCTTATAACCCTGGCTGCAATCCAGTCCAGCACCGCCGGATGGCTCAGGGAAATAACTTCCTTACGGTTTGTTATTCTTCTTTCAGGCAGAATGTAATAAGAAGCAGGAATAAGGGCATAGGTAGTAACCATGGCCAGAATAACTCCGGCGCCGGCAAAGATTCCAAAATTGCTGATCAATCCGAGTCTGGCCGTGAGAAACGACATAAAGCCGATCATGGTCGTGGCCGCCGCTAAAAATACTGGCAGAGCAACCCGTCCGGCCCCCCGGGCTATGACCTCAACCCTGTTCGTCCCGTCTGATCTGTTCTGCTCGAGCGAATTGACCATATGAATTCCGTAAGCCGAACCCAGGCCGATCAGAAGGACGGGCAGAGCCGGGGTGATCAGATTCATCGGCACACGGAAAAGTCCCATCAATCCAAAAACCCAGGCTGTTGACAGCCAGACCACCAGCGACGGCAGGAAAACAGCCCGCAAATTCCGGAAGCTGAAATAAAGCACCAGAAGCACCGTAATGACGATCACCGGGACCAGAAGTTTCAGGTCTTTTTTCAAATACCAATCGGCGTAGTAGGTGAAGCATGGTTCCCCGGCGTAATGGATCTCAGCCCTATCAGCCAGGTGCTTTTCGACGACTACTTTGACTACACCGGAGAAAGTTTGACTGCTGTCGACTCCGCCTCTGAGATAAACCGCCGCTCCCAGCCACCGGCCATCCGGCGAAATGTAGGTGCTGACGTAATTTTCTTTGGTCAGGGCTTCCTGAAGTTTATTTTTAATCGCCTCTTCCGACTCAGGGATTTCCTCCAGAAAATCCGCCACCACCAGCTCGCCCTCAGCCAACTGAATGTTTGGCGCGGAAATGATCGAAGTCACATAAAAAATTTCCGGCTGCTGACTGAGCTCCTCGGTAGCCCGCTTGAGGCTTCGGAGGATGTCCGGGCGGAAAGTTTCTCCCTCTCTGGCTTTAACCGTCACCAGCACCAGCTCGTTGGAGCCAAATTTTTCGCCGGTGTCAATCAGCAGCTTGACCACCGGATCCTCCTGGGGAAGCCAGGAGGTGAATTTGTTCTGATAGTAAAGACTCTTAAATTGCAGGACAAAAAACACTGTAAGCAGAATGATACCGACAATAACCAGCCAGCTCAGCTTCAGAAGCCTCGACCAGATTTTTTCCATGCTTTTCACCTCCGGTTGTTAAAAGCCGGTGGGCGCCCTGCCTGTTGCTGCGCCCTTCTCCAGTAGATTTCGGTTGCCGGTGCTCTCTGGTCTCCTTTCGCTTACCTGCCTGAAAATCGGAACTCAAGCCTTTACTCCATCGAGATACTGACGGAGAAGCTCGCTGCTGATCTTCTTCAACGGCACCTTGCGTTTCTTAATCGTCCAGTAGGAAAAAGCTGTATAAATCAGGCCGAGAAAATGCATCGCGGCTACCGTGTCTTCCAGGTCCGCCTTCAGCTTTCTCTCGTTTACCGCCCGCTGAATGATTTTTCTAAGAAACCCAACGATCTCGGATATCAGTTGATTCACCTTGTTCAGCATTTCTTCATCTCCGAGATGTATTTCGTCCGAATAGATAACCTTAAAGATGCCCGGGTACTGCTCGAGAAAACTCAGGTGAAGATGGAGCAGGCGATTCAGAGCTTCAAGCGCATCCTTCATCTGCTCTTCAACTTCGGCAAAATGCCTCCGGGCTTCCTGCTGGATGCTATCCAGGATAAAGAGTATCAGGTCGCGCTTGGACTTAAAGTGCCGGTAAAGAGCAGACTCTACAAAACCAACTTCCTGAGCCAGATGGGCTACGGTAAGAGCCTTGATGCCGCTGCGGTCGATGATTCTCAGGGCCGAGGTGATGATATCAGCCTTGCGGGACTCAGGTGTCTGGAAAAAGACCGATTTTTTCATCGGCCCTCCTTAAGTAAGTGAATATTCACTCACATTATAAGAAAGAAAGACATTCTGTCAAGTGCCGGGGCTTGATTTCTGAACCGGGTCCGTCTATTTTCTATTTCTATTACTAAAGGAGCTTTAAGAGAAAAAGATGCTTTTATCAGCGCTAATTATTGAGGCCATCGACCTGGAGGCACTGATCGATGAAATTTACAAGCGAGCGGCTGAACTAGCCCTGGATGGGAATATAGCCAGGGAACTGACCGGCCTGGCGGGTGAAGAGCTTGACCACGCCAGCCTGCTCCGGGCCGGCCGGAACTATCTGACCAGAGCGCCCGAAGCTTTTGGAGAAGCTACGATCTCAAGAGAAGAACTTTTGCAAGGCTTGAAGGCGACCCGGGAACTTCTGGGGATGATTGAAGGGAAAAAACTCCTGCTGTCTCAAATCTTAGAAAGATTGATGAAACTCGAGATTCAGTTTGAAAAGATCCATCTGCAGACCATAGTCGAAATTAAAGATGAAAACCTCAAAAAGCTCTTTCAGAAACTGTCCGGCGAAGACCGGAAGCATACCGAACGTCTGTCCAGATTACTGGAATCATTAAAATAATTTTTTCGTTTTCTAAGCCTCGCAGCCGGCGCCGCCGGCGGCTTTGCCTCAGCGCGATAATCTCAAGACCAGAGGTTCTCCAGCTTTAAGATGAACCGGCTGTCTGAAGTGGAGAGTGAGTTTCTTTCCGCTCGAGATTGTCCGCACCATTAGATTCTTCCCGCCCAGAGTGCAACTCACCGACCTGACTTCAGAAGAAAAACCAGGCGGTATTTCAAGGCTCAATTCTCGCAGGTTATAGTTGCCGTGCTCGAGCTTGAGGCTGGCGCTTATATCCTTATCCCCTTCCAGGCGCTGTTCGTAAGTGCCCCAGGCAGAGCCGAGAGACCAGAAGGTGCGGAAATTTTCCTGGTTTAAGACAGGAGCAAAGCCCAGCCGTCCTTCAGACGCCAAATAGCTAAAACCCGATAGAGCCAGGAGCAAGCCCCAGGAAGACATGGCCCGGGCGTAGTGATGTCCGCACTCCACCTCATTCCAGGGATTGCGACGCCAGCCGTCATAGCGCTCGCGCACGGCTTTCACTATGGTCAGTCCTTCTTTCACCATTCCTTCGTAAATCAGGTGGCTGGCCACATGATATTCGATGCCGGTCCAGACTTCATCCGAATATGGGAAGGGCAGTGGCGGTCTGCCGCCGCGCGGCCAGGTGCAGAGCAGCAGCCCTTTTTCGTCAGCCAGAGCATAGGTCCTCTGGACATTGGCCAAGTCGTAGAAATTTTCCCTGAAATTGTAGCGGTAGATTGATTCGAGGGCTTTTTCGATTTTAGCTTTATCAAGAAAACGCCCGACGCCGGCCGCCATCGCCAGCCACTGGCCGAGAAGCTGGTCAGAAAGGCAGCCTTGGCCGTACTGGTATTTTTTCTCCTGCGCCCGGTCGTATTTCTGGATGAAAAACTCGCCGTTCCAGAGAAGCGCCTGATAATTTTTCTGGCCGCGGCCAAGGACCTGGCGATACCGGGCTGCCGCCTTCCTGTCGCCGACCGCTTCGGCCATCCTGGCTCCGGCTTCGAGCGCTCCAAGATAGAAGCCGCTGAGCATCGAATTCGGTCCGAAAAATTCAATGTCGTAGGTATTGTGCTGTTCGTCCTCCAGCAGACCGTCCTGGTCTTTATCCCAGGCCGTCCAGGCATACTCCAGAGCTCTCTTTGCCTGCGGCCAGAGTTTTTTAAGGAAGTTAATGTCTCCACAGATCTGCCAGTCACGGTACAGATTGATGATCCGGCCGAGCTGTCCGTCGGCGGCCGGCTTGAATCCCCAGAGTTTTTCTCCAGTCGGCAAGCTGGTTCTAAAGACCATCGCTCCGTCGGGCTTCACATTCACCAGAAAATCGGTTTCGCGCATCGAACGTTCGAGTTCCGGGAAAAGAAAAGCCATCGCCTGGGCATAATTCCAGACGTGAGCGCAGTTGAGCGGACAGCAGCCCGAGCGGTCGCTGCAGCCTTCAAAGGCGAAAAACCGGCCGTCATCAAGCCAGAGACAGGTCGGGGTGCGGATGATCGAAGCCTGGCTCGATACGGCCTCGAGCACATAATCAGGAAGGCTGGAAGAGAAAAAGGCATCCCGGAAATCACGGGTTTTCTTTTCGAGCTGTTCCAGATTGTCAAAAAGATACTCGGCCGCCTCCCAGGCGTCCTTAAATTTTTTCGTGTAATAAGGATGGAACAGACGCCCGCGCTGTTCGCGGACAATATCAAAATAATTCAGCAGGTTGGGATAATGCCAGCCGATGACAAAAGGCAGAACCGCCTCGCCGCCCGGCGGGATGGTCGCCTTCAAGCCGAGAGTGCCGACATCGGTGCGACCGTCTGGCGACGGGCTTTCTTCATCCAGATTGCTGAGCTGACCGTCGTCTGAAAAATCGTCCCATAAAATATGAAGGTCATCCCACCATTCGCCGCGCACCCAGTGAGAAACATAAGTCAGGTCGGGCCAGGTGGTGGCCAGAGCCAGGGTTCCATAAGCTGGAGAGTCCGGCGGAACTTTCTTTGAAAGGAAATAGATTCCTGACACCTGCCCCTTTATTATTCTATTCACATTCTGTCCGAAGACCGTGTTGAAGAGCGAGTTGAACTCGCCCTGACCGTCAAAGCCGACCGGATTGGCCATCGAGCCGGCCAGGGTGATTTTTATTTCTTTATCGGTGAGGTTTTTCACGCGGTACTTAAGCACGGCCACCGGGAGACCTGAATTTTCCGGGTCGCCGGGGATAAACGGATTGAAGGCTTCAAGTACTACTTTAACCGGAAGGTCTGGATCGCTCAACTCAACTTCAGCCAGGGGATACTCTCCGCGGAAGAAAGCCTTCCTGAAACGGGGCAGACCCGGCACCCGTTCCCGCGGAATTCCATGACCTCCGGTGTGGGGAGGTTCGAGCTGAGCTTCGAGCACCCGGCTGTGCTTCCGTCCGCCGGCTTCGACATAGATGGCAAAGAAGGTGAAGGGGAAATTGATACCTTTGCCCGGGCGATTGAAGATTTCCCAGTCTCGGAGCTGCCCGCGTCCGCCTAGCGAGATCGTTCCGGTGCCGATACCCCCGAGCGGAAAAGCGATTTGATTGAGCTGGCTGTCCTGAAAGACAGCCGGCCGACCGAACCTTAAAAGCTCCTCATCGGAAAAAGGATATGTTAGCTCCGGTTTTTGCTGGCCAGTCCACTGGCCATAGACCCTCAGGCTGAAGATGATTAAGGCAAAAATTATGGACAGGATTGACAGCCCTTCTGTCAATGGTGATAAAGACCTCAAATTCTTACCAGCCGTTTTATTTTTTGTCTTCACTTGCCCCTCCTCCGGTAAACTAATCTCTTCCCAAAATCTATCCGTCTTCTCCGCCTGAGTCAAACTAATTGTTGGCTCAGTCGGAGATAGAATAGCGCTCAATGGTTAATAAAGGCGGCCACCAGAAGAGCCCCCTCCAGCAAGTTTCTTAAAGCAGCTGCCCCCGTTAGCTCTTAATCTAATGCCCCTTAAGCTGGAGTTAAAGTGGTAAGCAAGCTAAGTAAAGGCGACAATCAATTCACCCGGCCGGCAAAAATAATAAATAAGAATAAATAATTTGACCGGGTCAGGCAATTTATTATATATAGATGCCAGGAACTCAGGGGAAAAACATGGGTCCGGGCAAAGGTCGCGTTCCTTCTGCTCCGAAAGCCCGCCCGACTGCAGTCGGCGACTTTCTGGCTAAGCTGAGGCGGAAACGGATTATTGAAATCCTGACCGGGTTTGTCGGAGGTGGCTGGCTGGTTTATGAAATAATCCACTGGGTTCTGGTGGAGCACTATCATTTCCCTGAAAAGCTGCTGGACATAACACTTATCATTCTGGTCAGCACACTGTTGGCCACTCTGATCTGGCGCTGGTTCTCCGACCGGACAAAGCCCAGGAAATTCAAGCCGGAACGGCTGGCGGTGGCCTTGATTTTCCTTGTGGCCACAGTCCTGGTTTTTAATCAGTTCAGGAACCTGAAAAGTCTGAGTGCCGAGCCCGAGGTGATTTCCCGCTGGAAGAACTCAGTGGCCGTTCTCCCTTTCGTTGATATGAGCCCGCAAAAGGACCAGGAATATTTCTGTGACGGGATGACCGAGGAAATCATCACTCAGCTCTCCCGAATCGAAGAACTCAAAGTCATCTCCCGCACCTCTGTTGTTCGTTACCGGGATACCCAGAAGTCCATAAAAGAGATCGCCGGGGAGCTGGGTGTGGCTCATATTCTTGAAGGAAGCATCAGAAGAGAGAATAATTTAATTCGGGTCACCGCCCAGCTCATCGACGCGAAAAGCGGTTTTCATATCTGGGCAGACAAATACGACCGAAAACTGTCCGGTGTCTTCGCCATCCAGGATGAAATCTCTCAGGCCATCGCCACGGCCCTCAAAGTCAGAATCAGTTCAGAAGCCATTAAGGCCCAGAAATCAAGGCGGCCTGACGATATGAAGCTATACGAAGCATATCTTCAAGGAATGTATTTCATCAACAGCCGCTATGTGGTGACCTACCGGGAAGAGGATTTTCTCAAGGCGCTGGACCATTTTAATGAGGCCAGGGAAATTGACCCCAACTACGCCCTGACCTACCTCGGACTGGCCTGGGCTTACTGGCACAAATACTCGCTTACTTACCATCCGGAAGACCTGAATCAGGTTGTCCGCTACGGGGAAAAAGCCTATCAGCTTGACCCCGGGTATTCTGGCACTAACCTGGCCAAAGGGTTCAATCATTTTCTCAGTGGCCAGTATGACCAGGCTTTTGAAAAATACCGGGTCGCTTTCAGGGAAGGACCGGGCAGCCACATGGTTCTTACCGGGATTGGCTATTCTCTGTCTGAGCTTGGGTTGTATGAGACTGCGGTTCCCTTCTTTTTGAAAAGTATAGAACTCGCACCGTTCTATATCTTTTCCAGGACCATCCTGGCCACCTGCTACCGGGTGTTGGGAGATTTTGAGAAATCCGAGCTCTACTTGAAAGAGGCTTTTAATTTAAATCCACGGAATCCGTTTTGTCTTGGCAATCTGGCCAAACACATGATTCAGGTGGGAAGATATGATGAAGCCGAGAAACTGCTAAGAGAGCTTGAAATCATAGAACCGGGCTTCTGGGTTTTAACTGAGTACAAGGCGCAGTTATATGCGGCTATTGGTGAGAAGGAAAAAGCCCTGTCACTGAATAAGAGCGCTGTGGTCTATGCTCTCCTCGGGTTGAAAGAAGAGGCTTTGCAGGCAATGCAGAAAGAAATCTCAGAAGGCACCTTTTATCCCTACCTAAGATTGATCAATGACCCGGCTTTCATAAACCTCCGGGGTGAGCCGCAGTTTGAGATAATCGTAAGCCGGGCGAAACAGGTTCACGAAACCTTCCTGAAAAAATACGGGCATTACTTCTGAAATCTGATTATCTCCGCAGGGCCTTAGGCTTATTTGAAGAGAGCTTCTAAAGATTTTCTGTAAAACTTCTGAGTCTTATTTTTTCTGACCAACAAAACGGGCTAATTTCTTCTCCATGTCCTGGAAGTGAGTGCCCTTCCAGAAGAGACGGCCGCAGCCGGGACAGAGAGCAAAGGAGTCGGCCTTTTCATAGACAAAGGGCGGGACGAGATTTCTGGCTCTGGCTTTCGGCAGAAATTTCAACTTCTCGTTGCACTCGAGGCAGCGGGAGTTGGGGGCGATTTTCTTTCGCAGGTTGAAGTGGTCGAGCACCTGCTCCACCTGCTCCTCCCAGCGGTCGCTTTCTATGAGGAGCAGCCTGTTTTTAAGCCCGCGGCGACGGCTGGCTTTCTTGATCAATTCATGGTCGCGGGTGAGGATGAGGCGCTTTTCCCTGGCCGCCAGCTCTATCAGGTCCTCATCATCAATTCTGCGGTAATAGCTGACATCAAAGCCAAGGATGCGCAACCAGCGGGCCAGCTTCCCCACCATGCAATCGGCAAAGAACTTCATCTGCTACTCCGGAGTTTTTTCCTGGACTTTAATGAATAATCTGAATTGATTTTCAAGTTACTTGCCCCTGATATTCATTTAATACTGATTTAAGCATGAAAAGCAAATCATTGTCCTCGTTGATAGCCCGCCCGTCCTCGAAATGGCCTGGATCGAGAAGAAGATTCTGTCAGGGCGCTGCTTGATTTCTCGCTTACCAGCTCCTGCGGGAGCACCTTACCCCGCACCTGGCAGGAGACCTTAAGGGCCCACACCTTCCGGTCAAAGATGCGGCCAATCACAGCGAAAGACAGGACGCTGCCTTCGTGGAGATAATGCCGGGGAAGGAGCGATTTCCTCAAATCAGAGAAATAATCTTTTCTTTTGCTATAAGAACCCTCCTTAAATATCAGCATATTTAATTTGGATTTCTTTCCCGGTAAAAAATCAGAACATATTGAAGGTGTCCCGGTTTAATTTCCCGTCCTGCCCGAAAAAATTGGGGAATGAGTATTGTGTCCCCCGTTTCAGAGGCCGAGGAATTGGACGGCCAGGCCGGAGATGAGGATGAGGCCGCCGGCCAGGGCATGAGAATATCGCTCGAGCCCGCCCAGACGGACAAAGCTCAATCCCCAGGACGACAGGGCGATTATCATCAGCATCGTCAGGATGGTGGTCAGGCCGAAGGCAGCGGTCACCAGGATTACTCCACTGGTAGAATGCTGAGCGGCCGGGTACATCACCAGGGGAATCAGCGGCTCGCAGGGTCCGAAGACAAAAATCAGGAAAAGCACCCAGGGAGTAATGTTCTTCTTTTCGCCGCCTTCCGACCCGTCTTCGTGGAGATGGAGATGGCCGTTTTCATGGGTGTGGGTATGAACGTGCTTTTCGCCATCAGGGTGATAGTGGACGTGCTCGTGTGGCTTTGAGCGGTAAGCTTTTCTTAGGCCCCAGACTAAATACGCCAGCCCGAATCCTATCAGCAACCAGGAGGCGATGTTGCCCCGGGTTGACTCCACCCTTTCCAGATGCCCAACGGCCATCCCCAGGGCAATCCCCAGAAAACCAAGCGCCACCGAGCTCAGCACATGTCCCAGGCCGCACAGGAAAGAAATCCACAGGGTTTTCCTGAGCTTCCAGTTCCGGGCCCGGCTGATGACGATAAAAGGCAGGTAGTGGTCTGGACCGATAAGAGTATGCACAAAGCCGAGAGTAGCTGCCGTAGCTGTCAGGAGCCAGATATTCTGCATAATTCCCTCTATAAAAAAGAGCGAAAGATAGTGGTGGACGGTAGGGGACTCGAACCCCCGACCTCAGCGTTGCGAACGCCGCGCTCTCCCAGCTGAGCTAACCGCCCACACCGGCTAAATCCCTTAAAATTTACCATTAAACACCCAATTTTTCCACTGTCCCCGGCCAGAAGAACCCGCCTGTCGTTTAATTTGTTCTGAAAAATTCAGTCGAGAAATGACAGGCCATTAATCTAAGAGAGCTTTTTCAAGTGGCCTTGACGCGGTGTCAGCTTAAATGAGTTGATAAGCATTGTCGTATTAGCCCAATTTACGAATCGCCCGTCGATGCTCCCCTCACCGCGACATCAGCGCAAACACGCCCCAGCCCAGGTATTCACGCGTGTAGGTGGCATGGCGCACGGGTTCCGTGGTCAGCAGGTCTCGAACTTCTTTCGCTAATTCGTCATCGGGATTAGCTTCAAGCCAGCGGCGCATGGTGAGCCATTTGGCCGCTTCATATCTATCCCAGCCGTCCTGGTCGGCCAGAACCATTTCCACCACGTCGTAACCAAGGCGGTCGAAAGAGGCGAGAAGTTCCGGAAGCAGTAGAAAGTCCGAGATATCGTGGGCAAGACAACCTCTGGCAACCTCCGGTGTCGGCGGCAACTGCCTCCAGTAGGGCTCACCAATCAGGATGATCCCCCCGGGGCGCAGGCTCCGCGCCAGAAGTTCTATGGTGCCGGCGACTCCACCACCTATCCACGAGGCCCCGAGGCAGGCGGCCACATCGACCTTTTCATCGGCGACATAGCCGGCAGCGTCACCATGGATGAAAGTAACCCGGTCGGCGACGCCCAGTTCTTCCGCCCGACGTTTGGCCTGCTCGGTAAATAACTGGCTAAGGTCTATGCCGGTGCCGATGAGGCCGTAATCGCGGGCCCAGGTGCAGAGCATCTCACCCGAACCGCTGCCGAGGTCGAGCACCCGAGCCCCCGATTCCAGACGAAGCGCCGCGCCGAGAGTGGCCAGCTTTTCCGGTGTGAACGGGTTGTGAATGCGATGTTCGCTCTCAGTGATGTTAAAGATCCTTGGAATATCCAATGCAGAATTCTCCCTTCAGGTATTAGTAGATTAACTTCCTGACGCTATTTTTAACGTTTATTCTAAAGATGCGAAAATCCTATCTGAGATAGCGTTCTGTGTCAACATAAATGACAGCGCGGATTTTCACTCAAGCGTCGGTGTGAGAATCAAACTCAGAAATGCCTCACTTCGCCCTGGTAACTGTCGCCGGTCTTAACAGCGGAACCCTTTCCCTGTTTGGGACCCTGTTTCGGCGGAGCTTTAACGTTCAAGTTGCGTTCTATTATGAACTCACCCTTATTTGAATTTTTATCGGCCCGTTTGAACTTTAGCCTGAATTCATAGTAAGGGCCTTGAGATTTTGGCAGGACAAAATCGAAAACATACCGGCCGGCAACATAGGCGGATCTATTCTTCGGCTGGATCGTAAACCTCAACTTTATATCTCTGGAATCCTTGCCCTGGACCTCATCCAGTTTTGAAAAATTGACCCCGAAAACACCGTCGTTTCGAGTGGTGCAAGGTCCTTTGGGACCCGGTAGTAATTCAATCATGACAGTGGCACCAGGAACAGGCTCAACCTGAGCGACTGCATTTTTACCTTTCGTCGTGGCATTTATAAAGGCGTCGAGAGCTTTTTTGCTTCCCGTCGTGCTCTGTTCTTGAGAAAAGAGGAGAGAAGCACCAGCCGCAAATATTACAAATATAAAAAATCTTTTTCTCATACAGTCTCCTTATCCTTTTCCATTTAGCAAGTATTATTAACAGGCAGGGCTCCTCTGTCAAGAATAAATCAGATCTTTCGGAAGCTTACGAAAGCAAATACGAGCCAATTTTAGCGCTCAGAAATCACGCTTAAAGGGGACTCTCCCGGCTCAAAGTCAGGGTTTGGATCCTGGGGTTGGATCCCGGGGTCGCGCCACGCTAACCTGAAGATTATCAATATTATAAATACATTTTCAGGGTCTATTTTATGCCTTAAAGCCAATTTTTAGGGGGGTAAAAACTTAAATAAGAAGCTTCCAACGCCTTGTATTAAATTTGCGCAACCTCCCGCATCACTTTTCGCACTTTTACCTTAACCCGCCATTTTATGTTTTCAATAAAGTGGTAAAGGCAATTTTCAATACCTTAAAATCTCATCTAAGCGGGTTTCTTGAGGGCAAAAATCAGGTTATTTCATTTATAATCAGTAAGATGGCGTGGTCCGACCCCATTAACCACCAACTATCACCACCTCATGCGAGCCTCTGACCAGCTCGCCGATAAGGTAGGCCTTCTGACCGAGTTTCTGGAATAGTTTCAGGGCCGGCTCAACATCTTTCGGACCGCAGACAACGGTCATTCCGATACCCATGTTGAACGTGCGGTACATTTCGCGTTCGGCTACCTGACCGCGGCGCTGAATCTCGTTGAAGATGGGAAGCACCGGCCAGCTGCCTTTGCGGATAACCACCTGCAGTCCGTCCGGGATGACCCGCGGGATGTTGTCGTAAAAACCGCCGCCGGTGATGTGGGCCATGGCTTTGACTTTAACTTTCTTTAAGGCTTCAAGAATGATGGCAGTGTATATTTTTGTCGGTTTGAGCAGCTCTTTTCCCCAGCGGTTCTTGATTTCCTCTTCCGAAAAAACTCTGCGGGCCAGCGAATAGCCGTTGCTGTGAAGCCCGGATGAAGCCAGCCCGATGACTTTATCGCCAGGACGGCAGTGGCGTCCGTCAATTATCCTGTCTGCATCCACTATGCCCACACAGAAACCGGCTAAGTCCCATTTTCCCGGCTCATAGAGCCCGGGCAGCTCGGCCGTCTCTCCTCCGATCAGGGCGCAGTTGGCCTCGCGGCAGCCCCTGACAATACCTCTGATCACTTCCACCAATTGATCTTTATCCAGCCTGCCGCAGGCAATGTAATCGAGAAAAAAGAGCGGTTCGGCACCCAGTACCACCACATCGTCTACATTCATGGCCACCAGGTCGATTCCGATGGTGTCATATTTCTTCAACAGGTCGGCGATGATGAGTTTGGTGCCGACGCCATCGGTGGAGGAAACCAGAATCGGCTTTTTCATGCCCTTAAGTCGCGGGGCAAACAGACCGCCAAAGCCGCCAATTGAACCGAGCACCTCCGCTCGTTCGGTCATCCTGACCAGCGGCTTTATCTTCTGAATGAAAGCATCCGCTTCGTCGATGTTTACGCCAGCTTTCTTATAGGTAAGTCCGCCCATCGCTCTCTCCTTTCTGTTGTTTCGGTGATGGTTACTGCAGCCTTAAAATTATCATCCCCCTGGCTTTAAGTCAAACCGTCGCCAGCGGCTGCAATGACTAAACCGTTAATATCGTCGGATATACCGTTTTTGCACTTCCCGGCTCAAAAAATAGTAAGTAAAGTAATTTGTATATATTAGCTTTTAAAATGGAACAGAGGCCATGAGGGTGATGATTTTCATCTTAGAATCGCACACTTCACCGTCGGCAACAATGGCCGATTCATATTCCAGGGCGTGGTCGTAGGGTTTGCCCCATTCATCCGCTTAAGCAAAAGAGTTTTCAGATTAACCGTCCGGGCACAATCTATCACCTCATAGAAAAAAACAAAAACGATTCATCCTGGTTATAGCAAATGCTTTTTTCCTGCCAGTTTGCGCATGCTCTTTTAGACAGGCGTTTACGTCTTTATTTTCTGTGCTGCACTGTCATGCTGCCATCAGGGCTCACAACAAATTTCTCCGGAATTAGACTCTCTCCCGACAATCTAATTGCCTGCTCGACCATCCGGTAAAGGCCCGAACAGCAGGGGACGCTCATTATGACGGTCGTAACCCGCCGCGGTTTGTTGTATCTGATTATTTCTGCCAGTTTCTCCACATAGTTATTGGTGTCATCAAGCTTCGGACAGGCAATGATAAGCCTTTTCCCCTTGAGAAAACTCCGATGGAAATTGCCGTGCGAAAAAGCCGTGCAGTCAGCCGCAACCAGAAGGTCGCAACCCTCAAAATAAGGGGCATAGGGAGAAACAAGATGAAGCTGGATCGGCCACTGTCTCAGTTCGGAAGGCAAGGCCGAAGCCGGCTGGTTATCAATGCTGGAACTTCCATCCTCCGCCCCGCGTTCTTCCGGAAATACCATCATGGCGCTTCCCGGGCAGCCGCAGACCTCTTCAAACCTGGGTCGGGGGCTTGAACTCTCTCCGGTTTCAGGGCAAGCTCCATGCACAAGATGGGCCGCTTCCGGGCCCCTGATCTTAATCACGTGTTCCAGGGTGGCTTTCGGGTCGTAGTCCGGAGCCTCTCTCTCGACGACTTTTAAGGCGCCTGTTGGGCAGACGTCAAGGCAGGCTCCCAATCCGTCGCAGTATATTTCGTGAACCAGATAAGCTTTTTTTTCTTCGTCAAGAGCCAGCGCTCCTTCGGCGCAGGCGGTGGTGCACAGGCCGCAGCCGTTGCATTTATCCCGGTCGATTTCGATTACTTTTCTTTTGGTCATAGCATTCTCCTTATTTGAAATATCCAATATCAAGTTATCAGTTGAAGGCGGAGATTTCCTTGACCTGAGTCAAGAATCAGCAAAAAATTTCCTGTTTCAGGCGGGGGCAATTTTTGATCTTTATTTTCCAACCGTGCCTTTCAATCAGCCCTTCCTCCTGAAAAGTTTTAAGCGTCCGGGAAAGCGTTTCCGGCACGGTCCCTAAAAGCCTGGCCAGGTCGGACTTTTTCACCCTGACCTCCACCAGGCAGCCCGTCTGTCCGGAGCAACGGGAGAGAAGATACTGAGCCAGCCTCTGGCGGACGGTTTTGAGTCCTAAGGATTCGATTCGCTCATTGAGAATTAGACATTTTTCCGCCAGAAGTTTTATAAAGAAGCGAGCAACCGCGGGATTTTTATCCAGGCGCTGGAAAAATTGCTGTTTATTGAAAAAAATAACCTCAGATTCGGCCACAGCTTCGGCATAAGCCGGATAGCAGGAGGAGGTAAAGGCAGCCGCCTCGCCGAAAAAATCCCCGGGCTTTATTCTTACCACTTCAACTTCTTTAGCCTGTCTGTCCATTTTGAAAACTCTGATTTCCCCGGATATAAGATAAAAAAAGCCTGCGGCTTCCTGACCCGACGTAAACAGATATTGTTTCTTTGCCAATTTTTTTCTTATGCCCAGAGAAGTAATTTCTTCAGGCAGGGTTGGAATTTTCATCTGTCTTTCTCCATTCTATTAAAGTTCTAATTCCAGCAAAAAATGATATTTCGAAACGCCGCCCGGTTTTCTCGAGGCTTGACCTCTGAACCAAAAAATATTTTTTGCTATGAATACGATTCCTTTGCCCGGAGGGCAATTTTATTTTAGTATAGAAAGGCCATGGACAAGAAATACGGCGCTCAGAACATGGTTGGCCGGCTCACGCGGGTGGTGGTCAAAAGGCCGCAGGAAGCCTTCATCAGCCAGGAAAAGATTGAACGGGAATGGCGCGCGCTGGATTTCACTGCACCGCCAGACCTTGAGCGGGCCGGCTACGAATTTTCTCAGCTGGAAGAAATCCTCAGGCAGGAGAGCGCAGAAATTCTTTATCTGCCGGTGGATGAGCGAACAATCCTCGATTCAATTTACACTCACGACCCGGCGCTTGTGACTGACGCTGGCGCCATCATTCTTCAAATGGGAAAAAAGGAAAGAGCCGCAGAGCCAGCGGCCATGGAAGACACCTTTAAGACCTGGGGTGTGCCGATTCTCGGCAGGCTCAGCGGAAAAGCCACAGCCGAGGGGGGCGACCTCCTCTGGCTGGACGAAAAGACACTCGTTGCCGGACGCAGCTTCAGAACCAATCAGGAAGGAATTGACCAGCTCCGGGAAATTCTGCGGCCGCTCGGCGTTAGCGTCATTTATTTTGACCTTCCTTACTGGAACGGCCCCGGGGAAGTCCTTCATCTGATGAGCTTCATCAGCCTGCTCGATACGGACCTGGCGGTGGTCTATAAGCGGCTTCTTCCGGTGGCCTTTTATGAGCTGCTCCTGGAAAGGGGAATTCAGCTTATAGAGATCCCCGAGGAGGAATTCCCGACCCAGGGCTGCAACGTGCTGGCGATCGCCCCGCGCCGGCTGGTGATTCTTGAAGGAAATCCCCGAACCGCCGATCGACTGCGCCGCGCCGGATGTTTCGTCTATGAGCTTCCCGGCAGTGAAATCGCCTTCAAAGGCTGCGGCGGGCCCACCTGCCTCACCCGCCCCCTTTTTAGAATGCCTGTTTAGAAAATTCTCTAATTATAACTGATCAAAGCTATCATATTTATCTGCCCAGATAAGCTCGACATATTTCTTATTATTGCCAGCCATAAATCCTCCCTCTATATTGTTAAATCAAATATGTGTTCATCATAAAGCAAACATCATAAGCGTTTATAAATAATTTTTATTCAATTTCTCTTTTTTATTCAGCTTTGCTTCCATAATTCTCAACATACTCAATCCCGTCTTTAGTAAGAACCCAGGCTTTTTTATTATCCTTTTTTTGCTCAGATTCCATAATTTTTTCTTCTCGAATCAATTGAATTATATAGGGTGAAAAATTCTTGGTTTTCGGCAACCTTACATCCTGATAGCACTTCTCGATGTCATCAATATTAAAAGATTCATAGCCTTTAATTTTTTCAAGATAGTAGCCAAACATCAGCATTTTATCTCCATGGGATTTAGGATTTTTCTGCTTTAAGAATTCCCCCAGGGATAACTCTTTATCAGACAAAGTTCTAACTGTCTCCGAGGTTGGTTGAACTTCTTTTTTTGACTCTATCATCATATTCAACAATTCCTGAAACTTAGTTTCTACAAATGTTTTATCCCCTTGAGCTTCAATTTCAATGTCTCCTTTTTTGTACCTCAAGACATATTTTGTTTCAATCATTTCTTTTCCTCCTCTTGCTAAAATATTTCCTTTTTTAAATAAATCAGATAACCTATTCATTAAATCATCATAAACAAGACCAAACTCTGGTGGATTTGCTAACTGTCTTTTCAACCCCTTATCCCATTGGTCCTTCAGTCTTTGTATTCTTTCAGATAAATTATCTGGTAACTGATCATGATTAATTCCTCGGTGCTGACATTTATACCTAAAAGCCTCCAACAATTCTTCCTCATCAATAAAGATGCAGACTTCTCTTAATAGCCGCCATAAATCATAAACATCGCGTGGGAAACATCGCTGATAGATTACAGTTCTCATCTTTTCAGTTAATATTTCATTGATACTATATACAAAAATCGAAAACCTAAATGGCAAATCTTCATAAGGATTAAGCAACATCTTTTTAAGGGGATAAAAAACAATTGGTTCATCAGCGGTGATATGTAGCAAAACTCCTGGAAGGTTTCCTCCAATTTGTTTTCTTGGTCCTATATATTCTAATTTCACTTCAAACGACCATTCCTCTCCTCTGACTCCTGAGGTATCTATTCCTTTTAATTTTATTTGAAGGTCTGATTCATCTCTGATTCTTTGACACAAATTTGAAATCGAAGCCTGAAGCTTCTCAAGATCAGTCGAATATAAAGTAGTAAAATCAAGATCCTCGGAAAACCGCCAATCAGAAAAATATATTTTATGAAGAGCTGTCCCTCCTTTAAAAACTAAATTATTTTTTAAATAATCATCCTGGGAAATTCCCCACAGAATCCAATCAAGAATATAATCTTTCTCCGCAACTATTTCCATAACCCCTTTATCTGCCGCTATAGATTTAATCGTCTGATAATCGATCATAGTCAGGTTCTCTTAAATGAGAACAAATCTTCTTTAGACACATTGATAAGGAGATTCCATCGAGAATCATACGTCCCTTTCTCGGGGAACAATGGGTCAAGTATAGAATAACCGCTTTTCACAAGAGTCATTAGATGGCCAAAATCAATTCCCTTCCTTAAATCAAGGCATTCAAGAAGAAAGCCTAACCGTTTAATAATCGTAGAATTTTGCATCCTGTTTGCATAATCTATCAATTTTATTAAATCGAGCTCTTCTTTTGCTTTCCAGAGTCCCTTTACTATCTCCTGAATCCCACCGCAATATTCCGGATAGGCCAGGCAATCTGTGAATGTTTTTTCTCTATCAGAAAAGGTAACAACGCCACCCTCAATTTTTACTTCAGATATACCGAAAAACTTTGTGGGTTTTAATCTTATAAATTTATAATTTACCCCTGATAAACTAATTTCTTTTTTTCTCTTTGTCGACACAACAAATATTGTATTCAATAACTGCTCAGTGTATCCGTAAAAATGAAGAGCGCTCCAGAAGCCGATATAATACGGATTTATTAGCTTGGAAGCTATAAGGTAATGATTCTCTGAATATGGTTCCCTTGAATCGACACCAAGAGGAACGAGCATATATTTGCCCTTTTCTATTCTTCTTAACCAGCCTTTAATTACTAAATCATGAATAATCTTATTTAAATTCCTCGGATTGATATCGACCAGGCTAATTGCATCCCTTGTGGTGAAAACAGTCATCCCCTTTTTACTCAATTGTTGTATTAAAAAAGTACTAATGGGGCCAAGACTTTTATTTATATTTTTATATTTTTCTATATCGCGTGACATTATTATTCCCTGGGAGGTAATTATCTTTCATCACAATATAACAATAAGCTTTTTTTTATAAATTGCAAGTCTTTTTTTATTTATAAATGAATGATCAGCCCGCTCGATGCGGACCTGGCGGTGTTCTATAAAAGGCTTATACCGGTAGCTTTCTATGAGCTGCTCCTGGGAAGGGGAATTCATTTCAGAAATTTTCGAGGAGTTCCAGGATGACCGCCAGGCGTTTGACGCCGTCCAGATAGGCGTAGCGACCGCCTTCATAATCCCCTTTCTGAAGAAGCGGCAGGCCCCGCTCGGCCAGAAGCTTGATTTTTTCATCCATCCCCTTGACCTCAAAAGCCAGATGGTGAACCCCCTCCCCACGCTCTTCCAGAAACTCACGCCAGGTGCTCGGTCCTCCGACCGGCTCTATAAGCTCGATGGTGATGTTCTTGAGTTCAATGAAAGCCAGCTTGGCCCTGGCTTCTGAGGGCTTACCCCGGAACTCGGTGTGAGCTTTATCCATGGTATCAGTCAGAAACCAGGCCGGAACCTCGGTGCCGAGAATCTCCGCATAAGCCCGGGAGGCCTTCTCTATGTCTTTTACAACTATCCCCACCTGAACAATTTTATCCGTGCCCAGTGGACTGGTTGACCCGGCCCGCGAAACCCTGCCCAACATCACCCCGGCGGCAAAAACCACCAGAATCATGACTACCGCCCTCACTATTTTCATCGGAACCTCCTTCAGCAAGCTATGCCTCTGTACATAGATATCCCGCTCTGGCGAGGGCTGTCAAGCCGGGTCTTATTACAGCGGGTCAGCTCAAAATTTCATAAAGGACTTCAAGCAGCTCAGTTTTTAATGTTATCTGTAGTAGTAATAGAAAGTTTTAAGTTTTCCGCAAACATCATACGGACTGTTGCCAAGTTTCTAAGTGCCCTGGCTTCTTTTCCGATTGCTGCCTATATTTACCGCCTCTAACCCGGATAATATGTGTTTAACCCGAAAGAAGTTAAATTTTGACTGCAATCAATAATAATGTTAAAAAAAGCAAAATAGGGTGAATGTCCGGCCAGCCGGATTATAACCCTGGAAAGGAGCTGACGATGAAATACTCATTCAGACAAAAGTTTGATTGGCGTGCCATCTTAATCTTGCCTCTGGCCGTCGCCATCCTGTTTATTTCCCAGGCCTGTAAGCCCGAAAAAGATTCCACCCGGTTGCCCGGCCCACCGGTCGCCGAAAAAATAAAGAAAGAGCTGACCATTCATGGCCATACGCGGGTTGATTATTACTACTGGCTTAATGAGCGGGACAATCCAAAAGTCATAGCCTATCTTGAAGCGGAAAATGAATACTTGAAAGCCGCTATGAAACACACTGAGAATCTTCAGGAAAAACTCTATGCTGAGATGATAGGACGCCTCAAACAAACTGATATGTCTGTCCCCTACAGGTCGGAAGGCTATTATTACTATACCCGCTACGAAGAGGGCAAGGAGTACCCGTACTATTGCCGTAAAAAGGGAAGTCTTGAGGCCGAAGAAGAAATCATGCTGAATGTTCCTGAAATGGCTGAGGGACACGGGTATTTTCAGGTGACCGGCCTCTCGGTAAGCCCCGACAATAAATTACTTGCCTATGGCGTCGACACGGTAAGCCGCCGTCTTTATACAATTCACTTCAAGGACCTTACTACCGGGGAGCTCCTGCCAGACCGCCTTGTCAATACCACTGGATATGCCGCCTGGGCCAACGACAATAAGACCGTATTTTATACCGTTAAGGACGAAACCACCCTCAGGCCTTATAAAATCTACAGGCACGTCCTGGGCACTGACCCGAAAGAAGATGCGGAAATTTACCGCGAAGAGGATGAAACCTTCAATACTTCCGTTTTTAAGACCAAATCGAAAAAATTCCTGATGATTGCCTCCAACAGCACCCTGTCCGATGAATACCGCTTTCTGGACGCCAGCAATCCGGACGGCCAGTTTAAGATAATCCAGCCCCGGGAAAGAAACCTGGAATACAGCGTTGACCATTTCGGAGATAAGTTCTACATCAGGACAAACTTAAACGCCAAAAACTTCAGGCTGGTCTCGACTCCAGTTAATCGGACCACCAAAGAAAACTGGGTTGATCTCATCCCCCACCGGGCGGACATTCTGCTGGAGGAATTTGAAATCTTCAGGGATTTTCTGGTGGTTAATGAGAGAAAAAACGGCTTGACCAACCTGAGAATAATTAGATGGAAAGACAGATCCGAACACTACCTTGATTTCGGGGAGGAAACTTATTCGGCTCGCATTTCGGTTAATCCAGAATTTGACACCGAGCTGTTGCGCTATGGCTACAGCTCTTTAACCACCCCCAATTCGACCTTTGATTATAATATGAAAACCAGGGAGAAAATCCTGCTCAAGCAGGAAGAAGTCCTGGGTGATTTTGACCCCAATAATTACCAGGCAGAAAGACTCTATGCCCCAGCCGGGGATGGAGTGAAAATTCCGATATCTCTGGTCTACAGAAAAGGGCTGGAGAAAAACGGCAAAAACCCTCTGCTTCTCTATGGTTATGGCTCTTACGGAGCCAGCACCGACCCGAGTTTCAGCTCTGCCAGACTGAGTCTGCTGGACAGAGGATTCATCTATGCCATCGCCCATATCCGCGGCGGTCAGGAACTCGGCCGCGACTGGTATGAAGCCGGCAAACTTCTGCAGAAGAAAAATACTTTCACCGATTTCATCGCCTGCGCCGAACATCTGATTGCCAAAAATTTCACCAATCCCGACAGTTTATTTGCCATGGGGGGAAGCGCCGGAGGATTACTGATGGGCGCGGTGGTTAATATGAGGCCCGACCTGTTCAGGGGCGTAATTGCCGCTGTTCCCTTTGTTGATGTCATAACCACCATGCTCGACACCTCAATTCCTCTGACCACAAACGAATTCGATGAATGGGGAAATCCGGCCGACAAAGAATTCTATGATTACCTGCTGTCTTACTCTCCTTATGATAATGTGGAAGCCAAAGATTATCCGGCTATGCTGGTTACCACCGGCCTTCACGATTCCCAGGTTCAGTACTGGGAGCCGGCCAAGTGGGTGGCCAAGCTCAGAGAGCTGAAAACTGATAATAATCTTCTGCTTCTGTACACGAATATGGAAGCCGGCCACGGTGGCGCCTCAGGTCGTTATCGCCGTTTCAGAGAAATCGCACTTCAGTACGCCTTCCTGCTCGATTTGGCCGGAATCAAAGAATGAAGTCCGACTATGGCCTGGTGGATAAAATCATCAATCACTTGAGGCTGATGTTTGTCACAGACAGGGTGGCTTAAATATTTCGGCTTTAGAATTGAACCTGAGGTAATTAATTGTGATGGCGGCGCCGGTTATGGCTGCCCGATGATTGCGGCCAAAGGGGTAAGTTTGCTTTCACAGAAAAGTTCAGGGCAATTTTAATTTTGTCCATAATATCTATATTCTATGTTATAAAATGGGCAAGACATTGATGAATAATAAAATTGGGCCGTTAAAAGCCGTCTTAATTTTCGGTTCATTTACTATATATTTTTTCCTCTTGCTTTTTACCCTTTTGCCGTTCTTAAAATATAACTTTGCTATCAATCCCGCTTTATACTGGTTTATCACTGGCTATTTTCTGTTTATTCCTCTGTTTTTATTTGCAGTTCTGATGGCCAGGAAGGAAGGGAATAACAGTTTCAGTCAAATATTGCAGGCTTTAAGCATTAAACCCTTTACTAAAAAGGATTGGCAATACTCAATAATTGGCCTGCTGCTTGTATTTGTGCTTTCGGGACTAATTTTCGCCGGTTCATTCTTATTGAACAGATATTACGGAACAAGCCCATTAACACCAACCCCATGGTTTATGGAAATACATCCATTCCAGGGCCAGGATAAACTGCTGCTGTTGGTATGGCTGCCGATGTTCTTTTTTAACATCGTCGGAGAAGAGATGCTATGGCGCGGTTATATTCAAGCCAGGCTTCAGACTAAATATGCCTGGTTCCTCTGTTCTATTTTATGGATGATGTTTCATCTTCCCTTTGGTTTTGATTTATTGATAATGCTTATCCCAATACTCATTATTATTCCCTATGTATTTGATAAAACGAAAAATTCTCTTACGGGCATTTTTATCCATGGATTATATAACGGCCCTGTATTTGTTTTAGTGGCCCTGGGTCTTATAAAATAATAAACAGGGTAAACAGGAGTCCAATTACAAACGTTATAAATTTGAATCAATGGCGCAAGCTTCTGAAATGGGAAGCGGCGGAACATATCCTGAATTTTCAGTTGATGGGAAGTTTGCGGGCTGGTATTTATTAAGAATTTATTCAGAATAGAAAAGTGCCGTAAATGGTCATTTCAATATCTCGGCCAGGACTTCGAGCAGCCGGGTGATATCTTCGTGGTCAATGGTCAGAGCCGGGTCAAAGCGCAGCACATTTCCGGCCGAATAATATCCGACCAGATACCCGCAGTCCAGGAGTTTTCTGTAGATATTCTGAACGTTCCTTCGCTCATCAGGCCAGAGCTCAAGCCCGAGCAGCAGGCCCCGGCCCCGCGCTTCCTTAACCAGTTTGCGTTCCTGTTCTAATTGCTTCAAACCAGCCAGAAAATATTCTCCCTTTTCGCGGCCATTTTCTATCCAGCCTTCTTCCCGAATCGTGGAAATAACCTCCCTGGCCACAGCTGCACCAAGCGGATCATTCTGGTGGGATTGCGCATAATAGAATCCCGTTGCTTCCAGCGCTTCTGCCAGCTCTTTTCGCATGACCACAGCACTTACCGGATAGCCATTACCCAGGCCTTTTCCTACTGCCACTATGTCTGGCTGAAGGTCATAAGGCTGAAACCCAAACCACTGACCGGTTCGACAGATGCCGGTGGTAACTTCATTGACCACCACCAGACCCCCGTGCTGTTTTACTTTATTGAAAAGCATCCTGACGATCTCGGGCGGAGGGAATTTCACAAAACCGATTCCACTTCCGCCGGGTTCAAAGACCAAGGCACCGATTTGATCAAAAGGAATCTGGGGCAGCCATTCTTCAGGCGCCCGGTTCAGGCACTGTTCCCAGTCAAACAACCAGGCTTCGGCAGCATCTTTTTTTCCGGCCGAGCCGTAAGCCCCAAGATAGGATCGGGCAAAACCCAGCCATCTGGGCTTTCGGATCAGGCGCCTGGCAATCTGCACTGCAAACTCAACCGCCTCACTGCCCGAACTCAGGAAAACACACCTTCCATCTTTCAGGCCCGTAATATCAAGAAGCTCGGCAGCAGCTTCTTCCACAACCGGGCTCAAATAACGCGTTCCGAGATGCATTACCTTCTGAATCTGGTGGTGAATAACCCGATTGATCCTCGGATGATTATGACCGAGAACCGTGCACCAGATGCCAGATTCAAAGTCAACATACTTCTTCCCTTCAGAATCGTATAAGTAACAATTCTCAGCTTTAACAAAATCGGTTTTTACTATCTCATGACATTTTAGGATGTGCATGGCCGTACTCCCGCTCAGGTAATTCTATCATTTCACATCTCAGTCTTTAATATTTTAGCGGCTTTAGAAGCTTTAAGGTTTTCCGCAAAACATTAACCGGTCTATTGTCAGGATTCCGCGGGCGCACTTTCTTCTCCCGCTGACACCTATATACCGCTCTAAGCTGAAATAATTTATTAAACTGTAAGCTGGCGGGTCTTTAAATATAAATTTCAAAAGTGGTAGAGTGTAAATTGAGTGAAAGCGGGCTAAACTGGCTGCTGACGGAAATTTAAGGAGGCAGAAGAGCTATTTTTTTGGCCTGGTTCTTTTCTGGTGACTTAAAGCATAAATCCTGTAAAATAATCGTGCTTAAAATTCACAGGAGGCAAAGATGAACAGAATTGACCGGGCGATATTAAATGCTCTCATGGTCAACATGGGCTATAAGGATGGCGAAAAGGTGGCCATAATAAGGCAGGAATGGAATTCGGCTTTTGACGAACAATACCGGGATAAATTTTTAAGGTCGGAAGAACTCTGCCGGCGGATGTATCAGGTGTTCAAAAGCGCCGGGGTTGAAGTCGAGCTGCTGAGTTATATACCGCCCGAAGCCAGAAATGGGGTTGACGCCACCCCGGACCTTTATGAAAAAATCGGCTTCAAAGAAATAATATTCATGCCGACCGCCTTTTCCCTGACCCACACGAATTTTCGCCGGGCTCAGAATGAAAAAGGCTCAAGAATCGCCAGCCTGCCCGGGTTTACCTTAGAGATGTTTGAGGAAGGCGGGCCGATGGATGTTGACTATAACCTCCTCCATCAGCAGACCGAAGCTGAAGCAGAAAAACTCAGAAACAGCCGCTATGTCCGGGTTTTTGCAGAAGACACTGACATAACCGTTGAGATCGAACCGTCGCTGGTGCACGTTTCCAGCGGATTGCTCACTCAGCCTGGCAAATTCGGAAACCTTCCTGGGGCTGAAGCCTACGTGGTTCCGGTGCATGAAGGAGACTCTAACGGCTATTTCACCGTGCCGGCCGGCTGGGGCGGCGCCGGTCCCTTAAAATACCGGGCCAAGTTCTTTGTGGAAAAGGGGCGTTTTGTCGAGGTAAAGGGTGATACGCCGGAAGCTCAGGAATACATCGATAAGGAAATAAAGCCGCTTATCTTCGGCGGGAAGGATTTTAACGTCCTGGCTGAACTCGGTATCGGCACGAACCCCAACATCACCGGCGAGTACGTGCAGAAAAAAGGCTGGAATACCTTAGTGGCTGAAAAAATCTCCGGCTCAATCCACTTTGCCAGCGGAAACAGCAAGGGGATGGGCGGCCGGAATGACGTCCCAGTCCATATAGACTGGGTGGTGCCTGGCGCCCGGGCAGAGTATTATAATAAATCTTAATCCTGAAAAAGGAACTGCCTGATGATTAAAGAGATCTTCTTAGCCGGACTTGTCGCGCTCAAAGATTACATTGCCACCCACGTTCTTACCTGTCTGGTTCCGGCCTTTCTGCTGGCCGGAGCAATGGTGGCCTTCATTAACCGGGAGGCCATCCTTGAATATCTGGGCGAGCAGGCAAATAAACTTAAATCCTTTTCCTTAGCCTCGGTCGCCAGCTTCTTAGTGGCTGTTTGTTCCTGCACGGTCATTCCGGTGGCCAGCGGGCTTTATTATTCGGGAGCAGGCGTCGGAGTAGCCTTCATCATACTCTGGGTGGCCCCTTCAGCCAACATTCTGGCGCTCACCTACACCGGGAGTATTCTCGGCGGGCAGATGGTGCTGGCAAGGCTGGTGGCTTCTCTTCTCATGGCTTTCGTCGTCGGATTCGCCATGAGCACCTTCTTCAGGGAAAAAAGGGAGGAATTCAGCCAGACCAGAAGCGAAAGAAAATCCATCATAGAGAAGAAACACCTGCTGCTTCTTGGGCTGATACTCCTGTCGCTGCTCCTGCCGAACTATCTTATAAGAAGCGGTCCTTACCTGCATAAAGTTCTCGTCTGGTTTGCGGCGACACTGGCAGTTGCTGTTTATGCCCTGAAAGCCCTGGAAAAAGAACAAAGAGAAGCCTGGCTGAGGGAGAGCTGGTGGTTCGTGAAAATCATTTTTCCGCTACTTCTGGCGGGAGTCTTTATCGTCGGAATTGTAGGAAAGATATTGCCCGAAGACTGGATTAAAAACTATCTGGGAGGAAACAGCCTCCGGGCTTCCTTTTTTGCCACCCTGATCGGGGCCATCAGTTATTTTGCCACCATGACCGAGGCGCCGTTTGTTCACACTCTGATGAAGCTGGGGATGGGCAAGGGTCCGGCTCTGGCCCTGCTTCTGACGGGACCCGGCTTGAGCCTGCCTAACTGGCTGGCCATAGCCAGGGTGTTCGGCATTAAAAAAGCTCTGGTGTATGTTCCGACGATAATAATTCTGGGAACCATAATCGGTTGGTTATTCGGGAATTTCATCTTTTAGTTTCGGGAGGTGACAGATGAAAATACAGATAGCCGGTCCGGGTTGCCCGAGGTGCAATCAGACTGAAAAAAGTGTCGTGGCCGCCTGCGCTGAATTAAACCTCACTGCGGATATTTCCCATATCCGGGATCCTGAGGAAATGGCTAAACTCGGGGTGATGATGACCCCGGCCGTAATCGTCGACGGCAAAATTATTTCTTCAGGCAAAATCCCGACAGTGGAAGAACTTAAAAAACTTCTTTCGGAGCTGGCCAGCAAATAGAGGGCTGAAGCGCCGGTCCATAACCTGAATATGCGTGAAGGTCGCCCTGACAGTCGTGCCCTGAAAATTGAAATTAATCATCTAATCTCGCCGAAAGTTTGCCTGGAAACACAGCGAAGCTATAAATCAGGGCGAATTGCCTGCCTGCATAGGCTTTTTTATCTACGCAAATATGTCTCGATGGAAAATTGAGTGCAGGATTTGAATTTCTTTTCCAGCCGGAAGCCCCACCATAACATCCGCAGGCCAGATTCTGTCTTTTAGCCTACCGTTGATCAATCGCTCGCCTCTTTTATTTGATCACGCTCACCGCCGCTCCACCACCCCGACATCTCAAGACACTCCTCTGAGATTCTCAGGCATTTCTGTTCCATAAAGAAAGTCCGGGTTGACTTTTTGCCCGATAGAAGACGATATTGATAGGTGAACCATGTCAGAAATCTTTTCGAATGGAGGTCAGGATGAAAATATCCAGCGAACTGAAGATATTTTCAGGTCGAAAAATAATTAAAAGACTGGCAGGGACGGGCCGGGTCGGCATAATTGCGCTGGCGGTGTCCTGTTTCCTCTTCCTGTCAGCTCTCTTTCTTTCCGCCAGAACCGACAAACCGCAGGAAAAATCCGGGAAGCCAGCGCTGGTGGCGGTGCTGGGTGCAACGATTATCGACGGGACCGGACGGGAGCCGCTACCTGACGGTGTAATAATAATCGAAGGAGATAAGATAAAGGAAGTCGGCCCGGCTGGAAAAGTTAAAATACCGAAGGAAGCCCATAAAATAGACGCTTCGGGAAAATGGATCCTGCCCGGGTTCATCGACTGTCACATTCATCTTACGAGCGAGACTTCCGACCTGGAATACTACCGAGACAGCAACAGCCTGGCCACTCTTAGAGCCCTCCAGCTTATGAACATGTACCTGCGGTGCGGAGTAACAGCCGTCAGAGACGTTGGCTCGCACCTTGAAGCCATTCGGGCTATCCTTCAGGCCCAGAAAAAGGGTTACATCGACAGCATCCGGATTTATCCCTGCGGCTATCTCATCACCATCACCGGCGGCCATGGCTACGGAATGCACGGTTCGATGGCCGCTGATGGACCCTGGGAGTGGCGCAAAGCTGTTCGCCAGATGTATGCTTCCGGTTTTAAGCACATAAAGATTTCTCCGCAGTTTACGCTGGAGGAGGCCAGGGCAGCGGTGGAGGAAGCCAGGATGCTCGGGCTACACATCACCGCTCACGGCGGCGGCTTTTCTGACACCATTCCGCCAACCATGACCAAAGTAGCCATCCAGGCCGGAGTGGAATGCATCGAGCACCTGAACGAAATGGACGACGAAACGCTGGACATGATGGCTGAGAAGGGTGTCTATAACGTCCCGACTCTGATGACCTATTACGCCAGTTACCAGCGCGACGACATAAACCGCTTCCTGATCGAAAAACGCGGCTGGTCGATGGCCATGCACGAAACGCTTTTCAAAAAGGCCTATGCCCGGAAAATCGTGATGGGCATCGGAACCGATGCCAACGGCGAATACCGCGAAATGTATCCTCAAATCTATTTCGACGAGATGAAATATTTCCAGAGGCTGGGGATGAGTCCGATGGAAGTGATCGTCTGCGCCACCGGAAACGGAGCCAGAATCCTGGGGCTGGAGAATGAGCTGGGGACGATCGAACCAGGAAAGGCGGCGGATCTTCAGATACTCAAATCCGACCCGCTCAAGTCTTTTGATAACCTGGGGAACCCCGAAACAGTTATCCTGCGCGGAAAAATCTACAAATTTTAGGGGCAAATATGAATGACCATTCATATAATAGCTTACATACTTACGGCAGCAATTTTGAGCGGATCTTTATCGGGCTGATGGCCGTCCTGGCCGGGCTCACCCTGATCTATCTGGCGGTAATGGGCCCGCTGGTCTCGGGGGCAATCAAATATCGAACGCCGGAGGTAATCAACAATCAGCTCATCGGCCAGGACCTGGTTAATCTGGCAGTGCTGGCGCCGCTTCTGATAGTCGGGGGCATACTGCTCTGGCTGAGAAAAAACGCCGCCAGATATCTGCTGATAGCGACTCCGCTTTTCCTGATTTATTACGCCCTGAGCTACACCATCGGCTGGGAATGGAGCTCCCTTCAGTACTCGGGCAACAACGAAAAATACTTCTTTTATTTCCTGTTCATCCTGATTGCGGCTCTTCTCATCCTGCTCTACTGCTACTCTGTCTTCCCTCGAAAGGTCACAGGCACTTTTAGAATAAAACCGCTCTTGATCTATTCTATCTTGTTTGCTCTTTTTCTCCTTGTTTTCGCCGGCATGTGGATCGGTGAAGTTATTGAAGTGATAAAGACCGGGACAACCAGAGGCTACGATATTTCACCGATAGCTTTCTGGCTGGTCCGGGTTTTCGACCTGGGCTTTTCCATTCCTCTCGGACTCATCAGCGTCTATCTGCTCTGGACCAGAGCCAGCAAAGCTTATCCCATCCTCTGGCTATTTTACGGATTCTTTTTCACCCAGATTCTGGCAGTCAACGCCATGGGCTGGATGATGTTTGTCCGGCGCGACCCGGCCTTTGCCCTGCGTGACCTCCTGGTCTTCTCCGTCCTGGCGCTGATAATAATCTTCGGGTTCATTTTCGTCAGGAAAAACTACCATGTCGAGCCAGATTAATCTGAGGAAATCATCGAACCTGTGAAGAGACGGAATGACCTACTTGATCAGAAATGTCAGATAAGAAACATAGATTATCATTATGATAAATTTTTATGATCATAAAATTAACGTACCAAAATATCATCCACCTGCTGATATAGGTCAGGCGATGGAATCCTCCAGGATCCGGGAAAAATGAAACTCTATACAATCGGTCATTCAAACAGAAGCTCGGAAGAATTCATTTCCCTGCTTAAAGCCTTTGAGATTGAGCTGCTGGTGGACATCAGGGCTTTTCCCGTGTCAAAAAGAAACTCCCAGTTCAACCGGGGAAATCTTGATAAAATCCTGGCCACCTCCAATATACAGTATCTGTGGATGGGAAAAGAACTCGGCGGCTACAGAAAAAAAGTCGACGGGCCGGGAGAAAACTCTCCTAATAAAGGCTGGAGGAGCGAGGGCTTCCGCATCTATGCCGACTATATGATGAGCGTTACTTTTAAGAAGGCGATCGAGAAGTTGCTTGAACTTGCCTCAGAAAAAAGGGCAGCTCTGATGTGCGCTGAAAAATATTACTGGAAATGTCACCGACAGCTAATGTCTGATTACCTCTGCAGCCAGGGCCATGAGGTCTGGCACATAATCGATAGCGATGCCGCAACAAAACACAGGCTGTCCCCAATTGCAGAAATAAAAAATGGCATACTGACCTATCCGGGAAAAACCGAGTCTTTGCCACTTTTATTCGAAAAACCGGAAAAGAATAAAAGATAGGCAGTGTCTCAAACTGGCGATGTCCATTCCGGAAGGCGGCAGCGAGGACAGAAAGAAACACTTTTCCGGTCAGTATCGAGCAGGCTGTTCGAGAAGTGCATGATGCAGCGGAAATCAGGGCAGTGCCCCCGACCGTAAAGATGTCCAAGTTCATGAACTGCTTCCTTTACCGCACGCTGGAGAAAAAGAGATCTGTCATCAGGCAATCCATAAAAACTCTGTCTCAAGCGAGTCAGAGAAATAATGGCCAGGCGTCCACCAAGCTCTGCCTCTCCGAACACGAAATTCAACCCCGGAACATAAAGGTCAACATCGGCCACCCCCAGGGCTTTTTCTCCATTTTCCAGTTTAATGAACGAACGCATTTTTTCCAGAATTTTGCTGGAGCTGTATTGATTCCTGGCTGGATTGTAAGCCTCATCTGGAACCTTTATTTTTTCATAGATGCTTACCTGGCAGTTAAAGATTCTTGATGTGGCCTTTGACAGTGTATCGAGTATAAATTCTTCAATGGTTCCGACTGGAAGGAGAATTATTCGCACGCTTTTTCTCTCCATGCTTTTCCCCGGGCGGAGAATCTCTGGCTTCTTCGCCCAACTGTTTGAATTTAGCTCTCAGGAAAGACCGCAGCTATTTGTTGAAAACCTGTCGCCAGCCTCGCAGAAAAATTATGCTTCTTATTCCTGAAAAGATTATAAATCCATGATGGTTTAAATGCTAATTCGCTCATCCGAGGAAAAAATATTGTAGAGCTAAAGACAGCAGGTTAATTTCCGTCAGATTCATCCCACCCGGGTCCAGGAGCTCCAACCCTGGCTATCCATCAGCCGGGCTTACGGGCTTTCATTCAGGCAAACTTTCTGTTCCAGCACTTATAACCCCTTCCTGTAATCAGCCATTCCCTTATAATCAAGAGAATAAAAAAAGCCACCATGTGAGCTCCGGGCTGGTAAGAGGCCAGGAATCTTTCCCTCTGCCGATTCTTATGGCCACCAATTCGCCCCTGAAATAAAAGGGGAAGGGGCAAAAGCCCCTCCCCCTCTGGTTAAATCTCTAAGATTTCTTATCAGAAGGAAATTCCGGCCATAAAGAGCCAGGTTCGGGTCTTGATGGAAGAAGGCTCCGAAACTGTCGGCTCGACAATATTGGAAAGCCCGAGGTCGTAACGAGCATCCAGGGTAACTCTGAACAGGCCGAGCTTTTGAGTCAGACCGACACCGAAAGTCAGGCCATATTCGGTATTCTTTATGTCGTCCTTTATGTCTTCTCTTTCCTCCGGATAGCCGGTGATCGATATAACAAATTCAGCCTTGGTGTTGAACCCGATATAGGGCCCGACATAGACTGAAGGAACGGTGGGACCGCCGGAAATGAGGTTGTACTTCAGAAGCAGGGGGATTTCGATGTAATCGATGTTGGCATTGAGGGTAATGTCCATGCCTTCAACGTTAGCTGATATCTTCGCACCTTTCTGGACATAGAGGATTTCCGGCTGCAGGGAGAATCCTTTGATCAGGCCGATCTCCAGCGCAGCTCCGCCGGCCAGCCCCTGTTTGGTCTTCCATTCGAAGCCTTCAAAAGTAGGTGGCACAGACTTGATATTGGCCAGGCTAATTCCGCCCTTCAGGCCGAAATGGATACCGGCCCGAGCTGGCATGGTTACCAGGCTCAACATCAAAAGCGAAGCCAGAACCACAATCATACCTTTTGTCATTTTCTTCATTCCTTACCTCCTTAAATTTATTCGTTAATCTTTAGAAAAGAAGAGACATAAACTCCCTTTCCTTGGCTCAGAATATCCGAATCCCGCTTCAAAATCAAGCCTTATTTATTTCGGAGCATCAGAAATAGACCCGGGCTTATATTTATCATCCTGCGCCTCTCAATTTATCATCCGGCCCGCCGGTCAAAAAGCTGACAGGCTGTTATTTCTTTGTTGCTTCTTAGCTTCCGGGTTTTTAGCGCTAATTAATAAGATTAATTTTAAAGCTTCGGCAATTCTATTCCTGTCCCGTCGCCCCCCGGGTCGGAAAATTCCGGACATCTTTCTTGCCGCGCCTGGACATCAGGGCCGGCACGAAAGGCACAGCTCTTCCCTTAAGCAACCAGTGCCAGTAGACCCATTCAAAGGCCAGCTTGGACCAGTGGTTAAGGCGCGTTTCCTTGAGAAGTGACATCGGCCCTACCACCGGTAGGGGAAATTTTCCCGGCAGAGGCTCAACCTCATGGTTGTAGTCAATGACCACAGCCTTTCCGAAACCGGTCTCAATAAAACAGTTGGCGTGCCCATCAAAACTCAGCTCAACTTTTTTTCCGTCTATTTCCGCCAGAATAATCTTATCCAGAATTTCCGATTCAAAATGAACCACCGAGCCGGCCTTGGTCCAGTCATTGGCCGCGGCATCGCCGATCACGAAAATATCGGCGTATTTCTCCGAACGAAAGCCCGACTCATCCACCAGCACATAATTCATCTCGTCGCCCAGACCGGAACGCCCGATGACTTCGGCTCCAAAATTCGGCGGTATGGTCACCAGCAGGTCGAAGCCCACTTCCCGTCCGTCATAACAGACCACCTTCCCGGCCGCCGGGTCAACTTTTTCCGTCAGAAAAAAACTCTCAACTTCTATCTTTTTTTTAGCCTGCAGGTCGCCCAGATAGCGGGTGGCCACCGGTTTGGTAAAAGCGCCGGAAATCGGGGTCACATAAACCAGCCTGATATTCTCTCTGACTCCTTTCTTCCGGAAATACCAGTCGGCCAGAAAGGCAAATTCGAGCGGCGAGACATTGCATTTGATGGGCATCTCGGCGATATGGACAACCAGCGTCCCTTCTCTAAACTCCTTCAATTTCTCTGCCAGAGCCCTGACTCCGTCGATCGAATAATAATCGAAAATGTTTTTCCGCCAGCCGTCCAGCAGGCCCGGTGTTTCATCCGGTCTGATGTGGTTGCCGGTGGCAATCAGCAGAAGGTCATAGCTAATTTCCTGTCCATTTACCAGCTCAATCTTTTTGCTCCCCGGCTTGATTTCCTCGACTTTTTCGACGATAAAATCCACGCCTTTCGGCAGCAGATGCGACCGCCGTCTGACAAGATCTTCCGGATGGTAAATTCCAAAGGGCACCAGCAGAAATCCGGGCTGATAATAATGGTTGTCATCTTTGTCAATGACAGTGACTTTCCAGCCTCGCTTCTTAAGAGGGCCGGCCAGCCGGTGAGCCATGATCGTCCCGCCGGTTCCGGCCCCGAGTATCACCAGATTTTTCATGCTTCACTCCTCGTGCTTTTTAATCCGGTTCATCATACCAGAAGGCTTCTTTTTAGAAAAACTAATTATATCTTAATTCTTTATTCTTCGGTCAAATTTAGCCTTTCTCGACTGGAACTTACTTTAGAACTCACCTCACAACTTAACCCTGGCTCTTTTATCATTCAGGGGCCTGACCCCAGAAAGAAACCAGGCCTCTGGAACATAAGAAATGAAAAAGAAAGTTCTTAGAACCTCGGTCTGACTGCCTTCAGCCTTTCAAATGGCTCGCCTTTAAATAATACAGAGAGCAGGTCAGCTATCAACCCGGACGGCTGACAGAGATATCAACCAGTCTGGCTTTTAGCAAGCGCAAGTTACCCTTGTAATAATATTTTTCCTCTTCAACTCGAAGGCCATGATTCTCGAGAATTTCCTTCCAATCGTGCTCAATAAAATCCCGGGCGTAAACACACTCAAATTTCTTGAACACCCAGCGAAAAATAAACGACTTCTGATTTAGATTAAACCTGGCATAATCAAGAAGAACCAGCCGGCCGCCGGGTTTTAAGTGACGATTTACATTTTCGAGGATAATCAGTCTAACCGCCTGGGGAAACCCATGAAGGACAAAGCTCATGAAGACCAGGTCAAATTTCTCGCCCCGGTCGAAAGGCACATCAATACGTTGCCTGATAAAGGTCACTCTGGGTTCTTTTTCAAATCTTTGTTCGAATTGTTTCCGCATTTCTGGCAGTATATCAAGCCCGGCAATCCTTCCTTCGGGTCCCAAATATCCTAACATCAGAGCAGCATTACGCCCAGTGCCGCAACCAAGGTCCAGGATATGGTTTTCCTTTTCAATACCTGTATCTGCTATCGCTCTGGCGATAAATTTGCTGTAGGTACCGAAGGAGAGAAAATTCAAGAGCCGGTCATAATGCCTGGCCAGGAAACGGTTGAGTTCTATTTTCGATTCTGGATACAGCTTATCGGCTTTCATTTTGACCTATCAATTTTTACTCTAAAGCCCGACATCGTATCGATCCGGGCCTCAACCGGCTGTCAGACCCGCCACCCGGCCAGTCTCGGGGTCTTTAACCGACCTGCCCCGGTCGGCCAGAGCAGGCTCTGGTTCAATTCTTCACGGATTTAAAATTTCCTTTTTCACTGTAGCTTTCTGGATGCGGTCTTCCACCGGGTTAACGCCGATACCCGGCCCGTCAGGAACCCGGATATAACCCGGCCGGCTCAGGCTGATCGGTGGCTCAATCAGATCCTCGTGATAATAGCGGGCGCTGGCTGACAGGTCATTCGGGTACTTAAAATTGGGCAGGGTGGCAAGGTGCAGATTATGAGCCCGGCCGAGGCCGCTTTCTAACATGCCGCCGCACCAGACTCCGACTCCGTAGCTCTGACAGTAGTCATGAATTCTGCGAGCCTCGACGATTCCCCCGACCCGACCCACCTTGATATTAACTATCCGGCAGCTACCCATTTCTAAGGCTGCCCGGGCTGAGTCGAAAGAGATGATGCTCTCATCCAGGCACAGCGGCGTGGTCATCTTCCTCTGCAGCTTGCTGTGGTCCCAGAGGTCGTAGGGAGGAAAGGGCTGTTCTATCATCAGCAGTTTGAAAGTATCCAGCTTCCTCAGATGGTCTGCCTGCTCTATGGAATAGCCTCCGTTGGCATCAGCCTGGAGCAGCAGCTCAGGATATTTTTCTCTGATAGCCTGACAGACCTCCACATCCCAGCCGGGTTTGATTTTTATCTTAATTCGCTCATAGCCCTGGCTGAGATAATTTTCAATGCGGGCCAGAAGCTCCGGCACCGAATCTTCAATCCCGACGCTCACTCCGGCCGGGATTTCCTCACGGATTCCACCCCATAACCGGCTGAGTGGCAGGCCGGCTTTTTTTGCCTTCAAATCCCACAGAGCCAGTTCCAGCCCGGCTTTAGCCATCTGGTTGCCGCGAAAAACTTTCGCCGCTTGATAATAATCCTCAGGTTCAACTATCCTCTGCTTGAAAACCAGCGGAACCAGGAAATCCTTGATAACGTGCCAGGCGGTTTCGGTCGTCTCTCCGCTGTAGAGAGGTTTTTCCTCGGCCACGCATTCGCCGTACCCGACCAGCCCGTCTTCAAAAATCCGGATGATGATAAAGGTGCGGTCGTAGGCCCGGCCGAAGCTGGTCTCAAAAAAATGAACATAGGGAAGCCGTAATAAATTCAGCTCGATCCTGTCAATGGCCATCTGTCACCTGCCTTCTGGTCAGGCTGCGCCGTCAGCCCGACCTTCAATATTTTCAGCCGCCTGGAACTTTTCCCCGGAGACCGGCCGGTCGGCTGTCCAGCCAGTTTTCAGTCCGGGCGGGATGTTTCTCTTCCAGGCTTAACCGATTGCCTTGATCTTACTGCCCGCTCAGCTGACCTCAGGCCGGCCTGATTTTTGCGTCTTTCCGGCCGGCATCTGCTTTATAAGGTAATAACATTGCTCGCCAAAAATAAAATCGATGATGGCATAACCCCGGCCAAAATAATGGTTCAGCACCCGCCTCAGGGCCGACTGCCAGTCGCCGATCAGTTCGGGCACAGTCTGAAGGGCGCGGACGTCCCGCACCGTTTCCGCCAGAAAAACCGGAGCCTTCAGCTTGAGATTGACAGGCCCCGGGCGGTAGCTGCCATCTTCCGCTCTGTAGCCTTCCAGAGCCTTCGGAAGAAAACTCAGGTCCAGGCTTCTCTCTTCCTTCTCCGCGGCTTTCTTCTGCACCCGGGCCGACTTAATCGGCCATTCCACCAGCAACCGGTCGGTGGGAATGCCCGGGCCCAGCCTCAACTGGGGCGTTTCTCCGTAAAAATCCGGCAGGTATCGCCTGCAGATAACGCCCAGGGTGTGGAAATTCAGGTTGGCATTCCGACTCTGCATCGGGTCATAGGTCCAGGTGACCAGGTCCAACCCCATCTTCAGTACTTCCCGGCGCTGAGCCCACTTCAACTTCTTGCCCAGCCCGTAACCCTGGAACTGAGGGAGAACCGCCAGCAGATGCGAATGATGGCAGAATTTTCCGTTATAGATCGCCGGAAAAGAATAAACAAAACCGGCCAGCTCTTCATCCACGAAAGCTCCCAGCACCAGCCCGCCCATGAAAGTCGAGATACAGAACTGGTGGACCGGGGTCAGGTCCAGGTCAGGATGTTTCCAGACTGCCCGTTGAATATCAACCAAGCCGGCAAATTCCCTGCGGTCCGTCAACCTGCGAATTGTAACCCTACCGACCAAGCTTAACTCCTTTTTGCAAGGCCAGGAACTCATAATGGTTGACCATCTTCTGAGCCATGGCCTCGACTGAATGTTGGCTTGAAACCAGCTCGAACGCCCGGCTGCTCAGACTCTGAGCCAGGCTGCGGTCAAGATAAAGCTTCAATATGGCCTGGGCCAGCGAGGCCGGGTCGCCCGGCGCAACCAAGAGGCCGGTCTCCCGTTGAATGATCAGCCCGGTCATTCCGGCCGCCATGACCCCGATTACCGGCACCCGCCAGACCATAGCTTTAAGTATGTATTCTTCCGGAAGAGAATAAGCCCCGAAAACGAACAGGTCCAGAGCCGAAATAACCTCGGCCAGCTGTTCATTGAAACCCAGGTAAAAAAACAGGTTTTCAAATTCCAGGGCCTGCTCCTGTCGCAATCTCTCCAGGTTCAGGGCTCCGATTCCCAGAATAACCACCTTCAGCCGGGGAGCTTCCTGGTCAAGAATTCTGACCGCTTCCAGGTGGCTTTTTAGAGTTTTCAGGTCTTCCAGCGGGCAGAGCAAACCCACCAGAAAATTGTCGGACTGAAGGTTAAGTTCCTGACGCAGAAAATCCTTCCTGGCCGTCCGGGCTGGCGAGACATCCAGTCCCGGAGGAATGATTTCCAGTTTTCCCTGGGCCAGATTATGCTTTAACAGAAGCCTCTTGGCTTCATCGTTCTCACAGACGACCGAATCGACCTGACTTAACACTCCCAGCGCTTCTTTCAAGTTCCAGGCCGGCTTCCAGGAAATTAGCTGGATTTTAATCCCGGCCTTCCGGGCAGCCTTCCAGGTGGAACCGGCTGCCTCCCGGTCGAAAAAATGGACCAGTTCTATCCCGTTCTTTTTGAAAAGCCGCTGCAATCTCCAGGAAGACAGCCAGCCCGAACTGCCGTCCAGGCGATGGTTAATAACTCTGATCCCCTGCAACCTGGCCTGGGACGAAAGCTTGCTCCCCGGACCGGTCAGGATAAAAAACGGGTAGTTCTTTTTTTTGAGTTCCCGGCAAACCAGGAAAAATTGCTTCAGCTCCAGCTCATCCTGCGGATCACTGGCTATGAGACACAGGCTCAATTCTCTCTCCTTTTTTCCAGACCTCTTTCAGCTTGGCGTATTTAAGAAAAACAGAATAAGCAGCCAGCGTGGAAATCACCAGTCCGGCAAAACCGTCGAGCCAGCCCCCCTTACCGAAATAAATTCCCAGAAACCTGGCCACCGGAGACAACCAGAAATGATAGGCGCGGGCTTTTTTTCTTTTCAGGTATAATTCCTGGGCCCGCCTCTCGGTGACCCGGTTCAGATAATTCAGGTGCTCGGAGATGGAGGCAAAGGCCAGGTGTTCGACCGGGTTCTTCAGTCGGCCGGCCCGGCCCGTAAAATTCAGGCTCACCCGGAATCTGTCGCGGACCCAGGTACCCTTATCCTTCCGGTAGAGCCTTATCCTGCGATTGGGGTACCAGCCGGAATGCCTGACCCAGCGGCCGAGATAGAAGCTCCGGCGGGGAATCAGGTAGCCTTCGGCTTCATCCGGCTGCTGCTTGATTTTGAGCAGTTCCAGCTTCAGTCCGCGCGACAACCTCTCGTCGGGCTCCAGCGACAGTATCCAGTTGAATGAAGCTATCTCCTGTCCGAGGTTTTTGAGCGCGGCATAATCGGCAGAAGCGGTCCGGTAGACTTTATCGGTAAAATAGGAAGCGACTTTCCTGGTCAGGTCGGTACTCTGGCTGTCCACCACCACGATTTCATCGACCACGCTCTGCAGCGATTCCAGGCAGTCTATTATCTTTTTCTCGTCATTGTAGGTTACAACAACCGCCGTGATTTTCACGGGTCAATATTAACACAACCCGACCCCGGCACTCAAACCGAATCAGCGCTGTCCGACCTGGCTCAGACTGACCTTTTTGTTGGCCAGAATGGTGCCCAGGACTTTTTCCAGTCTGGCCTGGGCCAGGTTGTAATCGACCAGGGCTTTAAGTTCGGCCGAGCGGGCGGCAGCCAGCTTTTCCTGGGCATCGAGTACGAAGAAACTTGTGGTCAAACCGACGGCCAGTTTCTTGGTTTCAGCTTCCAGGAGTTTTTCGGCGTATTCCCGGGCCACCCGGTAGGCTTCAACACTTTTGGCCAGAGTCTCAATGTTGTTGACCGCCTCGCTGACCTCCAGCATGGCCTGCTGCTCCCGCGCTTTCTGCTTGGCCTGGGCTTCAGCCAGCTCGGTCCGGGCCAGGGCCAGTTTCGACCGGCCGAGATAATCGGCCAGGGGTATGGTCAGGGTAAAATTGACCGACCAGTTGCTGTACAGAAACCTGGAGGCGTCGCGGAAAGAATCCCACAGGCTGCCGGGAATTTTGCCGACCACTTCCCCGGTCCAGGGGTCGTTGTTGCGGTAAAGCAGGCGGTCTCCGGAGACCCCGGGACTCCAGTAAGAAACGTTCAGGTCGAGCTGCGGGAGCATCTGGTTGCGGACAAAATCATAATCAATCTTCTTGCTTTCAATGGTCAGGCTGTCAATCTGCAGGTCAGGCCGCATCAGAAGAGCTGTTCGCAGAGCTTCATTCAGGTCGACCTTGACCGGCTTGAATTCCGGCCTCTCAGTCGGGACCAGGTTGACCGTGCTCAATTCCGGACCGCTGGCCAGATTCAATATGACCTTGAGCCTGTCCTCAGCCGTCCTGACTGCGGCCTCGGCCTGGACGATTTCGGCTTCTCTCTGGGAAACAGCCGCCTGAACGTTCAGGATTTCAATGGCCGCCTGCTGTCCAACCTCAATTTCTTTCCTGGTCTTGGTCAGCTGGTCCCTGGCCAGCTGCAACGACTGCTGTTTGACCTTCAAGTTCTCCCGGGCCAGCACCAGGTTCCAGTAGGCATCTTCCACCTGGTAGATGGTCTCCATGACCTGGCTCTTGAGCTGGACCTCGGAGATGGCATAATTCTGGCGGGCGATTATGATCTCCCGTTTGGCCACCCGCGGCCCAAAATTCCGGAGCAGCGGTTGATTAAAGTCAAAACGCAGCTGGGTGTTGTAATAAGGATTTATGCGCTGAAAGGCCTGGTTGGTATCCTCACTTACATTTGACATGCCCACAGAAAAGGTTCCGCCGATCGGCAGCCGCTGAAACAGCCTGGTTTCATAATTCTGAGAGGACCTGATATAGGTACCTGAGCTCTGAAGAAACCAGGTTGAAGGCTGTTCGGTGCGAGAGCTGCCGTAGCTCATTTCCAGACTTGGCAGGAAGACCTCCCTGGCCACGGATATGTTTTCTCCGGCCTTTTCTGTGGAATAGACTTCGGCTATCAGGTTGAGGTTATGTTTGAGAGCCCGATAGATAGCTTCGTCCAGGCTGAGAGCAATCTCCCTGGTTTTCTGCTCCTGGGCCGGCAGCCTCGCGACTATCAGAAAAACAAGCGTTAGAAATGCCGTCATATTTAATAATCTTTTAGCCGTTTTTACCACCTCAAGCCTCCTGACTTCGTTCCCGTTGCCGCTCCGAACTCAAGTTTAACAGAAGCGACTCGGGTAAATCAAACTTAATTCTCTCATTAATAATACGATTCAGGCCGGCGAAAGTTACAGCCTGCGGCTCATGAACCTAAAGACGCAGCCCGGGCTCGGATTTTCCCGCCGACTTCCCTTCGGGAATTAAATTTTTCATAGTCCGGACTCCATAAACCCAGCCGGGAATCCGCAGGAATCCTCGGGGCGATATGAGGGACTAGAAATAAAAATGTCCGGGCAAAAGATTATTGATCGATTTAGAAAGCTGAGCCTCTCCAGTCAGGCCCTTATTCCGGCTCATCTCGGGTAGGCATCCAGGTCCAGGTCGACGGCGGCAGCGGGGGAAACCTGAAATTTTTTCCAGGCCAGCGCTCCGACCATGCCGGCATTATCGGTGCACAGCCTGGGTGAGGGAACAAAAGACGGCAGCCTGTGACTTGCGGCCAGCTCGGAAAACCTGGCCCGAAGTCTGGCATTGCGGGCCACACCGCCGCAGAGAATCAGGGCTGCCGGCCGGAATTCTTCCAGGGCTTTATGGACATTCTCCAGGAGAGCCCTGGCCACCGTTTCCTCAAAGCTGGCCAGGAAATTTCCGAGCTCCGGATGTTCGGCGCTGAGGCCGTTTTCGCGGATAATTTTCAGGGCGGCAGTCTTGAGACCGGAGAAGCTGAAATCATAGCCGGGGATTTTCATCCGGGGCAGTGAAAAATGGAAGCGCTCGCTGTCGCCGCCCCGGGCCAGGCGTTCAATGACCGGACCGCCCGGATAGCCCAGCTTCAGAAACTTGGCCACCTTGTCCAGACATTCGCCGGCCGCATCGTCGCGAGTTTTCCCCAGCAGCCGGTAGTCGAGCGGTTTTTCCAGGAAATAGAGAGAGGTGTGGCCTCCCGAAACCAGCAGCGCCAGCACCGGGAACTCAATCTCCTCGTTTTCCAGGAAGGGAGCCTCAATATGGGCCTGGAGATGGTCAACGCCGAGGAGAGGCTTCTTAAAATAGTAGGCCAGCCCCTTGGCAAAGGTCAGTCCGACCAGCAGCGAGCCGATAAGACCCGGCCCCTGGGTGACCGCGTAAAGGTCGATTTCTTTAAGAGCCACTCCGGCCTGCGACAGACTCTCCCCGATTACGTAATCTATGGATTTGATATGCTGACGCGAAGCCAGCTCGGGCACGACTCCGCCGTAGGGTGAATGGATTTCATCCTGGGACAGAATGATGTTACTTAGAATCCGACCTCGGTCCAGGACAGCAGCCGAGGTTTCGTCGCAGGAGGTTTCTACCGCCAGCAGGAACCGGGGCTTTTTTCGCGCGGCCATTCGCTTCTCCGAAATTAATGGACAGGGACATTTTAGCCCAAGTTCCGGGGCTTGACTACCTTTGGTCCGGAGATTTCAGCGGTTTGCTTTTAGATCGGATTCCTGTCTTCATCCTTAATAAAATTGCCTGTTCCTCCGTTATCATGATTAGAGAACGGGACGGGCCGGGTATTGGCCAAACTGCAGGGGAAATAATTATCAAGAAATTGCTCCAGAGTAGATTTTTGACAACAAAGCAAAGTGGCAGCCGATAAGATCCTGTTTCAATAGCTCGATACGGTCTGTGTTACGATTAGTGCTGACTTGTAACAAAAGGGCGCCGGCTTTTTTTACATAATATCTGAATTAATTGACGGCCCGAGAGCGCGGCCCCGACCGTGCCGGTAAAAGGTGCCGTCCACTGTCCTACCATATAAAGGTTGTTGAGTCCGGGCAATGACCTTTTCATCTTCTGTTCTCTCATGTTTTTCGGGGTTATGTACCAACCGTCCACTGACCCCTGCCAGTTCCCAGTATACCGGACATAAGTCATCGGAGTCGGGACATCTACCACTTCAATTTTGGACTTAAAGCCGGGCCATCTTTTCTCCAGGGCATCTGCTGTTTCTTCGGCAATCCGCTTTTTTTCGGCTTCATATCTCGGGCGATCTCTGTGAATTTCTTCCCAATATTTATAATCAGTCGCGTACCAGACTTCAAGGGCGGACTTTCCCGGTGGAGCTGTGCTTTTATCAAAAGTGTGCAAAACAATGCTGATCCATTTGAACTCTTCCCCGGCAATGGTAATGGGCCTATCCAATTCGTACAAAATATTGTGGGGTTCTTTTGAAAGGTCCAGGTCAACGCCGAAGCACACATGGACCATTGGCTTGACCACAGGCCAGGTATCGTACATTTTTCTGATAGTTTCATCCAGATATTTGCCGCCCAGGAGGTCAAATATCAGCCGGTGCCCATCAGCCGCCCATACTACAATATCTGCTCTGTGCTCACTGCCATCCTCCAGCCGGATTCCGACAGCCCGGTCATTTTCTATTAAGACCTCCGCCACCCGGCTGTTGAAATGAATTTCACCGCCCAGAGCCCTGTAAAATTCGGCAATTCCTGAAGCGACCTTAAAAGAACCACCCAGAGGATACCCGGCTTCACCTCCAGCCCTGGCAAAGCCTGACATGGCCACCATCGGAAACCCAGGCATTGGCCAGCCAGGAGTATCCACAGAAGACCTTAAAGCGGTGGCCAGAAACGGGTCTTTGACCCGGGCCGCAAATTCCTGTAGCGTCAGGTTTCCATACTTTTTAAGTACACCGACCATGGGAATCATGGTCAGAGCCATTTTTAGCCTTCCGGCTATGGGTGTCAATTCCGGAGGATCGAGGGAGGCCGAATCCATTATGCTCCGCCCGAAGAAAAGTTTGATAAATTCTTCTATCAATCCGGCATCTTCCGGAGAGATGGCCAGCATCTGTATTTCAAGGCGCTCGCGGTCCAGGCGGAAATCAAGCTTTCTTTCTCTGCCTTCGACAGCAATAAGCCTGTCGTGATAATAAAATTCCTGATCCCTGGTAACACCGAGCTCGTCCCACATTTTCTTGAAAGGCCCGTTTTTTGAATTTGCCAGTAGATGCATACTGATATCAAACTTGTATCCCTTCCGAGCCCAGGCAGCACAGAGCCCACCGGGTACTTTGTTTGATTCAAATATTGCAGTCCTGAACCCATTCATCTCGGCATAACATCCTGTTGACAGCCCGGCGATACCCGCACCCACAATAATCATATCTTCTGGCATTCAATTCTCCTCAGTGCATTTTCTTCTCGACGGTTTTTTAAGAGGAACCAGCCGGTCAACCTTTGCCAGATACTCTTCATACTCCCTGCCGAAGGTGTCCCTAAGCTGGTTTTCTTCCCTTCCGATAAAGGTTATGACCCCGATATACAAAAAGACCGAAACAGCAAGGTAAACCCAGGTCAGAGTCAAAACAGACACTCCGGGAAAAATAAAAAAGGTCGCGCTGGAATAGAGGGGATTGCGGACAAGACCGTAGGCTCCGGTGGTTACCAGTCTGTTTCTTGAAAATCCAGACAACAGTTGAATGAGCGCAGTCACCCAGAGGATTAGTCCGAGGAATACTAAAACATATCCCATGGGCTTGATAAAACTGAAGCTATCAGGCAAGGCTGCGATCCGGGGGAAATGCCTGTGAACCCATATGGAGGCAATCAAAGACGGCAGCATAAAAAGGATGATTTTCCAGCCCTGTCCGATGAGGTTCATTCCTCTTTGATTTTTTAATATGCTAATCATCAGCGGTTCCTGATCTGTCGAATTCCTCTGAATAAAGGCGTGCCTATTACACCTTTTTCCGTGATGATAGCGGTTATGAGCTGGCCCGGAGTCACATCAAAGCTCGGGTTTTTTACCGGAACGTCGGGCAGGGTAATAAGCCGCCGGCCGAATCTGCGAACTTCATCCGCCTTCCTTTCTTCGATGGGAATATCGACCCCGCTCCGCAGCCTGAAATCAAAGGTACTCAGCGGGGCAGCCACGTAGAACGGCAGACCATGATTCCTGGCCAGGACGGCCAGGGAATAAGTCCCTATTTTATTGGCAGTATCGCCGTTTCGGGCAATCCGGTCGGCTCCGACAATTACCAGGCTGACCTCGCCCCTGGACATCAGCCAGCCGGCCATGTTATCGGTGATCAGGGTGACGGGAATTCGCTCGCGGGCCAATTCCCAGACAGTCAGTCTGGCTCCCTGAAGAAAGGGTCTGGTTTCACAGGCCAGAACTTTTATCTTCTTCTTCCGAGCCTGAGCGGCCCTGACCACCCCCAAAGCCGTTCCGTAGCCGGCCGTGGCCAGCGCCCCGGCATTGCAGTGAGTTAATATGGTCGCCCCCTCAGGAATCAATTCCGCGCCGTATTCTCCTATTTTTCTGTTGATTTCCAGGTCTTCTTCTTCTATGGCCCTGGCTTCGGCCAGTAGCGCTTTCTTCAACCGGCCGAGCCCGGCTTTTTTATTTTCTTCAAAAACCGCCTTCATTCTCTCCAGGGCCCAGAACAGATTTCTGGCCGTGGGTCTGGTCCGCCACAGACGTTGATAAAACCGGCTAAATTCGCTCTCCGGATCGGCCCCCGGTTTCAGGTTGCTGATTCCCAGGGCCAGACCATAGGCAGCCGCTATCCCGATGGCCGGCGCTCCCCGCACCACCATGTCTTCTATCGCCCGGGCCACCTGCTCCACGGTGGTCAGGGTGCGATATTCTTCCTTCCAGGGCAGCCGGCGCTGGTCAACCAGCACCAGGGCCCCGTTTTTCCAGGCTAATGCCGGCAGCATGCTTACCTCCTCTTCCAGTCCGGCGTCTCCTCGTCCGGCCATTTCCATTTATCCATCCAGAGACGGTAAGTGCGATTGAACTCGGCCCAGGACTCACCGCTCAGGGATTCTTTCAGCCGCCGGTAGCAGAAGACGATCTGGTTGTCGTTATCGCGATGGATATCGAGCCTGGGCAGCCCCAGCTCTCTGGCCATGACCGCTTCCTCGAAGCTCTCCCGATACTTTTTCTGGTGACCGAGAAGCTGGGCCAGAAGATAGTGATAATAACCAAAGGCCGGGTCGGCGCCCAGGACTTTTTCTACTATTCCGATAGATTTAGTGATAATTTTTTCCTGTTCCTTTTCCGGCAGACCGGGCAGCGATTCCAGCTGTGTGTCTATCAGTCGGCCCAGGGCCGCCCGGACCGCCGGGGAGAACTTGCCCCGCTCGGCCAGGACGGAAAACAGCCGGACGGCCGCCTCGGTCAGCCCCTGCTCCCGGAGGGAAATAGCCAGACCGTAGAGACTGACCTCCCTGGCCCAGCTCTCGGCTTTCTCCTCTCCCAGGGCCGCAGCCAGACTGAAACTGCGGCTGGCCTCCGTCCATCTTCCCAGCTTGAACTCGGCCAGGCCCTTGAGCAGGTAGGCCTGGGCCGAAGGCTTTTTTCTGACCGCACGATCAGCTTCTTCAAGAGATTTCTTGTAAAGGGCAATTGCCTCTTCGGTCCGGAAGGACTTTTCCAGTTCCTGGCCCATCGCCAGATGCACCTTGGCCGGCTGCAGCCGGGAAGCGCAGCCGGAACAGAGCAAAATCAGAATCAGGCCGGCTGCCGCCCTGAACCGTGTCTTCTGGTTTAATATCTTAGGTATTGTTTGTTGCCCAACCTGAGTCATCGGTTGTCTCCCGTTATTTTCTCGGCCCGAATTTTTTCCAGGGCCTTTTTCAGTTGCTCCCGGATTTCATCTTCGGAGAGCAACGCCCAGCCCAGCTTAAGGAATTCATGGCAGATGTTTTCCAGGGTTCTCCAGAAGTAATCGCGGCCGCCGGCCGCCCGGATTTCCGACAGGGCGGCTTCCAGTCTCGGCCCGAACTCGGTTGTCAGCCGGCGATAATCATGGTTTTTCAGCTCGGCCGAGAACAGCCTTTCCAGAAACGGGTCCTGCAATCCGAGTACCGGATAGAGAGCCCGGAAGGCCGCCCGCAGAGCCCTTAAATCACCGGCTGCGATTTCTTGCTCATAAACGGCTCGAAGCTCCGGGCCGGACTTAAAAAAGTCCAGGATAAATTCGGCCGGCTTGCTCCTCAGAGTTTCAGGTTCCAGCCAGACCTTCGTTTCTAATATTTTTTTCTTAATTTCTCCCCGGCGGGTAGCCGCCCAGACCAGGGAGGAAAAAATTACCGGCAGCAGGGCCGTTGAGCCGGCCGGGAAAAAATCCCCGAGAATTTCTTTCGTTTGCCGTAGAAAGGTCAGCAGCTTATTTTCTTCCATTCCGCCCCCTTAACTCAGCCTGCAGGTCATAATAGATTCCAGCCGCAAGAAATCAGATTATGTCAGGACTCCGGCTATTATAACGAAAAAATCTATTTGACTTCCAGAATGGCCAGAAAAGCCTCCTGGGGAATGTCAACCCGGCCGACTCTTTTCATCCTCTTCTTGCCTTCCTTCTGCTTTTCCAGGACTTTCATCTTGCGGGAGTAATCGCCGCCGTAGAGTTTGGCCAGGACGTCCTTGCGGAAGGGCTTGACGGTTTCGCGGGCGATGACTCTCTTGCCGATGGCCGCCTGTAGCACTACCTCAAATTGCTGACGGGGTATGGCCTGCCGCAGCCGCTCGACCAGCGACCGGCCGACCCGGTAAGCTTTGTCCCGGTGGACTATGACCGACAGAGCGTCGACCTCTTCATAATTCACCAGAATGTCGAGCTTGACCAGCGGAGCTTCCCTGTAGCCGGCCAGCTCGTAATCCATCGAGGCATAGCCCTGGGAGAGCGACTTGAGCTGGTTGTAAAAATCAAAAACAACTTCATTCAACGGAACCAGGTAATCAAGCAGCACCCGGCTGGTGGAAATGTACTCCATCTTTTTCTGCACCCCGCGCCGCTCATCCAGGAGCTGCAGCAGATTGCCCAGATAACGGTCGGGAGTCAGGATCAGGGCCTCGATGATCGGTTCTTCAATTCGGTCGAGGTGCTGGGGCTCGGGCAGTTCCGAAGGATTGTGGACTTCCAGCACCTCGCCCCTGGTGGTAACCACCCGGTAACTGACGCTGGGAGCGGTAGTGATGAGATTCAAGTTGAACTCCCGCTCCAGCCTCTCCTGGATAATTTCCCGGTGGAGCAGTCCCAGAAAGCCGGCCCGGAATCCGAAGCCCAGAGCCGGGGAATTCTCGGGTTCAAAATGGAAGGAGGCATCGTTGAGCCTCAGCTTTTCCAGGGCATCCCGCAGGTCTTCGATGCTGCTTTCACCGGCCGGGTAAAGCCCGCAGAAGACCATGGGTTTGGCTTCCTTAAAACCGGGCAGCGGCTGCTCGGTCGGACGCAGTTTGTGGGTGATGGTTTCCCCGATTCTGGCGTGAGCCAGATTTTTTATGCCAGCCACCAGGTAGCCGACCTCTCCGGTCGACAGCGCCTCCACCCGGACCGGCTTGGGAGTCAGGTACCCGATTTCTTCCACCTGGTATTCGGCCCCGGCAGCCATCAACACGATGCGGTCTCCGGTCTTTAAGGTTCCGTCGACCACCCTGACCAGCACAACCACCCCGCGATAAGGGTCAAACCAGGAGTCAAAAAGGAGGGCTTTGAGCGGCGAGGCGGCGCTGCCCCGCGGCGGCGGGATTTTCCTGACCACACTTTCCAGAACCTCTTCCACTCCGGTCCCCTTCTTGGCCGAAACCAGCAGGGCCTCTTCCCGCTTCAAGCCGACGATATGCTCCAGTTGCTCAAGGGCCATTTCAATATCGGCCTGGGGCAGGTCTATCTTGTTAATTACCGGTATAATCAGCAGGTCGTTCTGGATGGCCAGGTAGGCATTGGCCAGGGTTTGAGCTTCCACCCCCTGGGAAGCGTCGATGACCAGGACCGCCCCCTCGCAGGCCGCCAGGCTGCGAGAGACCTCGTAAGAAAAATCCACGTGACCCGGAGTATCGATCAGGTTCAGAATGTATTCCTCACCCGACCGGCTGCGGTAGGTCAGCCTGGCTGTCTGGGCCTTGATGGTGATTCCTCTTTCCCTTTCCAGATCCATGGTGTCCAGGACCTGGTCTTTAAGCTCCCTGGGCGACAGGGCTCCGGTCAGTTCGATAAAGCGGTCGGCCAGAGTGCTCTTGCCGTGGTCGACGTGGGCAATGATTGAGAAGTTGCGTATTCTTTCCTGCATTGATACCACCGTTCAATTATCCGGATGACCGGCCGTGTTCAGCCAGAATAAGGGCAGGCTGTACCTGTATTTTAATTGAAAAAGACGGCCCTGACAACCGCCCGTCCGGACGGGGGCGTCTGTCCTTCCTTGACTTTTCTCCGGGCATAGAGTACCTTTTTAGCTGGAATCGGAGACACCTCAACCAGGTTGAGAAAACTCCGGAAGGAGGTTTGCATGTTAGGTTCTATCGGGCCGACCGAACTCTTATTAATCCTGCTTATCGTCATCATCATCTTCGGAGCCAGAAAGCTTCCGGACCTCGGCAAATCCCTGGGGGAAGGCATAAAGAACTTCAAGAAAGCTGTCAGCAGCGGCAAAGAAGAGCATCCGTCCGATAATCAGACCAAACCGCCGGCCGCCGGCTGAAGACTTCGTACCGAATTCTGAGCTATGCCCGAAAACTTGTACGCCGGGTTTGATTTAGGCGGAACCCAGCTTAAGTATGGACTGATCAACGACACCGGCCGCCTGGTCTTCAAAAGCCAGGCTCTCAGCCCTCCCGATATCAATTCCCTGATGGCGCTGATTCAGGGTGTCTGGAAGGAGCTTGAGCGAAGATACCCTGGCCGGATAAAATCCGCCGGCTTCGGTTTCGCGGGCTTTTTCAGCCTCAAGCAGAAAAGAATCATGCAGTCTCCGAATTACCCAGCCCTTGACAACTTTCCGCTTTTCCCGGCTCTCCAAAAAATTATTCCCGTTCCTTTCGCCGTCCACAACGACGCCAATCTGGCGGCCTACGGGGAATACCTTTATGGCAGTGCCCGCCGTGCCCACAGCCTGGTCTTCCTGACGGTCGGCACCGGTCTCGGTTCCGGCCTTATCCTGAATGGCCAACTCTGGCAGGGCAAGGGAGGGTTTGCCGGAGAGCTGGGTCATATCACCGTGAACCCTGAAGGACTGAAATGCGGCTGCGGCAACTTCGGCTGCCTGGAAACAGAAGTTTCGGCCCCGGCCCTGGTCAGGAACTACCTGGAGTTCTCGGGCCGACGGGAGAACCCGACTGCCCGCGAGGTATATCTGAGAGCCAGAGCCGGTCAGCTGGCGGCCCGCAAGAGCTTTGAACGCTGCGGCTATTTTCTGGGGATAGCCCTGGGAATCGTCATCAACTTCTTAAACCCGGAGAAAATAATTATCGGGGGCGGAGTGATGAAGGCCGGCAACTGGCTGCTAAAACCGGCCCTGGCCGAGGCCCGGCGAAGGTCAATCGCCCCGGCCTTTGCCAGCTGCGAAATCAGGAAAGCCCGGCTGGGGAACGATGCCGGGCTGATGGGAGCGGCCGCCTGGGGAAGGCACCGGATGGAAACCGGAAACAGGTCCCTGTAATCGGCCGCCAGAGTAACTTTTTGCCCCTTCAAAAAGTTTTAATAATTTGATACAAATAAGGTTAAAAAAAGCTATAATGTTTATCTTATTTCCAGACGGAAAAACCCTGATTCTGGAATATTCAGCCTGCTGATGGACCGAGGCCAGTTTCTAAGCAGCTAAAGGAGGACCAGGTGGTCAGGATGAAAGTCAAGTTTGCTTTAACCATATTCAGCTTAATACTGCTAATTTTCCTGGCCGTCGCCGGCAACCTTAAGGGCGCGGTCAGGCTGGACGGGTCGATTAAGGGCCGCATCACCGACCGTTCAAACCGGCCGGTTGAAGGCGCCTATATTTATCTGTCCTCTCCGGCGCTGGTGGGCATCCGTTATTTCCTGACGGACAAGACCGGTTATTATTACTTCCTGCACCTCCCCGCGGGTCCCTACAAACTGGCCGTGGAAGCTCCCGGTTTTCACACCGCCATAATCAACGACATCCGGGTGGAGACCGGTAAAACGCTCAACCTGCCTGTTCATCTGGAAACTGCCGAAGACCAGGAAGAAGAAAAAATCCTTCTCTACCCGCTGCCGGCCCTGGATAAAGAAAATCCCGGAATATCATACATCCTGGACAGCAACCTCATTCATCACACCCCCAGGACCAAAGACCTGGCCGGTCTGCTGCAGCTGGTCCCGGCCCTGAATCCGGAGATTCCACCCCGCGACCTGAATTTTTCGGTCAATGGCTCTGCAGTCGGCTCAAGCCAGGTCACCTTCTCGGGCAATGAACTCAACCACCCGTTAAACCTGTCTCCGGCCCGGAATATTAATCCCGATTCAGTTGAGGAAATTGAAATTGTCGCCGCCGGAAATCCGGTGGAGAATTACACGACTCCCGGCGCGTTCATAAAAATCATCCCCCGTCCCGGGCAGAACAGAACTTCCGGCCAGCTTCAATTTCTGGGCACCGGAGGCGATTTAAGCCGCGACCTCTGGAGCCAGGAGGAACTGAGCCAGATAATATCCACGCCGGTGGTCAAGGATCGTTATAACCTCGATTTCGGACTGAACCTGGAAGGGTCCATTATGCCGGACCGGGTCTGGTATTTCACCAGTTTCAGGTATAACCGCCAGGCCAGGTCAACGCCCTTCGCTCCCTGGCGGGACCCGGATAATATCCCCTACCCGATGTACAGCTGGAAGTCCGGGGATTTTAACTCCCTCTTTCGCTTCACCTCTCAGGTTACCCCCGAGATCAATGCCTCGGTCATGTTGAGCTTCAACAAGAACAAGCAGACCGTGGACCCGGATTTCCTGACTCCTTTCAATCCCCAGACAGCCACCCTCAAAATCGCCGGGCAGAACCTGTTTTTGCTGAGCGCCAACGGCAGTTACAAAATTAACCAGAAAACCGAGGCCAGTCTTTTCCTTTTTTATACCCGCGATTTCCTGCCGCGGAGACTCGATCCCAAGGCTGAAAATAAACCCCGCTATGTCGATCTGGGCAGCGGTTACAGCTGGGGCAGCGGTCCCTTCAACCGGGATCAGATTGGCGAAATCTTCAGGGCCGGCGCTTCCATCAGCCGATTTCAGTCCCTTCTCGGCGGGCTTCACGAACTGGTCGCCGGAGCTGAATATCAGAGCAGCCGGGCCGACGATTCGGTCTGGAAGTCCAGCAACTTGATTTATTATTATTTATACGAAAGCCCTTATTATTACGGCTCCGGCGTCTCGCCCGAGACCGGAAACCTGGTGGGGAAAGGGCTGGTCGGTTTTTACGTGGCCAGCGGAGCCCGGGATGGCTTATTGCAGAGGGCTACGCTGCATCGCCTGACCTTCTACCTGCGCGACACCTTCAACCTCGGCCGCCGTTTGAATTTTTCTCTGGGATTGAAATTCGAAAGGCTTCAGTCTGGCCTGGCCGCGGTTTATAAAGGCGTCAGCGGCACCAGCATTTCTTTCTACGCCGGGGAAGCCGCCATCAGGCCGGTTTACGGGGTCAATCCCTACAGCGCGGTGAATTATCCGTCCTGGGACAACATGGTAATCTGGTATAATCTGTCACCGCGGGCAGGACTGGTATTCGACCTGCTGGGCACAGGAAAAACTCTGATCAAAGGGTCTTTCGGCCGGTACCAGGACAACATCAACCTCAGTTATCTGATGAGTTTCGCCCCGAGCTGGTCGACCGGTTATCATAATTTTTACTGGTACGACGAAAATCAAGACGGGACAGCTGACATCGATGACACCTTCCTGCCCCTGCCCGAGGACTACCGGATTCACCTGAGCGATTATTTTAAGAAGAGAGTTTCTTCCGACCTTAAAGCTCCGGTGACCACTGAATGGACTGCCAGCCTGGAACAGCAGCTGTCAGAGGTCTTTACCCTGTCGCTGTCTTATCTCTCCAGAACCCGAACCGGAATTATCGAAGATGTGCTCTATGACCCGGACGGCGACCGGGAATGGTACTCGGTTGACCAGGCCGGAGAATTCTGGGTGCCTTTTTCCACCGTGGTCCCGGGCCAGACCGGTTACGGAAATGTCCCGGTAACGGTCTATTTTCCGTCCTCCGGAGCCCCGGCCTTCTTCACCCGCCTCAGCAACGTCGATGGACTGAAGCAAAAATATTCAGCTTTCCAACTGGTGGCCAGAAAGAAAATGAGCGACAACTGGCAGCTTATGGCCTCGGCCACCTGGAGTCGGGCCGAGGGCAACGCCGGGTTGAGCCGGTTGAACGCTGCCGCCCTGACCCAGCTGGTCAATTCTCCCAATTCCCTGGTCAACGTCACCGACAGCAGCCGCCTGGACCTGGACCGCCCCTGGATTATCAAAGTCATGGGTACCTATCGCCTTCCGAGGGATTTTTACCTGAGCGCCTTTTTCCAGTACCTGAGCGGCACCCCCTGGGCCAGAACCGTAACCGTCGTTCCGCCAGCCGGCTGGCTGGAAAGCCACCAGGCCCAGAACATTCCGGCCACCGTCTTCCTGGAAGAACCGGGCTCCAGGAGATGGTCCGACTTCCACAGTTTGGACCTGCGGCTGGAAAGGAGTTTCAAGGTCGGTCAGAAAACACGGCTGGAGGTAGAGATTGACGTTCTCAACGTCCTCGGGAAAAAGTACGGGTTGAAGGACTTAAACGACGGCGGCTACTGGTATCCGGAAGATGAAGGCAGCTCCGCCGGCACCCGGATTTACAACCCTTCCTACCAGAAGCTTCTGGCCCTTTACGGCACCCGGGCCGGCCAGCTGATTTTAAGCCTCAAGTTTTGAGATCAAGTTCAGACCGGACGACTGGCTTATAGTTTTATTTCAGCCACCTTCTTCAATTCTTTCCCCCCGGTTCTCTGCTTGAGGGTTGAATACATCCTGTACTTTCCGGGAGGCGGCAGAGGATACCTTTCGTCGGGCAGGTATATTTCCACTTCCATGGTAAATTTAAGGCCCCGCATTTTTTCCAGCTCTTCTTCGTCGGTGAAAGTCAGGTGAGCGGTTTTCTGGCCGCTCCAGACAGTCTCTCCGGCCGCATTCTTAATTTCAACCGAGAGATAGAGCTGAGTCTCCAGGCTGGCATCGTCCCGGGTCTCAAACCAGATCTGTTCATATTTCATGCTGAAAATGAGCTTAGCCTTCAGGCTATCCCCGGTTCGCTGGCTTCGGGTCAGCTTCAGGTCATAATTAAAAACGCTTCTTTCCTGGGTAATGGTGTTCTGGAAATAGCCCTGAGCCAGATTCAGGTCCTGCAGGTGTTCCAGGTTGATGGCCGAGATTATGAAATTGCCCGAGCAGTGCTCATCGATAAAAATTACGGGGAAGCTGCCGTAATACCAGACTTCCCGGCAGTAGCCCGAGGCCTCCATGGGGTAAGTGTAACGCTCGGTTGGCGGCCCGAAGAGAATGTAAATGCGACCCCTGTCAGTCAGCCAGCCCGGTCGGCCTTCTCCCATGAACATTTGATTGGCCCGGTTCAACCTCTGGTAATACTCGTCCTTAAATTCGTTTATCTCGGTGTCTGGGTCCGGGTCCCGCCTGGCCCAGAAATCCTCCTTGAATTTTTCTCTTTCCGACTCCGGCAATTCCAGGAAGATTTTCCGTTCCTCCGGTGTGATGATATAACGAACCTCGGACAGCCAGTCCTGGTCGGCCGGTTTCAATTTCCTTTCAAGACGACTTGTCAGGCAGGAAGTGAGTAGCAGGCTCAAAACAGGCAGCAGAAAAAAAATAAACCTTTTTTTTCGCATCTGACATATCTCCCTCCAATAAATTACCCTTCCGGGCCGATTAAATCAACCCCGACCGCCAGTGGTAGCGGCCCTTTTTATTCTATCCAGGTCGTCTGGAGTGAGACTGCCCCAGAAATATGGAAAGGCCAGCTTGTTGTGAAGAAGAGGGTCGGAGTCGGGTTTGAGCTTTCCGGTTTTAACCAGGTTTTCCCAATCCCTGGTTCCGGGAACCGGAGAGTAATAAGCCAGGCGTGGTCGAGCCCCGAGCTTCCTGACCAGTTTCAGGCTGTCAAGCACCAGTTCGACGGTTTGCAATGGTTGGCCAACCAGAACGTAAACAGAAATTTCATGGCGATTGTAACCAGCTTTTTCCAGACAATCCAGGGCCCGCTCGAGGTCAGTCGCTTCCACCTTGGGTCCGGTCTGTCTGAGCCAATCGGAGTCGGCGTTTTCCAGGCTCAAGAAAACCGAGGAGAAACCGGCCTTTCTCATCAGAACCGCCAGCTCCCGGTCGACGGCTCGCGGCGAAAGCCCGTTGGGAGTGTGAAAATTTAACTCCGGCCTGAGGGAGCTCGTCGCTTCCAGAATTTTTGACAGGTGCCGGCCCTGATTGAACAGCAGAGCATCGTCATAAAAAGCGATGTGCCTGACCCCCAGCAACTTTAGCCGGCTGATTTCTGCCGCCACTTTTTCCGGCTCTCTCTGTTCAAAGCGAGGATTAAGCAGGCGACTGGCACAGTAGCTGCAATTAAAGGGGCACCCCCTGGAAGTAAGAATACAGGCCAGGCTCGGCTCCCGATAGAGGTCATAAGCGGGATCGGGAAGCGAATCGAGCGACGGGAAAGTCGCCTCGTCGGCTCCGGGGCGAAGCGCCCTCTGGCCGCAGATATTTTCAAGACAGGGAAGAATTTGATTCTCCCCGGGGCCGGAAATTACCACCCCGGCCCCCGATTTCTGCCTGGCATGTTCTGGGCAGAGGGTCGGATAAATTCCGCCCAGGATCACCGGGACCGGCCCGAATATTTTTTTTACCAGCTCGCAGACCGTCTGCACTCCCGGGTACCAGTAGGTCATGGTGCAGGTTACCAGCACCGCTTCAGGCGGCGGCAGACGCCTCAAGCTTTCTTCAGCCCGGGTCAGCGGCCAACCATACCTGGAGAATTTCCGGGGAATGTGGCGGAACAAATCTGGTTTCAAAACCTCTTCCTTGTAAAACGAGGCCCGGCCGTCGGGTCGGAATTTGGGCCGGAAGCCGGAGCCGACTTCAACCTGGTCGCAGCAAAGGAAGTCCAGAAAATCCACCTCAAAATAGGTATATTTCCTGATCAAAGCGGCCAGATAAAGCAGTCCGAGCGGCCTCAGCCAGAAATCGCAGGCGGTGAAATCATAGACCCAGGGATTTATGAGGACAAGACGCTTTTTATCGGGCATGAATAAAAAAGGTGGTGCGGAAGGTGGGACTCGAACCCACACAGCCTTTCGGCCATAAACTCCTGAGGCTTACGCGTCTGCCAATTCCGCCACTTCCGCAACCAGCCTCGGTAAGCACAATAATTATATCCATTTGAGGACCTTCTGTAAAGACCGGAAAACGGGAAACTAACTCGCCCTTGAAAGACAGCCAGCTTTAATTTAGGATTAGCCTGATTATGGATTAACGGGCAGGAAGGCGGGCCTGAATCATCTGCCTTCCGGCAGCCGACCGGCCTGATTCCGGGCCGCCGGGCTGACCGCCGGAGGAGGCAGGCTTTTCGCCAAAGAAGCCGCGGAGAGAGTAACCATGCTGACCAGACTTTTTCCCAGGAACAAGGCCAGGGCCGACCAGGCGGGCTTCATCCGCCGCGGACTGGCCTTCGGAGTGGATGCCCTGATAATAGCCATCCTGTCTTCCATAGTCTACACCGGGTACTCGGAACTGCTGGCCAGATTAAAGAGGGAACCTTCTCCTCTTTCGGCGACCATCAAGACTCTGGAGGAAGGGGGGAGTACCATCTGGACGCCTGAAAAGGGGCTGCAGACCGGACCTGATAAAAAGCAGGACTACCTTGAATTCTTAAAGGACCGCCTTCCGGATAAAGAATTCCAGAAGGCCGGGGCGATGACAGCGGAGGAAATCGAGAAAAATTATCAACTGCTTCTGGCCAGGAGTCGGGTCCAGCCGAGCGGCCAGCAATCGACCGGCGAGAAGAAAGCCCGTCTGGAAGACGGGGCCTACAAAATCATCAAAGAATATCTCATAACCATGCTGTATTTTGTCCTGTTTTTCCGCTATGGCGGGCGAACGCCGGGCAAAAGGCTTTTCGGTTTAAGGGTCGTCGACCTGGAAGGAAAGCCGCGGCTGGGCTGGTATCAGTCCTTCGAGCGGGCTCACGGCTACGTTTGCTCCGGTCTTTTTGCCTCCCTTGGTTTCTGGCAGCTCCTGTGGGACCGGCACGGCCTGACCATGCACGATAAGATAGCCGATACCACGGTCATCCGCCAGCCAAAACCCCCGAGACCAAAGAAAGAAAAAATAAAGACAGAACAGCCCGCTGAATAAAAAGCGGAAATATTCTTCTTGACAAAGCCCGGGGGGAGGGCTAATTTTTAATCAGTGGCTTTAATCAGAGCCGATATCCGGAACCGAGCTTACTTTATCCTGGAGGGGTCATCATATATTCCATATTTCTGTCTTTATTCTTGATTTCTGAAAGGAGGTCATATGAAATTTACCAGCTCTGCTCAGACCGAGGCCCTGGCTCAAACCATAACTCATCCCTATCAGGCCACCAGTTTTTATCTGAACACCGACAAAAGCCAGCAATCCCTGAAAGCCATCAACGCCGCCTACAAGGGGCTTTTGAATCAGGCCCGGCTGAAACTGGAAGCAAAAGACATTTCCCGGGAAGTCAGAAAATCTCTCCTGGATGACCTGGACAGAATCGCCCAGTTCTGCACCAACCGGTTGAACTCCTGGAAATCACCCGGGCTGGCCGTCTTTTGTTGTTCAGCCAGGAACATCTGGCAGGAGCTGGAATTGCCCCACGGCCCGAGAAACAGACTCGTCCAGGATTTTGATTTTTACACCAGGCCTCTCTCCTCAATTCTGGAAAAATTCAAGAAGCTATGCGCCTTCCTGATAAACCGCCGGGAGGCCTGCTGGTATGAAGTTCATCTGGGCGATATCAGGCAGCTGGACAGCCTCAGCAGCGATGTTCCCAAAAAAGTCAAAAAAGGCGGCTTTGAAGGTTATGAATCCAAAAGGATCGAACGTCATATAGATGCCCTGCTGCTGGAGCATTTCAAGAAAGCGGCTCAAAAGACTTTTGACATCCTGAAACAGAATCAATTTGACTGGCTGCTTCTCGGCTGCGACGACCAGTTCTATCCCCAGCTTGAACCGCTGTTCCATTCTTACGTCAAGGACAAACTAAAGGGCCGGATCAAAGCCAGGCCCGGGACGGAAGTTTCCAGGGTGCTGCAGGAGTGCCTGGACCTGGAAGACAGACTCAAGCGGGAAGAAGAAGCCGGCCTGGTGAAGTCCTTTGTGGCCGAGCTGGAACGGGGAGGCAGGGCGGTAGCCGGTCTGGCCGACACCCTCCGTAAATTGAATTCATACGAAATCAGGCACCTGCTCATAATCCACAATTTCTCCAAGCCCGGCCGGGTCTGCCCCGGCTGTCACGGGCTGTTTCTCATCGAGGAAGTCTGCCCGACTTGCAAGGTCAAGACAGAAGCCGTGGCCGATGTGGTGGATGAAGCCATCGAAGTTGCCCTCAGCCGGAATGTTCCCCTGACCCAGATTAGCTCGCCCACCAGACTGGAGCACTACGGAAACATCGGGGCTTTCCTCAAATTCAAGGCCCAGAAATAAAAATAAATCCTAAGCTCGGCTCGAAGCCTGTCAGGCAGGCAGTTTAAAGGGACAAGAGAATCAAGCTGTCTAATCTAATTATTTTTGGGAATCTTCCGCATAGAAAAAGTTATCTTTTCAGCCGAAAGCCAATCGTTCATTTTCCTTACGGCCACTGTCATCTGGCCGCTTTTCCGCCCGGTTTGCAAGCAGACCACCAGGAAGGTCCCCGGTTCGGGGTCATTGTTGAACGCCCCGGCGCCCCAGGTCCGGATATCGTTCCAGCTCAGGCTCTGGGCCACGTGGGAATGGCCCCAGAAAATTCCTATGACATTGTAAGGCTGTATGGCCTGGAGAAAAGCGGCCCTTTCCCTCTGGGTCCACCAGGCCTCGCTCCAGGAATCAAAACCATAATGCTGGAAAATGATCACCGGTCGGCCGCTGTTCCCGACATTTCTTCTTAAATCTTCCACCAGGAACTCCAGGCTGTGCTTGGGATAGCGGGCATCGCCGCTGACCCGCCGCCGCCAGATGTTAAGGTATTCTTCTCCCACGCTGCCGGGATAAAGGTTGAGGTGAACAAAATGCACCTTGCCCCAATCCCAGGAATAATGCTGACCGTCGGCCGAGATGCTCTTCAGTCCCGGCCGAAGACGGTTTCGACTCCTGAGGTTGTTCCTGACCAGCCGGCCGGAAGAGCCATCGTGCTCTCCGAAGCCCTCGTAGACCGGATAAGCCAGAAGCTGCTCTCCCTTCAACCCGAAATCGGCCGCGTACTCCTGCCAGAATTTTTCAACCTCCGGAGAGTCGCCGTCGTCGACCAGGTCACCGAGAATAACCACCCCGCGGGGCGTGTTCACCTCCCCTCTCAGCCCCATGTGTTCCGGCAGGCTCTCTCCGGCCACGGCGTTCATGGCCATGACCATTTCCCGATTTATCTTTCTGGCGTTCACGGAACCCCCGTAATGGAGGTCGGCGGCCACCAGGAAGGTTATCCGGTTATCATCGGGCGGGTCCTGCACTCTGAAGGACCAGGTTTCGCCCTCAGAAGCCGGGAGCGAGCCATTTCTGGTTACAACCCGCCAGAAATATTTATGTCCGTACTTGAGGTTTTTTTCCGGAATAAAGAAGGCTTTCTGCCCGGGTCCCAGATCTCTGACCGCCGGCTTAGACTTTTCCAGCTTTTTCAGGTCCTGACTGAAATAAACATCCTGGGAAGTGGCCCAGGGCCCGGGAGTCCAGCTCAGGCGGTTAAGCTCCCGGCTGACGCTGCCATGTCGGTTGTGGGGGGCAGGATTCCTGGCCGCTCCGTTATCCACGGAGAACTTTCTGACCTGCCCGGTCTGGAGCAACTGTCCTTTGGCGTCCAGCTGGTCAACCCGCCAGAAATAGGTCCGTCCGGGTTTGAGGTCAGAAACGTCAAGGTTTGCTGTTCCCGCCGGGAAATTGCCCTTATAGGCTTTTTTGTCGGCCCTCACTACTTCATCTTTCTGGTCTGAGAAATAAACGGCATAAACAGCGGCTTTCTCGTCTCCTTTCTGCCATCTCAAAAACAGAGAAAGGGCGGTGACGACTTCCCCCTCCTCTGGATAAACCGGGATGGCTTCCTTTCTCCCGGCCAGATTCCAGATTTCCAGCGGACTGTATGCCGCATCCAGCAATTCAAGAGAGGACAGATAGCCGTTAAAGGGATCCACCGGAAGCGGCCAGTTTTTAGCCTTTTCCCCGCCGAGATAAAAATATTTATCCGGTTTTATGGAAAGCGCGGCTGAAGCCTCGGCTTTTAACCAGCCATCCACATAGACCCGGATGGTCTGGCCGTTATAAACAAAAGCCACCAGATGCCAGATCCCTGGATCGGGGTAACCGCCCGTGTAACCGAGTTTGACCCGGCCGGAATGATAAAAAGCGGCTTCCAGTCCCCTGCCCAGGCCAAAAACGGCTGCCGCCTCTGGTTGCTGCGACCAGGTCAGGATGGTCCTTTTCTGGGCCAACTCCGGAATATAGACCCTGACCAGCAGCGTAAACGGCTGTCGACCGTTCAGACCGGCCGGCGGAGAAAAGGTAGACCGGAGCAATACATCGACTGCCGTCAGGTTAACCGCTTTCTGGTTTTTGATGGTTTCCACCGTCGGCTGCGTCCGGAAAACCGGGACAAAATGCCCCCCCAGGGTTCCCAGGTTAGGCCACCTCGACAGCCGTCCCTCAGGCAGAACAGAAGCATCAAGAAAGATCAGCTTTTTAGGCATGCCCAGCAGACCCGAATTGATAGAAATAATTATTGCCAGCAAGCCAGACCAGAATAATATTAACCTTCTCACCCCAGCCTCCTCATCGGGGTTTTAGTTTAGGATATTAAATTTTTTCTTCCCAGGCAAACAGGAATTTCATTGGCCGCGGTTCTCTATTTTGCCGATAAGCGATTCGCGGTCATCGCGGCTGGAGGGTCCGGACCATCTTTCCAATCCGGACCAATAAAGTATCGGAGAGGCAAGGTTTTCAGAGGGTGGCGCGGCCTGTCTCCGAACCGCCCGCAGCGGAAGGGGTTCTCCGCTCGAGGGATGGGTGGAGCGAGGATGGGAGGAGGCGCGCCGCGACAGGACCCTCCTCTTAATTAGTCTCATTAAAAAAATGAGGTTTGGCTTTTCAATCCTCTTTCTGACAATCGAGTCTTATCCGGACGGAAATAGCGGAAAAAAAGAAAAGGGCAGCCCGAAAGCTGCCCTTTATCAAAAAGCCATGATTATTTTTAGACTGGCTTTTCAACCTCCGGCACGTAATCCTTAAAAGACACACGGTTAAAAATGCTGTAGACGATCGGAATTACGAACAGGGTCAGAAGGGTGGTGGCAACCAGCCCGCCCACCACGGCCGTGGCCATGGGCGAACGGAATTCAGCGCCCGAGCCTCCGGCCACAGCCATCGGCAGCATGCCCAGAATGGTGGTCAGGGCCGTCAGCAGCACCGGTCTCAACCTGGTGACCGCTCCTCTGATGATCGCCTCTTTCTTGTCCAGTCCTCTTCTTATGAGCTGGTTGATGTAATCGACCATGACGATGCCGTTGTTGACGGCAATCCCGGCCAGGATTATCACTCCTATCAGGGCCGGCAGGCTGACCGGTTTGCCCGAAACCAGCAGACCGAAAATGACCCCGATGATGGCCATGGGAATGGTGAACATAATGATGAACGGATGGAGAAAGTTTTCAAACTGCGAGGCCATGACCATGTAAACCAGGAGAACAGCCAGGGCCAGGGCGGCCGCCAGAACCTTGAAGGCGTCAATCATCTGCTGGTAGGAGCCGCCGTACTCCAGGAAATAGCCAGGAGGCAACTGCTTCTCAAAATCTCCCAGGCGGCTGCGTATATCCCGCATGACCGAACCCAGGTCTCGACCGGCGATGTTGGCCGTAACCGAAATCTTGCGCATCTGATTTTCCCTGGTAATCTGTATCGGGCCTTCTCCCCGCTTCCAGTCGGCGATCTGCTCCAGGTAAATCGTTTTCCCGGCTGGAGACATCAGCGGTGTCTTCCTGATTTCTTCCAGGCTGTCCCGGTACTCGCTGGCCAATACAACCCTGATGTTGATCTCGTCTGAACCATCGCGGTAGCGGTTGACCACTGTCCCCAGGGTGGCGGTCTGAACGGTGCTGGAAACCTGAGCCACGCTCAGTCCCAGCCTGGCCGCCCTTTCCCGGTCAATGGAGAACTGATATTCCGGTTTTCCCTCGGCCAGGCTATGGGTCAGGTCGCGCAGACCCTCCACATCGCCGATTCTCTTGACTATGGTGTCGCCGATCTCTCTCAGCATCTCCAGGTCTTTTCCGAAAAGCTTTATTTCCACCGGGGCCGCGGCTCCTGTTATCGCCGATTCTTGCATGTTGACTTGCTCAAACGTATAATTCTCCAAACGCGGCAGCATTTTTCTGACTCTTTCCAGAATCTCAGCATCGGTATGTTTCCTCTCCGACCTGTGGAACAGCTTGACTATCAGCAATCCCTCATGGGTCCCGGTAACACCCATCCTGCTGGCCATGCCAGCCGAGTCTTCATCCGCCCGAGTGCCGGCCTGGACTGAGACCAGGGCGACTTCAGGTTGCTGCCTGAAAATTTTTTCAACCTGAGTAATAACTCTGTCAGTTTCCTCCAGCGACGTCCCGACTGGCAATTTTACCCTGACCAACAGAGTATTTTGGTCCGACTCGGGTATGAATTCTGCTCCCATAAAAACCACTATTACCAGGGAAACCAGGAGCAAGACAGCGGTCGCGGTCAGCACAGTTTTCCTCTTCCTCAAAGCTCGGGTTAAAAGGTTGCGGTAAAAAGATCTGACCGCGGCGAAACGTGGTTCTTTAATCACAAGTTCTTCTTCAGCCTTTGCTTTCTTCGCCTTAACCTTAAACAGCAAGGACGAAAACAAAGGTACCAGGGTCAGGGCCACAAATAACGAAGCCACCAGAGAAAAGGTAATGGTCAGGGCCAGAGGCTGGGTCAGTTTACCCGTAATTCCGCCCGTAAAAGCCATCGGCAGAAAAACGATGATGGTGGTCAGGGTAGAGGCGGTGATGGCCATGCCCACCTCGGAGGCTCCGATGACCGCAGCTTGCTCTACATGCTTGCCTTCTTCTATGTGCCTGAAGGTGTTTTCTATAACCACGATGGCGTTATCCACCATCATACCCACACCCAGGGCCAGACCGCCCAGAGTCATCAGGTTCAGGGTATAGCCGGCCGCATACATGGCCACGAAAGTGGTAATAACAGAAAGAGGAATAGCAATGGCAATGATCAAGGTCGGTCGCCAGTTTCTCAAAAACAAGAAAATGAGAGCCGCTGCCAGTAAGGCACCGATCAGACCATTGTTTGCCGTATTGCTGGCCACCCGGTTGATCATTTCCGCCTGATCCATGGCCATATGAAATTCGATGTTCCCTGGAAGAGTATCTTGAATCTTACTGATTTCTTTCTTAACAGCATTGCCGACAAGGGCGGTATTAGCTCCAGACCGTTTGCTTACGATAAGAAAAGCCCCTCTCTGCGCCTGCACCCGGGCCAGGCTTCTGGTCTCTTCGAAGGTATCCTTGACCTCGGCTATGTCTCTGATATAAATTGGCTCGCCCCGTTGGGAGAGACCCACCACCACATTCCTTATATCTTCTATACTCTGAAATTCTCCCAGGGTCCGGATGATCAGGTCTTCATGTCGTTCAACCACGTCGCCGGCCGGAGCGTTGATGTTTTCAGTCGCCAGAGCCGCCATTACTCTCTCCAGAGACAGGTTGTAGGAAATCAGGGCATTCTTATTGACCTCCACTCTTATTTCTCTTTCGTCGGGAGAAAAGGCCGCCGCCGAGGCCACCCCGTCCAGCCTTTCCAGCCGGGGCTTGACTTCATCTTCTATCAGTTTCTTCAGGTCATAAGTGGAATAGCCAGAATTGGCGGTGACACCGTAAAAGGCCACGGGCAACTGAGATATGTCAAACTTGACCACCAGGGGATCGGAAGCGTTGGTGGGAAGAAAATTGCGGTAAAGGCCAATCTGATCGCGGATATCCTGGGCAGCAAAATCCAGGTTGGTACCCCACTCAAATTCGACCATTAACACCGAAACGCCTTCTGAACTCTGGGAAGTTACCTTTTTCACTCCGCTGACCGAGCTGACCACCCGCTCCAGGGGTTCGGTTATGGTCATTTCGATATCCTCGGAAGAGGCTCCCCGGTAGCTGGTTATGACCGAAACGGTTGGGTATTCAAGCTCGGGAAAGAGATCCAGCCCCAGGCGAGATAAGGAAATAAGCCCGATGACCACCAGGATCATGGCGATCATAGAGGCTGTTACTTTTCGTCTGACTGAAAATTCAGGAAGTTTCATCTTACCACCTCGCCTTCCACCTCAACCGGAGTGCCGTCCATCAGCCCGAAGTTTCCTTCGACAACCACCAGGTCCCCCTCATTCAGGCCGGAAATAATCTCAATCAAATCCGAATTCTTCAAACCGGTGGTAACGCTTCTTTTCACCGCTTTATTGCCCTCGACCACCATGACAGACGAATTTTCCAGGAGGGCTTTCTGGGGCACGGCCAGAGAATTTTCCCGGGTGCTGACCTCGAGAATCACCCGACCGAAAGTTCCGGGTTTGAGGACCAGGTCCGGATTACTTATGACGGCTTCAATCCGGAATTTCTTGGTCTGGGGGTCAGCGCTGGTGTTGACAACGGTCACCTGACCTTCCAGTTGTTGTCCGGGCAGGGCAGAACTTTCCAGGTAAACTTTCTGACCCCGGGCCAGCCTGGAAGCATCGGCCGGAGAAACGTCGAAACGAACCTTGATCTTAGAATAATCGACCAGGGTCAGAACCCCGGAAGTGGCTGAAAAACCGCCCATCATCGGATTGATGATATCTCCTTCCTCCATGTTTTTAGAAGCTATGACTCCATCAAACGGAGCCCGCATGATGGACACATCCAGCGCATGTTTAGCCAGGTTGACGGCAGCTTCGGCCTGATCTCTCTGGGCTTTGGCCGCTTCGAAGGCCAGGCGGACTTTTTCGTACTGCTGGTCGGAAACTGCTTTTTCTTTATAAAGTCTTTCCATTCTTTCCAGGTTCCGGCTGGCATCCTCAAAATTGGCCTGGGCCATGGACAGAGCGGCTTCGGCCTGTTCCAGTTGCAACTTGATGGACCGGGTATCAAGTTCGGCCAGGAGCTGACCCTGTTTAACCTTACCTCCCTCGTTGACGTATATTCTGGCCACCTTTCCGGAAATATCCGGGGTGATGGCCTGTCTTTTCCAGGCTTCCAGGGTAGCCGTATAGGTCAATTTTTCCGATATTCTTTGCTTTTTAACCTTATAGATTTTAACTGGCGCCGGCTTCAAACCTTCATCGGCCGTTTTCTCGGCAACCGGTTTCTGGCAGGAAACCAGCAAGAGAAACAAGGCGCCGTAAAATGCGAATCTGGTTTTTCCTCTCAACAACATTTTTTCCTCCTGTTAAACCGCCGGTTTATTTATTACCTGTCGGCTTTATAACCTGATATCGATTCGCCCGTGGCTTTCTCCAGTTGAGCCAGAGCGGTCAGACATTCATACTGGGCCTGGGCGTAGTTGGTTCTGGCCTGGCTCAGAGCTACCTGAGCCGTGGTCACGTCAAGGGTGGTGGCCAGACCTTCGGCAAAGTTAAGTTCCGCCAGTCGCACGGCTTCAGCGGCCTGTTCCACGTTTTTCTGCTGCGACAGCAGCGCTTCCCGTGCCTGCCGGTAATTAAGGATGGCCTGTTCCACCTCCAGCTTAACAGCCTCGGTCAGCCCCTTCATTGAGTAATCAAGCTGCCGGGCCAGGGCTTTGGCCTGAGCCGCCTGGGCCTGAGCGGCAAATCCATTAAAAATGGGAATGTTCAGAGCCAGGCTGATGGTGTAATAATTTTCCCAGTTATTCTTCTTGAAATTGAGATAATTGGACCAGTAGTTAATCTGGCCGCCTATGGCCACGGTCGGCAGGTCGGCCGCTCTGGCCAGTTTGACCATCTCTCCGGCCATCCGCCTTTGATAACCGAGCTGTTGTATTTCGGGCCGGTTGAGCAGGGCTTTCTGCGTCGCTTCCTCGGGATTTATCTCAACCTCCTGGAAGGACAGCTCGCCTTTTATCTCCACCGACTGGTTAAGGTCAAGACCCAGGAGATTCTTAAGAGCCAGTTCCGACATCTGCAAACCGTTCCTGGCCCTGATCAACTGGGGTTGCAGGTTGGCCAGCTGGACCTCGGCCCGGAGCAGGTCGAACCTGGTGGCCATGCCCACTTCGGCCAGGTTCCTGACGTTTTTCAGGTGCTTTTCGGCCAGGCTGACCGATTCCTCGGCCACTTCCAGGAAGCGGCGGGCCAGGAGATATCCATAGAAGGCCTGCTTGACGTTCAATATGGTTTCCTGGCGGGTCTGCTTGATTGTTTCCTGGGTAGCCTGATAATTGTAATCGGCCTGACGGTAAGCCGAGGTCAGGCGTCCGCCCGTGAACAGGGGAAAAGAGAAATTCAGGCTCATCTGGTAGGTCCTGGTGAAATCAAACTTAACCCGCTGCGGCTGGCCGCCCGGAACCATCGGCGGAATTTCCACCGTGAAAACCTTCTTGTCAAGAATGTCGCTGCCCTGGGCGTTGAGGGTCGGCAGAAATCCTGACACAGCCCGGTGAACCTGAGCCCGGGCCTCGCTTTCTTTTTCCAAGCTGGCCAGGTAGAAGGGATTCTGTTCCAGGGCCAGCTTGAGACAATCGTCGAGAGTTAGTTCCAGTTTGTTGCTGGCCCTATCCTGGGCCGGCAGGTTCAACCAGCTCAGGGCCAGAAAGATCATCATAAACAGCCAGTATCTTGTGGCTTTCATTCTGTCGCTCCTTTCCGAAAAGACTTCCCGGCAATGCCCGTCATCAGGAAGCCGAATATCTGTTCGGTTTCATCCCGGGGAGAGATTCTCTTTTCCTGCCAGTACCGGGTATGGATCAGACCTTCGATCAAAGCCCAGACATAGCGGAGAAGTTTTTCAGGTTCGGCGGGGACGAATTTACCCTGTTCTATGCCTTCGGTAATCACCTGATGCCCCGACTGAATAATCTCCTCCCGTTTTGACTTAAAAATCTTAAGAGCCTGCTGAAATTCGCGATTATCTTCTTTCCTGGCCGCGGCAAAAATCCGGTGGGCAAAATCCCGAAGGCTCTTATCCTGGACAAACACCCTGGCAATGTTTTCTTTCCTGGTCTGGATGTCCAGGATGGACAGGATCATCTGTTTAAGCTTTTCTTCAGCGGTCAGGTCAGACTGCTGTATTTGCCTCAGGCGCTCTTTTATCTCATCAATGTACTGCAGGATGATTTCCAGAATAATCTGTCCTTTGTTATTGAAGCATTTATAGAGAGTGGCCTTGGAAAAGTTGGCTTCCCTGGCAATCTCGTCCATGGTGGCCGACCTGAAACCGCGGCGGATGATGACCCTTTCGGCGGCCTGCAGCATCAGCTTCTTGTACTCGGCCCGAATTGCTTCTTTTTTAGTTCGGCCTTTGGTCATTCTGATCTCCATAATTTACTATTTAGTTTAGTAATTAAACTGGTGAGTTTAATTTTTAGCCTGATAAGACTGTATACTCTACCACCGGGATGGCCGCTTGTCAATAGTGAGAATTTATGTCTAAAATATTATATACGCAGGATCAGGGTCTTGGGTTTCAAAATTCGGAGATTTCCCGTACTGGCCATGGCGGCCGTTATGGTCCTTACCGCCCTGCTCTATCCGGCCTTCTGGGCAGTTCGACACCAAGACCGCTTGTGGAAGCTGGCTCTGAAGCTTCAGGTCAGGAGCGACTTCTGGACCTCTCCTCCCGGCAAAACGGCCGGGACTTACTTCCTGGAGATCGGCTGGGCTGGTTTTCTGGAGGAAGACGGACCGGATTTCATCATCTATCATCTGGGTTCAGAGTTGGGCCGCTGGGAACTCAGGCCCTCCCCCGGCCAGGTCCCCTTCGTCCAGGTTCCGGTCCCGGAGCTTAAGCTGAACTACGCGGAGGGAAAAGAGGAAGAGATCAACTTCTATTACAGCTTCAACCCCGAAGTTATCAGCTATGCCGGAAGCTCTCCCGGCAGTCAAGTCAGGCTGGTCTTGCCAGCTGTGCCCTGGCCCAGACCAGCCGAAAAAATCCCCTGGATTAACCGGAAGGTAACTCGCGGAAACAGGAACCTGAGACTCCGGAGAAGTCTGCTGGCCCGGAATGAAGTCCGGGAAGAATTCAACTGGGAGGAAGAAACCAGTATCCAGGAGCCAGGCTCTTTGACTGTTCATCAGAGAAGCAAGGTAAGGGGCGTACTGGAACTGAATAAAGCCAACAAATAGTTAGAAAGCCTCAGGCCCGGGGATGGAAGCGGTCATAGATCTGCTTGAGCCTGTCCCGGCTGACGTGGGTGTAAATCTGGGTGGTGGTAATCTGGCTGTGACCCAGCAGCATCTGCACTGACCTCAGGTCGGCTCCTCTTTCCAGAAGATGGGTGGCAAAAGAGTGGCGCAGCACGTGAGGATGAATCTTATCCCGGAGGCCCGCCTCCTGGCCATAAGCCTTCAGAATTTTCCAGATGCCCTGTCTGGTAAACGGTTTCCCGCGGCGGGTGAGAAAGATTTCAGCCGAACCCTTCCTGTCCCAGAGCGGACGGACCTCCTTCAGGTAGCTATTCAACCAGCGGGCGGCAGCCCGACCGACCGGGACTATTCTTTCTTTGTTGCCTTTACCCTTGCAGATTAAAAAACCCTGGGCTAGACGCACATCCTTAAGTTCGAGCGAGACCAGCTCGGACACCCGGAGGCCGCAGCCATACAGGATTTCCAGCACCGCCCGGTCTCTGATCCCCTGCGGCTGGTTCAGGTCGGGCCTTTCCAGCAGGCTTTCCACCTCCTCAACCGACAGCACTCTGGGCAGGGTCAGCCACAGCGAGGGAGAGGTCAGTCTCTCGGCTGGATTCTTCTTGATATGATTTTCCAGAAGGAGGAACCGGAAAAATGATTTCAACGAACTCACCAGCCTGGCCAGCGAACGGGGAGAAAGGCCAGACTGGGCCTGAAGATGAATGAACTCAACCAGGTCCGCCTCTTTCATTTTCAGGAGACTCTTTTTACTCCGTTCCAGAAAATCAAACAGCTTCTTGATGTCCAGGGCGTAGGAACTCAGGCTGTTGGCTGACAGCCCTTTTTCCACCGCCAGGTAGTCGCAATAAATCTTTAGCAGTTCTTCCTGGTATTTGGGCATGGTTAACGGCTTCGCTTCTATTCAAGAAAAGGGTTGTTTTCTTTTTCTTCTCCGACGGTGGTTCTCGGGCCATGTCCGGGCAAAACCACGGTCTCCTCGGGATAGGTTAGAACCCTCGTTCTCAGAGAACGGATCAGGTCCTTCCAGGAACCTCCGGGAAGGTCGGTCCGGCCCACTCCCCCGCAGAACAGGGTGTCGCCGGAGAAAAGAATGCCGGGAGTGTAAAAGCAAACGCTGCCCGGACTGTGGCCCGGCGTATGAATAACCTTGAGGCTGGTCTGTCCAACCCTGACCTCGTCCCCGTCAACCAGCAAACGGTCCGGCCGGGGAGAGGGTTTGGCTCCCAGCATCAGTCCGAATTCCAGCTGGATACTTTCTTCAAGCAACGGCAGGTCGTCCTGATGGATGGCAATCGGCACCCCGTACCTGTCCTTGATTTCGATATTGGCGCCGGTGTGGTCCACGTGGCCATGGGTGTTGAGAATGATGACCGGCTTCAGGCTGAGATGGGTGATCAGTGGGAAAATCTGGTCGGCCCCGGCCCCGGGGTCGATGACCGCGCATTCCCTGGTCTCAGGGCAGAAGTAAAGATAGCAATTCGTTTCCAGCGGCCCGACGATTACCAGCTGATAATTCATTCCGCCACCACCCCACAGCGCTAATATTATGTCAACCAGAAACCGGCGTCAAGCGAATTTTTGCCGCCCGGAAAAGAGGTGTGTTATAATTTGGTCAGAGTCATGGAACTGATAATTCTCCAGGAAGCCAGGAAGGAGCTGCTGCTGCGAGCCTGCTCCGGACGTCCGGCTCAGGGTTACCTGCTGGGCAGGCAGACCGGGCCCGGGCTGTTTGTGGAAAAAGTCATCTATCTTTCCTGGCCTGAACTCCTGAAAGCTGAAACCTTTTTCCGGGTGGAGCAGAACCGGGGCCTGGACATCCTGGGGGTGTTCAGCCTGGATTCCAGCCCGGTCACGATGAAAAGAGTTCTCCGGCCGCTGCTGGCCGGCAAAGTCTTTCTGTCGCTCGCCGTCGGCGCCCGCGGGGAAATAAAACCCCGGGCCCGTATGATAGAGTTCGACCGGAAATTCTGCTTCCGGCCTCTCCGACGGATCATCCTGGAAATGGAGGGCCCAGATGACTGAAAATTCCGGATACCTGACGGAGGAAGAAAAGATATATCTGCTGCAACTGGCCCGCCGCTCCATAACCCATTTCCTTAAAAGCCGCCGGAGGCTGCAGGAAGAGGCTAAAAATCCAAGGCTCGAACAAAAGCAGGGCGCCTTCGTCACCCTGAAAGTCAACGGCCAGCTCAGGGGCTGCATCGGTTATCCGCTTCCTTATAAGCCGCTTTACCAGACTGTAATTGAAATGGCTGTGGCCGCGGCCAGCGAAGATTACCGCTTTCCGCCGCTCACCGAGGCCGAACTCGACGACCTGGTGATTGAAATCTCTGTCCTGACCCTTCCCCGGAAAGTAAAAAAACCGGAAGAGGTGGTCGTCGGCCGGCACGGCATCATCATCAGCAAGGGAATCAATAAAGGCTTGCTTCTCCCCCAGGTCCCGCTGGAATACGACTGGGACCTGGAAACTTTCTTAAACCACGGCTGTCTCAAGGCCGGATTGACGGTTGATGAATGGAAGCGCGAAGTAAATATTGAAGTTTTTGAGGCCCAGGTCTTTTCAGAAGAAGAGCCGTCCTGAATCAACCCGGACCGACTCACCCCTCGACAGCCGACCGGTATTCTTAGTCTTCTTTTGAGCTTTGTTTGCTCAGGCTGGCCAGCTCTTTTTTAGCCTCTTCTTTTAGCTGTTTATCCTTGGCCGAAGCTTCGGGCAGCTCCAGGCATTGGTTGAACTCCTGGGCGGCCAAATCATATTTTTTGGTCTCGACATAAGTCCGGCCGAGTTCAAGGTGGTGGTTGATGTAGTCCGGCTTCAGTTCCACCGCCTTTTTCAACCACTTCTCAGACTCTTCAAAGGAACCCCTGGGAATTGAACCGTAGATCAAGCTGCCCAGGGCTCTCTTGGCCCCTCCGATCTCAGCCATCCGGCGATGCCAGCGGCCGAGGGCGTGGTAGGCCAGGTCGTTATTGGGGTCAAGCTCTATAGCTTTATCCACGGCTGCCTTGACCTGCTTGGAAGCATCAATCTGCTCCTTCTTGCCGAGCATCAGGACTTTTTTGCCGAGGGCCGCCGACAGGAAGAAATGTCCCCAGGTATCGTTGGGGTTGACCGAGATGGCCTGCCTGGCATATCTTTCCGCCTTTAAGTACATATCGAATTTTTGCTTTTCCGCTTCCTTTCCGGTTTCGGTCATCAGGTCGGCCACATCGACGTATCCCCGGGAGGCTTTCCAGAGAGCTTCATAATTTTTGGGTTCTATTTCCAGGGCTTTCAGGTACTCGGCCAGCGCTTTCTGGTCTTCCCATTTAGAATAATATTCGTCGCCACTCTTAATAAGCTCCTCAGCTGTCTGGGCCAGAGAGAAACCGGCCAGCAGACCGAGGCCTATAACCAGCGTCAGAATTGTTCTCAAGCTTTTTGTGGACATCCGTTCCCTCCTTGAATATTTTGCCCTTATCTTTTATCCGCTTTCTCCACCCTTGTCAAGAAGAATTCTGCCCGGCCGGGTTGATTGACATTGACCGCAGGCTCGGAGAAAATAAGGTTAACCTGTCTTAAATCGAGGTTTGACCATGTCATTTTATAAGGCCGTTCCGGCCGGGATAAGGGCCGGGCTTTTCTCGGCCAGGCCGCTGCGGCGGCTGGTTCTGCTGGCCTGTGTCGCTATTCAGCCCCTCTTAACCGCTGCCGCCGACCTCACGGCCGACCAGGTCGCCCGCCGCCTGGAGAACAGGCTGAAGGCAGTCGTTACCCTGAGAGCCGAGTTCCGGCAGTTCTACTATTCCTCCAGCACGCCCGAGCCCATGACGGGACAGGGCCAGCTTTTCATAAGCCGCCCGGACCGGATGCGCTGGGAATACAACTCCCCCGAAAAACAGATTTTTCTGGTCAAGGACGGCAACTTCTGGCTATATTTCCCCGAGGATAAGCAACTTATCAAGAATGCCGCCCGGTCCGAAGTTCAGGAATCGGAAATCCTGGGACTCCTGTCGGGCAATTTATCCCTGTCCGAGCGCTACCGGGTTGAGTTCAATCCCTTCCCCAGCGAACGAAAAAACGTCTACCAGCTCCGCCTCATCCCCGTCGAGGATGGCCAGTTCTCCTATCTGCTGCTGGAAATAGACCGGGATAGCTGGCTTATCACCAAGGCCGTTTTTTTTGAACCGGCAGGGGGAAAACTGGAATATCATTTCAGACGGATCGTAACCGACCGAAAAATACCGGAGGAAATTTTCAACCTCCGGGTCCCGCCGGACTGCGAGATAATCGAGACCGGCTCCATTAAGTAGCCCTCAGGGTTCTTAAACCCGCCGGTCGATTTTTCGTATGAATATGCAGAAGCCCAAGATGGTGCCCGATGAGGACAGAATTCTGGTGCGTCAGAGTCTCAAAGGAGACAGGCAGTCTTTCGAGCTTCTGGTCAAAAAATACCAGCAGCCGCTGTTCAACTATTTCGGCCGGCTGCTGCAGGAGAGAGAATTGAGTCTGGACTTTACCCAGGAAGTTTTCCTGAGAGCCTATGCCGCTCTTCACACTTACCGTGAAAAATACCAGTTTTCCACCTGGCTTTTCCGGATAGCCTCCAACCTGCTGATCGACCACTGGAGAAAGAAGAAATTGCCCCTGATGTCAATCGATAGCCAATCTGAGGACGAAGACCGCCGGCCGCTGCAGGTTCCCGATTACGAGCCGCCGGTTTCTGAAAACTTTGAAAAAAGGGAACTCCTGGAGAAGATTGAACAGGCCATAAGCCGGCTTCCGGAGAGCCTGAAAGAGTTGTTTGTCCTCAGACATATGAATGATTTTTCATATGAAGAGATCGCAGCCATCAAGCATCTGCCGGTGGGCACGGTCAAAAACCGGGTGTTTCAAGCCCGGGAATGGCTTCGCTCCTGGCTGGAGGAAAAATGAGCTGTCCCGACCTGAATGAAATTTACTCTTACCTGGAGCAGGTGTTGCCTGGCGAAGGCCGGGCCCGGGTAGAAGAACATCTCGTTGCCTGCTCCCGTTGCCGGCGGTTGCTGGCCGACCGTTGTCTCTACCTAAAGTCCATTTCCGGCCTGCCGGAGCCGGCGCTGCCGCCCGACTTCTCCGACCGGGTGATGGCCAGCCTGCCGTCCCTTAAGTCTTCGGCCAGGTTCTGGCTGTGGCTGGCCGGCGGCGCTTATCTTTTATTCAGCCTGCTGGTGACAATTCTGGCCCTGGGCACCGGGACTGCTCTTTTTCCTGTCTGCCTGAAAATTTTCAAGAGCCTCTTTAATCTGGCCGCCGATCTCAGCAGCTTCATCTTCAGGCTTATTCAACAGGCTTACGGATTAGCCAAAGCCCTGCGCATATTTATAGAAGTGGTGGGCGGACTTCTGTCCAACATTTTCCCGTCAACCAGCCTGGGACTGGCCGCCCTGATTCTGGGAGGTGCCGGGAGCCTGGCTCTGCTCTGGTCAATGCTGAGACAGGTCAAATTATCAGACAGGAGATGAGAAATGAAAAAAATGACAAAACCAGGAAATTCGTACACCGCCATCAGACTGGCGTTTATACTGGCCATGGTCATAATGCTGACCGGAAAAGCTTCGGCCGCCTGGTATAGATTCGACCGGACGGCTCAGCCCACCTTCAAGGAAGAAATCATCATTTCCTCCGGCGAAACCCAGAAGAATGTTCTGGCTTTCGGCAGCCGGGTGGTGGTGGAAGGAAGAGTTGAGGAAAGCGTGGTGGCTTTCGGAGGCGAGATCACGGTCAGCGGTGAGGTCGGCCAATCAGTCGTTGGCTTCGGAAGCCGGGTAATCATAAAATCTACAGCCGCCATCAAGGAAGACCTGGTGGTCATGGGCGGAACCCTGGAGAAAGAACCCGGTTGTACGATCGGCAAGGACACGGTTTACATCCCCACGAGTGGAAAATTTATCTCGGAAATCTTCCGCAAGGGTATTTTCTTCCCGCTGGGAGCATTCTTCCTGGCCCTGAAACTGATATCCCTGTTTTTTGGCATTCTTCTTACCATTTTTGTGGCCGGAATATTCCCCCGGCAGGTTTATTTTGCGGCCGAAAAGATTCGCACCGATTTCTGGCCAGTTCTGGGAACCGGGTTCCTGGCGATGATAATCTATGCCAGTCTGATTATTCTTTCCTCCCTGCTAATTTTCCTGATTATTGGCATTCCGCTTCTTTTCATGTTTCTTTTCGCCGGAATCATCTTAAAAGTTTTTGGCGGCACTGCTTTCTCCTGTTTCTTCGGTGAATCTTTCCTGAAAGCACTGGGAGTAAAGAAAATGCCCCACATTATCTGGATCGCGGTCACAGGGCTGGTCATCGTGACTTTCCTGGGTCTTATTCCGGTAATTGGCCTTATCTTCTCTCTGGTCGTCAGTCTGACCGGCTGGGGAGTAGCCATCAGGACCAGGTTCGGAACCCTGGACAATTGGTTCGCCCGCAACCAGGGTTAAAAAGAAAATGGACAGAATTAAATTAGTTAAGCGGATTAAATTCAAATCCAGTCGGGCAACCCGGGTGAGGGCCTGATTACCAGCCTGGGGCGAAAAACCGGTCAGCCGACCGGCCTCAGAGCTGCATAATTTCCTTTTCTTTGGCCGCGGCCACTTCCTCCGCTTGCTTGATGTACTGGTCCAACAGCTCCTGCAATTTTTCCAATCCCTGAAACTTATCGTCCTCGGTGATCTTCTTGTCCTTTTCCAGCTTCTCGATGTATTCTTTGCTCTCCCGGCGCATGTTTCTCAGGGCAGTTTTTTCTTCTTCCAGCATCTTGCTGACTTTCTTGGCCAGTTCTTTGCGTCTTTCTTCATCCAGCGGTGGAACGGGAACCTTTATCACCCGACCGTCATTGATGGGATTAAAACCGAAATCGGAAGAGCGGATGGCCTTTTCGACCGCTTCCATAAGGGTAGGGTCCCAGGGCTGAACGGTGATCAGGGTCGGGTCGGGAACTCCGATCGTAGCCACCTGGTTGACCGGGGTTGGTGTCCCGTAGTACATGACCTTGATATCCTCAAAGATGCTGATATTGGCCCGGCCGGTGCGAAGCTTGCTGATTTCCTTGCGGAAATGTTCTATCGAGGTCTTCATCTTTTTTTCCAGGTCCTTAAGAACATCCTTAACCATGAGGCTCCTCCTTGATAGAAACTGGAATGGTTTTCAGGACACTCTGGTCCCGACACTCTCGCCCAGGACGGCCTTCTTGATGTTGCCGGGAACATTTAGATTAAAGACTATGATCGGCAGGTTATTGTCCCTGCAGAGAGTGATGGCCGTGCTATCCATCACTTTGAGTTCCTGCTGGATTACTTCCAGAAACTTAATACTGTCGAACCTGGTAGCCCCGGCTTCAAGCATCGGGTCGGCGCTGTACACCCCATCCACTTTGGTGGCTTTCAGGATGACTTCGGCTTTGATTTCCAGGGCCCGGAGAACGGCGGCGGTGTCGGTGGTGAAATAGGGACTGCCCAGTCCGGCAGTGAAGATAATCACCCGTCTTTTCTCCAGGTGCCGGAGAACCCGGCGCCGGATAAAGGGCTCGGCCACGGACCTGATTTCAATGGCGGATATCAAGCGGGTGTTGACGCCTTCCGTTTCCAGGGCATCCTGCAGGGCCAGCCCGTTGATGACCGTGCTGAGCAGACCGATATGGTCGGCAGCTACCCGGTCCATCCCCTCGGCCACGCCCCGGGAGCCACGAAAGATATTGCCACCTCCGATCATGATGGCCATATCCACGCCCAGTTCGTGAACCTGTTTGATTTCCCGGGCGATGACCATGGCTCTTTTGAAATCTATGCCGTAGGGAAGTTCTCCCAGCAGGGCTTCACCCGATAACTTCAGCAGCACTCGCCTGTAAGCCGGTTTGCCCTCGTCCATTCTCTTTATCGCTCTTTAATATTTGCCGATTTCAAAACGGACAAAACGCCTGACCCTGATGTTCTCGCCAAACTTGGAGATGTGGCTGTTAACCAGATCTCTAACCTTCATTTTATCATCCCTGATATAGGGTTGGTCAAGCAGGCAGACTTCCTCAAAAAATTTGCCAAGTTTGCCCTCGACAATCTTTTCAATAATCTGGGGCGGTTTCTTGGCATCCTGGATCTGGGCCCGGATTATTTCTTTTTCTCTGTCCACCACCTCGGCCGGAACGTCTTCGGGGGCAATGTACCGGGGGTTGGAAGCGGCCACCTGCATGGCCAGATTCTTGACCAGTTCCTTAAATTCTTCGTTCCTGGCCACGAAGTCCGTCTCGCAGTTAACCTCGATCAGAACGCCGATGCGATTGGTGGCATGGACATAAGCCCCCACGGCCCCATCGGCCGCAGTCCGCTCGGCCTTATCCTGGGCCCGGGCATGCCCCTTCTTCCGCAGGATTTCGATGGCCTTGTCAATGTCACCGCCGGCTTCCTGCAGGGCTTCCTTGCATTCCATCATCCCGATTCCGGTTCTATCCCTCAGGGCTTTAACCAGTTCAGCTTTTATTTCCGCCATGTCTATCTCCTTCACCGGACGATTATTCGTTCTCGCTGCCGGGTTCGGTCAGGGGCTCAGCCGCAGCCGACTGAGTTTCGGCCGGCGCTTCTTCAGTTTTTTCTTCCATCATTCCCTGAGCCAGCCTGGCTTTCTTTCCCTCGATTATGGCCTCGGCTACCTTGGAGGCAAAAAGCTCGATGGCCCGAACGGCGTCATCGTTTCCGGGAATGGGGTAATTGATGTCTTCCGGGTCGCCGTTGGTATCGACCACGGCCACAATGGGAATTCTCATCTTCCTGGCTTCAGCGATGGCAATTTCTTCTTTGGAAGAATCAATGATGAAAACGGCCCCGGGGAGTTCTGTCAGGGTTTTCAGCCCCCCCAGGTTTTTCTGGAGCTTGCGGAAAACCTTTTCCTTCCGGGATTGTTCTTTCTTGGATAGGAGTTCCCAGCGGCCGTCTTCCCTCATCTCCTCCATCTCCACCAGCTTCTCCACACTGTTCCGAATGACCTTGAAATTGGTCAGCAGGCCGCCCAGCCAGCGCTGGTTGACGTAGCTTGATTCGCACTTCAGGGCGTAATCCCGGATGATATCCTGAGCTTGCTTTTTGGTGCCCACAAACAGAATCTGCCGGCCGCTTTCGGCCACGCCTTTCACAAACTGCAGGGCTTCCTTAAAGCTTTTTATTGTCTTCTGCAGGTCGATGATGTAAATCCCATTTCTCTGACCGAAGATGTATTCCTTCATCTTCGGATTCCAGCGCCTGGTTTGATGACCGAAGTGAACGCCAGCTTCCAAGAGCTCTTTCATTGTTACTGAAACCAAAGGATTTCCTCCCTTTCCCGGACTTTATCTCTTATGATACTGCGGCGCCTTTCTGGCTGCCAGCAGGCCGTACTTTTTCCGTTCTTTGATCCTGGAATCTCTGGTCAGCAGGCTGGCAGTCCTCAGCGTCGCCCTCAACTCCCGGTTGAATTCCACCAGGGCTCTGGATATGCCCAGCCGGACCGCTTCAGCCTGACCCCGGAGCCCGCCGCCCTCCACTCTCATGAAAATATCAAACTTATTCTCCGTCTCGGTTACCATCAGCGGCTGGCGGATGAGGTAGCGCAGCGACTCCAGCTTGAAATAATCTTCAAAGGGACGGAGTTTTTTATTGACCACCAGAGTGATATCGCCCTTGCCCGACCTTAAGAAAATCCGGGCAATGGCGTTTTTTCTTTTGCCAGTTCCATAGTACTGAATCAGACTCAAGGTGCCTCCTAAAACTTATATTCCTCAGGATTCTGGGCCTGATGGGGATGTTCGGAACCCCGGTAGACTTTAAGTTTCTTGATAATGGCCCGGCCCAGCTTATTCTTGGGTATCATGCCCCAGACCGCCTTCCTGATAACTTCTTCCGGCTTGGTCTCGAGCATTTCTTTGAGCTTTTTCTCCTTGATTCCGCCCGGATACTGGGAATGATGATAATACATCTTATCTTCCAGCTTATTGCCGGTCACGGCCACCTTCTCGGCATTGATCACAACCACAAAATCGCCGACGTCAGCGCTGGGAGCAAACTGAGGCTTATTCTTGCCTCTCAACAGAACGGCAATTTCGGTCGCCAGGCGACCCAGAATCCGGCCGTCGGCGTTTATCAGCCACCACCTCTGTTGAATTTCGTCTTTTTTTGGATGATAAGTCTTCATTTTCCAACCTTGCCTTATGAAAAAATATGGCTAATTTGATGAATAAAGATACTAAATAACGCTTAAATTGTCAACCTGCCGAGGCTATTAATTGTAGCCTTTTTGACCTGTAAATTCAAGTTTACATTAAACATAGTAGTATTTCCGCCGTCTGCGGGCAGCCGGCAGCACCATCGACAGACCGGCCAGAAAACCGCCGATATGGGCAAACCAGGCCACCCCTCCCCCCAGGCCAACGTTGGAAACCTGGAGAAAAAACCACAGGCCCAGCAGCACCCAGGCCGGAACGTAGATGACAGTAATATAGAAAAAGAGGAACACCAGGGTTTTAACCCGGGCCGAGGGGAAAAGCACCAGGTAGGCTCCGAGCAGCCCGGCGATCGCTCCGCTGGCCCCGATCATCGGAACCTTTGAATTCGGGTAGACGGCTACCTGAAGCAACGAGGCCGTCACTCCGCAGGCCAGGTAGAAGAACACAAATTTGACCGACCCCAGAAAATCCTCGATGTTGTTGCCGAATATCCAGAGGTAAAGCATGTTCCCGACCAGGTGCAGCAGGCTGCCGTGAAGAAACATTCCGGTGAGCAGGCTCAGCGGCCAGAACACCCTGGGCACTGCGGCCGTGGCTGCCCAGTGAGTAATCTCATAGGGTATGATGCCGAATTTCAGAACATGGTACTCCAGACCCTGGGGAGAGACAACCTGATAGAGAAACATCAGGCAGTTGACCGCAATCAGGAAAATAGTGACCAGAGGAAACCTGAGGGTGGGATTCTCATCTTTTAGCGGAATGAACATTTAAGCAAAAAAAAGGGGCAGAGGCTCACCGCCGTCTGCCCCGCTGGAATCAAAGCTGTTATTTCACGCCCTTGAGTTCTTCTTCCAGTTTCTTTTTCTCGGCCGCTCTCTTTCTCAACTCCTGGAACTTTTCGATATTCTTCTGGCCCTCAGCCGTGTACCTGGCGGCTTTGTCCGGCTCCAGCTTGGCCAGAACTGACTGGTAGAGAACGCTCAGCCAGCTGTAGGGTTCAGGATAGTTGGGGTCGAGGTCCCTGGCCTTTTCTATGGCCTGCAGGGCATCGCGGGCAATGGCCAGCCGTTCGGCCTCTGACACCACCTGGAATCGGTAAGCCCGGCTCCAGCGGTTAACACCCTTGGCCAGCCAGGCCTGAGGATTTTCCGGGTCGAGGACGATTCGCTTCTCCCAGAACATGTTGGCCTTGTCAAAATTTTCGATGGCCCCCTCCAGGTTCTGATCCGAAACCGGCAGGTGCTCATAATAGTTGGCCGCGTAGGCATAACCCATCGGATTTTCCGGGTCGGCCTCAATTCGGCGCAGATACATGGTTTCAGCTTTCTTGGCGGCATCCGGAATTTCGCCGGCATAGCGGCTGTAAAATTCAGCCACCACATAGAAGTTGTCCATGTTCTGGGGGTCGAGTTCCAGAATCCTCAGGTAGAGCTTTTCTGCTTCGGCGAATTTTCTCAGCTTGTCGTACATATCGCCCAGCGAATAGATTATGTCCTTGTTGTTGGGCTCGATTTCCAGAGCTTTGTTCAGGGCTTCCAGGGCCTTCTTTTCTAACTCTTTGTTCAGCGCCGATTCCACCCCGGGTTTATAGAGCTGTTTATAGCTCTCACCGATATAGCGGTAAGCCTGAACCAAATCGGGCTTGTATTTCAGGGCCAGCTCATACTCGGCCACCGCGTTCCGGTATTTACCCTCCCTGAACAGATTGTTGGCTTTTTTGAAATGAAAATTAGCCTGTAAATTGTTAACCTTAAGCTTCTCGCAACTGGTGGCGGTCACAAGAACAGCCAAGGCTAAAAGGATAACTGCCAAGCCGTTTATCCTCCGACGAGTCATCATGACCTCCTTAAACATCTGGTCTTCAGACAATTAGAAATATTTTATATAAGATTAAGACCATAAAGTCAAGAAAAAATGGAACTTTATAGCATCTCAGTTTCAGCCCCCGAGGGTAATGAACGAGGAGCCTGTCGCGGCGCGCCCCCTCCCGTCCTCGCTCCACCCATCCCCCGGGGGAACCCCTTCCGCTCCGGGCGGTTCGGAGACCAGCCGTGCCACCCTCCCTCCCTTGTTTCCGCTATTCTGAGAAATCGAAATTTTTTCTGAAAGGAACATCTGGTGACAGTTGAATTCATGGGCTGTTTGAGGAAAAGGGTTCCATTAGCCTGACAACACGCCCTCCCCGCTTAACCCCATCCGAGGAGCCGAGGGGAGAGGGGCCTTGCTTATAACGTTCCGAAGTCTTAGCTTCCAATTATAAAAACAAAGAATCTGCCACCAACGTCCGGCGCCCAGTCCGGGTTTGTTTCGGCATCCTTATTCTTAAGGCCGGGGAGCAATCCGACCCTCATCTTACCTGCCTGTAACCCCTCCACCAGTCCGCAGCCAGCAATTCAGCTTTTTCTCAGATAAAACCTGAGGGGGGTGCCGACGAAACCAAACTCCCGGCGAAACGCGTCGGTCAGGAACTTTTCGTAGGCTGGAAGCAGCGGAGCCCGGCTGTGGCCAAAAAGCGCGAAAGTCGGGGGTCTGACCCCTTTCTGCACTATGTACTTTACCTTGAGGGTCGACCCATCCCTGGTTTTTGGGGGATGCTCCCGGGAAAACCTTTCCCAGAAACGGTTGAGAACCGACGTCTCCACCGTCCTGGAAGCCGAACGGTGGACTTCTTCGGCCAGGTCCAGAATCTTTGTCACCCGCTGCCCGGTTAAGGCCGAGATAAAAACCAGCGGGGCGTAATCGACAAAATTGAGGCGGCTGAAAACATGGGCCTGAACTTCCTTCGGATTAACCCGCTGCTTTTCCGCCAGGTCCCATTTGTTCAGCGCTATTAACATCGGTTTTCCTGATTTATGGGCCAGCCCGGCGATGTGAGCATCCTGGCGGGTGGGGAATTCCTGAATATCGAGCACCAGGCAGATGACGTCCGCTTCTTCAATGTTTCTCTGGGCCCTGATTATCCCGGCTTTTTCCCTGGAATCTTTGGTCCCGCCGAACTTCCTGATGCCGGCAGTGTCAACCAGGCAATAAGTTTTTTTATTCCGGGTGATGAGGGTATCGACGCTGTCTCTGGTGGTGCCCGGGATTTCCGACACCAGGAGTCTGTCCTCGCCGCACAGCCGGTTGACCAGAGAAGATTTACCGACGTTTATCCGGCCGACGATGGCGATTTTTAACGGCGCCAGAGCCGGTTCGGAAGGCCGGCTCTCTCCCGGTCCGGCCGGCAAAGCTTCCCGGATTTTCTCCCTCAGGTATTCCAGGTTGAGCTTGTGTTCGGCCGATATGACTATGAAATCCTTTATCCCCAGACGGTAATATTCGGATAGGTCAGGTTCCGTCTCCGGCGTGTCCACCTTGTTGACCACTGGCAACAACGGCCGACCGTATTTTTTTATCTCCAGGAAAAGTTCTTCTTCGCCCCCGGTCAGCGGCCGCTTGCTGTCAAAAAGGAAAATCAGCAGGTCGGCCGACCGGGCAGCCTGCAGGGCCTTGGCTCTGACCTGGGAAGAAATCGGGTCCACCCGGCCGTCGGCAAAACCGCCGGTATCCACCAGCAGAAACTCGCGGTCATCTATCCTGGCCACGCCCGTAATCAGGTCGCGGGTCATCCCGGGAAGAGAGTGGACCAGAGCTTTTTTCTGACCCAGCAGCCGATTAAAAAGGGTAGATTTTCCGGCGTTGGGGTAACCGAGAATGACCACGCGAGGAAGTTTCCTGTTCTTCATTTCCGGAATTTATGCCTGAAAGATGTTTACCTGGCGACCAGCGAATAATCCGGGTTGAAGGGACGCGACAGGTCGATATGGCCGCCCAGGGTTTCCCTCTCGTTGCCCTCCACCAGCAGGCTGACTCTCTTGACGTTCTTGAAATTGTAGGTGAGCGAGTTGACGATGGAATAGACGGCGGCCATTTCGCCGGAGGAGCCGTAATAACTGGCCTCCAGTATTTGACGGCTCAGGTCAACGTAGGCTGTCCCGTCGGCAGCCACAAAAACCTGCCTGAGGCGGGTGGTTTCAGGCAGGGTGCTCAACAGCCCGGACCTGGGTCCCCGGATTAATTCTTTCACCACTTCCCGGGCTTCCTCGTTCAGAGTCCCGGCCTGAATCTCCCTTTCTTCCGGGTGAAGGAGATTGTCGCTCTCTGATAAAAAGAAAAGAGTCACCGTCTTCATTCTGATCGGCTGGGTCTGCCCGCCGCTCCCGGTGGCCGAAACCGCCGGGCCGGCGCCGTGCTTTATTTTCTCCCGACGGCCTCCGAAGAAGAAAACCAGCACCACCAGGGCCAGTATGGCCAGCAGGACGAACAGAGTGGTCAGCTTTTTCTTTTTGCGCTTCATGGTTTTTCGTAAAGCTGCAGGAAACGGTTCAGGCCGCGGTAAATGGCCTCGGCTACTCTGGCCTGGAACTCTTCCGACTGCAGCTGTTTTTCCTCTTCCGGGTTGGTGATGAAAGCCACTTCAACCAGAATGGCCGGGCAGGCGGCGCCGGTCAGGACCTTGAAAGGGGCCTGCTTGACCCCACGGTTTCTGGTATTCAGCAGTTCGTTGAGTTCCTGCTGCACAAACTCGGCCAGCTGGCTGCTCTGCTTTAGATAGGCTGACTGAGCCATATCCCAGAGAATAAGCTTCAGGTCGTCGAAATCTTTTTCCGGCACCCGGGTTTCCAGCTCTTCCGTATTGTTTTCGAAGTAGGCCAGTCGCCTCGATTCTTCGTCGCTGGCATTCAGGCTCAGAAAAAAAGTTTCCGAACCTGTGGCTTTTGCCCGCCGTGAACCATTAGCGTGAATGCTGATGAATAAATCAGCTTTATTGTTGTTGGCGATGGCCGCCCGCCTTTCCAGCGGCACCGAGAGGTCGGCCTCTCTGGTCATGACCACCCGGTATTTCAGCCCTCGTTCAATAGCCTCTTTCAGTTTTCTGGAAACGGCCAGCGTCACGTCTTTTTCCAGCGTTCCGTATACTCCCTTGGCTCCGACTTCGTTTCCACCGTGGCCCGGGTCGATGACAATCGTTTTAACCTGCTTTTTCCCGCCGGGAACCGCGGCTCCGGGCTGCCCGCCGGCGGCCGTTGTCTGGGGCTGAACCTGGGCTTCGGCCGGGTTGTCAGGAGTTGTGGCTCCGGGCTCGGCGGCGACTCTTCTGGTGCCTCCGGTCTTGAGCTCGACCGTCAGCTCAAAAGGATCCCAGCGGGCCGATTGAGTGTAGGCAAAATCGGCAGTCACGGTCTTGATCAGCAACAGGTAGGCTTCCGGAGACTTGGCCAGGTCAATGGACTGGACCAGGCGGCTGGTGAACGGCGTCCGGTCGTAACGAATGCCGCTTGAGGAACGGAAGGAGACGGTCAAAATATTTCCAGATTTTCTCAGGCTGAAATTGAGGGTGGAACCGGAACTGATTTTAAGGCGGGTTCCGGCATTATGGTCCTGCACCTCAACCCTGATCGTCGGCACCGTCTGATTTTTTTTCTGCGCCAGAACCGGGACAACTATCAGGCAGGATAACAAAAAGACCGGTAATAGGACTCCTATTATGACTCTGTCTGCTTTGAGCATCTTGTCTTCTTCATTTCCCGGTATAAAAAAATGGTGGAGGCGGCGGGAATCGAACCCGCGTCCGAAGGCATTCCACAGCCAGCCTCTACAGGCTTATCCTCCTCATTGCATCTCATTGAGCGCTTCTCGAAGAGGAAGAGTATCGCTCAACCAGCTCAAGTGGAACTTCGCCCGCCGGACCCTGAGCACGCCCGGCAGGCTATCCTGCTGGTCGGCGTCTCTTCAGGCCCGCAGGAGAGGCCTCAAGAGACGGCTGCACTTTCTATCAGGCAGCGACTGCAACAGGTTCTGCAGTTAATTGTTTCCCACCTGTTTAACGAGGTTGATGGGACCTCGGCCTGCAGCTTCTGCTTCACTACCTCCGTCGAGTCCATTTCGCCCCCGACAATGATTATTATATGGAAGATAAGGTTAAATTGTCAATTGAGCTTGATCGCGGTTGTGTTCCCATAATGATTCAGATTGTTGAGAGGACCCTTTGACGGCGCGTCTCCTGCCATACCCATTAACAGAGCCGCCCGGGGAACTCTTGCCCGGGCCTGAGAATACCGAAGTCGCACCAACCTGCGATTATGGCCGTCAATCATGGAAAATGAGAGCTATCAATTAAGTTCCCCGGCCGCAAGGTGCGGAGCCTGGAAAAACCGGGAAACGGAAATCATAAAGAAATAATTATTGAGACTGTATTCCACCAAAGCTGATAAATTATTTGCTATCCGGTCAGGCAGCCAGCGCCAGGCTAACATAAAACGTCACCCAGCGGCCGGGCTCCGATTCGAACCAGATCCGGCCACCGTGGCTGTCGACTATCTTTTTGCAGATGTAAAGTCCGAGACCCGACCCTTTAACGCCCTCGGTTCCTTTTTGTTTGAGCCTTTCAAACTTGCGGAAGAGCCTCTGGCCGTCTTCCGGATTAATGCCCACCCCCTGGTTGTAAACGGAAAAAATCATCTCGGAATTTTTTGCTTCCAGGCCAAGTTTCACTTCAGTGCCTTCGTTACCGTACTTTATGGCGTTGCTGATTAGATTTCTGACCAGGATTTTCAGCAGCCGCGGATCGCCGTTTATCCTGACATCTCCAGAAAAATTCCTGACAATGGTCATCTTTTTGGTGTTGTCGGCGATTTCCGGAAGAGTCAGCACTTCTTCCACCACATCCTTGACAAAAAATATTTCTTCCTTGAAGGAATCGAGCTGGTTCAACTCCATCCTGGAAAGGTCCAGATAGCTGCGGATGATATCTTCCAGATATTCACAGTTGCGGATGATGGTCTCCAGAATCTTCATCTGCTCGGGCGAAAGCTGCCCGAAATAGCCCTTATAAAGGGTGGAGGCGGTGGTATGCAGGGCCGAGACCGGGCTCTTGAGCTCGTGGGAGACGATGGCCATCAGGTCCAGCATGGTCCTCTGTTTGCCGGCCCGGGCTTCCAGGGCATTTTTGATGACTTCCCTTATCTCCTCCGGAGTGAAAGGTTTGGGAATGTAATCAAAGGCACCGTTTTTCAGGGCTTCTCTGGCCGTGTCCACGCTGGCATAGCCGGTAAAGATGATGACCGTGGTGTCGGGCCTGACTTTCCTCAGCCTGGTCAAGACTTCCATCCCGCCGATTCCCGGCATCTTAAGGTCGGTGACCACGAGGTCATAGTCCTGGTTGATAGCCTTGCTCAAGCCCTCTTCTCCGGACAGGGCGGTGTCAATTTCATAGTCCGCGCCGGCAAAGATCCGGCGACAGCTCCGCAGGACGATCTCCTCGTCGTCGATGAATAATATTCTTGGTTTGCTCATGTTTTTCCCTTCTGCCGGCGGTCATTCGACCGGCAGTTTCATTATAAATTCGGTCCCTTCGCCCACCTGGCTCCTGACTTCAATGGTCCCGTTATGCCTCTTGATCACTCCGTAAGCCATGGCCAGACCCAAACCGGTTCCCTTTCCTTTCTCCTTGGTGGTGAAAAAGGGCTCAAAAATTCTTTTCAAATTCTCCTCACTGATGCCGACACCGGTATCGGCCACCCTTATGACCACCTGATTCTGCTCGCGGTCATAAGCAGTAGATACGGTCAGCCGACCTCCTTCGGGCATGGCGTCGGCGGCGTTCACCGCCAGGTTGTTGATCACCGAACGAAACTCGTCGGCATCCACCTTAACTTCTGGCAGCACCGGGTCAAAATTCTTTATGATTTTAATATTATGAAAATTGACATGTTTCTCCAGAAGGCCCAGGACCTCTTCGATCAGGGAATTCAGATTGACCGATAGCCTTTCCGGCTTGTAATCCCTGGCAAAATCCAGCAGGCCCCTGACGATTTTGCGGCAGCGCAGGGTCTCTTCTTTGATCGTTTTCAAATCTTCCTCGTAAGGAGAGCCCTTCATTTCCTCCAGCAGCAGGCTGCTGTAGGTTAGAATCCCGGTCAGGGGATTGTTGATTTCGTGGGCAATGCCCGAAGCCAGCCGGCCGACCGAGGCCAGCTTTTCCGACCTCAGAATCGTCTTCTCGGCCAGCTCTTTAAGCCGCCGGTCCCGGTCTTCAATGGCCCTGACCATCTCATTAAAATATTCTGCCACTTCTCTGATTTCCGCGCTTTCTCCGGGCGAAACGTCCACCAGGTGATAATTGCCGCGGGCGATCTCGGCCGTGGCTTCAATCAGGTGGTTTATCGGTCGGGTATAGAGATTCACCAGTTTGGTGGAGATATAGAAAGCCAGCCCGGTCATCAAGAAAATCAGCAGAAAATAAAGGATGGCTGTCCGCCACAGCAGCCGCGTAAACTTGTCTTCCAGAATGCCCACGTAGAGCATGCCAACGGGCTGGTTTTCGATATCGGTCAGGCGGGTGTAACCAGAAAGATAGTAGTCGCTGACCACAAAGGCCCGTCCCAGCCAGTCTTTTCCCTGCTCGAAGACCTCCCGGAAAACTTCCTCGGAAACCAGGGTGCCGACGGCCCGCCGGCCGGTCAGGTCGACCACGTTGGTGGCCACTCTCACGTCATCTATAAAAATGGTTATGGTGCCGACGTCTTTGCCCTCAATCTTTTCTTCTTTGAAAATCAGCTTTTTGAAGCGGTCGACGAACCGGTCGTTGTTATTCAGAACCACGGCCGCGTAAAGAACCCCCACCAGGCGGCCGCGCTGAAAAATCGGCGAGACGGTTTTCATGACCAGGGCTCTTTCTTCCATTTCATGCCGCCGGGTTCGAGCTTTCGGAGTGGGAACTATATTGATCAGAGTTCTCTCGGCCAGTTCCGGTCCTTCTCTTCTTACGTTCTCATAGCCCAGAATGCCGGTGCCAGCCGCCGGTTTCCTGTTGGTCAGGACCCATTTTATATATTTATAATCGATAACACTGTCTCCGTAAGCTTCAAAATTATTGGCCCTGACCAGGATGGTGCCGTCCGGTTTGACCACGTTGACTATATCAAAACCGAACTCTTCTTTTATCTGGATCAGCTTTTCGTATAGGTAGTCTCGCTGGCCTGAGGCCGTGGCGTTGACTATTTCCGAGGTCCGGGCCAGATATTCAATCAGGCCGGCTCTATTTCTGATTTCTTCCTGATAGAGGTCCGAGATGGCTTTAAGACTGTTTCTGACATTATCATAGGCTTCCCTGATGACATTCCGGTTTATCGAACTGACCCCGAGATAGATAGAGAGAGCACCCATAAGAAAAACTATAGTCAGCAACCCGAAAATCAGCTTGAACCTCAGGGTTGACCTGAGGTGGTCGATTTTTTTTAACCACTTTTCCAGTCTCATTTTCTCTGTTCCAGGGCCAACTTAATTTTCTCCAGCAGTTCTTCGACTTCAACCGGCTTGGTCAGAAATTCATTGTGACCGGGTAGAAAGCTCTCTTCCTGGTCAAGGGAGAAGCGGGAATTGGTAACCTGGTCGATGGCTGTCAGAATGATGATGGGAATGTCCCTGAATTCTCTGTATTTTGAATCCGGTCGTTCACTCCTGATTTTATAGACCGCCTCAAAACCGGCGGTGTCGGTCTCCATCATGACGTCCAGGACCATCAGGTCCGGCTTAACCTCCGGCAATTTTTTCAAGCCTTCCGCCGCGCTGTGGGCTACTTCGACTTGATAACCCGCAACCCGGAGAACCTGGCCGAGACTTTCGGTCAGGTCCCGGTCGTCGTCAACCAGCAGAATCCTGGCCATCTCGCTTTCCTCCGAAATTCAGACGGTCATCCTCTTCGCCCAACAATTTATAAATTACATTGTTGGTTTCCAGCAGACGCTGCCATCGGTACATATCCACCGGAAACTCCATCTGCTTGAGCTCTACCGGAACCACTTTCTTGTCCACCAGCCCGAGGGCCAGGGCCACCCCATAAATAATGGCCTCCGGCCGGGGCGGGCAGCCCGGTATAAAATAATTTACCGGAATGGCTTTTTCCCCGCCTCCGGTTACGTTGTAGGTATCATACCAGCAGCCGCCGCCGATGGCGCAGGAACCGACGGCAAAGACCAGCTTGGGAGCCGGCACTGCCTGATAAACTTTTTTGACCAGCGGCAGCGTCGGCCTGGTTACTGCCCCGGACAGGAGAATAGCGTCAGCGTGGCGGGGGGAGCCGACCAGCCTGATGCCAAATCTTTCCACATCATAATACGGGGTAAGCACATTAAGAATCTCTATGTCGCAGCCGTTGCAGGCTCCGCTGTTGCAGTGGTAAACCCAGAGGGAACGGCGGAAGGCTCTCCGGGATAGCTTTTTCAACATGGTCATTTCTCCAGGCTATCAGGTCTCTGGTACGAACTGGTTTTTTCCAGCATATCCGGGGAGAAGTCGGCTGTGGCCCGGTGAATTACCTTCCTTACTTCCAGGCAATCGTAACGGTAACCGAGCGAACTCAGTTTATCCAGGTAATTCTTAATCTCCAGGTCGTAGCAGCGGCCGCAGCGCTGGCAGGTCATCATGAACAGTTCAATGGTCTGGGTGATGTCCTGCCGGTTATCGGTGGCCAGCTCGAAATTCTGGCTCATGGTTATCGCCTTCTCCGGACAGAGGTCGGCGCAGCGGCCGCAGTAAGTGCACCGGGATGAATCATAAAGAAGAATCCTGACCTCCTGGCAGATATCCCTGAGAAAAATCGTCCGGGCCGGGCAGTGATTGGCGCAGCCGGCGCAGCCTATGCACCTGGTATGATCCCAGACCGGCTGGCCGCGGAAACCTTCAGGCGCCGGCCTGGGCTCAAAGGGATAACCCAGGGTCACCTTGCCCGCCCTGAAGGAAATCGCCAGTTGTTTGATTTTATTCCAGAGCCACATTTTCTTCTTCCCATGCCAGTTTATTGCTCATTTCACCAGCCCTTCACCCCGAATCCGACCGCTATCAGGGCCAGAATCATCAGAACCGCATAATATTTCAAGGCCTGGTCCATCCGGTAGCGCGGGTGGGTAGCCCCGACCACCGATATGGCCACGAATATCAGAAGAATCAGGATCGTCTGCACCAGCCAGCTCAGAATCAGGTTGCCGGGAAGCCAGGACCCCAGGAATCCGGCCGCCAGCAGCCAGCCGTAAAACATTCTTTTTATATTAAGAGCATAACGAAACAGGGCATAATCGGGTCCGCTGTATTCCATATAAGGGCCCTCCAGAATCTCAACTTCGGCTTCTGGAATATCAAAAGGCTGTCTGGAAACAAAAGCCTGCAGAGCCACGAGAAAAACCGCCAGCATCAAAAAGTAAGAAAGCTCTCCGGGGGCAGCCACTCCCCCGAGGGCCTCCGCCAGGCTGAAACTTCCGCTCCTTACAGCGCCCAGAATCAAGGTCATAGCCAGAACCGGCTCCAACATGATGATGGTCATCATCTCCCGGCTGGCCCCCACGCTGGCAAAAGGATTGCCGCTGGCCAGGGCCCCCAGCAGGACGGCGAAGCCGCTCAGAGTCAGAAAGTAAATCAGGGTCATCAGGTCCGAGGAATGAGCCAGAAAATTGGAGCCGCCCCCGAAGGGCAGGAGAGCCACCACCGCCAGGATGGAAGCGAAAGCCAGCAGCGGCGCCAGCCGGAAAGCCCGGTGCCCGGCGGCATTCAGATTTTCCTTGCCGAGAAGCTTGATAAGGTCAAGGTAGGGCTGATAGAGCGGCGGTCCCTGTCTGGACTGAATTCTGGCGGTGATTTTTCGCATTACTCCTTCAAGCAAGGGCGCCAGCAGAAGGAAATAAAGGAGGTTGATGAAAACTGCCGCCACCTTCATCTTTCCTTCCTCCTGCTCCTGGAAATTCTCTCCAGTTCCTGCTTTTGAAGCAGCTCTGCTCTTCCCTGGCCCAGCTTGATCACCAGCACCCGATCGGTGCAGGAAATGCACGGGTCAATCTGCCCGACTATGATCGGGAAGTCGGCCAGCTTGTTGTTGAGGAGCATGTCCGGAACGGCCTGAAGATGGGCATAGGTGGGCGCCCTCACCCGCCAGCGTTCCGGCCGGTTATCGTCGCCGGTGAGCACATAATGGACGGCTTCGCCCCTTGGAGCTTCAACCACCGACAGGCCCTGGCGACCGGAAGGAACCGGACCTTCCAGGACCAGGGAGAGCGGCTCGTGTTCAGGCAACCGGCCCAGTTTATCCAGGCACTGATTAATTATTCTGATGGCCTCATAGACTTCTTTCACCCTTACCACCAGAGTGCCCCAGACATCGCAGCTGTCGGCCGTCACCACCTCAAAGTCAACTTCATCATAAGCCGCATAGGGATGGTCTTTTCTGACGTCGATGGCCAGTCCGCGGGCCCTGGCCACCGGGCCGACCAGATTCCAGCTAACGGCTGCTTCTTTTGAAAGATGGCCGACACCTTTTGTCCTTTTGTGGATTGCTTTATCTTTAAGTATGGCTTTCTCCAGCGCCAGCATCTCTTTTTCCACTTCGGTCAGGACGACCCTGATTTCCGACGCCCTCTGCCGCTCGATATCCCGGCGAACTCCGCCGATGATTACCATTCCGTAGGTTTTGCGGTTTCCGGTTATCTTCTCGGCCAGCCACATGATTTTTTCTCTTATCCGCCAGCTCTGCATGAAAACCGTGTCAAAGCCGATCAGATGGCCGGCCACCCCCAGCCAGAGAAGGTGGGAGTGCAACCTTTCTATTTCCAGCATCACCGTTCTGATGAATTCCGCCCGGCGGGGAATCTTCAAACCGGCCGCCGCTTCCACAGCCTGGGCATAATTCACTGAATGCACCGAACCGCAGATTCCGCAGATTCTTTCGGCCACAAAGGGCACTTCATTATAAGTCAGCTCGGTCTGGGCCAGCTTCTCTATACCGCGATGAGTCATAAAACCGCGGTATTCACAGCCTTTGATGTCCTCACCGTCGACATAGACCGAAAAATGCGCCGGTTCATGCAGGCTGGCGTGGAAGGGCCCGAAGGGAATGATCGACGTGCCGGCCGGCGCTTTCTCCAGCCTGAAGGCCACCTCTTCGGCCGCGGGGGGCATCAGGTCGTGGGGCACATCCCGGCGAAGAGGATGAATGCCTTCCGGCCAGTCATCGGAGAGAACCAGCCGCCTGGGTTCGGGATGATTCTTAAACTTCAGCCCCAGCAGGTCGATGTATTCTCTTTCTGACCAGCCGGCGCCGGGAATTAAAGGCGTTATCGATTCAAACTCCGGGTCGTCTTCTGGAGCAAAAGTCCTGACGGCCACCAGCAGAGAATCCCTGTCAAAAGCAAAAGTATGGATCAGCCCAAATCCCTGACCTGTTTTTCTGGCATCGTAAGCCACGGCCGCCTGATACCTGGCCCCCTGGTTTTTCAGGCTGGCGGCAACTTTCCCCAAGGCCTCTTTACTGACATCAATAAAGAGACGGCCCGGAGTGCCGGTCTCCAGGTCCAGCACCAGATTGCCCAGTTCTTCTCTCAGGCGGCGGCTGAGTTCTTCGGCGCGGCTCATGTAATTACCTCTTTTTCCTCCGGAGAAGCCCGGTCAATACTTTCATCGTCCTCAACTACCCGATTATCGTTGGCTCCGGTCCACCTGAAAAATTTCTTCAGGTCAGAAAACATGTTCCGGTCGGCATAAACATTGTCCTGATTCAATTCCTGATAGCCGCACAGCCAGGCCGGGACCCGGACCTGGCCTGAACCGCCGGCCTGCCTCAACCAGCGGGCCAGAAGAACCAGAGCCAGAATCAGGAGCAGCATCAGGAGCGGAGAGGCAGCAGCCAGAACCCCTGAATTTTTAACAATTTTCAACCCGGACCGGTCGCCCTGAAGGGCCTCAACCGCCGAACCGGCCAGCAGGAAGTCTTGAGCAGCAAGAAGCGAACGGTTAATGAGCTTTACATAAAACTGCGGCCAAAAGGCCTGGCTCAGACAGATCAGCATCAGAAATACCTTGGGCACCAGCAGGGAGGATGGGACTTCTCTTATTTCTTTTTTCAATTTCCAGCCGGCTCCGGCTGAGGTGAAAGCCAGCCCGAAAAATTTCACGTAACAGGCGAGGGTGAAAGCGGCCGTGAACAGAGCCACGATGCCGGAGAAAGTTAACAACAGATCGCTCCGCCCGGCCAGAAAATTTCCGGAAATCATCAGCCACTTGCTCGTAAAGCCGCTGGAAGCCGGCATCCCGGCGATCGAATAGGAGGCCAGGGCCGCCAGGATTCCGGTCACCGGCATCGCGGCCAGGAGCCCGCCCAGCCGGTTTAAGTCGCGGCTCCCGGTGGCATAGAGCAGGCTTCCTCCTGTCAGGAAAAGCAGACTTTTGAAAACCCCGTGGTTGAGAGAGTGGTAAATAGCGCCTATAAAAATGACCGTGGCCAGCGAGCGAGCCGGCATCGAGTCTGAAGCCAGGGCCACCAGGCTGCTGCCAAGAGCGAACAGGATATAACCAACCTGTCCGATCGAGCTGTAGGCCAGAAGTTTTAAGTAATCGCTCTGTTTTATCGCCTGAACCGTCCCGATGAAAAGGGTCAGGGTTCCGGCGACCAGCAGCGCTCTGCCCCACAGTCGGGCCTCAAAAACGGTTCCGGCTTCTCTGGCCACGAAGAAAAAGACTCGGATCAGTCCAAATACCCCGGTTTTTTCCAGGATTCCGGCCAGAAGAGCCGAAACCGGGGGCGAGGCCGTGGAGTAGGCACCCGGTATCCAGAGCTGCCCGAGGGGAAAAACGCCGGTCTTCAACCCAAAGCCCAGCAACAGAAGACCGAAGAACACCGCCGCGGCTGCGGGACTGCTGCCGTTCAACTTTTCTCCTATTACCGCCAGGGAATCGCCAAAATGATACCCTGGCGCCAGAAAAGCCGACCCGGCCACCAGCAGCCAGGCCAGTTCCATAAAGCCCAGGTAAGTCAGGGCCGGCCTGGTTGACAATTTCTCATCCCTTCCCCATCTCACCAGGAAATAGGAGGAAACGGCCATCATCTGCCAGGCCAGGGCAAAGCCCGGGCCCAGGTCATCAACAGTCAGGAGCCCGATCAGCCCGAAAATGAAAACAGGAAAGACCAGGTAAATTTTCCGGATTCTTTCGGCTGGCATTCTCTCAAAGTAGCCATAAGCAAACATGGCCGAAGCCAGGGTTAAGACCGAAAGCAGCAACAGGAAAAGAGCCGATAGGCCGTCGATGAGAACAGGAAGATGAAAGACTCCCGTCTTGATTTCCAGTTCAACCGGCTGCCCGCCTCCGAGAATTATAACCGACTGCCAGGCCAGAAACAGGCAGCTCAGAGAGACCAGCAGAGTCCCGCCTGTTCGCAGAAGCCCGGCCTTTTTTCTCAGAACGATGGCCATCAGAAAAGATAAGCCCAGGCTGATCAGACTCAGCCAGAAACCCTCAGCCCCGGTCATTGGCTTTTTCTCCCTGTCGGCTTCAGACCCCGGCCGCCGGCGCCCGGCAGATTCAAATCTTTTATCATTCCTTCCAGCAGGCCAACGAGTTCGTCGGTAACCCGCCTGATTTTCGGAGACAGTTCCCGGCCAAACTCCATGGTCTCGGGCACCATTCCCAGCAGATAGACTCTCTTGCCCGCCTCTTCAATCACCCTGGCCGTCAGACGCAGAGATAGTTTGTGGGTGGAAGCAATCTGTCCGACCTCTTCCAGTTCTTCCAGCGGACCCAGCACCACCGTGCCGGGAGGCGCCTCCAGAATTACGGCGTCGACAAAAACCACGCTGCCCACGTCCTTCCGCGAGATGGGGAAAGCGTAATTTTCGGGCACATCTTCAACCGTCATAAGATTCTCTTCCGGCAGAAGCGACTTCTCCCTGATTTTTTCTATAAAATAAGGACCGAAGCCATCGTCGCCGCGAAGATGATTGCCGATGCCGACCAGGCAGATTTTCTCGGCCAGCAATTTCCGCAGCAGGTCCAGCGATTCCATCTTAAATCTGTTCTCCCAGAGTTTTGATTTGCTTATAGGTATAGACCGGCCCGTCGACGCAGACCAGCGTCCGGCCGATGGCGCAGTGCTGGCATTTGCCGATACCGCACTTCATGTGTCTTTCGAGCGTTGAATAAATATTCTGTTCTTTTATTCCTTTTATTTTTAATTCTTTAATCACCGAATTGAACATCACCGGCGGACCGCAGACGAAAGCCACGGTGTTCTCGACCGGCAGGTCAATTCTGGCCACCAGCTGATTGACAAAACCGACCTCGCCGTTCCAGCCGGGTTCCGGCCGGTCAATGGTAAAATACGTCTCAAAACCGCTGGTGGCCTTCCAGTCACGAATCGATTCTTTATACATCAGGTCCTTTGAACTCCTGGCGCCGTACACCAGAATCACCCGGCCGAATTCCTGGCGGTGCTGCAGCACATGAACTATGGAGGAACGAAGCGGAATAAGTCCGATTCCACCGGCCACATAGACCATATTTTTCCCTTTTATTTCCTCGAAAGGAAAACCATTGCCGAAAGGACCGCGGATGCCGATTTTGTCCCCGGGTTGAAGCTCATGGAGGGCAGCCGTTACCTTACCGACTCTTCTGACAGAAATATGTTTCCGGTCGGATTCCGGGCTGAAGGGCAGGGAAACGGCAAATTCCCCGGCCCCGAAAACCGTGCCCATGATGAACTGGCCGGAGCGAATTCTGAAGGCTTCCTCTATTTCCGGCCGGTCAAAGGTGAAAAAGAAAGTCTTGACTTCATCGATTTCGTCGCGAATTTCCGTCACCGTGGCCGCTTCCGGCACGGTAATTATGGGCACCAATTTGTTCTCCATTCTCCTTATTCTCCGGTAACTTCCCTGCGAATATAGGTCACCACATTCGGCAGGCCGATATCGCCCGGACAGACGCGGGCGCAGCGGCCGCAGCCGACACAGCCCGGCCGAAGATATTTTTTCGACTGGGAATAAGAAAGCTTGCAGAAAAATCTCTTGTTGCGTCGGTCTTCAACCGGTTTTCTGGGATTATGGTCCCCGGCCATCCTGGTGTAACCCTCGAACGAGCAGGAATCCCAGGTCCGGACCCGGTCGGTATGGCCGTCGTTATCGTTTACATCTTCCACGTTAAAGCAGGAACAGGTCGGACAGACAAAAGAGCAGGCGCCGCACTCGAAACACTGATGGCCGATATACTCCCAGACTTCAGGTTTTACAAATCCGGTGGTCAAGCGGTTGGTGGCCCGGGAAATCCAGGCTTTATTCTCCAGAGCAAAACTATCAAAAGAAGACACGGACTCATCAACCATCTTTTTTCTCAGGGCCGCAGCTTCCGGACCCGCCGTCTTCAGTTGCAACTCTTCAACCAGCTTCTGTCCCTTTTTTGAACCGACCAGAACCAGATAGCCCTCTCCGGTGAAGGTCAGGTCCAGGTCGAAGCCTTCCCGGGCGGCCGGCCCGCTATCGGTGCAGACGCAGAAGCACTGGGGAAAAGGCCGGACACAGGTGCTGGAAATCAGGAACAATTTTTTTCGGTGCTCAAGATAGAACTCATCCACAAATTCCTGCCCGAGGAAAAAACGGTCCAGACAGAGAATTCCGGTCAGGTCGCAGGAGCGCAGCCCGACCAGGGCTTTCGGCTGGAGCTTATCTATTTTCTCGATGGTTACTTTCCTGGTTTGCTTCTGGTAGCGGTATTTTAGGATTTCTTCATAATGTGGAAAAAGCACAAATTTCGGCGGGTTGTAAGGAATGGCGGCCTGGAGGTCAAGCCGACCCGGCTCATCCAGCCGGTCAAAAATCACCTGGCCCGAAACCTCATCCCGCCTCGGGCCGAAGAGAGCATAATCCCGGGCCAGTTTTCCTGTCAGTTTGACAACCTGATCTTTCTCCAGCCAGTACATAATTCAAGCCACCTTTTCCAGCCGGACCGGCAGGAAGAATTCTTCGTATTTCTCCAGTTCGGCCACCTGACGGTGGAGAAATTCTGGAATCATGTCATCCACAAAATACGGGATGTAAAGCATCCCGGGCAGAATGTCGGGAGAAATCCGCACGGCCAGCCTGACCTCGGCTTTTTCTGAAATGATTTTCACCGTCTGTTTTTCTCTCAAGCCCAGGGCCCGGGCATCTTCTTCCGAGACTTCCACAAAACCTTTCGGGTACAGGAGCAGTAGAGCGTTGTACTCTCTTCTGGGGATAAAGGTTCTCTTCATGATGGAATTCTGGTGCCAGAAATAATTGCTCCTTCCGATTACCAGCTGGAACGGGAATTCCTGGCCCGGGCTCGATTGCCGGGGCCGGTCAGAACTTTCCCGATCGTCCAGAACAAACCTGAATTTTTGGCTGGCTTCTTCGGCCAGAAGACAATCTGTTCCCTCAGGGTGTCTTTCGTCGGCCGGCCATTTAATCCCCAGGCGGTCTTTGAGTTTCAGGTGACTGAGCCCGGCATATTGAGGTACCACCCGGCTTATTTCGCTCATAATATCTTCAGCCGACCGATAATTCCAGTCGTGCCCGAGAGACCCGGCCAGCCGGCTTAAGATTTCCCAGAGCGGACGGACTTCCCCCGGCGGGTCGACCTTTTTCTGACTCAGCTGCACCCGTCTTTCAGAATTGGTGTAAGTACCGTCTCCTTCAATGTACGTGGTCCTGGGGAAAATCACTTTGGCCAGCCGGGAGAAAGCATTCTGGTAAGCGCCGAAATAAACCACCAGCTCCAGCTTTTTTATTCTGTTTAGGTTGCGGATGATTTCTTCGTCGTGGTCGACGACCAGAAGCGCCTTGACCGGATTATCCTCCAGCAAACAGGCGGCCGCGTTTTTCCCCGGCCACCGTTCGAGTCGAACCGGCCAGAGTTCTTCCAGCCTCTTCCAGCTGCCTTCGCGGTCGGCCGGGAAATAACCGGGCAGAAAGGAAGGGGAAAGCCCCATATCCAGACTCCCGAGAAGATTGCTGATTCCGGTTAGCGGACAGAGCCCGCAGCCTGGCCTTCCGACCTTTCCGGCCAGCAGGAAGAGATTGAACAGAGCGGCCATAGACTGCCGGTCGAGGCTCTGAATTCCTACTGGATAAAAGGCGAAGGCCGATTTTGCTGCGGTCAGCTTTCTGGCCAGAGAAATTACTTCTTTCTCCTCCACCCCTGTTAATCGGAAGATTTCATCTCTGTCCACCGAATCTAAGTATTCAGAATAGGCCTGCCAGTTTTCAACCAGGCCGGCAAGAGACTCTCTGTCTATCAGGTCTTCATCCGCCAGCACTCTGGCCATGGCCAGAAGCAACATCGATAAAGTGCCGGGCCTGGGTCTGAGATGAATCCGACTCAACCTGGCCATCTGGGTTTTCCGGGGCGAGATGGTGACCAGGAAGGCGCCCGCTCGTCGGGCAAAATGAATTTCGCTGGCTATGATGGGATTCTGTCTGGTGAGGTCCCCGCCAAGCACCAGAATAAAATCCGCCTGCCTTAAACCCGAAAGGGAGCCGGTCATCGCCGGCCAGCCGCAGCCTTCCAGCAATACCCGGGCGCTTTCTTCCAGGCCTGCGTCCGAAGAAAGACTAATATTGTTGCTCTTCATTACTGCCCGGGCAAACTTGCCGAATAGATAATTTTCTTCGTTGGAGGCCCGGGGCGACCCGAGAAAGGCCACTTCCCGGCCAGAAAACTTTTTAAGCTCCCGGGCGGTATAATCGATGGCTTCCTGATAGGAAACCGTTCGGAAGGTTTCACCCTCTCTGACCATGGGCCTGATAATCCGTTCATCAGTCTGCAGAAGTTCATGTATATGCCAGCCCCGGACACAGAGCCGTCCCCGGCTTAAGGGATGTCCCGGAAGAGGATAGACTCCGCGGGCCCGGTTGTTTTCCACCAGCAACAGATGTCCGCAACCGGTTCCGCAGAAATTGCAGATGCCGCGATGATAAGACACTTCTCTCTCCTCAACAGGCCGGTTCTGGAGAGTCTAAAGCTCTTGCTCCCCTGCTTTTAGATGGCAAAATACCAGAAATATTTATTCTTGTAAACTATTCTGACCGCTTTTAGCCAGCAGGATGTTTAAAAGATAAGAAACGTTAAACAGGGTGGACAGGCCACCGAGAAAACGTTCTTTAATCATGCCCCTGGGCAACTCGTCGACGGCCGCCTTCAACTCATTAAGGGTTGCCTGAAGACGTTCGAAGCCGGAAACCAGCTCCGGCAGAACTTCCGGGGCGACGGACTCTTTCATCTGACCGGCAATCGTTTCCGGCCGTTCAAAAGCCTTCCGGAAAAACTCTTTTGTCTCCGCAGTCATCCCGGCCAGGGCTTTTTCCAGAAGGCAAAACCGCGTTATCCGATAGCCCAGCCTGACCTCTTCCAGATTTCTCTGGACAAATTTTTCCGGGTATTTTTCAAAATAAGCCTGTCCCAGCGCTTCCATGTCATCCCGGTTAAGACTGAACAGCCCGTCGAGCTGCAACACTTCCTGGAAAAAACCATTAATGTCAGAATGGAGGCGGAATATTTCGGCCAGGGATTTATCCATCGGTGTGAATTCTGGGCAGAAATTAAGCTCAGCTCTTCTTTCGGTGTTTGTCGAGAACACTCAGCAGAAGGTCAAAATTGACTGGCTTTTGAAAGACTCCGTTAAAGCCCAGCTCGTCCAGACCGATTGTTCTGGCGGTGGCTTCTCCTATGGTGCTCAGCAAAAAAACCGGGAGTTCAGGCCGTTCTTCCTTGATGACCTTAGCCACTTTGGCTCCGGCATCGATGTCTTCCATCATCATGTCACACAGGACGAGGTCCGGGTTGATCTGCCTGAAGAGGTCCAGTCCTTCTTTTCCGCTCAGGGCGGTAAAGGTTTGATAGCCGCTGGCCTCCAGTATGGCTTTCACCGAGATGCAGATAGCCGGGTCGTCATCTATTACCAGGACTTTAGTTTGTTCAGACATCAATTCCTCCTGATTATATTAGCTTAATTTATACCATACAATCGGCTTCAATTAAAGAACTTTAGAGGCCTCAGCCTGCCGGCGGTTACCGCCCTGATCAAGAGAACCGCTCGCTGGTTCGGGGCAGCCTTGGAGATGGCGAGAAATTGACGCCTTGAAATAAGGTAGAAAAACATAAAATGGCGGGGCCGACGAGACTCGAACTCGCGACCTCCGGCGTGACAGGCCGGCGTTCTAACCAGCTGAACTACGACCCCGCCCGGGGTAGCTAAATTATAGACAAAGACCATTTAAGTTGCAAGAGACCGAACCGCCTGCACTCTTCAGAATTTCTCAGGAAAATCTAATTGCTCTGGGAGATTAAACCCTTTCGAAAGACATTTTCTCCAGGGCGGCGATGCGTTCTTCGATGGGAGGATGGGTGCTGAAAAGCTTATTAACCTTTCCGCCCACATTTTTCAAGGGATTGACTATGTAAAGATGGGCGGTGGCTTTATTGGCCGCTTCCAGCGGTTCCGGGTCGGCGGCTATTTTTCGCAGGGCCGAAGCCAGGCCGGCCGGATATCTGGTCAGCATAGCCGCGCTGGCATCAGCCAGGTATTCGCGCCGCCGGGAAATGGCCAGTTGCATCAGCTGGGCTATCAGGGGCGACAGAATGGCCAGGACAATTCCCACCAGCAGCAGAACGGCTCCGGCGTTGCCCGACCGCTCGCGGCTTCTCCTGCGGCCGCCGCCCCACCAGAAACTGCGCAGCAGCCAGTCGCTCAGCAGGGCCACGGTTCCGACCATCACCACGGCCACCGTCTGGAGAAGCACATCATAATTCTTGATGTGGGACATCTCGTGGGCGATGACGCCTTCGAGTTCCAGGCGGTTCATCTTCTGCAGCAATCCGGTGGTGACGCAGATAACCGAATTTTTCGGGTTTCTGCCGGTGGCAAAAGCATTGGGAGCCGTGTCTTCAATCACATAACAGCGAGGAGCCGGCAGGCCGGCGGCTATGGCCAGACCTTCGACTGTATGATAAAGATACGGGAACTCTTCCCGGCTGACAGGCCGGGCCCGGCTGATGGCCAGGACAATCCGGTCGCTGTAATAATAGCTGCCGATGGCCATTACCGAAGCTATGACCACAGCCAGGATAAAGCCGCCCTTTCCCCAGCCGGTCAGTTCCTCAAAAACCCAGACCAGCAGAAAAACAAAGGCCACAAAAAACAAAACCAGCAGGAAAGACTTGACCTTGTTGCTGGTTATCTGTTCATACATAACCGGTGTTTTCTGAAAATCGTGTTTAGAAAGTTCGGCGCCTCTTAAAATGAAACCCTAACCGGGCCCCTGGCCTCGGGTTCTTCAATCTCAAAATAATCTCTTTCCTTAAAGCCAAACATATTGGCAATTATGTTGGAAGGAAAAACCTGCTGCTTCATGTTGAATTTCATGACCGTGTCGTTGTAGAACTGTCTGGCAAAAGCGATTTTGCTCTCGGTGCCGGCGAGCTCTTCCTGCAACATCAGGAAGTTCTGGTTGGCTTTCAGTTCTGGATAATTTTCCACGACCGCAAAGAGCGACTTCAGGGCTCCGGTCAGCATGTTCTCGGCCTGCCCCTGCTCTTTCACTGTTTGAGCGTTGATCGCCCTGGCCCGGGCTTCGGTTACTTTCTCGAACACTTCCCTCTCATGCTTGGCGTAACCCTTGACCGTTTCCACCAGATTGGGAATCAGGTCATAGCGGCGACGCAACTGGACATCCACCTGCGCCCAGGCATTGTCGCAACGGTTTCTGAGAACCACCAGGCTGTTGTAAATGCCGATGGCAATTACGACCAGCACGCCTATGATTATCAGCAATACAATGAGCGCTCCCATTTTTCTCTCCTTTCCTATAATCCTGCTCGCAGGATTGAGCTTCTTTTAAGAATATAAGCCCGGCCCTCAAAAATCAAGCCCTTTTATCGGACACTCCGCGGTAAAGACATCCGTTGCCGTCATGGGCGGCAATGATAATCGGCGGCTGGCACGCCGCGACCGGCCCGGCCGCGCGACATCAACCATAACGAAATAAATAAAATCAACGCCGTATTTATCCGGAAGAAACACAAAATATTTACCGAATTCCAGGTCGTAACCTGACCGGGATGGATAATTACAGGAGGGTAGCGCGGTGTGTCTCCTGTCTCCCAAAAAATAAATTGACTTGCTTTCCGCAAACGTGTTATATTTTTTTCTCAACTTGTTCTTTTTTAAGAACCTAAAATCGCAATCAATAGCCTAAAGGAGGTTTCTGAATGGCTACATTAAAGGAAAAGTTTGTCTCCAAAATGCTGCCCATGAGGGAGAGAATCCAGAAGATTCTCAAAGAACATGGGGAACTGAAAATTTCGGATGTGACCATAGCCCAGTGTTATGGTGGCATGCGCAGCGTCAAGTGCATGATGTGGGAATGTTCCGCCCTTGACCCCAACGAAGGTATCCGCTTCCGCGGCTATACCATTCCGGAAGTCAGGGAAAAACTTCCCAAGGCCCCGGGAACTGAAGAACCGCTGCCCGAAGGCATGTTCTATCTGCTCCTGACAGGTGATATCCCCACCTACGAAGATTGCCTGGCCATCACCGAAGAATGGCGCAAGAGAAGTGAACTACCCAGGTATCTGATCGATGTTCTGAACACCGTGCCCGCCGACACCCATCCGATGACCCAGTTCGCCCTGGCCATCCTGCAGCTGCAGAAGGAATCAGTTTTTGCCGAGAGATACCGCCTGGGCATGCACAAGCTGGATTACTGGGACCCGATGTACGAGGATGTCATGAACATCCTGGCCAAGCTCCCGGCCATCGCCGCTTACATCTACCGCCGGAGCTACAAGGGCGGAAAGCACATCCCGGCTGACCCCAAACTGGACTGGGGCGGAAACTTCGCCCACATGCTCGGAGTCACCGACGACCCGGCTTTCAAAGATTTGATGAGGCTCTACCTGGTGCTGCACTGCGACCACGAAGGCGGCAATGTCTCCGCTCACACCTGCCATCTGGTCGGTTCAGCCCTGTCCGACGCCTATTATTCCCTGTCGGCCTCAATGGATGGACTGGCCGGTCCACTGCACGGCCTGGCTAATCAGGAAGTTCTCCGCTGGATCATGGAAATGATGGAGAAGATCGGACAGGAGCCGACCAAAGAACAGATCAGTCAGTACATCTGGGACACCCTGAACGGAGGCAAAGTTGTTCCCGGCTACGGACATGCCGTTCTGCGCAAGACCGACCCGCGGTTCATCGCTCAGAGAGAATTCGCCCTCAAGCACCTGCCTGAGGACCCGATTTTCAAGGTGGTCAGCAAGGTCTTTGAAGTGGCTCCCGACATCCTGACCCAGCACGGCAAGGCCAAGAACCCCTGGCCCAATGTGGACGCTCATTCCGGCTGCCTGCTCTGGCACTACGGCGTAACAGAATATGACTTCTACACCGTGTTCTTCGGCGTTTCCAGAGCCATGGGTGTTCTGGCCCAGTTGATCTGGGATAGAGCTCTTGGACTGCCGATCGAGAGACCCAAGAGTGTCACCACCGAGTGGGTCGAGCAGTTCATCGCTTCCCAGCAGGCCCCCAAAGCCTGAGAAGCTGTAAGTTGAATCGAGCAAGGGGCTGCCCTCCGGGGCAGCCCTTTTTATTTTATTATTAATTTAAAAACAAGACTGACAGCCGGCCGGAATTCCGGGTCCGGCCCGACCTTTCATCCTGATAACTAACGCCTGCCGACCGCCGCCCCCAACCGGCCGGAGCCATCCGAGTTTTGTTCTGACTGATACTGGAAGAACAGTCTTTAAGATTACCCCGGCCGCGAGACGGAAAGACCCGGTCAGGAAGGCGGGCCGATTGACTTCTTTTAAGAAAAATATTTTTGTGATAACATTTCAGGCACGATGGGAGGTCATCATGGAATATAAAATTATTTTGATCGGCTGCGGAACAGTCGGACAGGGACTCCTGGAAATTCTTCAGAAAAAGGCCGAATTTCTTCGGGATTGTCACGATTTCGAGCCCAGAGTCGTGGCCATAACCGATAAGCTGAAGGGAACGGTTATCTGGCCCGAAGGGCTGCAGATTAAACTCCTGCTGGACACCCTGAAAGAAGGCAAAAAACTTAACGATTACCCGGGACCCAAAGAAAAGACTGAAGATTACCTTGAGCCGCTCGACCTGATTGAACAGGTCGAAGCCGATATCCTGGCCGAGATGACCTATACCGACATTAAAACCGGAGAACCGGCCACTTCCTATATCAAAAAAGCCCTGCGCACCGGAAAGCACGTGGTTACTTCCAATAAGGGCCCGGCGGCCCTGCATTACGCCGAGCTGCAAGAACTGGCCCGCCTAAACCGCCGTCATTTCCGGATCGAAGGCACGGTCATGAGCGGGACTCCGGTCTTTCATCTGTTTGAAAACGGTCTGGCCGGCAACGACCTGAATCAGGTTAAGGGAATCCTGAACGGCACCACCAATTTCATACTCAGCAAGATGGAACTCGACGGAATGGAATACGATGAAGCCCTGAAATTAGCCCAGCAGCTCGGCTACGCTGAAGCCGACCCCACGGCCGATGTGGAAGGATTTGACGCCGTGGCCAAGGTGGTTATCCTGGCCAACGCCCTGATGGGTGGAAAAATCAAACCAGATGACGTCAGGCGTCAGGGCATTTCGCATTTGAGAAAGAAAGATATCCAGGAAGCCCGGGAAGCCGGCCTGAGATATAAACTGATTGCCAGCGTCAAAAAAGACGGTCAGAAAATTGAAGCCAGCGTCGCCCCGGAGAAGCTGCCACTCACCGACCCTCTGGCCGGGGTGATGGGAGCCCAGAACGCTCTGACTTTCGAGACCGACCTGATGGGCAAGGTGACGATACAGGGCGCCGGCGCCGGGAGAATCGAAACCGGCTTTTCGATACTGTCCGATATGCTGGCCATCGCTCGCTGCGCTGCCAGATAGAAAAAAGCAGACTTCCAGTGAAGGCTCTTCCGACAAAAATTACCCGCTGCAAAACGGAAGAACCCGGCCCGGGAGCTTTTTCCAGTTTGTGGTTATAATTTCAATTCCTGATCATTAATAGCAGAAAAAAAGAAAATAGTCGCTGATTATAACCACAAGAAGAATTACTTTTCGGATTGAATCCGGGGCTAATCTCATTCATTCTCATTCGGCAACTGTGATACTAAACGCGCTCTGAAGTAAAATGACACCTTTACTCTCTCCCGTCAGGCCTTTCTATTCTGGCTGACTTAGAAGAAAGAAGCTATGAATTTGAATCTCTCATATCTCCGTCTGGTAAAATTCAAACTCTTTACAACGGGCCAGTGGTTCCTTGATTGTTTTCATCATGGATATCTCAAAAGATCCTACAAAATTGTCGGGTGCCAAACAAATTTGTCAGTGAAAATAGCCGGGGTGCGAATATAAATTGCTTATAATCAATAAGTTAAAAATTGGCACGATGTTTGCAATTATTAAGGACGAGACTCATGATAGGAGGTTAAACATGAGAATTAAAAAAATGTTGATGGCGGTCGCCATCGGATTACTGGCGGTCGTCCTGGTTGCTTCCTATTCCTTCGCTCAGGAAAACACCGAACAGAATAAAGAAAAGGCGAAGACCGAGCAGAAGGAACAGGTGAAGAACCAGGAGACGGCCCAGGTCCAGAACAAAGGCCAGGAGCAGCCTCAGACCCAGCAGAGAGAACAAAACCGAGAACAGGAACAGGTCAGGGCCGAGGTTCAGAAAACTATCGAGAACCAGGCCGGCGAAAATTCAAAGTCCCAGACTCAGGTGCGAAACGAGATCCAGAACCGGGTAGAAAGACAGGAAAACGAACAGGGTCAGGTTGAAATGAAGCAACAGCTGCAGATTCAGCATCAGGTTCAGAACCAGGCTGTCGAAAATCAGATTTCCATTAATAAAGAGGGTGAAGGAAAGCCGGTGACAGAGCATAATCTGCAGGTCAAGGCAAAAGAACAGAATCAGACCAAAAACCAGGTTCGCAACGAAGAAAGAAACAGGGTTCAGAACCAGATCAAAGAGCAGCCCAGAAACAGAGTGAAAAAGGGCGGACCGTTCGTGGATGAAGACGGAGATGGTATCAATGATTTTTACCGGGATCATGACGGCGACGGAATTCCCAACTGCCAGGATCCGGATTGGACCGCCCCCAAGGACGGCACCGGATATAAAGGCTCTCCTGAAAGCAGCGGTTCCGGTCAGGTTATGAATAAGTCCATGAACAGAAACATGACCATGTCCAGACAGGCCTTTAGAACCCAGACCAGCCTGGCGGCCAGAATCTGTGACGGCACCGGTCCGAAAGGGGCAGTGTCCAGAAAAGGAAACCGGTAACAGGTGTCGGAAGCCAGGGGAGAACCGGGATGTCAGGCCCGGTTCTTTCCTGTTTTAAATGGCCATCTTTCCAGTCGCTGGACAGGAACAAGATGATTGATACCCGAAATAAGACAGGAGGGGACAATGGCGGATTTAAGTATCAGGTCAAAAAATCATATAATTAAGATAGGGTCTACAAGCAGAAACATGGTTATGGAAAAGCGTTGCGGCTTGTGGTTGACCACGTGGTTATTGTCGCTTTTTCTGGTCGGCTATTCAGCCGGGTCAACCGTCCAGTTCTCCCTGGCCCACAACGCCACCAGCAACATCTTTCAATCCTACCAGCCGCTTTCCGACCAGTTGACCAACGCCTCTTTTTCCTTCGGAGGCGATTCGGAACCAATATCCCTGTACGGAGATTTCAACCTGAGTTTTCTTTATAAGTACTCTGGCTTGAGTTCGTTCTCCGGAAAGCTCGGGGCCGACTACTTAGTCCCGGCCGGTTCCAGGAGCGCCTTTTATTTTGCCCTGGAGGGAGAGGGCGTCCTGTTCAGAAGCCTGTACAACTACTTCAATCATGGCACCATCCGGCTGGTGGCCAATTTTAAGAGTTATCTTGATGCTTCCACCATTCTCCGGCTCGATACCATCAGCCAGCTAAGGGACTACAAATATTCCATATTTGATTATTTTTCAGAAAACCTGACCCTTTCTCTTGACCATTTCTTTCCCTCAAAAACTACCATAAAAATCGAGGCCGGATACGGTTACAAACTTTATTTTCACCCCGGGATAATTTCATCTGCCGGGGAAGAGACTCCGCCTGTTGTTTCGGAAGCTTTTTCCGGAACCGGCCTGGGTGTTCTGGCTTACCGTCGACCAATCCTTTTGCCCCTGGCCACCCTCCAGGGAGGCCCCGGCAACCACGGAGGGCCCGGGCAGAATTATGAGATGGGCGGGAGTTACAGCATCAGGGGCATCCCCTACCAGACCATCTATTACACCGGCAGTCAAAACATCCAGATCGTCTCCCTGAGCGGCCTCCTGGCCCAGGGGATCGGCGACCGCTTTGGCCTGAGCCTGAGCGCCCTCAAGCAGTGGAACCTCAGAGGGGAAAACCCATTCGCTTCCAGCGACGAATTGTTCATGGTTGAAAACCCGACTTATGATCAGTTCAGCTGGGAAGGTTATTCTCTGACCGCCAGATTGACGGCTCTGCTGTCTGAAAATCTGAACTCTGCCTTTCAGTATGATTATTTTTCCAGAAAATTTCCCGGAATCGACAGCCTCGACCTGGAAGGCAACAGCCTGGGCCTGGGCAGGCAGGATAAAAGGCATCAGTTCAGTGCCCGGATTCAGCTTGACCTGCGCCAGGTTTCCTTTTTCATAAATTATTCATACCTGAAAAATTCTTCCACCGACCCGTGGTTTACCTGGAACGGCAATATCATAAGTGGAGGGCTGGTCTGGAATCTTCAGGTTTCTCCATCTAAGTAATGGAGTATAGCTATGAAGGCGCCGAATAAAAATGAAAAGATTAAAAAAAGGAAATACCGGGGCAGGAAATCAAAGCCAGACCGGAGATCGGGCGGACAATTCTTCCGGTCCATTGCCGTCCTTTTCTTAGCGACAGCGCTGACTGCCGCCGAGGGTTCCTGGTTCAGCCCGGGCTCGGAGAATCAGGCCGATCAGGCTCAAGCACGTTATTATAACGTCGACCGGGAAATTAAAGTCGAAGGACAGATTGAAGACCTGAAAATTGAAGCCAGGTATGAGGGGAAAGGGTCCTTTCTGGTTCTGCTGGTCAGGGATAAGAACAGTCAGGAGCTTCTGGAGGTGGAAACAGCTCCGGCCTGGTTTTTCAGATCTGACATTCATAAAGGCGAGAAAATCAGGCTGATAGGTTCGCTCTCCGAAGACCAGAAGGACGGGAAAAAGGTGGTGGTCGCCCGGGAGGTAAGAATCAACAACCAGACCATCACTCTGAGAGATCGCCGCGGCTTCCCTTCCTGGAGCCGGAGCCGGGGGCAGAAGAGAGGTCCGTTTTAATTTGCGGGATGGTCTGATTAATTAACCTGATGCCATCTCCTAACCAAAAAAATCGGGCTTGACTGACCATACCGCCCCTGTGATATGCTTATCTCTTCATGAGTTCCAGCTTAGAATACCTGATGCGGCCCGGAGCCGCTATTTTCCCGCCTGAGCCATATCACAAAATAACCATAATAAACCTTTAGCCGCAAGGGAGGCATCATGTCTGAAGACAAAAAATATTCTCCTGGAGTAGAAAAGTACATTCAGCAAGCCCGGCTCTTTTTAGCCCAGCAACAAGAAATCAAAGGCCGGATGCAGCGGATGAAGTTCGACACCATCGCCGTTCACGGGCTATACTCGCTTGAGGAAGCCCTCGACCGGAACCAGGGAGCAATAGTCGAACCCATGTATTTAGCCACCTCGCAGGGCTACCGGGATTCCGATGAGCTGGAAGCGGCTTTAGCTTACCTCATTCCGACCTGGTGCTACACCAGAATCGCTAACCCCACTACCTACTATCTGGAATATGTCCTGGCCCTGCTCGAAGGTTATAAGACTGGCTTCGATACTTCCTGTGTCGTCACCGCCTCCGGCATGGCTGCCATAATGATGGCCGTCGACCCGTTTCTGGTAAAACAGAAAGAGGGACCGGAAAAGATTAATTTTGTTTCCTCAATCCAGCTTTACGGCGGAACCTTTCAGCATTTTTCAGTTCGGAAAATGAAAGAAAGAGGGATTGAGGTCCGCTGGGTGCTGCGCCCGGAAAACATCGATGAGTGGAAAGAGAAAATCGACGAAAGCACCCGTTTCCTGTATGTGGAAGCTCCCAGCAATCCCCAGCAATCTTTCTGCGAGGTGAAAGCCTTAGCCGACCTGGCCCACTCCTGGGAAATTCCGTTGATCTTTGACGCCACCTGCGCCACCCCGGCCCTGATGCGGCCCATTGCTCACGGCGCCGACATAGTGGTCCACTCCCTCACCAAATCGATAACCACCGGCGGACTGGCCATCGGTGGAGCGCTCATCAGCAAGAAACCGATAGTCACCAAGATTAAAAATGATGACCCCAATTTTAAGGCCAGCTTCGCCGAATATGTTAAATTCTGGCCTTACCGCGACAACGGCCCGGCCGCTTCTCCCTTCAACGCCCTGATGGCCCTGAATGACCTGCGCACCCTCAGAATGAGAATGGACATCGTCAGTCAGAACTGTCAGAAAGTGGCTGAATTTTTAGAAAAGCATCCCCGCGTCTATCAGGTGGATTATCTCGGGCTGCCCAGCTACAAACTTCATTCCCTGGCTAAAAAATATATGAAGCTGGTGGACTCCGACGACGGCACCGGTCAGGAAGTCAACCGCTACGGGCATCTGATGAGTTTCCGGGTCGACGGCCCGCCAGAAAATGCCAGAAAGGTTTTTGACCGCTTTAAGATTATATTTCGGGCGACCGACCTCGGCCGCATAAAGAGCGTGGCCACCATTCCGGCCATCTCCACCCACCAGCAGCAGGGCGAAGAAGCCCGGCGTATGGCCGACATTCCGCCTCAGCTCATCAGGCTGTGCGTGGGAGCCGAAAACCCGGACGACATCATAGAAGACCTCAACCAGGCCCTTAATTCGCTCTGATTAATCGCCGGGACCGGGCTGATTTTATATTCTGAAGCGTCTCTCTTTTCTTCACTGGCAACAATGGCGGCAGCAGGGTGGCCGGCCCCCGGCCTTGTTCCGCCCCGGAGTAAGGAGATAGAAGTTTCCTGCCTGAGGATCGGTGACCGAGGACGGGAGGGGGCGCGCCGTGACAGGACCCTCTTTCTAATTCAAGCCTGCAACGGAACGGAGAGGGATGGATTTCGGAAGGGCGGCAGGACCCGACAGGTCCGGGCCTATGATTTCAACCGGCAAAGAAACGGCCAGGATCCGATGTCCGGAGCGCGGCCCAGCCCGGCAGAAAGTTCTTTTCCATCCGGGCCAATAAAGAATCGGAGGGACGGGGTTTTCAGGAGGGTGGCGCGGCGTGTCTCCGAACCGCCCGCAGCGGAAGGGGTTTCCCACGGGGGGATGGGTGGAGCGAGGACGGGAGGGGGCGCGCCGTGACAGGACCCTCTTGCTAATTCAAGCCTGCAACGGAACGGAGAGGGATGGATTTCTGGAAACCGGCACGACGCAATGACTCCCTAAATCCAATCCGGGCCCTCATGAAGACGGAGCCTCAAACCATAAATTCAGGGCATTTGAATTTTCGCAGGGGGTAAACTAAAATCAGGGCATGGAATCGTTGCGGATCTACACCGAAAAACCCTATCAGCTTCGCGGCCAGGTGACCATCAGCGGCGCCAAAAATGCCGTCCTGCCGGCGCTGGCGGCCACACTTTTAACTTCCGGAGAAATCGCCCTCAGCAACATCCCTCTGGTCAAAGATGTCCAGACGATGCTGACCCTGCTGTCCGAACTGGGGGCGGAATACGAGCTTAAGAAGAAATCCCTGAGAATAAGGGTCGAGAAAATTGCCTCCGAGCGGGCTCCCTACCAGCTGGTCCGGGCCATGAGGGCTTCAATCCTGGTGCTGGGTCCGCTGCTGGCCAGGAAGGGCAAGGCCGCGGTGGCCCTTCCGGGAGGCTGCGCCATAGGAACCCGGCCGGTCGACCTGCATATAAACGGGCTGCAGAAACTCGGGGCCGACATCAAAATAGAACACGGCTACATACTTGCTAAGGCTAAAAAGCTTAAAGGAGCAGAATTTGAATTTGAGAAGAAGACGGTCACCGGAACGGAAAACCTGGTGATGGCCGCCGCCCTGGCCCGGGGCGAAACCATACTCAAAAACTGCGCCCTGGAACCCGAAGTCAGCAGTCTGTGCGAATTGCTGGTGAAAATGGGCGCCAAAATTGAGGGGATAGGAGAAGAAACAATCCGCATCAGGGGTGTGGAGGAACTGGGCCCGGCCGCCTTCAGGATCATCCCCGACCGGATTGAAGCCGGAACTTTCATGGTGGCCGCCGCTCTGACTCAGGGCGACCTGATCATAAATGAGGTAGAGCCGGCTCACCTGGGAGCCCTGATCGACAAGCTTATGATTTCCGGGGCCAGAATCGAAAAAATCAGCAAACGCTCACTGAGGGTTATCGGCAGCCAGGAAATAAAACCGCAGGACGTAACCACTGCCCCTTACCCCGGTTTCCCCACCGACATGCAGGCCCAGTTCATGGTCCTCATGACCCAGGCTGACGGGACTTCCATCATCACCGAAACCATATTCGACCGCCGTTTCGCCCATGCTAACGAACTCATAAGACTCGGAGCCAGCATAGAAATCCAGGGAGACAAAGCCATAATCCGGGGCCGCACCCCGCTGTCGGGAGCCGAAGTGATGGCTACTGACCTCAGGGCCTCAGCCAGCCTGGTGCTGGCCGGCCTGGTGGCTTCCGGGCAGACGACCATCAATGATATTGAACACTTAGACCGCGGCTATGAAAAGATTGAAGACAAGTTGATAAAGCTCGGGGTAAAGATCGAGCGACTGAAAAACAACAATAATCACAGGGCGGGGGACAAAAAATGAGCGATTGTATTTTCTGCAAAATTATCCGCAAGGAAATTCCGGCCCGAATCGTTTACGAAGACGAGGACATCCTGGCCTTCGATGACATCCGGCCGCAAGCGCCGGTTCATACGCTGATAATTCCCAAAACCCACCTGAGCAGCCTGAAAGAAGCCGAACTCGACCAGGCCGGGCTTCTGGGAAAAATCCTCATCCGGGCCAGGGAAATCGCCGGCCTCAAGGGTATAGACAGCAGCGGCTACCGGGTGGTGGTCAATACCGGCCCCGATTCCGGGCAGGAAGTTTACCACATCCATTTTCATCTGCTGGGAGGACGACGGCTGGGCTGGCCGCCGGGGTAATCGCCCAGATTTTCAGGGCGAAGGTTTCCAGGGAAGACAATTTTTCGCTATGGCTTATTTGATTGACGGCAACAACCTGATGGGACAGGCTGACCCTTATTTCAAGTTTGACCCGACCAGCCGCAACCAGCTGGTGGCCCGGTTGCTTCTTTTCCAGAAGATAACCCGCTCCAGAATTTTTCTGGTGTTCGACGGCCGGCCGCCTCTCGATGAACGCCGGATAAAACTCAACCCGAAATTCACCGTTATTTTCCCCGAACCGGGTCAGACGGCCGACAGCCTGATCGAGGAAATGCTTTCCGGAAAAAGAGACCGGCGCTATTTTCTGGTGGTCAGCTCCGACCGGGGTCTCCGGGAAATCGCCCGGGTCCATGGAGCCAGGTCGATCGGCACGCCCGAATTTTTAAAACAGCTGAAGCAGACCCTTAAAGACAACCGACTGGAGCGGGAACTGCAAAAGCAAACCGACGATTCCACTCCCCTGGAAATATCTCTGTGGACCGAGCTGTTCAGGAAAAAATGAAAGACTATTCGGTTATCGGTTCCGGAAGCGTGGGTACGGCCCTGGCTCTGGCTCTCTGCCGAAAAGGCCTGGAGCTGAAATACCTGGCCGATAGCTCGTCGGCCCGGGCCAGGCTGGCCAGGAAATTAGTAGGCCGGGGGCGAGCCACAACCGATAACCGGCTGGCCGCCGGCTCGGCCAGATTGATTTTTATCTGCGTCCCGGATGACCGCATACCGGAAGTGGTCAGGGAAATATCGGTCCTTGACCTGAAAGGCAAATTTGTCTTTCATACCAGCGGCGCCTGCTCTTCGGAATTGCTCCTCCCCCTGGCCGAAAAGGGAGCCCGGATAGCTTCCTTTCACCCCATCCAGACTTTCGCCGGCTCCCTGAGCCCACCCGAAATCTTCAAAGGAATCTACATAGGCCTTGAAGGCCAGCCGGAGGCTGTCGAGTTCGGGAAACGGCTGGCCGCCCGGCTGGGAGCTCAGGCTCTATTGCTGTCGGCCGCGGAAAAACCGCTCTATCATCTGGCCCTGTCCATTTCCTCCAACTTTCTGGTGGTTCTGCTCCACGAGGTAAAGGAAATCCTGGCGGCTGTCGGGCTGGAGGAAGCAGCCGTTCTGGACATTCTGACTCCCCTTCTAAACAAAACTTTACAGAACGTAAAAAACCTTGGTGTCGAGCCAGGCCTGACCGGGCCCGTAGTTCGCGGGGACCTGAAAACAGTGGAAAAACATCTGGCCGTAACCGCTCGGAAGCCGGGGCTGGATAGGCTCTACCGGGCAATGGCTCTCGAAGCTCTGAAACTGGCTGAGAAAAGAGGTTTGAGCCGGGAAAAAATCAGAGCATTGAAGCGTCTTCTGGAACGAAGATGACTTCTTCTTCCAGCCTGAGGCCTGAAGTCTGCCAGACTTTTTCTTTTAGTTCCGCCGCCAGGGTCAGCACCTGACGGGCGGTAGCCCCACCCAGGTTGATGATAAAATTACAGTGTCCCGGATAAACAGCTGCCTGGCCAACTCTCATCCCCCTGGCCCCAGCCTGTTCCAGCAGCTGACCGGCCGGAATCTTTCGGCCCCCCGGCAGAATCGGATTCTTAAAGTAACTGCCGGCGCAAGGAGTTTCGCCGGGAGGATGTTTCCTGGCCCGTTGATTTAGATAATCTTCCATCTTTTTGAGGATCTCCGCCCTGGAACCGGGCTCGACCTTAAGGGCAACCCTGAGTATGATTTTATGCTCCGTTTTCAAGGAAGAATGGCGATATTCGAAATTCAGTTTTTCCGGGCCCAGCGATTGTTCCCGCCCCCCATCGGACAGCACGGTCACCTCAACTACCCGGTCTCCTATCGCCTGCCCGAAAGCTCCGGCATTGCCAAAAACGGCTCCGCCCACGGTGCCGGGAATCCCGGCCAGAAACTCCAGCCCGGTCAGGCCGTCTTTAAGGGCCTGCTCGACCAGGTCAGAAAGATGGGTGCCGCTGTCGGCTTCCAGGCAGCCCCTCTCAGGCCGGAAACGCAGGCCGGCGGCCGAATTCCTGATTATCAACCCCCGATAACCGGCATCGTCAAAAAGAAGGTTGTAACCTCCGCCGATCATATAAAATGGACATCTGAATTTACGTGCAGCCTGCACGGCCCTGGCCAGGTCGCCCAGCCCCCGGACCTCAAGAAAATAATCGGCCGGGCCTCCGATGCGGAAGCTCGAATAGTCGGCCAGCAGAACCTGCCGGCTGAGGGACAGGCCTGTCTCCTCAAAAAAGTGTCGGCTGAAGTCTTGAAACTCTTCCATATATTACATATATATTATATTGAATAGCTAAGATTAAGTCTAACTGGCTATCTGGCACATTAATTGCAGCAGACAATAATAGAGGGCTTAAAATAAAAAATCCTCTATTGACATTTTTTCTGTTAACGGGCAAGATATTGAGCAAATTAATTTTTTGAGCGAGGTCAGAGATGAAAAAAACTTTACTGTTTTCACTATTAATACTGCTGGCGGCCGGAACGGTCTGGGCCCAGAACCCGGCTGATGAAGCCTACATCAAGGCTATGACCGTCCAGGACAACTGCGAGAAGGTCAAGTTGCTGAAAGAATTCATAAATCAGTACGCTGGCAAAGGTTCGCAGTACGAAAATTATGCTTACGCTTATCTCTGTTTGATTCCGTGTCCGAGCAAGAGCCTTCAGGAATCTCTTAATTACGGAGAGAAAGCTCTTTCTGCCGGCGGGCTGGATGCCGAGGTCAGGGTTTCGCTGATGGTTTTTCTGGCCAATAACTATGTCAACCAGGGGCAGAACCTGGATAAGGCCCGAAACTATGGCAACCAGCTGATCGAAATCGCCAGGACCGAAAAATCCAAGGAGGGGGCTAACCCCGACAAATGGAACAAAATAACCGCGGCCGGATATTATATCCTGGGCAACGCCGCCGAAAAATCAAAGGACACGGCGGCCGCGGTCGAAGCCTATCTCAACGCATACTCCCTGAGTAAAGATAAGAGCATAATGGCTTCAGTCCGCAAGATGGGCAAGACCTACGCCGACGCCAAAAATTTTGCCGAGGCGGAAAAAGTCTACCGGGCCATCTACAACCTGACCAAGGACCCCAACGATGCCATAATCCTGGGTCAGCTTCTGAACAGGGCCGGAAAGAACGACGAAGCCCTGGCTCTGCTCAAAGAAGCTTATGGCAAGAAGAAGGCCGGGGAGGTGGCTTTCTCCATTGCCGTTATCCTGGCCAACAAGGCCAAGACCGACCCGTCGGTGGTTAACGAAGCTGTCCGTTACTCCCTGGAGGCTGCCTTTCTGCCCAACCCCAACTCCGAAAAAGCCAGGGAGATGGCCGAGGGCCTGTTCTTTACCATGAACAAGGAGCTGAAGTACAACGAAACGGTGCTGGCCATCCAGAACAAGGTCAAAGAACTGGAGGAGCTGACCAAGATATTCAATGAGCGGTTCGGCGGCAAGAGCGAAGACGAGCTGACCGATAAGGACAAGAAGAAGATGAAGGAATTCCAGGCCGACATCGACGCCATCCAGGCCGAAATCGAAAAGCTCAAAAAACAGCAGGAGGCGGCCATCGCCAAGTTCAACCAGCTGATGGAAGAAACCAAGCGCCGGCTGGGCAAATAATCGGCAGCCGCTTAATTCCACAGCCGTCGGATTAACTCAGTTTCGCTTCACACCATCCGTCTTTTCTCCTAAAATAAAGGTGAAGCTTTCATCGGGAGGGGCCGGATGGAAAAAAAGCTCTCCAAAGAAGAAGCCCGGAAAAGAATTGATGACCTGCGCCGGCAGATCATTTACCACGAAAAAAAGTATTACGTTGACAATGACCCGCAGATTTCCGACTACGAGTTTGACCGGCTGGTGGCCGAACTCAAGCGGCTGGAAGAAGCCTTCCCGGAATTCCTGACCCCGGATTCCCCGACCCAGAGGGTCGGCGAAAAGCCGGTAGAAGGATTCCCCACCGTAATCCACCAACGGCCGATGCTCAGCATCGATAATTGCTATGACGTTGACGGCCTGAAAGAATTTGACGACCGAATCCGGAAACTGCTGCCGGGAGAGAAAATCGAATACGTCTGCGAGCTCAAGATCGACGGTCTGAGCATGTCCATCACCTATCTCGACGGCCGCTACCATCAGGCGGTAACCCGGGGCGACGGCTTCCGGGGCGATGAGGTCACCGCCCAGGTCAAGACCATCCGCAGCCTGCCCCTGACCATCCCGGTCAGAGAAGAGGTCGAAGTCCGGGGCGAAGTCTATCTGCCTTACGAATCATTCCGGAAAATAAACCAGGAACGGGAAAAACGCGGAGAAATCTTGTTTGCCAATCCCAGGAACGCCGCCGCCGGCTCGATAAGATTGCTCGACCCCAGAGAAGTCGCCGGCCGCAACCTGGACCTCTTCCTTTATTATATTTTCATCGACGGCCGCGAAATGTCCAGCCAGTGGGAAAATCTACAGCAATTAAAGAACCTCGGCTTCAAGACCAACCCGGCCAGCCGTCTCTGCCGCTCACTGCAGGAAGTCATTGACTACTACCGGGAATGGACGGATAAAAGGGACTCGCTGGAATACGACGTGGACGGAGTAGTGGTTAAGGTCAACTCCACCCGGCAGCGAGAACTCCTGGGAACCACGGCCAAATCGCCGCGCTGGGCGATCTCGTTCAAGTTTCCGGCTCGCCAGGCCACAACCAGAATAAAGGAAATAATCGTCCAGGTGGGACGGACCGGGGCCCTGACTCCGGTAGCCATCCTGGAACCGGTCCAGATTTCCGGAACCACCATCAGTCGTTGCACCCTGCACAACGAAGAAGAACTCAAAAGGAAGGACATCCGGGTCGGCGATTATGTTCTGCTGGAGCGAAGCGGCGACGTCATTCCTCATGTGGTCTCGGTTATGAAGGAGAGAAGAACCGGCCGGGAAAGGCCTTTCCTCTGGCCGAAAAATTGCCCGGTTTGCCGCTCGGCTATCTATAAAGAAGAAGGAGAAGCCATTTCGCGCTGCATCAACCCTTCCTGCCCGGCCCGCATCCGGGAGTCAATACTGCACTATGCCTCACGGCGGGCCATGAATATCGAAGGCCTGGGCGAAGCTCTGGTGGACCAGCTGCTCGGCTCCGGACTGATAAAACAGATTCCCGACCTATATCACCTGAAATATGAAGAGCTGGTCCGGCTGGAGAGGATGGGCCCGAAGAGCGCCCGCAATCTGCTGGACCAGATTGAAGAGTCAAAATCTCGCGAGCTGTGGCGACTCATTTTTGCTCTGGGAATAAGACAGGTGGGCGAAAAACTGGCTCAATCGCTGGCCAGAAAATTCCAGGACCTGGACCGACTGGCCCGGGCCGCTGAGGAAGAACTGACGCAGCTGGAAGATGTTGGCCCCAAGGTCGCGGCCAGCATCGTTTTCTTTTTCCGTCAGCCTGAAAACCAGAAGCTGCTGGAACGGTTAAAAGCGGCCGGCCTTAAATTCAGGGAAAAAGCCGAGAAGGCAGGCCCGCAGCCCCTTCAGGGACTGACCTTTGTTCTGACCGGAACCCTGTCTTCCATGACCCGGGACCAGGCAAAAGAAAAGATCGAAAGCCTGGGCGGGAGCGTTTCTTCCTCGGTCGGCAAGAAGACCGATTACCTGGTGGTGGGCCAGGAGCCGGGGTCGAAGCTGGACCGGGCCAGGGAACTCGGAGTCAAAACCATAGACGAAAAGGAATTCTTGAAGTTGATAGGCCGGGATTAGACTATTTATTTTTCTTAAAGAGTTTTGATATATCCAGACCCATCAGGCCCTTGAGGCCGGTCTTTTTCTCACCTTTTTCCAGCTCTTCCAGCGCCGCCCGGGCCTGATTGTGGTCAGGGTCAATTTCCAGAGCCTTCAGCAGATGTTTTTTGGCCCTGACCTTCAAGCCCTCTCCCAGGTAGAGCAAACCCAAGCCGACATAGCCTTCGGCGTTCCAGGGCTCCATCTCAATAGCCCGCAGGAAATCTTCCTCGGCTTTTTTCTTGTAGGCCGGAAGTTTGGATTCGGCCATGGCCAGGAGCAAATAATAATCCGCCTTGGCTTTTTTCAGGCGAAGAGCTTCTTCCAGAAATATGATCGCCTCTTCATACATGCCCTGGTTGTAGAGGGTCCGACCCTGCCGGTACTTAATCTCAGCCTTTTTGGCCAGGTCGTCGGCCGTCTCCTGGGATGGGGCCATCAGCTGCTGGTCATACTGCTTTCTCTTGTCGGGCTCGCTCAACGTCCGGTAGGCAGTAGTGATAGCGTTGAAAACCTCATTGACCAGGCTGTGGTCGGCCAGAGCGGCGTTGAACCGGTCGGGATGGTACTTTCTGGCCAGGTTGAAATAAGCTCTTTTTATTTCTTCCTCGTTGGCTACTCTTGAAACGCCCAGCAACTCGTAGTAATTCCGCGTCCGGAGCTGGGATTTTATTTCCTTTAGCTCTTCAATCCGGGCTTCAAGTTCGTCCAGCTCCAGCTTTTTGCGGCTCTCGGAAGCGTAATCGTCTTTCTTATAACTGCTGTCGGCGGTTGAAATTTCTACCATGTCCAGGCAGTAAAAAAGGTACAGACAGCGGAAAAAATTCTCGTTGCTGAACCGGGCCGGCACAGCCATCCGGTCTATAACCTGGGCGGTGGAAAACCTCTCCAGCAGGGTCTTTTCTTCCTCGGTCAGGAAATAGGCATAGCGGATGTTTTTCAGGACCACCTTGCGGCCGGAGAAATACTTCTGCAGGTTGGAATCGTACTTCATTCGCCGCAGCCCGTAATCGATGACGAAGGGGATGTCGACTACCGGCATTTCTTCAGCCAGGGGCGGGATCTCCTTCTCCTGAAAGTTTAGCTCGCCGTCAAAATAGGAAAAGATTCCCAGCAGGGCTTCGCGGATCTGGAAGCTCAGGGCCTCCCTGAGGTCACTTTCCTTGATGACTCCGCCCCGTTTCAGCGATTCTCCCAGAGGCTGGTTGACCTGGATGAAATCTTCTATGTTGTTGAATGTCTGGGCCTGTATCTTCTGAAGCTTGAAAAGGATTTCGCCCAGTCTTTCGGACCTGACGTTGGTCATGACCTTGATTGGCTTTCCCTTGACAAAGAAAAAATGTTTTTCTACTTCCTGACGCTTGAATGACAGACGGCCTGTCCGGTTGCCGAAAAAGATTTCCTTCAGGAAAACGCCAATATGGTTTATTGAACTCACAATCAGGCCCTTTATAGAATTCTTTTACTAATTTATATAATCACCACCGATTTTTCAACCCCTGTCCTTTTTTTGTGTAAGCGCCCCTGTGGCAATAATTTGCCGTTGTGATAGACGGAGGGTGGCACGCCGCGACAGGCCCCCCTTTACAATTTCAGCCACCATTGAACCGGCGAGAATGCGATGTCCCGAGCGCCACACAGCCCCGCATGACGTTTTTTCTAACCCGGGCCAATCAGGAATCGGCAAGCCAGGCTTTTTCAGAGGGTGGCGCGGCGTGTCTCCGAACCGCCCGCAGCGGAAGGGGTTCCCCACGGGGGGATGGGTGGAGCGAGGACGGGAGGGGGCGCGCCGCGACAGGACCCTCTCCCCCGGATTGGACAGAACATCCTGATTTGTGCTATTTTCAACTTATGAAAATTGCTCTGGCCCAGATTTCACCAATTCTCGGCAACGCGGAACGAAACCTCAAGCTTCATCTGGACTATATCAGGAAAGCCGTGTCCAGAAAGGCAGACCTGATCGTGTTCCCCGAGCTCAGCCTGACCGGCTATAACCTTAAAGACCTGGCGGTCGAAATCGCCATCAACCCGAGGAAATCGTCGGTCTTCAAGAAACTACTCGAGGCTTCCCGGAGGATAGACCTGGTTTTCGGTTTCGTGGAAGAGGCGACTGACGACCCGGGCCTGGTTTACAACTCGGCCGCCTATCTCTCCCGCGGGCGTATTCTCCATATCCACCGGAAAGTGTTCCTGCCGACTTCCGGCATGTTTGAGGAGGGCCGGTTCTTTGCCGCCGGCCGACAGTTCAGGCCCTTTAACACCGGGCGGGTCAAGACCGGATTACTGGTCTGCCGGGATTTTCTGCATTATGGCTCGAGCTACTGTCATTTTGCCGGCGGAGCCGGAATGATAATTACCATCTCAGCCGCCCCGGGACGGGGAATAGATGACCCTCAGGCCCAGGGATTCGAGACCAGCCGGATGTGGGAATTGATGGGCGAGTCGGTATCCTTTTTCTCCAGCGCCGTGGTTGTCTACAACAACCGGGTGGGCTACGAAGACGGAGCAGTCTTTGCCGGCGGCTCCTTCATCTATAATCCCTTCGGTAAACTGATAGCCCGGCTGCCCTACCTGGAAGAAGATTTCGCGGTGCTGGAAGTTGAACTGGCAGAAATCACCCGGGCCAGAAAAAGCTGGCCTTTCAGGCGCGACGAGCGGCCTGAAGTTATCTGGCAGTCTCTGGAGAAAATAATAAGAGATAGCCATGAAGATTAACGTTTCTCTGGCCATTAAAGCCTTAACCGGTTTTATAAGGGAAGAAACCAGAAAGGCCGGCTTCCACCAGGTCATCCTCGGACTCTCCGGTGGTCTGGACTCGACAGTCTGCGCCTACCTGGCGGTCATGGCCCTTAAGCCTGAAAAAGTGCTGACGCTCATCATGCCTTACGGCGACCTGGATAAAGAAGGGGTGAGCCAGGCCCGAATGGTGGCGGGCCTGCTGAAGGTTAAATCCAGAGAAATAGATATCTCTCCCCAGATTGACACCTATTTTGCCGCTTATCCAACCGATAACCCGGTCCTCAAGGGAAACAAGATGGCCAGGGAAAGGATGTCCATTCTCTACGATTTTTCAGCCCGGGAGAAGGCCCTGATCCTGGGAACCAGCAACAAAACCGAATTGCTCATAGGCTACGGAACGATACACGGCGATATGGCCTGCGGCATTAATCCCATGGGCGACCTTTACAAGACCCAGGTCCGGGAGCTCGGCCGTCAGCTCAAAATCCCGGAAGAAATACTGGCCAAGAAGCCGACCGCCGGATTGTGGCCGGGACAGACCGACGAGGGAGAAATTGGCCTGACCTACGAGGAGCTGGACCGGATACTTTATCTCCTGGTCGACCGCCGCCGGAAGCCCGAAGAGATAATTAAGGCCGGATTTGAGCGGAAAAAGGTCTGGCGGATCGTGGAGATGATCAAGAAGTCCGAGTTCAAGAGAAAAATGCCGCCTGTCGCCAAGATCTCCGCCCGGACGGTCGGTCACGATTTTCTTTATCCATATGATTGGGATAAATAGACAGGCGGCCGGCCCGCGAGCCAGCTGAAAGCGGACATAAAAAATGAAGCAGAAAGGCTCTCTTTATGTGGTCGGCACTCCCATTGGCAATCTGGAAGACATTACCCTTCGGGCCCTGAGAATTCTGAAGGAAGTCGAAATCATTGCCTGCGAAGATACCCGACAGACGTTAAAACTCCTCAATGCCTACGGCCTCAAGAAACGTCTAATCTCATATTTCCATCCCCGGGAAAATCAGAGGCTTCCTGAAATCCTGTCCTGGTTGGAAGCAGGACGGGATGTGGCCCTGGTGTCCGACGCCGGCACACCCGGGGTTTCCGACCCCGGATTCCCGTTGATAAGAGAAGCCATCAGAAGAAACATAAACGTAATCCCAATACCTGGCCCGAGCGCCCTGACCGCCGCCCTATCGGCCTCTGGCCTACCCACCCATCGGGTCGTTTTTGCCGGTTTCCCCCCACCCAAAAGAGGGAGCCTTAAGAATTTTCTGGCAAAGTTACGAGAGGTGGAAGGGACCCTGGTCTTTTTTCTACCGATGCGCAAGCTGAAACAATTCCTTGAGGTCGCGAAGGATGTTCTGGGACCAAGAGAAGCCGTACTGGCCAGAGAATTGACCAAGCTCCACGAAGAGTTTGTCCGGGGGACTCTGGAAACCCTGGGCGAAGCCGTGACAGAAGACAGATTCAGGGGTGAATCCACCATCCTGATAAGGGGAAAATAAATTTTTTTAAAAAAGACTTGACAAAAACATACTCAACATATATATTAATAATGCACTAAATATTTTGATAGGAGGTGATATCGTGGCCATCACTAAATGGGATCCTTTCAGGGACATCATGGTTTTGCGCGACAGGATGAATCGGCTGTTTGAGGACCTGGTTTCTTCCCCCAAGTTCGAAGACTCGGACATCATCCAGAGCACCTGGTCTCCGGCTGTCGATATCTACGAAACCGAGAACGAGCTGGTTCTGACGGCCGAGCTTCCGGGCGTCGAGGAAAAAGACGTTGAGATCAAGGTTGAGGATAACACCCTGAGCCTGCGGGGTGAAAGAAAATTCGAAAAGGAGACCAGGGAAGAGAATTACCACCGAATCGAGCGGGCCTACGGCTCCTTCTACCGGTCCTTCAGCCTGCCGAACTACGTTGACCAGGAGAAGATCAGCGCCGAGTATGAAAACGGACTGCTCAAGGTCCATATGCCCAAGAAAGCCGAAGTCAAACCCCGCAAGGTCAAAATAGTAAAGCCTCAGACAGCCGAAAAATCCGGCGAAAAAAACACTAAATAACAGGTCGCCAGTCCCGCCCCCGTCTCCTGACGGGGGCTTTTTATTTTAAGCTGCCCTGGCCAGGGTCAGTGCCCGGATTTCTATGGCTCCCGCCGCTCGGAGCCTGGCGGCGCATTCTCTCAGGGTCGAGCCGGTGGTGAAAACGTCATCAACCAGCAAGACCCTCCGGCCGGCGATCTTCCCGGCCTTTTTTACCATGAAGGCCTTCCGGAGGTTCGTTTCCCTTTCGGCCGCCTCCAGTGAAACCTGGGGCGGGGTATTTCTGATTTTAACCAGAACTCCCGAGAGCAAAGGCAGGCCGCTCAGGTCGGACAGCCCTCGTCCCAGCAGTTCAGCCTGGTTGAAACCGCGTTGCTTTTCCCTTTTCCGGTGAAGCGGAACCGGCACTATGTAATCCAGGCCTTCAAACAGGTCGCCGCCGGCAAAATGCCGGAAGGCCATGGCCGACAGCGGCCGGCTGAGAATTTCATAGCTTCTATACTTGAAAAGCAGGATAACCTCTTTCAGCCGACCCGAATAGGGACCGAGCGAGCGGTGCCGGGAAAATTCAGGGGCCCGTTCCAGGCACTGGCCGCAGGGCTGACCCGAAGCCGCCGCCTGCTGATAAAAACGGCCGCAGACCGGACAGACGGGGCCGCGATGGATTTCTACCGTCTCCAGGCAGCGGGCGCAGATTATTTTTTCGTCCGGATCATCCAGAGCCCGGCCGCACAGCCGGCAGAAGGAAGGGAAGACAGTAACGGTCACCGGGTGAAACGCCCGGCTCAGACGGAAGCGCAGTTTCACCGCTCCTTTGACTCGCCCTCTTTCTTTTCCTGACACTCAATGCAATACGGAGCCCAGGGAATGATTTTCAATCTCTTTTTGCTGATTTCTTTATGGCAGACCAGGCACAAACCGAATTCACTTTTCTGAAGTCTCTCCAGCGCCTGGTCAATCAGAGACAGCTGTTCCCGTTCGCTGTCGGTCAGCCCCAGCAAGAACTCCTTGGTATAAGAAGTTTCGGCTTTGTCCACCAGGTCCAGAGCTTCGTCAGTTTCGATTTCCTTGCTGTCATTGTAATACTGGCTCAGCTTTTTGACGATGCTGTTCTTTTTTTCCAGCAGTAATTTTTTGAGTTCTTCTTTCTCTTTCTTGCTCAGTTTGGCTTTAGCCGGCATTTAACCCCCTCTCATTTTGGATAAGAATATCCCTTAATCAGGTTCATGGCCCGGTAGACCTGCTCCAGCAGAACCACTCTGGCCAGTTCGTGCGAAAAAGTCAGCCTGGATAACGATAACTGCAGGTCGGCTCTCTTAAGGAGGTCGGGAGACAGTCCCAGAAAGCCTCCGACCAGGAATACGATTTTCCTGGCAGAAAACATGGCCTGCTTCTCCAGCAATCCAGCCAGTTCTTCCGAAGTCATCATTTTTCCTTTATCTGAAAGGCAGATAATATAGCCATCCTGGAGATGTTTTTCAAGCCCCCTGGCTTCCGCCTCCAGAACCCGGCCGGGCTGGTTTTCTCTGACCCCCCTGGCCTCGGCCGTTTCCACTATCCGGGCCCGGCAGAAAAACTGCAGTCTGGACAGAAATTCCTCCTGTAACGCCCGCAGGTGTCGATTCTTAGTTTTTCCAGGCCATAAAAAAACCAGTTCCATCAGAAACGGGATTTAATTAAATGGATTACGGCAAAAAAGTCAAGAGATTTTTTTGGAATTTTTCAGATTCAGTAATCCAGCCGTGGGGCATCGGCCCAGAGTTTCTCCAGCCCGTAAAAATCCCGGGCTCTCCGGGAGAAAATATGAACCACAAAGCTGCCATAATCCAGGAGTATCCATTCGGCCGTTTCCAGGCCTTCTATGCCGAAGGGTTTAATTTTATCCCCGGCCAGCTCTTCCTCAATGCTCTCATAAATGGCCACGTTCTGGCGGGATGAATTGCCGTGCATGATGACAAAAAAATCGGTGAAGCTGGTGAGCTCGCGGAGGTCCAGCACACACAGCTCTTCGGCTTTTTTGGCCAGCGCGGCCTTGATCGATTTTCGAACTTCAGCGGGCAGACTTCTTTTGCTGAATTTTTTCGGTTTCTCTTGCTTGTCGGCCATTTTCTCCTCAGCTATAAAGTTTATGTTTTGCCATGTATTGCTCCACTCCCGGCGGTACCAGGCCGGTAACGGGCAACCCGGCCTTAATCCGCCTCCTGACCTCGGTGGACGAGATATCCGGCGTCCTGACCTCCAGCAGAAAGAGGCTGCCCGGCTTCAGGTTCTCGGATTTGATGGCAGTTCGGCGGCCCGGGATCGGTAAGGCGGTCAGATTGATTCTGGCTATCACTTTCTCCACCAATTTTATCCCGAATCCGGGTCGGCTGACAACAATAAATGAACATTCTGTCAGGAGCCGCTCATAATCTTTCCAGGTTTCAATCTCCAGGAAAGCGTCCGACCCGACGATGAAAAAAAACCGGTCTTCAGGCCTGGCGCGCTTTAATCTTCTCAGAGTAACTATGGAGTACGAGGGCCCGGGGCGACGGGCCTCAACCTCTGAAACCTCAAAAGACGGGTGAGCCTGGCAGGCGATTGCTAACATTTTCAGACGATGCCTGACCGGGACCACCTCTCCCGGGCTTTTGTGCGGAGGGATATAAGACGGGATGAACAGAATCCGGTCCAGAGGAAACCGCCTGATGACCTCTTCCGCAACTTTCAGGTGCCCGAGGTGGACGGGATTAAAAGTTCCGCCGAACAGACCGGTCAAACTCATCGCCTGGGCCTCTTTACTTCTTCCTCAGTTATTTTCTCCGGGCAGGGCTCAGACTTCGTTTCCGCCAGAAGGGCGGCCAGCAAACCGACCAGTTCTCTTAAACCTTCGCCTGTCAGGGCGGAAATAGCCAGAAACGGTTTCTTCTCCCTGGCCGCCAGCCGTCTGACTGCCTGGAGCCTTTTCCTGTCTTCAGCCAGCAGGTCGATCTTATTGGCCACAATCACCTGTTTTCTCTGAGCCAATTCCGGGTTGAAGGCCTCAAGCTCAGCCTGAATGATGCGGTAATCTTTAACCGGGTCGCGACCGCTTAACGGGGAAACATCGACCAGATGCACCAGTATTCTGGTTCTTTCGACATGCCTTAAAAACTGGATGCCAAGTCCATGCCCCTGATGAGCTCCCTCAATCAAACCCGGTATGTCGGCTACCACGAAACTCCTCTCCTGGTCCACATCCACCACTCCCAGCTTGGGGGTCAGAGTGGTAAAGGGATAATCGGCTATCTCCGGCCGGGCCGCGGAAATCCTGGAAATCAGGGTGGATTTGCCGGTGTTGGGAAAGCCCACCAGCCCCACGTCGGCTATCAATTTCAACTCCAGGATCAGTTCTTTCTCTTCTCCCGGCTTTCCTTTTTCGAATTCCCTGGGCACCTGATGGGTGGAGGTGGCGAAGGAAGCGTTCCCCCGACCGCCCCGGCCGCCCCTGGCCGCCAGAAATATCTCTCCCGGCTTTAAGAAGTCGTGGAGTACCTTTCCGCTGGCGGCATCCCGAACCATTGTCCCCACCGGAACTTTTAGATACAGGTCCCGCCCTCTCTTGCCTTGTTTATTAGAACCCTGGCCCGGGGCCCCCTTTCTGGCCCTGTTAATCGGATGATACCTGAAATAGGAAAGGCTATTGAGGTTGGAGTCGCTCACCAGGTAAACGCTTCCGCCGTCTCCCCCGCGGCCGCCGTCCGGGCCGCCCTTCGGAACCCGGTATTCCCGCCGAAAGCTGACGCAGCCGTCCCCGCCCTTTCCGGCAATCAGAATCACACGGACCTGGTCAACGAACAATTTATCACCTGTCTGACCGGGAATCGGTCAAGTCAACCGGGGGGACAGCAAAACTGTGGTAAACTTCCGTCGAAAAAAAGGTCCTATCGGGAACTCGTCCCATCTCAAGAGGCTGTCCCGGTCGACTCCTCCACGGGGATAACCGAGACGTACTTGCCCATCCTTCCTTTATCTTCAAATCGGACCACGCCGGTAACCAGGGCAAATAGAGTGTCATCGCTGCCCCGGCCAACGTTCAGGCCGGGCCGGAAAGGCGTGCCCCGCTGGCGCACCAGGATTGAGCCGGCTTTGACCAGCTGGCCGCCGAATCTCTTTACACCCAGACGTTTGGGATTGGAATCTCTGCCGTTTACGCCTGACCTTTTATGAGCCATGGTCATTTCTCCTTGGATTTGCCGGTTGTTTCTTTTTTAGCTGTCTTCCTGGCGGTTGAAGCAGTCTTGCCGCCGGTCGGTTTTTCGGCTTTAGCAGTTGTTTCTTTTTTCCTGGCCTTTCCGGGAGCCGGTTCGGCAGCCGGTTTTTCGCCTTCAACAGCCTGTCCCTCGGGGTAAATTCCGGAAATTCTGACCCTGGTCAGCAATTGACGATGTCCTTTTTTGCGACGGTAACCTTTGCGTCTTTTCTTTTTGAAAACAATTACTTTTTCACCTTTATAATCATCCAGGACCTCAGCCGCCACTCTGGCTTTCTCCAGAAGGGGAGTGCCGACCTGGACCTGCTGGCCATCTTCCAGCAGCAGAACCTGGTTAAAATAAACCACCTGTCCTTTTTCCGCCTCAAGTTTCTCGATGGAGAGGATATCGCCCTCTTTAATTCGATACTGTTTTCCGCCTGTCTTGATTACCGCAAACATTGGATTTCACCTTCCAGGAAGATAAAAATTGGAGCTTAAATTTAACATATATGGCTATTTATGTCAACCTCGGTCAGGTTAGCGTCACCGGTTTCATGACCGCACCAAAACCTGACTTTGCATCTTTCAGGGGAGGGGAATCTTAACACAAAAAATCCTCGTCCCGGCCGCCGCCGTAATTTTTCCCGGCCAGGAGACGGGCCGATTCTTGACAATCCGCTTTCTTTCTCTTAAGTTATAGTCAACCAGGGCGGTTAGCTCAGGGGCAGAGTGTCGGTCTTACAAACCGGAGGCCACTGGTTCGAACCCAGTACCGCCCACCATCTCACTGCCATGGGAACGAGCAGCGAGGAAGGGGATGAAAGGCAAAAAGATCCTGCTGGTCGAAGACGAACTGCTGATAGCCCGCCACATTGAACAGATGGTCAAGAATCTGGGCTATCAGGTGGAAGAGGTGGTGGAAAGCGGCGAGCGGGCTATTCAACTGGCCGGAGAAAAATCGCCCGACCTGGTTCTTATGGATATCAGGTTAAAGGGCCAGCTCGACGGGATTGAGGCCGCCGCCAGAATCTGGAAGCAGCACTCCATCCCGATAGTCTACCTGACGGCCTATGCCGATGAGGATACGCTGATAAAGGCCACCCTGGCCGAGCCGTTCGGTTACCTGATCAAGCCCTTTGACGAAAAAGAGCTTCTGGTGGCCATCGAACTGGCTTTTTACAAACACCAGGTGGAGACTGAAAACAAAGAGAAGAGGCGCTGGCTGAACGCCATCCTGTCCAGCATCACCGACGGGGTTATTTCCACCGACCGGGCGGGAATAATCAACTTTATCAACCCGGTGGCCGAAAAACTGCTTGGCAAAAGCTCTGAGGCCGCGGTCGGCCAGCCGCTGGAAAAAATTTTTCTGGTCCAGGAAGGGTCGGTCGGCAGAACCTTGGGTCTTAATCTCGAATCTCTTAGCTCGGGTTTCTCGAACGAACAGGATTTTTACCTGCTTCGGGGGGAAGACCGGCTGCCGGTTGAGCTCCGCAGCTCCCTGATTCGGGACGAAGCCGGCGGGCTGGCGGGCCTGGTCCTGGTCTTCAGGGACATTACCCAGCGAAAACTTCAGGAAGAACGTCTTAATTACCTGGCCATCCACGATGCCCTGACCAACCTGCCCAACCGCCTGCTGTTCAATGACCGGTTGAGAATCGGCCTGGAACAGGCCCGGCGGAAAAACCTGATGCTCGGGGTCATCATGCTGGACCTGGATTTCTTTAAGGTAATCAACGACACATACGGGCACTCCTTTGGCGACCTGGTGCTCATAGAAGCCGGGAAGATATTAAAACAACTGACCAGAAAAACCGACACCGTAGCTCGTTTCGGCGGCGATGAGTTTACCGTGCTTCTGGGGGAACTGCAGACAGCCGAGACCGGCCTTCAGATAGCGGAAAGAATTGTTCAGGCCTTCAACCTGCCGATGACCGTCGATAACAGAAAAATGGTGATAACCGCCAGCCTGGGCCTGGCCTTCTTCCCGGACCATGGTCAGGAGCCGGAAGAGCTGCTGAAACAGGCCGACCTGGCCCTCTACGCGGCCAAAGACGCCGGCCGGAATCGGGTTCACCTTTATTCCGAAAAAATTTGATAAATAATCGTCAATGAAACCATTTAGTTTCCATGATTGTTGACCGCGACGGTCCAGGAGTAGCCGGGTCCCTCTCCTGCCGCCCACAGCGGCAGAAAAAAAATAATTTGTTTGCAGCTCCGGTTTTCTGTAGAATAGGAAAAAGCCTGGATGGAGTAAAATAGAAAGTTGGTTTCAACCGCCAACCAAAATATGAAAATCTATTCATATATCCTTAGGCCTTCTTTCAAGAAAATCTGGCTGTCCGAAGACCTGGTGCAGCTACTGAGGCTGCCCGAACCGGGCCCCCTCTGGCTTGAATACAAAAAATGGCTGAATCTGGTGCATCCCGATGACCGGCAGAGGGCAGAAATAGCGGCCAGGAAAATAACCGGCCAGCCTGCCGGCAGCTTGACTTACCGGTTAAGACGCTCTGAGTCGGAATACTTTGAGGTGGAAGATTTCAGACAGGAAATAGCCGTTGAGGTCAGCGGGAAAAAGCTCGTCCAGGGATTTCTGGTCCCGGCCGAAGCCGGGCGCAAATCGCTCAGGGTTCAGGAAGCGCTCTATGAGATCGCCAGGATGAGCGTTGAAAAAGAGAAATTGGAAGAATTGCTCCAGGCCATTCACCTCACCATCAGGAACCTGATGCCAGCCGAGAATTTTTATATCGCCCTGTTCGATAAAAACAGTGGTATCGTTTCCTTTCCTTACTTCGTCGATGAGTACGACCAGCCTCCCTCGCCACAGAAGGCCGGCCGCGGGCTTACCGAGTACGTGCTCAGGACAGGCGTTCCCCTCCTGGCTTCTCCGGAGGTTTTTTCGAGGCTGGAAAGCGAGGGCCAGGTGGAATCGGTCGGCGCTCCCTCCATTGACTGGCTGGGAGTCCCGCTTAAAGTTCAGGATGAAGTCTTCGGAGTAATGGTCGTTCAAAGCTATACCGGCGGAGTAAGATACACCGAAGAACATCTCCGGGTGCTATCCTTTGTGGCTAGCCAGGCCGCCCTGGTGATAAAAAAGAATCTGGCCGAGGAGCTGAGGAAAGAAACAGAGCGCCTGCTGACCGACTCGTTTGCTTCCATTCAGGACGGAATTTCCATCCTGGACCTGGAGCTGAAGATAGTCCGGGTGAACCCGGTCATGGAAAAATGGTATGCCCATGCCCTGCCGCTGGTGGGAAAGAAATGCTACCTGGCCTATCACGGGAGGGATGATTTCTGTAACAATTGCCCGAGCCTTGAGACTCTGCGAACCATGAAACCGGCCTGCGAAATTGTCCCTAAAACCGGGCCGGGCGGACAGGTTACCGGCTGGCTGGAACTCTTTTCTTTCCCCCTGATCGACCACAACACCGGCCGGTTAAAAGGCGTAATTGAATATGTCCGGGATATTACCGAGAGAAAAAAAGCCCAGGACGCCATGCTGGCCTCGCTTAAAGAAAAAGAAATTCTTTTGAAAGAAGTCCACCACCGGGTCAAAAACAACATGCAAATCATTTCTTCCCTGCTCAACCTGCAATCAAGTTATCTGAAGGACCCGGAAGCCCGCGCCGCCCTCAAGGAGTGCCAGAGCCGAATCTATTCCATGGCCCTGGTCCATGATAAACTCTACCGGGAAAAGGATCTGGCCTCGATCGACTTCGGAGATTACGCCGAAAAATTGCTGGTTCACCTGTTCCAGGTGCATATTCCGAGGAGCGAGGGGGTAAGCTTTTCCGTCAGGGTTGAGGCCCCGTTCTTGACCGTCGATCTGGCCATCCCGCTGGGACTCATCCTGACCGAGCTGGTTTCCAACAGCCTGCAGCACGCTTTCCATCCCGGGCAGAGAGGCACGATTGTGGTTTCCCTTGAGCCTGAGGGGGAAAAGCTGGTGCTGAGGGTCAGGGACGACGGCCGGGGATATGAACCGGGGGCCGGCAGCCGATTTGGCCTGGAAATCGTCCGGCTGCTCTCGGCTCAGCTGGGAGGAGAATTCGCTATCAGCGGCTTAACCGGCGGGGGAACCCTGGCTACGGTATCTTTCCCCGCTCCCGGCTCTAAACAGTTTGAAAATTGACCACCAAAATAATAAGATTATGCTCGTGCTGCTGTCCGCTTATGATATCAGGCTTTTGAGGTCAAGATGAGCAAGGCCAGAGTGCTGATTGTCGAAGACGAAAACCTGGTGGCCAGGGACCTCCATAACATGGTCAGGCTTCTCGGCTACGAAGTTACCGGTGTGGTTCAGACCGGGGAAGAAGTCATCGCCAGCCTCAACCAGAAAAAGCCGGACCTGGTTTTGATGGACATCGTCCTGAAGGGCAAACTTGACGGTATATCGGTGGCCGCGGTTGTCTGGGAAGAATATTGCATTCCTGTGGTTTACATAACCTCGTTTGCCGACGACCTGACTTTCGAGCGGGCCAAGCTGACCGAGCCCTTCGGTTACCTGATCAAGCCCTTTGAAGAGAGGGAGCTGGAGCTGACCATCGAGACCGCCCTCTACAAAGCCAGAATGCAGCTGCTGCTGAGAGAGAAAGAACAATGGCTGTCAACCATTCTTAGAAGCATCGGCGATGGGATAATAGTTCTTAATTCTGAAGGATTAATATCGTTCATAAACCCGGTGGCCCAGAGGATGACGGGCCTGGATGAAAAGCAAGCCCTGGGCCGGAAATTCGAACAGGTTTTCCGCCTGAAAGACCAAAACCGACAACCCGCTGACTTCGAACCTTTTTCGCTCCGGGAGTCTGTTCTGATTTCCAAAGACGGGCAGGAAATTCCAATCGAACAAACCGTCGCCCCTCTGCCCCCGGACATGGCAGTCGGCCCCGGTCAGGTCATCGTTTTTCGCGATATAACCGCCCGCAAAAAAGCAGAGCGGGAACTCCAGGACAGCTGGGCCAGGCTGCAGCGCGCCCTGCAGGGTACCATCCAGGCTATTTCCATCACCATTGAAATGCGGGACCCCTACACCGCTGGCCACCAGCGCCGGGTGGCCAAGCTGGCCGAAGCCATCGGAAAGGAACTGGGAATGTCGGAAGCCCAGCTGGAAGGGCTGAAGCTGGCGGCCGAAATTCATGACATCGGTAAGATTTATGTGCCCTCAGAAATTCTTAGCAAACCGACCAAGCTCACCGAACTGGAATACACCATCATTAAAACCCATCCCCAGGCAGGACATGAAATCCTGAAGACCATTGAATTCCCCTGGCCGATTGCCGAGATTGTGCTCCAGCATCATGAAAGAATCGATGGCTCCGGTTACCCCCGCGGGCTGAAAAACGGCCAGATACTGCTTGAAGCCCGCATCCTGGCGGTGGCCGACGTGGTGGAAGCAATGGCTTCTCACCGTCCTTATCGCCCGGCCTTCGGCCTTGACCGGGCGCTTGAGGAAATCAAGCTCAACCGCGGCCGGCTTTACGGTCCCGATGAGGTCGACGCCTGTGTGAAATTAATCGAGCAAAAAGGATTTTCCCTCGAATAATTTTTTCTGCCTGGCTGCCCCACCCCATCAGCATTTACCCCTGCCGGATAATTTAAAAATAAGAATCTTCTCCAAATTAGTTGACAAAATGCTATATCTATTAAATGAGAGAAAATTAATGAATTTTTCTTTTTGTGATAGCCTCGCCGTTTCCTTTTTGGCTGAAATTCGGGAAACCCCTTCCGCTGCGGGCGGTTCGGAGACACCCCGTGCCACCCTCCTGCCTTTATTACCGCCGGTCAAGGAAATAGAGAGGCTTCCTCGTTTGGTTGGAGCCGGGGCTGATCAAAAGGCTGCGAAGACACCTCTTTTAATCTCTCTTTGAGGCTGTGCTTCTAAAGGCCGCTCCCGGTCCAATTAAATCTTATAGTCATTCAACCAGATATTTTTCTTTTGACCAACTAATCGGGAGATGAACCAAAAATAAAAAAGCGCCCCCGACGGGATTCGAACCCGTGTTGCCGCCTTGAAAGGGCGATGTCCTAGGCCGGGCTAGACGACAGGGGCGCAAATGAGCCGTGCTGGACTCGAACCAGCGACACCCGGCTTAAAAGGCCGGTGCTCTCCCTCTGAGCTAACGGCCCCTTTTCCAGACCGCAGGAAAGATTATTTATAGCTGAAAATTGCAAAAAGTCAATAACGACCGACGACGATTCTAAAAATCCGTTCGGTCTTCTGATCTTTTAACTGACCGGCACGAAGTCGATGATCTTCCACTGCCCGTTATAGGCAGTCTTGCCGGTTTCATCCTTCAGCACGTACTTCCTCATCTCGACTTTATACTTCCGCTCGGCCCCGGCTTTGTTCTTAACGCTGATAACCAGTTCCTTGATATGAACGTCGCCGTTCAGGCTCCGGATTCCGGGGAGATTTTTCAAACCCAGGGAGAAGAGGGTAATCTGTTCTTCTTTGGCCGCGGCATCCTTGGCCTCGCCGTACATTTTCTGCAGCTCTTTATGGACGTTGTATTCTTCGTCATACTTGGCCTGCAGCTGTTCAACTTTTTTCTTGAGGGCCGCCCTGGCCGCCGAGGTTCTGGCATTGTCCAGGTCGTCTTTGGCCGCATCCAGAGCGTCCTTGGCGTCCACCACCGGCCCGATGTGGTCATCGACTTTCTTCTTGGCTTCGGCTTCTTTTTCATTCAGGGCGGGCAGACTTACGGGTTCGACCTTCTCCGGACTGGTCTCGATAATGGCAAAGCTGGCGTAGTCAATCTCCAGCGGTTTCCAGGCCATGGCGGCCATGGTCTGATTATCCTTCATGGAAACGGCATGGAAATATTTATCCAGCAGAGTTTTTTCCGGCGCGGAGGTGCAGGCTGCGTAAATCAGGACGGCAACTGTGATAAGACCGATCAACCAAAGGCTTTTAATTTTCATTCTTCCTCCTTCCTCGGTTATTAATTCCATACATATTATTTTTGAATTTTATATTATTTTCAAGCAAAAAAGCAAATTTAAATAAACGGGCCTCGGAAAAATGAGGCGATAATATCTGGAGCCCCAGAGGCAGGCCGTCTGTAGTCAAGCCGCATGGTATGGACAGCCCGGGAATTCCGGCCAGGCTGGCACCCACCGTGAAATAGTCCTGAAGATACATGGCCAGCGGGTCCTGCTTTTCTCCCAGCCTGAATGCCGGCTCCGGAGTGGTCGGGGTCAGGATAAAGTCAACCCGGTCAAAAGCCGCTTTTAGTTCCCCGGCGATGGCCCGGCGGGCTCTGGAAGCTTTCACATAATAAGCGTCGTAGTAGCCGGAACTGAGGGCAAATGTGCCCAGCAGAATTCTTCTCTTAACTTCGCTGCCAAAACCGGCGGTCCTGGTTTTGACATACATGTCAGCCAGTTCTCCGGCTTCAATCCGCAAGCCATAGCGGACGCCATCGTACCTGGCCAGGTTTGAGCTGGCTTCAGAAGGAGCAATTATGTAATAGCAGGGCAGGGCTACTTCCCAGGACGGAAAATCCAGATGAACAATTTCCAGGCCCAGTCCGGCAAGCATCTCCTGAATCCGGAGGTAGCTGGCGGCAACTTCGGGATGAAGGCCTTTCAAAGAAGTCTCGCCCAGCAGACCGACCTTTATCCTGCCCGGAATCTCCCGCAGGTCAGCTGAATAATCGGGGACGGGAATCTCGGCACAGGTTGAATCCCGGGCATCAAAACCGGCCATGACCGAGGTTATTAGAGCGCAGTCTTCGACCGAACGGGTCAGCGGCCCGATCTGGTCCAGGGACGAGGCGAAAGCCACCAGACCGTACCTTGAAACCCGCCCGTAGGTAGGCTTCAATCCGACGATCCCGCAAAAAGCGGCCGGTTGCCGGACCGAGCCGCCGGTATCAGAGCCCAGAGCCGCCATGGCCTCCAGCGCAGCCACTGCCGCGGCCGACCCGCCGCTGGAACCACCCGGCACTCTTTCCGGGTCCCAGGGATTCCTGGTGGGGAAAAAGGCTGAGTTTTCGGTCGAAGAGCCCATGGCAAACTCATCCAGGTTGGTTTTTCCGATGATGATGGCATCTTCAGCTTCCAGGCGCTCGACCACCGTGGCATCGTACGGCGGCACAAAGTTCTCCAGGATTCTGGAGCCGCAGGTCGTCCTGATGCCCCGGGTGACGATGTTGTCCTTGACGGCCACCACCGCCCCGGCCAGTCGGCCTTTTTCTTTTTTGCCGTCAATTTCTCTGGCCCGGGCCAGCGCCCGGTCAAAGGTGGTAGTCAGGAAAGCTCTGATTTTTCCGTCGGTCGATTCTATATGGCTGATGTAGGATTCGACTATTTCTGCGGCTTTAAGCTGGCCTTGCCTGACCAGGTCAACCGCTTCCCTCAGGCCAAGTTCAGGGTAGTTCATTTTTCTTTTAACACCCTCGGCACTTTGACGAAATCCCCCTGTTTATCCGGGGCCATTACCAGAACCTCGGCCTGGGGCAGGGATGGTTGAATCTCGTCTTCCTGCAGCCGCAGAGTAAAACCCGGCGAGGCCTCTTCTTCTTCCTCGCCGGTGGCCAGACTGGAAAGCTGCCCGACCCAGTCAATTATCTTTTCCATCTGAGCGGGCAGAAGGTCTTTTTCTTCCTCTGTCAGCTCCAGACAGGCCAGGCGGCTGAGATGTTCAAGGTCAACTTTCATGCTTAGCATTATAGAAAATAAGCCGGAATTCCACAAGATAACCCCTGTCGATACGGCCAATCTGTTTTTGCGCTGGCTAATATGGAGGGGGCGGCTGCCGCCGGCTTCTGCCTCGACCATCGCTGTCCCCATCGCCGGCGGCAAAATTGTCGCCCGGCGGGCCCAAAGAGGCCGGGAACGGAGATATTCGACCAGTAATTATCCCCGCCGGCGTAAAAACAGGCTTCTTTTTAAGTTTATAAATTAATAAATTTATGATATAAATAATTCTATTTAATAAAGGGGATTTATATGAGTTATAGAGACATACTGAGAAAATACAAAAAAGACAGAACCCGGCTGATTGACATCCTGAAAGAAATCCAGCGGGCGGAAGGGTTCATCCCCGGAAAAGCCGTCCCGGCTGTGGTCGAAAATCTGGGCCTCTCCACGGCCGAAGTTGAAGGCGTTATCAGTTTCTATCACTTTCTCTCGGACCGGCCGCTCGGCAAATATGTCGTCTACCTGAACAATTCGATCACTGCAGAAATGTTCGGAAGAGAGGGGGTCTTGCGGGCGTTTGAACAGGAAACCGGCTGTCTCTGGGGTCAGACTTCTCCCGACGGCCTGGTTACCCTGCTCGACACCTCCTGCATCGGGATGAACGACCAGGAACCCGCGGCCATCATCAACGGGACGGTTTTTACCTGCCTGACACCCGAAAAGGTGAATAAAATCGTCGGCTGGATGAAAGAAGGCCGGCCCGTCGAGAATATGGTTGAAGAATACGGGGACGGAGCTAACGCCCACGAGCTCATCCGGGCAATGGTCAGCAATAACATCAGAAGAAGAGGTCCGGTAATTTTCGGCGATTATGCTCCCGGAAAAGGCCTCACCCGAGCTCTGGAAATGACTCCTGAATGCCTGATAGACGAGGTCAAGAAAGCCAACCTTCTGGGACGCGGCGGGGCCGGCTTCCCGACCGGTTTGAAATGGGAATTCTGCCGCAAAGAGAAGGGCGAAGAACATTTTGTCGTCTGCAACGCCGATGAGGGCGAACCCGGAACCTTCAAAGACCGGGTAATCCTGACCGAAAGGCCGGAAATGGTGTTTGAAGGCATGGCTATCGCCGGATATGCGGTCGGAGCCCGCCGGGGAATTCTTTATCTGAGGCACGAATACACCTATCTTCGCCGTTACCTGGAATACATCCTGGAAAAGATGAGAGAACAGGGCTGGCTCGGAGAAAATATCGCCGGCCGGAGTTTTTCCTTCGACATCGAGATCAAAATGGGCGCCGGAGCTTATGTCTGCGGAGAAGAATCCGCCCTGCTGGAATCGGCCGAAGGCAAGCGGGGCGAACCACGCGACCGGCCTCCTTTCCCGGTGCAAAAGGGTTACTTGAATCAGCCGACGACCGTAAATAACGTGGAAACCCTGGCTACCGCCACCCAGATTGTTGTCCATGGAGCCGGCTGGTTCCGCTCGATGGGCACTCCGGTATCGGCCGGCACCAAGCTTCTGAGTGTTTCCGGTGACTGCGAGAGGCCTGGCGTATATGAGGTGGAGTACGGCCTGACAGTAAAAGAGCTGCTGGAGATGGCCGGGGCCAGAGATACCCTGGCCGTCCAGGTGGGCGGGCCGTCCGGAAACTGCATCTCAGAAAACGGCTTCGGAAGAAAAATCTGTTTCTCCGACCTGCCGACCGGAGGTTCGATCATCATCTTCAACCGCAGCCGCGACCTGCTCTCTATAGTCAGCAACTTCCTCGATTTCTTCATTGAGGAAAGCTGCGGCTGGTGCGTTCCCTGCCGGGCGGGAAATGTTCTGCTCAAGAAAAAATTCGAAAAGATCGCTTCCGGCCGCGGAACCCTTCAGGACCTGCGGGAAATCGAAGCCTGGGGCAAAATTATTAAATCAACCAGCCGCTGCGGCCTGGGCCAGACTTCGCCCAACCCGATTCTGACCACTTTAGCCAATTTCCGGGAAATATACGAAGGTTTGATAAACAAAGAGGCGGACTTCATACCGGATTTTGAGTTGGAGAAGGCTCTGGCTGAAGCCTGCGCCCTTACCGGCCGAAAATACCAGGAGGAACACCACCATGCCTGAGCCGATAAAATTCATCATCGACGGAAAGGAATGCACCGCTGAACCGGGTCAGACCATTTACGAAGCCGCTAAAGCCAACGGAGTTTACATTCCGGTGCTGTGCCATTTTGAGGGACTGAAGCCGGTCGGCAGCTGCCGCATCTGTTCGGTGCGGGTCAACGGACGCTGGATGGCTGCCTGCACCCAGCCGGTGGCGCCAGGTATGGTCGTAGAAAACCATACAACGGAAGTCGAAGAATACCGCCGGGCTCTGATAGAAATGCTCTTCGTCGAGGGCAATCATTTCTGCCCGGCCTGCGAGAAAAGCGGCAACTGCGAGCTTCAGGCGCTGGCTTACCGTTACCAGATTATGGTTCCAGGGTTCCCCTACCTGTTCCCGAAGAAAGACATAGAGGCTTTTCCGAAATTCCTGCTGGAGCACAACCGCTGCGTCCAGTGCCGGCGCTGCATCCGGGCGATCCAGACTCCGGACGGCAAGAAAATTTTTGATATGAAAAACCGCTCCGGCCGGGTCAGGATCAACGTCGACCGGAAACTGGCCGCAAAATTAAGCGAGGAAGAAGCTCAAAAAGCCATGGACATCTGTCCGGTCGGCGCCATCCTCAAGAAAGAGGTTGGCTTCCGTATCCCGATCGGAAAACGCAAATACGACAAAAAGCCTATCGGCAGCGAAATCGAAGAAAGCAAATGACGGAGCAAGACCATGAATAAACCGGTAATCGCCACCGCTTCTCTGGCAGGTTGTTTCGGCTGTCATATGTCTTTTCTGGACATTGACGAAAGAATTCTGGATTTAATCGAACTGGTGGAATTCGATAAATCTCCGATCGACGACATTAAAAAATTCAGCCGCCCGGTGGATATCGGACTGATCGAGGGAGGCTGCTGCAACTCGGAAAACGTCGAAGTTCTCAGGTATTTCAGAAAAAATTGCAAAATTCTGGTTTCGGTCGGCGAATGCGCGGTGATGGGCGGGCTGCCGGCGATGAGAAACACCATCCCCCTGCGTGAATGCCTGGAAGAAGCCTACCTGAATTCTCCGACCGTGGCTCCCGAGGACCGCCTGATTCCGGCCGACGAGGATATTCCGATTCTTTTAGACCGGGTTTATCCCTGCCACGAAATCGTAAAAATAGATTATTTTCTGCCCGGATGTCCGCCGTCGGCTGACCTCATCTGGGAAGCACTGACGGCTTTGATTCAGGGAAAGCCTCTGCGGCTGGAATATGATCTGGTAAAATATGATTGAGGACCTGTGAACAATGGCTAAAAAGATCACGATTGAACCGGTAACCAGAGTTGAAGGACACGGTAAGGTAACCATCCATCTGGACGACGGGGGACGGGTGTCTCAGGCCCGCTTCCATGTGGTTGAATTCCGGGGTTTTGAACGTTTCGTTCAGGGGCGCCCCTACTGGGAGATTCCGGTATTAGTCCAGCGCCTGTGCGGCATCTGTCCGGTCAGCCATCATCTGGCCGGGGCTAAAGCCATGGACATTATCGTCGGGGCACAGCCGGAAAAACTTTCGCCGACGGCCGAAAAGATCAGGAGGTTGATGCATTACGGACAGATGCTTCAATCTCACGCCCTGCATTTTTTCCACCTGGCCTCGCCCGACCTTCTGTTCGGTTTCGACGCCGACCCGACCGTGAGAAACATCATCGGGGTGGCTAAAACCCATAAAGAGACCGCCGTCAAGGGCGTGCTCCTCAGAAAATTCGGGCAGGAAATCATCAGGGCCACCGCCGGGAAAAAGATTCACGGCACCGGAGCCATACCCGGCGGGGTCAACAAAAGCCTGACGCCGGAAGAAAGAGATTTCTTCCTGAAATCTCCCGCTCCACACAATATCGACACCATGATCGACTGGGCCCAGGAAGCCGTCCAGCTGTTCAAAAAATTGCACCGGGAAAACAAGGATGTCCTGGATAACTTCGCCCACTTCCCCTCCAATCACCTGAGCCTCGTCCGCCGGGATGGAGCCCTGGATTTCTACCACGGACGACTGCGGGCGGTCGATGCCGAAGGCCGAAAAATCCTGAATGATGTCGACTATCAGGATTATCTTAAGTACATCGGCGAGGAAGTGCGAAATTACAGCTACATGAAATTCCCCTATCTTAAAAAGCTCGGCAAGGAAAAAGGCTGGTACCGGGTGGGTCCTCTGGCCCGGCTGAACACCTGCGACTTTATACCCAGCCCGCGAGCCCAGAAAGAGTTTGAAGAGTACAAAGCTTACACCGAGGGAAAACCCAACAATATGACCCTGCACAGTCACTGGGCAAGATTGATCGAAACCCTGCATGCGGCCGAAGTCATTAAAGAACTCCTGAACGACAAGGATATCATCGGAGACAATCTGGTCACCAGGGGCAGAAAAAAACATGAAGGCGTCGGCCTGATTGAGGCTCCCCGCGGCACTCTTTTCCATCATTATCAGATCAACGACGACGACCAGGTGACCATGGCCAACCTGATTGTTTCCACCACCAACAACAACCAGGCCTATAACGAAGCCGTGCGGTTGGTGGCCGAAGAATACCTTTCAGAAAAACCGGAAATAACCGAAGGCATGCTCAACCGGGTGGAAGTGGCCATAAGGGCCTACGACCCCTGCCTGAGCTGCGCCACCCATGCCGTCGGCCGGATGCCTCTTGAGATCGAGCTTTACGACAGCCTGGGCCGTCTCGTCGACAGGAAGAGGAAATAGCCACGGGGAAGCCTGCGCTGGAAAAAATCCTGGTTTACGGCATCGGCAATCCCGGGCGCCGGGATGACGGGTTGGGCCCGGCTTTTGTCAGCGCGCTGGAAAAAACCAAGCTCAAAGGACTGGCCCTGGAAGCCGATTATCAGCTTCAGGTGGAAGACGCTGTTCTTTTCTCCGAATACGATAAAGTGATCGTGGTGGATGCCAGTAAAAAAGGAAAAGAACCCTTCGGCTGGAGAAAACTGCGGCCGGCAAGAAAATGCAGTTTTACCACTCATGCTCTGCCGCCGGAAGCGGTGCTCGACCTGTGCCTGACTTTATACGGGAAAAAGCCGCAAGCTTTCCTCCTGGCCATAAGAGGCTATGATTTTGAAATCGGCGAGGGGTTGAGCCCGGCTGCCGGGAGAAATCTCCGGGCTGCCCTGCGGTTTTTTGAGAATAAATTTTATTCGGCAACACCGGATGACGGAGCCTCCGCTATAATCAAAATTCCGGCCAAACTTAAACGGGAGAAACACCGACATGGCAAAAAGCAAAAAAGAAGTCCTGGTGCTTGAAGACATCCTCGGTTCGAACAAAAAACTGGCTGCTTCCATCCGGCAGAAGCTCCGGGAAAACGGCATTTTAGCCGTCAACCTGCTTAGTTCTCCGGGTTCGGGGAAGACTTCCCTGCTGGAAAAAATCGGCTTCTGCCTTAAAGACAGGTACAGAATCGGAGTTATTGAAGGAGACATCGAAACCGAAAGGGATGCCGAAAGAATCCGCAAAATCGGTCTTCCCGCCTGGCAGATTATCACGCACGGCGCCTGCCACCTGGAAGCTAAAATGATCGCCAGAATTTTCGACCGGATTCCGGCCGACCTGGATTTCCTGTTCATAGAAAACGTCGGCAATCTGGTCTGCCCGGCCAGTTTCGACTTAGGCGAAAGTCTCCGTCTGGTGCTGCTGTCGGTGCCGGAAGGGGATGACAAGCCCCGAAAATATCCCGAAGCCTTTATCACCTCACAGGTGTTTGTGATTACCAAATGCGACCTTCTGCCGCATCTCCCCTTTGACGTGGAGCGGGTCATCCGGGAAGCCAGGGAAATAAACCCGAAACTTGAAGTTTTTAAGACCTCGGCTCTGAGCGGCGAAGGACTGGAAGAGCTGTGCGCTTTTCTGGAAAAAAAGCTCGAGGAGCTTAGACGCCAGAATGCATGAACTGTCAATAGTGGCTGAGCTTTTTACCATCATCGAGGAGAAAGCCCGGGAAGCCGGCGCCTCGAGGGTGACAAAGGTTCGGGTTTTAATCGGGGAAATTTCCGGCGTGGTTCCCGAGCTCTTTCGCACGGCTTTCCACAGCTATAAAAAAGGGACGATCGCTGACCGAGCCCGACTGGAAATTAAGATAACCCGGGTAAAATTCAGGTGCCTGCGCTGCGGCAAAGAAATTAAAACCAGGGATATTTCTTCCCCCGACTTTTCCCATTCCTGCCCCTTCTGCGGCTCGAAAGAGGTTGAGCTTCAGAGCGGCCGCGACCTGTACTTAGAAAAGCTGGAACTGGAAACCTGAGATAACAATAAATTACCACCCTTCAACTCATGTGCCGTTATTAACAAATTAAAAGGAGAAATTTCAACTTTCCGGTGTCAAGCCCCCCTATCGTTCATATGGCTGAAGGCCTCTCGCAGGTAATAGTATTCCAAAACCCGTTTCTATCCTTGGTACAATAAATTACACAGTCCTGAGCAGTCCAGCCTGAAATTGCACCGCACCCTCCCTGTGTGCAGGTCCCGGGAAAAACATCTTTGCAATAAATATTTCCGCCGCCTGCTTGAGCTGAACTTAATGAGACAAATAACATGACAGCCGAAGCGCAGAAAAAAAAGCAGATCAAAAAAAATCTCAAGGCTTTCATCTTAATCCTCCTTTAGGATTCCTAACAAAAAGGATCCGGATGCTTGATCCTGAAAGGAAATCAAAAATAGGGGCGTATTTCTATTATTAGATGGGAATACCCTTATATTCTCAGGCCAGAGGCCTGAGGGGAGAATCATTCTTTTCTTCACCTCTAAAGATTGCTTATCCACAACTATTATTTGATATCTTCCATTGGTTATATATCCAAGCATTAAGAGATAAATATGCTCTCCATAAAGACAGGCATCATTCAAAATCCTGAAGTTGGTAATAGTGCCATCCTTGTTCTTCTTTACTCCAGTCTCGAATAATATTTGTCGGTATTGCTTCCTGTATTTCTCAATATCCTCAGGGATTGATAACTTTTTCACTGATATCGGTTCACCAGAAAGATCATATTTTCTTATTTCTGCAAATACATAAGAAACATAATAAACATGATTTCCATCAAGCAGGACAGCGCCGTCATTGGCCATGCGGTCCAGAAGAACGGGTGGGATTTCCTGGCTCTTTGAATAATCAAGGTCATATTTTCGGCCTAAAGATTTAATTCTAAAGCCCCGGTAGTCATACAGACCAATAAGGTCGTTTTCCCCTGGAATTGGTTCTATGACGGCTATTCTCCCATTCCCGGCATCTAAATTAAGAATCCCTGTGAAGGTTCTAATTCGGCGAATGAAATCCCTCCCCGGCCCAAACATATTTATTCCGGTATTGTCTTTTACAAATATCTCGCCCGATTTTTTATCCACAGAAATCTTTGCCGGCCACTGCAACTCTCCTGGCCCCTGGCCCCATCCTCCAAATTTGCCCAGCAACTTTCCCTCTTTATTAAATATAAATACAGTGTGCTCACGATTATCAACTGCATAAATAAAGCCTTCCTTATCGATATCGATGGCCGGGAAGCTCCCGAAATAGAGGTCGTCCTCAGGAAAAGAACAAACCAGCTTGAGTTCTGCTACCGGAATTTTTTCGGCCCCGGTTGCCCATAAGATTATAAGAGGCAGAAAACAAAAAGCCAAAATAAGTATCTTTTTCATTTAAAATCCTTTTATTTGAACGATACGGCCATTGATTATTAAAATGAGAAAATTTAGATTAGCTCGCCATTTGTTATTATCACATCTTACATAAACAGAATACCACTCATTGTCCATTCGTCCTATATCAATGGGCTCTTCTATATTAAAGACTCTCATGAAATTTTGAATGTCCTCATCACTATAATCAGGCAAAAACAAAATTATTTTTCTCAAGTCGTAATAAGATTTGTATATCTGCCAATCCAATAAAGGACGGCAATACACGTTTACATTATAAATAAGATAAATTACGGAAGTTTTGTAATAATCTTTATCTCTTTTTATGATCTTATAAATGTTGCGTTGGCATAAGAGCGCTTTTTCGTTTTTAAAGAAGAAATACGCCGAGATAATTAATATAGCGACGGTGAAAAGTATTAATATTTTTTCGAGTTTTGAAAAATGCTTCCAGGAATGGCCGTTTTTTATGCCTCTCAACCCATTCATTTTACCGATGTTATTGTTTTCATATTAAAAAAAAAAAACAGCTCTGTCAAGAGGAAATTTCTTTCGGGTTAAACTTGCTGTGTCAAGGGTAAGGGGGTAGTAGAGGCTCTTTTCAATTTTTCCTCTTTTTAAGATATTAATCTCATTATCAGTAACTGGGTTGCGGCTACGAAATGCTTTTCATGGTTATAATTCTGGCCTGATTTCCATAATTTGAATAATATTTTGACCCAGACATTAGCGACGCAACGGAGAGCATGGTAGTGTTTCTTTCCTTCTTTTTCGGTCATAATACAGTCGTGCCCAGAGTTGCCTTATAAGAGTGGTACAGGCCAGCTCGGTGAATAAATCTCTTGCCCATTTAAAACAACCCTTCCGAAATGGACGTAGCGGTATTTATCGCTCTGGAAAGTGGCTGGACATAGGCCGGCAGCAACTTGAGCTTCCCGAAAATCTTTCCACTGGCAGTGATAAAATAAACTATTACTCCCACCCGGGTTTTAAGCCCAAGACCTTTTATGCCATCAAAGCATCTTAACTCTTCCACCTCCTAAGTGGCTTTCTCCAGCTGTCTCTCATACTCCCTGACCAGCTCTCTTATCTGCAAAAGCTGCGGGGCCAGAACACGAGCCAGGTGACTCCTGGTCTCAACCAGAACAGGCCGCACTTGGAGGTAAGTGCGCAAACCATCATACACTCTCTGAACAAATGACTCAGGGTAGATGTGAATGTTCTTGAAAAAGATTCTCAGTTCCCTGCGGGAAAGCTTACAGGCTTGTTCCTGCGCAGGATACTTCTGCAGGAAATGCCAGGCAGAAGGTGAAAACGGATCCTGAAAACAATTAAGAAAAGCCGGATAATACTCCTTAAGCACGTCGGTTCTTCATTCTGGTTTGCTCCTTAAGAATGACTTCCAGACCTCGCCATATAAATCTCAGCCGCTGCACTTTCTCCGGCAAAGGCTTAATTAGCGGAAGGCTTGCCCTGTCTACCCGAAGAACCTGAGCCAGTACACAAGCACCAAAGCGATCATCCTTAACCCGGCTGCTGTTATACCGGCTGCGGAAAGCACTCATGCGGTTAGAATTAATCCGGTTGATCTGGTAGCCATGACTTAGAAGAAAATCAACCAGCGGCGATCGACCCGTCTAAATAGAAAAAATCTCAGGATAGCAACGAGCTCTACGAAGCAATTCCTCAAATCCTTCCCCTGTCTTCCAGATAACAAGCTCCTCCACCACCTGCCCCTGCTCATCAATAAAACAGACCCTATAACTTCGGTCTGCCCAATCGATACGTCCATAAATCATATTCTTTATTCCTTCTCTAATGTTATAGAATCAAAAGGTGGTTAGAAAATCGCTTTAGATGGGTCTTCCTTCTCACCTTAGGAAAAAGAGACATCTTGCTATGGATTTTCAAACCAGGGGTGGAGAGACAGTTTAACCCTGGCTAAAACGCGAGACATGGCAGGTCTTCTCCACCCTTCCTCATCCTGATCCTATCCTGGTCTCATATTGTAACTGTTAATGCTATATACATACCATTAACATATAAAGACATGGTATCCAGGGTGAGGGTAATTTTTGGAAGAGGCGTGGTTCCCGAGCTCTTCCGCACGGCTTTCCACAGCTATAAGAAAGGCACGATCGCTGACCGGGCCCGCCTGGAAATTAAGATAACCCGGGTAAAATTCAGGTGCCTGCGCTGCGGCAAAGAAATTAAAACCAGGGATATTTCTTCCCCCGACTTTTCCCATTCCTGCCCCTTCTGCGGCTCGAAGGAGGTTGAGCTTCAGAGCGGCCGCGACCTGTACTTAGAAAAACTGGAACTTGAAACCTGAATTTCACCTTTATTCTATAACCCAGCGCCGCCTCTCAACTCGAACCAAATTGCCGGAGATGACTGCAGTTTGCATACGGCTGATATTTATTGTGGGCAGAGGTATCATATCGGGGCAAGATCAGACTGTTATTAGTACAGACGACGGCCGTTGAAAGGCCGCCGGGGCTCTGCTAAAATCTCACTATGAATAAAGCCCTGATTCTTGATTTCGGGTCGCAGTATACCCAGCTGATCGCCAGAAAGGTGCGCGAGCTGGGGGTTTATTCGGAGATCCATCCCTACAGCATCAGCCTTGAGAGAATAAAGAGCCTGAGTCCCGGCGCCATCATTTTTTCCGGCGGGCCTGAAAGCGTCTACGAGCCGGACGCGCCGCATCCGGACCCCGGGATTTTTCAGCTCGGTATTCCCATTCTCGGCATCTGCTACGGACTTCAGCTTATCGCCCATCACCTCGGGGGCAGAGTGGAAAAAGCACCGGAGCGCGAGTATGGCTTTGCTTCGCTTCACATAATTGACCGAAGCGGGCTTCTCTCAGGGTTGAAGGAAAAAACTCAGGTCTGGATGAGTCACGGCGACCGGCTGGAAGCGGTCCCGCCCGGTTTTGTCGTCACCGGCCGGACTTCCAATTCCCGGGCGGCCGTAATCGAAAATCAGGAAAGAAAAATTTACGGCGTTCAGTTTCACCCGGAAGTCGCCCACACCCGCGAAGGCAAAAAACTCCTGGGAAACTTCCTGTTCCGCCTGGCCGGCCTGCGGGCTGACTGGAATATGAGCTCCTTCATCAGAGACAAGGTCCGCGAAATCCGCGAGCAGGTGGGGAAAGAAAAAGTCATCTGCGGCCTCAGCGGCGGCATTGATTCGCTCGTCACCTCCCTTATCATCCAGAAAGCGATCGGCCGCCAGCTCTATTGCGTGTTCGTCAATAACGGCCTGCTGCGCAAGGGCGAATATGAGAGCCTGCTCGAGGAATTTCGCCGGAAATTTTCGCTTCAAGTGATCGGAGTGGAAGCCGAGGACAGATTCCTGGAAAGACTCCGTGGAGTAACCGCTCCGGAGAAAAAACGCAAAATCATCGGTCAGGTGTTTATAGAAATTTTTGAAGAGGAAGCCAGAAAACTGGGAGAGGTCAAGTTCCTGGCTCAGGGAACCATTTACCCCGACGTAATCGAGAGCACTTCCGTCAAGGGCCCATCCCACACGATTAAATCGCATCACAATGTGGGCGGATTACCTTCCGGACTTAAATTCAAACTGGTCGAACCACTGCGCGAGCTGTTCAAGGATGAAGTCAGAGCCCTGGCACTCCAGCTCGGATTAACCCGGGAGTTTATCAACCAGCATCCCTTCCCCGGACCCGGGCTGGCGGTGAGAATCATAGGCGAGGTCAACAGAGAGAGCCTCCGCATTGTTCGGGAAGCCGACGCCATTCTGCTGGAAGAAGTGCGGAAAGCCAGAATTTACAATAAGCTCTGGCAGGCTTTTGCCGTCCTTCTGCCGGTGCGATCGGTTGGCGTCATGGGCGACCAGCGCACTTACCAGCAGGTGGTGGCCATCAGAATGGTTCAGAGCACCGACGGCATGACCGCCAACTGGTATCCGGCCTCGCCCGGTCTGCTGAAAAAAATTTCCACCAGAATCGTCAATGAGGTTGACGGAGTCAACCGCGTGGTTTACGATATCACCTCCAAACCGCCCGGAACCATTGAGTGGGAATAACCGATACGGGCTGCCGGTTGAAGGGTTGAGACCATGGATAATGCTTTCATTCATCTTCACGTCCACAGCGAATACAGCATCTTAGACGGCTGTCTCCGAATTACCGACCTGGTGGAAACCGCCTTAAAACTTAACATGCCGGCGGTAGCCCTGACCGACCATGGAAACATTTTCGGGGCGGTTGAGTTTTTCAAGGCGGCCAAGAAACAGGGCCTCAAGCCGATCGTCGGCTGCGAAGTCTATGTGGCCCCAAAATCAAGGTTCGATAAAAAACCGGGAAACGGGGACGAAACCAATAACTATCATCTGGTGCTTCTCGTCAAGGACGAAAAGGGTTACCGCAATCTTTGTCGCCTGCTGACAGCCGCCTACCTTGAAGGATTCTATTACCGGCCGCGCATCGACAAGGAAATTCTCAGAGAATGCTCCGCCGGCCTGATAGCCCTGTCCAGTTGCCTGAAGGGCGAGGTGAACGATTTTTTGGTTAAAGACATGGAAGACCGGGCCGAACAGGCGGCTCGAGAATATCTGGAAATATTCGGCCAGGAAAATTTTTATCTGGAAATCCAGGACCATGGTCTGCCCGAGCAGAAAAAAATCATTCCGGGAATAGTGGACCTGTCGCGGCGACTGGGCATCCCTCTGGTGGCCACCAACGATGTCCATTTTCTCAAGCAGGAGGATGCCCGGATCCAGGATGTTCTGTTATGCATTCAGACCGGGAAAAAGCTCACCGACACCGACCGGATGCATTTTTCCAGCGACCAGTTCTTCCTCAAGTCCAGCGAGGAAATGCGGGAGCTGTTCAAGGATTATCCGGAAGCCCTGGCCAATACCCGTCACCTGGCCGCCCGCTGCAATTTTGAGTTTCCGCTGTCAGGTCATTTTCTGCCCAACTTTCAGGCCCCCGGTCAGCAGAACCTGCGCGATTATTTTGAAGAGGTGGTGCGCCGGGGATTTGAGCAGCGGCTGCCCGCCATCCAGGAAAAAATCAATCGCGGGCTGAACCCTCATTCCCTGGACGAATACCAGCTCCGCCTGGACCGGGAAATCAAGCTCATCGAGCAGATGGGCTTTGAGGGCTATTTTCTGGTGGTCTGGGACCTGATCAGCGCCGCCCGGAGCAAGGGCATACCGGTTGGTCCGGGCCGCGGTTCGGCCGCCGGCAGCCTCATTGCCTACTGCCTGGGCATTACTCAGATTGACCCCATCGAATACGACCTGCTGTTCGAGCGCTTCCTCAATCCCGAACGCATCAGCCTGCCCGACATCGACATCGACTTCTGCGGCCGACGCCGCCAGGAAGTGATAGATTATGTCACCGAAAAATATGGTCGGGAAAACGTCTGCCAGATCATAACCTTTGGTACCATGCTGGCCCGCCAGGCGATCCGGGATGTCGGTCGGGTGCTGGACATTCCCCTGAACGAGGTCGACCGGGTGGCCAAGCTCATTCCCTCCCAGGGGCCGGACGCCAACATCGAAGGGGCCCTGAAAAACGTTCCCGAACTTAAAGAGCTCTACCAGAAAAACGACAATATCGCCAGAATCATCGACATCGCCCGAAAGCTGGAAGGTCAGGTCAGGCACGCTTCGATCCATGCCGCCGGCATCGTCATCACTCCCCGGCCGCTGGTCGAATTCATTCCGCTGTATCAATCCAACAAGGGTGAAATCACCACCCAGTTCCCGATGGGAGATATTGAAGCCATCGGGTTGCTGAAAATGGACATACTGGGTCTGCGAAACCTGACGGTCATCACCGATGCCCTGGACCTGGTGGAAAAAGACACCGGCCAGAAACCGGACCTGGATAAGATACCCCTGGATGACCCGGCCACCTTCGAAGTCTTCCAGCAGGGCCGGACCAACGGCGTCTTCCAGTTTGAAAGTTACGGCATGAAAAACCTTCTCCGCAACTTCAAGCCGGAAGAATTCCGTGACCTGATCGCCATGAACGCCCTGTTCAGGCCGGGACCGCTTAAAAGCGGCATGACCGACGAGTTTGTCCAGCGCAAACATCATCCGGAAAAGATACAGTACGAAGTCCCGCAGCTGGAGCCGATCCTTAAAGAGACTCGCGGCATAATCGTTTACCAGGAACAGGTCATGCGCATCGCCACCGTCCTGGCCGGGTTCACCATGGCCGAGGCCGATATGCTGCGCAAGGCCATGGGCAAAAAAATAAAAGAGATGATGAAGGCCCAGCGGGAAAAATTCATCCAGGGCTGCAAGAAAAACGGCATCCCCCAATCGAAGGCGGAAAAAATATTTGACCACATCGTCCAGTTTGCCGAATACGGGTTCAACAAATCGCACAGCGCTGCCTACGCCTATCTGGCCTACCAGACCGCTTACCTCAAGGCCCACTACCCGGTCCATTTCCTGGCCGCGCTGCTGACCTCGGAAGCCGAAAAAGGCGACACCTCCCAGATGGTCAAGTACCTCAACGAGTGCCGCGAACTCGGCATACCGGTCCTGCCGCCGGACATCAATCACAGCTATTATCACTTCTCGGTGGAAGGCCGGCAGATCAGAATTGGCCTGTCGGCCATCAAGAACGTCGGCCAGAATACCATCCAGGAACTGATTGCCCTGAGGGAGAAAAAGGGCGGTTTCAGGGACCTGTTTGACCTGTTTGATTACTACGATTCGCGCCTGCTAAACCGCAAGGCACTGGAAAGCCTGATCAAGGCCGGGGCTCTAGATTCGCTGGGCTGGAAGAGAGCCCAGCTCTACCAGCTGATTGATTTGCTGACCGAATATGGCCACCAGAAGCAGAAAGCCCGGGAAGAAAAATCCATTTCGCTTTTCGGGGAAGAATGCGTCCGCCGCCCCGACTTTCCGCCCGAAGTTTTGTCCGGGAACGAATGGAGCGAGGAGACTCTTCTGGCTTATGAAAAAGAAGTCCTGGGAACCTACCTTTCCAGCCACCCCCTGGCCCGCTACCGGAAGCGGCTGGCCAACCTGGTTAGCCATTCGGTGGAAGCCCTGGACCCGGAGGAAGATTTCGACCGCGAGGTCAGGCTGTGCGGAATAATCATCTCGGTCAAATTGCTCAAAACCAGGAAAGAGGATCGCATGGCGACCTTTGTTCTGGAAGACCTGAGCGGACAGGTGGATGTGACGGTTTTTCCGGAGGCCTACAATAAATTTAATCCTCATCTCAAAGAAGGACAGCTGGTCTGGTTGAAGGGAAGGATGTCCGCCGACAGCTTCGAATCCAGAAAAATTATCGTTTCCCAGCTTATGCCGCTGACCGAAGCCCTGGAAAAATTGGCCCGGAAGACAGTGGTCAAGGTGCAGCTGGATTCGCTGGATGAAGATTGCATCCAGAGAATGAAAAGCATCCTGGACTCTTTTACCGGGGATTGCCCGCTCTACCTGCAGCTCGAAAACAGCTCCACCTGCTGTCTGGTCCAGTCGGCCGAAGCCCAGAGCGTCAGACCTTCAGAAGAATTCATCGAGAAAATGGAGGAGCTGTTAGGGCCGGGCTCGGTGATAATCGAATACTGAGCCGGAAGCATCTCTGTTTCCGCATTTAGCGGCAACAATTGCAGAAAGGCAGCCCGAGCAGATCATCTGTCGCCCGGAGCTGAAGGCCTCTCCACGGGGGATGGGTGGAGCGAGAACGAGAGGAGGCGGGCCATGACAGAACACTCTCCATGACTTAGGCCCTCCCGATTGACAGAAAAAGGCTAAAAAGGTAGATTAAATTATCTGTTTTCAGACTGTTTAAAGCCTGAGCATCGAGGTTTAAGGTGGCCTACAACCTGATAATAGCCGACAGCAGCCCGGCCATCCGCCGGCTCTGTCAGTCCATCTTTCCGGAGGAGACCTTCAAACTCCATCTGGCCGCCAGCCTGGACGAGCTGAATCAGTTGCTGGAAACAGTGAATCCGGAAGCTCTGATTCTCGGGGCTTCTCTGCTGGAAGCCGCCGACGGCCTGTTGCCCCTGCAGGGCCGGCTGGCCGCCGGCAGCCGGATTCCAGTTTTTCTGCTGGCCGGGACTTTCGAACCCCTGCCGCGGGATTGCCGGGAATGGCTCAAGCCGGAAAAAGTCTTTCAGAAACCTTTCTATTCTGAAAACCTGGCTGAGGCCGTCCGGGAGGCGGTGGAGAAAAGGAGGGTTCCAGATACCCTGCCTGAAGAACTGCCTGACAGCCCGGCCAAAGCAACCCCGGCCGACGCCAGCCTGGCCAGCCCCGCCCTCCTCAGAGAACTGCGCCATATTATTCAGCAGGAAGTTCTGGAGGCTGAGCGAGAGCTGGAAAAGAGGCTGCGGGCCAGCCTGCAAGCGGCCGAGCGGCCGGTATCGAAAACCAGAGAGCCTGGAGGCGGCCAGTAAAGCTGCCCTTGAATTAAATAAAAGGTTGATGACAACATGAGACAGAAGAAACTGCTGGACAAAGCCTACGACCCAAAACCGGTTGAAGCCAGGTGGTCCAAGTTCTGGCTGGAAGAAAAATTATTCGTGGCCGATGTGCATTCGACCCGGCCGAAATTCTCCATGGTGCTTCCTCCGCCCAACGTCACCGGCGTTCTGCATATGGGGCATGCCCTGTGTTTCACCCTGCCTGATATCATCGTCCGCTGGAAGAGAATGCAAGGCTATAACACCATGTGGCTTCCGGGCACCGACCATGCCTCGATCGCCGTGCACAACGTCATCGAGCAGAGCCTGACCGAGAAGGGCCTCAGCCGGGAAAAAATCGGCCGCGACGAATTTCTGAAAGTGGCCTGGGAGTGGAAGAACAAGTACGGCGGGGTCATCATCGACCAGCTAAAAAGACTCGGCTGCTCTCTGGACTGGTCCCGGGAACGCTTTACCATGGACGAGGGCTTTTCCCGGGCGGTGAAGTATGTTTTTGTGTCGCTTTACCGCGAAGGCCTGATTTATCGCGATTATTACCTGGTCAACCGCTGCCCCCGCTGTCAGACCGTCCTGTCCGACATCGAAATCGAGCACAAAGAACTGCAGGGTAAGCTCTGGTACATCAAGTACCCGCTCCCCGGAAGCGATGAGGGCCTCGTGGTGGCCACCACCAGACCGGAAACCATGCTGGGCGACACAGCCGTGGCCGTCCATCCCGAAGACGAACGCTACTTCAAATACCACGGGAAAAAAGTTCTGCTGCCGCTGCAGAACCGGCTGATACCGGTCATCTGCGACGAGCGGGTGGAAAAAGAATTCGGCACCGGGGCGGTCAAGGTGACCCCGGCTCACGACCCGGTGGACTTCGAGCTGGGCAAGAAACATGGCCTGGAACAGGTGATCGTGATCGACGGCAGCGGAAAAATGACCGAGGCTGCCGGCCAGGATTTTCAGGGCCTGGACCGGTTCGCCTGCCGCCAGAAGGTGGTGGAAAAACTCAAAGACCTGGGCCTGCTGGTGAGAACGGAAGATTACACCCATGCCGTCGGTCATTGTTACCGCTGCAAGACGGTCATCGAGCCTCACCTGTCCTGGCAGTGGTTTGTGAAAATAGAGCCCCTGGCCCGGGAAGCCATCCGGGTGGTGGAAGAAAAGAAAATCGTCTTCATCCCCGAAAACTGGACCAGGACTTATTTCGAGTGGATGTACAAAATTCACGACTGGTGCATCTCCCGGCAGCTGTGGTGGGGACACCGCATCCCGGCCTATTACTGCCAGGAGTGCGGCCACCTGATGGTGGAAATGGAAGACCCGCCGGCCTGCGAAAAATGCGGCGGCCGGGTAAAACAGGATGAAGATGTGCTGGATACCTGGTTCTCTTCCGCCCTCTGGCCCTTTGCCACCCTGGGCTGGCCGGAGCAGACCGAAGACCTGAAAGTTTTCTACCCCACCGACCTGATGGCCACCGGCTTTGACATTATCTTTTTCTGGGTGGCCAGGATGATCATGATGGGTCTGAAATTCATGAAGGACATCCCCTTCCGCGAAGTCTTTATCAACGGCCTGGTCCGGGACATGAAAAGACGCAAAATGAGCAAATCCGAGGGCAACATAATCGATCCCCTCGAAATGATAGAAAAATACGGGACCGACGCCCTGCGTTTCACTCTGTCTTCGCTGGCGGTGCCGGGGATGGACATCGCCCTGTCCGAAGACCGCATGGCCGGTTACCGGGCGTTCGCCAATAAAATCTGGAATGCCTCGCGCTTCGTCCTGATGAATCTCGACCAGGAGGTCTTCGAGCCCGACCCCGGACAGCTCAGTCTGCCCAACCGCTGGATAAGAAGCCGACTGGCCAGGGTCGGCCGGCAGCTCAACGACTCGCTCCGCGAATACAAGTTCTACGAAGCCTCGGAGACCATCTATCACTTCATCTGGCACGAGTTCTGCGACTGGTACCTGGAATTCATCAAGCCCGAGCTCAGGGACGGCAACCGTCATACCCGGGCGGTGATGGAAGACACCCTGGAAAAAATACTGCGCCTGCTCCATCCCTTCATGCCTTTCCTCACCGAAGAGATCTGGCACCACCTGCCGGGCAGCGGGCATTCCCTGCTGGAGGCAGAATGGCCGGAATTCCCGGAAAACTGGCTCGATGACGGAGCCGAACAAACGATGAAATTCTTGCAGGAAATAATTTCCGAAATCCGGACTATCAGGGCCGAAAACCGGATCCCGGTCAAAGACAGGGTGAATCTCTGGCTGGCCGGCAGCCAGCGCAGCCGGTCAGTGGCCGAACCGTATCAGGCGGCCATCAAGCTCCTGGCCGGGGTGGAGAATATCGAGTACCGGGAAACCCTGCCCCAGGATAAAAAGCTGCTCAAAGGCCTGGCCGGGACGACGGAAATCGGTCTGCTCGTTGCCCGGGACATAAATCTGGAACAGGAAAAAGAAAGGCTGGAAAAAGAATTAACCAAAATTCAGGAAGATATCGTAAAGCTTGAGACTCGTCTCAAGAATCCCGATTTTGTGGCCAAAGCCCCGGCGGCAGTGGTCGAAGAGCACCGGAAAAGATTGGAAGAACTTCGCCTGAAACAGAACGCCCTGGAAAAGAGCCGGCAGGAACTTCTTCAACCCTGAAGACCTGAAGCCTAACTGAGATGCCAGTCCGTTCGGATAACTTTCAACCGGGTTCGCCCCTATTCCGGTTCAACCTGGCCTTCTCCACCATGGACATAGCCCGGCGACTGGCCGGCCTCAACTTCCCTGAAGGAACCGCCGTCCTGGCCGAAGAACAGATTTCGGGACGGGGAACCAAAGGCAGAAGCTGGCATTCGGCCCGGGGCAAGGGGCTGTATGTATCCTTCATCTTCCGGCCTTCAACCCGCAGTCTTAATCTTCTGCCGGCCACGGCCGGGCTGGCCGCGGCCGAGGCCATTCAGGTTTTATCCGGTGTCCGGGTTGCACTGAAATGGCCAAACGACCTGGTTTTCAGAGGTCAGAAACTGGGAGGGATTCTGTGCGAGGGGGGTAGCTCCGGCCAGAAACATTCCTGGACCGTGGCCGGAATCGGCCTCAACCTAAACCACAGACAGGCAGATTTCCCGCCGGCGCTTTCCGGACAGGCCACCTCTCTGTTTATCATCACCGGAAAAACCTGGAGGCTCATGGAGCTTCTGGAGCATCTTGGTTCCAGGCTTAAAATCTGGTATAATATTCTCGAAAAAGGGCAGATAGATTTCCTCTTAGAAAACTACCTGAAAAGATTATCCTTCCAACCCGGTCAACAGCTTGTGCTGCGCACCGGGGGGGGTGAATTGACAGGACAATTTCAGGGCCTGGATGAGAAGGGCGGCCTCAAGCTCAAACTCGGTTCCGGGACCAGGATTTTCTACGCCTCTGAGATAATAAAGGTTTTGTCATAAACCCGTAGCAGGAGAAAAAAATGTTAATAGTGTTCGATATCGGGAACACCACAACCGGAGTGGGCCTGTTTCAGGGCAAAAAGCTCCTGGCCGACTGGAAAGTGAAAAGCGACCGGGAAAAAACGGCCGATGAATACGGGATCATGCTTAAGAATCTGCTGCAGCACGGAAAATTTCCGGTTCAGAAAATAAAGGGAGCCATCATTTCCTCGGTGGTCCCGCCCCTGACCCCGATCATTCAGTCAGCCTGTGAGAAATTCTTCCGGGTTAAACCTCTGGTGGTCGGGCCGGGGATAAAAACCGGGATGCCGATCCTGTACGAAAACCCGGCCGAAGTGGGCTCCGACCGGATTGTGGTGGCCTGCGCCGCTTACGAAAAATACGGCGGGCCCTGTCTGGTGGTGGACTTCGGCACCGCCACCACCTTTGACGTCATCTCGGCCAGGGGCGAATACCTGGGCGGGGCCATTGCTCCGGGGCTGGAAATTTCGGCCGAAGCTCTCTATCTGCGGACGGCCAGGCTGCCCAGGATCGAGGTCCGCAAACCGAAATCAGCCATCGGGCGGACGACGGTCAACAGCATGCAATCCGGTTTGTTCCACGGCTATGTGGGACTGGTTAGAAATATCATCTCCCAGATTTCAGCCGAACTGACCGCCCGGCCGGTGGTCGTGGCCACCGGAGGACTGGCCGGTCTGGTGGTCGGCGAGATGGCAGAAATCGCCCACTGCGAACCGGACCTGGTCCTGCAGGGACTCCGCTTGCTCTATGAGAGAAACCGGACCGCGGACAGAGTGGAAAAATGACCGAAAACTGGGCCAGACGCCAGGATTATTATCAGAAAATTGCCAGAGCTTTCCTGAAGCATCAGCCGTCTCTCTTTTTTATACCGCCCCGTGACCTGGAGCTGATTTCCGAATGGGAGAAACTCAACCTGCCGCTGGAAGTGATCCTTGAAGGCATCGAACGGGCTTTTGCCCGCCGCCTGGCCGGCCGGAGAAGAAAGAATATCTATTCTTTGAGTCAGTGTGAAAAGGAAATTCTCAAGGCCTACGCCCAGCATCAGGAGAGACTGGTCGGGCAACAGGCCGCTCAGGCCAGGCGCCCGGCCGAAAAGGCGGCCCGAATCCTGGGAGAAATCAGGACCGGATTGGAAGCTCTGCCCGGGGATTGGCCGGCAGTCCGCCAGATTCTGGAAGAAGCCCTGGACGCCCTTCAGGCCGACCCGCCCGAGGAAGCCCGACTGGAAGCCCTGGACGAGGAGCTCGACCGGATTCTCTATGAATTGACCCCGGAAGCGGAAAGGAAGAAAGAGCTGGAAGCGGCTCGCCAGGATTATCCCGGGCGAACCGACAGTCAGCTGGAAGAAATCGGGCGCACCAGAATAGCCAGAGAAAAGCGGCAGCTGTTAAAGTTGCCCCGTCTGGCACTTTTTTATTATTAGCGACAAATATTTTAGCGAGAAGGAATTTTTTATGGAAAATAGAATCATTGAGTTTATGAAAAAGAACAAGAAACCGGTCAGCCTTAACCGTTTGATCGGGGCCTTAAACCTTAACAAACAGGAAAGAAGAAAATTGCCGGCGACACTTAGATACCTGGAAAAGAAAGGGTTGTTGAAAATTACGGGCGACAAGGTGGGGCAGAGGCCTCCCTCAACCACTTTCAGGGGAATTTTTTCCCTGAACCCCCGGGGCTTCGGATTTGTCACCCCGGAAGACCCGGATCAGGGCAGCCGGGACATATTCATTCCGCCCCATCAGACAGCCGGGGCGGTGACCGGCGACCTGGTGGAAGTCCTGGTTAAGGAGAAGGGTCTGGCCGGCAAACCTGAAGGCCGCATCCTCAGGATCGTCAAGAAGGGCAGGAACTCGCTCTACGGGCTTTTCCTGGAGATAAATTACCAGCCCTTCGTGCTGCCGATGGATACCCTGTTCGAAGAGCCGATTCCGGTTAAAATCAAGGGCCGAAAAAAGCCCCGGGCCGGGCAGATAGTCGAGGTCAACCGGACCTCTCTGGAGCTACAAAGGGTCCTCGGCTACCAGGACGACCCGGGCGTTGACCTGGAGGTGGTCATCAACCAGCATCACCTGCCAAAAGAATTTTCCGAACAGGCACTGGCCGAGGCGGCGGTGCTGCCCGAGCAGCCCGACCCCCAGGACTTTCAGGACCGGGTTGACCTGCGCAACTGGACCACGGTCACCATAGACGGAGAAAAAGCTCAGGACTTTGACGACGCGGTCAGCATCAGAAAGCTGGCCGGCGGAAATTACCTGCTGGGAGTTCATATCGCTGACGTCTCCCACTATGTCAAGCCGGGTTCGGCCCTTGACCGGGAAGCCCAGCTGCGCGGCACCAGCGTCTATTTCCCCGACCTGACCCTGCCGATGCTTCCTGAGAAACTGTCCAACGGCCTGTGCAGTCTGCGTCCCAGAGTTCCCAGGCTGACGGTCTCGGCAGTCATGGAAATAGACCGCGACGGCCAGGTGGTTAAGGCCGACTTTTATCCTTCGGTCATCCAGACGGTTGAACGGCTGACCTATACCGCAGTCTACAGAATCTTCCAGGGCGACCTGGAGGAACAGGGCCGTTACCGGCATATCCTGGCCGACCTGATGGCCATGCGAGAGCTGGCCAGAATCCTGAAAGCCAGAAGACTGCGGCAGGGCAGCCTGGATTTTGATCTGCTCGAGCCGGAGCTGGTCTACCAGGAAGGATTGTTGACGGCTGTGGTCCCCTCCGAGCGAAACGAAGCTCACTGCCTGGTGGAAGAATTCATGCTGATGGCCAATGTGGCCGTGGCCAGCTACCTGACCGAACGCGGAGAGCCGTGTCTGTACCGTGTCCATCCGGCTCCCGTTCGCTCCGACCTGGAAAAATTGCGAAACCTGCTCGTTCACTTCGGACTCGACCTGCCCCGCTCCAGCCAGATCCGGTCCTCAGACCTGCAAAAAATCATCGAGGCTTTTAAGGGACGGCCGGAGGAGAAGTTCATCACCATCCAGGTGCTGCGCTCCCTGAGGCTGGCCGTCTATTCGGAAGAAAATTGCGGGCATTTCGGACTGGCCCAATCCAACTACACCCACTTTACCTCGCCCATCAGGCGCTACCCCGACCTGGTGACCCACCGCATCCTGAAACGGGCGCTGGCCGGCCGGAAACCCCGCCCCTGGCCGCTGGCCAGCCTGGCCCTTCACTGCTCGCAGCGCGAAAGAATCGCCGACGAAGCCGAACGGTCGCTCATAACCTGGAGAATCCTGCGGCTGCTGAAGAATAAACTCGGCCAGGAATTTTCCGGCATCATCACCGACATCAACCGGGCCGGACTGGTGGTCGAGCTCGATGATTATTTTATCGACGGCCTGGTGCCCTATTCCGCACTGGGAGACGATTTCTTCCTGCGAAAAAGCGAGAAAGTGCTTCGCGGCCGTTACACCGGGACCACTTTTTCCCTGGGAGACAGGATCAGGGTGGTGCTGGCCAGTTGTAACCCGCTCTTGAAAAAGGTGGAATTTGCCCTGGCCGGCCGCTAAGATATAAGCTGACGTCTGGTAGAGGAAAATGAAGTTAGAGGAAACCAGTTTTTATGCCGCCGCCGAAGGAGCGCTCCCCCGGCCCGGTCGGGAGTGGAGCGGGCGCTTGCGGTGGCAGGAACGAAAATATCAGGCTTCCGTCCGGAAGACTTCCATGATTTCCGGCCGTTCGGGGCAGCCCTATCTCCTGGTAACCTCCAGGCTGCCGGAGTCGCCGGCCTGGAATGAACAGCTTGAATTCCAGCCGGCCGGTTCTTCGGAGCCGCTAAGGCTCCGGGTCATCTGCCCGGAGGCCGGTCGACTCAAAAAAACCAGGGAAGGAAAACTGGCCGCCCGGCTGGACCGGCTATCTGGTTCTGAGGAGGAGATGCTGCTGGCCCTGGCGGATGAGGCCGGTGTCCGCGGCCTGAGGCAGGAGGAACTGGCCGCTTTCTGCCGGCTGGCTCCGGGTGAACTTCGTCGCCTGGCCATGAACCTGGAAAAAGAGGGACAGGTTTACATCCTGGAATTTTCGCCGCTGTTACTCCTGAGTCAGAGAAGTTACTTCTTCCTGCTGGAGAAAATAGCCGGTTACGTGGAAGGTTATCACCAGAAAAGACCGGCCGAAATAGGCGTCCCCTGGAAAAAAATCAAAGAGCGCTTCGGTCTGCCCAGACCGATTCTACTTCTGGCCCTCAATCGTCTGGCCCGGGACGGAAAAGTTATACTGGAAGGCGAGCTGGTGACCCTCAGCAACTTTCAAACCCGGCTGTCGGGAGAAGAAGCGGCCATCCTCCGGGATATCGAGAGCTTGTTGCGGCAGGAAAAGTTTTCTTCCTCTTCCTTCGGCCAGCTGGTTAAAAAGTTCAATCTCCATCCCAGCCGTCTCTCCATCCTGCTGGACCTGCTGCTCCGCCAGAAAAAGATAGTCAAGAGCCGGGAAGGTTTCCTGTTGCATGCCGACTGGCTGGAAAATCTGAAACAGCAGCTCTACTTGAGTAAGGAACGAGGGCAGAGAGAGCTCAGCGTCGGTGATTTCAAGAAATTGACCGGTCTGACCCGAAAATACGCCATTCCCCTGCTGGAATTTCTGGATGAACTGGGCCTGACCCGCCGGGTCGGCAACCGCCGTCTGATCCTCTGAGCCTTGCCAACTCCGGTCCCAACCGACCGGGCCGGTCGCCTCTAATTTATACTGTTTTAGTAGGATTTAAAGAGCCGCTATTTCTGTTCCTTTTCCTCTGGCTCGGCCTGTCCCGGCTGTTTCTTGCCCAGGGCCGATTTGAGCATTTCGGCAAAGAAACCGAACTTGGGCTCTTCCTTGGCCACTTCGATTTCCACCGGAATGGTTTCCTCGCCGCCGGCGGCTGCCTCTTCCAGTTCTTCTTCCTGAGCTTTGATGGCTTCCAGGGCCTCGATTTCCGATTCCTCTTCCATAATTTTTTCTTCGATCACCCGCCGTTCGCTCTTCTTGGGCTTGGGTCCTTTATCCTCGGCCTTGGGTTTCTTTTTCTTAAGCGGTTTTTCTTTCTCTTTTTCCTTCTCTTTTTTCAGGGGTTCCAGGCGAATCTGGATCTCGGGCTGGGTCGCGGGCGGGGCCGTCTCGACCGGACCGGCTTCTTCCGGAGCTTCAGCCTGGACGGCAGCCGTTTCAACTTCGGCCGGAGTCTCTTCAACTTCGCCCGAGGCCAGCTGTTCGGCCAGCGACGACAGCAACGAGACTTCGGCCCGAGCTTCTTCTTCGGCCGGGACTTCGACCGGAGCTTTGACTTCCTGATAGAAATACATTCCTTCTTTCTTTTCCGAGGCCACAAACTCCGGCGCGGCGCTGAGCACGTATTCCACATCTTCGGCCGTGGTCGGTTTCAGCAGGTCTACCATGTGATAAACCCTGAGGAAATGAACCGAACGGGTGTTCCCGGTGAGCTCAGGGGTGGTCAAAATCTTCACCAGAATCTGCCTCAGGTCCAGGTCCTGACAGTCTTCAGACATCTGGAGCAACCTGGTTACCACCTCGTTTTCCAGGAAGATGCTTTTGTTGGGCATAGCCAGAGTGAAGACTTCCTGTCCGCTCAAAGCCAGGCGGCCGCTTTCCCGGTCATATTCCAGAAAGAAGGTGGAGGTTTTTTTCTTGGATTTTTTTATCCAGAAGGTCAACCGGTCCGGCCCCTTCTTGTCCATGGTCAGGCTGGTGCCCTGAGGAATGTTGTTGGCGCGGTAGAATTCAGCCAGTCCCAGCAGGTAATTTCCTTCAGGAAAATAATAAACGGTATAGACTTTTCCGTCCTCGTCATCGACCAGCTGATATTCGCGGGAATCGAATTCCCGGCTCAGGCTGCGGGGCACCCTGATGGCCCCGGACAGGATTTCCCTCCAGGTCAGGTAAATTTTGAACGGGAAATTTTCCACCCTGGTATGCTGGAGAGCTTCAACCTCACCCAGGTCCGGGACAGCCACCGGCTCGGCCGAGATGGGGAGCCCGGAGGGCAGATTGTTGAGCACGCTTTTCAGGTGCCACTTGCCCCAGTTGCCGGTTGACAGGCAGGTGAATTCCCGTCGGTATTTTTTCTCCAGCAGGTGATTCAGGGCCAGACAGTAAAGTTCGAACAGGTCGGAGGAAGGTTCCAGGCCAAAATGCTGCCGGACCAGGTTCTGAGTCGATTCTGAGCTGATTGATGCGGCCAGCGCGGCCGAAATTTCCCTGACTTTATCTTCGGTTATCTCCGGCTTCTTAGAATTGAGCTGCCAGAAATCATTCCAGCCAAAAAAGCTGTCCGAAGCCGCCAGTACCTTGCGCAGGTTCCTTTCCAGGGTTTTAAGGTCCTTTTCGGTAAGGGGCAGTTCGGTCAGCCTCGGGTCCTGTTCCTGGTTGAGCATCGCAGGTTCCAGCCCCTTATTTTCCAGGTTGGAAGGCAGCAGAACCTGCGTTTTCGTTTTCTTCATGTAATCAACGTACTTCCGGAATGGTCCGCCTCCGTCATAATCCACTTCCAGCATCTCGCACCGATAGCCGGGAAAACTGACCTTATTTATGATTCTGAGCACCACCCCGCCCTGAAAATGCTCAGTGACCTTGCTGCCCACCTGGAGACTTTCATCGTATTCTTTGTAAATAAAATCCCCGACCTCGTAACGGGCGTAAGGGTCGTAGACCTTAACCGGCTGATTTCTCTGGCTGGCCGTCTTGGCAAAGGCCAGCTTCTCGGCCAGCTCGGCCGTTGACAGCGGACGGTTGGTCCGAAGTAATTCTTGTTCAACCACAGCCAGGTCTTCGGCCGCGATGGCTGTGAGTTTTTGTGTCTCTTTTTCCATGCCTATTTTTTCCCCATTAATAACATCATTATAACCTTCTGCACGTGCAGCCGGTTCTCGGCCTGGTCATAGACTACCGAGTTGGGCGAATCTATCACCTCGTCCGTAACCTCTTCGCCCCGGTGAGCCGGCAGGCAGTGCATAAAGTAAGTATCCGGTCTGGCCCTGGAGAACAATTCCCGGTTGACCTGATAGGGCAGGAAAATCTTTTTCCTGGCTTCTTTCTCCGCTTCCTGACCCATGGAAGCCCAGACATCGGTGTAGATGGCATCAGCCTCCCGGACGGCTTCCGCCGGGTCGTTGGTGATGGTTAGCTCAAAGCCGGTGTCCCGGCCGTCCTCTCTGGCCCAGGCCACAATCTCCGGCTTCGGCTCGTAACCGGGGGGCGTGGCCACCGCCATTTTCGTTCCCGCTTTGGCCGCGGCCAGCATCAGGCTGTGGCAGACGTTATTGCCGTCGCCGACGTAGGCCAGCTTCAGGCCGGCCAGATGTCCCTTTTTCTCTTTGAGGGTGAAAAAGTCGGCCATGGCCTGACAGGGATGCAGCAGGTCGGTCAGGGCGTTTATGACCGGCAGCCTGGTGCTTTCGGCCAGCTCAAGAATAATATTATGGCCGAAAGTCCTGATCATGATTCCGTTCACCCAGCGTTCGAGGTTTTTACCGATGTCCCGGACTCCCTCTCTTGAGCCCATCTGAATATCGGACGGAGCCAGGTAGACGGCCTCGCCGCCCAGCTGCAGCATGCCGACCTCAAAGGTCATCCTGGTCCGCAGCGAGGGCTTCTGGAATATCATGGCCAGAATCTTATCTTTCAGGACCTTCCGGTATTTCCCCGGATTCTTCTTCATTTTTTCGGTCAGGTCCATCATTTCCTGAAATTCATAAGTGCTCAGGTCATGGATGGTGATGAAATCCTTCTTCATATCTGTCCTCCAATTTCGATGGCAATTTCCGGCTTTTTCCCGGCCACGATCCTCGTCCCGGAGCGGTTGAGCAGGGCGGCTTTAAGGTGGCTGGCGGAAGTTATCAGAACTTCGTGGCCTCCGGCTTCAATGTATTCAATGGCCGCTCTGATTTTGGGTCCCATTGAACCGGGCGGGAACTGGCCTTCTTCCAGATATTTCCGGGCCTCTTCGACGGTGATCACCGGCAATGGTTTCTGGTCGGGTTTCCCGAAGTTGTAATAGACGCGGGGAATGCCGGTGAGGATGATAAACAGGTCGGCGCCGACCTCGCGGGCCAGCAGACTGGAGGCATAATCCTTGTCGATGACCGCTTCCACACCTTCATACAGGCCCCGGCTGTTAAGTATCACCGGGATGCCGCCGCCGCCGGCGGCGATCACCACCCGGCCGGCCAGGACCAGGTCCCTGATAATCCATTTGGGAACGACATCTATCGGTTTGGGCGAAGCCACCACCTTGCGATAGCCGCGGCCGGCGTCCTCCACCATGGTCCATTTCTTCTGCCTGGCTAACTGCTGAGCCCGGAATCTTGGATAAAACGGGCCGACCGGCTTGGTCGGCTTCTGAAAGGCCGGGTCGTCCCTGTCCACCACCACCTGGGTGATGATGGTGGCCACATCTTTGTCTATGGAATTTTTCCTCAATTCGTTGACGATGGCTTTTTCCAGCATGAAACCCATGCTGCCCTCGGTCATGGCATCGCAGACATCAAGGGAAAAAGGAGGAATCTTGTTGGAAGCTTCTTCCATCTGGATCAGCAGGTTGCCCACCTGGGGTCCGTTGCCGTGAACCACTATCAGCTCATAACCTTTCTTGATGATCTGGACCATGAGCTCGGCCGCTTTCTGGGAATTGCGCATCTGCTCTTCCTGCAGACCTCTCTGGTTTTCGGGCAGAATGGCGTTTCCGCCGAAAGCGATAAGGGCAATCCTGGTTTTCATGCTTATTTTGCCTTCGTCTTTACCCTGTCCTGTATTAAAAATCCTTGAGCACAGTCTTCAGGTTCGGAGTGCCTATCTCTTCCAGCTCGTAGCGAACCCGGAGCAAAGGCTTATTGACCTTGATCACCCGGTTCAGGTCAATCGGGGTGGCGCTGACCACCAGGTCGCAGTCGATGCGGTCGATGGTCGAAGCCAGTTCTTTCATCTGTTTATCGCCATAGCCCATGGCCGGAAGAACCTTATCCAGATGATTGTATTTCTCAAAGGTCTTCTTAATGCTGCCGACGGCAAACGGCCTGGGGTCGATTATCTCAGCCGCCTGATACTTCTGGGCAGCCACGATTCCGGCCCCGTAGCGCATACCGCCGTGGGTGAGAGTCGGGCCGTCCTCAATCACCAGAACCCTTTTGCCGGTGATCTGCGAACCGTCCTCCAGAATGATGGGGGAATTGGCTTTAATGATTTTGGCCCGCGGATTTATCTTTTTGATGTTGTCAAGCACCAGCTGGACTTTCTCCGGGTCGGCCGTGTCGATTTTGTTAACCACATAAACATCGGCCCGGCGGAAATTGGTTTCTCCCGGGTGGTACTTCAGTTCATGCCCGGCCCGATGCGGGTCCACCACCACGATTTCCAGGTCGGATCTGTAGAACGGGAAATCGTTATTGCCGCCGTCCCAGAGAATCACATCGGCTTCTTTTTCGGCCTGCTTCAGGATAGCGCCATAATCCACTCCGGCATAGACTACAATGCCGTTGTCAATATGGGGTTCGTACTCTTCCCTTTCCTCAATGGTGCATTCATGCCGGTCGAGGTCCTCGTAGGTGGCAAACCTCTGGACCGCTTGCCTTACCAGGTCGCCATAGGGCATCGGGTGACGGATCACCACCACCCGGCGTCCTTTGGCCTTAAGAGTCAGGGCCACTTTTCTGGTGGTCTGGCTCTTCCCGGAACCGGTCCTGACGGCGCAGACCGAAACCACGGGCCTGCGGCTCTTAATCATGGTGTCATCGGGCCCGAGAAGGACAAAATTGGCTCCGGCCGCCATAACCTGAGAAGCCTTGTTCATGACATATTCATGGGAAACATCGCTGTAAGCAAAATGAACTTCGTCCACTTTGTAGGTCTTGATAAGCTCGGTCAGGTCGGCTTCAGAATGGATGGGAATTCCCTTAGGATAGAGCTTTCCGGCCAGGGCAGCCGGGTACTTGCGACCTTCGATATCCGGAATCTGGGTGGCGGTGAAAGCAACCACTCTGTAATCTTTGTTGTCCCTGAAAAAGACATTGAAGTTGTGGAAATCTCTTCCCGCAGCTCCCATGATTATGACTTTTTTCATTCTTAAAACTCCTTATAGACCGAATTTCTAACCGCGCCCGCCAGCGGGCAAAATTATTAGATAAGTATAGCAAAAAAAGGGGGTTAAAGTCTAATGCCAGCCCTGTCTTCAGGGGCCGGGCTTCCTTCCGGGTTCCCTTTTCTTTTTCCAGCCGGAGCGGTCATATCGGGTCGGGGCCGAGCTTTTCTGGCTCTGTTTCCGGCTCTTAAACCAGGCCGGCTTCTGCCTGTTGCTTATACTCTTCATCCGCCTCCCCAGTCTTATAAAGGTATTATGTCCACTACGAGGGTTGCCGGGTCCAGGACGGCTACCGTGCTCACCCCCTTGACCCAGCCGCAGACTTCACCGGGATTGACTACCAGCAGGTTCCCGTCCCGGTTGACCTGAGCCCGGTGGGTATGGCCGAAAACCACCACCCCGGCCCCGGCCGGAGGTTGTTCGACCGGATAATGAGAGAGGTAGAAACGAAGATTGGCATGGCTGAAAGCGAGGGGGCCGGCAGCAATCTGCCCGAACTCGCTGAAAACCGAGGCCAGGCCATCCTTTTCGCCGTCGCAGTTGCCAAACACCGCCTTTACCGGACACTTCAGGCTTCTCAGCTCTCTGGCAGCAAAAGGGGCCACCACATCCCCGGCATGAATGACCAGAGAGCAGCCCAGCCGGTTAAAAAGGTCCACCGCCTTCCTGATGGCCGGCAGATGGTCATGAGAATCCGACATTAAGCCTATCATAATGATAATTATAACCTAACTATACAAATGGTAATGCTTTAATCTTATTGGAACAGAATTCTGCCTCTTAGGATCCCCTTTATATCGGGTCTCTTTCTTCAACCACAGGAAAAGGCGCAAACAACGCATCAGCTGGCGCCTTTCAGTCCCCTTTATATCGGGTCTCTTTCTTCAACTTCTCCACGGGATCCTATTGATGATTATATATCAACTTTCAGTCCCCTTTATATCGGGTCTCTTTCTTCAACATGGACGGAAGTCTAATGAACCCGTGGGATGGCGATTCTTTCAGTCCCCTTTATATCGGGTCTCTTTCTTCAACCGCCGACGGATTTGGTGGACTGGCTGGAAGGAATATCCTTTCAGTCCCCTTTATATCGGGTCTCTTTCTTCAACCCGATTTTCTGGAGCGTTGCTACAGCGTTTTTGTCATCTTTCAGTCCCCTTTATATCGGGTCTCTTTCTTCAACAGCCTCAGGGAGCATCTACGCAAGGTCTAAAATCAACTTTCAGTCCCCTTTATATCGGGTCTCTTTCTTCAACCCTCACCCCCCTCATAGAGTTCTTTCGCTTTTTGGCTTTCAGTCCCCTTTATATCGGGTCTCTTTCTTCAACCCAATTACTTCCAGGGCCGGCCGACCGATTTCGGGCCTTTCAGTCCCCTTTATATCGGGTCTCTTTCTTCAACCATGTTCCCTTATTTATCCTATTATTATTGTGAAGGGCTTTCAGTCCCCTTTATATCGGGTCTCTTTCTTCAACATGAAGGGGAGCGATGGTCACTATATCTTCGATAGCCCCACTTTCAGTCCCCTTTATATCGGGTCTCTTTCTTCAACATTCCTCTCGACCAGGATTTTGAAATCGGTGGCGAGCTTTCAGTCCCCTTTATATCGGGTCTCTTTCTTCAACGATGCAAATCACAATTAAGGAGCTGAAAAGAATGGCCTTTCAGTCCCCTTTATATCGGGTCTCTTTCTTCAACTGGCGTGAATATCGTTGTTGGCTCCGGAGTTTTTACGCTTTCAGTCCCCTTTATATCGGGTCTCTTTCTTCAACTGATACAGATAGCATTCATACGATAGGGGAATTTCACTTTCAGTCCCCTTTATATCGGGTCTCTTTCTTCAACCCGGCTCATGCCATAGATTCTGCCTATTTGAGAGGCTTTCAGTCCCCTTTATATCGGGTCTCTTTCTTCAACCAGAGATGGCGGTCATCCGCCTTGCCTCTTCGCTTCCCTTTCAGTCCCCTTTATATCGGGTCTCTTTCTTCAACGGCTGGATTCCGGTTCAGAAATATCCGAATCCTTCTGCTTTCAGTCCCCTTTATATCGGGTCTCTTTCTTCAACTATCAAACGGATGGAGAATGATTGTTTCGATGTCCTTCTTTCAGTCCCCTTTATATCGGGTCTCTTTCTTCAACAATGGTCCGAGGACGAGGCGGCTACACGCTATCCGGACTTTCAGTCCCCTTTATATCGGGTCTCTTTCTTCAACTTGATGATTTCCTTGGTAAGTTTGTTCTTTACATGAGCTTTCAGTCCCCTTTATATCGGGTCTCTTTCTTCAACTCAAGTATGGGGCGTCGCCCAGGATGACCCAGTCGGTCTTTCAGTCCCCTTTATATCGGGTCTCTTTCTTCAACTCAGGCTGGAAGAGCTGTATGCGAAGGAAGGCACAATCTTTCAGTCCCCTTTATATCGGGTCTCTTTCTTCAACTGTTCCCCTTTCGCTCCACCTTCGCCCCAACCGTCCCTTTCAGTCCCCTTTATATCGGGTCTCTTTCTTCAACCCCTAAAGGTTTAGGTAATAAAAAATTTTCAATTACTTTCAGTCCCCTTTATATCGGGTCTCTTTCTTCAACGGCCTGACGGTCAGAATGATTGCTGACCGTATAAGGTCTTTCAGTCCCCTTTATATCGGGTCTCTTTCTTCAACCCTACTCTGAGGCTGAGTGGGCTGACATCTCAAGACCTTTCAGTCCCCTTTATATCGGGTCTCTTTCTTCAACTCTGGAATAAGCTTCAGGCAGGGATTGCTGGTTATAAATCTTTCAGTCCCCTTTATATCGGGTCTCTTTCTTCAACCGGGAGGAGGAGTCATGGCGCTTGAGCTTTTGAGCCCTTTCAGTCCCCTTTATATCGGGTCTCTTTCTTCAACCCGGTCATCCCCGCCTGCTGGGCAGCGCGCCAGAGTGCTTTCAGTCCCCTTTATATCGGGTCTCTTTCTTCAACCCGGGGGTTTTCTTTTTGGTGTCCTCCCTGGTCTTCGCTTTCAGTCCCCTTTATATCGGGTCTCTTTCTTCAACTGAATATTTCAATAAAGTTATGTATTATTATTACAAGCTTTCAGTCCCCTTTATATCGGGTCTCTTTCTTCAACTAATCCCACTCTGGGTGAGCCACCCCGCCCCACCCGGCTTTCAGTCCCCTTTATATCGGGTCTCTTTCTTCAACCCCACTGACCACCAGCAGTCTGAGCTTGTAAAAGCCTTTCAGTCCCCTTTATATCGGGTCTCTTTCTTCAACGAAGACCAGAGGATTATGATGTGGAAGGCTATGTATGCTTTCAGTCCCCTTTATATCGGGTCTCTTTCTTCAACATGAGTATAGCCAGGAACTTGGCTATAAGCTCGTTTACTTTCAGTCCCCTTTATATCGGGTCTCTTTCTTCAACAAGAAGCAAAAGTGCGTTACATAGCAAGTTTATGACCCTTTCAGTCCCCTTTATATCGGGTCTCTTTCTTCAACGGCTTCAAAGCCCTGAGGCTGTTGCGTCAGCGATATTCTTTCAGTCCCCTTTATATCGGGTCTCTTTCTTCAACTCTGTCAGCGGCCTGTCGGTATATACAGTCATGGCCTTTCAGTCCCCTTTATATCGGGTCTCTTTCTTCAACATAAGGTCAGCCTTGTCAATGTGGAAAACGTGGTCGTTGCTTTCAGTCCCCTTTATATCGGGTCTCTTTCTTCAACTAGAAACTGGGTAAATAGGCGGCGAAACCCGTTCTCCTTTCAGTCCCCTTTATATCGGGTCTCTTTCTTCAACCCCCCCTGCCCCTTCGTCCGTTTCGCCCATTCATCCTTTCAGTCCCCTTTATATCGGGTCTCTTTCTTCAACCTATGACGGTTCAGGGTGAGAAGTTACTTGGTGGCTCTTTCAGTCCCCTTTATATCGGGTCTCTTTCTTCAACTCCATTTTATGTATCTGAAAAATAAAAAGATAGGCGTTCTTTTTATAAATTTATTTCTCAAACCGGAAAATCGTATTAAATACCCTTTGGTTTGCGAGATTCCGAACATATTATGGATCATAATACATCTCCACAATAATTTCTGAATTCGCAATCCCGACATTTGTTCTTGAGCCTAACCGCCTGAGGCATCTGCTCTTTTTTTATCATGGTTCTAATTTCGTCGAGCGTACTTAATATGTCACTTTTCAATGTCTCTGTCAAAGAAAACACTGCTATGTCTTTCTGTGGAATAAGATAAACAAATCCCTGATTAACTTCTACCCCGAATTTCTCCTCGACCAATAATGCGTATCCTCCTAATTGATAATGATGATTCTTTTGTGGAGGCCCCGTAGAGTATTTAAAATCAACTGGAAAATAACCGTGCGATGACATTATTAGCATATCGAGTTTTCCTGATAGCCCTATTTTCTCTGATGCCATCCATAAACAGAATAACCTCTCTCCCTCATCAAGGTTATATTTCTTGAATTTCCTCCTAGTTTCAAGTCGTATTATCTCATCTTCCATCACCTGCCCATGTTCCATCTTATAGGTTGGCTTTTTATCCACCGGCATTATATGATTAAAATATACTATTCTTGGACAATAGTAATACTGTTTGATATCATTGACGGTTAAATCTACCCTATTTTTCATCTCCTGAAAAGCTCCCCTCCTGCTTCCCGTTGTCAATCATTTTCTGCTCTTTTACATCTTTTTCACACACTGGCTGGATGATTATCTTGCCTGTTTTGTTTTTGATGATTTTCGAAATCTTTAAATAAAGTTCCTCCCTTTTGTTGCGGTTTAACTGGCCTGAAAAAGCGCTATATTGAATTCGCGCCAAACCATAATCCTTACAGGCCTCAGATATTCGATACCTGACCTTATCGTCTTCTATGTCATAAATAACAATAGTCGTAATCTCCATCATACTACCATTTAAATGAATAACATTTATAAGGCCTTTCCCCCCTAAGAAAAGCACATAGGTTCCTCGCCTGGAGCTGAATAACCGATCTTATCTTATAGGTTCTTCCCTCAAAGACGACAGAAGAATCAAGACGTTCCAGAATTTTTGCGCCGATTATCTTGCGGGTCTCTGAATCAAGAAGCCCTTCGTTCATTTTGATAGCTTTTCCCGTATTGACATGGGCAATAACGGCCCGATCAACTATCGGTTGTCTGAATTCCTCAATAAGGTCAAGGACCAGTGATGGCTTTCCAGGTCGATCGGTGTGGAGATAACCGGCAAAAGGTTCAAGCCCGGCATTTAAGACCGCCCCCCAAACTGTAGAATAGAGAATTCCATAACCGTAATTCAAAAGGGAATTTACCTCATCCATTGCTCCCTGCCGCACCCTTCCAAAAAATTCTACTTTTTGACCTATAATTTCTTTCACACCGGACCAGTATAGCCTTCCTGAAGTGCCCTCTATCCCAATTAGAGTATCTCTCGCCTCGGAAATGTTTTGCCCCTTGATCGACTTAACTTTAGGCTTCATTGCCTTCAGTCTATCGGCAATGTTATTGATAATATTGAAGCGCTGCGGTGAAATCTGCTTTAAATATTTCCCGAAATAACGCAAGAGTTTCTCTTGATTCTTAATCTTTCCTTCAACGACAAGTTTTGAAAACTCAAGTCCTCGATGGTCATTGAAGGCCAGAATCTGCTCTCTTCTTGAAATTACTGTGGCCGTAAGCATGGGTGAGGAAATCATGGCATATGGCCTGCCGCTGCTGCTCAGTAAGCTCAGCCGGATGCCCCTCTGGCAGAGTTCGCTTATCACTTCTGAGGAAATAGAAGCCCCCTTTGTGGCAACAACGATTTCATTGATTCGGAACAGAGGGAACTCATAGATTGCTTTCTGGCCCTGCTTAACAATCAAGCGTTCACTTTTCTTTCCAAGGAAAATCCCGAATCCTGAAATGATAACTTGAGAGGTATCTCCGCTTTTAACCATGGAGATTCCCTCGTCTACAAGCATCTCCTGGCCCTCTTCCAGATCTTTATTTATATCGATAGGAATAGGCTCGGCCTCGCCAGTGAAGAGGTTGATTTGTAGGGCAGATTTATTTTGTTGAACGGTAATGTTCTTCTCATCTGTCATGAAAATTCCCTCTGTCTGTATCGATTTGTTTTTTTTTATTTCAGGTTGAAAGGCTCCTTCTCATAAAGCACAAAATTCTCTCCTCTTCGCGTTTCTCGTAGAGGAAGCACATAGGTTTGAGAAACAAAAGGATAACCTTTTCTTTTTTTCGAATATGGATTTACCTGAGAGAAATCGGCCTCTTTTTTTATCTCGTTTAAAGTCACAACCGGCCGTCTCAAAAAGTTAGAAATATCCGGCTTTAGGCTTGTAATAATTTTGCTCGTCAATGTCAATTCTGGATCTTCCTCCCGGATTGAGGCCTCACAGCTGAGAATTGAATCTGTAGTCCCTAGACGCCTTAATTGTTGGAAAATACGCTTAAGCCTTTCTTCTTGACCAGACATCTTCAGGTAAATCCTCATTGGCCCTAAAAAGTGACAATATTCTCTAACTCCAAAAGATTCTTCAAAAGATTTTTCTTCCAGCTTAGATGGCTTGAGCCTTTTTATAAAAAATTTCAGGATGGATACTTTTTCTGGTGGTTCAATTTCCAAAGGAGCTGTTTTGACTAATTCAAATATTTCTTCTCCGACTTTTACGTCGCCTTCGGATTTTATCGCTGTATCAACCAGCGCCAGTCTTAAGGCAGCCTGGCTTGGAATAGGCGAAGTCAAGGCATAACCGGGAGAAAGATTGGGAATCCGATACGAGAAAAGCCCGCCAAAATGAAGGTCTGCAAAAATCCAGGCCATTCTAATTTTCCCTTAATTACCTCTAAAATTAGTTAAGGCATATTCAATTTATAAATTTCTTCCGACAAAAGTTCATCTATAAGAGAATTAAATTGAGCCTGATTTGAGAACTTTTTAATAGATAACCCTCTTTCCCTGTTGACCAGCTCCTCTGTTTGAGTAACATAAGTCTCCGTAAGCGGACTTACGACAGGAACAGGGAAGTTTTTCTCAGAAATGACCAGGGCCCCCTCTATTCCTTCAACATGAGGCAGCCGGGTTGAGGTCATTGCCCCATCAGTTCGTATCAAGGATGCTTTGTAAGCATTGAGAGCCAGCTGGAATCGCAGTTTTCTATCGCTTTCTTCAATAACATATTGGTAATCAATTTCATTCAACCCTATACGCCAGGGTTGGAAAATGGATATTAGAGCATATATACCGGACCGGGTTGGACGGTGGTATATCATCTGGGCAGTTACTTGCTTTTCTTCAACTTTCGCTTCCTTAACTTCTGTTTTTGCTTCTTGTTCTTCACTTTCTGTTTTTGCTTCTTCTCTTGACCGACCCACCATAGAATGTCGAGCATGAATATGGATGTCTCTGTGAGTCTTATCAGGAATACCAAGGGCCCAGCCAAATTCAACAGTAGATGGCCTGCCTATCGATGGTCTCTGGACTAAAAAGCCATGTAAATCGCATAGAATACAAGAAGATATTGCTGTTTTCATAGCTACTCCGGGTTTGTTTGTCCTGTCTGTAATTAGATCTGCTCTTTGTGGATGAAATTTCTGACAGGCACTGCAAAATAGGCTTTTATCTTCCTGGAGCAGCCAGACGTTATAGGCATGGATGTGTTTTAACATCTCTCCGGAGATTCCATCTGTTTTCTCCCCATTGGCCAGAACAACGGTTCGAGGCTCCGTAACATTGCCCACCGTGCCTTCGTTATTCAAAGAATGAAGGTTCCAGGTTATTCGGGCGAGTATACCAATCTCAAATATTGCCATTCTTATTCCTCCTTTTTTATATTTTTTATTCCTATTCTTCCTCTTCCTTTGCTCTTTTTACAAGAGCCTGACTGATTAAGGCCGCCCTGACCAGTCTGACTCCATGCTGGTCGACCAACTTCATAAGCATCTCCAGGCTTTCTTGTTTTGGTCTTTTTAGTTCCTTTCGCCGAGCATGAGTTTCATATCTTCTGAGAAAGTTTTTTAAGGCTTCGGCAAAATCTTCAGGCTTTTCAGCATTCTCCAGTTCTATAAGCGAAGCATAATCCTGGATATCTTCCATTCGCACTGCCTTGCGCAAAGCATCGCCAAAATCCTTTAAGGCGGCATCCGAATAAACCAGGCTAAGTTCAATGGACATAATTAATTACCTCCCTTAGGATTTCTTCTGTATAAAAATTTTTACTTTTTACTTCTCCTCTTATCATGTATCTTAAAAAAAGCCGGGCATGCTTTTCATATGTTTCCAGGGTGGGGTGCATAATGAAATCAGTAATAGCCACTCCCAGGTCTTCGCATCCCTGGACACTTCCTTTGCGAAAGAGATAATTCCAGACTTCAAAAACTTTTTCTACGTCTGGATTTCCCGAATAGGCAAGTTCCATTAAAGAATGAAGACTGAGATTTCCTCCAGAGAACGGTTTAAACTGTTGGCCACTTTGAATCATTGAAAAATAAAAGACACCTGAGAATCTATCTGAAAACTGAGATCTCGATGATGTCAACTCCCTCATTTTTTGGGCAAGACAGACTGAGAAATGGGCTGCCGCATTTTGGACACTTATGTATTTAAGTCCGATTGTATAGGTTTTTTCCTTTATATCTCTGAAATTATTGAATTCTATCCTCTCGGGGACAGGAAACATCACAAAATAATTCCATTTGTTTCCTTGAGCCTTTTGAATTTTGTATCTTCCAGCAATAGCCCCGCCAAGATAGGCTAAAGCCCAGTTTTGGCTATCAACCTTAGTTTGAGCTTCACAATAATCACCTCTTGTTTTCCCTCTCAAGCCCTTAAAAGCCGAAGGGTCAAGAGGCCCAGAAAGAGTCTCGCCTTTATTTGAAGAAATTTTAGGAAGAAAAGATGGATTCTGGAATTCGCTGATTATTTTATCAAAATTATCGCTTAATATTTTTTTTACTCGCTCTACTTTTTTGGGCCAGTTATTCTTATCTGTAAGAAAGAGGCTGTTCCAAACCCCTACTCCTGGTTCGTTCACAAAGAGCTGATACCAGCCAGTATTATTGATAAGATAATTCTTATTTAACCCATCACTTGGATGCTCAACTTTATAGAAAGAGCCTGCCTCATAGATTACCGGAATGTTTTCCTCAGGACTAGCCCTGTCCAGTAAAGCAGCTAAACCATATGCCCGGCACAGATCAAATATCTCAAGACCAGTTTTAGCAACGAAGTAGGGCATACTAATCTCCCATAAGGACCGATTCAAGTGTCATGGCGATACCTCCCATAGACCAAATTCGATAATTCTGAAAGTCGTATCTGTAATAAGGATAGACCCCGGGGTCCAACATAAACCATGATAAGTCAGCTTTTTGCCAGCACCCTTATCAGTATCCCAATCTCTACCTATTAAAGGTTCAATGTTGCCCTTTATATTAACTCCACCGCCCTGTAGCACATGCGACCAAATTGGGTCATTAGAATTGAGTTTCAATTTAAGTTCATTTCCATCCTCAAGCCATTCGCCACAAAATTCCGTTAAGTTATCAGATTTAATTAGCTCTTCTAATTCCAATAATCCAAAACCGTATTTTTGCTCCCCTCCCATCTGCAAGCGGTTTAAAACATCTTCTTTTAATCGCACCTCTGATGTGTCATTTTTTATATGTATGTTATCATCTCTTTTATACAGCCTGATACCATTTTCTGAGAACTCTCTGATCCAGAGCAAACCTTTCATAAAGACTGATTCTCCATTATCAATTGTAAATGGACTGATGAACTCAATCTCGTGGAACATACCTTCTTCGGCTGTCAGAGATTCAGCTTCAATCGCTGTTGATGCCATTGAGCTTATAAATTTCTTTTCAAATTTATTGAAAGCTAGTGACCCAAACATAAAACCATTTTCTGTGTATTTGGGTAAATAAAGTTTACCATCAACATACGGATAAAGGTAGCTAAAGCGCATCGCCTTTTTTATAAAGTTACCAACCCTTTGATAATCACAGGTTCCAAGAATAGGCGTAAGTTTTGCTGTCAAAGCACCCCATAAAAGTTTTGCAGGGACATAAGGTCTCGTCCTGAAAAAATGCATTACTTTATGAAAACCTATATGGAGGGGCGATTTAAGTTGAAATGTCCATTGATAAAGATACCAGGTCATTTTGTCGTACCTTCGATAACTACATTTTCCTCTGCAGGATTTGAGAAAGCTTTGGCGTGGTAACGAGCGTAAATAAGTGATTTTTCAAGAACCTGAATGGCAAGAATAAGGTCATCAAGCCTTGAGGCAAGGCCGTTATCTTTTCTGATTTCTTTAAGCAAATCAGAACCATTGACAAATTGGAGCTTTTTTAATAATTCTGCGGTTATCTCTTTTATCTTATCTGCCCCAGCTTTTTCAGCCTTTCCCCGAGATTCACAAAATAACAGAAATGCATAAAGTCCCTGTTCTTGCAATACCCCCAGGGCTTTTGTAACTAATGATTCTGCTTTCTTGGCATCAAAGTTATCAGCTTTCTTTATTTCGTCAGCAAACCTATACCCGTACTCTGCACAAAGTTTATCCAGGTTTTCCATCTTAACAATCCCCCTTTTTAAGATTAAGGATTTTTAATTTTCCCATACCCCTTGTGCCCATGCCACCAATGCCCAGCGTTTCAAATAATCCTAAGCCTTTCTCTACCTGGTTCTTAACCCAAGTAACTCCCACATCTCCGCCATCTTCTGTCTTGAGTTCCTTTCCTGAAATTCTGAATGTCTTCCCTGAACTGTAGACGATATCAAATCTAAACACAGTCCCTCTCGGGATTGCCTCATAGGTAAAAAGGGCTCCTTCCTCAGCTGTTCCTGTTTGCGGGTCAATACTGACTGATGTTCTTACTTCAAGATTGCTATTTACAATGTGGCTAAAGAGTTTATCTGAAACAAGAATCGATCTTTGTTTTATATTATCAGGTATTTGTATTTTATCGGGCAACTTGCTGGTGTCACCTTGTTCATTTGCTTTATTTAACATAAGCCAGCCGAAGTTTAACTTTTGTTTATCTCGGATTTGGTCACTCAATGGATAAAAAGCATCTTCCGGTGCCTTGAATTCCTGTTGTAATCCTAAACCCTCTAAGGCCATAGGTGAGGTTACCCAGACAGGACCTCCCATTGAAGCTACAGGGAAAAATAGGATATGGGCGTCAAAAAATTGGGCCAGCCCTTGCATGCTAAATCCCGTACCTTTTGAGAAACCATAGGGGATACATACAGGACAAGCAGGGCTTGGGATACCACAGTGTTTTTCACCACCTTCTCCACCGCGACCAGAGCAGCAATACTCCTTATTACCATCTTTCCATATATATTTATTGGTCACCATAGCAGTATATGCCCTCGCAGGACCGCTTAAACTTGTCCCTGGTATCTTTGGAAGGTTTGTCCCCGGCTCCCTTATTATGGGTAAATCTACCCTACCCAACCTTGACCCCCCTGAGCCGACATGAATTGGATCAAGGGCGATAGCATAATACTTTATGGATTCAGGCATATTTTCATTCATGTTCTGACCTCCTGTTTTTCAGGTTTTATTTTTCTAACCTTAAGATTCCAGTAAAGACAAAGGTCCAACAAACCATCTTTTGTGGCTTGAAATAATCTGTTGAATATTTCAACATCTTTTGTTGGTGAAAGTTTAAAAATATTTGTAAGTGACGATTTTACAAACTCCTCCCACACTGAACCGCCATTATAATCTTCATATCTGTTCTTAACCTCCTGCCAAAAAGCATAGATTTGAGATATACCAATGCCTTTGGAATTCATTATGTTTTGTAGGTCTCTCCATATTTCATTCAGACGATTAAGGTCATCAAGAGGTAGAAGTTTCTCATCTACTTTAAATCTGTCTGAGGCCGTTTCAAGAAAGGACATTTTAAGGTATGAGGTTTCAATCTTAACACTATCATTAGGTTGAAGTTCTTTTACATGAACTACATGATTACCATTTCCATCATAATCAAAAGAGTAGTTTCCCCGATTAGGATTTCCATTAACCCTAATATATGGATGCCATTCATCTTGCTGATTTGGGTCACCGGTTGAATAGGAAATCTGCCAGACAAGAGGAACAGAGGAATAACAAGAGTCAGGTATCAGGGTCAATGTCTTTACGTTATTGCCTAATTTACTGTGCTGTGTTTCAGCAATTGAGCTAACTCTGGCACTTATAGTTTTCGTATTTGCTTTGAATGCATCAATAAGCCTTTTCCCGGCATCCATAGCTAGATAAAGAGGGGTTCTTCTGTGGAAAGCAATGATTCCTAAATGAAAGGGTAATCTGTCTCGTACCTTTGAAAATTGAACTTCGTATTCTTCAACTATATCTTTAGCTATATCAAGTGCATCATAGGCAGGAACAAGAACCATAAACTGGTTGGGAAACTCATAAATCGGGATATAAGGTAGATAATCCTGGAATTTTGGCTCCGCCAGGCTTGCATTGCTTATATAATATTTACCCTGCCATTTACTATCGCTTTCTTTCTTTATTTTTATGTTTTTCTCATTCATCCAGGTGGCAATCTCATCTATCTTTTTGCCTTTGTTTGATAAAATCTGCAAATTATTTGTGGTTATAAAAGTGCCTTTATTTTTATCAATACAAACCGGGCTCAATCTAACCCCTTCAATATCTATATCAATGGTTGAACCTTCTGTTATGTCTGGCAGTGATGGAGAGATGGTAAATTGTATTCTTTTGTTTCTAAGTTCTGAAAACAGTGAATCTGTTCCATAAGGGTGCTTTCTTAAACAATCTTTCAATAGAGTAGCCTCAATAAATTCCTGTGTTGTTTCCCAACAACGCCTTATACGAGCTGGTGATGGGTGTTTTGAAGTGGTACGATTAATGCTGATTGCCATTGTTTTAATAAAAGAGCCATTTAACCAGTTTTCAAGAACAAATGTCCCAATAATCAATGCCACTCTGTCATTTTGGTCCGAAACCTCATCAAGCCAAATACTTTGCACAGAGTTTCCCATCCATTCTTTTGCTCGTTTTGTTCTTCTTTCAAGACAGTGATCACACCCATCAGAGTTCTCTTTCATTGGCCGCAGACGGCATATTGGACAAACCTCCCTGCCCTCCCAATTATCTTTAAATTGTTCCAAATTGATTTTCCGAGATGAGGCAAGGTAGGATATTTCCTTATAAGAAGTCTCTCTTGCTTGCGGAAGGATTTTTATCAGTTTTTCTTTTTTACATCTTTCTAAATCTCCCCTTTTAACTTTTATGTTAGAAGGAATTTGTTGTTGCGGGGAATCACAATTAAACTTGTAATTATTCTTACTTGCAGTTTTCATTTCATTAACTATAATTTCTGCTATTAATTCAGGCTCTTCTTTACTCAGTTCATTAATAATTTCTATTTTTAATTCTTCTATATCTATCTCAGGGATTAAGAAGTAAATTCCGCTCGTATCACAATAAACTTCATTACCTATTGAGTAACGTTCTTCTATAAATTCTTTGATCTTATTAAAAGCTTCTTTCACTTTATCCTCATAACCTTTAATATCACCAATCTTGATGCCTTTTGCGAGCACAGATAATATGTCTAAATTAAATGATAAAAGCTTCCAATCAAAATCCAATGGGTCAAGTAAATCTTCTGAATAATCTATTGCAACTTTTGCAACTGCACACTTATAAAGTGTAGCTACTGAATATGAATGGTCCCAGAGGGTTACATCATTAGCGGACCGGCGGGTTTCGCCTATAAAATTACGATAATGCTTTTCGGTACCTTCAATTATGATTTTCCTAAGTTTAATAATATCGTTGTCGGTTTTATAATTTTTTAATGCTTCTTCTATAGCCTGATATAACTTCTTAGTCTCTTCCTCTATTTCCATCATCCTATTGTCTTCCGGTTCATATCCAAATGCAGTTGAAATGAAAATATTGTTGTGTGATTGTTTTACATTAGCAGAGCCCTTATCCATTCCTGAATCCATTCCATCATAACCATTCCAACCAGCATATAAAAGACGAATTAATTCAGGGATTTCACAATCAGCGCGATTACCATTATTTTCTCTTTCTTTGTGATGTTTTTCTATAAAATCCATTAAGCTAACTTGTTTAGAACATATTTTTACATCAATACTGGCCAAGAGATTTCTGAGGGATTCTGGGAAAATTGAAGAAAAGTTGTGTCCATCCCATTCATCCTTACCGTTTTGGGCATAATGCTCTACAAATTCCTTTCTTGCTTTTCCTAAATCATGGAGATATGCCCCAATTTCGGCTAAGATAATGCCTTTTTTGTTATCTTCTAATTTTTGGAGCAGACTGCTCACCACTGCCTCCTGAGTTTCTTAACTTCAGACCCTAAATTATCGAAATTAATGAATTTGACGACATCTGGCATACCATTAACTATCAATCGACTGGCTTCTTTGTCCCACTTATCATCAATAACTCCATATCCTGATGACCTTTTTGCTGAAAAGCCATAATCAAGCATCAGCTTCTCAAGACCTAATATAACACTTTCAAGGTCATTTAAAACTTGCTTTTCAAGCTCGCTTTCTGTGTTGGAAAGATAATAAAAAGGCACATAAAGAAGTCTGAAGAATCCTTTTGCTCCAGCAGGCACAAGTTCAAAATATATTGGATTCTTACCGGTTTTTGTCTTTCTATCATGGGGATTTATAACTTCCATACCAATCCTGTTCCAGAAGGTAGGATAAAAATGAAGCATTCCAGTAAGAGAAGTAACTTCCTTGCAATTAAACCTCTCTTTAAGTTTTTTCCGGTATATATCCGTTGCATTCCGACAAAGCTGATCTAAATAATTCGTCCATCCTTTTACGGTATCTTCTATGCCTTTTTCAGTCCCAAATAATAGGGTATGTTGATACCGTATTTCCGCAAATTCATATGGGCTATTTACCTTCGGTTCTAAGTGAATTTTCATCATTGCCCATCTAAGATTACCCTTCCAGGCCATAGCAGAGGTAAAAGGTACACCAAAGACCTTATCTTTGCGCACCGGGTTTTCAATGATATAAAGTGGAGCATCATCATTTGAAATAAATGGTTTTTTAAGAGTAATTGGAAATTCAATAAGCCAGCTTCCCTGTGGAAGAGCAGAAATATCAATTGGTGAGTCAATGCTTAATAAACGTAGTTCAGATAACTTGCAAGCTATATAATCATTGAAGTTTCCATTAGAATGAATCAAAGCTTTCAGTCCAGAAGCGTAATCACCTTCGCCTACTTTCGCATAGATATCTGGATCAATTTTATTAGGTTGCCCTTTTCTATCTGGAAATCTCCCCTCAACTCCAAATGCAGTATTAAGAAGCATTACTCTTGACAACACATTGCTTATTTCGATGTATTTTCCAGAACCTCTGGCAAGATTATCAACATCTTCTTTTGTTTTTATCTGAAAAGTCGCATAAAAGTCGTGGTTGTGGCTCATTTATTCCTCTCTTCACCTTTTATTAAACTGTCCAGATATTTTTCCATATCTTCTTGGTTCGGAGATACCGTATCCCTTGACGAATTAAATTCTCGCCAGACTTTCAATTTGTGGTCTTTTGTTTTGTTGCCTAAAAGATTACTCCATGGAATATTTATTGAGCCGCTTCCATTCAAGCTTGCCATTAAAGCCTTCAGGAAGTTATTTCTATCAAATCCGTTTGGTAAATTATTTTCAGGAATCCATCCCGAAATACGAAATTCCCATAGCTTATTGTTTAAATAATAGGCACAGGAGATATTGATTTTTGAGGCTGATTTTTCACCCCTTGTTGTCCCAAATAGCGATGTCTCAATGTCTTTATATTTGTTATCATTTTTACTTTGCCACAGTGCTTTTCCGTTTCCAAACCTCAACCAATTCTTGATTGCTGGAGCAATGGGAATAGAATCAGAATTTATCCAGCTAATCATTCTTGAATCATTTATATAACCTTTATAATAATTATTATCTCCTTTTCGCTCTCTTTCTTTTATCCCATCAACTTCTTTCCACCAATTATTATCTTGTGCTTCAAACTGAACCTTTGCAAAAAACATTTCTTTGAGATTTGGTAATACATCATTTATGCTCTTTCGTTCTTTAATTCCGATTTTCCTGAGCCTTGCTTCCTGAAGAATTCTACGTACTGAATTTTTGAAATCTTCAAAGACCAGCTCCTTTTCCTCCTCAAGAGCAACCACTCCATACCCATGCTGAGTTTTGGCCCCTATTTCACCCCAATTACTGGCAATACTCAAAGGTAAAAGTAAAAGAGTCTCATTAAAGTCCTTGTCAAGGGAAATTATTCGCAAATCAATCTGCCCTCTTAACCCACTTCCTAAATACCAACCTCTATTTCTCCCCTTAGGTTTGATAATTATTGCTCCACCATCAAATACTTTTTCACCTCCGTTAACCTCAAGCCTGAAAAGCCTTCTTATGCCTGTTGCTCCAAAGATGAGACAGGCAGGGCAATAAGTTTTTTGATTATTAGTTTCCTGTGGACAGCGAATTTCAGCAGTAGGGTCACAGACACTATAACCAATTCCCTTCAAGATAGCCTCTGTCCACCACCTAAGCGAACCAATAATCCCCGTGGACTTAAGAGACTTGCCCCTTGAATTAATATCTCCAGTCCAAACAGGTGTTAAGATATTTATTTTAATTTCCATTGTTATCCTCTAAGGGACTTTCTCCACGGCCATCCTGTCTGCCAGCCTTAAAGCTCTTGATAAAATTACATATGAGGTATAAGTCTTTTCTTTTTCGAAAGCAGGGAAATGATTGGAGAGAGTTGTCGGAGATTCCTGGGTTTCAAAGCTTCTTACGCATTCCCAGGGTAATTTTATTCCTATTGCTTCCGATAAAATATTATCCACTTCATCAAACCAGCCAATCCTCATTCTATACCTGGGAACCTTAGCCGCCCGAACAGAATGGTGGTGCGCAATGGCGAAGAAAGCAGCCTCTCCGAGAATGTTACCCCACTCTTGTCTTAGATAATCCCTCAGAACATAAGCCGAAACAGTGGCATGAGGAGGAAGTTTTCTCCTTGCTCTATTCCCTGAATGCGCCAAGAATTTATCAGTAGCCCCAATCGCTCTCTGCCATGAATTATTGAGTTTACCCAGGTCATGAACGATAAGAGCAAATTTTATTAGGTTTAAGACACTCTCTTTATTTTCTCGGAGCCAAAGCGCAAGTTTGGAATATATAAAATCTTCCACCGGAAGAATCGTTTCCTCAAAGACCTTGAGGGTTTTCATAGAATGTTCTCTCCAGGTTTCCAAAGGAATTTCTTTCAAATCAGGATCAAGACTTTTTCTCTCTCTTTCCTGGATATTCAGAGAACTACCAGCTTTTCCCAGAATAAGCCCTTCCTCAGGGCTATAAGATGCATATGAGCTGTGAATTACATAGAATTTGTTGGGCTGGATTTCAGTCTCAGAGGATAAAGGAATTGACTCGACAGTAGAGCTATAATCATCTTCAGCATTTCTGTCTATCTCGACTAGCCAAGCTTTTGGCCTGACCTCTTTTATGAATTTTTTCAATGTATAGGGATGGATTTTGCATTTCGGAAGAAACATTACCTGATTTCCAAGCTGAGCAGGGTCATCGCATATTGAGGCTTCAACAGACAAGGCCTCTCTGACCGCTTTCTCTGCAATAGAAGCTTTTCCTTCAAAAGCACCTTTAGAAAGATACATCATAGCATGTGCTCCCGCTTGTGGCTCAGCAAGCCGACTGAATGTTTCTTCCAGGACCTCATCAACCATTTGTTTTTCTAATTCCCAGGTAAGCTTTTCTCCATATTTATCAAGCAAGATTTTTCTGGTTAAATTGATAAGCTTTTCACTGTAAGGAGCATGATAAGGTATATCAAAGACAATAACTTCGCCCTTTCCTCCCCACCTGACACATCTCCCTGCTCTCTGAATTAATGAATCTATGGGAGCAAGCTCAGACAGAAGCAGGTCACAGGATATGTCCATTCCAACTTCTATAACCTGGGTGGTGATAAGGACTGCCTCTTTGTGGCCATTTTTTCCAAATAAATTTTCTATGTTTTTTTCCGCTTTTGCTCTGTCATCGTCCAAAAATCTTGAATGAATGAGTATAGGTTCAGGTATAATTTTCCCTTTTAACTCTCTATAAAGAGAGATTGCTCTCGCCACTGTGTTGCAGACTACTATAAGCCGGCTATGGTGTTTCTTATAGAGGGACAAAACGCTTTCTGGTGAGAGCTTTTTTTCAAGATTTTGATGTAGAATTACCTCTCTTTTCAATCTTACAGGAAGGTCTTTCTCATTAACTTCGATTATCTCGGAATTCATCCTCTTGGCAAGAGAATTCATGAATCCAGAAGGCAAAGTCGCAGTCATAATGACAAAGGGGATTCCCAGGTTTTTCATTCTTTCGGCCAAAATAATGCTACTCTGAAGTCCGAGCAGTGGTTCAAAAGTGTGTACTTCGTCAAAAACAAGAAAGCTTCCCGCCACCGCTCCTGCGGGAATGTTGCCATGTCTTATTCCAAGGCTGAGAGGGGCACAGGCATAGGATGTAATCACCTGGTCAAGAGTGGCCACAATGCACTCTGCCTCAAACAGCAAGCTCTCGGTTCTCTGACCATGTTGAACTTTAATATCGAGAGCTGGGCTATAATTTTTAAATCTGGCTTGCAAAGAGTTAACCAATGCTCTCATCGGAAGAGCATAAATCATTCTGCTGGGAAGAGATTTTCCCCTTAAATCTACAAAAGGTATAAAGGCAGCTTCGCTTTTTCCTGTTCCGGTAGGAGCCCTGAGGATTATCGAGTTCCCCTTTTCTAGGGCTCTATACGTAGCTATCTGATGGGGGTAGAAATTTTCAATAATTTCTTCCAGTCTCATTCCCCAAATCATAAGATTATTCCAGATTACCCTGGTAATAATCTCCCCATATTATTTAATCATCATCCTATACCAGCCCATTCCAAAGGTGGCGCCTTTGCCCAAGTGAGTGTGCTCACCGAGTAAGAGAAAAGGAAGAAATGGCTCTAATTCCCCCTTGTAGGTTACCTCCCCAACGAAACCACCCAATCTCATTCTTCTACGCTGGGCAAAGGAGTAGCGTTCCCAATCGACCCAGCGCACCTTTAACTCCTCAATCTTTATTTTAGTCGCCTGACGTATAAAAAAATTGAAATCAATTCCTAAATTCTCTCCACAATGAAAATAGGCCAGATTGGCAATTCGACGAAGTAGGGCTCTGATCACGACATGGAAATCCGGCAAACTAACAAATTCATCCTGATGTTTGATCCGCGTAGGCGTTAGAAAATTTAGAGTAATGTACTTTGGCTTGAACTTTCTTGTTCCCGAAATTGAATTCGCGATGATATCCGCCCAGGTGAATCTTGATTCAAGGTTCTTAATTACATCATCACCTGAATTATAGATGAGAGTTTCATCTGGGTTTAGAATGGAAGTTGTTATGATTTGCGTCAGAATAAACTTTTTTCTGCCTTTCCCTATTCCTTCATTTCCCAACTCTTTGAAAGTTACGACAAAATAAGGCAGATAATCGATAGCCTGGCCGATTAAGATGAGGTTAAAGTCGAGGCTCTGATCCTTGTTGAAAATAGTCTTTGTATCGAGTGGGGGCTCAATAATAAACGGTCGGGGTATGTCATCCAGATTTTTAAGGACTTCAGAATCAGAGCGAGGGGAGGTATCAAAAATATAAGAATAGGCACATTTATCTTTTAGCAAACACCCTTTACAGGAGGACTTATTCCTATCTATACAGCTTATTTTCCGGAAAGTCGAACCAAATCCTCCCCGGAGAGTGGAACCCTTATAGGGAGGGAGTTCCAGGTCTTCTTTCGGGGTAATAACAAATTTGTATTTTGCCAGCTTGATTTTTTCATAAATCACCATCTCCTTAGGCCGTACTAGCATCTTAAACAGAAAAAGAGCCCATTCTTTTCAATTCTTTCCCTGACAGGCCAAATATAACATCTTATATATCCTCAATTCAAATATTTTTGGTGCAATGGCCAGAAATTGCATCTGATATCATTTTTGAGTCCACAATCCTCAATCTTGGCGAGGTTACCACCTCACTTATGGATTAGAGAGACTCTCCGAAACCTCAGAAACTAACGGGCAGCCATACTATCTAAAAATTTTTCATGTCCCCCATATATAATTCTGGCGCTGCTCATAATTTGCCCAGGGTCTAACCGAAGAGAGTAAAGAAAATAGGCTCTTCCGGGCTTCCTCAATCTCCTTTCCAACTGCCGGTTCACCACTACGAGGCTCTCAGATACTCCCCTCACCCTGGATACCATGTCTTAACCTGAAAGAACCCCTCTGCTTGACAGTTAAGGGCAGATTTAATTAATATATATGAGCTTAAAAAAGCGTTGGGCAGGCGCGTAGCTCAGTGGGAGAGCGCTTCCTTGACGCGGAAGAGGTCGTGGGTTCAATCCCCTCCGCGCCTACCACCTGTTCTAATTTTTATCTCCTGCAGATAAAAGTTAGCCTGATTGTGATAATATATATAGTTAAAGTAAGAAGTTGAACTGAATCGATGGAAGACCTGATCAGAATTAGGGTTGAGGAGTCTGTTTTTTCTATAAAAAAGGGTTCTCCTCTGTCCGAATTGCTGTCTGAAATGCACCTTTCTGAAAAACCCATACTTTTCCGTTCGGAAGGCCAGCTCCTTGACCTCAGCTATCCGGCCGACAGGGAAAGGGAGATCTCCCCGGTCTTTTCCGACGACCCCGAGGCTCTGGAAGTTTTAAGGCACAGCGCCGCCCACCTGCTGGCTCATGCCGTCACCGACCTCTTCCCCGGAATTCAGGTGGGTGTCGGTCCGGCCATCGAGAACGGTTTTTATTACGACTTTCTCCGTGACACTCCCTTTACCCCAGAAGACCTGGAAGCCATAGAGCAGAGGATGCGGGAAATAGTCAACCTGGACCAGCCCGTAAAACGTCTGATTCTGAGCAAAGAAGAAGCCATAAAATTATTTCAAACCCGCGGACAGAGCCTGAAGGTGGAGCTGATCCAGGAAAAGGGCGGCCAGCAGGTTTCCTGTTACCAGCAGGGCGATTTCGTGGATTTCTGTCTGGGACCTCATCTGCCCTCAACTGGCTATATCCGGCATTTCAAGCTGCTTTCGGTCTCCGGAGCCTACTGGAAAGGCGATGAGCGCGGACCCCAGATGCAGAGGATATACGGAACGGCCTTCTTCAGCCAGAAAGAGCTCGAAGATTATCTGAATTTCCTGGAAGAAGCCAGGAAACGCGACCACCGCCACCTCGGTCAGGAACTCGACCTGTATGGTACCAGCGAGGACCTGGGCGGGGGGCTGGTCATCTGGCATCCGAAAGGAGCCATAATCCGTCACCTGATAGAAGCTTTCTGGAAAGAGGAACACTTAAAGGACGGGTATGATTTCATTTATTCCCCGCACATCGCCAAGCTTGACCTCTGGAAGAGAAGCGGACATACCGAATTCTATGACGCCATGTTCCCGCCCCTGGAGTTTGAAGGTTTCAAGTACCAGCTCAAACCGATGAATTGCCCTTTCCACATAATTGCCTATAAATCAAAGCAGCGGTCATACCGGGAGCTTCCCCTGCGCTGGGCAGAGCTGGGCACTGTTTACCGTTATGAAAGAAGCGGGGTCCTTCACGGCCTCTGCCGGGTGCGCGGCTTCACCCAGGATGATGCCCATATCTTCTGCCGCGGCGACCAGCTGGAAGACGAAATCAAAAAGGTCATCCGTCTGGCCATCAAACTTCTCAGCGCTTTTGGCTTCAGAGATTACGGGATATATCTGGCCACCAGACCCGATAAGTTCGTCGGGAGGCTGGAAGACTGGGAGAAGGCGGAAAAAGCTCTGGAAGAAGCCCTGAAGCACGCCGGTTTACCCTACCAGATTGACAGGGGAGAAGGCGTTTTTTACGGGCCCAAGATTGACATCAAGATCAAGGACGCCATCGGACGCCTCTGGCAGTGCACCACCGTTCAGCTGGATTTCAACCTGGCCGAGCGCTTTGAGCTGAGCTATGTGGGAGAGGACGGCAATTTCCACCGGCCCTTTATGATTCACCGGGCGCTGCTGGGGTCGATGGAAAGGTTCTTCGGAGTGCTGATAGAACATTTCAAGGGTAGTTTTCCTCTTTGGCTGGCCCCCGTCCAGATGACCATACTGCCCATAGCCGACCGACATGAAGCCTACGCCCGGGAACTCCAGGAATTCTTCCGGGCCGAAGGATTCAGAGTTCAGGTCGACGAGTCCAGAGAAAAGGTCAATAAAAAAATCAGACAGGCCGAGATGCAGAAGATTCCGCTGATGGCTATCGTCGGCGATAAGGAAGTCAGCCAGCGCAACCTGTCTCTTAGAATTCACGGTCAGGGTGACCACGGCCAGGTGGCCCTTGACCATTTGCTGGCCCGACTGAAAGAACTGGTGAATAATAAATCCCTGGAAATAAATTTATCATAAAGGAGGTCAACTATTTATCATCGAGAACCCTACCGTCCGGCCAAGAGCAAGGAAAAACCACACCGGATTAATGAGATGATCAGAGTTCCGGAGATCAGAGTGATTGACGAGGATAAAAACCAGCTGGGGGTCATGCCGGTTCAGCAGGCCCTGGCCCTGGCCAGGGAAAAGGGACTGGATCTGGTGGAGATCGCTCCTCAGGCTTCCCCGCCGGTTTGCCGGATCATGGATTACGGCAAGTTCCTCTATGAACTGCACAAGAAAGAACACGAAGCCAAAAAGCACCAGAAACAGGTCCAGATAAAAGAAATCAAGTTCCGGCCGAAAATCAGCATCCATGATTACAACTTCAAGCTGAAACACGTCCGCCGATTCATAGAGGAAGGCAACAAGGTCAAGATAACCATAATGATAAGAGGCCGAGAGAGAGCCCATCCCGAGATGGCCCAGCAGATCATGGACAGAGTCCTGTCTGATGTCTCCGACATCGCACGCCAGGACGGCGAAGTCAAGATGCACGATTGGGCCAGCACGGTGTTGATAGTGCCGATAAGAACAGGAGGTAAAGATGCCAAAACTAAAAACCAACAAAGCAGCCAGAAAGAGGTTCAAGATAACAGCCAGCAAAAAGGTGCTGCACAAAAAAGCCAACAAGAGCCACATTCTGACTAAAAAGGCCGCCAAGAGAATCAGGCAGCTGGGCAAACCGGCCGAGCTGAGCCCGGCTGACCGCAAGACCGTCAAGAAAATGCTGCCCTATGATTTTTAGGCAGGCCTTCCAGACTGACTGCTGACATCATTTCTAAAAAGGAGAAGCGTCCATGCCAAGAGTAAAAAGAAGCGCCAAGAAAAGAGCCCGCAGAAAAAAAATATTAAAACTGGCCAAGGGTTACTGGGGAACCAAAAAAAGTAATTACCGCACGGCCAAGGAGACTGTGGAAAAGGGCCTGCAGTACGCCTATCGCGACCGCCGGGCTAAAAAAAGAGATTTCCGCCAGCTGTGGATTGTCAGAATCAAAGCCGCGGCCGAAGCCAACGGCCTGTCCTACAGCCGGTTTATCAAGGGACTGAAAACCCTGAACATCGACCTCGACCGGAAAATACTGGCAGAAATCGCCGTCTCCGCGCCCCAGACATTTGCTTTTCTGGTGGATAAAGTCAAGCAAGCCCAGGTCTGAGCGGGGCCATGAGCAACCTGCTGGAAAAGATAGAACATTACCGTCGCCTTTTCGCCGACCAGGTATCCAGGGTAAAGGAGGCGCGGGGAGTCGAAGAACTGCGCCAGCTGTTCCTCGGCCGGAAGAAAGGCCATCTGACCCTGCTGTTCGAAGAGTTCAAAACTCTGGGCCCGGAAGAAAAAAAGAGCGCCGGACGGATGCTCAACGAGCTGAAATCCGAAATCCAGAACCGACTGGCCGAGCTGGAGCAGAAATTGCAGGCTCCGGCCAGAGTCGAACAGCTTGAGGACCTGACCCTTCCCGGCCGACAGCTCTACTGGGGCGCCCCACATCCCATCACTCTGTTTCAGAGAGAAATCGAGCGAATTTTTGTTTCCATGGGCTTTTCTGTGGAAGAAGGCCCGGAGATCGAAACCGATTACTACAATTTTGAAGCCCTTAATTTCCCGCCCCACCACCCGGCCCGGGACAGCTGGGACACACTGTACATAAACGACCGGCTATTGCTCCGAACTCACACTTCTCCGGTTCAGATCCGGGTGATGGAAAAAAAGAAGCCGCCCATTAGAATAATAATCCCCGGGAAAGTCTTCCGCCGGGAAACTCCCGACCCCACCCATCTGCCGATGTTTTATCAGGTAGAGGGATTGGTGGTCGACAGGGGCATAACCTTTGCTCACCTGAAGGGAACCCTGGAATACTTCCTTAAAGCCCTGTTCGGAGAAAAAATAAAATTGCGCTTCCGGCCGAGTTTCTTCCCGTTCACCGAGCCTTCGGCCGAGGTGGACATAGAATGCATTGTCTGCGGCGGACAGGACCGGAACTGCCGGGTATGTGGAGGCAGCGGCTGGAAAGAAATCTTAGGGGCCGGAATGGTTGACCCCCAGGTTTTCAAGAACGTCAGCATCGACCCGGAAGTTTATTCGGGCTGGGCCTTCGGTCTGGGCATAGACCGGACGGCCATGTTCGCCTTCCAGATTCCAGAAATCAGGCAATTTTACGAAAACGATTTAAGATTTTTAAGGCAGTTTAACCGAAGATGAAAATATCTTACGCCTGGCTGAAAGAATACGTCAACCTCAACCTCAATCCCGAGGAGCTGGCCGACTGTCTGAACCAGATCGGACTGATGGTTGAGACACTCACCAGATTCGAAGACGATACTGTCTTCGAAATAGAAACCTATGCCAACCGTCCCGACACCCTCGGACACCTGGGGGTGGCCAGAGAAATAGCCACTCTCCTTGGACTGAGCCTGAAAACCAGAAACTGGCCGCTGCGGGAGTTGCCGCAGACCACGGCCGAGATGGTCGACATTAACATCCTGGATCCCCAGCTCTGCCCGCGATATTGCGGCCTGGTGGTCAAGGGGGTTAAAGTCGGCCCCTCTCCTGACTGGCTTAAAAAGAGGCTGGAAGCGGTCGGCCTCAGGCCGATTAACAACGTGGTCGACATCAGCAACTACGTCTGTTTTTCTCTCGGCCAGCCAATTCACACCTTCGACCTGAGCAAAATAAAAGGGGCCAGAATTATAATCCGGAAAGCCCGCAAGGGCGAGGCCATCCGCACCCTGGAAGGCGAGACGGCTGAACTCGATCCAGAGATGCTGGTGATCGCTGACGAAACTACTCCGGTGGCCATCGCCGGGGTGATCGGGGGGGAAGAATCGGGCATAACCGAGACCACCACTGATGTTTTCATAGAAAGCGCCAATTTTAACCCGGTTTCTATCCGCCTGACAGCCAAGAAACTGGGCCTGAGCACCGATGCTTCCTACCGCTTTGAAAGGGGCGTCGACCCCAACGCCGCGCCCGCGGCCGCGGTCATGGCCGCCTCCCTGCTGTGCGAATTCGGCGGCCGAGTTTCCAGGGGTTTGCTCGACGTCCATCCGGCCCCCAGAAAGCCCCGCACCGTAAATCTGCGACTGAGGAGAGTTAATGAGCTGCTCGGCCTGGAAATAGAGCCGGACTTCGTGGTAAAAACCCTCAGCGGCCTGGGGCTCAAACTTAAGGAACAAGGTCCCCTGGTCTGGACGGCCGAGATACCCGGTTTCCGGGTCGACCTGGAAAGGGAAGCCGACCTGGTGGAAGAAGTGGCCCGTTTCTTCGGTTACGACCGAATCCCGAGCGCCGTCACCCCGGTCAAATCATTCGACCTGCCGGCCGACCGGAAAAGAGACCGGGTCTGGCGACTGAAAGAGGTCCTGTTCCACCACGGCTTTGATGAAGTAATCAATTTCAGCTTCGCCGACCCGGAGAAGGAACAGCTCTGGCAGACCGGCTGCCGGCCGATCAAACTTCAGAATCCGATTTCCTCCAAGTTATCAATCCTTAGAACATCCCTGCTCCCGGGATTAGTGGAAAATGCCGTCTGGAATTTCAACCGGGAAGCCGAGGGCGTGCACATTTTTGAGGTGGGCAATATCTATTACTGGGAAGAGGAAGAAGTCCATCGCGAAAATCTGAATCTGGGGATTCTGACCACGGGCCTCAGGTCTGGCCGGACCTGGCGGGAAGCAGAAAAGGAAACTGATTTCTTTGTGCTTAAGGGGGCAGTGGAAGACATCTGCGGCTACCTGGGCTACGAACAGCTGTCCTTTGAGCCGGTTGAACACCCGTTCTTTGAACCGGGCCAGGCCCTTAAAATACTGGTCAAGAACGAGCTCGTCGGTCTGCTGGGACTGCTGAACGCCAGTCTGGCCAGGGGTTATGACCTGGAACGCCCGGCTTACTGCGCCGAAATTAGTCTCCAGGAACTTCTGAGCCGGCAACCCCGGCCTTTCAGCTTCCAGCCGGTTCCCAGATATCCCGGAACCAGCCGCGACCTGTCCTTCCTGGTGGACGACAGCCTTACCTACCAGCAGATCCAGCAGCAACTGCAAAAGCTCAATATAGCCTGTCTTGAGAATTTCCTGATTTATGACCGGTTTCAGGGGAAGTCCCTGGCGCCGGGAAAAGTCAGCTTTTCCGTCCGGTTTTACTTCCGGCATTCGGCCCGCACCCTTCAGACCGAAGAAGTGGACCGGGCGATGCGGGAAATAATTTCTCAACTTAAATCCACCCTTAAGATTCAGTTGAGATAAGGAGGCTAAATTGACATCCGAACTGGAGCGGATTAAAATACTGGAGGGCAAGATAACACAGATTGTGGAGCATTTTTCCCGGCTTTCCCAGGAAAATGCCCGCCTGAAAGATGAACTGAAGCACCTGAAAGCCGATAAGAAAGAGCTGGAAGAAAGGCTCAGGAAACTGGGCAGCCTGGAAGAAGAGCTCAAGAAGCTGCAGGAAGAAAAAGAAGAGATCAAGAGCCGGATAGAAGCCCTGATCACTCAGATGGAAAAGCTGGGTGTATGAAAGAAAAAATAATCGAGATTGAAATTTTTGGAAATAAATACAGGATCTGCGTCAAAGGAGAAGAAGACGAGAGATACATCGGCCAGTTGACCTCTTTCGTTGATCAGAAGATGCGGGATGTGGCCCTGAAATCGCGGTCGTCGGATGTGGCCAAAATCGCGGTTCTGACCGCCCTGAACATTGCCGATGAGCTATATGTTTCAGAAAGCAGGATCGATCAACTGAGAGAGGCCCTGGGCCGTCTGGAGACGGAACTGGCCAGGATTGAGGATCAGGTTAAACAACATGAAAATGATTATGAACCTCTGGAAAAACGTACCCCTTAATTCAGGAGATTTTTTGGCGATTTCTTTTGATAGATTAGACCCGGAGTCTAATTGCGGGATATTTTCAGAGAGAAAACTCTGTGGCTTCGGCCGCAGTCTTAAGGGGCGGGAGCTCTTTAACCTTCCAGAGTGATGGCCTGACCTCACCCCAACTCCTTTGGCTTTATGGTCCGGTGAGGAGGTTTGCCCATGAAGGCCGTACTGATGGCGGGAATTCCCGCTTTATCATTAATTCTGCTGGTTTTTATTTTCCTGCTGCTCAAGAGGAGCCGCGGACTGAAAGGACTGCTGCAAGCCGAAGCCCAGGCAAAAGAGATTATGGCCAGGGCGGCCGAAGAGGCCGAAAAGATAAAGAAACAGGCTGAAATCGAAGCCAGGGAAAAGGATGCCGCCCGGCAGGCCGAGCTGGAAGCTCAAACCAGGGAAAAAAGACGTAAATTGAGCGAGCTGGAGAGAAGGCTCCTCAATAAAGAAGAAGCCCTGGAAAGGCGCTACCAGAACCTGGAAAGAAAAGAAAGAGACCTGTCGGCCAAGGAACGTCGCCTGTATGGAAAAGAGAAGGAGCTGGAGGTCCTGGAACAAAAGATAACCGAAACACTCCAGAAGCAGACTGAAGAGCTGGAGCGCATTGCCGGCCTGACCCAGGAGGAAGCCCGTAACGCGTTGATCAGAAAGATTGAAGACGAGGCCAAGCTACAGGCTGTCCAGTCAATCAGACGGGTAGAAGAAGAAACCCGGGAAAAAAGCAAGTCCCTGGCCCGGGAAATAATTTCCAATGCCATCCAGCGCTCGGCCGCCGAGCACGTGGTGGAAACCACGGTTTCGGTGGTGGACCTGCCCTCAGACGATATGAAAGGCAGGATAATCGGGCGCGAAGGCCGTAACATCAGAGCCCTGGAAATGGCCACCGGGGTAGACATCATCGTTGACGACACGCCCGAGGCGGTCATTCTTTCCAGTTTTGACCCGCTGCGGCGGGAGCTGGCCCGGATGGCCATAGAAAAACTGGTGGCCGACGGCCGAATTCATCCGGCCAGGATTGAAGATATCGTGGAACAGGTTAAGGCCGAGCTGGAAGAAAAAATTAAACAGGAAGGCGAAAATACTTTGTACGAACTCGGCATCCAGAACCTGCATCCCGAGCTGGTCAAATACCTGGGGAAGCTGAAATATCGCACCAGCTACGGCCAGAACGTGCTGCAACATTCGAAAGAGGTAGCCATGCTGGCCGCCCTGATGGCCAGAGAGCTGGGGGCTGACGTCAACATAGCACTCAGAGCCGGATTACTCCATGACATCGGCAAGGCCGTGGATAAGGATTACGAGGGCACCCACACCGAACTTTCGGTGGAGTTAACCAAGAAGTACGGCGAACCGGAAGCCGTCATTCAGGCCATCGCTTCTCATCACCGGGATATCGATTTTCCGTCGGTGGAGGCGGTGCTGGTCCAGGCCGCCGACACCCTGTCCGCCGCCAGGCCGGGCGCCAGACGTGAATTGCTGGAAACCTACATCCAGCGCCTGGAGAAACTGGAACAGATTGCCACCTCATTTGAGGGCGTGGCCAAGGCCTTCGCCCTGCAGGCCGGACGGGAAATCAGGATCATCGTTGACGCCCAGAAAATCTCGGACGACCGGGCCATGGTCATTGCCCGGGATATCGCCCAGAAAATAAAGGACGAGCTCGACTATCCGGGCCAGATCAAGGTCATGGTCATAAGAGAGATGAGAGCGGTGGAGTATGCCAGATAAATTCGGAGTGCTATTCATCGGGGACCTCATCGGTCGGCCCGGGCGCAGGGCACTGTCCCGGTTCCTGCCCGAACTCCGGAAAAAATACCGGCCCGACCTCGTGGTGGCCAACGCGGAAAACGCCGCCGGCGGTAATGGCTTGACCGAAGAAATCGGCAAGGAATTATTTTTCCAGGTGGACGTCCTGACCTCCGGCAACCACATCTGGGACAAAAAAGAAGTCCTGAACTACATGGAAAAGGAAGGGCGGCTGCTGCGCCCGGCCAATTATCCGGCCGTCAACCCGGGCCACGGTTATTATATCTATCAGAGCGAAAAAGCAATAAAAGCGGCAGTCGTCAACCTGCAGGGCCGGGTGTTCATGGAACCGATCGACTGTCCCTTCCTGACCGCCGACCGATTGCTTGCGGAAATAACCCCGATTACTCCGATAGTTATAATAGATTTTCACGCCGAGGCCACCTCTGAAAAGCAGGCCCTGGGCTGGTACCTGAACGGACGGGTATCGGCGGTTATCGGCACCCACACCCATATACCCACTGCCGACGAGAGACTGCTGCCCGGGGGCACGGCCTACATAACCGACGTCGGCATGGCCGGCGGCCTGAACTCCGTCATCGGCATGAAGCCGGAACAGGCGCTGCAGCGGTTCCTGACTTCCAGAGCCCAGCGCTTTGAGCCGGCCACCGACGGCCTGATGCTGAGCGCGGTTTACCTGGCCGTTGACCCGGCCAGCGGAAAAGCGCTAACCATAAAGCGTGAGCTTTTAACCGAGGAACAGAGTGAAGACTGAGAGCCTGATAGTCAGGGACCGTGTTTATACCGTCAGCGAGCTCACCAGGCTGGTCCGGCTGGAGCTGGAATCAGCCTTTCCGTTTGTCTGGGTGGAAGGAGAGATTTCCAACCTCCGGCAGCCGGCTTCGGGCCATTTTTACTTTACCCTTAAAGACGAAGGCGCCCAGCTACGGGCGGTAATGTTCCGGAGCGATGCCAGCCGCATCCAGTCGGAATTGAAAAAAAACAACCTGTCCCCCCGTTTCGAGCTGAAAGACGGGCTGAAGGTTATCTGCGGGGGCCGGATAACCGTCTATGAAAAGAGCGGCGATTACCAGCTGGTGGTGGAGAAACTGGAACCACGCGGCAAGGGAGCGCTGCAACTGGCTTTTGAACAGCTCAAGGCCAGGCTGCAGGCGGAAGGTCTGTTCGACCCCAAATACAAGAAAAAGCTCCCCCTGCTGCCTAAAAAAATCGGCATCGTGACCTCTCCAACCGGAGCGGCAATTCGCGATATCCTGCGGATTATCGAACGACGGTTTAACCGACTCCACATTATCATCTATCCTTCTCTGGTCCAGGGTGAAGGGGCAGCCCGGAACATCGCTCAGGGCCTGGATTATTTCAGCCGCCGGGATGACATTGACGTGGTCATCGTCGGCCGCGGCGGCGGTTCGATAGAAGACCTCTGGGCCTTCAACGAAGAGACCGTGGCCCGGGCTATCTTCAATTGCATGAAGACCAAGCCGGTCATTTCAGCCGTCGGGCACGAGATTGACTTCACCATCGCCGACTTTGTGGCCGACATCAGAGCTTCCACCCCCTCGGCTGCGGCTGAAATGGTGGTCTCCAGGGAGGAAGAATTCCGGGAAAAAATCGACCACCTCCTCAACCGCCTCTGGCAGCTGGAAAAATATTCCCTGGAGAGGCAGCGCAGCCGGGTCAACCTTCTGGCTGAAGAGCGAATCGTCAGGAACTTCAAGTATCGTCTGCTGAGTCTGAGCCAGAGGGTGGACGAACTCGACAACCGGGCCTGGAAGGCCATCCAGACCAGGAAACAGGTCCTGTCCGATTATAAAAACCGCAGTCAGCAGTTAAAGCAGACGCTGTGCCATCTGTTGCAGATCAGGCTGAACGACCTGAAGGCAAACTGGGAGCGGCTGTCCTCCTCGCTCAATAACCTTTCTCCCCTTAACGTGATCAAGAAGGGCTATGCGATCTGCTGGAAGGCCGGCGGCCTGCTGCCGGTGCAAAAAGCGAGCGAGGTGGAACCCGGCGAAGAGGTCATCGTTTCCTTCTACCGGGGAGAGCTCAACTGCCGGGTCAACCGGGTTGACCCCCGGGTTAAAATCGAATCAAAGTTCATCAAGGAGAACCAATGACGATCAAAGAAAAAGAGATGAATTTTGAAAAAGCTCTGGCCGAACTGGAGCAGATCGTCGGCAAACTGGAAAAAGGCAACCTGGCTTTGAATGAATCTCTGGCCCTGTTTGAAAAGGGCGTCAAGTTAACCAGGTTTTTAAGAGCCGAGCTGGATAAGGCTGAAAAGAAAATCGAAATCCTGCTCAAGGACGAAAGGGGCGAACTGCAGGCCCGCGATTTCAACCCGGAGGACCTGAATTCTTCCGCCCCGGAAGGCACTCAGGAAGAGGAAGAAGACGAAGAGGAAAGCTGACCAGGACTCGGCCTGAAGGTTAAATTGGCCATGGACGCAGCGCTGTATCTGGACCGGAAGCGAGCCCGACTGGAAAAAGCCCTGGACAACTATCTTTCGGGCGAAGATTCGCCACTGTTTGAAGCCATGCGCTACGCTGTTCTGGGCGGCGGAAAACGGTTTCGACCGCTGCTGCTCCTGGCCGGCGGAGAACAGTTCGGAGCCGACGAGGAGTTGCTTCTGCCCTATGCCTGCGCCGTGGAATTCATTCATAATTACTCCCTGATCCATGACGACCTGCCACTGATGGATGACGACGATTTCCGGCGGGGTCAACCTTCCTGTCACAAAAAGTTCGGACAGGCTCTGGCACTCCTGGCTGGAGACGGCCTGCTGACCCTGGCCTTTGAGATACTGGCCGCGGCTCCGGCTCCGAAAAATGACCACCTGGTCAAAACCAGAGTTGCGGCTGAAATAGCTGCGGCCGCCGGTCCGCGGGGGATGGTCGCCGGGCAGTGGCTGGACATTAATTTTGGTCCTGACAATCATGACCCCGTTGCTTACAAGGAGATGGCGTCCAGAAAGACGGCCGGTTTAATCAGAGTGTCGGCCACGAGCGGGGCCAGGCTGGCCGGCGCCCCGGAGGCCGCGCTCCAGAGTCTGGACAGCTACGGTTTGTACCTGGGGCTGGCTTTCCAGCTCCGCGATGACCTCCAGGACCTGGCCCAGGACCGCTCTTCCGGAAAAGCTTTCCGCCCCAACCTGGCCCGGATTCTGGGATTGCCGGCGGCGCTGGAACTTCTTGAAACCTGGCTGGGGCAAGCCGCCCGGTCCCTGGCCGGAGCCGACCTGGATTCAGACCTTCTGACTTTTTTCATCACCCAACTCCAGCCAGCCCGGTTTGAGGAGAAATCATGAGCCCGGAAAAGATACTGCCCGGAATCAAAGGCCCTGAAGACTTGAAGAAACTGACGGTGGAAGAACTGGTTGAGCTGGCCGCCGAACTCAGGGCCAGGATCATCGAGACCGTTTCTCGCACCGGCGGGCACCTGGCTTCCAACCTGGGAGTGGTGGAGTTAACCCTGGCTCTGCATTATGTTTTCGACTCACCCCGGGATAAGATTGTCTGGGACGTCGGGCACCAGTGCTACACTCACAAACTATTGACCGGCCGCCAGAAAGAATTTACCCGTCTTCGTCAGTTCGGGGGGTTGCTCGGCTACCCCTGTCTCGAAGAAAGTCCGCATGATACTTATAATACCGGTCATGCTTCAACCGCCCTGTCGGCGGCCCTGGGCCTGGCCGTGGCCCGCGACCGGAAGGGTGAAAATCATAACGTCATTGCGGTGGTGGGTGACGGCAGCCTGACCGGCGGAGTGGCCTACGAAGCCCTCAACCAGATCGGCCACCTGCGGGAAAGGTTGATCATCGTTCTAAATTATAATGAAATGAGCATCTCCCCCAACGTCGGGGCCCTGTCCAGGTATCTTTCTTATCTGGTTTCCGGTCAGCCGTACCTCAAAATAAAAGAACAGACCAAATCGGTTTTAAGGTCCATCCCGAAACTCGGCTGGCCCTTGATCCGCGCCGCCCGGGCGCTGGAAGACATGATTAAGAAAACATTTTTCCCCGGCGTCTTCTTTGAAGAACTGGGGATCAGATATATCGGCCCCATTCACGGCCACAGCCTGCACAGCCTGATCGAGGCTCTGGAGAACGCCCGCGCCTACCCCGGCCCGATTCTTATCCACTGCGTAACCCAGAAAGGCAAGGGCTATCGGCCGGCCCAGCTCAATCCGGAAAAGTTCCACAGCGCATCGCCCTTTGTCATCACCACCGGCGAACCCGTAAACCGGGAAAACCTGCCCAGCTACTCCCGGGTCTTCGGGGAAGCGGTGGCCGAACTCGGCCGCACCGAGCCGCGGATCATTGCCATCACCGCAGCCATGACCGACGGCACCGGTCTTAACAAGTTTGCCGACGAGAATCCGGACCGCTTCTTCGATGTGGGCATTGCCGAACAGCACGCCGTCAATTTTGCCGCCGGACTGGCTATTTCAGGACTGAAGCCCCTGGTAGCGATTTATTCCACCTTTCTGCAGCGGGCTTATGACCAGATTTTCCACGAAGTCTGCCTGATGGACCTGCCGGTCGTCTTTGCCCTGGACCGGGCCGGAATAGTGGGGGAAGATGGCCCCACCCATCAGGGAACCAATGACATTGTCTACCTGAGACATTTGCCGAACATGATTCTGATGGCTCCCCGGGATGAGAATGAATTGCGCCACATGGTTTATTCTGCTTTCCAGTACGGACACCCGGTGGCCATCCGTTTCCCGAAGGGGGCCGGCCTGGGCATTCCACTGGACAAAGAATTCCGGTTCATTCCCGCCGGTCAGGCCGAGGTCATGAAACCCGGGAACGACCTGCTGGTAGCCTACGGCAACATGGTGGCGCCCGGACTGGAAGTGGCCCGCCGGCTGGAACAGGAAGGAATATCCCTGGCGGTGGTTAATGCCCGATTTGCCCGGCCGCTGGACGAGATTCTCCTGCCCGAACTGGCCAGAAAAGCCAGGGTCATCATCAGCCTGGAAGAAGGCGTGGTGGAAGGTGGCTTTGGCAGCGCTCTGCGAGAAATGCTCGACCGTCATGAGATTTACGGCCCGGCCTTCAAATCTTTCGGCCTGCCGTCTGATGTTTACCCCCATGGCAAGCCGGAAGAAATCCGTCGGGTACTCGGCCTGGATGCCGACAGTCTGACTGTGGCCATCAGGAAATTTTACCGGAAGCAAAAACTGATTTAGCCGAAGCGGGATGGAAAAAATTCGTCTGGACTTGCTCCTGACTCGAAAAGGTCTGGCCCCCAGCCGCGAAAAAGCTCAGGCTCTTGTGCTGGCCGGCCGGGTCCTGGTCGACCATAAGCCTGCTCTCAAACCAGGACAGCTGGTCTCCTCCGAGGCTCAGATTTCGGTTCAGGAATCCTTTCCCTATGTCAGCCGGGCCGGGGCCAAACTGGAACAGGGATTGCGCTGCTTCAAGATACCGGTCACAGGACTGGTGGCCCTGGATATCGGTTGTTCAACCGGTGGCTTCACCGACTGCCTGCTGCAGGCCGGAGCCAGAAAGGTCTATGCTCTGGATGTAAACATTAATCAACTGGACTGGAAGCTCCGCCAGAATCCGAGGGTCATCACCCTGGAAAAAAATGCCCGCTATCTTCAGCCGGAAGACCTGCCGGAGACACCCGGACTGACCGTCATCGACGTCTCCTTTATCTCTGTCCTTAAAATACTGCCAGCCGTGCGGAAAATAATGGCTTCGGGCGACGTTCTGGTTCTTATTAAACCGCAGTTTGAAGCCGGTCGAAATCAGGTCGGCAAAAAAGGTATAATCAGGGACAGCCGGGTCCACCTGGAGGTCCTGGAGAAAATCCTGACCTCAGCCGGGGAGATGGGCTTCGCGGTCCAGGACCTGCTGGCCTGCGACACCCTGGGACAGAAGGGGAACCGCGAGTTCCTGGCCTGGCTGAGAGTCGGGTCCGGCGGTTTAAGCCCGGAGAAATTATGCAAGAAAATCAAGGAGATTCTGCCCCATGGCCACCAGACAGAAAATTAAAACCATCGGCCTGGTAATCAAACCCCATGCCCCGGGTGTCGACCGGGTGTTGAGAGAAATCATTGCCTTCCTGAAAGCTAATAAAATTGAACCGCTTCCGGAAAAAATTGCCGCCGAGAAAATCGGATTGAAGAGCGGGGTGGAGCGCCACCAGCTCACGGAACGGTGCCAGGCTCTGATCGTCCTGGGCGGAGACGGCACTCTGCTCAGCATCGCCCCCCTGGCCGCCAGTTCCGGTATCCCGGTCATCGGCATCAACCTGGGCAGGCTCGGCTTTCTGACCGAAATACCGGTGGCCGAGGCCCTGCCGGTTCTCAAGGCTTTTATCCAGAATAGGAATGGTTTCATTAGCCGGCGCAGCCTTCTGGAGATCTCATACGGCGACAGGCAGGATATCTGTCTGAACGATGCGGTGTTGAACAAGTCCGCCCTGGCCAGGATGATCGAACTGCTGATTTTCATCAACGGCCAGGAGGTTACCCGTCTCAAGGGAGACGGTCTGATCCTCTCCAGTCCCACCGGGTCCACCGCCTATTCACTATCGGCCGGGGGGCCCATAGTTCATCCCGGGATTGAATCCATCATCCTTACGCCCATCTGTCCCCATACCCTATCCTTCCGGCCTCTGCTGATCCCCTCTGCGGTTGAGGTAAAAATCAAGTTGCTGACGCCGGAAGAGAAGGTTTACCTGACGATAGACGGCCAGCGCGGCGAAACCATCCCCAGAAACGCAATCATAACAATCAAAAAATCAAAGCTGTCGCTGTCGCTGGTAACCTCCCCCTGGAGAAGTTATTACCAGCTGGTAAAAGAAAAGCTGGGCTGGGCCGAATAGAATCCGTCCCGCCCTGAGGGCGGCCTCAGGTCGGGCCTGGCGGTTCCGCCCAGCTGATTGATTTTTCTCCTCCGGCCAGCTATTATTTTTTCTTATGGCAGACAAGCTCAGAATCGCCATGGTAACGCCGGAGCTGGCGCCCCTGGCCCGCTCGGGCGAGCTGGCCGAGGCGGTGGCCGGCCTGGCCAAGTTTCTGGCCCGTTCCGGTCTCCAGGTCAGCATTTTCCTCCCCCACTACCGACGGTCTGAAATTGACGCTCTCAGCAAAGAAATCTTAGTGGAAGAACTTCAGGTCCCGGTGGGAGAGAAAAAACTCCCGGCCACAATTTACCGGGCAGAACAGGGCCGCTGTTTAATCTACCTTATCGACCAGCCAAAATACTTCCACCGGGATTATATTTACGGTTCACCCCAGGGAGATTACCCCGATAATGCCGAACGCTTCATTTTTTTTAACCGGGCGGTCTGCGAATTCCTGTCCGGAAAGCGTCTTAAGTTCGACCTCATCCACTGTCATAACTGGCCGGCCAGCCTGGTGCCGATGCTCCTGAAATCCATTTACCAGAAAAAACCGTCGCTCAAGAAAACGGCCTGTGTCCTGACCATACATAATTTTTCCTATCAGGGCGAGTTTCCGGCCGAGTCGCTGCGCCTGACCGGCCTCGATTGGAACTATCTGAATTCGCATCAACTGGCCTTTAAGGGAAAATTCAGTTTTCTCAAGGCCGGCATCCTGTTCGCCGACGTCGTCAACACGGTCAGCCGGACTTACCGGGACGAGGTCCTGGCCAATCGGCCCGACATCTGTGCCTTCATTTCCAGGAAAAGCAAGCCGCTCTACAGCCTGAGAAATGGCATCGACGACGAAGAATGGAACCCGGCTACCGACCATTTCCTGCCGGCTAATTTCAGTCAGGAGGACCCGTCCGGAAAGGCGGTCTGTAAAAAACAACTCCAGAAAGATCTTCAACTGGCCGGAGAAGAGACCGGGCCACTGGTGGCGGTGGTCGGTTACCTGACCAGGCTGAAGGGCATCGACCTGGTGCTGGAGGCTGCCGGGGCCATGGTTTCTTCTGGCTGTCAGCTGGTGATGGCCGGCCAGGGAGAAGAAAAATACGAAAGCGCGCTGGCCGAGCTTCAGAAAATTTACCGGGGTCGCCTGGCTTTCCGGCCCGAATTCAGCCCCGGCCTTTATCATCAGGTGCTGGCGGGGGCTGACCTGCTGCTGATGCCCTCGCTGGAAGAACCGGGCGGCCTGACCCTGATGCACGGCCTGCGCTACGGGACCGTGCCGGTGGTCAGGGCCACCGGCGGCCTGCGCGAAACAGTCCAGCAATTTTCTCCCGGCGAGGGAACGGGCAACGGATTCGTGTTCGAGGAGTATTCCGCGGAGGCCATGAACCGGGCAATCGGACAGGCTCTGGAAACCTATGCCAGCCCTGAACTCTGGGCCAGAGTCCGGGCCAACTGCCTGCAGACCGACCATTCCTGGTCCAATCTGATCAGGAAATACAGACTTCTCTATCGAAAAGCAATCAACTTAAACAGTGGAGGCAACCGATGAGCAGCAACCTGATTCAGGCCACCGATGCCAGTTTCGAGCAGGAGGTGATCAATTCCAGCCTGCCGGTGCTGGTTGACTTCTGGGCACCATGGTGCGGCCCCTGCCTGATGGTGGCTCCGGTTATCGACCAGATAGCCGAGACTTATTCCGGCCGGTTGAAGGTGGTCAAGTTGAATGTCGACGAGAATCCCGGAGTTTCCGCTCGTTATCAGATTATGAGCATACCCACCCTAATTCTTTTCAAGAAAGGCCAGCCGGTGGACTCGGTGGTCGGAGCTCTGCCCAGGAAACAATTGGAAAGTTTTCTGTCCCGGCATCTGGCTCAAGACTGAACGGACTGCGGCTCTTCTCTGGCCTCAATCGGCCGGAGCGAATCCAGATGCTCATTCAGCACGGCTGCCAGCTCAGCGCCCCAGAGCATGATAACCAGAGAGGCTGATATCCAGAGCAGAAAGAAAATTACCGAGGTCAGGGTCCCGGCCAGGATTTTGGACAGCACGATGCCTACAGCCGATAAGTGAATGACATAAAAGGCAAAGCCTCTCTTGAAAACCTCCCAGAAAAAGGCGGCGATGGCCGCCGCCAGCAGGGCGCTGCGGGTATGCACTCTGGTTTCCGGAATGAACTTATACAGAGTAAACAGGAAAAGCAGGGTTAATCCGTAGGGCAGAAGATACTGGAAAAAAAAGTTATTGATAAAAGTAATGAGATCCGGATTCAAGAATTCCGCCACCACTTCGCTTTCTCTGAGAAACTTCTGTAACCCCGTCCAGAGGGCCGTTATCGAAAGCGATAACAGCAGGATGATCCCGACAATCATCATCACCACGTACTCTATCAATCGGTTATAGAAGAAGGACTTGTGGTACCTGGCCCGGAAAATCTGGTTGATGACGGCAATCAGGTTGGAAAAAAGAAAGGAGGCCGCCACCAGTGATCCCACCAGACCAAACCAGCCCAGATTGGAGATGTTGCCGCCCAGCGCCTGCAAACGCTTAAAAAAGGCCGGGTCCATCCTGGCGAAAAATTCTTCGGTGAAAATGTTGAGGCTGCGGACCACCAGTTCGGAGCTGCCCAGAATCCTGACCCCGAGGTAATAGAAAAGGGCCACCAGGGGAACCAGGCACAGCAAAGAAAAATAGGAAATTACTATGGAAGCGGTCCAGCAGCGATCGTCATTAAACCGTTTGAAAGAACTAAGTAATATCTTCAGAAAGTTAAGAGCCATCTACTCTTTCTTGAGGCCCGTCCTTATGAATAAGCGCCCCACTTGACCATGAGGATGATGATGGTAATCAGCAGAGCATAGATAACCAGGGTCTCAATCAGGACCAGACCGAAAATCAGAATGCCGCGAATGCTGGGCCCGGCGGCCGGGTTGCGGGAAATACCCTCGCAGGCTGAAGAGATGGCTTTGGCCTGACCGTAAGCTCCGGCTATAACCGCCAGGGTGATGACACCGGCGCCGACAATGATCGACAGTTTGAACAGCTCGGCTCGGGCCGGGTCTACGGCCTGGGCGCTCAACGGACTGAGGGTCAGAACCAGAAGAAAAACCAACAGACCCACGAACTTAGCCTTCTTTGACATTCAAAATCTCCTTTTCATTAGTGTTCTTCTTCGTGAGCTACTGCCCCGGCAATATAAATGCAGGTCAGCAGGACAAAAACGTAGCCTTGAATAACCGCGGTAAAAATGGCGATGGCCATGAAAGGCAGGGGCAGCAGATAGGGAATTATCGAAGCGATGATCAGAATCAAGAGCTCTTCCGAGAAAATATTGCCGAACAGACGCATCGACAGCGAGACCGGCCGTGAAAAATGGCTGATGATCTCAATCGGCAGGAGCAGCGGCGCCAGAAAGGGATTGGAGCCGGTAAAATGCTTCAGGTAACCCAGCAGCCCCTGGGTTTTAATGCCCTGCCAGTGGTAATACAGCCAGACCACCAGGGCGCAACCGAGAGTCACGTTCAATTTGCTGGTGGGCGACATAAAACCCGGGATCAAACCCAGCAGATTGGAGGTGACGATAAACAGCCCGACCGTGGTAACCAGAGGCAGATATTTTTTCCCCTGCTCTCCGATGGTATCAACAATCAATCCTTCAAAAAAATCTATCAGGCTTTCCATCACCACCTGGGTCTTACCGGGAATCAGCCGCGCCCGACGCCCGGCCAGACCCAAAAATACAGACAGAAGCACCACCACTATCAGGGTCATAATCAGGTAATCGGGAAGAAGATGGGTCGGGTCTTTCACTCTCAGGCCAAACAGCCCCAGCAGCGCGGCCAGTGGTCGGCCCAGAATCAGGTTGAAAAAATCTACCACCGGTAAGCTGTGTTCTAAGCCTTCCATTGCTTTATGCTGCCCAGATTTCTAACCGCCTCCGCCAGAATTGACACCACGACCAGTGAAAAGCCGGCGGCCAGAGCCAGAACCCGGCCCTTGAAGAAGATGATTATAATCAAAAAGATAAGGCAAATCAACAGCAGCCTCAGGCTGTAAAACAGGACCGCCCGACGCCAGAAACCGGACCGCCCTGCCTGTAAGTACTTATCCACGAATGATTTAATGGAGATGAAGCCGACGGCAGCCAGGGCCGACCCGGCCAGAACCAGAGCCCCCGTTACCGGTTCGAGCAGAAGCGTCGCCAGCGCCCCCGCCACCAGGCCCAGAAGGATTGTGACCCGGGGGACCCGTTTGATTGAGAGTTCCAGCCAATCAGTGTTCGTCATCTGCCCGCTATAATTTTAACTGCCCGGCGAAGGATAATCAATCGGTTCCCGGAGGTTTTTCTCCCTGTTCCTTGTTTTCCTGAAAATACCGTTTGACACCCCGAAAAAGATTCAGCAGGCCTGAAGCTACTCCCAGCAACAACCAGGTTAACAGCATCCAGGGGGCGGTCTTAAGCCAGCGGTCGAGCAGATAGCCGATGGCCAGCCCCACGGCAATCGAGGACGGCAGAATCATCACCAGCGAAGAAATTTCGGCCAGTTTTTTGAGGTCGGCTTCCCTGGGTATTCTCACTTCAAACCTTTTTAGTGATTATATCTTAAGGCGGGGGTGTCCTGGCAACATTCGGGGTGGGGCAACTTGCCATCCGGCGGGGAATAGATTAAAATTCGGATTAGTAAAGGGAGACCTTAAGATGAGCAGCCTAGTGGATATCAACCGTCGGATGTTTCCCAGGATACTGTTGATAGCCTGTCTTCTGTCAATGCTCACTGCAAAGACATTGCCAATTCAACAGGCCGTCGTTCACCCTCCCCAGGTTGATCCTTTTTACCTGAGGTTGTTTGACGAAGGACTCAGCGCCTTCAACCGGGGCGATTTTGAAGAGGCCTTTGAGAACCTGAAAATCGCCGCCTTCGGACTGCTGGATGAACCGGATTTGCTGGGCGAAGCTTTCGTCTATCTGACTCTCTCGGCTTATAATCTAAAAAAAACCGACCAGGTCGAACATTACCTGAGGGAGATTTCCCGCTTCAAATTAAATAACCGCATCCGCGGCTCCAGGCTGCCGGAAAAAATCAAGGACCAGTTCGCCCGGATCCAATCCAGTTTCAAAAACAGCCTGACCGGCTGAGCCTGGCTCAATCTAATTTCAGACCAAGCGCCCGGGCCAGCGGTTTATCAGGGACGGCTTTTCCTCCCTTTCTGTAAATCAAGCCGAATCCCCCTTCAAATTCCCACATGGCCCAGCTCAGACCGTACTTTTCCAGCGCTTGTCGGACGTCACGAGTCCAGGCTATCCGGTAGGGGGGCAGACAGTAGGTCCGGTAGGCTCCAAACTCGTTGCAGATCAACCTGACCCTTTGCCGGGCCGCCCATTCGGCGGCCTGCCTGATCATGTTCTCGATTCTGGCTGCGTCCCATCTTTCCTGACCGTAAAATTCCAGTGCTTTCTTCAGGTTCTCCGGATCGACCAGGGAGACGGCCTCCCTGACAGCTTCAGGAGAGGAAGGGTAAGGAACGCGTCGCAATTTCTTGACCAGCTCCGAACTCCAGTGCGCCCCCTGGTGAGTGAATATGTGCGGCTCGTAAAAATGAAAACAGTACCAGAGGTTTCTGTCTTCCAGCGGCTCCAGCGTCAGCAGGGTGGACAGGTTTGACCAAAAAGCCCCGGTGGCCAGGATGGTATGGCTGGGAAGCTTGGCCCGGATGCGGGCGATGAGCTGTTTCTGGATTGGCGGCCAGCGGTATTCTTCGCCCTGGAAAACCGGCTCATTCATAGGCTCGACGATCAACCACTCCGGGTCGAACAAGGCCAATTTTTCAGCCATTTTTTCCCAGAAAACAAAAAACTCCTCGGTAAAAGTCAGATCCTTGCCCAGAGGGCCGGAATAATCAGAACCGCCTTCCTTCTGAGAGATGCTGTGGAGGTCAAAATTGACGGCCAACCCGCTATCGATGATCCTTTTCAGTCCATCAAATAACAGGGCTAACGCCTCCGGATTCAGTCTATCTTCCCTGTTGGCCGCATAGATATTGGCCATATCAACCGGGACCCGGACATAAGTTAGCCCCAATTTTCTGATTAGGGCCAGGTCCCCGTCAGAATATTTTTTTTCCAGGGGCTGCAGGGGGCCTCTGTTCAGCCAGAACCAGTAAGGTAGGTTTATCCCCCGGGAGAAGCGCCGGTAGCGGGCCTCATCGGTCGAGCTGTCCCGGGCCAGAAGCTGGACCCGGGTCGACAATAATATGGCAATCACAAAAAATATTGTGCCGGCCAGAGGCCGACCGAGTCCTGGTCCTCTTTTTTTCATCATAACCTCCTCCCCTTTTTCGGACAGCAGCAGCCCGTCTTCAGTTCAGCCGACCGAGTTCAGCCAGCCTGGACTCCAGGCTGCCGGTCTCCTTATAACTCTGCCGCCATCTTCTCTTCAGTTTGTCCAGGAAACCAGGGTCGGCAGCCGTTATCCTATCCAGATTCTGTTGCAACCATTCTTTTTCGCTGGGTTCCAGCAGCGGCCATTGTTCAAAAAACACCAGGGCAATATTGAGAAACAGAAATTCATTGTAAGGATGGCGTCTCAGCGCTTCGCGGCAGAGCAGCCGACCATTCTCGGCGTAAGTCAGCAGAGGATAGTTATAAAGGAAATAGACCTTGCTCAATTCCCAGAAAAAAGAGTAATCAACCGGATTTCCGGCCGCCGCCCTTCGGAGGGCTTCCCTGGCTTCGTCCAGAAACGGCTCGCTCTGTTCGGCCTGGCCGAACTCGATCTCAGCCATCGCCCGCTGCAGACGAAGTCTCCCCAGCTCGGCATAGAAAACCGGCAACCGATAATACCTGACAGCCGTTTTCAGACGCACCTCCAGCGCAGGAAAATCCCTTTCCAGACTCCTTATCTTCCCCCGGTCTTCCTGATAGCGATAATAATTCCGGTACCCGAAATAGAAGCCGATAGAAGCCGCCAGAGCCAGCAAGCTTAGGGCCAGGCCTAGAAGGATTAGGCTTCTTTTCCCGGCTGGCATCTTACCGCCCCTCTCTGTCATGGTCGATCCTCCCTGCTCCCCGAAATCATCGGCGCTTTGACCGCCAGGACAAAAAGACTTAACCAAACAAGAGCATTGCCCGGCATTCTCAGACTGAAATCGGTCAGGCTGTGGAAGAGAACGGCAAACACCCCCATCAGCGCTCCCAGCCCCACTCCCTTGGCCAGAGGGTCGCGGCTCCTGAGCCAGCGACCGAAAGCCAGGATAAAGGCCAGAATTGCGGCCAGAATCAAAGCCATTCCCCCCACCAGGCCGGTTTCGGCCAGCATTTCCAGAAAGTCATTGTGGGCATGGGTCAGAATGACATTAAAGTCCTTCCCCAGGTAAGGGTTTATGGCCTGAACATAAGTCCCGAGGCCGCTGCCGAATAGAGGATAATCAGAAATCAGGTCCAGGGTGTAGGTATAAAAAAGGAGCCGGTTCCGGTCGAAAAAACCGCCCTGGGCAAACCTTTCCAGAACCGGGCCGATTCCGATCAAAACCACTCCCAGCAACACCAGCAGCACCACCGCCCGGACCAATCTTTTCTCGGTTTTCTGCCGACCGGCAATACCGGTCAGCGAAAGCAAAATCAGCGTCAGGAAAAAGGTAATGACGAAGATTATGATGCCCGAACGGCAACGGGAAAAAAACAGCCCCAGGCCGATAACCAGCGGGGGAATTATGAACAGCAGCGATTTCTGGAATTGTTCCTGCCCGATCCGGACTATTTTCTGCCGCCAGCTCAGACCCGGCCGCAGGGAAAAGAATTCCGAACGGACGAGGAAATAGCCCAGGCTCAGCGGAAACAGCATTTCCAGAAAAGCGGAATAATGGTCGCGGTTGACGAAAGTGCCAAAAGCGCTTCCGGAATAATAGCGGTTAACCCAGGTGAAAATGCGATTGGTCCCCCCGAAAAACTCCGACAGACCGTAAAGAGACTGGAAGAGGCCGGCGCTCACCAGGGTCAGAGTCATAGCTTTGATTCTGTTGCGGTTGTTCAGCACCCGACTCAACAGGAAAACAAAAACGCCATAGGAAAGATACCTGAGCAGTTCGTAGGCGCTGGCCCAGGGAGAAAGAGAAAAAGTCTGGTTCCGGAGGTCAACCGCTTCAAACAAACCGCTCTGAACCAGCGACTGACGCCAGGACCAGGCCGCCGGAGAAAGTGCTCTGACCAGCGATCCCGGCCAGGGAATTAGCTGCAACAGGGACACCAGGAAAAACAAACTGATAAGAAGAGGCACTGCCCGAAAACTGCCCTGCCCGCCTTCCGAAACGACTGCCTTTTTACGCTTCAGTAAAGATATCAAATAGACCAGCAACAGGCCCCAGACAGCCGCTTCCAGGGCCAGGACAGCCCATTCAATGTTTCCCCCGAAAGGAAGAGGCAAAAGCCAGAGCAGCAGGCAAAGCGAAATGAAAACAAAGCTATCCATCCTCGGTTACTGCGGATTATTATAAGACAGATAAACTTACAAGGGTATAATAATTTTCAGCAGAGCGTTCAGTCAGTCCAGAGCCCGGCAGCCGGCCCCGGTTACTTCTTGGAAGGAGAGGCTTCTTCTTTGCCTTCCAGGAGCTTGAAGGTTCCGTACAGGGCCAGGGTGGTGGCCACCATCAGAACGGCTATGCCCACCGGCGTCTTAAAAAAGGAAACTCTTTCCTTTTCCGTGGGCTCGACACTTTCCTGCCCCAGACCGGAGGCCATCCCGGCTTTGAGGGCCAGAGACAGTTTGCCGATTTCTCCGCCCTTGACGACCATTATGTACGGAAAATTGTAATCGCCATCCGGTGCGGTTATCCCGAGAATGTACTTGCCTTCCTTAAGTTGGCTGAGCTGGTATGAGCCGTTGGCATCGGTCGGAGTGCTGACATATTCTTTGCCGTTTTCAACATTTCGTACTTTAACCACGGCGTTCTGAACCGGGGTCTTCATATCGCTTCCGTATATAAACCCAACCAGTGATCCTGTGGGGGCGGCCAGAGTCTCGGTCGGCAGAAGCAAAAGCATAAATGCCGACAGGACTATCCCTGATAAAACGGGAGAACGATAAATTCCATTGCGAAGCATGTTAACCTCCCTTCTCATTATATATAGTCGTTTTAATCCGATTTTTCAAGCACTTTTTTTTTCTTTTTGCCTCCTAACAGTCCGAATAATTTCCGGCCCCGGGAGGGACAGACCGGCCGTCCCAGCTCCGGAATCAGCCGGTTGTCGAGGATGGCCTGGGGCACTTCCCTGACCATGGCTTCGGCCGTTTCCCGGCCGACTATCCGGGCAGCCGCTTCCAGTCCCCGGCTGAGAACCGGTTTTCTGTTTCTGGAATCGTGAGCGTCGGATGCCATCAGCTGCACCAGGTGATGCTTGAGGAAAAGTTCGGCCCTCTTCTGAACTTCAGACCCGAAGCTGCCGGCCAGACTGCCGGCGGTCAGCTGGGCCAGGCAACCGCGGTTTATCAGGTCATACAGAATCTCCGGTTGCCGGCCGAGCAGGTCGTTTCTTTCAGGGTGGCTGATGATGGGAGTATAACCCGCCAGCATCATCCGATAGAAAAGGTCTCTGGTGCCGGCCGGGACCTGGTCTGAAGGAAATTCCACAAAAACATACTCGCTCCGATTGATGCTCAAATTCCTGGCTTCCACTTCCTGCACCAGGTCCGGATGGATAAAAACTTCAGCCCCGCGGAAAAAGCTGATCCGTTTTTCTTCCTGATACTGTTCGTAAAACCGGTTGAATCGCTCCTCGAGGACTTCCTGACTGTCCTGGTACCGGGAAAAGCGGAAAAGATGCGGGGTCAGGCAGACCGCCCCGATGCCGTCGGCTGCGGCGATCTCCACCATTTTTTGCGTTTCTTCCCAGCTTTCCGGTCCGTCGTCCCAGTCTGGAAGTAGATGAGTATGAAGGTCGATCAGACTGCCCCGATCGGAATTCCGGCTGAAATAGACCTTGACCTTGATCCCCATGATTTTTATTTACGGTAATAATGTCGGTAGTAATGCCGGTGGTAGTATCCGCGGTTATCGAGATTCAGGGCATTGATGACCACCCCGTAGGTCTTCAACTGAAGCAGGTCAATAATCTCCCGACTCTGCCTTAACGCTTCCTTGGGGGTCCGGTCGGCTTGAACCACCAGCACCAGCCCGTCCACCATCCTGCCCAGAACCTGAGAATCGGTAACTGACAGAATCGGCGGGGTGTCGATCAGGATAAAATCAAAGGCCGCTTTCAGCCTTTCCAGGAGGCCTTTCATCCGGTCGGAACCCAGAAGCTCGGCCGGGTTCGGCGGTACCGGACCAGAGTTGATGAAATACAGGGAGGGCACCAGGGTGGTTTTGATCATCCGTGTGAGGTCCAGGCCCATTGTCAGGTAATTGCTCAGGCCGTCGTGGTTTTTCAGGTTGAAAATCCGGTGCTGTTTCGGCCGCCGCAGGTCGGCATCCACCAGCAGGACCTTCTTTTCCATCTGGGCCAGGCTGACGGCCAAATTGGAGATGGTAACCGATTTGCCCTCGTTGGGCAGAGGGCTGGTGACGATCAAGCTCTTCAAACTCGAAAGCGGCCCTGACAGCAGCAGGGCCGTCCTCAGCGACCGGTAACTTTCGGCAAAAGTCGAATCCGGCGCGAAATGGCTGATGAGTTCGATGCTGCGGGGCTCTTCTTCGCTTTCAGCCTCGAGTGGTTCTACCGGCCGCCGGTCTTTTATCTTTCTTTTCTTTCCTTCATCTTCATCTTCCGCCGAACGGTAAGCATAATAATGGCCGTTCAGGGTGGCGTCCTCATCAAAAACCGGCACCACGCCCAGGGTGGGCAGGCCGGAATAACGCTCGACGTCTTCGGCCGATTTGACGGTATTATCCAGGTACTCCATCACCAGAGCCAGACCGAGTCCGCCGAACAGCCCCAGGAAAATGGCCAGCAGCAGGTTGCGGACCTTCCGCGGGCTGTCGGGTCGAAGCGGCAGGTCGGCCCGGTCGACGATCCTGATGTTGGAAGTCCTCAACCCTTTGAGACGGGCCGAAACGCCGGTCTCGCTCTGTCTTTTTAGCAACGACTCCAGCAGATTCTTTTTGTTTTCCAGTTCGATTTTAAGACTGTTGTAGAGAATGGCACTTGAATTGAGGCGGAAGGCCTCTTCTTTCTGCTGTTCAAAGAGCTCCTTAAGGGATATTTCCTTCTTCAGGGCCGCCTGATAATCGGCATAGGCGGCTTTGACCAGTCTCTGGGTTTCATTCTGGAGCAATTCTCTGGCTGAATCCAGCTCGGCCTTCAGGCGCTGCATTTCAGGATATTCCGGCTGAAATTTCTCCTGCATTTTGGCATATTCGCGACTGAGTTTCAGGTACTCCTCCCTCAGTCGCTGGATCAGAGGATTGTTCAGGGCTTCAGGAATAAAATCAGGCGAAGCGTTCTTGATGCCGTTGTAATAGGATTCTTTTCTGACCCTCTCAATCTGGGCTTCAGTCAGAGCTTTGTTCAGCTCGCTGATCTTGTCCAGCATGGTGGTTTCTTTGTCGCTCAGGATGACGATGTCTTTCTCCTGGCCGTAATTCTGAAGTTCCTGTTCCTTCTGACTGATGTCCTTTTTCAACTCCTCTATCTGCTGGCTTAAAAATTCGGTGGCCTGCTCGGTGGTTTCATACTTGGCTTCAATGTTCAGGTCGACGAAAGAATCGAACAGGGCATTGACACAGTCGCTGGCCAGGTTCGGGTCATGGGCTTTGAAAGCAACTTCCACCAGCCTGGTCATCCGGATCGGCCTGACCTCCAGCCGGCTAAGGAACTTATCCACCAATTTTTGTTTGAAAACCGGATTCTTCAGGTCGTCGGCAGTTGCGACTTTCTTGCCCGAGAATTCTTTCTTCTCCCAGATTTTGACTCGGTCGATGGTTCTTTCAGCCAGACTCCGGCTCTGCAGCAGTTTATACTGAGTCTGGAAATAATCATCCCTGAAGGTTTCTATCTGAAAGATATCCTCAAAGCTCAGAATGTTGGGTTCTTTTTCGATCATGACCGTGCCCCGGGCCTTATAGACCGGCCGGGTGACGAAGGAGACAATCAGAGACAGGGCGGCCGCTATCAGGACAATCGAGATCACCATCCAGCGACGACGGACAATAATATCTAAGTATTTCCTGAGGTTAATTTCGCCCGTGTCCAGGGCCTGAGGTTCAGCATAATTTTCGTTGTTCATCTCAAACCTCTTCCTCCGGCGGCATTAAAAGATGCTTTCCTTAACGATGACCACATCGCCTTCCCTGAGCGGGATGTCCTTGCGCTTGCCTTTAATAATATCATTCAGGTTTACCCGGAGGTTAGTTTCTTTGCCGGCTTTGTCCTTTCTTTTAACGATAACGCCCCGTTTGGAGGCGTTTTCACTGAGGCCCCCGGCCTGAGCAATTGCCTGGAGCAGGGTAATTTTCTTAGACATCTTGACCTGGAGCGCCCCCGGGTTGCGCACCTGGCCGAAGACATAAATGGTAATCAGCTTGTCCACGGGGATGTTGATCACGTCGTTGGGCTGCAGGGGGATGTTAAGGCGCTGGTCGCCGTTGAGCAGCAGGTCTTCCAGGTCGATGCTGATGGAAGCCGTATTGCCGTCCTGCCCTTCCCTTAAAACATAAATTTCGTTGGCCGCGTTTTCCTTAAAGCCACCGGCCTGAGAAATCATCTGCAACAGAGACTGGCGACCGACCAGCTCATACATGCCGGGCTTTTCCACCGCCCCGATGATGGCCACCCGGGAACTCTGGTACTCCTTAATGAAAACCGAGACCTGGGCCTTTTTGACGTACCTGTCCAGAAGGTCGGCAATTTTCTGCTCAACCTTCTCCTTGGTCAGACCTCCGACCTGAACATTGCCCAGCAGGGGCAGGGTGATGGAACCGTCTTCCGAGACCCGGACGGTATGGTCGAATTCCGGCAGTTCAAAGACCTTGATTTCCAGCAGGTCCCGGGGTCCGATGATGTATTCCCTGATAAAATACTCACGGCCCGCCGGCAGTGTTTCCTGAGCCGAATTTTCACCCGGCTTGTTCTGGCTGAATCCGATTCCCAGCAGCCCTGCCGTCAGAAAAAACAGCATGACCAGGCGAAAAAAACTGTCCTTTTTGGGCATCTTCTTTAACCTTTTACGCTTTTTATATCTTTTTATAACCCGGGCTAACCGAAAGCTTCGGGCTAAAATTCATAGGTCAGGTTCAAGCCGAGAAACCTCCGCTCGGCATCCCAGTTCAATACATTGATAGCCCTCGTCCACAGACCTCCCGAAATGCCAAATCCCGCCGTTTTTGTTATTCTAATATATAAAGCCATTGAATTCAAAGTATAATCGTCCTGGCGCGGTTCTGAGCCAGGCACCTCCCCGAGGGGATAATCGTTGCGCAGCCGGCTATAGGTGTAATCAAGACGGATTCTTTTCCGGAAAAGATAGAGCGAGCTCCCGGCCGACCAGGAGTTGCCCACAAAGAAAGGATTCTGCGACCAGACGGAAAAGTTGACATCCCGCCGGTAGGATGCCCGCAGCACCAGCGGGCGGAAAAAGGTCCAGCTGATAGAAGTGTCCCCCACCAGTCCCCGAAAATCAGGCCTCCCTTCTTGAAGGGTGTCGAAAAACTTGTGGCCCAGTCTCAACCGACCCCTGACCCGCCCCCCCGGGGAAAATTCAAAACCTGAATAGAGAGCCCGACTCCGGGAATCACCCAGGCTACTCGGGCTTTGGAAATCATATCTGCCCCACTCTCCTTCCAGGAAAAACTGAAGCCGCGGATTCAGCCGATAATAAAACTTGCCACTCCAGAAGGTTTCCAGACGGCTCAACCTCTCTCCAATATTGACCGAATCGTATTCAATGCTTTCATATCGGTAATCAATCCTGGTGGCCGTGACTTCGAACGACACCCGGTAGGATCTCTGATAAAGCAGGGACAGAAAACCTTTTTTTTCGTTCCGCCTGGGTCTGATGTCGATTTCGGTATTCCATCGTTCCCGGGCCCGGTTGAGAGCCCCTCCGGCCGTCAGCAGGAAACGATTGAAACTCAGCGAGACTTCACCGTTAAGATAATTATTCCAGGTTCTTTCTCTCTCGGTCTTGAAAAAATAAACATACTGCGGTGATTCGAACAGGTGAACCAGCAGCCGTTTTTTTACCATGAAATAAGCATCAGCCCCTGGACCCGCCGTCAGCCAGAAATCAGACACCGCTTCCGGATGATAATAGATGTTGGAATCATAGCCCGCGTCCCTGATGATGAGCAGCGGCTGGATTCGAAGCGGCCCGAACTTCCAGGCTGCCTGTTCCCAGCTCCGGCGCAGCTCCCGGGCCTTCCAGGTTTCAGCCCGGACAGAAGCGGTCAGACCGAGAAGGGTCAATCCCAGAAGTCCGGTTATAGAAAATAAGAGGGTTCTCTTCTTCAATTTCGTTACAACAATCCTCTTGTTTGAATTTATATTTTTACCACAGTCCAGGCAGCCGTTTCAACCTCCGTCTGCCGCGGGTTTTTCCTTGCCAGGGCCAGCCAGCAATAATATATTATCTAAAGAGTGCGCTGGATGTCCAAACGCAAAACCGGAGCAACCATTACCGACATCTGTGCCTTTCTACTGGTCTCCTGGCTGCTAACAGCTCCCCCCATCCTGTCTGCCCCAACCGGCTCCGCCCGCCGGGCGGCAGAAGATACCATCCGGCTGCTGGCCCGGCACCAGGAAAAGCATGGCCCTGTCTGGCTGGCTCAGGGTGAAGTTGAACTCCGCTTCGGCCAGCTGGTCCTGCTGGCCGACCGACTTCAGGTTAACAGCGAGAGCTATGAAGTGGTAGCTGAAGGCCAGGTCACCCTCCAGCTCCCGTCCGAAGTGGTGGCTTGCGAACGGCTAACCTATAACCTCATGACCGGCGAGGGAACGCTGGAGGGAGTCCGGGCCATAACCAGGCCCGGGATTTTTTTCGGCGCGGACTCCATACAGAAATCAACGGCCGGACTCTACCGGCTGGAAAAGGCCTGGTTCACCACCTGCACCCAGCCGGTTCCCCGCTGGCTCTTCTCCTTTTCTGAAGCCCGGCTTCAGCCCGAAGATTATATCAGCATGAAGCAGGCTGTATTCAGGATAAAAAAACTTCCTATCCTTTATATCCCTTACCTGCGTTACCCCTTAAAAGACCGGGCTACCGGTTTTCTCTTCCCCCGGCTGGGATTCAACCGGGTTAAGGGAATTAGCCTCAGCCAGAGTTTCTACTGGGCTCTGGCCCCCAACATGGACGCTACCATCACGGCTGATTTTTATTCCAGGAAGGGCGTCGGGACCGGACTCGAATACCGGTATCTGCTGCCGGGGGGAACCAGGGGAGAGGTCAGCGGCTACCTGTTTTTCCCCCGCCGGGAAGAAGCGGCGCCTTCCCGTCCGGCTTATATCCTGAGGCTGAACCATTCCCAGGTCCTGCCGCTGGGTTTCAGGCTGACCGGGCAGGCTGACTATTCGAGCTCTTTTGATTTTTTGAGAGAGTTTGAGAATAATTTCAACCTGGCCACGGTCAGCAACCGCTCCTACCAGTTTGGCCTCAGCCGGAGCTGGTCTCATTTCAACTTCAATCTGCGCGCGGCCCGGTTTGAGAGCTATTACCCCCAGACCGGACAGAGTGCGATTACCGCCTATCTTCCCCAGGCCAGTTTCAACTTGCTGAAGTACCGGTTGCGGCCTTCGGTTTACCTGTCTTTTGAATCCGGGCTCAGCAACTTGAACTATAGCTGGAAGAGCGAGCTGGAAGAGAACAGCTATGCCCTGGGCCAGGCCTATTTCCGGCCCGTTCTATCCCTGCCTTTAGCCCCGGCAGACTGGCTGAATCTAACTTTTAACGCCGGCGGGAATTTCATTTATTATTTCCAGAGCTATGAACCCGGGACCCGCATTCGCGGCTCTCAGCCCTTGTTGACCTCTCAGGCCAGACTTGGTGTCAACCTGGAAGGGCCGGTCATCTACCGTATTTTCTTCAGGCGGGGCCAGCCTGTCCTGAAACATCTGCTGGTCCCCTTCATTTCTTATACCTACGATACCCCTTTAACCCGCGAGAAGGAGGACCTGATAATTGCCCCTTTCGGGCTTTTCAGAGACAACAACCTGAAATTTGGCCTGGTCCAGCACTTTCTTTTGAAAACAGACAGCTCGCCCCGGGAAATCCTGACTCTCGGGCTGTCCACCACCGCCTTTTTTGACCCGGAGCACAGTCCGGTACGATATTATTATCCGCTTAATCCCGGACGGCACTTTTCTCCCCTTAACGCTTACCTCAGGTACTATCCGGCCGGCAGGGTCAGCCTGGACCTCTCGGCCGATTTTAATCCCTATGAAAAAAATTTCCTGAGCTCCAGGTTGAGCGCCAACCTCGGCCGACCCGAAGACAGATTCTTCTTCGGTCTTAATTGGTCCAGGAATTATCAGCTGCTCGGTCCGGACATTTTTTTCCGGAGTCACCAGGCCGGTTTCCAGACCGGCTGGCGCTGGCCGGAAAAACTAGACCTGAAGGCCCAACTGGAATTTGACCTGCAGAACCGGAAGATTCTCTATACCGCCCTGGCCGGTCTCTATCATTACCAGTGTCTTGATTTCAGTTTTGACCTTCGCCTTTTCTATTACCGCAGCCGGCCCGAAGTTCAATTCCGGTTTTCGCTCGGACTGGGTAACATCAGCCGGACCTCGGACCTGCTGGGTGCTCTCGGTTTTTGAGCCGGTTATAATCAACTTCCCGGCCGGGAGGGAGAGGGCCTGCCTTCAGAGAGAAAGCGTCCATTGACACCATGGAAAAAAGCGAATATAAAATATAATTTGGAAAGTGATAGCTTATCATAAAGGGAAATAATAATGCGAGTTCTGGTGACAGGCATCAGCGGTTTTATCGGCAGCCACCTGGCCGAGTACCTGACTCAAATCCTGCCCGAGGTGGAAATTTTCGGCCTGGTCAGGCCGCGGTCCTGTCTGTGCGGACTGAATAGAGTTGTCAGTCGGGTAAAACTCATCGAGGGCGATGTCCGCGACCAGATCTCGGTGCTGAGGGCCCTGGCTGAGGTCAGGCCAGACCGCATTTTTCATCTGGCCGGCCAGTCAGCAGTCGAGGCTTCCTTTCGGGTCCCGGACGAAACTTTTTCTATCAATATCCTGGGAACGGTCAACCTGCTGGAAGCTCTTCTGGAGCTTCGACTGAATCCGGTCGTTCTCTTAGCTTCATCCGCCGAAGCCTACGGCCTGGCTTTTTTGGCTGAGCTGCCGATCAAAGAAACGGCCCCTCTCCGACCCCTAAATCCCTTCGGAGTCAGCAAAGCCGCTCAGGACCTTCTGGGATTCCAGTACTATAAAAATTATGGTCTGAATATCATCCGGGCCAGGATTTTTAACACCCTCGGACCCAGGCAGCCGATTCATTACCAGGTTTCATCCCTGGCCAACCAGATCGCCGAGATAGAAAAAAAGAAAAGGGAGCCGGTTCTGAAGGTCGGGAGTCTGGAAAACAAAAAAGATTATATCGACGTCAGGGATCTGGTCCGGGCTCTGTGGCTGACTGCTGACAGAGGCGAGCCGGGTGAAGTCTACAATCTCGGTTCCGGACAGTCCTGGTCGGGAAACGAAATCCTGAAATTGATGCTGGGGATGACCCGGGCCAGGTTGATGCTGGAAACTGTTGATAAAAAACATGATAATAAGAACATCCTGCTGGAACCGCCAATCCTGCTGGCCGACATTAACCGGCTGGTCAAGCTGACCGGCTGGAAACCCCAGATCAGCCTGAGACAATCAATCCTGGACCTTATAAATTACTGGAGAGAACAGGGCTGAAGCCGGACCGAAACTCTATCGTCCGGCCTTGATGTTGAGTTCCAGCTGGCTTTCCTGAATCAGCTTCCTCTCTTCTTCAATGGCTTTCAGGATATCCTGGGTGACGTCGCCGGTCGGATAGCAGCCGTCGAAACAGGCGGCGCAAAAACTCCTGAGCTCCGGGTTTTCCATGCGGACGGCTCTTTTCAGGTTTTTAAGCGTCTGGTAGATGACCCGGTCGGCTCCGATCCGTCTGGCCACCAGCTCTTCATCGGCCTCCCGGGCCACAAACTCGGTCTTGGTCTGCATGTCAATCCCGTAGACGCAAGGGTAGCGCAAGGGCGGTGAATAGGAAGCAAAATAGACCTTCTCAGCCCCGCATTCTCTGACCATCTCCACGATCGCCCGCGAAGTGTTACCACGGACAATGCTGTCGTCCACCAGCAGAACTTTTTTGCCGGCTATTTCCGAGCAGATGGGATTGAGTTTTTGCCTGACTGAACTCTGCCTTTTGATCTCAGCCGGCATGATGAAAGTGCGCCCGATATAGCGATTCTTAACCAGGGCTTCCCGGTACTTTAATTTCAGACGGCGAGCAATCTCGATAGCTGCATCCCGGGCAGAATCCGGGACCGGCACCACCACATCGATTTCCAGGTTTTTCTTTTTGATCTCGGCGGCCAGCAGCCGGCCCAGGTTAACCCGGCTTTTGTAGACATTGACTCCGTCTATAACCGAATCGGGACGGGCAAAATAAACCCATTCAAAAAGGCAGGGGGTGTGTTTCTTATGAATTATCTTTTGCCGGTGAAGCTGTCGATGGCGGTCGAGAAAGACCGCTTCTCCGGCCTGAAGATGTTCAATATCTTCAAAGTTCATCAGGTTCAGGCTGACCGTCTCCGAAGCAAAGGCATAGGAAGGCGCCAGACCGTCCTTGCGCCGGCCAAAGCTCAGCGGTTTGATTCCGTGGGGGTCGCGGAAGGCCACCATTCCCTGCTCGGCTATGTAGGCCACCACCGAATAGCTGCCCTTAACCCGGCGGTATACCCCGGCCACCGCCTTAAAGATATTTTCCGGGCCCAGCTGCTTGACCCTCTGCTCTTCCAGTTCCTGGGCAAAGACATTGAGAATAACCTCGGCGTCACAGTCGGAATTAAGCAGACGCTGGTTTTTTTCGAACAATTCTTTTTTCAACTGCCGGTAGTTGACCACGTTGCCGTTATGAGCCAGGATGATGCCAAACGGAGTGTTGACCATAAAAGGCTGGGCATCCTCGTGCCCGCCCCCGCCGATGGTGGGATAACGGGTATGGCCGATGCCCACCATACCTTTGAGCTGGGCGGCTTCCTGCGGTCCGAAAATATCGAGCACCAGGCCGTTACCCTTCTTCTCGTGGAACTTACCGTCATAAGTGATAATGCCGGCTGCATCCTGCCCTCGATGTTGAATCGACAGCAATCCCTGATAGAGGTCGTGAAAGACTTCCCGGTTAGCCCAGAGGCCGATCACACCGCACATGGTTGGCTGTCCTTAATCATCAGGGCATATTATAGCAAATCGCCAAGATAGTGTTAATGAAGCCCGAAAGATAATCAGGAACCCTTTTCCGGCAGCCCGGCTTCTGTCCGGCGGTTCAGTCTGTCCGGAATATTCTTAACCAAAAATTAACCATTCCTTCGCTCTATATTCACAGGACAATTATATTCTCAGGTCTCAACGCTCAGGATTTTCCAGGCGCCGGAAAATCCGGAGAAAAAACAAACAGGAGGAAAAATGTTACGAAAATTAAAACCCAAGAGAAACGAGTTTTTTCCCGGCTCTCTGGTTCTTCTTCTTTTAGCCGGTCTTTTCAGCCTGACCTTTCTTCCGACTCCGGCTTCAGCCCAGCAGAAGATTTCGGGAACTGTCTTTTTCGATTATACCTTCTACCTGTCCAACAACGGGCCAATCACCACTCCGCCCCCCGATAACCCTAATTTCAAGAGTAACTTCATGCAGTTCCGCCGGGTCTACTTCCGCTACGACAACAAGATTAATGATAGGTTGAGCTTCCGCCTGACTCTGGACGGCGATACGGTCAAAGCCACCGATGCTTCAGGCAAAGCTGACGACAAGTTCCGCCCTTACTTAAAGCATATGTACCTGCAGATCAACAACCTGATTCCGGATTCCGACCTAAAAATCGGAATGGCTGACACCATCACCTTCAAGCTGGCTGAAGACCGCTGGGGCTACCGCAGCGTGGCCAAGACCCTGCTTGACGGTTACAAAGACATTACCGGCAAAGATATCGACGCCACCAGCGCTGATTTGGGAATTAACCTCAGCGGAAAAATTGTCCGTCAGGTTAAATACGGAATCATGCTTTCCAGCGGAGAAGGCTATTCCAAACCCGAAAAGGATAAACACAAAAAACTCAGTTCTTATCTGCAGCTGATCCCGGTTCCGGGACTGTCTCTGATTGGTTACCTTGATTACGAGAAGCAGGATGTCGGAGCCAGCGCCTTCACATATAAAGGAGACCTGTATATCGAGTTCATACCCGACCTGACCCTGGGAGCAGAGTACTTCATCTACCGCAATGATAAAAACCTGCTGGATGGAGAACGTTATAATCGCTCAGGGCTTTCGGTCTTCGGCCGGTATAACCTCATCCCGGAGAAGTTGAATCTGTTCGCCAGATTTGACCGCTATGAGCCCAATAACCTGCAGGCTCAGGACGAAATTTCACTTATCATCGCCGGCCTGGACTGGGCTCCGCTTAACTCCAGTTTCAGATTGCAGCCGAATATCTGGGTCTACGATTATAAAGACCCGCTCAAAAAGAATGACTTGATCTTTAACCTGACCTTTTTGATGACTTTCTAAATTTTGAAGGAGGAAAAAATGAGAAAAAAATTGTCTGCCGGATTTAAAAAATTAATGGCCGGAATGCTGACCGGGACCGCTCTGCTGGCTGCTTGCGGTCTGCTTTTTACAGCCACCGCTTCGGCCCAGCGAAAAATGATTCAGGTCAAGGGCTCCGACACCATGGTCAATCTGGTGCAGATCCTGGCTGAAGAATACATGGCCAAGAAGCCGGGCGCAGCCATCGCCGTTCTGGGCGGCGGTTCTGGCACCGGAATCACGGCCATCATCAACGGCACCTGCGACCTGGCAAACCATTCCAGAGAATGGAAAACCAAGGAGCTCGACCTGGCCTTTGAAAAAGGTGTCAGACCGAGAATTTTTGCCATAGCCGTGGATGCTCTCAGCATCATAGTAAATGAGAATAATTCCGTTGACAGTCTGACCATGGCCCAGGTCGGGTCTATCTTCCGGGGCGAAATTAAGAACTGGAAAGTTGTCGGCGGCCCGGACCAGAAAATTTCACTCTACGGACGTCAGTCCAACTCTGGAACCTATTCCTTCCTGCAGGAACACGTGCTCAACAATAAAAATTATTCTCAGGACGTCAAGGAGATGAACGGCAACGCCCAGATCATAGAAGCGGTCAGCCAGGACCTGGCAGGAGTCGGCTATGTGGGCGTCGGCTATCTCTACGATGAAAAAGGCGAAATCCGCAGGGGGATAAAAGTTCTGCAAATCAAAAAAGACGAAAATTCTCCTGCCTACTCGCCTCTGGATAAAGAAGCGGTTTATTCGGCTAAATATGCCATTTCCCGTCCGCTTTACCAGTCAACCAGCGGTAAGCCGTCGGCCGCGGTGGCTGATTTTATCCGTTTCGAACTCAGCCCCGAAGGACAGGCCATAGTGGAGAAAGAAGGATTTTTTAAAATCGGCCAAGAGTTGATGGATCAGAACGATAAAAACCTGAAATAAAGGACGGCCGGGAGTCCTTAACCATGATTTCGGTGAAGAAGAAGAGCATCCTGGGTGACTTGAAAGAAAGCCTGATTCAGAAGGCTTTTCAGACCAGCGGCTTGCTGGCCATCTTGGTCCTCCTGGGAATCTTTGCCCTTCTTCTTTACACCTCGGTTCCGGCCTTCAAAGAAATCAGTCTTAAGGAATTTCTGACTTCGACCCGCTGGGATCCCACCTCGCCCGAAAGGCCGGAATACGGCCTGTTGTCGATGCTGGCCAGCACCATCATGGTTACCGTCGGAGCGCTGTTAATTGCCTTCCCCCTGGGAGTGGCGGTAGCCGCCTATCTTTCGGATGTGGCCAGTCCCAAGGTGCGGGAAATCGTCAAGCCGGTGGTGGAACTGCTGGCGGCCATACCTTCGGTGGTGGTCGGATTTATCGGACTCACCCTGGTCAGCCCGCTACTGGCCAAGATATTTAAGCTCAGCCACGGCCTGACTGCCCTCAACGGCAGTCTGATGTTAGCCATAATGGCTCTGCCCACCATCATCAGTATTTCTGAAGATTCTCTTAATGCCGTTCCGGTTTCTTATGTTGAAGCTTCTCTGGCCCTTGGAGCCAACCGCTGGCAGACCCTGGTCCGGGTAAAAATCCCGGCCGCCATCTCCGGCATAATCGCCTCTCTAATGCTGGGCATGGGCCGGGCCATCGGCGAAACGATGACTGTGTTGATGGCCACCGGCAACGCCCGGGCCTTCCCCCACGGTCTTCTGCAATCAGTCAGAACCCTGACCGCCAACATTGCCATCGAACTGGGAGAGGTTCCGTATTTTACCACTCACTACTATGCCCTGTTCGGCATCGGACTGGTCCTGTTCCTCATGACCTTTGCCATCAACCTGACGGCCGACCTCATCCTGGAAAAACAGAAAAGGAAGCTGAAGTGAAAAGCTCGGTCAAGAAAAGTCGGCGAAGCTTCAGGCATCAGCTTGCCCAGCTGGTTGGCTTCCTGATGTTGAGAATTTCTGTCTATTCCGTTCTCTTTATGATTCTTTATTTTTTCTATGACCTGGGCAGTAAGGGTCTCGGGGCCATCTCCTGGGAATTCCTGACTCAGGCGCCGCGGCGGGGAATGACCGAGGGGGGCATCCTGCCGGCAATCGTCGGGACCTTCCTGGTCACACTGATAACCGCCCTGTTTGCCGTGCCCCTGGGCATGGCCGCGGCCATATATCTTAATGAATATGCCAGAGCCGGTCGCCTGACCAGATTAATCAGGCTCTCCATCCGCAACCTGGCCGGCGTTCCTTCAATAGTCTACGGGCTGTTTGGAGTAATCCTGTTCGTTAATCTGCTCAAGTTCGGGACTTCGATCCTCTCCGCCGGATTGACCTTAGGCCTGCTGACCCTTCCCTGGACCATCACCGCCAGTGAGGAGGCTCTAAAATCTGTGCCCGATTCTTACCGGGAAGGAGCCCTGGCTCTGGGCGCCACCAAATGGCAGATGATCCGGACCAACGTTCTTCCCTATTCAATCCCCGGGATGTTGACCGGAGCCGTCCTGGGTCTGGCCAGGGCAGCCGGGGAAACGGCGCCCATAATGTTTACCGGTGCCGCTTTCTACTTGCCCTTTCTGCCGCGCTCCCTCAAGGACCAGTTTATGGCTCTGCCCTACCACCTTTACATCATGGCCACCCAGCATCATGCCATAGACAAAGCTCGATTCCTGGCCTACGGCACAGCCCTGGTGCTCATAGTATTTGTAGTGCTGTTCAACCTGGGGGCCATTTTAATGCGGGCCAGACTTAGAAGAAAGTGGAGGCACTGATTATGGAAAACAGCCACATCGTCATTCCAGAAGGAAAGCCAAAAATTCAGGTAGAGAATCTCAGCCTCTATTACGGCCCAAAGTTGGTTTTGAATAAGGTCTCACTGATTATCCCCGAAAATAAAGTCACGGCCATCATCGGTCCATCCGGTTGCGGCAAGTCAAGCTTTGTGCGTGTCCTGAATCGGATGAATGACCTGATACCGGAGGCCAGGATAGAGGGGCGGGTGACGATGGACGGGGAGAATATCTACGACCGGGATGTGGACCTGGTAGCTCTGCGCAAAAAGGTGGGCCTGGTTTTCCAGAAGCCAAATCCCTTTCCCAAATCCATTTTTGACAATATCGCCTACGGCCTTAGAATCGGCAATCACCGCAGCCGGGCTGAACTGGAAAAAATCGTGGAAAAGAGTTTGCGTCAGGCTGCGCTCTGGGGCGAGGTTAAAGACCGTCTGCACCAGAACGCCCTCAAGCTGTCCGGCGGTCAACAGCAGCGGCTATGTATAGCCAGAGCTCTGGCGGTCGAGCCGGAAATCATCCTGTTTGACGAACCCTGCTCGGCCATCGACCCCATCGCCACAGCCAAAGTTGAAGAATTAATCCACCAGCTCAAGCAAGATTACACCGTGGTCATCGTCACCCATAACATGCAGCAGGCAGCCCGGGTTTCTGACTATACGGCTTTCCTCTGGCTGGGTGAGCTGGTTGAATACGACCGGACCGACAAGATTTTTACCAACCCGGCCAACAAAATGACTGAAGACTATATCACCGGGCGGTTCGGATGAGCGGAGGAAAGGATGAAGGAACGAGTATTTGACCGGGAATTGATGGAACTGAAAGACGGAACAGCAGCACTGATCTCCATCGCCCGACAGACCTTTGACCTGACCGAAAGGCTTCTGACCGGGCAGGATTTGTCTCTTATCGGTAGCATAGTCGAGCTGGAAAAGAAATCCGACCACCTGGAGACCGAACTCCAGAAAAGGGCTTCGACCCTGATCGCGCTCCATCAGCCTGTAGCCCGCGACCTGCGCCTGCTTCTGGTGTCAATGAACGTGGCCCACGAGCTGGAAAGGATAGCCGACCAGTGCCTTAATATCAGCCAGCGGCTGGAAGAGACAAAGAAATCTTTGCCCGTGGACTGGCCGGCCGAAATAGCGGAAATGGTCTTACGGGCGCGGGACATGTTGAATTCAGCCACCGAAGCCTATCTCCAGAATGACGAAAAACTGGCCAGACAGACCATCGGGCAGGACCTTTTCCTGGATGAACTGAAATCGGCGGTTCGGCGGCGATATCTTGATTTGATAAATGATAAAGCCTTTGACCCGGCCCGGGCGGTGCTTTTTATTCTGGTGAGCCGCCACCTGGAAAAGATAGGCGACCTGGCCAGCAACATCGCTGAAGAATCCTACTACCTCATAAAGGGAGAATTTATAAAACACCTGCATCTGCCGGATATCTACCACTGAGGCCTGAGGCAAATTTGTTATGGACAGGAAGACCCCGGAATAATATAAAATATAACCGGAAAGAAAGATGGCCCGCACCATTGCCGTCCTGGATGATGAAGAAGACATCCTGAAGCTTGTCCAGACCCATCTCACCAGAGCCGGGTTCCGGGTTGAGACCTTTTCCAGTCCGGAGTCTTTTCTGAAATACCTTGAGCGACATCAGCCCGACCTGATTCTCCTGGACCTGATGCTGCCCGGAAGCGACGGGCTGGAAATCTGCCGCTATCTTAAAAGCCGGCCCGAAAGATCTGCCGTCCCCATTATAATGCTGACCGCCAGGTCGCAGGAGGCCGACCGGGTAACCGGCCTGGAAATGGGCGCTGACGACTATGTCACCAAACCATTTTCCCTTAGAGAGCTGGAAGCTCGAATCAAGGCCGTCCTCCGACGGCAGGAGAAACCCGGGCTGCCGGAAAAGCTGGCCAAAAAACTGGCCGGAGGCCAATTAATCATCGACCCGGACAAACATGAAGTTCGGGTTAAGGGCCGGCCGGTGGAGCTTTCCCTGAGCGAATTCCGAATTCTGGAACTGCTGACTTCGCGACCCGGCCGGGTTTTTACCAGAGACGAGATACTCGACCACCTCTGGGGACAGGAGAAAGTGGTCATTCTTAGGACGGTGGATGTCCACATCCGACACCTCAGAGAAAAACTCGGCCCGCTGGCCGCCTCCATCCACAGCGTCCGTGGAGTCGGTTACAAATACGAAGAGTCGGAGCGGCGGTAAGAAGCCGGAGGCTCCGTCCAATAGCTTCGGGCCGAAAGCCTATTCTCGCGGGCAGGATATCAGTAAGAACTCTTTCTTCTCAGCAGACGCCAGAGAAAATATCCCAGCCCGCCGAAATTCAAACCCAGAATGATGATCATCCAGACAATGACTTCCATTTCAATCCTCTTCTTCCAGCGGCTTTCTGGTCCGGCGGGCCAGATGTCTGTTCAATAACAGGACCAGAACCAGCAATATCAACCACTGAAAAATAATGGTCCCGGCCGAGGTAACTTTGAAGGGATGCCACCACCCTTTTTTATCCCAGCCGATAGCCTGGTAAAACCACCACCCGGTTACCGTCAGGAAAATCAGAGGAGAAACATATTTCAGGATAAATGTCCACCAGCGACCGAGCTTCAGGTCGGCCCCGGCGTTTATTTCCCGGCGCAACTTTTCCAGGCCATATTTTCTGGCCGCTAAAATGGTCCAGAACCCGCTTACCAAAAGCGCCATGCCCCAGACCCAGTCCTGATTTAGAAGGAACGAAGGAAAGGCTGCCGAAGGCAGGCCGAGCAGGAAGCAGAGACACATCACCGACAGGGTGCTTTTCTTGCGGCTCCAGCCAAAATCCATCAGGGCTCTGGCTCCCAGCTCCACCTGGGCAATAAGAGAGCTGAGAGCGGCAAAAAGCATGGCCAGGAAAAAAACGGGCGCCACCAGAAGGCCGCCTTTCATCTTCGGAAACAGGCCGGCCAGAGAAATAAAGGTCAAGCCCATGTTGTCGCCCAGCGAAGCCCGGGCCGCCCCCAGGTCGGGAGAAAGAGCAAAAATGGTCGGGATAACTGCCATCCCGGCCAGCAAGGCTCCGGAATTATCTCCGAAACCCACGGTAAAACCATTTTGAGGAATGTCTTCCTTTTTACTCATATAAACGGCATAGGTCAGCATCAGACCCCACCCTGCTCCCGTGGACCAGGCCGATTGGGTGAAAGCCTGGAGCCAGGTGGCCGGGTCGGCTAATTTCGACCAGTCGGGAACGAAAAGATACCGCAAACCGAGGCTGGCCCCGGGCAGGGTAACAGCCCTGAGAGCCGCCACCGCCAGGAAAACAAAAAGCGACGGCACCAGGAGCTTGTTGACCCTCTCCACGCCTTTCTGAATCCCCCGGTAGATGATCAAACCGCACAGACCGATGGCCAGCGCCTGGAATAGTATGTTCTCCCACCTGTTGTGCTGAAAATTGATCCAGACAGTGGCCGTATCCACGCCCTCTCTGAAGGCCCCCTGAAGCGAGAGAACGAAGTATTTGGCGCACCAGCCGGTAACCACGGCATAGTAGAAGGTGATCAGCATACAGACGCCCACCATCCAGCCGCCCATCCAGGTATATTTCGGGCCGACGAAATCACGAAAGCCGCCCACCGGTCCCATCCGGGTTTTCCGCCCTATTGACATCTCCACCATCAGAAGCGGAGCCGACCATAGAAGAAGCGCCAATAAATAGACCAGCACAAAGACTCCGCCGCCATACTGAGCTGCCATGCGGGGAAAACGCCAGATGTTGCCGGTGCCCACGGCCATGCCGATGGCCGCGGCCACAAACCCCAGCCTGGAAACGAATTGCTCTTTCTGACTCAACCGGACCTCCGCTACCGCAAGGTTAGAATGTCAAAGAGAGCATTATAAGAAATTTGGTCGATGATAAACAAACTGATTTTAGAAAATGGAAACCAGGATTCTTCCGATGCAGGGAAGCGGGTTTCAGGACTGCTCAGAAAGACAGGCGCAGGCCGGCCCTCAGGCTAAACCCAGAAAGATTGATGTCGGCAGTCCGGGGAGCTGTGACTCCCGGGTCTGTGGGCAGGCGATCGCGGATGAAGAGCGCCGGATAATACTTGCCGTCTGAGTTGACAGTCCAGTAATAAAGTTTCCCCTTTTCTGTTCTTTCCAGTCCGTCCGAGTCCAGATAATAATTCGTGCCCTCAAAATTTCTGATTCTGGCGTAGCGATAAGTGCCCTCCACATAAAGCTGAAGCCAGGAAGCAATCGGCAGTTGCACTCCGGCCGCCTCCATCCAGCCGAGATTGAAGCCGTCAGCTTGCCCCCGCCATTCCATCCAGCTATCACCCTGTTCAATCCGGTACAGATAGCTGAGTCTGGCCAGGTTGGTTTCCAGTCCGGCCCGAAGGTAGAAAATATCGGCCGGTTGATAAATAAGAGAAACCCGCAGGGCAACGTTTCTGAGGCCGGGGCGGGTCAGCAGCCCATAATCGCTGCCGTCCAGAGTGAAACTGACCGTCGATTCCTTCGCCCCCTGCAGATACTCAAAGCCGAGTCCAAGATAAACCTGCCGGCTCAGCGGATAGAAAAAGTCCAGTCCGTAGCACCAAACCAGATGCAATCCGTTCAGGCTGGCCTTTTTCCCTGTCCCCAGGTCGGTCAGGTAATAATCGGTTACACCCTGAGCTGCCCGGTTCAGGTCGGCGGGCGACAGGTACTGGCCGCCGCCGGACAGGGTGACCAGATAATCCAGGCCGGCTCTCTTTTCGCGCTCCGGCCTGACTTCGACTTCCCTGAATGGCTTAACCTCCGGACTGGCCGTCACTGGCTTCAACCCGGAGGCCACCACCTCAACCAGGCTTTCATGGACATAGCCGCGAATCCTGGAGCCGTCCGGCTTTTCCAGCGCCACCAGATACCATTCTCCTTCTTTCCTTTCAGCTTCCACTTCGGTTCCCTGCCTCACCTGCCAGATCATCTCGCTGCCAATATCGGGCTTCAGCCTGATGTTAGCCTGCTCGGTCACGACCCTCAGCCGTAATTTCTGGGCCTGGCCGTTGACAGTGAGCGCCAGGCACCACAAAAATATCAGACTGATGATCATAAAAAAAACCAGCCTTCTCATTTTTTGTTCCTTAACTCAAGGATATAGAACAAACGCCAAAAAAGCAAAAATTATTTTCTTCCGGGCGACTGTCGGGCATTCAGGTTGCGAACGGCGGCCGCAGTTCATACCTCCTCCGGCCAACCTTTCAGCCTTCCGACCTGGGCTCCGATATTTTGTCTTGAGGGGCAAAAATTTTCTATTTTTTCAAAATAAACCTTCCGGCATAGCTGGCCGCTTCACTCAGCTCTTCCTCAATCCGCATGAGCTGGTTGTACTTCTCCACCCTTTCTCCCCGGCAGGGAGCACCGGTTTTGAGCTGACCGGTTCCCATGGCCACGGTAAAATCGGCGATGAAATTGTCGACCGTCTCGCCGCTGCGGTGCGAAACCATGGCCGTCCAGCCGGCCCGCCGGGCCGTCTCAATGGCCTGAATGGTTTCGGTTATGGTTCCGATCTGATTCAGCTTGATCAGTACCGAGTTGGCTATTTTTTCGGCTATACCCCTTTTTATTCTTTCCACGTTGGTGACCAGGATGTCGTCGCCGACCAGCTGTATTTTCTGTCCGAGCTGGCTGTTCAGAAGCTTCCAGCCCTCCCAGTCGTCTTCAGCCAGGCCGTCTTCGATGGAAATTATCGGATACTTACCAACCCAGCCGGCGTACATTTCCACCATTTCTCCCGCCGTCACCTTGCGGCCCTCGGTTCTTAAATTGTACAGTCCGTCTTCATAAAAACCGCTGGCCGCCGGGTCCAGGGCAATGGCCACCTGGTCATAAGGTTTATAGCCGGCTTTCTCGATGGCTTCGACGATCAGGTCCAGGGCTTCCGAGTTTTTCTTAAGAGCCGGGGCGAAGCCGCCTTCGTCGCCGACTCCAGTGGCATAGCCCCTGGCCTTGATGACGCCCTTGAGCGAATGATAAATTTCGCTGCCCCAGCGGAGAGCTTCCCGGAAGCTCGGGGCTCCGACCGGGGCGATCATGAATTCTTGCAGGTCAGGCCCCTGCCAGTTGGCATGCACCCCGCCGTTAAGTATATTAAAAAACGGTACCGGTAAAAACCTGGCCTCAAGCCCGCCAAGATAACGGTAGAGCGGCAGCCCCAGCGACCGGGCGGCGGCCCTGGCCGCAGCCAGGCTGACTCCCAGTATGGCATTGGCTCCCAGGCGGCCTTTGTTGGCCGTGCCGTCAAGAGCCAGCAGGCGTTTATCCAGACCGCTCTGGTCGCAGGCGTCCAGGCCGCAGACTTCCGGAGAAATCAGGCGGTTGACGTTGTCCACGGCTTTGAGCACCCCCTTGCCGCCGTATCTTTTCTTATCTCCATCCCGCAATTCCAGGGCTTCATGAACGCCGGTGGAAGCCCCGGAAGGCACTCCGGCCGTGGCCGTGGTCCCGTCTTCCAGCCGGATTTCCACTTCCACCGTGGGGTTGCCCCGGGAATCGAGAATTTCTCTGGCCTTCACCATTCTTATGACGGTTTTCATGGTCATCTCCTTAAAGAAGGAATTTTGTTTTCAATGAATTTTAGCACAGGGCCGGTGGCAAATCTAATCCGGCCATCAATTCCTGCTTCTCATTTTCCTGCCTTTTTAATAAAATTGGAGCGATCGGTTCTCTGATCGCAACCGGTCCTGAAGGCTCCAGCTTGAGGAAAGGTTAAAGGAATGGACATACTGGAAATCATCCTTAAATTGATCCTGGCCGTGGCCCTGGGAGGATTGATAGGCATCGAGCGCGAGGCCAGCCAGAAGCCGGCCGGGTTCCGGACCAACATTCTGGTCTGTATCGGTTCAGCCATGATGATGAGCCTGGCCGTGGGGCTGGTTCAGGGGTCGAGCGCCACACCCGACACCATGATCCGGATGGCGGCCGGGGTGCTCACCGGAATCGGTTTCCTTGGCGCCGGCACCATCATCCAGGCCCGGGGAATGGTCATCGGCTTGACCACTGCCACCACCATCTGGGTGGTAGCCGGGCTGGGCCTGGTCATCGGAGCCGGCTATTACCTGCCGGCCCTCATCATGACCGCTCTCATCATCTCCACTCTGGTGGCCTTCAGAAAAATTGAGGATATTTACCTGAAAAAAAATATCTACCATTACCACCTGAAATACAAAGACGCTCCCGACCTGCTGAGCAAATTGCGCAAACTGAGCTTTCATCATGGCGTCAAACTGGAGCGACTGAGCCTCAAGAAGGAGGGAGTCTTTCTGATGCTGAATTTCTCCACCGTCGGCAGCGAGGAAAAAGAACAGGAATTTAACGATGGCCTGATGAACCTGGGCCAGCTGGAGGAATTCCGGGTTGACTGAACAACGTTTGCTGCTGGCCACCACCAACCGCGGCAAGCTCCGGGAATTAAAAAGACTGTTGCGAGGACTGCGGCTTAAAATAGAAAGCCTGGACCGTCACCCAGAATTAAAAAAATACCGGGAAACCGGAAAGAGCTTTGAAGCCAACAGCCAGGGTAAATGTCTTTTTTACAGCCGGAAATTCGACGGCCTGGTGCTGGCCGAAGATTCCGGGCTGGAGGTTGAAGCCCTGGGCGGACGGCCGGGCGTGTACTCGGCCCGGTTTTCAGGGCCGGGAGCCAGCGACCGGAAAAATATCGAAAAATTGCTGAGGTTGCTGGCAGCCGTGCCGGCCGCTCGCAGACGAGCCAGCTTTGTCTGCGTGGTCAGCCTGGGCAAAAACGGGCACCTCATAAAATGTTTCCGGGGCCGGGTCCGGGGACTCATACTGTCGGAGCCGGACGGGAAGAACGGTTTTGGCTATGACCCGGTTTTTTATTATCCCCCGCTCAGGAAATCCTTCGCCCGTCTGCGGCCGGAAGAGAAAAACCTGGTCAGTCACCGGGGCCGGGCCCTGAGAAAATTGCGCCGTTTTCTGGAAAATTACTTGCAGACCCGATAGCCCCGGCGGCCGTAAATTCGGACGGCAGAAACCACCGTCAGGAACTCTCCGGCCGGTCAACTCCTGTTGACCTGAAAGGCAAAAAGTCAAAATGTCTTTACCCGCCGCAGGAGCCGAGCTGACGCTATCTTATTAATTATGAACAAATTGCCGCGGGCACGGCCCTGGCCCGTTTCCGGCATAATCTCCGGGCGAAAGGAGGTCTCACATGACCGGAGGTTTCAAAAAAGTGCTGGCTGCCGGCCTGCTGGTTCTGATGGGATTGATGGTCTTCAGCCCGGGTTTTGCCCAGAATCAGCCCAAGGCCGGGCCGGGCAAGATCAACATCAACACCGCATCCGCGGCCGAACTCCAGAACCTGCCCCGCATCGGGCCCAAAGTGGCCCAGAGAATCGTTGACTACCGAACCCAGAACGGGCCCTTCAAGAAAATCGAAGATATCATGAAAGTCCGGGGCATCGGAGAAAAAGTCTTCAACCAGATTAAAGACCTGATCACCGTGGGCGAGGGCAAATAATCCTGACTGACGGGCGGCTAAGGGGCAGGGAAGCAACGGCAGAGACTTTCCTGCCCTTTTCTTTTTTGTTTTCTGAGCGGTCAGTCAGGACCGGGGATGTGATTTCCGGTAGATTTCCAGCAGCCGGCTTAGGTCGAGGTGGGTGTATTTCTGGGTGGTGGCCAGACTCCGGTGTCCCAGCAGTTCCTGAATCGCCCGGAGGTCAGCCCCCCGACTGAGGAGATGGGAAGCAAAAGAATGACGCAAGGAGTGCGGGCTGACCCGACGAAATACGGCTATCTGTTTTAGTCGGGCCTGGACCAGCCGCTGCACCGAACGAGCGGTCAATCTCTGACCACGATAATTAAGGAACAGAGCCGGAGAGGGAGTAGTTTTAAGGGCGAGACGGGCCCGGAGAGCCAGGTACTCCCGCAACCACATTTCCGCCTGCCGGCCGAACGGCACTATCCTTTCTTTTTTTCCTTTTCCTTTTACCCTGACCAGCCTTTCCCGGAGATGAAGGTCCTCCAGGTCCAGACCGGTTAGTTCCGAGACCCGGAGCCCGGAAGCGTACAGCAATTCCAGGATCGCCCGGTCCCTGACCTCCAGCGGCTCTTCCCGGTCGACCGACCACTCCAGCAGCCGGGCGGTTTCCTCCTCGGTCAGAAAGCCCGGTATCTTCTGCTCCTGGCGGGGTGTAGCCAGGGCACCGGCCGGGTTGTCCTCGCGCCATTTCTTTCGCCGGCCATATTCGAAAAAGGAGCGCATGGCGGCCAGTTTGCGGATGATAGAACTCTTTTTCAGCCGGCGCTCGTGCAGTTCGGCCAGAAATCCGCGCAGGGTCAGGGTCTCGGCCGTTCGCCAGGTGTGACCCTGTTCTTTCAGATAATCGGCCAGCTGCTTCAGGTCGCGACGATAACCGGCAATGGTATGGGAGGAGGCGTTTTTTTCAAACTTCAGATAGTCAAGAAACTGTTCAATCTCTTTTTTCATCTTTTCCGGGAGTTTCATCCGGGATCCGGTCGGCCCGGGTCGGGGCCGGTTGATTTGGTTCCGTTCCGGCCGGCGCCGTGGTGGCCGGCCCGGTCGGCTGGTCTCCTTCCAGATAGAGCACATAATCGCAGCGGCGGCAATAGAGATACGGTTTTTTCCTGGCCGGGGATTTTTTTAGCAGGAATTTGGCTCCGCATTTCGGACAGTCCTGCAGTATCACCTCATCCCAGCTGGCAAACCGGCAGCGAGGGAAATGACTGCAGCCGTAAAAATATTTTCCCCTCCTGGTCTGGCGCTTGATGATGGTGCCGCCGCATCCTTCGGGGCAGGGCAGTCCGGTGTCGATTTTTTCTTTCCTCTGAATATAATCGCACTTCGGATAGTTGGAGCAGGCGATAAACGGGCCGAATTTCCCCCGGCGGTGAACCAGCGGGGAACCGCACTTCGGACATTTCTTATCCGTTACTTTGCTTTCTTTTTTAACCAGCGGTTCTTTGTAATCGCATTCCGGATAGCCGGAGCAGGCCTTGAACCTCCCGTAACGACCTTCCTTGATCACCAGGTTCTTGCCGCAGCGCGGGCATTTATCCTCGACCGGAATGCCGTTCTTCTTGACCGACTCGGTTTCATGTCCCTGTTCCAGGGACTTCTGCAGGAGATCATAATACTGCCGGAGACTTTCCAGCCAGTCAGCCTGACCGTCGCTGATCCTGTCCAGTTTTTCTTCCATTCTGGCCGTAAATTTATAATCGAACAGGTCGGCAAAATTCTTGACCAGAAATTCGGTGACAAAAAAACCAAGGTCGGTCGGCCGGAAGCGCCCTTCCTCTTTGATGACATAGGTTCTATCCTGAAGGGTGGAGATGATAGGGGCATAGGTGCTGGGACGGCCGATACCTCGGGCCTCCAGTTCCTTGACCAGGGTGGCCTCGGTATAGCGCGGCGGGGGCTGGGTGAAGTTCTGCTTATTCTGCAGGTCGACCAGGCTGAGGATTTCTCCCTCTCTGGCCGGCGGCAGCAGTCCTTCTTCCTTTTCCGCTTCAGCTCCGGCTCCGGCCTGGCCCTCACCGTTGCCGGCATTCTCAAACCGCAGGTGCTGTTTCTCATAAAGCTCCAGGAAGCCCTTGAACTTGATAACTTCTCCCCGGGCCACAAAAAGAAATTTATCCACTTTGATCTCAAATTGAGTTTCTTCCACTTCGGCCGGACTCATCTGGGAGGCCAGGAACCGGTTCCAGATCAGCCGGTACAATTCATATTCTTCTTTTTTTAAGTAAGGTTTGACCTTTTCGGGAGTAATGTCCAGGTGGGTCGGCCGGATGGCTTCATGGGCCTCCTGGGCCGTCTTCCTGGATTTATGCGGCGCGGCTTTGGCCGGCACGTATTCCGGCCCGAAGTTTTCGGCGATGAATTTTTTGGCCGCCGCCCGGGCCGCCTCGGAAATCCGGACCGAATCAGTCCTCATGTAGGTGATCAAACCGACCGGGCCCATTTTCCCAAGCTCCAGTCCTTCATACAGCCTCTGGGCCACCATCATGGTCTTCTTGACCGGAAAGCGCAGCAGCCGGTAGGCGTCCTGCTGCATGGTTGAAGTTATGTAGGGAGCCGGAGGATTTTTCTTCCTGGCTTTGACCTGGATTTTATCCAGGATAAAGGGCGTCCGGCGACAGGTTTCCAGGATTTCCAGGGCTGTTTTTTCATCCTTGACCCGGGCTTTCTTGCCGTCAATCCGGCTGAGAAGCGCCCGGAACTCGGGCGGGTTCTCCGCCCGCAGGATGGCGGCAATAGTCCAGTATTCTTCCGGCTTAAAATCCTTTATTTCTCGTTCCCGGTCGCAGATCAATCGCAGGGCTACCGACTGCACCCGACCGGCGCTCAGGCCGCGGCCGATTTTCTTCCAGAGCAGGGGGCTGATCAGGTAACCCACCAGCCGGTCTAAAATTCTCCTGGTCTGCTGGGCATTGATTTTATTCTGGTCAAGAGGTCCCAGTTTCTTGAAAGCTTCCCTGATGGCTTCCTCAGTGATTTCGTGGAAGACGGCCCGGTAGACTTTCTCATTCTCCGGGGCCAGAAGCTGGCTCAGGTGCCAGGAAATGGCTTCGCCTTCCCGGTCGGGGTCGGCCGCCAGAATAACACGCTCGGCTTCCCGGGCCAGTTGTCTGAGCTCGGCCACCAGCCGCTTACGCTCGGGAATAACCTGGTAGGTTGGCTTAAAATCATTCTTGAGGTCTACCCCCAGCTTGGTTTTCGGCAGGTCGCAGACGTGCCCCATTGAAGCCTTGACCAGGTAACCGGAACCAAGATAGCGGTTGACGGTTTTGGCCTTGGCCGGGGATTCGACGATAACTAAGGCTTTAGCCACTCAAGTTCTCCTGCGAAAAAATTTCCCGGCTTCCTGCACCACCAGGTCTTTCATTTCCAGGGCCAGCAGCACCGTCAGGAGCTCGGCCACGGACATCTGAATTTTATCAGATAAATCGTCAATGTGAATAAGGGAGGTCCCGGACAGAGCCTGATAGACCTCTTTTTCCCGCCCCGCAAGTTCCGGCAGGGAACGGTTCTTCTCGGATAGCCGGCTCAAAGCCGCTTCCTTCCATGGAGAGGGCAACTCCGCCAGAATGTCATCGACCGATTCCACCAGCCTGGCTCCCTGTTTTATCAGCCAATTCGCTCCCCGGCTCAGTTCGGAGTTGACCGGTCCGGGCACAGCCATAACTTCCCGGCCCTGGTCGGCAGCCAGCCTGGCAGTGATCAGGGCCCCCGATTGGAGGCCGGCTTCTACAACCAGGCAGGCCAGGCTCAAGCCGCTGATAACCCGGTTGCGGAGGGGAAAATGAAAGCCGAGCGGCTCGGAGTCGAGCGGGAATTCACTGACCACCGCTCCGGTTTCGGCTATCTTTTCTGCCAGCATTCTGTTTTCTCTCGGATAAATATTCTCCAGGCCTGACCCCAGAACGGCCACCGTCCGCCCGCTCCTCAGCGCTCCCCGGTGAGCCGCGGTATCGACCCCACGGGCCAGTCCGCTGACCACCACCAGCCCGCAGGCCGCCAGGGCTTCGGACAGCCGGTCGGCCATAATCCGGCCGTAACCGCTGGGCTGTCTCGACCCGACCACGGCCACAGCCGCCCAGTTCAGAACGTCGGGCTGGCCCAGGCAGTACAGGGCAGGTGGGGGTTCGACGATTTCCCGCAGAAGCCGGGGGTACCGGGCATCATTAAAAGGTAAGAGAGTATACTCTTTTTTGGACAGCTTCTCAAGTTCGGCCTCAGCCCGGGCCCATAACTCACCCGACTGCAGTTTTTGCCGGGCTGCCGGCCTGAGTCCGGCCGAATCGAAACAGGCCCAATCGGGTCCGAACAGCTGCTCTTCCGTTTCCTGCAGGGCCAGGGCCCTGCGGGCCGACAGCAGGCCTTCGCTGACCAGATAATTGAGCACCAGCCAGCGCAGCTGTTGTCGTTCGTCCGTCACTTTTTACAAAAAACTGAAGGCAGGGCCAGCACCGGCACAGTCGAATAGGAAATTACCTTCTCGGTGGTGCTGCCCAGAAAGAATCTTTCCAGCGGCGAAACACAGGTCGACATGACAATCAGGTCGAGTTTGTGTCTGGCCGCGTAGGTCACAATCCCGGCGGCGGCATTCAGGTCCCGGACCACCACCTCCTTGATTTCCAACTGCCCTTTCTTTTTCTTCCGGCTCTTCAGCGTCTGCAGGGCCTCATCCATCATCTTCTTAATCTGGTCGGGAGAGAACTTGAAATCATAAAGCTCCAGGATATAGAGCAGGGTCAGGTTGGCCTTGAGGCCGGCAGCCAGGCTCCAGGCGTAGTTTCTTTCCCTTTCCTCGGCAGCCGAGAAGTCGGTGGGCACCAGGATATTCTCAATTTTCGGACTCGTCCGACGCCCGGGCGCGACCAGAACCGGCACCCGGGAACGCCGGAGAACCTGGTTGGCCACACTGCCCAGGAGGATTTTTTCCAGGGCCGACAGGCCCTTGCGGCCGATGGCTATCAGCTGGCACTTCTCTTTCTCGGCCACCTCGGGAATCTTTTTGCCCGCCGAGCCGGTGTCCACGATCAGCTTGGAAAACTTGATTTCATTTTTGCCGGACAGGCGCTGGAGTTTTTTCAGGGCCTGGCGGCGGCTCTCTTCCTGTTTTTCCATCAATTCGGCCACCACCACTCCGCGGCTTTCATAAAGAGCCGGGGCGAAATCCGGGACTACGTGCAGGGCCTTGACCTGAGCTCCGAATCGTCCGGCCAGGTAATTGGCGTAGGACAGAGCCGTTAAAGACTCCCTGGAAAAGTCGGTGGCCCAGAGTATACTCTTGATTTGTCCGGTCATGTTTGTTTCTCCTTCCTGCTTTTTCTCAATTCTACCACATCCGGACCGGTTTCTTTAAAACTTTTTCCATCAATACAGACGACGCCCGACCCGTTTATTCTCACTCCGGCCATCCGGCCAACAGGCTCCGGTCGTCTGCCGGTATCTTCTGGCCGTGAATTTTGAGCCTGATGCGCAGGGTCAAGAGTCAAATCAGGCCACGGCCAGCAATGTAATCGGCAATTCTCTTACCGCACCGGCCGGTCAGCTGAGGCCTGTCTTAACGCCCAAAAAGAACCGAGGCCCCGGTGTAAAAAACGCCGGCCACGGCTCCAGTAATCAGACAGGCCAGGTTGGCCGCCAGCAGGGCTTTCAGCCCTAAACGCGACAGGTCTTTGAGTCTTCCCGGGGCCAGGGCACCGATTCCCCCCACAAAAATCGCCAGCGAAGCCACATGAGCAAAGCCGCAAAGAGCATAGGAAGCGATGATGGCTGAGCGCGGGTGATGGAAGGCTCCGGCCTGAAGCAGAGCGGCCAGATGCTGGTAGCTGACCAGCTCGGTGGCCACCACTCTTTCGGCCAGGAGCCTGGCCACCAGAGAGGCGTCCTGGGGAGCCACGCCCATAATCAGGGCAAAGGGATAGAAAACATAGCTCAGAATCCCGGAAATCTGCCAGTTGAAATGCCAGCCCAGAAGATTATTGAGCTGGCCGCCCAGCCAGCCCAGCAGGAGGTCCAGGAGAGCCAGGAGTCCGAGGAAAGCCAGCAGCAGAGCCACTATTCCCCCCAGCAGCTTGAGGCCGGACTGGGCTCCGTTTATGATGGCCATGATCAGATTGTCCTCTTTTTCATAATAAGGTTTTACGTCCAGACCCAGGGTGACCGGCTTTTCTGTCTCCGGAAACATCAGTTTGGCAGTCAGCAGGGCGGCCGGCGCCGAAAGCAACGAAGCCGAAACCAGATGCCCGGCAATGGTCGGCAGCCCGGCTCGCAGAATCATCACATAAACAGATAGAACCGAAGAAGCGATGGTCGCCAGACCGGCGGTCAGAATGGTGGCCAGCTCAGAGGCGGTCATCTGCTGCAGATAGGGTCTGACCACCAGCGAGGATTCCACCCCGACGAAGATATTGCTGGAAACGCACAGCGATTCGGCTCCGCTGATTCTCATCAGCCTGGTAAAAACCCGGGCAAATAGCCGGATTAAAAACGGCATTACCTTCAGGTAGTACAGGGCCCCGACCAGGGCGGCGAAAAAGACCACAGTCGGCAGAGCCTGAAAAGCCAGAATAAAGCCCGGCGAGGTTTCCCCGCTTTCATTGCTGGCTCCCGGAGGCAGGGCCAGGGGACCAAAAAGAAATTTTATGCCGGCAGTGGCGCTGTCCAGAACCCGGACCACTACCTCATTGACCACCAGAAATATCCGGCCTCCGGCCGGGACCAGAAAAATAAAAAAGGCCAGTAAAAGTTGCAGACCCAGTCCCCAGCCGACCACTTTCCAGTTGACTATTTTCTTATGAGAAGAAAATAACCAGGCCACCAGAGCCAGAACGGCCAGCCCACCCAGACTTACCAGATTCAGGTAACTCATGTCGCCATCCCGGAGGTTGGATTGAATTTCGCTCTAATTGTAATCATTACGGACAGGAACAACAACCCGAAAAATTAGAGCAAGGCCAGCCGATCCTGAGGCGACGGCCGGTCCGCCCCCCGTCAGCTTATTTCCACCAGCTTGATTCTGGATTTTTCTCCCCGGATTATTTTCAACCTGGAAAGCGGCAGGTCCAGGCGCTCGGACAGCAGTTCCAGGAGCTCCTGGTTGGCCCGACCTTTTTCCGGGGCCGAAGTCAATCTGGCCCTGAATTCTGTTGCCGACAGGGGAACGAGTTCTCGCCTGGAAGCTTTTGGCTGGACTTTGACCGTCAGAATCGTTCTGGCCATCTAACCTCCCTGCGGCCGCGGCCGCCCGGAGACCGGGTTGAACCCGGGCTGATGAATGGGGCCGGCTCTGAGCCTCTCCGCTTGCCGACCTGAAACCAATCTATTTTATCCCCAGCTCCTTGCCGTACTTTTCGAACAGGCGTTTGAGTTCTTCTCTGCTGATCACATAACGGCTTATAAAAACCGACAGGCTCGGCCTGGCCGGGTCATTGGACTTCAGGAGCAAATATTCCCTCTGGGGCCCGGGCCTGCCCTCTCTCGCCGGGACCCGGGCCATGAGCATAATTTCCCGTCCGGCCGGAATCTTGTAAGGAAAGCTGATAACCCTGGTGCCCACCATAAAAATAAAGCCAGGATTGTCTATGTCTATCACCAACTCCAGCTGTCCGCTGTTTTTGACCTTTATGGCGGCCTCAGAAGGTTCTCCTTCCAGCACCAGGCCCAGGTCCAGGTTGTATGGTTCCAGTTCTATTCTCGGGGCCGGACCGACCTTCACTTCAGCCGTTATGGTGAGCTCCTGGCGGGGATTACTGGGGTCATTGCTCTCGAAATATACATATTTTATGACCTTTCCGGCATAGCCACGGGAATCGAAGGTGACCTTAATTTTCCCTTCCCGACCGGGCGCGATTTCTTTCTGGGAAACCAGGGCCGCGGCGCAACCGCAGGAGGTGCTGACATTTTTGACCACCAGAACCGCATTCCCGGAATTGGTAAAGGTAAATTCATGGCTGACCACCTCGCCCTGCTTGATCTGGCCAAAATCCCGGCTGGTTTCCTTGAATTGCGCTTTCGGCGCCGCCAACTGGGCCGGGGCAGAAAACGGCTGCCCGGCAATGACCAGAATAAGCAATAGACCCGGAACAAACGCTCTGGCTGCTTGGCCTGACTTCATAGTCGCCTCCTTCTCAACATCTTAAATGATGCCACAACCCGTGGCCGATGGCAAACGGCCGGCCGGGGCTCCGGCGGGAGACAAAATAAGGCTTGACAGCCCGGGCCTTTTTTAATATATGATAATGTTGATAGATTTAATCAACTATTAATAAGGTCTGACCATGAGGCTATCAACCAGAGGCGAATATGCCAGCCGGGCGATGCTGGAACTGGCCGTCCGCTACGGCCAGGGGCCGGTGCCCATAAGAATCATTTCACTGGCCCAGGCCATTCCCCAGCAATTCCTGGAACAGATCCTGCTCCTGCTGAAAAGAGCCGGCTATGTCAAAAGCAAAAAAGGCCCGGCCGGCGGCTATTATTTGTCCAGGCCTCCGGCCGAAATCAACGTAGCTGAGGTCATCAGGGTTATGGACGGCCCGCTGGCCCCCATCAATTGCGTCAGCGTTATGGAACATGAGCCCTGTCCCCTGGAAGACCGTTGCGGCCTGAAATGGCTGTGGAAAGAGGTCAGGGATATGGTGGCCGAACGTCTGGAACAAACCACTTTTGACGACGTCCTCAAGCGACAGCTGATGATAAACAGACAGGCTACAGAAAGGAGGAAAAAGTGAAACTGGCAAGAGCTTTCTGGCTGATAATTCTGAGCTGTTATCTGATCCTGAGTCCCGGCCGAAGCTTTATTCTGGCCGGTGTCCCTGAACCTGATAACCAGGATTCTCCCCTTCCGGCCGTCACCTCCAGTCAGCCGGTTAAAATCTCCGGTTTTGCCCAGCTTGTTTATACCGGACAGAAAGACCCGGTCGATACTTTCTCTGTCCGCCGGGCCAGGCTGAGTCTGGAGGCCCGGATTCTCAAGAAACTGAACTTCAAAGTTCAGTCCGACCTGACCCGGTCGCCCGTTCTTCTCGACGCTCTGGCCGAAGTCCTGCTGGCTGAAAAATTCAACCTCCGGGCGGGACAGTTCCTGGTTCCCTTCAGTCTGGAGAGCACCACCTCAGCCGGCCGACTGCTGACTGTCAATCGCTCCAGGGCGGTCGACCTGCTGGCTCCCGGGCGAGACAACGGTGCTGCCGGCCGGGATCTGGGCCTGGCGATTTTCGGTCGTTTCTCCATTTTCCAGTACACCCTGGGACTGGTGAACGGAGCCGGAATCAATAAAAAAGACGACAACAGCCACAAGGATTTTGCCGGCCGACTCCTCGCCAGTCCGGGCGGAGGACTGAATCTTGGAATTTCGGTTTACAAAGGCCGGAAGTTTGATACAGCCGCTTCCACCAACCTGACCAGGAACCGGCTGGGTTTGGAAGTTAGCTGGGATTGGAGGCTCTTTCACCTCCGGGCCGAATACATCGAGGCCCGGGATGACCTGGCAGAAAAGTTCGGCTGGTATGTCCTGTCAGCTTTCGACCTGAAGCCGGACAGATATCAACTGGTGCTGAGGGCCGAAGCTTTCCGGCCCGACCGGAACCTGCCCGGACAGAGGACAGAGGTCTATACTGCCGGAGCTAACTGGCTCCTGAATCCGGCCTCAAAACTGCAGGCCAACTTTGAATACCATCGCCAGGAAACCGGGCCCGGCCACAGCGTCCTTCTGCTGCACCTTCAGGTGGGCTTTTGACAGGATTAATTAATTTGAAGGGGTAAGATAGCGTGCGTTCTCCAAGACCCGAAAATCGTCGCCGCTTCCGGCTGAGCCATTTCCTTTCCCTTCGTCCCACGATCCGGGCGAACAAATCCGTGCCTGGAGGGGCCTTGATTCTTCTCTTGATTAGTGCTCTTTTCTTATCCGGGGCCGGAGTTCCGACCGCCTGGAAAAATGCCCTGACCGGGAAGCTGAGCATCTCGGGGGCCTGGGCTCTCTATCCCCTGGCAGTCCGCTGGGCCGACGAGTTTCAGAAAGAGAATCCCGGGGTGACGATAGACCTCCAGGCCGGAGGAGCGGGCAAGGGTATGGCCGATGTCCTGGCCGGCCTGGTTGATATCGGCATGGTCTCCCGCGACCTCCATCCGGAAGAGCTGGCCCGCGGAGCCCTGCCGCTAACCGTGGCCAGGGATGCCGTGGTCGGGACTTTGAACCAGAAAAATCCGTTCCTGAAAGCTATTCTGGAAAAAGGATTGACCCGGGAAAGCCTGCGCCGTATTTTTGTCGAGGACGGGGTCCGGTTCTGGGAAGAAATTCTGGGCTTGCCCGGCAGAACCCCCATCAATGTTTACATCCGCTCCGACGCCTGCGGGGCAGCAGAGACCTGGGCCGCCTTTCTCGGAGCCCACCAGGAAGACCTGAAGGGGGTAGCCATTTACGGCGACCCCGGGCTGGCCGAAGCCGTCCGCCGCGACCCCAACGGCCTGGGATTCAACAACCTGAATTTCGCCTACAACCCGGGGACGATGAAGCCTCACCAGGGTCTGGCCATCATTCCGCTTGACCTTAACCAAAACGGGCGGCTTGACCCGGAAGAAAATTTTTATCAGGACCGAAACCGCCTGACTTCAGCCATCGAACGGGGACTGTACCCCTCCCCGCCAGCCCGGGACCTTTACCTGGTGGTCAAGACAACCAACCTCCGTCCTGTGGCCAGGGCTTTCCTGGATTGGGTGCTCACCCGCGGCCAGGACCTGGCCGGGGAAGCCGGATACCTGAGACTTGACCCCCGGGCGGCCGACAGGGAGCGACAGAAAATCGGAACATCCGGCCGCGAGGAGTGGAGACATTGAGGGTTATCGGCAGATTCAGCCGCCGCGACCGGGGACCCGGCCTGGCCACCGCGCCCTTTGCTATTTTTCCGGTCGCCCTGACGGTGGTAATTTTCCTGGCCCTGTTGATGAAAGCCTGGCCCCTGCTTTCTTTGAAAGCTCTCCCTTCGCTGCTCTTCTCTTCAACCTGGCTGCCGAGCCGCGGACATTTCGGCCTCTGGCCGTTTATACTCGGAACTCTCTGGGTGACCATGACCGCCATCTTGCTGGCCGTGCCGGTTTCCATTCTGACCTCCCTGTACCTTTCAGAATACGCGCCGGTCCGACTGAAAAGAATCTTTCAGCCTGTCCTTGACCTGCTGGCCGGTCTGCCTTCGGTAATTTACGGGATGTGGGGGGTGCTGCTGGTGGTGCCGGCGGTCAGCAAATTCCTGGCTCCGGCTTTTGGCCGGCAGAGCTCCGGCTACAGCATTCTGTCCGCGGCCCTGGTCCTGGCCCTGATGATTCTGCCGACAATTATCAGCGTCTCGGTCGAAGTCCTTAACTCGGTCCCGCTGGCCCTAAAAGAAGCCGCGCTGTCGCTCGGGGCAACCAGGCTTGAGGTCATAAGATATGTGGTGATGAAGAAATCATTTCCTGGCATCCTGGCCGCCTGCGTCCTGGGGCTGTCCCGGGCCTTCGGAGAAACCATCGCCGTATTGATGGTGGTGGGCAACGTCCCGGTCATTCCCCGCTCTCTATTCTCGCCCGCCTACCCGCTGCCGGCTCTCCTGGCCAACAATTACGGTGAAATGATGTCTGTCCCGGGTTATGAATCTGCCTTAAACCTGGCCGCCCTGCTGCTGCTGGCGATAGTGGTCGGCTTCAGCCTTCTGGCCCGCTGGTACCTGGTCAGAATCAGCCGGAGGTCGGCATGACGAGAAAACATTATGGGGGCCGGGATTTCGGGACACAGAGGCGCTTGCGGAAGGAATCTTTTTTTAAGTTCCTGATGGCCGCTTCGGCCTCTCTTGTCCTCTTGAGTCTGGTCCTGATCCTGGTTATCATTCTCTGGAAAAGCCTGCCGGCGCTTAAACCGTCGATGATTATCCGCAATCCCGGCAGCGGTTATTATCTCGGTCGGGAAGGTGGAATTCTCAACGCCATCCTGGGTTCACTCCAGGTGGTTTTTGGAGCCACCCTGCTGGCCCTGGCCATCGCCCTGCCGGCCGTGATTTTCTTGAACAATTATCTCCGCCGAAAATCCTGGCTGGCCGAGACGATCAGGTTTTCCCTCGATGTCCTGTGGGGAATTCCGTCCATAGTCTACGGAGCTTTTGGCTTTTTAATAATGATCACCTTCCATCTCAGGGCCTCGCTCCTGGCCGGATTGATTACTGTGGCCATGGTGGAGCTGCCGATACTCAGCCGGGCGCTGGATGAAACCATCAAGCTGGTGCCGTCGGAGCTTAAGGAAGCCACTTTTTCTCTGGGCGCCAGCCGCTGGCAGACAGCCACCCGAGTAGTTCTCCGCCAGACCTTCCCCGGGCTGGTGACGGCGGTCTTGATGGCCATGGGCCGTGGTCTGGGTGATGCCGCGGCCGTCCTGTTTACCGCCGGCTATACTGATAAAATAACCACCTCCCTGCTCCAGCCCGTGGCCACCCTCCCCCTGGCCATCTTTTTTCAGCTTAATTCTCCTTACCCTGAAGTCCAGCAGAGAGCCTACGCCTCGGCCGCTATCCTGACCCTGCTGATACTGCTGGTCAGCCTGGCCTCGCGTCGCCTCAGCCACCGGCTCAGCCGGCACAAAATTCGTTAAACGGAGCTCGAACATGAACCGACCGAGCCGGTTGCGAGTCGAAAACCTGAATGTTTACTACGGCCAGAATCAGGTGCTGAAAAATATCAATCTTGACCTGCCCGACAACGGGATAACGGTCGTCATCGGGCCTTCCGGTTGCGGCAAGACCACTCTTCTCAAAAGCCTGAACCGCCTGCTGGACGAGCAGGAAGGAGTCAGGGTGGAGGGCCGGGTTCTTCTGGACGGCCAGGACATATACCAGGCGGGAGCGGACCTCACCCTGATCAGGAAAAGAATGGGTCTGCTCTCCCAGAAACCCCAGGTTCTGCCGATGTCGATTTATGACAACGTGGCCTTTGGCCCGAGGCTTCTCGGCCTTAAAGACCGTAAGGTCCTGAACGGCCTGGTAGAAAAATACCTGAAGCTGGCCGGCCTCTGGGAAGAGGTAAAAGACCGCCTGCAGGAACCGGCCGCCCGGCTGTCTATCGGCCAGCAACAGCGACTCTGCCTGGCCCGTGGCCTGGCCGTCGAGCCGGAGGTTATCCTGGGCGACGAGCCCACCTCGGCCCTTGACCCCCAATCGAGCCGGAATGTGGAGGCCCAGCTACTCAGCCTGAAGCAGAATTACACCATTGTCCTGGTCACCCACATTCTGAGGCAGGCCAGAAGGCTGGCCGATTATGTGGCCTTTCTTTATTTTGGAGAAGTAATAGAATTCGGCCCGGCTTCCGAAGTCCTGGTTTCGCCGCGGGACTCCAGAACCCGGGCCTATATCACCGGTGAAATAAGCTAACAATAATAGCCTCGCCGTGGGGGGCCGCCCTGATGGCCGGAGTCTGGCCTGTCGCCCGTCTCCGGGCGCCACCAGCGGAAAGGTTTCCGTCTATTATTTGCCGGCTTTCTTGAACTCGGAGATGAAGCGGTAAAAATCCACCTCGTTGGCCTGCAACCCGAACTGGTAGACATAACGACCGGCCAGACGGGAGGCAAACAGGGCCCGGAGATAATTCTGTGGCACCCGGGTCAGAAAGCGGTTGATGCCCACCCGGCGCACCAGGGACTTGGGCACTCCGACCTCAATTACCTTCTCCAGCAAAGCCTGGTCTTTGAACAGCTCGGAATTGTTGATGGCGTCCTTGATCAGGTTGATTTTTTCGCTGATCAGGTCGGTCAGGATGGCCCGGCGAATGCCGGTTCGTTCGTGCTCTTGCCAGATGATTTCAAACTCCAGTCTGGCATTTTCCCGGATGACCTCGATGATCTCGGCTACATACTGTTTGCGGAACGCGGATTCTTCGCCGTTCTTGACGCACATCAGTTCGTCCCATTCCTTGTCGGTCATGGCCAGACTGGCCAGGACTTCCAGCGAGGAGGAGGTCACGCCGCCTTTGTTGGCCGAGGCATCTTTATAGATGATGACGCCCTTCTCTTCCAGCCGCAGTCTGGCTTCCTGAGTCAGGAACAGGTTGGCCCCTTCGACGATTACCTTGAACCGGGGTTTGCCCTCGGCATCCAGCCAGCTCTTCCAGTTGTTTATGTTGATGGAAGCCGGGCGCCCGCCGCAGGGCACAAAGATGTCGGCCCTGAATTTCGGATGGAGATGGAAAGTGTTGCGGAACTCCAGTCCGTTTTCGACCTTCTCGCCGTCGGGCAGGACCAGGTCGCGGTCCTTGATGTTGACCAGGAAGCCCTGAGGAGAAAGCAGCGAGCGGTTGAAATTCTCCACCATTTTCCTGGCTTTGGCCAGTCGGACCAGCTCCTTGCGGTTGATGCCTTCCGGGTCGTACAGCACGCCGGAGCCGTCGATGATGGCCAGAATCTTATCTTTGGAAATCAGGATTTCGTTGGAACCCAGGTCTCCGTCGGGGCCGCCGGTCATCACCTTGGTGATGTTTTCTTCCTTGAGCCCGAGTTTTTTCAGGGCGCAGAGGACATATTCATGGACGGAGTTGGTGGTCATGCCGTAACGGTCGTGGGGAATGCCGCCCATGCTGAGGGGCTTGCCGGTGGTAAAGGCTTTCCAGAATTTATAGCCGCGGACCTTAGCTCTCTGGGCCGCCCATTCCATCAGGTCGGCCGTCCACTCGTCGGGACCCAGGAACAGAATGACTTCCTGTCCGTAATAATCCACTATGGAACTGTCGGGCATCATCAGGTCCAGCAGCCCGTCGATGTACTTTTTGAAAGCCACCGCCATCTTGTCGGTGAAACCCCAGCGCAGCAGAATGGTTCCCTTGGAACCGCCTTCGGCCAGGTCTTTATTTTTTCTCTGCTGGGTTAGAGCCAGGTTATAGTTTTCATCAAAGATGAAATCGGAATTGTTGAGGTAAGTCTGATAATTGATCGAGCGGACAATTCTTATCCCGCCGCGGGCGATGTCGCGGAAACGGATATGAAAACCACGCAACTCGCGGCCGATGACATGAAAAACGCCAAAGGGCGTGACCGGATAATCAACCTTATTCAGGAAATCCGGATGGTACATGTAGGCGATGGAGACTTTTTCCCTTTTGTAGAAGTTGGTGCGCAGGATGGATTTGATGAAGGTGATGGCGGTCAGCAGCACCGTCCGGTCGGCTTCCACCGGCACCTGGCGTCCGAGCTCTCTGGTCAGGGCCTGCAGATCTTCATCCAGCTGATGGTTTTTAACGGTCGGGTTGAATTTGCGGTCAAAAAGTTCGAACAGCTTCTTAACCAGAGGATAATTATTGATCAGGGCGTCCCAGACCCGGTCTTCGGTAAAGGTCTCTTTGGCCAGCCGGGTTTTCATCTCCCGCAGCAAACCCAGAAGCTCCGGATTGTCCTTCAAGGCCTGAGACAGTTTCAGGTATTCCTCGTTAAAGCTGCTCAGAAACTGATGAGCGAAACTCCAGGCCGAGACGCCGAACAGCATTTCCTGAGCGGTCAGTTTGCCTTCCCGGAACAGAACCGCCATCGGGTTTTCCGGAATGACGTAAATCAGGCTGATGTCCGAAACCAGGTCCTGCAGTTTCTCCTCATCGGTGATATCGTCCAGGTAGAAGGTCAGGATGGTCTTGCCGTTGGCAAAATGTTCCATGTATTTCCGTCTGGAAACCAGGCCATGGGAATTGATAACGTCGGAAACGTTGATGAAAAACCGTGGTATGGAATCGCTCTTGCAGACCACTGAAATGCGCAGAGTCTTGTCCTTGGCCACGTGAGCCACATCGATATACGGCCGTTCCTGATCCTTGGCTTTGTTCATCAACTCCTGGTAGCGGGCCAGGGTTTCCTTGGGAATGGAGGTCAGAAATTCCCGGTCGGCGATCTTTTTCAGGTCGGTCTCGTCGGGAGAGACCTCGCGGCCGACAAATTCCGGCTTGCAGACCACGTACCAGCGCAGGTACTCTGCTCCGCGCAGCTTGCGGGCCGAACGGTAAGACTGAATACGGAAACCGGGATACTTTTTCTCGATTTTTTCTTCGATTTCAATTGCCCGGTAGTGGTTGTCTTCCACCAGATACAGGGCTTCGTCGGCCAGCTCGGTGGCGAAATCGATCCTGACTTCCTTTTCTCCCCGCAAGGTGGCCAGAATTTCCGCCGACCGCAGAGCTTCTATGTGTCTGGCGATGGTCATCAAGGGAGTGGATTCAAAATACTGTTCGCTCAGCCCCAGGTCGGTGCAGAAAGTCTCAATTTCTTCCCGGACGGTTTCAGCGGGAAAGAAATTGTCTTTTAGGATGATTTCTTCGATCTTCTTAAGCTGGTTTTCAGTCAAAAAGGTCTTCCTGGCAATCTCTTTCAGAGATTTCATTTGATACTCCTTTGCTGAATTTTTTTATTTTTTCAGAAGAGTAGATTTCCGGGCTCGATGATTATAGTTTTTAGTGCGTTTTATTATATTAAGCTCAGAAATTTAACTCCCTGAAATTAGAGCAGATTATACCAAAATCCGGGGAGGTTGGCAAAGCCGAAAGGGAATAATTCAGCCCCCACCAGACAGCAGGGCCACCGTCCAGCAGGCCACGGCCTGCCCCGACCCGACCTCTCCCACCCCCTCGGAGGTCTTGGCCTTTAGTCCGACCCGGTCCGGGTCTATACCCAGAAGGGGGGCTAGATTGGCCCTCATGGCCGGGAAATAGGGCCCCAGTTTTGGCTTTTCCAGGATAACCACGCTGTCGGTGTTGAGAACAGTGAATCCGGCTTGCCTCAGCTCGGCCATTACCCGCCGCAGCAACTCCAGGCTGGAAATATCCTTGAAGGTCGGGTCAGTGTCGGGGAACCACTGGCCGATATCCCCCAGGCCGCCGGCTCCCAGCAGGGCGTCAATCAGAGAGTGAACCAGAACGTCGCCGTCCGAATGGGCCAGGCAGCCGACGTCAGATGGCAGGCTGACTCCGCCTATGATCAGCTTCCGGCCGGGCACCAGGCGGTGCAGGTCATAACCCAGCCCGGCCTTAATTTTCATTCTGCCCCCCGGTCAATGCAATTCTCCGTTATACCGGCCGAAAATCATCTTGCCCACAGTGGTCTGCAGAACCGAGGTCACCGTGATGTCCACCGTCTGGCCGATCATTCGGCGGGCGTTATCCACCACCACCATGGTGCCGTCGTCCAGGTAGGCCACCCCCTGGTCTTTTTCCTTTCCTTCTTTAAGGATGAAAACCCTCATCGTTTCGCCGGGCAGAACTACCGGCCGGAGAGCATTGGCCAGCTCGTTGATGTTCAGGACTTCAATGCCCTGCAGCTTGGCCACTTTATTGAGGTTAAAGTCGTTGGTGACGATTTTGGCCTTGAGGACTTTGGCGCATTCTATCAGTTTCGAATCGACATCCCTTGTGTCCGGAAAATCCAGGTCGGAAATCACCACCTTGACCCTGGAAATTTTTTGTAACCGGTCCAGGACTTCCAGTCCACGGCGTCCCCTCTGTCGCTTGAGGGGGTCGGGAGAATCGGCCACCAGCTGCAATTCCTTCAGCACGAACTGAGGCACCACCAGATGTCCCTCGACAAAACCCGTGCTGCAGACCTCGGCAATCCGCCCGTCAATGATGACCGAAGTGTCCAGCAGCTTGTAGGTTTTTTCGGTCCCCTGGCTGCGGAAAAAATTGGTGAAAAAGCCCGGCTCCAGCCACTCGGGCTTCTTGATACCCAGCAAGAAGCCGATATAGGGGAACGCGATCAGGAAAAAGATGCGGATAAAAGCGGCCATCTCCGAGGTGCGGACAACCGTGTGATAAATCGAACCCAGCAGCCAGCCGGCCAGCACCCCGAGCAGGGTGCCGATGGAAGCTGTCCAGATAATTCTGAACTGAGCCTTTCTGACCCTGGCTTCCAGCAGAACAATCAGCACGCCCAGCAACAGCCCGACGGCCGCTCCGGCCGTCCGGCTGAGAGCGAACGGGGGATAAAAATAACCGGCCACTAAGACCAGCGCAATGATGATTAGCCTGAATAATATAAGTCCCATATAAATCCTTCCCTCAGGTCTGGAGTCATTTTACAAAATTGAAAAGAAAATTAAAAGACCTGAGCCAGGGCCTTGCGGACGGAATCCACCCCCAGACATCTGATTCCCTTAAGATTTTCGCCCTGGAGCTGGGGCAAATTGCCGGCCGGCATCAGCACCGTCTCAAAGCCCAGCGACCTGGCTTCTTTCATCCTGGCCAGAGGCTGACTGACCGACCGCACCTCTCCACTCAGGCCAACCTCTCCGAACACAGCCATCTCCCGGGGCAGAGGCAGATTCTTGATGGAGGAAATAACCGACAGCACCACCCCCAGGTCGGCCGCCGGTTCGTCCACCTCCAGTCCCCCGGCCACATTAAGATATATATCCTCACCTGAAAAGCTGTAACCGATTTTCTTTTCAACCAGAGCCAGCAGCATCGATACCCGGTAATGGTCGAGGCCGATGGACATCCGTCTGGGATTACCGGAAAAAAGGGTCGAAGAAACCAGGGCCTGGACTTCCACCAGCAGGGGCCGGGAACCTTTGATGGTTGAAATAACCACGCTGCCCGGCTCGTTCTGAGGCCTTTCTCTGAGGAAGAAAGCCGAAGGATTGTCGATAGGTTTTAAGCCAGACTGGCTCATTTCAAAAATCGCCAGTTCCGAAACCGGGCCGAAGCGATTCTTCAACACCCTGAGCACCCGGTGGTGATGGTCGCGCTCGCCCTCGAACAGCAACACCACATCCACCATGTGTTCCAGCGATTTCGGCCCGGCCAGGCTGCCTTCCTTGGTGATATGGCCGATCAGAAAAACCGGAATCTGATTCTTCTTGGCCAGGCGGAACACCCGATTGGTGACTTCCCGCACCTGGCTAATGGTGCCGGGGCTGGAGGTCAGCTGAGCGGAAAAGATTGTCTGGACCGAATCGACGACCAGCGCCCGGGGTTTCATTCGGTCGGCCGCAGTCAGGATTTTTTCCAGGGCGGTCTCGGCCAGGAGATAGACTTTCTCGCGGCTCAGGCCCAGCCGGTCGCCCCGCAGCTTGATCTGCTCCAGCGATTCCTCGCCAGAAACATAAAGCACCGGTCCGTCTTCTGCGGCCAGGTCTCTTGAGACCTGGAGCAGCAGGGTCGATTTGCCGATGCCCGGTTCTCCGCCGATCAGGACCACCGAGCCCAGCACCAGGCCGCCGCCCAGCACGTTGTTGAACTGGTCGATGCCGACCGGGATTCTCTGGGTGGCGGTCTCTTTTATTTCCTGATACAGAACCGGGTCGCCCCCGCTTTCGGTAATCTCCCCGGAGAATTCGTCCTCCAGCTCCTCGACCAGGGTGTTCCACTGGCCGCACTGGCTGCAGCGTCCCAGCCATTTCGGCGAATGGAATCCGCAGTTCTGGCAGACAAAGATAGTTCCTTTTTTCATCTCAACTCCAGCCCGAGGCCAAAAAAGAATTCCCGGCGGTCGGCCAGGGAAAAATCATCCACCCCAACCAGCAGGTATAAATTCCTGACCGGAAAAAGGCGGCCGTAAACTCTGAACTGCGGCCCGGGGTCGCGGTTAAAGTCAAAGGCTTCGGCGCTCAGGGCGAAGCGGCGGTTCAGGATATACCAGTCGAGGCCGGCCCCGAACCTGGATTCGATCAATCCGCCCCGGGCCACCAGCCCTCTCCATTTCCAGCCCGCCTGAAGGGAGTAGACAAACCGGTCCTCCCACGGATTATGAACCAGAGCTGCCGAAAGCAAGGCCCGGTCTCGCCACCACAAATGGCCGGCTATCGAGCCCTTGAACAGCCGGCTGTCGGCATAGTAAGCCCCCTGGACTCCGCCCCCGAAATCCAGCGCGGAAACCGACGAGGTTATCCTCTTAATCTGTCCGACCGTTTCCCTGGTGTCGTCGTAAAGACTGGTTTCCTGAACCAGTTTACCGGCCGTGCCCTCACCCTTTTCAATTTTTTCCAGCAAGCTCTTCAGCGTCTCGAGCGTCTGGCCGAGCCCGGTCAGGGCCTCGTCCAGTTTGCGCAGACTGTCCTGAACCCCGGGCCGATTGTCCTGCACCAGCCCTTTGATTTCGCTCAGGGTCTCCTGCAGGCGGCTCGAGACCTGTTCTACCTGCCGGTTAATGGTGCTGAAGGTCTGCCCCGAATCTTCCAGAGCCTGGTGCAGGGAAGAGCGGTTTTCTTTGAGCAGGCTGTCAAATTCACCTGTCAGCGAAGCCAGGTTTTCCACGGTTTTTCTCAGATTCGGACCGAGGTCTTTCTGCAGCACGTTGTTAACCGAAGCGGCCACCTTTTTAATATCTTCTCCCAGCGACATCAACAGCGTTCCCAGCTGGTCAAAACTGATGGGCGGCAGGGAGTCCATCACCTCTTCCGGTTCATAAAACGAACTTTCCCGGCCGGGCACTATTTCCACGTACTTTTCACCCAGAATCCCCAGTGAGGCCAGAGTGGCCTTAGAGCCGTGGGGGATCCGGTACTCTGGGTAAATGCTTATGGTCACCCTGGCTCTCCGCCCGTCGAGCTCGATTCCCTTGACCAGGCCAATTTTAATCCCGGCCATTTTGACCGCGGCATTTTTTTCCAGCCCCAGGGCCGAATCAAAGACGGCATACACTCGGTAACCCTGTTTCTTGAATAATTCCTGGACATCACCCACCGACAGTATCAACACCGCCAGCAACAGAAAAAATCCGGACAGGAACATGCCGACTTTCATCTCCCTTTTCATCACCATGTGTCTCTCCTCACCATTCGGTAATCGGCCCCTGGGCCTGGCCGTTGATAAATTGCTGGACCACCGGACTGGCCGAACGCCTGATTTCTTCCGGCGTTCCCGTCTCTATGATCCGACCGTCATAGAGCATGGCTATCCGGTCGGCCACTTTGTAGGTGCTGTTCATATCATGAGTGATGACCACTGAAGTCACTCTCAACCTCTCTTTTAGCTCCAGAATCAGGCAGTTGATGGCGTCGGCCCGGATGGGGTCCAGACCGGTGGTTGGCTCATCATACAGAATGATCTCCGGACTGTAGGCGATGGCCCGGGCCAGGCCGACTCTTTTTTTCATGCCGCCCGAAAGTTCGTAGGGCAGAAGGTGTTCCACACCCCGCAGCCCGACCTGCTCCAGGCTGGTTTTGACCAGCTGCCGGATTTCATCCTCGGCCAGAGAGGTGTGTCGCCTGAGACCGAAGGCTACATTTTCGGCCACCGTCATGGAATCAAACAGAGCCGCTCCCTGAAACAGCATCCCGAATTTCCGGCTCTGTTTCATTATCTCCTCGTCGGACATGGCGCTGATTTCCTGGCCATCAATAAAAACCTGCCCACGGTCCGGCTTCATAATCCCTATTATATGTTTCAGCAGAACGCTCTTGCCCGAACCGCTCTGTCCAATAATGACCATGGTCTCGCCGGCCTCGATTTCCAGGTTAAGACCTCTCAGCACCGCTTTGTTTTCAAAGGACTTGTAGAGGTCGACTATCCTTATCTTGCTCATGGTCATCACAGGGTGGCCGGCAGTATTTTGCTCAGGAAAAAATTAAGAATCAGGATGGTGATGCTGGCCACCACCACCGACTTGGTGGTCGCCCGGCCGACGCCTTCCGCCCCGCCTTCGGCCGTCATACCCTGCCAGCAGCCGATGACGGCAATGACCAGCCCGAAGACCAGAGCTTTTATCAAGCCCACCGAAATATCCCACATCTCAAAATATTTGAGCGTGTTCTGGACATACAGAGTCTTGTTGACCTTCATCAACAGGACGTTGTAGGCATATCCGCCGAAGATGCCGATTACGTCTCCGTACAGCGTCAGGCAGGGGACCATAATCATGCTGGCCAGAATTCTGGGCGCCACCAGGTACTTAACCGGGTTGGCCCCCAGGCTGAACAGGGCGTCAATCTGCTCGGTTATCTTCATCGTCCCGATTTCCGCCGCCATGGCCGAACCCACCCGGCCGGCCACCATCAAGCCGACCAGAATCGGAATCAGCTCCCGGCAGAGGCCGACGGCAATGATCGGCCCGCCCTGAGATTCCGAACCCGGGCCGATGTAGCGGTGAAAGGCCAGGTAGGCCTGGAGGCCGAAAACCAGCCCGCCAAAGGCCGCAGTCAGCGAAACCACCGGCAGGGAGTTGGCCCCGACTTCTTCCAGTTGCTGCCAGAAATTCCTGGTTTCAAACGGTTTCTGAAAAATGGCCCTGAAGCCGCGGACGGCCAGTTCATAAACCTGTCCCAGCTGGCAGAAAAAAGTGCTGAAGAAGGGTATCCAGATTTGCTTTTCCATGGGGCCGCTCAGAATTCCTCTTCGCGCTTGTAGCTGAAGTCCATGTTCACAAACTTGGCGTATTCCCTGAGGAACACCAGAGGCACGTTGCCCAGCGGGCCGTTTCTCTGTTTGGCCACGCTGACCTCGGCAATCCCCTTGATGGCTTCATCCTCCGGATGATAATAGTCCGGCCGGTAGATGAAGATGACCACGTCCGCATCCTGCTCGATGGCTCCCGATTCCCGCAGGTCGGAGAGCATGGGCTTGGGTTCCTTGCGCATTTTTTCCGGGGCCCGGCTGAGCTGGGAAACGCCGACCACCGGAATGCGGAGTTCCTTGGCCAGCTCTTTCAGCGAGCGGGAGATAAAAGACATTTCCTGGTTGCGGTTTTCAAACCGGCCTCCGGTCCGCATGAGCTGGATATAATCCACAAAGACAATATCCAGATGCCCTTCCTGCTTCAACCTCCGGCACTTGGCTTTCATTTCCATGACCGTCAGGGCAGCCGATTCGTCCACGTAGATGCGGGCCTGGGACAGAGTCTCGGCGGCCAGCTGCAGCCTTTCAAATTCCCGGTCGCTGATATACCCCGACCGGGTCTTGCGCAGGTCAACCTGAGCCTCGGCGCACAGCAGGCGCAGGGCCACCTGCTCCTTGGACATTTCAATCGAGAAGAAGCCGGCATAATAATCGGTCCGCAGGCCGACATGCTGACAGATGTTAAGAGCCAGGGCCGTCTTGCCCATGGAAGGGCGGGCCGCCACAACGATGAATTCTGAAGGATGGAACCCGCCGGTCAGGTTATCCAGCTCGATGAAACCGGACGGAACCCCGGTCACCGCCTCCCGCCTCTCGGCCAGTATTCTGATGGTTTCCAGCATGTCGCCGGTGAGCGAGCCGATGGGCACCAGGCCCGGCTTGATCTTTTCCTCGGCAATTTCAACGATCGCTTGTTGAGCTTCGCTTAAAACGGTGTCGGCATCGGTCTGCTGCTCATAGGAAGTGTTGATTATCCTGGCCGAAGAAAGTATCAGCTTCCGCAGCAGGGATTTTTCTTTGATTATCTGGGCGTAATATTCGATATTCAGCGTGCGGGGGACACCATCCATCAGAGAGGCCAGATAGGCCGCTCCGCCCAGCTCTTCCAGCTGACCCGTCCTCTGCAGTTCTTCGCTCAGGGTTAAGAGGTCAATCGGCTGGCCCCGGTCCATGAGGCTGACCATGCTCTCCAGAATCCGGCGGTGGGCATCCCGGTAAAAATCCTCGGGTGTCAGCTGGGACAGAACGACATTAAGATAAGCATTGTTGACCAGAATCCCGCCCAGGACTGTTTTTTCAGCTTCCAGACTATGGGGCGGAGTTTTTTTGAGAACGGTCAAATCCAGTTCCATTTTATCTCTCTTCCTGGGAGGCTTTCGCCTCCCGTGTAATATTAAAAGAGACGATTGTTAAGACCCTGCCGTTCTCAAGCTGTGGGTTCTGTCTGGCTGTCCGGCGCCGGCGCCTCCTCCTTGACTACGACTACCTTGATTTCAGCCCGGTCCTCATGGTAGACCTTCACCGGCACTGAAAAGGTTCCCAGTCTCTTGATCGGCTCTTCCAGCACAATTTTTTTCCGGTCTATCTCAAAACCCTGTCGGGCCAGCTCCTCCTGGATATCCGCCGCCGAGACCGAGCCGAAAATGACATCCTTTTCGCTGGACCGGCGGACAAAAGTCAAAGTAACCTGGTTGAGCTGCTTGATCAGCTCCTGGTAGGTCAATCTTTCTTTCTCCAGCTTCTTTTTCAAAGCCTTCTGCTGCATCTCCACAGTTTTCAGGTTGCCGGGAGTCACTTCCATCGCCAGCTTGCGGGGGATGAGATAATTGCGGGCAAATCCCGGAGAGACTTCCAGGATATCCCCTTTGCGACCGACCTTTTCCACGTTTTCCAACAGTATGATTTTCATCCCAAGCCTCCTGGAAATCAGTCTTCAACGAAGGGCAGCAGGGCCATGACCCGGGCCCTCTTGATGGCTCTGGCCAGCTTCCTCTGGTGGTAGGCACAGGTGCCGGTGATGCGCCGGGGGGCAATCTTGCCGCGGTCCGGTATGTACTTTCTCAGAATTTCCACCGCTTTGTAGTCTATGTCCCGGAGATTCCTTTCGCAGAAACGGCAGACCTTTCGCTTCGGAGGGAAAAATTTTCTGGAGGGGGTGCGTTCGGTTTTTTCTCGTTCTTCTCTGTTGGCCATCTTACTTTACCTCCTCGGTGGCGGGAGCGACAGGCTGGGGCTCCGCCGCGGCCGGAGCTGTCTCCGCCGCTTCTACTGCTTTAACTTTCTTTTTACCTTTGGCCGTATCCCTCGGATCTCTCTTGACGGTGATGAAACGAAGGATGGCATCTGTTTGCTTGAACCTTCTTTCCAGCTCGGCCGGTATGGCCGGGCTGCTTTCATAGACCAAGAAAACGTAGAGGCCTTCGTTAAATCTCTTGATGGGATAGGCCAGCTTCCTTTTGCCCCAGAGGTCTTTCTTGATCAACCGGCCGTTTCTGGCCGAAACGACTTCAGCCAGCTGGTTGATGAGGCTGGTGGCCTCTTCTTCAGGCAGGTTGGGGGCAACGATAAAACCGGTTTCGTATTGACTCATCTTTTCCTCCTTATGGATTAAAAGCCCCGTCGCTATGGCGCCGGAGCAAGGAGATGAACACTTATTTTACAACATTCCGGCAAAAAATCAATCTCCGCCGACGAACTCCTTTTTCTTTCGGTTAAAAAGATTCATCGCTCCCGGCAGGTCTCCGGCGATAATCATTTCCACCGCCCGGCAGGCCTGTTCCAGGGCCGGCTTCAGCTTTTCCCTTTCTTCCGGCAGGAAGGCTTCAAGCACGTATTCGGCCGCATCCCGGCCCTCAGGTTTCGGTCCGATTCCCACCCGGACCCGGGGGAAATCCTGGCTGCCGATCGCCTCAACCACCGACTTCATTCCCCTGTGGCTCCCGGGACTGCCTCCGGGCCGAACCCGGATCTGCCCCAGGTCAAGGTCCAGGTCATCATAAACCACGACCAGGTTTTCCGGTTTGGCTCTGTAGCCGGCCAGCAGCGCTCTTACAGCCTGGCCGCTAAGATTCATATATGTCTGGGGCAGAGCCAGAATGACTGTCGAGCGGCCCCGCCTGATCTCGGCCAACCGCGACCGGCAAGCCCGGCTTTTAAGCGCCAGGCCCCATTGCCTGGCCAGAGACTGAACCACCAGAAAACCGGCGTTATGCCTGGTGGGCCCGTACTCGGCACCCGGATTGCCCAGCCCGACCACCAGCCACACTCATCACCCCTTGGTTTCTTCTTCTTCCTCTTTCTTCCGTTCTTTCTTGATAACTTCCGGTTCCTTCATCTCGGCCCCTTCAACCACTTCTTCGGTGGTGGCCGGAGCCGCTTCCTCGGCAACGCTGCTGATAACCACGATAGCGGCCTGCGGTTCGTGCAGAATTTTAATGCCGGCCGGAAGCTCCAGGTTCATCACCTTGAACGACTGGTGCAGATGCAGCTGGCTGATGTCAATCCGGATGGATTCCGGAATTTCCCGGGGCAAACATTCTATATCCAGCTCCCGCAGCAAGAAGTCCACCAGACCGCCTTCCACTTTCACCCCCACCGGTTCGCCGACCAGCTCCACCGGGACCGAAACCTTCACCGGCTTGTCCATGGAGATCTGGATCAGGTCGACGTGCAGCAGTTCGTCGGTGACGGGCTGAATCTGGACTTCCTTGATCATCACATCCTTTTCTTCGGAGTCGTAGGCCACCCGAAAAATGGTGTTTTCGCCGGTTTCCGATTTCAGGATTTCAATAATATCCTTTTTTTTCAGGGTCAGGGGCAGGCTGTCCGTGGATTCGCCGTACAGGACGGCCGGGACCAGTCCCTGGCGCCGGAGCCGCCCGGAAGCATTTTTGCCCAATTCGGTTCTTTTGTCTGCTTTAATCACCAGTGTCATATCTTTCCTCCTCAGGTGAAAAGGGAGCTTACAGAACTACCCTCATTTATTCTTCTAATGGCTTCGCCAAAAAGCTCGGCCACTGACAGCATCTGGAATCGGTCGCTGTGGCTGGCCCTGTCTTTCAGTGGGATGGTGTCGGTCACGAATACTTTTTCCAGGCCCGATTTTTCTATACGGTCGACGGCTTCCCCGGACAGAACCGGGTGAGTGCAGGCGGCAAAGATTCTCCTGGCCCCCTCCCGCTTCAAAGCGTTAACCCCGAGGGTCAGAGTTCCGGCCGTGTCGACCATGTCATCAAAGATCACCACGTCCTGGTCCTTGACGTCGCCGATCACGTGGAGCACCTGGGCTACGTTCGGCGCCGGCCGCCTCTTGTCGATGATGGCCAGCCTGGCATCCAGCCGTTTGGCAAAAACCCTGGCCCGTCCGACACCCCCGGCGTCCGGGGAAACTATGGTCAGGTTTTCCAGGTTGAGCGTTTTAATATGGTTGGCTATAACCGGGGCGGCCATCAGGTTGTCGACCGGTATGGAAAAGAAACCTTGAATCTGCGGCGAATGCAAGTCCATGGTCAGCACCCGGTTGGCTCCGGCCGTCTCCAGCAGGTCGGCCATCAATCGGGCTGATATAGGCACCCGGGGCCGGTCTTTCCAGTCCTGCCGGGCATAAGCAAAATAAGGGATGACGGCTGTAATCCGTCCGGCCGAGGCCCGTTTGAAAGCATCCAGCATCAGGAACAATTCCATCAGGTGAAAATTGGCGTCGGCGCAGCCGGACTGGATTACGAAGACATCCTCGCCCCGGACGTTTTCGTCGATGTAAAAATGAATCTCGCCGTCAGCAAATCTGTCCAGGACGCAACGGCCGAGTTCAATATTCAGATAGCCGGCAATCCGCCGGGCCAGCTGCGGGTTTGATGAACCTGAAAATATTTTCATGCTTTAATTCCTCTCCCGGGCATTGACAGAGCTGGGGCGGGAGGGCTCGAACCTCCAGATGACGGATCCAAAGTCCGTTGCCTTACCAGTTTGGCTACGCCCCAGTGTTGAGTTCTTGCCAGTACTGCTCACGTCCTACTGTTTCTACCAGCCAAACCTGATATTCTCTATCAAACTTCCCGGCTGCCTGCCGGGCCAGGGACCAATCCTCGAACCAGCCAAAGACCGCCGAGCCCGAGCCGCTCAGCATAGACAACTCGGCGCCGGAGGCCGCAAGTTCCTTTTTTATCTCCACCAGCCGGGGTTGTATCTTAAAAACCGCCAGTTCTAAATCGTTTCTTAAATGCTTGAAGAATGAAAAGTTTCTCTGCTCTAAAAACTGGATAATTTTACTTTCTTTACCGGTTGAAGTCAAGCCGGACGGGAGTCGGTCAAATTCCCGGTAAGCCAGGGCCGTGGATACTGAAAAGTCAGGGATGATCAGGAGCACCCAGGCCGCCGGCAATTCGGGCACGGCCTGTAATTTCTCTCCCTTCCCCGTTCCCAGGCAGAGCCCTCCATAAAGAAAAAACGGAACGTCAGCCCCGAGCTCGGCGGCCAGGGCCTGCAATTTCTCCCGTTCCAGATTGCAGCCCCAGAGCCGATTCAGAGCCAGCAAGGTGACGGCGGCGTTGCTGCTGCCGCCGGCCAGCCCCCGCCCGGGCGGGATGTTCTTCTCCACGGTGATGTTGACCCCGGCCTCCAGGCCGGCCGCCTGCCGCAGGAGCAGGGCGCTTCTGTAAATAAGGTTGCTCTCGTCCCACGGAATGTCGGGCCTGTTGCCGGCCAGGTTAATCAGGCTGTCAGTTCGCGGCTCAAAGCTCAAGCGGTCTTTCAGGTTAACCGTCTGGAAGAGCGTGGTCAGCTGATGATAGCCGTCCTCCCGGAGAGGGCCGACTTCCAGGCCCAGGTTGACCTTGGCCAGAGAAGAGAAGGTTATTTTTTCCATCGGCCTGCCATCTCTTCCCATTCCAGCTTTCTGACTCCGGGCGGAACAGCCGGGTTGAACAGCGAGTCTTCCCGGCACCGGTTAAAATCCATTCTGAGGACCTTCATTTTGACCGTGTAATCACCGCCGGAGAAGTGGACCGTTTTTGGTACCAGGCCTGGAGCAAAATTTTCTTTGAGGGTAAAAACCAATCCGTCCCTCTCGCCCCCCAGAACCAGGTTCCGGTCGTCCCGGCGAAGCAGCCAGCCGTTTTCTTCAGCCAGTTGCGGCCAGCGGCCGGAGATTATTCTAACCAGCTCTTCAGACTTCAACTCCCGGCCAAAGATTTCTGAGGTCAGAACCCGGCTCGCTCCCTGCCAGTAAACTTTTTCTGAGGGCAGATACAGAGCGGCCTGCTCGCCACTCAGCCAGACCACGGCTCGCAATCTTCCGAGGGGGTCGAAAAGCTCCAGCCGGGCTTCGCCGGACAGCCGGCCGCAAAAACCCAGCCGGAAGCGAAAAGCCCCGTCCGGCCCGCTCAGATAAAACGAAGCCTGGCCGGCCACATCCTGGATTTCGGCCGGCGGCAGCAACCGCACCGGTCCGGTCCGACAACCCGCAGCTTGAAGGGCCAGTGTCAGGACAACGATTAAAAAGCGCCTGGTCGAAGCGACCATCAACCGGCCAGCCCTGTCTCTCCCGCCCGCCTGCGGCACCGCAACTCCTTGGTTCAGGACAGCTTTTCAGTCGAGTTTGAATCCGTAATCTTCGGCTTTCTTTTTGCCGGAACCTTCTGTCTGACCGGGTTGACCGGCTCTGGTTCCCGGTCCTCCCGGCTCGAATTTATAATCCCTGGAGACCGCTTTCATCTTTTTCTTTCGAATTACCGGATAAAAAGGGGATCTGATTCTTCGGCCGAAACAGGACAGGTTGGGGTTGATAATCATCAGGATGATAAACAGCCCGAAAATAATCAGAATGCCATAGATTGTCCAGCTCATGTTAGCCTTCCATTTTCATTATAAGTTTAAGCCCGAGGTTTAGCAACCCGACGCCGGAGTAATCTATTCCTGGAAGATAATCGCTTCAAATTTGAACAGCTCTCTGGAATTTTTCCAGGCATTATCGGGCAAACCAGCTTTCCGGCAGACTTCCCGCAGGAAAGTCCGGCGGTCCCAGCCCTGCTCGGTCGCCACCTGGGGCAACAACAGCCCGCTTCTCTGCCCTTCTCTTATCACCAGGCCGTGCCGGCCGATTTTAATTTCGGAAACGTTCCTGACCGGCTGGAGCGGGCCCAGGACAGAAATCTCAATCTGCAGGCCCGAGAGTTCGGCTTTTCCGAGCGGCGGGAACCTGGGGTCTTCGGTGGCCGCCAGGATGGCCGCCCGGGCTACGGTTTGCCAGAGAGGAAATAAAGGCTCGGTAAAACCTATGCAACCCCGGAGCCGGTGTCGCTCTTTCAGGGTGACAAAGGCCCCGGCTTTTCCTTCCAGGCGGGAAGACAGCGGTGTATAGTCCGGGAGATTGCCGGTGGACAGATAAGTTTCAATGGCCCGTCTGGCCAGCGCCAGCAATTCTTTTTTTTCTTCCGGAGTCAGGTCCTGGATGGTTCCGGATGGTTCAAGCAAGACGGCAGCCGCAAGATAACCCACCACCCTGTCTTCCGGCCCGCCAACCGCGGCCGAATCTGAATAAGATAGCACTTCCACCCGGGCCGGGCCCCTTTTGCGGGCGTATTGAAGCAGAGCCAGCACCGGGCCGCCCCCGCACATGATGTTCTCGTGTCGTTCAACCTGACGGCCGAGGGTTTTCAGGTCAAACCCTGTTATCAGCTCGATCGTTTTCCGGTCCCGCTCATTGGCCTGGGTCCGGCTCAGAAAGTGAGACAGGTCGGTGGAAGCCACCACCAGCACTTTCTTGCCTTCAGCAGCCCTGGCCAGCGCGGCCGACAGGTCCTGAATCGTGCGCTCGGTCTGATTGCCCATGACCACCGGAACAATCCTGGCCCGGGGAAATATTTTCTGGATAAAAGGCACCTGAACTTCAACCGAGTGTTCGCGGTCATGCGCTTCCGGAACATAGCCGAAGCCGGAATAACGGGCCAGCTCCCTGGCCAGGCCTTCGTCCACTTCGGCCACTCCCAGCGGGGTTTCGAATCCGCCGCGGAGATAAATCGAGCAGCCTTCAAAGGCCTGCCGGTGGGAGGGGCCGATGATAACGACTGAGTCGAAGTCAAGATCCCGGACCAGCCGGTAGCCGCAGGCGGCCACCCGGGCTGAATAGACATAGCCGGCATGGGGGACTATCAGTCCCGCCACCTGCCCGACGGCCGGCCTGACCACGGCCGAATCCAGCCAGGCCTCCAGCTGCCGGCTAAGCTTCACCGGGTCAGATTCGTAAAACTGGCCGGCCCAGACCGGCTTCCTTATTCCCTGTCCGCAGCCCGGCCAGACCAGCCATAAAAAGACCAATAAAAAGCAGACCATCTGTAACCAGGGCTTCCGGTCCATTGCTGCCTCCGCTTTAATTGTAAGACTTTGGCTCTTCTTCGGCAAATCTCCGGACGACTAAGCCTGAAATTTTTTAAAAAAATTGCGAAAAATCTTTTTCCGGCGGTTGACTTTCGGTTAAAATTATTAAACAATTTAGTAGAAAAGAGAGCCATGAAAAAATTATTCAAGTTCCTGTTGCTTTCCCTGGGAATCCTTTCCACTTTCCTGCTGGGCTTCCATTTCGGCAAGGAGAAAATCAAATCTCATATCCCCAAGTTCCAGGACGATTCTGACAAAATTCTCTGAGTCTGGCCTAAACATAAAAATGGGGGGTGACGGAAGCCTGAGCATACACCTGTGGTCTGAAATCAGGCATCTGTTACCATCAGCCTCTTTTTCTGCTATAATATATCACTATATTCGGCTGATTTTCTGCCTGAAACGAGGAGTCGGAAGATGCCTCTTTATGAATATCGTTGCCAGAAATGCCGGAAACGATTTGAGGTCCTGCAAACCATAAACGCCAGACCCCTGGACAGATGCCCGGAGTGTGGCGGCAGCCTGAGCCGGCTGATTTCCAGTCCGGCCATTCAGTTCAAGGGCTCGGGCTGGTACATCACCGACTATGCCCACAAGAATTCTCCGGCCGGGGGCAACGGCCGAAACGGCCGGCAAAAATCAGACCCGGTCAAAAAAGAGGCCGACAAGCCCGCCGGCGGCCTATCCGACCCGACCGGAGAGAAATAATTTTTGACAACATTCTGAGGTCGGCTTAGAATTAACCTGATGAAAATCCTGGTTCACCTGCCCCGCACCCTGGGGGCTTCACTGCTGGCCTTCCCGTGCTTAAAATCTCTGGAGCAAAATTTTCCGGCCGCCGAGATTTTCATCCTGCCTCCGGACAATTACGCCGATTTTTTTGAAAACCTCAGTCCCGGTTACCAGGTGGTCCGCCTGCCCGAATTCAAAGATATAGCCGGATTAAAACGGGCTTCCGCCCGGCTAAGAAAAATGGACTTTGACCTGGGCCTGCTGCTGGATGAATCTTTTGCTTCAGCCCTCCTGTTCTATCTGGCCCGGATTCCTCAGCGCTGGGGCTATGACCGCGAGGGTCGCGGGTTCATGCTGACCAAAAGGAGCCGTCTCCGGGCCACCGACCCCCAGCTGCACCTGAAGCAACATTATCTTCAACTTCTGGCCCGACTCGGCCTTCAGGCCGCCGACCGACCACTCCGGGTCGACCTTCCGGAACGTTTCCGAGATCTGGCCGCTGGCCGGCTGAAGCAGTCCGGGCTTGACCCCGAACTGCCGACGGTGGCTTTAAAACCCGGGTCCCGTTTTGGCCAGGCCAGAATCTGGCCGTTAAGCCGGCAGCGGGAGCTGATTGGCCGGATACTGGAAAGCAAGCGACAGGTGGCGCTCATTGGTTCCGAGGCCAGCCAGGAGACCAGTCAGGCTCTGATGGCAGAACTCGACGGCCGGGTGGCCGATTTCTGCGGGCGGCTCAGCCTGGAAGAAACAGCCGGGATCATAGCCGGCTCGAAGGTCTTCCTGGGCAATGATTGCGGCCTGACTCATCTGGCTAATCTGCTGGGCATTCCGGTGGTCGGCCTGTATGGCCCGACCGACCCCCATATCTCCGGGCCGGCTCAGCCGCCGTCCGTGGTGCTGCAAAAACCCGCCCCCTGCGCACCCTGCAGTTACAAGACCTGTCCTTACGACCATCGCTGCCTGGATAACATCTCGGCCGGGGAAGTGTATGAGGTCCTTTCTTCCTTTCTGGCCGGTTAAGATTTTAGAAGTTTCACGGTTCCCGGGAACATGATTCGCTTTGATGACATAGTAGAAAAAATCCAGGGCAAGTATTCCGAAAAAGACCTTCGTATTCTGCAGAAAGCCTACGTTTTCGCCGCCCGGGCTCACAAAGGGCAGATCCGCCGTTCGGGCGAGCCTTACCTCAGCCATCCTCTGGAAGTCACCAACATCCTGGCCGAGATGAACCTGGACCTGACTACTCTGGTGGCCGGGTTGCTCCACGACGTGCTGGAAGACACCGAGGTCAGCCCGGGCGAAATCAGAGAAAATTTCGGCCGGGAAGTGGCCTCCCTGGTGGAGGGGGTGACCAAGATCAGCCGGGTGGAAGACGCCTCGCCCGAGGAAACCCGGGCCGAGACCATCAGAAAGATCATCCTGGCCATGACCGATGACCTGCGGGTAATTTTCATCAAGCTGGCCGACCGCTGGCATAACCTCAAGACCCTCCATTATTTGAGTGAGGACAAGCAGCGGCGCATAGCTCAGGAAACCCTGGAAATTTACGCTCCGATCGCCAACCGACTGGGCATGGGGCGCATCAGGGCCGAGCTGGAAGATCTGTCCTTCCGTTACGTAGAACCGGACGAATATTTCAGGATGGTAGCCCTGGTAGAACCCGAGCTGAAAAAAGGCGAGAAAGAACTGAAAAAGCTGAAGAAGGCCATGGAACAGCTGCTCAAGGACAATGGCATCCCGGCCGAAATCCAGGTCAGAATCAAAAGGCTGTACAGCGTCTATTCCAAGATGAAGAAAAAGGGTGTGGATTTTGACCAGGTCTATGACTTTCTGGCCCTGAGAATCATCACCGACTCGGTGAAAAACTGCTATTCGACCCTGGGCATCATTCATCAGCGCTGGCCTCACCTGCCGCAGCGTTTCCGGGATTTTATCGCCATGCCCAAGCCCAACCTTTATCAATCGCTCCACACCACCATCATCACCGAAAACAAGCAGACCTTTGAAATTCAGATCCGGACGCGGGAGATGCATGAGCTGGCCGAAAATGGAATCGCCGCTCACTGGAAATACAAGGAAGGCGCGCCAACCGGGCTGACCGGAGAAGACCAGAGATTACAGTGGCTGCGGGAAATCGCCGCCCTGTTCAGCGAACAGAAAAATCCCAGGGAATTCCTTAAGAACCTCAAGATTAACCTGATCCCGGAAGAGATTTATGCCTTTACTCCCAAAGGAAAAGTAATCAACCTGCCGCCAGGTGCCACCGCCCTCGACTTTGCCTTCAAGATCCACACCGAAATCGGGCTCCAGGCCAGGGAGGCCAGGATCAACGGCGAGCTGATGCCGCTTCGCACCCAGCTAAAAACCGGGGACATTGTGGAGATTATCACCTCGCCGGAGCGCAGCCCGCACCGCAGCTGGCTGAACTGGGTGGCTACGGCTGCCGCCCGACAACAAATCAAAAAGCATCTGAACCTCAGGACCAGGAAGAAAGCCATTGAACTCGGCCGTCGCCTCTGGGAGAAAGAGGCCAGGAAGTTCAAGCTGCCGGCCGACCTGCGTCCGGAAACGGCCTTGAAGGAAAGGTTGAATAGAGAATTCAAGTTACGACTCCAGAGTCTGGAAGATTTTTACCTGCTGGCCGGCCTGGGCAAAATCGTCATCGACCGGAAATTCATGGAGCGACTGGCCTGGGGGCGGGAGTCGGCAGAAGCCTCCCAGCCCGGCCTGCTAAAAAAAATGGTTGAGAAAATTGCCGGGCGCAGCCCTGTCCAGGGACTGGTAATCAAGAACCTGGAAGAACAGATGATTACCCTGGCTCGATGCTGCTCTCCCATCAAGGGTGAGCCGGCGGTCGGCTACCTGACGAGCGGCAAAGGGCTGACGGTCCATGCCCAGCGCTGCTATCTGGTCCAGAAGGAAATCCTGGACTCCCAGCGTCTGGTGGAGGTGGCCTGGGACCAGGCTTTCAGGGGAAGCTTCAAAGCCAGGCTGCTGGTGCGGGCCAAGGATTCGCCCGGAGTGCTGGCCCGGGTGGCTTCAGTCGTAGCCGAACAGAAAGGAAACATTTCCCGGGCCGAGGTCAGCACCAGCGGAGACGGCCGGGCCTGCATCTCACTGGAGATTACGATCGAAGACCTCGGTCACCTGCAAAAAATCACAGACAAAATCAACCGCTTGAAGGATATCGATTCGGTGGAAAGGGATTGACTTCAGACTGCTTTCTGCACGCGGCCCGAACGCAGGCAACGGGTGCAGACCCAGATGGTCTTCACGCCGCTTTCGGTTCTGGCTTTAATCCGCTGCAGGTTGGCGCTCCATTTTTTGCGCGAAGCCTTGTTGGAATGACTTATGCTGTGTCCGAAAATCGGTCCTTTATGACAGATATGACATTCTCTGGCCATCTTTTCTCTCGCTTTCTTGAGATTTATCTTTCTCAGAAAGAAATATCTGTATATCATAAAAAGGCCCGGGGCGCAACTGGCGGGCCCTAATATTTACACCCGATCCGTGAACCTAAAACCTCAGTCTTGCTTGCTCTGCCCGGTGTCTTGCGGTCGAGATCCGGAAAAATTAGCCATTGGTCGCCGGCTCCAGCCGCACCTTCCCGGCCTGACAAAAAAACTGCTTGAATTTTGACCGGCCTGATGGTAATATTTTTTGCGTTTCCCCACCTGATTTGTAGGCGGGGGCGTTTTCCACAGCTGTGAAAATTTCTGTGGAAATCTTTTGGCGCGTCATGAAGGTTGAAGATAAAATTAATCCCTGGAACAGGATACTGGCTGCGGTCAAAAACCGGGTTGAGACTCAGGCTTTCGAAACCTGGTTCGAGCCCACCTCATATATCGGCGAGGACGGCCAAACCCTCTACATCAAGGTCCCTAACGCTTATTTCAAGGACTGGCTCAGTTTCCACTATTCCCGGCTGATTAACGAATGCTGCCAGGAATTATTCAGCAAAAGCTTCGATATCAAGTATATTTATGACGAAACACCGGCGTCCTTTCTGCGCAATTCTCCGGATGAACGGAAGCTCCATCAGGCAGTGACTCAGGTTGCCAACCTGAATCCCAATTATACCTTTGAGAATTTCGTCGTCGGCAACTGCAACCAGTTTGCCCACGCCGCTGCCGTGGCCGTGGCCAAGAACCCGGCCAAGTCTTACAATCCTCTTTATATCTACGGCGGCGCCGGCCTGGGCAAAACTCACCTGATGAACGCCATCGGGCACCAGATCATGCACGCCAGCGCCCGGCTCAAAGTCCTTTACGTGACCACCGAACGCTTTATGAACGAGCTCATCAATCACCTGCAATACGGAAAAATCCTCGAATTCCGACAGAAGTACCGCGCGGTGGACGTGCTGTTGATGGACGATATCCACTATATTTCAGGCCGGGAAAGAACCAAGGAAGAATTTTTCCACACTTTCAACCATCTTTACGACAGTCAGAAGCAAATCGTAATTTCCAGCGATTGCCCGCCCAAAGACATTCCCCATCTTGAAGACCGGTTTCGCTCCCGCTTCGAGTGGGGATTGATTGCCGACCTTCGCCCGCCTGATATAGAGACCAGAATCGCCATTCTAAAGAAAAAGGCCGAGATGGAAGATATAGCGCTGCCAGAGCCGGTGGCCCTGTACATCGCCGACAAGGTTCACTCCAATATCAGAGAGCTTGAAGGCTACCTGCGACGGGTGATAGCTTATGCTTCCCTCAAAGGCTCCAGGATCGACCTGGAGCTGGCCAAGGATGCCCTCAAAGGATTGCTTGACGCCTCGGCCCACATCATCACCGTGGAAAAAATACAGAAAGTTGTTTGCACCCAATACAAGATAAAACCATCCGAGCTGAAATCAAAAAACAACTCTCCCCGGGTAGCCTTTCCCAGACAGGTAGCCATGTACCTGGCCAAAGAGTTGACCGACAACTCGCTGCCTGAGATCGGCAAGAAATTTGGAGGTAAACATCACACCACTGTTCTCCACAGCATCCGGAAAATAGAAAAATTAAGAGAGCACGACCAGGAATTCAACAGAGAAATCAACAGCCTGATCCATCTCTTAAAGTGATGAAATCAATAAAGAAGAGCGGAGTTTTGCACATATTAACTTCCTCTTCTTTTATTTTTATTATTGCCTTTTTTTATTTTTTAATTATATTATTGACGTTGAAGAAAGGTGGAAAAAATGAAATTTTCGGCTATTAAAAACAATATTATTAATGAATTAGGTCTGCTGCAGGGCATTGTGGAAAAAAGAACAACTATGCCCATCCTGTCCAATGTTTTGATCAAAGCCGGTAAGGGCCGGGTGGAGTTGGCGGGAACCGACCTGGAGGTTGGCCTGAAGACCAGTTTTGAAGCCGAAGTCAGGCAGGAGGGGAAAGCGGCTGTCAACGGGCGTAAGTTATTCGATTTTATAAAGCTTCTGTCTGATGATCAGAACGTCGAGTTTATAAAAAAAGAAGAGCACCTGGTGGTCAGGTCCGGCGAGAGCGAGATCAAGATCCTGACGGCGCCGGAAGAAGATTTTCCGGCCATTCAGGATTCAGGTTTTGAGAGAGCCATTTCCTGGAAAGTGGCTGATTTCAAAGAAATGATAGATTGCGTGCTGTATGCCATCACTCAGGAACAACGCTATTATCTGAACGGGGCTCTGCTGTCCATCAAGAACAACCAACTGGAGCTGGTCAGCACCGATGGACATCGTCTGTCCTATACGAAAAGAGAATTTGAGGACCTGAAGGTAGACAGAGAAGTTAATCAAATCATTTCCAAGAAGACGCTGAATGAGCTTAAGAAGTTTGATGACGAAAAGGTGGAGTTTGATTATGACGACAACAGCCTGTTTTTCCGGGTTCAGAACCGGATGCTTATAAGCAGAATTATTGAGAGCAAGTTCCCAAATTATCAGGCGGTTATGCCCAGGGATAATCCGAACGTCATGAATATCGAAAAAGAAGCCCTGACCACGGCCATAAGGCGGGTTTCGATCCTGTCCTCTGAGAAATCGAAGGGCATAAAATTTGACCTGAAACCGGGCGAGCTAAAACTTTTTTCTTCCAACCCTGAATTTGGAGAAGCCCGGGATAAGCTGCCCGTTGATTATCAAGGCAAGGACCTGGAAATTGGCTTTAATTCTCAGTACCTGCTCGATTTTCTGGGAACCGTTGACTCAGGGCGGGTGATTTTTGAAATCAAGGATGAAAACAGCGCCGTCCTGATCAAACCCGAATCAGAAACCAGAGGTGTTTATCTCTACGTGTTGATGCCGATGAAAATTTAAGCCTCAGCGGGGGCGGTCTGAGGCCAGAGTGGCGATATAGTCGGCCACTTTCCGGCAGGCTTCTTTAACCGGCGCCGAGATCGGGTGTCCGAAATCAAGCAGCGCCGGCTGAATCCCGAGAAAATAGATCCGGCAGGCGGAGTCGGCGCTTAGTTTCTCCAGCAAGGTATAGAATTCACTGCTTATTTTTTTCTTTTTCCTGCGCCCGGTCTCCAGTCTGGTGGCCAGGATGAATCCCGGCTGGCGTCCGGAGTCGAAGGCGTCGACAATGATCAGATGAGAAGGCTTAAGCCGTTTCAGGCGGCGATTGTAAGCATCGATGAGCTCGTAGACCCGCAGCACTTTCACCCTGGCCTTCTGACGGCGGCTGAGCCGGCGGTCGAGCAGGCTGGCCACCAGCAGCCCGGCCGCGTCGTCGGCCTTCAGGGCGTTTCCCGTCCCCAGCACCAGGAGCCGGTCTATGCCCTGCAATTCATGGTTTAGAAAGGCAACCCAGCGGTCCGACATCCGCCCGCCCCTTTCCAGGCTTAAGCCGGCTTGAAGCATAATTTCGGCCGGAAAAGCCGGCCGGACTTTATTTCGGGCCTATGAAGTTTTGGGTTCCGATTTCGGTTTGACCACCGCCCGGACGAACTCCCAGTTCATCTTAAGGTTATGGCGGTCGTAGTCTGAAATTTCAAATTTATCGTCCATCAGCATGGCTTCGGTCGGACAGGAGTCCACGCACTGGGCGCAGTGGATGCAGCGGTCGTTGTGGATAATCATCCTGAATCTTTTTTCGGCTTCATTCACCGCGGTGATTTCAATGGCTTCGGCCGGGCAGTCGCGCTCGCAGGCCCGACAGACTATGCACAGTTCCGGGCGCAGGTAGGGTGACCCCCGGAAGTCCCTGGGGACCTCCAGCTTCTTAAAGGGATAATCGACCGTAGCGGGTTTCTTGAATAGATGCCGAAGCAGTTCGGGGATAAAGACGCCTATCTTCATGAGATCAACCCCTTTACCAGGATGACGATTAATAGCTGCAGGATGGCCAGCGGGGCCAGATATTTCCAGGCGAAGCTTACCACCTGGTCGACTCTGATTCTGGAAGTGGTGGCTCGGATTAAGGCCAGGAAGAAAATAACGAACAGAGTCTTAACCACGAAGTTCAGAAGTCCAAGCAGCGGCCCGCCGGGGAAGCCGCCCAGAAAAACAGCGGCCAGCAGTCCGGCCGCCACCACCATTTCCGCATCCATCATCAGGCGAAACAGGGCCAGTTTTTTTCCGGAATATTCGGTAAACGTGCCGCCGACAATTTCGGTCTCGGCGTGGGGTATGTCGAAGGGCGTTCTTTCCAGCTTGGCCTGGACGCAGATCAGGGCAATGACAAAGCCAAGAAGGTTGACCAGGGTCAGGGCAGGCCGCTGCCGGTAGAAAGCGGCTATTTCAGCCAGCCGCCAGGAGTTGGCCAGAACCGCCGGACTCAGAACGGCCAGGAAAAGCGGAACTTCATAGCCGAACAGCATGGTCAGGACCCGGGCGCCGCCAATGGTGGAAAACAGGTTGGTGGAAGACCAGCCGGCCAGGAAGAAGATAAAAGTCGGCAGGCTTAACAGATAGAGCAGGACAATCAGGTCGCCGTTAAAGGAAATGACCGACGAGGCTTCAAGATTATAATTCCAGACCGGCAGCAGCAGCATGGCCGTAAAGACAATGGCCAGCCCGACCGCCGGCAGGACGGAGAACATTTTCCGGTCGGCCCTTTCCGGCACAATATCCTCTTTGGCCATCAGCTTGAAGAAATCGGCGATCGGCTGCAGCAGCCCGAAACGGCCGGTATGGGTGGGGCCCATCCGGTTCTGAAAACGGGCGTAAAGTTTACGGTCGTACCACTCGACAAAGGTGGAGTACAGGAACAAGAAGAGCAGACCTGGATAGATGATTAGATAGATCAGAGTCTTCACAGTGGCCATTCTGCTTCCCTCTTTCTTACCTTCCCAGCCGAGATTTTAAGGCTGAGCTGTTTTAAGGCATTCATAGAAATGATTTTTTCCTGTCCTGTCCGGACATCGACCAGCGACACCGCCCGCTCGGCGCAGCAGATGCAGGGGTCGATGGCGGCGAAAATCAGCGGCACGTCGGCGATAAAACCGTTCTTGAGCATCTTGATGGTGGCCGCATAATTGCCCAGGGTTGGTGCCCGGACTTTGAGCCGTTCCGGTTTATCTGTGCCGTTGCTTTTTATATAGTGTATGTTTTCACCGCGGGGGGCTTCATAGCGGCTGACCACCTCGTTGGGCTTGGCCCGCCGCGGGGCCCGAACGGCCACCGGACCGGCCGGCAGGTTCTTCAGTAGATATTCGATTATGTTGTAACACTGGAAAAGTTCTTGAATGCGAACCACCGTCCGGCCCAGGACGTCGCAGGTGTCGGCGGTGCAGACCTCAAAGGGTATCTCGCCATAAACGGCGTAGGGGTCGTCCTTGCGGACGTCCATCGGCACTCCGGAAGCCCTGAGCGTCGGGCCTACGGCGCACAGGGCGATGGCGTCTTCCTTTGACAGGTAGCCCACTCCGGCCAGCCTGGCCACGAAGCTGGGCTCGGTGGTGCCCAGATTTTTATAATATTCGCTTCGTTTCCGCAGAATTTCCAGTGAATCTAAGATGTGTTTGACCTGCCCGTCATCCAGGTCGCGCCGCACGCCGCCGATGGTGTTGATTCCGTAGTGCACCCGGTTACCGCTGATGATCTCTAAAATGTCCATGACGATTTCCCGGTCGCGCCAGGTATACATAAAGAAACTGTCAAACCCGGCTTCGTGACCGGCCACACCGAGCCAGAGGAGATGGCTGTGTATCCTTTCCAGCTCGGCCACCAGGGTCCGGATGTAAAGGCCGCGTTTGGGCGGCTCCAGCTCCATCAGTTTTTCCACCCCCTGGACATAACAGGTGGTGTGAGAATGGGAACAGATGCCGCAGATTCTTTCGGTCAGATAAATATTCTGAATCCAGGTCCTCTGCTCGGCCAGTTTTTCCAGGCCGCGGTGATTGTAGCCGAGGCGGATATCAGCCTCGCGGATTATTTCGCCCTCCACGGTCATCCGCAGGCTGATGGGCTCTTTCAGAGCCGGATGCTGTGGACCTATGGGTATCTGAAATTTCATTTCTTACCTCCAGGAATGACCTCGGGCGGTCGTTCGTACTTCCAGTCTTTGCGCAGGGGGTAATTGCCGGCCGGCCAGTCGTCGGGCAGCACCAGGGGGCGACCGTCGGGAATGTCCTGGACGACTATCCCGAACATGTCCTGCAGCTCTCGTTCGTAGAGTATGGCTCCGGGGATGACGGAGCAGATGCTTGGCAACCGCGGATGGTCTCTGGGAATTTCCGTCCGGATGGTGACACAGGTAAAGTTGTTGGCAAAGTGATAGAGAAGCTCGAAGCTCTGCCCAAGGTCTACCCCGCTGATGGTGGCCAGATGGGTAAATCCGGCCTCATTTTTTAGCCAGCCGACTGCCTCCAGCAGGTCATCCACCTTTACCCTGATAAAAATGCGCCGGGGAGCCGGGTTGGCAATCTCCACCGCCCTATCCCCCAGGCCGGCTTTGGCTTTATCTATTAAGACCTGGTCGTTCATTTTGACCTCATCCCTTCAGTTTATTGAGAAGTTTTACCACCCCGTCGATGACCGCATCCGGGCGAACCGGGCAGCCGGGAACGTAGACATCCACCGGTATGACCTGGTCGATGCCCCCGAGTACATTATAGGCTCCGCGATAGACGCAGCCTGACATGGCGCAGGCTCCGACGGCGATCACAAACTTGGGGTCGGGAGTCTGCTCGTAAATCCTCACCAGCCGGTCTTTCATCTGCCTGGTGGCCGGACCGGTGCAAACTATGACATCGGCGTGGCGGGGGGTGGCTTTCAGCAGAATGCCGAACCGCTCCACGTCAAACCGGGGTGTCAGAGCGGCCACGACTTCGATGTCGCAGGCGTTGCAGGCTCCGGTATTTAAGTGCAGAATCCAGGGCGATTTCAGCCGGGACCAGTTAGTCAATTTGGTCAGCATGTTAATCCCTCGTAATCAGGGCCAGGATGGCCAGGAAAATCAGCAGCAAATATATTATACCCAAATAGGCTACTTTTCCGATCGGAATAGTGGCCATTACCAGAGCGGCCACGTGCATGATGGTGAAAAACAGGGCAAAGACGTAGAACAGCCGGTAACCGAACTGCACCTTGACCCCCGGGATATCCTCACCGCAGGCGTAAGTGGATAGCTTGCCGGGAGTCCGGGTCAGGCCGGGAGCCATGGCCCGCCCCAGGGCATAGAGCAGGCCGGCTACCGCCAGGAAGAAGAAGAAGGCTACCGGCGGAGAAAGTAAAAATTGCAGTCCATTCATGGCTTATCCCTTCAGTTTCGAAAGTAAGCGGACATCAAGGCTCTTGTTCTTCTTATAAATATTGATGATCAGGGCCAGGGCGGTGGCCACCAGGGCCACTTCCACCACGATGTAGGTAATGGCAAGGCTCTGAGCCAGCAGAATGTTATTTTTGACCGCGCCCGTGGCCACGATGGCCAGGCTGACGCCCTTGCTGATGATTTCCACGGCGATGAACAGCTTGATCAGGTTGCGCATGGTCAGCAGACAGTACAGGCCGATAAATATCAGCAGGGCGGAAAAGAAGAGATACAGGAACCACAGATTACTCATCTTTGTCTTCTTCCTTTTTCCGGAATAAGGCCAGCACGGCCAGGACCCCGGCCAGGATGACCCCGACCTGGGCCACCAGGTCGAAAGTTCTCTGCTTCCACAGCACCTCGCCAAAGGTTCCTCTTTCCGGGCCGGAAGGCAGGGCCGGAATTTTCTGCAGCAGAGACTTCATCACCAGGCCGTCGATTATCAGAAACAGAATCAGAAAGATCGGGAAGGCCAGTTTAACCAGCCGGGCTTCGGTTACTTCGTCGCCTTTCCGGGTCAGGGCGATGGTCAGAATAAACAGGACGGTGATCAGCCCGGCTACCACTGAAATCTCAAACACCCCGGCATAGGGCGCCGACAGACGGAAGAAAATAATACCCAGGAACAGGCTGGCCGCGGCCAGCGCCAGAGCAGCCTTGAGCAGGTCTTTGAGCAAAATGGCCAGTCCCGAAAAGATCACCAGTCCGCAGAGCAGAATGATTTGTATGACCATATCACAATCCCCACATCAGAACCTGCTGAATTCCCCGGGCCAGGGCTTCTGCCGCCGGAGAAATCCAGGTCTTGAAAATCGGAGTAAAGAAAATGCCGACCAGCACACAGACCAGGGCCAGCACCAGGTTGGCAGCCGACATCCAGAAAGGAGCTTCCTTAACCTGGAGCCACTTTTCGCTGACCCGGCCGAAGAAGGCTTTTCTCTGAATCAGCAGGTAATACCACAGGGTCAGGATGCTGGCCAGGATGGCCACCAGGGCGTAGCCGAATTCTCGGGCCTGAATGAGGGCCATAATTATTATCAGCTTGCTCCAGAAGCCGGCCAGCGGTGGCACCCCGGCGATCGACAGGGCTCCCACCAGGTTGGTGCCGGCGGTGACCGGAACCATTTTGCCCAGGCCGCCCAGCTCGTCCAGGTTGCGGGTGCCGGTGATGTGCTGGATGGAGCCGGAATTCAAGAACAACAGACCCTTGGCCACAGCATGGTTGAACAGGTGAAACAACGCTCCGGCGATGCCCAGCGGCGTGCCCAGGGCCAGGCCCAGCACAATGTAGCCTACCTGGCTGATGGAAGAGTAGGCCAGCATTCTTTTGATGTCCTTCTGGCCGAGGGCCAGCAGGGCCGCCACCACCATGGAAACAGTGCCCAGGGCCATCAACAGCTGAGATAGCACCGGCGTCATCCCGATGACGCTGTAAATTATTCTGAACAGAGCATAGATGCCGGAAACCTTAATCAGCAGGCCCGACAGCATGGCTGAGATCGGAGCCGGGGCCGAAGGGTGCGCGTCCGGCAACCAGGCGTGGAAAGGCACCAGGGCGGCTTTCAGCCCGAAGCCCATGATGAAGAAGGCCACACAGACTCCCAGGACCGTTCTGGCGCCCAGGTCCTGCAGGCCCTGAGCCACAGCCTGGAAATTCAGGCTGCCGGTCATCCCGAAGATAATTGTAATGCTGAGCAGGGCGAAAGCCGAAGCCACCACCGAGAGCATCAGGTACTTGAAGGAAGCTTCCAGTTCGTCGTAGCCCAGACCAAAAGCCACCAGGGCATAGGAGGCCACTGCCGCCACTTCCAGGAACAGATAGATTGAAAACAGGTCCGGAACCAGCACCAGACCGTTCATGCCGGCGATCATCACCAGGAACAGGGCATAGAAGGTTGACTTGTGACCGTAATGTTCCAGATAGTCGATGGAAAAAAGCGAGATGCACAGGCTGACCAGCGAGATGGTGAACAGCATGAACAGGTTGAACCCGTCCAGGGCCACCTGCAGATTGACCTTTTCTCCCAGCCAGTTCAGGTTCTGGACAATCACGCCCTGATTGAAGATGGGTTTGACCAGCAGGATCGAGTTGAACACCAGGAAAGCCAGAGCGGCGTTGGTCAGAAGGTCGGGCAGCAATTTTTTAGAAAATTTTCCTATCAGAGGCAGAAAAGCAGCTACCAGTAACGGAATAACAATGAATGAAAAAACCACCGCTCCTCCTCTATTTTAATAACTGAAGAATTATCCAGACGACGACCACCAGGCCGCCGACAGTCCAGGCCAGGTAATTGGCGTACTGGCCGTTATGAGCTTTTTGCAGCAGACCGGTAAAAGTGCGGCCCGCGGCCGTTACCACTTTTTCATACAGATAATCAATCGGCCGGTCGATAAACTTGAACAGCAGCCGTGACAGCCACTGCAGGAATTTTACACCCTGTTCGTAGAGGTCGAAGAACCTGGCTTCGGACAGGTCGTAGAGCTTGTGCAGCAGCGGCAGGTTGTGAATCGGCTCGGAAGCCAGGTAGGCTTTTTTTTCTCCTCTCTTCCAGCCATAGAAGTGAATACCGAGAGCTATGATCAGGCAGAGAACGGAAACCCCGGCAATCGGATTGAAGAGGTCCAGCGCATGGGAGGTAAAGTCCAGATGCTCTCCGGCTTCAACGTGGCCGGCCAGGATCGGCTGGATGAAATTCTCAAGCGGCAATTTATTATAGACTCCGAAGGTAATGCAAAGAGCGGCCAGAATTAGAATCGGCAGAACGATCGGAGCTTCGCTTTCCTTAGTTCTGGGAACTTCGGTCGACCTGGGACCGAAAAAGACCGAATGCCCGGCCTTGAGGAAGGAGGCAAAAGTGAAGATGGCTCCGACCCAGGCGGCTATGGCAAAAATCGGATAACCGGTCTCTAAGGCTCCGTGGAAAACCATTTCCTTGGAGACAAAGCCGTTGAGCGGCCAGACCCCGGAGATGGCCAGAGCGCAGACCGAGAAACCTATGGCCGTCCAGGGCATTTCCCGGGCCAGACCGCCCAGCTTTTTGAGCTCGGTGGTACCTGTCCGATGTTCCACCGACCCGGAGCTGAGGAACAGACCGCATTTGTACATGGCGTGGTTGATCATATGAAAAATGCCGCCGGCGATGCCGATGGGTATGGCCGTGCCCACGCCCAGCACCATATAGCCCACCTGGCTGACCGCGTGGAAAGACAGCAGCTTCTTGAAATCCTTCTGAATCAGGGCCATGAAAACAGCAAACACGATGGTAGCCGCCCCGATTATCATCAGCAGGATGGAAAGACCGCTGCCGGCTTTAAGCTCAAAGAAGTCTAAGGTGATCCGGGCCAGAAGATAAATGCCCAGAAGCTTTTCGAAAGACGCGGGCATAAAGGCCATGAAGCTCACCGGGGCGTCGAGAGCGGCATCGGGAATCCAGGTGTGGAAGGGCATGGCACCGGCTTTTCCGATGGCTCCAATCATCATCAGGACGAAGGCGGCCACGGTCAGCCCATGCGGCTCGACGTGGATCTTGTCCATGGTCAGAGTGCCGGTTGAAGCCCAGAGCAGGCCTATTCCCAGAATCATGGCGAAATCGCAGAAGCCACCGATGATCAGAGATTTGACCGCCGTCCGGTGAGAGGTCGGTTTCAGTCCCAGGGTTACCAGCGCGTAGGTGGTGATCAGCAGGGCTTCCCAGAAGAAAACCAGCAGGACGAAATTGTTGGCCAGCACCGCTCCATTGGAAAAGGCCGCGGCCAGAAAAACATAAGCGTAATATTCTCTGACCCGCGGATGGTTTTGCATCTTGACGGCCGAGTAGAGGCAGATCAAAAACAGAAAGCCGCTGAGAGCCAGCAGGATGAAAGCCGAGAAGTGATATAGCCTCAGGTCAAAATTAATGCCCGTTCCCAGCCAGTCGGCAACCAGCGACAGGTTTTTCCGGGAAAAAAGCATGAAGCCGAGGTAAAGCAGGGCTCCCGAGCTCAGAACCGACAGAATTTCCCGCACCAGCCTGACCCGGGTCGGGATCAACAGCAGCACCGCGGCCATCGCGGCCGGAAAAAGAATGGGCCACAGTAAAATTGTTGAACTCATCTTAGCCACCAGCTTATGTGAGTTGTTGCCATCTGGACGAGCTTCATCGGGTAGGTTACCAGCAGCCCGGCCACGACTGACAGCACGGCCAGGGCAGCCACCACTCCGACCATGGAGGGAGTTTTCTCCGGGGCCGGGATTTTAAGGTCGCCCAGAAACACCAGAGCAAAAACCCGGAGCAGATAGAACATGGTCAGGACAGCAGTGAACAGAGCCAGAGCGGCCACCCAGACCTGGTCAGCCTGGACCGTGCCCATGATGACCAGCAGCTTGGAGAAGAAGCCCCCCAGAGGCGGCAGTCCGATGACCGAAAAGGCGCAAATCAAAAATGATATGGCTGTTATGGGCATGGTTTTGATCAACCCGCCCATCTCTCTGATATCACGTTTATGGGTGGCATGAATCACAATGCCGGCGCAGAGGAACAGCCCGGCCTTGGCCAGCCCGTGCATCAGAATGAACAGCAGGGCGCCGGAGATGGCGGTGGGAGTGGAGACGCTCAATCCAAGAAAAATATAACCAATCTGGCTGACCGTGGAGTAAGCCAGAATTCTTTTGAAATCATTCTCCACCGTGGCCGCGCCGGCCGAAATCAGGCTGGACAGGACGGCCAGGATGATTATGGCCTGCTGCCAGTCAGGCGGGATCTTGAAAGTGTACAGGAACAGGCGGGCATAGGCGTAAACGCCGATTTTGACCAGGACGGCCGCGTGCAGCAGGGCGGTCACCGTGGTCGGGGCGACGCCGGCATCTGGCAGCCAGGTGTGCAGGGGGACGGTAGCCGACTTGGAGAACATGCCGAACAGAATTAACAGAACGGCCGTGCCGGAGACGGCTACTCCGCGCATATCCACCAGGTTGAAGGTGCCGGTCTGGCCGTAGATCAGGATGAAGCCCAGCAGCATGACCACCGCTCCGCCGAAGGTCACCAGGAAAGCCTTATCGGCTTTCAGGACGTAGTCCTTCTGCCGGTAAAAGCCGATCAACCGCCAGCAGGCGATGGCTATTATTTCCCAGAACAGGTACATGAAGACCAGGCTGCTGGAGAACACCAGTCCCATCATGGAGCCGATGAACAGCACTACCATCAGGTAGTATTCATTCTGGTGGTCTTCGTGGTGGATGTAGCCGAGCGAGTAAATGATGATCAGGAATCCGATGAACGAGGAAACAATGGCCATGAAGATCGACAGGGGGTCGATGACCAGGACGAAATCCAGACCCAGGGCCAGGCTTCTGGACCAGACCACCTCGCCGCCCTTCATGGCCTGCGGTATCAGGGTCAGGGGGAGAAAAGCGGTTATGGCCCCCAGAAGCACCGACCAGGCGGAACGGACGCGGGGCGAAATGGCTCCGGCCAGAGGCACCAGCAACGAACCTAAAACCGGAATGAAAATAGTAAGGAGGGTTATGGCTTCTACTTTCATGAGTTTATGAGTATATTAAAATAAAAATCTTATTGTCAAGAATTTGCCACAAGAAATTCACAAAAAAATCGGCAGCTTTTCCACAAGCAACTCAGGACTTTTTCCACAGATTAAAGGAGAAAACGGCTCGGTGGCCGCAATGCGAGGCCCCGAGGGCCGGTCGGGCGGCCTGGACTGTAGCCGGCGGCCCGCTTGAGAAGAGATTCTCCCGCAGAGGACGGAGGCGGAGCCGCCGGGCAGGGCGCAGGCTGAGCCGCCCGGTTCCGGCGCCGGGCCCTCTGTAAATGCCGGTCAGGCCGATGAAAAAATATTTTTAATTCTTGATCGAAAATCTGATAGAATTCTTTGAAGAAAGGACGTGACCATGAGCATCGAATTGATTGAAGTTAAAACCAGGGCCCAGCTTAAAGCTTTTATTTACCTGCCGGAAAAGCTGCATAAAGACCGGCCGAACTGGGTGCCTCCTATCTATATGGATGAGTGGGCCTATTTCAACCCCAAAAAGAACAAAGCCTTCAGTTACTCGGACACCATCCTGCTGCTGGCCGAAAAAGACGGCCAGGTGGTCGGCCGGGTGATGGGCATCATCAACCGCCGCTACAATGAAGTCCGGAACGAGAAAACAGCCCGCTTCGGCTTTCTGGAAAGCGTTCAGGACCAGGCGGTGGTTCATGCCCTGCTGGGCCGGGTGGAGGAGTGGGCGCGGGAAAGAGGCATGACCCGCATCATCGGGCCTTACGGTTTTTCCGACCAGGACCCCGAAGGTTTTCTGATCAAGGGTTTTGAAAACCGGGCCACCATTGCCACCTATTATAATTTCGAATGGCTGCCGGAGATGGTGGAAAAGGAAGGTTACACCAAGGACATCGATTATTTTGTCTACAAAATAGATGTGCCCAAAGAAGTGCCGGAAATCTACAAACGGATAGCTGAAAGAATTCTCAAGAGAGGTTTTCAGCTCCTGGAGTTCCGGTCGAAAAAAGAACTCAAGCCCTGGATCAGACCGATCCTGGTCCTGATGAACGAAACTTACATTGAGAGCAATATCTACGGTTACGCTCCGCTGGATGAAAAGGAAATGGACGACCTGGCCAAGAAATACATGCCGGTGCTTGACCCTCGATTTATAAAGGGCGTTCTGAAAGACGGACAGGTGGTGGCTTTCATCGTCGCCATCCCGGATATGACGGCCGGCATCAAAAAAGCCCGCGGCCGGCTGCTGCCGTTCGGTCTTATTCATATACTGCGGGCCCAGAAAAAAACCAGGCAGCTCGACCTGCTGCTGGGTGCCATCAAGAAGGAGTACCGGGGGATGGGTCTGGACGCTCTGATGGGAGTGGCCGTGTTGACTTCGGCCCAGAAAGCCGGCTTTGAAATCATGGACACCCATCATGAGATGGAAGCCAATGTCCGGGTCAGGTCGGAAATGGAAAGGCTGGGCGGCCAGATTTACAAGATTTATCGGGTTTACCAGAAACCGCTGGTCTGAGCCGGTTTGAACTCCGGCTATTTAACCTCGGCCCAGTTTCTCCCCCACCCCAGGTTAACCTTAAGCGGCACCCGCAGGGAACAGATGTTCTCCATGGTCTCTCTGACCAGCAGACCGATCCGGTCTTTTTCGTTTTCGGGCACTTCGAAGACCAGCTCGTCGTGCACCTGAAGAATCATCCTGGTTTTCAGTCCCCGGGACCTGATCTCCCGGTAAATTTTGACCATGGCCAGCTTGATGATGTCGGCCGCCGAACCCTGAATGGGTGTGTTGAGGGCCATCCGGCGGCCCGCCTGAAAAGTGTTGTGGTCGGAACTTTTTAACTCCGGTATCTGCCGCTGGCGGCCGAAGATGGTCTCGGCATATCCCTTTTCTCTGGCTTGCTCCACCACGCCCTCTAAATATTCTTTTACTTTTTTATGGTCTGAGAAATAGCGGTCGATAAACTTCTGGGCTTCGGCCGATGAGGTTTCCAGTTCCTTGGCCAGCGAAAAAGCCGAGGTCCCGTAAATAATGCTGAAATTTATGATTTTAGCCCGGCGCCTCATCTCGTCGGGAAACAATTCAGACGCCGGGCCGAACACCCGGCGGGCGGTCTCGCTGTGAATGTCCCGGTCGCCGCGGAAAGTCTCCAGGAGCAACGGGTCTTCCGATAGATGGGCCAGCAGTCTTAACTCAATCTGTGAGTAGTCGGCCGACAGCAGCAGATGGCCGTCGTCCGGGATGAACGCCTGACGAATCTTCTTTCCCATTTCTCCCCGGGCCGGGATGTTCTGCAGATTGGGGTCGGAGGAAGACAGCCGGCCGGTGGCCGTTATGGTCTGGTTGTATGAGGTGTGCACCCGCCCGGTTTCCGGATTCACCAGCTCAATAAGCGCCTCGACGTAGGTGGATTTTATTTTGGCCAGCTGTCTGTACTCCAGCACCGCGCCTGCCAGGGGATGAAGCGGAGCCAGCTCCTCCAGGATTTCGGTGGCCGTGGACAGGCTCCGGGTGACCCTGGTTTTCCTGGAAGCGGGAAGATTTAATTTGTGAAACAAAACCTGGCTGAGCTGCTGCGGAGAGTTGATGTTAAATTCCTGGCCGGCCAGCTCGTATATCTTTTTTTCCAGCCTCCCCAGCTGGGTTTCGAGTTCGCTGCCCAGAGTCCGCAGCATATTCAGGTCCAGCCTGACGCCGGCCATTTCCATTTCGGCCAGCACCTCGATCAGCGGCAGTTCTATTTCCCGGTACAGCCAGTCCAGCTTTCTGGTCTCTATGTGCGGCCACAGCACCCGGCTCAGGCTCAGGGCTAAATGAGCATCCTGGCAGGCGTATTCGGCTGCCCGGTCGACCGGCACCTGGTCCATGGTCAGCTGTTTTTTCCCCTTGCCGACCAGGCTGTCAAAAGGAATCTTGGCTTCCTGAAGATAGTGAGTGGCCAGCCTGTCCAGGTTATGCTTACCCCAGTTTGGTTCCAGGAGATAGGACAGGACCATGGTGTCGAGATGGATGCCCCGCAGCTCTATACCCTCCCGTTTTAGGACGATGTAATCATATTTGATATTCTGGCCGATTTTTTTTAGGTCCGGATTCTCCAGCAGGGGCTTGAGTTCGGACAGCACTTCTCCGGCCGGTAGCTGGGCGGGGGCCAGCGGATAATCATGCCGCAGGGGGAGATAGCAGGCCTGGCCGGGTTGGAGAGAAAAGGATAAGCCCACCAGCCTGGCCCGGGTCGGGAAGAGGCTGGTGGTTTCGGTATCGAGAGCGACCTCTCCGGCCTCTCTTAGAGCACGCAGTACCTTCCGAAACGATTCCCGGTCCAGGATGGTCTCAAAGTTCCTGGGCGGGCATTCCTTTAAATTATTTAAATACCGGGGAATGAAACTGGTAAATTCCAGCTCCCGGAACAGTTCAATCAGGGCTTGACTGTCGGGCTCCTGAGGTTTGAAGCTATCCAGGTCGAGTTCCAGGTTAAGGCCGTCTTCCACCCGGACCAGCTTCCGGCTCAACTCCAGGCTGTCCAGGTTGTTTTTCAGGTTTTCCCTGATCCGGGGATTCTTAACCCGGTCGAGATTGGCAATCAGGTTGTCCAGGGCGCCGAATTCCAGAATCAGATTCTTGGCCGTTTTCTCCCCCACGCCCGGCACTCCCGGGATGTTGTCGGAGGCGTCTCCCCAGAGGGCCAGGACATCGGCCACCAGGGCGGCCGGGACTCCGAAAAACTCTTCCACCCTTTTTATTTCTTTATTCTTCAACCGGGCCAGACATTCCGGACACAGCCCATCATCGATCAGGTAAAAGTCCCTGGCTGGGTTGTATATGACCACCCTCGACCCCAGCACCTGGAGAAGGTCTTTATCGGTGGTGACGATGACCACGCAGATTTCCTTCTCGGCAGCCAGTCTCGACAGGGTGGCCAGCACATCGTCGGCTTCATAATCCGGGTATTCAAACATAGGAATCCGCCGGGCGGAGATTATTTTTTTCAGGACCGGAACCTGGACCACCAGGTCCCCGGGCATCGGCCGGCGCCCGGCTTTATATTCCAGGTAGGCCTGGTGTCTAAGGGTGGGCGCCCCGGTGTCGAACACCACTCCCAGGTACTCGGGATTTTCTTCTTCGATTATTTTGTTCAGGGTATTGATAAAACCATAAATGGCGTTGGTGGGAAATCCGGACGAGTTGGACAGCTTCTGGATAGCGTAATATGAACGGTAAAGCAGCGAATTGCCGTCGATCAGGAAAAGCCTGCCTAATGTCATTCGAGCAACTTGTCGTACTTCCCTTCGACGATTTCGTCCAGCACGTCGGCGTGAAGTTCTTCCACCAGTCTCTGTATTATTTCCTGTAGATTGGGTTGGTTGAGGTGGGCGGCGTAAGACGACCTTTTGGAAGTAATAACCCGTCCGGCCAGATAAATCAGGGATTCGATGTAATTGAAGGCCGGTCCTTTGTCCTGGGTTTGCACCATAAGGATATTGCCCTTGTACTCAATCGTGGTGTTAAAGCCTTCCATCCTCGGGGTTCCTTCATTTGTGATTATACTCCAATTGCTCTTGCTGGCAAGTGATGGCTGCGGGATCGGGCCGGCATCCGTTTGGCTGCGACTGGCGGCCGGGAGCAATGCTGAACGGCCCGGGCTAAGTTTCCCGCAGCCTGGAGCGTCGGTGGTTCCGGTCGGGCGCTGGGACGAGCGGCGCGGGCAGGGAGGCGCTCCGGCCGTCGCCGAAACTCGGCCCGATCCGCGGCGGCGGTCGGTTGACAACCCGGACTAAGCTGGTATAATACTTGGTCATAAAAGGATTCATTCATGGTTATCGATGTCAACGAAATTCCGCGAGAGGGATTGCACATCGACCAGGATTTTGACTTCGTCGGTCTGGACCTGGTTGAGGAAGACGCCGTCTTCCTGCAGCCCACCCATGCCGAGGTGGAAATCAGAAAGGTCGGGAGCGACGTTCAGGTCAAGGGACGGCTCAGCACCAGGCTGAGTTTTGTCTGCAGTCGCTGTCTGAGACCGTTTGAGTACTGCGTTGATTCGGCCTTCGACCTGGTCTACCTGCCGGAAGAGCTGGACGAGATGAAGGAAGAGCTGGAGGAGGAAGACCTGAGCCGCTTTTTCTACTATCAGCAGCAGCTTGACCTGCGGGCCATCATCCTGGAGCAGCTTAACTTGAGCTTCCCGCTGCGCCCGCTGTGTTCGGAAGATTGCGAGGGCATCTGCCCGGTCTGCGGGGAGCTGATCAACCAGGGACGCTGTTCCTGCGAGGTCAGGGATTCCGACCCCAGGCTGGAGAAACTTAAATCTTTTATGAGAGATAAGAAATAAATGCCAAACCCAAAAAGAAGACATTCACATTCCAGAAAAGGCAAGAGAAGGTCGCATGACCACCTGACCCTGCCCTCTTTTGCGCTCTGCTCGAACTGCGGCAGCCCCAAGCTGCCCCACCGGGCCTGCCCGGAATGCGGTTTTTATAAGGGACGGCAGGTTATAGAGGGACAGGAACAGTAGGCAAATCCGGATGATGAAAGTCGCAGTGGATGCGATGGGGGGCGATTATGCCCCCAGAGAAATAGTTGCCGGTTCGGTGGCCGCAGCTGAAGAGCTGGGAGTGGAGGTTTTGCTGGTGGGTCCTGAACCGGTTCTTCGCCAGGAACTGGGTCGATTTCGTCTGAGAAGCCGCAGAATTACTGTGGTTGATGCTCCGGAGTTGGTGGCCATGGACGAAGATTTATTGTCGATCCGGCATAAGCGACAGTCTTCAATTATCGCAGGAACGCAGCTGCTAAAACGCGGTCAGGCCGAAGCTTTTATTTCCATGGGCAACACCGCTGCTGTTACCTTTATTTCCAGGAAAGTTCTGGGCAGTTTAGAAGGAATTGATAAACCTGCCCTGGCCTTGCTTGTTCCCACGCAGAAAGGCGTTTCTTTGCTTATCGATGTTGGGGCCAGTGCCAACTGCCAGCCTTATCATCTGGTTCAATTTGCCTTGATGGGTTCAGTTTTTATGGAGACAGCGCTTGGCCGGCCGAATCCCACGGTGGCGTTGATAAGCATCGGCGAGGAGAGAAACAAAGGCAACACTCTGATAATTAATGCTCACCAGGAGCTGCAGCGCTCCCCCCTGAACTTTATCGGTAATGTAGAGGGCAAGGACCTTTTCAGGGGAGTTGCTGATGTTATCGTAAGTGATGGCTTTACCGGGAATGTCACTCTGAAGGTTTCCGAAGGTGTAATTGAGACGATAGCGGCCATGGCTAAAAAAGAGATTGGGGGGAATCTGCTGGCCCGGATTGGGTTTCTTTTTTTGAGAAAACAGTTGAAAAAAATTTATAAAAAGGTAGATTATTCTGAGTATGGAGGCGCTCATCTGTTAGGAGTTAAAGGAATTTGTATAATCGGGCACGGACGCTCTGACAGAAAAGCGGTGAAAAATGCCATAAGACTCGGTCAGAAAATTGCAGCAGAGAAAATCCAGGAGAAAATTCAGGATAAGATGCAAAAGTTTGTTCAGGCTTGCGAGGGAGTGAAAGGATGATTTTCAGGGATAAAGTCTCTCTGGTCACGGGCGCTTCCCAGGGCATCGGCGAAGCCATCGCCGAAGAACTGGGGCTCGCCGGGGCCACGGTAGCCCTGGTGGATATCCAGAAAGACAAACTGAATCAGGTGGCCGACAGGCTGGCCAGCCTGGGCATTAGAGCCCTGACTTATGAGGCCGATGTAACCGATTCCGTCAGGGCGGCCCGGGTGGTGGACGAAGTCCTGAGTTCACTGGGCAGGCTTGACCATCTGGTAAACAATGCCGGCATCACCCGGGACTCACTTCTTCTGAGGATGAAAGAAGAAGACTGGGACCTGGTGTTGCGGGTCAACCTGAAGGGAGCTTTCAATTTTTCCCGGGCAGCCCTCAAGCCGATGTTTACCGCCAGGTACGGCCGAATCGTGAACATCGCTTCGGTTGTCGGCCTGATGGGCAATTTCGGTCAGACCAATTACGCCGCTTCCAAGGCCGGGTTGATCGGCTTTTCCAAATCGCTGGCCAGAGAAGTAGCGGCCCGGGGAATCACGGTCAATTGTGTGGCTCCCGGTTATATTGCCACTCCCATGACGGAAAACTTGCCCGAAGAAGTCAAAAAAGCTTTCCTCGACATCATTCCTATGAAAAGATTTGGCCTGCCGGCCGATGTGGCCAGGGCGGTAAAATTCCTGTGCTCCGACGAGGCTGCCTACATTACCGGCCAGGTTATCAATGTCAACGGCGGAATGTACATGTAATAATAAAAAATTAATTGGAGGTAACTATGGAGAGAGAAGAACTCTTAAAGAAGGTCAAGAGCATTGTTGCGGACAAGCTGAATATCGGCGAAGAGCAGATTACCGAAAACGCTTCTTTTACCCAGGACCTGGGTGCCGACTCGCTGGACACAGTCGAACTGGTGATGGCTCTGGAGGACGAGTTCGGCCTGAACATTCCCGACGACGAAGCCGAGAAGTTGAACACGGTGGGCAAAGCCCTCGATTACATTCTGGAGCATTACAAGGGAAAATAAGGTTATCCCGGCTCCTTTATTGTCCCCATCAGGAATTTTTCTGTGAATTCTCCAGCTATGGTAGCGAGAAGGGTGGTGATTACCGGCCTGGGTCTGGTTACGCCTCTCGGCCTGGGCGTGGAGCCTAACTGGCGGTCGATCCTTGACGGGCGCTCGGCCATCAGCCGCATTACCCGTTTTGACCCGGAGCGTTTTTCGACCAGGATCGCGGGCGAAATCAAAAATTTTGACGTCCAGCGGTTTGTCGACCGAAAAGAAGCTCGCAAGATGGACCTGTTCATTCAGTACGCCATCGCCGCGGCCGAATTGGCGGTTCAGGACGCCGGTCTGGACCCGGCTCTTCTGGCGGGGGAACGCACCGGTGTCTATGTCGGCTCCGGAATCGGCGGGATTGGTTCAATCGAGGAGACCCACCGGGTTCTGCTGGAAAAAGGCCCGGAACGAGTTTCTCCGTTTTTCATCATCCAGACCATCATCAATGAAGCTCCCGGTCATATTTCCATCCGCTATCGGGCCAGCGGTCCCAACATGGCCAATGCCACCGCCTGCAGCACCGGAGCGCACGCTATCGGTGAGGCTTTCCGGATGATTCAATGGGGCCTCGCCGACCGGATGATTGCCGGCGGGGCCGAAGCTCCGATTACCCCGCTGAGCCTGGCCGGATTCTGCAACCTGAAAGCCCTGTCGGAGAGGAACGACGAACCGGAGAAGGCTTCCCGGCCGTTCGATGCCCAGCGTGACGGTTTTGTGATGAGCGAGGGAGCGGGGATTGTCATCCTGGAGGAGCTTGGGGCCGCCCTGAAGCGCGGGGCCAGAATTTATGCCGAAGTCCTGGGCTACGGTCTTAACAGCGATGCCTACCACGTGACCGCCCCCACCCCGGACGGAGACGGAGCGGCCCGGGTTATGAAGCTGGCTCTGGATGAGGGCCGGGTCAGTCCGAAAGATATCCAGTACATAAACGCTCACGGGACATCCACCCAGTATAACGACAAAACCGAAACGCTGGCCATCAAGAAGGTTTTCGGAGACAGCGCCGGTCGGGTCGGGGTGAGCTCCACCAAATCCATTACCGGGCATCTGCTGGGAGCCGCCGGCGGAGTGGAAACCGCCATCACCGCCCTGGCTATTTTCCACCAGGTTATGCCGCCCACGATCAACTATGAATTTCCCGACCCAGAGTGCGACCTGGACTATGTGCCCAACGTCGCCCGGCCGGCAGAAATCGTTCATGCCCTGACCAACTCTTTTGGCTTTGGCGGCACCAATGCCTGCCTGTTGCTGAAAAAGTTTGAATAGCCCCGACTCTAAAAGCAACGGTCCGGTCGGAGGGAGTCCTGTTGCGGTGTGCTTTAGGCCGTCTTTGCTCACCGATCCTCCTGTGGCTCGGGGCGACGGGAGGCGGGTCGAGCCAGCCTCCTGAAATCCCTTGCTTGCCGCTTCATTATTGGCCCGGATTGGAAAGGGGGGTCATGTCACGGCGCGCCTCCTCCCGTCCTCGCTCCACCCTTCACGATACTTGCCGCTCTTCCGGCGATGGAAACCGGCTGCCGGCCGGCGGATAAAGATTGATGACCGGGGAGAGACTGCGGAGGCGGGCCCGCTGCAAGCGAAAGGCGGGCTAAGGCTTCAGTTGATTCTGGTCTTCGGCGGCCGGCAGGACCAGCCGGTTGTGGCTTGACCGGTGTTCTCCGATACTGCTGACTCTGATGGCCGGAAGGTCCATGACCACGCATTTGTTCTCGCAAATGCCGCAGCCGATACAGGTATCGACGTTAACGAAGGGAGCCAGGTTGGTGGCCACCACTCCATCGGGAGTCAGGGTGTCGACTTTTATTAGCTGGATGGCTTTGGGAGAGACCGGGCAGTGCTCTTCGCAGACGATGCAGGGCTTGCCCAGGGCATAAGGCAGGCAGCGGGTTTTGTCCACCCAGGCCGTCCCTATCTTGACGGTTACTTTTTCCTCGATGGTCAGCTCCCTGATGGCTCCGGTCGGGCAGACCTGAGTGCAGAGCGAGCAGTAGTATTCGCAGTAACCTATCCTTGGAACCAGGACCGGAGTCCAGACTCCTTCCGGGCCGGCCTCGGCCAGCGCCGGGTGCAGGGCGTTGGTCGGGCAGACTTTCGTGCATTCCCCGCATTTCAGGCAGCGGTTCAAGAATTCCGGTTCGGCCAGAGCGCCGGGGGGCCTGATCAGACCTGGATTGGACCTGCGGCGAAGCGGACTGATCTTGAAAATCGGAGCCAGAACGAGTCCGGTGAGTGAGGTCAGAAGCACCCGTCGGCGGTCGAGGTCCACTCCACGCATCTTTTCCGGCTGCCATCGCAGTGGAAAGGAAATGGCTGCCGTCGGGCAGATGGCGGCGCAGGTTTCGCAATATACGCACTCCGAGCTGCGCCACTCCCCCGCCGGATAGGGCCGGGCATTGGTCTGGCAATGTATGGAACAAAGATGGCAGTTGATGCATCTATCGGGGTCAATCTTCAGTTTGAAGAGATTGAAGCGTGAAAACAGCCCCAGCAGAGCTCCGGCCGGGCAGAGGTAGCGGCACCAGAACCTTTCTTTCCGGACATTAAGCAGAATAGCCAGCAGAAAAAGCGCGCCGATCAACAGGGCATTCTGGAAAAGGCCGTTGAAAGCCAGGTTGCCAGCGGCCTGGCTGGCAGCCTGGCCGAGGCTCTTCAGTCCGAGGGCGTAGGCCAGGTTGCCCGACTGGACCAGCCCGAGGTTAAGAAGCGGGGAAATAAAGACCGCAAAGGAACGATAAAGAAAAGACAGGGGGTCTAGGTACCCTACCAGGTTAACAGACAGGAGGGCGGCTGCCAGAACCACCAGCAGGATCAGATATTTGGGGGCCAGGCTGGCCCGGTCTTCCTTTCCGGGTCTCAACAGCCTGGACCTTTTAAATATAAAGGAAAAGAACTGATGAACAGCTCCCAGGGGGCAGAGCCAGCCGCAAACAAATCTCCCCAGCAGAAGGGTGGCGGCCAGGGTAATCAGGGATAAAAGCAGAGCCGCATAAATTGTCCGGGAGGCAATGGCCGTAGCTGCCAGCAGCAGCGGGTCGAAGTGAAAGAAACGCTCGACCGTGACTTTAAGGTAATCCTCCCCCGGGTAGTGGGTTTGCAGGAATAACAGAAAAAAAAGCAGGAAAAAAATTACCTGGGTTAGAATTCTCAGACGTTGCAGCCAGAAATATTTTTTAGACCGCTCTCTTTTCAATTCGGACTTTCTCCAGTTCAAATTTTCCCAGGCCCCGGCTCTGGGCCAGTTTCAGGAATGGAAGTTCCTGGGGTTTGAGCTCAAAAAAAGTCGCGCCATAGGCATCCACGGCTACCGGGTCCATCCCGGCCACCACCGTTTTCTGCAACCTGGTGTCGGATACCCGGCCGCCCTGCGGTCCATTTCGGACCAGGATCCGGTAGGCGTCGAGGACAGTCAGGGTCGGCTTGAAAAAAGCGCCCAGGTCGACCACCGCCTGGTCGATTTTCTGATGGAGCTGGTTTCTGTTACCGCCGATGGCCCCCAGCCAGTTTTTGAGGCCGAGGGTGACTCTGGACAGACTGTGGACCTTGGCAATGGGGACATTGATGATTTTATCGGCTTCGACAAAGTCCTGAAAGACTTCCCATTCCTTCAGCCATTCGCCCTTGAGAGCCATTTTTTTCAGACGCTGTTCGTCGGTGAACAGAACCCTGGCTCCGGCGGCCCTGGCCGCTTCCTGAATTCCGGAGCGGGCGTAACAGCGCTTGGGCTGGTTGATGGTATGGTCCATCACCACGACTTCTTTGGCTCCGGATTCCAGCGACATGGCCACCAGGGCAGCGACCACATCCGGGTTGGTGCAGGCGGCCATTTCCGGGGTCCGGTCCCAGCCGATGTTAGGCTTGATGAGAACCTTATCTCCACGGCTGATAAACCTGGACATTCCGCCCAGGGCCTTAACAGCTTCCCTGGTGATGGCTTCCGGCGATTCGCCTTCAACTACCGTCAGTTCGGGACCGGCTGGCTGGCTGAAAACAGGGGTTGAAAATTTTAAGGCCAGCCCGCCGACGATCAGGTTTTTAAGAAAGTCGCGTCTTTCCATCTTTTAACCTTTTCCTAAGGATTTAACGTATTCCATGATACCACGAAACAGTCCGGCGGCTACAGCCTCCCGGTAGGTTTCAGTTTTCAGGGCGGCTTCTTCCTTGGCGTTGGAAAGATGAGAGGCCTCCACCAGAACGGCCGGCATTTCGCTGCCGATCAACACCCAGAACGGACCGCCCTTAACTCCCAGGTCATCTCTCGGGCCGAAGTTATGCTTCAGGTGTTGCAGCAGGCTGCTGTGTATTTTTTCGGCCAGGTCGCGCGATTCTTCATATTTTGAGTTCTTAATTATTTTGTCCACGATTAATTTCATTTCCCGGATGTTCTTGGTGGAGGAAGCGTTTTCCCTGGCCGCCAGTTCGTTGACCGCCGGGTCCGGGCTGAAGTTCAGGTAGAAGGTTTCCACTCCGGTCCGGTTCTTCCTGGGGCTGGCATTCAGGTGAATCGAGATAAACAGGTCGGCCCCTTTCTGGTTGGCGAAAGCAGTGCGCTTTTCCAGAGGCAGGCTGAGGTCGGTCTCCCGGGTCAGGAAGACTTCGAACTTCCCCTGTGTTTCCAGCATGGTTTTCAGGCGTCGGGCCAGGTCCAGGGCCACGTCTTTTTCTTTAAGACCTGAAGGGCTGATGCAGCCGGGGTCGGTGCCGCCGTGTCCCGGGTCCAGAACGATTCTTTTCACCCCCAGGCCCAGCTGCCTGACCAGAGAATAACCTGAAGCCGACGGAGACGGCGGCTGGGGAGAAGAATCGCGGGCGGCGGTTTCGGAACCGGAGGGCCTGGAGCCTGAGGAAGACGAAGAAGCTGGAGGTCTGGGGGCCGACTTCTCCGGTCCCGGTCGAGCATAGACATCCACCACCAGACGGTTCGGGTTCTTGAGATAATAGATTTTTTCGCTTTGCTTGGCTCCGGGCACCAGTTCAATCGTCAGGCGCACGGTGGAGGGATTCTTCTGGGCCAGGCGCATGATTTTGACTCCGGGCGAATTAATCTGGTAAGAAGTTCCGTGCAGTCCGGACTTCAGCCGGGCCTGGAAAATGTCCAGATAAAGTCGCTCCGGGTCTTTTAGCTCGGCCGAATAGAATTCTCGGATTTTTTCTATTTCCAGGACTATCCGGAAAAATTCCGGATGCTGGTGGTAACGCAGGCTTAAAACCTCTGCCCGGGGATCAGGTTGCTGCCCGGCTGAGGGGAAGAGAAGAATCAGCAGAGAAATCAGGCACCAGACCGGCTGCAGTCTTTTGAGCATCAATATCTTTTTATCTTCAATAGAGTAAATACCAGTAAGCCGGTCTTAAATCAACCACCGCATGAATATCAGGCTCCGAACTTCTTGAGTTTCAGGGCGCAGGCCAGCATCAGCGACATGGCCCGGAGCGACGGAAACCGACCGAGGCTGCCGCGAGCGCAGTCCCTTTCCGTAAACCGGTTGACCTCATCCGCCGGGGCCCGGTCGGAAACCAGCACGAAGGGATTGGGATGCCAGGAATGGGACTTCAACACTGAGGGCGTAGAGTGGTCAGAGGTTATGACCAGAACCTCCGGTTTTAGCTGCCAGAGACGAGGAATAAACCGGTCAAGGTCCTCAATGGCTTTGACCTTGTCCTCATAACGCCCGTCTTCTCCGGCCGAATCTGTTTTTTTGTAATGCAGGTAAAAAAAGTTAAACCGGTCGTAATTTTTTTCCAGGACGTTGAAAATGTCTTCGGTCGCCGGCCCGACCTCCAGCACTTCCATGCCCAGCAGCCTGGTCAGTCCCCGGTACATAGGATAGCTGGCGATGGCTGCCGGTTTAATCTGGTAAAGGTCAGCCATCGAAGGCAGGTCGGAGGGGAATTTGGAAAAACCGCGGAGGAGAGCAAAGTTGGCCCTGGGCTCACCGGCCAGCAATGTTTTAATTTCTTCCTGAAAACGGTTGACGATGACGGCGGTGAATTCGGCCCCGGCCGCCAGGGCTCTGGCCGGGACGGCGGGTTTGCCCTCCTTCTGGGGGTCAGCGTCGGTCAGGGCATCCGATAAGCCCGGCCCTGATAACCTGAGCACAAACCGGTGTTCTTTTCCCGGGAAAAGACTTACTCTGATGCCATTTATCTCCGGAATTTTTTGGTTTATAAAGGCGCACAGCTTCTGATTTTCTTCGGTGGAAAGGCGTCCGGCTCTCCGGTCGACTACCAGGCCGTCCCTGAAGGTGGCAAAGTTGCCGCGGGCCACCACATCTTCTCTTCCGACTTCCACTCCGCTGCCCATGGCCTCCAGTATGCCGCGGCCTAATTGATAGCGCAGCGGATCGTAACCGAAAAGGGCCAGGTGAGCCGGGCCCGAACCCGGAGTGATGCCCATCAGAACCGGGTCGGTCAGGCCGCAGACGCCCCGTCGGGCAGTCTCGTCCAGGTTTGGTTTTCGGGCTGCCTCCAGCTCGGTCTGGCCATTGACCGGAAGGCCGCCCAGGCCGTCCATGACCAGCAGGATGATTTTAGAATCCGTAGGTTGAGCTAATTCTCTGGCTAAATCTTCCCAGTTCATAAGTTTATTATATGGGACACGCTCATTATAATCAACAGCCCGGGCCGGGCCGGAGCCGGTTATGGTTTTTCAGAGAGTAAAAATAAACAATTTTCCTGCCCGGAGAAAGGTAGTCAGCCGGCCGGCTCCGGCGGCAACTTTCTACTTTTAAAATAGTTAGGTAAAATGATATTCCCGCTCAGGAAGAATTAAACCGGGGCCTCGTCTAACAGGGTGAGGCTCTCAAAGTGAGAATTGGATGGAAGAAAACCGGGTGGCCAGACTGGCTCAACAGGGAGACCAGGAGGCTTTTTCCGTGCTGGTAAAAGCCTATCAGAACAAGGTCTTCGGGCTGGCGGTCAACGTAGTTCACAATCGCGAAACTGCCGACGACCTGGCCCAGGAGATCTTTCTCAAGGCCTATCTCTCCCTGTCGAAGTTCAGGTTCGAATCTGAATTCGGCACCTGGCTCTATCAGATTGCCATCAATCACATCCGGGATTACTTGCGGAAGCAAAAAAAGGAGAAAAACGACCTGAGGCTGGACGATATTCCTGAACCAGGGTTGCCGGAGAAGGATGCTTCCCTGCAAATGGCCGAGCAGCAGGAGGCCGAAAGGCGCAAAAAGCTTCTCCGCCAGAAACTGGAAGAAATGCCGGAAAAATATCGTCTAATACTTTCCTTAAGAGATATTCAGGGCTTGAGTTATGAGGAAATAGGGAAGATATTGAAGTTATCGCCGGGGACGGTTGATTCCCGGCTGCACCGGGCAAGAAGGCTTTTAAGGAAAAAATTGGCTCCATTTCTGAGCCAGGGAGGAGGACAACCATGAATTGTCATCAGGCCGAGAAATTGGTTTCCAGGCTGGTTGACGGCCGGCTCGAGGCCGCAACCGCCGACAGGCTGGAGTCTCACCTCAAGGTCTGCCCTTCCTGTGCCCGGATGCTGGCCGATTACCGTCAGATGCAATCTCTGCTCTCTAACCTGCGACTGCCTGAAGCTGAGCCTCTCCCCTATTTTGAGGATAGGCTCAGGGCCAGACTGCGGACTGAGAGCAAGCCTTCTCTCTGGGCCCTGGTGGAAAGATGGTGTGCGGCGGCGGTGCCGGTATTCCTGGTGGTGGCCATAGTTCTGGTAGGTATACTGTTCTTGGCCCAGCCGGCGGAGGTCCAGTTGAGCCAATCTGAAATGCTCCTTTTTCAGGTGCCGAGCGCCCCGACGGAAACCAGAACTATTTTCGATGCTCAGAAACCGGAAGACAGGCAGCTGCAGTTGCTTTTTGCCGGGCTTGACAGCCAGGAAATCGTAAGGAGAGGCAAACAATGAACAATAAATATAAACTCTGGGTGACCCTGTCGCTGATAGCCGTGTTCATCCTGGGCGTGACCGTGGGTGTCTTCGGGGACAGGTGGTTGGTGGAGAAAAAGAAGCTGGCCCCCCGTCAGAGGCAGGAACCTTTCCCCACTCTGGAGGTGATTTCCAAAGAGCTGCAGCTTACGCCTGACCAGGAAGAAAGAATCAGAGAAGTTTTTAAACGCAGCGAAGAAAGATTCCAGGCCTTCAGGAAAGATATCCACGCTCGCCTGACCGAACTGCGCGAACAGCTCAAGACCGAGATGGACGAAGTTTTCACCCCGGAGCAAGAAAAGAAAATGCAGGAATTAATGGACAGATATATGCGCCAGCGCAGAGGGGAAGCTCCCGAGCGGCGTGATGATACATCTCAGACTCCACCCAAAAAGGAGAAAAAAGGAGAGTAACGATGAAGAAGAAGACCGTGATCATTATCCTGGCCGTTGTGGCTATCATAGCGGTGGTCCTTGGGTTCACTCTGTTAAAGAAGGGATCGAATAACAAACCCAAATACCGGACCGAGAAGGTCAGCCGCGGCGACATCGAAGCCGTGGTTACCGCCACCGGCACCCTGAACCCGGTGGTGCTGGTGGAAGTCGGCAGCCAGGTTTCCGGAAAGATCGAAAAGATTTATGTCGATTTCAATTCCAAAGTTAAAAAGGGCGATATCTTAGCCGAACTGGATCAGTCGCAGCTGCTGGCCAAGATCGAGCAGAATGAAGCCAACTTCCAGAACGCCCAGGCCTCTCTGGAGAGAGCCAAGATTGCCCTGGAGATTGCCCAGAAAAAATATGAACGGGCCCTCAGCCTGTTCGAGAAGAATCTGATTTCTTTTGAAGAAAAAGAGCAGGCCGAGGCCAGTTACCTCCAGGCCAAATCCGACCTGATTGCCCAGCAGGCCAGGACCGAACAGGCCAAGAGTCAGCTGGAAGCCAGCAAGGTGGACCTGAGCTATGCCATCATCCGCTCCCCGATCGACGGTGTGGTCATTTCCAGAAATATAAATGTCGGGCAGACGGTGGCGGCCAGCTTTCAGGCTCCAAAGCTGTTTGAAATTGCCAACGACCTCACCAAGATGGAAGTGGAATGCCTGGTGGATGAAGCCGATGTGGGCAAAGTTAAAGAAGGGCAAAAGGTCAAATTCACCGTCGAATCCTACCAGAACGAGACCTTTAACGGAATCGTGCGTCAGGTCCGTTATTCAGCCCAGACAGTCCAGAATGTCGTCAGCTACTCGGCAATCATCGACGTGGACAATTCCAGTCTCAAGCTGCTGCCGGGTATGACCGCCACCTGTTCCATCATCGTCGGCGAAGCCAGAAACGTCCTACGGGTGCCCAACGCGGCCCTGCGGTTTACGCCCGACCTGTCAGCCGAAGAACTCCAGAAGATCATGAGAGCGGCCTTTGAAGAAATGGCTGCCAGGCGCCAGCAGTCAGGTGGTGAGGCCGGACCCGGTTCGGCTCAGGCGGGACAGAGAATGTTTGACCCCGCGCAGATGAGTCAGCGGGCCGGCCAGGGCGGCGGGCAGGCCGGACAGAGAAGGATGCCCTCCCGGGTCTGGCAACTGGACGAAAAGGGCAATCTCAAGGTGGTCTTTGTCCGGACCGGGGTTAGCGATAATTCCTTTACCGAAATCAGGAGCGATAACCTGAAAGAAGGTGATGAAATCATCATCGGACTGGTAACCGCCTCCGGCTCCAGCCGAACCACCCAGCAGGGGCCTCCGGGCGGCGCTTTATTCATGATGCCGCGAAGGTAATTAAGACAGGTTTTGAGATGAACGATAAAATCATAAGATTGGAAAATATTGTCAGGATATACCAGATCGGGGAAACCCAGGTCCAGGCGCTGAGGGGTATTACCTACAGTGTCAATTATTCCGAATTTCTGGCCATCATGGGCCCCTCGGGTTCTGGAAAATCCACTCTGATGAGCATTCTGGGGTTGCTCGACCGGCCGACTTCCGGTCAGTATTTCCTGGAAGGAATGGACGTTTCCAGGCTGAGCCGCGACGATATGGCCGCCATCCGCAACCGGAAGATAGGTTTTGTTTTTCAGAACTTCAACCTCTTGAGCCGGACCAGCGCTCTGGAAAATGTGGAGCTGCCGATGGTTTATTCTCACATCAGCAGCAAAGAAGCCAGGGAAAAAGCGATGACCGCCCTGGCTGCGGTCGGGCTCAAGGGCTGGGAACATCACCGCACCAACCAGCTATCCGGCGGCCAGATGCAGCGGGTGGCGATTGCCCGGGCTCTGGTCAACGACCCGACCCTGATTCTGGCTGATGAGCCGACCGGCAACCTGGATTCCAGGACCGGGGCCGAAATCATGGATATTTTCTGCCGTCTGAACCAGGAAAGAAACATCACTCTGATCATGGTCACCCATGATCCCGTTATTGCCTCATATGCTAAACGGCGTCTGTATCTGAAGGACGGCCAGATCGTGGGCGAGGAAGTCTCCCCGGGGGCCTGCGACCGGGCTTCGGCCACTGGAGGATGACATGAAAATTATAAGAATATTAAGAGTATCGATGAGGGCGCTGGCCCGGAATAAAATGAGGTCCTTCCTGACCATCCTGGGAATAATCATCGGCGTGGCGGCGGTTATCGCCATGGTCAGCATCGGGGAAGGCGCTAAAAAGGGCATCGAGGAACGTTTTGCTTCCATGGGCACCAACCTGCTGTTTGTTTATCCGGGCAGCAGGAATATCAGGGGGGTGCAGTCCGGTTTCGGCGGATTCACCAACCTCAAGCCGGATGATGCCCGGGCCATTGAGGAGCGTTGCGACGCGGTCATGGCCACTTCTCCCTCCATCAGCACCAGGGCTCAGGTGGTCTATGCCAACAAAAACTGGAATACTCAGATCCAGGGGACCGGGGAGAAATTCCCGGAAATTAGAAACTGGCGGGTGGCGGAAGGCGTTTATTTTGACGAAACGCAGGTGGCCGGGGCGGCCAAGGTTTGTGTCCTGGGCAGCCTGGTCAAACAGAACCTGTTTGAAGATGAAGACCCGCTGGGCAAAACCATCAGAATAAATAAAATTCCCTTCACGGTAATAGGGGTTCTGGAGAGCAAGGGCGAGCAGGGCGGATTTTTTAACCGCGATGACATGATTGCTGCTCCCTACACCACCGTCATGCGCCGCCTGAGGGGAGTGGATTACATTAACTCCATAGATGTGGCTGCGGTCTCGGCTGATAAAACCGGCGAAGCCCAGAGGCAGATTGAAGAGCTTATGAGAGAAAGACATCGTATCGCTCCCGGGGCCGATGATGACTTCCAGGTGAGAAACATCGCCGATGTGGCCGAAAGCGCGGCCGAATCCACCAAGATAATGACCATTCTGCTCGGGTCCATAGCCGGCATATCCCTGATCGTGGGCGGCATCGGCATCATGAACATCATGCTGGTCTCGGTGACCGAAAGGATAAGGGAAATCGGAGTTCGCCTGGCCGTCGGGGCCCGCGAGCGGGATATTCTGATGCAGTTTCTGATCGAAGCGGTGGTGCTCAGCGTGACCGGAGGAATTATCGGCATCATCGTCGGGGTGGGGGCCTCCAGGCTGATGAAGTACATCTCTGCCTTTGCCACCATCACCACCGTGGTCACTCCCGAATCCATCCTGCTGGCCTTTTTCTTCGCGGCCTCGGTGGGCATTTTCTTCGGCTATTATCCGGCCAGGAAAGCCTCCAAACTCGACCCGATAGAGGCCCTGCGTTATGAGTAAGAGGCAAAAGCGGCATCTTCCGACGACCTATGATTGAAACAAGCATCCGGAGGTTAAAGATGAGAAGAAAGATAACCGGCCTGAGTTTAATATTGATTTTGTTGTCCCTGGTCAGCCCGGGGCTGCGGGGAAAGGAAGAAGAAGTCCTGCGTCTGACCCTGGAAGACTGCATTGTCAGGACCATGAAAAACAACCTGTCGGTGGCCATTCAGGAATTGAGCCCGGAGCTGGCGGCGGCCAGCCTGTCCCGGGCCAGAGAAAAATACTATCCGACGCTGGCCTTCAGTTTTAATCAGAGAAAGAATGAAAACGCCTCCTATTCCTGGCTGGAAAGTTCTGAGAGCACGATAACTAAATATAATTCGCTTTCCGGCAGCATCTCCCAGCAGATTCCCTTTGGCGGCAGCCTGAACATCAGCCTGGATTCATACAAGAATGAAACCAACCAGCGGTTCCAGACAATTAACCCCCGTTTCGGCAGCACCCTGCGCTTTGATTTCAGCCAGCCCCTGCTCCAGAATTTTGGTTATAACATCAGCCGGAAGGAAATCATCATAGCCAGGAACAGCCTGGAAGTTTCCCGGGCTCAGCTGGAAAAAACATTGATGGACACCATTTATTCGGTGGAGCAAGCCTACTGGGCTCTGTCCTACGCCATAGATACCCTGGAAGTCAGGCGGCAATCGCTGAATCTGGCCCAGGAACTCCTGGAAAAGAATAAACGTTCGGTGGAAATCGGTACGCTGGCTCCGATTGAAGTGCTTAGCGCCCAGTCGGAAGTGGCCACCAGAGAGGCCGATATCATCCAGGCCGAACTGGCGGTGAAGAACGCCGAAGACCAGCTCCGGGTATTGATGAATATGAGCCCGGATGAGGATAGACAATACACGGCCATAATTCCGGTTGATAAACCAAGATTTGAACAGAAGGCCATAGCTCTGGAGGAAGCCCTGGGAATTGCCCTGGCCAATCGGCCGGACCTCAGGAGCCTTCAGATTGAACTCCAGACCCAGCAGTTCAACCTGTCAGTGGCCAGAAACCAGATGCTGCCCCAGCTAAACTTAAATGCTTCCTACTACAGCCCGGGAATTTCGGGCACCAGGATTCTTTACGAAAATGACAATCCCCTGTCCGGGGTCATTATCGGTACCATTCCCTCGCCCAGAACCGACGCCATCAAAGATGCCCTGGACTTCAAATACCAGAACTGGTCTGTGGGTCTCAGCCTGAATATTCCAATCAGTAACCTGGTTTCCCGGGCCAATCTGGCTCAGGCCAAAATTAATCTGGAACAGGCCACTCTCAGCCTGAAGCAGAAAGAACAGCAGGCCCTGCTGGAAATAAAGACTGCCCTGCGTGACGTTGAAGCCAACCTGAAGAGGGTGCAGGCTTACCGGGTTGCCCGGGAACTGCAGGAGCAGAAGCTGGCGGCCGAAGAAGAAAAACTGAAAGTCGGACAGAGCACCAACTATACTGTTCTGATGTATCAAAGAGACCTGGCCAACGCCCGGGCTACCGAGCTAAAATCGATAATCGATTACAATATATCGCTGGCCAACCTGGAGAGAGCTCTCGGTCTCAGCCTTAAAAACCGGAACATGAAGCTGGTTGATTTTACTTTGCAGGATTAGATTCTTTAAGAAATTAGTGAGAACGAGCAGCCGCCACCTGATTTTTTTATCAGCCCTGCTGATTTTATCTGCGGGTCGCCCCCTGACAGCCGCCCCCAACGGAAATAACCAGTTGCAGCCGGGCCTGATGACCAGCCCGCCCCGGGTTGACGGGCAACTGGGCGATCCGGAATGGCGGGAGGCGACGGTCATTTCAGATTTTGTGCAGTATGAGCCGCAGGAAGGGGCCGCGCCCACCGAAAAAACGATAGTATATCTTGGATACGACAGCCAGAATCTGTACTTAGCCTTTGAATGTCACGACTCCCGTCCGGAAGACATCCGCTGCACCCTGTGTCAGCGGGACCGGGTCCAGGGCGACGACCTGGTCTCGGTTTATCTTGACACTTTCAACGACCGCAGACGAGCTTTTGTTTTTCAGGCCAATGCCAGAGGGGTGCAGGTGGACGGAGTTTATGTGGACGCTAATCCCCGGCGCAATCGCGGCCGCAGCGAAAGCCTTGACCGCATAGACCGCAACTGGAACGGATATTTTGTTTCGGCTGCCAGGAAAACACCTTTCGGCTACGTGATTGAAATGTCCATTCCTTTCAAAAGCCTCAGGTTCCCGAACAAGAATGTTCAATCCTGGGGTATCTTTCTGCGGCGGCAGATTCCTCGCAAGAACGAAGACCTGTACTGGCCGCCGCGCTCCCGGGGTATAAACGGACTGCTGGTTCAGGCCGGAACCTTGCGTTTGGACAGGAGTCTGGCCCGGGGCAGGAACCTGGAGTTGATGCCGACCGTGGTTGGGGCCAAATCCCTGGGAGAGAAATTCCAGCCGGAGGTCGGGGCCAATGTCAAGTACGGGATTACTTCCGACCTCACCGCCGACCTGGCCCTCAACCCCGATTTCAGTCAGATTGAAGCTGACGTACCCCAGAATGAAGTCAACCAGCGCTATCCGGTTTATTATCCTGAAAAGAGGCCTTTCTTTCTCGAAGGCAAAGATATTTTCGACACCCCTTTTGAATTGCTGTATTCGCGAAAGATAGTCTCCCCGGTCTGGGCGGCCAAATTGACGGGAAAAATCAGGAATACCAGTTTCGGAATTATGTCGGCCCTGGATGACCTGCCGTCCCCGATTGAAATACCCGACGCCCCCCTGCTGGATGAAAGCGATTCTTACCGTTCGCTGAACAGCGTTCTCCGGCTGCGGCAGGACCTTTATGCCGAATCTTACCTTGGCTTTATCGCTTCCGACAAGGAAATGGGGCTGAGGGGCACTCCGATTTCTTCTGATTACAATCGCCTGGTCGGAGTCGACGGACAGTTCAAGCTTTCTCAGACCAACCGGCTGGCCTTTCAGCTGGTCGGTTCTCTAAGCCGGGTGGCCGGGATTAAAACTTCCCTGGCCCCGGCCTGGCATTTCGGTTTTAACCATCAGGCCCGGCATCTTAACTATTCTCTGGACTGGTTCACCGTCCACCCTGATTTTGAGGCCGGACTGGGCTTTCTCCGCCGCAAGGATATTCACTCGCTCAATGCCAGGGCCGGGTATGCTTTCCTTCCGGGAAACGACTACATAGTTTCTGTCACACCCTCCGTCTCCTACCGCCGGGTTTATGATTACAGCGGAACGCTGACCGACGAAGACACGGACCTGTCGCTCATGGTCAGCGGCTGGCGACAGACTTTCATTTTTCTGAATTACAGCCATACCTTTGAAAAATACAACGGAGTGAACCTGAAGCCGAGACAATTCAGGTTCACCGTTTTTTCGGCGCCGCTGTCCTGGTTGAGCGGACGGATTTCCGGCCACACCGGCAGCTCGATCTATTATGACGACCTGCCCTACCTGGGGTACAGCCAATCGCTGGAAGGCGAGCTCAATTTCCGGCCGGTCCAGAACCTGGTGGCTTCGCTCAGGCTGGAAGACCTGAATTTCTATGAATTCCGGGGCGGGCCGAAAGTCTACCGGGTAACCATCCTCAGCCAGAGAATCAATTATCAGTTTAACCGGGGGCTGTTTCTTAGAGCCATCACCGATTATGACAGCTTCCAAAAAAAAATATACCTCAGCGGTCTGCTGGGTTATGAACTCAACCCCGGCACCTGCTTTTATTTCGGGGTGGAAGACCATCGAGAAAGGCTGGAAACGGCCCGATATCGGCTGACCGGCCGTTATTATTTTATAAAGTTCTCCTACTGGTGGCGGGTCTGAAGACCTGCGCCCGGCCGATACAGCGGATATTTCAACAATCAGGTTTTTCCCCGGGTTTGCCGGCCGCACCGGACGTCTCTTCCTGGAGAGAAAATTAAAATTCTACTTTTTATGACGGCTTCTCTGTTTCGGTGATCATCGGGCCTGGCAGGAGGGGCCGTCCTCGGCGTCCTCTCCGTCCTCGTTCAACGATTCAGCGCCACCGTCCGTCCGGGATGGAACGGATTGCTTCAGGCTTCAATTGCCGTCCTGGTTCATTTCTTTTATTCCGCAGGTCCAGCGATATAGCAACGGCAGAAGGAGAAGGGTCAGGAAGGTTGAAGTTAGCAAGCCGCCGACCACCACTGTGGCCAGCGGGCGCTGGACTTCCGACCCGGGACCGCGGGCAAAGAGAAGCGGCAACAAACCCAGCAGCGTGGTCAGGGCGGTCATCAGGACCGGCCGCAGCCTGTGTCCGGCGGCCTGAATTATGGCTTCGTCAAACGGAAAGCAGCTATTCTTAGTAAGCTGCTGGAAGTAACTCACCAGGACGACGCCGTTCAGCACGGCTATGCCCAGGAGCGCGATAAAACCCACCGAAGCCGGAACCGACAGGTAAAGTCCTGACAGCCAGAGCGAGAAAACTCCGCCAATCAGGGCGAAGGGCAACGTCAGCAGCACCAGCAGGGCCAGCTTAAAAGAATCAAAAGTCGTAAATAAAAGGAAGAAGATCAGGAGCAGGGTGACCGGAACGATAATGGCCAGCCGGCGCATCGCCCGCTGCTGGTTTTCGAACTGGCCGCCCCATTCCAGGCGGTAGCCTGACGGCAGGCTGACCTGGCGACTGATTCTTTCCCGGGCTTCGGCCACAAAAGAGCCGAGGTCTCGCCCGCTGATATTAACCTCAAGCCCAATCCGCCTGAAGCCGGCTTCCCGGCTGATCTGGGCCGGGCCTTCAACTTCCCGGATGTGGGCCAGCTGTCCGAGCGGCAGACGATAACCGCCGGGCGTGTCGACCAGTAGCTCTCGCAGCTGTTCGGCCGACCGACGCAGGTTTTCAGGGTATTTGATCACCACCTCAAACGCCCGCTCGCCTTCGAACATCCTGGTCAGAGCCTTGCCGGCGGAGGCGATTTCCACCAGCGACAGGACCTCGGCCGCTCTCAGGCCGTGCCGCTGTAAGGCCTGTCGGTCCAGGTCGACCACCAGGTAAGGCTGGCCGGAGATGGTCTCCACCACCAGGTCGGAGGTCCCGCGGATTTCTCTGACCACAGCCGCAATCTCGGCCGCTTTGGTCCGCAGGACGTCCAGGTCTTCCCCGAAAAGCTTTATGATAAGCTGGGCCCTGGTTCCGGCCACCAGTTCGTCGATGCGGCAGGCGATGGGCTGGCTGAAAGAAAAAGATATGCCGGGGATATCTTCTATCGCCCGACGCATCTTTTCGGTCAGCTCTTCTCTGGTCCTGGCCGATGTCCACTCCCGGCGAGGCCGGAGCGAACCGACGAAACCCGTCTTTTCCACCCCGCGGGCTTCCAGAGCGATGCCAGTCTGTCCCGTGCGAGAAACTACAGTTTCCAGCTCAGGAAATTGTTTCAGCCTTTGCTGCACTTCACGGGTGATTTCCAGCGCCTGGGTCAGCGAGATCCCGGGCAGCATCTGAATGTCCATATCGAAGGCTCCTTCGTCCATGATCGGAATGAACTCGCGCCCGAGGGAGGGAATAATCCACAGGCTGGCCGCCAGCAGGATTACCATCAGCCCGACCACCACCCGGCCGTGCCGGAGAGACCAGCGCAAACCGGAGGCATAAATTTTATGGAGCGCATTCATAAACCGGCTCTGATGGTCCCGGGGAACGCTCAGAATTAAATAAGCCAGGCCCGGGATTATGAAGAGAGAGATGAGCAGCGAGCAGATGATGGCAATCGACAGCGTCAGGGCCAGCGGGGAGAACATCTTGCCTTCGATGCCCTGGAGGCTGAGCAGCGGAAGAAAGGTCAGGGCGATTATTATTTCCCCGAAGATGCTTGGCTTTCTGACTTCAAGCACGGCCCGAAGAAACGTGACCAGGTCTTTTTTCCGGTTTTCTGCCAGGTGGCGCTGGATGTTTTCTACCTGGATGATGGCGGCATCTATGATCATACCGATGGAGATGGCCAGCCCTCCGAGTGACATCAGGTTGGCCGTCAGACCGGTCCATTTCATGACCACAAAAGTCAGCAGCACCGCCAGCGGCAGGGACAGAATCACGACCAGCGAACCGCGGAAGCTGCGGAGAAACAAGAAGACCACCAGGACTACCAGCAGAGCTCCCAGCAGAAGCGCTTCCTCAATTGTCCGCACACTTTTTTCGACGATATCCGTGCGCTTATAAAAAGGAACGATTTTAAGCCCGGCCGGCAGCAACCCGCTGCTGTTGATTTCATTGACCTTTTCTTCCACCCGGCGGGTTACCAGGCGGCTGTTTTCTCCTTTGAGCATCAGAACGATGCCGCCCACCGCCTCTTTTTCGCCGTTGATCAGGGCCGCTCCCTGGCGGACGGCGAAGCCGGGTTCAATCGTGGCTACATCCTGAAGAAGGATGGGCACTCCCCGCTCGGCTTTCACCACCGAGCGCTCAATATCCTCCAGGCCATTAAACATCCCGGTGCCCCGGACAATGAACTGCTGCGGGCCCCTTTCGATGACGCTGCCGCCCACGTTCAGATTGCTGGCCCTGACCGCCTCCACCACCTGGGACAGGGTCAGGTCGTAGCGCAGGAGCCGGCCGGGGTCGATTTTGACCAGGTATTGCTTGATATACCCGCCAAAGGAGTTGACGTCGATGACTCCCGGCACGCTTTTTAAGACCGGAGTGATAACCCAGTCCTGGATGGTCCGCAGTTCGGTGAGGTGGGCTGTCCAGTTTTCATCACCTGTCGGCTCGTTGCCTTCAATGGTGTACTGGAAGATTTCGCCCATGGCCGTGGCCACCGGCCCCAGGCTGATTTCAACGCCCTCCGGCATTTTCTCCCTGGCTTCCGACAGCCGCTCGAACACCTGTTGCCTGGCAAAATAAATATCCGTCCGGTCGGCAAAGACGGCGGTGATGACCGACAGCCCGGCTCTGGAGACCGACCGCAGCTGGGTCAGACCGGGCAGGCCGCGCAGGGTAATTTCCAGGGGAAAGGTAACAAACTTTTCCACTTCAAACGGAGAATAGCCCGGGGCATAGGAGAGGATTTCCACCTGGACGCTGGTAACGTCGGGGAAGGCGTCAATCGGCAGCCTGAGAAAGGAATAAATACCGGCAGCCAGGATCAACAGGATCAGGATTATGACCAGCAACCGTTCCCGAAGGGAAAAACTGATGAGGCGATCAATCATGGTGATGGTCTCCTTCACCAAGAGTGTGTTTGAGCAGCTCTGCCTTGAGCAGGAAAGCCCCGGAGGTTACGTAATCTTCTCCGGCCGACAGACCGGAAATCACCGGAAGCCAGCCCCCGACCGGCGAACCGGTCTGAATGGCTTGAGGACGGTAAGTGCCGGGGCCTTCGGGAATGAAAACCGTTTTCTGGCCGTCAATTTCAACCACCGCCTGTTCCGGAACGGCCAGGACCGTTTGCTCGGCCAGCTTGATAGCCAGGTCAACGTACATGCCAGGTTTGAGCCGTCCGGAAGAATTGGCAACTTCAGCCCGGACCCTTAGCGTCCTGGTTGCTTTATCCAGAACCGGAGAAATAAAAGTGACCCGTCCCTTAAATTCCAGCCCGGGATAGGCGGCGGTTCTTATGACTGCAGTCTGCCCCTGGCTTATCAAACCCAGGTCCTTTTCCTGAACCCGGCCTTCAACCCAGAGCAGCTCATAGGAGGCAATCTCCATCAGCGGGGCGCCGGTTTCAAGGAAATCTCCCGGGAAGACGGAAGTGGACACCACCTGGCCGTCAGCCGGGCTGGTAAATTCATACAGAGGCATCCCGTCTGGCTGCTGTAACAGGCGGTCGAGGTCTTTATCGGTTAAACCGAGCAAGCGCAGCTTATCTCTGGCCGAACCGACCACCGACCGGGCCGACTCCCTGTCAGGCGAGTCAATTTTATCCAGCCGGGCCAGCCGGTCGGCAGCCAGCCGGAGCTCGGTCAGGCTTTCCAGATAGGACAGGCTGAACAACCTGGCCACCACCTGACCTTGCTCAACCCGGTCTCCTTCATAGGCCAGCATTTGCTCCACCCGGCCTGAAGTTCTGGCGGTCAGGCGGAAGAAGGCCCGGGGATTGAGTTCCACCTCGGCCGGGACCAGAAGTTCAGGACTTATAGACTGCGGGCTTAACCTGGCCAGTTTTATTCCCGCCAGCCGTTCGGCTTGGGCGGTCAACACTACCTGCCGGGGCTGAGGTTCGTCTGCTTCTGCAGAGCTTGAAGTTTGAGGGCTTGAAAACGGGCGGTTGCAACCGTTGTTGATAAAGGTTGCCGCCGCCAGGATAACGATTATTATTATTTTTGAAAAGATGTTTTTATGCCGCATGGCCAATCTCTCCGCTAAATAATTTTCTTTATTCATAGTTTTCACCGGCAGCTTCGAACTCAGCCAGGGCTGCCAGGTACAGGAAAATGGCCCGGTAATATTCCAGGCGGACCAGACTGAAGCTGCGGTAAAGGTCCATCAGGCTGAGTGAATCGAGCTTTCCCAGGCGGTAATCCTCAAGGGCCTTGTCCAGCTCGGCTCCGGAATCCTGAAGGAGGCTGTCCTCGAAGATCCTGACCTGTTCCCGGCTCTGGACGATTGCGGCTGCGGCCTGCCTGGACCGGCTTTCAAAAAATCTTTCCGCCGCCTGGATTTCAAAGCCGGCCTTCTGCCGTTCGGCCTCGGCCAGGATTTTTTCCCCGGTCAGTTTTTTCCTGGAAAACAGCGGATAGCTCAGGCCGAGGCTGAATCCGGCCGCGCCCAGTTTCTTGCTCGGGGCGAAAAGCCCGAAGGAAAAGTCCGGCCAGCGGTCCCGGTCGGCCAGCCTGACCAGCAATTCGGCCCGATCCTGTCGCAGCCGGGTCAGTCTTAGAGTCGGGCTCAGCTCTTTCTTGCGGGTCAGCAATTCTTCCAGTTCCGTAATGGGCTGACGGGCCTCGAGGTCGGAAGTCAACACCGGTTCCTGGTCTGGCTTTAAGCCCAGGAGCCCGGTCAATTCCTGGAGGCTAACCGCCAGATCTTTCCTGGCCTCTATGAGGTCGTTCCGGGTGCGGGCCGTTTCCAGCCTGACCCGGAGAATGTCGCTGTAAGGCACGGCCGCAAGGGCGTAACGAGAAACAGCATTTTTTTGAATTTCCTCGAGAAGCTCCAGATTTTTCAACAGGATTTCCACAGTCTTCTGCTGAAGAAGGCTGCGGTAATAAGCTTTCCTGACCTCGGCGGCCAGCAACAGCCGGGCTCTCTGGAGCCTCAGAACGGCTTCTTCCTCGGCTACCCGCCCGGCCCTCTCCCTCAGTTTCAGCTTCCCGGGGAAAGGGATGGTTTGCAGGAGGCCCAGGCTGGTTTCCCGTTCTACCATTCCGGCGCCCGAAAATTTCAGACCGGCCACTTCCAGCGCCATTTCAGCTTCGGGCAGGGCAGAATCCATGCCCGTCCGTCCCCGGGCGGCGTCAACTTCTCCGGCCAGAGCCAGAAGCGCCGGGTTTTGTCTGCAGGCCAGTTCCACCGCCGCCTCCACGGAAAGCGGCAGGGACGGCAGCCTTTCGACCTGCGCGCCTTGAGAAAATATCAATAAAAACAGCAGGGCAAATGACATCGTAACCTCCGGTTTAAAAAGATAATCAGAGCGGAAGGCGGGGCTTAATCGGGCGGGTGAAAAATGGAGGGCTTAAAATCCGACGGGCGGAAATCTATAATCAGAAGAAATAATTTTTCCGAACTCCCGGGCGTCCAGCGAACCAGGTCCTGGCTGTTGCCGCCGGGGTTATGGAAATAATGATGGACCGGGTTGACCAGCTGATGAAGCTCCTCGTGACAGACAAAATCATGGATGACGATATTTCCCAGACTCACGAAGAAAAAAAACCAGAGGAAATAAAAGACATAACGCCCGGCCGCCGAGTTCATCGCTCTCAATTCTATGGAATAAGAGAAGAGAAAGTCAAGAGCCGGCCGGCTGCTCAACCGGTAGTGCCCGGCCGGAAGGCGTAAGCCGGTCCCGAATACTTAAACGCTGATATCCGATAAAACCGACCGGCCCGGCCTTGCCGTCCATAAGAATCCGGCCGCACCTCACCAATTAAAAAGTTGCAATTTTGTTTTTCAGGTGTTAATATCTTACTAAAGATTTTCTTCTCTTAAAGTGAGGGTGCCGATGCAAAGAAAATTAATCCGCCCCGACCTTTCCGAAGTCAAGGAAAAAATAACCAAGGAGGCCAGGGAAAAGGAAGCGGCTAAAAGGAAGATGCCTCCCCCGCATGATACCCACGCCGAAAATTATTATTTCCTCAAGCAGATGAACAAGAAGACCCCGATAGCCGTGGTGCTGGCCGACGGAGAAAGGGTGGAGGGCTATATTGAATGGTATGACCGCAACTGCTTCAAGCTAAACCGGGAAGGGGCTCCCAATCTGTTGGTTTACAAGCGCCAGGTTAAATACCTGTTCAAACTGGAGCAGGAAGAAAAATAGCCCTAAATGGTAGCCTGAAAGAAATTAAGAAAGGCCAGATGAGGGCTCCGATTATTGGTCTGACCCTGGGCGACCCGGCCGGGATTGGTCCGGAAATAATCCTGCGAATTCTCATGGAATTATCAAGCCTGCCAGAGGCCGGGTTTGTCATTTTCGGTCAGAAAAAAATACTCGAAGACTGGGTCCGGCTACTGGGTCTGCCTTCAGACCTGTTGTCGGCAGCTCTGTCGGCCGGGAACATTGAGTTGAGGGAAGCGGGCGCTCCGCCGGAAAAACTTCAACCCGGCTCCCCTACCGCCGCCGGGGGCCGGGCCTCGTTTGATTTTTTCTGCGCCGCGGTGGAGGCGGCGGAAAGGGGCGAACTCCAGGCCCTGGTGACGGCTCCCGTTTCCAAGGAGGCCTGGCATCAGGCCGGAATAAAATACCGGGGCCACACCGAGTTTCTGGAATCCATTTTTCCCGAAGCCATAATGACCTTCTGGTCGAACCGGCTGAAGCTGTCCCTGTTCACCCATCATCTGCCGCTCAGGGAAGCCATCAGCCGGGTTCGGCGACAGAATCTGCTGGCTTTCTTCCGGATTCTCAAGCGGCACCTGATCCGATGGAACCTGGGAGTTGAAGAGTTGCTGGTCTGCGGGCTGAATCCGCATGCCGGAGAAAACGGAGCTCTGGGCCAGGAAGAAAAACAGGAGGTCATCCCGGCCGTGGCTGAAGCCAGGTCTGAAGGTTTAAATCTCTCCGGCCCCTTTCCGGCCGATACCATTTTTCTTAAAGCTCTGGACAGACCGGAGAAGATGGTAATTGCGCTCTATCATGACCAGGGGCTGAGTGCCTTCAAACTCCTGTCGTTTGAACGGGGGGTCAATCTGACACTGGGATTACCCTTCATCCGGACCTCCCCGGACCACGGGACCGCCTTTGACCTGGCCGGTAAAGGACTGGCCAGCCTGGATAGTTTCCGGGAAGCCCTGTGGCTGGCCTGGAAGCTGGCCAGCGGCTGAGCCGGCCGGGATCAGCGCAGGCTTTTTTTAAGCTCGGCGCGTATTTCTCGCTCCACATCCCGCTTCTTGATGGTTTCCCGTTTCTCGAAGGTTTTCTTGCCGCGGGCCAGGGCCAGTTCTATTTTGACCAGTCCCCGGTCGTTGAGATAGACCCTGGTCGGGACCAGGGTCAGGCCCCGCTCCTGAATTTTTCCGGCCAGCCTTTTCAGCTCCCGGCGATGCAGCAGAAGTTTTCTGGCCCGGGTCGGCTCGTGGTTGAAAACATTGGCCGCATGATAGGGACTGATATTGCAGTCGATCAAAAAAAGCTCGTCGCCCTGAAAATCGGCGTAACTTTCTTTGAGGCTGATCCTGCCCTCCCTTATGGACTTAACCTCGCTCCCGGTCAGGGCCAGGCCCGCCTCCATGGTCTCCAGGATCTCATAGTTGTGGTGGGCGTTCTTATTGGTAGCTATGATTTTCATTCTTCCGTCTCTTCAGCTTTTCCGGGCAGCAGCCTGACGCGAATCTGGTTAAGATGGCGACGGCTCATTTTTTCCACCGTGAACTGCAGACCGTTGGCGGTGACCGAATCCTTCTCCACCGGCAGGTGGCCGTAATGATAGAGAAACAGTCCGGCCAGGGTAGTGTAGTCTTTTTTCTCCGGAATGCCCAGGTCCAGGACCTCGTTTATCTCTTTGATGGGGACGGTTCCTTTAATCAGGTATTCGTTTTCTCCCACCTTCTGGTACCAGTCCTCGGCTCGGCGGTCATGCTCGTCGCGGATGTCGCCGACGATTTCTTCCATTATGTCTTCCAGGGTGACGATGCCCTCAAAGCTGCCGAACTCATCCACCACCAGGGCCATATGAACGGCTTTTTCCTGCATCTGCAGCAGGACCTGCTCGATGCTGGCCAGCTCCGGGACGACCAGCGGCCGCCGTAGCAGCCGGCCCAGGCTGAACTCTTCCCGGGAGGAAGCAACAGGCAGGAAGTCCTTGGTATGGACGATGCCTTCGATGTTGTCGATGGTGTTACGAAAAACCGGGTAACGGGAATAACCGCTTTCCTGGATGAGCTTCAACACTTCGGACAGAGTGGAATTTATTTCCATGGCCCGGACCTGGGTGCGGGGAACCATGATTTCCTTAATCGGGCGTCGGCTGAGGTCGAGAATGCCGGCCAGCATTTTCCTCCGGAAGCGAGATAACCCGCGGGCGCCGGAACCGATGACCAATTTTATTTCTTCCTCGCTCAGGTGCCGGGTGGAAAGAAAACGCTGCCGCTCCTCGCGAGGCAGAAAAATTCCGGTCAGCAGGGAAAAAAGCCAGGTTAATGGGTAGAACAGATAGTAGAGAAGCCTGACCGGATATATAAAAAGGGAGGTGGCCTGGACGGGTCGGTAGGCGGCCAACGTCTTGGGAGTGATTTCGCCGAACACCAGAATCAAAACGGTGGTGGTCAGGGTGGCCATGATTACGGCCCGACCGGGGTCTGAAGACAGCCTGGCGAAAATGGAGGTGGCTAAAGAAGCCGCGGCGACGTTGACCAGGGTATTACCTATCAGGATAGTTGACAGGAGTTCGCTCAACCGAGCCAGCATTTTTCTGGTGAGCCGGGCCCGTCCTGAGCCCTTCTTTTCCAGGTTTTCCAGAGTATACGGGTTGACCGACAGGAAGGCCGTCTCGGAAGAGGAAAAAAAGGCGCTTAAAACCAGAAACATAAGGAACAGGCCAATCTGAGTCAGCATTTGAGATCGCTTAAGAGGCGGACCCCGACTTCAGGTCCTTGAGGCATCCGGCCAGGCACTGGTCCAGCCTGGCGCTGATCTTGTCCGGATTCAGGCCGGAAGCCGCCGCCAGCTCGCTGATTATCAACTCGCGAGACTTTTCCAGCATTTTTTTCTCCCTGAAAGACAGGGGCTTGTTCTGGCTCAGAAGAAAAAGCATCTTGTAGACCAGGGCAACGTCTTCCAGCTGGCCGGACTTCATCAGGTCGAAATTTTCCTTGTAGCGGTCCTTCCAGTCGGCACTTATGTCCACCGAACACTTTCTCAAGAACTGGAAGAGCTTGTTGATGTTTTTCTGAGAGACCGGTCTTCTCAGGCCGATTTCGGCGGCCGAGGTGCTGGGGATGACCACCAGGGTATTGTTGACCTTAAGGCGGATGTAGAAGGTTCGGACAAGTTGCCCGTTGAAAGTTTCTTCCTGAATATCTTCTATGACTCCCAGACCCTGGGCCGGATAGATAACCTTATCGCCGATTTTAAGAGAATACATCTCCCATAAATTATAGTCTATCCTATCTTTATAGTCAAACCAGCTGTTCTGGGGAAGGCCTCTGCGTTTCCGCGACGGTCTGTGCATGTCCCAGGGGTCGGTCGCGGCGCGCCCGCAGCTGTTGTTGCTAACTGATGCTCCCGTGGCTCCGGGCGACAGGAGATGCGCCATGACGCCTTCCATAAATCCCTCCTTTACTGCTTCCCTGTTGGCCTGAATTAGCAAGAGCGTCCTGTCATGGCGCGCCTCCTCCCGCCACGCTCCACCCATCCCCCGCGAGGCACCCCCTTCCGCTGCGGGCGGTTCGGAGACACGCCGTGCCACCGTGGTGAAGCCCCGTTTCCAGGTGCGGAAACGGCAAGGTTTTCCCGGGGTTGAGGGAGACGATTTTTAGGGAAGGAAAAAGGATTCCGGGCGGCTGCCGGGCCAGGGAAAAATTGAGTGGCTTCCGGCACTTGACAGAACTGCTTGTCTTCGTTTAAGATACAAGCTTAAATCTGGTAGTGAGTGCCGACAATGAAGAGAACTTTTCAGCCAAATAACCGGAAAAGAAAAAAAACACACGGCTTTCTGGTCCGGATGAGCACCAAGGGTGGCCAGAAAGTTATTAAAAACAGAAGGGCTAAGGGTCGCAAAAGACTTGCGGTTTGATGGATGAGCGCCTGAGACCTCGCGAGAGAATCCGAAAGAAAAAGGATTTTATTGAGTTATACAGGAAGGGCCGCCGGCTGAGAGGCAGGTATTTTCACCTGGTATTCCGGCCAAATGGGCTGGGATATTCAAGGATGGCGGTAGTTGTCAGCCGGAAAATCGGAAAAGCCACCGTTCGGAACAGGCTGAAGAGGCGGTTCCGGGAACTTTTCCGGAGAAATAAAAACTCGTTGCCCGGGCCGCTGGACCTGATATTTATCGCCCAGAGAGAGGCCGGCCAGGGGAGCCGGGAAGAAGTGGCGGCCGACTTCATGGCGGTTTTGCAGAGACTGGCCTTTTGAATATTGTTTAGAAAGACGGAGCTTCGGATGAAATATATAGCCCTCGGGCTGATCAGAGTCTATCAACTTTTGATTTCGCCGCTTCTGGGTCATAATTGCCGTTTCTACCCCACCTGTTCGGAATACACCTACGGGGCCATAAAGAAATATGGCTTTCTGAAGGGCAGCTGGCTCGGAGGCAGGAGACTGTTGAGATGCCATCCTTTCCATCAGGGAGGAGTTGACCCCATACCTTAAGAGGAGATTATGGAAAAAAGACTGATCCTGGCCATTTTCCTGTCGTTTTTAATTCTGTTTCTGTATCAACTGATTTTTATCAAGCCCGGTAAACAGGCTCAGCCGGTTGCCCCGCAGCAGCAGGCGGTAGAAAAGGCGGCGGCTGCCGCTGAATCCGAAAAACCGGTAACCGGGCCCCCGGCGACCGGAAGCACCCCGGAAGTGGCGGGTTCGAATGAAGTTGTAACCGCCGGGGAAGAAGAAACCGTCAAGGTGGAAACCCCGCTTTATGAAGCCGTCTGGAGCAACCGCGGGGCGGTGCTTAAGAGCTGGAAGCTAAAACACCATCTTAAAAAATTGCCCGACCGGAAAAATCCCGACCCTGAACCCCTGGACCTGGTTGCCGAAACAGCCGACCGGCTCGGTTTTTATCCTTTGGCTCTGAAACTCGACGACCCTGACCTCAGCGAAAAGGTCAACGGCGCTCTTTATAAAATCGACGGCGGAAACCTCAAGCTCAACCCTGGTCAGACAGCCAGCCTGATATTCGAGTATTCCGATGGGAATACCGTGAAAATTCGCAAACAGTTAACCTTCAACGGCAGCGATTATAATTTCGGGATAAAAATCAGTCTGGAGGCGGCTGGCCGGGAACTCGACCCGTTAATGCTCTGGGGGCCGGGCATCGGCTCGCTCAGCCCGGAAGAGCTCAAGCAAAAGTTCAGCGCCAGCCGGGGGGCGGCCTTTTTGACCAACCGGGATAAAAAAGTACTCAGGTTGCAGGAAAAAAAGATCCGCCTGGAAAATGAAGCCGTCCGCTATTCGGGACTGGACTGGGCGGCTTACGAAGAAAACTACTTTGCGGCCATTTTCCTGCTGGACCCGGCGTTTAGCCAGGCCCAGGTTTTCAAAAAAGAAGTTGCCGAGGAGCAGCCGGACGGGAAGGTGGCGGTCATTCCCTACTTCTATCTGGCCGTCAGCCGGCCGCAGGAAGCTTTTCTCGGGCCCAAGGAATATGACCGGCTCAAAGCCTATGGTCATCAGGCCAAAAAGATAATTAACTTCGGATTCTTCGGCGGCATTGCCGAATTGTTGCTGGTGGCCACCAAGTATTTTCATAGCCAGGTCGGCAACTGGGGCCTGGCCATAATTGTCATGACCCTGATTATTAAAATTCTTTTCTTCCCGCTCACCTACAGCTCGACCAAATCAATGGCTAAAATGGCTGAGATTCAGCCCAAGATTAAAGCCCTCCGGGCTAAGTACAAACGGGCCAAGCAGGATATGGAACAGAGACGCCAGATGAACGAAGAGTTGATGCGGCTCTACAAGGAGCATGGTATCAACCCGGCAGGCGGCTGCCTGCCACTTCTGATTCAGCTCCCCGTTTTCTGGGGTTTCTTCCGGATGTTAGTGGTGGCGGTGGAATTCCGTCACAGCCCGTTTGTTTTCTGGATAAAAGACCTGTCGGTCAGGGATCCTTATTATGTGACCCCGATCCTGATGGGCGCAACTCAATTCATCACCCAGAAGATGACCCCGTCCACGGCCGACCCGGCCCAGCAGAAGATGATGTTGTTGATGCCTTTTATTTTTACCATCTTCTTCATGAACTTTCAGGCCGGGCTGGTGCTTTACTGGTTGACCAATAATGTTCTGCAAATAGCTCAGCAGGCCATAATGAACCGGATGATGGCCCGCAAGAGGGAGTCCGATGGAAAAAGAAGAAAAAAATAATTATCCCAACCGCAGCCAAGTAGTTGAAAAACAAGAATTTAAGGGCAGAAGCCTGGAGGATGTTTTAAGCCTGGCCGAGCATGTGCTGAAGGTCCCCCGCGACCGGTTCAATTATGAAATCGTGACCGAAAAGACCAAGCTTTTCGGCCTGAAGAATAAAGAAATAGTAATTCGGGCCTGGCTTAAGAACGACGACGAGTCGGCCGCGGTGGAAGTTTTTCTCAGGAACCTGATGCAGGTTTTTCCCCTGGACCTTACCTACCAGGTCAAAAAGCGAGACCAGATGATATACGTGGTCTTTGACGGCGAGGACCGCAAGTTGCTGCTCAAGAATGACGGAGCGCTGCTGCTGGCCATCCAGCACGTGTTGAACAAGATTTCAAGCCAGAAGGTTCAGGCCGACTGCGAGTTCTTCAGACGGCGGAAAGAGAAGCAATTGAAAGAATACGCCCAGCAGGTGGCTCAAAAAGTCAAGGAGACCGGCCAGGAAGAAATTCTTGATTTCATGAACCCGTACGAAAGACGCATCATCCATATTGCCGTCAACCAGATTCCCGGGTTGACCACCGAAAGTCTGGGAGAAGGCTTTCTGAAGAAGGTCAGGGTCTATCCGGTGGCCGACGACAGCCAGAAAAGGAAAATCGAGCAGGAATAAACGCTGCCCGGACTCTTATTCCGGTTTACTGGCTTCATCTCTGCGATTAAAATAAAATTAGAATATGAACCAGACCCTGGAAGAGACCATCATCGCTGTTTCCACTCCGGCCGGCCACGGAGGAATCGGCATTGTCAGGCTGAGCGGACCGGAGGCACTGACCATTGCCAGGAAAATTTTTTCCTTAAAAGAGCCGGAGCAGGGCCTTCCGACCCAGAAGATGTGTTTCGGGTATCTTATGGACGATGTCTCGCAAGAAACCCTGGATGCCGGTTATCTCTGTTATTTCCCGCCGTCTCATTCTTATACCCGCGAAGAGGTGGTCGAAATTCACCTCCACGGTTCCCCTGTTCTGCTGAACGAAGCCGTCCGCCTGGGGATAAGGGCCGGGGCCAGGCTGGCCCATCCCGGGGAGTTCACGTTACGGGCTTACCTGAACGGACGGATTGATATCATCCAGGCCGAAGCCATAAATGACCTGATACGAGCCTGTTCCCTGGATCAGGCCAGAATTTCATTCAAGCAGATGGAAGGGAGCCTGTCCAGGAAAATTGCCGTCGTCCGGGAAAAGATAGTTGAACTTTTGACCCTGGTGGAGACCAGCCTGGAATTTCCCGACGAAGAGCCTGAAATAAATTCAGCTCAGATCAGGGACGTTCTCCGGGAGTTAATCGGCGACCTGGATAATCTGGTCAAGAGTTACGAACAGGGGCGGGCCTTGCTGGAAGGTCTGACCGTGGCCATCCTGGGAAAGACTAACGTCGGCAAATCCACCCTGTTCAATGCTCTCCTGGAGGAAGAAAGGGCCATAGTCACCCCCTACCCCGGAACCACGCGGGATTTTATAAGGGAAAATATCCTGGTTGACGGCGTTCTGATGAAGCTGGTGGACATGGCCGGTTTCGGCCAGGCCAGTCATCCGGCCGAAAAGGAAGGAATCGCCCGGGGGCAGCAACTGGCTGAAAAAGCCGACGGGTTGCTGGTGGTTCTGGATGCCTCCAGGGAAGAAAGCTCGGAAGATTTCCTGCTCCTCAAGAGGTTCGGCCATAAGAAAAAGCTGCTGGTTTTTAACAAGTCTGACCTGAAACCGGTGATTAACAGGCAAAAGATCCTTGATTCCTCCCCCGGAGCGGGCTGGGTTGAAGTTTCTGCTCTGACCGGAAAGAATCTTGGCCGGCTGAAGAAAATGATGCTGGAAACGTTTTCCCCGCAGCTTGAAAAACAGGAAGAAGTAATTCTCCACCAGCGACAGAAGGTCCTGGTTGAAAGCCTGAAAAATAACCTTGAAAACGGCCTGCGAATTCTGGATGAAGGCGCCGGTGAGGAACTGGTGGCCGAGGCTATAAGGGAAGCTCTGCCGGCCATCGGGCAACTGACGGGGGAAATTAGGAGCCAGGAAATATTAAACCAGATTTTCAGCCGTTTCTGCATAGGAAAATGAGCCAGGAGCGTTTTGTCGAAGAATTCGAGGTGGTGGTCGTCGGGGCCGGTCATGCCGGCTGCGAAGCCGCGGCTGCGGCTGCCAGAATGGGGGCTTCCACTTGCTTGCTGACGATTCATCTGGAAACCATAGCCCAGATGTCCTGCAATCCGGCTATCGGCGGGTTGGCCAAGGGGCATCTGGTCAGAGAAATTGACGCCCTGGGCGGGCTGATGGGGCTCCTGGCCGACGAGACCGGCATCCATTTCCGTCTCTTGAATAGAAGCCGGGGCGGAGCTGTTCAGGGTCCGAGAGCCCAGTGCGATAAGGCTGCTTACCGCCTGACGATGAAAAAATGGCTGGAAGATATTAAAAATCTCAGACTGTGGCAGGCTGTGGTTAGCCGGTTGATATTTGATGAAGACCGGGTTTGCGGGGTTATCTGCCAGGACGGGACAAGAATAAAGGCCGGGGCGGTGATTCTCACTCCGGGGACTTTTCTCAACGGGCTTATCCATATCGGATTAAACAGCTACCCTGCCGGCCGGGCGAATGAACCGCCTTCGGTAGAATTGGCTCAATCGATCAGGGAATGCGGGTTTAAGGTGTTGAGGCTGAAAACGGGCACCCCGATGCGGCTTGATAAAAACAGCATAGACTGGGATAAATTCAGGCCGCAACCAGGAGATGAGGAGCCGGTGCCTTTTTCCTTCCGGACTCGCCGGCCGCTGCAGAACCTCATTGTCTGTTATGTCGGTTACACCAACGAGAAGACGCACCAGGTCATCAGGAAAAACCTGGATAAATCTCCCCTGTTCAGCGGAAAGATCAAGGGTATTGGCCCCAGGTATTGTCCTTCCATTGAAGACAAGGTGGTGAAATTCCCCCATCATCCGCGCCATCAATTTTTTCTGGAACCGGAAGGCTTGAGCACGGCCGAAGTTTACGTCAACGGCTTGTCTTCGAGCCTGCCCTATGAAGTTCAGAAAGAAATTCTGCAGAGCATCCCGGGGCTGGACCAGGCCCGGATCCTGAGGCCGGCCTATGGCATTGAGTACGATGCGGTTTCACCGGCGGAGCTCAAGCCGACCCTGGAAACAAAAAGATTCAGGAATCTCTTCCTGGCCGGTCAGATTAATGGGACATCAGGCTATGAGGAGGCTGCGGCTCAGGGGCTGATGGCCGGAGTAAACGCCGTCCTGAATCTCAGAGGCCGGGAGCCGTTTATTCTGGGAAGAAATGAGGCTTATATAGGGGTCCTGATTGATGACCTGATCGCTTCCGGGGTGGACGAGCCATACCGACTTTTTACATCCAGGGCCGAATACCGACTCAATTTAAGGATTGATAACGCCGACCTCAGGTTAATGCCCTATGGTCTTAAATTAGGCCTGGTGAGCGAACAATGTTATCAGGAATTTCAGGAGAAACAGGAGAGAATTAAAAGGGCGATGGATTTCCTGGGCCGGGAAAAAATTAAAGATGAGAAAGGAGACGCCGTTCCGGCCGTCAGTTATCTCAGAAAACCCGGCATCACCTGGAAGAAGTTGACCGAAAAAATTGGGTCGCCGGTCGAATTGAACCCGGAAGAAATAAGATATATTGAATCCGAAATAAAGTATGAGGGCTATTTAAGAAAGCAGGAAAAAGAGGTGGCCAGGATAATGAAGCTTGATAGCCTGTCGGTTCCCCCGGACCTCAATTTCCGGGAGATTCCTGGCCTGACCAGAGAACAGGTGGAGAAACTGGAGAAAAACCGGCCGGAAAACATCGGCCAGATTAAAAAAATCTCTGGAATTACGCCGGCGGCTGTCTATAATATTTATCTATATCTTGAGGTGATCAGGAAAAAGAACCTCGGGAATAATGTTCCACGTGGAACATGCGAGCCAGATGAATAAGATTATTGCCGTAGCCAATCAAAAAGGCGGAGTGGGCAAAACCACCACCACCATCAACCTCGGGGCTTCTCTGGCCCTGAAGAACCTGCGGGTGCTGATTGTGGACCTCGACCCTCAGGGCATGGCTACAGTCGGTCTGGGTCAGCCCAAGGAGAAAGGGAAAGGAATTTACCAGGCCTTGTTGAATGGGCAGGAAGTTATGCAGTGCCTGTCCCCCACGGCGCTGGATAATCTTTTCCTGTGCGGCTGCTCGCCGGAACTCAGCGGGGCTGAAGCTGAACTTTATCAAATAGAGGGTCGGGAAAAGAGACTTAAGGCTGCTCTTCAGGAAGTCAGGAAACTGTTCAATTTTATTCTGATAGATTGCCCCCCTTCTCTTGGCTTTTTGACCCTTAATGCCCTGTCGGCAGCGGATTCAATTTTGATTCCAGTGCAGGCTGAATTTTTCTGTATGGAAGGCATTCCCGACCTGTTTCATACCCTGGACATGGTCCGCACCTACTTCAATCCGCAGCTTTACATTGAGGGCATTCTTTTAACCATGTTTGATGAGCGAACCAATTTAGCCAGGCAGGTGGCCGACGAAATAAAACATTCATTACGAGGAGTGCTCCTGAACACTATAATTCCGAGGAGTGTCAGGCTGGCTGAAGCTCCCAGTTTCGGCAAGCCGGCTGTAATCTACGACCCGAAATCAAAGGGGGCCGAAGCCTATATGAATCTGGCAGAGGAGTTGATAAAGAAATGACCAAGAAAGCCCTGGGAAAAGGCCTGGGGGCCTTCATTCCCGAAGAATTTGGTATCCTGAAAGAGGACCGTTATGCCGAGGTAGAAATCGACAAGGTGCAACCAAACCCTCAGCAGCCGCGGACCATATTTGAAGACCAGTCGATCGAGGAATTGTCTCGTTCCATCAAAGAAACCGGAATAATTCAGCCGGTTCTGGTGGTGCCAGAAGACGACCACTACCGCATCGTGGTCGGCGAGAGAAGATGGCGGGCGGCGCGCAAAGCCGGCCTGCGCTCAATTCCGGTGATCATAAGAAACCTGACCAGGGAAAAGCAACTTGAGATTCAGCTTATTGAGAATATTCACCGCGAAGACCTGAATCCCCTGGAGATTGCCCGGGCGTTTCAGCAGTTGAGCTCGGAGCTCGGATTAACCCAGCAGGAAATTGCCGACAGAGTGGGCAAAGACCGGGCTTCGGTGGCTAATTACCTGAGGCTGTTGAAACTTCCGGAAGAAGTAAAAAATTACATACTGGAAGGAAAGATGTCGATGGGCCAGGCCAGGGCCATTCTGGCCCTTGAAGAGGCCGAGTTGCAACTGCAGGCAGCGCGGCTGGTGATGGAGAAACAGCTGTCTGTTAGAGAAACAGAAAAACTGGTGCAGAAGTTCATGGAGAAGCCGCCGCGCGCACAGAAGAGCCTGGAAGACCCTGACCTGCGAGCGGTGGAAGAAGAGTTGATAAAATTTCTGGGAACCAAGGTGACCATTACCGGCAACCGCAACAAGGGGGCCATCAAGATATTTTATTTTTCGCTGGACGACCTCAACCGGGTTTATGATAAGATTAAAGGAGCGAAAAAATGAAAGAAAAGGAAAAAGAAAAATTGAGAGAAATCGTGGATGAATCCCGCCTGGCCGGACTTATTGATCACGGAACAGAACTCAAGGGCGAGCTGAATTTTAAGGGTTCTTTCCGGATAGAGGGCTATTTCCAGGGAAAAATCTTTTCCGATGCCATGTTGATAATCGGCGAAAAGGGCAAGGTTGAAGCCGATATTAAAGTGGGTCAGCTTATCATAAACGGGGAAATACACGGAAACATTCAGGCCCGGGAAAGAATAGAAGTGCATAACCGCGGCCGGGTGTTTGGCACCCTGATAACACCGCGCCTGGTGGTAGAAGAAGGAGCTTACTTGGAAGCCAGCTGTCAGACGACAGAAGTTGCCGCCGGCTCTCCCGAAGCCCCGGGGGTAAAGCAGAGCACCTGAAATTTAAGCTTAGCTGCGTCCTCTGAGGTTAATTCTGGCCGCCACCCATCTTCACTGCTGCCGGCAATTGTCTCCATTCCCGCCCGGTAATATATGAATAATTGTTCATATATTATTCAGCCCCCGCCCTCTGATATATGAAAGTTTGTTCATATATCGTCCCGTCGGCTCATGGCTATGAGCTCAGGCCAATCCGCAGTCGGGAAAGATATGGTCATTCCCGCCAGGAAGGACAGCCTGGCCCGATCGGGCTTATTTGAATTTCAGTCCGCGCTCTGATCCAGGCCGAAATATCGGTCCTGAAAATATTCATGAGGCTGTTCGCGCTTTCCTTCCGGGGCCAGGTCCGGCAATTCTTTTTATGTTGTTGGCGATTTAAGCCGGCGGCTATTCTCTGCCCGGGAAAGGCTGGCCACGAAAATTATTTTAAGCAAGAAAAAATATAAAAAATATAAACAGATCGCTTCCTCGCGATTTCCGGCCAGTCAACCTGATGAAGGCCGGACATCCTGCAGATTCTTTGATGAAACAACCAATCCTTGCGCCTGAATCTTGAATGAGGCAATTCGCCCCTTAAAGACCGCCCGCTTAACTCGCCTCTCTAATCCCATAGCCCTGCCACCTGGCTAATCTCATCGCAATATCCAACCCCCGGACCAGCCGGAAGACAACCGCTTTTTGCGTAGGTTTTCAGTGAGGTCATTCAAGAGGTTGAGCCACGGAGACAATAGTTTTATAATCTGTTTCAAATAATCAGAGAAAGAAGACCGAGATGAGCAAATTTATATTCGTGACCGGCGGCGTGATTTCGGGTCTGGGCAAAGGAATTGCGGCCGCCTCCATCGGTCTGCTCCTGGAATCGCACGGTTACAAAATCACCCTCCAGAAATTCGACCCCTACCTCAACGTCGACCCCGGCACCATGAGCCCCTTTCAACACGGGGAAGTCTACGTCACCGACGACGGGGCTGAAACCGACCTCGACCTCGGGCATTACGAGCGTTTCACCTCCACCCGAACCAGCAAGCTTCACAACTGGACGGCAGGCAAAATATACGAGTCCATCATCCGAAAGGAGAGAAGGGGAGACTACCTGGGAAAAACTGTCCAGGTGATTCCGCACGTGACCGATGAGATCAAGAACGCTTTTTACTCGGTGGCCGGCAAAAATGATATCGTCATCGTGGAAATCGGCGGCACCGTGGGCGACATCGAAAGCCAGCCCTTCCTCGAAGCCATCAGGCAGATGAGGCTGTCGCTGGGCGGCGAAGACACCCTGTTCATCCACCTGACTCTGGTGCCCTTTGTCGGGACCTCGGGCGAGCTCAAGACCAAGCCCACCCAGCACAGCGTCAAGGAACTCCGGGCCATAGGTATTCAACCCGACATCCTGCTCTGCCGAAGCGACCGGGAACTGCCCGCGGATATCAAGGGCAAGATTGCTCTGTTTACCAATGTGCCTCTGGAAGCGGTCATCACCGCTGTGGACGCCCCGTCGATTTACGACATTCCGCTGAACTTTGCGGCCGAAGGCCTTGACCGGATCATACTGAAGAAACTGGCTCTGGAAGCCCGGCAGCCGGACCTCAGCCGGTGGCAGGAAGTGGTCCGCCGCCGGCACCATCCCGAGGGCGAGGTAACCATCGCCATGGTCGGCAAGTACATCGGGCTGCATGATTCCTATCTCAGCCTTTACCAGGCGCTGGACCACGGCGGCCTGGCCAACAGGTTGAAGGTCAACATCGACTGGATCGAAGCCGAGGACCTGGAGCGTGGCCGGCCGGCCAGAATTCTTAAGAACAAAGACGGCCTGATGGTTCCCGGCGGTTTCGGTCAACGAGGGGTGGAAGGCAAGATCCGGGCCATTCAGTATGCCCGCGAGAAAGGTTTGCCCTTTTTCGGCATCTGTCTGGGGATGCAATGCGCCACGGTGGAATTTGCTCGCCACGTGGCCGGGTTGAAGGGAGCGCACAGCGAAGAGTTTGACCAGCAGTCGCCCCACAAAATATTCCGCCTGTGGAGGTTGCTGCGAAAAGACTCCGACCTGGGAGGCACCATGAGACTGGGAGCCTATAACTGCCTGCTAAAAAGGGGCACGCTGGCCTTTAACATCTATCGGAGCGAAGTCGTCAGCGAGCGCCACCGTCACCGCTACGAATTCAACCCGGAATACGAGAAGGTGCTGACTGCGGCCGGGCTGGTGGTTTCCGGTAAAAATCCGGAGCACGGTCTGGTTGAAATAATAGAGCTGAAGAAGCATCCCTGGTTTCTTGGCTGCCAGTTCCACCCGGAATTCAAGTCGCGTCCGCTGGAACCGCATCCGCTGTTCAGCTCTTTTATCAGAGCGGCCCATCGATATCGGAAACAGAGGTAAGCTTTCCCGGGTATGCAGTTAAATAATTGGTTATAAATGAGATAAAAGCATGTTCAGATTGCTGTCCAGGTTTCAAAATTTGCTTCAGGCCCGAAGGGCCAGGAAAGTGGTCATGGTCCTGATGGATGTGGACGGCACGCTGACCGACGGGAGGCTTTATGTTTTTCCGGACGGAGAAGAAGTTAAAGCCTACCATGTTCAGGACGGACTGGGCATCTTTCTGGCTCACCTGGCCGGGCTCAAAACCGGCATAATCACCGGCAAGACGTCCCGGGCCCTGGAAATAAGAGCCGGTCGACTCGGCCTGGAGGAATTGCACCAGGGCATATTGGATAAAAAGCAGGTTCTTCTGGAGATTGCCGGGCGTCATAACCTGGACCTGGCTGAGATTGCTTTTATCGGTGACGACCTGGGCGACCTGGAAGTGATGACCATGGTGGGTTTTCCGGCCGCGGTGGCCGATGCTCACCCGGCCATCAGGAAAGTTGCCAGGTACCGCTGCTCCCGCCCAGGCGGGCGAGGAGCCGTCCGCGAAGTCATCGAGTTCATCCTAAAAGCGCAGGGCCGGTGGGAATCGCTGGCCGCAAGAGCCAAAGAAATAAAAAAAAGTTCACAAATCGGCTGAAGATATATTAAGCTATTTCCGTCGGGACGGAGGAATGGATGAAAATCGGGAAAGAAATCTTCCGTGAATACGATATCAGGGGAGTGGTCGGCCAGGACCTGACCCGTGACCTGGCCGTGGTCATCGGCCGGGCGGTAGCCGGCAAGGTGCAGAAGTCCGGGAAAAAAGAAGTGGCCGTCGGCCGCGACTGCCGTCTCAGCTCCCCGGAACTGGCCGCCGGCCTGACCGAAGGCCTGGTGGCTTCAGGCTGCCGGGTGGTGGACCTGGGTGTGGTTCCCACCCCGCTGGTCTATTTTTCTGTTTTTTACAAAAAGAAAGAAGCGGCGGTGATGATAACCGGCTCCCACAACCCGCCCGAGTTCAATGGCTTCAAGGTCATGGTGGGAGAGGAGACGTTATACGGAGAGGAAATAATGGACCTTTACCGGATCATAGAAGCCGGTGATTTCCCTGCTCCGTCGGGCGGCGGCAGCCGCAGCGAGTATAATCCCATTCCGGATTATATAGAATACGTGGCTTCCCGGATTAAACTTGACCGGCCGGTCAAAGTGGTCATCGACCCGGGCAACGGAACTGCCGGGCCGGTGGCGGTGCCCCTGCTAAGGCGGCTCGGAGCCGAGGTGGTCGAGCTTTATACCGACATGGACGGCCGTTTCCCCAATCATCACCCCGACCCCACCCTGCCCGAAGCCCTCAAGGACCTGATCGCCACGGTGAAAAATACCGGGGCCGAACTGGGTATTGCCTACGACGGCGACGCCGACCGGGTCGGGGCCGTGGACGACAGCGGCCAGATCATCTGGGGAGACCAGCTGATGATTATCTTTGCCCGGGACCTTCTGGCCAGCCATCCCGGGGCGGCCATCATTTCCGAGGTCAAAGCTTCGCAGGTTCTGTACGATGAAATCAAACGGCTGGGCGGTCGGCCGATAATGTGGAAAACCGGGCATTCTCTGATCAAGAAAAAAATCCGGGAGGAAAAGGCACTGCTGGCCGGCGAAATGAGCGGCCATATCTTCTTTGCCGACCGCTGGTTCGGTTTTGACGACGCAGTCTATGCTTCGGCCCGACTGCTGGAGATAGTCTCGCGCTCCGGCCGAAAGCTTTCGGCCTACCTGGCTGACCTGCCCCGGACCTTTAATACTCCGGAAATCAGAATTTATGCCTCCGATGAGGTCAAGTTCCGGATTGTCGACCTGGTCAAAGAAGCCCTGAGCCAGCAGCCGGAGGTCAGACAGATTATTGACATCGACGGGGTGCGGGCGGTGTTTGACCGGGGCTGGGGGTTGCTGCGGGCTTCCAACACTCAGCCGGTGGTGGTGCTGCGCTTTGAGGCCGGCAGTCCCGAAGACCTGGAGAGGATTCGCTCAGAAATCAACGGCCTTCTGGAAGGGGCTATAAAAAAACTCAATGCCCGGTAGGGGAGCTTGAGTTTAAAAAAAGGATGAAAGGGAGAGAAGTAACCGTGGCCAGAAAAAATTCAACCGGAAAAAACAGCCGGAAGAAACTCGACCTGAGAGTGGTCATTCTGGCCGGCGGCAGCGGCACCAGGTTCTGGCCGCTCAGCCGGCAACAGAATCCCAAGCAGTATCTGAAAATCATAAGCGAGAAATCGCTGATCGAGGAAACAGCCAACCGCCTCAAAGGGCTGGTGCCGCCCTCGAGAATGTACACCATTGCCGTGGCTGACCAGACCAGAATCTTGAAGCGGCTGCTGCCGCGCCTGCCGGCAAAGAATTTCCTGGTAGAACCTGAGGCCCGCAACACCGCGCCCTCGCTGATTCTGACCACGGCCAGCATGTATCTTAAAAATCCGGCGGCGGTGGTCATCGCCCTGCCGGCCGACCATTTCATCAAGGATGTCGATGAATTCAGGAAAAAATTGATTCTGGCCGCCGAGGCGGCTTACCGTTTAAAGAAAATCGTTATGTTCGGCATACCCCCGGTTTCTCCGGCCACCGGTTACGGTTACATACACGTGGCCCGCAACCAGCGCCAGGAAATAAACGGGGAGAAATTCTATCAGGTCCGCGGTTTCCGGGAAAAACCCGACCTGCCGACCGCCCTGGAATTCATGCAATCGGGCGAGTATTACTGGAATAGCGGCATCTTTCTCTGGCGGGCCGACACTTTTGCCGACAACCTCAGGGATTACGCTCCGGAGCTGTTTTCCACCTGGATAAAGCTGCTGCCGGCGCTGAGAAGGGGAGACCGCCAGGAAATCAGGCGGATCTTTAAGGAGCTGCCGGCCCTGTCGATCGATTATGCCCTGATCGAGAAAATCTACGGTTCGCTGATGAGCCCGGGCGATTTCGGCTGGTCCGACCTCGGTTCCTGGAGCGCCCTGTATGATTATCTGCCTGAGGATGACGACTGCAATGTGGCCCGCGGCCGGGTAATGTCCCTGGAAGCCAGGAATTGCCTGGTGTTCAACCCGGGGAAACTGACCGCCCTGATCGGGGTGGAGAACCTGATCGTGGTCAACGCCGGTGACGCTATCCTGGTCTGCCGCAAGGACCAGGACCAGAAAGTTCGGGAACTGGTGGAAAAGCTGAAAAAAGAAGAGCCGGAATATCTGTAATTCAGCCCGGGATTGCCGGGAGTAAAATTGCCGCCGTCCGACCGGCCTGAAGTTCTTGAGGACCGGGCTCCGGCGGAAGAGGCTTAGCGCAACCCGCTTTCTGCCGACCTCAAATTAATGAGCCGATATGAAAAGAAGGTGCGGAAATTTCCCCCGGTGTGAACCGGAACCTTGCTTTCTGAAATCTGATTAAGGGGATCTAATTACAGGCCCGGCGCGGACTTAAAGATTCTTCGGGCAGGAATTTATTTTATCCGGGTTTCTGGCTGCCGCCGGCCTGGCTTTTCAGGTAATTTTCCTCCCAGACCGGGTCAAGCAGCGCCGCCACCCGACGGTCATATTCCACTAGCTCCCGGTAATATTCCGGGTCAGCCAGGGCTTCGGCTGCATTATCGTCGATCGGCCGAGGCCGGTGTCTGGTCAGAAGTTTATAAAGATCTTCAAAATGGTCCCGCATCGGACAGGGCCTGATCCAGTTTTTCACCGGCCCGTCGGCGGCCATATTCTTGCCGTAACCGTACTCCCGCTGCCATTGCCTGATATCTCCGAAGAAAGGATCAGCCCAGACGTCGTTCAGGTTTTTGCCCTGGCTGTAAATTTCGTAAATATTGACCGGGGAGTAGGGGACGAAAACGCAGGGGGTAACCGTGCCGTCCCAGTTGACCACCAGGTAGCCACCCGACCGTCCGGCCGAGATGCAGCCGTGGGTGGCTGTGCCGCTGTTCCAGAAATCAATCAGAAAAATGTGCCGGTTATAGACCAGCTCCCAGGCCCGCTGGTAAAGACGAAGCCGCTGCTCGGGCGAGGGCAAAAGGTCCAGGGTAAACGCCCGGCCGATCGGCATATACTGAAAAACCCAGGCGAAATGCACTCCCTGTTCCCGGAAAAAGAAATCTATCACCCGGTCAGAAAATATTTCTTCGGCGTTATCTCTGGTGGCGGTCATCGAAATTCCGTAGAAGACCTTTTCTCGCCTCAGATGTTCGAAGGCCTGCAGGATGCGGTCGAACACACCCCGCCCCCTTCTTTTATCGGTAGCCTCGCGCAGCCCTTCTACCGAGACGGCTGGCATGATGTTTCCACTCTGAGCCATTCGCCGGGCCATCTTTTCGTCGATCAGGGTTCCGTTGGTGTACATCAGGAAGAAGATGTCGTCGTGCTTTTCCACCAGGTCCATTATGGTCTGGCCCTGGTCTTCATAAAGAAGCGGCTCTCCGCCGCTGAAGACCAGGAATCTGGCTCCCCAGAGCTTTTTGACTTCAGCCACCAGGCGTTCGAGCACCGGCCAGGAAAGTTTGATTTCGGTTCGGTCGGAATCGGCATAGCAACCGAGGCAATACAGATTGCATTTTTTGGTCGGACTGATCAGCATGAAGCCCGGAGGCCTCACTCCATACAGATTGCGGAAAGCTTCCCGAATGGGGATTTCGCCCTCCCGGACAATGGCGTCGCCGATCAGAACCTTAAGCAGTTTCTGAACCGTTGGCGGCGAGAGACGGTCTTCGATTATCGCCCTGGTTATCGTTCTGAGAATAGCAATCCCCATCTCGGCCCGGTCGCGGACGGCTCCCGGAGGCTTGTTTCCCCTGACCATGGCCAGTGCGGTATTTTTTCTGAGCTGCTTTTCCCAGGAAGCGGCCAGAAGATAAGCCGCCGGCTTGAAGGTTTTAAGGACCGGAATGAATCTGGCTATGGTTCTCAATTTAGCGGCCCGGGCTTCTCTCCTTCGGTTAACACGCTCTATTTCGGTGGCCATGTGCCTCCTCCTCCCAGCCGGAAATATGGGCTGGTTGTGCGTTAATTATTTAAAAAGTTTAGCTACCCTTGATACCCTGCCGGTAATATAAATGTTATGCCGGTTTAATCGCTTGTCAAGCTTATGGCCGGGATTTTTCCCGGAGAAGGTTAACAGAAGACGCCGGACGCGTTATCTCATTAATAATGAATATGATAGCCGGACAAATGAGGTGCCAGGTATGATGAATTTATGGCGGCATAGGTCCGGGCCCCGGGCAGTTTTAAGAATATCCCCGGTTCTGGGGGACGAAATCTCCTGTCTCAGAAATTTCGCTCCATCTTGACACCGGCGTCCTCCCGCTCCGGCCTGGATTACCTGGCATTTAAGTGGCGGTTCTGGAGTTTGGAATGCCTTATCCCGTAGGCAAAGTAAATTAGCAATCCGGCTGCCAGCCAGGCGGTAAACCTGAGCCAGGTTAGAGGCGGCAGGCTGGCCATGAGGTAAAGGCAGAAACCGATGGTGATAAGGGGAGTGAAGGGCACCAGCGGTGTCCGGAATTTTCTTTCCACCTGGGGCTGAGTGTGCCTGAGGACGATAACCCCGACCGAGACCAGGATAAAGGCAAAGAGGGTTCCGATGTTGCAGAGTTCTATTATTATGCTCAGGGGGAAGAAGCCAGCGATGATGGCCGTCAGGGCGCCTGTTATCCAGGTGCAGACGGCCGGCGTCCTATGTTTGGGGTGAACCCGGGAAAAAACCTGGGGCAGCAGACCGTCCCTGGCCATGACCATAAAAATCCGGACCTGGCCGTAGACGGTGATCAGCAGGGTGGAAATCATGCCGATGATGCCGCCGGTGGCCACTAAGGCTCCGCCCCAGCGAATGCCGATTCTGGCCAGAGCGGCCGGCAGGGCATTGCCCACATCTATTTCCTTAAACGGCACCAGTCCGGTCAGGACAAAGGCCACCCCGACATACAGCACGATAACCACCGCCAGGCAGAGCATCAGGCCCAGAGGAACATCCTTTTTGGGGTTGATGGTTTCTTCGGCCGCCGTGGAAACCGCGTCAAACCCGATGTAAGCAAAGAAAATAATTGCCGCCCCGGCCATGATTCCTTTCCAGCCGAAGGGGGCAAACGGAGTCAGGTTGCTGAAGTTGACATGGCTTATGCCCAGGACAATAAACAGCACGATGACCGCAATCTTCAGGACGACAATTATGTTATTGGTGATTGAACTTTCTCTTATGCCCAGATATAAGATCCAGGTAATCAGAAGCGTTATCAGAATGGCCGGTAGGTCAACGATGCCGCCGGCCAGGGGAGTCAGGCAGAGCGCTTTCGGCAATTTGACCCCTAAGTTTTCCAGCAGCCCTATAAAAGTGGTCGACCAGCCGGAGGCCACGGCGCTTCCGGAAACCAGGTATTCCAGCATCAGGTCCCAGCCAATTATCCAGGCGATGACTTCACCGAAAGCCGCATAAGAATAGGAATAGGTGCTGCCGGCCACCGGAAACATGCTGGCCAGCTCCGAGTAGGTCAGGGCGCAGAGTCCGGCGGTTAGGGCGGCGATGATAAAGGACAGCAGCACGCCCGGCCCGGCCAGATGGGCTCCCTGTCCGGTGGCCACAAAGATTCCGGTGCCCACCACCGAGCCGATTCCGAGGGCGGCCAGGTCGGCCGCCTTCAGGCTCTTGCGCAGCTGGGTATGTTCGGAAGCTTCCTGCAGGTCTTCCGGTCTTTTCTTGACCCAGAGGTTCATCAGCCTTCTCCTTAATGACGGAAAGTACTTTAAGTGTTGAATAATACTCATCCTGATTTCATTTGACAAGAAAAAATATAAATAATAAAAATGAAATAGAATCCTGAAGCCCGGAGGCAAATACTCTCAAGTGGGAAGAGAAACGGGATTCACTCGTCAAAAAGGGTGAGGATATTTTTTGCGGCCCTTCGGGCGTTTTATCGGCCAGATGAACCTAAAGCCTGCTTATCGAGCACGGAAAATAATTTTCTTTCAAGGAGGAGGTTATAGAATGAACCTGAGAAGAGCGGCAGTGTTCTGGCTGGCCTGCTTCCTGCTTCTGGCTCTGGGCGCTCAGGCTTCAGCCCAGGTCAAGCTGGAGGTCAAGGAGCATGTCCTGGCCAACGGGATGAAAATCCTGATGATTCCCAAACCCGGGGTCCCGCGGGTGGTCTGCCACATTTACTACAGGGTGGGCTCCATCAATGAAAGGCCGGGGATAACCGGCATCGCCCACCTTCACGAACACATGATGTTCAAGGGGACAAAAGTGATGGGGGTAACCGACTATGAAGCCGACGCGGCCATCGACCGCCAGATCGACGATTTGATGGAAAAGATTTACCGGGAAAAATACTGGAAGCCGGACGGCGACCAGCAGAAAATTGCCGACTGGCAGAAGCAGGTTGATGAGCTGGTCAAGGCTCAGAAAAAGTACATCATCAAGGACCACCTCTGGGAAACCTACATGAAAAACGGCGGCACCGGCCTGAACGCCTCCACCTCGGATGAGGTGACCGGCTACTATGTTACCCTGCCGGCCAACAAGGTGGAGCTGCAGATGCTGCTGGAGTCGGACCGGATGATGAACGCCTACTTCCGGGAGTTCTATTCAGAAAAAGACGTGGTCATGGAGGAAAGACGCCTCAGCGAAAACAACCCTGGCTTCCTTTTCAACGAGCAGGTGCGGGCTGCTTTTTATGTCGGCTCTCCCTATCACTGGCAGGTTATCGGCTGGATGGATGACCTGAAAAGAATCACCAAGAAGGATATGATTGAATTTAACCGCAAGTATTACATCCCCAACAACGCTGTGGCTGTGTATGTCGGCGATTTTAAGCCCCAAGAAATCATTGAACTGGCTGAAAAGTATTTTGGCCGTATCCCCAGGGGTGAAGACGTAGAACCGATCAGAACCAGTGTCCCGCCCCAGAACTCGGAAAAAAGGATGTACGGCCAGGGGCCCGGAATGCCCAACCTGCAGATGTGGTTCCACATTCCTCCCGACGGTCATCCGGATGTGCCGGCCCTGGATATTCTGTCGGGTATCCTGTCGGGCGAAACCGGGCGGCTGACCAAAGTCCTGGTCCAGGAAAAGGATGTGGCCGTCAGGGCCATGGCCATGGCCAGGCCTCAGTGGTATGCGGGAGCTTTCACCTTCAACGTGATCCCCAAGCTCCAGAAAGGCGTCAAGCCCGAAGACCTGGAAAAACATGTCTGGGAAGAAATTGAAAAGATAAAGAAAGAAGGCGTGACCGCGGAAGAACTGCAGAAAGCCAAGAACAGGATTGAGGCCACCTTTATCAGAGGTCTGGAAAGTCCAATGCTTCTGGCCATGAGAATCGGCCGGGCCGAGCTCAACCGCGGCTGGCGGTCTCTGCTGACCGACCTGGAAGAGCTGAAGAAAGTGACCTCTGACGATGTCAAGAAAGTGGCCGCAAAGTATTTTGTCAGAGATAACTGCCTGGTGGCCGTTTACACCCGCGGTCAGGGAAGATAAGGAGGGATGACCATGAAAAGATTAAAGGCAGCGATTTTAACCTTGTTTCTGGTTCTATCCTCTTTCGGCCTGGTTTCGGCCCAGGTCGGCAGGCCAGAGGACCTCAGGTTCCCTCCGCTGAAATTTGAACCGCCGAATCCGGCCGGTTTCCGGATGGTTCTGGCCAACGGGCTCCGGGCTTACATCAGAGAGGTCAGGGAACTTCCTATCGTTAACATTACGGCCATCATCAACACCGGAAGCCTTTATCTGCCGAAGGAAAAAGCCGGACTGGACAGTCTGCTCTCCCAGTGTCTGATTAAGGGCGGGACTAAAACCAGAACCGGTTCGGAGATTGAGGAGAGGATCGACTTCCTGGGCGGCACGCTGAATTTCTCTGTTGGCGAGAGGACCGCCACCCTGTCGATGTCCGTCCTGAGCAAGGACCTGGATGAGGGACTGGCCCTGTTCTTCGATGTCCTGATGAACCCGGAGTTCAGAGAAGACAGCCTGAAACTGGCCCGGGGCAGAATTATTGAACAGATGAGGTCGGCCAACGATAGCCCGAGCCTGGTTCTTAACCGGGAATTTCAGAAAGTCCTTTACGGTGAGCATCCGCTGACCTACCAGGCCACCAAAGCCACGGTGGAAGGTCTGACCCAGGCCGACCTGAAAGCCTTTCACGGCCAATACTTTTTCCCGAAGAACATCATCCTGGCGGCCGCCGGTGATTTCAGCCGGGAACAGCTAAAGAATAAAATCAATAAATACGCGTCCAGATGGTCCAATAGGTCCCTGTCCTTCCCGGCGGTGAGCAAGAATTTCCCCGAGCCCGAGCCCGGCGTCTATTTTGTCCAGAAGAAAATCAACCAGGGTTATGTGTCGGTCGGACATCTGGGCCTCGAGGACACCAACCCCGATTATTTTGCGGTCCAGGTGATGAATTTCATCCTGGGCGGTGGGAGCTTCACCTCAAGGATTACCTCCAAGGTGCGGTCGGATGAAGGACTGGCCTACAACACCGGCAGTCGCTTCACCTACAGATGGGGATTCCCGGGAACTTTTTCCGGTTATGTCCAGACCAAATCGGAAACCGTCGGTTATGCCATTTCTCTTATTCTGAACGAATTTGACCGGATCAGGAAAGAGCCGGTTTCGGAAGCGGAGATGGAAACGGCCATCAATTATTACTTAGAAAGCTTTGCCGATTTCTTCCAGAGCCCCATCAACACCATGGTCAATTTTGCCAACCTGGAACTTCAGGGAAAACCGATGAATTACTACGCCACCTACCTCGATAAGGTCAGGGCGGTCACCAGGGAAAAGGTTATGGAGGCGGCTAAGAAGTATATCCGGCCGGATAAGATGGTCATCATGATCGTCGGCGACTGGGAACCATGCAACAGGGGCTCCGATAAGTGGCCCGGGCCACTCGAGAGACTGGGCAAGGTGCACCGGATCAAGCTGCTGGACCCCCTGACCGGGCAACTGGTGGAGTGAGCCGGAGACAACTTCTTATTATCAAGCAGACGAAAAGGGGCGGCCTCAGGGCTGCCCCTTTTTATTTCTCAGGCGAAGAAGCGGAGCGATTTTTAAATTTTATTTTTTCATCCGGCGGCAGTCAGAAAAATGTTCTAAGGTATCAGGTCGGGAGACAGTTTCGCTTTTTCGCCATCCCGGCCAAGAAAATCATTTTTTAGAATAGCTCTTCTGACTTTATGATGGGTGAATACGAGAGATTCGGGACATCCCTGAAAGGAGCAGAAAGCGATTTGTCCTATAGCCTGTAAGAGTGTTGGTTGAAATATCAACAGGATACTAAGCTTGCTGTCTGATTTTTTCTTTGATGGTTTTTATCGAAGAGCTATGCATATAACATCGCAGAGAAATCGTTCTTTAGGATTACCGATTAAATTGTCGGAAGAGTCTTAAGAACGATCTTAATGAAAAGACGTCCGGTGATGGTTCGTTCGTGAAGGTGGGGGGCGGATTCTGTTCTCTACCGGCGGGCCTTCTTAATAACTGTCCTCGGGGACAACCCTGTCCGCGGAAGCGGACAAAGTCGTATTTTTACGGTCCGCCATGAAAATCGGGTCGGTGTCTGACAGGTTCAGAGTTCTTAGAAACGCCCGGCCGGGTCCCGGTCACTCCTGGCCTCAGCCCGGAATCCGGCCGGATTTTGCCGGAATTTCTGACAATCAGAAAAACCGGGGCCTCCAGGGTAAATAATTTTTCTCTGAGCAATCTTTTCGGCGGGCTGCTGTTCTTTGCCAGCAGCATCTGTCCAGCAGGTGCGACAGCCCGGATTTCTCTCAAACCAATCCCCACTGAACATCGATTCGCCGGGTTGGCACGTTTTTTGCGCTCATAAAAGCGAGCTGATAAAAATCAGGTTATACGGAGGTTCGTTTCTCCGGGCCCGGTTACTGACAACGATGAAATATCAGGGAGAACAAATTAATGAGGCCGGCCAACTCAATAATAAATCCCGGGGCAGGCAATAAATTTGACAGATCTACATATGAGGTGCGATAGATGGCAACAGATTTTCTTCTTAACGTCCGGGTGGAAACGGGGTTGAAGTTCTTAAACCTGAACGAATTATTTTTCGTAGAAAATTAATGTCATGAGTCCCGGCAATCATAATATCATGATTTAAGGAGGGTGCATATGAGACGAAAGGCTATGGCGTTTCTTCTGGTGTTAGCTCTGGCTGCGGCGGCCTATGGGGCTCCGGTTCAAACCGGCTTCAGGCTCTGGGGCGGATTGACGCTCGCTAAGTATGAGGGTCTTCCGTTTCCGCAGTCGGGAATACCTGAGATCCGGTATCAGAATGCCTGGCGAACCGGGGTCGGGTTCGGAGCCGGGGTAGAACTCGGCTTTAGCGGCATTCCGCTGGCTCTTATACTTGACCTGAGCTACCTGGAAAAGGGGACCAATCTTGGTGTTTATGAAATCGATAACAAAATCGACACTCTCCCTTACAGGCTCGGGGCTTTAAGCCACTCCGGACTTGCTAAAATCAGCCGTCGGGGGAACTGGACGCCCTATCTCCTGGCCGGTTATGAGCTGGCCTTCATAACCAGGCACAGAGGCCAGCCGTTTGGCTCTGGCGGGCCTGACCTTATGAGCGATACCAGAAAGGTTGATTTCGGGCTGGTGGCCGGAGCGGGCCTCGAGTTCAGGCAGAAAAAGGCCAGTCCGTTTGTGGAATTCCGGTACTATCACGGCCTGACCAACCTCAGCCTCGGGACCGGGAGCCTCGAATATTTCACCAGCCTCAAGTGCAGGACGATGCTCTTAAGCGCCGGGCTGAAGTTCGGAAAATAAGGGAGCCGGAAGCAGGTCGAATTTTCTGGTGGCCCGGGCGGGAAGAAATTTTTCAGGCTGAACAGGAAACGGAAAAAGAAAGAAAGACTCGTTTCTGAACCGCCCGGGCGATTCCGGCGGAAACTTCAGCCTTAAGATCTGGTGATTTGGAGACCCAGTTCCTCGAGCTGCCTAAGGTCGACCGGCGAGGGCGAGCCGGTCATCAGGCACAGAGCGCTGGTCGTTTTGGGGAAGGGGATGACATCCCTGATCGATTCCTCCCCGCAGAGCAGCATAACCAGGCGGTCAAAACCAAGAGCGATCCCGCCGTGGGGAGGCGCTCCGTAGGTCAGGGCTTCCAGGAAGAAGCCGAATTTCTCCCGGGCCTGCTCCGGGGTCAGCCCCAGAATCTTAAAGATTCTGGCCTGGAGCTCCGGCTGATGAATCCTGACCGAGCCACCGCCGACTTCATAGCCGTTCAGCACGATATCATAGGCCAGAGCTTTCACCCTGAAGGGGTCGGTTTCGAGCAACTCCAGGTCGGCCGGGCTGGGCGAGGTAAAGGGATGATGCATGGAGACGATCCTCTGCTCCTCTTCGCTCCATTCAAAGAGCGGAAAATCGGTGACCCAGCAAAAAGCCAGTTTATTTTTATCCAGCCGGCCGTCCTTTATTTTTTCTAAAATGAAGTTTTTTCGGAATTCGCCGAGGACTTTAACCGCAATCTTTGTGTCGGAAGCCACCAGCAGCCCCAGGTCAGAGTCTTCGGCTCCGAGAGCCTGCCAGATGGCCCGGAGCTTATCCGGTTCGAGCTTAAGGGAACTTTTAAGGCCTCCCTCGGCTTTCCTGACCCAGATGAGCCCGCCGGCCCCGAGGCTTCTGGCTTCTTCCTGCAGTTTATCCAGGCGGGAGCGCGAAAAGCCGCCTACGCCTTTAATCAGCAGGCCCTTCAGCGCGCCGCCCCTGGCGATTAATCCGGAGAGCAGCTCAGAGCCTGAACTGCGGCCGATTTCCGTCAGGTCGGCAATGGCAATTTCATCACGGAGGTCGGGCTTATCTGAACCATATCTATCGAGGGCTTGTTCGTAAGTGAGCTTCGGAAAAGGCCGCTCAACTTTGTACCCGCCCAGAGAGAAAAATTCCGCCATCAGCTCCTCTATTAGATCAAAAAGTTCTTCTCTCTGGATGAAGCTCATCTCGATGTCAATCTGGGTGAATTCAGGCTGACGGTCGGCTCTCAGGTCTTCATCCCGGAAGCACCTGACAACCTGAAAATAGCGGTCAAAGCCGGAAATCATCAGTATCTGTTTGAAAAGCTGGGGTGACTGGGGCAGAGCGTAAAATTTACCGCGATAGATTCGGCTCGGCACTAAATAATCCCTGGCTCCTTCCGGGGTGGATTTGGTCAGAAAGGGGGTTTCTATTTCCAGAAAGCCCTTCCGGCTGAGGAAGTTTCTCGTCAGAAGGGCCGCTTGATGTCTGAGGATTATGTTCTTCTGCATCGCCGGACGGCGCAGGTCGAGATACCTGTACTTCAAACGCAGTTCCTCGGAAGCCTGCGGCGGGTCGGAAATGACAAACGGCGGAGTGGCGGCCTGGTTGAGGACCTCCAGGTCTTCTAACTCCACCTCAATCTCCCCGGTAGCCAGGTCGGGGTTAAGGGCGTCAGCCCCTCTTTTTTTCACCGCCCCGCGCACCTGAAGGACAGCCTCTCCCCGCAGCTTTTTGGCCTTTTCCAGGATTTCAGGCCGGTCGGTTCCGGCCACCAGCTGGACCAGTCCGCTGCGGTCCCGCAAATCGACAAACACCAGGCTGCCGATGTCCCGCACCCGCTGCACCCAGCCGGCCAGGATTACCTCTCGGCCGGCGTCTCCAGCCCGGAGGTCTCCGCAGTAGTCAGTCCGTTTCCACAGAAAACCGCTTTTTCCAGAATTTTCCATTTTTTCTTCCCGCGCCAATCAGGTTGTTTCCAGAATTTTCTTTCCTTTAATTATGGCCGCCAGTTCCAGGACGGAGCCCTCGAACTGCCTGGAATTGACCATGTCTTTGAGCTGAAATTTTCCCTTTCGGAGTTCATCTTCACCGACAATCAGCACCCACTCGGCTCCGAGTTTGTTGGCCCGGCTGAAATGGTCTTTCATCCTGCGGTCCTTGAATTCCACCAGGCTCTCAATTCCCTCAGAGCGCAGGGCTCTGGCCAGCCTCAGGCATTCTTTTTTGGCTTCCTGGCCCAGGTAGGCAAAATAAACAAAGCTGGTCTCCGGGATTTGAATCCTGGCCACAGACAGCAGCCTTTCCACCCCCATGGCAAAACCAATCCCGCACAGGTCGGGCCCGCCGAATTCTTTGACCATGTCGTCATAACGGCCGCCTCCGCAGATGGCGCTTTGAGCTCCCAGATGTTCGGCCACGATTTCAAAAGCCGTCCTGGTGTAATAGTCAAGGCCGCGAACCAAAGTGGGCTCGACCCGGTATTCCAGGCGGTAAAGGTCCAGGTATTCCCGGAACTTCTGAAAGTGTTCCCGGCATTCGGGGCAGAGAAAATCGGTGATTAGCGGGAAGCCGGAGGCCGCCTCCCGGCAGGCTTCATTCTTGCAGTCAAAGATACGCAACGGATTGACTTCGGCCTTCCGCTGGCAGTCAGGGCAGAGCCGGTCTTTGACCGCCAGAGCGGCCTTTCTCAATTCCTGGCCATAAGCCGGGCGGCACTTTTTGCAGCCCACCGAGTTGACCAGGGTCATGACCCTTTCCACTCCCAGCCGGGCTAAGAGGCGATGGGCCATTTCCACGATCTCAGCGTCGACAGCCGGGTCTTTTTCTCCGAAGACCTCGATGTCTATCTGGTGGAATTGCCGGTAGCGACCCTTCTGCGGCCGGTCATACCGGAACATCGGGCCTATGTAATAATAGCGAAGGGGCTGGGGCTGCAGGTCAAGCCGGTGTTCGATAATCGCCCTGACGACAGACGGAGTGTATTCGGGGCGGAGAGTTATCGAGCGGCCGCCCTTATCGGTAAAGGTATACATTTCTTTGGTGACGATGTCGGAGGAAGCGCCGGTGCCTTTTTCGAACAGCTCGGTCGGTTCGATGACCGGAGCCCGGAGTTCGCGGTATCCATAGAGCTCAAAAATTTCTCTGGCCCGGGATTCGGCTATCTGCCACAGACGCACTTCTCCGGGCAGGATGTCATGCGTTCCCTTGATGGCGCTTATTTCTTTCTTTAGCTGGTCGGTGCTCATGTCCGGGATATTTTCTCCTCGGCTTCAGTCAGGCTTCGGCTTCAGGGCCTGGTTTCGAATACGCCCTGGCGCCTGATTTTACGGTAGCGCCCGGCCAGAAGCTCATCGGTCGACAGCTGCTGCAGCTTTTTCAGAGTCTGACTTAGATGTTTGTCCACATTCCTGAAGGTGGTTTCGTAGTCGATATGGGCTCCGCCGGGGGGCTCGGGTATGATTTTATCTATGATGCCGAGCTCAAAAAGCTTCTGAGCCCGGATGCCAAGGTTTTCAGCTGCCTGTTCGACAGCCGTCGGGCCCTGGTCCTTCCAGAGGATGGCGGCGCAACCTTCAGGAGAAATAACCGAGTAAAAAGCATGTTCCAGCATCAGCAGGGCATCCCCGAAGCCGATGCCCAGGCCGCCCCCGCTTCCGCCCTCGCCGATGATGACGTTGATGATCGGGGTCTTTAACCTGGCTATTACCTTCAGATTGTAAGCAATGGCTTCGGCCTGGCCCCGCTCTTCGGCTCCGATTCCCGGATAAGCCCCGGGTGTGTCGACAAAGGTTATGACCGGGAAACCGAATTTCTCGGCCATCTGCATGATCCTCAGGGCCTTGCGGTAGCCTTCGGGGTTGGGCTGGCCGAAATTTCGTTCAATCCGGGCTTTGGTCGTCCGGCCCTTCTGGTGGCCGATGACGGCCACGGTCTGTCCCTTGTAAAAGGCCAGGCCGGCCACTATGGCCGGGTCGTCGGCAAACCGCCGGTCTCCGTGAAACTCCATAAAGTCCTGAAACAGGGCGTTTAGATAGTCAAGGGTATAGGGTCTCTTTGGGTGGCGGGCGATCTGAACGATATGGACCGCGGTCAGCTTGGGAACTATCTTTTCCCATTCTTTTTCTATCCGGGCTTTAAGAGCTGAAATCTTTTCCCGGCGGCTGGAATCCTCGCTGGCCGCCAGGGCTTCGATCTGCTCCTTAAGCTCGATAATCGGTCGCTCCAGAGAATAAAAATCTACTTTTTCTTTCATCATCTTTCTCTTCTTGATAATTTTATCAGAAAACCGGCGTCCAGAGTATATTAAAGACAGCAGGCGGCTTCTGTCAAGTAAGCAATTGTCCGGGCGGGAGGGTGGCTCCGGGGTCCAGGTTTTTCAAGTGAGAAAATTTTACTCCGGGCAGCGTCTATATAAGGAATAAAAATCGGAGGTGTCCGAGAAAAGAAGGAAAGTCGGGCCTGCCTGACCCGGCTTCCGGCAATTTGTGATTTATGAGCAGCGCCGTCAGGACAAAAGGTAGTGATTCGGGAACCGGAAGGCGAAGAGCGCAAGGGGGCAGGGGCTCCGGAAAGGAGCCCCTTCTTTTTCCCTTACCGGATAGGCGGCGCTGCCTGCGGGAGGCAGGAATGAAATGGCCACCCCATTAGCTTGAGCAAACCGGCCGGGTAAGCGAAGGCAGTCCTGTCCGGCCGCGGCTTTGACCCGGGGTCTTTCCCATCTGCATTGCAGCCAGGCAGATAAACGATTGAAAAATGGGCTCCGGGCCGCCGGTGAGCGCGTCTGGTCCATCATAAAAATCGATTTTACCGGAGGAGGGAAAGATGCTCTGGGAGATGGTTAAAGTCACCTGGAAGAAGATTTTCCGGACCAGTACCTTATCGGTGATTATCATTTCGGCTTATCTTTTTTATTGCCTGTATTTAATCATTGTGGCCGGAAACCCGGAAGAGGGAGTCAAAAGCCTGGTGATCTTTTCCCTGCTGGCTGTTCTGCTCAGCGGAGGTCTGGGGCGCGATGAGTTTGAGTTCAGGCAGATTGACCCTTTCCTGAGCCGTTTTAAGATTTCCAGTCTGTTCTGGGGAAAGCTGACCGGCGTTTTCGCCCTGGTATTCCTGGCCGTGGCCGCTGTCGGGCTGGTTGCCCTGGCCGGGCCGGTCATAAACAGAGAGTGGCCGACCGCAATCCGGGTGCTGAGGATATCAGGCCGCGGACTGGTTCAAGCTCTCTATCTCAGCGCCGCCGGTTTTTTCCTGGCCACCTGGCTCAGAGGCATTATGAATTTTGCCTCCATCCTGGTGTTTCAGTTCCTGGCTCTTTATTATTCTGAAAAATATCTGAAGATGCTGGAGTTCATCGCCGCCGGAGGGCTTGATAAGTTCAGCCTGAAAGGCGCGGCCTGGCTGCTTCTGCTACCGCTCTGGGTCCGGCCGGTAGCCTGGCAGATGGTGCTGTTGCTGTCGGCCTCGGCCGGCTTTATCTTATTGGCTTTCCTGGTCTTTGATTCCATGGCCCGGAAAAAAAATATGATTTTCGTCCCGCCGGACGATCCGGGAGTCCGGCTTCGTCTGTCCGGGGTGAAGATGACTTATCCGGAAGGATTTTTTAGAAGACGGGGCAGGGAAGCTCTGAAAGGAGTGGATATCACCGTTAAGGCCGGGAAGCTGACCGGTTTTCTCGGTCCCAACGGAGCCGGCAAGACGACAACCTTAAGGATAATCCTGGACTTCCTGAAACCCCGGGCCGGTCGGGTGGAATATTCGCCGGCCGGAGCTAACCAGGACCGTCTCCAGAAGCTTAAGGTCGGCTATCTTCAGGAAATGGCCGGCCTGTATCCGTTTCTTACGGTCAGAGAAACCCTTAATCTGGTGGCCAGGAATGAGGGGCTTGGCAGGCAGCAGTCGGCCGACCTGGCCGTCAGCCTGGCGGAGAAGCTTCAGCTCGGTGAGCATCTTGACCGGAGGATCAAAAATCTTTCCAAGGGAACGGTCCAGAAAGTGGCCTTCGCTGTCGCCACCATCGGTCAGCCGGAATTTCTGGTTTTTGATGAGCCCTATACCGGGCTGGACCCGCTCATCATGTACGAAATTAGAAATCTTATTCTGGAACTCAAAGACAGGGGGGCGACCATCTTCCTGTCGTCGCATCTTCTCCCGGAGGTGGAAAAAGTCTGCGACGAAGTGATTCTTATCAATAAAGGAAAGATTGTCTGGTCCGGAGAAATCGAGAAATTAAAGACGGCCTGGCGCCTCTACCGGGCGGCTCAAGATAATCCCGGGCTGGTTGACCGGTTGAACCAGCTTCTGGGAGAGGACCTCAGCGGCCAGCCTTTCAGCTTTTTTGCCGGACTGGAGACCGGCCGGCTGACGGAAGACCCGGAGGTGGCGGCAGTCTTAAAAGATATTCCCGTCCCCGACATCGAAAAGATTTTCCTCGACAGCGTCCTCAATTCCTGAGCGGCTCTCTATTTTTTTCCGGCCAGCAGGCGCTGGCGGACGACCTCGTAGAAAAAAACTGCGGCCGCGGCGCTGACGTTCAGGCTGTTGACCCGGCCGAGCATAGGCAGGGAAAGCAGGGCGTCGCACTTGTTCTTGATGTTTGGCCGCAGGCCGTAACCTTCGGAGCCCAGAACCACGGCCAGCGGCCGGGTAAAATCAAACTCAAACCACCTGATTTTAGATTCTCCGGCCGCTCCGACCACCCAGAGACCCTTTTCCTTCAGGCGTTCTATGGCCCGGGCCAGGTTGGTCACCCGGGCCACCTTCAGGTGGGACAGGGCCCCGGCGGCCACCGTGGCCACGGTCGAGGTCAGACCGGCCGAATGACGTTCCTGCATTATGAGCCCGTCGGCCCCGGCTCCTTCGGCGCTGCGGATTATAGCCCCGACGTTCTGCGGGTCAACCACCTCATCCAGGATAACCAGAAAAGCCGGCTTATCCGTAACCAGCAGGTCTTCCAGATCCAGGTATTCCTTCTCGGCCAGCAGGGCTACCGCTCCCTGGTGGCGGGGATAGAGGTTATCCAGCTTTTCTCCCGGAGCGAAAACCAGCGGAATGTGATTCTCCCTGGCCAGCCGGATTATTTCCGAAATCCGGTAATGTCCCTTTTCTTTTTGAATGAAGATTTTATTCAACCTGCCGGGAGAGGATTTAAGAAATTCGATAATCGGATTCAGCCTTCCCAGCCGGTCTTTTGGTTCCATTTTTTATTTTCTTAAGATAGATGAAATTTCGGCGATTCTTTCCAGGCAGCTTTTTATCCGCTGCGGAAAATCCAGTTTTGCCCCCGCCTCCACCAGCGGGATGAACTTGTCCAGCTCCAGGCCTGAGGCTCTGGCGGTCAGGGCCACCCTGAGGGGATGGAAAAGGTCCTTGCCCTTGATGCCCGTTTCTTTTTTTATCTCCCCGGTCAGGGCGGCAAAAAGTTCATAGTTGAATTCTTTAAGTCCGGATGTTTTCTGGATGAAAGCGCCAAGCACCTTCCTGGCCGAATCAGTCTGAATGATGTCTCTGGCTTCCTGGTCCAGATTTTCAGGTTCAAAATCAAATAGCAGGGAGAATTTTTGCGGCAGCTCGGAAAATTTATCGACCCCTTCCACCAGAATAGTCACAGCTTTTTCCAGCCACTCCCGCTGGGCCGGGCTTAGTTCCGGGCCCGCCAGCCCGGCTTCCCGAAGATAGGGTAGGGCCAGCTCCAGTTTTTTTTCGGCCGGCAGAAGTCTTATGTGCTGCCGGTTGAGCCAGTGCAACTTTTCATAGTCGAAAATGGCAGCCGACCGGCTGACCCGGCTGAGGTCAAACAGCTTGACCAGTTCTTCCAGCCGCAGCACTTCGTTTCCTTCGGGCGGCGACCAGCCCAGGAAAGAGAGATAATTGCACAGAGCTTCGGCCAGGATTCCGTCGCGCCGGAACTGGTCGACAGATGTTGCCCCGTGGCGCTTGCTCAGCCTGGTGTTGTCCTTTCCCATCACCATCGATAGGTGGGCGAAAACCGGCTGCTTCCAGCCCAGGGCCTGATACAGCAGTATCTGGCGCGGAGTATTGCTCACATGGTCTTCACCCCGGATGACATGGGTGATATTCATCAGGGCGTCGTCCACGACCACCGCGTAGTTGTAGGCCGGCATGCCGTTCGACCGGACAATGATAGGGTCGCCGATGAGTTTCAGGTCGAATTCCACCGGGCCGCGAACCAGGTCTTCAAACTGAATTAATCCCTCCTCCGGAACTTTGAGGCGGATGGCTCCTTCTTCTCCGGCTGATAGGCGGCGCCGGGCTTCATCCAGGCTTATGTTCCGGCACCGGCCGCTATAAACCGGCATCCGGCCTTCAGCCAGGGCGGCCTGCCTCTGGCTTTCCAGCTCTTCAGGCGTGCAGAAACAGTAATAGGCCTTTCCTTCTTCCAGGAGCTTGGCGGCATACCTGTGGTAGAGGTCAAGTCTTTCTGATTGCCGGTAGGGGCCGAACTTTCCGCCCACGTCAGGACCCTCGTCCCAGTCGAGTCCCAGCCAGCGCAGGTCCTGGATCAGGTTGCGCTCGTACTCTTCCCGGGAGCGTTCGATGTCGGTGTCTTCCACCCGGAGGACAAAAACCCCGCCCTTCTGTCTGGCAAACAGCCAGTTGAACAGGGCGGTGCGGGCATTGCCGACGTGGATGTAACCGGTGGGACTGGGAGCGAAGCGGACCCTTATTTCATTCTCTGTCTTCATAGGGTAAGAATAATGCCGCCCCGGGCAAAAATCAAGGCGACCGGCATCCTGCCTCAGAATCCCTGAATATCTTCCATTTCCAGGCGGTCCTTCTTGCGGTAACCCTGGGGGAGAGCATAGATGTTTCTGGGCGGACTCTTCTTGCTGATTTCCACCACTTCAGCCCTGGACTTGACCTCCGTCCCCATTACCTGGGCTTTACTCTCCTGGGATATCCATAAGCCGTGAATCTTGCTGATTTCGGCTACCATCTGACTGGAGGCTTTGAGCTCCAACTTGATGAATTCTGGCCAGATTATTTCCAGAAACTTTTTCAGGTTAACCGGAAGTTCTTCTGAGGCCCAGATCGTTATTTCTACCGGGTACATCATCATGGTCATCTCCAGCCGGTAGCCCTGGCATTTGATGTTGTTTATCACCCTGGTTTCGCCGGTGGGCTGGACCGAAATGGTCATCTGTTCCAGGGCCCGGGCCATCGTCGCCAGTTCGGCCGGCAGCAGGCTGGCATAGTGGACGGGCGGTTTAATTTCAAGGTAAGATTTTGTCCGGTGGGAGATCAGGTAGACGAGACCCTGCCTGGAATCAAAAAGATAGGCAAAACCCTCTCCCGTCTCGACAAAGTAGAAATCGTCGCTGATCCATTGTTCGGAAACGCTTTCCCGGGCCGGGATATTCTGACCCATGGCCTCAATCGCTTCCACCCTGGTTACCGTCTTGATGTAAACATCGGCCGAAAGCCTGGCAGTCAGACTGAGCGCTAATAGAAGGAATATAATCGGTCTTTTCATTTGCCACCTCATGCTCAAAAATTCCTGGGGCTAATCATACATATTGCTAAACCTGGCCAGAGAAACTTGAAAATATCCTTTCCCGTCTCCGGGACTGGGGCGGCGCTCATTGGCCTTGCTGATTTTACTTTAATTTCGACCTTGAATCCAGCCGGAAGTCAAGTAAAATAGAAGCTTAGCAGGTCCTGATGCCCGAAAGAGTCAATCTGATAAGTAAGACAATCAAGGTTTTTGCCGTTCTCGGCCTGGTCACTTTTCTGGTCAGCCTCGGCCTGATGATTATGGCCCGCCTGAGCCTGGGTTCGGGGGGCGAGTTGAGACAACTGGCCGGAGCAGATTTCCTGGAAAAATCCGGGCTGTGGCTGGTCGCAGGCTCGTTATTATTCGGCCTGGCCGGGCTGAAAACCACCTCTGGAATAAAGGCCGCTCGCCGCTGGGCCTGGCCGGCTTCTCTGTTCATGGCGGTTGTTCTGGTAGGTCTTTTCCCTCTGGGCACAATATTTGGTCTGAAGCTGCTGTTCGAGCTCTTTAATCGCGAGGTTAAAGAATGGTTCCTAACTGGTGGCCGGGTCACGACCGCCGGCTCCGGGACAGAGCCGACCTCTGGGCTGTCTAACCCTGACCTCATCCGTCAATTAGAAGAACAGGCCGCCAGAAGGAAAAGATAGGACCTTTTGCCTCCTGTCAGAATTTTTCCGGACGGGTAGCCGGATAGACAGGGAGCGGGGCTGCGGGCCGGACTGAAGGAGAACCGTGATGAAATCTTGCAGGCTTTATCTCATATTGGTCAGCGCGGTCCTGTTATTGTCTCTTCAGGTCCCGGCCCAGGACAGGATTCCCCGGGTGGTCCAGGAGCCTCCCCGTGTGTTTATTGACTGTCATCAATGCGATATGAACTATATCCGGTCGGAATTGAGCTTCGTCAGTTTCGTCCGCGAGAGAAACGAAGCTGACGTTCACATCCTTATCACCATCCAGAGAACGGCCGGCGGCGGCCGGGAATACACTTTGAATTTCATCGGCCGCAACAATTTTTATGACGTTCACCACACCCTGAAATATGTTTCTTCCAATATGGATTCGGCTGACATTGAAAGAAAGGGCCTGGTCCGGGTGTTAAAGGTGGGTCTGGTGCCCTATTTAGCCAAGACCGACCTGGGCGATTACCTGAGAATAGACTTTGAAAAGCGCCTGCCGCCGGCTGAAGTAGAAGACCCCTGGAATTTCTGGGTATTTAACCTGGGAATGTCTGGCAGCCTGTCGGGTGAAGAAACCAAGAATTTTTTCTCCCTGCACAGCAACCTGAGCGCCGGCCGGGTGACCGAGAGGCTTAAATTTCGCTCGGGTCTGTCAGGGTATTTCAACAGCAGCCGGTTCAAGGTGACCGAGGACGACGTCACCACCATCATAACTTCCCATCAGAACAGCTTCAGCCTTTCGACACTCCTGGTCTATGCCCTGAACCAGCACTGGTCAGTGGGCGGTTGGTTCGGGGTGTCTTCCTCGACCTATAATAACATCAACCTTAATGTCAATCCGGCCCCGGCCATCGAATACAATTATTTCCCCTACTCGGAATCAACCAGACGCCAGTTGCGTTTCCTGTACCGGGTGGGTTTCAACCTCAATTATTACCGCGAGGAAACCATCTTCGACAAGATGCGAGAGGCCCTGCTGGGAGAGACTCTATCGGTAACCCTGGAAATAAAGGAGCCGTGGGGCAATGTCTACGCCTCTCTGGAAGGTTTTCATTATTTTCACGACTTCGGAAAAAACCATCTGACTTTCAACACCAGCCTCAACTTGAGGCTCTACCGGGGATTCTCGGTCGGGATATCAGGCCGTTTTGCCAAGATAAAAGACCAGGTTTACCTGGCCAAGGGCGACTTGAGCCTGGAGGACATCCTGCTGCAGAGGAAAGCCCTGGCCACGGCTTACAGCTACGGAATCTCCCTGGGAGTCAACTACACCTTCGGTTCGATCTATGCCGGTGTGGTCAACCCGCGGTTCGGCAATTAGCATGCGGGAAAGCTGCCCGCACTTTTACGCCTGACCGCGCGGGAAGGTCCTGTCACGGCCCGCCCCCTTCCTTCCTCGCTCCACCCATCCCCCCGTGGGGAACCCCTTCCGCTACGGGTAGTTCGGAGACACACCGTGCCACCCTCTGAAAGCCTTTCTTCGCCGATTCCTTATTGACCCGGATTGGAAAGAATGTCAGGCGGGGCTGTGGGGCGCTCCGGACATCTCATCCTGGCTGATTAATTGCCGGCTGAAATTATAAGGAGGGGCCTCTTACACAGTGCCACCTGGCCTCCATCATTCAGCTTTGGTTCCGTTATCCCGGAGAGACAGGAGAGCAAGGTTTTTTCTTTCCGGGCAAATACGCAGTGACAAATAAGAATTCTAATTTTTATCTTAAGTCTCGGAAGTAAGACTGCTTCAGGGAGATGAGCGAGGGCGGGTACTCTTTTAGGAAAGGAAATTCGGGATATAAAGATCAGTGATAACGGGATCAAAAAGCTCTTCCGGCTTTGTTGCAGGTAAACATGGGAATAACAGGGGACTCATGAATGGAGCGAGAGTTAGTTAGTGCCGGAACAGGTGCGGGCCTTTATTGCTATAACAACAGCAAGCAAATCATGCCGGCGAAACTCTTATACAAGGAATTTCATCAAAGGGCTTTTCCTGTAATTTAGAAGCCGGATCAGGCTAAAGCATTGCCCATTAAAGGTGTCGACAGGACAAAAAAATATTATCAGCCAAATGATTAAACTTTAATGAAGCTTCAACAGGTGCCCTTGAGGCAATCAGGCCATCAGGCATCCTTTGATTTTTCCCTGGCCAGCAGCCGGTCATAAATGGCCAGTCCAGCCATCGAGCAAACACCCAGGAAAGCGATCGTGGCCCAGATGATTATGTAATGGGGCGATTGTCCGGCTTGAAGCGGGCTGGCGATGTGCTTCTGATAGAGCGCCCCGCCGATAGGGCCGCCGAGGATGCTGCCAATAGCCACCGGTAGGTTGGCGTAACCAAGATAAAGGCCTTCTTCTCCCCTGGGAGCTATCCGGCCGATGTATTCGTATATCCGCGGGGAAGCCATCATCTCGCCGACGGCCATTGAGGCTATGCTTACCAGCAGAAAAATTCCGGCCACCGGTATGGCCAGCCCGACCAGGGAAACCCGGTGGCTGATATCGGAGAAAAGAAGCACAGGCAGGATGTTCAACAGCATGCCGGTTGTGGTCACACCGACGCCCAGCAAGATCGATTTTACCGGCGTCCATCTTTTAACCAGCCTGGTGATCAAAAGCTGGAAGCAGACGATCATCAGCGGGTTGGCTAAGGTGTAAAGTTCAACCGGAGCGTTCGGGTCGATGTGGCGCAGGAAGAGCGGCATGAGGTTATAAAGCTGAACATAAAGGAACCAGAAGAGGGCGATAACCACCAGGAAGAAGACAAACTTCAGGTTGCTCAGGACGATAAAAATTCCGAGCACAGCTTCCTTAAGTGATTTCTTTTTAACTTGCTGTCCATCTTTTAGACCGTCGCTTACGAACTCTGGTTCTTTGTATATAAAAAGGACCACCAGCAGGCCGAGAAGAATGAAAACGCTGGAGGCGTAGGTGAAGATAGCCGGAATGCCCAGATTAGTCCGGATGAAATAGGACACCCCGCGCCCGGTAATCGAACCTATGTTTATGACCATGTAAAAAATGCCGAAGGCCAGAGTGGCATACAGACCGGAAGTCTTCTGGACGGTGCCGGCAATACAGGGTTTAACGATCGAACCGCCCAGGCCGATCAGCACAATGGCCAGAACGACCGGGATAGTATAATCAAGACCTGTGGCTGAACGCCCGGCTACCGCCGGCCAGAATTTTTGCACATTTCCCATGATCAGGTAGCCGAAGAATAACATGAAGAATGAAACAGTCAGCGAACGCTTATAACCGTACTTGTCAGCCAGCGTTCCGGAGACAATCGGCATGAAGTAAATCAGGCCCCAGAGCAGGGAGCCATTGAGGAAGGTGGCAAAGGTTGGCGACATACCCAGGACTTCCTTCAAATAAATGACCATGAAGGAAGCCATCGAGTAGTAAGCCGCCCTTTCAAAAAGTTCAACGGTGTTGGCCGTCCAGAAAGTCCTGGGGAACCTGGATTTTTCTTTAGTCTCCATCGCTTCTGCTCACCTCTCTTTAAGATTTTCCATATGTTATCAGGGAAAATAATCCACTGTCTATCTGTTTTTTGATGGTTATAGCCTCGCTGTTTTCGTTTAGGCGTCTCTGGGTAAGAGGGCCCTTTTACGGGGTGCCTCATCCCATCCTCGCTCACCGATCCCCCGTGGGGAACCCCTTGCGCGGCGGGCGTCAGGAGAGTGAGACGTTGCCACCTTCCAGCCATCATGGCCAACCCTCACGGAAACCGGGAAGCTTCCTTCAATGATTCCGGGAGGCTGAGGTTCAGGAGGATGCGCCAGGAAGTGGCAGTGCTGAGGCCGGTATAAGCCCAGGGTCCGAGTTCGCCTATGTCGCTGAGCTTGCCGTCTGCTTCCAGCACCAGGTAAAGAGGCCGGCCGCCGGAGGTTTCAGGCGGATATAGATGGACGGTTGACATAAAGGGTTTGCCGACTGGACTCAGTTCAGGCAGCGGGGGAAAGGCGGCAAAGATAACCCGATCCGGCCGGAAGCGGAAAGTCAGCTTCGGATCTTCGTAATCTATGCTTATGCCTGAAGAAGGGTCGTATAGCGAGATTATAGGCTCGGCACTGGTCTCCGGTTCAAGCGGCAGCGGCGGGAGACAATCCTTGAAGGCCGGCGGGGGGAGCCTGGTCAGCAGCAGGAAGCTTTTTTCCCAGAGCCTTTGGTAAAGACGCCAGAGTCGTAGTTCGGCCTCGAGCTTTTTCCGTGTTCGCGGCTCTTCCGGAAGATACCTGAGCCAGAAGTAAAAGCGGCCGACAAAATCTTTTAAGTACGGGTCGGCCTGCCGGAGAAAACTTAAAACCACCTTCCGACAGGATTGATAAAAATATTCGGACTGCTGGCGGTAGCGGAGGCAATATTCTTCCTGAGCCTTTTTGATGCACTCGATCCGTTCTTCTCGCGGCAGTCGCAGGCAGGCTTTTTCTTTTTTCTGATAGTCCTTCCAGAGGGTTTCAAGCTGGCTGTTTGCCCGGGCAACTATTTCCGAAAGTTTCATATCCGCGGGACTTTCTATTTCTCTTTCGAGATAATCGAGTTTGCCTTCAAGTTCTGTGAGATACATATAAGCCCGGGCAGAGCTGAGCGCCAGCCCTCCAGCTACGGAAAACTCCGTTTCCGGAAAGCTCAGTCCGGCCGCGAGAAGTTTTTCGAAATTCTCCCGCAGCTCAACTTCTTTTCCTTCCATCCGCAGAAAAGCGCTCTGATAATACGGGGTCTGGCGGTAGTAGGATTCAAAGTCTTCGGGCAAATCCGGCCAGGCGGAATAGATTTCCTGCTGAAAGGCGAGGGGAATCGGAGGGTTCTCCACAAGCCTGGCCAGCGATTCCCGGTAGGCGCCCGAGAGAGAATTTTTGAGGTAAGGAGTGAAGCGCTCAGCCGGACTTTCCTGGAGCTTCATCAGATGGAGCGCCCGGTTGGCTTCAGGTTGATGATTATCCAGGCTAACTGCTTTGAGGAAATATTTTCTGGCTCCACCAGGTTGCCCGAGAAGATAATTTACCACTCCGCTATTGCTCAAAATGACCGCATTGTCAGGAAGAATGGCGCGGGCTTCAGCCAGGGCTTCTGAGGCCAGTTTTTGTTCGCCCGCGGCGTACAGAAAAGCAGCCGCATTGTTTAGAAGAATGGGGTCGGCCGGTGACAGCCTTAGCTGCAGCCGGCTGAGACAGAGCCCTTCAAGCGGCTGTCCCCGCAGCCAGTAATAGAAAAGATAGAGGTCCAGGGCTTCGGTATTTACCAGGGGTTTTAATTCCTGCTCGAGCTTATCGATAGGCTCCAGCCCGACTTTCTTTACCAGAAATTCCTGGATTCTCAGATGGAGTGGAGAGGTCGCGGGTTTTTTCTGGGGTTCAGGACAAATCGGCAGCAAAAACAAGCTGTTTGAATAATTGACAGTTATTAGACTGGCAGCTGTTTTTTCTGAAAGCGAAGCTGCCGACAGCATTTCCGGAGCAAGGATCAAAAAAGCGAACGTCAATAGCCAGACCGCTTCCAGGATTCGGAAAAAGGGCGGTTTTGATTCCGGCCCCGGACGCTGGCTTTCCAGATCTTTTTCCGGGTTTTTTCTTTTTGACCTCGAGGCATTTAAGTTTATCACCTTATGTCCCCCGCCGGCTTTCCTTGGAAGAAAAATTAAATAGCTAAAAGCCTCTACCATAAAGTTTCCATTTCTTATATAAATCTATACCAGGTTGACCCGCGGGGCAACCTGAAAAATTATGGGAGTCGCAGATGGAAAACCCGAACTGGATGGAAGAATTTCCCGGCGCCGTCACGGTTACCGACGCTGCCGGGGTAATTCTCTATATGAACCTTAAGTCGGCCCTGTCGTTCGAACAGGAAGGCGGGCGGGCGCTTGTCGGCCGGAATATCTTCGATTGTCACCGCCCGGAATCGCAGGAAAAAATCAGGCGAATTCTGGAAACCGGAGAGCCGAACATCTACACCATTGAAAAACAAGGCCAGAAAAAATTGATCTACCAGACGGTCTGGACCGAAAACGGGGAAGTCCGGGGGCTGGTCGAACTCAGCCTGGAAATTCCCCGCCAGCTCCCGCATTTTATAAGAGATTGATAAGAGCTGAGCGACCTTCTCTTTTATCTTCTTAATTCTGCACCGGAAAATTATTTTTCTTCAGGAGGCCGCTTTAACGATCCCGCAAAAGACTGTGCCTGAAAGTATTTCTAAAAGTATCACTGCAGGGTTTTTATCTTTTGTATTTGAATTTCCATGATTAGCCTCTGAGCTTATGAATGTCTTATGAAATATGAAATCTTTTCCTCTGGAAGCCTGGGGAGAACATGTTCAACTTTTATTCAGACTAAGTCTCCATGATTAAAGCTTACGAAGAGGGCTGATAATTTCTGCCGGGACATCCGGCAAAAATTCAGGTTCAGCCGCCGCTTTTAAGGAATTCCTGAAGCCTCCGGTATTCTGTTTTCAGAGAATGAAGAACTTCTCTGGCAGCCTGGAGGTCATTGCTGGCTCCGGCTGTCTCCATCTTCCAGGCCGCTTCTTTCAGGGCGGGGAGGCTCAGGTTGGATGAAGCTCCCTTTAAGTAATGCCCGGCCTCTCTGATGGTTTGAAAATCCTTTTGGTCGACAGCCTTTTCCAGCTCGGCGTATTTTTTTTCAAATTCTTCTCGGTAGATAGTCAGCAGTTCCTGAAGGAAGGATTCGTCGCCGCCGATTCTTTCCAGGGCTTCCGGTTTGTTTATCGGTAGTTCCGCCTTGTCACTGGCAGCCATTAAATACCTCCTGTGAAAAATATCTTCATTCTATTTTTCTCCCTCATGGTCAATAACCACCACCCGATCCCGGCCGTCCCGCTTAGCCCGGTAAAGCGCCCCGTCAGCCGTTCTGATCAAGCTTTTGGGGTCTACACCCTGCTCCGGACCGGGGGAGACGGCCGTTCCGCCGAAAGAAACCGAAACCACAGCAGCCCGGCCTGTTCCAGTACGGAATCTGCTCCGGCGGATTAAGTCGAGCAGCCTCTCTGCCACCGCCTCGGTCTCCCTGAGGTCGCTTCCGGGAAGAAGAAGGATGAATTCATCCCCGCCGTAGCGAGCAATCCGGTCATATTTTCTCAGGTTCCGACGGATAAGTTGTGCCAGTTGCTTGAGCACGGCATCCCCGGCCGGATGGCCGTGGCGGTCGTTGATTTCCTTGAAATTATCCAGGTCCATCATCAACAGGCCCAGAAAACGACCTTCTCTCCGGGAGCGGTTGAGTTCTTCATTAAGAAGACTCAGAAACTTGCGCCGGTTCCAGACTCCGGTCAGGCTGTCGGTCATGGCCAGACGGGATAGCCGCCTTCGGGCTGCAATCAGATTATCTTCCAGCTCGATTATTCGCCGGGCGGTTTTTAGCCTGGCTTTGAGCTCCATCAGATTGATCGGCTTGGTCATATAATCGTCGGCCCCAGCTTTGAGCCCTTCAATCAAGTCTCCGGCGGAATCCCTGGAGGTCAATAGAATAAGATAGGTATAGTGCGGCTTTTTTAACTGTCTCAGCTGGCGGCAGAGTTCCGGCCCTTTGAATCCCGGCATCATCCAGTCGAGAATGGCAATCCGCAACTCCGATTTTTTGAGCATTTCCCAGGCCAGCCGGCCGTCCCGGGCCTTTAAGACTTCATACCCCCATTCTCCGAGCTTTCTTTCCAGGAGACTCAGGGTCACCCGGTCATCTTCGGCCACCAGAATTTGACCGGAGGACTTCCGGAAGCTGTTGCCGGTGGCTCTTTTCAAATCGCGCTTCTTATTTCGGCCCATCAAAGATCAGTCCTCATCTTCCTTCAGGTCCAGTCCTTTTCCTGGCCACGGCCCTTTCTATCACCCGGTATAATTCTTCCGGATACAGTGGCTTGGCCAGGTAATCATCCATGCCGGCGTCCAAGCATTTCTCACGGTCGCCTTTCATAGCATGGGCGGTCATGGCCACCACCGGCAGATGCTTGTTGCCGACCTTTTCTCGCTCGCGAATTTTTCTGGTAGCTTCCAATCCGTCCATTTCCGGCATCTGGACATCCATCAGCACCAGGTCGAACTTTTCTTTTCTGAGTATTTCGAGGGCCTGGCGGCCGTTTTCAACCACTGTCACCCGGTGTCCCTTTTTCTGCAGAAGGTGCACGGCCACCTTCTGGTTGACCGGGTTGTCTTCGGCCAGCAGGATGTTGTATTTGCGGCGAAATTCCGGAAGCAGGTGTTCGGTTATCGGGGTTTCCAGCCGATGCTCGCCGGAAGCCGAGCCCTTGATGGCCATGATGGTGTCCAGAAGGTCTGAAGGTCTGACCGGTTTTACCAGATAACCTTCGGCCCCCAGTTCCTTAGCCTGCTGCAGGTCTCCAACCCGGTCGGCTGAAGTAAGAATGATTATGGGTACCTCTCTGGCCCCATCGATTTCTTTTATTTTCTTGATCAGGGTAAAGCCGTCCATTTCCGGCATCGACAGGTCAAGCAGAAATAGTCCGTAAGCTTCTTTTTTGCTCAGGGCAGCCTGGATCAACTGAACGGCCTGAGGTCCGGAGGAAGCCACCTCTGGCTTCATCCGCCAGCTCTGGAGCATTTCTTGCAGGATGACCCGGTTGGTCAGGTTGTCGTCCACCACCAGAACGCGCATTCCGTATACGGCTTCCAGGGTGGCCGGAACGGTTCTGGGTTTCTTCTCCAGAGCCAGTCCGAGTTTAACGGTGAAATGGAAAGTGCTGCCGCGGCCGGGCTCGCTCTCCGCCCAGATCCTCCCGCCCATCAACTGAACCAGCTGAGAAGTTATGGCCAGTCCCAGGCCGGTGCCCCCGTACCTGCGGCTGAAGGAAGCGTCAGCCTGGACAAACGGCTGGAAGATGCTTTCCAGCTTCTCAGCATCGATGCCGATGCCGGTGTCGCGGACAGAAAAGTGGAGTTTGATTTCCCTGCCTGTCCTGGATTCTTCTGCCACCTCCACGGCCACCTCGCCCTGTTCGGTGAACTTGATGGCGTTGCTGACCAGATTCAGCAGGACCTGACGCAAGCGACTGGTATCGCCGATGACGTTTTCGGGCAGGGAAGGGGGTACATGACAGAGAAGCTCGAGCCCTTTCTGGTGGGCCTGGAGGGCCAGGGTGGCGACGATTTCGGTGATCGAATTATGCAGGTTGAATTCGGCCGGCACCAGTTCAATCATCCGGGCTTCAATCTTGGAGAAATCCAGGATGTCGTTAAGGATGGTCAGCAGCGACTCGGCCGAGGCCCTGGCCGCTTTCAGGAACTGAAGCTGTTCTTCGGTCAGCTCGGTCTGCAGGGCCAGTTCGATCATGCCGATGATTCCGTTCATCGGGGTCCTGATCTCGTGGCTCATGTTGGCTAAGAATTCGCTCTTGGCTTTGCTGGCCGACAGGGCTTCTTCCCTGGAAAGCCTCAGGTCCTCCTCGATTTTCTTCAGGTTGGAGATGTCGGTAATGGCCGAGACGACTCCGCTGAATTTTTTATTTTCAAATACGGCCTGAGCGTGAATCAAAACCGGAATAGACCGGCCGTCTTTATGTTTTAACCTGGTCTCATACCGCTCGCGAATTTTTGATTTCCTTCTCCTGCTCCGCCGCTCGACTTCTTCTAACTGATCCTCCGGTACCAAAACTCTCCAGTGCTGGCCGAGAAGTTCGCCCCGCCTGTAGCCGAGCATCTGCTCCAGGGCTGGATTGACGTAGGTAATACGGCCGACGGAGTTTTCAACCACTATTCCCTCGGCCAGGCTGGTTAAGATTTTTTCCTGGAACTGTTGCAGGTTCTTGAGCTCGGTTTCAACCTTCTGCTTTTCCTTTTCTTTTTTGAGGGAATACAGGGCCAATCCCAGATCGCCGGCGATTTCTTCCAGCATTTTTACTTCGGCGGCCTGATCGAATATTTCGCCGGAATAACCGATCTGCATCGCCCCGAATATTTCCCCGTTGTGCTCCAGCAGGAAGACGGCTCCCCAGCCGCCACTTTTCCGGCGGGGGCACTGCTGGCAGATCCGGCTCTTGTTGACCTCGGGAATAAAAAGGGATCGTCTGTTCTTCAGAACTCGTTCCAGGCAGGGAGTTAAGCGTTTCAGAAATTTCCTGTCTCCCAGGCCTATGTAGTCAACCGGTTTTAACTGTTCGTCCACCAGCACCGTTCGTACCAGCCCGTATTTTCCGTTCTGGTGAAGACTGCTGACAGCCTGTTCGAGCAGCCGGTTCGGATTTTTAATCTGAATGATCATCTGGTTGATGTCGCCTATGGCCCGGAGCAGCTTATTGGTATGGGCCAGGAGGCGGTCTTTGTGGACAAGCTCGCCGATATCTTTATAGACAGCCACTCCCCCGATCAGGTAATTCTTGTAGACTACCGGCGAAGCAGAAATGCTGACGATGACCGGCTTCCCGTCCTTGCGGTAGCGGGTGGCGGTGAAGTTGGAGACCCGCCGGTTCAGGATGTTTCGGGTGATTTTCCTGGCTTCTCGTTCTTCCGGACCGCCGATCAGATCATCAATGGGCCGACCGATGGCTTCCTTTCTTCGATAGCCGAAAATCTTTTCGGCTCCGGTATTCCAGATGATGACTTTTCCGGACGAGTCGGTAGCTACCACGGCGTCGCTGATACTGTCAATCAGAGTCTGCAGATGCAGCTCCATGGGTTGCCTCCTTTTAGGGGATAATTAAATAATTTTGACATAAAAAAATCAAGAATCGCCCGGCAGCCTATCAGTATCTGCGCGGGTTAAACTGAAATTGTAAGGTGTGGCTGTCGGGTCGGGCCACCCTCCTGAAATCCATCTCTTGCTGTTGCTTTATTAGCTCTTGTACTTGGGAGGGTCCTGTCTCGGCCCGCCTCCTCCCGTCCTCGCTTCACCCATCCCCCCGCGGGGAACCCCTTCCGCTGCGGGCGGTTCGGAGACACGCCGTGCCACCCTCTTAAAACCCTGGCTCTGCGGTTCTTTGCTGGCCTGGATGGAAAAGTACGTCCTGCCGGGCTGGGTGGCGCTCCGGATATCGGATTCTCGCCGATTCCATGGTGGCTGAAATTGTATGGTGTGGCTTTCGGGTCGGGCCACCCTCCTGAAATCCATTTCTTGCCGCTTCTTTATTGGCTCTTGTATTTGGGAGGGTCCTGTCACGGCCCGCCTCCTCCCGTCCTCGCTCCACCCATCCCCCCGCGGGGAACCCGTTCCGCTGCGGGCGGTTCGGAGACACGCCGCGCCACCCTCTTAAAACCCAGCCTCTGCGGTTCTTTGCTGGCCTGGATTGGGAAGAAAGGCCTGGCGCGGCGCTTAAGCCTTCAGGCATCACGTCATCTCTGTTTCTTTAACGAAGCTTTTGTTCTGGTCCGATAAATGGAGTGGCTGCATTATGAGTTTCGGTGATGCTCCGCAAAGGAGGGGCCTGTCGCGGTACATTCTTGCCGTCGTCGCTCGCCGACCCCGAGGCGTGAAACTTAGAAAGCTCCCGGCGATGAAAGAAAGGCTCTGCTGTTCTTCCCAAAACCTTTCATCGCCGGTTTCTGACTGGCGCGGAACAGGTAAAGGGGCCTGTTACGGCACGCTTCCAGACGTCCAGGCCCTGGTTAATCACAGACCTCGGTTCAGGCTCAGACGCTGAGGGTTAACAAAAGAAGGGCGGAATAAAATGTGGACAGGATAATAATCTGGGCCGGCCGGAAGGGGCGCCGGAACCGGTTGAAGGCCAGAGTGGCGTCAGAAATGAGGAAAAAAACACTGCCGGCTGCGGCCAGCCAGGGGCCGATGCCGGGGAGCTGATGGGGCTGCTCCAGGCCGAGCCTGACCATTGTCAGCAGGGCCAGAAGATAAAACAGGACGGGAATCCGTTCGTTCTTCAGGCCGCGCCAGGTCAGGGAAATCACCAGGGCCGCCACCGCTACCAGGGGAATTACCGGCCAGGCAAGGAAAGGCTTTTCCAGCCGGCTCCAGAAGGCGACGATCAGAATCCCCAGGGCTCCGAGAAAAAAAGCCAGGCCAGTCAGAAACCTTTTCTTTTTGAATATCATCATCGTGTCGCCCAGCAGGCACAGGGCCAGGGCGGCGGCCACTGCGTTGTGGTAAAAAGAATAGGGACGGGTTTCCAGCAACAAGCCGACCATGAGCATAATGGTAAAGGGGCGGAAAAAATAAGCCAGAAGCCTCTGGCCGCGGTAGTCGGTGACAACCGCCACCGCAGCCGAAATCAGGATTGAAAAGATGAAAGCGGCGCTCTTCAGGTCCATGTTTTACCTTTCAGCACGGTCAGCTTCCGGCACCGGTTGGTCTGACCGCCCCATTCTATTTTGATAATTTTATACGAGATGTGCGATAATATAAATAATCGGATTAGAATTTTCTTGAAAAGGAATATATTTTACAGGAGTTAAGATGATTGAAAGTTTTACCGACGAAAAGAGTCGCAAGATTGCCCTGCTGATTGATGGGGATAATGCCCAGCCTTCGCTGATAGGGGATATGCTGGCCGAGGTCGGAAAATACGGCCTGATCACCATCCGCAGGATTTACGGGGACTGGACCACGGTTAACATGGCCGGCTGGAAAAAGGCCCTGCACGAGAATGCCATCCAGCCGGTACAGCAGTTTCGTTATACGGTGGGCAAAAACGCCACCGACAGCGCGCTGATCATCGACGCCATGGACATCCTGCACAGCCGACTGGTGGAGGGCTTCTGCATCGTCTCCAGCGATTCCGATTACACCAGGCTGGCCACCAGAATCAGAGAAGCCGGATTCTTTGTCATGGGCATCGGCAAGAGGAGCACTCCCAAAGCCTTCGTCAATGCCTGCAATGTCTTCATCTACACCGAGAATCTTGGACCGCGAGAAAGGGAGAAAGAACGAAGGAGGAAGAGCGGAGGAGAAAAGGCGGCCGAAGAACAGAAGCCGCGCGGCTACGACCCGCTGCCGCTGCTCAAAGCGGCCGTGGATATGGCCACCGACGAAGACGGCTGGGCCAAGCTCAGCACCATCGGCTTCTATCTGCGGCAGCTGGACCCCGGCTTTGACCCCAGAACCTACGGCTTCCGCCAGCTGTCCCAGCTTTTCAAAGCCTTTCCCGAGGTCTTCGAGCTGCGTTTTGAGAACGAGCGCGGGCTGACCAGAATCTGGGTCAAAATAAAAGAATAAGCGGGCGGCGAATAAAGACCAGATGGAGTTATATTACCATTCTCCGATAGGAATAATAGTAATTGAGGGCGATAGCGCCGGGGTCGACAGCTGTTCATTTCTAAAAGAAAAATCCCGGCAGGGAAAAAAGGCGGCCCGGCAAACTTCTCTCCCGGAATCCGCCCCGCCGGTCCTGAAAGAAGCCTGGCAGCAGCTGGATGAGTATTTTAAGGGTCGAAGGCGGAAGTTTTCTGTGAAATTACGGCTGTCGGGGTCCGAATTTCAGAAAAGAGTCTGGGCCGAGCTGCGGAAAATTCCCTTCGGGAAGACGAGAAGTTACGGGCAAATTGCGGCCGCCTGCGGTCGGCCGGGCGCGGCCAGGGAGGTGGGCGGAGCCAACAACAAAAATCCGGTCGTCATTTTTGTTCCCTGCCATCGGGTAATCGGTTCCGACGGCAGTTTGACCGGGTTCGGAGGAGGCCTGTGGCGAAAAGAGTGGCTCCTCCGGCACGAGAAAAAAGTTCTGGCAGCCGACGGTCAGGATGTATAAAAATATATGAATCAATAAATATATTTGTCAATCTGCCGCCGGAAAGAAAATGAGGCGGGAAAGGAGAGGAGAATGATTGACACCTTAGCCAGGATTTTCTTAAACACCGAGAAAACCTACCGCAAAGAAGCCCTGATGCTGGTAAAGAAAGAAGGGAAATACAGTCCGATCTCCACCGATGAGTTTTCGAGACGGGTCAGGAATATTTCAGCTGGTCTCAGGGCTCTTGGTTTAAGGAGCGGGGACAAGCTGATCATTCTATCTGAAAACCGGCCAGAATGGGTGATGGTTGATATGGCCACGGTCTGCCTGGGCGCGGTATCGGTGCCGATTTACATTTCTCTGACGCCGGAACAGATCAAGTACATCATCAAAGATTCCGAGGCCAGATTTGTCGTTTGTTCCAACTCGGAAATGTGGACAAAAATTGCGGCCATCAAGAATGAGCTGCCATTAGTCGATAAATACATAATGATTGACAGCCCGGCCGCCGAGGGGGTGCTAACTCTCGAAGAAGTGGAAGCGGAAGGGGAGAAGCTCAATCAGCAGAACCCGGAAGAATTTGACAGAATCGCTCAATCGATCAGCCCGGATGACTTAGCCACCATTATCTATACTTCAGGCACAACGGGCGTCCCCAAGGGAGCCATGCTCAGCCATTATAACCTGGTGAGCAATGTCCAGGCCCTGCGCTCGGTGATCGAATTTACCGACAGGGATACGGCCCTTTCTTTCCTGCCGCTTTCCCACGTGCTGGAGAGAATGTGCACCTTCGCCTGGATTTACGTTGGAGCCACTATCGCCTATGCTGAGAGCGTTGACACCGTGGCTCAAAACCTGGTGGAAGCCCGCCCGACCATCATGGTCAGCGTCCCCCGGCTGTTTGATAAATTCTATGCCCGGGTAATCGATAATGTCCTGAGCTCTTCCAACTTAAAGAAGAAGATTTTCTTCTGGGCCTTAAAGGTCGGACGAAAATACGCTCAGAAAAAAATCAACAAACAGAAAATTTCACCCTGGCTGGGATTCAGATATCGCCTTGCCTATAAACTGGTTTTCTCCAAGATAGTGGAGAAGACCGGGGGCCGGGTCAGGTTCTTTGTCTCCGGCGGAGCGCCGCTGTCCAAGGATATTGCCGAATTTTTCTACGCTCTGGGCATTCTGGTGATAGAAGGCTACGGCCTGACCGAAACTTCGCCGGTCATTGCCGTCAACCGGCTGGAGGATTTCAGGTTCGGGACGGTGGGCAAAGTCTTGCCGGGAACGGAAGTGAAGATCGCTTCCGACGGGGAAATCTGGGCCCGCGGGCCGAACGTCATGAAGGGCTATTTCAAGAAAGAAGAAGAAACCAGAGAAGCTTTTGAGGACGGCTGGTTCAAAACCGGGGATATCGGCTACCTGGACCAGGACGGTTATCTGGTGATCACCGACCGCAAGAAGGATATCATCGTCACTGCCGGCGGTAAGAACGTGGCTCCACAGCCGATTGAAAACACCGTTAAAACCAGTCCCTATATCGCCAGCGCAGTGGTGGTCGGAAATCACCGTAAGTTTGTCTCGGCCCTGATAGTGCCCGATTTCGACAAGCTTGAAATATACGCCAGAGAAAATAAGATCGCTTTTGGCGACCGGCGGGAGCTAGTCGGCCGTCCGGAAATCTACGAATTCTATATGAAGGAAATTGACCGCCTGACTCCGCATCTGGCTAGTTACGAAAAGATTAAGAAGATAACCCTGATGGAAAAAGATTTCGAGATTGAAGCCGGAGAGCTGACCCCCACCCTCAAGGTGCGGAGAAAGATCGTCGAGGATAAATATAAAAACCTTATCGACCGGATGTATCAGGAATAATTTTGCCCTGAAAATCTGGATTTCCGGTCCGGCGGTGGGAAAAAATCGGTTCCGGCTGCGTCTTTTTCTACAGACACTGACCCGCATGTCGATTGTTTTCCATTACCATCCGGAGTGTGGTTATGTCCGAACTGGGGCAGGTAGTCAAGGCCGCCTGCGAGGGTCACCGCCAGAGATTAAGGGAAAAATTCCTTAGGGGCGGGCTGGCCGGGTTCATGGACTACGAAATCGTGGAATTGCTCCTGACCCTGGGCACCCCGCGCAAGGACTGCCGGGAAGCGGCCCGGCTGGCTCTGAAGGAATTCCGCACCTTCCGGGCGGTCATGGAGGCCGACCCGCTCGAGCTGCAGAAGATTAAGGGTATCGGGCCCAAGAACATTTTCGGCCTGAAGCTGGTGCACGAAGTGGCCAGGCGCTATCTCAAGGATTGCATCATCAGGAGGCCGGTCTGCAAGTCGTCACGGGAAGTTTTCGACTATCTCTACTATAGTCTGAGGGACCTTAAAATTGAGGTCTTCAAGGTGTTGTTTCTGAATACCAAAAATCACGTCTTAGAGGAAAAAACCCTGTTTGAGGGCACGGTTGACTCCAGCGCCGTCTACCCGAGAGAAGTTATCAAGCAGGCCCTTAAGTATGAAGCCTCCAGCCTGATTTTTGTTCACAATCACCCTTCGGGCGACCCGGAGCCCTCGAGCTGCGACCGCGACATTACCCGGGACCTGGTCTTTGCCTGTGCTGTGATGCAGATCCGGGTGCTCGACCATATCATCATCGGCAACAATTGCTATTACAGTTTTGCCGACGAAGGCCTGATAGAAAAGTACCAGTCTCACTTTTACAGCGTCAACTTCTGCCGTCAGGGGGCTAAAAAGTAGTTGCAGAAAAAGGGAAGTTCTGGTTAAATGCTGGCGAAGGAGGATTGACAGAATGAGACCCATAACTGAGATTGCCGCCCGACTGGGAATTCCCGATGACAGGCTGGAACTCTACGGCCGGTACAAGGCCAAAGTCGATTATCACCCACTTCTGTCTGAAAAGAAGGGCAAGTTGATAATGGTCACTGCCATGACCCCCACTCCGGCCGGAGAGGGAAAGACAACCACCGCCATCGGCCTGGCCGACGCTCTCAACCGGCTGGGAAAGAAGGTCTGCGTAACGCTGCGGGAGCCATCTCTCGGCCCGGTTTTCGGCATCAAGGGCGGAGCGACCGGCGGGGGAAAAGCCATGGTCGTTCCCAGGGAAGAGATCAACCTCCACTTTACGGGCGATATACATGCGGTCACATCTGCCCACAACCTGCTGGCAGCCATGGTCGACAACCGGGTTCATTTTGACGGACCGACCGGTATTCTCGACGGACGGACGGTCACCTGGAAGAGGGTTCTCGATATGAACGACCGCTCCCTGCGCCAGGTGATTATCGGCCTGGACGAAACCTTCCAGACCTTCGCCCGGGAAACCGGGTTTGACATAACCGCCGCCTCGGAAATCATGGCCATTCTCTGTCTTTCGAGCGACCTGAAAGACCTAAAGCGGCGGGTGGGCAACGTGCTCATCGGCTTTACAATTGACGGCCAGCCGGTTTTTGCCCGGGACATAAAAGCCGACGGAGCCATGACTGCCCTGCTGAAAGATGCCATCAAGCCCAACCTGGTCCAGACTCTCGAAGGGACGCCGGCCATCATCCACGGCGGCCCGTTTGCCAACATCGCCCATGGAACAAATTCGGTCGTGGCCACCGGCCTGTCTCTCAGTCTGGTCGATTATGTGGTTACCGAGACCGGTTTCGCTTCCGACCTGGGTGCCGAGAAATTCTTTGACATTGTAGTCCGCACCGGTCAGGTGCCGCCCCCGGCAGCCACCGTGCTGGTTTCCACTCTCAGGGCCATTAAGTATCACGGCGGAATGAAGCAGGCTGAGCTGGGGAAGGAGAATACCCAGGCGGTCGAAGCCGGTTTTGAAAATCTCCGCAAGCACATCGAAAACATGAAGATCTTCGGCACTCCGTTTGTGGTCGTCCTGAACCTGTTCCCGGCCGACCATGCCACCGAGATCGACACCTGGATCAAACTGGTCAAACAGGAAGGGGTCCGGTATGCTTTGAGCGATGTCTACAATAAGGGCGGAGAAGGAGGTCTGGAGCTGGCTGAGGCGGTCATGAAGGCCATCGAAGAGGACAAAAACAATTTTGATTTTCTGTATCCGCTGGATCTGCCGATTGCCCAGAAAGTGGAGGTCATAGCCAGGAAAATCTATGGGGCTGATGGAGTCCGGATAGAGCCGGTTGCCCGGAAAAAGATAGAACTTTTTGAAAAGATAGGCTTCGGGGAAACGCCTGTGTGTGTGGCCAAGACTCAGGCCTCTCTGTCCGACGATTCCAAGAAGCTCAACCGCCCGCGGGGCTGGACTTTAACCGTGACCAATGCTTCTCTCAGCGCCGGAGCCGGCTTTGTGGTTCTGCTGTGCGGTGATATAATGACCATGCCGGGTCTGCCGAAATCCCCGCAGGCTGAGAAGATAGATGTCGATGATGAGGGAAAGATCATCGGTATGATTTGAGCTATCGGGCGAAAATAAAGAGCAGAATAAGACCAGGCAATTGGGTTTGAGAAATCGGAGGCAATTATGAAACCGGATGAAACCGAACAGAAACAGGCTTCTAAGGGCAAAGCCCTGGATGCCGCCCTGAGCCAGATTGAAAAGCAGTTCGGCAAGGGCGCGGTGATGAAACTCGGCCAGAAGGAAGCGGCTGTCAAAGCCGAGGTCATTCCCACCGGCTCCATTTCTTTTGACCTGTGCCTGGGGATCGGCGGATTTCCGCGGGGGCGGGTGGTGGAAATTTTCGGTCCGGAAGCCACCGGCAAGACCACCCTGGCTCTTCATGTGATCGCCGAAGCCCAGCGGCGGGGCGGCCAGGCAGCTTTCATCGATGCCGAACATGCCCTCGACCCCCAGTATGCTTCCAGGGTGGGCATCAACGTCGATGAATTGTTGATTTCCCAGCCCGACTACGGCGAGCAGGCTCTGGAGATTGCCGAGGTTCTGGTGAGGAGCGGAGCGGTCGATGTGATCGTGGTTGACTCGGTGGCGGCCCTGGTGCCTAAGGCTGAGCTGGAAGGCGAAATGGGTGACGCCCATATGGGTCTTCAGGCGCGATTGATGTCCCAGGCCCTGCGCAAACTTACTGCCATAGTAAGTAAATCAAAGACCTGCTTTATCTTCATCAACCAGATCCGGGAAAAAATCGGAGTTTTTATCGGCTCGCCCGAAACCACCACCGGCGGCCGGGCCCTGAAGTTTTATGCTTCCATGCGCATAGATGTTCGCAAGCTGGCCACCCTGAAGGAGGGTGACGAAGTGACCGGCAGCCGGGTTAAGGTAAAGATTGTCAAGAATAAGCTGGCCCCGCCTTTCAGGGAAGCTCAATTTGACATCATCTTTGGCGAAGGGATTTCGCGGGAAGGCGACCTGGTGGATTGCGGCATTCAGTTCGGAATCCTGGAAAAAACCGGAACCTGGTATTCTTACCGCGGGGAACGGCTCGGCCAGGGGAGGGAAAACGTCAAGAAATTGCTGAAAGAGAATAGAGAGCTGGCCGACCAGATAGACCAGGAAGTCAGGCGCAAGGTTGGCTTGCTGCCAGAAGCCGAGGAAGAAAGCAAGAAAAAGTAGGCTCTCGCCATCTTTAAGTGGTGTATAATAGTAAAGAGGGGAGGTACTGTCCTGAAAAGACGGAGCTTTCTTTTTATGGCCGGAGCCCTTGGCCTGCTGCTGCGGGCTCCGCTCAAATTTCCTGGTTATCAGAAAGAGGGAGGTAAAAGCATGACTTATCAGGCAAAGGATTATTCCGGTTTGCTGGGTATGCCCGGTTTCAGCGAAACCCTGCTTAAAAATCACTTTGCCCTTTATCAGGGCTATGTCAACAATACCAACAAATTGCTCGAAATCATTGCTCAGATGGTAAAAGATGGCAGGGCGGCCACGCCCGAATTCGCTGAACTGAAAAGGCGTCTCGGCTGGGAATGGAACGGAATGAGGCTTCATGAGTACTATTTTGAAAATTTGGGCGGCAAAGAAGCCCTGTCCCCCGGCAGTCCGCTCTACAAGAAAATCGCCGATCATTTCGGCAGTTATGAACTATGGGAGAAGGAATTCAAGGCTGTGGGGACGATGAGAGGAATCGGCTGGGTCGGCCTTTACCAGGACCTGCAAACCGGGCGGCTGATCAACTTCTGGATAAACGAGCACGATGTCGGACATCCAGCTGGCTGTGAACTGCTGCTCATCATGGATGTTTTTGAACATGCCTTCATCACCGATTACGGGCTGAAACGGGCCGATTACATCGAAGCCTTTTTCAAAAATCTCAACTGGAAGGCGGTCGAGGGGCGTCTGAAACCGTAAGCCCCGGCCGCTGCTGAAGCCTCAAATTTTATCAGCCTTGATATTCTGTGCCGGCGAAAGCCCCTCCCTCCGAAAACTTTGGACGGAATTATCGGGAGAAAGCCGCTTTCGGCTGTGTCAGTCAGAGTAATTAAAATATTTAAGGAGCCATGATCTGAATGCTTGATGGTGATTCAAGAAGGCTCGAGGTGCCTTACAGGGAGGGCTAAAAATGAATCTTAAGAACCCTTTCAGGAATATCAGAAGGCAGATTTTCAGGGGATTTCTGGCTTTAATTCCTCTCTATCTCAGCTATCTGGTGATTAAATTTCTGTATGTGAACGTTGACCAGAAATTCGCCGGACTGCTCGAAAATTATCTGGGCCTCCGGGTTCCGGGTCTGGGTCTGGTGCTGATTCTGGTTCTGCTGTATTTTCTCGGCTGTCTGGCTTCGAACTGGGTCGGGCGCCGGCTGTTCGGACTGGTGGAAAAGGTCATGGAAAAAATACCGTTGATTAAAACCGTTTACAGCCTGGGCAAGCAGCTGGGGCTGGCGCTGGCCCTTCCCGAAAAGCAGGTCTTCCAGCAGGTGGCCATGATTGAACAGTTCCGCCCCGGCCTGTGGTCGGTCGGCTTCGTCACCGGCCGGATCAAGGACAGCCGGACTGGCGAAAACCTGGTTAAACTGTTCATCCCCACCGCCCCTAATGTGACCACAGGTTTTACGGTCATTGCCCGGGAGAAAGACCTGAGGTTTCTTGACTGGACGACGGAACAGGCGATGCAGACGATCCTTTCTGGAGGTATAGTAGGAGCTGCAGAACTTGAATATAAAATTGCGGAAGAAGAAACAGCCAGGTAAACTGATTCTGATTGATATAATTCATTTTTACCCAATTATCGGGGGAAGCTCGTTTAAGCTTGTCTAAGACGAAACAGGAGCGCTGGAACTGCCCGAAAGGGGCCGGCCAATTACAGGCTGGGTGCCCGTCGAAGCGGCGACCTTAATTCCCTGAGATTAGAAGGAGTTAAAAGTTCTCCCGCTGCGGGCAATTCTGTCAGCTCCTTGCATTTTCATTTTATAACCATAATCTGTATACTTCGTATTAAAAATAGAGAATTTTTTCTAATATTCTAAGGCCATAAGAAAGGAGGTCCGGATGGCTGTGGTTCTGGAAGTAGAAGGACTCAAGAAAAAATACGGCAGCCTGGAGGCTCTCAAAGGTGTCAGCTTCAAGGTGGAAGAGGGCGAAATCTTCGGTCTGATAGGTCCCAACGGAGCCGGCAAGACCACCACCCTGCGCATCATTTCCACCCTCCTGACTCCCTCCGACGGGCGGGTCACCTTTCTGGGATTTGACCTCAAGAAAAACCCGGAAAAATTCAGAGAAAAAATAAGTTACCTGCCCGAGGAAGCCGGGGCTTACCGTAATATGAAGGGCATTGACTATCTCAATTTCATGGCCAAATTTTATGCCGGAGACGAGGCCAAAGCCAGTGAGTATGTGGAAAGGGCGGTAACGATCAGCGGGCTGGGCGAAAGATTGAAGGATAAAGCCGGCACCTACAGCAAGGGCATGACCCGAAAGCTCCTGCTGGCCCGGGCGTTGATGACCAGGCCAGCTCTGGCGATTCTGGATGAGCCCACCTCGGGCCTGGACGTGATCAATTCGCTGGAAGTCCGGGAGATGATCAAGGGGTTTTCCAGGGAAGGCGTTGCGGTTTTGCTATCCTCCCACAACATGCTGGAAGTGGAATTCCTGTCCGACCGGGTGGCTCTTATTGACCGGGGAGTCGTCCTGGATTCGGGCACGCCCCAGGCCCTGAAAGAAAAGTACCAGGCTTCTAACTTAGAAATCGTCTTCAGGAGAGCCGTCCAATGAAAAACTTCAGCCATCTTCTGATAAAAGAAATTAAGGAGCTGCTCAACAAGCAGCTTATCATCTCGCTGGTTTTCATCCTGGTGATTTTTAATTTCATCGGCAACGTCACCAGGAGTGAAATGAAAAAGGCCATGGCCAGGCAGAAAGTGGCTGTGCTCGACCTCGACCGGTCGGATATTTCCCGCAACATCATCGGCGCTCTGAACATGGCCGGGTTCCTTATTGAAGAAAAAGCCGGGGATAAAGAAAAGGCTGTTCAGGAAGTTAGAAATAGCGGTCCTGACCTGCTGGTGGTCATACCCGAAGGTTTCGGGGAGTCAGCCAGAAATTTACAGCCGGTCACGGTGGAGACCTATTCCTTCCTCAAGGGCCTGTCGATCGCCAGCCGGACGAAATCCGAGGTGGTCAGGGCCCTGCTTAATTCCACCAACGAATACCTGTCTAACGAATTCCTGAAGAAGAAAATACCCGATACCGACCCGAAACTGCTGAAAGCGCCGATTAAAAACCGCGAGTTTGTCGTGGTCAGAGAAAGGCAGGCTGAGGGTTCGGTTGCGGCGATCGTAAATGCTCTTACAGCCCAGAATTTCATCCTGCCGGTCATCCTGATGATGATCATAATGTACTCGGCTCAGATGGTCATCACCGCCATAGCCATGGAGAAGCAGAACAAGACTCTGGAAACCCTGCTGACCGTGCCGATTTCGCGGGGAGCGATTGTTATGGCTAAAATGCTGGGAGCGGCCATAGTCGGATTGCTTTCGGCGGTGATCTATATGTTCGGCTTCAGGAATGCTTTTAACTTCTCGGATGTCGACATTACCAGGGCGCTCGGCGGAATAACGCCGATTCTCAAACAGCTCGGCCTGACCATCAGCACCCAGGGTTATGTGCTGTTCGGAATTTCGCTCTTCCTGACGATTCTGTGCGCCCTGTCGCTGGCGACCATCCTCGGAGTTCTGGCCGAGGATTACCGGACGGCCCAGAGCTTATCGGTGCCCCTGGTGTTTATCGTTATGATTCCCTACTTCATCAGCCTGTTTGCCGATATCAACACCATGTCGCTCCCGGCCAAAATCTTGGTCCTGGCCATACCTTTCTCCCATCCGTTTTTTGCCATGCAGAACATCATGTTCGGAAATCTGAATATGGTCTGGCTGGGAATCGTTTATAACTTCCTGTTCGTCGTGGTCATGCTCTGGTGGACCACCCGGATCTTCGCCACCGACCGGGTGCTGACGATGAAGCTCAAGTGGCGCAAGAAGAAGGTGGTACTCTAAGCGGCCGCTGTTACCTGGGCCAGCCCACAGCCAGCAGGTAAATGGTCGATTCTCTGGCCGGGTTTACGCCCAGCAGGGCATTTATTTCATCGTCAAAAAACGCCGCCACCGGGCAGGAACCAAGTCTTAGGGAAACGGCAGCCAGGGCAGCATTCTGGGCAATGTGGCCGGCATCCAGGTATATGTAGCGAAAGCCCCGCGAGCCGTACTTCCAGGTGGTTCTTTCGAAGACGGCGGTAAAAATCAGGTTGAAACTGGCCTCAGCTAAGAAGTCCTGGTTCAGGGCGGCATCGGCCAGAAGCTCGCTAATGTCCCCCTCGTAGCGCTGCCTCAGGCTATGGTTAGCCGGCAAAAAATGATAGAGTCCCGGTTTTAAGGTCTCTACCGAGCGGACGCTAACGTAAATGTCGATGGGATAGAGGGCTCCGGCCGAGGGAGCGGTGCGCAGAAGAAAATCCCCGGCCTTCTGGGTCACCCCGGAGGCCGCCCAAAGAATCTGTGAGAGCGCCGACAGCGTGACCGGCCGGTTCTGAAATTCCCGAACGCTTCTCCTGTCGTTGAGCGCCCGGTAAAGAGGCCAGCCGTTTTCCCGGTCAGGGGGCGGCAGGGGGATGGCCGTGTCCGTCAATTTTTCTCTGAGCTTCTCCCTTTTCCCCTGGCGCTCGATGGCCCCGGCTGAGTATGGTTCTCTCTGATATTTTGTTTCCGTCTGAAATTGATACCCGATAACCTGTTTCATTCCCCTTGCTCCATAATCGGATTTTCCGATATAAATATAATCTAATTTCGGTCAGTTCTCCTATCTTAAAAACTTTTAATCGCCGGCGCTTAGCTTTCTCTATTTTGAAGGTCGCCCATCGAAACAAAAACCCGGTGGCCGCGCCCCGTTTTCTGTCCCGGTTCCACCCGCCTTCCCGCCAGAGCCCCCATTCTGCCGGCGGCCCGGGACTCGCCCGGCCGTTCTCTGGCCGTCATTTTTTCTCTGTTCACTTGATATCCCGGGGCAAAATAGAATCCGGTGGCCGCGCCCCGCCCGACGTCCCTGCGCTGTCTGACCGCCACCCGTAGTCTCTCTCCTTCGAGACGACAGCAGATGGCCATCGCCCCGCTCGGTGGCCGGCGTCGACTCAGGTCAACTCAGCCGGGTTCCTTCCCTCGTTTATTCAGGCTATTTATTTAGTCGCCCGGTTCTGAGAGAATATGAACGGGAGATGGAAATGAACAATACGACCATAAAGATGGCAAAGAGGAAGAGAATTGCCCTGGTGGCTCATGACAACAAGAAGTCTGACCTTCTCGACTGGGCCAGGTTCAACCGCGGTCTTCTGGAAGAGCATGAGCTCTGGGCCACTGGCACCACCGGCCTGCTGCTTCAGAAAGAGCTTGGCCTTAAGGTCCATATCCTGCAGAGCGGACCGCTGGGCGGCGACCAGCAGGTCGGGGCCAAGATAGCCGAAGGATTGATCGATTTCCTGATTTTTTTCTGGGACCCGCTGGAATCTCTGCCCCACGACCCGGACGTCAAGGCGCTGCTTAGAATCGCCGTCGTCTGGAACCTGCCAGTGGCCTGCGACCGGGCTTCGGCCGATTTCATAATTTCCTCGCCGCTGATGAAGGAAGAATATGCCCGCCAGGTGCCTGATTATTCAGGCTACCGTGCCCGACCGCTCAGGCTGGATTAATCTTTTTAAGAACGTTTTTGAGGTAAACGCCGGTCAGAGAACCTGGAGTTTCGGCCACCTCTTCTGGAGTTCCCCGGGCGACTAAATAGCCGCCGTGGTCGCCGCCTTCAGGGCCAAGGTCAATTACGTAATCGGCGCATTTGATGAAGTCCAGGTTGTGCTCAATCACCACCAGGCTGTGTCCCTTTTCCACCAGTTTTTGAAAACAGGCCAGGAGCACTTTGATATCGTCCAGGTGAAGTCCGATGGTCGGCTCGTCGAAAAGATAAAGGATTTTCTTGCCCCTCTCATGAACCAGGTGGTAAGCCAGCTTGATGCGCTGCAGCTCGCCGCCGGACAGAGTGGTCGTCGGCTGTCCCAGCCGCAGATACCCAAGGCCGACTTCAGCCAGAGGCTGCAGACGGCGGGTGATGTCCTCCTGCCCGGCGAAAAATTCGAGCGCTTCGCTGACGCTCATCTGAAGGACTTCATGGATGTTCTTGCCCTGGTAGTGGATTTCCAGGATGTCTGATTGATAGCGCCGGCCGCCGCAGGCCTCACAGGTCAGCACCACGTCGCTTAAAAACTGCATCTCCACTTCCAGGAAGCCGGCTCCCTGACAGTCCGGACACTGGCCGCGGGCCGTGTTGAAGGAAAAATGGCCCGTGGTGAAGCCGAGAGCCCGAGCCTCTCTGGTGGCCGCAAACAGCTCTCTGATGCCGTCGAGAGCCTTGGTGTAGGTGGCCGGGATCGAGCGCGGGGAGGTGCTGAGTGGCGACTGGTCGACCCGAACCACCTTGCTGATTTTTCCGGCCCCCGCGATCCGGTCAAACCCATTGGTATTTTGACCGGTGAGACCTTTGTAGATTACCTCGTCCATCAGAGTGCTCTTGCCAGAACCGGAAACTCCGGTCAGACAGACAAATACACCCAGCGGGATTCTCAGGTCGAGGTTCTTGAGGTTGTGCTTTCGGGCGCCGTAGATTTCCAGGTATTCTTTCGGCCGGCGGCGCCGCGGCGGCTGCGGGATGGAAATCTCCTGGCGCAGGTAACGGGCGGTGAGGGTCTTCCCCTCGGCCAGGAATTTTTTCATCTCCCCCGCATAAAGCACCTGCCCGCCGTATTCTCCGGCTCCCGGTCCCAGGTCGATAAGGTAATCGGCTTCCCGGATTATTTCCGGGTCATGCTCCACTACCACCACCGTGTTGCCGATGTCCTGAAGACGCCTCAGAATCCGCACCAGGCGGCGGTTGTCGCGGGGATGAAGTCCAATTGACGGCTCATCCAGGACAAAAAGCGTTCCGACCAGAGAGGCGCTCAGGGCGGCGGCTAAGTTTATGCGCTGGGCTTCGCCGCCGCTCAGAGTGAAGGTCATCCGGTCGAGCGTCAGGTAGTCGAGCCCGACCTCGAGAAGGAATTTCAGGCGGCTTTTTATTTCCTGGATGAGGCGTTCGCCGATTTTTTGCTCCTGGGGGGAGAGCTCCAGATGTTCTAAGAAATCGCAGGCTTCCTTGACTGTCAGAGCGTTGAAATCTCCGATCGACAGCCCCTTTATTTTTATGGCCCTGGCTTTTTCGTTAAGCCGGGTGCGGTTGCAGGCCGGGCAGCTTATGTATTTCCGGTAACGACTGAGTAGCACCCGGACCTGGACCTTGTATTTTTTGGATTCCAGCCATTCAAAAAATCCTTTGACCCCGTAGTATCCATCACCGCCTTCGAGGACGAACTTCTGATGTTCGGGCTTTAGCCTGCTGAAAGGAACGCCGGTCGGAATGCCCTTCCTTCGGGCTTCGCGAAGCAGTTCTCGCTGAAGGGGGAGGGAGGCCGGCTTCGTCCAGGGCTCGACCGCGCCTTCTTCCAGAGACTTAGTTTTGTCCGGGACGATTTTGTCTTCGTCCAGCACCGCCAGGTCGCCAAAACCATGGCAGACCGGACAGGCTCCCTGAGGGTTGTTGAAGGAGAGCAGGTTGGGCTCAGGCTCTTCGTAAACCAGACCGCAGAAGCGACACTCTAAGTATTCTGAGAACTGGAAAATCTGGCCGTTTTCAGCATAAACTTTGACCCGGCCCTCTCCCTTTTTCAATCCGGTCTCGAGGGAGTCGACCAGCCGCTCGCGGTCTTCCGGGTCGAGCTGGAAAAAGTCGGCCAGGACTTCGAGCGACTGTTCCGGCTTCTTGAGTTTTTCGGCTTGCTCGGCCTGTATGATTTTACCTTTGCGGTAAAATCTCAGGAAGCCTTCCTTCCTGAGGTCTTCAATCTTCTTCCCTTCCGGCCAGGAAAAGGTTATGGCCAGGCGGGTTCCGGACGGCAGCACCCCTAAGGCTTCCACCATGCGGTCTATGGTGTCCCGGCGCACCGGCTGGCCGCATTTCAGACAGTGGATGGTTCCGATCCTGGCGTAAAGGACGCGCAGGAAATCGTAGATTTCGGTGACCGTGGCCACGGTCGAGCGGGGGTTCCTGGCCGTGGCTTTCTGCTGGATGGCAATGGCCGGGGGAATGCCTTCTATCAGGTCGGCCTCCGGTTTGTCCATTCTTTCTAAGAACTGACGGGCGTAGGAAGACAGGGATTCAAGGTAACGGCGCTGCCCTTCGGCGTAGAGGGTATCAAAGGCCAGCGATGATTTTCCAGAGCCGCTCACTCCGGTAATCACGATGAGCTTTCCGACCGGAAGCTCCAGGTCGAAATTCTTCAGGTTGTGGACCCGGACACCCCGCAGGATGATTTTCTCTTCCATTTCTAAAAAATTATACTCTTAAAATGATATTATGATAATAAATGAGCAGTAACAAAATTAAGCTTATGGGCGAAAACCAGTTCTCTGTTGCTTAAAATCCCTTATCTCAATTTTATATTTTATGGCGACTTTAATGATGAGGAACGCCGGCGACTTAACATATTTAGATAATCATGAATTGTCTTTTCTGCAACCGGCAGACCGCTGCCAGAGAGAATTTTTCTGGACTCTCTGGTATAATCAAAAATCTTATGAAAGCGATAATTTTAGCGGGGATTGCGCTGGCGCTGGCCGTCGATGCCTTTGCGGTCACTGTTGGGCTGGCCTGCTCGCTGTCGGGCCTTAACCGCCGCCAGGTTTTCCGCCTGGCATTCCATTTTGGCTTTTTCCAGTTTATGATGCCGGTTATCGGCTGGTTTATCGGCGAGAATCTGTTGAAGCTGGTTTCAAATTACGACCACTGGGTGGCTTTCGGCCTGCTCCTGCTTGTAGGGTTGAGGATGGTCTGGCAGTCTTTCAAAAATGAGGACGAAAAATATAGAGTTTCGGACCCAACCCGGGGCTGGCCGCTTCTGGTGCTGGCCCTGGCCACCAGCCAGGATGCCCTGGCCACCGGCCTCAGCCTTCCGGTCATCGGAATCAACATCTGGGTGGCCAGCCTGGTCATCGGGGTTACGGCTTTCAGCCTGACCTGGGTGGCCAGCAGGGTCGGGCCCCTCCTGGGCCGGGTTTTCGGACGGCGGTCCGAGCTGGCCGGCGGCCTGGTGCTCATCCTGATTGGCTTCAAGATTCTGTTTGACCATATGGGAAAAGGCTGAACTGGCAACGGGCTCTCCCTCTCTGTGATTTGCAGTCAGGAATCCATGAGATTGGCGGTCGGGGTCTATTCCGCCGGCGCCCCAAAAGGTTCCCTGCGGGGCAGGGGTGGAATGATGGCCGGGGTGCTCGTGGCAACAGGCCCCTCTTCTCAATTAGAGCTGTCGAAAAAACGGAGGGAGCCCTCGAACTCCCTGCAAACTTTGACATTTGCGGGCTTTTTTCTATAATAACTTCTGCTCAAAATGAGAAAAAAGAGCGGAGACAGGGCACTTTAAGGTTGCTGAAAAATCAGGAGGCCCATTGATTTTTGGAGTTGGCGTAGACATCATCGAAGTGGCCAGAGTCGAAGATAAACTGACCCGGACTCCCGGGTTGAAGGAAAAGATCTATACGCCGGTTGAAATCGCCTACTGCGAAAGCAAGAAGTTTCCCTTTCAGCACTACGCCGCCCGCTTTGCGGCCAAGGAAGCTTTCATGAAAGCCCTGGGAACCGGCTGGGCCCGGGGAGTCAGGTTTTCGGAAATTGAGGTCCGGAACTTAGAGAGCGGACAGCCGGTGGTGGAAGTCTACGGGCGGGCCCGGGAACTCTGCCAGACAGAGGGAATTACCCGATTTTATGTTTCGCTGTCGCATCTTCAGACCAAGGCCGTGGCCATGGTCGTGTTAGAAAAATAGAAACTCACTGGAGGCATTATGACGCACTTTGGAAATTACGAAGACCGAGTGAAGAATTTCTCCTGGTCCATCAGCGAGGAGGAGCTTGGTTATAAGCCAGGCCAGGTGATCAACATCGGCTGGTACTGCTCCGACCGCATCTGCCAGCAGGGAAAGGCCGATAAAGTGGCCCTCATCTGGGAAGGATTCACCGGCGAGAAAAAGGTCTTTACCTACAACGACATTCGCCTTTATTCCAACACTTTCGCCAAATTTCTTACCGACCTGGGGATCAAAGCCGGGGAGAGGATTTGCCTTTTCATGGACAGAGTGCCCGAGCTGTATATCGGCTTTCTGGGCATCCTCAAAGCCGGGGCCATCGTCCAGCCGCTGTTTTCCGCGTTTGGTGAAGAGTCGCTGTTCGTCAGGCTGGAAAACGCCGAGACCTCGGCCATCTTCACCCAGAGAAAGCATGTTTCCAAAGTCAGGAAGATAAGGGACAAACTGCCGCACTTAAAGCATATCATCATTGTCGATTACGACGGCCGGGCGCCGCTTCAGGAAAGGGAAGTCGCCTTTTCCATGGAGAAGGAAAGGGTTGAGCATTATGAAATCTATCCGACCCAGGCTGAGACGCCTTCTGTTCTCCACTACACTTCCGGAACGACCGGCATGCCCAAGGGTGTAAAGCACGTCCACTATTCGCTTATTTCGCAGTATCTTACGGCCAAGTGGGTTCTTGACCTTCATGACGACGACATTTACTGGTGCACGGCTGACCCCGGCTGGGTCACCGGCACTTCTTACGGCATCATCGGGCCGTTCAGCCTGGGAGTTACCCAGTGCGTTCTGGACAGTGGGTTTTCGGCTGAAGCCTGGTACCGGTTCATCGAGAAGAACCGGGTGACTGTCTGGTATTCGGCTCCGACGGCCATCAGGTCGCTGATGAAAGCCGGAGATGAGATAATCAAAAAGTTCGACCTGTCTTCGCTGCGCTACTTAGCCAGCGTCGGCGAGCCTTTGAACCCCGAAGCTGTCAACTGGTCAATACGGGTGTTCGGCAAGCCTTTCCACGACACCTACTGGCAGACTGAAACCGGCTGCATCGTCATCACCAATTTCCCCGGAATGCCGGTCAAGCCCGGGTCGATGGGACGGCCCTTCCCGGGAATTACCGCGGTCATTCTCAACCCGAACAACCACGAGCCCTATCCCGAGCCGGGGCGCATCGGGCTGATCGGCCTGAAGCCCGGCTGGCCGTCGATGATGCGGACCTACTGGAATAACGAAGAGGCCTACAAGAATAAATTCCGAAACGGATGGTACCTGACCGGAGACCGGGCCAGAATGGACAGGGACGGCTACATCTGGTTTGTCGGGCGCGACGACGACGTCATCAACACCGGCGGCCATCTGGTCAGTCCCTTTGAGGTGGAGTCCGCGCTGCTGGAGCATCCGGCGGTGGCTGAGTCGGCGGTGGTCAGTAAACCTGATCCCATCAACATGGAAGTGGTTAAGGCCTTTGTTACCGTAAAGCCCGGGTTCACGGCCTCCAAGGACCTGGAGCTCGACATCATGAACTTCATTCGCAAGAAGCTGTCGCCGCTGGCCATGCCCCAGGAGATTGAGTTCGTTGATTCACTGCCGAAGACCCGAAGCGGTAAAATCATGCGCCGCATCCTGCACGCCAGGGAGTGGGGCGAGGAAATAGGCGATACTTCCACCCTGGAAAATGAATGACGGGCTTGAAAATATTTAAAAAATAAAATAGAAAAAGGAGAAAGCGATGGAAGACCTGAAAGAAATCATCAAGAATTACGTGATCAACGAGTACTTAGAGCCGGACAGCGACCCGATCGATTATGATACCCCGCTCATTTCCGGCGGCATCGTGGATTCGTTCTCCATGGTTTCGCTGAAGAGGTTTCTGGAGAACAAGTATAACATCCAGATACCGGACGACCAGGCCACACCCGAGGCTTTTGACTCGGTCAATAAAATTGCCGAGCTGGTCAAGCGGTTTGTCAAAGCCTGAGGCGGCCGGCCGTAGCCTGAAGCGGCGGCTCGTTAAGATAACCAAAGGAGGATACCATGGCCTTTCCAGATAGTGTCCGGGAAATTTACCAGGCCCAGCTTAAAGCCCTGCAGGAGGGCGGTCTGTTCAAGGAAGAAAGGTTCATTCATTCGCCTCAGTCGGCCGATATCGAGGTGGAATTTCCGGTCGGCTCCTCGCTGAAAAAGGTCATCAACATGTGCGCCAACAATTACCTCGGGCTCTCCAGCCATCCCGAAGTCATCAAGGCGGCTCACGAAGGGCTGGAAACGCGGGGCTTCGGCATGTCTTCGGTGCGCTTTATCTGCGGCACCCAGGACATCCACAAAGAGCTGGAAAAGAAGATGACCGAGTTCCTGGGCACCGAAGACACCATCCTTTTTCCGTCCTGCATGGATGCCAACGCCGGGGTGTTTGAGGCCATACTGACCAAGGATGACGTCATCATCTCCGACCGGCTGGTGCACGCTTCGCTGATTGACGGCATCAGGCTGTGCAGCGCCATGCACGACACCTACAAGCATTCCGACATGGCCCATCTGGAAGAAAAACTCAAGATGTACCAGGACAAGAGGCTGCGGCTGGTGGTTACCGACGGTGTCTTTTCTATGGACGGCGACACGGCTAAGCTGGACGTGATGGTCGAACTGTGCGAGAAATACAACGCCATGCTGCTGGTCGACGATTCCCATGCTTCCGGGTTCATCGGCAAGACCGGCCGCGGGACTCATGAGAAATATGGCGTGGTGGGAAAGATTGACGTCATCACCACCACCTTCGGTAAGGCTCTCGGCGGGGCGACCGGCGGCTGCGTTTCCGGGCGGCGGGAGATTGTCGAGATGTGCCGGCAGCGGGCGCGGCCCTATCTTTTCTCCAACACCATCGCTCCGGTGATCATAGTCGGCATACTGAAGGTCCTGGAAATTCTGTCGGCCACCACCGAGCGCCGCGACAAGCTGGAGAAAAACACCGAATACTGGAGAAAGGGCCTGACCGAGGCCGGGTTTATTTTAAAAGAGGGCGACACTCCGATTGTGCCGGTGATGCTTTTTAACGCCAAGCTGGCCCAGGAGTTCTCCAAAGCGCTATACGAAGAGGGGATTTACGCCATCGGCTTTTTCTTCCCGGTGGTGCCGCAGGGTCAGGCCAGGATCAGGACGCAGATTTCGGCCGCTCACGAAATCCATCACCTGGACCAGGCGCTTGAGGCCTTTGTTAAAGTCGGCAAGAAGTTCGACATCCTGCACAAAACCAAGCAGGACATAATCGCCAGATACGGCATGTAAAACCGGGGACACCTTACGGTGTCCCCTTTTTATTCTCCGGCTCTCAGGATCTTTTCCAGAGGTCGGCCCTTCGCCAGTTCGTCCACCAGCTTATCCAGGCATCTTGCCAGCCGGGTGGTTGGATTCTGAATCTCTTCCACCCGGTAGCCGCAGATAATTCCGGTTATCTTGTAGGCGCCGGGATTAATCTTTGCCTTCTGAAAGAATTCTTCAAAGGTCGCCTGCTCTTCTATGATTTTCTGGAGTTTCTTTTCGTCATATCCTGTCAACCACTCAATCACTCTGTGTAGCTCAGCTTTCGTTCTTCCTTTCTTTTCGACCTTGGCAACATAATAAGGATACACTGTGGCAAAAGGCATCTTAGCAATGCGTTCATCCTGGCTGGCCTTTTTGTCTGTCGTTTTTGCTTTCATCCATTTACCTCATATTATAATTTTTGATAATTTCAGGAATTATCTTTATCACCTATTTTGCCTGAGTTTGTTTTGATAATCTATAAGCCTTATTATGACATCAATCAGCGGTCAGGCAAAAATCGGGGAATGAGTATTGTGTCCCCCGTTTTTACGGACGGAGGCTCAACTGAATCTTAAACACCCCGCGCTCTTCGAGCGGCGGGAAGCGGTCGGCAAAGCCCCGACGGTACTCCCAGTTCTTGCTGTAGACCAGATAGATGATGTTCCCCGGTTTTTTCCCCGGCGGAAACGGATGTTTATTCCCAGCTTATTCGGCACATCATAATACTGAAAATAATTCATCAACCCCGGTCGGGCGAGAGAAAAAGGTCCAGCTTTAGCTCATAGACATGAAATATAAGAATCTCATTTTTGGCTCTGCCAGTCGAGCGAGCCTCTTTGTACCAATTTTCCCACCCGCTCGGCCTCGACCTCTGTTCTGGCTCTGACCCGGCTGTGAACATTGAAGCCCGAGTGGAGCCAGCAAAGAATCCGCTCGACCCATTCGGGACTCAACAGCTCCTGGCCGACCAGCATCGCCAGGACCTCCCGGGCAAAAAGCTCAGCCAGCCTCAAGTCGTCGATGCGGGGGATCTTATGGAAGACCTCAGCCTTGTCAACTCCGCCCTCGGTCACGAGGGAATGGGGGTGGAAGTTGATCCGGTCGCCGAAGGTCTGGATTGAGGCAATGACCCCGGGTGGGAGTGCACCCCCGGCTACGACCTCAAAATAACGGGTCCAGGAGCTGAGGCCGCAGCGACAAACCTCTCCCAATAACTTCCGGTTGAACCTGAAGAAGACCCGCAGCATCTCAGGCATGGTGAAGACGACCTGTCGGTGAGGGACATCCAGGAGAAGTGTCTCCCTCATCCACTCGCCCCACTCCTCCAGGCGCTTCGAATGGCACGATGGGCAAAATCCGCGGCAACGACAGGAGAACATCAGGAGGCGTTCCTCCCCGCAGTCGGGACAGCGGATTCTGGCAAACCCGCAGCGCGGGTTGCCGCAGTCAAGGTAGCGCTCCACCACCTCCTTGATAATGGGGCGGAAGAAGCCGTACTCCCCTCAAAGCGGCTCTCATACTCAGCCAGGAAGCGGTCGAAGTAATGAAAAAGCACCCGATAAAGGACAGTCCGCTCGGCATGTCGGGGGCGATATACTCCTGGCACAGCCTGAGCTTTTCATCAGGAAACGGGCCAACTCGCTCAAGGCCTGTTCTGCGGCTCGCCTGCCCCTGGAAGATGCTCCAGCAGACCCCGCCTTATTGCTCCGGACAGTAAACTGCAGTTGACGAAAGCCAGCCTCAGGAGACAAAAAGTGTAAATAACTATACTCATCGATCAGAATTAAACTTGACACCCGACGACGCCACAAGGTTCCTCCAGGGGGACCGATTATAGCTGTCGGTGGATGAGTAAAAAAAGATCATTTCCTGATTAGTTGATAAAAAGAACAAAGGCATTTTCAGTAACAAAAAAACTTTTGCTCATCCCTCCCCTCCTTCTTATTATTTTAATTTCAATTAGTTGTAATCATCGCCTTCTTTAAGCCATCGTATGACTTCCAACGTTTTTTGAGTTCAAATTCCAGAAAATAGTAATCTTCATGCTAGTTCATTTTTGCCCCGGATTCAAAGCGTTTAAGCGTATAGAACTCGATATTTGGATCTTCACCCGTCCAAGTTTTATCACGCAATCCAACCCTAGCCGTGTTTTCCACTTGACTATTTTATATTCATTAGCAATCCTGTCTATATAGAACTCCCATGTATCAGAAAAAACACTTCTACCCTCGCATGGGAGCTTGACGTGAGCTTTTAACCCTTTATATGACTCAATTTCTACGGTTGGGTGAGACTATCCTGGAACATTCACGATCTCTCGCACGGATTGCAAATATCCTTGAAATGCGGGATCGTTTATTAATGATAATTCTTCAGTCGAAGATACCAGTTCAGTAAGAACATCCTTTCTACCATCCTTCAATGATTTTCCGCCAGCCATCTCAATGATGGGGCAACTATCCAGGGCAATACGTCTAATCTAAAAGCAGGAGGCCAGAACATAAGTCCGGCCTTTTTTTCGCCTCAATCCTTCAGTCCAGATGTCTTCTTCCTCGCCTCTTCTGCCTCTGGAATTCCAGGTGCGGCTTCTTTCCAGCTCCAGTTGGGTCACAAATTTCAATCAGTATTGTAGTCAAATCCAGCCGAGGTCGCTGAACTCGGGAAATCCGGAGTTCTTGATCCCCCAGTAAGCCAACAGGATTACGCTCAGCAGATAGCCGCACAGGAAAAAGAAGACAACCGGATCCTGCGCATTCCTCTTCCGGTCCCTCAAGTACAGCCCTAAGCACCAGACGAAGGCAGCGCCCGCCGCGGGAAACATCAAGACCACCGTCTGCCCCTCGATGGAATTGACCGCATAAGCGAACCCGTAGAATGCGGCCGCGGCTGAAACCAGGGCGGATTGGGCCGTCGTAAGCCGGCCGAAGCTTGCCCGTCTCGCCAGCAAAAGCAAACCGACGGAGATGAGAAAAACGCCTCCGTCCCACATGAAATGGCTGATCACTTCGTCATAGAGATAGACTCCCCTGAACAAGCGCGATCCTTCTTGACCCTCCAGCAGGCGGGCGATCGAGTTGGCCGAAAGGTGGATCCCGTGGCCGTCCACATAGAGGAGGAATCCGAGAATCAGGACAGCCCAGGGGATTTTATCGGACCGCTTCCCGAGCGAGGGCGCCCTCGCTTCCGACAGTCTTTTCAATGTCATGGAAGCCGCCAGGGCGGTCGGGATGACTACCAAAGGCGTCAGGAAATCGAGGGCATCCCCCTGATTAACTGGCCAGGCCAGGGACCCCTGCAGGAACGCGGGGAGGATGTGAAAAAGAGCGTAGCTTAGCGCGTAAGCAAGGAGCCAGCGGCAAAGTGAAGTATTGTCATTCCTCATGGTTGTGCCTTCCGTCATAAATATAAGAATCTCGTTTTTGGCTCTGCCAGTCGAGCGAGCCTCTTTGTACCAATTCTCCCCTCCGCTCATCCTCAGAGATAATAAATCGCGGCCTTGGCGCTAGTCAAGTTGAGCTGAAACCAGGGGAGAACGGTCGGAACGTTCGAGACAAGCCAAAAAGCGCCGGAAATCAGCCAGACCTCTCCTCTCGGTCAAGAAGAAGGTCATGAAATATATTCTTCCGAGGGCTCGGCAGCCATCAGGGGTTCCTGATAGGCGATATGAGGAGGAGGGGGGCTGTCCGCGACATAGGTCAGCTTGAGGTGATTGGTGATCCTGTCCACCACAGCATAGTCAGTTAGGAAGGCGATGATGAGCATCTTGCCGCCGTATTGAGGGCAGACCATGGGGGCGAAGAATGGGGACACGTACCGAATCCAGGTGAATTCGGAACATGTCCCCTCTCGGCCCAGCCTTTAGTTGGGAGGGGCCGCAGCTTGTCCTCAACAATCGGTAGAGGGAAGAGCCCCAGGCACGCCTTCTTGACCTTCCCCCGATGGGCGTTGGCGTAGAGGCCGTAGTATCTCAAAGTGACCTGGCCTTTCTCAGGAATATGGGAACAAACCTGGGCGATGAACTCTAGGTAGTCCATTCGTTTCACCTCTTTGGCCTCTTTGCCATAGCGGTAGCAGACTTGGCCTGTCCGTTGATCGAGGGAGAGGCGTTCCAGGGAAAGAAGGGGCCGGATCATGTATTTCCCACCCGCTCGGCCTCGACCTTTGTCCTGGCTCTGACCCGGCTGTGAACATTGAAGCCCGAGTGGAGCCAGGAAAGAATCCGCTCGGCCCATTCGGGACTCAACAGCTCCTGGCCGACCAGCATCGCCAGGACCTCCCGGGCAAAAAGCTCAGCCAGCCTCAAGTCGTCGATGCGGGGGATCTTATGGAAGACCTCAGCCTTGCCAACTCCGCCCTCGGTCACGAGGAAATGGGGGTGGAAGTTGATCCGGTCGCCGAAGGTCTGGATTGAGGCAATGACCCCGGGTGGGAGTGCACCCCCGGCTACGACCTCAAAATAACGGGTCCAGGAGCTGAGGCCGCAGCGACAAACCTCTCCCAATAACTTCCGGTCATACCTGAAGAAGATCCGCAACATCTCAGGGATGGTGAAGACGACCTGGCGGTGAGGGACATCCAGGAGAAGTGTCTCCCTCATCCACTCGCCCCACTCCTCCAGGCGCTTCGAATGGGACGATGAACAAAATCCCCGGGTGCGACAGGAGAACATCACGAGCCGCTCTGTAGGCAATCCGGACAGCGGATGCGGGCAAACCCGCAGCGCGGGTTGCCGCAGTCAAGGTAGCGCTCCACCACCTCCTTGATAATGGGGCGGAAGAAGCCGTACTCCCCTCAAAGCGA
>JASEIU010000002.1:0-112905 GCA_030017715.1 Candidatus Saccharicenans sp. | reverse complement strand
CGCTCCACCACCTCCTTGATAATGGGGCGGAAGAAGCCGTACTCCCCTCAAAGCGATGCTCATATTCTGTGAGGAAGCGGTCGAAGTAATGGAAGAGCACCCGATAAAGGACAGTCCGCTCGGCATGACGGGGACGGTAAACTCCTGCCATAGCAGGAGTTTTTCATCAGGAAACGGGCCAGCTCGCTCAAGGCCTGTTCTGCGGCTCACCTGCCCCTGGAAGATGCTCCAGCAGACCCCGCCTTATTCCTCCGGACAGTAAACTGCAGTTGAAGAAAGCCAGCCTGAGGAGACAGCCAATGTATCGTTATCTTTGCATTCTCCCGTTTGAGTGGAGCGGCGCCGCGCCGTTAACTGGAAAGACCCGGGTAAAGTCAGAAAAGGGGAGGGTCTCCTGCCAGACGGGGTCGGTCAGGTTGCCGTCCATTGCCGGTCCTTTTGGCACACGGACGGCCTGAAGACTGACGTCGGAGATGAGACCGGAGTTGATACGGGAGTTATGGTCTGATCTGTATCCGGCCTGGAGTTGGAGCGCAACGATAAGACTTAATAAGAGCAGAAATGAACCTGGTTTTTTTCATGTTTTTCTAAAAACTCTTCCGTTAATAATCCCTGATTATAATTAATTGCTCCAATGAAATCCAAAGTCTTCCCTCTTCGTGCCTGTAAGGGGACACCTTACGGTGTCCCTTTTTTCTCTTGGGGAAAATTGAGCCCAAATCGGCCAGAATCAGGGACACTGTTAGGTGTCCCCAGTTTTTTATGGAAGAAAAAGTAGAATTGGACCCTGATTTATTCGAGGCCATTCCCGTTCGGCAATCCACTCGAAGCAAATAAGACGAAAAGCCCGTTCCCGTAGCGCATCTGGAACAACTTGAAAAGACAGGCCAGCAGGAGGGCGTCTCGCTGTGCATTTTCGCCGAGAGGAGCGAAATTGAACCCCTCATCGAACTGGTCAAAGAGGCCAATGTGGCACAATTTCGTGACCAGGCATTCGTCCGGGAGCTCGTCCAGTGGATCCGTTTCAGCAAAAAGGACTTGCTGGCCCGGCGCGACGGGTTGAATGCCGCTTCGATGGAGTTGCCTTATGCCCCGGCTGCAGTTGGCAAATTCATCCTTAATCACTTTGCCACACCAGAAGGGGAAGCGAAAAAATGCGAAAAACTCATTCGCGGATCGTCAGGCTTGATTTTGTTCATCGCCGGATCGAACGATAAACCATCATGGGTAAACGTCGGCCGAAGCTTCGAGCGGGTTGCGCTTAAGGCCACGGCCCTCAACATCAAACATGCCCATTTAAATATGCCGTGCGAGGTTCTGGAAATCAGGAAAAAGTTACAGCAGCACCTCGGACTGGAAAACGAGCACCCGCTCCTGCTGATCCGTATCGGATACGCTAAGCCCCGGCCGAAATCCCTTCGCCGTCCGGTCGATGATGTTCTTCTTCAGAGCTGAGAAACAGGCGGAAAGAAAACGGTAAGAACGTCGAAAACTATATAAAAAGGTATCAAAAATGAAGTATAAAAGACCGATTACCATTCTGGTGACTCTCATTGCGGTCGTAGCTGCTATCACCGCCTCCTCTGGCATTTTCTCCCGGGAAGGTCCCGGCCCTTTTCAGTATGAGAGTATTCGCGGCCAGACGGTTGAAATTTACGGAAAAGGCCTCTATCAGCACATGTCGGCCGAGGTGGCCATTCAGGGCATCGCCCAGGATTATGTCACCCTGTTCATAGGAATTCCTCTCCTTATTATCTCTTTGATCAGCTATCGCCAAAATTCTTTAAGGGGACGTTTCCTGCTGGCCGGCACGCTCGGTTATTTCTGGGTGACTTTTTTATTTTACACGGCCATGGGCATGTATAACATCATGTTTCTGGGCTATGTCTCCCTGCTTTGTTTTTCAACCTTCGGTTTGATAATGATGTTGCTGTCATTCGATCTTTCCGGGCTTGACCGGCAATTCACCTCAAAAACCCCGACGAAATTCGTCGGAGGATTTCTCATGGTAAGTTCAATCTCCATTGCCCTGCTCTGGTTGAGCGTTATTGTGCCGCCCCTGCTCGACGGCACCATCTATCCCAAGAGTCTGCAGCATTACACCACTTTGATCGTTCAGGGATTTGACCTGGGCATGTTATTGCCTCTGGCTTTTGTTTCGGCATTGCTGCTTATCCGGAGAAGACCCCTTGGATATCTGGCCGGCACCGTTTACATCGTATTTCTTTCGTTGCTGATGACAGCGCTGACGGCGAAAATCATTGCCATGGCCTTAAATGGCGTTAATGTCATTCCCGTGGTCTTTATCGTGCCGACCCTTAATCTAATAGCGATTCTATGCGCCTATCTTATGCTCAAGAACGTTCAACCCGATGCCGGCGAAGCGAAGTTGAAATAGAGAACTGATGAGCCTCATCGAGAAACAAAGGATAGGCAGCTTCCTCTGCAAGACCGCCCGATGTCGGTTGCAGAAGATATCGTGGTTCCCTTTGACCATTATCCTGCTGCTGTGGCCTGGCGGTTTTCAACTGCACGGGTTTAACGCTGAGGTTTCCGTTGATGAGTTTGTCGCCCACCTGAACAAACTCGTTCCCCGACTTTTGAAACGGCACGGTGTTCCAGGCGCGAGCCTGTCCCTGGTGCGGGCCGGAGAACTGGTTTGGTCCGGGGCCTACGGCTATGCAGACCTTGAGCATCAGCGTCCGATGACGGTTGATTCGATTTGCCGGGTGGAGTCGATATCCAAATCAGTGACCGCCTGGGGCGTCATGCGGCTGGTCGAAAAGGGGCTCATTGATCTGGATGAGCCGGCGCAAAAGTATCTAAAGACCCTCGATTTGCCGCGCTTCTCCCAATCCGCCCGGGAGATTACGGTGCGCCGGCTGTTGAGCGGCAATGCCGGCCTGCCGCTGGGGACCATCGGTCAGAGCGTGGAATATCCACCCGGGGACGGGATGCCGTCTTTACGGGACTATCTGACTGACGAGATCCGCCTGATCCGTGAGCCAGGCTCGGGTTTCTCATACTCGAATGCAGGATATAATTTGCTGGAATTGCTCATCGAAGAAGTCACCGGCCGAGATTTTTCTTCATATATGGCCGATGAGGTGCTTGCTCCGCTGGGCATGGAGCGATCGAGTTTTTCGTGGGATGAGCGTTTTCGCCCGGCGATGCCCATGGGGTACGAGCTGAATGGGGCTCCGGTTCCGCCCTACGTCTATCCTGCCAGGGCTTCGGGCGGACTGTTGGCCACGGCTGACGATATCGCTCGCTTCATCCGCGCCGGCCTGACCGGAGTGCCTGTTGATAATGGAGTTCTGAATCCAGATATCATCAGGCAGATCCATACCCCGCAGGTGGAAATTCGCGGCCTCTATGGATTGGTTGCTGAAGGATATGGCTTCGGGCATTTCATCGAAACCCTTTCTGATGGGCGGGAGGCGGTCTGGCACGGCGGCCAGGGACACGGCTGGATGTCTCATTTTCACGCCGTCCCCCAGTCCGGAGACGGCATAGTCATCCTTACCAACAGCCAGCGCAGCTGGCCTTTTATTGCCGAGGTGCTGAACTCCTGGTCACGATGGCAGGGCTTCAAGCCGGTCAAGATGGGCAGGATGGCCGGAGCCGGAAAGGCGCTGTGGGCGCTGATCGTGGCTGTAGGGCTGAGCTCTCTGTATCAGGCCTATCGACTGGCCGCCGGACTTCGCAACGGCAGTCGACGGTTGGCTCCGCTCTCGCCGAAATCCCGTATCAGGCGAGCGATCCGGTTCTCTTTTGGAATCGGCGTTATGTCCGCATTGGCCTGGAGCGCAGCCCAGCCCTATCTGTTTATAATGTCGGTATTTCCTGTCGCTTCGATCTGGGCAGGATACTCGCTTCTGGTGCTGGCGATGATCAACGTGGTTTCAGCCTGTTGCCCGCGGCTGGAGCCGCGAAATGCCGGCCCCCAGGCATCCGGAGACCTGTCAGGTCGGGCATAAGGAAAAGGGGCTGCGGCGCGAAAGCACCAATTATTGAGGACTTTGGGGCATCGAAAATCGTGTCTTTTCCATGAGCATTTTCCCGTTGTTAAAACTAATTTTATTTTTGTGGTCGTTGGCTGATACCTGGTATCCAGGCAGAGGAAAAAGTTTTTGATACAGGTCGGTGAGTTTTTCCAGCTGGATTACCGGAAACAGGGCCACCTGATTTGATATCTTAATCTGTGTCCTCAACTTCCTGTAAGGGGTCATACTTAGAGTCGAGTGATGTCGTCTGGTATTATACATAAACTCCCACCTCAGAGCTCTGGAGTTGAACTCCTTAAGGTCCGAACAGCGTTCTATCTGCGGGATGTAGAACTCATTGTCATCGGTCTGAAATCTTACGGGTTGAGTTCTTTGGCCTCCGTGACCTGTCCTTAAGCCCTGACTCTCTCTCCTCCTCCCAACGCCTCAACACCTTCCGCACTATCTTCCTGGTCGTCCCATACATCCTAGACAAATCAGAGATACTGCTCATCTGCTCATAGGAACTGATTGTGGATTTCCTTGACAATACCGCCGGGCTCTTTCAAAGCTCATAGTTTCCGGGATATATGTATCTCTCGTCATATGGAATATGGAATAAGGTTTCCTCCTTTCGGCTAAAAGGATTTAACAAAACTTTTAGCGGAGGAAGCCCTGCTTTTTCAATGGCAAGTTTGATTAACCCCCCGGCTTCTTCAATCTCCTTCCCAACTGCCTGTTTTCCACTACGACGCTCCCAGATACTCCCCTTACCCTGGATACCATGTCTTAACCTGAAAGAAATCTGATATTGACTAATATTATCATGGTTTTTTAGAATGATATGAAAAATGAAGATAAAATTTGGCTCGGGGGAGAAAATGATTCATGAATGATTATACCCAGGATTTTAAATTTAGAGAACGAAAAATTGCTGAATACGCCGCTTCGTTACATTCACATATTCAGAAGATAGTACCGAAGAAGCCAAATGAAGCTGATTTCCGTCATCAAATCGACTTGATATTGGATAGATTTTGCCAGGAAATGAACATGAATCCGCTTTCTCACATGGAATATACAATTTTTCAGGGTCGGGCCGACGCTGTGTTCAACAGGCTTATAATCGAATATAAAAGACCCGGGGTTCTAAAAGATCCACCAGACGCGACTACGAAAAGAGCAATTGATCAGCTTAAAGATTATCTTGTAGGTTTGTCTAAAAAGGAAAAACATAAGCTTGATAGATTAGCGGGCGTACTTTTGGATGGGAAGTATGCTATTTTTATTAGATTTAGAGGTAAAGATTGGCTGGAAGAGGCTCCTTGCGAAATAAATAAAGACACAATAAAGAGAATATTATCTTGGGTTACTTCACTTTCTTCAGGCAAAGCTCTTACAGCGAATAATTTTAACAGAGATTTTTCAATTGAACAATTACAAACACAGAACTTCTTAAAAAGTTTGTATAAAGCCTTTAATTCAACCGTTACTGATTCAGAAAGTCTTCCAGCTAAGTTATATGAGCAATGGAGGCTATTCTTCAGTGAAGCCATCGATTATTCTGAGGCTTTTGGCGGTAGAAAACTTGAACCTCTGAAAAAGTGGGTTAGAAAAGCCGGCCTGGTTGTAAATACTTCAGAAGAAGCGCAGCGCTTTTTCTTTGTCCTTCATACCTATTTCGCTCTTCTGGCAAAATTTTTAGCCTGGCTGGCCATTTCCCGGCATCTCGGTGTAAGGCTTGGTGCGCCGGCTTTCGGTGAACTTGCTGTCCTTCATGGCGATGAGTTGCGACGAAAGCTCGAAGAAATGGAATCGGGGGGCATATTCAGGCAGTACGGGATTTTAAATTTGCTTGAGGGTGATTTCTTTGCCTGGTATATAAAGGCCTGGAATAATGAAATTGAGGATACATTAAGGGGCTTGCTGCGAAGATTAGACGAGTATGATCCTACTACGTTGACCATAATGCCCGAAGAAACAAGAGACCTTTTCAAGAAACTTTATCATTACATCTTGCCACGAGAAATCAGACATAATCTCGGTGAATATTACACTCCTGATTGGCTGGCTCAACATGTTTTGAACAGCTTGGATGAGGGGCTGTTCAAAGATGAGAAAATAAAAAATGAAGCAAAAATAAGACGTAAGCTTTTAGCCACTCGATTTCTCGATCCGGCCTGCGGTTCCGGAACTTTTCTAGTTTTGATTATTAGCAGGATGAAGGAGCTGGCCTTCAGGCTTCAGGTGGATGAAAGGAACCTTCTTAAAAGCATTTTAAGTAATGTGGTTGGATTTGATGTTAATCCCCTGGCTGTTTTAACCTCAAGGGTGAATTATCTTCTGGCGATAGCTGACCTTCTGGAACACAGGAAAGAAATAATAAACATTCCTGTTTATCTAACAGATTCAGTAAGAACTCCTGCCATTTCGGAAGACCTGTTCAAGCAGAATGCTTTTGAATTTCCTACAGCGATTGGCAAATTTTTAGTTCCAACTGCGCTCTGCCGTGAAGATAGGTTTGATCGATTCTGTTCAGACCTAGAAGAAAAAATTAAATCTGAAGCGAGTCCGGAAGCCTTCGTTAATTCGATACCCATAAAATTTAAACTGAACACTTCAGAGTGGGATGAGAACGCCAAAAAACATGTACATGATCTTTATAGTGAACTGCTCTCCTATCATAAAAAGGGATTAAACGGTTTATGGGCTCGCTTGCTGAAAAATAACTTCGCGCCTTTAGTAGTTGGAAAATTTGACTATATTGTTGGCAACCCACCATGGATAAATTGGGAGCATCTTCCAGATCAATACAGAAAGGATATAGTTTATTTATGGGCAAAATATGAACTTTTTCCGCATAAAGGATTTGAGGCATTTTTGGGTAAGTCAAAAGATGATGTATCCGTATTAATGACATACGTAGTAATAGATAATTTGCTAAAAAGAAACGGAAAGCTCGGATTTGTTATTACACAATCGTTGTTTAAGACTGCAGGAGGGGGAAAGGGATTTAGAAAGTTTCTCATCAAAAAAAATATTAATGATTTAACACCTATAGCTATATTGCGTGTAGATGATATGGTAAATCTTAAGCCGTTTGAAAGCGCATCTAACCGAACTGCTTTTATGATTATTCAAAAAGGAAAACAGAATCAATATCCTGTTCCTTATACCTTATGGCGGAAGTTAAAAAGAGGACGAATTTCATTTGATAGCACGATTGATGAAGTATTAAAAGCAACAATACGTCTTGAATATCAGGCCGAGCCAGTAGATCCTCAGGATGTTACATCCCCTTGGCTAACTGCTCGCCCTGGAGCAATAATGGCCATTAAAAAACTTCTCGGAAAATCGAATTATGAAGCTCATGCTGGCGCATATACAGGCGGCGCTAATGCTGTTTATTGGGTTGACATAGTTTTAAGAAGGCCAGATAATTTGGTGGTAATACAAAACATAACTGAAGGTGCAAAAGTCAAGGTAGAGAGAGTTACTGAAACTATTGAGCCTGATTTACTATACCCCCTTCTTCGCGGCCGAGATGTTCAGCGTTGGCATGCTAAACCATCTGCTAATATTTTAATAACTCACGAGCCGGGAATGAGGCTTACTGCGATTCCTGAAAAAGATATGAAGGGCCGATTTCCAAAAACATATGACTATCTGAAGCGATTTGAAAAAGTTCTGCTTTCGAGAGCGTCACGTGGAATTAAAGATATGTTAATAAAGGGATCTCCATTTTATACAATGTTTGCAATTGGTGATTATACCTTTGCCCCCTGGAAGGTGGTATGGACCAGAATGGCAAGAATAGAGGCAGCGGTAATAGGCACTTTATATAAGAAGCCGATTATCCCTCAAGAGACAATAACCTTGGTCGAGTGTGGAACTAAAGAAGAAGCTCATTATATTGCGGCTTTGGTCAACTCTGTCCCATTTCAATTTGCTGCTGTTTCTTATAGTCAAGAGGGTGGCAAAAGCATGGGATCTATGCATGTTTTAGAAAATATATTTGTTCCGAAATTTGAAAGTAAAGACTTGTTACATGTCAAATTAGCTGAGCTATCACAAAAGGCGCACGTAGCAGCTGGTTTAGGAGATAGTGAAAAAGTAAAAGAAATAGAAGAAGAAATTGATCAAGTGGCATCTAAGATATGGGGTTTAAAAGATGAGGAGATGAGGGAAATAAAGGAAAGCCTTGAACAGCTTCAGGGGCAAGAAGATAACAGCGAGGATAATGAGGAATGAAGGCTCTGATAGGTCTTCGAGAAGTTCTTAAAAAGATAGCTAATGATGTTGAGGTATTGCCGGCAGTAGGAGGCGCTATAGAAGATTTAGAACGACCGGACTTTGAAGAATTTGAAGATCGTGCTTTTAATGCAGAAGAAAGAATATTTGATGCCATTTTTGAGAGAGAGCAGTCTGGCAAAAAAGTAGAGCTTTATCGATCTGTCACTCCGGAAGCCCGAAAAAGACAGGAATTATTTCGCTATTTTCTAGATGGTTCCTTTCGTTCTTATTTTTTAGGGACCATTATTGAGCATGAAAGAGAATCTCCTGTAATTTTTGCTCAGATTGGAGCCTGCGTTCTGGAAAGAAAGAATGATGGATCAGTAAGTAAAAGAGCTCTCGATGTTGGAAACGTGCTGATGGCCAGCCGTCAGAGATTATCTGATTCGGTGTGGAATAGGTTAGAAGGTTTGGCAGAAAAGGCTGGCGTAAAATTTTTGGATCTGACGGAAAAAGATATTATCACTGATAAGCTGGCAGGCTTTGATTTGCGCATCAAAGCTGGTGGGAAAATTCGTTTTGCTATGCGAAAACTTGAAATAGAATTTATTAAGAAAGTTATTCCTGATCTGTCCAGTGATGAATGGCTTATTGCTGACGGCTCTCTTTTGTTTAACCCGCTGCTTGAAGATCTCTTAAAATACGAAGAAATTAAGCCGGTAATAGGTGTATCCAAAAATTTTAGAAAAGACCCTCAATTCGTCATAGGACGGGGGCCAAAGGCAGAACGGCTTTCAATATATCAATTACTTGCAAATCTGAGAAATGAACACAGAACAGCTGCTTTTAGCGCCAGGGAAGGCAAGGCGGTTTTCTGGTATGTACGTATAAGAGAGCAAAAACATATGGATTATCCCTTGATGGGGGTGATAAAAGTGGAACTGGTTAACCCATCAAGAGAGCCCCTTGATTCGAGGCTACTGGATAAGGTTTCTGCGGCCCTCATTGGAGAACGTCACGTAACACCACATGGACAGGATAGGAGATGGCATGTTCATCTATATCCGATATTTCTGGCAGAGAGAATGGTGAAGGAGAGCTTTATGTCACGGGAGGCCGTTCAACAATATCTTAAATGGAGGTAAAGGATGTCAGCGGAAATTAATAATAGAAAAATAATAGGATTGTCTTCGGCCACAGCTCATGAGCCAAATACTTCTGATACATTCAGGTTCTGGCTGGCGCCTGGCGAGATAGTAAATCCTTTTGATATCGTAGAGGCTGAACAGATAGCGCCCGAAGGTTCAAGCCGAACTTTCGGAATTGTCACCACGCTGGATCACAGCACGGATGCGCCAACACATCTTTCCAATTTTATCTCCAATGATTTTGGTCAGGTCACAGTGGAACCCGGAACCGTTCGACAGGGGACAACCGTAGCGCATGCAGCAGTTCTTTCCAACGATAAGGATATCTACATGCCGGTTATGAACGATCGCCCGGTAAGGTTTGCTGATGAGGCTGGAATCCATGTGGCTCTTGGAATAGATCAGATATCCGAAAGAAATAAAATCCCGGCCGGCATTATAGAGATGTCAAACGGTACAAGAAGTGTGGTTTATATCGACAACAGATACATCCTGGGACCTGAAGGGGCACATATTAATATTACGGGAATATCAGGTTTAGCCACAAAGACCTCTTATGCTATTTTTTTGATTCAATCGATTCTTCAGAAAGCGGAAAACAGAGATAAGATTGGCGTTATAATCCTGAACGTCAAGCATGGTGACCTTCTAACGCTTGATCAGCCTCCTAAAAGAGGGCTCCCGCCCGAGCAGCATGAATTATGGGATGTGCTGGGACTGAAGCCTAAGCCTTTTGAAAATGTCCGTTATTTGCTGCCACATGGAAAACAGACTCCTCAGACGGGATCTCCAAACAGCTTCAGGTTGCCAGAGAGAAACTGGCATATTTATGCCTATTCGCTTGAGGATACCTACAATAAACTGGACCTTTTGCTATCAAACATTCCGGACCCGTGGGATACTTTGGGAGCGCTTATCGGGGAAATTACCCAGGGATTGATGGATCCAAAAACGGGTCATTTCAGGCCTCAGGGCAAATGGTCCTCGGCGACAAGTTGGAAGTCTTTATTCAATGGCCCGCCGCTGTTTGACCCTCAAAGCGGCCAGGCACAGCAAGTGGGCGATGTTCGAGCAGTATCGGTTGCCAGGTTCAGGAGGTTGCTGAGAAGAATTATCGAGACCAGGCAGAGCGGTTTGTTTGTTGAGCAAAGACGTAGAAATGATTGCAATCTATCAAAGGAAATAGCGAGAATTAAAGGTGGAGAAACTATTGTCGTTGATATTGCTAAACTTACCGATGATGAGCAAACGCTGGTTTTTGGGGATATATTGAGGACTTTATATGCCTTATATGCGGAAGGAGGTATTGAGGGAGCGGAGGAGGAAGGGCTTCCTGAAAAGTTAATAATATTCGTCGATGAATTGAACAAATACGCGCCGGCCAGAGAAAAAGAATCTCCTATCATAGAGCAGGTTCTGGATATCGCGGAAAGAGGCAGATCCCTCGGGGTTATACTCCTGGGAGCGGAGCAATTTATGAGCGCGGTTCATGAACGTGTGGTTGGTAACTGTTCTACGACAGTTATAGGGCGAAGCGGGTCAGCAGAACTTTCTTCGCCGGCTTACAGATTTCTGGATCCCCCGATTAAATCAAACGTTGCCAGACTGCAGAAAGGTGAACTGGTTATCAGCCATGCAACCTTTAGACAGCCAGTCAAAATAAAATTCCCGATGCCGGCTTATCTGCAAGAAGGTACCTAACCACTAAAGTCATTTTCTTTGCAAGGTTTTTCCAGGTTGGCTTATGAAGCTATTTGGCTGCTAATTAAGAAATGTCAATAACTTTATTTTATATTTGTTAAACCGGTGCAAAGAATCAATCAAAAAACAAATCTTATAATGCGAATGAACTTTGATTGGTCGGGAAAGCAATATTTGAGAAAGGATTTTAAGGAGGGCTATGACTGGGATAGATCTCTGGGGAAGAGAAATAAAGCAAATAGATAAATTTATTGCTTTCCATGACGAAAGCATACCAGATAAGCGATGGTTGCTAATTGGAATAACTATAATTCGAGAGGGAAATTTAATCGAAGTAATAGAAGCATTAAATAGAGCTAGGGAAATGGAAGCATATCAGGGCGAAATTCATTTTTGCAAGTTGCCGGCGTCATTTGCGGGAAAATTTGGAGCAAAGGCTCGTTTGGCAAGGAAATGGATAAAAATGTATGAGGATGGATTATCTAAGGATGTCTGGTTTTCTTGCTTAATAATTGATAGACAAAGCCCAAAATTTGATCGGAAAAGGTTTAAATGTAATTTTCATGAATATAATCGTTTTACAGCAATGGCTCTGAAAGGGGCAATTGCCTGGCATATAACCCCTCTGAATTTAGATGAGGTTTTTATAAAATTCATTTCTGACGCCAAAGATAGATGTACTCGTCCAGAACAGGGAATGGTCGATAATTTTGAATCATATATTCCATACAGGGCAGAGCTTGATAGCTATTTAGCAAAAATTACGAAAAAGCGATATCCGCTCGTAAGAATTGAATTAGAGCTTAAGGATTCGTCAAGAGAAAATGGCCTTCAATTTACAGATCTTTTACTTGGAGCGACGCAAATGGCTCTTATCGGGAAATCAGGGAGAGAGGTTAAGAGGGAAATTGGTAAATATATTTTAGATTGGTTTAATGATATAAAAAAGCCACCATGGAAACAACAATACGGAATGCATAGAAAGTTCAACATCTGGTTGTTTCCGGATAAGGATGGGAAAGCGTCCAATGAAATAGAAATGCAGTTAAGCCAGGTGGATAAAAGCCAACTTTCACTGTTTTAATAATATGATGCAATTTATTATTTAGTTAATTTTGTAAGGTCGTGTCAAACTTTGTTCGCGATTTAGCCATCGTAGACTCTGCATTTTAAGCCTCGGCTAGCAGCCTGAGCCAGAGAACTTTCGAACGCCTGACTGAATCTCTCCCGCTTGATATAAGCATACTCATTCGACCAGCCTTCCGATAAATCACAAAAAATGGGATGTAGCCGCCCTTCCTCTTCTTAGAAACCAGAAGATACATCGGCCCTACCCCGGAGTTGAGCATCCTCACCGGGTAGCCGGAAAATACGTCACCCTCTCCTTGCTGCGCTTATGCTTCTCCGCCCCCCCACCCTGGCTTCAGCCTCCACCCTCATCAGCTCCCCAACCAGCCGCTCTAACATCGACTTCGGGCCCCTCCTCCATTAAGAATCCTGTTAGCATTTTCTCCCGCATGGCCTTAGAATCTCTTCGAGCCTTAGTAATGAAAATCCTTCTTTCCTTAGTTTGATTACTGTAGCAGGAGAGTTTATGATGGCTCACCCCTTATAGCAAATCGCGAACTATTTTATACATGAGCGAAAGTCATATGAATAATTTTGGACGTCACATTGCATTATTGTGTATTCTTCTTTAACCATATTTCAAATAATTGCAGAGATCTTCTTATCTGCCTAGAAAAAATGTGCCAGCATCTATCAACTATACCTATGCTTTACGATAGCCTGCCTTTTCCTCAGGCCCAAATTTCATCAGCTCTTTAAAAAGCCACTCAAGGATCAACTTCAGTAAATTCTACAAAAAAATGCATAGCCCTTTCCCCATAATCCTATTTGATCTATCAGGGCCATAGCAATGCAAAAAATTCCCTTCTGGGTTTAATTTCGCGAAAAGGAAGGTTAATGATGGCACACTCTTTAATGAGAATCACGAACTATTTTGTACGCTAGCTTATCCTGTTTTTTCCAATATATTATTAAGATATGATAGAATCAAAGAAATTCATTATCAGGAGGAATTGATGGCCATCCCTGATTTTCAAGCCTGTATGTTGCCCGTATTAAAGGTATTGTCTGATGGTCAAGAACATAAAAGACTCGAAATCGTGGAAAAAGTGGCTGATTATTTTAATTTAGCGCCAGAAGAGCGTCAAGCACTATTGCCAAGCGGAGCAATGAGAATAATCGTTTCAAGAGTTGGCTGGGCAAGAACTTATCTTTTAAAGGCCGGGTTGGTGACAAGAACAAAACGAGGTCATTATAAAATATCAGAGGAAGGACTTAAGTTGCTGGAAAAAAATCCAGATACAATTAATGTAAAAACTCTTCTCCAATACGAAGAATTTAGAAAATGGTCTTCTAGAGAAGAGCATGATTCAGGCCAACGGGATATTATTGATGCGACCAAAGCTGATTCGCCGGAAGAAGCCATAGAGAAAAATGCAAAGCTTTTGAACGACTTGCTTGCTGATGAATTGCTGGAGAGGGTAAAGAAATTAAATCCCTATCAGTTTGAAAGACTGGTGCTGGATTTGCTCTTAAAAATGGGATACGGTGGCGCTCTGAAAGAATCGGGCATGCTGACCGGCGGTGCCGGGGATGAAGGTATTGATGGAATCATAAAAGAAGATAAGTTGGGTCTTGATATGATCTATTTACAGGCGAAAAAATGGGAGAATGTAGTTGGCAGACCTGAGATCCAGAAGTTTGCAGGCGCTCTGCTTGGGAAAAAGGCGAATAAAGGCGTATTTATAACTACATCTAATTTTTCCAGGGATGCTGAAGAATATGCGAAATCTCTTGATAAGAAGATAGTGCTGATAGATGGCAGAAAACTCGCTGAGCTAATGATAGAACACAATATAGGCGTGAATATCCAGAAAATTATTGAAATTAAAAAAGTTGATAATGATTATTTTATGGAAGAAGAAGAATAAAGGGTCTGTGATTTATTAATTTTCCTTCAGATTAACTGATAATATACAGGTTTGAGCTATTATTTTAAATGAGGTTAAGCTGAGTTAAGCAAGAAGTGGCTATAATAAATATAACCTTCAGGTTTTATGAGGAGTTGAATGATTATTTGCCGGAGGAGTGCAGAAAGAGGGATTTTGTGGTCAGGTTTGAGGGGCCGCTAACGGTGGGAAAGGCAATAGAGTCTCTGGGTGTTCCCAGGTCTGAGGTTGACCTGATTCTGGTCAACGGGCGGTCAGTAAGTTTCAGGCACAGGCTAAAGGACGGGGACCGGGTCAGCGTCTATCCGATCTTTGAGCAGCTTGATATCTCCGGTGTGACTAAGGTCCGGAAATACCCACTTTTGAAGCTAAAACCCAACAGAAGGCGGAGCAAATCGAATTAGGTAAATAAATTTTCCTGCTCAAATCAGCCCGGCTGCCACCACGTCACGACGACACTTCGAAATATTATCCTAACCCTGGATACCATGTCTGTGCCCGAAAGAAACTTAAGAATTGACACAGCATCGATTGGCTCTTTCTCTGTCGAAAGAATAGAGGATTGTAAGGAATTTTTCCTTGATGTCGCCAGGCGAATAAAAATTGTGTGATGGATTATTTTCTGGCGCGAAATGTGGAGCTATATAAAGTGCCCGGAATCGCTAAAAGAAATAATAGGCGGCGAACAGAAGGCGAAGGTTGGTCACGGTTCTGGTCGGGTTGACGCGGCCGCGGAGGTCGCGCGGCCCGTAGGCGGCTGAGGTCAGCTCGACTTCCTGAGCAAAGCGAATCTTGCCGGCGTTAAATACCAGGCGAGGGGCAATTCTCAGAAGATGGTCGATGGTGTCGCCGCGGCTGTAGATAGCGCCAACGATGTCTTTTTTCGCACCGTAGTTTTTGCTATAACCGCCAAAGAGCCCCGCCTGCCAGCGACTTCCGTTGGTTTGAATTTCCAGCCAGGCCGAGCCAGTGTTAACCGGCGTGTAGGTCCAGCGGAGCGCGGGCTCGCTTCCGATTTCTGAGACCGCATAGCCGCCGAGCATCGTCAGGTGATGGAGGTTTCCGCCGTAAACTACCTGGGCCTTTACCGTGAGCGGGGCGGTCTTCAGCCGGGCGAAAGCGTGAGCCGCAGCAGAACTCACAGATTCTTCAGCCTGATAGCCCGTCGTCGTGCTGAGGCGCGGCGCGATCCTTAGAAAATTCCAGCCGCCCCCGACCAGCAGGTTCTTATTCGCATATGCCGCCTTTACGTCCAGCTCCGGAAAGGCCGCATTCCTGAAATAAACCGTGCTGACGCCGTCCGGTCCGGTAGAGGCAAAATCCCGCTGAGAAAGCGCCGTCGCCGAGAGCGAAAGCTTTCCTTCTGTCCAGGTGAAGCGAATCTGCGGCGCTCGCGAAAACGGTTCAAACGGAGCGCCCGTGTTGAACGAAACCACTTCCGGAAAGCTTTCTGTGATGAACATCGGGTGCCAGAACTGCCCGATCATAAGCTCGCTCTTTGCCCAGTTGAGCTTGAGATAGGCGTGTCTCAGCCTGAAACCGTTTATGTCCGGGTCGGAATGGCCGAAGAATTCGCCCTCGATGTAACCGGTGGGTTTCGCACCCAGCGCCTTCGGGCCCGTGATCCGAAGCGCCAGCCTCGTCTGAATCGACAAAATATGGAAGGTGTCTTTTGCGTTAAGGTCGCGTCCGTCGGGGTCAAGGAGCTGATCTTTTGGATAAAGCAGGAAATGCCCTTCTCTAATGCTCACCGTTTGACGCGTGTCGTATAGCAGGTCGGTCTTTATGAAACCGCTGAAGTTAACGGTAATTTTATCGTCCTGGCTCTGCGCCTTTATCGTGGCCGGGCCGAGAATTAGCCAGCCCACAACTGCTAGATTTAATAAAAATGCGGCTATTTTTTCCCGTTTCATAATGGAGTATTTATAGCAGAATAAATTCATTATTTCCACTCGAGGGGGATTATTTCATAACCACGAGCCGGCCAATTTCTGAGCCTGGCTTCCTCTCTTCGTAATTGCGGGCAACAGATTGAAACCTTAAATATGAAACTCAAATTGCCGAACGAGGTTCACTTTTCAATGTTTGTTAATAAGAAATTAACAGGGATGAAGCATGTTTTCTTTCAGCTTATTTCTGTTCGAGCAGGATTCATCCCGGATCATATCCACAATTCACAACGAATTCTGTTACTGCTTTATCAGAAGCGGGATGGAATAACAGAATGGATGATGTATGAATCAGGTTCTTTCAGAACTTTGCCGTCAGGGGTGAAGGTTAGAGGTTTTGCCTCACCTGATACAATCAGGCTGAGGGCGAAGAATTCTTACAACTCATTTTTCTTGCTCACCCCTGCGGTGTCCAGGCTCTTTATTGTCCAAATTGTCCAATTGAGCTTCCGCGTCGCCTCTTTCAGAGGTTCTTCTGAATCTCCACCAGGGTTGATTCAGCATCCTGCCGGATTTCAAAATCGCGCTTCTGGAAGACGGCGATCATCCGCGGGTTGTCGGTGGTGGTATAGGCGACAATCTTTTTCACGCCCCAGGCCCGGGCGATTTCCGTGCAGTAGTCGGTGAGCAAACCGCCGAGCCCCCGGTTCTGCCAGTTGTCCTGAACGAGGACGGCATACTCAGCTACGGTCCGAGTCGGGTCGGCCGTCAGTCGCCCCACTCCCAGAATCCGGCGCTTTTTCCCGTCGTTATACTCGGCCACGATGGCCATTTCCCGGTCATAATCGATGTAGCAATAGCGGGAGGCCACCTCGTGCGACTGCCAGAAAAAGAAATAGCGGAAGCGCGAATAGATGGTCTCCCTGGAACAGCTTCCCAGCAGCTCGAACCACAGCGGCTCATCCTCGGGCCGGATCGGCCGCAGGGTGATTTCTGTGCCGTCGCGCATCCTGACCTTCTTGATGAATTCCTCCGGATAGGGGCGGAGCACCAGATGTTCGTAGGGCTTGACTTTTTCCGGCGCCACCTCGCGGTCGGCGATGATTCTGGCGTCCAGGGCCACCACCTCTTCCGGGCTCACCAGCAGCGGATTGATGTCGATTTCTTTTATCTCCGGATAATCGGCTACTAAGTAAGAAAACCTGATGATGATTTCAATCAGCCGGTCGATGTTAACCGGCGGTTTTCCGCGGTAACCCTTGAGAAGCGGCCAGCTCCTTAGCTGCTCGAGAGCCCGGCGGGCCAGGCGTTCGTTGAGCGGCGGAAAGCAGATCGAGCGGTCCTTTAAGACCTCAGCCGCCGTTCCGCCCAGCCCGACCATAATTACCGCGCCAAAAGTCGGGTCCTTTTTGCTGCCGAGGATCATCTCCAGGGCGTCGCGGGCCACAACCATCTTCTGGACGGCCACCCCTTCGATTCGGGCGCCGGGGACTCTTTCCTTAACCGTATGCATCATGCGGTCGAAGGCGGCCTCCACCATGTGGTCGTCTTCAAGATCCAGGGCCACGCCGCCGACGTCGGTTTTGTGGGTGATGTCGGGCGAATGGATTTTAAGCACCACCGGATAGCCGATCTGGTTAGCCAGCCGAACGGCTTCCTCTTTTGTCCGGGCCAGGCGCGGCAGAGTCGTCGGGATGCCGTAAGCGTCGAGTATCTTTTTGGACATCTCCTCGCTCAGGACTTCGGAGTCCTGGCTCAGCCACGGCAGAACCTGCTGGCGGATTTTTTCGCGTTCAACCGGAAATTCAACCGAAATTTCCCGCGGGGTTTCGTAGAGGTTTTCTAAGTTGCGGGCGTAATTCACCAGAATCATAAAGGCTCGCACGGCCTGTTCCGGCGTGTTGTAGGTGGGGATGCCGGCCTCATTGAGAAGGCGGTTGGCTTCGCGCATCGAAGGTCCGCCGAGGAAGGCCGCTAAGATGGGCTTTTTGGCTTCGGCAGCGATCGGCATCAGCTCCTTGGCAATTCCCGGCGGGTTGGTCATCGCCTGAGGCGTTACAATCAGCAGCACCGCGTCCACGCCTTCATCCTGGAGCACGGCGTTTATGGCTTTGGCCACGGTTTTCGATTTGGCGTCCCCGAGCACATCAACCGGGTTGCCGTGCGACCAGGCCGGCGGCAGCGACTGGTTGAGGGCGTCGATGGTTGCCGGGCTGAGTTTCGCCAGCTGCCCGCCCGCCTCGATCAGGGCGTCGGAGGCCATGACGCCGGGACCGCCGGCATTGGTCACGATGGCTAAGCGCGGGCCCTTCGGTATTTTGTGCCGCCCGATGAGCTCAGCCACATCAAACATCTCGCCGATTTCAAACACCCTGGCCATGCCGGCCCGCTGAAAGGCTGCTTCGTAGATGGCGTCCTCAGCCGCCATAGCTCCGGTATGGGATGAAGCCGCCTCGGCCGACTCCGGAAAGCGGCCGGCCTTGTAGGCGATGATCGGTTTGGTGCGGGCGTAGGCTCTGGCGGCCGACATGAACCGGCGTGGGTTAGAAATCGATTCAATGTACATCAGAATCGAGCGGGTGTTTTCGTCCTCGCCGAAGTAATCGATAAGGTCGCCGAAATCAATGTCAAGGGCATTGCCGATTGACACAAAGTAAGAAAAGCCAATCTTCTCTTCGAGCGACCAGTCGAGGATGGAGGTGCAGAGAGCCCCCGACTGGGAGATGAAAGCGATGTGCCCGGGAAGCGGCATGGCGGCGGCAAAGCTGGCGTTCAGATTGAGACCGGGCGAGATAACGCCCAGGCAGTTAGGCCCCAGGATGCGCATCCCGGGGTATTTTTTCCTCTCGGCTAAGATCTGCTCTTCGAGGGCGCGGCCTTCGGGGCCGATTTCCCTGAAGCCGGCCGAGATGATAATGATTCCCATAATGCCGGCCTGCCCGCACTCGGCGACGATCCGGGGAACCTGGGGAGCAGGGGTGCAGATGACGGCTAAATCGGGGGTGCGCGGAAGCGAAGTCACGCCGGTGAAGCAGGGGATGCCCATGACCGCTTCAACCGTCGGATTTACCGGGTAGACCACGCCCCGGTAGCCGCCGGTAATCAGGTTGGACAGAATCTTGCCGCCGACGCTTTTTGGGTTGGGGGTTACCCCGACCAGGGCTAAACGCTGCGGTTTGAATATCTTATCTAAGGTTTCCAGTTCTTCCATGCACCAACTCCAGAAGCTGTCTCCAGGCTTTTTTTAATTCTGCCAGCATCGGGCCGGCCGAAGAAACAAATTCAATTCTAATTTAAAAACACCTAAAATTATAGTGCCGGTCTTTGATTTTCAAAGAAAACAAAATACAAGGAGAATAATTATCATTGGGCAGAGGGAAAATGAGAATATATATAACACACTGTTCAAATAAAAAGGATGATTCGTTAAAGAATACAAGCCTAAAGGTCCTGCCAGAAAGGCTTTACACCGCCAGAATGCTCCAGAGATTTATCAAGAAGTGTAAAGAAAAAAATGCAAATTGGGCAATTTTTTCTGATTTGCATGGAGTATTGTTTTCTGAGGCAGAAATTGAATGGTATAACAAGTATCCTCGCGAAGTTTCAGAGAATGAATTCGAGAAACTGGTGAAGGATGTCACTGCCGTTGAACGGGATTTATTTCTTTTATGAAGAAGGTGAAATCTGGGGGCATGGGGGAGCCAGGCCAAGAATTGTTAGAATTGGCACAAGTAAAGATGGTAATTTCAGGAATCGTATACAAGAACATTTTCTTCTTGATGAGACAAAAATGAACCTGGATAAAAATAAGCCACCTCCCAGTGCCAGAAGTATTTTCAGGAAAAATATTGGCAGAGTTTTATTAAATAAAAGGAATGATCCGTATCTGGAGATATGGAACATCGATTTCACCAAAAAACATAACAGGGAAGAAAAAGGAGCCTTTCGAGATATTCCAAAGGAAATAGAGTTAGAAGCAGAAATCACAGCCATAATCAGAGAAAAGTTCTCTTTCAGATTTTTTGTGCTCGAGGGGCAGAAAAAAAGGATGGGGCGAGAAGGTCTGGAAACCTCTCTTATCGGAACTGTCGCCAGGTGTGAATTAGGCAAACCCTCAGAAGGCTGGCTCGGCAGATATTCTCCAGTAAAAAAAATTAATTCAGGGAAATTATGGCAGGTGCAGAATCTTGAAGCCAATACTATAAATGAAGACGATCAAGAAGTTATTTTAGATGCCATTGAAAAAACAGTAGGATGGAATAGGGAGGTTGGGTTAGAATAGGAAGACAGATTTTAGATTATTGGCCTGGTATAATTCAGACATGTAGAGACTGAGATAAAAGCTATGAAACAAAATTTGTCGCCTGAAAGTAGGGAGGAAACCCAGCGCCGTAGTCTTTCCTGGCAGCTGATCTTCATTCTTGGGATCGTGAGCGCCCTGGGGGATGTGACCTACGAAACGGCTCGCGGTGTTTCAGGCCCGTATCTGCTGTTTCTGGGTGCCAGCGCGGCCGCTGTGGGGTTGGTTTCGGGGCTCGGAGAGTTCATCGGATATGCCCTGCGTCTTCTGAGCGGCTACCTGGTCGACCGCACCAGGGCTTACTGGGCGGCCACTTTTATCGGGTATGGCCTGATTCTGTGTATTCCGCTGCTGGCATTTGTCAACCGCTGGGAACTGGCGGCGCTCCTGCTGATACTTGAGCGTGTCGGCAAGGCTGTTCGCTCGCCGGCCCGCGATACGATTCTTTCCCATGCCACCGCTCAAACCGGCCGGGGGCGGGGCTTTGCGCTGCACGAATTTCTTGATCAGCTCGGAGCGGTGGCCGGTCCGGTTCTCTTTGGTGTCATTTTCGCGGTGCGCCAGTCTTATCGCGATGGATTCAATCTGCTGTGGATTCCGTTTGTCTTGATGATGGGCACGCTGGCAGTTGCCAGGATTCGGGTGCCGACTCCAGAAATTCTGGAGAAAGAAAGCCCTGCGGCCGGAGTAGCCGGGAAACGCCTGCCGCCGTCTTTCGTTTGGTATGCTGTTTTTACCCTGTTCAGTGTGGCGGGGTTTGCCACTTTTGCCCTGCTTTCCTTCCATTGGACAGCCACCGGAATTTTTCCCGCGGGCAGGATAGCCTTCCTATATGCTCTGGCCATGGGAGTGGATGCGGTGGCTGCCCTGGCGGTTGGCCGCCTTTACGATAAAATCGGTCTTAAGGGCATGTTGCTAATCCCTCTTTTAACTCTGCCGGTTCCTTTCCTGGGCTTCTCCAATAACTCAAAGCTGGCCCTGGCCAGCGTGGTTCTGTGGGGTGTAGTCATGGCCGCCCATGAAACGATCATGAGGGCTGCCATTGCCGACATGGTGGGCAAGGCGCGGCGGGCTTCTGCCTACGGCATTTTTAACACTCTGTATGGAGCGGCCTGGTTCGTCAGCGGAGCGGTGATGGGTTTTCTCTACGAACGCACCCTGAGCGGACTTTTTATTTTTGTAGCCGCGGTTGAGCTTCTATCCTTAGCGGTCTTCGCTATCCTTCACCGCACCTTAACTTCAGTCAGGACGCAGTCTGAAATCTGAAAGCCGGGGGGCTAAAGCCCGGCAAGAATTGAAAGATGATAGCGGGAAGAAATCAATATGACTATTCAATTGATGTTACCGGGACAAATATATAGCCAGAGCAAAAAGATTGTAAAGGTCCTGTTTACCCTAAACTTCCTTCTTGGAGGCTCACTTGAATTTCACCTTGATGTTCCTCGGACTGAAGCTTCGTCAGTCGATATTAAATATGAAATGTAGCAGCTGTTTGTTAATAAAGACTATCACAATTTTAGCTTAAATCCGGTTGAGGCTATAAGGCCGGGGGAGCCGTAGCCGTAAATCAGCTCGTAGCGGGTGTCGAGCAGGTTCTGGAGGTGGAGAAAGAGAGTCAGCGGTTGATTCAGCTCATAAGTCAGAAGAAGGTTGGCGATGGTTGCCGGTTTCAGTTTGACGGTCTCTGCTGGATAAGCCGAATAATTTACATCAAATCGCGAGCCGATGTAGTTGAGTTCTGCCGCCAGATTGAGCGAGCCGCGGGTGTAGCTCAGGTCGAAATGGAGCGAATTTTCAGGACGGCGGAGAAGCGGAGTTCCGGTATCGAGGTCGCGCGCCCGAAGGTGGGTCCAGCTGGCGCGGAGGGTCAGCGATTTCAGGGGATTTGCCTGAAGCGAAGTTTCCACACCCCGGCTTGAAGCCCGCCCGATATTCTGGTAACCCGAGCCGTAATAGAATTGAATCAGGTTGCGGTAGTGCGTTTCAAAATAAGTGAGCGACACAGAAAATCGCTCTCCGATTTCTTTCTCCAGGCCGGCGTCCCAGCCGGTGTTTTTTTCGGGTCTTAAATTCTCGTTGCCGATCGGTCCGAAAATACTCTCCGGTGCATAAAGCTGGTAAAGCGAAGGGGCTTTAAAACCGCTCCCGACTGTGGCTTTTACCCGTGCCTGAATTTCAGGCAGGTCGAAGCAGGCGGCCGTCCTGAAAGTTACAGCCGGGCCGAATCTCTGATGATGGTCCGACCTCAAGCCTGCGGTCAGCGACAGTCTGTTCCAGAGTTTCCACTGATCCTGAACGTATAGTCCAAGAAGTGAAGCTGATTTTTGCGGAAAGCTGCTTTCAAAATCGCCCCAGGGACTGGAGTAAACGTAGAAAGAGCTGCCCCGCTCTTCCCGGAAATCGGCTCCCAGCACTAAGGTGTTGTTTTCGGAGAGATAGAAATTATTCTGCCAGTCAACCTTGAACATCTGGCTTTTGTAAATGGCATCCTCCGCTTCAGATGGATGCGACTCATCGGCCGGGTTGTCGAAATCACGCCGCCCGGCTTCAAAACCGAACGCCAGCTTCTGCTCCCAGCGGTGTTGCCACAGAAACCCGTTAAGCTCGAGACGGTTAAAAATGAACCTTGATTTTTGAACAGAATTGGGATCGTCGCCGTAGGGGCCGCCGAAGGCGTCCAGCTCAGCCCGGTTAAAAAGTCCGCGGCTCTGCCAGGTAATTTTGAATGCGGGCGAAAGGCGACAGGAGAGCTTCACCGCTAAGCTCTGCTGATTGAAGCCATCGTTTTCGGTGTTTCCGGGGTAAGAGCTGCTGGCTGAGGAAATTCCGAGAGTGGTGAAAGAATTTGTTTCCATAACGAAAGAAAAATTATTTTTGACCCGGGCTATACGAAGATTACCCAGACCTGTCCGGCGTGAGCCAAAAAGTCCCGAAACCGTAGCTTCGTTTTTTTCGGGATCGGCGGTGATTAAGTTCACCACTCCGGCCAGAGCGTCTGAGCCGTATAAAGTGCTCTGGGGACCGCGAAGCACTTCCACCCGGTCGATGAGAGACAGGTCGAAAAGGTTAAAGTTAAACGAGCGCGATGGCGAGATCGGGTCGTTTAGCTCCAGCCCGTCAATCATAAACACCGTGTGCTCTGAGTTTGCGCCCCGGATAAAAAGAGAACCGGCTCCGCCGGCCAACCCCGGCTGCAGGAAAAATACTCCCGGAATGCCCGTAAAAATAATTTCCGGTCTGATGGCGGCTGCCGGAGGCAGATTTTCTATTCTGACCAGGCTTATGGCTGAAGCCGTCTCTTTTACCGGTGTTTCCAGCCTGGTGGCCGTGACCACGATTTCGTGCTGAATTTTTGGCGGCCGGGTCTGGTCATCAGCCCGCAGGGGCGCAGCAATAAAAGCAATTAACGCCAGGCAAATTGCCAGAGTAAAACCGGCAGACAGATGGGCAGGAAAGTGCTTTCTCATTCATTCTCCTTTCCCCCCGCTTGTTTGGTTTGGCTGGCTCCCTGTTTTCTTCCGCCCGAAGAAAACAAAGGCTGCCGGGCTCAAGGCAGATATCCTGACTCCCGGGTCATCCTCCTCCCTGGCCTTCCCGCCCCGGAGGGCAGTGGCGCTGTCAGGGATTTGTCGCCGGTTACAGTAGCGGGGGCTGTGTCCGCCTCTCACGGACTTCCCTGCATCCTGAACCCCGAAGACCAAATTCTAACAAATTGGCGCCTGAGGTCAAGGCGTGAATTATTTAATAATTTAGAAATGTCAGCCGTGCAGGCGCTGGAAATTGCCGGAAAGACGCCGGCGAAAAAAAAGCCCTGCTGTCTTAAGCAGGGCCTTGGGTGAAGGGCAAGGAAAGGAGGGGGGATTAAAAGAAGGAGGCTTCCAAAATCCTTCTAATCGCTTCTGTTCTCATTTTTGCTCATTCAGGTAAACGGCAGAGGGGATGATTTGGTTGCATAAAATTTCTGGAAAAGTTGCCGAAATTTGCCGGCCGGGGGATTATGAAGGCTTAAATATAGTCTTGAAAACTCAGCATTTAGCTGGAAAAATACCGCCTGACTTCCTTAATCTTGATTTTCCCCTTCCCAACAACACAATTATTATACCATAAATAAGGATTTAAAATCAAGCAAAATTTTACAGTTATTAATAATTCCCTGGAAGTTTAAATCTGTCTACACCAAACAGCGAGAAAACAGCCTGATTTGGCAGTTTTTTCGGGCCAAGACTTTAATTTTAGGTTCTTTAAGTATTAAAATACGCTGAGGAGCTGAAAAAAATAAGAAATTCGGGCCTCAAATTGCCCGGATTAACCCCAATTTCCGGGAGAAAGGCTTATGGATAGAGAAAAATTCAGAAAATACGGCTATCAGTTGATAGACTGGGTGGCTGATTATCTCGAAACGGTTGAAAAACATCCGGTTAAATCGACAGTTCAACCTGGAGAAATTAAAGCCAAACTGCCCCCTTCTCCGCCCCACCACCCGGAAGAAATGGACAGGATTCTGGATGATTTTGAAAAAATCATCCTGCCCGGGATAACCCACTGGGAACACCCCGGATGGTTTGCCTATTTCCCGGCCAATAACAGTCCGGCTTCTATTCTGGGCGAGTTGCTTTCCGCCGGCCTCGGCACCCAGGGAATGGTCTGGCAAACCTCCCCGGCGGCCACCGAACTGGAAGAGGTGGTCATGGACTGGCTGCGGCAGATGATCGGGCTGCCCGAAGGCTGGGCCGGAGTGATTCAGGATACCGCCTCAACCGCCACTCTTTGCGCCCTGCTCGCTGCCCGGGAAAAAATCACCGGCTTCAAGGTGAACGAAGCAGGTTTTGACAGCCCCCTGCGCGTTTATGCTTCCCGGGAAGCCCATTCGAGTGTTGAGAAGGGCGTAAAAATCGCCGGTTTTGGGCGAAAAAACCTGGTCTATATACCTGCAGATGATGAATTGGCCATGATTCCTGGCGAGCTGGAGCAGGCCATCGAAAAAGACCTCGGGAACGGCCTTCAGCCAGCCTGCGTCATCGCCACCGTCGGCACAACTTCTTCTGGCGCAGTCGACCCGCTGAAACCCATCGGAGAAATCTGCCAGAAATACGGGCTCTGGCTTCATGTGGACGCCGCTTATGCCGGGACGGCGACCATCCTGCCGGAGAAACGGTGGGCGCTCGACGGAGCTGAGCTGGCTGATTCGCTGGTTTTTAATCCCCACAAGTGGATGCTAACCAACTTTGACTGCTCGGCCTTTTTCGTTAAGGACCCCCAGGTCCTCACCAGAACCTTTGAAATTCACCCCGAGTATCTCAAGACCGGCGTTGACGCCGTGGTGAAGAATTTCCGCGACTGGGGGATCCAGCTCGGTCGGCGATTCCGGGCGCTCAAGCTCTGGTTTGTGTTGAGAAATTATGGAGTGGAAGGAATCAAAAAGATCATTCGCCGCCACATTCATCTGGCTGAACTTTTCCGGGACGAACTGCAACAGGACGGGAGATTTGAAATAATGGCTCCGGTTTATTTCAGCCTGGTTTGCTTCAGGCTTAAGGCCGGACGCCCTGAGGAAGAACTCAACGAGCTTAACCGCCGGCTTCTGGAAGAGGTAAATTCCACCGGCCGGCTATTCATGACCCACACCACGCTTAACGGAAAATACACCCTGCGCCTGGTTGTCGGACAGAGAACCACCGAAGAAAGGCATGTGCGCCAGGCTCTGGAGATAATAAAGCAGAAAGCCAGCGAACTTCTGGCCTCTGGTTAAAGCAAAAAAGCATCTTTCTGTCAGATTAATTAAAAAATACTCAATTCTGTCGTTTTTAAAATGTCAGCAGGCCCGGGGCTTTTTTCTTAGCGGATGATTCCATTATTTTCGCTGATTGAGGCCTCGCCCGGGATCATTTGCCAGTCGGCCGGGCGCTCCAGCTGTATTCTCCCTTCGGGTCGGGTATCCGCAGATAATAGCCCCAGCCTCCGGCGCCCTGAAGCACCTTGATCAGCACCTTATTCCAGCCGGCTTTCAAACTGACCTTAACCCGGTCCTGGTCGGGGTAGGCTCCCCGGTAAACCGGATTGGTATGGACCAGCTGGTCGTTGACCCAGAGCCTCACTCCGTCGTCGCTTCCGAGAAGCAGGACAACCTCGCGGTCTTCGGGCGAATAAAGATAGGTCAGGCCATAGGCGATTGTCTGTTCATTCGGTTGAAAGAGCTGGGTGAGGGGCATAAAGCCGTTCGGCTGGGCTTTGACCTGTTTCCAGGAGGCCAGCAGATTTTTCTTGCCCGCGTAGGTGCTCCTGAGTTTTATTTCCTTTTCCGGCGGATAGACGGTCGTCAGGAAATTCATATCCGGGGCATCAAACGGACCGATAAGATACCAGTCGAGAGCGAAATTCTGTTTGGTCGGGATGAGATTCACCCCGACTATCGCCAGGTCGTAACCGCTGGACTTGACGTCCTTTCCGGTTACCTCCAGCCAGAAGGTGTTATCTTCGGTGCCGAGCTCCTGAGCTTTTATGGTGACGGTTTCGATTACAGTGTCCAGGGCAAAGGCGTTGATTCTGGCCAGGGTCTGATATTCCGGCTCCGGGGGGGCGGGCGGAGCGACCTGCTCCTGCTGTTCCTCTTTGGCTTTTTCTTCCTCGGTTTTTTCTACTTCTTTATCCTGCATTTTCTTTTCCTCTCCGGTCTCTTCCATTGGTTCCGGTTTTGGAATTTCTTTAAGAACCGACCAGTTGCCCAGGCCAGGGCCTTTCAGGAAATAAATCTGGAGGTCATAAATATCGTGCAGGCCGGCTTTAAGGTTTAGTTTAATTCTGGAGCCGGCAGCTGCCTCTTCGGTGCCTATGGCCTGGTATCGTTTTCCCGTCTGGTCGTAGTAGGAGGTCAGCAACTGCCTGAGCAGGGGAGCGCTAATTCTGGCCCCGCTGACGCTGTCCTCATAGGTGGTTTCAGCGTTCTGGCCGCCGTTGATTTTTACCCATACCGGCTGGGTAAAATTGTCGCCAGTTTCCAGGGCGAAGGGCAGACGTTTTTCGGCCGGTGGAAAAGGCGGGAAAGGCTTGTGCGGTTCGGTCTGGTACCAGTAAGCCACCGAGCTGTAATAATCCGAGCGGTCGTTGGCGTGGCCGTGTTCGATGGTCACCCTGATTGACCTGGAGAAGGGAATGGGGTCGGAGAGATGAAAGCGATAGACGGTGGCCTTGGCCCCAACTTGAAAATCTTCTTCCTGAAGCGAGCAGCCGTAGTAAAGATTGTTTCCCTCTCGCATGCCCCAGGCGTCGGAAAAATAATCCTCGCTTCCGGTGCCGTGGAGGGAGGGGAATTCTTCGCCGTCGACATAAATCATGTCGTCACCCTCTCCCCACCAGCCCATCGACCTCTGCAGGACGCTCAGGTTACAGCCGACGTAATGGCCGCGGCCGACGGCGTCCAGGATGAGATAGTTTTTCCCGGCTTCGCAGGGAAATTCCTGGCGGTACTGGGCATGAAAGTAGGGTGTGTCGGGCTTGATGTCCTCGAGCTGGCGGTAATCAATGTAGTAGTAGAACGAGCCCACCGGGCGGTTGCCTTCGTTGGTTACGGTGATGCGGGCCGACCAGCGGAAGGGCATCAGCCAGTAGCAGTTAAGGGCCCGGCCTTCTGAAGAGCGGACAACCGGAATTGAGACCAGGTTGCGGTTAAGGCCGTGTCCGACGGCAAAAAAGTCTCCCACCGGGACTTCAACCGACGGGGTGTCCTCGCCGTCCCAGTACATCCGCAGGATCAGTTTCCTCCCGTAGAAGGCTTCGGCCGAGATAGTAAACCAGATGTGGTGAATGGCTGCCGGCCCTTTGATCTCGGCCAGGACGGCTGTCTGGCCCGGGGCGATGCCGATGGCATCCCGGTTGCCGCCGGTCGGGTCGAAGGAAGAGACGCGCCTGCTGCGAAAATCCTGTTTTTCACCCAGTGAGGACAGGATATTCTGGCCGTAAGCCAGGCTGAATAATAAAAAGAGAATAAAAGATATGAAGATGAACGAAACTTTTTTCAGCGTTTTTTTGGAAGTCTTTTTCTTCAGCCTTAAAGTTTTCATCGGGCGGCCTCTTCAAAAAAATTTCAGCACTTAAATTATAGCCTTTTTTCTGTTATTTAATCTATACTCTGTAAATCTCCGGCCGCAGGTCTGAACCCGTGCCAGCCCGGATTGAGCAGAAAGCCCGGTCGCGGCCCGCTGCTCAGCAGTTTTCTTTCCGCCTTTCCTGCCGCGGGGAGCTTAATCCGCTGCAGGCGGTCAGAGGCATGAAGTCTCACCCTCCCTGAAGTCATTGCCGTGGTCGCGGGAAGTGAGAGCGCTTCCGGATTCGGCTAAAATGTCAGCCGACGGCCTGAAATAAAATCGCCGGCATAAAATTGGCTTTTGGTTGGAGGAGGCTGAAAATTCCGGCCGCTTCGAAGCGGGAACGAATTGTTCGAAATAATTTTTTAATTAAGCGCCGGCTAATCCTTGACGTGAGTCAGCCATTTTTCGAAGTGAGGATTCTGGCCGGTTACGACCTTCCTGTATTCTTCGGCTATCCTGGTGGCAATCGGTCCGGGCCGGCCGTCTCCGAGTATATATTCGGGCCCCTTATCCGGATTTTCGGAAAAATCCGCCACTTTGACGATCGAGGTCACCTCGACCGCCGTGCCGCAGAAGAAAGCTTCGTCGGCCTGGAGCAGGTCCTCTTTTTTAATCGGGGCCACCCTGGTTTTGTAGCCCAGGTGGGAAGCAATCTCCAGCAGGCTGGTCCTGGTTATGCCTTCGAGAATCGATTCCGAGCGGTCGTTGGTGTGGAGGACGCCGTCCTTGATGACGCAGATATTTTCGCCGGGGCCCTCGGCTACCCGCCCTTCGAGATTGAGGAAGATAGCCTCATCGTACCCCAGATCCCTGGCCAGCGTGCCGTTGATCATCGATTGAACATAAACCCCGCCCAGTTTGGCTGAAAGATCCATCTGGGAATTGTGGATTCGGCGTTTTGGAACAATACAGGCATTGACACCCTGATTGGATTTTTCACCGAGATAAGCGCCCCATTCCCAGGCTGCGACCAACAGTTCAGGCGGTGAGAATTTTGGCACCAGGCCGAGATTTCCGTAGGAATAGAACAGCAGTGGTCTGATATAAGCGCTCTTCAGGTCATTCTCCCTGATTATCAGCCGACAGGCTTCAATAACCTCTTCCTTGGTAAATGGGACCTTCATCCTGATCACCTCGGCCGAATGAAAGAAGCGGTCGATGTGTTCTTTAAGACGGAAGATGGCCGCCCCTCTGGAAGTCGGGTAAGCTCTGATGCCCTCGAAAGTGCTGGTGCCGTAGTGGAGGGCGTGTATCATCGGGTGGAGAATGCCTTCTGACCAATCGTATAGCTTGTTCATATACCAGTATTTTTTGGCATTCTTAAAATGGGTATTAGGAAACATGAAAGACTCCTCCTTTAAATTTATTTATTATTGAAAAATGCGCCGAACTGGCGCTAAAAAATGGGTCGACGGCCTGCTCTTGATACTCGGTTATCACTTATAAAACCTAATGCTTTAAGAATACTTAATAGCACAAAATCAAAAAAAATAAAAGCAAAATTTTATCCTGCCAAAAGCGGCTTTCCCGGTCCCATATGCTCCCGGGACGATTCTCTGAGCGACTTGTTTTCAGGTGCTGTCGGGTTGTGGCCGGGAAGCAACTTCCAGGCATCTGAATTTTTTATTGTGAAGCTTTAATTGGCAATCCCGGGATTATCGAAAACAGGTTGACGGGAGGAAGCTATCCCGATTTCTGAATTGGTGTCTGAAAGACTTTAGTATCCGCCGTCGCCTGCGAGAACTTGAGAAATCAGGCAGAACCTGGAGCCGACAGGAAGACTGATTCAGGCGAGGCAATCTGATAAAATATTTTTACAAGAATTATTCGGCGCTGGAAGATGAGGGCTGGCCCGAAAATAAGAAATTAAAGTGAGAAGAAGGCTAAAAACAATGAGAGCAAGGGAAACAACCACACTTGGTTTGATTATGATTACTGCAGTTCTTGCGGCCGGAGCTTTGTATTCAGGACTGTATTTCGGTGAAAGCGGCCGACGGGAGGAGCAGAGCGCGCTCGATCGCCGGGTTCAGGAGTTTTTAGACCGCAACCGTTACCGCTGGTCTGACCTGAACGTTCCGGAAAGCGACGGCCGGATTCTGTATGACCTGATCATCGAGCGCGGTTACCGCCGGGCCCTGGAAATAGGCACCTCGACCGGTCATTCAGCCATCTGGATTGCCTGGGCTTTGAGCAAAACCGGCGGCCGGTTGATAACCATAGAAATTGACAAAGGTCGCCACCGACAGGCGGTGGCCAATTTTAAGGAAGCCGGCCTGGACGGTTTTATTGAAGCCAGGCTGGGGGATGCTCATGAACTCGTGCCGGCTTTGCCGGGACCGTTTGATTTTGTTTTCTGCGATGCTGATAAGGAATGGTATAAAAACTATCTTGAAGCTGTTCTCCCGAAACTTGAACCCGGCGGTTGCTTTGCCGCTCATAACGTGGGCCAGGGACGGGAGAGCCGCTGGCTGCAACCGGGAATACGGGAATTTCTGGACCTGGCTTACTCTCATCCCGAGCTGGAGACAGCTCTTGCCGCCGGAAGCCGTTCCGGCATTTCTATGAGCTTTAAGAAAAAAAGGTAATTTTTTTGGACCATCTCCAAATCAGTTGACAAAATACTATATCTATTGAATGCAGAGAAAATTTATAAATTCTTCTCTTTGTGAAAGCCTCTCTGTCTATTTTGGCTGAAATTGCAGGGAGGGGCCTGACTGGTGCGGAACAGGAAGAGGGGCCTGTCACGGCGCGCCAGCCTGCTGAAATCCATTTCTTGCTGTTTCTGTTTTGGCTCCCGTAAAAGGGAGGGGCCTGTCACGGCCCGCCCCCTCCCGTCCTCGCTCCACCCATCCCCCCGCGGGGAACCCCTTCCGCTGCGGGCGGTTCGGAGACAGGCCGTGCCACCCTCAGAAAACCTTTATTTATCGGTTCTTTATTGGCCCGGATTAGTTGGAAAGAAAGGGCAAGTGAGCGCATAAGCCTTCAGGCTTTATATCCTCTCTGACTCTTCAGCAGCTCTTGTATTAAAGAGGGTCATGTAGCGGCGTCCCCCTCAACAAATCCATTTCTTGCTGTTTCTGTTTTGGCTCCCGTAAAAGGGAGGGGCCTGTCACGGCCCGCCCCCTCCCGTCCTCGCTCCACCCATCCCCCCGCGGGGAACCCCTTCCGCTGCGGGCGGTTCGGAGACAGGCCGTGCCACCCTCAGAAAGCTTTTCTTCGCCGATTCTTTATTGACCCTGATTGGAAAGAACGTCCTGCCGGGCTGAAGTGCGCTCTGGCCATTGCCTTCTTGCCGTTTAAATGGTGGGTAAAATTGTGGGGAGGGCCCTGATAGGTCGCGCCAGCCTGTCTCGGCGTGCCTGCTGCCGCTGTTGCTCTCCGGTTCTATCTTGGCTTCGGGCGACGGGAGACAGGACGTGCCACCATCCTGCCTTTATTGCCGCCGGTCAGGGAAACAGAAAAGCTTCCTCGTTTGGTCAGAGCCGGGGCTGATCAAAAGGCTGCGAAGACACTTCTTTTAATCTCTCTTTGAGGCGGTGCCTCTAAGGGACGCTCCCGGTCCAATGAAATCTTATAGTTATACGACCAGGTATTTTTCTTTTGATCAACTAATCGGGAGATGAACCAATTTTTATAACCCTATAATAATAGGCCGCGGGAGCTGAGGCGGCGTGTTTTTTCAATAGTCGATCCGCTCGGAAGTTCCTTCGCGGCGCGCCGCCTTCCAGGCCTGCCTGGTGTTTTTCTGTCCCTGGCGGACGGTGACCGTTCCGGCGAGCCGGTCGCCGTCGGTTTTCCCGCTGAAAATAAGCTCGATATCGTCCGAGCCCGGCAGAAAGGCAGAAAATTCGACTCGGTCACCCTCAACTTTGGCTTCGGGCAGATGGACCACCTGGTCGTCTATGTAGAGCAGGCCCTTATAGAATTGATAGGTTTGTTTGACCTCCAGCCGGCAAACTGCTTTTTTCTGCTTTAGGTCGAGGGTCCAGTCCCAGGTGCCGGAAATATTGGCCGGCACAATCCACAGAAAAACCGTATGGACATAAAGGTCTACCGGCACATAGGTCATGCGGTCGGCCTGCCAGTCGTCCATGTCGAACTGGTGGGAAATGATCCGTGTTCCCGGCCTGAGCTTCAGAATGGTCGGTCTGAGGCGAAGGTTGATGCCGGGCAGGAGATACATGGTGACCACCGTGGCCTCGCTGAAATCTGACTCGAAGATATCGGCCCGCCTGAATTCGACCAGGTTGTCCACACCGGCCAGCCTGGCGTTCTCCCGGCTTTCCCGGATTCGCTCGGGGTCGATGTCGATGCCCACCGCCCTGATGCCGGCCCGCCTGGCGGCTTCAATTACGATCCGGCCGTCGCCGCAGCCCAGGTCGTAGAGGATGTCGCCCTTCTTGAGGTCGGCAAACCTCAACATGTCTTCGATGACTTCGTAGGGAGTCGGGACGAAGGGAACATCCAGGCGGACTTCCTGGGCTCGGAGAGCCTGACTCGTCCCCGGGCCGGATAAAAGCATGGCCAGGCAAAATAGCAGCAGACCTGTCTTTTTTGTTTTCCCCATGGTTTTGCCCTCAGCAGAATATAGGATGCAGAATCACGTCTTTCAAGTATCACAAACACCCGGCCGATGTCAAAAACTCTATTCTTTCCGGTAAAGACATAGTATCCAGGGTGAGGGGAGTAAAAAGTTTGGCTCAGGCGGGGTCAGGCCTTAGCTAAATCTATGAGCATTATTTCCGTTTAACGACTGCCTTATTGTTTCGGGAGAACGATTTCAGAAGCCTTAAAAGTCCGGATAGCGGCAGGAATTTTTCTGCAGCAACAGTTGCGGGCCGGGCTGGAAAAAAATCCTTGACCCGTCGGCGGCCTTAAAGTAGATTTTTGTCATCTGACTTAAGGCAGGGAGAAGATGAAAGAATCCGGTCGGGGTGAACCGGAACTGAAACCGACCCTGGGCCTGCTGTCCCTGAGCAACATAGTGGTGGCCAACATGGTCGGGGCCGGCATATTTACCACTTCCGGTTTGCTGCTCCGCGACCTGGGCCATCCGCTGCTGCTGCTGGCCCTGTGGGTGGTCGGCGGGCTGATCGCTCTCTGCGGGGCGCTGAGTTACGGTGAGCTGGGGGCGGCCTTTCCCCGGGCCGGGGGTGAATATTATTTTCTTTCGCGCCTCTTCCACCCGCTGCTGGGCTTTTTGAGCGGCTGGGTTTCCTTCTTCGTGGGATTTTCTGCCCCGATTGCCGCCTCGGCCGTCGGGTTCAGCGAATACCTGGCCAGGGCCTTCCCGATTCTGGACCAGCCTCTTAACCTCGGGCTGACCGTCCCGTCAACGGTTGTCAGGAAAGCCTTAGCCATCCTGATAATTTTTATTTTTACCCTGATTCATGTGCGGGGACTTAAACCCGGGGCCCGGGTTCAAAACCTCCTGACCGGCGGCAAGGTGGGATTGATTTTGTTTCTGATTATCATCGGCTTCGCCGGCGGCGGCGGGCGCTGGAGCCATTTGACTTCCGGAGACTGGCTACCGTCCGGGTTTTCTTCGCTTAAAGTGGTCGGGCTGTCGTTGATGTGGATCATGTTTGCCTACAGCGGCTGGAACGCCTCGGCCTATCTTGGCTCTGAAATCAAGAACCCGGGCCGCGACCTGCCGCGGTCATTGCTCCTGGGAACCGGGGCGGTCATCCTGCTGTACCTGGGTCTTAACCTGCTGTATGTTTATGCCGTCCCGCCGGCCGAGATGAAAGGGGTGATTTCGGTCGGGGGATTGGCCGCCGGGAAACTCCTGGGAACCGGCTGGGAAAAGTTTCTGTCGGTCATGATCGCCTTTGCCCTTTTCTCCTCGCTGAGCGCTTTTATCATCATCGGGCCGCGGGTCTATTACGCCATGGCCGCCGACAGGCTCTTTTTCCAATTTGCCGCCCGGGTCCATCCGGTCAGCCGCGTGCCGGCGCGTTCTATCTGGCTTCAGGGGATTATTGCTGCGGTTATCGTCATCTCCGGGACCTTTGAACACATTCTGACCTACATGGGCTTTTCGCTGGGAATTTTCCCCATCCTGGCGGTGGTCGGAGTGTTTAAGCTCAGAAAACAACGGCCTGAAAATCTGAGGCTGCCGGGTTTCCCGCTGGCCCAGATCGTTTATCTGACGGCCGGGGTGGGCATCCTGGCGCTGGGACTGCTGCAGAGCCCCGGGCCGTCGGGCGTGGCCATCCTGACCGTTCTGGCCGGCCTGCCGGCCTATTATTTTTTCAGAAAAAAATACCAGGGCGGGCGTTAAGGTCCGGACCCTGAAGTAAGCCTCGTTTCTTCGGCCGGCTTTCTGAAACGGCTGAGCGGATTTTAAGAAAGCAGGCAGTTTCGGAAATTACGGTCTTTCGAATATATGAATGATTGTTCATATATCAGGCTGTTCCCTCCGGGTCTGGAGGTCTGCCATCCGGCCCGGATTTTAGATATTTAAAGACAATTCCTGCCGCCAAAGAATCCGCTTCCGCTAAAATCTTGCTTTGCCTGGAGAGAGGAAAATTCTTTATACCGCGGCCGACAGTTCCGCGGTTCGGTTTAGATAATCAGGTGGTCAAAGCTTCCGGTCTGACTTCCGGTAAAAAGCGTCCTGACCTTACAGCCTGAGATAAATTGGCAATCCCGACCGGACAGGCCGGACAATCTCAGCTGGCGGCCCGGCGCCCGGAGCTCAGTAGGTAACTATCCGCGGCAGCTTCTTGGCTCTTTCTATCCAGTAACGGACCATTTTCAGGGCCGGCACGCGACGCACCAGCTTTTTCTCGGCATTTATTTCCAGCAATTTCTGCTGCAGATTCTGGGCGTTTCTCTGGGCCAGTTCGACCACGGTGTCCACTCCGGCCATTTCCAGCAGGTCGCTGTATTCTTCCCCGATGCCCCGGATGCGCATCAGGTCAGCCCGGTTAACCCACTTCAGAATCTGGGCTTCGCTGAGACCGGTTTTTTCGGCCAGCTCTTTCCGGCCGGCCGGCGTGGCTCCCGCCCTGAGCAGTTGCTTTACGTTATACACTCCGGCTTCTTTCAGCTTATCCATAAAAACGTCCCCAATTCCTTCAATGGCCTTAAGCAAAGTCATAGGCATGCTCCTTAGTTGGATTTTGCTGAACAAATTCATTTTATAAAAAGTCAATTGTCAATTTCAAACTTTTTATCATAAAAATTTTGGCCCGGGGAGGAGGGGCAGGGGAGGGGGGCTTCATAGCCGGGCCGGCGCCCTGGATTCTGAGCCAAAAAGGCCGGATTCGAGCCGGGATTGTCGACGGCCCGATAAACCCGGGCTATAAGCCCGGGTTGCGACTCGCCGATTTCTTCCGGGATAAGACCATAAAAACCGGGGCGGATGGCCGGCTGAAAGAGGCCCCAAATGAGCCGGTTTCAGGCCGGTTCGAAGTAGTCGCAGTCGAGATGCCTGACCATCTTGACCTTCTTTTGTTCCAGCAACCGCTGGAGATTAAGGCTCAGTTCTTCCCGGGTCAGTCCCAGCGAATGTTCCAGGTCTTCCAGGCTCACCGGGCGGCGGCGGACGATGGCCAGAATCGCCTGAGCTATGTCCCGGGGTGCCCTGTCCTGCTCTTTTTTTCGGAAGCCGGCTACGACTTCGGCCCTGTCCCCGAAGAATTCTTTAATCCGGCTCAATTCTTCCGGAGACAGCGGTCGAGCCCGATTTTCGGCCGGCGGTCGGACGACCGTGTTCAGATGAATGCGGTCAGGATTTATTTTTTCCACAGCCGCTTTCAGTTTTTTCAGGTGGGCCGGAGAGTCGTTTATTCCCCTGACCAGAAGGATTTCCAGCCAGAGCCGACCTTTGAACTGCCGGCGGAATCTGATGAGCCCGTCGATGATTTTGTCGGCCCGGAGCGAGGGATGCGGCCGGTTGATTTTCTTAAACACCGTCTGGGTGGCGGCGTCCAGTGAAGGAACGACGATGTCGGCCGCCGACAGTTCCTGTCGGACTCCGGGTCGCGACAGCAGGGTGCTGTTGGTCAGGACAGCCACCGGCAGGTCGGTCATTTTTTTAATTTTTCTGATCAGGCGTCCGAGACTCCGGTTGAGGCTGGGCTCGCCGGAGCCGGAAAAAGTGATGACGTCAACCCGGGGCCCGGCTTTCAGGAATTCCTCGATTTCCTTGAGGACCTGTTTCTCCGAAAAAAACCGGCCGCGCCTGACGGTGGTTTTCATGGTGCGTCCGAGCTGGCAGTAAGCGCAGCTCAGGCTGCAGGTCTTAAAGGGCAGCAGGTCCACCCCGAGCGAATAGCCGAGGCGCCGGGAAGGCACCGGTCCGTAGAGATGGGGGAATTTTTTCTCGGTCTCAGGCCCGATTTCTTGTCTGGATTCTTTGCCTTTCGCTTTTCCCCGCTCTGGCTCTTTCATCCGGTCACCTTTCAATCTGACTTATTTTCTATTAAAGTTGCTGCCGATAACTCTTTTGATCACCGCAAGACCGGACAGGTTAAACTTGTGTTCCTTGCCGGCTGCGGCCGGCCGGTCAGTCAGCGTTCCGGCGAACCTATAAACAAGCTTTTTCTCACCCGAATAGAGTATATCAGAAGGAATCTTCCGGCGGAAATTCATTTTCGGGGAAACATGGGGCAGGGCTCTTTTTCCCGGGCCAGAGAATTTCCGGCCGTAAACCTGGTCGGTTCTGCGGCCTGGCGAACCTTTCAGGCTTGAGTTTTTATTTCTTGAACCTGCCAGTTTTCGTCCACCCATAACAGCCTGATGTCCAGGTCGGGGAATAACAGCCGGAGTTTCTGGCCGGCCTGAAGCAACTGCTCAAACTGTTGTTCGCGTGGCAAAGGATTTCCGGCGCAGTCGTGATGGGCAACGACGGCCACAGCCGGCGATCGGTGTTTTTCGACCGAGGTGGTCAGGCAGCTTTGAATCGAAGCCAGCATGAATTCCGGCTCACCCGAAGCCAGAATTCGAACCGGGCCGGGAGCGGTGATGACGTCCACATAATCGGCCCGATAAAGATTTTTCAGCCAGCGGCTGACGCAGTCCTGGACCCGCCCGTCCATGCAATTAATGGCCGTCACAAATCTTTTTTCTGACATCAGAGGTCTCCGGCAGCATCTTTTAAGCCCGCGGTTTTATGAACAAAAAACAACAGGATGCGCTCATTTCAGCGGGCAGAAGGGCATATTAAGTGAACGGCGCCGCAGTGTCAAATGAGCGGCCAAATTTTTAAGGCTCTTCGCCCTGGTGATGCACGATATTGGCATGAGGGTCCTGTCAGGTCGCGCTACCCTCTTGAAATCCATTCCTTGCCGCTTCTTTATTGGCTCCTGTATTTGGGAGGGTCCTGTCACGGTTCGCCTCCTCCCGTCCTCGCTCCACCCATCCCCCCGTGGGGAGCCCCTTCCGCTGCGGGCGGTTCGGAGACAGGCCGTGCCACCCTATTAAAACTTTTCTTCACCGGTTCTTTATTGGCACGGATTGGAAAGAACGTCCTGCCTGGCTGTGCCTCGCTCCAGACATCGCATCCTTGCCGATTCATTGGTGGCTGAAATTGTATGGTGTGGCTGTCGGGTCGCGCCAGCCTTCTGAAATCCATTCCTTGCCGCTTTTTTATTGGCTCCTGTAATAGGGAGGGTCCTGTCACGGCCCGCCTCCTCCCGTCCTCGCTCCACCCATCCCCCCGTGGGGAACCCCTTCCGCTGCGGGCGGTTCGGAGACAGGCCGTGCCACCCTATTAAAACTTTTCTTCACCGGTTCTTTATTGGCACGGATTGGAAAGAACGTCCTGCCTGGCTGTGCCTTGCTCCAGACATCGCATCCTTGCCGATTCATTGGTGGCTGAAATTGTATGGTGTGGCTGTCAGGTCACGCCAGCCTGTCACGGCCCGCCTGCTGCCGTTGTTGCTCACCGGATCTATCGTGGCTTCGGGCGACGGGAGACAGGTCACGCCAGCCTTCTGAAATCCATTCCTTGCCGCTTCTTTATTGGCTCCTGTAATAGGGAGGGTCCTGTCACGGCCCGCCTCCTCTCCTCAATGGCACCGGTTGCGGAAACAGAGGCGGCTGCAGGAAAGATATTCTTATTATCTGGAATGAGGAATTCCGGGACCGGAAGATTGGGGCTCTAAACTCAGGCCCTTGAAATCATTTATTTCAGCGGGGCGGGGCAAAATGTTCGTGGGGAAACCGGCCAATTACAGGCGTTTGGCCAGGAAATAAAGAAAGGTTAAATGATGACGGGCTGGTGTCGCCGGCTCTAATGCTGGCGGAGGTTGGGGGGACTTTTGGACTTTGAGGGCGGCGCTGAATATAATCGGAAGGGTCAAAAAAAAGGCGTGGCAGAGCCCGGTGAGAAATCAGGCCGGGGCAGATGGAGCTTTGAAGATTCGGAAAAAGACAGGCCGGCCGGAAGGGAGGCAACTGATGAAAAGAAAATATTTTATATTTGCCGTTTCAGTTTTCCTTTCAATTCTTTTTTTAAATTGCCCGGGCTGCTCCGGGAAGCCACCTGAAGCCGCGGCCGAAATCGTGCGGGTGCTGGAGCTCCAGAGGGAAGCCTGGAACCGGGGGGACCTTGAAGGTTACATGGCCTATTACTGGAAATCGGAAGAGCTGACTTTTCAGTCGGGTGCGAATAGAATCCGGGGCTGGCAGACCCTGCTCGACCGGTACAGCAAAAGTTATTCCGGCGAGCGGATGGGTCGGCTTGATTTCTCCGACCTGGAGGTGAAAGTTCTCGGCCGCGGGTATGCACTTGTTCTGGGCAGATGGAGCGTGGACATACAGGGCGAGAAAAAGGGCGGGGTGTTCAGCCTGATTCTGAAACGGTTTCCAGAAGGCTGGAGAATAATTCACGACCACACCTCCTGAGTCGCCGGTATTAAGCCGATTTCCGGTCGGCCCTGGCTTCAGCCGGAGAGGCGGTCCGGCAGGAGCCGGCCTGATTGATAAGAAGGCGCCGGATGATCCGCCCCGGGCCGGAAATTAGCTTCCTTAAATAAAATAGGCCAAAGTAAGCCCTCGAGCTTTGAAAAATGAGGACGGGAAGGGCCCAGAAGCTTATAGTCGAAACAAGCGCGGCTTTGCTTTTTGAGACGGGCTCCCGCTCAATGGCCTCAGGACTCTCCAGAAATCCGCCTTTTTTCCGGGAGGTGTTTATTTTTTATTCTTATAAATTTCTATGAATCTCTCCAGAGAGCGGTCATAGGTTTTTTCGATGTTGTCGGGAAAAAAGCAGGCCGGAAGCTCCCGGTGGCTCCAGTGGTAGGCGAGACATTCGCAGCAGATTCCCTTGCGCTCGCATGGTTCCCAGGAACAGTTGCATCTTTTAAGATTCTTTTGAGCCCGGCATTCGTCCATAAAGCCTCCTGTGAATTTGATATTGGTAAGTCTAAGCGAATTAAATTAATCAGGCAAGGTTCAGGAACGATTATTCCATGATCCGTCTATCCAGATCAATTAGTCTCCCGGATGAATTTAATTCCGCAAACTCTTTTATTCTTCTTTCGGCCAGCAGAGCATAGTCTTTATTTATTTCATAGCCAACATAATGGCGTTTTGTTTTCAGGGAGGCAATGGCGGTCTGTCCGCTTCCGATAAAAGGGTCGAGGACAACTTCGCCTTCAAAGGTATATAACTGAATCAACCTGTAAGGTAGTTCAACCGGAAATGGTGCCGGATGACCGATTTTAGAAGCCGATTCTGCCGGGAAGTTCCAAACGCTTTTGGTGAATTCTAAGAATTCCTCCTTGGAGATAGTGCTTTTCCTATTAGCATGAGGCTTCCTGGTAAATGACTTTTTGGAAAAGACCAGTATATATTCATGAATGTCACGGAGAATAGGATTCTTGGCTGATTTCCATGTTCCCCAGGCAGTAGAAGGGCTGACGCTTGTCCCTTTATTCCATATTATCTCGCCCCTCATCAGAAAGCCCAAATCTATCATGTCTTTGATAATATAGGTATGAAGGGGCAGATAAGGTTTTCTCCCAAGATTGGCAATATTAATGCAAGCTCGGCCTCCTGGAACAAGAACTCTGAAAATTTCTTTCCAAACCCTTTTCAAAAAATTTCTGTATTCCTGAAGCGTCAAATTTTGATCATACTCTTTACCCACATTATAAGGCGGAGAAGTAACCATTAAATGAATACTGTTATCTGGCAATTCTTCCATATTCTCACTTGACTTTGCATATATTCTATCAATTATAGAGGATCCTAAGTGGTTTTCCAGGTATTCTACAGGCTCTTCTCTGGGCATGTCGTCGTATAGACGGCCACTGTAGAATTTGCTTGAATCGTGGTTTATCCGCCCTGGAGAACCAAAGGCGCTTGTCTGTGTGCCTACGGTCTTTCTTCTTGCTTCTTTTAATTTCAATCTTCTTTCCATAGCTCAACCCACCTTTTATATGGATTAATATTTATAGATTGTCTTTGCCATTCTATAGGAATATATTTAGAAATAGGGTGATTTATTAGATTTATCAGAGCTCCACGAGATATTTCAACGCCACGCGGATTGGTTCCAGGTTTTGGTAATTTTATGTAATTTTCTCTGCCGAGTTTCTGAAAAATTTCTATCTGACAATTAAGGGGAATGAAATACAATCCTCCCTTATTTTGCCAATTAATCTGTATCAGTATCATATCACAGCTCGGCTCATAATTTTGCTGAAACTCTTGTGCTTTTTGAGGATCAACAGTCCAGATCAGTTTAACTCCGGAAAACTGGTTCCCGGTTATTGTTTTAATTGAAATGGGAAAGCTAAATAATCTCACGTCTGCTTCCGGGCTTGTTATTGGCAGATTCGTGTCCACGTTTTCCTCACCGAATTTGTATATTAAGAGGGCGATAATTATTTTTTCTCTGACTGAGCCAGCTTCCATTCCTGTCTTGCCAGCTCTTGAACTTTCAATTTCTGCCAGCTGGAAAAGATAGGGAAGCCGCTCCTGTATCTTTTTTACCAGAATTTCATCTTTAAAAAGTTCATATAATGGATGTGTCAAATTTCTCTCCAGATCTTATGGACGTTTAATAGTCTGAAATTGCTCACCAGAAATATAATAATTAAATTAATTAATTTCAACTAATCATTAAATATGAGCTTATTTTTTGAAGGATTTGTTTGTGATTAATCCTATATATGAGCAAATCATTTTAATAATAAGTTGCTTAGTGAAGGCGGATACTTTGTTGGCTATAATTTACAAGTGGATATTATTTAGCTATCATAAGAAACTAAATATCCATAGAGGGTGAGAGGCAAAATGGCTGGCAAAAAGTCGGTTCAGACACTCGGGTACGGGGAACAAGAAGCCCGGGCCGGACTCAAAGCCCGACTTCCGGAACTTCAGACTTTTCCCAATCAGTTTCCCGACTACGAAATAACCATCGAAATTCCCGAATATACATCGGTCTGCCCCAAGACCGGTCTTCCCGACTACGGCAAAATCACCCTGTGGTACATACCGGACAAAAAGGTCATTGAGCTTAAATCGCTGAAGATGTACATCCTGGCCTACCGCAACCTGGGAATTTTTTACGAAAACGCGGTCAACAGAATTCTGGAAGATGTGGTCCAGGCCTGCCGGCCGAAGAAAGCCCTGGTCAGGGGGGAATTCACTCCCCGCGGAGGCCTGAAATCTACGGTCGAAGCCCGCTACCCCCGGGGCGAGTGAGGTAAAACCCGCCTTTCAGTCAACTATCAGAGAGACCATGAACAGAGAGAATACAATTACAGACAGCCGGAAAAAGCCCGGCTCGGCTTTGAACCTTGAAAATGCCGATTCTGGAACGGTTGCGGCTCGGGCCAACTCGCACCGGAAGTGCGACAACTCCACCGCAGCCGCGGCCGACCGACCGCCGGCCTTTGGCCTGACCGACCTGCTGATGATCCTGACGACCATGGTCTGGGGAGCCAATGTTTCGGTCATAAAAATTTCCTTTGCTGAACTTTCACCGCACGCTTTCAACCTGGCCCGGTTTCTGTTTTCGGCCCTGATCTATGCTCTCATCATCTGGAGAAGCCGGGAAGGTTTTGCGGTCCACCGCCGGGACCTGCCCCGGGTGGTCTTTTTAGCCCTCACCGGCATCACCCTGTATCAGGTGTTTTTTATTACCGGGCTGAGCAAAACTTCGGCCTCGCTGGTTTCGATGGGCAATGCCATGACGCCCATCTTTATCGCCGTCCTGAGCATGATTCTGGCCGAAGAAAAGCTGCGCTGGACCGGCTGGCTGGGGATCTTTCTTTCGGTCGGCGGTTTTTACGCCATCATCCTCGGCCGGCCGAACGGTTTTAACCTGAAAGCGGCCGAGGTCTCCGGTGTCTTTCTGATTCTTCTGGCCGGCATTATGTGGGCTTTTTACACCATCTTTGCCCGGCCGGTGTTGAAAAGAATTTCGCCCACCAAGCTGGCCGGACTCACCAATATCATCGGAACGGCTTTCTACCTGCCGTTTGCCTGGAAAGAATTTTCCCGGGCGGAATTTTCTCGGGTCTCAACCGGCGCCTGGCTGGGGCTGGTCTATTCCGGCTCCCTGGCTCTGGTTTTCGGGTTTATCGTCTGGTACAGGTCGGTCGAGAGGGTGGGCGGAGCCAGAACCGGTGTTTACAGCAATCTGACGCCGGTCTTCGGGGTGCTGACGGCGGTGATCTTCTTAGGAGACAGGCTGAGCTGGCTGCAGGTTGCCGGGGCGCTGATAATTTTTCTCGGCGTCTATCTCACCCGCAACGGCCATCAGCTTTTCCGGAAAAGAGCAGGGGGCCGCTCTGCCTGACCATTTTCTTGTCTCTCATAAAAGCCCGGAGAAATTGCTCCGGAGCGGGTGCGTTTCGACTGGAGGTCGGCCGGCCTGAATTTTCCGGGGGCCGCCGACTTAAGGAGTCTGCTTCTCGCCCGAGCCCCATAGCGGAAGGCGAACCGCCTGCTTGCCGCCGGGAGGAACCGACGGGACTGGTTCCCCGGGGCAAGAAGCGATTCTGGCCACCTGGCCTGACAACCTCGCCCGCGAGGCGGCCTTCTTCAGAGCCGGCCGGCCCATACAAAATGGAAGAGAAAGAATTATTTAATGCGGTAAATCTTGTGAAGCTGGCAGGATAATCTGACACCGCAGAGCCCGGCCCGCGCTGCCTGAAGATAAAGCTGCCAGGCTTTTTTATAACTCCAGGAGGCAGCCGACTGGGGCTGGAGAAAGAGCGTTACCGACCCGGATAAAGCCTGCCTGACCCTTCTTATTTCCCTGAGCCCGAGTCTCCGGGTGACCACCAGCTTTACTTCGTCGGCCAGCCGGCGGCAGTCAGCGGTCAGGCGGTAATCCGGCGGTTTGGGTGAGACCGTCAACCAGTCGGGCTTAATATTCAGGGGTCGGGTTCCGTTGGTTTCAACCTGAATCTTAAAACCCGCACGCCTGAGCTTCAGGGCCAGCGGTTTTAGTTCCTGAAGAAGCGGTTCTCCGCCCGTCAGACAGACCCAGTCGACCCGGAATTTTTTCTTTATCTTATCCGCCCGGGCCGAAATTTCTTCAATCGTCATCTCCCGGCCGACCTTCCAGGCATATTTGGTGTCGCAGAAAGAGCAGCGCAGATTGCAGCCGGCCAGGCGAATAAAGATTGTCGGTTCTCCCTGGCGGCCGCCTTCACCGGCCGCCGAAAAGAAGATTTCACTGACCTTCAGTATAGGTGGCTGCGGCATCCTCGGACTCCCAGACGGTAACGGCCGTGACCGGATAAAAAGCCCTTAACCTCCGGTAGATTTCGCGGGCCAGATTCTCGGCCGAAGGGTTGAAATCGAAAGCCTCGTTGAGAAGCGTATGGTCGGGAAGAATTTCGGCCAGTCTCTTTTTGATTTCGGTGAAGTCGATGCCGATGCCTGTGCGGTCGAGCTCGCTGACAGTTATTTCCACTTCCACCTGGAAGGTGTGCCCGTGGAGCTTCTCGCACTTGCCTTTATATTCGCGAAGATAATGGGCGGCGGAGAATTTGTCCCTGACCCTTAATTTCCAGCTCATATCTTGCCCTCCTTTTTCAGGCGCTCGAGCAGATGGTCCCTGGCCCCGGCTTCTTCCCAGGCCTTCTGCCGCAGCAGACAGGATGAACAGCGGCCGCAGGGTGCCTCGCCTCCGGAATAGCAACTTATGGAATAGGAGTAGTCGGCGCCGAGTCTTAAGCCCAGCCTTATTATTTCGGATTTTTTGAGCTTGAGGAAAGGAGCTATGATTCTGAATTTCCGCCGGCTGAATCTGGCGCCGGTGCCCTCGTTAATCGCCCGGTTCATGGCCCGAACGAAAGACGCCGTAGTGTCCGGATAATTGGGCGAGTCGATGACGTTAAAGCCGCAGATCAGGTCATAGATTCCCAGACGTTCGGCCAGCGCCGCGGCCAGCGACAGAAACAGGCCGTTTCGAAACGGCACGTAGGTCGGCGGCAGCCCCTCCCTGATTTCTTCCATTTTCTTAAAAGCAGGAACTTTGATCTTCTCGTCGGTCAGGGCCGAACCGCCGATCTGCCTCAGGTCAACCTTTATGATGAGCGGCCAAAGGCTGAGCCGGCGACAGGTTTTTCGGGCCAGCCTGATTTCTATTCGGTGCCTCTGCCCGTAGTCGAAAACAACCGGCTGCACCCGTTGATAGCGGTTGAGGGCCCAGTAGAGGGCCGTGGTGGAGTCCAGTCCGCCGGAGAAAAGAATCAGGCAGGCGCCAGCCCGGGTCTTTCCGGCAGAGCCTTCGGTTTTTTTCTTGGTCTCGGTCTTCATATTAAAATCTTATGGCCAGGCGCTTAAATCATACCCCAGGCCGGTTTCGGGCTCAACCCCGGCGCTGACTTGACAGGAGGCGGGAGCAGAACATAATTTTAAAATGGAATCAGAAGTCGGCCGGAAAGCCGTGGCCTGATAAGAAATCATGGCCTGTCGGTTGAAGCGGGGCTGGCGACCGCTTTCCCCGGAAACAATAAGGAGGCGGGAAATGAAAAAGCTAATTTCCTCTCTTCTCTTGATAGCCCTCCTGGCCACACCCGGCCAGGCTTTTGAGTTCAAGCGAATAATAGGTTTGCTTTCCTCCAGCTACTCTTCCCGCTGGCCTGATCCGGTCACCTACGGCTGGGATTCGCGAAGCAGTCTTAATCCTTTCAAGGAAGGCAGGGTTTCTTATTTTGGCGGGATCGGCCTGGAATTCTCCCTCAGGCCGAAGCTGGAACTCGAGCTCGATGCGCTGTACAAAGAAACCGGGAGTGCTTTCAGTCTTGAGACTATGCTGTTTACTTCATACAAATATGAATACCGGATAAGCGAAATTTCAATTCCCCTGCTGGTTAAATACCATTTCCTGAAAAGCCCCAGGCCCTATGTATTAGCCGGTTTTGATTATTCTTTCATCCTTTCGCATCGCTGCCAGATTTTTGAAGCGCCGGAGGCCAGCCAGGTTTACAGAGAAACAATCGAAGCCGACCTCGACCTTGAGACCCGCAAGTCCGACCTGGCCCTGATTCTCGGGCTGGGTTTTGAGCTGCAGCTTAACAAAAGAAGCATAGGCTTTGAGTTGCGCTATGAACCGGGGTTGCTGAATCTTTATAAAGGCTGGCGGCCGCCGGATGAGCCTTATCCCGTCGTTCGCAGCCGGCAGTTTCTGGTGGTCCTGAGCTATTCGATTAAATAGAACAGAAGCCGCGGCCGTTGAGGCTGACTCGCGGCCAATTCAAAAGGGCCGCAGTCGAGGGGGGACAAACATAAAGCAATTGCTAACGCTAAGGCCTAAAAAAATAATCCCCGAGAACAGCATTTTTGTCTGCCGGAACGGCGGGGTATTTATTGACACTGCCCTTCTTAGATGTTAATTTAATAAATCCAATGACCCAATTGAATACCGAACTGCAGGTCGAACAGCTTGAGAAAAAGAGCCGGTTAATCATTCGCGATGACCACTACGAACTGCCCGGCCTGAGGGACCTTCTGGAAGCCGCGGCCGCCAGGAAAATTAAGATAAGCCTGCTGGATACCGGCCGCTTCGCTCCCGAGGAGCTCGAGCTTCTGGCCGATTTTCCTTTTTCTTTTTATACTTCCGACCTGGCCCGCCCGGATTTTCAGGTCTTGAGTCAAATTGATGTTAGATTAAAACCCCGGGGCTGCCGCCTCTTTTATTTCCTTCATGGGGAACTTAAGCCGGAGGCGGAGCTCTTCCATGAAGTTGAGCTGTTCGACTCCATCTTTGTCTCCAGCCGGGAGAAGGATTGGCCTGCGGAGTCGCTGAGCAGGCTGGCCGGAGAGGTCTCGCGGTCGCGGAGCAGCCTGGTCTATTATCACCACAAAAATCCGGAAGAAAATCTGTCTGAGGTCGGTCTAAAAAATTGCTGGCTTCATATTTCCAATAAATATTTTGAGGAAGATTCAGAAATTATGCTTCTGGATATGGTTAAAGCCATAAAAAGAAACGGCGGCCGGCTGGCGCTCCATGTGGACCGCGGCCAGTCGTATTCTTTCGTAAAGGAGCTGGCGGAGGCCGGAGCTTTTCTGGTTTTCAACCTGCCGCCGCTGGAGCCGTCCTCAAAGATGTTTTCTCTGGTGGAAGGCTGGCGGAAGAAAAAACTGCCGGAAAAAGCTTATTACCTCCACCAGGAATTGATGGCCTGACGATCGGCCGGTCGTTCCGGCCGATATCGAAATCAGGACAGAAAAGGTTCGAACAGTCAAGGACTGAGATATAATATGGTTTTTGAAATCAAAGGCGGATGAAGACATGGATGAAAAAGAACTGAAGACAGCCATTCCGGCCGAAGACCAGACCCGGCAAGCATTGCAGCGGGTCAGAGAAACCGAGGAACGCGCCCGGCAAATGATGGAAGAAACCCGGACGCGGACGGCTCCCGACCTTTTAAGGCAGGCCGCCGAAGAAGCGGAAGAAGCCAGAAAAAAGATTCTGGCTGAGGCCAGAAAGCAGGCTGAACAGCTGAAAAAAGAAATTGTGGAAAAGGCCCGGGCTGAAGCCCGGACCATTAACCAGCAGGCGGAAGATGAGAAATCGGCAGTAATCAAAACTGCCGAACAAAACTTCAACCAGGCCGTGGACCGGGTTGCCTCCAGACTGGCGGAACTGGTGGAATCAAGGAAGGTTGACTGATGGCCATCTCCCGCGTCAAGAGGTTTGAAATCCTGCTGCCGGCCGCCGAGCTGGACGGATTTCTGGCTCATCTGCAGGAGCTGGGAATAGCCCAGATCGACCCGGTTTCTCTGGAGGAGCTGGAGCTGAAACCGGCCCAGACCGACACTTCGGACCATGAACGCTGGCTGGCCCGAATCGGCCGTCTGCTTCAGAATCTGCCGGAGCCGGAAGAGAAGAAGGGGCTGGAAAAACTCCTGGCTCCCAGGCCGAAATATTCGGCTGCCCTGAGAAAAGCCCTGCTCGATTTTGGTTACCAGAAAGTGGTTGAGGATTACGAGCGCCTGGAAGCCAGACGCAATGAATTGCTCCAGGAAATAAAGCAGCTGGAAAGAGAAGAAGAATTCCTGAGACCCCTGGCCTCCCTCCAGGTCCCGCTGAGAGAACTGACCGGATTCGAGCGCTGTCAGGTTCAGCTCATCCAGGTTCAGCCCCAGGACCTGGAATACATAAAAGAAGGCCTGTCTGAAATCCCCGCCCAGCTGTTTGTGGTGGCTGAAGAAAAAAGTCGCATTTTTGTTTTAATCATAAATCACGAAACAGCCCGGGATGAAGTCGACAGCCTTCTTTCCGAAATTAAAACCGTCTTCATCTCCCTGGGAAATTACCTCGGCCGAGCAAAGGAAGGAGAAAAACTGTCCGACCTTCTGGCTGAGCTCTCCCGAAAAAGAGATGAGAAAAAGGAGCAGATAGAAAGGCTGGAGAAAGAACTGGCCGGATTTGCCGTCCATCGCCCGGCGCTGATGGCCGTCCATGATGTTCTGCTGAGCGAGAAGGAAAGGCTGGACGGGGCCGGCCGGGCCGGCCTGACCGAAAAAACCGGCTGCCTCCAGGGCTGGATTCCGGCAGCCGAGGAAGAAAAGTTCCGGACCGGCATAGCCAGGTACGCAGAACACCTTCATTTAATTATAAGAGACCCCCGACCTGAAGAACTGGAAGAAACCCCGGTCATCCTGGAAAACCCGGAAATCGTCAGACCGTTCGAAATCATTACCGGTCTTTATGGCCTGCCCCAGCCCCGGTCGATCGAGCCCACTATTTTTCTGGCGCCGTTTTTCTTTGTGTTCGTCGGGCTGTGCGTCAGCGAGGCGGGCTATGGGCTGGTGGTGGCTCTGCTGAGTCTTCTTTATCTGAAGCTCGGCAAACCGAAGGGACAAACCGAGCTGTTCATGAAGTTGCTTTTCTACCTCGGGCTTTCCAACATCGTTCTGGGAACGCTGGTCGGAGGCTGGTTCGGTTTTCCCATAAAACCGCTGCTTCTCATCGACCCGCTTAAAGACCCGATTCCGTTTATGATTCTGGCCTTAGCGCTGGGCTTCATCCAGGTCATGCTGTCTACCTTTTTAAGTCTGGTGAAGGAGTACAGGTCCGGGAACAGGGTGGGAGCCATTGCCGTCAAGGGCGGCTGGCTGTTGCTTCTGCCCTCTCTCGTTGGTTATCTGGTGCTTAAGAAGCCGGTCTTCGGCATCCTAACGCTGGTCGGCGCGGCCGGGATTGTGTTTTTTACTTCCCGGTCGAAAAATCCGCTGGCCAGATTTTTCAGCGGCCTTTATGCTCTTTACGGAATATCCGGTTACCTGGCCGACACGCTATCCTATTCCCGTATCCTGGCTCTGGGCCTTTCGACCGGAGTGATCGCCATGGTGGTGAATAATCTCTTCCAGATTGCCTGGAAGATTCCCTATGTCGGCTGGCTGGCGGCGATTCTGGTGTTCATCGGGGGCCATCTTTTCAACCTGGGAATAGGTTTCCTGGGGGCTTTTGTCCATTCGATGAGGCTGCAGTTTGTGGAATTTTTCACCCGCTTCTACCAGGCCGGCGGCAAACCTTTTAAGCCCCTCAAGTTGGAAAGCAAGTACGTGGAGTTCATCAGATGATAGATTTATCATCCGGGATTATAACAGGAGGAATGAAATGACCTTAGGCTTAACACTGGCAATCCTGGGCGGAGCCCTGGCTGTTTTTCTGGCCGGCATCGGTTCGGCCATCGGCGTCGGCCTGGCCGGTCAGGCCGCCTCGGGCGTTATGAGCGAAGACCCGTCCAAGTTCGGGTCGATGCTATTGCTGTCTGCCCTTCCCGGCACCCAGGGAATTTACGGATTTCTGAGCGGCTTCCTGGTGATACTTAAGCTCGGCCTGATAGGGGGCACCGCCCTGGCTCCTACGGTCCAGCAGGGGCTGCAGATTATGTTTGCCTGCTTTCCGGTGGCCTTTGCCGGTCTGGTTTCGGGCATTCACCAGGGCAAAGTCTGCGCGGCCGGAATCTACATGGTGGCCAAGCAACCCAGGGAAATGACCAAGCCCATGGTCCTGGCAGCTCTGGTCGAAACCTACGCCGTCCTGGGCTTGCTGGCCACAGTTCTGATTCTCAACGGCATCAAACTTTAACGCCTATCAGGGTCAAGATGAGTCTGGAAAAAATTCTGGAAAAAATTGAGCTGGAAGCCCGGCAGGAAGCGGAAAAAATCCTGGCCGAAGCCCGGCAGAAAGCGGACCAGATAAAAAAGGAAAGCGAGCAGGAAGCCAGGAAGCAGGCTGAAAACATACTGCTCCAGGCCGAGGCCGAAGGCCGCCTGGAGGCCAGCCGGATCCTGACCCAGGCCCAGCTGCAGAAGAGAATGGAGTTGCTGAAAACCAGGCGGGCGCTGATCAATAAAGTCCTGGCTGCCGCCCTGCAGAAAGAGGAGTTGAAAAAGGTCAGGCTGAAGAAAGAAATCGTCTCCCGGGAAGGACTCAAGCAGGAAGCTCTGCCGCCGGAGAAGCTGCTCGAGGAACTCTCCCAGGAAGTGGAGAACGAAATTCTGGAGTGGTTGAAAATCTGAGATGACCACCAAGATAGCTGCCCTGGATTATGCCTTTGCCGTCGGACGGGTCCGGGCCCTGGAAAATTATTTGATTCCATATCAGGTTTTCCGGGAAGCAGCCGAGGCGGAAACTCCGGCCAGAGCCCTGGAATTAATCTCCGACGCCGGCAAATTCGGCGAAGACCTGTTGCTGGTCGACAATGCCGACCGACTGGACCGGGTTCTGCTCAAGGAGAGGATGACCCTGGACTTTAACCTGGAAGAACTTTTCCTGGAAAGGTCGCTCTATCATGATTACCTGGCCGCCGAAAATCCGGCCGAGATTTCCCGACGGCTGGGGATTTCGACCAATCGTTTTATCCGGGATTACTTCCGCCTGCGCCTTGACCTGGCCAACCTGAAGCTTTTTCTGCGCTGCAGCTATCTGGAGTTGCCCGTAGAAAGGCTGGCCGAGAATTTTCTTCCGGGCAGCTCCCTGGAAAAAAATCTATTTCTTGAAAATTACGGGTCCGGTTTTGATGAGTTTTACCAGCTGATCCGGTCGGGCCGGTTCGGAGAGCTTTGGAAACGGGCCACTGATTTTCTGACCTCAACCGAGAGCCTGATAGCGCTGGAAAAGGAGACGGAGAACCTGCTGCTGGCTTATCTCAGGCAGGCTAAACAGATTACCTTCGGGCCTGAGCCGCTCTTCGCTTACGGCCTGGCCCGCAGGCACGAGCTGAAGCTGGTGCGAATAGTCCTGGCCGGAAAATTTCTGCAGCTTCCGGCCTCGATCCTTAGAGAAAGGATAAGTGAGACCTATGTCTGAAGTCGGACGGATGGCTGTGATCGGAGACCGCAATTTCTGCGCTCCTTTTAAAGTCCTGGGCTTGAGTGTGCTGACCCCCGAAAATCCTGACCAGGCCCGGACGATGCTGGCCCGGGTGGTTCAGGAAAAGTACGCCGTCTGCCTGATTCAGGAAACCTGGCTGGAGGTCCTGAAGCCCGAAGTGGCCGAGCTCAGTAATAAATTCGCTCCGGTCTGCGTCGGCTTTTCCGATTTCCGGGCCAGCTCGGAATCGGTGGAAAACCTGATGAGGGAGCTGTCAATCAAAGCCATCGGTTCGGACGCACTCTTTACCAGAGGAAGGAAAGAAAATGAGACAAGGTAAGATAATCCGCGTGGCCGGTCCCCTGGTGGTGGCGGCCGAGTGTCTCGGCGCCAAGATGTACGACATGGTCAAGGTCGGGCACCTGGGATTGATCGGAGAAATAATCGAACTCAATAACGACCAGGCCTACATCCAGGTGTACGAAGACACCACCGGTGTCGGGCCCGGGGAACCGGTAGTCCTGACTGAGAAGCCGCTGTCGGTGGAACTTGGTCCGGGAATTCTGGGCTCAATCTATGACGGCATCCAGCGGCCGCTGGACGTCATCAGGGCCCGGCACGGCGAATTCGTTTCCCGCGGAATCGAAGTTCCGGCTCTCGACCGGGAAAAGCGCTGGCTTTTTAAGCCGGTAAAAAAGCCGGGGGACAGAGTTCTGGCCGGGGATATCATCGGCCACGTCCAGGAAACGCCGCTCATCCAGCATCGGATCATGGTCCCGGAAAACGGCGACGGCGAAATCCTGGAGATCAAAGAAGGAGAATTTCCGGTCGACGAAATTGTCTGCCGGATTAAGAAGGATTCGGGCCAGGTCAGGGAGTTGAACCTTTTTCAGGTCTGGCCGGTCAGAAAACAGCGCCCGGTTAAAGAAAGGTTAATGCCCTTTGAGCCGCTGGTCACCGGCCAGAGAATACTCGACACCCTGTTTCCCCTGGCCAAAGGCGGGACGGCCTGCGTGCCCGGTCCTTTCGGCAGCGGCAAGACCGTCGTTCAGCATCAGCTGGCCAAGTGGTCGGACGCCCAGATTATTGTTTATGTGGCCTGCGGCGAACGCGGCAACGAAGTGGCCGACCTGCTGCTGAGCTTTCCTGAATTGAAAGACCCCAACACCGGCCGGCCGCTGCTGGAAAGAACGGTCATCATTGCCAACACCTCCAACATGCCGGTGGCTGCCCGCGAAGCCTCCATCTACACCGGCATGACCATTGCCGAGTATTTTCGCGACATGGGCTATTCGGTGGCTCTGATGGCCGACTCATCTTCCCGCTGGGCTGAAGCCCTGAGGGAAATTGGCGGCCGGATGGAGGAAATGCCGGGCGATGAAGGTTACCCGGCCTATCTGGCCAGCCGCCTGGCTGAATTTTATGAACGAGCCGGCAAGGTCATCTGCCCGGGTTCGGAAGAAAGGATAGGAGCCCTGAGCGTCATCGGCGCGGTCAGCCCTCCCGGAGGCGACCTGTCCGACCCGGTAGTCCAGGCCACCTTGAAGGTGGTCAAGGTTTTCTGGGCTCTCGACGACCGTCTGGCCAATATGAGACATTTCCCGGCCATCAACTGGCTGCAGAGTTATTCTCTCTACCGCGATTCTCTGAAAAAATATTTCGCCGAAAAAGTGGCCGAGGATTTCGTTGAACTCAGCCAGGAAGCGATGAAGCTGCTGGAGCTCGAAGCCGAACTCCAGGAGATCGCCAGGTTGATCGGTCTGGAGTCGCTCTCCTACAAGGAAAGGTTGATTCTGGAAACCGCCCGCTCAATCCGCGAAGATTTCCTGCATCAGAACGCTTTCCATCCGCAGGACACCTATACCTCCATGCGTAAGCAGTATCTGATGCTGCGGGCGATTCTCCATTTTCATCACCGGGCCAGCCAGGCTCTGGATGAAGGCCGTGAATTCAGCGCTATCGTTTCTCTGGAAGTTCGCGACCGGATTTCCAAGCTGAAATACCTGCCCGAGGATGAAGAGGCGCTGCTTCAGGTGGAAAAGGAAGTGGACGCTTCTTTTAAGGCACTTCAGGTTTGAAGGTGAGTCCCATGCATAAAGAATACTTAACGGTTTCCAACATTGTTGGACCTCTGGTCATCGTGGAGAAGATTGCCGACGTCAAATACAATGAGCTGGTGGAAATAGAAGACTCCCGCGGCCACCTGCGTCGCGGGACGGTGCTGGAAGTTTCCACCGACCAGGCCGTGGTTCAGGTGTTTGAGGGCACGGTCGGCCTGGACATCAACCAGTCCCGGGTCAGATTTCTCGGCCGCTCCCAGCAGCTTCCGGTTTCCGAAGAGATTATCGGTCGGGTGTTTGACGGCTCTGGCCGGCCACGCGATAACGGCCCACAGATCATCGCCCGGCGACGGCTGGACATCAACGGCAGTCCCATCAACCCCGACGCCCGCGATTATCCTTCCGAATTCATCCAGACCGGAATTTCCTCCATCGACGGTATGAACCCGCTGGTCCGCGGCCAGAAGCTGCCGATTTTTTCCGGAAGCGGATTGCCACATCCCCGGATTGCCGCCCAGATCGCCCGCCAGGCTAAGGTTCTGGGCAAGGAAGAAAAGTTCGCCGTGGTTTTTGCGGCCATGGGTATCACCTTTGAGGAAGCCAATTTCTTCATCGAGGATTTTCGCAACACCGGGGCCCTGGAGCGGGCGGTGCTTTTTCTTAACCTGGCCAACGAGCCGGCCATCGAAAGAATCGCCACCCCGCGCCTGGCCCTGACCTGTGCCGAATACCTGGCCTTTGAACTGGATATGCATGTCCTGGTGATTCTGGTCGACATGACCTTCTACGCCGAAGCTCTGCGCGAGATTTCTGCCGCCAGAAAAGAAATCCCGGGGCGCCGCGGCTATCCCGGCTATCTCTATACCGACCTGGCCACCATGTACGAGAGGGCCGGAAGAATCAAGGACAAAAAGGGCTCAATCACCATGATTCCCATTCTGACCATGCCCGAAGACGACAAGACTCATCCCATTCCCGACCTGACCGGTTATATTACCGAAGGGCAGGTCATCCTGAGCCGGGAACTGCATCGCAAGGGAATTTATCCACCCATTGACGTTCTGCCCAGCCTGTCGCGATTAAAAGATAAAGGAATAGGCGCCGGCAAGACCCGAGAGGACCATGCCGACGTTCTGAATCAATTGTTTGCCTGTTATGCCCGCGGCAAGGAAGCCAGGGAGCTGGCCCTGATCCTGGGAGAAGCCGCCCTCAGCGACCTGGACCGGCTGTACCTGAAATTTGCCGACCTGTTTGAAACCGAGTTTGTCCGCCAGGGCGAGTTCGAAGCCCGGACGATTGAGGAGACGATTGAACTCGGCTGGAAACTGATGCGTAAGTTGCCGAAGAAAGAACTGAAGAGAATCAGGCCGGAGTTTCTGGAAAAATATTATTGACGGCTCAATATTCCAGGAGCAGCAGGAGAGAAGATGAAGCTTAAGGTCAACCCCAACCGGATGGAGCTGCTGCGGCTTCGCCGCCGTCTGTCTCTGGCCGAAAGGGGACACAAGCTGCTGAAGGATAAACTCGAAGAACTGATGCGGCAGTTGCTGGAAGCTTCCCGTCGGCTGGCCGAGCTTCACCAGAAGGTCGACCGGGAATTTGAAATCATCACCGGGGCCACGGCGGCTGTGCGGGCAGCCCAGCCGGCTTCGGAAATAGATGAACTGCTGGGAGAGGGCGACCTGGAATTTTCCGTGGAAAAAGGCCGGCTCTTAAATCTGGTCGTTCCGGAATTCCGGCTGACCAGTTTTCAACCGGGAGCTTACGACCTGTTTCTCACCGAAAGCGAACTGGATGTGGCCATAAAGCATTTCCAGAAAATTCTGCCGGAGCTCCTGGAGTTCTGCAGCCTCTGGAAAAAACTGGAACTCCTGGCTCACGAAATAGAAGTGACCAGAAGAAGGGTCAATGCCCTGGAATACATTTTAATTCCCAGCCTCAAGGAGACCATCCACTCCATCTCCTCCCGCCTGGAAGAAATCGAGCGTTCCTACCAGGTTCAGCTGATGCGGGTGAAGGAGATTGTCCGCCACCACTAATAGTGGCCTAAAATTCCTTTACACAAAAAAAAGTATAAAAAAGCCAAAAAAGTATTGACATCCGGGAAAAATGCTGTATATATAAAATTGAAAAAGAGAAACAGGAATGAAACTGAAAGCGGCGATTAGAAAAATTTTGGGGGAAGGCATTTAAAAATTTTTTTGCCAAGAGTGAAAAAACAAAAATGAAAATCGCATTGCTTTTCAGTTCCAAGCGGGGGATGGCCAGAGCCCTGGCTCCTTTTCTTTTTGAAGACCGGGTGGAAGAAGGCGAAGAGCCTCCACCTGATTTGCTGGCTGAATGTGACAGCGATGAAACCATCACCGCCGTTCAGCAGGCCCTCCAGAAGTTTCACCAGGTAATCATGATTGAATCCGACGAGCAGGCCTACCTGCGCTTGATGGAAGAGAAGCCGGACCTGGTTTTCAACATCGCCGAAAGACTTTTCGGCCCCAACCGCGAATCTCACATCCCGACCATTTGCGAGATGCTGAATATCCCTTACACCGGCTCCGACCCGCTGACTCTGGCGATCTGTTTGGACAAATCCCGGGCCAAAGAAATTTTGAGTTATCACCGGATACCCAATCCCGACTTCCGGGTGATAGAAAACCCGGATGATATTCCGGCCAGGCTGAAATACCCGCTGATAGTTAAGCCCCTGTATGAAGGTTCCAGCAAAGGCATCAAGGATAACTCGGTCGTCAACAACCGCCGGGAACTTAAAGCCAAAATTGTTGAAATAAAAAAATTATACGACCAGCCGGCCATAGTGGAAAAGTTTCTGACCGGAAGGGAATTTACGGTCGGGGTACTGGGCAATTATCCCGACCTGGAAATTCTGCCGATCGTGGAGATCGACCATTCGCAGCTTCCGGCCGGAGCCAGGCCGATTTATTCTTACGAAGCCAAATGGGTCTGGGATACTCCCGACCGACCGCTGGAAATTTTCTGCTGCCCGGCCGACCTCTCGGAAGAACTGAAGAACGCCATTGAGAAGGTAATCAGAGACACCTGTCGCCTGTTAAGAATACGGGACTGGGCCCGGATTGACGTCCGGCTTGACGAGCGGGGAGTGCCCAACATTCTGGAGATAAATCCTCTGCCGGGAATCCTGCCTAACCCCGAAGAGAATTCCTGCCTGCCGAAAGCGGCCCGGGCTGCCGGTTACAGCTACGACCAGTTGATCAACCGGGTGGTCTGTGAGGCCTGTCGACGATATGGTCTGTCGGTTGAACCATACCGGGAGTATTCCCGGCCGGCGGCCGTCATGCCGGGTCTCGGAGGAACTGATGGCCGCTGACAGTCCGAAAGTCGGAGTGGCTTTCAATACTTACGAGCCCTTCATCTACCGGCCGGAGAAAGTTTCCGAAGACTCGGTGGCTAAAGTGGCCGAAGTGGTCTGCGAATCCCTGAATCAGGCCGGGGTGGAGGCGGTGGTGATTCCGCTGCAGCGGAGCATGTTCACCTTTCTGCGGCGCCTCAAAGAATTGAACGTGGAAGTGGTGATCAACCTGTGTGAGGGCTTTTTCGGCAATCCTCAGTGGGAAGCCAACGTGGCCGCGGTGATGGAAATGCTGCATATTCCCTTTACCGGAAACGGTTCCCGGACGCTGGCCCTCTGCCAGGATAAACATCAGGCCAAGGCTGTGCTCAGCTCCTTCAATCTGCCGGTGGCTTCAAGCCAGCTTATCACTTCGGCCGAAGAAATGATTGACCTCAGATTTCCGGTGATCGTCAAACCAAACTCCGAAGATGCCAGCATCGGGGTCCATCCGGAATCGGTCGTCCACGACCAGAAGTCTCTGGCGGTCAGGGTAGAGAAAATCGTCAGGACTTATAACCAGCCGGCCATTGTTGAAGAGTATATCGATGGCCGGGAGTTCAACGTAGCTGTCCTGGAAGACGACGAACCCAGGGCTCTGCCGGTCTCCGAAATAGATTTTTCTGCCATGCCTGAAGGTTACCCGCGGATCTGCAGTTATGAAGCCAAGTGGCACCCGGACCATATTCTCTATAAAACCACGGTTCCTGTCTGTCCGGCGCAAATTGATGAACTCCTCAGCCAGAAACTTCAGGAGATGGCGGTCAGTGCTTTCAAAGCGATGGGCTGCCGGGATTATGCCCGGGTGGATTTCCGGATGAACGACCGGGGCGAGGTTTTCATCCTGGAAGTCAATCCCAACCCCGATATCAGCCTGGATGCCGGTTATGCCCGGGCGCTCAGGGCGGCCAGAATCAGCTATTCGGATTTCTGGAAATTGATGATCAATAATGCCAGGCGAAGGAAGGAAGGCAGTGTTGCGACCAATGGCAAAAGTTGACCGCCAGCCGGTTCTGGATTTGATCCGCGAGACCGGCTTTTTCACCGCAGGCGAAATCCAGGTGGCCGAGGAATTGATAGATATTTATCTTAACCATCCGGAGCAGCGCGACTATTACATTGTGGTGATTGAAAATGAAGAAGGACAGATTGCCGGCTACATGACTTACGGACCGACGCCGCTCGCCGAGGGCACCTGGGACCTTTACTGGATCGCCGTTTCGCCCCGGGTTCAGGGAAAAGGGTACGGCCGCCAGCTGGTTAACTTCCTGGAAGACCAGGTGCAAAAGAATGCCGGCCGCCTGGTGCTGATAGAAACTTCATCCCAGCCCAAGTATCAGCCGACCAGAAAATTCTATGAAAAACTCGGATATACCGAAGTGGCCCGTATCCGGGATTTTTACCGCCCCGGAGACGACCGGGTAATCTTCGGAAAATATTTTTGCTCAAAGGAGTGAGAAAAGGAGACCATGGAAGACTGGCAACGAATCTTACGCGACAGCCTGCGCACGCCCGAAGACATCGCCGAGCACTTCGGCCTGGATCTGGAAGAAGTCCGGAAAATTGGCCGGGCCTTCAAGATTCAGATTACTCCTTATTATGCGAGCTTGATCAAGAAAAAAGGCGATCCCCTCTATAAACAGGTGGTGCCGGACCTGGCTGAACTGGCCGAAAACTCCGGCCAGGAAGACCCGCTGGAAGAAGACCTGGACTCTCCGGTTCCCAGCATCGTCCATCGCTATCCCGACCGGGTGCTGTTTCTGGTTTCTCACAGCTGCGCTGCCTACTGTCGCTTCTGCACCAGGAAAAGAAAGGTCGGAGACCCCGGCAAGATCCATCCCCGCTACATCGAAGACGGAATAAACTACATCAAAGACCATGCTGAAGTTCGCGATGTTATCATCTCTGGTGGCGACCCGCTTATCCTGAGCGACGACAAGCTGGAAGCCATTTTGAGTCAGGTGCGTTCAATCCCCCATGTGGAAATAATCCGCCTCGGCAGCCGGGTGCCCTGCTTTCTGCCGCAGAGAATCACCGAGAAACTGGCCGGCAGGCTCAAAAAATACCACCCGCTCTATCTGAATGTTCACTTCAACCATCCCGACGAAATAACGCCGGAGGCGGCTCGGGCCCTCAATCTGCTGGCCGACGCCGGCATTCCTCTCGGCAACCAGACAGTCCTTCTCAAGGGGATAAACGACGACGTCCCGGTCATGAGGAGGTTGATGCAGAAGCTGCTGACGGTCAGGGTGCGTCCCTACTATATCTATCAAGCGGATTATGTTAAGGGCACGGACCATTTCCGGACGACCGTGGAGAAAGGGCTGGAAATTTATCAGGGGCTTAGAGGCTGGACTTCGGGCCTGGCCGTTCCCCAGTATGTGATCGACGCCCCGGGCGGCGGCGGCAAGATTCCGTTGATTCCGGAATACGTGCAGTCTATCTCCGATGAAAAGGTGGTGCTGAGGAACTACGCCGGGGAAGTCTATGTCTATCCTCAGGTCAAGAGTCCGAGAAAGAGAAGGCCCCGGGTGCAGCCGCCCTGTTACGCGGCTCCCAGCCAGCAGCTTTAACCGCGCTTCAGCCGGTTGAAGGTGAGCCAGGAAGAACCCTCTCTTTCTTTAGAGCGGCTTAATTCTAGATTCTTGCTGGCCGTGCCGACGGCCAGGAGGTTTCTAATTTTTTTATCGGCGTCATCATGGCCATTCTCTCCCGGGGCGGTGTCACCGCCTGGTCCGGGATTCGGGTTTTGGAATAAGTTGTCCCGTTGGGGTTGATAACTCGGGTCCGGGATGAAATGGCGGAAGCCGGGTTTTAGGAACTGCAAGCTTTGAGAATCGGCCGGAATCAGAAAAAAATAAGATTCACAGAGGGTTATTTCTAAGCCGGCTGGAATTTTTCCGGACGAAAGCAGGGGATTGGCTACGGCTGCTGGGACTGGCGGAGGTATTCGGCCAGGCCGACCTGCTGCAGAATAGCCAGGGCTTCCTCGTTGCTGACGGCTTTTTTCTGGCGCAGCGCCTCCAGAATTCTGATTATTGACAGGGCTACCTCGGCGGTCTGCCCGGCCACCGCCTGTTTATCCCTGAGGAACTCAATCGAGTCGAAAAGAACAGCGTTGGCCTCGCCGTAGCTGATTTCCGAACGGTATCCGTATTTTTTTATCCACTCCGGTTTTTTAAGGCAGTCGTTGACGTGCGATTGAATCAGGTAGGTAGCCCGGCCGATCAGCTTGAGGTTGCTGGGACTGACATTGGTCATGGTGTTGCCGATGACCCGGCCCAGCCTGGCCATGACGGCCGTCGAATGGGCGTTCAGCACCATCTTCAGGCCGGTGTTCTGTTTCAGCAGGAAGGGGTCGTTCCGGCGATCGAGACTGAGGAAAACCTGGATGGTTTCGGCTTGACCTGACTTCAAAAATTTCCGGCTATAAGCCTGGATTTCCTTTTCCAGGGCCGCGGTCTGCTTTTCGTTGAGGTCGCTGACGCTGACCAGAACCAGCCCGGCCTGTTTTTCCAGAAACAAGCCCATAAAGCGGCTGAAGGCGGAGGAGGGGTCGAGCAGTTTGTTCTCTTCTGGCGTCAGACAAACCACAACTCCCAGGTCTCCTGGTTGAGGACCCCGTTTCGTCAGGTTGAATTCCGAAAAGGAAAAATCGTAAAGTTCCCGCTGGTTGTCACCGGCTTTCTTCAGGCTGTCCAGGGCCGCCCGGCGCAGATAGGGGTCGTCCACCTGTTCTTCGAAAGGCGAACGGTAAAAGTCTTCCTGCAGTCCCCTGAAAGGACGTCCCAGGAAATTCAGCCAGGCCTGATGCCTGTCCCGGGCCGGGGTCCAGACCTGAATCCAGCAGCGACGGGTCGGTTCGTGGACGGTGTCCAGCGGATAAAGCCTGAAAGTCGGGCTGCGCTCGGTGCTGTCGATAAAAACGGTGATCAGGGCCTCTTCGGCAAAGTAGGTTGAATAATGATTCCCGGCGTAGGTGTCAGCCTCCAGTTCTGTCCAGGCCGCTATCCTGGGCACAGCATTTTTTACCCTGGATAAAATCTGGTTGAAATCGCGGAGAGTTGCCACCGGGTCATACCGGTGGCTGAACCCCGCCCGCTGCAGTTCCCCGGGGCTGAGAAAGCCGGACAGCAATTCATAAACCGCCGACTGAAGAGCTGCTCCCACCACATAGGTTTCAATGGTGGTGGCCTGCATTCTGGTGGAGCCGGTTATGGCCATCGGTCCGGTGGTCAGATTGATCCTGGTGATGCCCGGTTCTTCGATTACCGCCCGGCTCCGGTCGAAGGGTCTCAGACGGTCGTCGGGATTGTTATAGATAAAATAAAGTTTCCGGCGACTTTCTTCCGGGCTGTAACCCGGGCTTTCTTTCCACTGCTCCAGGGCGGCCAGGATGGTGCCGATGACCGAGGAGGTCTCTCCGCCCTCGGTGACGCAGATTACCAGGTCGCCCTTTTTTATCCCGTGGTCCTGAAGCTGCAGCCGACCAATGAGCTGCAAATCTTCAAAACCCTCCAGAGAAGAAATCAGCGCCCGGTCGGCGCCGGTCATTTCTCCTATCAGCCTGTCGACAATGTCCGGCCCCAGGTTTTTTTCCACCTTTGACCAGAGGGTCCTGTCCCGGCGGAGGGATTTCCAGAAGGGACGCCAGAAGGTGCTTTCCATCTGTTTGGCCAGGCGGCCGGTAGCCCCGCAGCCGTAAATATAGATTTTTCGGCCGGCCAGGATCGACTGCTTGATTTCCGAGGCCAGGAGCAACAGGTCCCGCGGCTCGGCGGCCAGCTCTTCCAGCCGGCTGGCAATATCCTCGTCGACCGAAAACAACATGTGCAGGGCGGCTGGAATATCAGTTTTGATTCTTTCGCTGAGGTTCCAGGTCTTCGGGTGGCGCTGTTCGGTCAGCAGAGTGTGAAGCTGGAACTGGGTTTTGTTCTGAAGGTAATCGAGCGACTCGGCCGATACTTCCAGGCCCAGAAGCGGCAGCAGGCCGGAATGTGCCGGGGTCTGCTGTTCCAGCCGGCCCGGCTCGCCGGCCAGCAGAATTACTACTAAAATAGTAGGAATTACTAACAGCCCGGCCGCCCGAGCGGCCCGCGGCCTATCTTTTTTTTCCGGTTTGGTCATTTTCATTTGGTTTTCCATACTGATGGGTATCGTCTAAAATGTCGTTTGTCTGCCAGTCTCTAATCCAGTCAGCCACCAGAAAAACCTGGAGCCCGCCCGAGGCTGTGGAACAGACCACCCGGTTTAGACCGGCATTGATTATCATTTTCTTGCAGATGAAACAGGGGAAGGCGTCTATTTCCTGCCCGGTTCGCGGGTCGCGGCCGTAGATAAACATGTCGCCCCCCAGCAGGCTGACTCCGGCCCGGGCGGCGTTGATGATGGCGTTCTGCTCGGCGTGAACCGAGCGGCAGAGCTCGTAGCGCTGGCCGTGCGGAATTCCCAGCCGGTCGCGCAAACAGAACCCGTGTTCCAGGCTGTCCCTGGTTTTCCGGGGAGCGCCGACGTAGCCGGTGGAAATGATCTGGTCGTCGCGGACGATGATGGCCCCGAGGGAGCGGCGAAAGCAGGTGCTGCGGAGCGAAACTTCCCGGGCGATGCCCAGGTAATATTCGTCTTTTGAAACCCGGAGTGGGGTTCGGCCCACAGTCCGAGGCTTCCTGGTCCCGGCCTTTGTTGTCCGGTCGAGCTTTTTTCCGTTCATCCAAGTTCCTCCAGTTTTTGCCACAGGTCCTCAAGCGAACCGTCGTTGATGATAGTCAGATCAGCCAGATTCAGACAGAGGTCAAGCTGCTGCCCGGTTTCTTCCCGGGTTTTTTCCTGCTCTTCTTTCCGCCTGAATTCCTCCAGGGTGGAGGCCGATTCGTTTCGGCCGCGTTTTCTGGCCCTCTCGAAACGGACCTGGATCGGGGCGTCCACCGCCACCAGAACGAAATTGCCCAGGCTTTTGAGAAAGGCCACCTCGGCCGGATTGCGGATGCTGTCGATAACCGTCGGCCCCCGGATTCCGGCCGCCGCCCGGCGGGCCAGGACGTCCGGTCCGAATTTTTCTCGCAGCTCGTTGCCGCAGGCTATCAGGTGGTCGCGGCTGGCATCCAGACCTCTCGACCGCAACTCCTCCCGGATGACGTCAGAAAGAGAAACATAACCGTAGCCTTTTCTTTTCAGAAAATTGGCCACCTCGCCCTTGCCGGCGCCGTTGGTTCCGGTCAAGCCGATCAATTTGTAATCAGTGAGTTTCTTTTTTTTCAGCATGATTTTAGGACCGGGTCCTGAAATTAAGAATATATCCTAACTCCGGGAAAATTCAAAGGGGAGATTGTGTCCTCTATGTTACCGCGATGGACCCGTATTTCTAAGAGGGGCCCGTCTCGGCGCGCCAGCCTCCTGAAATCGATTTCTTGCCGCTTCTTTATTGGCTCTTGTATTTGGGAGGGTCCTGTCACGGCGCGCCTCCTCCCGTCCTCGCTCCACCCATCCCCCCGCGGGGAACCCCTTCCGCTGCGGGCGGTTAGGAGACAGGCCGTGCCACCCTCAGAAAACCTTTATTTATCGGTTCTTTATTGGCCCGGATTGGAAAGAAATTGCTATCTGGCTGTGCCGGGGCCGCCATCGGCCTCAATAATGGAAGCAGAGAGGGTTGCGGGGCGGATTAGCCGGCCAGGTTGTCGGGGCCGGCGGCCTCTGCGGCTTCCTTCTTCCTGCGTTTTTCTTTGTTGCGGCCGACCACCATGGCGATCAGGATGCTTATTCCATATAGGGCTATCATCGGCACGGCCACGATACTCTGGGTGATCATATCCGGAGTCGGGGTGATGACGGCAGCGATAACAAAGGCAGCCAGGACGGCGTACTGAAAATTTTTGACCATCCAGCGTGAGGTCAGAATGCCTATTTTAGAAAGAAAATAAACCAGGGTCGGCAGTTCGAAGACCAGGGCGATTCCGAGTAGCACTTTGAGGGCGAAGCTGAAGTACTGGTCGACGGTTATGACCGGCTGGAAGTCTCTGCCCAGAGTCAGGAAGAACCGGCAGGCCCAGGGAAAGACGATGAAATAGCCAAAAAGCGCCCCCAGAGTAAAGAAGAAGCTGGTAAAAAAGACGAAGGGAATAACGTATTTTTTTTCCTTCTGATAAAGTCCGGGAGAGACGAACATCCAAAGCTGGTAAAAGACAAAAGGCGAGGTGGCGAACAGAGCGGCCAGGAATGAAACCTTCAGGTAGAGCATGAAGGGAGCGGTCAGGGTGGTAAAGGCCAGTTTCGTCCCTTCCGGCAGATACTGGGTGACCGGCCGGGCTAAGATGGCATAGAGCTGGCGGCTGAACATCCAGGCCGGGATAACGGCCACTATGATGGCCAGGAAAGAATAGAACAGTCTTTTGCGCAGGTCCTCGAGATGTTCAAGGAAGGTCATCTCGTCAGGTGACTTTCTGGCCTTCCCCGGGCTCATCGGTTTTCAGGTCCTTTTTGATGTTGTCCTGGAACTCGTTCAAGTCGTCCTTAAACTCGGTCAGGTTGGATTTGACCTCGTTGATTTCGGACTTAATCTCGCTGGCGTTGATTTCTTCTTCCACCTTGTTGCGCAGTTCGTCGGAGGCTTTCTTGAATTCTCTGATGGCGCGGCCTACCGATTTGCCGACCTCGGGCAGCTTTTTCGGCCCGAACACCAGCAGAGCGATGATGAAAATGACGATTAATTCCGGAACGCCGATTGATCCAAACATTTTTCCGCCACTTAAACTATAGCCTTTAACCGAAGGGCAGTCAAGCCAGATTCGGCTTTACTTTAAGATAGCCCTCTGGTAAGATTTATTGTCTGTAAACAGAGTTTAACCGGATAAATTATGAACCAGACTTCAAAGCGGTTTTCGCTCCTTATAGTTTTATTTCCCCTGCTGTTCCTGGTCTGCCGCTCTTCGGTAGCCGTCGACCCCTGGCAGCAGGGTGTGAACAAGGTGCTGAATCTCACCGGGCTGGTCCAGAAGGAATACTTTGAAGAGAAAGACGCCCGCAAGCTGACTTTCTCGGCCATCAGAGGCATGCTGGACACCCTGGACCCGCATTCCTATTTTCTGGACCCGGAAGGGGCCCGGACCTTTACCGAGGATTACACCGGCAAATATTACGGCCTGGGCATCCAGATTCAGAAGCAGGAGGACCGGCTGGTGGTGATAGCTCCGATCGAAGGCACCCCGGCCTGGAGACTGGGCATTCAACCCGGAGACGTCATCACCCACATTGACGGCGAAAGCACCAAACCCCTGAGCAGCACCGAAGCCATGCTGAAATTGCGGGGAGAGAAGGGCACCAGAGTTACCATCACCATCCAGAGAGAAGGACTGGACAAACCTTTCGACCTGACCATCACCCGGGAGGAAATTCCGCTGAAAAGCGTCCCCTATGCATTTCTGCTGGATGGCAAAAGAAAAATTGGCTACGTCTTTGTCCGCAATTTTGGTCGCCAGACCGTCGGAGAACTGGAAGCGGCCCTGGAAGAGCTTTCTGAAAAAGGAATGGAAAGCCTGATCCTGGACCTCAGAGGCAATACCGGCGGACCTGTTTTCCAGGCGGTGGACATGGCCGACCTGTTCCTGCCGAGAGGAACCAAAATTGTGGCCATGAGAGGCCGCAATAGTGCTTACAACCGGGATTTCTTTGCCAGCCAGGATAACCAGTATGAAGACCTGCCGCTGGTAATTCTCATCAATACCGGCACGGCCAGCGCTTCTGAGATCGTGGCCGGAGCCATCATGGACAACGACCGCGGCCTGATCGTCGGCGACGATTCCTGGGGCAAAGGACTGGTTCAGACAGTTTTTCCTCTGGCCGCCGACATGGCGGTGGCCATCACCACGGCCAAGTACCTCACTCCCAGCGGCCGCGAGATCCAGAGAGATTATTCTCACCTTGAGGATTATCTCCTGGCCAGGAGAGCGCCGGAAGAGAAACGAGAAATCAAATATACGGTAAAGGGCCGAAAGGTGCTCGGCCAGGGCGGCATCAGTCCGGACTATGAAGTCAAGACCAGTTATAAGCCCCTGACGGTGGAATTTCTGATCCGGGGCGCCTTTTTCAGCTACGGCCGGAAATTCAGTCTGCACCAGACCCGGCTGTCGGCCGGTTATGTTTTTCCCCAGGAGCTGAAAAACGGGACGCCTCCGTCCGGGCGCCGGATTTTGGACGAGAGTTTTGAGGTCGGGCCGGAAGTGGTCAAAGATTTTCTGGAATTTGTCGGCACGACCGGAATCAAGTATGACCTGAGCAAGCTGGGCGAGGCCGAAGCTGAAATAAAAAACGAACTCAGACGCGAGATTTTTTCGGCAGTTTTCAGCCTGGAAGAGGGAATCAGGGCCTTCAGGCAGACCGACCCGGTGGTGCTTAAAGCGGTCGAAGTCATGCCCGAAGCCGCGAAGTTCGTCCGGAACAACCGCTGACCGGATTTCAGTTCGGCCGTCCGCATAAAATGACCTGAGGAGTCGGCAATGAAGCTGGCCATCGCTTCCGACCATGCCGGATACGAATTAAAAAAAGAAGTTGTCGCTTATCTTCAATCGGCGGGAATAGCTTTTACCGATTTTGGCTGCGGCCCCGGCGAAAGCGTGGACTACGTCGATTACGGAGCCGAAGCCGTCAGCCGGGTGGTGAGCGGCGAATTCGACCGGGCCATTCTGTTCTGCGGGACTGGCCTGGGCATGGCCGTGGTGGCCAATAAATTTCCGGGAATAATAGCCACCCCCTGCTGGGATGAATTCACGGCTACCGTCAGCCGGACCCATAACAATTCCAACTGCCTGGCCCTGGGGGGAAGGGTGCTGTCTTCCGAACAGGCGATCAAAATCGTCAAAATCTGGCTGGAGAAGGATTTTGAGGGCGGCCGGCACGAGCGCCGGATAAAAAAGATCTTTGCCCTGGAGGAAGAACTCCATAAATCGAAGTAGGTCGGAGAGGGGGCCGGTCCGACCGGCTCCAGCCCGGCGTCGGGAAAGAAATCGTGATTGCTATTATAATGAAAGGAGCTTTCTGATGATAGAATTTGCCGATAAGATTTCCGCCTGGTGTGACCGTATCGAACAAAATAATATCTGGCGGCAAAAAAAATGTTTTAACCTGATTCCGTCGGAAAACACGCCCTCTCTCCTGGTCAAGCTGGCCGAAATTGCCGACCCTTCGGGCCGCTATGCCGAACACCGGACAATGAAAGGCCAGGAAGTATATTTTTACCAGGGAACCGATTTCATCCGGGACGTGGAACTGGAGGCCAGAAAAGAGCTGGGCCGGTATTTTGGCTGCACCGATGTCGAGCTGAGGCCAGTCAGTGGCCAGATGGCCAACGAAGTGGTTTTCAAAGGGCTGGTGAAGTTCGTCAACAGAAAGAGAGTCGCCGGTCAGCCTTTCCGCCGGTTGCGGCTGGTGATGAACAACGACCTGAACAAGGGCGGGCATCTCAGTTCCCAGCCGATGGGGGCGCTGTTTAACCTGGTGGAAGAGGATCCGGCCAGCGGCAAGGAAAATGTGGTCAACATTCCCGTCCGCCAGGATAATCCCTACCGGGCCGACCTCGACCGCCTGGCCGAGTTGTTGAAAAAACACCGGCCGGAGCTGGTGGTCTTTGGCAAGAGCATGTTCATCTACCGGGAACCGGTCAGCTTTGTCCATGACCTGGTGAAAGACTGGCCGGACAGACCGGTGTTGATGTATGACATGGCCCATGTTCTCGGCCTGTATGGCGCGTTCCAGGCGCCGTTTGCCGAAGGGGCCGACCTGGTTACCGGCAGCACTCATAAAACTTTCTTCGGCACCCAGCGCGGACTGGTGGCCGGGAATTTTTCAGCCGACAGCCCCTTCAAGCAGCTCTGGACCGACATTCAGGGCCGGGCCTTCCCCGGTTCAACTTCTAACCACCACCTGGGAACGCTGCTGGGGCTGTTGCTGTCGGCCATCGAGATGAACGAGTTCAAGGAAGAATACCAGTCCCAGGTTTGCCGGAACGCCAGGGCTTTTGCCCGTTATCTCAAGGAGGCCGGGATTCCGGTCGAAGGCGAGGAGGCGGACGGCTTCACCGAAACCCACCAGGTGTTGATCAGAGTTAAGCAGTTTGGAAACGGACAGGAAATCGCCCGCCGCCTGGAAGACAACAACCTGCTGACCAACTACCAGGCGCTGCCCGATGACGCCACCTTCTTAGACTCTTCCGGAATAAGGATGGGCGTGCAGGAGATGACCCGGTTCGGGATGAAAGAAAAGGATTTTGAGGTGCTGGCCGGCTTGATAGCCGAGGTTATAATCCGCAATAAAAAAGTCGGGGAGGAGGTGAGCCGCTACCGCCGGAATTTCCTGGAGATGTGCTACTGTCTGCCCGAGAAACAGGCCCTGGAGCTGGCCGGCCGGTTGCTGCTGAGCCTTCTGCCTTCTCCGGCGCTGGCCGCCGGTCTGGCTGAGAACATGGCCAGAAGGGCCAGAGAATTGAGCGCCTGAAGGAGGGCTGATGAAAATACTGTTAGTCGGGTCGGGCGGCCGGGAACATGCCCTGGCCTGGAAAATTGTTCAGAGCTCGCATTGCAAAAAACTCTACTGCGCCCCGGGCAACGGAGGGATGGCCAGGATTGCCGAAGTGGTCCCGATTGAGGATACCAACATTTCCCTTCTGGCCAGATTTGCCGAAGAAAAGAAAATCGACCTGACGGTGGTCGGGCCGGAGGTGCCGCTGGCTCTCGGAATCGTGGATGAATTTGAGCGGCGAGGGCTAAAGATTTATGGACCCAATAAAAAAGCGGCCGAAATAGAAAAGAGCAAGGTCTTTGCCAAGGAATTCATGGAACGGCACCGCATTCCGACCGGCCGGTTCAAAGTGGCCGGCAGTGCCGAAGAAGCCCTGAAGATTTTAAATTCCGGAGAGTTCGAATTTCCGGTGGTCATTAAGGCCGACGGGCTGGCCGCGGGCAAAGGAGTGATGGTCTGCGCTAACATCAAACGGGCCGAAGACGCCGTCAGTGAGATAATGGTCAAGAAAAAATTCGGAACCTCGGGCGAACGGGTGGTCATAGAAGAATTTCTCAAGGGCCGCGAACTGTCGTTTATTGTCCTGACCGACGGGGCCAGGGTTCAACCTCTGGTAACCACCATGGACCATAAGGCCGCCTACGACGGCGACAGGGGACCCAATACCGGCGGCATGGGGGCCGTTTCGCCGTCGCCCTTTATTTCAGAAAAGCTCTATGCCCAGATAATGGATACCATCATCTTCCCGACGGTCACCAGGCTGCTGGAAGAAGGGCGGCGTTTCAAGGGAATCCTCTATGCCGGGTTGATGTTGACTTCCGAGGGCCCGAAAGTCCTGGAATACAACTGCCGCTTCGGCGACCCGGAGACCCAGGTTCAGATGCTCAGGCTGGAGAGCGACCTGGTTGAAGTCCTGATGTCGGCCGTGACCGAGGACCTGTTGAAGGAAGAAATTAAATGGAGCCCGAAAGTTGCCGGCTGCGTGGTGGTGGCTTCGGGCGGCTACCCGGGCAGTTACGAGAAAGGCAAGTTGATCAGCGGTCTGGAAGAAGCCGAGAAGGTTCCGGGCCTGGTAATTTTCCATGCCGGCACCAGTTTTGCCAACGGGCAGTTTTACACCAACGGCGGCCGGGTGCTTAACATCTGCGCCACCGATGAAAACCTGCCGCAGACTATGAAAAAAATCTACGACGCCATTCCGATGATTAATTTTGATGGCATGTTTTATAGAAAAGACATCGGAGCCATGAAGGAGGCAAGATGAGAGTGACGATTTTTCTGGGGAGTGACTCCGATTTTGAGGTGGTCAAGGAAGCCCTGGATATCCTTAAAGAGTTTGGAGTGGCCGCCAATCTGGAGGTGACTTCGGCCCATCGCTCGCCCGAAAGAACGGTCAGGTTGATTAAAGAAGCCGAAGAACAGGGGACAAAGGTATTTATCGCCGTGGCCGGGAAGGCTGCCCACCTTCCGGGGGTGGTGGCCGCCCAGACCGTGCTGCCGGTTATCGGGGTGCCGGTGGAAAGTCAGGCCCTGGCCGGCCTGGATGCCTTGCTGTCGATCGTCCAGATGCCGAAGGGTATTCCGGTGGCCACGGTGGCCCTGGGGAAAACCGGCGGGGCCAACGCTGCCCTGCTGGCCGTTTCGATGCTGGCTATTTCTGAACCCGGGCTTTACCAGAAGCTACTCGCCTACCGGAAGAAGATGGCTGAGAAGGTGGAGGAGAGCTCGAAAAAGCTCAAAGAGAAATTATGACATCGGTCTTTATCCACAACTTCGGCTGCCGGGTCAACCAGGCCGAAGCTTTTGACTGGTCCTACCGGCTGGGAGAAGCCGGAATAGCCGTAGCCCGCGACTGGCGTCAGGCCGACTGGGTAGTGGTCAATGCCTGCGCCCTGACCGCCAGGGCCGAGGCCGATGTCAGGCAGTTTCTGAAAAGAGTCCGGAGGGAATCCCCGGGGACAAAAATAGTGGTCACCGGCTGCCTGGCTGATAAAACACGGGAAGAACTGGCCGGAAACAGCGCGCTCTACCGGATTATTCCGAACTCACTGAAAGACAATCTGGTTGGCGAACTTTTGAAGTTAACCGGGGCCGGCGACGGTCAGGCGGAAAAAAGATTTTTCCGGTCGAGGGCCCTGATTAAAGTCCAGGACGGCTGCAATTCCCATTGCACCTTTTGTATAATTCCGTCGCTCCGGGGAAAGAGCCGGAGCCGGCCCCAGGATGAAGTAGTCGAACGGACCAGAGCGGCGGCGGAACACGGTTACAGCGAAGTGGTTCTGGCCGGGATTCACCTCTGTGCCTACGGACAGGATTTTAATCCCCCCGGATCTCTGCTCGACCTGCTCCGGGCGCTGGCGGCCATAAAGGAACTCAGGCTGGTCAGGCTTAGCTCCCTCGACCCGCGGCTTCTTCCGGGGCCTCTTCTTGACTATCTGGCGAAAGAAGAAAAAATCTGCCCGCATTTTCACCTTTCGCTGCAGCATGCCTCCGAACCGGTGCTCAGAAAAATGGGCCGGAAAAGCACTCCGGCCGAGTATCTGGAAATTTTAAGTTTTCTCAGAGCCAATAGACCCGAAGCCGGTCTGGGTGCCGATATCATCGTCGGTTTCCCGGGGGAGGAAGAAGCCGATTTTGAGTTTATGAGGGATTTCCTCAGAGACTCGCCCCTGAATTATTTTCACGTGTTTTCATATTCTCCCAGGGCGGGCACTCCGGCTGCCGGCTGGAAGCAGGTTCCGGAAAACGTAAAGAAAAAGAGGTCTGAGGAGTTGCGGAAACTTTCGAGAGAAAAGAACCTGGCCTTCAGGACTGGATTCGTCGGCCGGACGCTTGCGGGCGTCGTGATCAAAAAAAGAGGCTCCAGATTTGAGGTCCTGACCGGCAATTATATCAAAATCATGGTTGAAGACGGCCGGGATTTGAGGCCCGGTCAAGCTGTCCGGGTGAGGATTATCGAGGTCGGCCCGGCGCTGTCAAAAGGGGAAGTGGTCTGATGGGCAGAATAAGGGTTCTGGCGGCAGAGGTGGCCAGCAAGATTGCGGCCGGAGAGGTGGTGGAACGTCCGGTATCGGTGGTTAAAGAGCTGGTCGAAAATTCTCTGGATGCCGGAGCCACGGAAATCAAAGTTGAACTGCTGGAGGGCGGCAAAAAACTGGTCAGGGTTCAGGATAATGGCAGCGGCATGTCCCAGGAAGATGCCGCCCTGTGCTTTAAGCGTCATGCTACCAGCAAGATAGCCACCGAGGCTGACCTGGAGAGGATTTCCACCCTCGGCTTCCGGGGAGAAGCCCTGGCCAGCATTTCGGCGGTTTCCCGGGTAACCCTGAAGACCAGCGACGGTTCGGGAGAAAAAGGCTTTCAGGTGGAGAGGGAGGGCGAAAAGCTGCTGCGCTTTGTAGAAAGCGCCTTTCCGCGAGGAACGTCGGTTGAAGTTCGGGACCTGTTTTTCAACCTTCCGGCCAGGCGAAAATTTCTCAGGTCAGACCGTTCCGAGCTGAGCCTGGTGGTCGGTTATCTGACCACGACCGCCCTGGCCTTTCCGGAAGTGAAATTTCTCCTGATTCACAACCAGAAAGAATTGATTAACTGCCCGATCGTCTCCTCCCCTGGAGAGCGGGTTTATCAACTGTTCGGAAAGAAGGTTCTGGACAGCCTGATGAGCCTGGATTACGAGGAGGAGAATTACAGGATCTGCGGGTTAAGCTCCAGGCCTTTTGCCGGTCGGCTCGACCGCCAGCACCAGTTCTTCTTTGTCAACCGCAGGCCGGTTAAAGACCGGATGCTGGGGGTGGCCCTGACTCAGGCCTATCTGGGCCTCCTGGAAAAGCAGAAGCAGCCCGAAGGTTTTATCTTCCTGGAAATTCCCGCCGAACAGGTCGACGTCAACGTCCATCCGGCCAAGTCTGAGGTAAGATTCCGGGAGCCGCAAAAAGTTTTCCGGCTGATTCTAAGAGCGGTGGAAATGTCTGCCCGGGAGGAAAGCCTGGTCAAGCCGATAATCGTAAGCGGGGAAAGGGGGGAGGAAAAAGAAACGCTGATCCCGGTGGGGGGAACCACCCGGGATGCGGAGACTGGCCTTAAGGCTCCCGGGGCTGGCTGGCCGAAAGAGGCTGCTGATGGCCAGCCGGTTCTTCTTGCGGCCGCCGAAGAACCGGCTGCTTTCAGAGTCGGGCCGGCGGCCGGGCCGCAATCCGGGGAGCGGAAGGCGACGGTCAGGGTTCTGGGACAGTATCTTGACTCGTATCTGATTGCGGTTACCGAAGAGGCAGTTTTTATCATCGACCAGCACAATGCCCACGAGCGGATACTGTTCGAAAAATTCAAACAGCTGGAGGGGGCGCGGGCCTGGATTTCAAAGCAGATGCTTTTTCCCGCGGTGCTGGAACTTACCCCAAAACAACAGGTTAATTACCAGGAGCGCCGGCCCGAGCTGGAAGAGCTGGGATTCAGGCTGGAACCGATGGGCAGTCTCAGCTTTGCCCTGAAGGAATACCCGGATGTTTTCCGGGAGGATGAAGCCGCCGGCATCCTGCTGTCTCTGCTGGGAGACGAAGAAGAAGGGAAGTTCCGGAGCCGGCGGGAAAAAATGATGGCCACCATGGCCTGCAAAGCGGCAGTCAAGGCCGGTCAGCCTCTTTCGCCGGAGGAAATGGAGTTCCTGGCTTCTGAGCTCCTGGCGACGCCCAATCCGGGCCTCTGCCCGCATGGTCGCCCGGTGGTTATCCGGCTGGACAGGTCAAAGATAGAAAAAACTCTGGGACGGCCGACTGAGTGATAGCCTGGCCTGCCGGGAAGCCTCTCTGTTTCCTCAGTTAGGGGTTGGCGCCGGCGCCGGCCGGGCCACCTCAGTCTCCTCCGGCTGCAGCCTGGCGGATTCTCCTTAAATTGACAATGTAAGGGCCTTTCTGTTAACATTTTAGCTCAAAATCGGGGCAGGAATGCCGGCCTGTTCTTTGATTTTCTGACCCGGAAACGGGGAGTGGCGCAGCCTGGTTAGCGCGCCTGCCTTGGGAGCAGGAGGTCGTCGGTTCAAATCCGATCTCCCCGATTTTCTGATACGCAAGAGCTGTGCGCCTGTAGCTCAGTAGGATAGAGCAGCTGCCTTCTAAGCAGCGGGTCGGGGGTTCGAATCCCTCCAGGCGCGCTTTTTATTTTTTACCTGAATTTAGAAAATATCAAAAATGATGTCGCGGTAATGATTTTCATGTCCATAAAAAACAGCTCTTATAAGAATCCTCCTGGCCTGCCGGAAAGATAGCGCATAGAGGAATCAGCCCGGATTAGGCACGTGTTTTAAGGCAAGCTCTTATTTAATTTGGCTCAGCGGATATTCTTGTGGGTGCTTTTAGGCTTAAAAGTGCCCTGATATATATGAACGCCTGTTCATATATCGGGAAAACTTCTCTGTCGGTCGGGCGGGGGTGGTTGGAGCGGGCGGACTCATCACCGACCTTCAGGACCGGGTTTAGAAGATTTTATGACCGGCACGGCCGTCGACGTGGCGAATTATATTATTGATAAGGCGGGAATAAAGCCAATCTCCATTAACGCTGAAAGGGAGACAGGGTCGCTGGGGCGGAGCTGAAGAAAGGGGAAAGGCGGTCATTTCTGCGACAGCTGATATTTCTCTCGCAGCAGGTCAACGCAGGCGTCGACTGCCGGAGGGTCATAGGTTAGACCGCTATTATCTGTTATTTCCCGGATGACTTCCTGGGGGCTGAAAGCAGAACGGTATGGACGGTGGGAGAGCATGGCTTCCACCACGTCGGCCACGGCTAAGATTCTGGCCATAGGATGAATCTGACCGTCCTTCAGGCCCAGGGGATAGCCCGAGCCGTCCAGCCGCTCGTGGTGCTGGTAGATGATTTCAGCCACCGGCCAGGGAAAGTCGATAGTTTTGATTATTTCATAGCCGACCCTTGGATGGTCCTTTATCAGGCTGTATTCATGTTCGTTCAGGCGGCCGGGCTTGTTCAGAATCTCCGCCGGCACCGAAATTTTGCCAAGGTCGTGGACCAGGGCGGCCAGCCTGATTTCATCAATCTGCTCGGTCGGCAACAATAACCTGGTGGCAATCGAACGGGCCAGGTCGGAAACCCGGCGCTGATGCCCGGCGGTGTAAGGGTCGCGAGATTCCACCGTCAGGGAGATGGCCTGGATGGTGGCCGACATGGTCTTTCTCAGTTTTTCCAGGGTCTGGTTTAGTTCCTGTTGAGCCTGCTTTCGGGAGGTAATGTCTCGTAAGATGGTCAGAGTCTGGTCAGGATTTTCTTTCAGCCGGGAAGTGCTGGCCTCCACGTATCTGAGTTCACCGCTGCGGGTAATAAGCCGGAACTCTATCAGGCCTGAATCAGCCGGCAGATTGGGTCTGGCCAGCGAGGCTCTCCTGTGGGAAAAAAGGTGCCGGTCTTCCGGGTGAACAAGCTTTAACAGATTAAATGAATTGGACAAAATTTCTTTCTCGGCGTAGCCGGTAAGCTTTTCAAAGGCCTGGTTGACGAATTCAAATCCTCGGGAAGAGACCACATAGATGCTGTCTCTGGTGTTGTCTATGATGGCCTTGATTATCTCGCGGCTGTTATTCTTGATATCATCTGCGGTCATATTAAATATTCTCCCGCTTCCGAGGATTTAGTCGGTCAGGAACGACAAAAGTTGAGAAATTTATTCGAAATCTTGAAAAAATTACCCGGCCGGATTATTATTATCAAACGAGCCGGTTAAAAGTATGACGCAGAAGGGTTGAGGCTTATGGATAACAGGGATTGTTCGAGAATAGCCCTTTTATGCTCCCGCAAGGGTGAGACAAAAAATGTTATTTTCACCCCCGGAATAGTCTTGATTGAGGATTGACCGTCCGTCATAACAAGCAGAGACTTGGTGCGTCGATGGTAAAGGGCAAAATTCTCTTTGACAAATTTTGTCTTTGATGGTAGAAAGGTTTTAAAACATGGCATCCAAGCTTGGCGACATCCTGCTGAGGGAAAAGATTATTGATTCCAACCAGCTAAAGCAGGCCCTGGACTACCAAAAGAAGAATAATCTGCCGGTCAGTTCGGCTCTGGTGGCCCTGGGCTTCGTTACCGAGGAAGAAATTGCTCAGGCACTGAGCCGACAGCTGGGCTATCCTTACATCGACCTGGACCAGTTCGAGGTTTTTCCCGAAGTCATAAGCTTGATTCCAGCCGACGTGGCCAAAAAATACATGGTCATGCCCATCCACAAGATCAAGAGCTTCCTCACCCTGGCCATGGTTGACCCCACCGACCTGGAAGTTATAGAGGACATCAGGTTCCGGACATCCCTGAGCATTCAGCCGGTCATTTCCACTGAAGCCGGGGTCATGAATGCCATCAATAAGTATTACGGCGTCAGCGATGCCCTGAAGGTGAAGAAACTTATCGAAGATATCGAGCTGGCTGACGAGGGTCGGATTAACGTCATAGATGAAACCGAACTCAAGGATGATTACGACATCACCGAACTGGAGCAGGCCAGCAATGAAGCTCCCATCATCACCCTGGTTAACCAGACCTTCATTGACGCCATCAAGAGGGGCGCCAGCGACGTTCATTTTGAGCCTTACGAACAGCAGTTCCGCATTCGATATCGCATCGACGGCGACCTTTATGAGATTGCCGACCTGCCGATGAAGTTCAAGAATCCTGTCCTGTCCAGGGTGAAAATCCTGGCCAACATGGACATTGCCGAAAAGCGTCTGCCCCAGGACGGCCGTATCAAAATGAGGGTCAAGCTGGAAAACGGCAAGAAGAAAGAAGTGGACATGCGTGTTAGCTCGCTGCCCACCATGTTCGGCGAGAAGATCGTGGCTCGTATCTTAGATAAGGAAATGCTCCGCCTGGACCTGACTCAGCTGGGCTTTGAGCCGGAGTCGCTGGAAATTTTCCAGGAAGCCATTCACCGGCCATGGGGAATCGTCCTGGTTACCGGACCGACCGGAAGCGGCAAGACCAACACTCTGTATTCGGCCATTTCCACCCTGAACACCCCTGATGTCAATATCATGACCGCCGAAGACCCGGTGGAATTCTACATTCCCGGGATTAACCAGGTTCAGATCAAGGAGGAAATCGGGCTGACTTTTGCCAACGCCCTGAGGTCCTTCCTGCGCCAGGACCCGGACATCATGCTGGTCGGAGAAATCCGCGACTTCGACACCATAGACGTGGCCATCAAAGCGGCCCTGACCGGCCACCTGGTTTTTTCCACGGTTCACACCAACGACGCTCCCAGCACCATCAGCCGTTTGATCAACATGAACGTGGAACCCTTCCTGATAGCTGATTCAGTGGTCCTGATAGTGGCCCAGAGACTGGTCCGCCGCCTGTGCAAAAAGTGCTGCGAACCTCAGGGCCTGCCCAAAAGGGCGCTTCTGGATATGGGCTTCGAGGAGAACGAGGTTGACGACCTCCACATTTTCAAAGCTCGTGGCTGCGATGCCTGCAACAACACCGGCTACAAGGGCCGGACCGCTTTGTTTGAAGTGATGAAGATAACCGACGAAATAAAAGAGATGATCTTGAACCGCTCGACCACCAGGGAAATCAAGCGCCGGGCTTTAGAGAACGGCATGATTACCCTGAGAAGAAGCGGGTTGATCAAAATCAAGAACGGGATTACCTCGGTCGAGGAAGTCCTGAGAGAAACCGTCAGGGATTGGGATTAGGAGGTTTAAATGGCAAAACCAATCTATGAGTTGTTGAAAATCGCGGTGGAGGAGGACGCCAGCGACCTCCATATCACAGCTTATGTACCTCCGCGGATCAGAGTCCACGGCAGGCTGAAGAACATCGACCATCCGCCCCTTCAGCCGGGCGAGACCCAGGACCTGATCTACGGCATCCTCAATGACAAGCAGAGAAAGATCTTTGAAGAAAAGTTGGAACTGGACCTGTCTTTTGGGATAAAAGAGCTCGGTCGATTCCGGGTCAATGTTTTCAGGCAAAAGGGTTCGGTGGCCGCGGCATTCAGGCGGTTTTTGCCGACCATGTGGAGTTTTGCCCAGCTGGGCATTCCGCAGCGGGTGGCTCAGCTCTGCTACCTGCCGCGAGGCCTAATTCTGGTGACCGGGCCCACCGGCTGCGGCAAATCGACCACCTTAGCCTGCATGCTGGACCATATCAACCATGAAAGGGATGTCCATATCGTCACGGTTGAAGACCCCATAGAATATTATTTCACGCCGAAGCGAGCCATTATCAACCAGCGGGAGCTGTTCACCGACACCCTGTCCTACGCCAACGCTCTGCGGTCGGTGCTGCGAGAAGACCCGGACGTGGTCCTGGTGGGAGAGATGAGAGACCTGGAGACGGTGGAAGCCACCATGCGGGTAGCTGAGACAGGCCATTTAACTTTCTCCACCCTGCACACCAATTCCGCCTGTGAATCGATATCGAGAATTATCGATATTTTCCCCAGTCAGTATCAGGCTCAGGTCAGGGTCACCCTGTCGATGATTCTGGAAGCCGTTCTGACTCAGGCCCTGCTGCCCCGGGCCGACGGCAAGGGGCGGGTTCTGGCGATGGAGATCCTGATTCCCAACCCGGCCATCAGAAACCTGATCCGGGAGAACAAAATTCACCAGATCTATTCCGCCATGCAGATGGGGCAGGAAAAATTCGGCATGCAGACGATGAATCAGAGCCTGGCCAGTTTATATTTCAGGAGGCTTATTACTCTGGATACGGCCATGGCCGTCACCTCCAATCAGGAAGAGTTGATCGATATCATCCAGAGGCATGAAGGAACGATGGTCAAAAGAGGAACCGGTTCTTATACCGGCAAATAGATTTGAGAACGAGAAATAAATAAGGAGAAGGGCGATGCCAGTTTATATCTGGACAGGAAAAAACCGATACGGCGACATGGTCGGCGGGGAAAGGGTGGCTGAATCAGCTGAAGAACTGACCAGGGCTCTTCAGAAAGACCAGATTGCGGTCATCAGCATAAAACCGAAGAGAGCCATACCGTCTATTCCTTTCCTCAAGAGGGAAAAGGTAAGGTTAAAAGAACTGGCCTTTTTCAGCCGGCAGCTTTCAGTTCTGATCGATGCCGAACTGCCGCTCATCCAGAGTCTGGGATTGCTGGCCGAACAGCAGAAGAATAAGTATTTCACCCGGGTTATAACCGAGGTTAAGGAAGACATTGAAGCCGGCTCGGCCCTGTACCAGGCGTTGAGGAAGCACCCCAAGGTGTTCGACGACCTGTACTGCAACTTAGTGGCTTCGGGCGAGCAGAGCGGTTCGCTGGATACCATGCTCAGAAGACTGGCTGATTATCAGGAGAGCATGATTAAATTGCGGGCTAAGGTGCGGCAGGCCATGATTTATCCGACGGCCATCATCACTTTCGCTATAGTGGTGGCCATCTTCATGCTGTGGAAGGTCATTCCGGTTTTCGGCAGCATCTACCAGGAACTGGGAGCGCAGCTGCCGGCGCTGACAGCCTTTGTTCTGACTCTGAGCCGGTTCGTGCAGAAATTTATCGTAATCATATTCATTGGTCTGGTAGCTCTGGTGGTGGGTTTCAGGTACTGGAGAAACACGCCTCCCGGCCGGCAGGCAGTTGACCGGGGGATGATAAAGTTTCCGGTTATGGGCAACCTGATGAAAAAGATTGCTCTGTCCCGGTTCACCAGAACCCTCAGCACCCTGATTTCCGGCGGCGTGCCGATGCTGGAAAGCCTGAAAATAGCCTCCACCACCACCGGCAACGTGATCATCGAGGGCCAGATTCTGCAGGCCAGGCAACTGGTATCTGAAGGCAAGAGCCTGAATGATGCCCTGAAAGAAGCCGGTCAGGGACAGTTTCCGCCGATGATGATCCAGATGGTTAATGTCGGTGAATCAACCGGCACCCTGGATGAAATGCTGAGCAAGCTGGCCAACTTCTTTGACGACGAAGTCGATGATGCGGTGACCTCGTTGCTGGCGGCTCTGGAACCGATGGTGCTGATCTTTGTCGGCGGTATTGTCGGCGGGCTGGTTATTTCCATGTACCTGCCGCTGTTTAACCTGATCCAGCAGTTCTAAGAAAGGCAAAACGCCGGCCGAGCGGGCGGGCTTCCGGAAGCGCTAACCTTTGCCCGCTCATAAGGTCGGGCTTAGATAGAAACAGGGTTTGGGGGCGCAAGGGGCGAAAGCGGTCTGGTAGAGAAGAAGGCCATGAAAGAAAAAATCGAAAGAAAAGACCTTCTGCGATACATCCTGATAAGACTGCTCATTATCACCTCCATCCTGATTGCCGCTTTTATCATTCAGTACTCCACGGGAACTGATTTCCCGCTGATCTTCATACTGGGGATAATTGTTTTTTACGGGCTGTCGCTGATTTATTTCCTGCTTTACCTGTGGGGGAAGCTGCTGGTTTTCCAGGCTTACCTTCAGTTGATTATAGACCTGATTCTGATCACCTGGCTGGTCTACCTCTCTGGCGGCATGACCACCTCTACCTATTTTCTTTATATTTTTGCCATCATCGCCGCCAGCCTGGTGATTTCCGAGAAAGCCACTTATCTGGCGGCCGGTCTGTCGGCCGTTCTATTCGGTTTTTTGGTGGATGCCACCTATTTTGGCCTGATCCCTTATTTCCATCCTGACCAGGCGATCAAACAGGATTTTGGCTCGGTGCTTTTCAACCTGATGCTGGCCTGGGCAGTGTTTTTTGCCGTGGCTTTCTTTATGAGTTATCTTTCCCGCAGCCTGCGCGGGGCCAGGCAGGAACTGGAAAAGGCGCAGAAGGAGCTGATTCTGCGTGAAAGGCTGGCAGAGGCCGGACGGGTTTCTGCCACCCTGGCCCATGAGATCAGAAATCCGCTGGCGGCCATTTCCAGCGCCGTCCAGGTCTTGAAATCCGAATACACCGGAAACGGCGATGTCGGCCGGATGATGGAAATAATCGTCAGGGAATCCAACCGGGTTTCCCAGCTTCTCGAACAGTTTCTTGATTTTTCCGCGCCTTCCAAGAAGATGTTCAGCGAGATTGACCTGGGGATGTTGCTTAACGAAACCTTAGAGATGCTCAGGTCGAGCGGAGAGCTGGACGGCGAGAAGGTTCGAATCGACGGCAACTATCTTTTCAGGCGGATTGTCTATTTCGGCAATCCCAACCATTTCAAGCAGATTTTCTGGAATCTGGTCAAGAACGCCCTGAAGGCGATGCCTGAGGGCGGCAAGCTAAGCCTCAATTTTTACAACTCCCGCCGCGACGGCCTGAAGATAGTCATTGCCGATACCGGAATCGGTATGAGCGAAAAAGATAAGGAGAACCTTTTTGTCCCGTTTTATTCTGGCTTCGGGGAGGGCCGGGGACTGGGGCTGGCCACTGTCAGAAAGCTGGTTGAGGATTACGAAGGGAAGATTCAGGTGAACTCCGAAGTCGGCCGGGGAACCGAGGTTATCATCACCCTGCCGCTGTTGAATGAGAAGAGGGCTGAAAGGGAATGAAATAAGAAAAGGAAGACGAAAATGGACACCTTGTTGATAATCGACGACGAAAAAGGGCTGCTGGAAGTTCTTAATGTGGTCTTCAGGAAAGAAGGCTATGAAGTCAAAACCGCAACTTCCGGGGCTGAGGGACTGGATATACTCAACAACAGGGCGGTGGACCTGGTGATTACCGATATCCGGATGCCCCATATCAGCGGAATGGAAGTCCTGAGATATGTGAAAGAAAATCACCCCGAGATCCCGGTGATCGTCATCACCGCCTACGGCAGCATTGCCCAGGCGGTGGAAGCCCTGAAGGCCGGGGCGCTGGACTACATCGTCAAGCCCTTTGATGTTGAGGAGCTGAAGATTCTGGTGGCCAGGGGACTGGAGAGGAAGCACTTAGAGCAGGAAAACATTCTGCTGAAGAAGGACCTCAAGGAAAAATACAAATTCGATAATATGATTGGCAAAAGCCGGCTGATGCAGGAAATTTACCTGCTGATAGACAAGGTGGCCGGCACCGACAGCACGGTCCTGGTCACGGGCGAGAGCGGCACCGGCAAGGAGATGGCGGCCAGGGCCATTCACAGTTTGAGCCGGAGAAAGGACAAACCGTTCGTGACCATTAACTGCGCTGCCCTGCCGGAGAATTTGCTGGAGAGCGAGCTGTTCGGCCATACCAAAGGCTCATTTACCGGGGCCATTTCGGATAAAAAAGGAATGTTTGAGGTGGCTCACAAAGGGACGCTGTTTCTGGATGAAATTGGCGAGATGTCGCCCTGGACCCAGGTAAAGCTGCTGCGAGCCCTGCAGGAGAGGAAAATCCGACGGGTCGGCGGGACCGAGGAAATTCAGGTCGATGTCCGGGTGATTGCCGCCACCAACCAGGATTTGAAAAAGCGCATTGAGGAGGGGAAATTCAGGGAAGACCTCTATTACCGGCTGAACGTAATTTCTTTTGAGATGCCGCCGCTGAGGAGCCGGGTTGAGGACCTTCCGCTCCTGACGCATCATTTTCTCCAGAAGTACTGCCAGCAGATGGGGAAGAAGATGAAGAGACTGGCTCCGGAAGTGGTGGGAATCTTTGAACAGTATCCCTGGCCCGGGAATATCAGGGAGTTAGAGAATGTGATAGAACGGATTGTGGCCATTGAAGACCGGGAGACCATAACGCCGGCCTGTCTTCCGCCCGAGATGCTGGGAATGGTGAAGAGGGAAGAGAAAATGGTCGAGCTGGGACCGGGGTTTGACCTCAACCGGCATCTCGACGATCTGGCCAAAAAATATATCATCAAGGCGCTGGAAAAAAGCGGGGGGCGGATGAAGAAAGCTGCGCCTCTTCTGGGAGTGAGCTACCGGACGTTGCGCTATCTCATTGATAAGTATGATCTGAAGACGAGGATAAGGGAGGGGGAGGAAGAGAACAACCAGCTCAATGCCGGGGAAAGCGAAAGGTAGAGAAGCAGAGAGGTAGAGAGGCGTAGAGGCGGCCCGGTCAGGGCTCGATAAGGTTTCTTTTGTGATATAATGCCACTGCGAATAATCAGGGCAAGCGGGCACGGTGATTGATCCCAGCTGAAGTACCGTCTGCGGGCCTGAGACCCGGGAATTGAGCGGTCATCGCAGCCTGCAGGGGATGAAGGAGAGGCGGAAGCTCACTGTTCCTGAGTAACAGGGCAGTGGCATCGGAAAAGGATCTGCTGGAAGAGATAGAGGCATAACTTAATGATTGAGCTTGAAGGTGCGGAGGATATTGTTGATAAGAAGGCGTCTGGAATTAATGAGGAAGGATAAAGAGAAAAGGATAAAAAGAAGTATAAGGGCCGCCGGTGGCGAAAAATCATTCGAAAAGAAGAAATTACGTTCGTAAGCTGGCCATCTGAAATTGGTTTAAGATGGGAAAAATTGGTTAAGATTGGCTAAAGTAATATAGAGAAGACGCTGATGAAAGAGAAGATGAAAGAAAATAGGAAGGAATTAAAAAACAGAGTTGACAAATTATGTCACAGGGCCGGGACAACTCTTGACAATAATTGTCCTGTAATAAGGAATTTTAATGCGCTCATTGCTGTATCTTATGCATTTACAATAACTTGTGAGAACGGTCCTATCTGGCACGAATATTGCTTTATATAAAGGGAGTAAATAACATCTCGACCGGCGGATAGTCGGCGAGAATTAAGGAGGTTTAAAATGTTAAAAAAGATGAGAGGATTCACCCTCATCGAAATGCTCATCGTGGTGGCCATCATCGGCATTCTGGCCGCTCTGCTTATCCCCAACGCTATGAGCGCTCTGCAGAAGGCAAAACAGAAGGGCACGGTGAAAGATATCAATACCATTGCCACAGGTCTGATGGATTACGTGACCGATAAAGGCAAAGCGCCCGGAGTTGCTGATGATGGGACCGGAGGCTATTCCTTTGCCCCTCTGGCGTCTGGAGATGCCGTTATTGCCGATTTGCAGGGTTTCTATTTGAAGGTTTTCCCAATCAAAGATCAATGGGGAACCGGATTTTATATTTATACAGGACCTGAGGGTTGTTCCGGAAATGATTGGAGTATCGCAGATCCGTCCGAGACATTTGCGGCTGATGATTTTCTTGTGGGTTCTGCCGGAAGAGATGCAACTGCGGGTACACCCACTTATGATATGTCCAATCCAGCTGCGGGCCTGTATGATGTGAATAAAATGGCTGATTTCAATAATGATATCGTCAACTGGAACGGCAGCATCGTCATCGGTCCTCGCACTGCCGCTGGCACCGCTGGCACCGGAAGCTGATAGGATTTATTGTAGTTGCTGATCCCAAAAGGGGCGGCTTCGGCCGCCCCTTTTAATTTTAAAAATTTAACTTTTCGTGTTTGAAAATATCCTTTAGAATACCTCATCTAAGCCTTTGATTAGGAGGGGGAAAATTGTGGAGCCGGATATCCTTCGACAGAAAAGATACGATTTGCCTTTTGATTTTCCTGGCCACGTTTTTGTTAATATTTTCATCATTCTTTTTCAAGGCCAATACTTTTTACGAAAGGGATTCGACTCTTTTAGAAACGCCCTTGAGAATGCACACGGTTCAATTGTTGAAGGAAGGCAACTTTGCCCTCTGGACTGACGCTCATGGGAACGGGCAACCATATCTGGCCAATCCAAAAAAAGGCCATTTTCTATCCGACCAGCTGGCTTTATTTAATTCTGCCGTTTTTCATTGCTTTCAAAGTTCATTATTTTATTCATCCGGTTATCGGCTGGTTGAGTATGTTTCTTCTGGCTAAAGCTTACGGTCTTTCGAGAAAAGCGGCCTTTTTTGCCAGCACCCTCTTAATGTCTAACTGCGAGAGGTCTAAAAAATTTTTCTTTTATTTCTTCGCAATGGAAAAATTCTTAATTTGCGCAGTTGTTTTTCTGCCTGTTAATGAAAATTCCTATTTGATGGATATAAAGAGGCCGTTTGATAATTAGAGGTTTAAGGTTTATCTTATGAAAATCTATAAGATTAATGTGTTCGGATGTCCTTTTCTGAGTTAGTTTCAGCGATTCTAGGATTTTCATCAGCCAGTCCCATTTTGGATGCGGTGATGAAAGCATGATCAGCCCGTTTTTTTTACAAAGGGTGCAAAGAGCCTCAAGGCAGTCAACGTGCTCAATAACTTCAAGCGCCACTACCACATCGAATGATTGTTCTTGAAGTCCGAGGAATTTCCAATTCATTATGTCACCGACAAAGTCAGCAGGCTCCTTAAGGTCAAGAGTGACAACTTGATATCCGCGTTGTCTCAACCTGATCGAAAACCAACCATCTCCAGCCCCCACCTCAAGTAATAATGATTGTGGTTTAAGATGCTTTAATAAAAGCTTTAGTTTCTCCCTTCTTGAAAGCTCACTGATCAATGGTTGCTTTTTCATGGATGATGTTAATAATAATGCCGATAGAATTGATATCTAATAAGGCTCATTTCGTCCGAACTTATCTTTGAGCTATTTCATGATATTCATCCTCAAAATTAACCTGCCAGGGGGAACAATTTTCGCCAAGCACACATTTAGCAGCCAGAATGCCTGATAACATTGAATGATCCTGATTGTTGTAGCGGTGGAGCCCGTTGCGACCTATCGTTTGCAGATTTTTTATTGTCTCGAGAAATTCTTTAATGGCCGAAACGTTCTTTTGGTAGCCCGGCAAATAAACGGGATAAGCCTTTGGAATTCTTACAATCGAACCGTCAAGGACCTCTTCTTTTCTGGCAAACTTTAGCTTTTCTAAATCATCGATAGCGATTTGAATTAATTCTTTATCGGGTAAGGACCAGATCGGATCTGTAAAAAAGCAAAAATATTCCAGGCCGAGCATGGTTTTTTTTGGGTCCGGCACCATTTCGGGACTCCAGTTTTTAAAATTTTGGAGGCGGCCTGCCTGAATTTCAATAGAATGTATGTAAATCCAGTTGTCCGGTAAGATCTTTTCTTTGTTTATCACTAGGCCCGCGGTGTAAAAGTCCCGGTAACTCAGGCGACGGGCGGCCTTTAATACCTCCTCAGGCGGGTGGGGGCGAAGCCATTGGATGAGTTCTGAAAGCGGCATGGATGAGATTATTACTCCGGCCGAAATTTCTTCTACTCTATCTTCCGTTCTTAGCTTTACCCTGAAGCCTCCATCGGCTTGTATTATTATTTCTATGGCTTCGGCTTCAAGGATAAGCTTCCCGCCCCGCCGGACTATGATTTCGGCCATCTTATCCCAGAATTGGCCGGGTCCCCGCCTGGGATAATGAAATCGATCAATTAACGTCCTGACTGTTTCTTTTCCTTTTAAGCCGAAGGCGTTCAACATAGCTTTTCCCAGAGAAAGCCCCTTAATCCTCTGGGCTGCCCAGTCAGCGCTGATTTCAGTACAGGGGATTCCCCAGATCTTTTCAGTGTAGGTTTTGAAGAATATTTCATACAATTTCCTGCCGAATTGATTTATTACCCATTGTTCGAAGTTAACTGGTTGCCGGTAGGGCCTTATTCTGGCTTTCAAATAACTGATAAAGGCCTGAGCTGAAATGAGCGGGCCCAGATTCCAGAAAGCGTTAAATGGCCGCAGGGGATAATAAAAAAACTTCCCTTTATAATAAATTCTCGAAAGACGGGGCCTTAGGAAAAAATCTCCGGGAAGAACTTCTTCCCAGATTTTTTTTACTTCGGGATATTTGGTGAAAAAGCGGTGCCCTCCAAGGTCGAATAAGTAACCTTTGTAATTAATTGTTTTTGAAATCCCTCCGACCTGTTTATCTTTTTCGACGACGATTACTTCATAACCTGATTTGATGAGCTCGTATGCTGCGGTCAGACCGGCCGGCCCGGCGCCAATGATGATCGCTCTATTTGATTCAGTCATTAAAAACCCCTTTCTGGTATTACATCGTAAACGTCCTTAAAGTTGGCCTCGTTTACTCGCTGTAAAATCTTATCGCTCAGGCTGTCAAGATTAAGACCACGATAGAGACCGGCCAGAATTATCAGCATCCGGTAACGGGCTTCATAATTGTTTTCAATCTGCAGGGCAGCTTCAAGAAAATAGGTCGCCCTTTTATAATCATGAGTCTTATAGGAGCTCCTTGCCTGCTCTTCTAACCAGGCAGCATCCACAGAATCAAAAGGCCTATTTTGGAAAAGTTCTTGAAGAAACTTGCGGAAATCGTCGCTGTAATGAAAGAAGACTTCTTCTGGGGATGAAACAAGCGCAACGAATGATTTAGACTCATCTGAGCACTTTATAATAGGATTGCCATATACAAAATCGCTATTTGCTAATTTTACTTCAACTAAGAAACCTTTTTTGTAGGTTCCCCAGTAGAGAAAAATCTTCCTTTGGGGAAAATGCCTGAAAAATTCATAATATGGTATCTCATCTTTTCGTGCAAAGATGATTGAGTTACGCATCCAAGGATCATTAAAATAAAAGCCCGGCCCCCAATCGCCAGCCGGGAACTCTTTTAAGTTTGTATTTAAGAATTTAAGGACAACTAATGAGTTTGTCAGATTTATCTTCTGAAAGGTGTTTATAAAATAATCAGATCGAAAAGGATGACCGGTGAAGGTGATTAGAATGCCTGGCCCTTTAGGCTGCGCTTCCGTTGGCAAAACGAATAAGAAAGAATAGGAAAACAACAAGATGAGCATCAAGCCCAGCAGAACCCTTTTGTTTATTGAAGTGCCAACTTTAGGTATTCGTATAACTTGAGGTAAAAGATCTTCCATTCTGGACAGGCCATAGCCACAAAGAACAATTAGGCAGGGGAGGACGGTAAAAAACTGCCTTGGACCAAGAAAAACAACAGATCCCCAGTAAAAAAACAGCCCGAAACTCAAACTTGCTATTGTAATAAAAAAAAGCCTAATCTCAGATACCTTACTTTTTTTATCCTTTTTATGTAAAAATATAAAAATTAATGGGAATAGAGAAGAGAGCGGCCAGCCAAAAAGGTAGTCATTGATAGCCTTGAAATTATCTCCGAGAAGAAGCGCTCCGCGGAATGGGGTATGAGGTGTGTCAGTATATCCTTTTTTACCGAAGCCAATTCCGTGTTCAGGACCGTAGCGGACCTCATAACCCGTAATCAGTGGATGCCCGTTCGTCAGGAAATTATAGGTAAGGAAAAGAAACAAAAAGAAGCCTGCTGAAAAGGTAAAAGCAATAATATTCTTTAAATACTCCCCGGGAGCTTTTAAGAATTTTATCAAATAATAAATGACGACCGGCAAACTTGCCCAGGCAGTTTCATAGGGCCTGACGAGAAAAGCAAAACCGAGGCTGGCCCCGGCCAGAATACCAGATAATATCGTGGGCGATTTTATGGAGCGAAATATGAACAGAAGGAACAGAGAAAAGAAAAACAGATTGGCCGTATGCGACAGGTAGGTGGCGGAAGTCACAAGAAACCAGATTGATAACGCGCACAGCAATGAAGAGAGAAGCGCTACCCGCTTTCCAAATAATTCCAGGGCGAGAAAATATATTACTATTACTGAAAGGGCGGCCAGAAGGGGATTAAGGAGCCAGGGGACTCCTAAAAATACAAATGGCATGAGCAACATCGGGAAACCGGGCGGGTACTGGCTGTACCATCTGCCGTTATTTATGATATGGGGAAAATCGAACGCTTCTCTCGGGCAGGGAGAGGGGGCATAAAGTTTGCCTGACAGAAATATTTTTGACTGGAATATATATCCGAATTCGTCATGTATAAATGGAGATCTGGCAAACAGTAGCTCTGATAGAATCGATGAACCGCCTAATGCAAGCAGTGCCAGAAGAAAAACCACAAGGGATATCTTTTTTGTTTCCTCCCGATTGCTCATTGAAAACATTCTATTAAATAAAAAATGCGTTTTTCAATACTGCCTTTAATTAAAAAGGCTTTGAACAAAAAAGCTAATCATAATATGAATCAGGAGGAAAATCTTCGTATGCTTCGCTTATTAAATCATTGATTGATTTTATTTGGAAACGGTCGGTGGGATAAGATATATCAGATGCTAATTCTTTCTTTTAATATCCGCTTTTGAATTACTTCCCAGGAGACGCCAAACTTTCCAGACAGCAATCTTGAGATAACCTCGGAAAGCTCCGGCCATTCAGGACTCATTTTCTTGAATTTAGCAATTTTGTCTTTTAATCCATCGACTTCTTTTAGTAATTTATCTTTTGGCACCAGTAACCGTCCGGCAAACTCATTCGCCTGATTTTCAAACCAGGCCAAATCTTCTTCTTCGAAGTCTTCTCTGAAATGGATCCATTCCTCGGGCCTTCTAAAGCGGCACCGTTTTATTTCTTTCTCGTGCAGGATTAGATGGCCGACCTCATGGGCAAGGGTAAAACGACATCGATTTGATCTTCTATCATCCATATAGAGAGCACAATCAACACAAATACCGGTAAGGTCGTTTGTCAGAAAGCCATCCATGTCGATTTTTTCTTTGAGATTAGCGATGGGGATTATATAAAGCCGGAGGTCCATTTCGATTATTTTATCGATCGGCACAGGAATTAAATCTGGGGGTTTGACATATTTCTGCCGGAATTGTTCTGCCTGATTGCGAATATATTCCCATGTAAGGCGAGGCGGGCTTATAGGGCTCTGTTTTTCCCGGGGGCTGGTCATTTATTCTTCGCTCAGGATATTTATCAATTCCTCTAACTCTTTTCTTGCAGGTTTATCGCCCCTGATAGTACGGAAGAATACAGGAAGTTTTTCCATCACTCGCGGAGTCGAGAGGAGGTTAGCTGGTATATGTCCTATCGCCGCCAGATCGAAGAGAGTATTGTAATCTTCAGATCCCTCCTTGAGATTAAGAATCTTAGAGATTTCCATAAGAAGAGCAGAGCTTTTTGGTGGGGGCATTAAACCTCTTTCAATTTTGCTCCAGTTGCTCGGGTCCAACCTGGTAAGTTCGCAGAAACGGCGCAAGGTAAGGTGGTTCCTGAGGCGAAGCTCTCTGACATGTTCTCCAAAGGTTTTCATTCTTTTTTTTGCCTCCTTATCTGTGGTAAATATATACCACATTTGATAAAAAGTCAACTAAAAACTCTGCCTCTATTGTTTCTGACTGTATTTATTGAATATGAGTTGGTTCCACTTGCATCCCCTTAAAGGATTTCAAAAAGAATGACGCTTGAGGAAAGTTATAATTCTCAGAGGAATGAAAATGTTTAGCAGTCAACTTGGAGGGGGGAACCGTTTTGCGTTCCCCCTTCCAACGTTCGCTTAGCTCCCTGGCTCCCATTCTATGGTGGGGCATGAAACCGAGGCCCTGCGACCAAGTGGTCATACCCCCTTGGAACCCCCGACGATCGGCTCCCCGCAGCAAGCCGCGGCGCATATCCGCCGAGCGTCAAAAAAATCTGAAATTGAAATTTTTTCTCATTAGGTGTGGTAAAATTTTGGAGTGATGGCGGTGATAAGGACGGTAATTCTGCTCGTTTTTTATGTGGTGCTGGTGGTACTACTGACACCGGTGCTGCTGGTTTTCTGGCCGCTGGGGATAAGGGAGCCGCTTCTCCTGGTGGGCAAATGGGCGATGGCTGTCAGCCGCCATCTGCTCAGGCTTAAAATTGAGGTCCTCGGGCTGGAAAATGTTGATCCGGGCAGAGGCTATGTTTTTATGGCTAACCACCTGAGCTTCCTGGACGGGCCTCTCCTTTTCTATGTTATCCCGCAGCGGGTGCGGGTCATCCTTAAGAAGAGCATCTTCCGCATCCCTATTGTCGGGCCGGGGATGCGTTTTGTCGGATTCGTGCCGGTTGACCGCAAGCGGGCCAGCGGCGGGAAGCGTAGCATAGATGAAGCCGCCCGGATGATGAAGGAAAGAGGATATTCCTTCCTGATCTTTCCCGAAGGAACCAGAAGTCGAACGGGAAAACTGCAGCCTTTCAAGCGGGGCGGTTTCTTTCTGGCGCTGGCCGCCCAGGCGCCTATCATTCCGATTACCATTAAAGGCACGTTCGAGCTGATGCCAAAGGGGAGAATTTTTCCGCGGCGCGGGCTCATCCGGGTTATTTTTCACCCGCCGGTGGAGACAGCCGGCCACACTGCAGAGGACATTCCAGCGCTGCTTGAAGCAGTCCGCCAGGCTATCGCCTCCTCTTAAAACGGGGGACACAATACTCATTTCCCAATTTTTGAGGCCCGGCTTTTGTTTAATACTGAGCCGTTTTGCTTTGGCAAAAAAGCTAAGAAACTATTTTATAAACAATTCGATTTTTAGATCTTCCTCTTCCGGTCATTTCTCGGTCGATGCAAATGTCCAAAGGGCGAAGGGCTGAATGATCAGAAAATTTCGCCCGCGGTGATGGTTGGTGTCATCAGTCCGGGGGAAGGCCCGCATTTAGATAGAGAAAAAACCGGGAAACATGATTAAAAGATCGGAAAGTATACCTTGTGTACCTCTTTTTGACAGATATGATCTTTCTGGGCTTCTCCTGACGGTAGATGAAACCTTCATTAAAAAAATGGCCTGTGTCAATAAAACTGGCATTTTGTATTGAAAGCTGAGGATAATAATTATTTGATAGCTTGAGGCGGGAAAAATATGGAAAGGTAGAAGGTGTCCCCGATAAAAATTGGGGAATATGTATTGTGTCCCCCGTTTTGTTTTGTAGTATATTAGAAAGCTGAACTTTGAGTTCGGGAGAGAGCATGAGGAAATCCGGCGAAAAATTCTCATGGGCAGGGTTATTAGAGCGGCAGCCCGGCAGCGACAGCAAAGCCTCAAAAAACCGGCTGCTTCTGAGCGCCAGGCTTATCTTCTGTGTTGCGCTGATTTCGTTGTTTTTCGTAGCCGTCCCGGCGGAAAGTCAGAGCGGCGAAATAACAGTCATCACCGGGGCTCGAATTCTAACTGCTGCCGGCCAGAGCTATGACTGCGGGACGATCATCATCAAAGACGGCAAGATTCTGGATATCGGGGCGGAGCTTAAAATTCCTGCTGGTGCCCGCGTCGTCGACGCTTCCGGCGGCCTGATCACCCCGGGACTGGTCGACGCGCATTCTCACCTGGGCCTCGGGCCGAGCGGCGGGGTTACCGAAGATAACGAGATGACCGATCCGATTACGCCTCAACTGCGCATCATTGATTCAATCCACCCCGAGGGAGTCGGGCCCGATAAAAATCAATTCCTGCACGCGGTAGCTGAAGGCGTGACGGCGGCGCTGGTCCATCCCGGTTCTGGCAACGTCATCGGGGGACAATCGGCGGTGCTTAAGCTCCGCGGTCGGACAGTGGACGAGATGTGCATCAAGTTCCCGGCCGACATGAAGATGGCCCTCGGACGCAAGAGCTTTTATGCCACCAAGGGCCAGATGCCGATGACCAAGATGGGAACGACATATCTTGTGCGCCAGGCGATGCTGGAAGCGGCCGAGTACAAAAAAGCGCTCGAAAATTATGAGCGGGAGAAAAAGAAAAATCCGGCCGCCGGCCCGCCCCCGCGCGACCTCAAGAAAGAAGCCCTTCTTCTGGTGCTCGACAAGAAAATTCCGGTTCATATTCACGTCGGCTCGGCTGACGATATCATGACCGCGGTGCGTCTGGCTGAGGAGTTCGGTTTTAAAGAATTGTCGTTAGCCCATGCTGAGGAAGCTTACAAAGTGGCTGAGGAGCTTGCCCGTCACCGGGTGAAAGTGGTCGTCGGCCCGCGAATGATTACCTATGACGACCAGAACCGGCTGGTCAACCTGGCTGATTATCTCCACCGACGCGGGATTGAAGTATCGATTATGACCGATGCCGATGTGATTCAGCAGCCGTTTCTGAGAACCCAGGCGGCCATTGCCGTAAAGTACGGGATGGACCCGGAAGCTGCTTTGCGGGCGATAACGATAAATCCCGCCGAACTGGCCGGAGTGGCTGACCGTCTTGGAAGCCTGGAAAAAGGCAAGGACGCCGACCTGGTTGTCTGGAGCGGGGATCTGTTCGATATCAGGCAGCGGGCCCTTCGCGTTTTTATCGATGGGCGGGAGGTATACAGAGCGCCCGGACTTTCGGCGGAGTGAGGAGAGGAAATATTTTCCGGGGAGATTCAAATCAGAAAAATATATGCAGAAAAAATGGCGCCAGGATGTGTTTTATGGATGGTGAAAATTCTTCGTATGGTCCGACCGGATTTCAATGGATTTCAGATGATATGTTTGAAAGAAAAACTTTCCGGAAATATTTCAGGCCACCGATCATTTTCATTGCAGATGGATTAAATAGCGGGGTGTTTATATCTTCAAAGAAAAATAGAAGGGAAGATGTAAAAACATGGCCATGGCCTTCTTCCAGGCAAAACTCGAATATAAAGCTCTCCGGAGGGCTTTTATTTAAGGGGAGGAAAAGATGGACTTCATAAAAAAAATAAAAACCACAGTGAAGGTCAGAGATACGGCAGATTCCAGTCTTAATTCTTATTACCCGGGAAAGCCGCTTAAGGGCTTTTTTGCGGGCCGGGCCGTTCTGTTGATTTTATTCCTGCTGGTAACTTTTAACGCCTGGTCGGTTGAGACATCCGCTGTTACCGGCGGGCAGACAGAGCCCGGCCAAAAGGCTGCCGCCCGCCCTCTGGTCATAAAAGCCGGCAGGATTCTCACCATGGCCGGCCCGGCGCTTGAGAACGGAATGATCCTGGTTGAAAACAGACTGATAAAAGCTGTGGGCAGAGAGCTTTTCATTCCAGAAGGGGCTGAAATCATCGATGAACCCGAAGGCTGGGTTCTCCCCGGATTGATTGACGCCCATTCTTCTCTCGGACTGACGGATGAAACCGGCCGCAGCGAGAATGAAGAGCTTTCGGAGCCGAATGTGGCCCAGTTGAGCGTCGTTGACGGCTTTTATCCGTTTGATAAGAGAATCGCCCAGGCGCGGGCAGCCGGCATTGCGGCGGCGCTGATCACACCTGGCCGGCGGTCGGTCATCGGCGGTCAGATGGCTGTGGTTCGCCTCCAGGGCCGCACAGTTGAGGAAATGGTGATGCTGGCTCCGGCCGGAATCAAGTTTTCGATCGGCGAAGGGCCGAAGCAGGCTTTTGGCGAGAAGGGGAGGTTACCATCAACGCGGATGGGTAATGTCTACGTAATCAGGCAGGCGCTGCTGGAAGCCCGGGAGTACGCCGATAAACTGGCAAAATATGAAAAAGAGCGAGCCGAAGCCGCGAAAGCTAAGAAAAAGTCGGATGAAATCCAGCAGCCAAAGAAGGACCTCAAGCTGGAAGCCCTGGCTAAGGTTATCCGCGGCGAAATCCCGGCCTTTATCGAGTGCTACCGGATGGACGATATTGGCGCCGCACTGAGGCTGGTGGATGAGTTCGGGCTGAGGGCGGTTCTGGTCGGCTGCGCCGAAGGCTATCTGCTGGCTGAGGAAATTGCCCGAAGAAAAATTCCGGTGATTGTCGGGCCGATGAGCATCGGGCCGAAAAGGACAGAGACAGAGAAGGTGGAAATAAGCAACGCCGCCCGTCTGCACACCGCCGGCGTTAAGGTCGTGCTGCAGAGTGAAGTCCAGTATGGACTCGGCAACTTAGAGGAGCTGCCGCTCGTTGCCGCCCTGGCGGTGCGCGGCGGTTTACCGGAAGAAGAGGCTCTTAAAGCCATCACCATCAACGCGGCTGAAGTGCTGGGAGTTGCTGACAGAATTGGAAGCATTGCGCCCGGAAAGGAAGCCAGGCTGGTGATTTTCAGCGGCCATCCGCTCGATTACCGCACCCGCGTCAAGCACGTCTTCTAAACGGGGGACACAATACATATTCACCTATTTTCGAGGATTAGCTGCAGTCTGTGATTGGGAAATTATGGTTGGAAAATAGGCAGAAAAGCCAGAATCAGCAGAATTAAAAAAGAATTTACACCCAATCAAGGTGTCCCCGTTTTGTTTTACTTTGATGAGACCTGAAGACTTGTCGGGAAAAAACATTTTAAGACAGGTACATTATTTGTAGATAGATAAAGGCGGAAATCATTCCATGAGATGAAGCGGGAATAATAATAAGAAGAGAAGCAAAGAATCCCGACAGTTAAGAAGTATGATTAGAATAAATAATGTCAGCCAGAGCCTGACGGTGCGAAAAAGTATTGAGCTCATAATTGATTTGCCTGAATGTTTGAAAAAAGCAGTTATTTATCAATTTGCGGCGTTAAATGATTGATGGAAATTTTAATGCATGCTGGAAAAATGGGGAATATGTATTGTGTCCCCCGTTTTTTTTAACTATAATAATTATGGCGCTGGCGTTCTCATCCTCTCATCCAGAGAGGCAGAGGGTTAACGCGCCCGAAGAAGCCCGGCAACCTGCTTCCCGGTGAAGCAAGGTGCCAAAAGCGTTGAGTTCCGGCTTCGGTCGGAACGAAAGATGAGAGGAGTGGGGCGAAAGCGATCGTCGCCACCAGGTCCCGCTCCTCTCGAGCAGAAGAGAGGCGCCTCGCCAGAGATAGTGGAGCGGAGACCGCGGTGGGCTGGTTGTTACTCCGGCAGACCTTATATCCTACCGACAGATACTCCCGCCCGGTTGCCGTTCCCCTTAATTACTGTAATTTCTGGAGGTAGAAATGTCTGAATTCTATTTTGAGGTTCGCGAGGGCCGGGATTTCTTAGCCGAAGAAATGCCGGTGGAAATTGTCGAAAGAAAGGGGAAAGGGCATCCAGATTCTCTATGCGACGGAGCATCGGAAGAACTTTCTGTGGCTCTTTCTGAAATATATCGCCGGGAGACCGGGCGCATCCTGCATCATAACGTCGATAAAGCCGTTCTGGTCGGCGGCAGCTCCGAGGCTGATTTTGGTGGCGGCAAGGTAATTGACCCGGCCCTGCTGTACATAGTCGGCCGGGCGACCGGGGACATCCAGGGCAAGTACCTGATCGACAGACCCGGGCTGGAAACCCGGATAAAAGACTGGATGATGGGGCAACTGCCCCATCTAAGAAAAGAACACCTTGAGGTTAAGCTTTTAATCCGGTCGGGCAGCAAAGACCTGACCAACATCTTTTCCGATAATGACGTCCCGCCCATGGCCAACGACACTTCCCTGGCCGTCGGATACGCCCCGCTGAGTCAGCTCGAAAGGCTCGTCCTGGAGACCGAAAAGTTTCTGAACAGCCCGGCTGGAAAGGAGAAATTTCCGGCTCTGGGCGAGGACATAAAAGTTATGGGAGTTCGCAAGGGCCAGGCCATAAATCTCACCATAGCCGCGGCTTTTGTAGCTTCTGAAATTAAAGACCGGACAACCTACGAATCGGTGAAACGAGAAATCGTCAATTATCTCAAGCAAGGATTTGTTCAGCAATATACCACCCGGCCGGTGGAAATTGTTATCAACCATGCCGACACTGCCGATTCGGTTTATCTGACCGTAACCGGCACCAGCGCCGAGGCCGGCGACGACGGTCAGGTCGGCCGCGGCAACCGGGCCAACGGCCTGATAACCCCCTACCGCCCGATGAGTCTGGAAGCTGTGGCCGGAAAGAATCCGGTCAGCCATGTGGGAAAGATTTACAGCATCATGAGTCAATTGATTGCCGACCGGATTGTGGCCACCCTGCCGGAAACCACCCAGGTTTATGTCTATATGGTCAGCCAGATCAACGAGCCCATTACCGAACCGCAGGCTCTGAATGTCGAACTCTGGGGCTTAGAGGTCAGCAAGGTTCGGGATAAGATAAAGAAAATTGCCGACGAGGTGCTTGGCGACTGGCGGGCAATCCGCAACGGCTTTGTCGAGCGCCGCTGGCCCATCTATTAAAACGGGGGACACGATACTCATTCCCCGATTTTCGAGGGTTTGAATTTCGCTGATTGTTGAGCCCTTTCGCTTTTGCCAAACAGCTAAGAGGCTCTTTTATTAACGATGCCATTTTAAATCTTCGCCTTTTGGTTGGTTCTCGCCCGGTGCAAATGGGCAAAAGACGAATGGCTGAATATCAGAGCTTTTGGCCCGCGGCGATGGTTGGAGTCATCGGCTCGGGGGAAAAGGCCATCGTTAAAAAATCAGGAAATATAGATTGTGTCCCCAATTTTTATAAGAGGGGTTTGAGCTGGTCGGCGCCGGCCACCCCGCTGTTAAACAGATAGCACTTCACCTGGTCAAGCAGCCGGCTGAAAAACATCCGCTGCATGGCTATCTTATCTTCGTTCATCACCAGCAGGTATGGATTGAAAAACGGCTGGGCTTTGCCCGAGATCGACTTGACCGCTCCCGACGGTTCACCGCTTTCCAGAATCCGAAGGGTCTCTTCCTTGCTCAGCTCGACCAGCGCCGGAGAGACCTGGTCATTCCTCAGGATCACCAGGACCTTCAGATTGGACCGTCTGGCGTAACCCTGAGGTCCGGCAATCCAGTTCGGGTCGAGCATGGCCTGCGATTCGCTCGAAGCCCGGAAGCAATAAGGCGCTCCCTTGTCCAGCCGGCATTCATCCTGAATGGGGCAGCTGCGGTCGGTGCAGTCCTCGCGCCTGGTAACAACATTCTCGCACTTGCTGTGGTCAAAAAGTCTGGCCAGCTTATCGTGGAGCTCAACCGTATTGGTCGGGATGTAGAATTTTCGCTCGACGGCGTCGGCCACGGCTCTATGGCCCGAAAAGCGCAGGAAAAGAATCTCGTTGGTCTGGGCCTGGAGACCGGGCATTTTCAGCAGCTCGAAAAACAGGTCGGTTTTCTTCGTTCCGGGCTGTCCCACCAGAACGAGCCCGTTGCCGCCCGAGCTGACAGCCATTCCCCGCACGGCGTTTATGCCCAGATGTTCCGAGGAATCCAGCACCATGCTCAGGGCCAGTTTTCTGAGCGGCCCGTAGTTGTCTGTATTAACCAGGATTCCGGTTCTGGTTTCTGGATGGTAATAAGCCCTGGGCTCTCTTCCGGGGACATTGTCCACCGCGTAGATGACGGCATGGGGTTCCAGCCCGGACTCAATCTGACCCGGGAACCAGTTTTCCACCCAGAAGTCGTAAAGATGTCCGACGTTGGTCCGGAGCTGGACGATCGTGCCGTTGAGGTTGGCGTTCCACTCGTAATAATTCTCGTAGCCCAGATGGCTTTCCATCTCGGCCACCAGGGCGTCGCGCAGCTTGCTGTCAGCCACTACCTCGAACGGCACCGATTTCTTCACCCGGGTCACATAATTCTGCAGGTATATCTTCTTGACCTTTTTCGCGGTTTTCAGCTTCGACATGGCCTCGGCGATGCGGTCCATTCCCTTTTCCAGGTTTTCCATCGAGGTGGCGTAGGAAAGGCGGATGTAATTGTCAGCCCCGAAAGCGTCTCCGGGAACTATGGCCACCCTGGCCTCCCTCAGCAGATAGTAAGCCAGCCCGTAGGAATTTCTGATTTGAATGCCGCCGGCCTCCTTGCCGTAATAAGAGCTCACGTTCGGGAATAGATAAAAAGCTCCCTGCGGCTTGAAACACGAAATGCCCGGAAGCTGCTGCAGCCGCATCAGCATATAGTTTCGTCTTCTCTGAAACTCGGCGGCCATCCGGTTCACTTCGTACTGCGGCCCGGCTAAGGCTTCGACGCTGGCTTTCTGGGAGATGGAGCAGGCGTTGGAGGTGGTATGGCTCTGGATCTTGGACATGGCGCCGATGATGTCGGCCGGTCCGGCCGCAAAGCCGATTCGCCAGCCGGTCATGGAATAACTCTTGGAAACTCCGTTAACAATTATGGTCTTCTTTTTCAGGTCGTCGCCCAGGGCGGCGAAGCTGACAAACTGAAAGCCGTCGTAAACCAGCCGGCTGTAAATCTCGTCGGCGATGATGTAGATATCTTCCTTGCGGAGCACCTCAGCCAGCGCCAGGAGCTGGTCCTTAGTGTAGGCGGCGCCGGTCGGATTGCTCGGGTTGTTCAGCACCAGCGCCCGGGTGGATGGAGAGATGACCGCCCGGAGCTGCTCCGGGGTCAGCAGAAAACCATCCTCTTCCCGGGTTTCAACGATCACCGGCTTGCCCCTGGCCAGATTTACACACTCGGGATAGGTCACCCAGTAAGGCGCCGGAATGATAACCTCGTCCCCCTCGTTGACGATAGCCTGAATCAGATGATACAGAGAGCTCTTGGCTCCTGACGACACCAGAACTTCATTCGGTTTGTATTCCAGCCCGTAATCTTCTTTCAGCCTCTTGCAAACTGCTTTTCTCAGCTCGGGGAGGCCGTCGTTTTCGGTGTATTTGGTGAAGTTCTGCTCGATGGCCTTGATGGCTGCGGCCTTGACATTTTCCGGCGTCGGGAAATCGGGCTCGCCCACGCTCAAATCAATGACATCGATCCCCTCGGCCCTCATGGCTCTGGCCTTGGCCGATATCTTTAAGGTGGGAGAAGCTCCTATTTTGGTTACTCTTTCTGAAACCATGGCTTGCCTGCTTTTTGGATGTTATTTCTTCTCGGGTTTCTTTTCCTGAGGTTCAGCTTTGGCTTCAACGGTTGTCCCCAGCTTGTCTCTCAGGAATCTGGCCAGGTCGGCTCCGGTCAGAGCCTTAACCACTTCCGGCATCTGGGCCAGAATCTGGGTTACCTGACCGGTAATCTGATTGGTCCCCAGCCCCTTATCGCCACCGATAACCACGATTTTGTCCACCTTGCTCAGGGGCTCGGCCACAGCTCTGGCCAGCTCGGGCAGCACCTTGATGAAGCTTTCCAGCATTGCGGCCTCGTTGTATCTTTCCCAGGCCTGGGCTTTCTTCAGCATGGCTTCAGCTTCGGCCAGTCCGCGCAGTTTGATTTCTTCGGCTTTAACCTGGGCTTCCAGCCGCAGGGCCTCTGCCTTGCCTTTGCCTTCAGCCATCAGACGGGTCTCCTCGGCCTCGGCTTCGGCCTGAATCTGATATTTGCGGGCGTCAGCCGGTTTCAGGACGTTGGCTTCGAGTTCCTTCTCCTTGCGCCTGATTTCCAGCTCTTCGATTTTTATGGCTTCTTCCTTTTCAATCTGCTTGACCCTGGCTTCTTCTTTCTTTATTTCCTGGCTGACCCGGGTTCTTTCCAGCTCATAGGAAAAATCAGCCTGAGCTTTTTTCTGATTGACGAAAGTCTGCGACTCGGCTTTCTTGGCTTCGTTTTCCCACTGAGCTTTGGCGATCAGGGCTTCGGCCTGCAGCCTGGCCACCTCGGCTTCTTTTCTGGCCTGAGATGATTTGATTATTGCCTCTTTTTCGGTTTCAGCCTGGGCGATGGCCGCATCTCTTTTGGCCGCGGCGATAACCGGCTTGCTCAGAGCGTCGATGTAACCCTGGGTGTCGCTGATGTCTTTTAGCGAAAAGGACAGCAGCACCAGCCCCATGTTGGCGAAATCTTCTTTGGTGGCCTGGGCCACCCGCTTTGAGAATTCCTGCCGGCCGCGGTAGATTTCCTCAACCGTCATGGTGCCGATAACTTCTCGAACCTTGCCTTCCAGGACGTTCATGGCCACGTCCCGGATTCCTTCTTTTCCGGTTCCGAGAAATTGTTCGGCTGCCAGCCGGATGGCCAGGTCGGTGGAGTCGACCTTAACCTGGGCTGAAGCTTCAGCCAGAATGGGAATGCCGCCGTGGGTCAGGACTTCCGGGGTCTTGATGTAAAGGGTGATTACTTCAAGCGGCAGAACATAGACTTTTTCTATGAACGGCCAGACAAAGGTGCCGCCGCCGAGTTTATATCTGTAACCGACTTTCTTTTTCGTTCCATCGGACAGGGTAATGGTTCTTTTCCGGCCGCCGGCGATGATCAGAGCCTCATTAGGTCCGACTTTCCGGTAATGGGTGGCCAGAATAACCCCGACAAGGACCAGAAAAACAACGATAGCCCCGATGATGATAAGCCAGGTGGTAAAAGGCATGATAACCTCCCTCCAATTATGATGATTTTATGATAAATAAGGGAACCGGCCTGAGGCAGGGCACAGCTTGACCGCGGAAAAAAGAAACACCTTTGCTTCCGGTCATGGTCTTCGGACTTACCCTTTTCAGGCTATCTTGACAGGTCTTTTTTTTCAAGGATAGATATTAATTCTTCCCATAATCAAAGTCAAGCCGAATTTGCGGACCGGCCGGAAGGTTGTCCCGGGGAAAATAACCCTTCGGGCCGCCGGCTTTTCCCGGGCGTCGGAGAGGGCTGAGGCCCTGACCGGGGATTAAATTAGCTGCCCCTGCAGGCAGGAAAAGGCCGGACTGATAAAGAGGGGAGAGGTTGCCAGGTCCTGAGCCTCATCTAATGCCCCTGAAATTGAAAAATGAAAAGAAAAATCTGAAAGGCGAAAACAGACCCCTCGGCTTGTAAATCAGGCATTGAAAAAAAGTCACCCGGTTAACAAAAAATGCTTGATTTTGTCATTATTTTGTTTTATTGATTAACAAAATGGTCTGACCCGGACCCGGTTGGCTCGGTGCAGGCTAATGGAAATAGAACCGAGGCGCCGGCTGGCTCTGCCAGGCGAAACTCAGGAAGCGATAGTGAGGGCTGAGGAGAAAATTGGACAGAAAAAAACAAACGAGCGACAGGAAGATACTTTTCGGGCTCAAGGAAGAGTTGTGCCGGCTCCTGGTGGAGGAGTCGGTCGATGGCCTTTGCCTGCTGACAGACGGAAAGGTTGAGTATTGTAATCCTGCTTTCTTAAACTTGATGGGCCTGAGGGCAGAAGAGGTCGGGAAAGGGGCCTGGGAAGTCATCTGGCGCGACCTGCAGCCGGAAGACAGGGAGAAGGTTGAAGACTGGAACAGAAGCAGAAAAGAATCACAGAGACCTGTTTCTTTAAGCCCGGTCAGGCTTCTTTCCAGGTCCGGCCGGAGCCTGGCCTTGAGGTTAAATGCCGTCGACGGCAAAAAAGAACGGATGATTATTCTCGCCCGTGACGTCACCGAACTTTCCAATTGCCACCTCCGTCTTCAGGAGAAGGACAGAATTCTGGCCGGAATGATTGATGAAGCCAGCACCCCGGTTTTTATCATCCAGGACGGTAGAATCCGATTTGCCAATAAAGTGGTGTTAGAAGTCTTTGGCTACCGTCCGGAAGAGCTGATCGGAACCGGCATAGACCGCTACCTGGCGGAAGATGAGAAAGACCGAATTCTGGAACTGTACCGGGAGAGGTTAACCCGCAGACCGATCGAGAAACGATTTGAAATGGGTTTGAAGCACAAAAGCGGCCGCCGGGTGGTGGTGGAGATTGAGGTCAACCTGGTGTCCTATGACGGGGCTCCGGCTGAGATAGTGGTCATGCATGATATCACCGCCAGGAAGGAGATGGAGGCTTTCCAGGTCGGGGCGCTGGCTAAAATCAGGGCAGCCTTCGGAGCCACTATAAAAGTGCTTAACAACCTGGTCGAAGCCAAGGACCCATACACCGGGGGCCATCAGAAAAGAGTGGCCGAGCTGGCCAGGACCATAGCCGCTGAAATGAAATTGTCCGCGGAGCAGATCGACGGGTTAAGGCTGGCGGCTGAAATTCATGATATCGGGAAAATAATCGTTCCCTCGGAAATCCTGAGCAAGCCTGGCCCGATCAGCGAGAGCGAGTGGGGTCTGGTGAAAAATCATGTCAAAATTGGCTATGAATTGCTTAAGGATATTGAATTTCCCTGGCCGGTGGCCGAAATCATCTACCAGCACCATGAAAGGTTGAACGGCTCGGGTTATCCCCGGGGACTGAGAGGCGAGCAGATAATGATCGAAGCCCGGATTCTGGCGGTGGCTGATGCGGTTGAGGCCATGTCTTCCCACCGCCCTTACCGCGAAGCTCATTCCATAGAAGAAACCATGGACGAAATTGAGCGAAACAGCGGAATTCTGTACGACCAGGAAGTAGCCCGGGTATGCCTGGAATTATTCAAACAGAAGGGCTACAGTTTTAATAGGCGATAAACACCGGGTGAATTTTCTTCAGGACCGCCTTCTGGGCGGCCAGAATTTCCTTAAGACCTTTATCAGCCAGCTTCAGAAGCTGGTTAAGTTCCTGTTTGGAGAAAGATATCTTTTCGGCTGCGGCCTGGACTTCAACCAGCCGGCCGTCGTCGGTCTGGACGACATTCATATCAACCTCAGCCCGGGAGTCTTCAAGGTAATCCAGGTCCAGGAGCCTCTGCCCTTCAACCAGGCCGACACTGACTGCGGCCACCAGGTGGCGGAGGGGGAAAGTTGACAGCAGACCCTCATCCAGCAGTTTCTTGAAGCACATGGCCAGGGCGAGGCAGCCGGCGTTGACCGAGGCTGTCCTGGTTCCGCCGTCGGCCTGGATGATGTCGCAGTCTATGATGATGGTCCTTTCGCCAATGAGGTTCAGGTCGGTGGTCGTCCGGAGGGCCCGTCCGATCAGTCGCTGGATTTCCTGGGTGCGGCCTGAAATCTTGCCCTGGGTTCTCTCGCGAGGAGTTCTTTTTTCGGTCGACCTGGGCAGCATGGAATATTCGGCCGTTATCCAGCCGGAGCCGGTGCCCTTAAGAAACTGGGGCACTTTTTCTTCAATGGTGGCCGTGGCCACCACTCTGGTCTTACCCATCTCCAGGTATGCCGAACCTTCGGCAAAATCCATGTAGTCGAGCTTGATGATGATGGGTCTCAGCTCATAGTAATCCCGGCCGGAAGGTCTCTTGAAGGTCTGCTGCTTAGCCGGCTCCTTTCGGGTTTTCCTGGCGTTCACCCTTTTCTCCTTAAAACCTTAAAGTGCGAGAATTCCATTTCCCCTAATCATATGACAGATACCCGGGTTTTTCAACCGGCCGCCGGATTGCCTGGCCGGTTCTGAAGATGCGAATTGAGGGCGTCTGCAATCCTCGGGCACAAGGCGAATTTTGATAAAGCGGCTGTATTCAATTATAATTGGTAATTAATTTCGGGCCTTTAAGATGGAACTTACTCAATTGAGGATGAGGAATAGACTCCGTTTTTTCACCGCCCTTCTGCCGCTGATGGCCCTCTGCCTCTTTCTGCCGGCCTGTATCGAAAAACAGCCGGTCAGGGGACTGGCGGTTAATGCCATTCTATCCGACAGGGCCCTGACTGACGACCTGGTGACCGGATTAAAGGTCAAATACATCACCACCGCTGCTTTTCGGCCTTTTGATAAAGATTACCGGGTCGTGGCCCTGGCTTCCTGGCGGGATAAAATTCTATTCAGGGAAACCCTTGACCCGGAGACTCCCCCCGTTAAATGGCAGGCCGGCCGGGTTTACGAAGTTGAAAAATATCTGTATTTCCCGGAAGTTATCGACCCTTTCAACCGCAGGATGTCTTCCGGGATAAAGATAGAATTTAAGATAGTCCTGGAAAACGGCTCCGGCAGCGAATCGGTCAGGCTCTTTTCCAGAGAAATCAAGTTGCTGCCCCGTCCGGCCGATTCCCCGGACGTGGTTTTTCTGGAAGGCTGGGAAAGGCTCATCCGGCCGGCTGAGGCTTCCGCTAGGCCGCGGAGCGAATACTGGACCACAGAACGAGCCGTCTGTCTGCTGAAGAATACCGGCCGTCCGGCTCTGCTGATGATAAAGGGCCGGAACTATGCAGACCGGGTTACCGTTTCCCTGTACCTGGATGAAGGTCTGCTGGAAGAATTCCAGCTTGGGCCCGGCGAATTCCGAAAAATCTATCCCGTCGGACCATTTCCTTTAACTACCGATCCGGAGATTTATCTGACGATTGCGGTGGACAAAACCATAACTCTCAATGAGATCTATCCTGACTGCCAGGAAAACTCCCGGGTCGGAGTCAGGGTTGACCGGGTTTATTTTCGTTGAGGCTTGATTTATTTAATCCAGATGGGAGAAGCGGATTCGCTCTTCTTGCGGTTGATTTGATTCTCGTACTGCTGACGCAGGCGGGCTTCTTCTTCCTGGGCTTTGGTGAGCTTTTCGTAGGTTTCGCTGATCTGCATCTGAATGTAATCTTTGGATTTCATATCAGTCTGACCGTAGAACTCAGCCCAGAGAGAGTTAAGCTTTAAGGTCAGCAATTCCACGTATTCCTTAGCCTTTTTCCAGGCTTCTTCCAGGGAGCCGCCGGCTGTATCCTGCTCTCCGGTTGTGCCCGGGAACAAGGCAGCCGAACCCTGAGGCGGTTTCTCCACATTGACCCGGTGAACCGTGGACGGCGCCTGCGGCTGGGATTCGGTGGCCTGCGGGCTGGCCGGCTGAATAGCGCCTGCGGAGGAGGCTGTCTCCGGGTTTTGAGGGGGCAGGGTAAGGGCCTCGGTCTTGGTCAGCTTCTCCAGGTCTTTATTAGTTATCACCCGGACTTTCTTGCCCTTGAGGCTTTCTCGCCGTTCCCGCTCTTTTCGGGCCAGTTCAGCCAGATTTTCTTCCTGGGCCAGGGCCAGGGTCAGTCCGCAGAAGCTGAAGAACAGAAAAATAGAAATGACCTTTTTAAGCACTTTCATCCCTCTTTACAATAATACAACCCGGGGTGGAGGCTGTCAAATTGCCAGTTTATCAGGGGAACCCCTTCCCCTGCGGGCGGCGGGAGTCAGGCCGGGCCACTCTCCTGATATCTTGGCCATTAGGCGCGGAAACAGCGATGCTTCATATCCGGGAGAGCATAAAGATTGAGGCGGGGCCTGATATTCTTACAGGCAGCTTTTTCGAGGGAAGAGGATTTAAAAAAAATGTTCAGGTTTCACGATTAATAAAAGAAGAGAGAGAATTTATAACAGGGCCCGTAATAAATCTGGAGCCCGCCGGGTCGGTCGGACTTAAGCCGGATTGCGCCGCATAATGAAAAAATATGTTTTGTCCGGTAAGAGGCGGGATTTAATCGGCGACTGAAGCTGCGGTTCTGATGACCAGGCCGGCCTGGCCCTGCTCAAATCTGACAGCCCCGTCGCGGTCTGTTCTTCGTATCTCGACCCCGGCCGCTTCCAGCCTTTCCAGAACCTGGCTGTCGGGAAAGCCGTAAATGTTGTTTCTTCCGGCTGTGATCACCGCCCAGCACGGAGAAACTTTATCCAGGAAACCGGGGCTGGTGGAAGAGCGGCTGCCATGATGGGGGACCTTCAAGACAATTGCTCCCAATTTTTCTGCTTGCCGGCTGATCAGGTATTCTTCGGCCGGGGCGGTGATGTCGGCCGCGAAAAGAAATGATTGCTCCCCGCAATCTATCTTGAGGACTGCCGACAGGTCATTACCCGGGCGGAAAAGAATCCGGGCCTGTTCGTCGGGGTAAAGAACCTCAATCCGGCAACCGTCGATTGTCTGGTTGAAACCGGCCCTGAGCGTTCTTTTCACGGTTTTTCTTGAAAGCGCCCGGATTATTTCTTCTTGCAGCCGGCCGCCTTGCTCTTCAGGAAACCAGAACTCGCCGACCCGAAAATTCCGGGCCAGAGCCGGCAGGCCGCCGGCATGGTCGGGATGAAAATGGCTGCAGACCAGGTAATCTATTTTTTTATAACCGCGTTGCCAGAGGTAAGGGGAGACCAGACTTTCGCCCGGGTCAAAGCTGCTCTGAATAAAGCCTCCGGCATCGATAACCATGACTTGCCTTCCGGGAAATTCAACCACTGCCGAGTCCCCCTGACCCACGTCCAGGAAAGTTATGGTCAGCCTGTCGCCTCGCGGCCTGATGGGATAGGTAATCATAATAAGAAAAAAAACGGCCAGCCCGGCAGCTGTGAAAAGTTTCTGGAGACGGAAACGCGGCTTAATCAGAAGCAGCAGCAGGAACAGATAAAAACCGATAACCACCAGGGTCGGCGGCGCCGGAAGCCGATAGGAAAGCGAGTCCAGCGGCTCAAGCCAGACGGCGATCCAGGAAAAAAGCTTTATCAACCACTTGAGAGCCAGCGACAGGAGATGGCCGGCGGCGGGCAGCAGGGAATTCGCCGCCAGGTAGATATAGCCGACAGCCATGATCAGGCCCATGAGCGGCGCTTCCGGCAGGTTGAGAATCAGGGAGGCGAAGGTCACCCGGTTAAAATTGCTGATTATAATCGGCATGGTTCCGGCCACCGCCGCCAGCGACAGGGCGGTCATCTCGGAAATCCGCAACGGCAGCTTCGGCAGGAAATTAAAAATGGGCTTGAAGAAAAGAACCAGACTCAGAGTGGCCAGAAAAGTCAGCTGGAAACCGACGTCTTCCAGGCTGAAAGGATTGAGCACCAGAAGCACCAGAGCCGACAGCGACAGAGTGTTGAGCAGGTTGGTGTCGGCTGAGATCAGCTTGCCCAGCAGAAAAAGAGAAGCCATGATAACCGCCCTGAAAACCGAGGGCTGGCCCTCCACCAGAAAGGCATAAAAAATCAGAGCGGCCAGCAGGATGAGATGGATCGTCCTTTTCCTGATGATTAACAGGCCGAGAAAAGAATAAAAAAGAAGGGTGACCACGGCCACATGGGCTCCAGAAATGGCCAGCAGGTGATAGAGCCCGGTTTTCTGAAACTTGAGCTCGGTCTCTTTGGTCAGCCGTCCGTCGGCGCCCAGGAGAAGAGCTTCCAGAACCGCGCCTTCGGGGGACAGGCTGAATCGGTCCGGGCCGGGAAAATCTTTTTCTATGCCCTGCTGCAGTTTTCTTCTCAGACCCGAAAAAAAGCCGGCCGCAGTTAGATTCTTCCGGTTCAGCTTCTTGATCAGCAGCGGGCTCTTGGTAAAAGCCCGGGCCTGGATTCTCTGGCTGCGAAGATATCGCGGCATAAAGTCCGGGAAAAAATTCCTGAAGCTTTCCTCCGGATTCAGGGTGGCTGAAAATTCCACCAGGTCCCCGGCCAGAAATTCGAGCGGTTCCTGGGCCGTGCTGGAATGAGCCACCGCCAGCCGAAGGTTACCGCTTATTCTTTTTTCCGCCCCGGCCACCCAGGCTGCTTCAACTCTAATGGTCAGGAGGTCTCGGTCCGGCCGTCGGTCCGGCGAACGCACCACCCGGCCCCTGAAATCAAGATAACCTTCTGACCGGAGTTGCCTCAGCTCGTTACTCTGATGCCGGCTGTATTCCAGGCTGTGCAGGCTGAAGCCGGCCAGGAAAAAGCCGCCTATTATCAACCAATGAACCGCCCGGTCTTTCCTGAATCCGTATCCAAACCAGGCGGCGGCCAGGAGCGACCCGGTCAGCAGAACCAGGTGCCAGGAAAAACCGGCCTTTAAGATAATTGAGAATATAATTCCGGAAATGAAACTGAGGGCCGGCAGCAGCAGGGGAGCGGGCATTTACTATCTGACGATGGCCGGCTGGTTGGCGCCTTTCAGAGAAGCCTGCTGTTCCAGGGCGGATATCACCAGGTGACACATGGCCTTTATACCCACAGGAATGGCTCTTTCATCAGGATTGAAATATGGGCTGTGAAGCGGAGGGGCGCTGCTCTGGCCGGGACTTCTGACTCCGAGCAGAAACATGAGTGCCGGCACTTTCTCGGCCAGTAGGGCAAAGTCTTCGGCTACCATCTGTGGTTTGACCGGAACCAACTGGTCCGGACTAAGGGCGTTTTCCAGAACCGGCACCATGGCCTGGACCAGGTCCGGATGGTTGTAGACCGGCGGGGTGCCTTTTTCGTACTTGAAACTGTAGCCGGCTCCATAACTGCCGGTCAGGCCGCGGATGATATTTTCCATCAGCACCGGCATCCTGTCCCGGACCGCGTCATTCAGGGTGCGAACCGTGCCTTCCATTTCGACCTTTTCGGCAATGATGTTGGCCCTGGTGCCCCCCTGGACTTTTCCGATGGTGATGACCGCAGGTTCGGTTGGGTCGATGGCTCGGCTGACTATGGTCTGGAGATTGCTGATAATCTCAGCCGCCAGGACCACGGCATCTATGCCCTCCTGGGGTCTGGCCGCATGAGCGCTCTTGCCCTCAACGGTAATGGTGAAATTATCCGAGCTGGCCATCAGATAACCGGCAGCATAACCGACCTGGCCCACTCTCAGTTCCGGCCAGACATGAAGCGCAAAGATAGCCCGGACGGGCGGATTGTCCAGGACCCCTTCCTTGATCATCAGAGCCGCCCCGCCTTCTTCTCCCGGCGGCAGGCCTTCTTCAGCCGGCTGGAAGATGAACTTAACGTTGCCCTGGATTCTATTCTTGATCGTTGATAAAACGGTGGCTGCGCCCAGGGCGATGGTGATGTGAACATCATGTCCGCAGGCGTGCATCACCCCGGGATTGAGCGAACGATAGGGAAAAGTGTTTAATTCCTGAACGGGCAGGGCATCCATGTCGGCCCTGATGGCCACTGTGGGTCCAGGCTGGGCGCCACGCAACAGCCCGACCACTCCGGTTCCAGCCACCCCGGTTTTAACTTCCAGGCCGAGAGATGACAATTTGCTGGCCACCAGCCTGGCCGTTTCAAACTCGCGGTTGCTGAGCTCGGGATTCATATGCAGGAAGCGCCTAACCTTGATCATTTCGGCCCGGTTCTTCTCAATTTCCTGGTCGATGGTCCGGGCCAGTTTCTGGTCGATGACGGGCTGGCCGGGCACCTGAAACGGCCAGAGCACCAGCGCCGACAGCAAGCAACCTGATATTAATTTTACGGTCCTGCTCCTCATATGCACCCGCCCCCTTACTGACGATAAAAGCAGTTTAAGAAAATTTATCGTTTATTTTTCTGTGTCCAGATCTTCCGGGAACTCAGGTTCTTTTCTAACGTAATCACCCTTTTTCTTTTCGATGAATTCCTTTATGGCCTCGATTCCTTCCCCGGCTTTTTCCCTGGCAATTTTGACGCCTTTCTCGGCTTCTCTGGCCACCTTCTGATAGCCTTCAGCGGCCAGTTGTTGACCTTTCTTGGCCTGTTCTTTGATTTTCTGTCTGGTCTCCTTGCCACTGGCCGGAGCAAAAAGGATTCCCAGGATGAAACCGGTGGCTGCGCCGGCCATAAAAGTCAATAAATAGTCAACAAAAGAGGATCCTTTGTTATCTGACATTTTTTCTCTCCTTTCTTTTTTTCATTAGCTGCCAACCGAGGCGCAGCAGGGGAAAGAGCACCGGCCAGAAACGCGAGGCCGGCTTGACCAGCCTGGTGGTCATGAACAGCGACAGCTCCGACAGCCCGGAAAGGGTCTTTCTGGTTGAGTCGATGATGGCTCCCGCCTCATCCAGACGCCGGTCGAGTTTGTCCTCGATTTTTTCCAGCTTGTGCAACACCAGCTGCAGGTCCTGAAACGATTTTTCGGCTTCCCTGGCCGTTCGCCGGAGCTGGGCCAGGAAAAGAACCAGAAATACCACCAGCACCGCAGCAGCTACAGTCAGGATCAGGAAAAGAACCTGGTTGAAAGTCAGCAGCATGATATCTTTACATTAAGGCAAAATGGAGGCGCTTGTCAATCTTAAAGAATTTGTCTGGGGGGCCTGTCACGGCGCGCCTCCTCCCGTCCTCGCTTTACCCATCCCTCCGAGAGGTACCCCTTTCGCTGCGGGCGGTTCGGAGACACGCAGTGCCACCCTCTGAAAACCTTTCATCGCCGATTATTTATTGGCCCGGATTAACAGGAGGAGCCTGTCGCAACGTGCCCCCGCCGGCCTCGCTCGCCGATTCCGCCGCAGGGAGACCCTGCGGCTCCATCCAACGGAAGACAGGCCTCGCCGCCATAAGTAAATCCATCCCTTTCTGTTCCGTCGCCGGCTCGGGCTGGAAGGAGAAAACTGTGGGAGCGCGCCAGGCATCTGCCATCATTGCTGTGGGCAGGAGAAAAAGGGTGGCGGTTAAGATAATAGGTGGTCAGGAGGGGCGGGGCCTGTTTAATAGGTAGATAAAAAACGGGGCTCCAAAGGCGGCCGTAACCACCCCGACTGGAAGCTCGGAGGGCGAAAACACCAGCCTGGCTATAAGGTCTGAGATGAGCAGAAACAGGCCCCCGGCCAGGGCCGAATGCAGGAACAGGCGGCGGTGGTCGGGCCCGATGAGGAGTCTGACAGCATGCGGGACAATAAGGCCGACAAATCCGATGATTCCGGCCACTGAAACCGAAAAGGAAGCCAGCAGCGTGGCCAGGACGAGAAAAACTCTTCTTACCGACTGGACGGGACAGCCGAGCGAGCGGGCGGTTTCATCGCCGAGACTTAGCAAATTCATATCCCTGGCCAGGTATTGGGCGAAGAAGGCGGCCAGCGCCAGAGAGACCGAAATCAGCCAGACCTGTTGCCAGTCGGCCAGCGAAAAGCTGCCCAGCAGCCAGAAGACCGCCTGTTCATAAGCGTCAGGCCGGCGGAAAAGCAGGAAAGAAGTCAGGGCCGAGGCCAGGGCTCCGGCGGCAATTCCGGTCAGCAGCAGAGACTCTCCGGTCTGGAAGCGCCGCCTTTCTGAAATCAGGTAAACGCCGCTCACCAGGAGCAGGCTGGTCAACAGGGCCAGCAGGCTCTGGGCCGAAAGTCCGGCCAGGTTGACGGCCAGCCCCAGTTGCAGACTCAGCACAGCTCCCAGCGAAGCTCCGGATGAAGCGCCTAAGATGAAGGGGTCGGCCAGGGGGTTGCGAAAATAACCCTGGAGTATGGTTCCGGAAAGAGAAAGACAGGCCCCGACCAGATAGGCCAGCAGAGCCCGGGGGAGACGAAGGCTCAAAATGATGTCCGCCAGCTGGCCCGAGCCTGAAAAGATCGCCCCGATAACTTCGGCAGGGGAGGTCTTAACCGGGCCCAGCATCAGCGACAGCAGAAATCCCAGCGACGTCAACAGCAGCAGGCCAAGCTGCAGGGTTCTAAGACGGGAGGCGGATTTCATTGTCTTCCGGCCTCCCGGTTCGGGTAAAGTGTTAAAACCAGTTGGCGATAGGCTTCCACCAACCGGGGAGCGAAACGGCTGAACAGGTTTTCGTCCAGGAAGAAGAATCTGCCATCCCGGAGGGCCGATATTTTCCGAAAGGCCGGCTGGGCCGAAAACCAGTTCCCGGCCTGTTCGAAGTCTTTCCGGCTGCGGCTCAGAATCAGAATCAACTCCGGGTCATCCTTTACAAGTTTTTCCCGGTTGTAAACCAGCCAGTTCCCCTCCTGCCGGGCAGCCACATTTTCAGCATTAGCTTTCCGGAGGAGGTAGCTGAGATAACTGTCGCGGCCGCAGGTCCAGAGACCAGACCCCTGGCCGAACATGGTCAGGAAGACTCTCTTTGGCCTGCCGGAAGGCGGCAGGAATTTTTCTGTTTCCGCGATTTGCTGCTTCAACCCGGCAATCAATGTGGCTGCCTGTTCCTGCCGGCAGGCGAGCTGGCCGATTCTGGCGATCAGGGCGAACAGGTCGTCGAAGGTTCGGCCGGAGTCGAAGACATAGACCGGAATTTTTTGCCGGTAGAGACGATCTATCACTCGCCTGGGATTTCCTCGGAAACCGAGCACCAGTTCAGGTTTCAGGCTGCGGATCTTTTCGAGGTTGAGGTCAATCAGCCCGCCCACGATTTCTTTGCTTCTGGCTCCTTCCGGATAATCGCAGTACCTGGTAACTCCGACTATTTCGTCTTCCAGACCGAGGGCGAAAAGTATTTCGGTCAGGTTAGGCGCCAGAGAGACGATTCTCTGCGGGCAGGAAGCCAGACGCATGCTGTGGCCGAGGTCGTCTCGAAATTCCCTAACTTGCGGGTGGAGCGCCGCGGCTGCCGACAGAAAAAGAAAAAACGGAAGGAGAATCAGGAGCCGGGGCTGCCGGCCGGCGTCTGGGCTACTTAAATAGCTGTCCAGGCTGTGGCTTGATATACGTTCCCTGCGCCGACCTGACGGCCAAAAGCGGGGGCGAACCGTTTTACTGGTCAGGGCGGTCGTCGTTTCGGTCGAAAACATCATTTCTCTCATCATCTGCTCTCTACGCCGGGGCCGGGAACGGTTGCTTTCGGGAATATCCCGGGTTCTGAACCGGGATGAACAAGGGAAATTTCAGGAAGGCCTGTGGACCTGTTAGTTCTGACCTCCACTTCCACCCCGAAAATCTGTCTGATTATTTCTTTTTCCAGAAGCTCTTCCGGCCGTCCGCGGGCAAAGATTTTACCGTTTTTGATGAAAATGAGGTTCGAGCAATAAGCAGCCGCCAGGTTGAGATTATGTTCAGCCACCAGAATGGCCTTGCCCCGTTTTTTCTGCAGTTCCTTTAATAACCAGTAGACCTGAAGCTGGAAATTAAGGTCCAGATGGGAACTTGGTTCATCCATCAGAAGCGCCGGGGTGTCCTGGGCCAGGGCTCTGGCGATCAACACCCGCTGCCGTTCCCCACCACTCAATTCGTTGAGCTTCTTTTCTCGCAAACTCGAGACATCGGTCAGCCTCATCGCTTCTTCAACGGCCGCTCTGTCACGCTCGGTAAATCCCGCCAGTCGCCCGGGCTGCCGGTAATAGCGAGCCATGGCCACAGTTTCTTCCACGCTGAAAGCAAAGACCGGTTCAAACACCTGGGGGACGTAGGCCAGCAGAGAGGCAACCTGCCGGGGCTTGAGCTCAAACAGGCTCCTGTTATTTAAAATGACTTTTCCCCGGACAAAGGGGGTCAGCTTTTGAACGGCTCTTACCAGAGTGCTCTTGCCCGAGCCGTTAGGACCGCAGACGGCCAGGAATTCTCCCGGCTCTATTTCCAGAGAAATGTCAGAAATGACTGGAAGCTCTGAGTAGCCGGCTTCGAGTTTTTCAACCGACAGAAATTTCATCGACGCCGCTGCCTCTATGATGAACTGAATAACTAATATTATAGATTTATTTTCTCCGATTAGCTATTTTGAAGACCGGGGAGGGCGGAATCGGCGGCCGGGTCCGGATGGGATGAAGGCAGGGCAAATTTCGTTGAATGCTGGGGGCCAATCGACCTTATTATTTTCCAGAACTGATGCCCGCCGGCCGGGAGAAGTCTCTCTTTGCCTGAAGGTCGGCCTGGCTTGAAGCCCGGCGGCTCGGGGCAGCTCCTTGAGCCGGCAGGTGCAACTGATCCCCGCAGGTGGTGAGTGGAACGAGGACGGCAGGAGGCGGGCTGTGACAGGCCTTTTACCCGCAGAAACAGACAGGCAATCCGGCCGGGTCGTTGGCAGATACATGGTATCCAGGCAGAGGGAAAAGTTTTTGATAGAGGT
>JASEIU010000001.1:589833-1170667 GCA_030017715.1 Candidatus Saccharicenans sp. | reverse complement strand
ACGCCTTGTCCATATACTACCCTTACCCTGGATACCATGTCTGTGCCTGAAAGAATAAAGTGTTTGACAGTCTGACCGGCAAAAAAGATAATGAAACTCTCAGAATAATCACCAGGAGTCAAAGATGATTCTAAGAAAAACGAGGCTGAATTGTCTGCTGGCCGGATTGCTTCTGGCTCTGTCCTGGCTCTGGCTGTCTGCTCCGGCCACTCAAGCCGGGGCCGGGACCTCGGCCGGCCAGGAGGATGGCTGGGGTTGCACCAGCATCATGGTCGGACGTCTGGCCACGACCGACGGCTCGGTCATCACCTGCCACACCTGCGACGGAAACTATCGCCAGTGGGTCAACATAGTTCCCCGCCGTCAGAATAAACCCGGGGCTATGAACAAGGTCTATGAAGGCCGGATGCATACCGAAACCCCTCAGGATATGAAGGGAGTCATCCTTAAGGGAGAAATTCCCGAGGTGGCCGAAACCTTCGCCTTTCTAAATACCGCCTACCCGGCCATGAACGAGTTCGGGCTGGCTATCGGCGAGACCACCATCGGCGGCAAACAGGAGCTGTACAACCCGGAAGGAATGTTCATGATTGAAGAACTGGAAAGGCTGATGCTGGAAAGATGCAAAACGGCCAGAGAAGCCATCAAGCTGGCCGGTGAACTGGTGAAACAGTACGGTTACGGCGATTATGGAGAATGCCTGACCATTGCCGATAGTCGGGAAGTCTGGCATTTCGAAATCTTTGGAGCCGGGCCGCTGGAAAAAGGTGCGGTCTGGGCCGCTGTCAGAATACCGGATGACCAGGTGGGCATTTCAGCCAACATTCCCCGCATCAGCCAGCTGAACCTGAAAGACCCTAATAATTATCTGGCCTCCGACAATGTTTTTCGGGTGGCCGAAGAGATGGGCTGGTGGGACCCCAAAAAGGGAGAGCCTTTTAAGTTCTGGAAAGCCTACGGCGGGCCTAAAGCCTTTGCCATCCGGGAATATTATGTCTTCAGTCGACTGGCTCCTTCCTTAAAACTTGACCTGAATTCAGAAGAGCTTCCCTTTTCCATTAAACCAGACAGGAAGGTTTCAGTGGCCGACATACTCCGCCTGTACCGGGAAACCTATGAGGGCACTGAATATGATATGAGCCGGAATCTGGCGGTAAAGAGAAGGAATTCGGACGAAATGGTTAAGAGCCCGGTTGTCAGCAACTGGATGTCGCGCGATTGGATTAATCTAATTAATACCCTTAAACCGGGAACGATTATTCCCCAGCGTACGATCGCCATCAATGCCTGCGCTTATGCCACGGTCATCCAGTTGAAAAGCTGGCTGCCGCCGGACGTCGGAGCTGTCTGCTGGTTTGCTTTTGATAATCCGGCCTTAAGCGCCAGGATACCGATTTTTGCCGGAGTGACCGAGTTGCCGCCGGCTTTTGAAGTCTGTGCCCAGCACCGCTACCGGGAAGACTCAGCCGCCTGGATATTCCGACGGACCAACAGGCTGGCCATACTGCGCTGGGGAGACAACCGCCAGCTCATGGAAGATACGGTGCGAGCCTTCGAAGAAAGGGCCATGGCCGAGTTGCCGCTGGTGGAAAAGAAAGTGCTGGAAATTATGAACAGCAAAACTCCGGAAAAAGAACCTATGACCGTTAAGGCCTACCTGACTCAATACACCGGGGACTTTGCCCGGGCGGCCATACAAAAGTACCGCGAGCTTTATGAATTATTCTGGACCAGGTACGCCCGCGGTTTTTAGGCGGATTGTCCGACCGGATTCCAAAGCGGTCGTATTTCTGCTCAGGTTTTTCAAGCCGGCAAAAGCAACGAGGATTTAATTGAGGTCCTGGCATCCAGACTTCCGGTTTCCTGCCGGTTTTTAGTGCTGTGAGTCTGCCAGCTAAATATTTCTTGACACGACAAGAAAATTAGAGATATCTAATCACTTAATATTTCGCTGGAGGTGCTGAAATGTCGGGAAGAAGAGATTTTCTGAAGATCGGAGGACTGGCCCTCCTGACCGGAGGTCGGGTTATGACCGCCGCCGGCCGGGAACAGACAGCCGCAGCCCGGGGTGAAGATGCCAGGTTGAAGGAAATGCTGGAAGCCGTCAAGCCGTTCGGGCCGGATGATTATAAAATCAGATGGCAGAAAGCTTCCCGGTTGATAACCGAACATGGGCTGGGCGGTCTGCTGGTGGAGCCCGGTCCCACCATGCAATATTTTACCGGTGTTAACTGGTGGAGGAGCGAAAGAACCTTTGCCTTTATCCTTTTTCCCGATAAGGAACCGGTCTGGGTATGTTCAGGTTTTGAGCTTGACCGGGCCAGAGAAATGATACCGGCCGAGCAGGAAATCAGGACCTGGGAAGAAAATGAGAGTCCCTTTTTGTTGATAGGTAAAACCGTCAGAGAATATTCCCGGCATAAAAAGATCGGGATTGAGCCGCAAACCAGATCCTTTATTGTCTATGGACTCAGACATGATGACCCCGGGCTGGAGCTCACCGACGGCAGCCCAATCTCTGAGGGTTGCCGGGGAATTAAAACTGAGAAGGAAATAAAGTGCCTGGAGGCGGCCAACCGCATTACCAAGCTGGCTTATCGAGAGGCCTTCAAGAAAATCAAGGAAGGAATGACGCAGGATGAACTGGCCGCCTTAATAAGAGATGCCCATGCCAGATACGGAGTCGCCGGTTCGGGCGGGCCTTCATTCGGCCCGGCTTCGTCTTTTCCTCACGGTTCGCGGAAAAGAAAAAATCTGGAAACAGGCGACGTCATTTTGGTCGACGGCGGCTGCCGGGTTGAGGGGTACAGCTCCGATGTTACCAGAACCCTGGTCTTCGGCCGGGCTACGGACCGACAAAAAAAGATCTGGGAAACAGTCCGCAAAGCTCAGCTGGCTGCTCTTAAAGCCTGCCGCCCTGGAGCCACCTGTGAGGAGGTTGACCGGGCGGCCAGGAAAATTATAGAAGCAGCCGGGTTCGGTCCCGGATACCGGTATTTCAGCCACCGGCTGGGGCACGGCATAGGCCTGGAAGGACACGAATTCCCGTACCTGGTTCAGGGCAACAGACTTCGAATCCAGCCCGGCATGACTTTTTCTAACGAGCCCGGCATCTATCTTCGCGGTGAATTTGGTATCCGGATTGAAGACTGCATGGTGGTTACCGAAGACGGGGCCAGAATTATGGGCGGACTGGAGGCGGTTTCACCGGACGAGCCTTTCGGAGCTGATTGAGCGGCAATATTTTCTGGCGATTTGACGGCCAGGGGCAGCAGCAACTGATTAAATGAAATAAATATACCCAGGTTGAATTATTTCCTCATAAAACCCATTCGGCTCGGGTCGCCGGCCAGGCCTTGTTTCCCGTCCGACCGACAATTGATATTAGCCGATAAGCCATAATTCTTTCTGGGGTCGGCTGAGATATTCAGCTCCTGAGTCCGTCACCACGACCATTTCTTCGATGGTTACCACACCCCTCTCCGGAACTGTCAGGCGGGGCTCCAGGGTAAAGACCATGCCCGGTTCCAGCGTCCGGAATGGTTTATCGGCGTACTTTTCCCAGGCCGGGCCAAGCAGGGCGGTTCCGTCGTGGGCGAACCTTCCCACCTGGTGTCCGAGAGCGTGAGGAAACTGGTCATAACCGGCGGCAGTGATGATCCGGCGGGCAACCTCATCAATTTTTACTCCCTGAATTCCGGGTCTCATGGCCGCCCTGGCCTCTTCGATTGCCCGAACAATGGTCTCGAAGCCATGCCTGACTTCCGGCGGGGCCTGGCTTTCGCCCTGAGACAAAAGGTAAAAGGTCCTTTGCATATCCGAACAATAGCCGTCCACCCTTACTCCGAAATCCATATTAAGGATGTGGCCCGGTTCAGCCCGCCTATCGGTGGGGGAGTAATGGGCCTGGGCGGTATCCGGTCCGGTGAAGACTGCCGGGCAGGTGCTCTGTCCCCAGGCCGTCTGGAGGCCTTTCTTCTTGAGTTCGTCCAGCATGAATTGAGCGATCTCCTTTTCGCTCTTTCCCGGGGAGATGAAAAGCCGGACCCGTTCAAAGATTTCTTCAGTTGTGGCAATGGCTCGTTTAATGGCCTGGATTTCAACCGGAGATTTCCTTTCTCTCAGAGCGGATACGATTTTTTCGGCCGATTCCAGCCTGGTTTCGAGCCCGATTTCCTTAAGGATATCAAACAGGGTTAAATACATTCCGTAAGTCAAGCCGTCGCAGATTTCACTGGTTCGGGAATAGTTAAGGCCGATTTTCCGAGGTTGCAGCTGCTGCAAGAATTTCTGCAACGGTTCTTTTATTCCGGTGACGTAACCTTCCACTGCCTCATAAGCTCCGGTATCTTCTATGGCTTTCTTATCATACAGGCCGACGATGGCCCGTTTCTGTCCGCTGGCGGCGATGATAAAAGCCGAATGCCAGGTAACCTGACCGGGGGCCAGGAAAACCAGGCTCGGGTCTCCGCAAATTTCGCTTTCCCTGGTGAAGGTTATCCAGCAGTCAAGGCCGGTTTCTCTCAGTATTTTAACCGCCTGTTCGGTTTTTTCTTTGATCAGGATATTGGTTATATCCATAGGTCTCTCTCCTTCGCACTGGCATTAATATATTTATTTTCAACGGGAATAACGTTCCAGTTTCCTGATTGACAATCCCACCAGAATTGCGGCCAGGGCCAGCAACCCGGCCAGAAGCAGGAAAAATTGATGGTGAGGCAGCCGGCTGTAAAACTTGCCCATAAGCCCGCTGCCATAGCTGCCGAAGGCAATGGCCAGGTACCAGCCGCCCATCATCAGGCCTCCCACTCTGGAGGGAGCCACCTTGGAAACGTAGGACAGTCCCATGGGCGAAATAAGAATCTCGGCTATGGTGACCACAAAATAGGTGCCGATAAGCCACAGCGGCGACATGATATTCTGGTCCTGGTTCCCGCCACGCAAACAGGCCATCACCATGATGAACATGGCCGCGGTCATGAATAACATTCCCAGAAAAATCTTGCGCGGGGTGGAGGGCTCTTTCTCTTTTCGCCGCAGGCGGTCAAAAAGCAACAACAGCACCGGGGTCAGGACCAAAATGAAAAATGGTTCAAAAAACTGGTAGGTTTCGGGTCTCAACCAGTTAATAAGGACGGTGGAGCGGGCGGCGAACAGGGTCAGAGCGAAGCCGTTCTGATAAAAAGCCACCCAGAACAGGATGACGATGGCAAATAGAATGACCAGGGCCAGAATACGCCCGGAAAAGTCGGGTTCAGGATTTGAAGAGACTGATTTTTCGTCTTGTCCCTTTATCCGGATTTCCCGCTGCTCCCGGGCCGCGGCTATTTCCTTTTTCCTGACCTGAAGGTCATCAGCAGAAGAAAGATAAGGTCGACCGGCCTGAAATATTATCAGGGCCAGCAGCAGACCGACGGCCGCCACCCAGAACGACAGGTGGTAGCTGTTAAAGACCGCGTTGTTGACGGTGGCAATAAGGGGAGCCACCATGGCGCCCAGATTCACGCCCATATAATAAATATTAAAACCGGCGTCTTTGAGCTGAGGTCGATCCTGGTAGATGTTGCCAACCAGCATCGACATATTGACCTTGAAAATTCCCGTTCCCACCGCAATGAGCAGAAGACCCAGCTTGAAACTGACCGTCTGGGTTGCCGAAGATAAGGCCAGACCGACATAGCCCAGAGCCATCAGCACCGCTCCGGCCCTGACGGTCTTCAAACGGCCAAAAATTCTATCTCCCAGCCAGCCTCCGACCAGAGGGAAAAAATAACAGAGGGCCAGAAAAAGGCCGTACCAGTCGCCTTTACTGGCATCCGACCAGCCCAGGACGCGGTCCATATAGAGCACGAGAATGGCCATCAGGGTGTAGAAACCGATTCTTTCCCACATTTCGGTGAAAAAAATGTAACTCAAGGCCCGGGGATGTTTTTTGAGCATGAAAACGTCCTTTTAATTATTGTTTTTATTTACAAGCGGATAATACTATCCGCGTCGGCCAAGCGGGCGCCTGACTGTCTAGAATGGCTCCGGCAGCCCGGGTTCAATCGATTTCGTACCTGAAAACCTTCAGCCCGGTCAGGGCCGGGACCTGACCGCGGTAAACGTTCCAGTAATACTCGCGCACTTCCCTGAGCTTCTGGTAAAGTGAATGAGTCTTAAGCGGCAGGTGCTGCCCGATTATTTTGAGATCGGCATCAACCAGAACCAGCTTTTCGCAACGATTGAGAATTCCCGCCGTGCCGATGCTGGCCACCGTCACCAGCTCGTTCTTCCGGACCCTTTCCAGCAGCTCGCCGTAAGTGAACGGCCTTTCCTCAACCTTTAGCCCCATATCTCTTAAAATAATAACCATTCCTTTAATTGTGACCGAAGGCAGGATCAGATTGCTTTCGGGTATTTTGACCACCGTGCCGTCGGTCAGAGCGAACAGACAGCAGGATGAATCCCATTCGCTGATTTCACGCTGCTCAATCGGCAGATAGGTCCGGTCGTCGAGAAAGAGCACCGAAGCAGCTTCCGGAACCAGGGCTCTGGCCGCATCTATGGCCTTGATGCTCATCTGATAATTAATTCCCAGTTTCAAGCAGCCGGTGCCGTTGACGCCGATGGCCCTGACCAGATGGGGAATCACCACTCCGACAAATGGTTCTCCCAGATACTGGTCATACATGCAGGTAACCGCCCTGATGGCCGGAAAGCTGGGGAAGGTCACCCCCATAGAGTGTTCTTCATCCAGGGTGAACGGTCTCAGGTAACCCTGGACTCCTTTTTCAGCCATTTCTTCCAGATATGGTCTCAAGGCCGGGTGGGAAAAGAATTTTCGGATAAACAGGTCTTCAAGTTCCTCCCTGGTCGGCAGAATTGTTTGCTGCTCCCGGCTCAGATTGAAAGCCATGCTGCGGCGGAAGCGTTCCAGGTTCTGGTCCCAGTTGACAAACACCAGTTCCAGTTTGCCCCGCTCGTTCTTCCGGCAGAAATACCTGATACCCTCAAAGCACAGGAAGTTGGCGTAATAAGCAGACCGGGTGGCGGCATAGGTTTTGGCCTGGGCTTCAAACATTTCAAAACTCTTGTCGTAAAGAAAGTATCGCATCTGTCCCGGAGCCCATTTGACTCCTTCAAACTTGGCCATTTCATACTCCTTTTATGATGACGTTATTTTAATGAGAAATTATACTATCCAGACAATCAAAGAAAAGGTCAATGGAATCAGGACCGTCGTAATGAGCCAGGCTGACCCGGTTAAGACCGCTCTTCTGCAGATGCCTGACCACCACCGCCGAATAGTGATTCCCGTCGGCAATCACCACCCGCCCTCGTTCCCAGAACAACTTTTTCAATTCGGAGGGATTGAGTCCGGCTATCTCCAGGGCAAAAGTCGGGGTTCTGGCAGTCGCCCGGCCCGGGTTATCGATTCCGTAAAATTTCAGCCGGGGAGAGTCGATTTTCTTAAGCCTTTCCAGGAAATAGAGGGTCAAACTCAGCTCATATCGTTTGATCGCTTCCAGTGCCAGCCGGAAAGTCTTTCGGGCTGAAGGGGAGGAATCCCCCGGACTGGCGGCCCGTCCGAGTTCCAGTAGGTACTCCAGCGCCCCTTTCAAGCCGGCCAGCTGCAGGTTGGGCAGCATTCCCTGTTCCCAGCAGAAGGGAGGGTATTCCTTGTTGGTTTCCACCCGGTAAGGCGAGATTCGGTCCCGCGTTTCCGGGCGACTGTAGAGAAGTCCGATCATCGGTCCGAAAATTTTATATCCGGAGAAGGCCAGAAAATCGCAGCCGATTTCTCTGACGTCAACCGGAGCGTGGGGGGCCAGGTGAACAGCATCGACCACCACCAGGGCCGGGGATTTTTGCTTGATATCAGACACCAGGCTGGCCAGCGGAAGAATCGTTCCCAGGACATTGGAGGCCCCGGTCAGGGCCACCAGGACGGTATTGTGGTCCAGTTTCTTGAGCAGGTCGGGCACATCCAGCGATAAGTCCCCGGTCAGCCGGACTCTCCTGATTTCCGCTCCCTGAGAGCTGCCGACGGTTTCCCAGGGTGAGATATTGGCAAAATGGTCAAGGTCTGTTACCAGCAGATTCTTTCCCGGTTTGAAAAGGGAACGGAGAGCGAAGGCCAGATTGAACAAAGCGGCAGTGGTGGAAAAATGAAATGAAATTTCTTCGTGACTTCCGGCTCCCAGAAAATCGGCTACCAGCTGCCTGACCTGCTGCTGGAACTGCAGGGTTTGATTTTCAGGGGGAATAAGCTGCCCTGGCATCGGATTGAGCCCGGCACCCTCGTTGTTCAGGGCTCTGAGACAGCTATCGACCGTCAGGCTGCCGGCTCCGCTGTTAAGGTAAAGGCGCTTTTCTCCCCTGCAATCGGCGACAAAACCCGGAAAGCGGCCGCGCAACCTGGGAATCAAGCCGAAAATAATGTCCGGGTCTGGCATGGGCTTAATAAGGCATATTTTTATAAAATTCCACGAAAAAATTCAAATGAATTATAAAAATAGGGAAACTCTTCCGTCGAGGGCAACAGGAGACAGGCCGCACCACCCTCTTACTTTCATGGCCGCAAACCGCACAAACCTCCTCTTTTTGTTAGAGTTGGGGCTGAGCAAAACGATGAAAAGATAATTCAATTATTCTCGCTTTGAGGCTGTGCCTATAAATCCCTTTCTCGGTCCAGTGAAGTCTTAGAATTATCCGACCAGACATTTCTCTTTTGATGACCTAATCGGTAAATGAAACTAAAATAATTATTTGATTGAGATCGTCACGGGTAATGGTATTTGCCGGCAGCCTTTGTTGGTTGCCCGGGCCCGGCCTTCGGGTTTTATCAAATCAGACCGACTGGCGGGAAACTGATTTTTGGACACAGCGGATGCCCCTCGGATAAAAGCATTTATTGCAGGACAGGCAGGGCGATTTTTCGATTTTCCCGGCCTGAAATCCTCTGACCAGGTCGGGCTGGTTGATGAAAGGCCGGCTCATGGATATCAGGTCCACCTGTCCGCCGCTCACCATCTTTTCTGCCGACCGAAAGGTTCTGATCCCGCCGAGCCCCATGACCGGAATCCGGAGGGCTTTCTTGATCGCTGCGGCCAGAGGGACAAAATAGCCTTCCTCTTCTTCCGGCCGCAGTCCCGGCCAGACTGAGCCCAGCCCGGCCTCGTTCATTCCGCCGCTGATTTCAATGGCCGCCAGGCCGACCTCTTCCAGAGACCTGGCTATGTTGGTGGCCTCCTCCAGCGTTATTCCACCGGCCAGATGGTCGGTGGCATTCATTTTTATGATGACCGGAAAATCTGGACCGCAGGCTCGGGCGATGCCCCTGATTATTTCTCTGATAATCCGGGAGCGGTTTTCCCAATTCCCTCCCCAGCTGTCGAGACGACGATTAGTATGGGGGGAAATAAAACTGCTCAGAAGATAGCCGTGCCCGGCATGAAGCTGAACTCCGTCAAAATCAGCCTCCCTGGCTCTGAGGGCGGCTTTTATAAACCAGGCGATCAATTCATCTATTTCATCGGGAGACAGCTCCCGGGGCAGCACTCCGGATTTCGGGTCTAAGACGGCCGAGGGGGCAACCGGTTGCCGGCCGCATAGCCCGGGCTTGGTCTGCCGTCCGGCATGGGAAATCTGAAGAAAGATTAAAGAACCGCTGCCGGTTTGATGAACGGTTGCGGCCAGTTTTCTCAGGCCCGGTATTTTTTGGTCGTCATCGGCTGCAATCTGGCGGGGGCTGGCCTTGCCTGAGAGATGAACATAGGCGTGTCCGGTGATAATCAGCCCGATTTGTCCATCCGCCAGACGGCCATAGAGTTCCAGCTGGGCCGGGGTAACAACCCCCGTTCGGTCATCGGCCAGATAGTCATGGGTGGCCGAGCGCACGAATCGGTTCCTTACCGTTAGCCGTCCGATATTTATCGGAGTGAATAAACAGGAAACCATCTTTCTTCCGAGCTTCAGGAATTATATGAAAATGTGCCCCGGCTTTAAAGTTTTAAATCTTTAAGTAAAATAGGCAGGTGAGGTCCGGAAATGACCGATGTGCTGAGTCCAGAGGAAAAAAAAGTCCTGGAAACACTGGACAGCCTGGGTATCAGGTGGGAACGATTTGAACATCCGCCCGTCTTTACACTGGAAGAATCCAGCCGGTACTGGAAAGACCGGGGCGGAGCCCATTGTAAAAACCTATTTATAAGAAATTATCGCGGCAATCGCCATTACCTGGTCATTATCCGCGGAGATAAAAAAGTCGACCTCAAACAGCTCAATCTTAGTCTGGCTGAAGACCGGTTGAGCTTTGCCTCTGCCGAGAGGTTGCAAAGATTTCTGGGGCTGACTGCTGGAGCGGTCTCTCCCTTCGGGTTGATCAATGACCGGCAAAAAGAAGTCAGAGTGGTGGTCGACCGTGACCTGCTGGTCGAGACCGAGCTCAATTTCCATCCCAATGTTAACACCGCCACCGTAAAAATCTTCCGGGAGGATTTTCTGAAATTTCTGGAGTGGTCCGGACAGAAGGTTATTTATCTGGAGATAAAAACATCTACCGAATAAGACCAGATAGGAGAATAATAGATGAGGACAAGAACAGCCTTTTTGGGGATGCTCCTGGGGCTATTTTTACTGACCGGACTGCCTCTTTTGCCCGGCCTGAATGGAGTGGATCAGCCCGGGATTAATCCCATGCTCAGATATTACATGTGTCACCGGACAGCCGGACCGATCACCGTCGACGGGAGACTGGACGAAAGTTCCTGGAAGAATGTTTACTGGTCCGAAGATTTTCTGGATATAGAAGGCAAGAGGAAACCAAAACCGAGATTCAGGACCAGGGTAAAGATGCTCTGGGATGACGAGTATTTTTATGTGGGAGCCGAACTGGAGGAGCCTCAGGTCTGGGCCACGCTTACCCGGAGGGATTCCATTATCTATCAGGACAATGATTTTGAGGTTTTTATCGACCCCGACGGCGACACTCATAATTACTACGAACTGGAAATAAACGCCCTGAACACCGTCTGGGACCTGTTCCTGGTCAAACCTTACCGTGACGGAGGGCCGGCCATTCATTCCTGGGATATTCAGGGATTGAAAACGGCGGTCTGGGTGGATGGAACCATAAACAACCCGGCCGATAAAGACCGGGGTTGGTCGGTGGAAATAGCCATCCCCTGGGAAGTATTAAAAGAAGCCGCCCCGTTCAAGAAAAGGCCAGAAAGCGGGGACCGGTGGCGCATCAATTTTTCAAGGGTGGAATATAGAACCGTGGTTGAGGGCGGCAATTATGTCAAAATGAAGGATAGAGCCACCGGGCGGGAGCTTCCCGAGGATAACTGGACCTGGGCTCCGCAGGGCCTGGTTAATATTCATTATCCCGAAATGTGGGGATATGTTCAATTCACCTCAACTGAAGCCGGAAAGGCCAGGGAGTACTGCGACGAGGACCCGGAGGCTGAAGTTAAATGGGCTCTGCGACTTATCTATTATCAACAGAGGAATCATTATGTCAGAAACAGGAATTTCGCGCAAAACCTTGAACAGCTCAACCTGAACCGGGAAAAATCTTTGAGGATAAAAGGCTGGGACTATCCGCCTCAGATTCAGGCAACTCCCAGCCTATTTGAAGCTGTTTATAGGAACAGACGGGGCGATGTAATCCATATCAGACAGGACGGTCTGGTCTGGAAATCCACCGCCAGATGAGGGAGGGCTGGACATGAAAACCAAATCTATCCTGACGATCCTGACTCTCATAATGGCGGCCGGCTGCCTGTCTGCGGCGGCTGAAATCAGGCTGGCCGCGGCCCGTCCGGAAGAGGTGGGAATGGATTCCCGTCGCCTCGGCCGGCTGGATGAGGTTATGGCCCGGGCTCTGGAGGACCATGATTTTCCGGGCGCGGTACTGCTGGTAACCAGGCAGGGCAAGGTCGTCTGGCGAAAAGCTTACGGCCTGAGTCAGCTGGTGCCGGAACCCGCTCCGATGAAGCCCGACCTCATTTTTGACTTGGCTTCTTTAACCAAACCCATAGCCACGGCTACCTCGATCATGATCCTGGTGGAACAGGGCCGGATTAGACTCTGGGACCGGGTAAAGAATTTTATTCCTGAATTTGGGCCCTACCTTGAGGAAAAGGGAATCCCGGGTGAGGAAGTCAGGCTGTTTCATCTTCTGACCCATACCTCAGGCCTGCCGCCATACACCGAACCGAAAGAAGTGGCCGCAAAATATGGTAAGCCCTGCCCGACCGAACTTCTGGTAAGACACATAGCCGGTTTGAGGAAAGAATCCCGGCCTGGAGAGAAATTTGTTTACAGCTGCCTTAATTACATAACGCTGGCCCAGGTCGTTAAAATTGTCGCCGGCCAGGACCTGGCCGAATTTTCCCGACAGAATATTTTTAAGCCGCTGGGAATGGATTCAACCTTCTTTAATCCGCCGGAGGAGGTGAGGGGCAGGTGCGTTCCGACAGAGGTAATAGAGGGCCGGCCGTTGAGGGGAGTTGTTCACGACCCGCTGGCCAGGCTGCAGGGCGGAATCTCCGGCAATGCCGGTTTGTTTTCCACGGCCGATGACCTGGCCATCTTTGCCCAGATGATGCTGAACCGGGGTGAATTCAGGGGGGTCAGAATCCTCAGCCCCCTGGCCGTGGAGAGAATGACCGAGGTTTTCCCCCGTCTGAAGACGGCCGGCCGGGGTTTCGGCTGGGATCTCGATTCCGATTATGCTACCGTCAGGGGAGACCTTTTTGGCTGGAGTTCTTACGGCCATTCCGGCTACACCGGGACTTCTATCTGGATAGACCCGGAGACGGCCACGGCTATAATTTTTCTTACCAATCGGGTCCATCCTGACGACCGGGGAGAAATCATCTCCCTGCGAAGCCGGGTGGCCAATGTGGTGGCTGCGGCTATCGTAAAGAAATAATATTTTGAAAAACGGAAAGAAAATTGCTATCCTTAAACCAACCCGGCTACCGCAGGGAGGGCTAAATGAAATCCATGGATTTTAATTTTGAGGTCAAGGTCAAGTCGGCTTATGAAGCGCTGTCTCAATCGGTCAGCCTGTTTAAAGTCTATTTGAATGATAGTACCGCCGCTTCCGGTCCAGAATACTACCGGGCTAAGAGCCTGCTGAAAGAAGGCAAGCTGTTTTTCGATGAAGTGCTGAAAGAAGCCCGAAAGTTGCTCGGTCCGCTGCCGCCTTATTCCACTCCGGAATATGCCAAATGGCGGGAAGAAACCGCCCGTGATATCAAGCTGGCGCTCGGAGACAGGGTTGATTATGAAGAAATAAAGAAACTACTCCTTTCCGATACCTGCCTGCCTCGTCTTTTTTCGGCCGAGGAACTTGAGGCTTACCTGAAAAAATATTATGAGCATCAGGGCAAGGGCAAGAGGAAAATGGAAAACCTTAAGTGCCGGATTGCCATCGCCCGGCTGGATGACCTCATCCATGAAGGCGAGGAGCTTCTGCAGAGGGCCCAGAAAAAGCTGCAGTCAACCCTGGTCTGACCCGGGGCCGGACCCGCTTCCGGAATCCGGAAGCCACGCTTCCCGGTTTATTCAAAAATCTTTTTCATCAGGTCAACTATTTCCAGAGCATAATTGACTTCCACCAGGGGAATGTTCTTCTGGGCAGAAATCTTGCTGAACCGTCCATCTTTATTGCCGTCCCTGGTGACGATCAGCAGATTGGCCCTGGGGGCTACGGCCTCGATCATTCTTTCATTGTCGCTTCCAGGCGCCCCGCGTTTGGATTCTCCGCCGATATGAACGGCGATTATAAAAATTTTGTTGGCCTGGCAGTAATCGATTATTTTTTTCAAACGGGCTTCCTCTGCTTCGACCGTTAAGCCAGACGCTCCCATGCCTTTGAGGCTGGCCCCGATGGCCAGGATGACGCTTCTAAAGGGAGTTCCTTTCCTGAACTTATTCAGGTCGGTATGGACCTCGGCATGAAAGCCCGGCTCAGACTCGCGGTCTCCAAGTCCGACCCCGTCAGCCAGTATTTCCGGGGTCGGGACGTCGCAGTAGTCATAGCCGATTCCGGCTTCTTCCAGAATGATGTTGACTGTGGTCACGTCCGGACTCTGACCGGCAGAAGTGGTCAGCACCGGCAGGCTGGCCCTGGGCACAGGCTGTCCTGTCAGCCAGAATCCTGCGGCCAGCAACAAAATGGCCAACAAAATATAAGCAAGATTGGTTTTGTTCATGATTTCCTCCGTTATTTTTTCTCATCGGATTCGAACAGGACATCAAAAGCCCTGACCGCTTTCTGCCAGAGGTCTGGATAGGCGGGAAAACGTCGCTGGTAGGTCCTTTTTTCCACATTATACAGATAGAGGTGGTTATATTTAACTATCAGCTGATCTCCCAGGTCCCACCAGGCCCTGACTACATTCTGGGCGTTGTTCAGGCAAAAACCGGTCAGGAATTTGGCCGCTTCTTTCGGGTTCTTCCTGTAAAGCTCCACCGCTTTGCGGTCGATGTCCGGAATCTGGTCTATGACAGGTTTTTCATATTTCAGAATAGCCTGCTCCACGTCCTTGATGGCTTCCGAATAGATTACCTGGACCTGGAAATCGACGTAATCGAAGGCCCAGCGAGCGGAATCCCGGTTGAAAACCCAGTGATCGCCGATGGAGAAGGAACGCGGCAGCTCGGTAACTCCGGCATAAAACGGCATATAACAGGCGGTATCCTGCGAACCGAAAGAAATCCAGACCAGGCCGCCAACGGGGTCCGGCAGCCAGTCCCGGCACTGGGTCACGGTCGAGTACTCAGCCCGGCTGTCGCAGATAGTCCTGGTCTGACGGTAGTAATTGGGGTTCTTGAACGGCCCGCCCCGGATGCCTTTGACCGGGTCGAAAGGCGTGCCGTAGCTGCGGTCGCGAGTTATATTGATTACGTCGGCCACAGAGAGCTTCCGGTCCGGTTTTACCGAGAACGGCAGGTCCATGTTAGGGGTATTAGGAGAAAGTTTTAGAGAAGGAGCCACCAGGTCAAAAAATCTCCACAGACGCTGATATCTTCCATTGGAACTGGCGGCACTTTCGTTGAGCGGGGAGTAGGCTTTTTTCCAGTTAAACGGCTTCCCGCTGGCCGGGTCGTATAACCCGTTTTCAACGGCGCAGGAAATGACGTTGGGAGATGCCATGAAATAATCAGGGTTATTCAGGTCTATCTCGCCGATTCTGGATTCGTTGGGGCAGACGCTGACCTGATCATCCGGAACTCTCTGGGCGCACCAGACGGCTCCCGGCTTTCCGCTCTGTGGCGTCCAGAGCGGCCCGACCGGAATTATCTCGAAAATCCAGACCTCTTTGGGATCGGCCACAGCCAGCATCTCGCCGTTGTCATGAAAACCGTAGCCGTACTTCTCGGCCAGTTCGCCCATTATTTTAATGGCTTCTCTGGCCGTGCTGGCTCTTTCCATGGCGATTATGGTCAGCATGGTAATGTCAAAGGCCGGGGTGGGGGTGGGATTGTCCAGTTTGCGGACATTGCCGATGGTGGATTCGCCTATGGCCACCTGTTTTTCATTGAGGTATCCGAACATGCCATGGTGGTAGGCGTAGGTATAGGGAACTTCCGGGATCTCAAGACCGGTAAAATCCTTCTTAACCAGATCCCACTTTAAGCCCTCGGTCGGGGGCCAGGTCTTGAATTGTGAAATATGATAGATCTTCCTGGTCTCCCCGGGTTTATGGCGAGCGGCCGGGACATGGCGCCAGGTCCAGTCACACAACCCGCAGTCGCAGGTGTGGGTGGTCATGGTGGAACCGTCGACCGAAGCCAGGCGGCCGACCAGGATGGATGTGCAGTTATCGGCCGACCTGGAAACTTCCAGTCCGGGGTCGGTTTTTTCGGCCCGGCCGATAAAGTAAAACCCGGCCAGGACGGCCAGCAAGGCGGTCAGAGCTAAAAGCGACCACCGCCGGCGACCGTTCTGTTTCATTTTCTTAAGCATGGCAACCTCCATTGCTCTTATAGAATATTATCGGATCATTCAAAAATTATATCCATTATCCGGACGGCCTTTTTCCAGACATCCGGAAAGTCCATTTTTCTTCTCTCCACCGTCCGCCTCTCGCTGTTGTAATAACTCAGGTGGTTTAACTTGACCAGCAGGTCGTCACCCAGCTGCCACCAGGCCCTGACTACAGCTTCGGCGTTGCTTACCGAAAAAGCAGTCAAAAACTCAGAGGCTTTTTTTGGATTTCTTTGATAAAGTTCGAGAGCTCGGCGATCGATATCGGGAATCTGGCTGATAGCCCCGTCTTCCCATTTTTCCCGGGCTTTCTTAATTTCTTCGATGGCCACTGAATAAGCCACCTGAGCATGAAAATCAACATAATCGAAAGCCCAGCGAGCCGACTGGCGGTCGAAGACCCAGTGGTCGCCACGGCTGAAGGAAGGCGGCAAGGCCTGGACCCCGGCATAAAAGGGCATATAACAGGAGGTGTCCTGAGCTCCCCAGGAAAGCCAGACTATTCCGCCCACGGCCGCCGGCAACCAGCCGCGACACTGGGTAACAGTGGTATATTCAGCGTTACGAACACTGATCAGTCTGGCGGTGCTGTCATAGTTGGGATTCCTGTAGGGCCCGCCCCTTATCCCCCGGGTCGGGTCAAAGAACGTTCCGTAGCCTTTGTCCCTGGTCATCTCCATCACGTCCTTTACCGACAGGGGTTTATCCGGTTTTACGGAAAAGGGGAAATCCATGTTGGGGAGAGCGGGAGAGAATCTGGCTGAAGGCGAGACCAGGTCAAAAAAACGCCACATCCTGGCCCGGCGGGGCTGGTCCTTGGCATTGCCTTCGGCCGGGCAGTAGGCTTTTTTCCAGCTAAAGGGCTGCCCGCTTTTGGGGTCCCAGTAGCCGTTTTCTACCGCATAAGATATTACGTTGGGCGAAGCCATAAAATAGTCCGGATTATTGAGGTCGATTTCGCCGATTCTGGACTCGTTGGGACAGACGCTGACCTGATCGTCCGGAACCCTTTGAGCGCACCAGACCGCTCCCGGTTGACCGCTCTGTGGGGTCCACAGCGGGCCGACGGGCATAATTTCAAAGACCCAGACTTCTTCCGGGTCGGCCACAGCCAGCATTTCCCCTCCGTCCTCGCCCCCGTAACCGTATTTTTCGGCCAGCGAGCCCATAAGTTTGATGGCTTCTCTGGCTGTCCGGCATCTTTCCATAGCCAGCAGTGTCAGCATGGTAATATTGAAAGCCGGAGTCTGGGTGGGATTGGACATTTTTGGGCGGTTGCCTATTGTCGATTCGCCTATGGCCAGCTGCTGGTCATTCATATAGCCGAAAACGCCATGCATGTATCCGTAGGTGTGGGGGACCTCAGGTATTTCCAGACCGGTGAAATCCTTCTTGATCAGATCCCACTTCAGACCCTGGCTTGGAGGCCAGGTTCTCATCTGCGAAATTCGGTAGACCTTCCGGGTGGAACCCGGTTTATGGTCGGCTGGTGGCACATAACGCCAGGTCCAGTCGCAGATTCCGCAATCGGCGGTGTGGGTGGTCATGGTTGATCCGTCGGCCGAAGCTTTCTTGCCGACCATGATAACCGTGCAATTATCGCCGGGCGTAACAGGGTCATCCGGGCCGGCTCCGGCCGGCTGGCCGGGAATGAGCAGGAAGCTCAGCAGGACCAGACAGATTCCCAGACTGAAGATTATCCCTTTTTTCATTTTATAACTGCTCCCTGGTTTTATTTTCGGACCGCATGGTCTCCTGTCTTAAAACAGATTTGCCTTTGATGGGAATTATAGCTTCACCACTCTGTCCTTTTCGGCTGAGGCCGGGTGGTGGAAATAACTTCCGGTCCCTTTAGTAACTATCTCTGAATACCGCGGGACGTTTCTGATAACTACTGCCCGCTCTGGCGTCTTTCTTGAAAACTGTCTGATTATTTCCAGGGTAACGGACAGGTGCTGGCCAACCCTCCGGTCCAGAGGCCAGCCGGATTGGTCATAGGGCACAAACAGTTTTTTCTGGCCGGCCAGACTGAGCAGAAAGTCATCCCGGCCGTCCAGGAAAAGTTGCTCGGTCTTGGCCCCGGTCGGTTGGTCCAGGAAGGGAATGGGGGCTTCCAGGAGAAAGGGCAGAGTATCCGAATAATCTCCTATTTCCCGATGAGAAAGCCCGCGAAATTTTTCCGGCGACGATTCCAGGTGATTTTCAAAACCTTCCATGGACTTGACCGTCAGTGAAGCCAGAGTGGCAATCCTCATTGATTTTTCGGGAGCCACGATACAGTTGGTGACCGGAAACATGGTTTCCGCCCCATGCAGGTCGATGGCCATATCCACCCGCTCCCGGCGCAGGAGCTCCATGGCGGCAAAGGTAACCTGTTCCATGGGCAGGCCGTTCCGGCGACCCGGCCAGGTCCGGTTGGTATTCCGGATGTCGAGGTAAGAAAGCATCTGTTTTTCAGGATAATGAATATAAACGTCCGGGTCCGGCCACTGGTCGAGGGGGGAAGCATCACGGTTGCCCAGCCTGAATTTTTTCTGACCCCAGGGCGTCAGCAAAGAAAAATAAAGCGGATATCCTTCGCCCGGCCTGGTGTTCAAACTGGCACTGCGGTTGAAGAATGGAATCAGGTAAAGAGTCCCTTTTTCCACCAGCGCATTCTCGATCATGATGGCTACCGCCAGCATGCCCTCTGGTTCATTGGCATGGGTATTGCCCATGATCAAGGCCGCGCCTCCGGTTTCTGTTCCTCTCAAAATAAAGACCGGGGTATCGGCCGGAGTGTCTTTAAGTGCCGGCAGATAATGGCTCAAGGGCCTGATTTCAGTCACCCCGGGCCCGCAGACTATCTCCACCGGAAATTGGCGATGTTCTCTTAGCGGCCGGCCGCCGGTGATCAAAATGATGATGACGGCCAGAGCGGCGGCCAGCCTAAAACCAGTTCCTGCGGTTTTCATGGTATGACCTTCACTTTATTCGGAGCAATCTGAGCATAAACGGAATAAGCGTCACCAGGTATAGAATCACCCGGTCCCGGCTGTCTTTTTCCTGAATCAGATTTTTAACGGTAATTAAAACAAAGAAAGCGGCCATCAGGTAATAAGCAATCATGATGATTCTGGCTATCATGGCTCGTAATCCTTTTGGCTGTAATTTATCATCCGATCACCAGAAAACGCAGCCGCCCGCTGAATATGATCATCAGCATTCCGGCTGCGGTGATGATCAGCCAGGGAACCCAGGTCTGCCGTAAAAAATGCCAGTATTTTCCCTCATAGCCGGAAACCATTAAACTTAATCGGCCGATCAGGGCAGTGGGCGGCAGGCCGTCGCCCAGAGGCCAGAGCAGGCTCAAACCGGAGATGACCACCGTGGCATGGTAGCCCAGGGAGTTCAGATACCAGACGAGCGGGATGCCGATTATGGCCGCTCCGCCGTAGGTCAGAACTCCTTCCGAGGCTGGAATGATGAGCGGAAGGAGACAGAACAGCAAACCCAGCGGAATTATCAGAACCGAGTATGAAATCAATCCTTTCACCCCGCTGGCGGCCATTACCTGCTGGAGCATTCCTACTATGACCATAATGGCCAGAAGCGGAAGCAGCTTGCTGACAGTGGCCGACGCTACCTTAACCAGATTAAGACGGACCGGGCTGAGGGCCAGTGCCGCCAGAGAAGCCAGCAGGAATTCCAGTGGCAACCCGAGCACAGGAAAGGAAAACGGCCAGAGGCGGTAAGCAAGCACCAGGGCGAAAAAAACCGCGAACGGAGTCAGCAGGCGAAACCAGTTCATGGCCGGATGGCAGCGGGTTTTTTCGAGGAAAGCTTCCAGGTCTCCGGCTTCTGCCCGTCGACCTCCCAGAATAAAGATAGTCAAGGTGCCAAGAATTATCACCGGCAGGCCGAGAGGCAATTCAAAACCGACATAGGGGATGGCCGTTCCGGCGCAGAGCACCATGGCCCAGATGTTTACCGGGGGAGCGGCCGCGGCCAGCCCAGCCAGAATAAACAGAATAGCCGGAATTTTCTTTTCCGGAACGCCGAGCCCCTTCAGGGCCAGAGCGACCGGAGCGCCTACCACCAGCAGAGAAACGCTGCCAGCGCCGGTCAGGGCTCCAGGGATCAGGACAATGATCATCAGCAGAAATAGAGACAGAAACCTTAACCGCGAAAATCTGATGACCGCCTGGCGGACGGCAAAGTTGACCCCGCCCGATTCCTGAACGATGGTGATGAACAGGGTGGCCGTGAAAAAGACCAGAATCACGTCCAGATAGGTGAAAGAGCCTTCTACCAGGTGTCTGGGAATTTCGCCTATTTTCGGCGTCCGGAAAACAGAGCCACCCAGGGCTCCGGCCACTGTGGCCACCAGCAAACTGAGTTCAACTGATAACCCCCGCCATTTGGCCAGGGCATAAGCGGCGATGATTATGACGGTTATGATGAGTGTCTGAGCCAACATGATTAAAAATATTACTCAAGTGAAGAATATAAAGCAAATTGTTTGTAATCAGAATATCAGCTCAAAAGACAGGCCGGATCTTTCCAGTTCGGTTACCAGCCTTTCTTTCATCTGTTTGAAGAAATCATCGCTGGCGCAGGACAGCAAACCCTGGCTCCGATAAAAATTGATGAACTGGCCGGTGTAATTAAGGCGGTCTATGAAGACCTTATCGGCCAGCCCGATAAGCCGGCCTGCCAGGCCTTCCGGATTCTGGGGGAGGATCGGACCTATAAAAACAAAGGTCCTGAGGTTGACGGCCTTGATTTTCTCCAGGGCTTTCAGCCTTCTGGTGACCGACGGCGCTCCGGGTTCAAACAGGGCGGCCGTCCGGTCATCATCGGTAGCTATGGAAAACCCAACTTCCAGTTCGGCCAGGTCTTTCAAGATATCAAGATCCCTGACCACCAGGTCAGATTTGGTCTGGATGAAAACTGGAAAGGCACGGCGGCTGAGTTCTCGCAGGCATTTTCTGGTAAGCTGGTACCTGGATTCCACCGGCTGGTAGGGGTCGCAAACAGAAGCTATCCAGACCGTTCCGCGTCTGGCCCGGGGGAGCTGTCGGCGCAGCAATTCGGGCGCATTCAATTTAACGTCCACAAACTGGCCCCAGGGTTCGGAATGTCCCGAATACCTGGTCATAAATAGCCCGGCATAACAGTATCGGCAGCCATGGCTGCAGCCGATGTAGGGGTTCAGGCAGTAATCGAAGATTTTGGACTTATTCAGGATGCTTCTGGCCTGAACCTCGGAAATCTTAACCACCGTCAATATAGATATCATATTTCCCACTAAGATTACAGCGGGCCGACGGCTGGCATGAAATGAATCATTTTTTTTGGGAATTAGGTTATAATATACGAAGATAATTTGATTTGAGTTCAAGGAGGAGATTATGCGCCTATTTAAGCATAAACTGACTCTTTTGATTCCTGTTTTGCTTGGTCTTTTGGTCATGACCTCGTTAGCTCCGGTTCGGGCGCAGTATTTCGGCCGGAATAAGGTGCAATACAAGCGGTTTGACTTCAGGATAATGAAGACCAAGCACTTTGACGTTTATTACTACCAGGAAGACGAAGAAGTGGTCAAGCAGGCGGCTATGATGGCCGAACGCTGGTATTCTCGTTTGAGCCGGATTTTCAACCACGAGCTGAAAGGTCGCCAGCCGCTGATTATCTATTCCAGCAGCCCGGAATTCCAGCAAACCACAGTCATTCCCGAGGCCATGGGAGAGGGGACCGGAGGAGTGACCGAGTCTTTTAAGAGGCGCATCGTGTTGCCATACGGGGTATCCCTGGCTGAAACCGACCATGTCATCGGCCACGAACTGGTCCATGCCTTTCAGTACGATATTGCCGGCCAGGGGCATTCCGACCAGGCCAGGTACACCGGGGCCGAACTGCGGGTTCCGCTTTTCCTGATAGAAGGTCTGGCCGAGTACCTGTCGATCGGGCCGGTTGATACCGAGACCTCGATGTGGATGAGGGATACCTGGAAACGCAAGGACCTGCCGCAGATCAAGAAGCTGGAAAATTATTACAAGTATTTTCCATACAGATATGGACATGCCGTCTGGGCTTATATCGGAGGGCGCTGGGGCGATGAGATGATCGGCAAGATTTTCAGAATGCTGGCCCGAAGCGGGGATTACGAATCGGTTCTCCAGGGAGTGCTCGGGGTTCCCTTAAAAAAGCTGTCGGAAGACTGGCATAAATCCATGGAAGAAGCTTATAAGCCCCTGATCCCGTTGACCGAAACTCCGGATAAGTACGGTCGACTGCTGCTGAAAGGAATTGAAAATAATCCTTATAACGTTTCTCCGGTTCTGAGCCCTGACGGGCAGAACATGATTTTCTTCTCTTCTCGCGACCTCTTTTCCATAGACCTTTACCTGGCCGACCCGGCTACCGGCAAGGTGAAGAGGAAGCTCACCTCCACCGCCATCGACCCCCATTTTGAGAGCATTCAGTTCATAAGGTCGGCCGGGGCCTGGGCTCCGGACAGCCAGCGGATTGTCCTGGGAACCGTAAGCCGCGGACGTCCCCAGCTGACCATCATGAATGCATTGAATGGACGGATAGAAAAGGAAATACCGTTTCCGGAACTGGGCGAAATCCTGAATCCATCCTGGTCTCCGGGGGGCAAAGAAATCGCCTTTGCCGCCCTGGTTGGCGGAGTAACTGATATTTTTATCTATAACCTGGAAGACAATACTTTGAAGCAGATAACCAGGGACAGTTTTGGCGACCTGCATCCGGTCTGGTCCCCGGACGGCAGCAAGCTGGCTTTCGTTACCGAAAGGTTTAGCGCCAATATGCAGTGGCTGGATACGGGCAATTACGACTTGGCCCTGCTGGATGTGGCCAGCGGAGAAGTCACCAGGGTCCTGGGCTTTCCATCGGGAAAGAATGTCAATCCGCAGTGGTCTGAGGATGGCCAGAGCTTGTTCTTCCTGTCGGATTATACCGGAAAGACGGACCTCTACCGACTGGACCTGAGCGACGGCACAATCTCCCAGATTACCAATCTTTTTACCGGAATCGGGGGAATCACCCAGCTCAGCCCGGCCATTTCCTATTCCCCCGGCATCCGGAAACTGGTCATGTCCGTCTATGAAGGCGGCTACTATTCGGTTTATGTGGTTGAATCCTCGGAAACCCTCCAGGGACAGACCGCTTTGGCTCAATTCGGCCAGAGACCGCTCGACCTGTTGCCCCCCAGGACTCAACCCGAAGGGGCTCTGCTGGGACTGCTGAGAAATCCCCTTTACGGACTGCCGAAGGAAACCGACTTTCCGGTTACGAATTACAGGCCAAAGCTGTCGCTGGATTTTGTCTCCCAGCCAACGGTGGCGGTGGGCGTTGACCGCTATGGAACCTATGCCGGGGGAGGCATCGCTGCCTTCTGGAGCGACATGCTCGGTTATCATACCCTGGTTACCATGGCCCAGACCAATTACGAGTTAATAGACAGCTATGCCCTGATCGGTTACATGAATTCCAGGAACAGGATTAACTGGGGGGCAGTATTGCAAAGGGTGCCCTATATTTACGGGTCTTACAATGCTTACTTTAAGGAAATGGGTGGGATTCCGGTTTATGTCCAGGAAGAATACCTGAACCGGCAAATTGCCTATCAGCTGGGTGGTTTTGCTTACTATCCTCTCAATACTTTCAGAAGGCTTGAATTTTCAGCCGGCTTCAACCTGATAGATTTTAACAGCAAGCTGTACCAGTATATTTATGATGCGGTTTATTTCCAGCTTATTGATTATTATCAGCTTGACCTGCCGGCCCCAAAATCGCTCAAGTACGGTTACGCCTCGGCGGCCATGGTGTATGACAGTTCACTGTTCGGGGCCTGCAGCCCGATTCTGGGACAGGCCTACCTGCTGGAAGTCCAGCCCAATTTTGGTGACCTTAATTTTATCAGTGTCATGGCTGATTACCGACGGTACCTAATTCCTAAAAGACCTTTTACTCTGGCTTTCCGGTTGCTGCATTACGGCCGTTATGGCAAAGGTTCGGATGACCAGAGGCTCTGGCCGCTTTTTCTGGGATATGAAACCCTGGTCCGGGGTTATGATTACAACAGTTTCCTGTACAGCGAATTTGATGAAACCAGTCCCGACATGTTTGATTTCAACCGTCTGCTGGGAACCCGGATGCTGGTGGCCAATGTGGAGTTGAGATTTCCGGTCTTTCGAGTTCTGGGCATCGGCAGGGGTTATTATGGCGTCTGGCCTCTGGAGTTTCTGGCCTTTTACGACATCGGAACGGCCTGGTATTCAGGAGAAAAACCGACCTGGTTCGGCGGGACAAAGAAGCCGGTCTCCAGCGCCGGCCTCGGTCTGAGAACCAATCTATTCGGAGTGCTGGTTCTGGGCTTTGACTATGTCTATCCCTTCGACCGTCCGATCAAGGGCTGGCACTGGCAGTTTACCATAACTCCTGGCTTCTGAGGTCAGTTGTTTATTTCTTTGATATAGATATTTCTAAAATACACCGGCGACAGGCTGTCGTGGTTCTGGAGTCCGATATAACCTTCGCCGGCGAAATCGCGCACCTTTCCCCTGGGTTCGGCTTTCCAGTCGACAACCTTCTGGCCGTTTAGTTCCACCGTCAGGCGGTCGGCTGCGAAAGTGATCCGGAAATGGTTCCATTCCCCGGTCGGTCTGGAGGCATCTTTTGACGGGGCCTGGGCATCATAAACCGCTCCTGTCCGGTGGATGCCCTCACCGGCATCATAAATCTGGATTTCAAAGGAATGATAGATATAATCGTCGCTGACCGGCACCTCGGGGACCCTGACAAAGATGCCGGAGTTGGTGTTTTTCTGAGAACACTTGAATTCCAGGTCCAGAACAAAATCCTTAAATTTCTTGCGGCTGTACCAGAGCAGGCCCATTCCGCCCTGCGATTTCAAGATCCCGGTTTTAGGGTCCAGCTCGAAGTGCCCCGGCCCGTAATGGTTCCAGCCGTGTTTTTCATAAAACCCGTTGAGCCGGCTCAGCAGCGGCTCAAAATCCTCGTAATAGGTTATCTTTTTTATGAATTCCAGCCCCTTTTTAATGGCCGGTTCAGGAGTCATGACTTCCGTTTCGTTTTCATACTCAATCGTCAGAAAGCCGTCATAATCCTGGAGGGTGAGTTCAGCCAGAATAGCTTTGATATCGGCTTTCCCGCTGCCGAAGGCCACATCTTCCGCTTTTCTGACTGCAAAGTCGCTGCGGTCTTTAAGATGAACATCCACAATCCGCCCCTGGAGCAATCTCAAACACTCAACCGGCTTCAGATTGCCCCTCATCCAGTGACCGGTATCGGCGCAGACGCCAATTCTTTCATCCAGGCCCTGTAAGTATTTAAGGGCCGTGGCCGGGTGGGCGTATTTGCTGGGTTCGGGGTGATTGTGAACCGCAATTCTGAGATTGTATTCTCGAACCAGTTTGTTTAGCAGCGGATAATCATCATCTTTTGGCTCGGTGACAATTACTCTGATTCCAAGCTTCCTGGCGAACTCAAACAGCCGACGCATTTCTTCTTCGGTTCGGCCGGTATCAACCACGCCATAAGCGGCCACCCTCATCTTCAGGCTGTTTAATTTTTCCCGGACCAGTTTCAGATATTCTTCCTCAAGTCGGTGATTGAAGACTACACCGGCCGGGAGGTCCCTGGACAGCCTCTGTCCCGGGAAGGCCTGAACATAATCAATCCCCAGAGCTCTGGTTTTTTCCAGGGCTTCGAAAAAGGTATAGCCGCGGTAGGTCCAGCACTGCATGGCTACCGGGAATTTTTTTATCCGAACGACCCCATAATCCGTCTGGCCGACCTGCTGTTTTATCTCCTCCGGGATGACCCTTTCCTGTCCCTGGCCAGCAGCCGATAAGAAGCCCGACCCCGGGACCAGCAGGCACACAATCAGAAGCCCGAACAGAAAGATATTCTTTTTGTTGCTCATTTTCTCCTCTCCAGCTTCAGTTTTATCATTAACCGCTTAACTTATTAACTTAAGCGGTTAATTCTTTATTTCTTTTTTCTGGGATTCCACTGGCCTCTGGCCACGGCCGGGATGAAATTATCCAGTCCGGGGGGCGGGAAGGGAAGGGCCTTATCCTTTTCAATGCTCATATAGGCGGTCATCAACAGCTCGGTCACGTTGACCCCGTCGCTGAAGTTCTCCAGCGGCCTTTTGCCTGCCAGGAAGGATTCTACCATGTGTCGGTTCTCGGCGGTATAGCCGTACTCGTGTTCTTCGCTGGAGACCACCGGCATCAGACCGACCTCGGCATTCTGTTTCTCCACCAGGTCTTCTCCGGCCTTACCTTTAACCCGGCGGCTGAAGAAAACCTTAAGACCGGAATCAAGAGTGTTGACCTGCATGGAATATTCCGGCCCCAGAAGTTCCATGGTCAGACGCAGGCCGGCTCCGACATAGCACCAGGAAGTGGTGGTTTCAACCACCAGTATATTCCCCTGCCGATCTTTATATTCGACCACCGAACGGGCAAAATCTTCAGCCGGACGGCTGGCATAGTCCAGACGGCCGCCGCTGATCCGTTTTAGATGGTTAACATACTCCGGCAACTGCCATTTCAGGCAATGGGCATAGGCGGTAACTTTGACCGGCGTTAATTCCTCGCGGCTGGCTCCGGGCGGAGTCAGCATAAACCGGGCTTCTTCCACCGAATGGCACATCATGTCGTTGAGCACTCCGCCGCCCTGCAATTCTCCCTCCCAGAACCAGGGCATATGCGGACCGCTGTGCTCTTCGGCCGCTCTGGCCAGGTAGGGGCGCCCACACAGTTTAGCCCCTCTGGCCCAGATAATCTCTTTGCCCCTGACCACGGCCGGAGCAAAAACCTGGTTTTCCAGGTAGCCATCAAGCAAACCGGCTTTCTGGACCAGTTGCAGCATCCGCCGGGCTTCCCGGACATTGCGTCCCAGAGGCTTTTCGCAGCTGACCCCTATCAGCTCGCCTTTGCCTTTTATCACCGCTTCGGCAATTTCTTCCATGACCTCGGTCCTGGTATAATTGGGGGAGCAGATCCAGATGGCGTCTATGGCCGGATCGGCCACCATCTCGGTTATTGATTTATACAGTCTGGCGTCTCCGACTCTAAGCTGCCGGGCCAGGGCGGCCGCTTCTCCGGCTCTTTTCAGGTCGGGGTCATAGATGCCCAGAATGTCGGCATTGCGAACGCCCACCCAGGACCTGATATGAAATCTGGTGATGAAACCACCGCCGATAAAGCCTATTCCCAATGTTTTCTTATTTGTTTTCATATTAACTCTCCTTTTTCCAATTTTTTAGTCTTGTTAAAAATGAAGGCAATTTTTGAACCGAATGAATAAACCTCTCCTCTTAAATTGAATTAATCTGTCGTTGCGGCCTGTCCCGATTCCGCTGACCTGTTGCGGCTTTCTCTGAAGAAAGCCAGGAAAATTACCAGGCAGAGCAGGGTCAGCACCGTGGGCACCAGGAAAGTACCGCGCCAGTTGACCACTCCCTCCCGGGTGAAAACGTCCTGAATCCAGCCGCAGAACAGGCTGCCGACAAAATTACCAAACCCGAGAATGATCACGGCAATCAGGCTCTGGGCCGAATGACGAATATCCTTGGGAGCAATGTTGTCGACATAGATATAGGCCGCGGTGAAAAAGAAGACGTAACAGAAGCCATGCAGGGCCAGAGAAGCAATAACCAGCCAGGAAGGCTGTCCGATGACAAAAATGATGTAACGGATGGGCCAGGCCAGGATGCCCAGGGTCAGGGTCATCCGCATCCCGAATTTCTTCAAGGCCCAGCTCAGCATGAAAGCCATGACAAAGATTTCAGCAATCTGGGCAATGGTCATGACGAAGGAGACCGATTGTTGATTCACACCCACTTTCTGGGTCAGGAAGGGCGAGGTCAGGACATAGTAGAATTGAAGCTCAGTGGCCACCACAAAGGAAATGACGGCGAAAACAAGGAAATTCTTATCCTTCAGCATTTTCAGCGCCTCCAGGAAGGCCCAGGGCTTGGCAGCATCTTTCTGCGGAGGAGTATGGGGCAGGCTGAAGGAGTATAAGCCCATAATTATAGAAAAGATTCCGGCCAGAATCAGGGTGTCTCCCCTTAAGGCGATTCCTTCCGGCGATTTAACCAGCCAGCGCCAGCCGGCCAGAGCCCAGCCGGCGGCTATCCAGCCGATGGTTCCCCAGACCCTGATGGCTCCGAATTCTTTCTCCGAACTCTTTAGGTTGACAAAAGCGATGGAGTTGGTCAGAGCCAGTGTCGGGGCGTAGACCAGGCAGTAGACCAGCATCAACCACATCATCGGTTGAAAATCGGTAATGCTGGCTATCAGGATCAGCAGCAGGCCTCCGGCCAGCTGAAGAACACCTATTACTTTTTCGCTGGCGAAATAGCGATCGGCCAGCTGCCCTCCCAGAAAGGGAGAAATGATCGTGGCCAGCGGCAGCAGGCTGAAGATGATGCCCAGCTGACCGCCGCTGAATCCCAGGTTGTTCTGAAGATAAGCGGAAAGCACCGGGGCCCAGGAACCCCAGATGGCGTACTCAAGAAACATCATGGCGCTCAGTCGGAATTTAACACTCATCAGCTCGCTCCTTTCTTCGAAAATCTTAACCGATTTAAGAAGAAGAATATTTTTTTCCGTATTTTTTGTCAAATTTATCAACTGCCCGCAGATAAAGTGGACAAAATATTTTTGTTGAATTTTTTCTTGAGCTATGATAATTAAAACAAAAAGGCAAAGGAGGAAAGCCATTACGACGGCAATGGAAAAAAGAAGAGAAAAAAGACTGGATGGCGAGAATAAAGTCGTTCTCCATATTCTCCCGGAAAACGAGCAGCAGGAAGAAAAATCGTTCTATTCATTCACGCGAGATATCTCGGTGGGCGGCCTGCGCCTGATGACCGATTCACCCCTGCCTGTCAAAACCAGGATTCGTCTGGAAATCGCTCTGGCTGAATCCCAGAAACTGATCTCCGGCATTGCCGAGGTCCGCTGGGTCAAGAGCCTGTTTGATGATGACGTCTTTGAGATGGGACTGGAATTTGTGGAGCTCGATCCCCAGAGTCGGGTGCATCTGTTGGAGCATGTTTATCGAAAGGTTCTCTCACGCTGAAGCTCAGCCACCGGAATCACGAACTATTCTATTAGCGTTTCGGGCCTTTTCTGTTAGAAGCCCTTAATCCGAAAGAGGTTCAGGATGCATCGTTCTCTCAGGCTGGTTTTATCGACCTGCTTCTTGTTTTTAGCGTTGTTAGCCCCTGTTAAAGGCCGGCTGGCTGCTGAAACCAAGAATTATTTTATTCCGGAGCTCAGGGCAGACCTATACGTTCAAAAAGACGGTTCTTTTATCGTTGAAGAATTCCTGACCTTCGAATTTCAGGGGCAATTTTCATGGGCTTCGCTCTGGATTCCGCTCCGGGCCAGAAAGAATTCCAGCCTGGAGGTGAAAATACAGGAGTTTCGCGTCCGGGACGAACGCGGTTTAGACCTGCCGCTGGAAACAAAAGTTGAGGCCGGGAAATTTCAGGCCAGATGGCATTTTTCGGCCAGGAATGAGAGGCGCACCTTTAACCTTTCCTACCGGGTGGTTAACGGCATACTGAATTATCCGGAGGTAAGCGAGCTTTACTGGCAAATTATCGGTCCGGAAGTTGACCGGCCTACGGCCAGGGCCGAAGTGACTGTCCATCTGCCCGAACCCGTGCCCGGCCGCGATCAGCTTCTGGTCTACGGACATGGTCCGCTTTCCGGTCGGTCTGAAATTATTGACGAAAAAACGCTGCGCTTTGAGGCTACCAGTATCGCCTCACGACAGTTTATGGAAATCAGGGCGGTCTGGCCCGCTGGAATGGTAGACGGACAGCCGGCAACCGGTTACACACTGGAAAAGATAAAGGAAGAAGAAGCCCGGTTCGTTCAGGAAACCATAGCCAGAGCGAGACAGGCCCGGGAGAGAGAAGCACGTCAGATGACCATTATTAAGAAAATCGGGCTGGCCTGGGTAATATGGCAGATAATCGGTCCGATTTTATGGCTCATGATTTATTTATATTACTGGAAAAGAATCGGACGGGACTATCGCTTCGAAGATATTCCCGAATATTACCGGGAATTGCCATCCGACCTGCCACCGGCCCTGGTTCAGGTTCTGCGGCGGGAAGGCGAGAAACCGTTGCCGGTTGCCTTTACCGCCACTATTTTCGACCTGGCCACCAGAGGTTATCTGACGATAGAAGACGAGAAGGTTGAGAAGAAAACCCTTCTGGGTTCAAAAATAAAGGAGAAAACATTTTTTGAGCTGAATAAAAATTACCGGCAGGATGACAGCCTGAGAGACTGGGAAAAGTCGGTCCTGGAGGTCGTTTTTGACCGGGCCGGTGAAACCAACCAGCCGGGAGGCCGGGTAGCCCTGGATGAACTGATCAGCTATCTCAAAAAACATCCGGCCGAATACCAGGTGTGGTTCAGACAGTGGCAGAAGGAAGTGCAGCAGGAAAGCAGGAAGCTGGGCTTTTTGGAACCGGAAAGCCGTCGGCTGAGCCAGGTTTTTCTGATCATCAGCCTGGTCGTGGCCAGCCTGACGTTTTCTCCGGTTATGTTCATAATGAACTTAATCCTGGCCCCTAAACTTAAAAGGCGCCGGCGGGACTGGGCCCGGGAAAATGAATTGTGGAAAGCTCTCGACAGGTTCCTGGATGATTTTTCGGAATTCACAGAAATCCCGGCCGAAGCTTACCGCCTCTGGGATAAATATCTGGTTTTCGGCATTCTCTTTGGGAACGCTAAAAAGCTGGTCAAGATGCTGCCCAGGATCCTTGAGGGAGAGCAGGCTGTCCCGGCCGCCTGGATAGGCGGAGTTTACGGAGCAGCCGGTCTCGGCCGCCAGCTGGATGCCATTTCATCTACTATCGCCTCGATAGAGCGGGCAGCTTCGGCTCTGAGCCAGGCCAGCACCCAGGCAGCCCATTACTCGTCGGGAAGCGGAGGGGGCTTCAGCGGCGGAGGTGGCGGAGGCGGCGGAGGTGGAGGAGTTTCGGCCGGATAAGCCGGGACGCCTTCCGGTTCGGCCAGAATTAAATACTGATCCGGGCCAGCAAATCAAGCCGGGTCGGCCTGAAATTCAAGATGGGCAGTCCATATTGATGAAAAACAGTCAAGAAAATGTCAGCCTAAAATCTTCCCGCCGTTCTCCTAGTCTGGTAGCCCTGTTGCTGTTAGTTGGCGGTTTGCTGCCCTGGGCTCAAAGCTGCCGGCAGACCAGTCAGACGGAAGTTATCAGGGACCTGTTGCGCTCTGTAGCCGGCCTGGCCGAAAAGAAAGACCCGGTTAAAATCATTGAGCATCTGGGAGATGAATACCGCGATTTTGAGGGGCGTGACCGCCGGCAGACCCTCAGTCTGCTGGAATATTATTTTAAGAATTATCGCGGGATTGTCATCCATCTCCTTGATATTTACGTAGATATTAATGAGAATCGGGCGGAGGTGGAGGCCGATGTGCTGCTGTCTTCCGGCCCGCTGGAGAACCTGAGAAAGCTGGTCGGCCTGGTGGGAGTTTATTATCGATTTGATTTTCAGCTGGAAAAAAAAGAAAACAGATGGAAGATAAGCTATGCTGCCTGGAGAGAGGTGGACGAAAATTCCTTGCTGCCCGGTTCCAGGCTTATACTGAAGAAATATTTATGATTCTTAATATTAAAGGAGAGTGAGATGGAAGAAAAAAAGGCCCGGTTTGAAGAATTCAAGGTTACCGGCTCGGAAATCCTGGAAAAAATCAAGGAAATTATCAGGGAAGGGAATGCCCGTCGGATAATTTTCAAGACCGAAGACGGACGCACTTTTATGGAAATCCCTCTAACCGTAGGCATTGTGGGCACGCTGATTGCTCCGGTCTGGGCGGCCATCGGGGCGGTGGCCGCTCTGGCCTCAAACCTGACCATCGTGGTGGAAAAAGAAATGCCCGACAAACCTTAATCGAGATCGACGGTTTTTCCTTGATATGGACCGATTTTTTCGGTAAAAAGAACCTGTCAATTAGTTAAACGGAGTTCCCGATGAAAAAAAACATCAATTGTCTGTTTATTGTTTTGCTGATGATTCTGGTTTGCTTTACGGGCTTTCAGGGTTTGTCTCAGGCCCGGAAAAAACCGGTTAGAATTCAGAATACCCCGCCGGAGGTCAGGCTTAAGGGTTTTGAACAGCACCTTCAGATGCGGGCCGCTTCTTCTCTGGCCGGACTCAAATGGCAGTTTCTGGGTCCGACCAACGTCAGCGGTCGCTGCACCGATGTGGCCGTGGTGACACCGAGGGGAAAGAATTATACCATTTATGTTGGCACCGCCTCGGGAGGGGTCTGGAAGACTGAAAATGAGGGCACAACCTGGGAACCGATTTTTGAGCATGAACTTTCCAGCTCGATCGGAGATATCGCCCTGGCTCCTTCCGATGACAGGATTATCTGGGTCGGCACCGGGGAAGCCAATATTTTTAGAAGCTCTCATCCCGGCTGCGGTGTTTACAAATCGACCGATGGAGGAAAAACCTGGGAACATATGGGCCTGACCGACACCAACACCATCTCCAGGATTCTCATCCACCCCAAAAACCCGAACCTGGTCTACGTGGCTGCCTCCGGCCATGAATGGACATATAATCAGGAAAGGGGCGTCTATAAGACAACTGACGGCGGAAAAAGCTGGTCCCGGGTACTTTATATCGATGACCGGACCGGAGCCATTGACCTGGCCATGGACCCGGCCGATCCTGATACCCTGTATGCGGTAACCTGGCAGAGAATCAGGAAAAAATGGAATGACCCTCGCAACGAGCCTCACTATAACGGCAGCGGCATCTGGAAATCCACCGACGGCGGGAAGACCTGGAAAGAAATCAACAACGGTCTGCCGGAGGCCAGGTTCCGGGGTAGAATAGGAATCGATGTCTGTCTGAAGAACCCCAGAATTCTCTATGCCCTGGTGGATAACTATGAAGTCTCGAGACAGCCAAGCGACGAAGAAAAGAACGATGCCTATGGCCTGCCAAGCACCGGCCTGATTAAGGGAGCCACCGTTTTCCGCTCGGACGATGGGGGAGAAAATTGGCGGCTAACCGCCCCGACAACTGAGGAAATGAAAAAATATTTAGAAAGCCACTCCGGAACTTACGGCTGGGTCTTCGGGCAGATAAGGGTTGACCCGAGCGATCCTGATACCGTCTATATCATGGGCGTTCCGATGAGCGTTTCGCATGACGGCGGCCGGACCTTTACAGAAGTTCCGAATATGTACCATGTTGATAACCACGGACTGTGGATTGACCCTGAGAATCCAAACTATCTGGTCAACGTCAACGATGGCGGCCTGGAAATTTCCTATGACGGGGGGAAGAACTGGAAGAATACCAGTTCCACTCTTCCGGTCTGCCAGTTTTTTAACATAAATTATGATCTGGATACCCCGTTTCATGTCTATGGCTCAATGCAGGACCACGGCAGTTACCGGGCGACGGTCGACCTCAGCCGCGGCCGAAATTCAATACGTCCGGTGGCCTTTGAAAGAGCCCCGGGCGGAGAGGGCTCCCATCATGCCATCGACCCCACCAACCCCAACCTGGTATATTCATGCGGATTTTACGGGAATCTGACCAGAACGGATCTGAGCCTGCGCGGACCGGAAAGAACCAAACTGATAGTCCCTCGAGTTTTCCCCGAAGAACCGAAACTTCGCGGCCAGTGGCTGGCCCATTTTATACTTTCGCCCCACAATCCGAACATCGTTTATCATGGAATGCAGTATCTTTTCAGGTCTCTTGACCGCGGGGATACCTGGGAAAGGATCAGCCCCGACCTGACCTATTTTACTCCGGCCGAAGCTGGCGATATTCCTTACCACACCATTACAGCCATTTCGGAATCTCCGCTGAAATACGGCCTGATTTATGTGGGCACTGATTGCGGGCGGGTTTCGGTAACCAGGGACGGGGGCAAAAACTGGCAGGAAATCACGGCCGGATTGCCTTACCAGAAGTGGGTATCCAGAATTGTGGCCAGCCAGTACGATCTGGGCACGGTCTTTCTGACCCAGCAGGGAAGATTTGATGATGATTTTGCGCCCTATGTCTGGATGTCCAACGATTTCGGACGGACCTGGAAAGATATTTCCAGGGGGCTGCCCCTGGGACCGGTTAACGTGATCCGGGAAGACCCGGTAGACCGCAATATTCTCTATGTGGGCACAGACCTCGGGGTGTATGCTTCCAGAGACCGGGGACAAACCTGGCAGGTGCTGGGAGGCAATCTGCCCTCAGTTTATGTCCATGACCTTATTGTTCATCCCAGAGACAACGTCATCGTCATTGCCACCCACGGTCGCGGAATGTGGGTTCTGGATGCCGACCCGATTAACGACAGGCCAAAGAGAATCAGGCGGCGATATTATGAAGACTGACCCCTGAAAGATTTCCGATAAAGTTGCCTGGCTATTTAAACTGGTGAGGGTAAGGAATTATGGCCATTTCTTTCTTCCGGAAAAACGCCCGCCGAGCCCGGCTGCTGCCCGGACTCATGCTGATTTTTCTGGTCACGGGTTCAGTCTCCTGCGACCGGCCGGAAGACAAAGAACAGGCCTGGTCCTGGCCGCAGCCAGAAGTCCAGGAGGAAACCAGGCCGGTCACGGCGCCTGTGCCTAAAATCAGCGAAGAGATTTACGTGGATATAACCGCCAGGGCAGCCGTGATCTTCGATAAATATAAAGAGGATCTGGATGAAGCCCACCGTCAGATGGACCTGGTTTATCAAAAATACGGTATCACTTTTCAGGATTATGACCGCTACCGACGGAGCCTGACCTCCGATAACAAGCGACGTCTGGAGAAACTGATTCAGGAACGCATTCAGAAGGTGCACAAAGAGTATTTTTAGAATACGAAATGACAGCCGGGCGAAAAAGATAAATAGAATGCGGATTCTATTTGATAGTTTATGGTCAGGTTATGATGAGGAGACCCGGCAGGGAATTTTATAAATTTCTATTTAGAAGTTTGAAAGGCTAAAATTAGACATGCTTAAATCTTCAAACAAAGGAGGCTGAGGTCGATGAAGCGGAGGAACTTTCTGTCGACCGCGGCTATGGTCGGGATGCTCGGGGGGAGGCTGGTCGGAGCTCCGGGCTGGAACACCAGGGCGGCAACGGAAGCCGGCAACGAAAAAGAATTGATAGACAGAGTCATAACCGCCATGCTGACCATGCAGCGCCAGGCCTGGGAACAGGGAGTGGCGGCCCAGGCTCTGCTGGAGCTGGGTGAAGAAAAGCTGGTGATTATGATGGCCAGGGAAGCCGTCCTGCGACAGTGGGATGACGGGCGCCTGGGACAGGTCTGCGACAATCACGGGGTAACCGACCCCGGGGCTAACGGAGAAGCCGTTCTTTATGCCGGTAAGGTCCTTTCTGATGAGCGTTTGCTCCAGGCCGCCCGGAAGCAGGCGGAATACTTCCTTAAGGTTGCCCCCAGAACCGATGATGGGGTTATTTTCCATATTGATAACAAACCGCAGCTCTGGATCGATTCTATGTATATGTGCCCGCCTTTTCTGGCCGTCATGGGTTACTATCAGGAAGCGATCTTTCAAGTCGAAGGCTTGAGAAAATATCTCTGGAATCCTAAAAAGAAACTGTTTTCTCACATCTTCGATTATGGTCTCCGGAAACTTGAAAGGCAGGATTTCTGGGGCGTTGGCAACGGCTGGGCCGCGGCCGGTCTGACCAGGGTGCTGCGCGCCCTGCCCGAGAATCTCAGGAAGGAAAAACGAAGTCTACAGGGCTATCTCAAGGACCTTCTCGAGGGTTGCTTGAAGCATCAGAGAAAAGACGGTCTTTTCCATGATGTCCTGGACAAACCCGAAACTTTTGTCGAAACCAATCTGGCCCAGATGCTTGCCTATACCATCTATCGAAACATCCAGCTGGGCTGGCTTGACCAGGGGTATCTGAAAAAGGCTGAAGAGATGAGACAGGCAGTTCATAAAAAAGTGGATTCTCTCGGCTACGTGAATGAAGTCTGCGGCTCGCCGCTATTTCAGTCGGCCGGAGTGGCTACAGAAGGTCAGGCCTTCTTCCTGCTGATGGAAGCCGCGCGGCGAGATCTACTGGGCCAGGGCAGGCCTCAAGCCTGAGAATCGGGCCTGGTCATCTCTATGAATTTTTCTATCCGCTCCCGTATTCGGTCGCGGAGATCTCTCAGCTTCTGAATCTTTTCTGCTTCAGAAATTTGTTCTCGCGTCGGGTCGGAAAAAGGCCAGTTGGCCACCCGTGCCACCCCGGGAAAAATGGGGCAGCGCTCGGCGGTTTCCGGGTCGCAAAGCGTGATGACATAGGAAAAAAGCTCGCCGGCGGTATACAGTTCGAAAACGCTCCGGGCAGGGTGTCTGGAAATATCCAGGCCGACTTCCTGCATCACGGCTACGGCCAGGGGGTTGAGAAGGCCCGGCTCGAAGCCAGCGCTTCTGGCCAGAAAATCTCCCTTTCCCAGATGATTAAGCCAGGCTTCAGCCATCGGGCTTCTGAGGCTGTTGTCATCGCACACCAAAAGCACTTTTATCTTTTCCATGGCTTTTCACCCGGCGGCTGTTCTGAACAAGCTAATTTTCTCATCTTTTGACGACGTTGGCAATAAAATTAAATTTTTATTATGATATGAATTAAATCCAATAAGACGAGGAGGACAGAATGAAAAAAAACATGGGGGCTGTAGACCGGACAATACGAACCATCCTGGCGGTCATTATGGCTGTCCTGGTCCTGACCGGCGCGGTCAAAGGAACGGTCGGCTATATTCTGGCGATTGTAGCCTTTGTTTTTCTGGCTACCAGTCTTTTTGGTTTCTGTCCGCTCTATGTTCCGCTGGGAATTTCTACCCTGGGCCGGAAAAAATCAGAGCAGTAAGCCGGCCGACAGACTCAACTAAAGATGGAGCCGGATGGGTTGGGGCGGCAGCGACCTAAAATTTTTATTGCCAGCATCAGAATAAATCTCTAAAATGGAAAAGCTTGAATTTTCATGTTGGTCGTTAAAGATAACCGGAATAATGTGCCGATAATCCGGCAGCAGATTATCAGTCGGCTGCAGGAAATGGCCGACCCGGAGACGGCCCGAACCGCCCAGCGTTTTTTCCCAAAAAAAATTGACTGCTTTGGCGTCCGGGCGGCGGACCTTCGGTCGCTAAGCCGGGAAATTTTCAGAAGGGTCGAGTCGGAATGGTCAACCGGGCAGGCGCTGGAGCTGGCCGAAGGCCTGTTTGACCGTCAGGAGCTTGAGACCAGGACCTGCGGTCTCCTGGTACTCGGTTTTTTTCAGTCAGGCTTAAGCCGGCCGCATCTTGATAAAATCAAATCCTGGTTGAAGAAAGGCTATCTGGATAACTGGGCTCTGATCGATACGCTGTCGCTGGAAGTGCTCGGGCCCTATTTTCTGAGAAATCCGGGCGAACTGAAAATCATAAGTTCCTGGGCTCTTGATGACAGCCCTTACCTGAGAAGGACGGCTCTGGTGTCATTGGTCAAATTAGCTCGGGACAAGAAGAATCTGTCTTTGATATTCAGGACGATAAGGTTTGCGGTCGGGAAAGATATCTCCGGGGATCTGGTGGCCAAGGCCGCCGGCTGGTTATTGCGGGAAGCCGGGAAAAGCGACCCCGGGCGTCTGGAAAAGTTTTTATTGACTTATGGAAGACAGCTACCACGGGTTACGGTCAGGTATGCCCTGGAAAAGTTTTCCGGGCGGAGGCGTGAACATCTTATGAAAATAACGAAAATAAATCTTTCCAGGAGGCATTATGATCAACAAACTTAAGTTTTTTGGAAACAGGTCCAGTCTGTTTTTCTGGCTTTTGATCATTTTTCTGTTTCCTCTGGTTTTAAGCGGGGGAGGTCAGAAAGACGAGGCTCAAAAAACGACCGTCTTTTCTGATAAAATCCCCCTGACCGCCAGGGACCTGGAACTCTTCACCTGGCGTCACATAGGTCCCTGGCCGTTTTCCGGCCGCATAACCAACTTTGCTGTTCCCCCCGGTCAGAGTCAGACCTATTATGTGCTTACGGCCTCGGGCGGTGTCTGGAAAACTGTTGACGGCGGGATACATTTTGAGCCGATTTTCGAAAAATACGGCAACCAGAGCATGGGCTACCTGGCCATAGCCCCTTCCAACCCGAATATTCTTTATCTGGGGACGGGAGAGCCGATCCACAGCCGGGCTGCCTATCACGGCAACGGGGTCTGGAAATCAACCGATGCCGGAAAGACCTGGAGCCATATCGGCCTTGAAAAAAGCTATTTTATAAACAAGATCGAAGTCGATTCAAAAAATCCCGATATCGTCTATGTGGCGGCCGAGGGCAAGCTTTATGACGATACCGACCAGGACTGTGAACGAGGACTTTATAAATCGACCGACGGCGGCCAGACCTGGAAAAGGGTTCTGGACCTCAAGGACCGGGTGGTCGGCGATTTCGTCATCGACCCAGGCAACTCGGAGGTCGTCATCGCCGCCGGCTACAAGATCTACCGCCGAACCTGGACTTTTCTGGACAGGCAGGCCGGCAATTACCTCTGGAAGAGCACCGACGGCGGTCAGAGCTGGAAGAAGCTTACAGCCGGACTACCCGACCTGGGTCTGATGAAGACCGGTCGCAATGGATTGGCCATTTACCCTAAGAATCCCAACATCATCTATTTGCGCCTGGACGAAGAAGTCAACCTGGGTTTGAGCGAGAGGGAAGGGGCGGCTGTCTATAACCAGAGGTCCCTGTTCCGGGCCGGCTATTATTTGAACAAATTCAAGACATTCAAGATAAAACCGGAGTTCATGAAGTACGTCAAATTCGAGCACCTGAAAGCCGAAAAGGTTGAAGACCTGGTTAATAAGCTCAATGACCTTGTCCGCGACCCCGATTTCTTGAAGAAAACAGGGGTCGACTGGAAGGGTTTACTGGCCGCGGCCAGGAAAGCCTACGCCAGGGACGAGGTGGCTTTCCAGGCGGTCGAGGAAACCGAAAAAATTCTTAAAAAAGCTGAGGCCGGGGAGAAGGATTTGCTCCGGCTAAACCGCCTGGTGCTGACGGCTCTGCTGGCAGACGCTCCCGGCTTTGACCCGGCCTCCTTTGCCATAAAAGACCGCAGTCGGACGGCTATTAAACAGGACTTCAAGGACAGTCTGACCTTTGATGATAAATATATTAAGGATGAAGCCTATCTTCTGGATAACCTGTCAGTCCTGGCCGCGGACCGGAACCTGCTGACCAAGCTCAAGATAAATCCCTCCGGACTTCTGGGCAAAGCCAGAACTGTTTACAAGGACAGAAAAGATATTCTCGACCTGTTGAAAGACGGAGAGGCTCTGTCCAGAGACTATGACCAGGCCAGAGGGCTCTACCAGACCCTTAACCGCTGTCTGCTGGACATGATTTATGCCGAAGCCCTGCTGCCGCTGGAGCCGGTTAAAAAAGCAGGCGTGATCTATCGTTCTGAGGATCAGGGAGAGACCTGGAAGCGCATGACCGAGTACAAGATGAGCGGCGGCAGTGAAATCGTAAACCAGGTCGAAGCCGGCTATTACGGACGGCTTACCGTTGACCCCAGCGATGACCGGGTGCTGATCGCCCCTGAAACTAGAACCGTCATTTCCCGGGATGCCGGCCGGACCTTCCAGTTTGCCAACTGGGAAGCCAACAAGAAATGCCATGTGGACTCCCGGGCGGTATGGATAGACCCGCTAAATTCCCGGCATATCCTGAACGCCAATGACGGCGGAGTCAGCGAGACCTGGGACGGAGGCCTGCACTGGTCCCAGAAAGAAACCATCCCGGCCCAGCAATTTTATGACGTTTCGGTTGACAACGAATTGCCTTATAACGTTATGGGCGGGACTCAGGATAACGGCTGCTGGTTCGGGCCATCCCGCAACCGCAACCCCAACGGCGTCTATCCCTCAGACTGGTTATACCTGCCTTCGGGCGACGGTTTTTATGTGGTGCGCGACTGGTGGAACCCCGAATATATTTACTGGGAAAGCCAGTTCGGAGCTTCCCGGCGGATGAATTTCAAAACCGGAGAAAGTATCTCGCTGGCCCGACGCAACACTCCCGAGGAAGAGGCAGCCGGGGCCCCGGCCCAGCGCTACCAGTGGGATGCTCCCATTTACCTGTCGCCACACAACCCTGGAATTGTCTTTGTCTGCTCTCAGTTTGTCCACCGGTCGCTCCGACACGGGGACCCGGAATCCTGGGAGACTATTTCTCCTGACCTGAGCAAGCAGGACAAGGCCCGGATCGACCTTTCCAAAAAGACCAACCTGCAGTATGCCACCATCTACACCTTTGCCGAGTCGCCCAAGAAGCCGGGTCTGTACTGGGCCGGAACCGACGACGGCAATCTACAATTAAGCACCAATTACGGCCAGACCTGGACTAACATTACAGCCAATTTTTACGATTCCAGGGGGAAAACAAAACCGGGTCAGAAAGGCGCTCTTATTCCTTATGACCGCTGGGTGATGCGAGTTCAGCCCAGCCAGCATGAGGCCGAGACCTGTTATGTAGTCTATTCCGGCTACCGCACCCATAACGAGGACAGGACATATGTCTATATGACCAGAGACCTCGGGCAGACCTGGGAAGATATATCGGGCGGAATGAACTGCCCGGCTAACGATATTGAAGAGGACCCGAATAATCCCGAGGTTCTATACCTGGCTACCGATTATGGACTCTATGTCACTTTCAACCGGGGTAAAAACTGGATGAGAATGACCGGACCGCAGGTGCCGGACGTGGTCATCAATGACCTGGCCATTCAGAAGCGGGACCGGGAAATGGTAATTGCTACCTACGGCCGGGGGATTTATGTGACCGATATTTATCCTTTCAAGGAATTTAAGGAAGAAAATCTGAGTAAGAATGCCTACCTATTTGAAATTCAGAAGGGCATTCTGTGGCAGATGCTCGACCGCCGCGGTCAGTCGTACGGAGAATTTGCCAGTTCACCCAACCCCCCGGTCGGGGTCAACATTTATTATTACCTCAAAAATAAAGCATCCAGGTTGACTCTGGTTATAAAGGATTTTGAGGGTGAGGTGGTGCAGGAGATTAACGGCTCTGTCTCTCCGGGTTTGCAAAGAGTCTTCTGGGGCTTGAACCGCAGAAGCACCCAGACCCAGGGTCAGTTCGGTTTCGGCCGCATGGGGGCCAGGCTGGTTGAGCCCGGTCTTTATAAAGTCAGCCTGGAGGTTGACGGCCAGGAGGTTATGAGCCGGACGGTCAAAGTCGATCCGGACCCGCTTTATAAATAATAAATCTATAACCGTGCCGGTCCAAAATCCGGCGGCGGGGGTTGGTTAAGCTCCCGCCGCCGGAGGGCTTATTCGCAGCCAGGGAAAATTAGATATTTCAGGAGAAGAAAACATGTTGGCCTGTTTCAAGACAAAATTCTTAAACCCGGCCTGGTTACTGGTGGTCATTCTGGCCCAGGTTATGTTGCTGCCTCTGGTTGGAGGAGCGATGATTAACAGCCCCTCCGGGGCTGACTCCCAGGTTCCGGCTTTGATGCCTTTCCCGGCCAGCATCGAGCTAACTCAGGACAAATTTAGAATCGATGAAAAATTTTCCGCCGGCGGGCAGGAGCAACCCGGAGGCCGGGTTTTTAAGGCGGTGGCCAGGTTCATGTTCAGACTGAGCGGCAGGACAGGCTTATTTCTGGAACAGGACTTTCTGGCCGACCAGGCTCCCGGGCCGAAGAGAAGTCTATCCTATCAATATGAAAAAACCGGCCGCCTGATTCCCAACGAGGACGAATCATATATTCTTGAAATCAGCGACAACAGAATCGAGCTGCGGGCTCCAACCGACCTGGGAATTCTGAGGGGCCTGGAAACGCTCCTGCAGCTGCTGTCGGCCGATGACCGGGGATATTATTTTCCCTGCGGCCGGATTGAAGACCGTCCGCGGTTTACCTGGCGAGGCCTGCTCATAGATTCCTGCCGGCATTTTATGCCCCTGGAAGTAATAAAAAGAAACCTGCTGGCCATGGCCGCAGTCAAGCTCAATGTCCTCCACTGGCATCTAAGCGAAGACCAGGGCTTTCGGGTTGAAAGCCGGACTTTCCCCGAACTTCATCGCCTGGGCTCGGACGGCCTGTACTATACTCAGGACCAGATCCGCGAAATCATTCAGTTTGCTTCCGACCTCGGTATTCGGGTGATGCCTGAATTCGATATTCCGGGTCATTCAACCAGCTGGTTTGTCGGCTATCCGGAATATGCCAGCGCGCCCGGACCTTATCGCCTCGAGCGCGGTTTCGGAGTATTTCACCCGGTATTCAACCCTGCCCATCCCGGGACCTACAAATTTTTTGACAGGTTCTTCAGAGAGATGTCCTCTCTCTTTCCAGACCCGTACCTGCACATAGGAGGAGATGAAGTCGAGGCCGTTCACTGGAAGGAAAACCCCCGGATTCAGGCCTTTATGAAAAAACACAACCTGGCCGATAATCATGCCCTTCAAGCCTATTTTAATAAGGAAATCCTCAGAATCCTGACTAAATATAAAAAGAAAATGGTAGGCTGGGACGAGATTTATCAGCCCGGACTTCCGAAGGACATCGTCATTCAATCCTGGCGCGGCACCCAGGCCCTGATTGACGGAGCCAGAAGGGGGTATCAGGGCCTTCTGTCCAACGGGTATTATATAGACCTCTGCGAAACCGCTGAGAGACACTATCTCAACGACCCCATCCCGCCCGATTCTCAGCTGACCGAGGAAGAGAAGAAACTTATTCTGGGCGGAGAAGCCACCATGTGGGCCGAGCTGGTTTCGCCGGAAACCGTCGATTCCAGAATCTGGCCGCGGACCGCAGCCATTGCCGAAAGACTCTGGTCTCCTCAGGAGGTCAGAGAGGTGAATGATATGTATCGCCGACTGTCCGTTATCAGCGTTCAGCTGGAAGAAAACGGAGTTCAGCACCTGAGGAATCAGGACCTGATGTTAAGGCGGCTGGCGGGGAACAGTCCGGTCAATCCGGCCGAAATGGCCGCTCTCAAGACTCTGGTCAGAATATCCGAGCCAGTCAAGGGATATGCTCGCCATAGCCAGGGACGAAAATATACTTCTCTTGCTCCCCTGACCAGATTTGTGGACAGCTGCTTCCCGGAATCGCTTGAGGCCAGAGAGATAAACAGACTGGCCGAGGCTTATGTTTCCGGCCGGACACACCAGGACTGGAAAAAACTGAAGGCTACCTTTGATGAGCTGGCGGCGGCCTCCCTTCTGGTTTCGTCTTTGAGCGGCAGAATTCCGGTTTTAAGAGAAGTCGGGCCTCTGGCTGATAACCTGAAGGAGCTGGTTTCCATAGGCTCCAGGTCTCTTTCCCACCTGGCCTCGAAAACAAAACCCGGTCCGGGATGGCTGAAGAACCAGAAAAATCGGCTGGAGGAGATTAAAAAACCCCGGGCCGAATGCCAGCTGGCCGTAATTCCGGCGGTGGAAAAATTGCTGGCCGCTCTGGAAGATAAGCCGAACTGAGAGCATAATTCATTGATAAAAAACCATAATATTGAATGAACCGGATAACAACCTGGAAAAAGAGCATTGTGTTTCTGCTGTTCCTGCTGGTCTCCATAGCCGAAGTTAAAGGTTCGGACTCGACCCGGATTACCATTAAAGACAGTCTGGGCCGGCAGGTGAAGATCCCGGCCAGAGTGGAGAGAATAGTTTGCCTGCAGCCGGAATTGCTCAGAATACTGGTGGCCCTGGAGCAGCAGGAAAAGGTGGTGGCGGTTGACCGCTTTCCCTCCCGCTATGACCATATACTGCCGATAGTTTTCCCGGAAGTGGCTAATCTACCGGTAGTGTCGATTACCGGCGAGGATGCCAATGTTGAAAAAATACTTGAGCTGAAACCCGACCTGGTGCTGATCTCTCCCTCTGAACTAATGCTCTCCAGAAACCTCAGCCGTAAATTAAACTGTCCGGTGGTCAGTCTCAGCGCGGTCGGGAAGGTTGATGACCTGCTGACTGAAATTGAGGCCATGTCCAGAATTACCGGCAGCGAAAAAAGGGGTCGGCTTCTGACCGATTACCTGCGGTTCAGGCTGGCTGAAATCAAGAAAAAAACTTCTCATATTCAGCCAGAGAAAAGACCCGGAGTTTATCTCTGTTTCTGGGGTTCGCTGCTGCGGTCGCCCGTTGATTATGAGCCGGTTGACCTGGCCGGGGGGCGCAACCTGGCCGGTCGTTTCCGGAGAATCCACGCGGGGTCGGACACCGCAGTGCTCAACCTGGAAACCCTGCTGTCTCTTGACCCCGAGATAATCCTTATCCACGGCAATTATCTTCCGGAAGAAAGGACGGTGACCGTGGAAACGGTATTGTCAGACCCGAGACTGCAGACCGTAAGGGCGGTTCGAGCAAAGAGGGTGTATTACACCTTCGGTTTCTGGTACTGGTGGGACCCGGCCCTGGTGCTGATAGAATGTCTTTATCTGGCCGACCTGCTGTCGGGCGGACCGCCGGACAGCCAGACCATGTTACAGGCTGGCGATGAAATTTTCTCTTTTTTTTACCGCCGGTCGGGGCTATTCCGGGAGCTGTGTGCTAAAATAAAAGCTTATGACTGGTTCGATAAGAAAAAATAAAAAAAGAACCATTCTTTTCCTGTCCCTCTTGCTTCCGCTGCTCCTGCTGTTAATCTCTTTAAGTCTCGGCACCTTAAAAGTATCCGTGCGGGAAGCGCTGGAAATTCTGGCGGCCAGGATATCAGGCGTCAATCAGGTTCTGTTATCCAGTCCCGCGGCCAATATTGTCTTGAACATCAGACTGCCCCGGGTGCTTTTGGCTCTTCTGGCCGGGGCCGCTTTTTCGGTTTCGGGAGCTTCACTTCAATCTCTTTTTAGAAACCCGCTGGTTAATGAATACGTCCTGGGTGTTTCCTTCGGAGCCGGTTTCGGAGCCGCAGCCTCGCTGATTCTCTTTAGCAGGAGCTTTCCGCCCCAGGTGCTGGCCTTTGCCTGCGGGCTGCTGGCCGTAGTTCTGGTGCTGGTTATCTCAGAAGGGGCCAGAAACACCCTGGTGGCCGTCCTGCTCACGGGAATAATCGTATCGGCGCTTTTCCAGGCTCTGCTGTCAGCTCTGGAATTTGTGGCCAGTCCCTATGCTCTCCAGTCCCTATTTTTCTGGTTGCTGGGCAGCTTTTCTCAGGCTACCTGGACCGACCTGCTGTGGTCCGGCCCGTTGATTCTGGCAGGGCTGACCTTGCTGATAAAAATGGGCTGGCGGATAAATGCCCTGAGCCTGAGCGATGATGAAGCCAGGTCTCTGGGGCTGGCCGTTAAGAGAGAAAGAATTTTGATAATCTGTCTGGCCGCCCTGATCACCTCGGCCGTGGTTTCCATTGCTGGCATAATAGGCTGGGTTGGGCTCATCGTACCACACGCCGTCAGGGGACTGGTCGGGGCGGACAACCGCCTGGTTCTGCCGGTCTCGGCCGGTCTGGGAGCCAGTCTGATGCTGCTGGCCGACGACCTGATTAGAGTTCTGTCTCCGTTCGAATTCCCGGTTGGCATTCTGACCAACCTGGTCGGAATTCCCTTCTTTCTATTTTTAATTAAAAGGGCCAGGTCCAGCTGGAGTTAAACATGCAGATCAGGGTGGAACAGCTTCAGGTCAGGTATGAAGACTTCGAACTGCGCGTGGAAAACCTGACCTTTTCGCCCAACCGGGTCTCGGTTCTGGTAGGACCCAACGGGGCCGGCAAATCAACGTTGCTCCGGGCGCTGGCCGGACTGGTCAGGCCGGTCGCGGGCGCTATTTTTATCGACGGCCGAGAGCTGGCCGGGCTCAGAGGGCCGGAAAGGGCCAGACTGGTCAGTTACGTTCCCCAGGAATACAGCGCCAGCCTTAATTTCAGAGTCTTCGATTTCATTCTTATGGGCCGGAGCGGTTATCTTAACATTTTCACACCCCCGGCCAGGGCAGATTACGAAAAAACAGAAGAGGTTATTTCTTACCTGGGACTGGAGAAACTGGCCCAACGTAAATGTCAGGAGCTCAGCAGCGGAGAAAGAAGAATAGTGTTTATAGCCAGAGCTCTGGCCCAGGATTCGAAAGTAATTCTCCTGGATGAGCCGACCACCTTTCTCGACCTCAAGCACGAGATGGAAATAATCGGTCTGCTGAAAAAACTGGCTGAAGACAGGGCCAAGATGATAATTACTTCGATTCACAGCATCGACCTGATACCCCGGCTGGCAGATTTTATGGTCATGATCCAGAAAGGACGAATTCTGGCTGCCGGGCCCACCGCGGAAATATTCAGGGCAGAATTGCTGGGAACGCTGTTTGACTACCCGCTCCGGGTGGTGGAAGCCGAGGGCCGACAGTTAATTTTGAGATAGACGGTTAACCGGCCGACCTATTTAAGCTTTTCTTCGCTGACGAAATTTCTGTATGGCGAAAGGTAAGACAGGATTTCTTCGTCGTCGGGTCCGGGCTGGCCGGAAACCAGTCTGGTCAGGAGCTCAGCCACTCCCGGGCCAAGCATGAAGCCCTGGCCGCACATGCCCACGGCCAGCAAAAAGCCCTGAATTTCCTTTGACCAGCCGACGATGGGAAAGCCGTCCGGCGTCATGGGGTAAAGCCCGCGCCAGGTTCTTCTGACCCGAATATTCTGAAGCCTGGGCATCAGTTCAATCATCCTCCGGGAAACCATTGGCAGGAAGTCGCTGGTCTCTCTCTCGTCAAAACCCCAGAGACTTGGGCTGGGAGTGATGCAGAAAATGATCTGGCCGGTGGCGTGCTGATAGAAATAATAGTTGGCTGAGCCTTTGACCGGTCGGATGTCGACCACCATGGGTTCAAAAAATCTCTGGACCGGTTCGGTAACTGCCGCCTCGTGAGAATCAGGAGTTACCGGAATTTTCATTCCGGCCAGCCCGGCCACTTCAGCCGCCCAGGCTCCGGCCGCATTGATGACCACTCCGGCCTGATAGCTTCCGATATCGGTGACAACTCCTTTGACCTTACCGTTTTCAATCACCAGATTTTTAACATTTTCTCTAAATCGGAATTGAGCTCCGGCCTGCCGGGCCCGGCGGTAGAAAGCCTCAACCGCCAGCAGGGGAGAAGCATTTCCGTCTTCAGGAGAAAAAGCCCCGCCTCTCAGGCCGCGGGGATTAAGGTCGGGAAGCAATTTTCTCAGTTCCTCAGCCTCCAACCAGTCAATCTTCAGTCCGTGTCTTTTTTGAAGGGGCAAAACTTCCTTCAGCGTCTTTTCTTCTTCTTCCCGGTAAGCGACAAAGCAATAACCGCCCTGATGCCATTCAATTTCGTCGCCGTAAGTCTCTTTCCAGGTGGAAAAAATCTTCAGGCTGCGCAAACCCAGCTTGATCTTGGCCGGGTCGGAGTGGGTAGCCCTCAGGCCGCCGATGGCTCTTTTGTTGGAACTCTGCCCGGGACTGGGATTGCGGTCAAGCACCAGGACTCTGAATCCCTTCCGGGCCAGAAACAGGGCAGTCGGAGTGCCGATGCTGCCGGCTCCGATTATGATGACATCGTATTCAGCGCGACTCATTCCCGGGCTCCTTTCCTTTTTCCAGACCGGCAAACAATCCCAGCGGCACTTCTATGAACAGCGGACGTTTGGGCTGGTCGATGATTTCGCTTTCGGGAACGCCCTCCTCGCGGAACAGGCGATGAACCAGCGGAGTGCAGGTCTTGGCCCCGCAGGGCCCCATGCCGGCTCTGGTTATGGTCTTGATCTCGTTTATATCTCTGACGCCTTCTCTGATCAATTTCCGGATTTCTCCGGCCGTGACTCTTTCACAGCGACAGATTATGGCTTCGTCAGGAATTCTTTCCAGATATTTTTCTTCAGTTTCGATAATTTCAGGTTGCAGCCTGAGTCCGCTGACCTTCTTGGCTACTGCTCCGGGTACCTGAACCTTGACCAGAATCGTCCGGTCGTTGCCCTTGATGGATTTGATTGAAATCACCCTGCTCCTGGCCAGTTCCTGTCCGGAAATATCAACCACTGAAACCTCATCTCCGGGATTGATGATTTCTTTTAAGAATTCAAAGGGAATGGTGACTTCAGGAAATTCCGGATTGCGGCGGTAATCAACCAGAGTTATCGCCAGACCCGGGCAAAAAACCACGCACCTCTCGCAGCCGCTGCAGCCCTTGCCTTCTTTTTCTTCATAATATACAGGCAGCTTGCGGACATCCCGGCGGTCAACCTCAATCAATTTCCTCGGGCAGACGGCCGAGCAGGGGTCGCAGGGGATCTCCTGAAGACAGTGAATGACCGGAAACACCCCTTCTTCCTTTTCCGGATAATATTCGGGATAAGTCCGGCCCGGTCTGGATTTCAGTATCTCGGCCGTCCGGTACCAGTCTTCCGGAACTTCAGCCTGAACCGCGCCCAGCTCTCGGGCAATCTCCAGCCCGCGAATCTTGCCGGAAAAGATGGCCGCCGAAGCCTCGGCTATTTCCTCGGCATCTCCGGCCGCATAAACCGGAAGTCCGAATTCTCTGGCTTTAAGATAAAACTCGTTGACCGGGTCAAGCCCGACTGCTATCAGAACGGTGTCGCAGCTGAGGGTTCTTTCGCTGCCCGGGACAGGACGGAATTTTTCATCCACCCTGGCTATGGTCACCGATTCCACATTATCCTTTCCGTTGGCGCTCAGTATGGTATGGGAAGTAAGAATGGGCACTCCCAGCCTGGCCAGTTTATCTTTGTGAACTTTATAGCCGCCGACTTCGGGCATCACTTCCACCAGTCCGACCACCTTGATGCCGGCCTGAAGTGCGTGGTATCCGGCGATTAACCCGACGTTACCGCCGCCGACGATAAATAATTTTTCGGTGGGTTTGACCAGGTCGCGATTGACCAGAGTCTGGAAGGCTCCGGCCCCATAAACTCCGGGCAGGTCATTTCCCGGGAAAGCCAGCGATTTTTCGCGCGCTCCGGCCGCCACCAGCAAAACCCTCGGCTTGACCAGAGCGTATTTCCTGTTTTCTTTGAGTATCCCGACTTTCTTATCGCTGAAAACCGCCAGAGCCGTGCTCTGAAGCCAGATTGCCACCCGGGGGTACTGTCGCAGCTCGTTTTCCAGCCTGGTGGCAATGTCGATGCCCCTGGTGCCGGCATAGACCGCTTCCACCGAGCCGAAGAAACGGTGGGTTTGAAGCACCAGTTTTCCTCCCAGACGGTGTTTGTCGTCCACCAGCAGGCAGTCCACACCCCGCTGGCCGAGTTCGATGGCGGCCGATAGCCCGGCTGGACCTCCGCCTATAATCAGCACCGAGACTTCAATTTCTTCCACCGGCTTAAAGTCGACCGTCGCTTCCGGGTCAACCGGAGGGAGTTCGGGCCAACCCACCACAGGTTCGATCTTCATTCCGGGTTTTATCAATTCCATACAGGATTTCACCGGGAAGCCGTCGGCCAGAACCAGACACTGTGCGCATTGGCCGTTGGCGCAGAAAATCCCCTGGGGCGCTCCATCCTTGTGGTGGTAGCTGAAAATTCTGATGCCGTTGGCGAACAGGGCAGAGGCGATGGTTTCGCCGGGTCGAGCCTTGAGCTCTCGATCACGGAAATAAAAACTGAAAAGAGGCCTGTCCTCAACCGGTAGAATAGGATGTTTATAAAGGCGGTTGTCGATCAAAGGAGACTCCTTTAATCAAGAATGACCAGAACCAGAATCCTTCAGGTCGCCGAAATTTAAGACAGGCATTATAGCACAACAGATTTTAAGAAAAAAATACCGGCAACAGAATTTTTGCTTTCCGCCACGCCCTTGACAACAGGTCTCTATAAAAAATATATTCAGGCCGGTCAAGGAATTTATTATAATTTAGCCCGCCTGAGAAATTTCGCCCCTTTGAGGACGGGGCAGAAGCCGGACATGTTCGGATATTATTGGTTTTTAACTCAAATCTGAATTTACAGGAGGCCCGGATGCCGGAATTAGCCGACCTGAATGGCGTTACCATCGAACCTTTTCGCGGAAACCTGGAGGCCCTGGAAAACATGGCTCACCACGCCTGGCGGGACGAGTACGGAATTTCATCCTTTCCCAATCTCTATCGGCCGGAATTTGTCCGTTATCTGATGGGGCTGGCCTCTGACCCCCGACATTTTATGGCCGCCTATAAGAACGGGGAAATCCTGGCTTTTCTGGGCAACATTCCTCGCACTTTTTACTATCGCGGTCAGCACTATCGGGCCATCCTCAGCTGTCTCCTGGTCAGCCGGCGGGAACTGGCCAGGAAGGGCCTGGCTCAAGCCCTGATCAGGGAGGCGGTCAGAATCAACCAGGAAATTACCCGCTATGATTTCGCTCTGCTTTATCTTGAGTCCGGTCATCGTTCTTCACAATTGATAGAAAAATTTAAAAAAGAGGGGCAGCCCCTGCAATACCTAAAAAAGATGTATGTCCTGGGACGGGTCCTGGACCTGAAAAAGGTCAGTTATTCCGAAAACCTCAAGAGCTGGGAAGAAAGGGCCATAAGAATCTGGGGTGCCCATAAGCTTCCGGCCCCTCGCCTGCCGGAGGGGCTGAGCCTTGAACCATTCAGCCTGACTGACCTGCCGGAAGCCGTTGACCTGCTCAATTCTTACCGCGGCCGGGCCGACCTGGCCAGGGTCTGGACCGGACCCGAAGAATTGAAAAGGGAAATATTATGCCCTGGCGTCTCTTCGGTCCTGGCCATAAAAAAAGAGGGACGTCTGGCCGGGCTGATCAATTATCTGGAACATGAACATCTCGGGAAGAGTGTCGAACGCTGGGCCTGGCTAAACCACCTCTACCTGGAGCGGTTGAATTCAAAAGAAAAAAGAGAAGTTATTAATTCCCTCCTGAATTATCTGGCCGGGCAGGGAATGGTCGGAGTAATTGAATGGAACAAGGGTTATTATTCCCAGGCCTGCCTTATCGGCAGCAGATTTTTTCCTTATTTCCGGAGCGTTAATCTCTATGCCTGGGTCTTCAATCCCGGCCTGCGTTTAGGAAAAATGAAAAAAATATATGAAGTTCAGATTTGAGTTTAAGATATCCGAATCCGGCCAGGTGGCTTGAACTCCCCGGCGACCATAGGAAAGATGACTAAATTGTGGTTAAATGGAAAGCAGGAGTAAGCAATGAACAGGAGATTCTGGCTTTCACTCTTGCTTCTGGTTCTATTAACGGTACCAAGTATTTCTGGAGGGCAGACCGTGAGCGAAATCAGGATTGCCAAGACACCGCCACTGGAAAGGACTAATCCTAATTACCCGGGCTCCAGGCCGCCCCTGCAGGCCAATCCTCTGCTGAAACTACCCTTTGGCCGGATTGAAGCCAGGGGCTGGCTTCTGAGTCAGCTCCGGCTGATGGCCACAGGCCTGACCGGACGCCTGCCCGAAATATCCCGGTATTTGCAGTCTGATTCAGGCTGGCTTACCCTCAAGGGTCGCGGCTGGGAAGAAATGCCGTACTGGCTTAAAGGTTACGGCAACCTGGCCTATCTTCTTGGAGACCGGGAAATGATCGCCGCCGCCCGGAAATGGGTGGAAGCCATATTAAACAGTCAGCAGCCTGATGGTTACTTCGGTCCGGTGGAAAATAAAGAGAATAACGACCTCTGGCCCAATATGGTAGCCCTGGCCTGTCTCCAGAGTTACTATGAATTCAGCGGCGACAGGAGGGTGCTCGATTTCATGCTGGCCTATTTTCGCTACCAGCTAAATCTGCCGGAGGAAAAGCTTTTGCCGGGAAGCTGGCAGAAGCTCCGGGGCGGAGAAAACCTGGAAAGTGTCTACTGGCTTTATAACCGGACCGGAGAAAAATGGCTTCTGGACCTTGGACACAGGTTATACCGGCGTACAGCCGACTGGGCCTCTCCGCTGCTCACTCCCGAGCGCGACCGCGACTGGGAAGAGAGCTCCTTCTATCACGGGGTCAATATTGCCATGGGCCTCAGATATCCCGGAGTTTATTTTCAGCAGACGGGAGACCGGCGGCTGCTGGAAGCTGTGGAAAAAAATTATATCCAGCTCAGGGAAGCCTACGGACAGCAGCCGGGCGGCATGTTCGCGGCCGATGAAAATATCAGGCCGGGCTACAACGACCCCAGACAGGGGGCAGAAACCTGCACCATGGTGGAATTCATGAACAGTTTCGAATCACTGCTCAAGATAACCGGACAGGTGATTTACGCCGACCGGGCTGAAGAGGTCGCGGTTAATTCCCTGCCGGCCGCCATGACTCCCGACCTGAAAGCTCTGCATTATCTGACGGCCGCCAATCTGATTTCCTGTGACAGTTCCGGTGAACATGACTTCCAGAACTCCGGCCAGCTGCTTTCGTTTGATCCCTGGAAGTATCGCTGCTGCCAGCATAACGTGGCCTTTGGCTGGCCGTATTATATCGAACATCTCTGGCTGGCCACTTCCGATCAGGGAGTAGCGGCAATTTTTTATGGGCCTTCAGCCGTAAATTTTAAGGCCGGCGACCAGGGAAATACGGTCAGGATTATCCAGGATACCGATTATCCCTTTGACGGTCGGATTGAGCTGACAGTTTATGTCGACCGACCGGTTTCTTTTCCGCTTTACTTGAGAATTCCGGGCTGGACGGAGAAGGCTTCCATTTCCGTTAACGGCGGCCCTTCCCGCGAAATCCGGGCAGCCGGAGAATTTGCGGTCATCGACCGGGACTGGAAATACGGCGACCGGATTTTGCTGGAATTGGAAGAGCAGGTCAGGGTTCAATTCTGGCCGGGCCTGGGCCAGGCGGCTTCGATCCGGCGGGGGCCTCTCTGGTACTCACTGGAAATAAAAGAAGAATGGAAAAGAGCCGGGGGCACAGATGACTGGCCGGCCTGGGAAGTTCTGCCGGCCTCAGCCTGGAATTATGCCCTGCTGTTAAACCCGGGGTCTCCGGCCGCAGACATTAAACTTATCGAGAAGAGACCGATAGAATACCAGCCTTTTTCCCTTAATTCGGCCCCGCTGATTCTTGAGGCCAGGGTCAGAAGGCTGCCCGACTGGAAAGAAGAAGGCCGCCTGGTCGGTAAGGTTCCGGCCAGTCCGGTCGTGTCCAGACAACCTGAGACCAGAATCAGGTTGGTTCCGATGGGTTGCGCCAGGTTGAGGATAACCTGCTTTCCCTGGACTAAGGTTGATTGATGGGAAAGGGAAGGCCTGAATAAACAAATTTTGATGAACAGGAAAGGCTAAAATGAAAAGGACCTCAGTAAACTTCATTCGGGGAACAGTCTTGCTCATGCTGAGTCTGGCCCTGTTTTCCGGACTTCAGGCTCAGACCCCCGAGCGGCGATTAGTTTCTGGAGACTGGCTTCAGGCCAACCTTAATCTGCCCGGCCTCAGGATCATAGACATGAGGGCTGACATCAGGGATTACTGGTCCGGGCATATACCGGGGGCTGTTTACCTGGACGAGACTGCCCTGCGCTGGCCACAGAGCGGAGTCCCCGGCCGTCTTATTCCGGTTGAAGTCCTGGTCCGATTGCTGGAAGAGATGGGAATAAATCACAAAACGACCATCATCATTTATACCGAAATAAATAATTATCGGGCCACCTATCTGGGCTGGGCCCTTGATTACATCAGACACCCGGGCTGGGCAATTCTTGACGGTGGTTTTAACCGCTGGAAGAACGAAAACAGACCAGTCTCCAGTGACTATCCCGGGCTGAGCCGCACCGGCTACGGCCAGAAAGTCAATCCCGACGAATCAGTCAGGGCCCGCCTGGAACAGGTCAAGAACAGGGACTCGAGGAATACGGTCTTGCTGGACGTCAGGTCGGCCGAGCTTTTTTCGGGAGAACGCGGCAACTGGAAAAGAAACGGTCATATCCCGGGCGCGATTAACATTTTCTGGGCTTCTTTTCTGAAGGAAGACGGGAGCTGGAAAGACCTCAAGATGATAGCCGAAAATCTAAGAGAAATGGGTATTACTCCGGATAAGACTATTATAGTTTCCTGCGGCCAGGGTCTGATGGCTTCTCACACTTATCTAACTCTCAAGTATCTTCTCCATTATCCGAAAGTGCAGCTTTACGACGGAAGTTTTAATGAATGGAGCAACAGGGACGAGCTGCCGGTTGAAACCGGCAAGAGTTAACGACGATGAATAAAAGAAGACTATTGTTTTTCGGCTTTTTGTTTCTGTCGCTGATATTAATAACCCTGGGATTATTGGGCGGGGAATTTCGGGTAGTCTGGCAGAAGGCTGTCACCGTCTGTCTGGAATGTATCGGCATCGGTTAGGAATCATGGCCATGAAAACCAGGGGAATCAAAACTGAAACCAGGAGAAAAATATATCAGCTGGCGGCGGCCCTGGGATTCAATCTGGATGTTGTTTCTCTTCTCAAAGGAAGGGTTAGCCAGGTTCCTACCAAGGGACTGTGTCTGCCGGCCCTGAATTGTTATTCTTGCCCGGCAGCCGTGGGCGCCTGTCCCGTCGGCGCCCTGCAAAACGCTCTTAACTCTTTCAGGTACAACCTGGGGGCCGGTCAGAAAAAACTCGGTCTGTACGTAATCGGCAGCCTCGGCCTGATGGGAACGCTGGCCGGTCGTCTGCCCTGCGGCTGGCTGTGTCCTTTTGGTTTGCTGCAGGAACTTATCTACAAGCTTCCTTTGCCCAAGATTCAAATTCCGGCTTTCCTGACTTACCTGAGATATGCGATTCTTGTTTTTCTGGTCTTGTTGCTGCCGCTGCTGGCGCTGGATGCTTCCGGACTGGGTTGGCCCTGGTTCTGCAAGTGGGTCTGCCCGGCCGGAACGCTTGAGGCCGGAGTGGTACTCTCCCTCTTGAATCCGGCCATAAGGAGCCAGCTGGGTTTCCTGTTCGCCTGGAAATTTGCGCTGCTGATTATTTTTCTGGTCTGGATGGCCTTGTCGATGAGGCCTTTTTGCCGGACAGTCTGCCCTCTGGGAACGATCCTGGGATTTTTTAACCGGGTTAGCGCCTTCAGAATGACGGTGGACCTGGAGCAATGCATAGTCTGCGATGCCTGCCAGAAAGCCTGTCCGGTGAATATAAAAATTTATAAGAATCCCGACAGCTCGCAGTGCCTGAGATGTCTTAAATGCGAACAGGTCTGTCCGACGAACTGCATTTCTCACGGCTTCCGTCTGGCGGAGAAAAAAGCGGAATATCCGGCCAGAGCCGGGGCCTGAGATCAGTTTTGGTGCGATCGTAGCTCCAGGGTAAATCGGATCAGGCTTTAAGCCGTAAAACAGACTTCAGAATGATTCGCCGGCCTTAAAATAAATTCCGTAAGTTCCCGGCCCAAAAGCCAGGTCCACCCGGAGGTTGGCATTTTCCTTAGGTATAATCTTGAACCGCAGCCCGATGCCGGCCGCATATTTTAAATTATCAAAAGATATTTCCCGGAAGCGTTGAGCCAGGCTGCCCATGGCCCCGAAAACGACTGCTCCCAGCCTTTTCCAGACCGGGAAGCGATACTCGGCTTGAAAGGCCACCAGGTTCATATCCCTGAACCGGCCGTTATAAAAACCCCGCAGCAGAGAATCTCCCCCCAGGCGCGGCAGCCGGTAGAAGGGGACATCGCCGGTGCTGGTTTCAGCCAGAGCTTGAAGGGCCAGGATCTGATCTTCGCCGACCTGATGATAGCTGCGCAGGTCCAGCTGGAAGCTTAAGAAATCATAATCGCTGCCGAAAAAATGGTCATTCCAGTTCATCGTGCCCTGGAAATAAAGACCGTTATTTGGATAAAAAATATTATCGCGGTTATCGTAGCTGGCCACCAGTCCCGGACCGGACAATAATCCGCCCCGGCTCCCGGAAACCAGGCCCTGGTCGATCAGTTTTCCGGGTTCGGTCTCGACTATTTTGGTGTTTTCCAGGCGGTATTTAAGACCGAGATAAAGGGGAAAGTTTTGGCTGAGTTTCTTTTGCAGCCCCAGTTCCATCAGAAACCTCTGAGGAGTATAAACTTCTTCCATGTCGTCAGCAGTATCGGCACCTATTCCCCAGAGTTTGGTCGGGAAGCGCTCGGCCATGAAGTTGCCCGCCAGAAAAAAAGAATTATCATTAAGATAAATTTCCGGCTTAATCTGAAAAGTAAATTGCTTGAGCTGGGTGTAGATAGCCCCGATAAACAGGGTGCTGGGACGGGCTGTTTTGAAGATCAAGCCAAAACGGTAGGTAATCAGGCTGCCCAGGCCGAAGGCTATCTTGGTTTCGGGGGTATAATAAATTATGGGCAAAAGTGTCAGCCCCATCCGGTCAGGCTCTGACTGTTCGCTGATAACGATCTGCTGGCCGTCTTTTGTCGCAGCCGCCTGCTGAGGAAAAAGAGAAACCACGAGGCTGAATAGAATCAGACAGAAAAAAAACAGCCGGGCTGCAGAAGCATTCACAATTCTTTTGTTTTCAGCCAACAAACGCATATTCACCAAATATTAAGCCCTAATTGCCGATCTGTCAATATTTTTAGTCGGATTTGAGTCAATTGCTACCCAAAAATGTCATTTTGGGCGCATTTTTATCTTGACATTAACTCCTGACTGAAAGTATTGTCATCTTATGGCTCGGGCTAATTTAACAGATGATAATTAATGAATAACGTTAAATTTGGAGACCGGGAAAGGATAATTTGATGAGCCGAAAGAAACCCGACAGAGAATCTATTTCTAACCGCACTTTAATGAGAAGGAGAGAGTTTTTCAGTGCCTGCGGACGCTGTGCCTTGCTGGCCGCAGGCTTTTGTTATTCCAGCTCAAGATCCGGGACAGCTCAGAATGTGGCCCTGCTCGACCTGTCTTCTTTGCCGGTTAAGAAATCAGTCAGGCTGCGGCTTCTTTTCTCCCTGCATCGTCCGGTCCAGGACCGTCCGGATTGGCCGAATCTCGGTTTTGATTTCAGGCCGGTCATGGAGAATTACCTGACGATTCTGGAAAAACGCTTGCCCGAATTCTCTTTTCTGGTCTCAACAGTCAGCGGCCCGGAAGAAGCGACCGCCATTCTGGCTGCTGATCGGGATAACTGGATCGACGGCTACCTGGTCTTTCAGTTAAACTGCTGGAACCGGATCATGCCGGCGGCGGTCGAAACCGGCAAGCCGGTGCTGTACGTCGATTTTCAGTACGGGGGGAGCGGCGGCTTTCTGGTTTATACGGCAGAGCAGATCCGCCAGAACAGGAAAAATTTTGGTTTCATTTGTTCTTCCAACCCTGAACACCTGGTAGCCGCGGTCAGAGCTTTTAAGACGGTTCAGGCAACCGGGGAAGCAAGCAATTTTTCTGAAATAATCACAGAAATCAGGAAAGACCTGACTCCAGCTCCGGGTTATCTAACCTGTTATCCCGACCCCCTGAAAATTATCTCCCCGGAAGAAACTGCTTACCGGATGAAACATTCTCCAATTCTTCTTTTCCGTGACCCGAGGGGCGGGGAAAATCTGGAAATGGCGGGCATTCCGGTGGTCAACCTTCCATTTTCAGAATTGAACTCGGCCTGGGAAAAGGCCGACCGAGAAGAAGCCGCAACCGTGGCCCGGGGCTGGTGGCGGCGGGCAGCTCTCGTTCAGAATGTCAGGTTTTCAGAGCTGGTTAATTCGGCGGCCATGTACCTGGGAATGAAGCAACTTCTGCGGCAGCACCAGGCCAGGGCTATTACCATAAATTGCCTGGGGGGATTTTACGGCGGTCATATCCACGCCTATCCCTGTCTGGGCTTTTTTGAGCTCAACAACCAGGGATTGGTCGGAGCCTGTGAGGCCGACCTCAGGTCAACGGCCACTATGGTGGCCTTAGGTTTGATGACCGAAGGCCGCCCGGGCTATATTTCTGACCCCGTGCTGGACATGGCCGGCCGTCAAATTATATATGCTCATTGTGTAGCTTCCAACCGGGTTTTCGGCCCGGCTGGACAGGTCAATCCTTACGAGATCCTGACGCATTCCGAAGACCGTCAGGGAGCTTCGGTACGCTCACTCCTGCCAGCCGGCTACCTGACTACCAGCCTGGAAATCGACCAGAGCCAGAAGGCCATTCTGCTGCACCAGGCTAAAGCTGTCGGCAATTCTTTTGATGACCGGGCCTGCCGGACCAAACTGGTGGCCGAGCCGCTGGGCGATTACGAAAAGCTGTTTACCATGTGGGACCGGTGGGGCTGGCACCGGGTAACTTTTTATGGAGACCTCAAAAAAGCCGCTTATGAACTGGCTTCAATTCTGGATTATTCGGTAGTGGAGGAAGCCTGATTCAGTCTGTGGCTTTAATTAAAAATTATATGAGAGGGAGATCATCGATGACCAAGAAAGTTCTGGCCTTGATGCTGGTAGCCATTCTGTCAGCCGGAATAATGACCGCGGCCGCTCAACCTAAAAAAGAAAAATCGCCGGCGGTTGTCAATCTGGCCGACAGTTTTTTTCAGAGGATAAATTACCGGGCTATAGGCCCGACCAGACAGAGCGGGCGTTTTGTGGACTTTGCCGTCCCCAGGCAAAAACCATTCACCTTCTATGCCGCCACTGCCTCCGGCGGTCTCTGGAAAACCATCAACAACGGAATTACCTTCGAGCCGATTTTTGACCAGGAAAAAGTTTTTTCGATAGGCGATATAGAAGTTGCCCCTTCCAACCCGGAGGTTATCTGGGTGGGAACCGGCGAAGCCAACAATTCCAGGTCAACCTACTGGGGAGACGGAGTATACAAAAGCACAGACGGCGGCCAAACCTGGAAGAATATGGGGCTCAAAGATTCTCACCACATCGGTCGAATCGTGATCAACCCGGTAAATCCGGACGTGGTCTATGTGGCCGCTCTGGGGCATCTTTATTCAGAGAACGAAGAGAGGGGACTTTATAAAACGACCGACGGCGGACAGACCTGGCAAAAGGTCCTGGAGGTCAGGGTTGAGAACCGGGTTGTGGGCGTGGTCGATGTAGCCATTGACCCTGAAAATCCCGACACCCTGTACGCAGCAGCCTATGACCGTTTGCGCCAGCCCTGGAATTATCAACTGGGCGGACCTGGCAGCGGCATTTACAAGACCACCGATGGCGGAAAAACCTGGAAAAAGCTGGAAAACGGCCTGCCGGGCGGAATTCTGGGCAGAATTGGCCTGGCCGTCTACCTGAGGAATCCGAAAATCGTTTACGCCTGTATAGAGAACGCTAACAAGCCCGGAATGAGTCCCGAAGACAGATACCGGGAAATTGTCGCCGGGTTGCCCAGCGCCGGCATGATTGACGGAGAAATATACAGATCCGATGACGGCGGCCAGAGCTGGAGAAAAGTCAGTCCGGATGGCCAGAGCATCGGGGGAGCCCCGGGCTACTATTACGGCCAGATTATAGTCGACCCCAACGACGATAGAGTTGTCTATGTTCTTAGCGTGAGTGTCCTGGGAACCAGGGATGCCGGAAAGACCTGGAACCGACGGGTTTTTAATTTTGGGGGCGATAACCATGCTCTGTGGATAAATCCCGAAAACTCCAACCACATGCTGCTGGGGTATGATCACGGGATGGGCGTGACTTATGATGGGGGAAAAACCTGGTACCATCCCGATTTTCTGCCGCTGGCCCAATTCTACGCAGCCGGGGTTGACAATTCCTATCCTTACCGGGTAGCCGGCGGAACTCAGGACAACGGTTCCCATCTTGGACCGAGCACCAGACCGGGAGGGAAACCGATTCGCCTGGAACACTGGTCGACTGTGGGCGGCGGAGACGGCATGTATAACGTTTTTGACTGGAAGACCAACCGTTATCTTTACAACGAATCCCAGTTTGGAGCTATCCAGAGGGTTGACCTCCAGACCGGTGAAAGAAAGGGAATCAGATACCAGAGGGAAGACCTGCGCTGGAACTGGTGTGCGCCCATTATGGTTTCCAGGCATAACAGCGACGTCATCTATCACGGGGCCAACATTCTGCTCAAGTCTCCCTACCGCGGGGAATACTGGGTTGAAATCAGTCCCGACCTGACGACGAATGACCGGAAGAAACTCCCCCAGGGTAAAGGAGGGGACGGCAACATCCAGTATTGCACCATAACCACCATCGATGAATCGCCTCTGGTTGAAGGCCTGATCTGGGTCGGAACCGATGACGGTCAGGTCTGGGTGACCAGAAATGGCGGCCAGAACTGGGAAAGATTAACTGAAAAGATTAAAGGCCATCCAGGCTACTGGATAAGCCGGGTGGTAGCCTCCAATTTCAGCCCGGCGGTGGCTTACCTGACGGTTACCGGTTTCAGACACGACGATTTCCGGCCCTTCATTTTCAAGACAGAGGATTTCGGACAGACCTGGACCTCCATTTCGGGCAACCTGCCGGAAGGCCCGGTCAATGTCATCCGGGAAGACCATAAGAATCCGGACCTGCTGTTGGCCGGGACCGATTTCGGGGTGTTTGTCACACTGGACGGGGGGAAAAATTGGTCCAGGCTTAGAGGAAATATGCCGACCCAGCCTGTCCACGACCTTATAATTCACCAGAGGGAAAACGACCTGGTAGTGGCTACCCATGGTCGGGGGATCTTCATTGTCGATATTTCCTGGCTCCAGGAAATGACTCCTGAGGTTCTAAGCCGCGACCTTCATCTGTTCACTCCGGAACCGAAAATCAGGTGGGTGGATAAGGATATGGGCCACTCCAGCTCTCTTAATTACTCCGGCCAGAGCGAACCGGAAGCGGCCGTCATCAATTATTATCTGAAATCTGATCCGGGCGGCGAGGTCAAGGTCAAAATTTATCAGGGGCAGATGCTGATCAATGAGCTCAAGGGCCCGGCCAGGCCCGGCCTTAATCAGGTTCTATGGAACCTGACCGCCCGCCGGGAAAGAACCCCGGAAGAAAAAAAGCAGGCTCAGCAGATGCTGGCCAGGATGGCTTCGGCCGGTTACCAGCCTCAGCTCGACCCGGTCTATGTTTACACCCCGGTCCGGGAAGGGGAGTACCGGGTGGTGGTCGAGGCCGGGGGGCGACAGGTTTCTGGACAGATAAAAATTATTCCGGATTTATGGAATTGAACGGAGGCTTTGATCAATAGTCGAGCGAGAGCGGTCCGGCCAAGCGGAGCTCCGGCTTCTGGTTGAGGCTGGGGCCGTTTTATTTGACGGCAGGAGGAGCTGATGACTGTTTACACATCGGTTCAGCTGGAAGAAATGATTGCCCGGTGGCCAAGGGTAAGACTGACCAGCCTGCCGACGCCTCTTTATCGTTTGAAGAACCTGCCCGGAGAGTTCGGCCTGCAAGAATTGCTCATCAAGCGGGATGACCTGACCGGGCTGGCTTTCGGGGGAAACAAGTCTCGCAAGCTGGAATTCATTCTGGCTGACGCTCTCAGCCAGGAAGCCGACACCGTCATTACCTGGGGCAGCCTGCAATCAAACTGGTGTCTGCAAACCGCCGCGGCCGCCCGGAAGTGCGGACTGAAGCCGGTCCTGGTTCTCTTCAAGACTTATCAACTGTCGTCTCTCGACCAGGGCAATCTATTAATTGAAAAATTGCTGGAAGCCGATATCAGGATAGCTGAGACCGAAGTCGGGGGAAAATCTCCCGACCAGGATCAGGCCTTCAGATTTCTGGCTGAGGTGGCCCGGGAAGAAATGAAAAAGGGGCACAGACCATACCTGGTGTCGGTCGGAGGCTCGATGACCGGGGGAAGCATGGATAAACCCCTGGGAGCCCTGGCTTATATGCTGAACATGATAGAGCTGTCCGGACAGATGCCCGATTCTAAACCTCCAGACCATGTGGTCGTGGCCACGGGTTCCGGTGCCACTCAGGCCGGGTTGATAGTCGGAGCCAGGGCCCTGGGGCTCAACACCAGGGTAGTCGGCATCTGCGTTTCGGATAGAAAGGATGAATTTCTGCCCAGGGTCAGAAAAATCGCCCTGGAACTGGTAGAAGCTCTGGGGCTAAAAATAAATCTCGATGACCGGGACATAATTTTATTTGATGATTACCTGGGAGAGGGCTATGGTCGGGTCTCAGCTGAAATCGCGACCATAATAAGAATGGTTCTGCAGAAAGAAGGTCTGGTTCTGGACCCTGTTTATACCGCCAAAGCCATGATCGGCCTGCTGGATCTGGCCCGGAAGAAATTTTTTCAGCCTTCAGACAGGGTGGTCTTTCTTCATACCGGCGGTACGCCGGCCCTGTTTGCCTTTTCCGAGTGGTTGCTGCCCTGAACTCGGCCAACCCGGGCTAATCAGCGCGAGGTTGATTTCAGGTATTTTAGAAATTCGGAATTAGTGGTCAGTATCAGCCAGGTATTTCTGGCCAGGGTGCTGCGGTAGGTTTCCAGGGTCTTCAGGAACTGATAGAATTCCGGGTCAAGGTTATAGGCCTGAGCATAGATTTTAGTAGCCTCGGCTTCCGCCCGGCCCCGTATTTCCTGAGCCTTGCGGTAGGCTTCCGAAGTTATAATCTTCAGCTCCCTTTCCTTCTGCCCACGAATTTCAGCGCTGCGTCCGTCTCCTTCCGAGCGGTACCTGGAAGCGATTCGCTGTCTTTCGGCCACCATCCGGTCAAAAACTTTTTTTTGCACCTCGTCTACATAGTTAACTCTTTTTATCCGGACATCTTTCAATTCGACTCCGAACTCCGGCGTGATTTTCGAGGCTTTTTCCAGGATCATTTCGGCAATCCGGGCCCGGCCGACCTGGATTTTCCCGATGACTTCCGAATAATCGAGCAGGGTCGATTCTTCGCTCAGATTGAACTCGCGATTGGTCGAACGGACAATTTCTATCAGGTCAAAACTGGCGATAACGTTTCTGGTTTCGCCGTCAACCACGTCATCCAGCCGGGAGTGGGCGCCCCGTTCGTCTTTAACTCGCTGGTAAAAAACCAGCGGGTCACTGATGCGCCAGCGGCAGTAAGTATCGACCCAGATGTATTTCTTATCCCTGGTGGGAATCTGATTGGCATCTCCGTCCCACTCCAGCCACCTTTTCTCAAAGTAGTTGGCTTTCTGGATAAAGGGAACCTTGAAATGCATTCCCGGAGAAGTTACCGCAGTTCCGATCGGCTGGCCAAACTGGGTGATGATCACCTGGTTGGTTTCGGACACTATGTAAACTCCGTCTACCAGAGCCAGCAGCACAAAAACTATAATGATGGTTACGAGTATTTTCAGACTGGAAGATTTCATTTTTTCACCTCCTGGTCCAGGTTCAGAAGCGGAACCAGGTTCTTCTGGGCCTCATCAACTATTATTTTCTTCTCTATCCCGGCCAGCACCTCAGTCAGCGTTTCCAGGTAGAATCTCCTCCTGGTTACGGCCGGAGCTTTTGAATATTCCTGATAAATGGAAATAAACCTGGCCGCGTCTCCCCGGGCGTTGTTGACCCGTTCGGCCGCATAACCTTCGGCTCCCCTTATCATCTGTTCAGCCTCGCCCTGGGCTTTGGGTATTTCCTGATTGTATTCGGCCCAGGCTTCGTTAATCTTTCTTTCTTTTTCCTGGAGGGCCTGGTTGACTTCATTGAACGAGGGCTTAACCGGGTCCGGGGGGTTGACATCCTGGAAAATGAGCTGGTTTATTTCCAGTCCGAGTTCATAGACATCCACCAGCTTCTGAAGGGAGGTCATGGCTTCTGCGGCCAGGTCGGCCCGACCGAAAGTTATGACCTCATCGACCGAGGCGTCTCCCACCACCTGCCTGACGATGGCCTCGGTCATCGCCCGGAAAGTCTGAATCGGGTCGCGCACCTTGAATAGAAACTTATATGGGTCTTTGATCTTGTACTGGACAATCCACTCGGCCACCACCACGTTCAGGTCTCCGGTCAGCATCATGGATTCCCTCTTGGTTTCTTCGTTAACGTAATATTCGGATTTCACCCCGGGGCGGGCGGTGCGGTAACCGAATTCCAGTTTGAGCTGGCGCTGTACCGGAACCCTGGTCAGCTTTTCAATCCCCAGCGGCAGTCTTAAATGCAACCCCGGTTCAGTGGTTCTGACGAACCGTCCGAAGCGCAGGATGACTCCTAATTCCTCGGGTTTGATCTGATAAACGGATGTGGCCAGCAGGATCATCACCAGAACGGCGGCCGCGGCGTATTTCAGCCAGCGAGCCGGAATTCTGGGAAGGTCGTAGCCTGACCAGCCGGACTTGAATTCTCCTGGCATTGTCCCTCCTCTAATTGATTATTGGTATTTTATTTTTGGCGATAAACAGAGCGAAGATAATTTTTCAAATCCGGGATGTCTCCAGCCTGATAATCTATGCTTTCCAGCCCGGGTTGATGGGCAGCCTTCAGTCCCTGCCCGGTCATAATCAGAACCGAGGTGCCTTCAGAGCCCGTGGGCAGCTTCAGGTAGGCGGCCAGAGTGGAGGCCGATTCCGGCTGAACAAACAACCCTTCTTTCATAGCCAGCTCTTTCTGGGCCCGGAGCATATCTTCGTCTGTCACCGAGGTCAGCCGGCCGTTATTCGCGCCAGCTAATTTCAGAACCAGGTTTCCGGCCGGGGGGTCGGCGTTGGATATGGAATGGGCAATGGTTTCTGAGGGCTGGATTTTGTCGACTCTCTCCCGCTGATCCGTGAAAGCCTGAGCTATCGGGGCGCAGGCAGCTGCCTGGACCCCGACCATGACCGGCATCTTCTGGATAAAGCCAGCCCGATTCATCTCCAGGAATCCTTTCCAGAGGCCGACAAAGTGACCGCCGGAGCTGACCGGCACATAAACGAAATCCGGAGCCTTCCCCAGTTGCAGACAGATTTCAAAAGCTGTGAGCTTATAACCTTCGAGTCGAATCGGGTCGACGGAATTGGCAAAATAGATGCCGAGACTTTTTCCCAGCTCATAACTTTCCCGAAAAAGCTGCCCGTAATCTCCGGCCACCTCAACAATTCGAGGATTAAAAACGGACGAGGACAGGAGGGCCGCGGCGGAAGTCCCCTTTTTTACCAGCAGCAGACAGTCGAGTCCGGCCCGGGCGGCGTAGGCGGCAGTGGAAGAAGCCATGTTTCCGGTCGAAACTGTCCCGACGGCCGGCCAGCCCAGTTCCAGAGCCTTTTGTACTACCAGAACCGAACCCCGGTCCTTAAAACTCAGGGTCGGGTTGGTTGACTCCAGCTTGGCCAGAAGACGCCCCTCCGGGTCCAGGTTGACCAGGGATAGAAGGGGCGTTTCCCCTTCTCCCAGGCTCAGCTCGGGACGGACCTTCTCCAGGGGCAGAAAAGAGGCAAATTTTTCCAGCGGGGTTCCGGCCCGACGGTTTATTTTTATCTGGCCGGAAATTGAATTCAGAAACAGTCCTGGTTGCTGGCAGCCGGGACAAAAAATATCGTTGGGCCGGAAGTCAAATTCCCGCCCGCATACCAGACATTTTAAGCAGTCGGTCATCAACAATTTATTCTCTGAGTTTAGTCTACCTGAAGGCCCGGAACAAGTAAAGTCGAGTTGCGCGGCTGGCCGGGGCCTTTAGCTACCTGATTAACAAATCGGCTCCCGATTCAAAAAGGCATTTGCCTCAGGCCGGAGTTAATTCTAAAATTATAAAGCGGTGAAAAAGAAGTCTGAGGACCAGGATTTGTATTATATGCGGCTGGCTCTGTCCGAAGCCAGAAAAGCTGCGGTCAGGGGAGAGGTGCCGGTTGGAGCGGTGCTGGTAAAAGAAGGGCAGGTGCTGGCCAGGGGATACAACCGTTCGCTGTCCGGCTCTGACCCCACAGCTCACGCCGAGATTGTCGCCCTCAGGAAAGCCGCCAGAAAGGTAGGCAACTATCGGCTGCCGGGTTCCACTCTCTATGTAACTGTCGAGCCCTGTCCGATGTGTCTGGGGGCTATTATTCAGGCTCGTGTTGGGAGAATAGTTTATGGAGCCGAAGATCCCAAGGCGGGAGCAATAGTTTCTGGTCTGAAATTCGATCTGGCTCGGGCCAACCATCGTCCCCGTGTCAGCGGCGGACTTTGCCGGGAAGAAGGCGGTCGGCTGTTGAAAGATTTCTTTCGGGCCAGACGACAGGTCGGGAAAAAATCCCGGGTGGTTGAAAACCTGGCCGGCTTAAAGTAAATTACAGGGAAGCGGAGAGGTGGCCGAGTGGTTGAAGGCGACGGTCTCGAAAACCGTTATTCCGGGTAATAACCGGAATCGCGGGTTCGAATCCCGCCCTCTCCGCCATTTATATAATTAGAGATTGGCTGGTGGCAGGATGCAAAAAATTAATATCATTCTGGTCGGATTTGGCCGGGTGGGGCAGGCTTTTTATGAACTGCTCAAAGAAAAATACGATTACTGCCGGGAACGCTACGGTTTATTCCTGGAATTGAAAGGAATAATAAGAAAATCGGGTGCAGTTCTCCTGTCCGGGACAAGGAAGATGGTTTCCGAAGCCGGAGCAGCCGGCGAAGAAAAAGCCGAATTGTCAAGCTGGGTTCAGACCTTCAGTCTGGTTGACCTGCTCGATGAGTTTAAATCCGGAGTGCTGGTCGATTGCACACCCTCCGACCTGGTCACCGGAGAACCGGGTTACAGCTTGATCAAGACGGCCCTGTCCAGAGGCTGGCATGCGGTCACGGCCAGCAAGGGGGCCCTGGTGGTTCATCCCTCGGAACTGGAAGCCGAAGCCCGCCGGAATCAGGTGGCCCTGAAGGCCAGCGGAGCCACCGCTGCCGCTCTTCCGACCCTGGACCTTGGCCTGCATTCTCTGGCCGGGGCTGAAATCATGGCCATAGAGGGTATTCTAAACGGAACTACCAATTACATCCTGACCCGGATGGCCGACGGCCTTAGTTTCTCGCGAGCTCTGATGGAAGCCAGCGAAAAGGGAATCGCCGAACCCAACCCGGTTCAGGACATTGAGGGCTGGGATACTGCGGCCAAGATGGTCATCATTGCCAACAAGGTGCTGGGGACGGCCATAAAACTGTCTGAAGCCCGGGTTCACGGAATAAACGGGCTGACCGAAGAAATAATGACCAGAGCCGCCCGGATTGGTAAGACTATAAAACTAATCGGACGCTGCAGCCGGGAAACCCCGGGGGAGCCCTGGAAAGTTGAAGTGGGACTGGCCCTGCTCAACCCAGACCATCCTCTGGCCGCCGTGGACGGAAGCAACAAAGGAATAATCTTTTACACCGATTGCATGGGTTATATAGTTCTCAGCGGGGGCAAGTCAGACCCGCGGGGAGCGGCCGCAGCTTTAATCAAGGATATTATTTCCATCTACTGGCGTGATTTTTAGGACCGAAGGCGGCGCGGCCGGAATTGATTTAAGAATCTTATTCTGATAATCTAATGAAGAATTTTAACCAGCGGAGAGGTGTCCGAGTGGTTTAAGGAGCACGCTTGGAAAGCGTGTGTAGGCCCAAAAGGTTTACCGCGGGTTCGAATCCCGCCCTCTCCGCCATAAATCTTAGAGGGAGTAATAATATGATGGAAAACAGGGATTACATTGTGCTGGAGGATATGTACGGAGCCCATAACTACCATCCGCTGGATGTGGTCATCACCAGAGCCAGGGGAATCTGGATGTGGGATGTCGAAGGGAAAAAATATCTGGATTTTTTAAGTGCCTACTCGGCCGTCAACCAGGGGCACTGCCATCCTCGCCTGGTGAAGACCCTGCAGAAGCAGGCTAAAAAACTGACCCTGACCTCCCGGGCTTTCAGGAATGACCAGTGGCCTCTGCTGGCCAAGGAACTCTGCGACCTGACCGGTTTCGATAAAGTGCTGCCGATGAACTCGGGAGCCGAAGCGGTGGAAACAGCCATCAAGATTGCCCGCAAATGGGCTTATCTGAAAAAGGGTATCCCTCAGGACCAGGCGGAGATCATCGCCTGCGCCAACAATTTCCACGGCCGCACCGTTACCGTAATCAGCTTTTCAACCGAGCCTCTTTACCGCCAGGATTTCGGGCCTTTTACTCCCGGTTTTAAGATTATTCCTTTTGGAGACGGGGCAGCCCTGGAGTCAGCCATTACTCCCAACACGGCCGCTTTCCTGGTGGAACCGATTCAGGCCGAGGCCGGGATCCTGATACCGCCCGAGGATTTTCTGAAAAAGGCCTGGGAAATCTGCAAGAAAAATAATGTGCTGTTCATTGCCGACGAAATTCAGACCGGCCTGGGCCGGGTGGGGCGGTTATTTGCCTGCGAATATGACGGAATAAAGCCTGACCTGCTGGTTATCGGCAAGTCACTGGGCGGCGGTTGCTATGCCATATCGGCCGTTCTTTCGACCAACGACATTATGGAAGTTATCAAACCCGGACAGCATGGTTCGACTTTCGGCGGCAACCCTCTGGCCTGTGCGGTGGCCCGCGAGGCTCTGAAGGTTATTCAGGAAGAAAATCTGGTTCAGAATGCCAGCGAGAAAGGCGCCTATTTCCTGGAGAAACTTAAAACCATCAAGAGCCGCAAGATAAGAGAAGTCCGGGGTCGCGGGCTGTTGATCGGCATTGAACTCCGCCCTGAAGCCGGCGGAGCCCGCCGCTACTGCGAAGAATTGATGAAAGAAGGCCTGCTGTGTAAAGAAACCCATGAGCATGTCATCAGGTTCGCTCCTCCACTCATCATAAGCAAAAGAGAACTGGACTGGGCCTTCAGGAGGATTAAAAGGGTTTTCAAGAGGCTGGAAAAGGCCTGATTTTCACCGGGGTGTCCCCAAAAAGGGACTCCTGATAACCGGGTCGCGGACAGTTCAGTCCGGCCGGTCAGGGCCCGTGTCCGGCATATTTCTTGCTATATTAATGGCAGGAGGAAGCGATGAAAAAACTTGGTTTAGTCCTGTTTTTAATTCTTCTGGCCACAAGCTGCATAATGTATATCCCTTACGACGAATCCAGGAACCGGGGAGCGAGAACATACGAACCGCCACCGGCTCCGGTTGCCCCGGCCTACGGAGAAATTTCAATTTCCTATATTTACGATTACCTCGGTCATTACGGCTACTGGATTTATTACAACCCTTATGGTTATGTTTGGATTCCGAGGGGAGTCGGCCGGCACTGGCGCCCCTACACTCACGGGCGCTGGGCCTGGACTGATTACGGCTGGACCTGGATTTCTCACGACCCGTGGGGCTGGATTCCTTTTCATTACGGACGCTGGGGCTGGGATAACAGGCTGGGCTGGTTCTGGGTACCCGACGTGGTCTGGGCTCCGGCCTGGGTAATCTGGAGATTCGGAGATCTCTATCTGGGCTGGGCGCCGTTGCCGCCAGGCGTCGATTTTGTCCCCGGATATGGTTTAAGATGGGGAAGACGCGACCTGCCTCATCATTACTGGATATTTATCGAAAGCCATCGCTTTCATTCCAACCAGCTGCGGGCCTGGATTTTGCCTCCGGAGAGAAACATCACGATTATAAATTACACCGTGGTCAGGGACAGATACACCGTCAGAGACCGGAATGTGGTTATCAACGATGCCCTTTCCCCTCAGGAAATTGAAAGGTTGACCAGAAGACCGGTAACCAAAGTCAGCGTTAGAGAAGTCAAGAAGCCCGAAGAGGCCGGCGGAGGGATTGACGAAGTCAGAATTTACCGCCCCCAGATAAAACAGGAGTCAACTGCCCCAAAAACAGTGCTGAAAAGAGAGGAAGCAGAACAGAAAATAAACCGGCTTGAAGAAAACCGGAGGGAAAATGTTGAGGTTATTCACCGCCAGGAGGGCAGCCTGCTGGAGAGAACCCAAAAACTGGAAATAGAACGCCTCAAAAGACAGGCCGAAGAAGAGGCCAGAAACGCTCCGCCTGAGGAAAGGCAGAAAAAGCTGTCCGAAATTCAGTCCAGGCTGGAAGAGCTGAAGAAAAAGCACGAACAGGAGAAGCAGGAATTGCAGAAGAGGCAGGCCGAAGAAAAAAAGGTTATCCGGAAAGAAAACCTGAAGCGCAAAGCGGATGAAGAAAAAAGATAACCCGGAGAAGATCAGGAGCTGAGGTCGGGATTTTTCCAGGATATCAAAGCTACCGAGACCAGAATCAATAGTCCTCCGGCCACGGTTCTGAGATCGGGAAGTTCATCCAGGAATAGATAACCAAAGATAATTCCGTAAACCGGCTCCAGCGAGCTTATCAGGCTGGAAGGCCTGGCTTCCAGAAACCGCAAACCTCTGATGAAAATGGTGTGCGCCCCGGCGGTGCAAACCAGGCCCAGAAAAAGAATCAATCCCGCCTCCCTTGCCCCGAGAGGCAGAGGCAACGACTCCCTGGACAGAAAGGGGAGCAGGAAAATCGCCGCCAGGCCGTCCTGGTAGAAGGCCAGCACCAGGCTGGAATGCCGGGGCGAAAGAATCCGGTTGATTATCGTTAGCAGAGCAAATGACAGGCCCGACAGGATTCCCCAGCCCGCCCCCAGAAAGATTCGATTGCCGAAGCTGAATTGCGGAACCATAAGTGCCACGCCCAGAAAACAGGTCAGGGCCAGAAACAAATATGATTTTCTGAATCTTGTTCTTAGGACCCAGGGTTCCAGGAAAGCGGTGAAGACGGGGAAGGTGGAGTAAGATAACAGACCCACGGCCACGGTAGAAATTTGCACGGACTGGAAGAAAGCGGTCCAGTGAAAGGCCAGCAACAAACCTGCGGCCAGAAGTAGCAACAGCGGCCCGGCCCTGAAAACCAGCGGTTTAACTTTCTGGATAAAAAGAATTCCCAGCAGCCCCAGGCTGGCCAGAAAAACACGTAGCCAGGTCAACTGGACCGGACTCAGCGGCAGGACTTTGCCGATGACTCCGGGAAATCCGAAGAACAGAACAGCCAGGTGGACCAGCAGCAAACCGTGAGTTCGGGGCTTCATTCTCAGAAATCTTATACGCCAGACAGGAAAAAATTGCCAGAGGTTTTAATCAGGACCGAAGGTCGGTTTGAATTTTAGGCCGGTTGTGGTAAGATAACGGCTGATCTTTTTTAATTCGAAAACCATGTCATCCAGACCTGAAGAAACCAGCAAGTCCGGCTATCTGGTTCTGGCCAGAAAATACCGCCCCCGTCAATTTGGCGAAGTCGTCGGTCAGGAGGCGGTGGTCAGAACCATTCAGAATGCCATCAAAGAAAATCGCATTGGCCATGCCTACCTGTTCTCCGGCATGAGGGGAGTGGGCAAGACCACCGTGGCCAGAATTCTGGCTAAGGCCCTGAACTGCGAACAGGGGCCGACCCCCGAACCCTGCAATCAGTGTTCGGTCTGCCGGGCGATCAACGAAGAATCGCTGCTTGATTTCATAGAAATCGACGGAGCCTCCAACCGGGGGATAGAAGACGTCAAGGCTTTACGGGAAAGTGTTCAGTATGAGCCCATGCACAGCCGTTATCGGGTAATCATTATCGATGAAGTTCATCAGCTCAGCCGGGACGCCTTCAACGCTCTGCTCAAGACTCTGGAAGAGCCTCCCAGCCGGACGGTCTTTATTTTTGCCACCACCGAGTTTCACAAGGTGCCCCGGACCATCGCTTCCCGCTGCCAGCATTTCGTTTTTAAGAGGCTGTCCAGCCAGCAGATAATTGACCACCTGCAGTTTATTGCCGGGCAGGAAAAAATTGTCATCAGTCCTTACAGCCTCAAGTTGATTGCCGGGTCGGCTGACGGCAGTCTGCGCGACGCCGAAACTCTTCTGGACATGGTGGTTTCTTTCAGCGGCCCTCAGGTTCAGGACAGGGAAACCGAGGAAGTGCTGGGGGTGATCAACCGCAACCTGTACGAAAATCTGGCCCGGGCCGTTCTGTCAGGAAAGAGCGAAGAAATATTTCCTCTGGTTGAATCCCTGGTCTCGGCTGGAACCGACCTCCGGCATTTTTACAGCGGTCTGATTGATTACTTCCGCCAGCTGCTGGTGGTCAGGGTCTCTTCCAGCCCCTCGGAACTGCTGCTCTTATCAGATGAGGAAATTCAGACCCTGAAGGAGATGGCCCGTGGATTTCAGCCGGAAGAGCTGCTGCGTTTTATCCTCCTGTTGCAGGATGGAGAGTCAGGCCTTCGCTATTCTTCTCAGCCGCGGATTTTCCTCGAAGCCTGGTTGATTAAACTCTGCTATCTTCCAAACCTTAAACCCCTGGAACAGGCGCTGGAAGAGCTGGCCGCTCTTAAATCAGGGCCGGTGGAAAGAAAACCGGTCGAGTCAGGATATTCAACGGCTTCTGCCGGCAACCGGGCCGGAGGCGGGAATGCGGTCAGGGTTCCGCCCGCCGACCGAAATAAAAATAATCTGAATCCGGTCAGAAAAAACGGAGTCTCGGTTTTCAATCAAGAAAAAGCCGATGAACTCTATTTTCGGTTGATGAGAGACAAACCCCTCCTGGCCCCGATCATGAAAATGGTCAATCGGGTAGAAGTGGTCGAGGGGAGGATCCGTCTGGTATATGCCCGAGACAGAAAACATTTTGCCGAGTTGATAGAACAGAATCTGCCCTACCTGAACCGCATCTGGGCCGAAATGGGAGGTCAGAACCTGGAATTAATCCTGGAGGACACCGGGTCAGCCGGCGGGGTTTCCGGCCTGAAGCCTCAGGCTTCTTCGGTCAAAGAAAAACCTGAACCGGCCCGCAGGAATACTGTCAGTCAGGAAACCCGGGCTCTGCTCGATGACCCTAAAGCCAGGGCCCTGCTGAAAAGTCTTAAGGGGCAGGTGGTGGCGGTAAGAAAAAAGAGCGGGCCGGAAAGACCTTAACCGGTCCAATCGAGGCTGAGGAAAGACAATGAAAAATTTAGCCGACCTGCAAAAGATGATGAAGGCTGCCCAGGAAATGCAGGAAAGACTGCAGAAGGAGCTGGCCGAAATGAGAATTGAAGGCTCAAGCGGCGGCGGCATGGTGACTGTGGTCCTGGACGGTCAGAAGAATTGCCTGGAAGTAAAACTGGACCCGGAAGTGGTCAACCGCGATGACGTGGAAATGCTTCAGGACCTGATCGTTTCAGCCTTCCGGGAAGCGACCGCCAGGGTGGAAGCTGAAATCCAGACCAAAATGTCCGGGCTGGCCGGCGGCCTGAAAATTCCGGGACTGTTCTGACGGAGCCGGCCGATGTTTGAGTATGCCCGACCGTTGCATGACCTGATTGAACAGCTTAGGAAATTTCCCGGTGTCGGCCTGAAGTCGGCCCAGCGCATGGCGTTCTATCTGCTGGGACTCCCGGCCGAAGAAGTGGCCGAACTGGTCAGGGCCATTGTCGAAGTCAAAAACAAGATATTTTACTGTTCGCAGTGTAACAATATCACCGATGTCGACCCCTGCCGGCTCTGCACGGACCCCGGACGCAACGATGAGCAACTCTGTCTGGTGGAAGAGCCGTTCAATGTGGCTTCGATCGAAAAAACCGGCATCTTCAACGGTCGCTATCATGTTTTGCTTGGTTCACTGTCGCCTATCAAGGGAATAGGGCCCGACGAACTCAGACTGGAAAAGTTAATCGGCCGTCTCAAGGGTGGCCAGTTCAAGGAAGTGATTATTGCCACCAATCCCACGGTCGAGGGAGAAGCCACCGCTTCCCTCATCTGTCAGGTTCTGAGAGAAATGCCGGTAAAAATAACCAGGCTGGCCATGGGATTGCCGGTGGGAGCTGACCTGGATTTTGCCGACCAGCTGACGATAAAAAAAGCGCTGGAGGGGCGGACTGAACTCAAAGGATAAAATTTAAGCCCGGCCTTAGAAATTTAAGGGCTTTTTGATATAATAATCTGTTTAATTTTATAAGGAGATTTATGATGGCAAAAACATTTAAGGCAATCGACGGTAACACCGCGGCCACTCATGTCGCTTATGCTTATTCGGAAGTGGCTGCCATTTACCCGATTACTCCTTCTTCCACCATGGGCGAAATGGCCGACGAGTGGTCAGCCCAGGGCCGAAAGAACATCTTCGGACAGCCGGTGGAAGTGGTAGAGATGCAGTCCGAAGCCGGAGCAGCCGGAGCCGTCCATGGTTCTCTGAGCGCCGGCTGCCTTACCACCACCTTTACGGCTTCCCAGGGCTTGATGCTGATGTTGCCTAATATGCACAAGATTGCCGGTGAGCTGCTGCCCACCGTTTTCCACGTTTCCGCCCGTTCTCTGGCCTGTCAGTCGCTGTCGATTTTCGGCGACCATTCAGACGTTATGGCCGCCAGAAACACCGGCTTTGCCCTTATGTGTTCAGGTTCAGTCCAGGAAATCATGGATCTGGCCATTGTCTGTCATCTGGCCAGCCTGAAGAGCAAAGTGCCGTTCCTGCATTTTTTTGACGGCTTCCGGACTTCCAGCGAAGTTCAGAAGATAGAAATAGTGCCTTACGAAACACTGGCCGAACTATTTGAACCCCGGTACCTGCAGGATTTCAGACAGAGGGCTCTCAACCCCGAAAAACCGATGATGAAGGTTGGCGCTGAGAACCCCGACGTCTATTTTCAGGGTCGGGAAACGGTCAATAAATACTACGCCGACACTCCGGGCATAGTCCAGGAATATATGGACAAGGTGGCCAGGGTAACCGGCCGTCAGTACCATCTATTCGACTATTTCGGCGCTCCCGATGCCGACCGGGTAATCGTGATTATGGGTTCCGGAGCCGAAACCGCCGAAGAAACCATTGATTATCTTAATAAGAACGGCTACAGGGTCGGGCTGGTTAAAGTCCGCCTCTATCGTCCTTTCGAGGCCGAGGCTTTCCGGGCAGTAATTCCTCCGACGGCCAAGAAAATAGCCGTCCTGGACAGGACCAAGGAGCCGGGAGCCATCGGCGAGCCGCTCTATCTTGATGTGATGACGGCTCTGGCCGGCCGCGACCTCAAGATCATCGGTGGCCGTTACGGTCTGTCTTCCAAGGAATTCACCCCGGCCATGGTGAAAGCCGTTTTTGATCACCTGAACGGAGCCTGCTTCCATGGCTTCACCGTCGGGATTGAAGACGACCTAACCGGCACTTCCTTGCCGGTGGGAGGGGTCCTGGAAACCGAGCCGGCCGGAACCGTACGTTGCAAATTCTGGGGCTATGGTTCGGACGGCACCGTCGGAGCCAACAAGAACTCCATCACCATCATCGGCGACAACACCGAGCTCTATGCCCAGGGTTATTTTGAGTACGATTCCAAGAAATCAGGCGGGGTGACTATTTCTCACCTGAGGTTTGGTCGGCATCCCATCAAATCCGAATACCTGCTGAACACGGTTGATTTCGTGGCCCTGCACAAGCCGGCCTACATCGGACGCTATGACATTCTCGAAGGACTGCGCCAGGGAGGAACCTTGCTGTTGAATTCTCCCTGGAAAAAGGAAGAAGTGTTCGAACACCTGACCGAGGACCTGCAGAAAACCATCATCCAGAAGAAGATTAAAGTTTACAACATCGATGCCTTCAAAATCGCTCAGGAAGTCGGGCTAAAGAACAGAATCAACACCATCATGCAGGTCTGTTTCTTCAAGATATCCGGAGTCCTGCCCGAGGCCCAGGCCATCGAGCTGATCAAAAAAGCAATTCATAAAACCTACCATAAGAAAGGCGAAGACGTGGTCAGGATGAACTTGGCCGCCGTCGACAGAACTCTGGAAGCCCTGGAAGAAGTTCCTGTGCCCGCCCGGATTACCAAATCGGCGCCGGTGCCGCGATTGATTCCCGAGGACGCCGACGAGTTCGCCCGCGGCGTAATCGAGCCCATCATGCATTTTAAGGGAAACACCATTCCTGTTTCCCGCATGCCCTATGACGGTCGGATCCCGACCGACACCGCCAAGCTGGAAAAAAGAGGCATCGCCGAGCTCGTCCCGCGCTGGCTGCCGGAAAAATGCATTCAGTGCAATCAGTGCGCCTTCGTCTGTCCTCACGCCGCCGTCAGAGCCAAGCAGATCCTGCCCGAGGACCTGAAGAATTCACCAGAGACCTTTACCACCCTGGTTTCCAACACCAAGAACGATAAGAATCTTAAGTACCGCCTCCAGATTTACATCGAAGACTGCGTCGGCTGCGGTGTTTGTGTTGAAACTTGCCCGGCCAAAGAGAAGGCTCTGGTAATGGTGCCGATAGAAGAAGAAAGAGCCGCCGGTCAGAACGTCAACGAAAAGTTCTTTGAGAGCCTGCCCGACAGCTACCTGGATGGAGTCAAGGTCGACACCATTAAAGGTTCACAATTTCTGACCCCGCTTTTTGAATTCAGCGGAGCTTGCGGCGGCTGCGGCGAAACCCCGTACATCAAGCTGGCTACCCAGCTGTTCGGCGACCGGATGATAATTGCCAATGCCACCGGTTGTTCATCTATCTACGGCGGCACGTTCCCTGTTTCACCTTATGCCAAAAATAAGGAAGGAAAAGGGCCGGCCTGGGCCAATTCTCTGTTCGAGGACAATGCCGAATACGGGTTCGGCATGAGGCTGGCGGTGGACACCATCAGGCGCCAGCTCTGGGCCAGCCTGAATGCGGCCCTCGATGCCGGCACCCTGCCGGAACTCATGGAAGCTATGCAGAAGATGAAAGAGCTGTGGACCGATAAAGGCGACCAGGCCAAATCCACAGCCAGAAGGATACAGGAACTGCTGCCCAAAGCCCTGGCCAGAAACGATGCCGCCAAGCCCTATTTAACCAGAATTGCCGAGCTTCAGGATTATCTGGTGGACAAGAGCGTCTGGTGCATCGGCGGCGACGGCTGGGCCTATGACATCGGCTATGGCGGACTTGACCATGTGGTGGCCATGAATCGCAACGTCAACCTGCTTGTTCTGGATACCGAAGTTTATTCCAACACCGGCGGTCAAGCTTCCAAGGCCACCCCCACCGGCTCCCGAGCCAAGTTTGCCTCCTCCGGCAAAAAAACCGTCAAGAAAGACCTTGGCCGAATGGTTATGAGCTATGGCTATGTTTACGTGGCTTCAGTGGCCATGGGCGCCAACATGAATCAGTGTCTGAAAGCTTTCCTGGAAGCTGAAGCCTACGACGGACCGTCGCTCATCATCGCTTACTCGCCGTGTATCAACCATGGAATCGATATGAGCAAATCCCAGCTGGAAGAGAAACTGGCCGTGGATACCGGATACTGGATACTCTATCGGTACAACCCGATGCTGGCCAGAGAAGGGAAGAATCCCCTGATCCTGGATTCCAAAGAGCCGAAGATGGAATACGAAGCCTTCCTGAAGAATGAAATCCGCTACCGGTCGGTACTTCAGGACTATCCGGAAATAGCCCGCCAGCTGTTTACCCAGGCTGCTCAGGAAGCCAAAAAGAGATTTGAATATTACAAGAAACTGGCCGAGGGTTGATCAATCCCTGATTATTATCACTTCCCAGGCCCGGTCAGGTAAGAAAGTTGCCCTGACCAGCTCACTGAGCTGGTCAGGGTTTTTTTCTTCCAGAGAATCCAGAAAACCGTTATAAAAGTCCAGCGGCAGTCCCGCGGCCAGGGTCAGCGACAGGAAGCCGAGGCGGCTATCGCGGTCGAAAGATTCGCGCCGGTAGCTGGTTGCGGCCAGGACCCGGGCCGAGGCCAGGGTTTCCGGGTCAAGGCCCTGCTGGCCCAGTCGTGAAAAAGCCTCCTTTAATTGGGAAAGAGAAATGTTTGCCTGTTCTTTTTCCGTTTCCAGGTAACAGATGAAAAGAATCCTTCCGGCCAGAATTTCCAGCCGGCTGTTTAAGTTATAGGCCAGACCGCTCTCCTGGCGGAGCTTCCAGAGCAGGGAGCCCGGTCCCTGCCCGATTATTTTTTCCAACAAATAAGCGGCCGCATAGGTCTCAGCCAGCTCTCCCGGGAAAAGGTATCCCAGAGCGACCGAGGCACCAGGGGGCCCCTGATAAACCTCGCAGTCCCCGCCCCGGGTCTGGCCTGGAGGTCTGTCCAGCGGCAGAAACTTATCTCCGACCGGCGGAACCTTGTTCTTAATCCAGGACAGGTGCCTGGTCAGGATCTCCTGCAGGGCCTTTCTTTCCAGGTCGGTTATAATAAGCAGGCTCAACGAACCGCTGTTCATTATTGAATCATAAAACTGGCGGATATCTTTCCTGGTCACCGACTTGAGGTCTGGTTCCTGCCCGTAAAGAGAATAGCCGTAGGGGCCATCCGGAAATACCTGACGGCGCAGGCAGACCAGAGCTGAATCCACCAGCCGACAGGCTTCCTGGCCGGCTTCGAGTTTTAAGGCCTTTCTGACCCGGTCTATTCTGGGGCCAGAAATAAGCGGATTCTTGAGGCCGGCAGCCACAATTTCCAGGATGGCCTCAAAATCCCCGGTTAAACCTTCGAACTGAATGACCGAAAAATCAGGCCGGCTTCCGGCCGTCAGGCTGGCTCCGGAAGCCAGTAGTTGGGCCAGCCGGTCTTCGTCGGCAATTTCAGCCATCAGTCTGGTCGTCAGGTAAGCCAGGCCGCGCCGCCCGGGTATTTCCAGAGACTGACCGCCCTTGAAGTGAAAAACCGCTGAAGTCAATTTTGTTTCCGGCTGAAATTGATAATAAACCTTAAGTCCGTTCTCCAGGCTGAAGACTTCAAATCTTAAAGGCTGGGCCGGTAATGACCGGGCCCAGAATAAACCGGTCAGGACCAGAGTCGATAAAAGCCGTCTGATAATATATCGCTGATAGTTCATTTTTTTTCTGGTTTTATAACCACCCAGACAGGTCTGGCCCCGCTCAGGTACTTGCGAGCTGTCTTTCTGAGGTCGGATGAATTCAGACCGGCGATTGACCGGAGATAATTTTTTTGCGGTCGGTCGTCCCGGAGCAGCAGATGCTTGGCCAGAGACATGGCCAGAAGAGGCGGGCTCTCGGTCATTTTTTCGGACAGCCACTGAAAGCGGTTTTTACCGCCCCGGAGAAAGTCGAACACCAGAAATTGCTGGTCCGGCGGGTAGTCCTGAAGCGAATAATTTATCTCGGCCAGACGTGGCAGAAAGTTCTGTATGAGTCGTTTGACGGTCGCTACCCGGTCTTCGGCGGAAGTAACTGAGATAAAAATCAGTCCCGCCTGTTCATGACTCAGGTAATGAAATCGGGCTGAAGAAACAAGGTCAGGCTGGCCGGAAAAAGCCTGATAGATCAGAGGACTCAAGCCCTGCCCGGCCAGCTCGCTGAGCATGTCCATGGACAGGCGGTCGGGGCTGCTGTACTCAGGCGCCGGCAGGCCGGCCATGAGATAGGTATCGGAGACCTTCATTCTGAGTTCAACCGTCGGACCCGAGGTGGGGAATTTGGCCGACAGACCGGGCCGCCTGAAAAGTCCTTCGCCGCCCTTGAGGTCAGAAAAAATCGCCTTTATGATTTCACTGAGCCTGTCCGGTTCAAAATCTCCAATCACCACCAGAGCCGAGTTGTCAGGCCTGAAAAACCTTTGATGAAGTTTCTTCAAGTTGGCCAGACCGGCCCGACTGATAGCTTCTTTTTTGCCGTAAACCGGAAGGGCGTAACCGGTCTCAGGAAAGGCCAGTTCATAGACCGTGGCCAGCCCAATTTTTTCCGGCTGACGGTAATTATCGGCCAGCTCTTTTAGCAGGACTGTTTTTTCCATCTCCAGCGCTTCTTCAGTCAGATTAAATGAGAAAACAGCCTCCCTCAATAAGCCCAGCACCGGCTCCAGCTGCTCGCCCGACAGACCGACTTCAAACAACATCAGGTCCTGCTCGGTCCGGGCATTATAATAAAGCCCGTGCTGACTGATTGTCCGGAAAAGCCTCCCCCCGGCCGTAAGATGAGCTTGGCGGAAAAGCAGGCAGTGTTCCAGCAGGTGGAGCAGACCGCTGGTTTCCGGAGTTTCATCGGCCGTTCCGACCTTGACTGCCAGGACGACTGAGGCCAGAGCGGACCCGGAATAGGGGAGTAGATACACCCTGAGCCCGTTATCCAGGCTGAATTCTGTTTCGGCCCGGCCGGACTGCGGCGCCGACCTGAGCGCTCCGACCGGAGTTGAGGCCAGGACCGGAAGACAGGCCAGCCAGAGGAAAAAGCAGGCAACCGCAGTTTTTTTAAAACCGGAAATTTTGTCCTCCCTTAAAAAATATAAGGGTTGAGAAGAAATTAATCAACATCTATTTTCGCGTCCTGGCCCGGGTGTGTTAAAATCAAAACATGAATACCAAGGAGAGAAAACATCGGATTCTGGTGGTGGATGACGAGGATAACATCCGCAAAACCCTGAAAATGATACTGGAGTATGAAGGCTACGCCTTTTTTGAGGCTGCCGACGGAGTGACGGCCAGGGAGGTTCTGGACAGCCACCCCGAAATCGACCTCGTCCTGCTCGATATCAGATTGCCCGACGCCGACGGCCTGAGTTTGCTGGCTGAAGTCAGGAAACGGCTGCCGGCGCCGGAGGTTATCATGATTTCCGGTCATGGAACGATTGCCATGGCCGTCGATGCTACCAAGCTGGGCGCCTTCGATTTTCTGGAAAAACCCCTCCATCGGGACCGGGTGCTGCTGAGTGTCCGCCATGCCCTGGAAGCCAGAAGGTTGAAGTCGACTGTCCAGGACATAAAAAAAAGAGCGGAAAAAAAGTACCGGATTATCGGCCAGCACCCATCGATGCTTGAACTCTGGCAGGAGGTGCAAAAAATCGCGCCGACCAATGCCACTGTCCTGATTCAGGGAGAAAGCGGCACCGGAAAAGAACTGGTGGCCAGGGCCATACACGATAATAGTCCCCGGGCAGAGGAAAATTTCGTCCAGGTCAACTGCGCCGCCATTCCCGAGGAACTGATCGAAAGCGAACTTTTCGGCCATGAAAAGGGAGCTTTCACCGGAGCCACCGAACGCAAGCCGGGCAAGTTTGAACTGGCCGACGGCGGGACCATCTTTCTGGACGAAATAGGGGACATGAGCTTAAAAACCCAATCGAAGGTTCTTCGAGTGCTGGAGGAAGGCGAGGTTCAGAGAGTCGGCTCCAGCAAAATCATCAAAGTTGATGTCCGAATCATAGCCGCCACCAACAAAGACCTTAAAAAAGAAATGAAAGAGGGACGCTTCCGGGACGACCTGTTTTTCAGATTGAACGTTGTCCCGATTTACGTTCCGCCGCTCAGGGAAAGAAAGGAAGATATTCCTCTTCTGGTGGATTATTTTTGCGCCATTTATTCAGAAGAGAATAATTTTCGTCGCAAAAAATTTTCGCCCCAAGCCCTGGAAATCATGATCAAGTACCCCTGGAAGGGGAACGTTCGAGAGTTGAGGAATCTGGTGGAGAGGCTGATCATCCTGACGGATAAAGAGGTAATCGGGCCAGAAGACCTGCCTGATTACCTGTTGCAGGACAGGGAATTGCTGATGCCCGACCTGCGCCAGGTCAAAACCCTGAAAGATTTCCGTGAGGAGGCGGAGAAAAATTTCATACTGTTCAAGCTGAAAAGCAACAACTGGAATGTCTCCCGGACGGCCAGAGAAATCGACACCCCCCGCAGCAACCTCTACAAAAAACTGGAACAATATGGTATAAAATTAAAGGCTGGAGCAGGCGAGGCGGTCGCTTCTTCTTCCGATGAGGAAGAAGAGGAGGAAAGTCCGAACTCCACAGGGCAGGATGGTCGTTAACAGCGACTCCGGGCGACCGGAGGAAAGTGCCACAGAAAACATACCGCCGGCTTCTTCCGGAAGCGGGTAAGGGTGAAAAGGCGAGGTAAGAGCTCACCGCTCCGTCGGCGACGACGGAGGCAGGGCAAACCCCATCCGGAGCAAGACCAAATTAGCCCCGTTTGAGGATGGCCCGTCCGAGGGGTGGGTAGGTCGCTAAACCGGCTGAGCAATCAGCCGGTCAGACAAATGACCGCCGCTGCCTCAGGCAGTAACTGAATTCGGCTTATGTCCTGCTCCGGCCGTTTTTTGACAAAAAGCATTTTTCTGTTATAATTGAAAATGATCGCGGGGTAGAGCAGTCAGGTAGCTCGTCGGGCTCATAACCCGGAGGTCGCTGGTTCAAATCCAGCCCCCGCTACCATTTTTTTTTGCCTCTCCAACCAACTCGAGTTTCGCCTGTTTCATTTTTTTCTTCATGTCCGCACTGGTTCCCGGACCTTCAACCGTCCGACCGTTTGGCCGAAAATTGTTTACCCCGGTAACTCAGAAAACAGTCGCCATTCCCGAAATCAGAAGCCAACTGTGGCCGAAATCCGGCCCGGCCGGGGCCGGATTTTTTGCAGCCCGCGGCTAGAGGTTTTTAATTCTATAACTCAATTCCTTTTTGATTTAAGGTCCGAAATCTGGTATAGATGTTTTAACACTTAATTATTAAGGAGGACTCGATGTTCAAACCGGAAACCTATCAGCAGAGAAGAAAGAAGCTTAAGAGCCTGGTCAAGAAAGGAGTGTGCCTGTTCCCGGGCAATACCGACAGTCCTATGAATTACAAAGCCAATGCCTATCCTTTCCGGCAGGACAGCACTTTCTTATACTTTTTCGGACTGGATTCTCCGGGCCTGGCCGCGGTCATGGACCTGGATGAAGGCCAGGATATAATCTTTGGCGATGACGTAACTCTCGAAGATATTATCTGGGTCGGCCCCCAGCCCAGGCTTAAGGACCGGGCAGCCGCGGTCGGGATCAGACAGGTGAAGCCATTCTCCGGCCTTCAGGATTACCTGGAGAAGGTTCGAAATCAGGGGCGTCCAATCCACTTTCTGCCTCCTTACAGAGCCGAAACCAGCCTGCAGCTGGCCGGATACCTGGGGATGGCACCGGCTGAATTGAAATCAGCGGCTTCTCTGGACCTGATCAGGGCCGTGGTAGCCCTGCGCTCGGTCAAGAGCCCGGATGAAATCAGAGAGATCGAAAAAGCCCTGTCAGTCACCAGGGAAATGTACCTGGCCGCCATTCCCAGGGTTAAGCCGGGGGCCAGGGAACAGGAAGTCCTGGCCTTTATGGAAATGGTTTTGAGGGCCAACGGCCTGACTTTTGCTTTTCCGCCCATTATCACCATAAACGGCCAGATATTCCATAAGACCTCTTACGGTGACACATTGAAAAAAGGCCGGATGATGGTCATGGATGCCGGAGCCGAATCGGCCCGGCATTATGCCTGCGACATAACCAGGTCAGTCCCGGTGGGAGGCAAATTCAATCAGCGTCAGAGGGACATTTACTCCATTGTCCTCAAGGGCCAGGAAGAAGCCATCAAAGCTATCTCTCCCGGGATAAAATACCGGGAGGTTCATCTCCGGGCCGCCCGGGTCATGGCTGAAGCCTTGAAGGACCTGGGTCTGATGACCGGCAACCTGGATGAGGCCGTCGAACAGGGAGCCCAGGCCCTGTTTTTCCCGCACGGGCTCGGACACATGCTGGGACTGGATGTCCATGACATGGAAAATCTCGGCGAAAATCATGTCGGTTATGACCAGACCGTCAAGCGCAGCGAACAATTCGGTCTGGGTTACCTGAGGCTGGCCCGGACGTTAGAACCGGGCTTTGTGCTGACGGTTGAACCCGGACTCTATTTCATCCCGGCCCTGGTGGCTGCCTGGAAAAAGGAAAAGAAACATCTGGCTTTCATAAACTATGCGGCCGTGGAAAAATTCCTTGATTTTGGCGGGATAAGAATCGAGGACGACGTTCTGGTCACCGAAAAAGGCTGTCGGGTGCTGGGCCCGAAAATCCCCAGGAAGATTAAAGATATTGAAAATCTTTTTTCATAAAAAGGGCGACCGGCAGAGAACCGGATAAATTATTACTGATGGGTGAACAGCCAGGATGATGAATTGGTATGTTGTCCGGACCAAGCCGAAGAAGGAATTTCAGGTGGAGAGTCTTTTCAGTCAGGCCAGGCTGACAGTTTACAACCCCAAGTACCGGCAGGACGGGGTCGTCCGGCCATTTTTTCCAGGCTACCTATTCCTTAAGTTCAGGTACCCCGAACAATACAGGACGGTGATATATACCCGGGGTGTGCAGCGAGTGGTCGGAAACGCTGAAGGGCCGATTTCTGTCCAACCAGAGATCATAAAGTGTCTTAAATCCAGGGAGAAAAACGGATTGATTGAGCTTATGAAATACGGTGAAGAGCCGCAGCCCGGAGACGAAATTGTGGTTATGGAGGGCCCCCTAAAGGGTTTAAGGGGTCTGTTCTTCAAGCCTCTCAGCGACCGACAGCGGGTGATGATTCTTCTGAATTATGTAGCCTATCAAGGGTCGTTGATGATAGAAAAAAGAAGGATTAAAAAAGTCTGCCCCTGACGACGACCGTGTCAGACCCGGCCGACGACAACGTGTTAATTGATCCCGGGCCATTGAGGAGGAAGCTATGTGTGGAATATTCGGCATCATCTTTCAGGACAGGCGCCGGGACCTGGGAACCATTCTCCTGTCAGCCGGGCGGCGCCTGACCTACCGCGGATACGATTCGGTGGGAATGGGCGTTTTTGACGGAAACCGGGTTGAGCTGAGAAAAGATGTGGGCAAGATTGAAGAGGTTAACCGGAAGCTTAACTTTGAGGAACTGCAGGGTTACAAGGGGATAGTCCAGCTGCGCTGGGCCACTTTCGGACAGCCGTTGCCGCGCAATGCCCAGCCCCACTTTGATTGCCGGCAGAGGCTGGTTGGAGCTCATAACGGAAACATCATCAACACCAGAGAGTTGATTTTCTCTCTGACCGCCTCCGGACACAGGTTCAGGGGCGAAAACGACGGCGAGGTCTGCGTCCATGCGGTCGAAGAAGCTCTGAAGACGACACCGGACCTGGGGCGGGCGCTGGAGATAGCCGACCGTATGCTCCAGGGCGACTATGCCTTCTGCCTGACTGAGGTTGGCAGCGATTTGATGTACTGCGTTAAGAAATATTCCTCGCTCTATCTCGGAGTGGGAGACGGCTTTATTTGCTGTTCATCCGACCTGCCCTCGATACTCCCGCTGACCAGAAAAATCGTCAGCATCAAAGATGGAGAATACGTGGAGTTTTCGGCCGCCTCCTATCAGATTAAGAACCTGGCCACCGGCCGGGAAGTCGAGCGAGAACCCTATGAATGCACCCTGGACCTGGAGCAGGCTCAAAAGGGAAGTTATCCTCACTTCATGCTGAAAGAAATACACGAACAGCCGGATAAAGCCCGGGCCCTTCTCGACTACCTCGAACATAAGGAAAATACTCAGGAAATATTAAATCTGTTAAAAAAAACCAGCCGGGTGTTCCTGATAGGCTCAGGTTCATCTTATAACGCCTGCACCATAGGCGCCTGTTACCTGAATGCCATCGGCCGCCTGGAAGCCACGCCGGTGGTAGCCGGGGCCTTCGCCGAGCACTATAAGAACTTCAATCCGGAGCGGGAAGCCTTCATTTTAGTTTCCCAGAGCGGCGAAACCAAGGATGTCATCAATGTTCTTAACCTTCTGGAGAAAAAGAAGGCCAGAAATATAATCACCCTGGTCAATGTTCTGGGTTCTTCTTTGCAACTCCGGGTTAAGCATTTTCTGCCGTTGCTGACCGGAGTTGAAATTTCGGTCCCGGCCACCAAGACCTTTCTCAACCAGGTCTTGACTTTTCTGGTGCTGGCCTGCCAGCTGGCCAGGGCCAGGGGGTTGAAGTCACCGCTTTCCCGGCAGAAGCTGAGGTCGCTGCCGGGCCTGCTGGCTGAAACCCTGAGCCAGACGGCCGGCCCGGTTAAAGAACTGGCCAGAGTCCTGAAGGGAAAAAAATACCTTTATTACCTCGGCTATGGTCTGTCATTCGGAGCCTGCCTGGAGGGGGCCCTGAAGCTGAAGGAGGTTTCTTACATTCCCTGTGAAGCCATATATTCTTCCGAATTTAAGCATGGGCCGCTGGCCATAATCTCTCCCGACGACTGGGTGGTGTTTATCAGCACGGCCGAAGATGCCAGAATGAGCATTTCACATATGAATGAGGTCAGCTGTCGTTACGGGAAGATTGCCCTGATCGGACCGGATGAACCGGCCCTGCGGCTTAACGCTCATTTTCTGGTCCCCCTGGTCTCGGATAATTATTATTTCTGCCCGATTCTCAGTGTGGTTGTGGCCCAGCTTCTGGCCTATTATGTCAGCCAGGAACTCGGTCTTGACCCCGACCAGCCAAGAAACATCAGCAAGACCCTGACCGTTGACTGATAAGGTGCTTATTCCTCAGGCCGCCCGTATCCGCCGCCGCCCGGGGTCTCAATCCTGAGAATGTCTCCGGCTTCGAGCTTCAGGTTGACCTTGGAACCCAGAGTTTTCTTTTTTCCCTTCCTGATCAGCAGGTTGACTCCGGCCCGGCCCGGCTGCCCTCCTTCCAGTCCGTAAGGGCGGAGTTTTCTCCGGTCGGAAATTATGGTCAGGTTGACCGGAACCAGAAACTGATATTCCCTTATCAGGCCGTCGCCCCCGGGCTGCCGCCCCGCGCCGCCCGAGTTTTTCCTGAGGGCGTATTTCCTGATCTTAAGCGGCAGATAGTTTTCCAGGGCTTCGATCGGAGTGTTCAAGGAATTGGTCATATGACAGTGGACTCCGCTCAAGCCTGGCCTGGAGGGGGATGCTCCGAGTCCGCCGCCGATGGTTTCATAATAGGCAAAATTGGCTCTGGTTCTGGGATTAAAACCCCCGAAAGCCAGGTTGTTCATGGTTCCCTGGCTGGCCGCCGGAATTTTCCCGGGCAGAGCCCGGGCCAGGGCGCCCAGCAGGACATCAACTATTCTCTGAGAAGTCTCCACATTGCCACCGGCCAGAGCCGAGGGAAAAGTGGCCTTGACCACCGAGCCTTCGGGAGCGATGATCTTGATCGGTTTCATCAGACCCGTATTGAAGGGTATGTCTTCTTCAACCAGCGACCGAAAGACATAAAGAACGGCAGAATAGGTGACGGCAAAATTAGCGTTTATGGAGCCGGCCACCTGGTCGGAAGAACCGCTGAAATCGACCCAGGCTTCGTCGCCTTTTATGGTCAGGGCCACCCTGATTTTCACCGGTTGCTGATTGAGGCCGTCGTCGTCCAGAAAGTCTTCGAACTCATAGAGGCCGTCCGGGATCGACTTGATTGTTGCCCTGAGAATTTTCTCGGTATAATTCTGGATCTGGTCAGCATACAGGGTCAGCTTTTCCAGGCCGTAGCCAGCCAGCATTTCAGCCAGCCGTCTGGCTCCCCGGGAATTGGCCGCCACCTGAGCCAGGATATCTCCCCGTCTTTCCTCGGGTGTCCGGACATTAGCCAGAAACAGGCTGAGAACCTCTTCGTTCAGTCGACCGCGACGGTAAAGTTTTAACGGCGGGATAATTACCCCTTCCTGAAAAATTTCAGTGGCCAGTGGCATCGAACCGGGAGTAATGCCGCCGACATCCGAATGGTGGGCCCGGTTGGCTATCAGAAAACAGAGGTTTTGGCCGACAAAATAGGGCTGAATACAGGTGATATCCGGAAGATGGGTTCCGCCCTTATAGGGATCGTTGAGAATAACCACATCGCCCGGCTCAAACTCCACCGCCTGAAGGGCAGCCTGAACCGAAAGCGGCATCGCTCCCAGATGCACCGGAATGTGGGACCCCTGAGCAAAGGTCTCGCCCAGCCTGGTGAACAGGGCGCAGGAAAAATCCCTTCTTTCTTTAATGTTGGGCGACAGGGCGGTCCTCTGCAGGACAGCGGCCATCTCTTCGGTTATGGAAGTAAATAAATTCTTGAACAGCTCGAGTTCTATCGGGTCAAACTGCTTCATGCTGAGCCCGCCTTTTCTATTATTAAATTCAGGAAGCGGTCGGTGACGGCTGTATATCCCGGAGGAATGAAAGTTGTTGACTCGGCATCGACCACCAGGGCCGGACCGGGAATTTGATTTCCAGCCAGCAACTGAGACCGGTCGAAAACCTCGACCCGGCGTTTTTCTTTTCCATGATACAGCCACTGCTTTTTTATTCTGGCCGCGGCCGGAATTTCCGGGCTGTGGGGGTAAGGTTTAAGCTTGATTTTTGGAGCCCTGGCCACCGCCCTGACCCTCAAATTAACGATCTCCACCGGCCGGTGCTGATGATAATAAGAAAACAGTCGCCGGTGCTGGCGATGGAATTCGTTAAGATAGCTGAACTTATGAAAGGCGCCGGAGCGATAGGGGATGGTCAGTTCATGAGATTGACCGAGATACCGGAGGTCAAGCTGTCTTTCGACCAGAACCTCGTCCGGTCTGAACCCGTCTTCAACCATCTCCTCCACGGCCCGGTCGGTCATTTCGGCAAATGATTTTTCCAGTTCTTCGGGGTCGGTTTTCTGAGCCAGCCTGATGAAAGACCGGGAATAATCCTTGACCGAATCAGCCAGCAGAAGCCCGAGGGCTGACAGCACTCCGGCGAATCGGGGGATGATAACCCGAGGAATTCTCAGGTGGTCAGCCATTTCTACCGCGTGCAGGCCGCCGGCGCCGCCAAAAGACACCAGCGAAAACTGGCGCGGGTCATAGCCCCTCTCAACCGAAATCACTCTGATGGCTTTCTCCATGCTGGCGTTGGCTATGGCCACCACACCGAGCGCGGTCTCAATCAAACTCCGCCCGATTTTCCTGGCCACGGCTTCCAGAGCCTTACGGCTTCTCTCCGGATATATTCTCATCCTGCCGCCCAGGAAAAACTCGGGGTCCAGTCGGCCCAGGCAGAGGTTGGCATCGGTAACCGCCGGAATGTCGCCCAGTCCATAGCAGGCCGGCCCGGGATTGGCTCCGACGCTCTGCGGCCCCACTCGCAGCAGACCTCCTTTATCCACATAGACGACTGAGCCCCCGCCGGCTCCGACCGAGTGCACGTCCACCATCGGCAGGCGCACCGGAAAATCGCCGACCAGGTTTTCAGTGGACCTTTTAATCCGACCGTCGATGAGCGATACGTCGGTTGAGGTTCCGCCCATATCGAAACTGATGACTTTGCGAAAACCGGCCGCCCTGGCCAGATGCAAGGCTCCGACCACACCGCCGGTCGGGCCCGAAAGGATAGTCTTGATGGGCTCCTGTCTGGCTTTTTCAGTCGAGATATAACCTTCGTTCGACTGCATTATCTTGAGCCGGGCACCCGACAGCCGGCCCTGAAGTTCAGCCAGATAACGGTCCATCACCGGCAGCAGATAGGCATTGATAACCGTGGTCGATGCTCTCTCAAATTCGCGATATTCAGGCAGCAGGCTGGAAGAGCAGGAAACCCTGAATCCGGCCTGTTGCAACCTCTCGGCCACGAGTTGTTCGTGAACGGGATTGACATAAGAGTGCAGCAGGCAGACGGCGACGGCCTCAACCCGTTCCTTCCTTAAAACGGTTATGATCCGCTCCAGGTCGCTTTTTTGAAGCGGTTTTTCCACCCGGCCCCCGGCCTGAATTCTTTCCTCCAGACCAAAGCAAAGGCGGGGCGAGATGATAAAACTGCGTTCTTCTCCCTTGAGGCTGTAGAGATTTTTTCGGGTCTGACGGCCGATAAAAATGATATCTTCAAATCCGGCGGTGGTGATAAAGGCGATACGACCGCCCTTTTTTTCCAGCAGAGCGTTGGTGCCGACGGTGGTGCCGTGGATTACCAGAGCCTGTTCGGCCGGAAGGAAATCGGCCAGTCCCTGAAGAATGGCCTGAGAAGGATTGGCCGGAGTAGAAGGAACCTTCCTGACCGTAAGTTGTCCGCCAGAATGTATCACCAGGTCGGTAAAGGTTCCGCCTGAATCCACTCCAATTCTTAAATCAGTTTTTCTGCCGTCTGCCAAAGGCCTGTAACTCCTCTCTCGGCTGCTTTAAATTTAGTGAATGAATAGATTTACAGGAACAGGGCCAGGGATGTCAAGACAAAGGTTTACTTGCAGGTAGAACAACTGTGAGAGGAGCAGCTGGAACAGCTGCCCGTGCCGCCCTTGACCCGGTTGCTGCCGCCGCCGATTCCAAAAGATGAAATGAGTCTTTTCACCCGCTCGCTCCGGCAGCCGGGACAGGTTATTTTTGAGGCGCTGTTGAGTCCGACCAGGACCTCAAACTTCTTCCCGCAGTCCTGACAGATATATTCATAAATAGGCATTTCCGATTCTCTCCATAAAAATTATACTACAGATCCCGGAATATTTAAGTCTGTCCGGGACAGATCCGCTTCCGGGTCTACTTGACCAGCGGAACAACTTCCGGGCCGGTCGCGGCTATGGCTTCGATTTCGATTTTAACATCGCGGGGCAATCTGACCACCTGAAAGGCAGCCCGGGCCGGGTAGGGTTCCGGGAAATACTGGGCGTAGACGGCGTTCATTCTGGAAAAGTCGTTCAGGTCAGCCAGATAGACGGTGGTCTTGACCACCTCGGACATGGAGCTTCCGGCTGCTTCCAGAATGGCCTGGATGTTTTTCAGAACCTGGTGAGCCTGTTCTTCTATGGTCGTGCCCACAATTTCTCCCTTGACCGGGTCAAGAGGAATCTGTCCCGAGACAAAAATAAAACCGTTGGCTTTGATAGCCTGAGAGTAGGGACCAATGGCTTTGGGAGCCCGGTCAGTCTGAATGGCTTTCTTCATGGTTGTCCTCCCTGATTTGAAACGGGCCGCTAATCTGGCCGGCAGAGAAGAAAATATTCCCAGAAACAGAAGAAATTTTCTTCTCCTCATTTCCAATCCCCTTTATTTTCAGGTTAATTTTTCCAGAGCCTCCAGCAGGAATTGCCAGAATTTTTCCACCGAACCGAGGCTAACTTTTTCGTCCGGAGAATGAGGATACTTGATGGTCGGACCGAATGAAATCATATCCATTCCGGCGTATTTCTCGCCTATTATTCCGCATTCCAGACCGGCATGAACGGCTTTGACCTCCGGTTCTTTCTGAAACAGGTTCCGGTAGATGTCGACCATTTTTTGCAGCAGTCTGGAATCGAGGTTGGGGGTCCAGGCCGGATAGCTCTGCGGCTGGTTGACCTTAGCTCCGGCCAGCTGGCAGCAGGCCCGAATGGCCAGTCGGATAGCTTCCAGAGCCGAGTAAACCGAGCTCCTGGTGTTGCAGATTATCCTGGCCTCCCTCGGCTCGGTATTGACTATGGCCAGGTTGCTTGAGGTCTCTACCAGACCGGCAATCTGCGGATGCATGGCCATTACTCCGTGAGGGAGAGCCAGAATAAGCCCCAGCAGCCGGTTCTGGGCTTCGCCGGTCAGCGGGAAGCTGGAATCTACGGAATTCCTGAGGTCGTAGGCCAGTTCCGGCTCGGTCACCCGGTACTCGGCTTTAACCACTTCAAACTGCTTCTGGAGAAAGCCGACCAGGGCCCGGCGAGTATTTCGGTCAAACCCCACCAGTGCCCAGGCTTCACGGGGTATGGCATTTCGCTTGCTGCCGCCGCAGAAAGAGATGAGTTCCAGCTTGAATTTTTCCGAAGCCGCGACCAGAACCCGGGCCAGCAGCTTGAGGGCATTACCCCGTCCCAGGTTGATATCCAGGCCGGAATGACCACCCCTCAGACCTGAAATTTTAACCAGCAGAACCTGGCCGGGTTTTTTCTTCTTGCGGTCAAGTTTCAGGCTGATTTCAGAATCGCCGCCCCCGGCGCAACCGATGGTAAAAGTGCCCTCATCCTCGCTATCGAGGTTGAGCAGCAGCTTTCCGCTCAGCATGTCCTTTCCCAGCTTAAAGGCACCGGTCAGGCCGGTTTCCTCATCCACCGTAAACAGGCATTCCAGCGGGCCGTGAGTCAGGCTCCTGTCCTCCAGAACAGCCAGACAGGCGGCCAGACCGATTCCGTTGTCGGCCCCCAGGGTGGTGCCTCTGGCCTTGACCCAATCTCCGTCAATATAAGCCTGAATCGGGTCTTTCAGGAAATCATGGTTGACATCGGAATTTTTCTCGCAGACCATGTCCAGGTGGGCCTGCAAAACCACACCCGGGGCCGTTTCTTTCCCCGGTGAGGCTGGCTTGCGAACCACCACGTTGCCAACTTTATCCTGTCGGGCTTCCAGCCCCCAGCTCCGGGCCAGATTGATGATATGCGCGGCCAGAGCTTTTTCGTTCCCGGAACCGTGGGGAATGGCCAGGATCTGGCTGAAATGTTTCCACAGTTTTTCCGGTTTCAGGGAAGTCAAATCGTTGCTCATTTAAGGCTCCTTCAATAAATTATTGATATGTTATAATATCATAAAACCGCAGAATGATTTCAAGTTGCGCAGGTGGCAAGAATGACCGGCAATAAAATTCTCAGGCAGCTAAAGATACAGACAGTGCTCATATCAATTATGATATTTGTTCTGAGCGGATATTCCCGGCCTCTCGAAGCCGGACAGGGGCGGCCGGTGCTGGTGACAACGATTTTCCCCCTGACAGAACTGGCCCGGGGGGTGGGCGGAGACCGGGCCGAAATTCGCCAGATCATACCGCCGTCATCCGAAATCCATCATTTCCAGCTGACTCCATCCGACCTGAAGCTGCTGGCCGAGGCCGACCTGTTGCTGGCCGTGGGAGGCGGGCTGGAACCCTGGCTGGTCAGGCTGGAAAAATCTCTTTCTAAGATTAAAAGCACCAGGACCCTCAGGTTTTTTGATTACCTGAGTTCAATCGGTTATCCGGCCCTGAGACGGGATGACCCCCATATCTGGCTGGATTTTGAGGCCGACCTGATTCTGATTAGCCGGCTGGCCGAAGAACTTTCAGCCCTGGACCCGGAGGGAGCCGGATATTACCGGGAAAGGAAGCTGGTCCTGGCTGCCGAGCTTTCTGCCCTGGACGGCCGCTACCGGAAAGAACTCGGAGCCTGTTCTGGAAAAGAAATCATTATCGCCGGGCATCAGGCTTTCGCTTACCTGGCTGCCCGCTATGGCCTGGTGCCGGTCAGTCTGAGCGGCCCGCATCCTGAAGCCCAGCCCGGGGCCAGAAGGCTGCAGGAAATAATCAGACTCATAAAGGAGAAAAAGATCAGGGCGGTCTTTTATGAAGCCTCGGAGCCTCCGGCTTATGCTCGTACCCTGGCCCGGGAGACCGGAGCCAGACTCTTCAGCCTGTCGGCCGGGGTCAATCTGACCGGAGCTCAGCTCCGGGACGGAAAGACTTTTTTGGACCTGATGACCGATAATCTCGATATTCTTAAGGACGCCCTGGAGTGTGAATAATCATGACCGATAAAAGCGAAGAAATCATCCGGGTGGAAGGTGTGAGTTTTGCCTATGACGGGGTGGAGGCCCTGGTCGATATCAGCCTGTCTGTCCTTCGGGGTGATTTTCTGGCGGTCATCGGCCCCAACGGCTCGGGCAAGACCACTCTGCTGAAAATAATGGTGGGCCTGCTACGGCCGCAGCGGGGCCGGGTCTGGTTGTTTCAACAACCGCTGGAGACGTTCAACCAGTGGCACAGAATCGGTTACATCCAGCAGAAAGCCACCAATTTTGACCCCATTTTCCCGATTTCAGTGGCTGAAGTTATTGCGGCCAGCCTGAACTCGGTCCGCCGTCCGCCATCCGGCAGACGGGCTCCAGTAAGAAAGAAAATTCTGGAGGCTCTCCAGACAGTCGGCCTGGAAAAAGAAGCCGGGAAATCGATGAATAGCCTGTCCGGGGGACAGCAGCAAAGAGTTCTGATTGCCAGGGCTCTGGCCACCGAGCCGGAAATCCTGTTGCTGGATGAACCGACCACCGGAGTCGATTATCCTTCCCAGCAGAATTTTTACGACCTACTGGGCAAGCTCAACCAGCAACAGCATCTGACCATTGTCCTGGTGACCCACGATTACGGCATAGTCAACAGGCATGTCAACCGGGTTGCCTGCCTGAATCAGAAATTGTTCTATCATGGAGACCATTCAGAATTCTGCCAGTCTGACAGATTTCGGGAACTTTTGCAGGGAGGCCATCATCTGATCTCGCACCGGCATTGAACATGAGCGGAGACCTGATACTGAGCAGCCTTTTCCTCCGGGGCCTTCTGGCCGGAGGTTGTCTGGCTCTGGCCTGCGGCCTGCTGGGTGTTTTCCTGGTGCTCAGGCGGGACGCCATGATCAGCCACGGTCTGTCGCACGTGGCCTTTGCCGGAGTGGCTCTGGGTCTGGCTTTGAACCTGATGCCGGTAATTTTTTCAATCGCCGTTTGTCTGCTTGGCTCTCTTCTGATCATAAGACTTAAGGAACAGGCCCGACTTCCTGGCGACACGGCCCTTGCTCTGCTGAGCAGCGCCGGCCTGGCCCTGGCCGTTCTCCTGATGTCGCTCAAAAAAGACTTCGGCGCCGAACTGATGTCTTATCTGTTCGGAGACATTCTGGCCATAGGCCCGTCTGAGATTTATCTGGCAGCCGGCCTGGCTGTCCTGGTGTCGGCCGGAATCTCCCTCAATCTGTCAAGGCTGATCTTTATGATGTTTGACCGGGAAGCGGCCTCGGTCTCAGGCCTCGGCCTTAAGAAATTAGACCGGCTGCTGGTGATGATGTCGGCCGTAACCATAGTGCTGGGGCTCAGGATTGTCGGCCTGCTGCTGGTGACCGGGTTGACGGTCATACCGGCCGCTTCCGCCCTGCAGCTGGCCAGAAATTTTCGTCAGACTCTGTTTTTCTCCTGCCTGTTCAGCCTGCTGTCAATTCTGGGCGGTATAAGCCTGGCTTATGTTTTTAATTTGCCGGCCTCGGCGGCTATCATCTTCCTGGCCCTGGTTATTTTTGCCCTTGCTTACCTGCTTAAGAGACGATACTAAAATCGCCCGGCATCGATTTCCCGACCGCCAGTTGCAAACTGTCAAATCTGGTTGCAGGTCTTTTCAACCGGGAGCGCCCCCCCCGGGAAGAAAAAATTTGTCGAGACTTCAGTTTATTCCTGGCCCAGATTTCTGGCCATCATTTTTTCCAGTTTCAGGACGCCGGCTTCCAGCTTTTTCTTAAGCTGGTTGGCCCTGGCCAGAGTCTTTGTTTTGAATTTTTCATCTTTGAGGCCGGGCAGGTTGATCCGCACATTGTAATATGCTCCCAGACCGCAGCTCCTGGCAACAAGTCCGGCTACTCCGGCGTCGCTGACTGAATTCCTGTTTCCGCGGTCGACGGCCAGTGTGGCCAGTTCCACCAGCTCCAGGGATTTTTCCAGAACCGAAAGCGGCACCAGAGTGGCCTCCTTGCTGGCATTTTCTATGGCCGCTTCTCGCTCTTTTACCTGTTCTTCGGTTGACTTTGGCAGCCGATAGGCTTCCATTACGCGGTTGAAGGCCCTGGTGTCCAGGTCCACTGCCTGCAGAAACTCATCTTTTAATTTCTGGCCCCTCAGGGCTACCTCTTTCATCTGCTCGAAAGCTTGCTCATAACCTTTTTTGCCGACCGTGAGGTTGGCCACCATGGCCGAGAGGGCGGCCGACAGGCTGCCGCACAGGGCCGCCACGCTGCCGCCGCCCGGGGCGGGGGAATCCATCGACAGTTCATCGGCAAACTCATTCAACCTGAGCCGCAGGAGGGACTTCTCGTCGGGAGGGAACTGGTACTCGATTATTTTTTTGGCCGGGTCGAAGGGGGTGATATCGTTCAGGCCCAACGACCTGGCGGCTATTCTGACCAGCTCTTTCTCCGGAACACCTGGGCTTTTGCCCTGTTTTTCCAGATAATGGCGCCCGGCCATCAGCAGGGCCTCCAGCGGAATCAGGCCCACCAGCTCGCTGCCGGTAACCCGGACTCCCATCTTTTCGGCCAATCGACAGGCCTCATCAAATACCACATGGGGCGGTGTAATCTTGTAATTGGTGAAGTTAATTGAAATCTGGGCGATGCCGTATTCGTCAATATACCAGCCCACGGCTTTAACCGCCTTAAACTTCCCGGGCAGCTTGACCGGTTGTCCGTTTTTATCGTAGACGATGTTTCCCTTTTTATCTTTTCTGGGTCGTCCACTCTCTCTGAGGTAAGAAGCAATTTCCTGGGCGATCTTCCGGTCCCTGGTGTTCAGGTTGATGTTATAGGCAATCAGAAATTCTCGGGCCCCGATGACCGTGGCCCCGGAACGGGGGTTGAAGACCGCCGGGCCGTAATCCGGCTTCCAGACCGGGTCCCGGAGCTTATCGGCCAGGCCTTCATATTCTCCGGCCCGGATGCTGGCCAGGTTTTTCCGGTCGGGTCTGGTGGCCGCCTCTTCGTAAAGGTAGACGGGGATTCCCAGCTCTTCTCCCACCATCTGGCCGAGTTCCCGGGCCAGCCGGACGCAGTCTTCCATGGATACTCCGGACACCGGAACGAAAGGACAGACGTCGGTGGCCCCGATCCTGGGATGAGCGCCCCGGTGTTGACTCATATCTATCAGTTCAGCCGCTTTCCTGATGGCCTTAAAGGCAGCTTCCTTGGCCGCTTCGGGCGGTCCGATGAAGGTCACCACCGTTCGATTGGTTGCTTCACCCGGGTCGACATCCAGGAGTTTGACTCCCGGCGTGGTTTCTATTTCGCGAGTAATGGCCTGAATTTTAGCCAGGTCGCGACCTTCGCTGAAATTGGGAACGCACTCAACGATTTTCATACTTCAAGACTCCTTTCTGGAATACGCCCTGAAATTGACCTTTTCGGTTATAGACATCAATTTTGTCAAATTCTCGTAAGTAGTCAAGAGTGGTGGCTGCCTCGGCCGCTATCACCACCAGCGGTTTGCTGGCCAGGTATTTTCTGGCGACTTCCTGTACACTGTCGGCGTTGACCGGCATTATATTCTGAGAATATCTGGTCCAGAAATCTGGAGGAAGCTGAAAAAGCTCCAGCAGACCGATTCTCTTGCTGAGGGCCTCTGGCGATTGAAGCTGGAGCGGCAGATTGCCCATCAGGTAGGTCTTGGCTCTTTCCAGCTCTTCCGGCCCGACTCTCTCCTCAGCCAGGCTGCGCGTCGTCTGGTTGATGGCGGCCAGCGCTTCGCCTATGGCCGGCGGGGAGGTCTTGGCTCTGACCCAGTACAGGCCGTTTCCCCGGAAAAAACTAAGCTCGCTAAAGGCGTAAAAGGCCAGGCCCTTCAGCTCCCTCAGCTGGAGGAAAAGTCGGCTGCCTGTGGTTCCGCCCAGCAAATGGTTCAGAACCAGCAGCGAATGATAGTCCGGGCTGGAGATGGGAGCGGTCAGATTGCCGGCGATAATCGCTACCTCGGGGCCGGGGACGTCCAGAAAGCAGACCTGATTAAATTCCCGGTTTTCCAGCTTCTGGATGGAGGGCCTTTCCACCGGTCGCGGCACCCAGCGCCGGAAATGCCGGCCAGCCTGGCTCCTGGCTTCCTCCAGCGAGATCTGGCCGTTGAAGACGACCAGAGAATTATTCGGACGCAGAAAACGCTGATGAAACAGGGCTACATCCCGGACGGAGATGTTCTTGATGGCTTCGGCTTCCAGAACTCCGGGATTATAGCCGGAGCTGGCAAAGATTCTTTTCAGAAAAAAATCGTAGCCGGCGTTTTCCGGGTCCCGGTTCCGGCTGAGGAGCTGATAATAAAGTTCACGTTTGACCGCGGCCAGTTCCAGCGCCGGAAAAGAAGGCTCGACAAAGAACAGGCTGATTAAACCCAGCGCCGGCTCCAGGTTCTCCTGAAGAAAAGAAAAAGAAAAAACTGTGAAGTCAGCCTGAACTTCGATCGAGTATTCAATGCCCAGGAAGGCCAGGCGTTCTTCCACCTCGGCTGGATTGACCGAGGCCGTGCCCCGCAGCATCAGGCGGGCAGTGGCCGTGGCCAGCCCGGGAAGCTCGGCCGGAGAATCGCTTTCCCCGGCCTGGATCACCACCTGCAGGTTAAACAGGCGGTTGTTGTTTCGAGAGACCACCAACAATTTCATTCCGCTCCCCATGACCTCCGAGGACACTGGCGCCAGAACCAGCGGGGGGAGAGGCTCCGGGTAGGGAGGAGTCCGTCTAAATTTTTCCTGAGATTTCAGCGACGGGACCAAGAGGCAGAAAATCAACAGCGCTCCGAACAATTGCCGCCGGAAATTATATGAACAATCTTTCATATTTAATACCTGGGCAGAATGGTCAGGAAACAGAACTTTTCCTCCCGGATCTGCCGCCTGGCCAGGGCCAGAATGGCATAGGGAGTGAGTTTTTCCAGCCGGCTGAGCTCCCCGACGACATCCGGCACCCGGCCCTCTTTAAGATACAGGTCGGCCAGGGCCAGGGCCCGGGAAAGGTTGTTGCCGGTAATCTGGTTCAGATAGTTAAACTTGTAGATGTTTTTGGCTTTAATAAATTCTCTTTCCGGAATCATCTCCGTTTTCAAACGATTTAGCTCGTCGGCCAGAACTTTCCTGGCCCGTTCCACCATGACCTGGGTATTGGCCAGAAGAAATATTTTCAACGATTGAAACTGGCCCCTTTCTTCCAGACCTCCATTCAGGAAGAGGGCCAGACGTTCTTTCTTTACCAGCCTCCCGACCAGCCGGCTGGTTCCGCCCTGAACCAGAATTTGTTCCATAAGTCTCAGCACCAGGCCGTCTTCGGGGCGCAGGTTGTCCAGCCTGATTCCAAACTGCAGGGCCGGCGAACTGACCATCGGGTCGACCATCACCTGGTCACGGGCCGACAGGGAAGGGATGAATTCGGGCTGGGGGTAGGGCTCGGCTTCCTCGCCCCGGGGGATGGTTTCAAAATAGCGGGCGACCAGTTCCCGGGCTCTGGCCAGTTTCAGGTCGCCGCTCAGGCAGAGGACGGCGTTATTGGGAACATAGTATTTCCGGTAAAACCGGAGAACATCTTCCAGGCTGATGCTCCTGATGGATTCGGCCGACCCGGTCAGCGAATGTCCGTAACGGAAATCAGGATAAAGAATCTGGTCGATCAGAAAAAAATACCGGCTGAACGGTTCCTGCAGATAGCGTTTATCTTCGTTGCGGACCAGGTTTTCCTTTTCCCGGGCCAGGATGGCTTCGGTGACCCGCAAAAAATGGAGGCGGTCGGCTTCCAGCCAGAGCACCAGTCCCAGCTGGTTGGATGGAACCGTTTCGTAAAAAAAAGTCTTATCAAAAGTGGTGGCGGCGTTAAGCTCGCCCCCGACATTCTGAACATAGTTGAGGTGCTGCAGGGGACCGACGTTTTCAGAACCCTGAAACATCAGATTCTGCATCAGGTAAGCCAGTCCGTCCTTGCCCTCGGGGTCGTTGACCGAACCGACCCCGTAGGCCATAACGGCCGTTATCACCGGCAGGGAAGAGTCTTCAACCACGATGACCGTCAGGCCGTTTTTCAGACGGAAGCTGACCGGATTAAAATTTTGAGGATTGGGCTGAGCCGGCCACAGCCCGGCCCGCAGGCAGAGAACAGCCAGCAGCAGCATCAGACCGACCCAGGTCGGCCGCCTGGACTCCTTTCCTATCCTTTTTTCCATCTGTTTCCTGGAAACAATCAGCCTATAAATATCACAAAAGCCCCAAAAGTTAAACCTGGCCGGTTGCAATAATTATTCCTTTATGTTATTAATGGCTACCAATAAATTGCCGGCCGCGGTCGGAGATGGCAACACGGGAACGGTAAGTTTGGGATTTAAGCTATCCCGAAACGCCACCCCCCCTGAGATCGTGGTCACGAAAAAATCGGGCCCGGGCAAGGTGGCGACCTCAAACGGCAATGATAAAAGAAGGCTTAGAATTGCCAACCGAGAATAAATCCGGAGCGAGGGAAAACATGGAGTACGAAGTCAAAGATTTAACACTGGCCGAACAGGGCCGGGACCGCATTGAATGGGCTGCCCGGTCGATGCCGGTTCTCAACAAGATAAGAGAAAAGTGGCAGCAAGAAAAACCGCTGGCCGGCCTGCGCCTGGCGGCCTGCCTGCACGTCACTTCTGAGACGGCCAATCTGATGCTGACCCTCCAAGCCGGGGGGGCTGATGTCAGGCTGGCCGCTTCCAATCCTTTAAGCACCCAGGATGAGGTGGCTGCGGCCCTGGTCAAATTTGACAGAATCCCGGTCTTTGCCGTCAAGGGAGACGACCAGAAGAGTTATTATCGGCACCTGGAAAAAGCCCTGGCTCACCGGCCTCAGGTCACTCTGGATGACGGGGCCGACCTGGTTTCCACTCTGCACCAGAAAAAAGTCGACCTGCTGCCGGAAATAATAGGCGGCACGGAAGAAACCACCACCGGGGTGATCAGGCTGCGCAGCATGGCCGAAAATGGAGTCCTTGGCTACCCGATTATCGCCGTTAACGACGCCCTCACCAAACACCTGTTCGATAATCGCTACGGGACTGGCCAGAGCACCATCGACGGCATCCTGCGCTGCACCAACATTCTCCTGGCCGGGCTGACGGTGACGGTTTGCGGTTACGGCTGGTGCGGTAAGGGCGTGGCCGCCAGGGCGCGCGGAGCCGGAGCCAGGGTAATAGTCTGCGAGGTTGACCCCCTTAAGGCCCTGGAAGCCCTGATGGACGGTTTCCAGGTCAAGACTCTGTCGGAAGCGGCCGCTGAAGGGGATGTTTTTATCACTGTGACCGGAAATAAAAAAGTTATCAGGGCCGAGCATTTCCGGAAAATGAAGGACGGAGCCATCATCGCCAACGCCGGTCATTTTAACGTGGAAATCGACCTGCCGGCGCTGAAATCGATGGCCAGGAGCAGGCGCCCGGTGCGTCCGTTCGTGGAAGAATACCGGCTGGCCGGCGGCAAGCGACTGTTTGTCCTGGCCGAGGGCAGATTAATCAACCTGGCCGCGGCCGAAGGCCACCCGGCGATGGTGATGGACATGAGCTTCGCCAATCAGGCCCTGAGCGTTCTTTATCTGAAACAGCACGGTCGAGAATTGGAGAAAAAGGTCTACCCGGTTCCCGGGGAAATAGACCGGGAAATCGCCCGCTTGAAGCTGGATTCGATGGGTATAAGAATCGACCGTTTGACTTCTGAACAGAAAAAGTACCTGAAGGGCTGGCGGGAAGGCACCTGAGGCCGCAGCTCCCGAGCAACTGCACCCCCGACCGGGATTCAGTTCAGTCCTTGACCAGTTTCTTTAATTCCTCTAAGTATTTTCTGACCGCTTCCCGGTCTTCCTGAGCAGTCAATTTCGGGTAAAGTTTTTCAAAATTTTCTTTGGCTGACCGGTAAAGACCGGCATTGTACTGGGCCCGGGCCAGGTTAAAAAGAAAGGTGGTGTCGTCGGGGACGATTTTTACCGCCTGCTCAAAAGCCAGCACCGCCTCGTCCAGGTCGTCGGTTTTCTCCAGAATCAAGCCGCGCAGGTTGTGGGCCATGGCAAAACGATTCTTGATCTGAATAGCTTTCTGCACATTGTCATAGGCCTCGTCATACTTTTCCTGGACAAAGTACATCCGGGCCAGATTGTAATAAGGCAATTCCCGGGTGGGGTAATTCGGGTCCAGCAGGGCCTGGCGGTATTCCGATTCAGCCCGGTCATACTGACCGAGTTCGAAATAGATGGTGCCCAGGTTGTTGTGGGCTTCGCTGAACTGAGGGTTGGCCTCCAGGGCTTTTTTGAAGGCCTGGATGGAGGCTTCAAAGTTACCCTTCATCGACTGGGTCAGCCCCAGAGCGTTCCAGGCCAGGTGGTTCCTGGGGTTCAGGGACAGGCTCTTGTTAAAATACTTGATGGCTTCGTCAAGGTTGTTGTTGTTTAAGTAAAACAAACCCAGGTTGTACTGGTACTGGGGGTCGTTGGCTCTGGCTTTCTCCATTTTTTTCTGGGTGGAGGCACAGGTGGTCAGGGTCAGCAGCAACAATAGAACCAGAAGAGTTTGTGTCTTTTGGCGTTTCATCTTTCCCTCCCGCATTCAAATTTCAATCATCGTTTTCAAGCTCTTAAACTTTCTCTTCCTTCAGGCTCCGGGACATCAGGTCCTCCAGAGCCTTGTGGGCTGGCTTGCCCCGGTAGAGAACTTCATAGATCTGCTGACAGATGGGCATCTCGATTTTTTTATGATTGGCCAGTTTATGAACGGTCAGAGTGTTTCTCACCCCCTCGGCCACCATCTTCATCTCGGACAGAATCAGTTTCAACGACTTGCCCCTGGACAGCTCCAGCCCGACCCGATAATTGCGGCTCATCTCGCTGGTGCAGGTCAGAACCAGGTCTCCCAGTCCGGCCAGGCCGTAGAAGGTTTCCTTTCTGGCTCCCAGGGCCTGACCCAGCCGGGTCAATTCCACCAGTCCCCTGGTGATGAGAGTGGCCCGGGAGTTGTTGCCGTATCCCAGGCCGACGGAGATGCCGGCCGCTATGGCTATGACATTCTTAACCGCTCCTCCCAGTTCCACTCCGATAACATCGGTCGAAGTATAAATCCTGAGCTGCCGGCTGGAAATGGTTTCCTGAAGTTCCCTGGCCTGAGCCTGGTCGCGGCTGGCCAGGACCAGGGCTGTCGGATGACCGGCGGCCACTTCCCGGGCAAAACTCGGTCCCGACAGGACGGCCAGCTTCAGCTTCCGGCTGGAATCGAAGATTTCTTCCATAACCTCGGTCATGGTCTTAAAAGTCTTCTGCTCCAAACCCTTGGTCAGGCTGACGATCAGCTGTCCTTTCTTCAAGCACTCGTCCATTCTCTGGTATATCTGGCGGCAGAACTGCGAGGGCACGGCCACGAATATGACCTCGCTTCCTTCAACGGCTTCGGCTATGGTCTTGTGAAAGGTGACAGTGACCGGAAATTCAAAACCTGGCAGGAAGGTATGGTTGATTCTGGTCTGAAACAGGTTGGCCAGGACATCTTCTTCTCTTACCCAGAGTCTGGTGGGAAAACCCAGACGGCCGAGATAATAGGCCATGGCTGAACCCCAGCTTCCGGCTCCGATGACTGCGAACCTATTCATTTAATTTTTCTCCAAATTTTCTTTCTGTCCCGGTCAGCAAGCGCCTGACATTATCTTTATGTCTAAACAAGACCAGAAGAAAAAAGAGCCAGCCAGCCCAGAACAGGAATTTCTCTCCGCTCAGGGTCAGGACCAGAACGGGCAGGGCCAGCAGTCCGGACAGAGTGGACAGAGAAACATACCTGGTGGACAAAAGGACTAAAAGGGTAAGTCCCAGACTGGCCAGCAGGGGCAGGGGAGCCAGGTACAGGAAGCCGCCAACGGTTGTGGCCACACCTTTCCCGCCCCTGAATCCGAGATAAACCGGATAGCAGTGGCCGACCACCGCTGCCAGCAGGCCACATACGGCCAGCCTGCGGTCGGCAAAAAAACTCACCGCCAGAAAAGCTGGCAAGAAACCCTTGAGCAAATCGATCGCCATGACCGGTATGGCCAGCTTCCAGCCGCCGTAACGAAGAACGTTGGTTGCCCCGGTCGAACCGCTGCCTATTTTCCTTATATCCTTTCTGGAAGCTATCCTGACCAGCAAAAAACCCGTGGGAAAGGCACCGAAAAAATAGGAGGCGACAATTAAAAGTAGTTTCATTTTAAGTGATGGCGGCTGATGATTTTGTATTCAGGACCCTCCGGACGAAGGATGCTCTGAAAAAGCTCTATTTCCTTCACCTCCATCGTCCCGAATTCCTGCCGGCTGAGTCTTTCCAGTTCGGCCTTCAGCCTTTCCTGCTTACGGGGTTCTCTGACTCGACCTATCGTCAGATGAGGGGAGAAGCTCCGTTCTTCAGGCTCAAACCCCTTCCGGCTCAGAAGCTCTTCCAGGTCGGATTGAATCGAGAATAGTTCCGGACCGGCTTCCAGCCCGACCCAGATGACCCTCATCCGGCTTTGCCCGGGCGGAAAACTGCCGGTGCCCCTGGCCGTCAGTTTGAAGCCGCAATGTTTTCCGACCACCTCGTCCAGAACGTCCTTTATGATTTCCACCTGCTCTTCGGAGGCTTCGCCGATAAACTTCAGGGTCAGGTGATAGTTCTCCGGGGCCACCCACTTAATGTCTGCCGCCAGGGGTTTCAGCGCCCGGACGGCCGCGGTCAAGCGGTTTTTGATTTCAGAGCTGAGGTCGATGGCGATGAAGGTTCTCATGCCGGCAGTCCCTCTTTTTTTATTTCCATCAATTTTAACCTTAACATATCCAGCGCTTTTTGAGTAGTTTGAAATTTTACCTGCTCCCTGCTTCCCCTGAAGAGGTTCCTGGTAACAGCCGAACCGCTGGCAAAGGCCAGCCCGACATAAACCAGGCCAACCGGCTTGTCCGGACTTCCGCCGCCCGGACCGGCGATTCCGGTGGTCGAAAGGGCGAAATCGGCTCCGGACCTGGCCCGCATCCTTTCGGCCATTAACCTGGCCACCTGTTCGCTGACCGCACCTTTATCCTTTATAAGCCGTTCCGGTATTCCCAGCTCCCGGGTCTTGCTGCGATTGCTGTAGGTTACTATACCCTCAAGAAAATAATCCGAGCTGCCCGGAATGTTGGTAATCCGGTTGGCCAGCAAGCCGCCGCTGCAGGACTCGGCGCAGGCCAGGGTCCAGCCTCCGGCCCGGAGCTTTTCCCCGACCACGCTTTCCAGGGGTTGACCTTCAGACGAGTACACCAGATTGCCAAGAAGACGGATAATCTTCGCCTTTACCCGGTTAAAACTTTTTTCGTCAATTTCCGGCCGCCTGCACCTTATGGCCATTTCCAGGCGAATCTGAATATCGGCCGGTGAGGCCAGAGTTATCAACTGCAACCCCGGAGGCAAAACTTTATAGACAGGCTTGATCAGGTCTTCAACCATCGATTCCCCGGCTCCGGTTATTCTTATCACTGACCTTAAAACTCGAACCCGGCCAAATTTCTCCAGCCTTGGCAGCACCAGGTTTTCAACCATCGGTTTGAATTCGGACGGAGGTCCGGGCAGCAACACCAGCACCCGGTTTTTATCCTCCAGCCACAGTCCGGGAGCCGTCCCGTTGGGATTTTCCAGCACTTCTGCACCTTCAATAACGTAGGCCTGGCGTCTGTTGGAAGCAGGCAATCTCAAACCTCGACTTTCAAACCTCTTTCGAATCCCATCAAGAATCGCCCGGTTGAAAACCAGCTTCCTGCCCAGGACTTCAGCCGTCGCCCGCCTGGTTCGGTCGTCATCGGTCGGGCCAAGGCCGCCGCAGACCAGAATCAGCCAGCTGCGCTTCCTGGCAATTTTTATTGCCTGTTTCAGTTCTTCCAGCCGGTCGCTGACCACGGTCTTGTAAGACAGCTGCCAGCCCAGTTCCTGCAGTTTCTCGGCAATATAAAGCGAATTGGTTTCCAGAAAGTAAGGGGTCAGCAACTCGCTGCCGACAGCCATGAACTCAATGGTCCTGCTTTCGGGCCGGTTCTTCATGTTAAAGTCCGAACATGAGCACCGCCAGCTGCATCAGAATGTTGACCACCAGGCCACTGCCCAGGTCATCAGCCATTATGCCCCAGCCGGCGGGCAGGTTTTCCAGCTTCTTAACTCCCATGGGTTTTATGATATCGAGAAAGCGGAAAATTATAAAGGCCGCGCCGAGAATTACCAAGTCCGGTCTCAGCAGGAATAAGGCCAGAAGCTGCCCGGCCACCTCGTCAATAACCACCTTGCCCGGGTCTTTCAGGTTTAGACTCCGGGCATAAACCGAGGAAAAATAGACGCCGGCGGCAATGACGAACAACAGAATCGCCAAGTAAAGTGGCCAGCCCAGGTGGCACAGGTAATATTTGTAGAGAACCACTATGACCAGGCTGGCCAGAGTTCCCGGAGCCAGAGGAAAGAGACCGATTCCGAAGAAAGTCGAGACTAATTTAGCGAGTTTGATCATTCGTTACCTTGCCTATCAAGTCGTAAGCCAGAGCGCGTTCTATCCGGACCTTCAGGAAAGCCGGCAATTTTTTTGACTGCAATTCAGGGTTCGGCTTGACCATGACCTGCCCGTCCACTTCGGGTGCCTGGAACCTGGCCCGGGTGGCCAGATAACCCGGCTTCCGGCAATCAGAACCGTCAACTATCACCTCCAGGGTCTGGCCGCGAAAGGCGGCATAGAATTTTCTGGAAATTTCCCTCTGCTGCTGCATTACGGCCCGCTGCCTTTTTTTCTTTTCCGCCTCCGGGACCTCATCTTCCAGACCGGCGGCCGGAGTCCCGGGTTCAGGGGAGTAACAGAAAACCCCCAGATGCTCAAATCTGGCCCGGGCCACAAAATCCTGCAATTCCCTGAATTCTTTCCGTCCCTCGCCGGGAAAGCCCACGATCAGGGAGCTCCGGACCGCCACTCCTGGGACCTTCTTTCTTATCCTGTCCAGCAGTTTTAAGGCTCTGGTCCCGTCCAGGCCGCGGCCCATTCTTTTCACGATTGACCCGGAAGCATGCTGGAACGGAAGGTCGAGATAACGGCACATCCTGGGCTCCAGCATAAGCTCCAGCAGGCGGTCATCGATTTCTTCCGGATAGCCGTAGAGCAACCGGACCCATTCTATTCCTTTTACCGACAGCAATTTTTCCAGGAGGGTGGGCAGCTCCTTCTTTTTTCTGTCGCGACCGAAATAGGTGGTGTCGTGAGAAATCAGGTTAATTTCCTTTATGCCCAGGGCGGCCAGCCTCTTTGCCTCTCTCACCACCGAGTCAACGCTTCTCGACCTGTAAGGTCCTTTGATCAGAGGAATGCTGCAGAAAGAACAGCGATGGGAGCAGCCTTCGGAGATCTTGAGGTAAGCCCAGTTTGGAGCTGTGGAAACAACCCGGGGCGTCCTGTCGCTCAGTAGAAAGGTTTCGTTCCGGGGCAGGTCTTTTTTCTTTTCAATTATCTCATCAATCCGGTCAAAGGCTCTGACCCCGCTCCAGACATCAACCTGCGGATAAAGGGCTTTCAGGTAATCGGGAAATCTCTCCGGATAACAGCCGACCACGGCCAGTAACCTGCCGGGTCTGGATTGCTTCCAGCTCAGGCCCAGTTCGATCATTCGCCGGGCTTCTTCCCGGGCCGGGGCAATAAAACCGCAGGTGTTGATGACCAGGATGTCGGCTTCAGCCAGGTCGCCGGTAAAACTGTAGCCGCGACAATCCAGCCTGGCCAGCATCACTTCGGAATCAACCAGGTTTTTGGCGCAGCCGAGAGTGACCAGGGAAATTTTTGGCATTAATCCGAATTTCAGGGATAAATCCTGTAGAGCAGTCTGGGGAAAGGAATGGTTTCCCTGATATGCGGCAACTTGCAAAGCCAGGCTACCGTCCTTTCCAGTCCAAGCCCGAAGCCGGAATGGGGGAATGTTCCATAGCGACGCAGGTCGACATACCACTCGTAGGCTTCCAGGGGCAGGTTGAACTCTTTAATTCTTTTCTCCAGAAGCTCCAGGTCGTGAATCCTCTGTCCGCCGCCGATAATCTCTCCGTAGCCTTCGGAAGCCATAAAATCAACGCCCAGGGCCAGGTCGGGTCTTTCCGGGTCGGGCTGCATGTAAAAGGCCTTGATTTTAGCCGGGAAATGGGTGACGCAGACCGGCCGGTCATAAATCCGGGAAAGAATAGTTTCTTCCGGCGCTCCAAAATCATCGCCGTAGGCCATTCTGGAACCGTGCTCCACCAGCTGTTTTACGGCCTGGTCATAGGTTAGGCGGGGGAACGGTTTGGTTATTTTTTCCAGGGGAGCGGTATCCCTCTCCAGGATTTCCAGGTCCTTTTTTCTTCTTTCCAGAACCCTCTCCAGGATGAACATGATCAGGTCCTGGCCCAGCTCAATTATATCCTCCAGGGTGGCAAAGGCTACCTCCGGCTCCACCATCCAGAATTCGATCAGATGCCGTCGGGTTTTGGATTTCTCTGCCCGGAAGGTCGGTCCAAAACAATAGACCTTGCCGAAGGCCGCAGCCGTAGCTTCATTGTAAAGCTGGCCGCTCTGGCTGAGATAGGCTTTCTGGTCAAAGTACTGGGTTTCAAACAGAGTAGTCGTTCCCTCGCAGGCGCTGGGAGTGAGGATCGGGGTATCCATCAACCTGAATCCGCGGCCGTCAAAAAAATCGCGAATGGCCCTGACCGTCTCGGCCCTGACCTGAAGGACGGCATGCTGTTTCTGAGAGCGCAGCCAGAGGTGCCGGTGTTCCATCAGGAAGGGAACGGAATGTTCTTTGGGAGTGATGGGGTAATCCCTGGCAATCTGGATAACTTCGATGTCTGATATTTCCAGTTCATAGCCCCCCGGGGCCCGATGGTCCTCTCTGACTTTGCCCCTGACGATGACCGATGATTCCTGGGTCAATTCGTCAAAGATTTTGAACAGGGGAAAATCTTTATCCTGATGGAAGACGGTTCCCTGAATGATTCCGGTGCCATCGCGGACTAGAAGAAAGCGCACCTTACCGCTGGATCTTTTATTGTATACCCAGCCGCGGATTTCGACTTCCTGTCCGTTGTGCTGGCTGACATCCTCTATGTAGACCCATTTCATAGTGGAAGAATTATATCAAAATGACTGACTAAATCAATCCGGCCTCGAGCCAGAATAAAGCGCCTGACCATAAATGGCCTCCCGGACAGCTCTTGCAAATCAGACCCCGATGATTTAAGTTATCAACCGGCGGACGATGGCAGAGATTAAAGCCTATAAACCGGTTAAGCTGGTCTGCGGGATAATCTTTCCGGAGGAAGAAATCCGGCAGCAGGCCGAGGCCAGGCTGTCAGAAAAATTCGGCCCGGTTGACCTGGCCAGCCCCTCCTTTCCCTTTACTTATACTGATTATTATCGCCCCCAGATGGGCCCGGCTCTTTGCCGGTCATTCCTGAGTTTCGGCCGCCTGATCCAGCCCGAAGAGCTGGCGGCCATCAAAATCTGGACGAATAAATTGGAAAATGACTTCCGGCAGCTGTTCAGAGTGCCTCCCAGACCCGTTAACCTCGACCCGGGTTACCTCAGCGCCTCGGCTCTGGTGATGGCCACGGCCAAAGATTTTGCCCATCGCATTCCGATCGGACAGGGAATCTATGCCCACCTGGAACTGCTTTTTACCAAAAGAGGAGTCAGGCTGCTCGACTGGACCTATCCCGACTTCAAGCAGCCGGTTTATCAGGAATTCTTCCTCCGGGTGAGAGAGGCCTACCTGAAGGAGCTCAGGGGGAGGCAATAGTTTTTCAGTCTTCTTTTTGCTCCGACCGGGCCCAGGCCAGGAATCGTTCCCGCGCCCCGGGCCGATTGTTCAGGAATTCGCTGACGATGACCGTGGCTTTAAAATCCGGATGCAGCGGGTCGGCTATCACCGCGCTCAAGCCGTGACCGATGAGGTTGGTGAGAAAGGTCAGGTTAACCACCCGGCGGCGAGGTAAACCGTAAGAAACATTGCTCAGGCCGGCAACGGTCTTGAAACCGGGCAATTCTTTCCTGACCAGGAGTAGGGTCTCCAGGAACTGGCGGCCGGCCCCGGGTGTGACCGCCAGCGGCCTGGCCAGCAGGTCCAGAAAAATGTCGTCCTGCACGACTGAGGTCTGACTGAAAAGCCTGTTAAGGATTCTTTCGGCAATAGCCACCGTCCTCTCCGGAGTTTCCGGAAATCCTCCGTCGTCAAGACAGGAGACGATAACCTGCGGCCGGTAATCGCGGATCAGTGGAATTATTTCCTCCATTTCTTTCTGCTTGCCGGGAATTGAATTTAACAGGGCTCGTCCCCGGTGAACTTTCAGTCCGGCTTCCAGGGCGACCGGATTGGTGCTGTCTATCGAAAGGGGAATTGAAACTTTTTCTTGAAGCGATGGAATTATCCAGGTCAGCAGCCCGGGTTCGCCGTCAAAAAGAGTGGAAGCGTTAAGGTCAAGATAAGAACAGCCGGCTTTTTCCTGCTCCACGGCCAATTCCAGCAGATAATCGGCGTTCTTATTCAAAAAAGCTTCTTCAACGGATCGACGGCTGGAATTTAACAATTCACCGATGATAATCAGCATCTTCAGGTCCGGTCAGACAAATAATTCCGGTCAGACTTCAGGTTGAAAAGGGGAGATGGCTCTCAGCTGGTCGATGATTCCCGGCATCACCTCGAGCACCATCTCCACATCCTGGTCGCTGTTAAACCGTCCCAGCGACATCCTGATGGCTGACCTGGCAATTTCCGGCCTCAGGCCGATGGCCAGGAGCACATGCGAAGCCTCTTCCGATTCCTCGCTGCAGGCCGACCCGGTCGAAACATAAATTTCTTTGGTGGCCAGGGCCAGCAAAATGGCCTCGGCTTCCAGACCGGGGTAAGCAAAATTTATGGTGGTCTTGACTCTTTTTTCAGGATGACCGTTAAAGACTATATTGGAGATCTTTTGTTCCAGACCGGATTTCAATTTCTCGGCCAGCTTTTCCAGCCGGTCCTTATCCTTTTTCCATCTTTCCTGAAGGATTCTGGCCGCCTCGCCGAAGCCGATAATTCCGGCGGTATTCTCCGTTCCGGCTCTCAGCCCGAATTCCTGGTGCCCGCCGTGAATAAACGGCTGAAGGGGAGTTCCTTTTCTGACATAAAGAGCCCCGACTCCCTTGGGCCCGTAAATCTTGTGCGAGGATACGGTCAGCAGGTCCACGCCCAGTTTCCTGACATTGACTTCAAGCTTGCCGAAAGCCTGAACGGCATCGGTGTGGACCGGAACGCCGTAACGTCCCGCGATTCTGATTATTTCTTCCAGGGGCTGGATGGTGCCGATTTCGTTGTTGGCCATCATCACCGAAACCAGGGCCGTATCTTCCGAAATTACCGCGTCCAGATAGTTAAGGTCCACCAGGCCATAGCGGTCGACCGGCAGATAATGAACCGTATAGCCTTTTCTTTCCAGGTAACGGGCGGTTTCCAGGACCGCCGGATGCTCGATGGCCGAGGTGATGAATTGCTTCTTTTCCGGCCGGGCTTCCAGGACTCCGATGATGGCAAAGTTATCGGATTCGGTTCCGGAACCGGTGAAAATGACCTCGCTGCGATGAGCTCCGATGGCCGCCGCTACCTGTTCTCGGGCTTCGGTCAGTAGCTCTTTAACTTTGCGTCCGATGGGATAAAGCGAGGAAGGGTTGCCGAAATGTTCCCGGATGAACCAGGACATTTTTTCCGCAACCTGCGGGTCAAGCGGGGTAGTGGCGTTATTATCAAGGTATACCATATCGGCCGTCCACCGCTATTTTACACCTTTCCGTTGATTAAGGAAGAGCCGCCCGCCTCTGGCGGGACTAACCGCATCGTCAGGCGCGGGCAAACTTTTCTTTCAGGATTCTGACCACTTCCAGCCCGGCCCTCTTCTGGCCTTCTTCGGCCGCCGCTCCGAGATGCGGAGTAGCCGTTACCCGAGGATGGTCAATCAGAGTAAAATCCTCGGGCGGTTCTTTCTCGAACACATCCAGGGCCGCGGCTTTAACCTTGCCCGAGTTCAAAGCCTGGAGCAGAGCTTTTTCGTCAACCACACCGCCGCGGGCCACGTTGACGACGACCACCCCGTCCTTCATCATGGCAAATTCAGCCTCACCCAGGACCGGTTTCGGGGTTTTGGGCAGGTGCAGGGTGATGACATCTGACTGTTTGACCAGCTCCTCCAGGCTGACCTGGTTGACCGGCAGGTCGGTCGAAATCTGAATTACATCATAGGCCAGAACTTTCATTCCGAAAGCCAGGGCCCTTTTAGCCACTTCTTTTCCGATCCGGCCGAAACCGATGATTCCCAGAGTCTTGCCGTACAGCTCGGTGCCGGTGAAGGCTTTCTTTTCCCACTTGTGCTGTTTCATCGACAGATTGGCCGGCCCGTGATGCCTGACCGCGCCCAGCATCAATCCCAGGGTGTGTTCGGCCACCGAAATAGAAGTGGCCGCCGGGGTGTTGGCCACTTCAATTCCTTTTTCTTTGGCCGCGGCCACATCAATGTTATCCAGGCCGATGCCGGCCCTGATCAGCAATTTCAGATTTTTTCCGGCTTCGATAACCGGCCTGGTGATCCTGGTGGCGCTGCGGACGACAGCCACCTCAAATTCTGGTATGACCTGAACCAGCTCCGCTTCGGACAGGCCGGTTTTAACCGCGACCTCAAAACCGGGAACTTTCTGCAGTTCAGAGACGGCTTCTTTATCCAGAGTGTCGGCGATCAATATCTTGGTCATTGCCATCCCTCCCTTAAAATATTCTGAGCGGCCGCCACCGAAGCTCCGGCCTGGAACTTATCGTAACCGAGATCAAGCAGGGTCATTTCCAGAGCCGAAAGAGCGGTGACAATGTCAAAGCCGCCCATGTAACCAAGGTGGGCGATGCGGAAGAACTCGCCCTTGTGAGGATCCTGGGCGTTGGAGATGTAGGCCATGTATTTATTCTGCATTGTCTTGACCAGCTTGTTGCCGTCTACACCGGCCGGGGTCTTAACTGCGGTCAGAATATTCCCCGGTCTTCTGGCCAGCAGTTCCAGGCCGATGGCCTTGACCGCAGCCCGGGTGGCATCGCCCAGAATCTGATGATGCCGGAGCAGGTTGTCCAGTCCCAGGTTCTTGATGATATCCAGGGCCTTTTTCTGCTGGATGATGAGCGACACGGCCGGAGTCCAGGGAGTGGTTTGCTTTTCCAGGTTTTTCCGGTATTTCTTGATATCAAAATAAAACTTCGGCAGCTTCGAGGTTTCTACCATCCTCCAGGCCTTGGGACTAAAGGCCAGGTAAGCCAGACCCGGGGGAATCATGAACGATTTCTGAGAGCCGGTGACCAGGACATCGATTTTCCAGTCGTTCATGTGGCAGGGTGTGGCACCCAGACCCGAAATGCCGTCGACCACCAGGATGGCTTCGGTCGAGGCCACCACCTCCCCGAAACCCTTGATGTCGAAGATGGCCCCGGTAGAGGTTTCCGAAAGGGTGGTGAAAACGGCTTTCACCCCGGGATTCTTTTTGATTTCTTCGGCCAGCTGTTCCGGGCTGAAATCTTCGCCCCAGGGCAGGACGATCTCTTTGGTGTCCAGTCCGAAGGCCCGGCAGATGTTGCCCCATCTTTCGCCGAATTTGCCGCCGTTGATGGTGATAACCTTATCTCCGGGGGATAGGGTATTTATGACCGCTGTCTCCATGGCTCCGGTTCCTGAAGCCGCCAGAATGTAGACATCTTCCTTGGTTCCGAAGACGTATTTCAAACCTTCGGTCACTTCCATAAAAATCTTGGAGAACTCTGCCGTCCGGTGATGTATGATTGGCTCGGCTGCCGCTGACAGCACCGTCTCGGGCACGGGTGTCGGTCCGGGAGAGAGAAGATAATACTTTTTTATCATATGATTCCTCCTTGAAAATGATTTATATCTTAAAACTTCGCTTAAAGTCAACTGCTATAACTCCAGCAAAAGTCGGGTCAGCAAGGCCGTTCTCTGAATCATGGTCGACAGCAGGAGATGCTCGTGCGGAGCGTGCATGCCCTCGCCTTCGGGGCCGAGTCCGTCCAGGCAGGGAAGACCCAGGTGGGCGGCGATCGAGGCGTCCGAGCCGCCTCCGCTCCGCCCGGGAATCAGGTCCATCCCGATCGAGGAGGCGATTTCCCGGGCCTGATTGAAAAGCAGCCTGGAAGCCGGGCTGAATTCCATCGGCGGAGTGAAGCTCTGCAGGCTGGCCTTAACCCTGGCCCCTTTTTGCTTCGGCTTCAGCTCGCGCAGGAAACCTTTTAAGATGTTGAGGTCCTGGGAACTCCAGAACCTGAGGTCGCAGATGGCCCAGGCCTTTTCCGGAACGACATTAGCCTTTTCGCCGCCCCCGATCAGGCCGATATTCAGGCTCATATCTTTTATTTTTATTTTCTTCAACTTCTGCAGCTGAGCCATCAACTCCTCTATGGCGTTTATGCCCTTATCCGGGGTGCTGGCATGAGCCTGACGGCCGCCGCAATCAATCCTGACCACCACCCGGCCTTTCCTCTGAACCTTTATCGTCCCGCCCGGAAGGCCCGGCTCCAGGCAGAAGACCAGGCCGGCTTTCCTGGCCAGGTCGGCAATCTGGCGATGGCTGTTATCGTTTCCGGTTTCCTCAGCCGAGTTAATGAACAGCCAGATTTTTCGTCGGGGTGTGGCTCCCAGTTTGTTGATCGCGCCCAGAGCAAAAATCACCATTACCAATCCGGCTTTCATGTCCAGAGCGCCGGGCCCGTAGACCCTGTCGCCAGCCAGATAGAACGGCATCTTATCTATGGTTCCCGTCGGCCAGACGGTGTCAATATGGGTCAAAATCAAGATCGGACGGCTCGAGGTTCCCACTCCCGCCCATCCAAATTCAACCAGATGAAGGTCGCCGATTTCCTTCTGGGGGAATTTCCTGACCCGGCCTCCCAGACCGGTCAGCTGCTTCAGGACTTCGTCACAGCATCTGTCAACGGCTTTTTTTTCGGAGGTCGGAGATTCCAGCTGGACCAGGTTTTTCAGCAACCTGACCATCTCGCCCTTCTGCGACTGAAAGTACCTAAGGAAATCCATCTTCCCTCCTCTCTTCTATTGATTATATCCAGTGGCTTAAAATTTTAAAGCAAAATTACCGGCCGGCCATTCAGGCCGGGAGCCGGACGAAAGATCCGGCCGACATCAGACCCGGCCTCACTGAGAAGAGCGGTTGATTCTGCCGCCGAATTGAATTAAATTTTAGCTATGAAAAGAATCAAGCTGGTCTGGCATCTGCCCCTGGCCATTCTTCTGACCGTTCTTTCTTCCGGCGGGGAGATTTATTATCCCTGGAAAAACGTCTTTATAGGAGCTCTCGACCCCAGGGCCTGGCCGGGAATGACCATCGTCGCCAGCCCGAATTCGGCTTTTGCTTTTGCTCCCAGGGTTTTCCGCCAGGACAAACTGGCTGAATTTAATGATTTCTTCTATCTGGTTTCCGAGGTCGGGCCTCATTCTCCCGACGGTCTTTACGCCTCGATGAAGTTTGACCTGCGCCTGCCTTTCAAGAAGGGCCGGGAGACCCCGATCTTCCTCAAGCCAACGCTTGATGATTTTGTGATGCTGGTAGAGTGGAGCCGGCGTGATGAACAGACGGTCATCGGTCGGTACCGGCTTCCGGCCATTCTCGACCGGGTGATTCTGGTTTTTTATTTTCCCTGGGATTTCAAGGGAAACTATACCTATCTGCCGGCTTCAGGTTATATCCACGGCCAGTCGGCTGCCCGGAAGAACGAGCAGTTACTCTGCTGGTTAAGCCTGACCCCGGAAAAAATTGAACCGGTGGATAACGAGCTCCACCTGACCTTCAAAATTAAAGGTGAAACCGAGCTGCATTTTGCTGTCGGGGCGGGCGAAAGCCTGGAGACCATAAATGACCGAATATACCGTTATCGGAGCGGCGGAGCCATAAACGATATTCTGGCCGAGGAACGACTGGCTTACAATAAGAAGCGGCTGCAGGTCAGCGGCCTGTATGAAGGTGCGGCCGAAGCCATCACCAATAATCTTTTCTGGATGGCGCTTTATCAGAACGGGCATCATCGCTTTTACACTCCGGCCGGGCGGGGCTGGATATTCCCGCGTCCCGACGGCCAGCGAGACCACTGGACTATTTTTGAATGGGACTCGTTTTTTAATTCGCTGGAAATTGCGGTCGAAAGCCAGAAACTGGCGGTGGACGTGGTTAAAGCCGTTCTTCAAACTCAGTATCCGAACGGCAATATTCCAAACTGGCGCGGTCGCTTCAACGGCACCCCAGACCGTTCCCAGCCGCCGGTTGGCTCTTTCGCCGTGCTGAAGCTTTTCCTGCGGACGGGGGACCGGGAGCTGATCCAGTTCGCTTATCCCTATTTGAAAAAATGGCATCAGTTCTGGACGGAACCGATGCCCGACGGCCACCCCAGGCGGGACGGCAACGGCGACGGGCTGCTGGAGTGGGGAAGCGATGCCGCCCAGGTGGCCGGCGAAGTTCCGCCCTGGGAAAAAGAGGCCAGCGGTAAGCAGAGAGCCATGTGGGAATCCGGCCAGGACGACCTGCCCAACTGGGATGAAGCCGGTTTCAACGAGAAGACCGGAACGCTGGCAATGAATTGCGTCGACCTGAACAGCCTTTTTGCCCTTGATTCTTACTGCCTGGCCAGACTGGCTGAGTTCCTGGGAAAAGAAGAAGACCGGAAAAGATTTCTGGACGAGTACGAAAAGATAAAGAAGCTGATCAATCTTCATCTCTGGAACGAAAAAGAAGGATTTTATTTCGACCGTCACTGGGACGGAAGATTTTCCAGCAGGAAAGCAGCCTCCAACTTTTTCCCGCTGGTGGCCCGCATTCCAGACGAAAAACAGGCCCTCAGGATGCTCCGGCACCTGTTAAATCCCGATGAATTCTGGGGAGATTTCGTCATCCCGACCATCTCCCGGGATGACCCGGCCTTTGCCGACCAGCAGTACTGGCGGGGCACCATCTGGCCACCGACTAATTATCTGGTCTATCAGGGATTAAAAGCTTACGGCCTGGACATGGTGGCAGCCGATTTTGCCGAAAAAAGCACAAACCTTTTTCTGAGAATCTGGAAGAATTATCAGCTCTGTCCGGAAAACTTCGATTCCAGAACCGGAGAAGCCGGGGGACAGCGTTACCAGAGCTGGGGTCCGCTGTTCGCCCTCATCGGGCTGGAAGAATACCTGGATGTCACTCCCTGGGAAGGTTTCCGGTTCGGACAGCTCAAGCCCGAAAGGAAGGGCATACTGAAGAGAGTGTCCATTCTCGGTCGCCATTATGAGGTCGAACTGTCGCCGTCCCGGGTCAGGTTAATTGAAGAGGGAAGGGAGCTTCTCAAAACAGACCGCCCGGCGATTTTCCGCCACTTCCTTTATTCTCCCCGGGAAATTTCGTTTGAAGTAAAGAGCCTTAATAAGAACACCATCAAGCTCAGCCTGGGAACCAGGAAAAAAGGGCAGATCCTGATCAACGGCAAAGAAGCCGGCCAGTTTGACGGACGGCAGGTCGAAGTCAGGGTGCCCGAGGGAGAACAGTCGGTGGTGATTATCGTTCAGGACTGATTTGTCCGGCCGTCGGCAGGAATCTTCCCGCTTGCGACCTTTAACTCACTATTCCCGCAACATCAAAACGGGATACCCGGCCGCGGAAAGCTTCTCGGCCATCTTTCTGGCCTCAGTCTTGTCTGAAGCTTTGAGGCGGACGCGGTGAAAAGTCCGCCCGCCCGACTGAAAAGCCGAAAGGTAAACCCCTGGAAATTCCTTCTGCAATTTCCGGAAGAGGGCCAGGGCATTCTCCTGAACCGTAAACGAGCCGACCTGAAGGACATAACCGGCCGATTGAAGTTCCGGCCTGGGGGGCATTTCAAAGCCCGCTATCTCCAGTCTGACCCGGGCGGTGCCGGGACCGACCATCCCCAGCATTCGGGCGGCGGCATATGACAGGTCGATGATGCGGCCCTTAACAAAAGGGCCGCGGTCGTTGATCCGGACCGTTACCTGCCGGCCGTTGTCCAGGTTGGTTACCAGCACCATGGTTCCAAAAGGAAGGGTCGGATGAGCCGCGGTCAGGTCATTCTGGTCAAAGATTTCCCGGCTGGAAGTCGGCCGGCCGTGAAACTCCGGGCCGTACCAGGAGGCGATTCCGGTTTCCACAAACCCGGCCGGCGGCGGACTGACCTCAGGCTTCGAAGGCCGACAGGAATAGAGACCGGTCAACAAAACGAGCAGCCACAGAAAGAATGTTTTTTTCATCCGCTTTTATTTTGCCAGCCCCGGCCTAAAAATTCAAACTGATTGACAACCCGGCCGGAATCGGGCAAAAATTTAGTGGTTTGGTTTAACCGACCAAAGCAGGAGAAGAACATGAAGAAAATAGAATTGAGAAAGCTGGAAATGGCCGAATCGCCCTACCGCGACCTGGAATTTCTGGAATCACAGGAAGGCAGGACTCTCAGGATATTGAGCGAATATGTCTGGCCCATGGCCAGGCTGGAAAAGCTCAAGGTGGAAAGCACCATCCTGTTTCTGGGCTCGGCCAAGGCCAGTCCGGCCAGTTCCGACTCCAGCCTCCATAAATATTACTGGGAAGCCGAAGAGCTGGCCTACCGGATCACAAAATGGGGCATGAACATCAAGCCCAGGGGCAGAAAGTACGTGGTCTGCACCGGAGGCGGACCCGGAATAATGGAAGCTGCCAACCGGGGCGCCACCCGGGCCGGCGGCAAGAGCATTGGGATGAACATTTCGTTGCCCCAGCCGCAGCTGCCGAATCCTTACATCACGCCCGAACTTAATTTCACCTTTCATTATTTCTTTATGAGGAAATTCTGGTTGATGTACAAGGCCAAGGCGGTGATCGCGTTCCCGGGCGGCTTCGGTACGCTGGATGAATTCTTCGAAATCATCACCCTCCTGCAAACCGGAAAAGTCTCGCGCAAAGAAGTCCTGCTGATTCTTTACGGACAGGACTACTGGGACAAGGTAATCAATTTCCGGTCTCTGGTCCAGTGCGGGGCCATTACCGAAGAAGACGTCAGGCTATTCTCGGTTTTTTCATCCCCCCAGGAAACTTTCAACTATCTGAAAAAGTGCCTGCCTGAAATGCATTAAGAGCCGGAGCAGTAGTTTTCGGCGCTCTTCTTTTTATTGTGGAAAAGCAGCCGGTAAGCCAGCAGTCCGCCCAGCACTCCGATCACATCGGCCACCCAGTCTTTCCAGTCGCACTGTCTGCCGGGGACAAAGCTCTGGTGCAGCTCATCCAGCAGGCCAACTGAAATTCCGGCCATGAAGGTCAGATAGGCGCTCAGGAAGGATAACCCCGGCAGGTTGTTGAAAAAACCGAGGGCCAGCAGGAAACCCAGCCCGGCAAACTCCAGCAGATGAGCTCCTTTATCCCAGAAGACCAGACCGAACCTGAGTTTCAGACCCTGACCTGACAGAAAAAAAATGAGGCCGCAATAGAGCAGGGCCGGAGCAAAATATAACCAGCGTTTCATAAATTTCATTCTGGTCCACCTGATTCAATAACAAGTATTTTACCAGCGACCGAAATTAAAACAAGTGCCGGAATCAAAAAGGTCGGTCGTTGGCTGATACATGGTATCCGGGTGAAGGAAAAAGTTTTTGATACAGGTCGGTGAGTTTTTCAGGCTGCATAACGGGAAAGAGTGCCACTTGCTGTGACATCTGCATCTGTGTCCTCAACTTCCTGTAAGGGGTCATACTTAGAGTCGAATGATACCGTCTGGAATTATATGGGTCTGGAGCGTTATCTTATGCTCCACCCCGAAGCTTCTGAGAAAGCAGATGAGAAGCAGCATGAAAAGCAGACCGTTGGTGAAGGTCTTCTCATAGGAGTAGGAGATAAACCTCAGGCGGGTTTTCACATCTATGGCTGTCCACTGGTAGGGAGGGATATTTAGTCTCCTGGCCCGGCGCAGCGTCTCCTCAGAAAGAGTGGTCGAATCATAGACCTCTTTGAGGTCCACCTGAAAAGGCTGCAGGGGATAGAGAGTCTCAAAGTCATAGAAACGGTTCCTCTGCCGGTATCTTGAGCGCTTATGCCTGGAGCTGAGCTTATATCGCCTCAAGACATACCGCACGGTGGAAGGTTTAACCTCAACACCCCGCTCCCGGAGTATCCTGGCTATCCGGTCTCGCCCGTAGCCGGTCTTCTTCCTCAAAGCGATACTCATCCCCTCCACCGCGGCTGAGGTCTTACGGGGTGAGTTATGAGGCCTCCGCGACCTGTCCTTAAGCCCTGACTCTCCCTCCTCCTCCCACCGCCTCAACACCCTCCGCACCGTCTTCCGGCTCGCCCCAAACACCCTGGCTACCTCAGACACATTACCCGTCTGCTCATAGCCCCTGATAATCGCCCGCCGGGCAATCATAACCGAGCCCTTGCCAGGTTCCTGGTAACCGGGGTATATATTCCCTGTCATTGTTGGGTGGGCTTCCTCCTCTCACCTAAAAGTTTTAACAAAACTTTTACCGGAGGAAGCCCTGCTTTTTCAAGGGCCATCTTTATTAACGCCCGGGCTTCATCAATCTCCTTCCCAACTGCCGGTTCACCACTGCGTCGCTCCCATATACTCCCCTTACCCTGGATACCATGTCTTAACCTGAAAGAGTACAAGAGCTTGACAGCTTAGGGGGGTGGTATTATAAGATGAGAAAGGGGTGGGTATGGCAGTAAAAATCGGAAAAGACTGTTATGGCAGGATAACGGTTTCTTTTCCTTACGAGCCTCCTCTTATCGCAAAGGTCAAAACCGTCGCCGGTTGAAAATGGCATATGGATGAAAAATACTGTAGCTTCCTTGATTCAGATAAGACAATAAAAAAGATTTTGAACGTTTTCGAATCCCTGAAGTTTTACTATGGGACGATGTTGAAGAAAAAGTTTCTTTATGAGATAAAAAGACTCCGAAAAGATAAAAAGCTACCTGTAGTTTTGAGCAAAGAGGAAGTCGCAAGTATTCTCTCGGCTGTTGATAATGTAAAGCACAGGGCAATCCTCAAGCTCGTATATTCTGCTGGGTTAAGGGTCGATGAAGTTGTAAAATTGAAATTAGAAGATATTGATAGCAAAAGGATGCTGATTCATGTTAAAGGGGCAAAAAGAAGGAAAGACAGGTATGCCCTCCTTTCTGAAAAAACGCTGGAAATCTTAAGACAATACTGGAGAAAATATAAACCTGAAAAATGGCTATTTCGTGGGGCAAAAGAAGGCAGGCATATTTCAACAGGCGGGCAAACAAAATATTTAGAAATGCTTGTCACAAAGCCGGAATAAAAAAGGATATTTCGTTACATGTTCTTCGGGACAGTTGGCTACCCACCATTCAGAGGGCGGAACAGATCTCAGATATATACAAGAGCTACTGGGTCAGGCTCATATCAAAACGACTGAAATCTATGCTAATGTGAGCATGAAGAGTTTGGGGAAGATAATAAGCCCATTAGACACTCTTGCCTCAGTGAAAGGAGGCAAGGGGTGACCAAATCTGTGGTTAGTACGGGGTTACTGGCGATTCTGCCAGATGTAGCATGTCCGCACCAGGTGCTTCTACAAACCCAAAATGGAAGTATATCAGCACTTGGTGCCATTATGGACGAGTTAAGTGAAATCGTGGACTTCGGGTATGAGGAATATTTAAAAATAAAGAACATATGAAAATATGAACAAATGGAGGTGTGAAAAATGGAAGTACGGGATATAAAAGTGGCCGATATTCGGCTGTCTGAATTCAATATAAGAAAGGATCTAGATGCAGGAACCGAGGATACGGGATTAGAAGATCTGACCGCGAGTATCAAAGATAAAGGATTACTTAATCCCATAATAGTGAGAAGACGTGACGATGGAACTTACGAATTAATCGCTGGGCAAAGGCGCTTTCTCGCTTGTCAGAGGTTAGGGTGGGAGAGTATCCCCGCAATTATAAGAGACATCACGGATGACACTGACGCTACCATATTATCTCTCATAGAAAATGTTCATCGAGCGGATCTGAATCCCATTGATAAAGCAAGGGCATATCAAAAAATTTATGAGAAATATAAAGATTACAATAAGGTAGCCAAAGAGACTGGAGTATCGGCTTCAACCATAAAAAAGTACCTTATGCTTCTTAAACTTGTTCCTTCTATTCAGGAAAAGCTAACGACTGCTGAAGGACCAGCAGGTATTGGAACATTATCTAAAATTGCTGAAACTTTTGCACCAGAAGAACAGGAGGAAGTTCTTGATAGAATAGGCGGATTTAAACAGCAGATCCAATTTGAGATGATTAAGAGAAGTGGCGGGGATGTAGACAAACTGGAAGATTTGAGAGAACAGGCCATAGAAGGTGCATTCGATACACGTCTATGCAGAGGTCTTGATGATTGTTCGTTTATCCCGAAAGAATTGCGCGAATCAGTTAAAGATGCAATAAAAAAGTTTGAAGAAGAGCGAGATAAGGAGTCTTTTAAAGATATTGTGACAAAACTAAAACGGTGAACAAAAATGTGCCCTTCGTCCCCGACTCTCGCCAACTGCGTTGGTTCGGTGCTATCGCACTCACTTAACAGAGAATATCTGGTTCAGGCTACGCCCTCACCCAAATTCCTCTCCTCGCTCGGAACTTCAGATATATTCAAAACTTTAGCCGAAGCGGCGGCTGAAAGGAATAAATAATTATGAATGAAGAAAACAAACAGAAAATTATTATGAAGTGCTCAGCAGGTTATCTCTTGAATGATGTAAGCGGTCAGGTATTGGGAAAGGGAGATGCTCAAGCCAGGTTGGAAGAGGAAAGTATCTCCATCCTGCCAAAGTTTGGCGAGCCGTTGTTTTTCTCTCTAAGGGATATTCTTGAAATTTCCGAGGGGGACTACAAGATTCATCTCAGCTTGACCTCAAAAGAGAAACTCACAATTTTTAATCTCGGATACCGCTACGAAGATTTCCTGCGTGTACTCTCTCGCCTGCGCAATGAACTTCTTCTCAAAGATTTGCTGATGCATGAAACGCTCAGAAAATCGGGAGTGGAAGCGCAGTTCGTTTATTTTGATGAAACTGGAGAAGAAAAGCAGAAAGGAAAATGCGAGCCGCGATTGTATGAAACTGCACTGGTAATAATACCGGAAAAGGGAGAACTTGTAAGAATACCTTACAGCGACTTCGCAGAAGTTACAGAGGAAGACTTCACCCTTGCCATCACCACGGATTTTGGAGAGAAATTTGTTTTTTCGAAAATGGGCAGACAGTTTGACCCGTTTACTAAAACTCTTTCTAACCTGATTAACGAGCTTTCCCTTAAAGTTCAAGCCTCACTCAAAGAGTTGTTACCCCAGGCTGACCCCTCGGTCATAAGGCGTGCAGCACGATTGATGAAAGAGGGAAAAGCAGCAAAAAGAAGCGACATTGAATCTATTTCCCCCGAACTCTGGGAAGAATTGGAAAAGAAATTAGAAATTGCTGGCATTAACGAAGAATATGATTTCTTAAAATCTCTGGCTCAGAAGGAAAAGATGTGTATTGGGTTAAAGCGGGGTCTTTTGGGCGATTTAACCGGTGAGTATATCTGGTTTTTAATTCCAATTTATAGCACAAATCCAGAAGAACCGGGGAATGCAGTGGCCATGGAGGCAACAAGTGAAGAAGGTGCGGGAAGGGCAACCTACTTTTTCCGAATTGCAAGCAGACTCGATTATCCGAATTTTAAGAATCTTGAAGATTTGCATAAAGCCGTAGACATAATTTTGGGAAAGATTAATCGTTGTATACTTGCAATAAATTTCCGTAGAGAACCAATCTACTTACCGGATGAAAAATTTAACGAACCTCAATACCAAAAATATCGGTTTACCATAGCTAAAATACCTGCGCTTCAGATATTGCGGCATCTCTTCATCGGGCGGGTGTTTCATCGTTCCCCGGAACAATGGCAAGAAGACACGATGGAATTATTAAAATTTAATGTGAGCGTAAAAAATGACGACATAAAATGGAAGAAAGGAGGTGATGTGTAAAAAATGATAGGAGACCAATCAGGTTCAGCTGTTCATTATGGGTGGGGTGGACTTGCTGGATTTGATTGGGAAGAAAACTATTTAATAACACCACCCGAAAAATAAAAGAAGGGGGGAAACCATGAAAATCAAAATTGCCGTAAAAATGATGGCACTTGACGCAATAACATTAACAAAACAAGAAAGGAGTTACACCAGTTACCAAACAATCGCAAGGCTGATATCAATTCCATTGATGTCACTAATTGTGCTTTTCGGTTTGGAACTGAACGCACAGACCAAGGAAGCAACTGCACCTAAGCTCACCAACCTGATCATCACCACCGATCCAAATGCAACGAGTCCATCAACTTGTATTCAGTTACTTCCTGATGAAACCATCACCGTCTATGCTGTCGGATTGGACGAAAAGGGTAAACCTTTTGTTATCCCAGAAGATTCTATCGTTCACTGGAGCGGCACCGATGGTCTTGAGGTTAAGTCAAGCGGAAGTCATACAGCAACAGTCAAACTGGCCAAACCACTGAAGGCAGCAGTTGCAAAGTTGTCGAATCATCTATCATACGATAGTGAGTCTTTCGGCAGCTCTGTCCAAGTTTCTCAGAAGGTTAAGGAAATGCCAAAGATATTCTCGCTTGTATTCCTTAAAGACCCAACAAAGGACAAAGCGATGGATGTCGAGAAGATGAAAGTCGGTGAATCGATCATCGTCTTTCTGCGTGGCATGAGTAGTGATATGGCAACAATGGGAGAAGTATTTACTCTTCCTTTGGATGTCAACATTGTTTGGAAGATGTTCCCTTCACCGCCTTTAGGTGCAGAAATAAAAATTACACCCTTAGGTTGTCATATGGCAAAGATTGATATTATCAAGCCTGGACAAATGGAGGGAATGCCAAGCTCAATTAAAGTTGAGGCTGACTTCAAGGATGGAACCAAGAGGGAAGGAGCCTTTGTAATTGAGGTAACAAAGTAAGCAACAGAAAAAATCAACGCCATCGTTTCGCTTAATACTGGCTTTGCGGCTAATCTCGTTCGCCAAAATTGACTTATGCCAACTTCACAAGCACCGATAACTGTTAGTAGAAACGACGGCAAAGAAAGGAGTAAAACATAAAAGGAGATTATATCCAATGATGGCAAGAAAAACATTAAAACTAATGCTTATTTTTCTGGTAATCGGGTTGACTCTGCTGATTGGTTGCAAGCAAAGGACCGAAGAAAAGGCACCAGCTGAAGCAAAAAAAGCTGAGGAACAGGTTCCTGCTAAAACAGAACAGAAAAAAACACAACCAGTAAAGGCATTAATTGATGATGAGGTTATTGAATACTGGGCACACCTTACCTATATTCAGAACTATCTTGTAGCCGAAAAATATGTAAAAGACCCGATAAAAGGTTCAAAAATCATGGCGGAAGAGATAGAAAAACTTGAGAAAAAATTCGGTATGACTAGTGAGCAATTAGCGGAAAGATATGAAGCCTGGGCGGCCGAATGGACGAAAAAAGTATCAACCGAGCCGGAAAAATATAGCAAACAATGGGAAGAGATACTCAAGCGATTTGAAAAGCGAGTGGAAGAATTAAAAAAAGGTAATTGATATTTAGTGGGGAGCTGTAGGACCGTATCTAAAAGGTGTGTGCTTGATCTTAATTAGGATGGCACGGATTGAAGAATGGGCAAAGGACCAAATTATAAACAGGCAAATGTTAATACTGACACTATGCCTTCATTAGGAGGTAATTATGTCAGACAAATACCCAGCAAAAGAAATGCTCAAACTCCTTCCCCAGCAATGGCCCGAAGGTTTTGTCGGGCTGGTTGTTGAGGAGAGCGAAGACGGCGTATCCGTCAAATTAGGCAAAGAAAATGATTTGCTTCCGAGCGGACGAGTCAGGCCGCTGATTGAGTTGTTCATTGAAGACAAGGAGAGAAACTCGGATGCGCTCGATGACATTGACCGCCAGATGGAGCCCGACCCTTTTGAAGCACAGATGAGCGCAGTTGGAATGGAAAAAAAGCGGGAAGTAGTTGAACTTGATGGGAAGAAGTTTTTCAGTATAAGCCAATCGCAGGGACCGTTAATGAAAACGCAAGATGTTAGGATTCTCTATGTGCGGGACAGATTTCTTGTTCGCTTACAGGGAAAGTCAGATGTGCTTTCTGTCCCGTTGGCGCAAAAGATTGTTCAGAGTTTGAATTTCTCTGCAGAACTATCACTACCAGAAGAGAAGCCGAAAAAGCGATCTCCAACCGACGCTCTGGAAAGCGTACTGACCGCAGCCTATGCTCCGATAATGGAGGAAGCAGAAAGCATTCAAGATGAACTCGATGAACTGGAAAAACTTCATTACGAAGGAAAAATCCCCGCTGATGAATACCAGCGAAAAAAGATGGAACTTTTGACAAAGGCAATGGCACTATCGCAGAAAATTGGAGCTGGTTATGTTCATCAGATGCAAACCTTCGCCTCTCAGGTCTGCCCGAATTGTGGCGCTGCAACAGTGAACGTAAAATTTTGTCCTCAATGCGGAACTAAAATCCCAGAAGAGACTAAATGTTCCAGCTGTGGAACGGTCCTCAGGCCGGATCATAAATTTTGTCCCGAGTGCGGCGCCCCAAGGAAAGGCAAAAGGAGGTAAATATGCCAGGATATAAACACCCTTGTCGCTACTGCGACAAACTAATTCCACCAGATTCAAATGTCTGTCCATTATGCGGTAAGGTAAATCCGCTGGGACCTTTAAGATGTCCCAGGTGTAGAACCCCGATCTTTAATGAATGGAAGAAATGCAGTAATTGCGGACTAGCCTTAGAAGTCGCCTGTCCAAAATGCAGGAAGACTGCATTCTTCGCGGATTACTGTGAGCACTGTGGTGCTCGGTTGGTGATTGTCTGTCCAAACCCGAAGTGCAAAATCGAGCAACCACCAACAGGCGAGAAATGTATAAAATGCGGTACGCCACTAATATAAAAAAAGGAGGCGATTAAAATGGGAGAAGGCAAATTGATAGGTTTTAGTGACAACTTTGCAGACAATAGTACCGAGGCTGGATTCCAGTTTACCTTTTACTGCGACATTTGCAGAGAGGGCTACAAAACGAGATTTATAGAGTCAAAAGCGCACAAAAAAGCTGGTCTTTTTCGCGGTCTGGGGAAGGCAATTTCCCTTGGCGCCTCTCTGGCTGGAAAGTCTGGTACAGCATGGGCCCTCGAAAGAGGCACAGATGCGATATCAGAAAGATTTCGAGGGATGACTCCTGAATGGCATAAAGAACACGAAGCCGCATTTGAACTTGCCCAGAATGAAGCCAAGGGACATTTTCACCGCTGCCCGAGATGTAAGAAATGGGTCTGCGAGAACGACTGGAATGAACAAGAAGGATTGTGCGTTGAATGTGCACCCCGCTTGAGCGTTGAGGTTGCAGCTGCCAAGGCGGAGAAAATGGTGGCGGATATAAAAGAGAAGGCCGCGGGCACCCAGATATTTACTGGAGAAATCGAAAGTAAGCAGACAATCTGTCCACAGTGCGGCCAACCTGCCGGTGAGGGCAAATTCTGCACCAACTGCGGTGCGCCCCTGGGATTAATAGCCTGCCCAAAATGCGGAGCAAAAAATCCGGCGGGAGCCAGGTTCTGCGGTGAGTGCGGAACAAAACTTGGTTAAATAAGTAAGAATGCCGCAGCCGCATCACCCAACACGGGCTCTGCAGCTCACTTCGTTAGCCAGAATGCTTCGCAGTTCGCAAATCCCCGGAACGTTGGCTTTCAAGTTTTTTAATTAAAAACCATAAAATACACTAAAATGAAAGTGACAGTAGCGGGAAGTTAATCTTTTACGATTAACTTCCTGTACTTTTATTAAAAAGTACTTTGTATTTTGGTTAATCTGGATACCATGTCTGTGCCTGAAAGAAGGTCTTTATTGACTATCGGCCAGTGGTGTGATATTTAACAAGTAACAATCATGGACAAACAAACAACTTATCTAAGCGGACTGGAATATCCAGGCAGGTTCATCATCGCCGGCCAGCTTAAGGAAGCTGACGAAGTCTGTATGGTCTATGGACTAACCGGCCGTTCACCGGCCAGCCAGGCCAGGCGTCTGGTGAAGAAGGAAAACGGGGTCTGGGTGGAACCGACTGACCCCCAGGTCATACTTACCGGCAAGCCGGAGCTCCTGATTTATCCGGCCATTATGTATTCGACCTCAGGCATTGTCGTCTCCAACGGCAAGCACACCTCCGACATCATGGGGCAGCTGGAAGCAGTTCGTCAGCCTCTGCTGGCTCTGGTCAGAGCGCTCAATGACTGGAAATACGAACCCGACGAACCCAATTTTACACCCAGGATCAGCCTGGCTTTTGGTGGCGGCTTTAACCTGGCCCTGAGCGTTATCAGGAGGGGAGAATTCGGCTCGGTTATCAGGAATTATTTCGAACTGCCTCTTATTCCCGGCAAAGGCTGGCTGGTTATGACCTACATGGGCATTAACGTTGACCCGTTGCCCTCATTCTTCGGCGAGCCGATCTTCCTGGAGATGTCGGGACGCAGCGCGGAGGAAGTGGCTGAGGCTGTTTTCAACTCCCTGGCCCCGGGCTCCGGCAAACCCGATTTCCGGGTGGCCCTGGCCTGTCTGCGAGCCTCTATTCACGATGGCCAGATCCAGGAGATTAAAATAATAAACAGACATAGAGGATATTAGGATGGAAAAAAAGGACCAGAGAACAGCCAGAACTCAATACCAGACCAAGGTCAGCGAGGATTTCCCGTCTTCTCTGCAGGTCGGAGAAACTCTTTTCACCAAAAAGATTTCCATGCGTTATGGAGAAAATCCGGGTTACCCGGCAGCCTTCTATCAGGAAGAAGGAGCCTCGGGCCCCAACATGGCCACCATGGAAGTGCTTCAGGAAGGCACCAAAGGCCTGAGTTACATCAACGTCGGTGACATGGACCTGGGCCAGCGACTGGCCAGAAAATTAACAGAGGTCTTTCCAGACCGGGCCGTGGCCGTGATTATCAAGCATGAAATGCCGAGCGGAGTGGCTCTGGCCTCCAGCGGACTGGAGGCCTTTCAGAAAGCCTGGCAGACCGACCCCCTGTCAAATTTTGGCAGCGTCGATGTCTTTAACTTCCGGGTGGAGGAGGACCTGGCCAGGCTGCTGGTGGAGAGCCCGAGAAATATTGAAGTGGTTTATGCTCCCGATTTCAGCCCCGAAGCCCTGAGAGTCTTAGCCGAGAGAAAAGTCCTGCGGGTGGTGAAAATGGGGGCTTTTCTTGACCGACCTTCTTCTGACAACGGGCTGGAAATCAAACGGGTGGCCGGCGGCCTGCTCGTTCAGAAAAGATTCAATTCACGCATTGTTTCTCCCGATTTTATCGACGTGGTTTCAAAGAAAAAACCGGATGACCGTCAGCTGCGGGCGGCCCTGCTGTGCTGGACAGTGGCCTGTTTTACCCGCTCCAACGCCATAGTCATCGGCACTGAAGATAAGATCCACGGCCTCGGCTCCGGCCAGCGCAGTCGCATCGATGCCGCCGAAGACGCCATCCGTCTCTCCCGGCGCGGATACGGGCCTCTGGGTTGTGTCATGGCTTCAGATGCCTTCATGCCCTTTCCCGATGTGGTTGAGCTGGCTGCCGCCAACGGGATTGTCGGCATAATATATCCGCTGGGTTCGGTCAAAGACCAGGAAGTCATCGCCAGAGCCGACGAACTGGGTCTGGTAATGATGGTAACCCGCAAACCAGGAGAGGTTGACTGCGAGCGTTGCTTCCTTCATAGATAAATCGCCAGAAGGAAATCAGTCTGACTGCTTCCGTGAATCGAAAGAAAAAAGAAGAACCGGGGCTAATTTATGTGATCCAGAAACATCTGGCCTCCCGACTTCACTATGACCTCAGGCTGGAAGAGGACGGAGTCCTTAAGAGCTGGGCCCTGCCTAAAGAACCTCCGCTTCAAAGCGCCGACAAACGTCTGGCCGTCGAGGTGGAAGACCATCCTCTGGACTATGCCAAATTTCAGGGGACTATTCCCGAAGGCGAATATGGAGCCGGCCAGGTTGAAATCTGGGACAGCGGATACTACCAACCGCTTCACCGGGATCAAAACATTAAAGAAATACTCCTCCAGGGAAAGAAATTGAAAGGAGTTTACACCCTGGTCAGAATAAAAGACCGCAGGCAGGATAAGAAGAACCTGTGGCTATTTTTCAAGAACAAAAATCAGGCTAAGACTGGGTTAAAGAATGAGAAAGACTCAAACCAAAAAAGAAAACAGAAAACATAAGAACTTCCGGCGGCTGGTCTTACTCCTGCCGCTCCTGTGGCTGGCTGCCTGCAACCGTCAGGCTCAGCCTCAGGGCTCTGAGACCGGCCTGCGGCCCGACCTGGCTGACAAATTTGAAACCATCAAAAACCTGGGTCTGCGACAGGAAAAAACTTATGATTTTCTTAAACTGACAACTTCAACCGGCGGTCGCCTGACCGGAAGCCCCGAGGCCGACCGGGCGGTTCAAATCACCTTCGACCTGATGAGGGAACTGAGCTTCGACCGGGTCTGGACCGAGCCGGTAAAGGTCAGGCGCTGGATCAGGGGACCGGCTGAAGAGGCCGTGGTCAGAAGCTCAAAAGACGGTAATCAGACTCTGGCCATTTGCGCCCTTGGAAACAGTGTAGCCACTCCGCCTGAAGGAATTGAAGCCCGGGTGGTAGAGGTTCAAAGCTTCGAAGACCTGGCTTCTAAGAAGGATAAGATTCCCGGCTGCATTGTCTTTTTCAACGTCCCGATGGACAGAGCGACGGTTGAATCTTTCTCCGCCTACGGCCAGACCGCCCGGTTTCGGGTCCGGGGGGCTTCGGAGGCGGCCAGATATGGCGCCCGGGCAGCTATCATCAGGTCGATGACTTTCAGACTGGATGATAACCCCCACACCGGGCTTCTGGAATATGACGACTCGCTCCCAAAAATTCCGGCCGCAGCCGTCAGCACCCTCGGGGCTGAAAGCCTGCATAGCCTCCTCCAATCCGACCCGGAACTCAGGCTAAGGTTGAAATTAAATTGTCGTGAGGAAGAAGAGGTAACTTCAGCCAATGTCATCGGGCAGCTAACCGGGTCCGAGCTTTCCGAAGAAATAATACTGGTCGGGGGACATCTCGATAGCTGGGACCTCAGCCCCGGAGCTCATGACGACGCCGCCGGCTGCGCCGTGGCCGTAGAAGCCCTGAGGTTGATAAAAGAGGCTGGCCTTAAGCCCAGAAGAACTGTCCGGGCGGTTCTTTTCATGGACGAGGAATTTGGTGGAACCGGAGGCCGGGCCTATGCCGTCCGGCCGGAGCGTGAGCAGGAAAAACACCTGGTCGCCATCGAGCAGGACAGAGGCGGAGCAGCCCCTGTCGGTCTGGCTTTCAGCCTGGAAAGCCTGAAGGAAAAGTTAAAGCCTTTGGAGATTTGGCTCAAACCCCTGGGAATAAACTGGGTCAGGACCGGAGGCGGGGGAGTGGACATAGCTCCGCTGAAAGAACGGGGGGCGGTTCTTGGTGCTCTGATTCCTGAATCCCATCGCTACTTTGACTACCATCACAGCGCTCTCGATGTGCCGGAGGCCGTTTCTCCGCGAGAGCTGGAACTCCAGGCAGTGATTCTGGCCATGGTAATTTATTACCTGGCCGAGGAAGGAGTTTAAGATGCGCCTGAATTTTGTCTGGCATTTTCACCAGCCGGTTTACCACCTGCCTGATTCCAGAACCTATCTTCTGCCCTGGGTGAATTTTCATGCCACCAGGAATTACTGGCAGATGCTAAAAATAGTGGAGGAGGCGGGATTTCCTTGCACCATCAACCTGGTGCCATGTCTCCTGGAACAACTCGTCGATTATGCCGAGGGGCGGGCCGACGACCGCCTTCTGGAATCTCTTCAGAAAAGACCGGAAGAATTGAGTCCGGAAGAAATAGCCGACCTAAAAAGGTTCTTTCCCCGTTTTCACCATGAAGAGACAGCTGCCGGGCTGCAGCGTCGGGTGCTGGAGTTTTTTTTCTCACCGCTTGCCCGTCCGGAAGAAAAAAGCCGGGAACAACTATTGAGTCTGAGAAAAGATATTCTCTCCGGTCTGCTGCCCTATTTCCGCCAACTCCGGTCGGCCGGACTGCTGGAGTTGACGGTAACGCCCTATTATCACCCGCTGCTGCCCCTGCTGGCCGACCTGGGCCAGGCCGGTACAGATGCTCCCGACCTGCCACCCTTCCGGCATCCAGAAGATGCTGCCTGGCATCTCGACCGGGCCAGGGAGTATTTCAGCCAGCTGTTAGGTTTTTTGCCAGCCGGCCTCTGGCCTTCCGAAGGAGCCTTGAGCCAGGCTACCTGCGCCCTGATTGCCGGAAGCGGCTTCGAATATGCCATGACCGATGAACATCTTCTCTGGAAAAGCCTGGACCATCGTCCCGACCCGGAACTTCTGTATCAGCCATATGATTGCCAGGGTGTCAACATCTTTTTCCGGGACCGGGAGCTTTCGGACCTGATAGGTTTCGAGTACCACCGCTGGCCGGCCGAGAGGGCGGTAGACGATTTCTTGAGAAAGCTGGAGAAGAGGGCCGCGGCGGTGCCGGACAAAGCCATCTGTTCCATAATACTCGACGGCGAAAATCCCTGGGGCGCTTATAAGAACAACGGGATAGATTTCCTCAGGCTGTTGTTTGAAAAGGTCAAAACTTCAGGCCATTTCCAGCCGGTCCAGCCCGGAGCTTACCTCGGAAGTCATCGGCCGGAAAAATCGCTGGAGCTTGTCTCCGGCACCTGGATGAGCAACTTCTTTAAGTGGGTCGGCCATCCGGAAAAAGTCCGGACCTGGATGAGACTGGCCAGGCAACGAGAAGACTCAGGTTTTTCAGAATATCTGGCCGTGGCCGAAGGTTCGGACTGGTTCTGGTGGGCCGGAGAGACGGAAGAGAAAGAATTTGACCTGTTATTCTCGAGCTACCTGGAAAAAGCGGCCGGCCGGGAGAAATGAACATGGAAAAGCTGACTTTCCTTTTTGCCGTTCATAACCATCAACCTCTTGGCAATTTTCCGGAGGTCTTTGAGAGAGCTTTTGACCGGGCTTATCTTCCTTTCCTGGAAACGGTCAGCAAATTTCCCTCTTTCCGTTTCGCTCTTCATTTTTCTGGCTTTCTCTGGGATTACCTGCTGAAGGAAAGAAAAGACAGTCTGGACCTCCTGAAGAAAATGGTGGACTCAGGTCAGGTGGAGCTGCTGGGCGGCGGCTATTACGAACCGGTGCTGACCCAGATCCCGGAGAGGGACCGGCTGGCCCAGCTGGCTATGATGACCGAATTTCTTCAGGAGACTTTTGGCGTCCGACCGGAGGGATTGTGGCTGACCGAAAGAGTCTGGGAACCGCACCTGGCCAGCCTTCTGAATCGGGCCGGTTACCGTTTCACTCTGCTCGACGAAGAACATTTTCGATATGCCGGACTTAAAAACATCCACGGCTACTACATAACCGAAGATGAGGGGCTGACCTTCAATGTGTTTCCGATCGACAAGACCCTTCGCTACTACATTCCTTTCAGGTCGGTCTCCGAACTCCAGGCTTATTTTGAAAAAATCAGAAGCGCCGGCCTGGACACAGCCATCATCGGAGACGACGGCGAGAAGTTCGGGCTGTGGCCCGGGACCGAGAAATGGGTTTATCAGGACGGCTGGCTCCAGAGTTTTCTGGAATTTCTGGAGAACAATCCGGTGGAAATGATCAGCTTCAGCCAGTATCTCAGACAGAGAGCCCCTCTGGGCCGGGTTTACCTGCCGCCAGCCTCCTACGAAGAGATGATGGAATGGGTGCTCGGACCAGAAGAACAGCGGGAATTCATCCAGCTCAAGAACAGTCTGCCTCCGGCCGGTCGTCATTTTCTGCGGGGCCGGCTGTACCGCGATTTTTCTATCAAGTATCCAGAGGCCCATCACCTTCGCTGCCGTCAGCTTCAGGTATCGTCCGAGGTCAGTCAGAGCGATGACCAGGAGGCCAGGAAAGAGCTGTACCAATCTCAATGCAACGATGCCTACTGGCACGGCGTTTTCGGCGGACTCTACCTGCCCCACCTCAGAAGGGCGGTCTACGAAAAGCTAATTTCAGCCGAGCTGAAGCTGCCTTTCCTCAGCGGCTGGGAAAAGTTTGATTTTGACCTGGACGGCCAGGATGAATACCTCCTGAAGAGTCCTTCCTTCTTTCTCTGGCTGAAACCGTCGGCCGGAGGAGGAATTACCGAGATCGACGACCGCCATCACGGCTTCAACCTGGCCGATGTCCTGACCAGACGTCAGGAGTTCTACCATCTTTATTCTACTTCCCATAACGAACATTCCGACGGCAAATCCATTCACGAGCTCAGCCGGGCCCTCCCGCCGGCAGCCCAGGAGTGGCTGATATTTGACAACTACCGGCGGCTGTCTTTTCTGGAAAGAATTCTAAAACCGGACCTGAGTTACGAAGAGTATGGTCAGACCTATTTCCGGGAGACGGGAGCTTTTATAGAAAAGCCGTTTTCGGCCGGACTGGAAGAAGATTCTCTGGTTCTGGAACGGACGGCCGAACTGGAACTGCCGGCCGGAAGCGTGCGGCTCAGGTTGGGCAAGAGAGTCAGGCCCGGGCTCAGGGCACTCCTTTTCCTCTATGAAATAGAAAATCTGGAAGTCCGGGAGGTGGAGTTTACCCTGACTTCCGAGTGGAACCTGGCTTTTTTTGAAAATGAATACCGGGCCGGGACCAATCGGGTTGATTTCCGGAGAGGGGAACTGTCGCTCCAGGCTCCAGAAGCTGAAGCCATCTGGGTCTATCCGGTTAAGACGGTCTCTCAATCCGAAAAGGATTTTGAAATAATCACCCAGGGCTTCAGTTTTCATCCGGTCTGGCGCCTGAAGCTGGCCCCCCGGGAAAAGAAGCTGGTATATCTGACTTTACAGCTTCGAGGATAAAATCAGGCGCCGACGGCCTGAACTCTTTTTTCAAAAGATTTATATGGTATAATTTAATCGAATCCGCAACCTGAGAAGGGAATTTAATGAGAGACCCAATTGAAAAGGGGAAAAAGTTTTTTTGCCTGGTGCTCCACAGCCATATTCCGTATGTCCTCAACCATGGCACCTGGCCTCACGGAACCGACTGGCTTTTTGAGGCCGCAGCCGAAACCTATCTCCCGATTCTTGAAGTCCTGAGCCGGCTGGAGAAGGAAGGTATTAAATCCGGCCTGACCATAAGCTTTACTCCGGTGCTGGTTGAACAGCTTAAAGGTCAGAAATTTGCCCGGGGATTCATCGACTATCTGACCATGAAACTCGAGGCCGCGGTCAATGATTATCTTTACTTTCAAAAGTCCGGGCAGAAAGAACTCCTGCCGCTGGCCCTTTACTGGCGGAAATGGTATGAAAAGATTTTCCGACTGTTCGTCGACGAGTTCGGTTCAGACCTGATATCGGCTTTTGCCCGTTTTCAGGACAGCGGCCAGGTGGAAATAATTACCTCAGCCGCCACCCACGGCTACCTGGCTCTGCTTTCCCGGGATGAAAGCGTGGCCCATCAGATTCAGCAGGGAAAATTAGTCTACAAAAAATACTTCGGCCGGAAACCGGCCGGCTTCTGGTTGCCGGAATGCGCTTACCGGCCGGGTTATTCCTGGAAGCGTCCGCTGGGTCAGGCGGAACCTTATCTCCGCCAGGGAGTGGATGAAATTCTCGGCCGGAACGGACTCCGGTACTTTTTTGTGGATGCCCATTTGCTCAAAGGGGGAGAGGCGTTAGGGGTTTATCTTGAAAAATTTCCGGCTCTTCGTTATTTGTGGGAAAGATACCGGGAAAAGTCCAAAGCCCTGCCGGCGAGGCCGCAGGACCCCTACCAGCCCTATCTGGCCCATCCCTCGCATCTTAATTTTCTGGCCAGGGATGAGGTTTCCGGCAAACAGGTCTGGAGCCGCTTTCAGGGTTATCCCGGCGACAGCCATTATCTTGAATTTCACAAAAAGCACTTTCCGGGCGGCATGCGCTACTGGCGCCTCACGGCTCCGGAGGCTGACCTGGCCGAAAAACTTCCCTACGATTACAGCCAGGCAATAGAGAGGACCGAGGCCCATGCCGGGCACTTCGTCTGGCTGTTGAACGAAACTCTGAAGAATCATCAAACCGGACTTATTCCCTCGCTCTACGACACCGAGCTTCTCGGCCATTGGTGGTTTGAGGGGCCGGAATGGTTCTACCGGGTGGTAAAGAAACTTTCCCAACCTGATTCTGAGGTTAAACCGGCGACCGTCTCCCGGGGCCTGGAAGAGGTCCCGGCCAGTCTGATCGTTTCTCTGCCCGAGGGCTCCTGGGGGGAGGGCGGCTATCACTGGATCTGGTTCAATGAGGACACAACCTGGATCTGGTCCAAAATATACGAACTCGAGGATAAATGCCGGTCCTGGCTTAATAACCCCGAAGAACTGCGCCGGTTTAACCCCCGTCTGGTCAAACTTCTCTTCCAGGAAAAATTCCTGCTGGAAAGCTCCGACTGGCCCTTTCTGATTTCCACCATGACTGCCCGTGATTATGCCGAAGCCCGGGCCAGCCTGCACTTCGAAAGAGCCAGAAAAATCATCGGCTTCCTGGAAAGAAACGGAGAGCTCAGTCCGGAAGAAGAATTTTTCCTTGATAAAATCGAAGAGGAAGATTCAATTTTTAGGGAGATCATACTGCCCGATGGAAACATTTTATAAAAAAGTTCTGGTCATGATCCTGTGCGGCGGAAAAGGGGAGAGGCTCTATCCCCTGACCAGGGACCGGGCCAAGCCCTCGGTTCCTTTTGCCGGCAGTTACAGAATAATCGACTTCAGCCTGTCCAACTCGCTTAATTCCGGCTTCCGACGGATCGCCCTGCTGACCCAGTACAAATCGCTTTCGCTGGAAAGACACATCCTTCAGGGCTGGAGCATTTTTCATCCGGAAAGCAACGAGTACATCATTTCCCTTCCGGCCCAGGGCCGGGTCAGCGAACACTGGTACGAAGGAACTGCCGATGCCGTTTTCCAGAATATTTATACCATCCAGCAGGAAAATCCCGACATCATCCTGGTGCTGTCGGGAGACCACGTCTATCGGGCCGATTACCGAAAAGTGTTGAAATTTTTCCTCGATAAAAAAGCCGAAGCCGTGGTTATGACCCATACCTGGCCGGTGTCCGAGGCCGGCCGGTTCGGAGTGCTCGGCATCGACCAGGAGCACCGCATCATCAATTTTGCCGAAAAGCCCAAAAAGCCTTTCCCGCTTCCCTGGTCGCCAGAACAGGCTTTGATTTCCATGGGCGTCTACATGTTTTCCACTCCGATCCTGATTAAAGCTCTGATCAAGGACGCCCGCAACCCCAGATCCAGCCATGACTTCGGCAAGGACGTGCTGCCGTTAATGATAGGAGAAAACCGCGTCTATGCTTACATTTACGAAGATTACTGGCAGGATATAGGAACCATCGATGCCTACTGGCAGGCCAACATGGACTTCTTGTCGGAAAATCCGCCTTTTCGGCTCAACGACCCCGGTTGGCCCATCAGAACTTATAAGCCGCAATTCCCGCCTTCTTTCGTCTCGGGTGGAAACTTCAAGAATTCCATCATCGGAGACGGCTGCCTGATAAACGGAGGAGAGGTCAGGAATTCAATTCTCTCCTACGGCGTCAGTGTTGAGCCGGGGGCGGAGGTCGAAGAATCCATAATTTTTGAGGGCACGGTTATCAAGAAAGGAGCCAGGGTAAAAAGGGCTATAATAGATAAAAACGTGATCGTGCCGGAAAAATTTTCAATCGGCTATGAAGAGGACCGGGACTGCGATTACTTTAAGATCAGCCCTGGCGGCATAAGAACCGTGCCCAAGGGCTGGAGGCTGGAATGATCACCTCCTACCGGATGCAACCGGCTAATTTTAACCTTGAAATTCCCAAGGAGCTGGTTCTGCTCTCGATCATCGCCCAGAGCTTCTTTCAGCCCTTTTCCCTGGAAGACAATCTTCTGGTCATCTTGACCGCTCTGACTTCCGGAGCCGGAATCGGCTTTAACCGGGCGACCCTTTTCCTGAGCGAAGGGGATAAGCTTAAAGCCACCATGTGGCTGGGACCGAGGTCGCCGGAAGAGGCCGAGGCCATCTGGACCATGCTCAGCTCCCCGGGCCTGGGCTATGCCGAAATCGTCGAGCATAATCGGGAGCTGGTCAGTCGCCTGCTGCCCGACCTGCAGCCAAAGCTCAAAGCCCTTGAGTACAACTTAGAAGACGAGGACCTGAAGTTTCCGGCTGCTGCGGCCAGAGACAAGGAAATTGTTCTTGTGACCGGAGCCGGCGGCGACCCCAAAGTCGACCGGCGCTTTCTTGATTTCGTCCAGGTAGATGAATTTCTCTGCCTGCCGCTGGTGGCCAGGAACGAAATCATGGGGGAAATCGTGGTCGACAACGCCATCACCCGCGCCCCCATTACCTCCCGGGACATCGAACTGGCCAGCCTCTGCGCCCTGCTGGCCGGAAATTACATACATACCACCAGGCTTTACAAAAAGGTTCTGGAAATGGAAAAAATGGCCGCTCTGGGCGAGATGGCGGCCTTTATCTCTCACCAGTTGAGAAACCCGATTGTGGCCATAGGCGGCTTTACCCGGCAGCTGGTCAACCAGCCATGCAACCCCGACAAATGTCAACGCAACCTTAAAATAATTCAGGATGAAATCAAACACCTGGAAGAAATCATTTTCCGGATGAGCCATTTTCTGCGGATAAAAATCAAAGAACTGGTGCCGATAGATTACCGGCCTATTCTGCTGGGAATTAAGGACCGGCCGGACATAAAAGTTAAGTCTGCCGGCAAAACCGTCACCATCAGTCTGCCCGAAAACAATTCCCTGATACTGTGCGACCCGGTCTATTTTGAAGAAGCCCTGGTCAATCTGCTGGATAACGCCCTGGATGTCACTCCGCCGGGCGGCCGGGTTTACATTCGGGCCTGCCAGAGGAACAAGAAGTGGGTGACCATCACCGTCAAGGATTCCGGCCCGGGACTGGACGAGAAGAGCCAGGAGAAGATGTTCAGCCCGTTCTTTTCCACCAAGGAAAGCGGTCTGGGGCTGGGACTGCTTTTTGTCCGGCGGGTTCTGGAATCCTGCGGCGGCAAGGTTGAGGTCCGCAGCAAGCCGGGCCGCGGCACCATGTTCAAACTTTATTTTCTGTCCCGCGAAAGGGGGTCGTTATGAAAAAAATATTGCTGGTTGAAGACGACAAGAGCTTAAGCCTGCTCTACCAGGAAGAATTGACCAGAGAGGGCTACGAAGTGGTCCTGGCGGCCGACGCCGAATCGGCCCTGGAACTGGTCAGGTCGGGCGGTTTTAACCTTATCATCACCGACATCAGAATGCCCGGCAAGGACGGCATCGAGCTCATCTCCAGCATCATGGGCATGCGGAAGGATATTCCCATCATCATCAACACCGCCTACCAGAGTTACAAGGGCGACTTTATGACCTGGGCGGCTGACGCCTACCTCATAAAATCTTCCTCTCTGGAAGAACTGAAATTAAAAATCAGAGAACTGCTGGGCGAATAAATAAAGGAAAAGATTTGAAGACTGAAGAGGTTTCAAGAAATGCCTGAATTAAGAAAAGACATCTTAACCGGTCGCTGGGTAATCATCTCCACCGAAAGAAGCAAAAGGCCGGACGATTTCCGGCCGGCCGAAGTTTCAGAACCGAAAAAAGAGAGCCTGACTTTCTGTCCTTTCTGTCCCGGCAATGAATCCAAAACGCCGCCTGAAGTTTTTGCCGTCAGGCAGGATCATTCCGGACCCGACCAGCCGGGCTGGGAAATCCGGGTGGTGCCCAATAAGTTTCCGGCCCTGCAACCCGGCTCGCCGCCGCCCAAGAAGACCAGAGGTTCCTATCAGTTTATGGAGGGAGTCGGAGTACACGAGGTCATCATCGAAACCCCGGACCATAACCAGGAATTATCCGACCTGTCGCTGGACCATCTGGCCAGGATAATCCAGGTGTTCCGGGAACGGACCATCAATATCGAGGAAGTCTTTCATCATCAGTACGTTCAAATTTTTAAGAACAAAGGGAAAGAAGCTGGAGCTTCGCTGGCCCATCCCCATTCCCAGTTGATTGCCACCCCCATAGTTCCAAAAAGAATCAAGGAAGAAATCTACGGAGCTGAGCGGCTTTATCGAAACCAGTTCCGGGAGTGTGTCTTCTGCCGGATGCTAAGAGAAGAGCAGGCAACCGGCGAGCGCCTGATCTATCAGAATGAAGACTTTGCCGTCCTCGCTCCCTATGCTTCCCGCTTTCCGTTTGAAATGGCCATTTTCCCGCTGAGGCATTCGGCCTTCTTCCGGGCGATAACCGACCGGGAAACAGTGATGCTGGCTGAAGCTTTGAAGCAGGCCCTGGGCCGGTTAAGACTCCAGCTTTCGGACCCGGCCTACAATCTGGTTTTTCATCAGGCCCCCAATCCCCAGGTTTCAGAAAAGGCCTGGCCGGGAATTGATTCTTATTACCACTGGCATATTGAGGTAATGCCGATACTGACCAAGGTGGCCGGATTTGAACTGGGCACCGGTTTCTATATCAACCCGGTACCGCCCGAGGTGGCTTCCGACTATCTCAGGAAGAACGAGCCGCCGGCCAGGTGAGCATCCGGCTGTAAAGCTGAAAATAATCTTCGGCCGATTTCTCCCAGGAAAAATCGCAGTTCAGACCGTTGGCCACCAGCCGCGACCAGAAAGGCTCCTTCCGGTAAAAAGTCAATGCCCGGCCGACGGCTTCCAGAAGAGCCTCGGTTTGATAGGGCTGAAACAGAAAGCCGTTGCCCCTGAGGGTGGCTGGATTGAATTCAGAAACCGTATCCTTAAGACCGCCGGTGCTCCTGACGACCGGCACGGTTCCGTATCTCAGGCTGTACATCTGGGTCAGTCCGCAGGGCTCGTAGCGAGAAGGAATCAGAAAGAAATCGCTCCCGGCATAGATCAGCCTGGCCAGACGGTCATCAAAAGCAATTTTGAGTCCGAATCGGTCAGGATATTTATTCTGAGCCTGCAGCAGGAGATTTTGAATTTCAGCTTCGCCGGTGCCCAGGATGATGAGATAAAGTTCTTTTTTTAGAAGGTCGTCCAGGCTCTTAACCAGCAGGTCAAACCCCTTCTGCCCGGCCAGCCTGGAGACCAGACCGACGACCGGCCGGGTCGATTCGACCGGAAAATTGAAATACCTGAGAAGCTCCATCCGGCAGACTGATTTGCCGGCCAGGTCATTCTTCGAATAATGAGCCGGCAGCGCCGGGTCGGTTTCCGGATTCCATTCCTGGTAATCAATGCCGTTTAGAATTCCAAACAGGCGGTCAGACCTTTTTCTCAAAACTCCTTCCAGACCGCAGCCGAATTCCGGAGTCTGAATTTCCTGACTATAGGTCGGGCTGACCGTGCTGATGGCGTCGGAATAAAACAGTCCGGCCTTTAAGTAATTGACCCGGCCGTAAAATTCCAGGTCTTCAGGATTAAAAAGACGCTCCGGCAGGCCGGCCTGCGTGAGGATTTCGGGCGGAAACAGGCCCTGGTAAGCCAGGTTGTGAATGGTAAAAAGAAGACGGGTCTCGGCGAAAAATCCGTCCGGAAAACGAAGATGCCGCAGGTAGGCAAAAGACAGGGCCGATTGCCAGTCGTGAGCATGGATGATATCGGGCTTAAAGGAAAGAGCCCGGAGTGTCTCCAGAGCCGCCAGCGAGAAAAAGGCGAACCTCTGGCCATTGTCGGGATAATCTCCCTCCGGAGTTCCATATAAATAATCCCGGTCAAAATAATGCCGGTTGTCAACCAGATAAACCCTGAAGCCATCGGCCTGGAATTCATAGACCGAAAAAGATTTTTCCTGCCCGGGCCATTTGACCTCAAGCTGCGGAAATCTCTGCTTGAGGGGGGGATTCTTCTTCCGGACCTCGCGGTGGAAAGGCATTACGGCTATCACCTCCAGACGGGGGTTGCGGCTTAGATACCCGGGCAGAGCTCCGGCCACATCGGCCAGGCCCCCGGTCTTGGCCAGGGGAGCCATTTCGGGCGTCAGGAAAACAATTTTCATTCTGGCATCAGCGTTCATCTTTTCTCCTTGCAGATTATTTCAAATTTCAATTTTTTCTCCGGAAAAAATAACCCTGGAAAAGCATTCCGGAATATGGGAGTCATAAACTCCGTGAGCATTAAGAGCCCAGCCGGGCGAATGATCCAGGCGGCGGCCGTTGACCTCCAGGGCTTCAAAACGGGAGAAGCTCATCAGCCAGATATCGCCCGGGTGCGGGGGGAGGGGACGCCCCTGGGCCAGGATTTCCATTCCCTTCCAGGGGAAGGCCAGTTCCACCGTCCAGCCACGGTCGACATCCGACGAATCGTTGAGTGTGCCGTCCACCCGGACCGCCCAGCGCAAGCCTGGAAAGTCCCAGTCCAGGAAGGCCCAGCGCTTTCCCCGCGGATGACGACCGTAACGGGAAACGTCCTGAAATCCGCCGAGAATATCCACCTGGCGGCGGTAGAGGTCAAATTCCGGTCGGTCGAAAAAGCTTCCAGGCCGGAGAGCATCCTGCCAGATGTAGAAAACTTCATATATGGTTCCCCGAGCATTAACCTGTAGCTCGTAATAACAGTCCGGACCGGCGATGAAAACTTCCACGTCGTTCTCAAGCCAGAGGAAAGAATCTCTTTCGGTCATCGTCGCCCGCACATTCGGCTCTTCCACCCGGAAGGACAGATAGAAACTTTCGTCGTCCCAGAGAGCGGCCATTCTGGTGTCAAAAAAGGCCGGATGTCCGGTAACCAGATCGACAAACCTCGGAGAAAGGGGCGCTTTCTGCCAGACCGTCTTATTAAGGTCGCCATCCGCCTGGATTGGCAGGGGAGTTCGCAGGCACTCATAGGTGGCCGGCGGAGCCGGCATAAGGCGGACTGAATCGTATTTTTTAATTTCCATGCTGGCTCTCACCACAATTTTTTATAGAGAATTATCTTATCAGCAAATGCCGTCATTGACAAACAACAGAATTTAGCTAAGAAGCATCTCCGGTCGCCGGATCGGCAACAATGATCTCAGGAGAATGCCGGGCATCTTTCTTCTCAAGCCTGCATGGTAAGCAGGTCCCCGCAGGGGAGCGGCGAGTAAGAACTGAGGGAGGCGCTGTGACAGGACCCAGAATCATTAAGGGAAGAGGTTATCGTTTGGCTCGCCAAATTTGACAGGCCTGTCCCGGTAGGGCAGAATTAAAAGCCGATGATCGTGGTGGCAGCTGTTATAAAAAAAGAGGGCCGTCTCCTTCTGGCTGAACGGCTCGAGCAGACGGAAAATTCCGGCTGGGAATTTCCCGGCGGAAAGGTGGAGCCCGGCGAGACCCCGGAGGAAGCGCTGGCCAGAGAAATCAGGGAAGAAATGGGCATTGAAATCAGGGTGCTTCGGTTTCTGGACTCGGTTGAGCTTCCCGGCAGGGAAAACAGGCAGCTCCGGGCCTACCAGGCAGAAATCCTATCGGACGATATCAGGCTGTCGTCTCACCGCGGCTATGCCTGGGTCAGGCCAGAACAACTGGAAAATTACAACCTTCTTCCGGCCGACCGCGAACTGGTCCGCAGGCTGGCGGCAAGAAATCTTCTCGGTTAAGAGAAATCCCCGGGCCGGCCTAAATTCCGGGAAATTTCGATAGAAAAATTCCCGACTCAACCCGATGGATTTTCTTAAGTCGCGAATTCAAACGCCGAGCACGATGACGGCCGGATTTTAGAAACTTCCCGCTGTTCCCGTCTTCACTTGAGCAAATAAATAAAAACAGGATTGATTAAAAACACTGAAGGATTTTTTTAAGATTTTTCTTTTCTCATCAGATATAATAAGACCTTAAGGCAAACCGCAAACAGACAGATCTATCCATAAATAATTTGAGAAACGAATGAAAACAATTAAAGCCAGGGCCGAGGCCGGAGTAATCCTTAAGCCCGGCCGAGAAAAATCGGTTCTAAACCGGCATCACTGGATTTTCTCCGGGGCGATCAAATCCTACCCGGAAGACTTTGCCAACGGCGAAATCTATCCGATTTACTCGTCCGGGGGAAAACTCCTCGGCTACGGTTATTTCAATCAGAAATGTTCGCTGGCCGGGAGACTGGTGAGTTTCGGCCGCCAGGATCCGCTCGAAGCTTTCCGTAAAAATCTCGAGGACGCTCTGAATCTCCGCCATAATCTCTACCGCCAGGCTGAAGCCGTAAGGCTGGTCAACGGAGAAAGCGACCATCTGCCCGGTCTTATCGTCGACCGCTACGGCCCGGGACTGGTGATTCAGGTTTCCACCCTGGGAATGGAAATGCTAAAGCCTCTGGTTCTGGAACTCCTACAGAAACTCCTGAAGCCCGGATTTATTTATGAGAAATCGCTGATTCCATCCAGAAAGGAAGAGGGACTGGCGGAGTATGAAGGGCTTCTGGCGGGAAATCTTGAGGAACCGGTGCTGGTTGAAGAACAGGGAATAAAATTCAAAATTTACCTTAGAGAATCGCAGAAAACCGGCTTTTTCCTCGACCAGAGGGAAATGCGACAGCTGGTGCGCTCGCTGTCGGCCGGTTTTAAGGTTCTTGACGGATTCTGCTACACCGGCGGCTTTGCTCTTTCGGCTCTGGCCGGCGGTGCCGGATACGTGGATCTGGTGGATTATTCCAAAAAAGCGCTCGAAACCGCGGCCGAAAACCTGCGGCTTAACGGCTTTTCCGAAAAATCTTTCCGGCTGATCAATAAGGATATGTTTGATTTTCTGGAGAAGGCCGGCTCGCTCGATTACGACCTGGTTATTCTTGACCCTCCGGCCTTTGCTAAGAAAAAAGCGGACGAGAAGCAGGCTTGCCGGGCTTACAAGGAGCTCAACCGTCTGGCCATGTCGGCCATGAAGCCGGGGAGTTTTCTTCTGACTTTTTCCTGCTCTTATTATGTGGACAGCCAGATGTTTCAAAAGATTATCTTCCAGGCCGCCCTCGAGGCCTGGCGGGAAGTCAGGATACTGCAGCGACACCGCCAGGCTTTCGACCATCCGGTAAGCGTATTTCATCCTGAGAGCGATTACCTCAAAGGCCTGCTGCTGTTCATCAGTTAAATCGCCTGATCATAGAAAAGGACAGTCTGCCGCCGTTTTTTTTCAGCCCGGGCACTGCCCCCGAAGGATTTTTCCCCGGACATAATGGTTGGCATAAAAAAAACAGGAGGCATTCAAGGAAGCTTTATCGCTCAAAATTATCGCTATTTTATTTTATTAATAAAGATTACACGGCAGCTGAAATTCGGATTGATATCCTGTAAGCATCTGCCTGGCTGATAGAAATCCCGCTGGCGGCTGCCTCAGGGGCATTCTTCCTAAGGATTAACATTGGCCGATAAATATATAAATTGCCGGAAGGCACAAAATAAAATATAATCAGCCCAAGGAGGCAAGATGGAAGGCCAGGAAGTAATAAAAAGAACCCACCGGATAGCGGCCCTGGTCGGCTACTCTGTTTTTGGGGCCATGGTTCTGTATCTGGTTCTGGTAGAACTTATCAAAACCCAAATGGCTCCTTTCCGCGGCCTTTACCCGATAGATGATGTCCGGACGGTAATGAACCTGCGCTATCTTTTTTACGGATTATCGGCTGCCAGTGTACTGCTGGCAAGAATCCTGCAATCCATTCTTCTCAGAAAAAAGCCCGGCGAGCGGCCGGAAGACCGACTCAACAAACTGCACCGGACTTCGCTGATAATGGTCATAATGAGCGAAATGCCGGCTCTTTTCGGCCTGGCTCTATTCCTGATCCGCGGCCTTCACCAGGATTTTTATATTCTTCTCGGCATATCGGTTGTCGTTTTATTCATTTTCTTCCCCAGACGCAGAGCCTGGGAAGAGTGGCTGGCCGGCCAGATTTCGGGAGACGCGCCCGGAACGGGCGGGTAGCCCGATAATCTTCAGGCAGGAATTCCGGATAGATAAAACCCGGATCATAGCAAAAAACGTATAAGTTGACAGAAATTTTTTATAACTCAAGCGAGGTTTAGATGAAAAAAATAAAAATTCGGTTAGGCACGAAAGCATTACTCGTTTTAACCGCTCTTTTTTTTGGCCTCATCCTGGCCGGAAGGGCTCAGGACAGGCATCTCGTCTATGACCTCAAGGTTGAACTCCTGACTGAAACCGCCATGCTTAACGGTCAGGAAACCATAGTCTGGACCAATATCACCAGAGATTACGTTCCGGATATTTGGTTCCACCTATACTGGAACGCTTTCAAGAATGAGCTGTCCACCATGGCGCAGGAAGCCCGACGGGAAAAAATGTTCTCCCGATACCGGGCGGGAAAGGACGACTGGGGCTGGATAAAGATAACCTCGCTGACCACAGCCTCGGGAAAAGACCTGATGCCGGCAGCTTCTTTCATCAGCCCGGACGGACCGCATAATCCGCACGACCAGACGGTTTTACGGGTTGAACTTCCGGAGCCGCTGGCTCCGGGCGAGACGATTACGCTCAACATTGATTTCCAGGCGAAAGTTCCCCGAAACGGTCTGCGAACCGGATATTACAAAGACGGCTTTTTCATAGCTCAGTGGTTTCCCAAGCCCGGTGTCTACGAGGAAGGCCGTGGCTGGAACTGCCATGAATATCATCTTAATTCAGAATTCTTTGCCGATTTTGCCGATTTCAGGGCGGAAATCACCGTTCCCTCCCGGATGGTGGTCGGAGCCTGCGGCCAGGAAATAGAAAAAAAAGAAGACCCGGCTTCAGGAAAGACCACCTACACCTACGTCGGAAAGAACATCCACGATTTTGCCTGGACCGCCTCTCCCAGATTTATCAAAGTCGAGCGCTGGTTTCGCGCTGATGAGGAGGTCAGCCCGGAAGAATACCAGAAAATGGCTGAAATCCTCGGCCTCACTCCAGAAGAAATCAAACTGCCCGACGTCAGGATGATTCTGCTGATAGAAAAACAGCATCAAAAACAGATAGAACGCCATTTTAAGGCGCTGCGGGCGGCTATCAAATACTATGGCCTGTGGTACGGACCTTACCCTTATCCGACAATCACGATGGTCGACCCGCCTTTCCGCACCGGAAGCGGCGGCATGGAATATCCGACTCTGTTTACCGCCGGCACCTCGGTCATCCTGGAAAAAGAAGTTCTTTCGCCGGAACAGGTGATCGTCCATGAATTCGGTCACGGCTACTGGTACGGGATGGTGGCCAACAATGAATTTGAGGAAGCCTGGCTGGACGAAGGAATAAATACTTATTCCACCGGCAGGGTCACCGACCTGGCCTATGGACCCGGCCGCCTGCCAATGAAGTTTAAAGGCTGGCCGCTTAACTGGCTGATAAAGACCCCGGCTGTTTACGACTGGCAGCTCGGTCGGGTAGTTTCCAATCCTGTAGCCACTCTGGACCCGATCGTAACCGAATCCTGGAAGTTTTACAATTCCATGAGCTATTCAATGAATGTTTATTATCGGGCGGCCACCGCCCTTCACACCTTAGAGAGGCTCTTAGGGGAGAAGACCTGGTCCAGAATCATGCGCGCCTATCATCTGAGCTACCGGTTCCGCCATCCTAAAACCGAAAACTTTATGAAGGTGGTCAATGAGGTCTCCGGCCAGAACCTGAGCTGGTTCTTTGAGGAATTCTTCTTCAACGCCAAGGACTTTGATTGCGGAATCGCTTCAGTCGAGACCCGGCTGAAGCCTGAAAAATATAGGGGAATATTCGACGACCTGCCCACGAAAAACTCAGACCAGGGGAAAGAGCAGCCGCTGAAAAAACCATCTTCCCGGAAAGAAAAAATCTACCAGACAACCATAACACTGCGCCGCTACGGTCAGGCTAAACCGGCTCCCGCCTTCCCGCTGAAACTCAAGGTGGAATTTGAAGACGGCTCGACAGAATGGAGAGCCTGGGACGCTCAGAGCCGCTGGGCCCGCTTTGATTTTGAAAAGCCGGCCAGGGTGAAGACGGCCTGTCTCGACCCCGAAGGTCTATGGCTGGTCGATTCCAATTTGGCCAACAACAGCTATTCCCCCAGAGGCCCGGGAGCCAGTCTCCAGGCTGCCGCCGGCAGCTTCATCTGGATGATGCAGAATTTTCTGCTGACCCTGTTCGGTCTCCTGTGAAAGAGAAGAAAGGAGTGACACATGAACGTTTGTTCATATATCAGGTCGGGTTTTAATAGAGCTCTGGTTAGATTCCGGCTGGCAGTTTATCTGTGGCTGATACTGCTGGCTCTGGCGCTTCTGGCCGCGGCGCCGGTTAATTCGCTGCTTCGAACTCAACTCGGGCACCTTTACCTTCCGGAAAAGCCATTTCAGCCCTTCGAACTCTATCTGCTGGAAGCCTTACTGGCCAACCAGCAGTTTTTCGCGCCATACGCCGGCTTCCTCCTGGTCTTCCTCAGCTTCTGCCTCCTGCTGTTTGTCTTTCTCGGGGCCGGGCTTTTCGGCCGGATGCTGACGCCCGACCCGGTGGTAACCTTCAGGGAGTTTCTGGCTGACGGCTGCCGCTATTTCTGGCGATTCGGGCTATCGCTTCTGGTTTTTCTGCCTTTTCTGGCTGTTTTTCTTCTCCTGTTCAGGCTGCTGGCCGCGCCCCTGAATCTCTGGGCGCGTCAGGCGGTAACGGAATGGCCGGTCATCATTTCTTCCAATCTGAGGATGCTGCTGGCAATTCTGCTCTGGACCGTCTTCAAACTTCTCCTTGACCTGGTCAGGATAATCATGATAGCCGAGAAGAAAAAATTAATCCCCGCCTACGCCGCGGCCCTGCGTTTCCTGAGACGGAATTTCATAAGGCTCTGGGGCCTGTATCTAATTTTAGGTCTGCTGGTGGTCCTGATTTCCGCACTCTGGCTGCTCCTTGGTCGGTTGCTCGGAGGCAGCGCCGGGATTGGAGTTCTGTTTTTCTTACTGCTCTGCCAGGCTTACCTCATTTTCAGACTGCTGGCCAGACAGACCTTCATCGGAATGGAATACAGCTATTATCTCAACCATAGAGGCAATTAGAGATGATCAGAGTTAGATTTCTGGGGGCAGCCTCCCAGGTTACCGGTTCATGTTTTTTGCTTTCAACCAATGGATTGACCTTTCTTGTCGACTGCGGGCTTTACCAGGAGCGCGAATATCAGGCCCGCAACTGGAACCCTTTTCCTTTTCCGCCGGAAAAATTGGATTACATAATTCTGACCCACGCTCACCTCGACCACTGCGGGTTGATTCCGAAAGTGGTAAAAGAAGGCTTCCGGGGAAGGATACTCTGCACCCCGCCGACGGCCGAAATCCTGCCGATTGTCCTTTTTGACACCGCCAGGCTCCAGGAAGAAGACGCCCAGATCAAGAAGAAAAGACACGAGCGGGAGGGAAGGCGCGGCCCTTACCCGGAAATCCCCCTGTACACCGCCCGCGAGGTGGAACGGGCGCTGCCTCTGGTGGAGACCATTGATTATAACCTTAAATTCAGACTGGCCCCCGACCTGGAATTAACCTGCCACGAGGCCGGACACATCCTCGGCTCTTCTATTGTCGAAATTACTTCCAGGAACGGCCCGTCTCGGCGTCGCCTGCTTTTCTCCGGTGACCTCGGGCAGTGGAACAAGCCCCTGGTTCGGGACCCGGAAACTTTCGCTGAAGCCGATTACATTTTCCTGGAATCAACCTACGGCGACCGAGAACACGACCAGCCGGAAAAAGTCTCCGACCGGCTGGCTGAAAATGTAAACAGCGTCCATTCTCGCGGCGGAAATCTGGTTATTCCGACCTTTGCCATCGAGCGAGCCCAGGAGTTGATGTACCATCTGAGCCGCCTGGTCAGGAAGAAAAGAATACCGCAGCTTCCGGTTTTCTTGGACAGCCCGATGGCCGTCAGCGTGACCAACGTTTTTGGCCATTATCTGGAATATCTCGATGAGGAATCCCGGGCGCTTTTTTCCTCGGGTCAGAACCCCTTTGATTTCCCGGGTTTGAAACTGGTTCAGAGCTTTGAAGAGTCAAGGTCAATTGACAAAATCCGTGGCTCGGCCATCATCATGGCCGGCTCTGGCATGTGCACCGGAGGCCGGATCAAGCATCATCTCGAAACCAACATCAGCCGCCCGGAATCAACCATACTTTTCGTTGGTTATCAAGCGCGCGGGACTCTCGGACGGCAGATACTCGAAGGTCAGTCGCCGGTGCGGATTTACGGCCAGATGCATCAAGTCAGAGCGACCATAGACGAGATCCAGGGTTTTTCGGCCCACGCCGACCGGCCCCAGCTCTGGAAGTGGCTCGAATCTTTTAGGAAGATGCCACGACGGCTTTTCCTGATACACGGGGAAAAAGAGACCATTCAGAAATTCGGGCAGGAAATCACCGAAAAGACCGGCTGGCAGGTGGAAATGCCAGATTATCTCAGCGAATACGCCCTGGATTGAAGCCTAACTGTAAACAGGAAGGACTGGACGGACTGCCAGAAAATTTATTCATTAAAATTTATTCAATAAAGTAAATCTTATTTTGAGCCTTAATTTTCGTTCTGCTTAAATTGTAAATGCTGTCTGTCTTTTATATTCTATAGAAATAACGCCAGCACCGGTCGGCCGGTATTGCTTCGCTTTCCAGAGGGATAAAATATCTTTTGCGGCCACAGTTCAGAGTTTCTCTGATTTTCCTTCAATAATCGGACGTGAAAGGCAACCGGCCAGTCATAAAAAATCAAAAAAATTAAAGGCCGCACCTGGCCGACAAGGCCGGGATTTTATCTCAGGTTTAACCTGTTCCCTTATTCAACCTTAAATCTCCGGCAATTCAGGAAGCGACTCGACTCCGCAGGCCCGGGCGTAGTTCTCGATAATCTTCCGCAGTTCTCCAGCTTTATTCCGTCCGAGCTCCGGCCGCTCGTAGAGACTCAGCCGGCGCTGGACTTCCTTTTTAGCCCGCCCGAAAATGTCAGGAGCGCCGAGTGCCAGCCAGGTGTCGTAGACGTCGCGGTCGAGGACCGAAGAGAAATAATGTTCCTGACGGTACCATTTTCTGGTGTGCGGCAGCACTAAGAAATTAAAATCCGGACCAACCTGCTCAAAAAGATGAAGCGCCAGAGGCTTTTCCCTCAGAGCGATACCCCGGACCAGCCTGAGCGCCAGCCCGCAGAGGTCGTTGTCAACGACCAGTTTTTCCAGGCTCTGGGTGCTTTCAAAATCCAGCATGCCCGGCCCGGAAATCATGTTAATTCCGGCCAGCGCAGCCAGGGTCGCGCCCATGGCGGTTTCTATGCCGCTCTGTCCGTCAACCAGCTTTGAATCGCTGAGGCCCATGTAGGCATGAGTCGGAAGGTTCAGGAATTTAGCAATCTGGGCGCAGGCGCAGTCGATCATCATGGTCTCAACCGCGCCCATCGGTGTCGTGCCTTTCCTCATGTCAAAGGAGGCCGGCGAGCAGCCGAAAATTACCGGCGCCCCCGGTCGGGCTAACTGGCAGATGACCATACCGCCGAAACTCTCCGCCATCTGCTGCACCAGCGTTCCGGCCAGCGTCACCGGAGAGGTCGCGCCGGTAAGCCCCATCGGAATTAGTTCGGACGGCACGCCCAGCCGGCTGCAGTCGATCAGGCTCTGGGCGGTCAGACGGCTCCACTTAAGGGGAGGGGAGGGACAGGCGTCGAAAATGGCCAGCGGCTTTTCTGTCAGCGACTCTTCATCTCCCCGTACGGCCACCAGCAGGTCGAGCATCGGCCTGAGGCTTTCCACCCTGAAAATTCCGGTGACAAAGGGTTTTCGGGAAATAAGCAGCCCGAGATAAAGGCGGTAGATATCGGCGATTTCCCGCGACACGTCGGCGCTCACCAGCGCTGTGCTCTGAAAATCTATGTTTTCCAGCGTCTCCACGAGCTTATAGAGCGCAACCAGGTCGGAAGTTTTAGCTTCTCTTTCTCTTAAAGTTTCAGAATCAAGAATTTTTATGGCCGCCGAGCCCGGGTCAAAATGGATTTCGTCCCTTCCGACGAGATATTCCCGGTGGCCATCCAGATCGTAAAGCTTTATTTCTGAAGGACACAGGCGCAGGCATTTTTCCACCAGCTCCCGCGAAATAAAAACCCGGCCGTGCCTCCGGTCAATTCGCTGCCCGGCCTCTTCGAGAAGCTGGAGGGCTTCTTCGTTTTCGACAAAAAGCCCGATTTTCTCCAGAAGCTCAAAAGCTTCATCTATGATTTGCTCAACCGCCTGATGGGTTAAAAATTCAACCTTTGGCCTTAAGGCTTCGCTCATCTCCCACCTCCGCCTCCGGCTAAGAGACTGCGAGCGACAGCCACCGCCTGAACGGCGCTCTGGCCGTAGCCGTCAGCCCCGATTTCCCGGGCAAACTTCTCGGTAACCGGAGCTCCGCCGACCATTATCTTGAAATTTTCTCTGAGTCCCTTTTCCTGAAGAAGCGCGATGACCTTCTTCTGGTTGAGCATGGTGGTCGTCAGAAGAGCCGACATGGCGATGATGTCGGCTTTCTCCCGGGCGGCCGTTTCGACGAATTTTTCCGCTTTCACATCAGCCCCGAGGTCAATCACCTCAAACCCGGATGCCCGGAGCATCGAAGCCACCAGATTCTTTCCGATGTCGTGAATATCGCCTTCAACCGTCCCGATGACCACCCGCCCGCAAGATTTAAGGCTCTGGCCGGAAGACTTAAGCGCCTGCTGGAGCACATTCATCGCCGACTTCATGGCTTCGGCCCCGGCGATAAGCTCCGGCAGAAAATAATCTCCGGCTTCCCACAGCCGGCCGACCTCCTCAATCGCCGGGACACAGGCTTTTTCGATGATTTCGAGCGGCTGATTTCCGGCCGCCAGAGCTTCTTCCGCCAGACGCGGCGCTTCTTCCGGCCGCCCTTCAACAATGGCCCTGTTAAGAGATTGAAGAATGTTTTTCTCGTTCGCCATTCTCCCTTCCTCCGTAATATTTTTAACCGATTTTATCAGAATAGCTGCCGACTATCTCAGCCATTTTTTCAATATGCGCGGGTAAAGTTCCGCAGCACCCGCCGACTATCATCGCGCCGGCTTCGATCAGTTCCGCGAGAGGCCGGGCAAATTCTTCCGGTCCCTGGTCATAATAAGTTGAACCGTCCTCTCCGAGCCTTGGCTGTCCGGCGTTCGGCTGGGCGATGAGCGGCTTTGAAGTCAGCCGGCGCATCTGTTTAATGAGCTCAATCATATCAGCCGGACTGAGCGTGCAGTTGGTGCCCAGTGCCTCAACCGCGTTTTCTTCCATCGCCCTGACGAACACTTCCGGACTTACCCCCATGATGGTGAAATAGCCGCGCTTTGTCAGGTTGAAGGTCATGGTGACCCAGACCGGGAGGGGAGAGACATCCCTTACGGCTTTAAGCGCGGCCAGAGCTTCTCTCAGGTCATACTGGGTTTCGATGAGGAAAAAATCAACTCCGCCGGCGGCTAAGCCTTCAGCCTGCGGTCTGAAGGCTTCATAAAGCCGGTCTTCGGTCAGCTCGCCCGCCGGCTGGAGAAACTTCCCCGTGGGCCCGATGCTTCCACCGACATAGCATCCGGGCGGACAGACACTCCGGGCAATCTTAGCCGCTTGAAAATTCAGCTCATAGGTTTTTTCCTGCAGCTCATATTTCGTGAGCTTTACGGCATTCCCGCCAAATGAATTCGTGAGCACCGCCTTCGACCCGGCTTCAAAATAAGAGCGGTGAATGGCCGCCACTTTCTCCGGTTGTTCGAGGTTCCAGGCTTCAGGGCAGTGTCCCGGCGGAAGCCCCGTGCGAAACAATTCTGTTCCCATCGCTCCGTCGAGAAGAAAAATTTTCTTTTCGGCAAGGCTTCTGATATCAATCATCCCGGGACCTCCAGTACTGATTTCCGACAGCCAGAGCTCTTAAAAATTCCGGCTGAAAATCCTTATTCTCAGCCAGGGATACGTGCTTTACTTTACGCCTCAACTGCTCAATTTCTTGCCTGGCGCTCCGGCTCAGCAGCATCATGGTTGCTCCGGCCAGCGAAGCGTTTCCGACGAAGTGTATTTTCTCCATGGGGAGGGGAGGCAGCAACCCGGAAAAAATGCATTGACCCGCATCGACCGAATTGCCGAACACCCCGGCCAGATAAATTCCGTCGAGCCCCGACCAGCTCAGTCCTGCCCGGCGCAGCAGGAGCCTGATTCCGCTTTTAATGGCGGCCATGGCCAGCTGAAGCTTTCTGATATCGAGCTGGGTTAGAGCTATCCCGGAGATTAACTTGATTCTGTCCTGCCCGCCCTTCAGACCCTTTATTCTTCCCGAAGGTTCAATCAACCCGGCTCTGAGCGATTCGGAAATCGCGCCGATAAGTCCCGAGCCGCAGATGCCCGAAGGTTTCACCCCGGAGATCGCGCGGCAGAAAAACCGCCGGTTCTTCCAGACGATTTTTTCTATGGCTCCGGGAACAGCCGGAAGGCCGCAGGAGATGCCGCTGCCCTCAAAGGCCGGTCCGGCCGCGGTGGAAGCCGCCAGCAGGGTGTGGCCGCATTTCAGCACTATTTCTCCGTTGGTTCCGAGGTCGACCTGGAGAAAATTCCCGCGCCTGGAGATCAATCCGGTGTAAAGCAAACCGGCCGAGATATCCCCGCCGACAAACCCGCCGATGTTCGGGCTGAAATAGGTAATGGCAAACGGGTTGATACGGAGGCGGGTCGAATCCACGGTCAAGGGTTTCGTTTTCAGGAAAACCGGCTTAAAAGGCGAGCGGCTCAGCGAGTGCATCGGGCAGCCGAGAAATAAATGATTCATAACGGTGTTTCCAGCAAGACTTACCGCATAGATCCATTTCCTTTTTATCCCGGCTTTCTCAATGAGTTCTGAAATCAGCCGCTCGACCGAGTCCACGGCTTCCTGGCGGAGAATTTCCAAATTCCCCGGTTTTTCCACGGCAAAACTCACCCGTGAAACCACGTCCGCCCCGTATTTTGACTGGCTGTTTAGAGTTTGCGCTTCGGCCAGAATTTTCCCTGTCGTAAGAGAAATTAGCGCCGCGGAAACCGTGGTCGTCCCCAGGTCCACCGCCAGCCCGAAAATGCGGTCGCTGGTGTCTCCGGACTCAAAATTAAGGAGAGTCTGTAAATCCGTATCTACAACCGCTGTTGAACTTCGAAGCCAGCTCCCGCCGGAGATTGCCTTGATGTATGCATCGGGATAGAAGTGAAGCCTGTTCAGTCTGGTGGTTGAGCTGATTTTCTGAATTAAACTGTCGGCTGAAGCGAGGTCACCGGCTTTAAGGCGGAAAAAAAATTTTTTTACCGGCGGATTGAAATCCCGGATCCGGACGATAGTTTTAAGGTCAACCCGGACCGGAGCAGGGGACAGGACCTCCTGATGATAGCAGACATTTTCAGGAATTCTGACGGTTATCGGAACTGTAACCACAAACCGGCAGGCCAGCCGGAAGCGGGGCGGAAGATTTTTTATGAGCCTTAATCTTTTTTCTTCCTGGCTTTCTTCCGGAAGTTTTTCGGCTTCAATTTCAACAAAGCAGCGGCCGCAAACTCCGTGCCCGCCGCAGTAAAGGTTTATTGGAAATCCGGCTTCCAGCAGAACCCGGGATAGTTTTCTCCCCGGCCTGGTTTGAAGCTCAACAACTTCTACCCCCTCAGTTATTCTTACGTTGATTTCTTTCACTTTTGCGCTCAAAGTCCTGAATGTTCTTTCCAACCCTTTTTATTGTAATATTCTTTCTGTTATTTTAAATCCAAAAACCCGAAATAAACAGAAAAATCAAATTTCTTCCAGCTGGTGATAATCTATCTTCGACCAAGGCAAAAACCTTCCTGTTTATTTTCCAACCTTCAATCCGTTTAAGCCATTTTTGAATATAGTGCCTGAAGCCCCCTCGTTTACCCTGGATACCAGGTCTTAACCTGAGAGAGGGTTTCTCTTGCCTTTTTTCCCAGGGTTGAGTATGATCAAAGCGGGCAAAGAAAAGCTTAAGGCATCTTATGGACAATGCCATGAAATGTCCTCAATGCGGGAAGGATAACACTTCTGATTCCCGGTTCTGCAAGACCTGCGCGGCGCCGCTGTTCCGAGCGGACATGCCGTCGACGGGATCAAAACGTTCGTCCGAACCGACCGAGACGATGGCGGTAATTGTGACCGAGCTCCAGGCTGGGACGACCTTCGCCGGCCGGTTTGAGGTGATCGAGGAGCTGGGCAAGGGCGGCATGGGCCGCGTTTACAAAGTCTATGACCAGAAGACCCGGGAGAAGATCGCCCTCAAGCTCCTCAAGCCCGAGATCGCGGCGGACAGGGAAGCCGTCGAGCGGTTCGGAAACGAACTGCGGTTTGCCCGCAAAATCAGCCACCGGAACGTTTGCCGGATGTACGACCTGGGCGAAGAGAAGGGGACGCACTTCATCACGATGGAGTATGTCCCGGGTGAGGACCTGAAGAGCATCCTCAGGATGATGGGACCGATGAGCGCGGCCAAGACAATCCACATCGCCCGGCAGATCGCGGAAGGACTGGCCGAGGCCCACCGTCTGGGCGTCGTCCACCGCGACCTCAAGCCACAGAACATCATGATCGACCGGGAAGGAAACGCCCGGATCATGGATTTCGGGATTGCCCGTTCAGCTGAGGTCAAGGGGATGACGGGGGCGGGAGTGGTTGTCGGAACGCCCGAATACATGGCGCCAGAGCAGTTCGAGGGGAAAGAGGCCGACGCACGCTCGGACATCTACTCCCTGGGCGTCATCTTCTACGAGATGACGACGGGGCGGCTGCCGTTCGAGGGCGAGACGTTCATCTCGATCGCCCTGAAGCAGAAGACCGAGGCCCTGCGGCCGCCAAAAGAGTTTAACCCCCAGCTTCCGGACGACGTGAACCGGTTGATCTTGCGCTGCCTGGAGCGTGACCGGGAGAAACGGTATCAGAGCGCCGACGAGGTGCTTTCCGACCTGGCCAGGATTGAAAAGGGCGTACCGACGACCGAGAGAGTACTGCCGTCCGTCCCGGCGACATCGCGGCAAATCACGGTCTCATTCAACCCGCGAAAGCTCATCGTTCCAGCCATTGCCGTCCTTGTTTTCGTCGTGGCGGCTGTCGCTTTCTTTCTGCTCCGGAGGCCCGGCGGCCCGGCCCTGAATCCCAAACTTGCCCTGGTCAGCATCTTCGTCAACCAGACGGGCGATGCGACCCTTGACCCTCTGGGACGGATCGCCGCCTACGAGATCGCCCAGGGCTTATCTCAATCAGGGATCATGGAAGTCGTCCCGACCGTATCGGTTCTCGAGACCTCCCGCATCATCAATGTCCGGTCCGGAGTTCCCGAGGGCCCGGACGAGCTCCGCGCACTGGCCAAAGGCACGGGAGCCGGGACGCTCGTTTCTGGAGCCTATTATCTGATCGACGGCGGGCTTCAATTTCATGCGACGATCAGCGACGCCGTCCACAGCAAGCCCATCCAGATCCTGGAACCGATCAAAGGTAGCCTTGACAACAAAATGAGTCTGATCACGGAGCTGCAGAGGAGAATCATGGGCGCTTTGGCTCTGCATTTCACTGACTGGGGAGCGGGCGAAATGGCCCAGAAGATTCGTCGGCCGCCCGTTTACGAGGCCTTCCAGGAGTATCTCCAGGGATTGGAGCTTTTCGCTGTAGATTACGGGCAGGCGGTCCGTCATTTTGCCCGCGCCGTCGAGCTGGATCCGAAATTTGCCGCACCCAAGCTTTACATTGCTGTGTCCTATGGGAATCAGGGCCGATACGAGGAAGCCGCAGCCACCCTGCAATCCATTCTGGAAGCCCGCGATGAACTTTCATCTTTTGAGAACCTCATTTTTGACTGGTATGATGCAGAGCTCAAGGGTCAGAACGAGAAAGCTCTCCGGCTTATCCGGGAGGCCGAGAAGTTGACGCCTAACTTTTTCACGATTAAATACATCGTCGGATATGAAGCGCTGGGAATTAACCGCCCGAAGGAGACTGTCAAAACTTACGCCTGGATGGATTCCCAGGACCCGAAGGCCCATTTCACACGGCGCACCGGAGCGTGGTGGTTTGGTGTTTTGGCCGAGGCGCATCATATGCTGGGCGAATACAGGAAAGAGATCGAGGTCGCCAAGCAGGGGCGGAAGTATTATCCGAAAGACCTGACGTTTACAAGGATTGAAGCCCGCGCCCTGGCGGCACTCGGAAAAGCAGACGAAGTCAAAAGAGTCGTTGAGGGATGTCTGAGCGTGGATGCGCCGTCCGGCACTCCCGGCGGCGTCATGATGGAAGCGGCCCGGGAATACTATGCCCACGGGCACAAAGCCGAAGGACAGAAGATGGCAGCCGCAGCCATTGAGTGGGCCGAAAGTCGGCCTGAGGCCGAGAGAAAAACGAAAGCACACCAGGAATTTTACGCCGACGCGCTCTATTTTGCCGGACGCTGGGATGAGGCAGGAAGGATCTTCGAGTCCCTGGCCGCCGGAGACCCAGAGAATATCGACTATCAAGGTTATCTGGGGACATTGGCGGCCAGGCGGGGGGACCGGGAAAGAGCCAGGAGGGTCTTTGAAGAATTGGGGAAGCTCGAGCGGTCTTTTCTTCTGGGCGACCATTTATGGTGGCAGGCCCGCATCACCTCGCTTTTCGGCGATAAGGAGCAGGCCGTCGGTCTTCTCAGGGAGGCCTTCAACCAGGGCCTGTCCTATGGCGTTTACCTCCACCGCGAGATCGACCTGGAATCCCTTTGGGACTATCCACCGTTCAAAGAACTCCTCCGGCCGAAAGGCTGATTCAATTCGGGGCGAATGGGAGGAAGAGGAATGGGGAAAAGAGGGATAGAGTAAAACTATACTGACACCCCCTGAGGAGGTGGACACCTCTGAGAGGTAGCGTTTCAAGAGGGAGAGGATAAAGCTCAGGAAGTGGACGGCAGAGGAGAAGATGGCCATAGTGCTGGAGGCGCTCGGGGGATAAAAATCTGTGGCTGAGATCTGCCGGGAGCAGCTGATCAGCCAGTCGCTTTTCTACCGCTGGCGGGTTCGGTTTTTAGAGGCCGGGCAGAAGGCTTTGATTAACGGAGCTAATAAGGACGAAACCGAGGCGCTACGGGCCCAGATTGAGAAGTTAGAGAAGACGATCTTGCGGCAGAGGATAGCGATTGAGGCCTTAAAAAACCCGGTGGTTAATCTCCGGGAAGCAGTAAAGCAGAGGCTGGAGAAAGGGGTGAGTGTGAAATCGACCCCGGAGACACTCGCAATAAGCCGCGGCAGCCTGTATCGGGGTACTGCCAGGAAGATGAAGACCTTCGGTCCTGAATGAGGTTCTGGTGGGGAGGCTCAAAGAGCTTTGACTGGAGCATCCTTGCTAATATATAAACAGCTTGACCTGAAGGCGTGAAATAAGATAAGAAATTAATCCTGATATTTTTGCGGTGAAAGAAAACGCTGGTTGCAAAAAACAAGCGTTCAAAAATAAGATTGAATAAGTATACAGGATAAAGAGCCACGCAACAGACTGCATAGCATAAAGCCTGAATTTACCGGTTTTAATTGCCGGGAAAAAGGAGAGTTAGCATGAATGATTTCCTTCGAGAATTAAAAACGCTCGACCGGCGGAAGTTCCTGAGCCTGAGCCTCAAGGGCAGCCTGGCCCTGGCGGCCACTCCGGCACTCGTCAGGTCGCTTCTGGCCGGAGAAGCTCAGAGCCTTCAGCTTCCGGACAGCCTGCTGAAAAAGGCCATCGCCACCGCCCTTAAACGCGGAGGTGATTTCGCCGATGTTTACGTGGAAAACCGCATAACCAGGAGCATCCTGCTGGAAGAAGGAAAGTTCAAGAGCGCGGTCTTCGGACTCATCCGCGGCGCCGGGGTGCGGGTGATAGACGGCGACAAGACCGGCTATGCCTATACCGACGAGCTGACCGAGGAAAAGATCCTCCGGGCGGGCGAAGTCGCTTCCTACATCGCCACTTCTGGAAAAAAGGTTCAACCGACTGACCTGAAGGAACAGAAGAGGCCGAGTTACATAACCGTGAAAATACCGCTCGAGCAGGTAGCCGATAGTCGCCGCCTGGAAATAATGAAAAGGGCCGAAGAAGCCGCCCTGAGCTACGACCCGAGAATAAAGATGGCCAGTATCGATTACTACGACGAAATCAGGGAACGAATCATCGCCACTTCTGAAGGTGTGCTTCTCCGAAGCAGCCTGCCTTTGATTTTCTTCATCGTCCAGACGCTGGCCGTCGGGAACAACACATCCCACATGGGGCGGGAAAGGCTCAGCCAGCATGCCGGTCTCGAGATGTTCGAGCTCTTCCCGCCGGAAAAAGCTGCCCGGGAAGCTGCCAGGGAATCGGTGGCGATGCTCGAAGCCCGGGAAGCTCCGGCCGGAAAGATGGATGTGGTCATCCAGAACGGCTGGGGCGGAGTGCTGGTGCACGAGGCGGTCGGACATCCGCTTGAAGCCGATAACATTGCCAGAGGAACAGGCGCGTTTGTCGGAAAGCTCGGTCAGAAAGTGGCCGCCGACATCTTCACCATGGTTGACGACGGAAGTCTCCCGAATTTCCGCGGAACGACAGACTTTGACGATGAAGGCACTCAGATGAAAAGAAACGTGCTGATTGAGAACGGTGTTCTGGTTAAGTACATGACGGACATACTGTCGGCCAGACAGCTTAAAATGGAAAGAACCGGAAACGGGCGGCGGGAAAGCTTCCGCTATTACCCGATTCCCAGGATGACCAACACCTTCATCGAAAAAGGAAAGGATAAACCGGAAGACATCATCGCCTCAACCAAAAACGGGCTCTATGTCCAGAGTCTGAGCGGCGGAAGCGTCAACCCGACGACCGGCGTTTTTAACTTCACCTGCCGGGAAGTATACCTGATTGAAAACGGAAAAAAGACCGTGCCGGTAAAAGGAGCCACCCTGATCGGAAGCTGTCTTGATATCATCACGAAAATAGACGCTGTCGGCGACGACTTAGATTTCGGGCCGGGCATCTGCGGCAAGGGTCAGTCGGCCGAGGTAACCGCCGGCCAGCCGACCGTCAGGATAAGGGGAATTACAGTCGGCGGAACAAGACAGAGAGGCTAACAGGAGGAAACCATGGATTATCGAGCGATTGCCGAAGAAGTAATAAAAATCAGCCGGAAGAAGGGTGCCGACCTGGCCGAAGCCTATCTGGCAACCGGCCGGGAGTTAAGCATTCAGGTTAGAAACGGCGAAATCGAAAGCATCCAGGAAGCCAGCAGCTACGGATTGGGACTTCGAGTTATAACCGGTCATAAGCTGGGCTTTGCCTTTGTTAATGATTTCAGACCGCAGAGTCTGGAAGAAACTGTCGACCGGGCGCTGAACTTTGCCAGAATCCTGACCGCCGACGAAAACAACGTTCTACCGGACGATCCCGGAGTGAGCGAGGTCAGGGGACTTTACGATCCGGAACTAACAAAGGTGCCGATGGAGAAAAAAATCGCCCTGGCCAGGGAAGTTGAAGCTCTCGCTCTGAAAGTGAAAGGCATCACCAGAAGCGCCGGAGCCAGATATGGAGAGAGCGAGGGAGAAATCATCCTGGCCAATTCTCTCGGCCTGCTGAAGAGTTATAAGTCCAGCGGATGCGGCTTTGGTGTGGGTGTGGTGGCGGAAAAGGGAGAGCAGAAATCGAGCGGCTATGAATCCTGCCAGCGCCGGTTTTTCTCAGACCTCAAGCCGGCAGCCGAAGTGGCCGGTCGGGCGGCGGAAAAAGCCCTGAGAATGCTTGACCCGCTGCCGGTAAAAACCCAGCGGGCGGCGGTAATATTCGACCCGGATGTGGCCTATGCCATTCTTGGTGGGATAATTCAGGCGATTAACGGAGAGCGGGTACTTCAGGAAGCCAGCTTCCTCGGAAAAAAGCTCGGCCAGAAAATAGCCTCCGAGCTCATAACTATCGTAGATGATGGGACGCTGGAAAAGGGACTGGCCAGCGCCCCGTTTGACGAAGAGGGCGTGCCGACACAGAAGCGGGTGATTGTGGAGAACGGCGTGCTGAAAGGTTTCCTGTACAACACCTATGCCGCCAGACGAGCCGGCCTTAAAAGCACCGGAAACGCTACCCGGGGCGGGTTCAACAGTCTGCCCGGAATCGGTCCGCATAATTTCTACATCCTGGCCGGAAAAGCAAAACCGGAAGAAATAATCGCTGCCACCGAGAGGGGAGTGCTGGTCAACGAGGTAACCGGATACGGCATCAACCCGGTAAACGGCAACTTCAGCGGTGGGGCCGCCGGTCTGTGGATTGAAAACGGAAAAATTATCCACCCGGTTAAGGGCATCACCATCGCCGGAACCGCCGATGAAATGCTCAACGGAATAGATATGCTCGGCAACGACCTCGACCTCAACCGCAGCCGGACTGCTCCCACGCTGCGGATAGGGTCGCTTCAAATCGGCGGCGAATGAGCGAAAAATAAATCACAGGACCGACAGCAGGGAAACCTCTGGCTATCTGCCTTAAGCAAGCTCAAAAAAGAGCGAAATATTATTTGCCCAATCGGAGAACCACAATCGGTTTTCCGCTACAAAGGAAGAAATATTTTTGCCCTCTTTCAGGCGCTTTCCGTTAGCTATGGTTCGAAGCAGCTAAATTCGACCTGATAACTAACTTACAAAAGCTTTCCTGCCGACTGGTGAATAAATTATTGGCTGCAGGCCGGTATAGCTATAGAATTCCTCTCTTCGTGATTCCGGAAGATAAATTAAAATAAATTTTACGCTGAGGCCGTAGTTGACTGGCTATTTAAGGCTGACCTTTTGCTCTAAGTAGCCGCCCTTCAGCGAATCGTAAATCAGGTTTATTTCACCGGAGCCTTCGATGAGCAGCCGGAAATCCACAAAACCAAACCCGGGAATGCCGTTTTCCACCGGCAGGTAATTCTCCCTGACTTTGACCGGCTCGCTGAGCTCACGGAAACGGTCAGTGATGATGCCGGCTGAAACCAGTCGGGCTTTACCCTGAATTTTCAACTGATCAGGCCGGTGGAGCTTTCGCTGAACCGCCTGGAAGGAGATCGAGGGTGTAACCCGCTCGTTGGCGATTCTGACATCGAGCTGATAGAGACCGCTGTCCAGCTTCTTCAGACTGACATTTTCCACTTTGAGTCTCGGCAACTGGTCGGCATGGTACAGGCAGAAAGCGGCGTTGCGGTGGCAGGTTTCGGCCAGCTTAAACAGGGCCGGGACCCGGCGTCCCATCTTCTTGACGCCGCCGATTTCGATGTCGCCGTAGAGCGGGTGCTTGTAAGGCTTCCACTCCACTAACTGTTCGCCCATCAGCACCAGCTGGTGGTAAATAATTTCCTCCAGGCCGGCGCCGGCTCGGAACATCCGGCTTCGCGCCTCCTCGTCTTCTTCCTCGCCGCCCCTTCTCTGGGAAGCCGGTTGAGTGCTGGCGTACTGGTCAAAATCCAGCTCGTTGGAAAAAGTGAAAATGCCGAGCAGATTATAGGTGAAGTCAACAGTCCCGCCGTAGACGGTGTACATATCCTTGTAAATAACGATATAGCGGTAGCCGGGAAGAATTTTTTCGCCCTGTTTTCCGATGTAGTCATAAACCTGCCTGTCCTGGGCCGTGGTTTCGCCCAGATTCTTGGCTCCGGGCCCGCGCAGGATCATGCCGCCATAATTGTGGAACGACTGAGCGCCCATGAGGTTCGGATGGGCCAGGATGAAATCCCTGACCGCCCTGGTTTCGGGCCAGCAGAATGGATAGGGGCCGGCCCCGCGCTGGACATAATTGGGCTGCCAGTTGAAGCCGAAATTCCGGTTCATATCATAGCCGCCTGGGCCGTCTTCGTTGACCAGACCGTCGCCGTCGTTATCCAGTCCTTCCGAGCCCAGCATGATGAACTCGCCCTTTTCTCCCGGGCGGCAGGGAACCATAACCATGGGGTTGTCCGGACTGGTCCTATAAGTTCCCTTCGGGTCCCGCTTGCGCATGTAGGTTATCGAGCCGTCGCCGTCCAGGTCATCAGGGCCGTCTTCATCCAGCAGGCCGTCCCGGTCGTCGTCATAGGGAACCAGTCCCGAACGCGGGGAGTTGGAATCGCTGGCCAGATTCAGGAAATAATCACGGCTGTCCGGGTTCATGGTTGGGATGATGTAAAAGGACCGGTCCCTCAGCAGCCGGTCGACGAATTCCAGCCGACCGGAATTTTTCAGCAGGTAATAAATCGTGTACAGGGCAACCTCGGCCCCCTGGATTTCGTTGCCGTGAATATTGCCGTCTATGTAAAAACCCGGCTTGCGCTCGGCCGGACCGGTAGCCGGATTGTTGATGATCACCGCCCAGATATCGCGACCCTGATAGGATTTGCCGATCGATTGCAGCTTCATCAGGTCGGGATAGGCTTTCTGCAGCTCCTTGAGGGCCGCGGTCAATTCGGCCTGGTCGTAAAAATGGTCGAAGCTGAGCTTGACCTCGGGTCGAGCCTTGGGTCCCTGAGCCGAATCGGCAGGGCTGTAGCCCGAAAGCGCGACCATTAACAGGGCCAGAAAAACAATTGTTAACGCTCTCTTCATGTTGGTTCTCCTAATTCAGCTTAATCGTCGTTTCCAGAGGCGAGAGCCGGTTGCTCCAGACCCTCAGCACCAGGCTGGAGCCTTTCCAGGCCTGAACCGTCCATTCGAGCTTTCTGGTTTCGCCGCCGTTCAGAAACGGAACCGTTTCGACCAGACGGCCTGCAAAAAGCTTCTGCCGGCCTTCCAGTTTGAGACTGGCCCTGATCGGGTAGGAAGTCAACGCCCGCCGTCCCTGAGCGAAGGATGTGGGCAGCCAGCCCTCGTTCTGCAGATAAACGGTCAAACGGTAAAGGTCGGGCCCGAGTTTTTCCACCTTGCTTTCTTTAATCGACACGGTCGGCAATTTCATCATCAGCTTCTGGCTGAACTGGACATGAAACTTGACGGAGGTCTGAAGCCGGTCAGCCGGCGGCGTGTATTTCAGGAAAGGAACAAAGCCGCCTATTTCAACTTCTCCCAGTTGCGGGTGTTTGAAGGGCTTCCAGTCGATAAAGCCGGCGCCCTTCAGGACGCTGTCGGAATATGCCAGAAGATAGGCTTCAGGGTGTTCTTCACCTGCCGGGCCGGCGGCACCGGCCATTCTGGGCATTTTTTCCATCATCTCAGCCATCCGGGCCGGGGTAACCTGACCCGACTGAACCATCTTTATCAGCATGGAGGCGTTGAAATTGGGAGGTGCGCCACGCTCTTTTAAGAAAGCTGCAATCTTTTCTTCCCCCAGAGCCAGGAATTCTTCGGTAGACATTGATTTCAGACGCTCCGGCGTCAGCTCGTCCTTCTTTTCTTCCTTTTTCGGTTCCGGAACCTGCCAGAGGTCAAAGGAAAAAACCGGCACGCCGTACTGGTAATAGCAGAAAGCCGGGAAGGAGCCTTTGCCCACACCCCGGGCCCTCTTTTCCAGGTATTCAAGGCCGACTTCCTTTAGTCCGTTTTTGTATTCTTTTTGAAGCTCTTCGTAGATGGCCTGGTCCGAACGGTCAAGGTTCATGGCCGGACCAAGGCCCAGAAAAGTGGCCACCAGACTTTCGTCAATCTCCATTCCGCCGCCAAAGCCGGAACTCTTCAGGACGTCCACTATTTCCTTGAGGGTATACTCAGCCTCCGGGTCCAGGCCCAGGAAGCCGGCGAATTGACGCGGCACACGAACCCGATCCGCGCCCACTCTGGCCTGGCCGGTCTGCTGCATGTTCAGCAGGTTATTCTCGGTCGAGAAATTGATGACCAGGGCGATATTGCGGTCGAACATAAATTTCAGCAGAGTTTCGGTTTCGGGCTCCGAGACTGGATACAGTCCGGCCCGTTTCTGGAAATACTCAAAATCGTGAGGAAAATTGCGGTTTATTTCCACCCCTCCCGGCCCGTCCTCGCTGAACAGGCCGTCGCCGTCGTTGTCCAGGCCTTCCGTGTATAGCAGATACTCGCCCTTTTCGCCCTTTTTCGAGTCGGCCAGTCGCATCAGTCTCGGTTCTTTGGGGTCGATTATCCAGCGGCCTTCCGGCGATTTGACCCTCATCATCGTGACCAGCCCGTCTCCGTTGAGGTCTTCCGGGCCGTCTTCATCGACCAGCCCATCATTGTCTTCATCCACCGGGTGATCGTTGTAAGTTTTCTCCAGCCGGGGTTTTGAGAAATAAGCGGCCGCTGCCTCGGGATTCAGCAACGGAATGATATAAACGGAGTTTCGGTTGAGAAAATCGGTCCAGGGTTTATCCTTTCCGTAAGCTGAGAGAAGCGCTTCCGCCAGGTGCAGAGCGGCTTCAGTCCCCGCCAGGTGAAGGCCTTCGGAGTTGGCCGCCACCAGAACGGCCGGCCGTTCTGAAGCTTTATCCCGGTTTTTCCCGGCGGCAATTTCCAGGACAAGAATTTCCTGACCGCGGTAAGATTTGCCGATGGAGCTCAGGCGGCATATTTCCGGGAATTTGCCGGCCATGTTCTTCAGGCTGGCCGCCGCCTCGGCCGGCGAACGGAAACTTGCCTCGGCCTGGGCCGCCGGCAGGGGAGTCATAATCAGAAAAAATGAGATAACCAGAAACAACAGGATCTTAAATCCGGACATGCGTCCTCCTTCGTATTTATACCGTATTTCAGCCAAGAATGGTTATACGGATAAAAACTCGTCAAGTTCTGACGTAATTAGCCTTAAAAAAATTCCGTCCGGTTGAACAAAAAGAATTCATTTCTATCGCCTGAGCCTCTTATCTTATAATGGACATCTACCCGATGTAAATCAAAAACTGGAGGTTGCGTCATGTTCAGCCCGATGAAAATTTCAGGTTTAACATTCTTCAGGACCAAGACCAGTCCGGGGCGGCCGGTCATCTTTTGCCTGATTATATTGATGTTCCAGTTGCTTTCTCCGGTTTATTCCCAGCAGCCGGACAGGGTGGCCGACTACCTTAATAAATTCATCACCTGGAGGAACATCGGACCGGCGGTCCCGGGAGGCCGGACGGTGGACATTGAGGCGGTGGAAAAGAAACCCTGGATAATTTATGCCGCGGTTGGGCCCAGCGGTCTCTGGAAGTCGGAAAACAACGGCTTCAACTGGTCTCCGGTCTTTTATAACCAGCCAACAGTTTCGGTGGGAGCGGTGGCCGTGGCCCAGTCCTCGCCGGACATAGTCTGGGTCGGAACGGGAGAAAGCACCAGCCGGAATTCGGTCACCGTAGGGGACGGCGTTTACAAATCAACCGACGGGGGTAAAACCTGGAAGAATATGGGGCTTACTGATACCAGACACATCAGCCGGATCATCATCAGCCGCGGCGACCCGAACGTCGTCTATGTCGCCGCCATGGGTCATCTGTGGGGCCCTAACACCGAGCGAGGAATTTACAAGACCATAGATGGGGGACTGAGCTGGAAAAAAATTCTGTATATTAATGAAAACACAGGAATTAGCGACCTGGAAACGGATCCTGAAAATTCTCAGATTCTGTATGCGGCCGCCTATGAGCACCGCCGAACACCCTATCATATGGTCAGCGGCGGTCCGGGGAGTGGCCTTTATAGGTCGACAGACGGAGGTTTGACCTGGACCAGGCTGACCCGGGACCTGCCGGAAGGAATCATCGGCCGGATAGGCCTGGCTGTGGCCAGAAACAGGCCGGGGGTGATATACGCCCTGATCGAACACCAGGACCCGGGGATCTGGAGGTCAGAGGACTACGGTCAGAGCTGGAAAAAGACCGCCGACAGCAAAACTTATAAGAATGTGAATAACCGACCGTTTTACTACAGCCATATTTACGTTGACCCGACCGACGACAGGACAATCTATGTCCAGTCAACCGGGCTTTATGTCTCAAACGATATGGGTAAAAAATTCCGGGCGATAGGGCAGGGGACCCACCCCGACCACCATGCGCTGTGGATTGACCCGGCCAATCCGCTCCATCTGATCGACGGCAACGACGGGGGCATAGATATTACCTACGACGGAGGAAAGACCTGGTTTCCGGTGACCGGCATCGATGCGGCCGAGGTCTACCAGGTGGGGTTTGATTTCAGCCTTCCCTATCGGGTGTACTGCGGACTCCAGGATAACGGTTGCTGGGGCGGGCCCTCGCACTCGCTGGACAGCCGCGGCATCCTCAACGAGCACTGGGAATTCATCAACGGCGGAGACGGCTTTTTTGTCAGGCCTGACCCGAAAAATAGCTTTATTGTCTATTGCAATTCCCAGAATAACGGGCTGGTCAGGCAGGACCTCAGGCTCGGCCTGGGCAAAGGGGTGCGGCCGGAAGCCCCGCTGGACGAGCCGCCCTACCGGTTCAACTGGAACGCGCCCATAATGATATCACCTCACGACAGCAACACGATTTATTGCGCCGGGAATTTCCTTTTCCGGTCAAACAATGGCGGTAATTCCTGGGAAATAATAAGCCCCGACCTGACCACCAATGACCCGGCCAAGCAGGTCGACGGAGTCGGCCCTATAACCCTTGAAAATACCGGGGCCGAGGTTCACTGCACCATCACCGCCATTGCCGAATCGCCGGTTCAGGCCGGGGTGCTGTGGTGCGGAACCGACGACGGCAATGTTCAGGTAAGCCGTGACGGCGGCCGGACCTGGATCAACGTTGCCAGGAATTTACCCGGGCTACCCAGGAATTCCTGGTGTTCAAGGATTGAAGCTTCTCATTTTGAGGCCGGGACAGCTTACGCCACCTTTGATAACCATCGCCGCGATGATTATTCCCCTTATGTTTATAAGACCACGGATTTCGGACGCACCTGGAAGTCCATTCGGGCCAATCTCCCGGCCTTTGGCTGGGTTCACTTGATAAGGGAACACCCGGAAAACAAAAACTTACTGTTTGTTGGAACTGAATTCGGAATTTATGCATCTTATAACTCTGGGTTAAGTTGGATAAAAATTCACGGCACGAATTTGCCTACAGTCGCGGTCCATGATATCGCCATCCATCCGAGAGAAAACGACCTTATAATTGGCACCCATGGGCGAGGCATCTGGATTCTGGACGACATCTGTTATCTGAGTCAGTTGAGGCCGGATATTTTCGACCTGGATTTTTATCTTTTTGAGCCCAGGCCAGCCTATTTATTCCATAATTCTGTCCGGGGCGATGCCTACTCGACCTACGGTTTCAGGGGAAGCAATCCGCCGCCGGGAGCAGGCCTGACCTATTTCGTCAGGAGCGACCTGAGCGGGGACCTGAGGATATCGATCCGTTCCAGCAGCCAGGAGACGCTTATTGAACTTCCTCTTCAGAAAAAGGCCGGCCTGAACCGGACTAACTGGAACTTGCAGTTTGTGCCGAAAACCGCCTCGGGTAAAAAACCTCAGATGGTCGGAATCATGAATATTATGTGTAACATCATACCCGGAGATTACGCGGTTTTTATAAAAATCGGCGAAGGGGAATACAAAGCAGATCTTAAGGTCAGGCCGGACCCCAGGTTTTTGCCGGAGCCGGCTGAACTTGAGAGTCAGCACCGGGTGGTAGCCGAGCTATCCATGACTAACAACCTTTATGCCCGGGCCACGGCCGCCGCCAGAAATATTTTTAGTGAGCTGGAAAAAACTTCCGCAGAAATCTCGGCTATTAAAGATGAGGCGGCAAAAAAGAACCTTGAAAGCGAGTATAGAAAACTCCTTAATTCGTTGAATGCCGCATCCGAGATTTTCAAGACCGAAGGAACCCTGGTCGGCCTCTCAATGCCGTACCATAAATTCCTCCGGGGTGCGATAAACATCAGGCTGTTGACGCTCATGCAGGGAATTTCCGGATATCCGTCGGCTCCGACTGCGACCGAAGCGAGGCAGGCTGAAGAAATAAACCGGACGGTGCGGGAATCGGTCCAGAAGCTGAATGAATTTATCAGCCGGGAACTCGATGAATTCAATAGATTGCTGGAGTCTAATAAAATAACGCCGGTGAAAAAGCCCAGGCTGATAAGCCTGGATGACTAAAAATATAAAAATTTAATATATTATTTATAATCAATGACTTATAGATATGTCGGCCTGCCGACAGGTTATAAAAATTTAAAAAAATTATCTTGTGTTTACAATATCTTTTTTGTATATTTCTATTAAAGACTTTTCACGGAGGATTAGCTTGATCATAGCTGTTACCAATCAAAAAGGCGGGGTGGGGAAGACTACCACCTGCGTCAATGTTTCCGCAGCTCTGGCGCTGATGGGTCATCGCGTTTTGTTGGTCGATATGGACCCTCAGGCTCACAGTACCATTTCGATAGTTAATAATCCTCACGATATGCCCAGGACGCTCTTCGATGTTCTGATGGATAAGAACACAAAAATTAATGAGGTCATAGCAAAATCAACCATTCCCGGGCTGGACGTTGCAATCAGCAGGATATCCATGGCCAAGCTGGAACCGGCCCTGATCGGAGAGTTTGACGGCCATTATCGGCTTCGGGATGCGCTCAATGCCGTCAGGGACAATTATGATTATATATTCATCGATACGCCGCCGACGCTCGGGCTGATAACCTTGAACGCCTTGGTCGCAGCCAGTTATATACTTATCCCGATTCAATCCTCATATCTGTGCCTTGAGGGGACGGATGATCTTCTTGAAACCATAGACAAGGTTAAAAAAATCGCCAATCCAGAGCTGGAGATTATCGGGGTCATTATAACCCTCCATGACCGGAGAACGAATATATCCAAGGATGTCGTGGACAGGATAGTTGAGGTTTTCGGCGATAAGGTATTTAAGACTTATATTTCTAAAAGCGTCAAGCTCGAGGAGAGCCCGGCTTATAAAGAAAGCATATTTACTTTTGCCCCGGATTCTATAGGGGCTATTCAATATAAATCCGTGGCCGAGGAGTTGATTGAACGTGCAACAAAAAACTAAGAAATCGGGACTTCCGGACAATTTAATCATGAGGCATGACCCTCACTTTGTAGAGCTGATTGCCTCTAAGACCGCGGCTCCGAGGATCAGGATGATTCCTCTTGACAGAATTGAACCTAACCCGAGACAGCCCAGAAGCGAACTGGGAGATATCCAGGAATTGATGGATTCTATAAAGGCTAAAGGCGTCCTGGAGCCGATTATTGTCAGGCCAAAGGGCGAAAAGTTTGAGATAATAGCCGGCGAAAGACGCTTTGTGGCTTCCAGAAACCTTGGTCTTAAAGAAATTCCGTGTATCGAGATGACGGTAGACGACCAGGAGGCCATGGAAATAAGCCTCATCGAAAATCTGCAGCGAAAAGACCTTGATATATTTGAAGAGGCTGACGGTCTTAAGGCGCTTATGAATCTTTACGGATACAGCCATCAGCAGGTTGCCGATAAAATCGGAAAGGCCAGGTCCACTATTACCGAGATAATTTCCGTCAGCCGAATTCCTGCCGCCATCAGGGAAAAATTAAAAAAGGCCGGAATAACCAGCCGCAGCACAATAATCGAGATCTCCAAGGTCGAAGATGAGGCGATCATGAACCAGGTCGTAGACCGCATTATTCATAATCGGCTTACCAGAACCGATACCAGGGACCTCACCAGGCTTTTTAAGGATAAGGATGATCAGGACAAAGAAAAGCCTAAGTTTTTTGTTTTTAATTATGTGCCCAAGGACACAAAGAGCTTCAGGCTCAGAATAGAATTTAAGAAGCAGGTCGTTACCAGGCAAGAATTGATAACCGTCCTGGAAAATATCATCAAGCAGCTCAAGGAAGAATCAGGGGGAAAAGGTAATCCGGGCCAGCTCAAGCTTGGCGAACCACAGGAGAAATAACCGCCTTTGCTAATCGCTATTCGCTCTCCCGATATTAGTTTACATAATATAACTTATGCGACACATTATCAGCCGTCTATTTAATCCTTTTAATATCAATATGTTATCCTGCTGTTAATTCTGTGGAAAACCTTTCTGCCCATATTTTATTCATCTGTGGATATCTCCCGCCTATAAAAATCCCGTTTTCTTATTCACTTCACCCAAGCATCTCCCTTAACCTGGATTTGTCTTAACCAGATTAGCTTAATAAATGGTTTTATGACGGACCTTGCGCCGCCGATTCCGTGGCAGTACCGTATCGCCGGCCTAGGTTTTGCCCTTAGAATTGCTCTGTCATCAAAATATAACCATAATCAAGGGCTGAGATTTCAGGTTCATCTCCCGATTAGTTGATCAAATGAAAAATATCTGGTCGAATGACTATAAGATTTCATTGGACCAGGATAGGGCTTTATAAGCACAGCTTCAAAGTTAAATTAAAAGCCGTCTCTTCGCAGCCATTTGATCAGCCCCGGCTTTAACCAAACGAGGAAGCCTCTCTGTTTTCCTGACCGGCGGCAATAAAGGCAGGAGGGTGGCACGGTCTGTCTCCGAACCGGCCGCAGCGGAAGGGGTTCCCCGCGGGGGGATGGGTGGAGCGAGGACGGGAGGAGGCGGGCCGTGGCAGGACCCTCCCCTATTACAATTTCAGGCAAAAAAGAAACGGAGAGGCTATCACAAAAAGAAGTATCTATTAGTTTTCTCTCATTTCAATTCTTTATCAACCCCGCCCCGGGACTCCCCTGCCATCGAAAATAAAAAGCACATTCAGGCCTTTAGGGCCTACAAATTATTGAAAGCTATAAGGATGCCGATATCATGAATTGGATTATGCCCTTGATAGGCGGACCTTCCTATTGATGTTCACGCTTATCCCGACATTTACTCATTATGTTTATCTTCCGCCAATCAAAAAGTTATTTGCTATCATATTTATTATCAATAATTTATATACGGGCGCGGGTAATAATCACTATCTTGCACCGTATCCCGCCGGCGGCCAACTTTCCCAACAACACTTTATATTCATTCAGTTCAGAAAGCCCCGCCCCTAAGGTTAAAATCGATTTATCGGTAATTCTGCGAACAGCAGGCCAGGCCTGCCTGATCACAAAAGGAAGGAACCGGAAATGCTGATGATAACCGGTTACCAGAACCGCCGGATTACACCGATTCCCCGGTCATGGTAGGTTTTAATAAATAAAACCTTTAGGGCCGGAACTTCAACACGCTCGGCAGAGACCGACCACAGCCGGAATTACAGCCCTTTGCTCATGGCATCCAGGAAATCGCTGTTGGTCTTGGTTTTGGAGAGTTTTTCCAGCAACAGTTCCATAGCCTCGACTTCATTGAGCTGGCTCAGAATCTTGCGCAGTATCCAGACTCGGTTCAGGTCCTTCTCGCCAATCAACAGCTCTTCTTTTCTGGTTCCAGACCGGCTGATATCGATGGCCGGGAAGATTCTCTTGTCGACCAGGCGGCGGTCAAGGTTGATTTCCATGTTGCCGGTGCCCTTGAATTCTTCGAAGATAACGTCGTCCATGCGGCTTCCGGTATCAATTAGAGCCGTGGCCATGATGGTCAGGCTGCCGCCTTCCTCAATCTTACGGGCCGAACCGAAGAATTTTTTGGGCTTGTTCAAGGCGTTGGCGTCGATACCGCCTGACAGAACCTTACCCGACGGCGGCACGATGGCATTATGGGCCCTGGCCAGCCTGGTGATGGAGTCGAGCAAGATGACCACATCCCTCTTTAATTCCACCAGCCGCTTGGCCTTTTCCAGGACGATGTTGGCCACCTGGACGTTGCGGGTCGGAGGCTCGTCAAAGGTGGAGGCCACAACCTCGCCGTTGACGCTTCGCTTGAAATCGGTAACTTCTTCCGGCCTTTCTGCCACCAGCAGCACGATCAGGAAAATCTCAGGGTGGTTTTTCTCAATTGATTTAGCAATCGTCTTCAGCAGGGTAGTCTTTCCAGCCCTGGGCGGCGAAACGATTAAGCCTCTCTGTCCCTTCCCTATCGGAGTCAGCAGCTCCATGACTCTGGCATTCATATTCTTGGGATTGCCGTCCTGGAGCTTTACCAGTTCAAACGGGTAAACCGGGGTTAACTGTTCGAACTGGACATTCCGCCTGGCCTCCAGGACCACGTCGGGATGCAGGAAATTTATAGCTTCTATCTTGATCAGGGCAAAATACTTTTCTCCGTTCTTGGGTGGTCTGACCACGCCCGAGATGGTGTCTCCGGTCCGCAGTTGAAATTTTCGAATCTGAGAGGGAGAAACGTAGATGTCGTCAGGGCTGGGAAGATAGCTGAATTCCGGGGCTCGCAGAAAGCCAAAGCCGTCTTCCAGACACTCCAGGACGCCCTCGGAAAAGAGCATTCCCTGCTTCTTGGCCTGAGCTTCCAGAATCTTGAAAATCAGGTGGTGTCGGCTGGAATTTTCGATGTCCTCGTCTTCCAGCCCCAGGGAGCCGGCGATTTTCTTCAGACCGGACAGTTCCTTTTCTTCCAGGTCGATCAGACTGTATTCTTTCATCCTTCCTACCTCACATGTTAAATTTTTGTTTCAATTTATGCTTCTTGAATCTATTTTGAGGAAAAAACCAGAGACGGTTTCAGTTTAATTCTTCCTCAATTGGTCATCTGAGGTTCCTTGGCGGCTTCGGCCCCGGCCGGCGGCTGTTTTTCCTTGGCTTCCGGTTCGGTCGGCCCGGCTTTGGGAATCAGCTCTTCGGTCAGGGCTATTTTCAGCACCTGGTCCATGTTCTCCACCAGATGCACCTTAAGGCTTTGTTTCAGCTTCTTGGGCAGGTCCTTCAGGTCGGGGCGATTATCCACCGGCAGTATAACCTCGGAGATGCCCTCTCTAAAAGCGGCCAGGAGTTTTTCCTTTATTCCGCCCACGGGCAGGACCTTGCCCCTCAGGGTGATTTCCCCGCTCATGGCCACCTTCTTGCTGACCGGAATGCCCGTCAGCAGCGAGATGATGGCTGTGGCGATGGTGATCCCGGCCGACGGCCCCTCCTTGGGAGTGGCGCCTTCCGGCACATGGATATGGATGTCAAAGTTCTTTTCCAGTTCCTTGCCCATGTTGAGCTCGTAGAGCTTATGGCGGACATAACTGTAAGCGGCCTGGGCTGATTCCTGCATGATTTCCCCCAGGTGACCGGTCAGCATTAAGTTGCCCTTGCCGTGAATCTTGGTGGCTTCAAAGGTCAAAAGTTCGCCGCCAAATTCCGTCCAGGCCATCCCCAGTGATACTCCAACTTCATTCTGCTGGTCTATTTCCAGCCGGCGGTACTTGGGAATGCCGAGGTAATTTTCCACTGCCTTGGCGGTCAGCTTTTCGCGGTATTCTTTGCCCTTGGTGACCACCTTCTTGACCATCTTGCGGCAGATGGAGGTTATTTCTCTTTCCAGGTTCCTGACCCCGGCCTCTCGAGTGTATTCCCTGATTATTTTCAGAATGGCCTGTTCGGTGAATTCCAGGTTCCTGGAAGACAGGCCGTGAGCTTTGAGCTGCTTGGGAATCAGAAACTGCCTGGCAATCTGGACTTTTTCGTCCTCGGTGTATCCGGGCAGCCTGATGACTTCCATCCGGTCCAGCAGGGCCCGCGGAATGGGGTCGATGGAATTGGCGGTGACGATAAACATCACCTGCGACAGGTCAAAATCGGTATCTATGTAATGGTCCAGAAATTCTTTGTTCTGTTCCGGGTCCAGCACCTCCATCAGGGCAGCCGCCGGGTCGCCTCGATAGTCCATGCTCATTTTGTCGACCTCGTCCAGCAGAAAGACCGGGTTTCTGGTTCCGGCCCGCTTGATCATCTGGATAATCCGGCCTGGATAAGCCCCGATATAAGTCCGACGGTGGCCTCTGATTTCGGCTTCATCCCGGACTCCGCCCAATGATAGCCGAACAAACTTCCGGCCGGTGGCCCGGGCGATTGACTTGCCCAGTGAAGTCTTGCCGACTCCCGGGGGCCCGATGAAGGCCAGGATGACTCCCTTGGGATTTTTAACCAGCTGGCGGATAGCCAGGTATTCCAGGATTCTTTCCTTGACCTTTTCCAGTCCGTAATGGTCTTCGTTCAGGATCCTTTCGGCTTCCTTCAGGTCCCGTTTCTCTCGGGATTTCCTGTTCCAGGGCAGGGAGATCAACCAGTCCAGGTAATTGCGGCTGACGGTGGCTTCGGCCGACATCGGAGGCATCGTTTCTAGCCGCTCAATCTCTTTCATGGCCTTCTCGTGAGCATCCGGAGGCATCTGAGCCTCTTCCACTTTTTTCTTCAGTTCCTCAATCTCGTTGGGCTGTTCTTCTTTCTTGAACTGGCCGCCGGGAATGAAGGTCCGCTGGCCGGATTCCTTCTGCCCTCCCCTTCTCCGGGTGGAGCCGGCACCGGGTTCGCGCCCGATAAAATTGACCAGCGATTCCTGCAGCAGAAATTTCAGCCGGTTCAACCTTTCTCTGGTATTCAGAGTTTCCAGCAGGTTCTGTTTCTCTTCCAGCGGCAGGTACAGATGGGAAGAAATGATGTCGGCAATGCGGTCGGTGCTGTTTTCTCTGAGGGCCGGGATGATTGAATCCAGGTTGGCGTTCTGATTTATTTTAAGATATTCCTCAAAGAGAGCCAGAACTTTCTTCAGCAGTTCCTGGGTTTCCGGCGATTTGTCCTCGATTTCTTTAACCACCTTGGCCAGGATCTGGTAGTAGGGATAGGTGCTCAGAAACTCGACTATCCGGGCCCGGTTCAATCCCTCGACAATGACCTTCATGTTCCTTTCGTCGGTTCTGGCAGTCCTGATTATTCTGGCTGTAACTCCCATGGTGTAAATATCGCGGGGCAAGGGATTGTCTATTCCCGCGTCCATCTGGGCCGCCAGGAAGATCAGTTTGTCCTTCTCGTAGGCCTTTTCCAGGGCCTTGATGGATGAAGGCCGGCCGACGACAAATGGCACCAGGGTGGCCGGAAAAACCACCAGGTCACGCAGCGGTATTAGCGGTATATTCTTTATGAGTTCGGAATTTCCCTGGGATTCAGTCATGTTAAGCTCCCATTACCTGTTTAAATTTTTCATAGCTCAGCCTTTGTTCTTCCACCATCTCCCGGGTTATCACGATCCTGGTCTCCTTTTTCTGGGAAGGCAGGTAGAACATCAGGTCAAGCATCAGGTCCTCGATTATAGCCCTAAGCCCCCGGGCTCCCAGTTTCTTCTCGATCGATTTTTCGGCTATGGCTTGAAGGGCCTCCTCGGTGAATTCCAGCTCGACTCCCTCCATTTCAAACAGTTTCTGGTACTGCTTGATGATGGCGTTCTTTGGCCCGGTCAGAATCTCTATCAGGTGCTCCCGGTCCAGGTCGTGGAAAACCGCCACCACCGGCACCCGGCCAACCAGCTCTGGAATCAGACCGTACTTGATCAGGTCTTCGGGCATCAGGTGACGGTATATGTCCCGACTGTCCACTAATTTTTTGATTTCGGCCTTGAAACCGACCGTCGATTTCCCGAGACGCTGGGCGATTATCTTGTCCAGGCCGTTAAAGGCGCCTCCGCAGATAAATAGTATATCAGAAGTGTCGACCGGAATGAACTCCTGGTAGGGATGTTTCCGGCCGCCCTGGGGAGGCACGTTGGCAACTGTTCCTTCTATGATCTTCAGCAGGGCCTGCTGGACGCCCTCTCCCGAGACGTCCCTGGTAATTGACGGGCTGTCGCTCTTGCGGCTGATCTTATCGATTTCATCTATGTAAATGATCCCCTTCTGGGTTTTCTCGATGTTGCCCTTGGCCGCCTGAAATAGTTTCAGAATGATATTCTCCACGTCCTCGCCCACGTATCCGGCCTCGGTCAGGGTGGTGGCGTCGGCAATGGCAAACGGCACTGAAAGCAACCTGGCCAGGGTCTGGGCCATCAGAGTCTTGCCGGTTCCGGTAGGACCGATAAACAGCAGATTGCTCTTGGTTATCTCCACCTCGCTCTGGCCCCGGGGCTGGTTTATTCGCTTGTAATGGTTATACACGGCCACAGATATCTTTTTCTTGGCCTCTTCCTGGCCGACGATGTACTCATCCAGGGCTTTTTTAATCTGGACCGGGGTCAGAAACGTTTCTTTTTTCCGCTTTATTTCCAGTTCCTGCTGGCGGTCGGAAATTAGAATGGAGTGGGCTATTTCCACACAATTATCGCAGATGTAAACCTTCTGCGGCCCGGCGATCAGCCTGCGGACCTGGGTCTGGGTCCGGTGACAGAAGCTGCACTTGACCGTGGCCGCATTTTGTTCGTTGGTTGTCATGTTCTATGCCTTACCTGCTCCTTCGGGGGAGCCGTCGCCGCTCAGGTGAGTGTTTCCTTGCGGGAACTGATGATCTGGTCTATCAGGCCGTATTCTCTGGCCTGGTCCGGAGTCATGATGAAATCCCGCTCCACCTCGGCCTGGATTTTTTCCAGAGGCTGGCCGGTATGCCTGGCCAGAATCCGGTTCAGATTCTCTCTCATCCTGAGAATCTCTTTGGCCTGGATGGCCAGGTCGCTGGCCTGGCCCTGGAACTCGCCAAAAGGCTGGTGCAGAACTACCCGGGAATTGGGCAGGGCAAACCTCTTGCCCGCGGTTCCGGCTGCCAGCAGCACCGCGGCCATACTGGCCGCCTGCCCCAGGCAGATGGTGGTCACGGGCGAGGTTATAAACTGCATGGTATCGTAGATGGCCAGCCCGGCAGTTATGCTGCCTCCCGGTGAATTTATATACAATGAAATATCCTTATCGCCTGCCTCGGCTTCCAGATACAATAACTGGGCAATCACCAGGTTGGCCACCTCGTCGTTTATCTCTGTACCCAGAAAGATTATCCTGTCCTTCAAAAGTCTGGAATATATGTCATAGCCGCGCTCGGTGCGCCCCTCGGATTCAATGACAAATGGAATTATGGCCATCGGGGAAGCTTTATTCTATTATAATCCTCCCGGCTAAAAAGTCAACCGTTTTTCTCAGCAGCAGATTGAGCTTCCATTCCTCGTCCCGCTCGCCCCGGGCCAGAGCGGCCTTGAGCTGGTCCAGGGGGATATTCCTCGACTCGGACACTTTCTTCAGCTCCTGCTCGAATTCCTCGGCCGAAATTTCCAGCCCCTCCCGGGCGGCTATTTTCCGCAACAGGATATGATTCTTAAGATTGGTTTCAGCCTGTTTCCGGGCCTGCTCCATAAGACCGGGCCAGAGTTCGGAGGGAATCTTTTTAAGCTCCTCCTCGCGGAATTGGCGCTGGATCATGGCCTGGGCTTCTTCCTTGAGCATGCTCTCAGGAATGGCCAGGTTGATGTCTGCGGCCAGCTTTTCCAGGAATTGATTGATGGCTTTATCGCGGGCTTCATCCTCCCGGTGCCGGACCAGGTCCTGCCTGATCTTCTCCTTCAGGGCCTCCAGATTCTCCACCTCATCGACCAGCCGGGCAAAATCATCGTTGAGCTCGGGCAGCTTTTTTTCTTTTATCTCAAGCACCTTCAGCCGGTACTCAATTTCCCTGCCGGCAAACTTTTTCTGGCGGTAATCCGGCGGATAATTAACGGTGAAAGTCTTTTCTTCCCCTGGCTTCAGTCCGGGCAGGACTTCGTTCAGCTGCGGTTCGTTATCCTGATGGCCGGCCAGGATCACCACCTTTTCAACCGGCATGAACTTTTTGCTGCTTGTTTCGCGCCCCTGAATCTCTATGACCACGTAGTCGCCGTTCTGCACCCCGCGTTCGGACACCGGCAGGTATTCGGCCGCATTATCCCTGAGCCTGTTGAGCACGACCTCGACCTCGGTTTCCTCCAGCTGTGTCTTTTCTTTCTCAACCTTTTTCTCCAGGTAATCGGCGGGCAGGTCGAATTCCGGCCAGACCTCAAAGGACACCTGGTATTTGACCCCCCCGTCCAGACTGAAGTCGACTGACTTGACCGTGGGGACATTGACCGGAACCACTTTCAGGACTTCCAGCTCCTGTCGCAGGTTATCGGGTATGAGATTGTCCAGAACAGCTTCTTTGATTTCAGCCTCAAACATCCTCTGGACCATGTCCCGCGGGGCATACCCTTTTCTAAACCCGGGCAACTTCACCCGGGCCACGTAATCCCGGAGAACTTTTTCGTATTCTTTTTTAACCGTCTCGGCAGCAATTTCCAGGTTCATTTCCCGAACGGTGGGACTGACCACTTTCAGCCTCTCCTGGTTAGTGTTGTTTTCCATCGTCTTTCCTCGAAAATAAGATTGGCCCCTGCTGCAATCAGTTTCAATATGTGGATTCAGGCCTCTGAATGCTGGGAATGGGCAGAGCGGGAATCGAACCCGCACTCCTTATTCAGGAACTAGGTCCTAAGCCTAGTGCGTCTGCCAATTCCGCCACCTGCCCAGCTAAATTATCTTATTGATATCTGATTGCCTGTGCGGATTTTAAGAACTATAAATACCATACTTTAGCCGGACAGTCAATCCGGCCGGGGCTCGACCGCTATTTAATCAGCTTGGCCAGGCGTCCGGCCAGATTCGGGTCCAGCCTTTGCAGGACCTTCAGAACTTCCCGGGCGCTGTAGCTGTCTTTGAGATTAATGTAGGTTATACCCAGATTATATTGAGCGGCCGCATTGTTGGGATTCAAGGCTACGCTTTTTTCCAGGTTTGGCAGGGCCTTTTCAAAATCCTTCATCAGCATATATTCCAGCCCGATATTCAGCCAGCCGCTGGGGTCGTCCGGAGCCAGGGCGGTATACTTCTTAAAGGCCTCCACCGCTTCGGGATGTTTTTTCATCCTGTCATAAACTATGCCCAGATTAAACAAGGCCTGAGTATAATCGCTCTTGATGGCCAGGCATTCGTTGAGGGTCTGGGCCGCTTCTCCCAGCCGTCCCAGGCGGTCATACATAATGGCCAGGTTGTACAGGGCTACTTCATTCCTGGGATTTATATCCACAATCTTCCGGGCGGCTTCAACTGCCTTTTCGTAGTTCTGGACCCGGTCGTACATCTGCATAATTTGACCGTAATAAGTAATGGCGTCGCGCTTGTTCATGGAGGCCAGCTTATCAAAAATCATCTCGGCTTCCCCGAGCTGGCCGGTCTCGGCCAGCAGCTTGGCCAGGTTATAATTGCAGTTCAGGTCGTCGGGGTTGATCTTCAGAGCCTCCCGGAAAGCGGCAATGGCCCGGTCTGCCTGATTCAGCTTCTGGAAAGTCTGGGCCAGTTTTAACCAGGCCGGAAAGGGATTGGCCGGTCCGCTCCTGGCGTATTTTTCGTAGTTCTCGGCCGCCCGGGCCAGGTCCTGTAATTCCTCATAAGCCGTTCCGAGTTCAAAATAAATTTCCCTGGAATCCACCTTGTTGGCTATGGCCTTTTCCAGAAATTCCACGGCCTCCTTGAATTTTCGCTCCTTAAGCTGGGTCAAACCCATTCCGTACAGAGCCTGAGCATGGTCGGGATTCAGAAGCAGGGCTTTGGCGAAATTCTTATAGCTTTCAGCGTTATTGCCCAGCTTGAAATAGGCCTCGGCCAGAAGGACGTAGATTTCCAGGTCATCGGGTTTGAATTTCAGGTATTTTCCCAGATAGATGCTGGCCAGACCCGGTTCGTTAAGAAGGGCTGACGTCTTACCAACCAGAAAGCTTCCCTCGGCCTGGTCCAGGTAATTTTCTTTGTTGACCGTTTTCAATTCCTGTCCCCTGGCCTGGGTGTTCATGGTCAGGACCGCTTCCACCGGAACTCCAAACCTGACTCCGGACCCGAATACCAGGGCCACTCCAACTACCGTCCCCTGGAGGTCGAAAATCGGAGCGCCGCAGGCCGGTTTCTCCAGGCTCATGGTTATATTCATTACTCTCGGCTTGTCCGGGGAGATTTCCAGCCAGCCTTTCAGGTTTCCTTCGGTAATTATCACCTGACCGTTGATTTCACTCAGGGCAAAAAGCCGGCTTCCGGCCGGAATCCCGACAGAGGCTCCTGTCGTCAGTCCGTTGACTTTTCCTTTTATCCTGACCAGTGCCAGGTCTAAATCGCGGTAGGTAGCCAGGAGCGCTTCTACCTTTCCGCTCTTTCCCGAAATGCTGGTGACTTCAGCTTCCGCAGCCTGAGAAATTAGATGATAGGGCACCACGACCAGATTTTCGGTCAGGGCAAATCCGGTGCCCTCCCCCACGACATTTTTGTTCTTGTCCCAGGCTTTTAAGCTGATAACGCCGGCCGAGGCTTTTCCGAGTATATCGACTGCCTCCTGCGTCTGGCCGGCTATCAGCAGCTGACAGAGGACGAAAAAACCAACTATCAGGCGGAGATAGTTTCTTTTCATCGTGCCTCCTTCCATTCCTTCTTAGAAAAATTTATATTATCTTCATTCAACCTGTCAAACAATTTATTATGAGTGCAGACTTTAAGAACAGATTAAGAATTCTTTTCTGGCTGGCGACACTCATTTTCTCCTTCTTAATTCTGGCCGGGATATTCCTGGCCCCGCTGCTGGGGGGAAAAAGCCCGGCCGTTTCCGCCTTCCTCTATCATCTCTTTTCCTCAGTCTGCCACCAGCGGCCTGAGCGATCCTTCTCCTGGTTCGGCCGGCCGCTGGCCGTGTGCAGCCGCTGCCTCGGTTTTTACGCCGGCTTCTTTTTTAGCGTCCTGACATACCCGCTGTGGCCGGGCCGGCTAATAAAATGGCTGGAAACCCGGCCGTCACTGATATTAGTCGCCGCCGGCCCGCTGATTGTGGATGCCGTCGGAGGCCTGCTTGGCCTGTGGTGGACACCGCCGGGCCTGAGGCTGGCCACCGGCGCCCTGTGGTCTACCTTTCTGCCCGTATTCTGGTTCCGAGCGCTGAATGGCCTGAAATTCAAGTCGTAAGAGTCCTTTTTCGGCCGCATCATCCCTATTTTTGCGATTGGCGGTCAGGCAGGCAGAATGCTGGCCCGGCGTGTCTCCGAACCGCCCGCAGCGGAAGGGGTTCCCCACGGGGGGATGGGTGGAGCGGGGACGGGAGGAGGCGCGCCGCGACAGGCCCCCCCCGACTGCGGGCCTTTCAACCGTACTATTTGCATTCCCCGGTCTTTAATCGTAAAATTAATAGCCATTAACCGGAGATCAGAAATAATGCCGGGAAGAGAAACTGACCTAATTAAACCGGCCCTGGTCGGCGGGGCCGTGGCCGGAATTATTTCCTCCATCCCCTTTCTGCATTGTCTATGCTGCCTCTGGGTTCTGGCCGGCGGTTTGCTGGCCGTTTACCTGGTTTCCAAACAAGCTGCGGGCCAATCTTCCGGTTTCACTCAGGGAGATGGACTGCTGACCGGCGCCCTGGCCGGGGTTTTCGGGGCCATAATCAGCATCCTCATAAAAACGCCGTTAACCGGCTATTACCTTAACTGGAATAAAAGGTTCCTCGAAAGCCTGGCCCGGTTTGCCGACGAGATGCCGCCCGGCTGGGAAAACTGGACCGAAATCAGCCCGCAGGGCTGGAGCCCTTTTACTTTTTTTCTGAACCTGCTTCTGACCTCGGTCATTTTCGCCTTTCTGGGGGCGATTGGCGGACTGATCGGTTTTTCGCTGTTCAAACCGTCCACTGGAGCAAAGAATGAAACGCAAACTGCTCAAAACCCGGGTGATAGTCAACCCGGCCTCTAACCGGGGACGCACCAGGCAACGCTGGCTGGAAATCAAGGAGAGTCTGAAAAGCTTTTTTAAAGAGTTTAAGTACGATTTTACCGAAAAACCGTTCCAGGCCACCGAGCTGGCCCGCGAAGCTCTGAAAGAAGGAACCGAACTGTTGATCGGTGTCGGCGGAGACGGAACCGTCAATGAAATCGCCAACGGCTTCTTCGATAATCAGAAAACCATAAATCCTGAGGCCACCCTGGGCATTGTGCCCTCGGGTACCGGCTGCGACCTGACCCGCAGCCTGAATATCCCGCGCAACCTGAAAAATGCCGTCAGGTTTATCTCCGAGGCTCCCGACCAGGCGATCGATGTCGGCCGGGTTAGTTTCACCGGAGCTGAAGGGCAGACTGACAGCCGCTACTTCCTCAATATCGCCGACTTCGGCCTGGGCGGAGAGGTGGTCAGGAAAGTTAACGAAGAAAGATTGAAAAGGAAAGCCTCTTCTTACCTGCGCTGTCTCATAGAGGCTATGCTCTCTTTTAAGGGGCACGAGGTGAACATTGCGGTCGATGACCGGGAACAAACATCAGGTAAATATCTAATCGGGGCCATAGCCAACGGCCAGGTTTTCGGCAAGGGCATGAAGGTAGCCCCCGGGGCCCGCCTGGATGACAGCCTGTTCGACATCATTCTGGTCAAGAGCCTGAGCTTTCTGGAATTTTGTCTGCACGGCTGGAAACTCATCAACGGCAGCCATCTCAACTACCACAAGGTTAGCCTGCGTCGCGGCCGTCGGGTGCTGGTAACTCCTCTTCGCCCGGAGCCGGTGTTGATCGAGCTGGACGGCGAACAGGTCGGACGATTGCCGGCCTCGTTTGAAATTATGCCGGCCAGCCTTCAGGTTAAAGGATTTCTTAGAAAAAGCTGAATTTGAGGCGAGCTTATTTCCTGGGCAAATAATAAGGATTATTGGTCACGCACAGCCGCCCGTTTTCGTCATAGTATCGATAAATGATGGTTCTGGTCTTAATGTACGGATGCTTGTATTCGACTTTTTTCAGGTAGGTCCTGGTTTCAGGATAGGGCGGAACTCCGTTATGCTTTTCCACTGCTCCCTGCCCGGCGTTATAGGCAGACAGAACGAGGTTGCGCTCTCCCTTATATTGCTTGATAAGGTCCTTTAAGTATTTGATCCCGCCCTCTATGTTCTGTTCTGGGTCCAGGATATTAAGGACTCCGTATTTCATGGCCGTCTCGGGCATCAACTGCATCAGCCCCAGAGCTCCCTTGGGTGAGACCGCAAACTGGTCATAGTTGGATTCGGCCTTGATTACCGCATGGACCAGGTCAGCCGGAACTCCATGCCTGGCGGCCAGCTTCTGAATGATGGGGTCGTACCTGGCCTTCAACTCATCCTGACGGGCAGCAAACAGGCACAGCGAACAGGATAGAAATATGAACAATAAATTCGGCCAGCGGAGAACAGTCCGTTTTCCCATGCTAACTATATCTTAAGAATATTCTTATTCCCTGACAATCCCCTTTATGGGTGATTTTAAGACACCTTCTCCAGAAGGTCAACACTCTTTTCCAGGGCCTGATCGATGTTTTCCGCTCTGGTCCCGCCGGCCTGGGCAAAATCGGGCCGCCCTCCCCCGCCGCCGCCAATAATTCCGGCGATTTCCTTGATCATATTATTAGCCTGAACCCGGGCGGTCAGGTCTGGGGTAACGGCCACTACCAGGAAAACCCTTCCCTCAAGACTCGAGCTCAGGACGATAACCCCGGAACCGATTTTCTGCTTGAGGGTGTCGGCGTACTGCCTGAGAGCTTCTATGTCAAGGCCCTCGAATTTCTGGGTCACCAGCTTGATTCCACGCACTTCTCTGACAGCCATTTCCGGAGACTGGCCGGCCTGCTGGACCAGTTTTTGCTTGAGTCTTCTTATTTCCTCTTCTTTTTCTTCAATGGTTTCCATCATCTTTTCCGCCCTGGTCAGCAACTCCTTCCGGCTGACTTTTAATAGCCTTTCCAGCTGGCGCAATTCTTTTTCCAGCGATTCAACGTAGTTAAAGGCTTCCTCTCCGGTTACGGCCTCGATGCGGCGCAAGCCGGCAGCCACGCTGGATTCGGAGATGACCTTGAAAAACCCGATCTCCCCGCTCTGCCGCACATGGATACCGCCGCAGAGCTCCTTGCTGAAATCACCGACGGTTACCAGCCGGACACTCTCGCCGTATTTTTCCTCAAAGATTGCCATGGCTCCTTCGGCCAGGCCTTCCTCCAGGGTGGTGACTTTAACCGTCACCGGCAGGTTTTCTCTTATCTTTTCGTTGATCAGCCGCTCAACCTTTTCTATTTCTTCTTCGCTCAGGGCAGCAAAATGGGTAAAGTCGAAACGGAAGCGCTGGGGGCTGACCAGGGAGCCGGATTGCCTGACATGGTCTCCCAGGATCTGCCTCAGGGCGGCATGAAGAAGATGGGTGGCAGTATGATTGCGGCTGATAGCCTGGCGCCTGAGGCTATCCACCACCGCCTCCACCGTCTGGCCGACTTTAAGCTCTCCGGCCAGAACCTTTACTTTATGAACGATGAGTCCGGGAACGGGAGAGAAGGCGGTTTCCACCACCGCCGAAAAATGCGAACTTTTAAGCACCCCGGTATCTCCCACCTGACCGCCAGCCTCGGCATAAAAAGGAGTGACCGCCAGGATGACTTCTCCACTCTCCCCCTCTCTCAGGAAATCAACCGACTGGCCGTTCTTGATGATGGCCAGCACCCGGGTTTCAGCCACTTCCACCCGTTCATAGAAAACCGGCTCTACTTTCAGCTGCTGGTAATTCTGGTAGACCGATTTTTCTCTGAACCTGGCTTCCCCTTCCCATGATTGTCGGGCCCGGTCTTTCTGAACCTCGAGCTCCTGTCGAAAACCTGACTCGTCCACCTCCAGGTTCTTTTCTCTGGCCAGTTCCTGGCAGAGGTCAAGAGGAAAGCCGAAGGTGTCATAGAGCTTAAAAACTTTGTCCCCGCTAATGACCCGGCTCCCGGAAGCCAGGGTCTCCGCGGCATACTGCTCAAAATAACGGAGCCCGGAATTGAGGGTGTAAATAAAACGTTCCTCCTCGGCCAGGCAGACCCGGCTGATGTATGGCAGATTGGACATCAATTCAGGATAAGCCTCCTTCATGATGTCCACCACGGTGCCGGCCAGCCGGTAAAGAAAAGGCTTTTCCAGCCCGAGCAGGTTGCCGCGCCGGAAAGCTCTCCGGATCAGCCGGCGCAACACATATCCCCGCCCCTCATTGGCCGGGGTCACCCCATCTCCTATCAGAAATGTTATGGCTCTGATATGGTCGGCAATGATCCTGACCCAGACGTCGGTTTCCCCGCCTGTCGGATATTCCTGGTTTGTTTCCTGAACGATGGCCTGAATGAGCGGGCTGAACAGGTCAGTTTCAAAATTGCTGCTCCGACCCTGAAGGACGGCAGCCATCCTTTCCAGCCCCATGCCCGTATCTATCGACGGCCTGGGCAGGCGGTGCATCCGGCCCTGTTCGTCCTGGAAAAATTCCATGAAAACCAGATTCCAGAGTTCCACCACCCGGTCACTGCCTCTGGCGATCAGCTCCCGGGGCGAACCGCTCTCTATGTTTTCTCCCAGATCGTAATGGATTTCAGAACAGGGACCGCAGGGTCCGGTCTCGCCCATGGCCCAGAAATTATCTTCCTTGCCGAAGCGAAAAATCTTCTCGGCCGGGATGCCTGTTTCTCGATTCCAGAGGCCAAAAGCTTCGTCATCATCCTGATAGACCGTAATATAAAGTCTTTCCGCCGGCAACCGGTAGACTTCGGTCACCAGCTCCCAGGCAAAAGCGATGGCTTCCCTCTTGAAATAATCGCCGAAAGAAAAATTACCCAGCATTTCAAAAAAGGTATGATGCTTGGGAGTGCGGCCAACCTGTTCCAGGTCGTTGTGCTTGCCGCTCACTCGCAGGCACTTCTGAACCGAGGCCGCCCGCTGGTAACTGCGTTTTTCCAGTCCCAGAAAGATGTTCTTGAACTGGTTCATGCCGGCATTGGTAAACAGAAGCGTAGGGTCGTCCCTGGGAATGAGGGGTGAACTGGGAACTACCCGGTGACCCTTTTTCTCGAAAAAGTCCAGAAAAGCGGATCTGATCTCATTTGCTTTCATCGTCCTCTAACTTTCCTCTTCAGGCCTCCCTTCTACCCTCTCTACCTTTACCATTTCTCTTTCCATTTGTTCCAGCGCTATATCCAGGGTGGACTGGACTCCCATCACCCTCAGCTTGAAAGCATCGGGATTGGACGAATACTTGATGCCCTGCTCGAAGGAGATATAACCGTCCCGATATAACTGGTAAATAGACTGGTCAAAGGTCTGCATGCCGTATTGCGAGACGCCGGTGGCAATGGCATCACGGATCAGACCGGTCTTATCGCGTTCGCGAATACATTCCTCTATAAAAGGCGTGTTAATCATAACTTCCACCGCCGGCACCCGACCCTGTTCATCCATTCTGGGCACCAGGCGCATGGAGATAACCGCCTTGAGCACGCTGGCCAGCTGCAGCCTGACCTGTTTCTGATGATGCGGCGGGAAGGTGGCGATGATACGGTTGATGGTTTCCGGAGCATCAAGAGTGTGCAGGGTGCTGAGAACCAGATGACCGGTCTCGGCCGCCAGCAGCGCGGTTTCGATGGTTTCCAGGTCTCTCATTTCACCGACCAGGATGACATCCGGGTCTTCACGCAGACAGGCTCTCAGTCCCCGGGAAAAACTTAGAACGTCCATGCCCACTTCTCTCTGGCTGATGGTGCTTTTCTTGTCTTTGTGCAGATATTCAATCGGGTCTTCGACGGTGATGATGTTTTCCCGCCGGTAGGTATTGATATAATCTATCATGGCAGCTAAGGTGGTGGTCTTGCCGCTTCCCGTGGTACCGGTCACCAGAACCAGGCCCCGGGGGTAAAAAGCAATTTTTTCCAGGACCTCCGGCAGCAACAATTCTCTGATGGTTCTGACTTCCAGCGGAATGATTCTCAGCGAAATGGCCAGAGTGCCTCTCTGGTAGTAAATATTTCCCCTGAAGCGTCCAAATCCCGACAGGCTGTAAGCCAGGTCCACGTCAAAGTCTTCCTTCAGTTTCTTGCGCTGGTAATCGCTCATTATCTGATTGGCCAGGTCGGCCGTGTCCTCGCCCGTCAACCGGGGAAAGCCAACCAGAGGAATCAGCGTCCCGTGAACCCTGATAACGGGATGATTGCCGGCCTTCAGGTGCAGGTCGGAAGCATCTCTCTCAATGGCAATTTTTAATAGATCATCAATAATCATCAAACCCTCCCGTAATTCCCGAGCTTTAGAATATAAAAGGACCGCCGGCTTTCAAGCCCGGCGAAGCTCTTCCTTTTCTGCCTGCGGGCTTTGCTGATTTCCGAACGATTCATCTTTCCTGGACTCTCCCAGCCCGACTGAACCTGAAATTGGTTTAATAGTAAAACAACTGTCGATTAATGTCAATTTTAAGAAAGCCCCCTGATCGCCAGGCCAGAATCAGACGCTTTCCCCGCAATAAGGGCAGGTTCTGGTCTTATAGGGTAAAGGTCGACGACAGTTCCAGCAGAGGTCGGTCCGCCTGGTTTCCCGGGCCTTGATTCTGGCAAAAATATCATCAAGTTCGGTTGTCTTTTCTTCTTTGCCTTTCAGCCGGGACAGCTCCCTGATTATTTCCGAAGCGCTCTGCACCCGGTCTTCAACCCTCGGAGCCAGGCAGCGCATGATCAGGATATCGACTTCTTTGGGCACCTTCATATTCTTTAATCTGGGCGGGGTAATCTTTCCCTGCTGGGCCTTTTCCAGGATCTTGAAGGGGTCGGGGTCGAAAATCGGTGGCCGGCCGACTATCATCTCATAAAAGATGCACCCCAGGGAATAGATATCCGAACAGTAAGAAGCCTTGCCCAGGAATTGCTCTGGTGCCATGTAAGGGGGTGAACCGATCCGGGTGGAGGCGAACTGGGTGGAATTAAGCCAGGCCGAAGTCCCGAAGTCGGTTATCTTAACCGTGCCCTCCTCGGAGATGAGAATGTTGGAAGGCCTCAGGTCGCGATGAATTATTTTATTTTTATGGGCATGGTCTACGCCGTAGGCAACCTGTTTGATGATGTCAATCGCTCGGTCGGCTTCCAGAATCTTTTCTTTCTCCAGCACCTTTTCCAGCGATTTTCCCTTGACGTATTCCATAACCATGAAGAACACGTCTTTTTCTTTCTCGGCTGCCAGAACCCTGACGATGTTGGGATGGTTAAGAGCCGCCTGCAGCCTGGGTTCTTTGAGCAGCTTGAACAGCTCCTGTGATTGCTTGTGGGGAACCTTGATGGCAACCTTGATGTCCAGCCAGGTATCCCTGGCCAGATAAACCGAGCCGAAGCCGCCGCTGCCCAGCGACCTCAGGATTTCGTACTTGCCAACTTTCTGTCCCTGAAGAAACATGTTACCGGTTACCAGTTCCAGAAATGAATAATCAGACTCAGAGCCGAGAGAACGGCTGTTTCGGTCCTGAGAATGCGGCTGCCGAGCGATAAGCCCTGAAATCCTGCCCGGTCCATCAATGCTATTTCCTCCTCAGCCCAGCCGCCTTCCGGTCCGGTCAGAAGATAAACTTCATCGCTCCGGTCCGTCATAAGTATATCACGAAAATAACGAGGACTGTCTTCCGACAGATAAAATTTAGAACCGGCGATCTTCCGACCGACGGCTTCTTTCAGGGTCAGCGGGCGACCGATGATCGTAAGGCTGCCGCCCTTGCATTGTTTCAGGGCCTCCCTGGCGATTTTTTCCCAGCGCTGAATTTTTCTTTCCAGTCGGTCAGCGGGTATGGGCTGCGACCTTCTGGTCAGCAGCGGCTGGACCTCCCAGACGCCCAGCTCGGCGGCTTTCTGGATAATGAATTCAAACACGGACGGTCTGGTCAGCCCCAGCCCCAGAATCACCCGGGTCCTGACGGTTTCTTCCACTGTTTCCAGAGGCCGGAGCCAGGTTCTGTCCGGTTCAATGGCCTCAACCTCGACCAGCAGACGCCTGCCCTGTCCGTCGGACAGCCAGACCATATTTCCCGGTTTTACCCTGGCCACCCGGGACAGATGATGATGTTCCGGGCCTTCAAGGCAGAATCGCTTCTTACCTTCCGGCCAGCGGTTGATGAAAAATTGATTACTGGTCACTGTCCTCGCTTCCGACCAGCTGACGATACCTATCCAGGACTGATTGGTCTACCTCATCCAGCTTTTCTCCGCGCAGCTCAGCCAACCTGGCCAGCAGGGCTTTCTGTGCACGGTCGAGCTTTTCCGGCGTCTTAACCATTACCCGGACATAAAGGTCGCCGCTGCGGTGACCTCCGGGTTCTTTCAACCCGACTCCGCGCAGCTTGAAAACTTCATCCGGCTGGACCCCGGCTGGAACCTTCAGGATTTCCTGACCGCCATTCAGCAGAGGAATGGCCACCCGGGCACCCAGAGCCGCCTGAGAAAAACTCAGGTCGACCTGGCAGTACAGGTCTCGTCCTCTTCTTTCAAAGAACGGATGCTTTCGCACCCTGATGATGACATACAGGTCGCCACGGGGCAGCCCCTGGTCTCCGGCTTCGCCCTCGCCGGAAATTCTCAACCTGGTGCCGTCGTCAACTCCGGCCGGAATTTTGACTTTCAACTGCTTCTTCTGTCTGACCCGGCCCGTTCCCTGGCATTCGCCGCAGGGAGTGGCGATTATCTCGCCCAGACCGTCGCAGTGGGAGCAGGTTCTGGTAATGGTGAAAAAACCTTGCTGGTACCGAAGTTGTCCGCGTCCCTGGCAGGCCGGACAGACCGATTTCCTGGTTCCCGGTTTCAGCCTGCTTCCGCCGCAAACCGGACAGAGTTCATGTCTGGTTATCTTCAATTCTTTCTCAGTGCCGGAGGCCACTTCTTCCAGGCTGAGCTGTAATTCCAGGGCCAGGTCTCGGCCACGCTGGGCCCCTGCCCGTCTCCCTGGCTGGCCACCGAAAAATTCCGAAAAACTGAAGCCAAAAAAATTGCCCAGGACATCCTCAAAGTCCTGGAAGATTGAGGAATCGAAGCCGCGGAAACCTTCATAGCCCTGCCCCTGCAGTCCCTGGTGGCCGTAACGGTCGTAGATGGCCCGCTTTTCGGGGTCGATCAGGATGCTGTAGGCTTCAGCCGCTTCTTTGAATTTCTCCTCGGCTTCCTTGTTGCCGGGATTACGGTCTGGATGGTACTTCAGGGCCGCCTGGCGATAAGCTTTTTTTATTTCTTCGGCCGAGGCCTGTCTGGAGACTCCAAGAACTTCATAATAATCCTTCTTCATTCCTGCTCTTCACCTCCTTCTGCCTCCGCTCGATGATCTCCTGCAGTTCCTCCGGCAGCAGACCGGCCGCCGGTTTGACTTCTATCTTCTGCTCCCGTCCGGTGGTGGTGTCCCGGGCCGAAACCCGGAGAATTCCGTCGGCGTCAATTTCAAAGCTTACGTCTATCTGGGGCACGCCAGCCGGAGCCGGGTCAATCCCCACCAGGTCAAAGGTAGCCAGCAACTTGTTGTCGGCAGCCACCGGGCTCTCTCCCTGCAGCACCTGGATTTTGACCCGTCTCTGATTATTTTCAACCGTGGTAAAAGCCATTGTTTTTTGGGCCGGAATGGTGGTATTTCTTTCTATAATCTTCTGAAACGTTCCCTTCTCTGTCTCTATCCCCAGAGAAAACGGCGTGACGTCCAGCAACAGGACCAGCCCTTGCCCCTGACCCTTAATTATGTTGGCCTGCAGGGCCGCCCCCATGGCCACGATTTCGTCGGGGTTGATACGAGCTACCGGCTGTTTCTTAAAATAATCGGTTACCATCTGCCTGACCAGAGGCATTCTGGTCTGGCCGCCTACCAGAATTACTTCATCAATTCTGGAAATGTCCAGATTGGCATCCTTCAGGGCCTGTTCGCAGATGAGCAGGGTTCTTTCCACCAGGTCGGCGGTCAGATTTTCCAGAAAGCTGCGGTTGATTCTTTTCTGAATATGCAGCGAACCGCGGTCGGTATTGCAGATGAAAGGAAGATTGATTTCGGTTTCCGGAGTGAAGGACAGTTCCCTCTTGGCTCTTTCGGCCGCCTCTTTTATTCTCTGCAGGGCAAACCGGTCCCGGCTGAGGTCTATTCCATGCTCTTTCTTGAACTCATCCAGCAACCAGGAGAGGAGGCGGTTATCAAAATCATCGCCCCCGAGAAAGGTATCTCCGCTGGTGGACAGAACGTGGAATATTCCGTCCTGAATCTCCAGAACGGTAATATCGAACGTTCCGCCGCCCAGGTCGTAGACCGCCAGCCGGCCGTTCTTTCTGGTGTCGAAACCGTAGGCCAGACTGGCTGCGGTGGGTTCGTTGATGATGCGCAGGACTTTCAAGCCGCAGATGGCCGCGGCATCCTTGGTGGCCTGTCGCTGGTGGTCGTCGAAGTAAGCCGGAACGGTAATCACCGCCTCTGAGACTTCGGTTCCCAGATAGTTCTCGGCGCATTTTTTAAGGTAGCCAAGAATGAGGGCCGATATTTCCTGAGGACTGTAGACCCGACCGCCGGCCTCAATCAGGATATCGCCGTTGGGAGCTTCGGTCATCCGGTAAGGAAACTTGCCCCGGAGCTGGGCCATTTCGGGCGAATTGTATTTTTTTCCGATCAACCTTTTGACCGAATAGACAGTGTTTTCCGGGTTGGTGATGGCCTGGCGCAGAGCCGGGAGTCCCACCAGCGGCAGCCCGTCAGCGGTGAAGGAAACTACAGACGGTGTGGTGTTGTTGCCTTCAAGGTTGGGAATAACCACTGGCTGTTGCCCGTTGATGTAAGCCAGGCAGGAATAGGTGGTTCCCAGGTCGATCCCGATTACTTCGGCCATGCTCAGTTCTTCTTCGGAACGATTACTTTTACCATAGTCGGTCGCAGAAGTCTATTGTGAATCAGGTAACCTTTTTGTAATTCTTCTTCTATCTCCGGTTCGTTGACCTCGGCCGATTCCTCCGAAACCAGGGCCTGGTGCAGATTGGGGTCGAATTTTTTGCTCTCGATCTCAATCGGTCTGACTCCATGCTTCTTAATCAGATTGAGCATCATCCTGTAAATTAATTCCACTCCCTCCCGGAAAGTTTTTCCGTCGACTTCTTCCTCGGAGGCTTTCAAGGCCCGCTCGAAGTTATCGAGAATCGGCAGGATGTCCCGCAGCAGCTCGCTCAGGGCATATTGAAAATATTCTTCTTTTTCTCTTTCCGTTCTTTTCCTGACATTGTCGAGCTCGGCCACCGAGCGCAGAAACTTATCTTTCAGCTCTTCCACGGCTTTTTTGAGGCTGGCTATTTCCCGGTCCTTTCCCTCCAGTTCGGTCTGAAGCTTGCTGACCGTCTCTCTCAGGTCGGGCAGAGTCTTCTCCGCCCCGGCCGGAGCAGCACAGGTCGGCTCATTGCCTTCCCGTTCTTCCCGCAGGAATTCTATTTCTTCCTGGTCGCTGACCTTAAAACCCGCTTCCGGACCCGAAGGACCGGACTCGACCTTCAATTCCGAATTTTCTTCCGGAGCTTCCGCCTCATTTTGGTCGGGTGATTGTTTTTTTTTCGTCTTGTCGCCTCTCATAGCTCAACTCCTTTTTCCAGGATGGTAATGGCCCTGGTCAATCTCCTGGCAACGTTATCGACCAGAGGAATTATCCGGTCGTACGGCAACCTTTTAGGTCCGATGATGCCCAGCGAGCCCAGAATCTTATTCCGGTAGCCGTAATGAGACAGAATCAGGGAACAATCGGCAATTTCCGGAAGCTTCAACTCCGAGCCTATGATTACTTTGACCCTTTCCAGGCTAATCAGGTCTGACAGCAGGCGGGCCAGGTTGGCTTTTTCTTCAAAATTCTGAAACAGGGATTTCAGCTTGTTGAAGTCAAAAAGCTCGGCCTTGTCCAGTAACCGGGCTGTTCCCTGAAGAAAAATTTTCCCTTCTTCCTTTTCCAGAGCAGGATAACTCCGCAGCAGGGTCAGGAGTTTTTCCACCAGGTCCTCATATCTCATCTTGAGCCGGGGCAGCTCCCGGAAAAGATAATCGCGGACGTGAGACAGGCTTTTGCCGCGGAAATTCTGGTTAAGGTACTGGGCCGCCCGGTCCAGCTCGGTCTGAGTGAACAGAGCCTGAGTCTCGAATATTTCGGTCTGCACCAGGTTGAAGGTTGAAAGCAGGACAATCATCACCCGGTTATCTTTCAGCTTGACGAATCTGACCTGGTCAAAGGTTACCCGGGAGATATTGGGCGAGATGACAAAAGCCAGGTTGTCAGAACTGCTGGCCAGAATCTGGCTAACCTGAAGCAGCAAGCTGTCCAGTTCTCCCGAACCGACGTTCAACTCTTCGGGGTAGATTCTCAGGTCGTCGGGGGTTGCCCGGAGGGTCTCGACCAGGAGCGTATTCACATAGAACCTGATGCCCTCATCAGTGGGCAGCCTTCCGGCTGAGGTGTGAGGTTGGAAGAGATAACCTTCTTTCTCCAGGCTGGCCATGGCGTTTCTGATGGTGGCCGGTGATATCTTGAAATTCAGCTTCTGGGCCAGGAGGCCAGAACTGACCGGCTTTCCCGTTTCGAGGTATGAAGCTACTGTAAGATTTAATATAATTTTTTCTTTATTTTCTAATCTTGAGTAAGACATTTTCCCTTTTTATTTTATTTACCTTAAAAGTCCGGTTTTGTCAATCTGCCAGAGAGACTGCTAAATTATAAAATCGCCAGTCCGGCATAGCCCACAACTTCCCCGTAATCGCCAGTTCTTTCGCCAGATGTTTGGTAACTTATCAGGCGCCCTTCTCTGGCGTTTAGAGCCCGGGCCGCAGCCAGCATGGCCGCGGTCGGCTGGAAACCACACATGGAAATTCCCAAAGACGTAACCACCCGGACCAGTCCCTCGGAGTCGAGTTTTTCGATGAAGCTTATAGCCTTGAAATCAAGTTCTTCGGCCACCTTCTGGTTTACATAATGGCTCATGTCGGTGCTGGCCACCAGCAGCACCGGTTGTCCGAACTGTCGAACGGCTGCCGCCAGCGCCTGACCCAGCTGGTTGAGTTCAGTCCAGCCAGCCTGGTAGGAAACCATGATGGGCACGATGGAAACATCCGGCCGGAAGTATTGCAGAAAGGGGATCTGAACTTCAATTGAATGTTCCTTGCGGTGAGCTTCCGGGTCGCGGCTGATCAGGTCGGTTTCCAGGGCCACCAGGTCAGCCAGGCGGGATTCAACTTTTACTTCTCCCAGCGGCGTCAGCCAGCTTCCCCGGTCAAAAAGAGCAAACAGCGAACTAATGCGGTGGTGGGCCGGAGACAGGATAACGACACTGGCCGGAATTTCTACCGCCGAATAAACTTTTCCCGCCACCGGACCCGAATACTCGTAACCGGCGTGCGGCGCCACCACTCCGACTGCCCTTAATTTTTCAGCCCCTTCCCTGACAAAAGAATTAATCGTGTTTCTTAAGAGGTCCGGCTCCTGGGGATAGAAATACCCGGCTACATAAGGGAGTCTTTTCATCTTGACCCTCCTTCCTGAGCTCAGGCTCAGATGAAATTTCTGGCTTCCACAAAGGCCAGGCCCAGCGACCGGAGTTCTTCCAGAATCGGATTGTATATTTCGGCTACAGTCGGGGTCAGGACTCCGCTGCTGTGAATCCTTCCTTCCAGGATCAATTTTACTCCGATGGCCACCGGCAGGCCAACTGTCCTGGACATGGAAGTATGTCCGTGAGGTTGACCGAAATCAATCAGCGTGGAAGTAATTCTTTCCCGGCCTTTTTCCGGATAGTCAACCACGAGTTCATGCTGCAGAACAGTCATATCCCGCTCACCTTCCCGGTATTTCAATTTTTCCACCATCAGGGCCACCAGCAGGTCAAGCGGAGAAATATTTCTGGAGGGAAGCGGCCGGTCGCTGAACAATCCCAGCCAGTCCAGGCTGTCTATAACCTCGGATTCGGGTTCGAGTTTGAGCCTGGCAGCCACGCCTTTTCTCAGCTCATCCGTTTTTCCCAGGCTCAGATATTCTCTCACGAAACCGGCGTAGGTATCAGCCCGCCACTCTCTCTCGGTTATATCCAGCAATCCCAGTTCCCCGATCTTTTTTAATCTCAGACACCAGCCAGGATAACGCAGGGTTCCCCTGAGCATAGTCCTGGCTTCCGGGATTCCATAGATATCTGTATAGGAAACAGAATTCCGGTTGGGATAGCCCTCAAAAACGCCCAGTCCCGGTATATCGATCAGCTTAAAATGGCTGAAAAGCTCCTCGGCCGGGACCACCACTTCTCGCCCCTCCAGAAGATAACGGGCTTCGTTTCTTCCTGCCAGAAGAACTCCCCTGGGACTCCAGGAAAACTTATAGCCAAAAGGATTGTCCCTGGCTTCTGGAGCCGGCAGCCCGCCGCAATAAGAAATGAAACCGGTCACCCGGCCGCCGGCCCGGTGAGCCTCTTCTATCAGCCTCATGGCCTCCATATGGTCAATTCCCGGATCCAAACCGAGCTCATTAAGAAAAATCAATCCACTATTCCTGGCCTTTTCGCCCAGAGCCTTCATGGCCGGACTGACATAAGAAGCGGTTACCAGATGTTTTTTCAATTCCAGGCAGATTTCGGCTATATAAGGATGAAAGGTGTATGGAACCATGCTGACCGCCACCTGGCAATCGGTCAGCAGACCGACCAGGGACTGGCGGTTTTTGAGGTCAAGCTGAACCACCCGGCCGCGAGGATGATTTTTGACCAGGCTTCTGGCTCGTTCCAGGTCAAGGTCGGCCACCACCAGCTCAAGGTCATCATAACCGAGAAGGTACTCAATCAACGGACCGGCCACCAGTCCGGCACCAAGAAGGCAGACTTTTTTCATCTTGCTCCTCGCCATTTTAATTATCGTTATTTCTATTTCAGGTAATTTTCGAGATAACGGTAATCCGGGGTGAGCTGACCGTTATAGACGATAACCGCCCTTTTCAGGACCGGCTCCAGCTCCAGTTGCTCAAAGTTTCTGGAATAATCGGCCAGGGCCAGGGCGGGAACATATTTTTTCAATCCCTGGCTAAAATAAGTCGACGATTCCACGGGCAGTTCGGCCGGCAGGTTATATACCGCCAGGACAACCGGACCCCGGCCATCGAAGCCGTCTCTGGTTTCCCCGCTGGCCGGGTCGTAGACATAGACCGGTTTTTCAGAATCGGTGGCCCGGACGGTGCTTTCGACCGAACCGTTGATATCACATGTGATATCACCAATCACCTGCAGCCGGGGCCGGGCTTTGGTTCCATAAAGCTGCTGCAAGAATTTTCTGGTTACAAAGCGGGGATACTTCGGCGTCCAGAAGATGCCGTTTATAAGGATGCTCAGGTAAGGTAGATAGTCTTCGGCCACCGGGTAATATTTGTCCGGGTTCCGATAATAATCCTGAAGGTCAAAGGGTTGCGGTCCCTTCGGCCTGACCATATCTTCTTCCTTGAAGACGACTTTATAAACCCGGTGGGGCGAGAAATAGCCTTTCTCTACCGTTTCGGCCAGTTCCGAGGGTTTGAGTTCAACCGCCGGCAGCAGGTCAAACACTTCCTGGGCTCCCCGGGAGACGTGGCCGTAGCCGAAAAAGCCGCAGATAAAAGGGCTTATTTCGGCCGGCAGTCCCCGGTCGACTATTTCCTGACCGACAGCTTTGACTTCTTCCTTGATTTCGGTCAGGTTGGCATAATGAACTGCCTGGTTTATCCTCTCAAAAGGGGTGCTAAACCCCAGAAGTTTAAGCCTCCGGCCATAGGCCCAGAGGGAGTCGACCATGCCGGCATGACCGGCATAGTTGCCGAAAAAAAGAACCCGGCGGCCCTGGTCATCGGTCATTTTCTCGTAGTCGATCAGGCTGCAACCCAGTTCCATGATCCTCCGGAGCATCGGCATGTTGTGGGCCTGCCCCTTAATCGTATGGGAGAAAAAAACGTAAACCTTTCCCGGTTCGAACATCTTAAGAGGAATTTCCTTAATAGCCAGCACCAACCGGCTGGGACAGAGGTCTTCCTGAACCTCGGCTCCGGCCGACCGATACTCGCTGTCGGGGAAAACCCTGATCTCGGAAGGCTGAACATAGAATTGAAGCGGGTATTTGTCCTGCAACTCGCGCACGTGGGCCGGGATCAGGGGAGCCCTTCGCTCCCAGCGGCTGATATCTTCTCGTCTGATGCCAATATTAACCCTCATTATGATTCCTTTATATAAGATGGAGAAAATATTATGGCATATTATGAGAGATCAGGTCAAACCGCCCCGTCTCTGAATATAGCCGCCTGACTTTGTTTTCTATCCTATTGACGCCCTGAGGCGGTTTGGACATAATAGACAGGATGATTCGCTTCTTCAATACACTCTCCGGTACGCTGGAGGAATTTAAGCCCCTCAGGGAGGGCGAAGTTCGCCTCTATACCTGCGGCCCGACCGTCTACGACTATCCGCACATAGGAAATTACCGGGCCTATATTTTTGAAGATCTGCTGAAGAGATTTCTGCTGCTGGCCGGCTTCAAAGTGATTCACGTCATGAACATCACCGACGTTGACGACAAGACCATCAAAGGAGCCGCCCGGCTGGGCCTGTCCCTTCAGGATTACACCGCCAAGTACATCGAAGCCTTCTTCGAAGATATCAAGACACTGAGAATCCTGCCGGCCGATTTATATCCCCGGGCCACCGAGCATATTCCGGACATGGTCAAAATGGTAAAGGGCCTGCTGGCCAGGGGGTTTGCTTATTATAAAGAAGGTTCCGTTTATTTCAGCATAGAAAAATTCCCAGCCTACGGGCGCCTGGCCAAAATCAACCTGGAAGAACTCAAAGCCGGGGCCCGGGTTGACAGCGATGAATACGAAAAAGAAAGTGTTCATGATTTCGCCCTGTGGAAAAAAGCCAAGGAGGGCGAGCCGTTCTGGGAAACAGAGCTGGGAGCCGGCCGGCCGGGCTGGCACATAGAGTGTTCGGCTATGAGCAGCCGTTACCTGGGCCCCAGCCTCGATATTCACTGCGGCGGCATCGACAATATCTTCCCCCATCATGAGAACGAAATTGCCCAGTCGGAAGCCTTTTACGGCCAGAAGTTCGTCAACTACTGGCTTCACTGCCATCATCTGGTGGTGGACGGCGAGAAGATGTCCAAATCCAGGGGCAATTTCTACACCCTGCGGGACCTGCTGGCCCGCGGGCTGGACCCGGTTGACCTGAGGTTCTTCCTGCTTTCCACCCATTATCGCAAGATGCTCAATTTTACTTTCGACAGCCTGGAACAGGCCCGGGCTTCCCGGCAGAGGATTCTGGATTTTGTTTACGAACTGGAACACCGCACCTTTCCCCCCGGCGACCAACCGGAAATCTCTGAACTGACCGAAAAAATGCTGGAAGATTTCAAGAACAGCCTGGCCGATGACCTCAATATTTCGGCCGCCCTGGCCGCCCTGTTTGAATTTATTCGCGAGATCAATTCCCGGCTGTCCCGGGATCTGATAAAACAGGCTGACGGCGCCAGAATACTGGCGGCCGTGCAGGAACTCGACCGGGTGCTGGCCATCCTGCCGGAAAAAGAAGAGCAACCGCTGCCGCCTGAAATTCTGTCCAGGATTGAAGCGCGCCAGAAGGCCCGAAAAGAGAAAAATTTTGCCCTGGCCGACGCCATCCGGGAAGAGCTGCGTCAGCTGGGAATTATTCTGGAAGACACTAAAGAAGGCGTCAGGTGGAAAAGGATAAAGTAAGTTCACTCCCTTTCGGCCGCTGGGGCGAACAAATAGCCGCCGAGTACCTGGAGAAAAAAGGCTTCCGTATTATTGCCAGGCATTTTCAATTTCATCACACCGAAATCGACCTTATCGCCCGCGACGGCGATTATCTGGTCTTCATCGAGGTCAAAACCAGACGCTCAGATGACTTTGGCTGCCCGGAAGAAGCGGTCACCGAACGCAAGAAAGCCCACCTGAGAAGAGCGGCCGAAGGCTACCTTTATCTTAACGGGCTGGATAACATTGATTGCCGGTTTGACGTCATCAGCCTCCGTTTTCTCGACGGACAGCCGCCGGAAATTGAGCATCTGATTAACGCTTTTGAATAGACTTATTCAGGAGATAGATAATGACCACAAAGCGTCTAATTTCAATTGCCTCCTTCTTATCGCTCCTCATCCTGGCCCTGTCCGGGTCTCTGCCGGCCCAGGTGATTCCGCCGCCGGAAGAAATCCTTGGCTTCAGAGTCGGAGCTGATTATCACCTGATCACCTATGACCAGGCCATCGATTACCTGAAAAAAGTGGCCGCGGTTTCCGACCGTATCAAGCTCCGGGAAATGGGCAAAACCACGCTCGGGCTGCCTATGTATTACGCAATAATTTCTTCTCCGGCCAATCTTCAGGAATTGGAAAAATATCGGGACATCATAAAAAAACTGTCTCTGGCCCGGGGGCTGAGCCCGGAAGAAGCAGCTGGCCTGTCCCGTCAGGGTAGAGCTGTGGTTTATATCGACGGCGGACTGCACGCTTCCGAATGTGCCCCGGCTCAGCACCTCGTCCAGTTAGCCTATGACCTGGTCTCGGCCCGGGATGAAAAAACCCTGAAGATTTTGGACGAGGTCATCTGTCTCCTGGTGTTTGCCAACCCGGACGGCATGAACCTGCTGGCCGAATGGTACCATAAGAACGTCGGGACGCCGTTTGAAGTTTCTCCCCTGCCCTACCTTTACCATTACTATGCCGGGCACGATAACAACCGTGATTCCTACCTGGCCAATCTCAAGGAAACTCAACATATAACCAGGCTGGTCAACCAGGAATGGTATCCGGTCATACTTTATAACCATCACCAGACGGCTCCGTTTCCGGCCCGGATCTGGATTCCCCCCAACTCCGAGCCTACCAATCCCAACGTCCACCCGCTGATAGTCCGCTGGCAGAATCTGATAGGTTCAGCCATGGGTGCGGCTTTTGATTCCGAGGGCAAGGAAGGAGCCATATCCAGGATATTCTTTGACACCTGGTATCCCGGCTACGTCACCCAGGTGGTTGACTCCCACAATATAATTTCCATCCTGACCGAAACCGCCCTGTACCGCTACGCCACACCCAGGTTTTACACGGTCAGAGATTTTCCGTCCGAATACCAGGACCTGACGATGTCGGCCTTTTACCCCAGTCCCTGGAAGGGCGGCTGGTGGCGGTTGCGGGATGCAGTCGATTACTGTTTGACTGCTTCCAAAGCCGTTCTGGAGGTGGCCGCCAGGTTCCGGCAGGAACTGCTGTTTAATAAATACAAAATGGCCAGCGAAGTCATGGCCAGGTTTCAAAAAGAGCCTCCCTACGCCTGGATAATTCCCAGGGCCCAGAGCGACCCCGGCAACCTGAGCCTGCTGATGAACAGGATGATCCTGCTGGGAATTGAGGTTTACGAAGCCCGGGAAGATTTTTCCTGCGACGGGATTGCCTATCCGAAGGGCACCCTAATTATTCCCATGAGCCAGCCATTCGCTCTGTTTGCCAAGAACATGCTGGAGGAACAGCGCTATCCCGACCTGAGAAAATACCCGGACCTGTGGCAGGGGCTGGTGCAGTCCAGAAAAATCGAGGGCTCGCCGCTTGAGGCTTACGATATGATGGGCTGGACTCTTTCCTACCAGTTCAACCTCAAGGTCCAGGCCGCCGGCAGCCCGCTGGAGGTCAAATTAAACCGCCTGGCTGAAGTTGCCCTTCAGCCGGGGAAGATAGAAGGGTCGGGAGCGGTCGCTTTCCTGATCGACCACGGGCAGAATGCTGCTTTTACAGCCATGAACCGCATCCTGAAGCAGAAAGGAAAAATTGCCTGGGCCCGAAAAAGCTTTACCCAGGACGGACAGAATTATCCAGAAGGAACAATCATCGCCAGCGCCATCAGCCGCGATTTTATGGACAGGCTGGCCCGGGAACTGGGCCTGAAAATTCGGGCCTGCGGCTCTCGCCCGACGGTTGAGGCGGTTGAGGTGCGCCTTCCCCGCCTGGGAGTTTACCAGTCCTGGGTGGCCGTTGAAGACGAAGGCTGGACCAGGTTTGTCCTGGACGAGCATGAATTTTCCTATAAGAGCCTTCATGATGCCGATATCAGGGCCGGAAATCTGGCCGCCCAGCTTGACACCATTGTCATCCCCGACCATTATTCTCCTGAACTCCTGCTCAACGGTTACCGCAAGGGTGACCTGCCGCCGGATTATGTCGGCGGTCTGACGGCCCGGGGGGTAAACAACCTGAAGGAATTTGTCAGACAGGGCGGCACCCTGGTTTTTCTAAATACTTCCTGCAACCTGGCCACCGGCGAATTCAAGCCGGCCGTCAGGAACATCCTGGAAAAAGCCAAACGGGATGAATTCAACTGCTCCGGTTCGATTCTCCTGGCCGAGTTCGACCGCTCTCATCCTGTGGCCTATGGAATGGACGGTCAGCAGCCGGTGGTTTTTGCCGAAAGTTGCGCCTTCGATGTCTTTCCCTCATTCGACCAGAAAAATTCTCCCCGAATCGTGGCTAAGTACGCCGCCGACAACCTGCTGCTCAGCGGCTGGATTTACGGAGAAAAACTCATCCAGCAAAAAGCGGCCGCAGTCGAGGTGCCTCAGGAAAAAGGGCGTTTAATTCTGCTGGGTTTCCCGGTTCAGTTCAGAGCCCAGTCTCGCGGCACTTTCAAGCTGCTGTTCAATTCAATCTATTACGGAACGATTAAGTAATTTTTCGGGAAGACTAAAAGTTTTGCTATTTCGGCCAGGCCTTGCCGGCCGGCAGCCAGGCCCGTGAGTCCTGCACCGGGTTTTGTCCCTGGCCGGGTTTATCAAACCTGTCCCGATGCGGAGCAGCACCGGGCGAAGGTAATTAATCGCCTGTTTCGGGAGTAATCATAATTTGAGTCTTGAATAATAAAGCAGCGGGTGGAGAACAGAGAGCCTTTAGACTGCCTGGAGATGGTGGCTTTCCTCCACCTTGCGGACCAGCGACGAATCACCCGTCATTCCGGACAGCACCGAAATCGGAAGGTGGAGCAGAGGGTGAACGAAATCCGGAGCGATTTCCGCCAGCGGCACCATGACGAAATTTCTGAAACTCATCCTGGGATGGGGCACCACCAGCTTGCTGGTCTGGACCACGGTCTTATCGGCCAGGAGAATATCGATGTCGATCACCCGCGGTCCTTTGTCCACCGACGGCCGGCGCTTCATCTTCAATTCTATGCCTTTAATCAGGTCGAGCAGAGCCATCGGGCTGCGGGCGGCTTCCACCTCCAGCACCTGGTTGTAAAACCAGGGCTGGTCCAGGTAATCTACCGGCTCGGTTTCATAGACGGATGATTGCCGGATGATCCTGACCCCGGCTTTCTGAAGCAGACTGCGAGCCTGAACCAGGTTCCGCGCCCTCTGGCCGAGATTGCTGCCGAGCGAAAGAAAGTATCTCATGTTTAGCCCTAAATATTAGCACCGCCGGTTCAAAAATCAATACTCCAGCTAAAAATTTTTCAAATTTTTTTGTACCCGGAGCCGCGAATGATCATTCCCGGCCGCTGTCCGGTGAAACTCCCGTTCTCCAGCACCGTCTGGCCGTTAACCAGAACATGGACAATGCCCTGACTGTGCTGGTGGGGTTGAGCAAAAGTAGCCAGGTCTTTGACCTGCAACGGATCAAATACGGTCAGGTCGGCGTAATAACCCTCCCTGATCATTCCCCGGTCTTTAAGCCTCATGGTTTGAGCCGGGAGCGAGGTCATCTTGCGGATAGCTTCCTCCAGGCTGATTATTTTCCTTTCCCTGGAATATTGGCCGAGAACCCGGGTAAAAGTGCCGTAACTTCTGGGATGCGGACTCCCCTGACCGGGAACCTGCAGACTGCCGTCAGAGCCGACCATAACATACGGCAACCTCATCAGAGTTTCCACGTCCTTTTCGTCCATCTGGAAAAAGACGGCCGAAACATCTCCCTCCTTTACCATGTCTATAATCAAATCTGCCCCGTTTTCCACCGTGGCCGGCAGACCTTTCAGCTCAAGTATCTGTTTCAGATTCCTGCCCTCGTATTCCGGGAACTTGCGGCTGCCGGCAATGTAAATAGTTTCCAGCTTATCTATACCTCGATTGGAGGTCAGGCGGTTTTTGATAACCGCCTGCTTAACCCGGGCATAAATTTCCTGGTTCTGCAGCCTCTCCAGGAATTTTTCCCGTCCGCCCTCAAAAACATCCTGCGGCAGACTGCTGGTAAAGCCGGAACTGGTGGCGGTGTAGGGATACTGGTCAAGGGTTACTTCCACCCCCCGAGCTCTGGCCGCCTCGACCGGGGCTGTTATTCTCTCCGGCTGGTTCCAGACATTTTCATCGGCCAGCTTGATGTGCGATATCTGCACCGGGATTCCGTTCTTTTCACCCACCGTAATGGCTTCTTCAATGGCCTCGGTAATCCTCTGGCCCTGGTTTCTTATGTGGGAAGCGTAAAAACCGCCAGACTCAGACAGGACCGAGCCCAGTTCCACCAGCTCTTCCGTCCCGGCATAGGTTCCAGGAAGGTAGGCCAGCCCGGTCGACAGGCCGACAGCCCCGGCCTTCATCTCCTGCCTCAGCAAGTCCTTCATCCGGGCCAGTTCTTCAGCCGTCGGCGACTCCATCTTCATGCCCATGACCAGGCGGCGGATGGTGTTATGACCGGCCAGCGAGGCAAAATTACAGGCCAGGCCCTTTTTTTCCAGGCCTGAGAACAGCTCGGCCAGAGGAAAATCATGTCCTCCGCAGTTTCCGCCGACCAGGGTGGTTACGCCCTGAGAAACGTAATTTTCGCAGCCGGAAATTTCCAGCAGGTCGCGGTCGGCATGGGTGTGAATATCTATAAAGCCCGGGGCCACCGCCAGCCCGGACGCATCTATTACCCTGGCCGCTTTACCGGGGTCAATCCTTTCCTTGATGGAGGCTATTTTCCGGTCGCTGATCCCGATATCGGCCCGAAACCAGGGATTGCCGCTGCCGTCAAAAACCAGGCCGTTCTTTATCACCAGGTCGAATTTCTGTTCGGTCTTCAGACAACTGACGACGGAGGCCGTGCCCACAATCAGAATCGCCAGACAAAAGAAAATAATTATTTTCGGCTTGCTCATGCCATCCACTCCGTAACCGTTTCCTATTTTTTTCCCCCGCGAATTAAAAGTCAACCGATTTTTTTTCAGGTTGATTTGGAGCGGCATTTTGAATAATATTAAAAATCTGATTTTAGACAATGGACAGTAACTGTAATCCGCACTGTCGGCTTTCCGGCCGAAGACAATTCCTTCCCGTCAACCATAAATTAAAAAGTCCTGGAGGCAAAATCGATGAACATCATCTTTCTGGATAACGGAGCCACCTCATACCCCAAGCCGGAAGAAGTTTACCGGTTCATGGATTATTTTTACCGGAATTACGGCGTCAACCCGGGCCGCTCCGGCTACGACCTGTGCCTGGAAGCCGGCGACATGGTGGAGAACACCAGGAAATTGCTGACCGAATTTTTTAACGGTTATGACCCCGACCGTCTCTGCTTCACCTACAACTCGACCGACGCTCTGAACCTGACCATTTTCGGCCTGCTGGAGCCGGGTCAGCACGCCATCACCACCACCATCGAACACAACTCGGTTCTGAGGCCGCTCTATCATCTGTCGCTCCAGGGAGTGGAGGTTGATTACGTTCCTTTCGACAGCCGCGGTTTTGTCGACCCTGATGATATAAAGAAAAAAATCAAAAACAACACCAGGCTGGTCGTCATCAACCATGCCTCCAATGTCATCGGCACCGTCCAGCCGATAAAAGAGATCGGCCGCATCTGCAGGGAACACGGAGTTCTTTTCGCTATCGACGCCTCGCAATCGGCCGGAAAAGTGCCCATAAACATGAAAGAAATGAATCTGGACGTGGTCTGTTTTACCGGGCACAAGTCGCTTCTCGGTCCAACCGGCATCGGCGGTCTCTGCCTGGCCGAAGGGCTGAATATCAAGATCACCAGGGCCGGCGGAACCGGTGTCCGTTCCGCCCAGAGAACTCACCTGGAAGAATATCCTTATCGGCTGGAGTACGGCACCCCCAACGTTCTGGGCATCGCCGGGCTGCAGGCCGGAGTCAAATGGATACTGGAACAGGGACTGGACCATATCCACCACCATGAAATGAAATTAACCGAAATGCTGGTGGCTGGACTGAAAGAAATTGAGGGAGTGCGACTTTACTGCCAGGATGACCTGACCGACCATATCAGCGTTATCGCCTTCAACGTCGACGGCCTGGAAGCCCAGGATGTGGGCATCATGCTGGACGCCGATTATAACATTGCCTGCCGCACCGGCCTGCACTGCGCCCCTCTGGTCCACGAGCAACTGGGAACCGATAAAATAAAAGGGGCCGTTCGTTTTGGCATCGGACCTTTTAACACCGAAGACCATATCAAAGCAGCCATAAAAGCCGTGCGAGAGATTGCCGAATTCAGCAGAAACAGGAAACTTTGAAACCAGGGCGGTGTGAAGTCCGGAAAGATATGAATTGAAGCCCCGCCCTTAATTTGGACGGCTCTTCTTCAGGCCGCCTGGCTCGGGCCCTGGGCCTTTCGGCCCGAATCAGACACAACCGTCGGGCTTGGGCAGCCCGGCCACCTTGCAGGCTCCTTTGGCCGGGCCGGAAGGAAACAGTTCATAGATATGCTTGAGCGAGATCCCGGTTTCAGCCACCATTTTGCGGATCATCGGGGCCTGGCCTTTCTGCAGAAAATAATTCCTTATATAATTGACTACCTTCCAGTGTTCTTCGGTCATCTGCTCGATGCCTTCGGCCTGTCTGGCCAGAAAACGGGCGATTTCTTCATCCCAGATTTCGGGGGTGGCCAGAAAGCCCTCTTCATTTAGCTTGAGCCTGGTCCCTTTGAATTCGATTTCGGTCATCGGATTTCACTCCCGGATTTAATTCCAGAAAAAATTATAGCTCATTTCAGGCTTTCTGGCTATCGCCGGCCAGCGCCGGCAGCCAGACCTGGAAGCTGGAACCAAATCCCGGAGCGCTCTTAACCTCAATCTTTCCCTGGTGAGCCAGAACCACATGCTTGACAATTGACAATCCCAGACCCGTTCCGCCGGTCCGTCTGGAGCGCGATTTATCCACGACGTAAAAGCGTTCGAAAATTCTGGGCAGGTGTTCCTCCGGAATTCCGATTCCGGTGTCGGTTACGCTGAGCAAAACTCCCCCCGCCGAGGGCTTAAGGCTGACCTCCACCCCACCCTTCTCCGTATACCTCAGGGCATTGTCCACCAGGTTGACGACCATCTGTTCAAGCTGGAAAGCATCACCGGCAATAAGGGGCAGGGGTTCCGCTTCCATCTTCAGATAGAGCCTCTTGCTGCCGGCTTCTTTCTGATAAGCCTCAACCACCGACCTGACCACCCCGGCGACGTCAAGAGGTGATTTTTCCAGTTCAAATCCTTTCTCCTCCAGTTCCGACAGCCGGGCCAGGTCCTCCACCAGCCTGACCAGACGGCCGGTGTTTCTCTTGATGATTTCAAGGTAACCGAGGCCTTCGGGGCTCAAACTTTCGTCTTCCAGCGTTTCCAGAAAACCGCTGATGGCGGTCAGCGGGGTTTTCAGCTCATGGGCCAGGTTGGCCACAAATTCTTTCTTCCTTAGATTGAGTTCCCGGGTTTCGGTGATATCCCTGAACTTAAGGAGATAGTTCTTTCGCCCCGGCAACCAGCTCAAAAGACAGGAATAAATCCGGCCTCCCTTTTCCAGCTGGCACTCAACCGGCCCGGCCGATTCCCCGGCCCGGTTGACCAGGTTATGAATTTCAGGCCGGCGCAGGCTCTGCCAGAAAAACTCGCTGTCGGCGGCGACTTCAGGAAACATCTCCTTCAGGCTGCGGTTCATAAGAATTATGCGCCCGTCCCGGTCGACCAGCAGCCAGCCCTCGTCGCTGGAATCGATCAGCGTCCGGAATATTTCCCGGTCGTAATCAAGGGCTTCGGACAGCTGGCGCAACTTTTGCAACAGGGCATTCAGGTCGGCCGCCAGAGGCTCCAGCCTGGCAACCAGAAACGGCCCCAGGGAAACCGATTCGCTCCCGGCCGAGGCCCGGGCCAGGGCGGCCGACATCTGGTCCAGCGGTTTTAAGATGGTCCTGACCAGGAAATATAAAATCAGACTGCCGGCCGCAAACAGGATCAGAAGCGTGGCCAGCAGCCGGTTTCTGGCCTTAACAAACGGAAGCACCGCCAGCTTCATGGGCCGGCTGAGTCGGCAGACGGCGGTAATCCGGCCCTGTTGCCGGACGGGCACGGCCACATACAGCATCTTCCTGTTCAGGGTGTCGCTGTACCTGACGGTAGCCTGGATTTCCCCAGACAGGGCAGCCGTAATTTCCGGACGGTAGCGATGACTTTCCATTTCCTCGGCCGGTCCTTCGCTGTCAAAAAGAACCCGCCCTTCGCTGTCAATCAGGGTCACTCTGGTCCTGGATATCCTGGCCTGGGTTAAGAGCATCTTTGGCAGCTCTTCCTGACCCGGAGCTCCGTAGCCGGGAATTTCCACGCTCAGCGCCAGGGCCAGCTCTTTCAGCTCATTGACCTGGTCATCCATCATCACCTGCCGCAGCTGTCGCAGATTCCAGAGGAAAATCGCCAGCAAGAATACCAGCAGAAAGGCCAGAAGCGTCAGGTAACTTCTGGTAAAGAACTTCTTGAGTTTCATCCCAACTCTCCAGGGCCCGGCGAAAGCTCGTTCCCGGGCAGTCATGATTTTAGATTATAAGAGATTTTGATTGAAATAAAAACATTTTTTGCCTCTTCGTTTTGTGCTAATATTTTTTTGTAACAAGAAGGAGGTGGTCAATGGAAAAACTGGTGATTCTGTTAATGGCCCTGCTGCTGGGCCTGGCTCCCCTGCTGGTCTCCGGCCAGAAGCACGAAGAAGACCTGATTCCGACTGCCTCGGGCGACCTGAAAATTACCTTCCTGGGGCACGGGACGCTGATGTTTACCTTCCAGAACAGGGTGATCCACGTCGACCCCTGGCAGGAACAGGCCGATTATCGGCAGTTGCCAAAGGCCGACCTGATTCTCATAACCCATGAACATTTTGACCATCTGGACCCGGAGGCCATAAAAATTCTGCGGCAGGATGCGACCGTGGTCATCGGCACCGCCGCCTGCCAGTCCCGGGTGCCCGGACTCAAAGTTATGAAAAACGGAGACCGGTTGTCGGTCATGGGGCTGGAAATAGAAGCTGTCCCGGCTTACAACATCCAGCATAAAAGACCGGACGGCAATCCTTTCCACCCCAGAGGCTCTGGCAACGGCTATGTCATCACCTTCGCCGACAAAAGAGTCTACGTGGCAGGTGATACCGAAAACATTCCGGAAATGAAAAATCTCAGGGATATAGCCATAGCCTTTCTGCCGATGAATCTGCCTTATACCATGGCCCCGGAAATGGTGGCCGAAGCCGCCCGCTGGCTAAGGCCGGCAATTCTGTATCCTTACCACTACGGCGAGACCGACATCTCCAGGCTGGTCAAGTTGCTGAAAGATACGCCGGAAATAGAAGTCAGAATTCGCTCTATGAAATAGAGGCCGGCTGCCGGGCAGACTGAGAAAAAAAAGAAGCAGTCAGCTGATTCAATGGCTTACGGATTTAAGTAAGAGAAGCTGTTTGCGGACCGTTTACCGAAACGGGAGAGACAGTTTTAATCGACGACTGAATTTCTGAGAAAAATCAAAGGCCGGTCCGGCTCCGGTTCGAACAGCTGGCCCGCTTTCTTTTCTCCCGGACCTTCCAGATTAGGTTTTAATATACCCGGTAAAAGCGGAACTTTTTGTTCAGGAGCTTAACCATTTCCATGCCCCAGAGCGGCAGGGAGGATAGGACCACAACCAGAGCCCAGTCAATCGGAGTCAGGTTCTGGGTCTTGAAAACTTCCTGAAGCGGCGGCAGGTAGACAACCGATAGCTGCAGGCTCAGGGAAACCAGGAAGGCCAGGATTAACTTGGGGTTGGAAAAGATTCCCAGTTCAAAGAATGATTTCATCTGGCTGCGGCAATTGAAAGAATGGAAAAGCTGGCTGACCGAAAGAACTATGAAAGCCGCTGTTCTGGCCCTTCCTATTCCTTCCTTCTCCACGAACAGGACATAGAAGAAGGCCAGCAGGGCGCAGGCAGCTATGAAAATTCCCTGGACCGACATCAGGGCGGCCCGGGAACGGTCGACAATTGGCTCGCCCGGCCGCCGCGGCGGTCGGGACATTATTTCCGGGTCGGGCGGGTCGAAACCCAGTCCCAGAGCCGGAAAGCTGTCGGTGACCAGGTTGACCCAGAGGATATGAATGGGCAGCAGAGGCGCCGGCCAGCCGGCCAGCGAAGCCGTGAACATGACCATGATTTCCGCCAGGTTGCAGGACAGCAGGTAATGAACAAATTTCTTGATGTTGTCGTAGATGGCTCGACCTTCTTCCACCGCGGCCACGATGGAAGCAAAGTTGTCGTCGGTCACCACCATGTCCGAGACTTCTTTGGTGACGTCGGTTCCAGTTATGCCCATGGCCACGCCGATATCGGCTTCTTTGACAGCCGGGGCGTCGTTGACCCCGTCTCCGGTCATGGCCACCACCTCTCCCCTGTCCTTCCAGGCCCTGACAATTCTTAATTTATGCTCGGGCGAAACCCGGGCATAGACCTGGATGTTCTGCACCCGGTCCCGGTATTCCTCCGGCTTCAGACTATCGAATTCTTCGCCGCTCAGAGCCAGCGAACCTTCTTCCAGCATGCCCAGCTCCCGGGCAATAGCCACCGCCGTCACCTTATGGTCTCCGGTAATCATCACCGGCCTGATGCCGGCTTTCTTGCAGGCCGAAATGGCCGCTATCACTTCGGGACGCGGCGGGTCGATCATGGCCACCAGTCCTGTAAAAACCAGGCCTGTTTCTATCACCGCTGACTCGAATTTTTCGGGAAAGGAAGAAAATTTCCGGTAGGCACAGCCCAGAACCCTCAGGGCCTGCCCGGCCAGAGAGTCGTTAACCTGAAGAATTCGGTCCAGTTCTTCCAGAGTGAGGCTTCTTTCTTCGCCGCCATCATAGATGAAAGCGCAGTTCTTAAGCAGCACATCGGGAGCGCCCTTAACGTAGGCCACAAAGCCGTCGCTCGATTTCCGCACCATGGTCATCATCTTACGTTCGGAATCAAAGGGAATTTCTTCGACCAGCGGTTCGCCTTTCTCCAGTTCTTCGAGTTTCAATCCGGCCTTCAGGGCCAGGGTGAGCAGAGCTCCCTCGGTCGGGTCTCCCACCACCCGGTAACGACCCTGGTTTTCAGCCAGCCGGGCGGCATTGCACAGTAGACCGCAGGTCAGGGTTTTCAGCAAACCCGGGAATTCTTCCGGTCTGACTGCTCGGTTATTGAGGATAAACTCACCTTCCGGCTGATAACCGGCCCCAGAAACTGAAAACAAGCGTCCATCGGCATAGACAGACTTGACCGTCATCTCGTTTTTGGTCAGGGTCCCGGTCTTGTCGGAGCAGATCACGGTGGCCGCCCCCAGAGTCTCGACCGACGGTAATTTTCTGATCAGCGCATGGCGCCTGACCATTCTCTGGACACCCAGAGCCAGGGCAATGGTCACCACCGCCGGCAGCCCCTCGGGAATGGCTGCCACAGCCAGACTGACGGCTGTCAGGAAGACCTGAACAAGTTCTCCCCCTCGCCACCACTCAAGCAAAAATATCAAGCCCACCAGGAAAAAGCAGAGATAAACAATCCAGCGGCCAAACTGCTCGAGTTTCCTTTGAAGCGGTGTCGTTTCCAGGGTTATTTCCTGAATCATCCGGGCTATCTGGCCGAGTTCGGTGGACATGCCGGTGGCCACCACCAGAGCCCTGGCCTTGCCGGAAGAAACCGAAGTTCCGGCATAAACCAAGTTGGCCCGGTCGGCCAGTGGTATATCTTCCCCTTCCAGCACCGCCCCGGTCTTGAAGACCGGAGTGGATTCGCCGGTCAGGGCGGCTTCATGAACGGCAAAGTTGGTGGTGTGATAGATAATCCGGGCGTCGGCCGCCACGTGGTCGCCGGCCTCCAGCTCCAGCAGGTCACCGGGAACAATTTCCCGGGCCGGCAATTGTTTCAACTCGCCGTCCCTGATGACCCGGGCCAGCGGGGCGGCCATCTTTTTCAGGGCGGCCAGCGACTTTTCGGCCCTGAATTCCTGAACGAAACCCAGGACGGCATTAAGAATGACTATGGCAATTATGGCCAGGGCATCAACCCATTCTCCTAAAAAACCCGAGATTATGGCCGCAGCTATCAAAACCCAGATCAGGAATGACTTAAACTGGTCAAAGAACACGGCCAGGGGCGAACGGGCCGGAGCTTCTTGCAGTTGGTTGGGACCATATTTTTCAAGGTAAACAGCAGCCTGTTCTGAAGCCAGACCGTGTTTAAGGTCGGAATTATAGGCAGAAGCGATTTCCTCCGGAGTCAGCATCCAGAATTTCAGGACCGGATCTTTATCTGTCATCTGACCGCTCTCTCCTTCCCTGAGAAACTAAATCCATCTTTCTAAAATCTGGCTTACGATTATAGCATTTTGAAGGAAAAATTTGGATGAAAAGTCCGGCCGTTCTAAGTTCTAATTCGCAGCCCGAAATATTTTCAGTTTTTTGTCTAACTGACGGCTCTCAGATTCCAATAACCCGGCTGTCCCTCGGATATTCCACTGTGAACTCGATGGTAATTTCCTGCTTCTGGGCCGGATTCAGCTTCAATTTCCAGGTCAACAAACCTTTCTCATCGCGGCTGGAGGGGGCGGGCGTGAGCTTTACCTCCTTGACTTCTATTTTGGCATTCTGACTTACCGGAATCTGGTCCTGGAGCTCGACCTCCACCGGACGGGTTCTCAGATTCTCAATGGTAATCCGGAAAATCTGGCTGACCCTTTCATTCTTGCCAAGGAAACCGGGTCCGCTTTTTTCCCTCTTGACCAGTTCTCTTTTCACCTTAATCTGAGGGTCCTCACCAAAAAAGAGTTTAAGTTCGTCGTTGACCGGAGTAAGCGGAATGGCCAGGGAGCCAACATAATCCTGAGCAATGAACAGGTCGGCCTGGCCGTTGAGCAAGGGATACGGCAGGGTGTTTTTGAAACCGGATCTGAGGAAAACCTGCTCCTGCAACTTGGGAATAGTCAGGTAATCAAATCCGGCTGGAAGTTTCTGGGAATCTACCGGCACCCGGCGCTCGGCTCCGTCGCTGAGGATGGTCCAGGGTTTTTTGATTTCGAAGTTTACCCCCATCCAGCTCTCCACCGTCTCGGCGGTTTCTTCCAGCGCCATAGTCGGTGCAGCTTCGGGCTCAAGCGCCATCTTGCTTTCAGCCAGCTCCAGGGCAGCGGCTCGCATCAACCTCGACTGGGCAAAATCCAGATACCAGGGGAAAAGCTCCCCCGGCCGCTGCCCGGCCGTTGGCCGGCTGGTTGAAAGCTGGAGCCGGACATTTTCCCAGTTCTCGCCGGTTTTCTGAATCACAGAAGCCGCCACCGTGAGCTCAATTTGGCCGCTCTCCGGCAGAGCTTTGAAGGTGTAAACCGGCACCCAGCGGGCCGGACTGACGGCATAGGTCAGCTCCAGCTGGAGTTGTCCGGCCTGAGAGGCTTCAACCAGGACGCTGACCACAAACTGTTGCCTCGAACTGGCCGGCATTATTTCATTCAGTTTTTTCTTCAGGGTTTCCAGTCGGGCCTGTTTTTCAGCCAGAACACGGGCATTGTCCTGCCTGCTCTTCTGAATGGACTGCAGCCTGGTCCCCAGGTAATCAACAAACTTATCGACTGCAGCCAGGTCCGGCCGGCCAGTTAGGAGTTCTTTGGCTGCCTGTCCGCTCAGCGCCGAGCCAAAAGAATTCAGAAATTTCTCCTGAGAGTCGAGAACGGCTTCCTGTCCTTTGACCCGGGTAATATCGGCCTCAACCGCGTTTATCTCGTCTCTGAGTTTCTTAACTTCCGGCAGCTCACTCGCTTCCAGAAATTCGCGAGTTGTCTCCACGCCCAGAATTTTTACGGGCGCGGTGCCGCTGGCTGAGACTCTGACCGAGCCAGGAATGATAGTTCCCGGAAGTCCGCTCAGAATCAGGGCTCTGGTCTCCGGGGTGACGCCGGCCTGCCCTTTTCTGGTGACCTGGGCCCGGTCGGGATAAACAATCACATTCTGAATGCGACTGGCCACTTCTACCCGTGTGTCTCCGCCGGCCCTGGCCGTGGCCTCAGCCCCGGGCTCAATCTGCCGGCTGGAAGCCTGGACTTCGGCCGGAAAAAAACCGGCTAAGAGAACCAGTCCGACCAGAATTGAAATCAGATAAAAATACTTTTTTGAATCTCTCATTTTTGCCCTCCTCTAATCGCCACGCTGAAACAATAATACTATAAATCTCACCAACTCTCAATGCCGGCGCAGATTATTTCTTGCCGGCTGAACCGACAGAGGTCTGAAGTGATAATGATACCTAAATAAATACATTACCGTTATTGAATAAATTTCATTTTTCTAAAACGGCCGGAGGAGGCTTTTTCCCTGCCCTTCAACTGAGTTTTCCGGTTATTTTCCGGCCGAGTTTATCGAGAATTTCAGCCACCAGAGGGCTCGAGGTATCAAGTCCCTGAGACGGCATCCGCCCAAATTCCAGAGCGGTGGGTATCTGAACTAAAAGTTCGGCGCTAAACTGGCGGGCGAGTTTTTCAGATTCGTCAGACCCGAAAAAACTGGTCTTCTGGCCGCAGTGCGGGCAGAGGAAATAACTCATATTCTCCACCAGGCCGAGAACCGGAACCTTCATCCGCTCGGCCATTTGCATCGACCGGGCGACCACCGCTGATACCAGATCCTGCGGGGTGGTCACAAAAATAAAACCGCTCAGCGGAAACGATTGCATGACGGTAATGGCCACGTCAGAAGTTCCGGGCGGCATATCTATCATCAGGAAATCCAGCTCTCCCCAGAGGACCTCTCCCCGGAATTGCTGGATGGCTTTTGAAAGCAGAGGTCCACGCCAGATGACCGGCTGTTCCTCGTTATCGACCAGAAAGCTTATCGACATCACCTTCAGACCATGTTCGGTCTCCACCGGGCAGATAAAATCACCGCAGACCTTCATCTCATATTTGGGGAGATGCATGATGCGGGGAATGCTGGCGCCGGTGATGTCGGCATCCAGAATGCCCACCTTAAAGCCTTTTTGCTTCAGGGCTAAGGCCGTGAGATAGGTGACGGTGGATTTTCCCACACCTCCTTTGCCGCTCATCACGCCTATAAGATGTTTTATTCTGTTAGGTTGGTCTTTCTTTTCCGGCTGGTTCATTTTTCCTCCCGAAATTTATCTTTTCCACAGACATTATACTCTTCTGCCGCTCAAGGCTGAAGAATGGCCGGGCCGGTCAAAAAAACCTTAAAATTTAAGCTATAGACGATTCATACTTGATCGTTGTCCTCATCTCCCCTATCGATGGCAGAAATTTATTAATTTTTAAAATCAATCAAGTTCAGTTGATAACCGATACCGGAAGCAGTCGTCCAGGCACAATCCTTCCCTCCTTGCCTGCATCAATTCCCGGCAGTCAACTCCCCACTCGAAGGATGGCAGGAGAAAGGCGGTCTTAAGCTTCTCTCTATATGACCAAAATTGCGAAGGTCGGCGGCGATGAGAGGGTCTTCTTTTCATCAGAGTCGTGGGAATAAAAAGCCTGAAGCCCGGGCCGTTCATTTCCGCCCTGACTCTGAAACCTTAAATCTAACCGAGTTTCAGTTTTTTTACAGTCTATATTTTTAGTTCATCTCCCGATTATTTGATCAAAAGAAAAATATCTGGTCGAATAACTATAAGCTTTCATTGGACCAGGAGCGGCCTTTAGAGGCACAGCCTCATAGAGAGATTAAAAGACGTGTCTTCGCAGCCTTTTCTTCAACCCGGCAATAACAAAACAATCTCTGGACTGGCAGCGGAAGTATAAATGATTATCTTACCTGCGGGCTGGCTTTCGGCTTGAGCAGGCTGAGCTTAGAAGGTTCGGTTAAACTGCCCCCGGCTTAGGTCAGGGATGAGAGATATATTGATTCGAGTTCCTATCAGCCCGGACTTAATTTTAGATTTTAATCAGCCTGCAGACACGGCAGAAGCCAAAGCCGATCCAGGCAAAAATCAAGCTGATTTTTCTATTTTAGTTCTCTGAAATTATACTCTACCCGGCGGCGGGGCGGCATCCGGTAAGTCGAAACCGGGCTCTCCAGACCATTCATCCCCAGGACCGAAAGGCCAAAGGTCAGGTCGTCGATGGAAACGTTTTCCAGGAGAAAAGAATCTCCCTTGCCGGCAAAATAGTATCTTTCCCAGAAGGGCGATTTGGTATCACGGACATAAACCTTAAAGCCGGCAATCTTTTCCCGGTCGCCCTCCCAGTTCCAGCGGAGTTCGGCGTCGTAGCCCCGGCCCCGGCCGAGAAGCGGCGCCCCGCGCTGGCCGGTCACTGCAGGGGTCTCCGGTGCACAGGCCAGAGACAGAACCGAAGCCAGCACCACCCGGGTGATGTCCATAACATAGCTTACCGATAGATTTTCTATGGTATCCTGAGGTGTATGCTGGATGGAATAATTCTCTCTGGCTTCAGTGAAACGAATGCCGGCAAAGCCTTCCTGAACAAACGGCGTATGGTCGCCGCCCCGACCGAAACGGTCAGCCCGGAAAATCAGGCTCACTTCAAATGAAGGCACAACCTGTTCGGCTACCTTTCTGACATATCGGGCAAGCTCCCGGCTGGGTGAATCGGAAGGGTCATCGCTGAACACCCGGACCCGGGTTGAATCAATGTAGCCGTTGCCGGCTTTGATGTTTCCGATCATATCCATCGCCAGCACGGCTTCGACCTTTCTCCCCTGTTCCTTCATCTTTCGGGCGTAAAGCGTGCTGCCAACCAGTCCCTGTTCCTCGCCAGAAAAAGCGATAAAGTGTATGGTTGCTTCAGTTTCCCGAGGAGCGATAATCCTGGCCATTTCCAGAAGGGCAGCCACCCCGGAAGCGTCGTCATTGGCTCCGGGTGCTTCGGTGTTCACATCATCATAATGAAAACGGCCATCCCGGCTGACAGCAATGGTGTCATAATGGGCGTTGACGATGATGATTCTTTCTTTGGCCGCTTTCCCCTTTTTTACGGCCACCACGTTGTGCAACTCGGTGTCCCTGACCATCCGCTGCCCCTGAGCCGGCAGAAAATAACCGTCGTCGACGACTTCCAGCCCCGGAATTTTCTGAAATTCTTTTATCAGCCAGCGTCTGGCCGCTCCGATGCCGAAAGTGTCAGACTTTTGCTCGGAAAGCAGATTTCTGGTTTTGAAAGCCTGAAGGCTTTTTATAGTTCCGGCAATATTCTCCTCTGAAATCTGAGCCACCGCCTTTTTTAAAAACTCATAGCCCCTCCCTTCAATTTCCTGGGCATTAAGAAAAGAATGGCCAAAAATAATGGTCACCAGAAAAATAAGCGTCAGAAAAAAAACAGATTTTTTCATTTCGGCTCTCCTGAACTTTTTTTGTTATTTCATTTTGTTTTTTCCGGTGTCGTTTCCAGAAAATTATAAATCCCCGTCTGAATTTGAGAAATACAGCCAGATCGTTCCGCCTCAATTACAATTAGCCAGCCAGAAATATTCCAGTTTTTGGTTCTGAAAACCGAACTCACCAGGCTCATTGAAGCCGGGAAAGGCCTAAAATTTTTTGGGCCCTGGACTCGGCTCTGGGCAGACAGAATCATCCGTTGATTTTTTGAACTCATCTCGCCGTCCAACTGGCAAACAATCTGCGCTCTTTATCCGCAGAAGCTAATCAAGAAATTCTTCAGGTCATGCACCCTGGCAATTACTTCTTCGGATACGGAGGCACCGGCGGAAGCTTCGGCTCCTTCGTCTTTAATTCTTCAAGAATCAACTCGATGGCTTTGTTCAGCTGCTCGTCGATGCCTTCAAATTCTTTCGCCGGGTCGTTGTCCAGATAGATATCGGGCTCGACTCCTTCTCCCTCGATAATCCACTGACCCTCAAGGCTGTAGGTGGCAAATTCCGGTTTATTCAGATAACCGCCATCAACCAGCGGCAGCGTGCCCCTGATGCCGACCACTCCACCCCAGGTTCTTTTCCCGATCAGTTTGCCAAGCTGCATCCTCTTGAAGCGATACGGGAATATATCCCCATCCGAAGCCGAGAATTCATTGATCAAACAGACTTTCGGTCCCATGATCAGAGCTGAAGGATCCGGCCTGGGCACAGAACCGCGGGCGATATCCATCATTACCGCCTGTCTGGCCAGCCTTTCTATCAGCATCGGCGAAACATTCCCGCCGCCGTTTCCCCGGACATCGATGATCAGTGCTTTCTTATCAACCTGCGGATAGAAATGCTTTACGAATTCGTTAAGTCCGGTCACTCCCATGTCAGGAACGTGGATGTAAGCCACTTTGCCGCCGGTGGCTTTAGCCACGTATTCCATGTTCTTTTTGACCCAGTTGTAATAATAAAGACTGTTCTCGGTCTCTATGGGAACGATGACCACCTCTCTGGCGCCCTTTTCGGTCGGCTGGCTGTTGACCTTCAGAGTTACCTGTTTCCCGGCAGTATTCACCAGAAGTTCATAGATGTCTTTGACCTGATTGACTGGCTTTCCGTTGACGGCGATGACGTACTCGCCTTCCTTCACGTTTACCCCGACTTCCGTCAGAGGCGAACGCAGGCTGCGGTCCCAGTTCTGTCCGGCCAGAATTTTTCTGATGAGATAATAGCCCGATTTATCCCTCTCGAGTTTTGCACCCAGAAGTCCGACGTTAATTCTTTCCACTCTGGGCAGGTCGCCTCCGCCCACATAGGTGTGGCCGCAATTGAGTTCTCCGATCATCTCGCCAATCACATAGGTCAGGTCGGCCCGGTGATTGACGGCTTTAGCCAGGGGTTCATATCGGGCTCTCACCTTTTCCCAGTCCACTCCATGCATGTTGGGGACGTAGAAGAAATCCTTCATCTGCCGCCAGCATTCATCAAAAATCTGAGCCCATTCAGCTTTTCGGTCGAGCCAGACTTCCAGGCCGGAAAGATTCAATTTTTCTTCTATTTTGATCGGGGCTGCCGGCAGGTCGATGATGGCGAAATCTCGTCCCTGCTGCACCAGCATCTTTTTCTGGTCGGCTGAAATAACATAGCCGTTGACGCTACCGAGATCCTTTTCTTCGAGTTTACTGAGGTCATAGACTTTAAGCGAAGTCTGCCTGTCTCCGAACGACTTTTTGAGATAATAGAGTTTATCGCCGACTGAAGTCAGCCCGAAATAACCCGAAACTTCCACCGGCAGAGCCATAATTCTGTCTTTAATTCCTTCCTTATCTACACGAACAGTGATTCTATCTGCTTTCCCGGCAGCTGGTCGAGCCGTCTGTTTTTCCTCTCCTGATTTACCTTCTCTTGCCGGTTCAGAAGTCACTACCTTAACCTCATCGCTCTTTGGCTCGAAGGGAGATTTCACCTCCCGGGTCAAGGTCAGCAGATAAATTCTCGACATATTCAGATATGCGTGGTTCCACTCGGTCCGGCTGTAAACCGGGTTAAAGTCGCGGTCGGACACAAAGAACAGATATTTCCCGTCAGCGCTGAAGCAGGGAGAATAAGAAGAATACCAGTTGTCGGTAATCTCCACAGTTTCTTTACTGGCCAGATTGTGGATAAAAATTTTTGACAGCCCGTTCTCGGCTTGATCAGAAAAAGCCACCCAGCCGGAATCCGGCGACCAGGTGTAATCCCTGATTTCCCAGTATTTGCTCCTGGCCACCTCCACCACCTGCTTCTTTTCGATATCCACATAACGCAGCCGGAACATCCGGTCTGACCAGAGAAGTTTCTTGCTATCGGGCGACCAGAGCGGAGCGTATTTATAGCATTCTCTGTCGGAGGTCAGTTGAATTGCCGGGCCCGAGCCATCCTGGGGAACGATATAAATTTCTTCCCGTCCGGTTCTATCGGAAACGAAAGCTATCCAGCGGCCGTCGGGTGACCAGGCGACATCTCTCTCGTGCACACCGGAGGTCCGGGTGAGATTCCGGGTGTTTCCGTGTTTGGCCGGCACGGTAAAAATTTCCCCGCGGGCTCCAAACACCGCCCGGGCCCCGTCCGGGGCAATATCCCAGGTGTTGACCCTGTCGGCCACCCTGACCAGCTCGGTCCGAGCCATCACCTGGTCGTCGGCAATATAGACCGGAATCCGACTGACCTTTTCAGTCTCCAGGTCGAGCCTGTAAAGATAACCGCCATTTTCAAAGACTATGGCCCCTGCTCCCAGCGATGGGAACTTGACATCATAATCCGTAAAATCGGTAACCTTTTTTGTGCTTTTTGTCTCCAGATCATAACAGTAAATATTGAATCTTTTGTTCTCATCGCGGTCGGACAGGAAATAGATTCTGTTTCCACTCCACATCGGGATGATGTCAGAAGCTTCATGGTTGGTGATGTTCTCGGTCGTTTTGGTTTTGAAATCATAGACCCAGATATCATCCACCATACCGCCCCGATATCTCTTCCAGGTCCGGAATTCACGGAAAATTCGATTGAAGGCTAATTTCTGCCCGTCGGGAGAAAAAGAGCAAAAACCGCCGCGGGGCAGCGGCAATTCTTCGGGTGTTCCGCCATCCCTGGGAACGAGATAAAGCTGACCGTTGAAGTCGTTCCATTCAGCCATTCTCGAGCGGAAAACAATCTTCTGACCGTCGGGCGTCCAGCCAATCACCAGATTATTCGGTCCCATTCTGTCTGAAATATCATCACGGCTCAGAACCGGCGTATGAGTCAGTCTAACCGGGACCCCGCCTTCAGCCGACATAAGAAACACTTCCCTGTTTCCGTCATATTCTCCGGTAAAAGCAATATGCTTTCCGTCTGGAGAAAATCTGGCAAAGGCTTCATAGCCGGGGTGGGAAGTAAGCCTCCTGGCAACCCCGCCCGTCACCGGCACAGAATAAAGGTCTCCGGCATAGGAAAAGACCACCAGGTCTTTATAAATCGTCGGAAATCGCAGCACTCTGGCTTCATCCGCTCCCTGCAGCGGAGAACCGGTGGAAAATAGTATCAGGGCTAGAGCCGACATAAACACGATCATTCTGGAAATTCTTAATATTCTGTTGCCCATTTATCTCCTCCTTTACAGGAAGGATTTTATATTTTCTGTCCTCTGAATATCAAGGAACTATTTTAAAAGTGCAGGATCCGATAAATTGAAAGCCGCACAATCGAAAGGCCAATCTTTTCCTCTTCAGGCCAGTCCCCCACCGTCAACCACCAGACTCGCTCCTGTAATCCAGTCAGCCAGCGGACTCGCCAGGGAAAGGGCCACCCCGGCTACGTCCTTAGGAAATCCTAAACGCGGCAGAGGTCTCATGGCCGCTTCAGGCAAGAATTCTTCCTCGTCCAGGCCAAGCTGTCGGGCTTCTTTCCGGAGCATCGGTGTATCTACATCTCCCGGGCAGACGCAATTAACCCTGACCCCATATTTTCCGCAATCTATGGCCAGCGCTCTGGTGAAATTCAGAAGGCCAGCTTTGGAGGCGCAATAGGCAGTTGCTTTCGGACCTCCTTTGAACGGCCAACCAGATCCAATGTTGATGATAGTGCCTTTTATTTTTATGATATGCGGCAAAGCCGCCCGGCACATCAAGAAAACTCCTTTAAGATTTACATCGAGCACCAGATCCCATTCTTTTTTTTTCTGACATCTTCAGAATCTCTTTTCTCACCATCACCCCGGCCCAGTTCACCAGGATATCCAGCCTGCCGTATTTTTCTGCGCTCTCAGCCACAGCTTTCTGGCAGTCTTTCTCCTTCCGCACATCCGCCCCGGAAAACTCAACCTCAAAACCCGCTTCTTTTAAGCTGTCTCTCTCCCGACGGGCTCGTACCCGGTCAACATCGACCATCATCACAGCTGCTCCCGCCTCAGTCAGAGCCCGGACAATCCCCAGACCGATTCCGGAGGCGCCGCCGGTAACCATAGACACCTTTTCTCTGAAGTCTAAAGCTTCAGAACATCTCTTCATCTTTTCCTCCAGCCAATTTATTCCCGTTAACTTTTTGTTGTTATCTGTTTAAATTAATTCAGTGATAATTTTTTGCCTATTTTAGATTCATCTTCAGCATTGCCCGCTTATTTAATTTAATTTTAATTGTTGACTCCATCAAAGTCATGGTTTATTTTGAAAACCGAATAAAAAAAGAGATAGGCAAATGGCTCCTTTATCCCCAGTAATCCAGGCCCTTCTGGCGACAGGTTTCACCTATTTAATGACTGCCACCGGAGCAGCTTCGGTTTTTCTTTTTAAGAAAGTCAACCGGCGCTTACTGGACCTGATGTTAGGCTTTGCCGGCGGCGTGATGATCGCCGCCAGCTTCTGGTCTCTTCTGGCACCGGCCATAGAGATGTCCAGAGGCCGTCAGCTTCCGATGTGGTTTCCGCCGGCTGTTGGCTTTCTTATGGGAGCTGGATTTCTCTTTTTGCTCGACAGAGTTCTTCCCCATCTCCATCTTTTTCTGCCCGAAGAAATGGCCGAAGGGCTTAAAACTCACTGGCGGAAAACGACGCTTCTGGTTCTGGCAATAACTCTCCACAACATCCCGGAAGGACTGGCTGTCGGAGTAGCCATCGGGGCCGCTTCGCTGAATATCCCCGGAACTTCGACTGGCGCAGCCATTGCTCTGGCCATAGGTCTTGGTTTACAGAATCTCCCGGAAGGGCTCGCTGTCTCAGGTCCGCTCAGGGCAGCCGGACTCAGCCGCGGGAGAAGTTTTTTTCTCGGACAGCTCTCCGGACTGGTTGAACCGGTGGCCGGGGTCCTGGGAGTGCTGGCTGTTACCAGGATGATCTCCATCCTGCCCTATGCCCTGTCCTTCGCTGCCGGAGCCATGATCTTCGTGGTGGTGGAAGAGGTTATTCCGGAATCCCAGCAGAGCGGAAAATCTGACCTGGCTACCATCGGACTGATCCTGGGCTTTCTTCTGATGATGATCTTGGACGTGGCCCTGGGTTGATAACAATTGGTTTTATTTATTACACAGGCTCAAACCATCAAGCTCAAAGCTTTCGATAACAAGCAATGCCAGAATTTCTAAAAAAGAGTATTTTAGAAGATTTAATTGACCACCCCGGAATCTTTTAATAAGCTCCTTACGGAAGGAGGAGAATAATGAATGAGCGACTTTGCCACACCGCCAGAGCAATCGCTTTTTCTTGTTTCATAATAGCTCCGGTCGTCATCATTTTGATATCGCTCGCTGGCTGCCGGAAAGAAAAAACCGCCCTGCCGGCGCCCGAGGTCATTTCTCTTCTCGGCCAGCCGCTCTACCGAACCCCGGCGACCGGTGAAGCTCTGACCAGTCTGGAAAAGGACCTTACAGCAGCCGCCTCCAGGTTCGAAGCCAATCCCGATTATCCCGACAACATCATTTTATACGGTCAGGCACTTTCCCGACTCTGGCGATATCACGAGGCCATAAATATCTACACCAGGGGTATCCAGGCCCATCCAGACAATGCGATGCTTTATCGCTATCGAGGACATCGGTATATTTCCACCAGAGAATTCGACCGGGCTGTTTCAGACTTAGAGAGGGCAGCCGAGCTCAACGATCAGGATTTTGATATCTGGTATCACCTCGGGCTGGCCTACTATCTGCAGGCTGAATTTGAAAGGGCCGAGAAAGCTTACTCCCGCTGTCGGGAAGTCTGCCGTGACGACGGCTCGATAATCGCTGTATCCAACTGGCTTTATCTGACGCTTATACGACAGGGAAGGTTAGAAGAAGCGGCCGGGGTTCTCGAAGGAATCACCGAAAATATGGATGCCGGGGAGAATGTCTCATATTATAATCTTCTGCTGTTTGATAAAGGAGCCAGGACAGAAGCTGAGCTAGAGACGGCTGCTGCTTCCTCAGACCTCGATATGGCCACTACTGGCTACGGCCTGGCCTGCAGGTTACTGATAAAGGGCCAGAGAGCCAGAGCCGCTGAAATGCTCAGAAAGATTATAGCCCTTCCCTACTGGCCGGCCTTTGGCTATATCGCCGCCGAAGTTGAGCTCCACAGATCAAAAGATCTCATAAACTTATAAACCCGGCTGAAACTATAAAAGGCAGAGCGGGTGAAATCTTTTGATTTGAAAAAAAGCAACGGTCCCGGGAATTTAAGACTCAATTCCCGATTCCGACCTCTCAGATAAAACTTCGCCGGGCATTGCCTGAACTTGCCGGCAGGAATTGTAAGCTTGACAGCCTTGCCTCACCATGAGTTACCATTTGCTCAATTCGGAGGGAATTGAGATTGCCGGCACAAGGCTGCAGCGGCCATGGCCGCTCAAGTAGTCGAAGAAATAATCAAAAAAGCCAGGGGCACCAGATGGCCATCACCTCCGCTTTCGCAAGCTGAGGAGCTGCGTAAACGCGGCGAAAAGGAGGTCGCCAGGTTCTCAATCGCCTCAGATGGAGTGCCTGTCCGTCCTTCAGGGCCCGGGTCAGAGCGCCTCCGGAACGGCCAGTATTTCTCAATGACAACCTATTATGTTGGAACCTCACCTTCGATGAACAGGCTAAATAACTATCCTGGCTACCTTAACGCCACCTGGAACGGCAATCTTTCAGAATTCGGCTGGGAGCATGGATTAGGCGCCTCAATCGGGTACCGGCTCTCATCCACCTTAGAGACCGGATTAATCTTCGAACGAATCTCAGCTCGCATCTCGGGCACTCTGGATTTATCTGGCGGTAACTATGTTTCTTCTCATTCGCTCAACATGTTCGGCCTTTATCTCACAGCCCGCACCCCCGAGCTTCTGACTGCGGTGCGCCTTGCGGCCCTGGCCAGAATTTTTTATTGCCTGGGGAACTATAAGGAGGCAGAGAACGGATTCGTGACCTCTGGAAATAAGGGCGCAATCGGGTGGAGTATCGCGGCCGGCCCCGAAATCGACCTGGCCTGCAACCTGTCGATGAGCCTTCTCGGCGGATACCTTCAGGTGACGTTAGAAGGATTCGGAGTCTCTTTCTTCATGCCCGGGGACCCGCCCGTTTATCTTGAGTTCTCCGGCTTTACCATCCAGGCAGGTTTTTCTTTCCGTTTCTGACGAATCAAAAATAACTGGCGGATAGTCTTTAGAAACAGGCATAGATAAGTTTTCAGGAGCTTTCGCAGAACAGGGTTTTGCCGGATTTAAAATCAAAAAAGTCCGCAGGTTACAGGATTATTATTTGACCGCTTTATCTGTCCTGTGCCTTTCTCCCGGGTCTGGCTCGGAGCCCAGGGTTTCTCCAGGAAAAACTTGAGCTTGATATCTTCCCCGTTTCTTCCTAACTTTGTTTTGACTCTATTATTTGACCATCTGGAATTCGATAATCTTGAATTCATTGTCCCGGAACGCAGGCTCCTGTCATAAATTTGTTCGGGTTGACCGCGACCTCTATCTGATTCGTTTGTTCCTTGTTGTTGTGTTGTTATAACGCAGGTATTCTAGCTCATCCGCACTGGAGACACTGGCTTCAAATACGAAATGACCTTCCCTCACGCGGGGGTCGCTGCCCGGGTAATTCAGGGCGCGAATCGTTTTCGCCCGGAGGTCGACTTGAAAAGGCTTCAGCCTGTAATACCAGGAGCGTGGCTGTATATTGGCCATGGCCCACTGCTCTGTGTGGACCACAACATTCTCGGGCATCTTTATGATGCGGAGATTCAACTCGGCCCACACAGGTCTGTCCATTCCCTGGTTCATCACGCCCACCTTGAACTCCTGATAGGACCCTCCATACTTATCGACGAAATAATCTTCCACCCAATTAACCTGCGCTACTTCGCTAATTTCACAAACCAAATCGACAGACTGGGTGTAAACCGTGATGTTCTGATAACCCTTGACCCTGTTGTCGGGCGTGGCCACCTCGATGACGAACTCATAAGGGCTGACCGTTAAGCGGCAAGGAACCCGGTAAATGATCTGGCGTCTGGAGGCAGGAACGGTCGCGGTCGGAAAGGTCTGTTCATGCCCCGCCCGCCTGTGAATTAGGTTCACGTTAACATCCCCTGATACCTCGGTCGCCGTCCAGCTGATTCGATATTCACGGTCGGCCACCCATTCGTCTCCCGGGCGCGGCTGCTGATCTGGATGCGGCCCGGCCCGCTATCCGGACCTGCCTTCTTGAGACGGCTGCCACCCTTTTGCTGGCCTTCCTGAGCGGCCATTTGAATGATGGTCAGCATCTCGCTACGTCCCTCGGCCCCGCCTCCAGCGATTTTAATCCGCCAGCGTTCTCCATGCTCCGAGTTCCAGGTCTCCGGGATGCGGATGGTCCTCGAGCCGGTGTTGGCCACCTGAGAGTTCCCGATCCCGGGTATCTGCATGACGGCGATCCGGTCATTACGATCTATGTATTCCATCCAGATGTTGACCTTTTCAATCGATCCCGTAGAAGTCCACTGCAGGCGGCAGTTCTCGCCGGAGACGATCCTGGTGTCCGATGTCGGCGCCTTAACTTCTATCGCCGGTTGGGCCGCGCTGAGCTCGCCCTGAGACTTTGAAGCAGCTTTGGAAAGAGCCGGAGTCTCTGCCTTTCCGGCAATAGCCGCTTCCCCGGGACTCGGCAGCTTGATCTCAACTCTGCCGCGGGCCGTTCCCTCCCCGAACAAGGCCACGGTCACTTTCCAGTTTTTTCCTTTCGCCAGATGACTGAGATTGAAAGTGAAAGAAATGGTGAGAGGGCTTTGACCGTCCCGGCGGGCATAATACTGGGCTGGGACCGGTCTGGACCGTTGAGAATCAGGGCCAGACTGGAGGCCGAACCCGTCCACTCAGCCCTGACCTCGATCCGGCCGGGGGAGGTCAGTTCGATTTCGATGATTTCCCGGCTCTTTCCCGTAAAATTAAAGGACCTGGTAATAAGAGTGCTTTTTTCGATCGACTGGGTCCCGGCGCTGACGGCGCTCATCTGAGCCATTCCAGCCTTGGCGGCCGCTGAGACAATAAAGATGAAGACGATACCGGTCTTTCCCCTGAAACTCATGCTTACTCCTTTCGGTTAAATGGGGGTGAACAGGCTCCGGCGAGAAACTGGCTTAAAAGCCTCGCCCGCGCCGTCCCTGATGGGCCGCAATTACCACACCCCCCGACGATTGTTAAGAGAAAATTTCAGACATCCCCCACCGGTAAAAAAATGATTGAGCAAGAGAGCCGGTTCTTTGATGCCCGGGTCCTGCAACTCCGGGTATCAATATTTCTTTATTTTCTTTCTCAGTTCTTCCACAAAATCGGGGTCCACCCGGACTCCACTCTGCAGAGCTTTCAGGCAAAAGTCCCAGCTCTTTTCATATTGACCTCGCCGGTAATAGAGGACAGCCAGGTTGTTATAAATTGGCCCGTTCCCGGGATTGTTCGGGTCTAAAGCCAGAACTTTCAGAAACAACCCCAGAGCCTGCTCCTCATGGCCCAGCGCGAATTCCACCGCCGCCAGGTTCAGGACCTGCTCTCGGTCGAGAGGGCTGAGTTCCACCGCCCGGGCCAGCGCTTCCCTGGCTTCTTCCAGCCTGTTCTGCTGGGCCAGAGCAATGCCCAGGTTGTTGTAAGCCGTGGCTAAATCGGGTTGCTGCTGAATAGCTTGTCTGGCCTGGGCCTCGGCCGCCGGCCAATCCTTCTTATTCAGGTAAGCATAACTGAGATTAACATTAAGAACCGGACTGTGGTAACCGAGTTCCCCGGCCCGCCGCAAATGACGAATAGCCTCGTCCCAGTTTTTTTCCTGGAGATAACTCAGACCCAGGCCGGCATAGGCCTCGTCCAGCATAGGGTCGGCCTCTATGGCTTTAAGGAAATACTCCCGGGCTTCTGCCGGGCGTTTGAGGTCAGTAGCCACCAGTCCCAGGTTATAAAGGGCCTTTTCGTTTCTCGGGTTTAATTCCAGAGCTTTCTGGTAATTTTTGATGGCTTCTTCCAGCTTTCCACTTTGACGCAATATATTACCCTTCATGTTGTAAGCTGCGGTCATTCCCGGGTCAAGCTCAAGAGCCCGGTCGACATATTCCCGGGCTCGGGCCGGGTCATTTTTCTTCAAATAAACCTCAGCCAGGTTGGCATAGGCCAGAGCAAATTCGTCGTGAAGCTCGACTGCCTTCTGAAATTCTTTCTCCGCTTCTTTCAGCCGTTCCTGCCGCAGGTATATCTCCCCCAGATTATTATGAGCTTCGATAAAATCGGGCCTGGCACCGATAACCTTCAGATATATTTCTTCGGCCTCAGTCAGTCGGTTCTGACGGCCGTAAGCGATTCCGAGATTATACAGAACTCTCACCTGCTGCGGATTCTCTTTGAGAATGTCCTGATAAATTTCAATGGCTCTGTCTATTTGCCCGGACCTTCTCCAGGCGATGGCCTGGAGATTAAGGCCTTCCAAACTCCCCGGACTCATCACCAGAGCTTCCTGACAAAATTCTATAGCTCGCCGATAGTCTCCTTTTTCCAGATGAAGCTGAGCCAGCATCAGCGAACAATCGGCCAGGCAGACCGCTCTTTTCCGGGCCGCAGCCGTCAGCCTGGGAGCTGAAGTCTGCGGCTCAAAAAGTTTTTTTATTTCTTTATCTTCTAAAATTCTCTGCCTTATTCCGAGATAGATTTTTTCCAGCTCCGACCAGGTGTCTTTCGGAAAGGGAAAACCAAACGGCCGGAAATGACGCTGCCGGCCGAGTTGAATGAGGGCCTGGTTTTCACGGTCAAAAGTCTGGCCTTCGCCGCCACAGCTCATGATGGAAACAGCCGAGGGAACGTGGACCGCTCCAAAAACATGCCCCAGCTCATGGAGCAGCAGTTTTTTCAGTTTATAACGGTCAGGAGTATAGATGATGACCACCGTCCCCACCCGGAACATGGAAAAACCGGTATACTCCAGTTCCAGGCCGGGCTGGCCGGTGACGGCTATCAGAATATCGGCTCCCCTCTTTATCTCGGTACGGTCAAGGTCTTCGGCCAGTTCTTCCAAACTTCGGGCTTCATCCGGAGATTCCCAGGCTGTCCAGCCCTGCCAGCGAAAACGGAGGCCAAAGAGTTTTTCGAATTCTCGACTGACCTCCCTCAGGAGAGTTTCCACCCGCTCCCTGGAGAAATACTTTTCTTCAAGCTCTTCGTCAGCCGCCAGCCGAACGTTGATCTCCCTGATTTCGGCCCAGCCCGAAATAGCCTGATTTCTCTGCCACCACGGATCACTCACCCGGGATGAGGCTGCCGATAGTGACCGGGCACAAAAAAATGAGGCCAGAAACAGAAGTACAATTGCCCTTAAAGTCCCAGTTCTGAGCACGATTAAATCATACCCGAATTCTCTTCGGGCATAAACTCGACTCAGGTTTTTTTGGCCCTTTTCTGCTCAAACAGGGAATAGACGACCGGAATAACTATCAGGGTGATGAAGGTCGAGCTGGTCAGGCCGCCGATGACCGTTCTGGCCAGAGGAGCCTGAACCTCGCTGCCCTCCCCCAACCCTATGGCCATGGGCAGCATGGCAATTATGGTAGTCAGAGCGGTCATCAGAATCGGGCGCAATCTTCTTCGCCCGGCTTCCTGGATGGCTTCCATCACCTCCATCTGGTCCCGATTGCGCAGCAGGTTGGTATAGTCGACCAGCAGAATGGCGTTATTAACCACGATACCGCCCAGCATGATCAGTCCGATATAGGCCTGAACGTTCAGGGTGGTATTGGTCAGGACAAGTATCAGCACCACCCCGACAATGGCCAGGGGCACCGAAAACATGACTATCAGCGGGTCGCGCAGCGACTCGTATAGCATGGCCATAACCATATAGACCAGGAACAGGGCCAGGATGATGGCCAGCATCAGTTCCCGGTTGGCTTTCTGCTGTTCTTCGTAATCTCCGGTAAAGTTAATGATAAAATCTCTTGGCACCGGTATGGCCCTCAGAGCCCGGCGGGCATCACGAATGACCGAACCGAGGTCGCGGTCGGCTATTTCACCGGATATAGTGATTACCCTTTCCCGGTCTCGCCTTTCAATCTGCTGGGGACCTCTTTCCTCCCGCACCTCGATCACGTTCCTGAGACTGACCTGCTCGCCGATGGCGTTGGTGATGGTCAGGTCCAGAATTTCATTCAGGTCCAGCTTTTCCGAGTCCTTAACTCTGACCAGGATCCGGTATTCGCGTCCACCCTCCCGGAAATAGCTGGCCTGCGAACCGGAAAGAATGGTCATGATGAAATTGCCGATTTGGTTTACCGACAGCCTCATATCCGAGGCTTTCTGGCGGTCGACCACCAGGTGGCGTTCAGGTGTGCCCTCGAGACGGCTGATGCGGACATCGGTTACACCCCTGATGTTCTTGACCACATTCCTGACCTGTTCGGACAGGCTCTGAGCGAGCTTCATGTCATAGCCGCGAACTTCGATCTGCAGCCTCTCGGTTCCGCCGCCGCCCCTCATACCAAACATCATCTGTCCACCCGAGGCCCTGGTCCTGATAACGGCCCCCGGAATCCCGGATAGCTTGCGGCCGAGGTCGGCCGCAATTTCCATGCTGGACCTGGTTCTCTGTGACTTGGGAATGAGCTTCAGGGTGACATTTCCCTGGTTGGCGCCTCCCCGCCAGCCACCGCTTCCGGCCCTTTCTTCGATCGATTCGATTTCCGGAACGTACATCCTGGCCAGATTGACCACCTCCCTGAGCTTCTGGTCCATGACCGAAAGCCTGGTGCCGACTTCCATTTCCACGGTGATGGAAACTTCGCCTTCGTCGGTCTGCGGCATATACTCGCGGCCGACGAAACGGAAAAGAAAGATACTGAATAGAAGCAGAATGGCAGTAATCAGGAGCACTCTCGGCCGGTGGTGAAGACTGTATCTAAGAAGGTTCTTGTAAGAATTTTCCAGCCTGGCAAAGATTTCCCTGGCCTTGATGGCCAGCCTGGAATTGTGATGATGGCCTATTTCTTCTTCCTTGAGAATCTTGCTGGACAGCATCGGCACCAGGGTCAGGGACACCACCAGAGAACAGGCCAGCGAAAAAGCCACCACGTAGGCCAGCTGCTTGAACATGATTCCTGAAGCGCCGCGGACAAAAAGCATCGGCATAAAAACGATAAGAGTGGTCACAGTGCTGGCGATAATAGCCGCAGTAACTTCTTTGGCTCCGTTGATGGCCGCTTTCAGCAGGGGCAACTTGTCTTCTTCTCGTAATCGAAAGATGTTCTCCAGAACGACGATCGAGCTGTCGACCATCATGCCGATGCCCAGAGCCAGGCCGCCCAGGCTCATAACGTTCAGAGTAAAGCCATTAAAATAAATCAAGCTAAAGGTGGCAATGATGGAAATCGGAATGGAAAGAGCGATGACCAGGGTACTCCTTAAATTCACTAAGAAAAACAGCAACACAAAGATGGCCAGCAGACCGCCGTACAGGGCTGAATTGCCGACGTTGCTGATGGCGTTTCTGATATAGCGGGCGCTGTCCCGAAGAGTTATGAACTTGAACTGCGGGTAATCTTCCTGCAGACTCTTTATTTCTTTGAGGACCCCCTCGACAACCCTGACCGTATTCTGTCCAGACTGCTTGTAAATGGCCAGCCTGACACCTTCCAGGTCGTTGATACGGGCCACCCTGGTAATGCGCCGGAAGGTATCCTCGACGCTGGCAATATCCTTGATCCTTATGGCTGCGCCGTCCCTGACGGCTATGATGGTTTCCCTGATTTGATCAATATTGGTATAGACCCCGGGAATTCTGATAGTCAGCTCATAGTTCCCCTTCTCAATCGTTCCCGCCGGGATATCAATGTTTTCCTGGCGCAGCTTGCTGATGATGGTATCGAGCGGCAGACCCAGAGCTTTAACTTTGTCCGGCATCAGGTTAATCTGGATTTCTCTTTCCCGGCCTCCCCAGACATCAACCGAAGCTACGCCCTGGACTCTTTCCAGGCGGTAGGTCATCTGCTCGTCGATGATTTTCCGGACCTGGATCGGGTCCAGCTCCGTCAGAACTCCCATCATCAGAACCGGCATCTGGGCCGGGTCAAACTTCCTCAGGGTCGGCCTCTGGACTTCTTCCGGAAAACGGCCGATGATTCTATCGATCCTCTCCCTGATGTCGTTGGCCGCTTCTTCCAGGTCTGTTCCCCAGGCAAACATGACCCTGACCGTGCTCGACCCCTGCGAAGATACCGAATAAATTTCTTCAACCCCCGGGACCGAGCTCAAGGCTTCCTCAATCGGCCTGGTGATGATCTGTTCCATCTCTTCCGGCGCGGTGTTGCCGTAAGAGGTGGAAACATTAAGAGTCGGATAGGTTATATCCGGCATCAGGTCAATCGGGATGCGGCTCAGCGAAATAAATCCCAGGACGATGACCACCAGGGTCAGCATTATCACAAAAATCGGTCTTTTTATCGAAAATTCAGATAGACTCATCATTCCCTCCAGCTTTTATTTAACCGGGTCGGGAGCATGTCTTATCTTCCGGGACCGGAAGGACGTCCCGGTCTGGACTGGGCTTCTCCGGACCTGGCGGGTTCGGGCAGGATGATACTCATGCCGTCCTGGAGCAGATGCTGCCCGAGGGTAACTACATATCCCTGGAGGCCGGCCGGTTCCAGTATCTCAGCCTTTTCGCCCTCGACAATGCCAAGCTTGACCGGCTGGAATGTGGCCTTTTTGTTTTCCAGGTCGGCCAGGAATACTCCCGGCCGGTCATTCCGGGTTACCACCGCCCCAAACGGCACCAGGCTGGCGTTGTCCCTTCTGGCAAACTCGATTTCGGCGTTGATGAACATGCCCGGCTTCAGCGTGCCGTCCTCATTGGGAATATCTATTTCAACCCTGGCCTGTCTCGATGTTTCTTTCAACATGGGAGCCACCCTGACCACCCGACCGTAGAATTTTCGTTCTGGAAAAACCGTCGAGCTGACCTCGACCTGCTGTCCGACCTGAATTCTGAAGTATTCTTTATCGGTGGCAAAAATTACCGCTGTTATCGGCTGCAGTTCGACTATAGAGATAATCGGGGTATTAACCGAAAGCAGGGCTCCTTCGTCAACAAATCTCTCTCCTACATAACGAACCTCGGCCCCCGATTCCCAGGTAGCGATGATACGGGTATAAGACAGTCTCACCCGGGAGGTTTCCAGGGCCGCTTCCCGGTTGGCCACCTGGGCTTCAGAAACCTTATAGGCCGACTCTCGTGAAGAGTACTGAGCCCGGGCCGTGTCCAGCTGACTGTCAGAATAAATTCCCCGCTGGTGCAGAGTCTGGGCTCTCTCAAAGTCCTTCCTGGCCAGTTCCAGGGCGCTTCTGGCCTCCTCAAAGTTGGCCCTGGCCACCTTCAAGTCTGCCTCTGCCTGGAGAACCTGCTGCCGATACTCTTCATCATCCAGCTGGGCCACCACCTGACCCCGGGTGACCCGGTCGCCGATGTTGACATAAAGTTTTTTAAGCTTGCCCGAAACTTTGGGGGCCACGGCGAACTGGGACTTCGGAATCAGGGTTCCGGAAAATTGTCCGAGGTCGCGGATCAGGCCTTTTTCCACCGGACTGACCACCACGGCCACTGCCGCCTGACGCATCCTGTTATTGTTGCCTTTTTTAAAAACGGCCGTGCCCACCCTCCAGAGTAAGAGCACAACCAGTAAGGCTGCTATCAGCCAGACTATCTTCTTGACGGGGCTTATGCTTTTGAATTTGTCCACCGCTTTCATGGTCGTAATTGTCTCCTCTATCCGATTTATCAGATCCTGAGACCTGTATTTCAGCCAGGGCTAATCACCGAAACCTGCCGCCTTTCTCTTCCCACGCCCATCACCCGGTCCAGGTTGGCCAGAGAGACATTGTAGTCAATCAGTGCTTTCAACTCCATGGTCAGGGAGTTGGCCAGGTCCCTCTGGTACTGAAGAACCAGGTAATTGGTGCTCATCCCGACCTTGAATTTTTCCTGCTCGGCCTCCAGCTTTTTCTGTGCCAGCTCCCGGGCCGCCCGGTAGGCCAGAGCCCTCTGGTAATTGGTCTCCACTGCCCTCACGGCAGTGCTGATTTCCAGGTCGAGCTGCTGTTCCTGGTTCTTGATTCTCAACCTGGCCTGTTTCAAATCCAGGCTGGCCTGAGCAAAATAGGACCTTGAGAGAAGGTTGGAAAACGGCAGGTTCAAGGTCAGACCAACCGACCAGTTCTGATATTTAAAGTCCAGGGCATCCCTCAGAGCATCCGATTTTTTACCGGGTATTTTCCCGATGATAATTCCGGTGTAGGGATTATTGTCCTGGTATAAAATCTGGTCACCCGAAATTCCCGGGCTCCAGTAAGAAGCCTGCAGCCTCAAATCGGGCAGAAGCTGGTTCTCGGCGTAATCCAGGTTGAATTCTTTCGACCTAAGCTCGACCCTCAGGGCCTGCAGGTCGGGTCTTTTCATTATAGCCGTGTTCAGGGCTTCTTCGTAATCCACCTCTCTCTTTTCTATGGAAGGAGAATCGGTCGGAATGAGCAGAACGTTCTTGGCGTCGGCCCTTTCGGCCGGAAGGTTGATGATGAACCTCAACTGATCCTCGGCATTCTTGACCATAGCTTCGGCTTCCAGGATATCTGCCTGCCGGGTGCTGACCTCGCTCTCGGCAGTCAGGAGTTCGATGGGCGGAAGGGTCCCGGCCTCAATTTCTATCTTGTTTTTCTCCAGCAGCTCCTGAGCCAGTTTGAGCGACTGCTGCCTGACTTTTAAGTTCTCCCGGGCATAGACCAGGTTCCAGTAGGCAGCTTCGACACTGTAGATGGTGTTCTCCAGCACTATCTGGAATTTTTCTTCGGAAACCTCGCGGCTGTAATTGGCCACCACAATTTCTCTCCGGCCGATTCTATAGCCAAAGTCCTTGAGCAACGGCAGGTTGAAATTCAGCCTGAGGGTGGAACCGAATCGGGGATTGATGGTCTGGAAACGGCGGTTAGTATCAGAGATATAATTATAGAGGCTGGCCGAAAGCGAACCGCCAAAAGGAATATTCTGGTTTATCTGGAAAGTGTAATCATTCTGCTGGGTCTTGACTTCATCAGAAGCATCAAGGAAGGAATACGAGGCCGACCTGGTGCTCTGAGCATTATAATTCAAGCTCAAGGTCGGCATGAATTTTTCCACGGCCAGGGACACATTCTTGGCGGCCAGCTCCGGACTGATCATCTCGGCCTTCAGGCTGAGGTTATTTTTGAGAGCTTTTAAGATGCAGTCCTCAAGCGACAGCTCCAGCCGGGGAAAAGACTGCTGTTTCGCAGCCGCAGCTGAAAATGACCGACCTTCAGTCCCGCTTTCCGGAACCAGGGCCTTCCCCGGCCGGGCCGGGAGGAGAAGGCAGCCGGATATTACCAGAAGATATATTAAACTCGTTTTTCTCCCTCGCATGTTTTATCTCCTGAACTTCTATCTATTTTATTTTCTACATCTTAACAATTTTTAAAATACACCCTTTTAAATAACTCATTATTTTGACGAAACCGGCCCGCTTTTCTTCCGCCGGCCGGCATGATTTTACAGCCGGAAACGGGGCGGGCCGCTCAATCCGCCTCAACTGTCGGTCGGGAAGGCAACTCAGCCGGAATTTTCTGCTCTCCGGTTTTCTTGTTCGGTTCTTTTTAATTAAGCCAGATTAAAGCGCCTGAGCAGAGGCCCTTAACCTGCGGGCAGCCAGGGCCAGGGGCGGATGTTTATGGGTTTTCCCGGCCTCAGGTTGACGCCAGATGGTGCACAGATGTCCAAGCATCCGGTCGGCTGGAAACTGCAGTGAATAATCGATCAGCTCTGCCGCCGCTCTTTCGTTCTTGAAGCTGGCGGGTAGAACCCGAAACCCTTTTTCGAGAAAGAACGGAATCGACGGATAAACTCCGTCCGGCATGATTTCATAATGCCAGTCGCAGATGATGATATCCCCGGGAATAAGGTCAACCGCCGGATGAGTCCCGTTGAGAGACGCTTCCCACTCGCCGTAACCGGTGGCTTTGCCGTCCAGCAGGCGGTCGCCCCACATGAACATTTCCTTTTTCCTCTTCAGCACGATATGGTCATAAGCGGTTTTAACGGCCAGAGCGAACAGTTCGGCCGGGTCTTTTCCCCGGCAGCGGGGGCAATCGGGGTCGGCGATGATAAATATTTCATCCATCCCGACATGCAATGCGTCGGCTTCAAAAGCCTCCAGCAGTTCATCGTAAAGGGCGTTGATTATATCAGGAAGTTCCGGATGCAGCGGACACCAGCTCCGACAGTAAATTCCCTGGTTGTCCGGATACTTACCTGGAGTTTCGTCAAACTGAGGATAGACCGTCAGCAAACTGAAAGTCTTCTTTTCCCAGCTCTGGTGTCCGAAGGACTGAAATTCGGGGATAAGCCTGATCCGGTATTGACGGCAGAGACTGACCAGCTTCTTAACCTGGACGGCGGAAACCGGATCGGGCCCGCGCAGCTCGGGGTGCGATTGATATTCATAATTGTAATCAACCTCCACAAACAGCAGGTTGACTCCCCTTCTGGCCAGGCGGGGAATCTCTGTTATCAGCTCTGCAGCCGCTTTTTTGTTTTCTACCAGGACGTGCAGCCCAAGATATTTAACTTCCGCCCGACCGGCAGCGGGAATCGCTTCCGGTTTTCGGGGACGACAGTTATAGAAAGTGACACAAGCGAAAAGCAGGGATACGATTATCAGCTTCCGGCCTGTAGGCTTAAATTTTTTCATCTGAAATTCGTCCTTTAATCATTATGCTTGGAGCGGCAGCCGGTCAGGCTCCGGGCGCTGATTTCAGTTTCCGGCTCCGTCTCCGAACCCAATCAATCTTTGACCGTTCTGTCCAGACGCCGCAGGATTTCTTTTTTCAGCCAGGACCCGGAGGTCCCGGTCTCAGAAGAGATAGCGATGACCTGATTGAAGCAGTTCAGGGCTTCGACTTTATACAGGTAGCTCTTACCCTTTTCCAGGTATTTATCGACATAGACCAGCCGTCCATAACTGAAGTCTGACTCCTGGAATTCTTTTCTCAATTCAAAGTCCCCTCCGGAAACCTTCCTCCACAGCCGGTATCTGACCACCGCATAAGGAGCCTCCTTGTTAACCGTGACGGTTAGCCGGCCAAAATCCCGCCTGATAATCCAGGCCCTTTCTGTGCCCTTCTGCACTTCGAGACCGATGGTAATCACCGGAATGAAGCCGGTGCCGCCGACTGAAAAATCAGCCGTCGGATTGTCCGGGTCGTTGGATGATATTCTGAAGACCGCGCTGGCTGGCCCGGTGGCCGAGGGGGCATAGCTAAAGGTTATAATCCTTGAACCAAACGGCGGAACGATTACGGGCGGAGCTGGAGCCTTATAGCTGAAATCGGAAGAACCCGAGGCCCGGGTCACAGCGTTGACCGCCAGGTCGGCCCCGCCGTCGTTGTAAATGGTGGTCGTCATATCTTTGAATTCACAGACATTTAGGCTGCCAAAATCTATACCGGCGACGGGCAGGCGGAGTTTTGGTTTGTTTTCGGGCGTGGTTACTGAAGCTTCATTGGAATAACCGGAATCGCCGGCACTATTAAAAGCTCGCACCCGATAGTAATAGGTGGTAAGCTCCGAAAGGCCGCTGTCGGTAAAGCCGGTGGCATCCTGATCCGCCGTGCCCACCTGAGTCCAGGCGCCGGCCGCCCCGGTTTTCCTTTCAATCTTAAAACCATCCTCATTATAGGCATTGTCCGTCCAGGTCAGACTGACCGAGGTGGCCGAAAGAGCCGCCGCCTGGAGGTCGGAGGGGGCAATCGGAGGGGTGAGCTCCGGAGTGGTAACCGTGGTTTCATTGGAAGCGGCCGAATCGCCGCCGGCGTTAAAGGCAAAAACCCTGTAGGTATAAGTGGTGCTTTCCACCACACTGGTATCCGGATAAGAAGTAACGTTGGCGGCCACATTGGTCAGTGTGGTCCAGTTGCCGCTCCCGACTTTTCTTTCGAGGCGAAAGCCGCTCTCCCCGCCTGAATTGTCGGTCCAGCTCAGATTGATCCGCCTTTCATGCACAGCCGTGGCCGTGAGATTGGTTGGAGCCGCCGGCAGGGTCAGCACATTTAATTCATTTGAATATTCAGAATCACCGGCAGAATTATAGGCTCTTACCCGGTAATAATAGTCCGTAGCTTCAGCGAGTCCGGTGTTCTGGAAGCTGGTAACATTGGCTCCGACTGTGGCTATTTGAGACCAGGTTCCGGCTGCGCCTGTTTTCCTCTCAATTTTGAAACCGTCTTCATTGTCAGATTTATCGTCCCAGGCCAGGCCGGCGCTGTTGACTCCGACGGCCACGAGCCGCAGGTTGGCGGGAGCAACAGGCGGTACCAGAGCGTAAATTCTGGTCACGAAGGCATCTTCAGCCAGCTGACCGACTCCCCCGCCAGGATTAAGATAGGGCCCGACCAGCACCGGAAAGTTGGTCGAGGTGGTAAAACCGGCCAGATAACAGTTTCCGTAACCATCAGCGGCCACGGCGTTGGCTTCCTCCCGGCCTGACCCGCCGAGGAAGCTGGAAAAGTAATATCCGCCGGCATCCGGTTTTAGCGCCAGGATAAAGGCATCGCGCTGACCTGAATAGGTTGAGTAAGGACCTCCGGTCACCGGAAAATTGGAGGAGTCTGTCGCTCCGGCCACATAAGCTATTCCCTGGTGATCAACAGCCACCGCCAGGGCAAAGTCGTCCAGCGACCCGCCAATGTATCCGGAATAAACAACTCCGTTTCCGGCCTGATTAACCCTGGTAATGAAGCCCTCGACTCCGCCGTTGTAAGTCAGATCCGGACCGACTGCCAGAGGAAATCCACTCTGGGAATTTGTGGCTCCGACCACATAAGCTTCGCCATTTTGGTTAACGGCAATTCCGGCTCCATAATCGTCGCCGGTACCGCCAATATAGCCGCAGTAAACGATGCTATTTCCAGCCGAAGCGACCTTAGCTACAAAAGCATCAAGACCTCCCTTATGAGTCAAATAAGGACCCGTCCTGACAGGAAAGAGATTTCCCTGGCTGGAGGCGGTATAACCTGTCAGGTAAACATTGGCGCTGCTATCTAAAGCAACCCAGGTGCCGATGTCATCCTGCGTCCCCCCTATAAAACCCGACCAGTCGAGAGATGCCCCGGTGGCCGCCACCCGGCAGATAAATGCATCCTTTTTCCCGTTATAGCTGGTGTCCGGTCCGGTCTTTACCGGAAAATCAGAAGACTCGGTCGTCCCGACGACATAGGCCCGACCGCTGCCGTCAACAGCCACCGAGCTGGCAATGTCGGTCAAGCTTCCGCCGAGGTAACCACCGTAAACAATGGCCGTGCCGGCGGAATTGACCTTAACGATAAAGGCATCGCCATTAAGACTGATATTAGCACCCGGAGTGGTATACGGACCTCCATAGACGGGAAAATCGCCTGACTTGGTGTAACCGCATACATAAGCATTACCTGAGCTGTCGACTGCGATTCCGGTCCCACCGTCATCGTTGCTTCCGCCCAGGAAACCGCAGTAGACCAGGCCGCTTCCGGAAGGATGGACCTTGGCCACGAAGGCATCGGTTCCCAGAGAAGGACCGTTATAAGTCAGGTCCGGTCCCACGGCCACCGGAAAATCAAGAGAACCAGTCCAGCCGGTGAGATAGGCATAACCGCTTTCATCCAGAGCCATGGCCAGCGCCCGGTCATTGTAGCTACCCCCGATGTAGCCGCTGTAAACCAGTATTGCCGGGTCGATAAAGAGAGGAAGGGAAGGGTCATATTCATCAATCTTAAAAGCATGGTGGCAGTTCACCAGACCGTTGTCTCCGAAGGTCCTGTCAATAATCTTAAACCTGACTCCGACCGGGACTTTCTGTCCATTCTTATACTGAAATGCCACCGGGGCTTCATCGACAAAAGAGCCGACCGGAGTGATAACTTCCAGCTGGCCCTGCTGGTTCAGTCTGACCTCGGTGGCTCCACGATAGTTCAAACTGATCTCCGAGGGGTCGGCGCCGGGTTTAACCACAAATTCGCACTTCAGCCGGCCGGGGTTTCCTTTTAAGTAAAGGTCGACTCCAGGCCAGAGGTCGCGGTAGACTATCTGGCTGTAAGAAGGCAGGGCTGAAAACCAACCCTCGGGACCGCCCCGAAAGTAGGATATTCTGGTTTCCATTTTTTTCAGTGGCTTGATGACTGTTTCAGGGTTGGCCCCGACAAAATCCAGTCTTACGGTCCAGCGCCTGATTTCAGGCCCGGGACCGGCAGCCAGGCTGGCGCTTTCCAGCCTGGCCGGGAGGTCCTGTTGTTTCGCTTCTTTTACTTCGCCAACCGTAGAAACGACAGCGCTTTCTTTCAGCCCGGAAATTGTTATGGTGATTCCATCCCGGCTAAAATAAAGGTTCCTTTCCCTGCCCTGAAGGTAGAAAGCCACCCTGGGGTCAACCTGCCCTTTGTTCTGGACAAAGAGAAGCAGCCAGTTTAGTTCAGCCCCTCTGAGGTCTTCGAGCCGGCTGACTGTCGCCGCGGGCTCATAAGGCGGGGGGCTGATTTCTGACGATACTTTCCCCGACTGGCTGAGTTTCAGGCTGATTATAATGGCCGCCGAGACCATAATTAACAGTATGATTGCTATCCAGGTTTTTGTCCTCATCTTACCCTGCCCTCATGGTTATTCTTCCGCCCGATAGAAACCTGACAGAATATTTAGATTTATCTTCAGTCCTGCCCCACTAAATCTCTTTAATTACCATACCAACCGGCGCCCCTGGCTGTCAACCAGAATCGGAGACCCGCCGGTCTCCCGGGTAGACAACATCATCATGAGCTGGCTGCCGCCCGATTATTTCTCCTCCGGGTAATTGGGCTTTAATTGTTGCTTTCATGAAAAAAATCAGACCTTAACCGCAGAGAAATCACCCTTCGGTGTAATCGCCTTATTTCCGGCCGTTTGTTTTTCTGTCGGCCAGGGTATTCCTCTCCCAGAAAACACCGTCTTCATAGCCCTGTATCGATCTATCCAGCTCGGCCAGCTCCAGTCTTTTCTCGGCCAGACAGCAGTAATACTCATCTATCTCCACGCCCAGATAGCGACGGCCAAGCTTTCTGGCAACCACCGACGTGGTACCCGAGCCAAGAAAGGGGTCAAAGACCAGGTCCCCGGGACGCGAACTGGCCAGAATGATTCTGGCCAGTAATTTTTCCGGTTTCTGGGTAGGATGGTCGGTGTTTTCCGGCATTGACCAGAAAGGCACCGTCAGGTCAAACCAGATGTTGGAGGGATGGGTCACCCGGAAGCGGCCCTCTTCCTCCTGACGCCAGTCCTTAGGTTGCCCGGAAGAGTCCCGGTAAGGAGCCAGCACCCGCCTTTTGATTTTAACCGCTTCAACGTTAAAATAATAATCATCTGACAGAGTGCAGAACCAGATATCCTCAGAACAGTTTTTCCAGTTCCGCCTGGCCCCCCGTCCCTTTTCTCTTTCCCAGGTTATCCGGTTTTGAATCCGGAAATATTTGCGGGCGACATTGAAAATGGCCCCGGATGATTTCCAGTCGCCGCAGATATAAATCGAAGCCCGCGGTTTAAGAAGAGGAAGCATTTTGATCACCCAGGATTCCAGCCATCTTTCATACCGGTCGGACTCCATCGCCTTGAAGGCGGTCAGGTTGAAGGTTTTATTCAGGTTATACGGCGGGTCGACAAAAACCAGGTCGACAAAGGCGGGCGGCAGATAACCTAAGGCCTCAAAAACATCCTGGCAGATGGTTCTATTCTCAACCTCTCTCACTTCAACCGGGTGCCGGAGACGCAGCAATCCGGCCCGATATTTTTGCTTTTCTTTTTCCGTTAGAACCAGCGTCCTGTTTCTGGGTGCTCTGGCTTGATTCATCGTCAAATCGTCTCTCGTATTAACTTAAAATATCAACCGTTATTTCGGCCCGGAGCAGCCCGGACCGCTTGAACCGCCGCCGGTCCGTTCCCTGGCAGTGCCCGGCTGAGCCGGCCTTTAAGCTATCGGCGGCAGATTTCCTCTTCCTTTAACCTCCGACCGTCGGTCCCGGGCAACCTGAATTCTGTGGCCGCAATCATTATAATTAATAAAGGCTTCCATACCTGATGATAATATTATTTTGCCCCGGCGGGCAAACTTGACCTGATTTGAAGGCCGAGAATCCTCTGCTGTTAACATATGAATTTTTATTCATATATCAAGGCGGCCCATTAACGCCGGTTGACTCTGAGCTTAACCAGGATCGGGTTGTGGTCGGAATGGTAAGTGCCGTTAACCTGCTCAAAGATGTTTCGATACTCTAGGACCTCAAACTGATGACTGACAAAAATAAAATCTATAAGCTGCCTTTTCTCCTCCGGCACCCGGCCGAAGCCGTGAAAACTCCAGTCGGGTCCGACAACCTCGTCGGCCAGGGTCCGGGAATTAAACAGAAATCCGCCGTCCAGAATGATCCGGATGGGCTCAGAATCGGCCGGGGCGTTAAAATCTCCGCCGAGAATTACCGGCAGATTGCCGGCCAGGTCCTGAATTTTATTGATCAGCATCAAAGCGCCTTCCCTTCTGGCAGTCTGTCCAACATGGTCAAAGTGGGTGTTAAAAAAGGCCAGCTCCAGGTCTCCGTTTTTCTCGCGGAAGATGGCCCAGGTCACAATCCGCTCGCAGGCCGCATCCCAGCCTCTGGAGCCTGGCACCTCTGGTGTCTGACTCAGCCAGAAATTTCCAGACTTAACCGCCTGCAGCCGGTCTTTCCGATAAAAAATGGCGCTGTATTCTCCGGCCGTTCGGCCATCCGCCCGGCCGACGCCCAGGTAACCGTATCCCGGCAATCTTTCCAGAAAATCATCCAGTTGATTTTTTAGCACTTCCTGGGTTCCGATCAGGTCTGTCTCAAGCGACCTCAGCAATTGGCCGGCAGCCTGGCGGCGGAATTCCCAGGCCTGCCGGCCATCGGCCGGATTGTCAAAGCGAACATTGAAGGTGACAACCTTCAGTTCAAGCGGCTCTTTAGGTTCAGAGCAACAGGAGAAGATAAAGACTGACAATAAAATAATGAGAAGAAAAAGGAATCGAGGCCGTCCCCGGAGAATCCGGCGACCGCTCCGGTCAGGGAGCAGACAGAGTTCAATTTTATTTTCAGCCTTCATTCTACTCTCCGCAATATCAATATCTTTTCTCTGCAATGATTATTCCCGGTTTTCTTATTTATCATTGCATCTCTTCATCGGTTTTTAATTAAATCGGCTGTATCTGGTCTGGATTTAAGTTAGTCTCCAATGATGTTTTTATTCCGTCGATTTCTGATGATCAAGCGCCATTCCATATATATCATATTTTTTCAGGAAATTTCTGCCGACCATTTTTGCCCGGGGTTGAAAGCGCTGCTTTTCCCGTGATCGACGATATAAGTTAGACCGGAGGGTGGCCCGGCGTGTCTCCGCCGCCCGCGGCGGAAGCGGTTTCTTGCGGGTGATCGGGGCGCGAGGACGGGAGGGGGCGGGCCGCGACAGGACCCTCTGGCTAACATCAGTCATCACGAATACTGAGAAGCCATTCCAGAGCAATCCTTATTTTCTCCCCGGAGGCAAGTATGTTAAAGTGTTAAGGTGGACCTGAGAGCCTTTCAGAAACAATCCATCCGGTTGCTGGTGCTGTTTAATCTTACCCTCCTGGTCGTAAGCTGGGCAATGATGCTTCGAGCTTATCCGCAGCTGCCGCAGGAAATTCCCTACTGGTTGAACCTGGCCGGGCAGGAAATCCTGCGGACTCCAAAGAGCCCTCTTCTTTTCATATATCCCGTGGCTCAGAGCCTGTTTCTTATTGTCTTCTGGCTGGCCGGCAGTGTCTGGGTCAGAAAACCCGACAGACCCGCAGAGATGCCCGAATTACAGGCCGCCCTGACCGACCTAAAAAAAGAACTGGTCCTGCTATTTATGATTTTTTTTAACCTGATTTTCATCCACATCCAGCGGAGTCTCATCTGGCTGGCCCGGGGTGCGGGAGCGGGAGTTAACAAGTTCTATTTCTTTTCATTGATCATAATTATCCTGCTGCTTGTCCCCTACTACCGCTTCCGCCGGACTCTGATCATGAAATTGAGCCGATGAGCCACGGCCCGGGTTTCAGGTCGCCCGGGACATAATAATTGATGGAAATCCGGCGGCATGGTAATCGTTGCCTTGCTAATAATGTTCAACTCGAGATAAGATATGAACAAGTTAATAATGGGGGTCAAATTAAAATGAAAAAATTTCTGAAAAAATATCAGCTAATTATCATCGGCTCGTTCCCTGAGAGGGAACTCCCGGCTGATTCTCAGCCACTGTCAACCGGAATTCGCCGGGTAGCATCCTGGCTGTTGGCCATTTTTTTGGTTATCTCCTGTTTTTCCTGCGCTATCAATCCGGTAACCCAGAAGAGGGAGTTGATGCTTCTCAGTCGGGCAGACGAAATGGCTCTTGGCCAGCAGACGGATGCCGAGGTCACCAGCACTTACGGTATTTACCCCGACAGCACCCTGAATCAATATATCGCCGGCGTTGGTAAAAAATTGGCTGCGGTCAGCCACCAGCCCGACCTGGAATTCAAGTTTCAGGTTCTTGACAGTCCGGTGGTCAACGCCTTTGCCGTTCCGGGCGGTTATGTTTATTTAACCAGGGGAATTCTGGCTTATCTTAATGACGAAGCCGAGCTGGCCGGAGTTATGGGCCACGAAATCGGCCACGTGACCGCCCGCCACAGCGCTCAGCTTTACAGCAAAGCCCAGATGGCCCAGATCGGATTGGCGGTCGGGGCGGCATTTTCCAGGACCTTTCAGAAGTTTGCCGGACTGGCCGAGGCTGGATTGACAATCATGTTTCTGAGCTTCAGCCGCGAACATGAAAGACAGGCCGACGACCTGGGAGTGCTGTATGCTTCTAAGGCCGGCTATGACGGAAGCCAGATGTCCAGCCTGTTCATAACTCTGCAAAAGCTCAACCCTCAATCAGGAAAAGACGGGCTGCCGAGCTGGTTATCCACCCACCCCGACCCTCCGGACAGGATTGAAGCTATAAAAAGAGCGGCGGCTGACTGGAAGTCTCAAAATCCCGGTGTAAAATTAGCCATTAACAGAGATGGATATTTGAACAGGCTGGACGGACTGGTATTCGGCGAAGACCCGAGACAGGGCTATGTCAAAGACAGTGTCTTCTACCATCCGCAACTGACTTTTCAATTTCCGGTGCCGGCTGACTGGAAGGTTAACAACACCGCCTCCCGGGTTCTGTTGATTGCGCCCAAAGAGGATGCGGCCATGGTGCTGGCCTTCGCTCAGGGAAAAACTCCGGATGAGGCGGCCCAGGCTTTCGCCACCCGGAATAAGGTCAACCTGCTTAGCTCCGACAGCCTGACCGTCAACGGCTTCCTGACCAGGAGACTGCAATTTACCCTTCAGACCGAAGAAGCCAATCTTACCGGCCTGGCTCATTTTGTCCAGAAGGATGACCGGGTCCTGATGTTCCTGGGTTACACAGAAAGCGCTAAATTTAACAACTATGCCCAGAATTTTTCCGGCAGCCTGGGCGGTTTTAAGCCGCTGGCCGACCCGGCCCGGATCAACGTCAATCCCGAAAAAATCAAGATTATTAAAGTGGCCAGAACCGATTCTCTGGGCAACATTTTGAAGGGATACGGATATGACGAAAGCCGGCAGAAACAACTGGCCATCATGAACGGCCTGGAACTCACCGACCGCGTCCAGGCTGGAACTATTCTAAAGACTATCTCAAAATAATTTTTATATTCCACGGAGAGGAACCATGAGAAGGAGAAATTTTATAAAAGGTGCCATGGCTGCAGTGCCTCTGGCGGTAACATTCAGATTGCCAGAAAATCTCTTGCCCGGAAAATCAGGAAAGAGCCATACCACCCTGAGGACGACACAGGATGAGGCCGGACTGACCGAAAGTAAAAGGGCTCAGGAACAGGCTGAAAAGAGCAAACTGGAACTCAAACCGATCCAGCTGCCGCCACCGGAAAAAAGCGGAGGCAAGACGGTGCTGGAGGCTCTGTGGCTGAGGCGAACTAACCGCAACATCAAGGCCGAGCCGCTCTCGCCACAGATTATGTCTAACCTGCTGTGGGCAGCCTTCGGCATCAACCGCGGTGAAGGTGAATTAATCAGAGGCAAACCAGGCAGAACAGCTGCTTCTGCCAGCAACTCCCAGGAGATGGACCTTTATGTGGCGCTTCAGGAAGGTGTCTACCTGTACGAGCCGCTAAAACACGTGCTACTTCCGGTGGCGGCGGGAGATTTCAGGTCCCGGGCCAGTCGCCGGCAGTCCGGATTGAATGCTCCGGTGAGAATTTTCTTCGTTGTCGACCTCGGCCGATACATTCTCGATGGACAGCCCGACCCGCGGATCAAAGACCCGGAGGTTCAGAAGTCCTACTATTTTGTTGCCACTGGACTTATCGCCCAGAATATTTACCTGTATGCCGCCTCCGCCGGCCTGGCCGCCTGGTTTCATAATTGCGACCGCGAGAATACGCCGGCCGAATTTAGGCTTCGCCCGGAACAGAAAGTGCTTTTCGCCATGACAGTAGGTTATCCGGCCTGAGCGGATTTTTATTGTTATCACCATCTGACGAAATTCAGAATTCAGGGATTTCATTTCCGGTTGTAAATGATTCCATCGGACTGGTAATTATGAAAAACATTACATCAGCAGGAGTAAACAGTACCGAATGTTGCCGGAGAAAAAATGAATTAAATCCTGAATAATTGAGGTTCTTTCTCTCCGACAGACAGAGAGCTGCTTCCTGTCAGCAAATTGTCCTGAGGCTTTCATTAATGTGTCTAAGAGCGATCTGCCCGCAGTTCGAGCCGACCCTGATTTCCTCTTCTGTTCCGATACTGATGATGACTTCCCAGCCGTTTCTTTCCAGGATGTCAATCTCTTCAGCCACGCTTCGATTGAGATGGCCATCGAACTTCAGTGCGCTTCCCAGACCGGCTTTAGCCGCCGACCCGGTCGGGTTTAAGGGAGTTATCTTAATCAGAAACTTCCCGGGGTTATAAAGCGACATAATTTTGCCGGCTTCAAATGGCGCTTTTTCAGCCAGAGCGAAATTCAGAGTAATCTTCCTGTCTCCCGGGCAGAAAAACCATTCTCCGTAATCACTGATCTGCTGAAAGTCCCATTTTTTTACAGGCATCATATGGTCCCGATAACTGGCATCTGTGCTGTTCATAGAAAATTGCAGCTGAAATTTTCCGCCGGCAAAATATTTGTCCTTGATTTCTTTAAGTCTGACGAACCAGCTGTCACAGCCGGCCGGGGCCAGCGTGGCCACCGTTGGAATAAAATTCATTCCCGGGTACTCCCTGGTGAGATTTTCCAGGAAATTCAAAACAACCTCATTAAAAGCCGGTTCACCCATACGGGCGAAATGAAGCTTGATTTTGGCCGAGCCAAGATAATCAAGCTGACCTGCCCGGTTCGCCAGGATAATATCGAGTTGCTCTTTCAATTCATCATGACTTAAATTTCCACGATAGTAAAAAGCGGCATCGCAAAAACGACATTTTACGGGACAACCTTTCTGGGAAGATAGGATTATTACCCACTTTTCACCCGGGGAATACCGTGGGTCAAGAGCATCGACACATTCAATCAGGACATCATCATCAAAAGATGAAGCTAAGACGTAAATCCAGGCCACATTTTCTTGGCCGCTGAGCGAAGCTATTTTCCAGCACCTCATATGGAACTCCTTAATCTATTTTTGTCCCTTTTCAGATATTTACAGGCCGCCAGACCGGCTCTAAGGCCATCAGCTACCGCCAGAGCAATAAACCGATTCTGACCATTTTTGATGTCTCCCGCTAAAAACAATCCAGGAACTCTGGTGTCCCCGGATTCTTTAATCCCCATATTAAATAGTTCATCCAGGGTAATCGGCTTCATCTCAGGAGCACAGGGCTGCCAGCCAAGAGCTAACACAAGCGCTTCAAAACTGAGCTCTTCCTCTGAGCCCTGTTCTGTCTTAAACAGCAACCTTACCACTTTGTCTTCCTTGCCCAACTCAATAAGCTCATAACCTTTTGTCACCGCGATTTTCTTTTCATTTATCTTTCTCTGTAGATAAGCACAGGCTTTTGGCCAACCGCGGACAAAAATTTCAACCTCTGCGGCCCCTGACTCATATAAACTAAGGGCTAAATCCAGGGCTACATCCCCTCCTCCGTAAATAGCCATTCTTTTACCTGTAGCTATCTCCCGGGGTTCAAATTCGCCTGGCAGAAGAAAAAATTCCCTGAATTCATCGAGGTTATCCGGCACGTATGGTTTCTGCCCCGTGGCTAAAATGACCGCTCTGGCTTCAAGCTGAGGCCCCTCTCTTAAATTTATCAAAAACGTCTGCTCACGCTGCTCAATCATTATCACCTCTGCCCTCAGAAGAGGGGCGGAGATTCTTTTGAGCATCTCCTGAAATCTAAAAGCCAGCTCCCGACCGGACATGGGAGAAAGTGGGGAGAAATTCTGGATTAAATGAGCGATACGAACAAGCCCGCCCGCTTCTCCTTTATCAATTATCAGAGGCATAAGCTCATGTCGCAGACACTCCGCGGCCGCTGAAATTCCGGCCGGTCCGGCTCCTATTATTATTACCTCCGAAAAATTCATGCTCTCCCGAATCCCTGCCCTGTTATTCATTTCAGTGATCTGATAAACCGGTCAACCGTCATAATTTTCGCGCTTGATCTCTTCATGATATCAAGCGACCGAAGATGGAAATTCTTTTTCCTTGCGCAGCAGGCATCTTCAATAACCACCAGGTCAAACCCGGAATCGAAGCCATCATAAGCTGAGGCTAAGACGCATTTATCTGTCTGCAAACCGCATAGAACCGCCCGGGTAACCCCGGAGTTCTTAAGCTGCTGAACGAGCCCTGGAATCTTAAATACTGAATAGGTGGTTTTATCGAGAACCGAAATGTTCCTGTGAATCGTTAGAGGGTAGGCCAGCTCAAAAAGTTTACTTTCTTTCTCAATCACCCGACCATAAAAACGAAAAAAAGGGTCTTCAGCGGAAACAGGGTTATAATGCCTGGTAGCTATTATTTGAACATTCTGTCTTGAGAGCTCTTCTAATAAATTGGCAATTCCCGGGAGAATTGTCCTGGTGGAAGGAAGATAACCGGGCGAATCGGGATCGGCGAAAAAATTCTGCCAATCTATAATAAAAACCGCTTCTCTTCTCTTTTCTATTTTTGGTTTTTTTGATATAAGGCCCACGAGTTCTCTCCCTCAGATGATTGAGACCGGGATGGCCTCGTGGGCCTGACATAGTCTCAACGTTATTTTATTTCAAACAAAAGAAGTGTCAAGGTCTTACCCTGGTTCAATTTAAATTAGTGTTGATAATTTTCTTTCTTTCTGCTTTTTTCCTGTCCAGCAATTGATATGAGTTTACCTGAATGTCATTCATGGTTTTCCCAATTCGGTCAAATTTGATAAAGACGGCAGCGTACACATTTCTGTTTGGCCCCCCTCATCCAGCTTTCCCTCAGACTGATCCCTTATTCTGTCTTTAATCCCCTTTATATCCCTTTTCTAAGCTTTTCTAAAAATAGGAGCCCGAGTCGACCACGGTTATACCTCTGAACAATGATGCAGGGCAGATTCACGGCCAGAGCGTATCCCAGCATAATCAGTGCCGCCCACCATTCATTCCAGAGCCAGAAAGGAAGCACTCCGGACATAGTCAGCCAATGAGCATACTCGGCCCGGCAGGTTTCCAGGTAAAATGTCTGCAAATAGTCCTTATCCCTTGACCTGAGCTTCTTTTTAGGAAACCCTGGCTTGAAGAAATCGCCTAAATCCGGAAGCCATTTTTTCCAGATTTTTACGCCGATTCTTTCGTAAATTTTTCCAGACAATTCAAAACTTCTTAATCTGTAAATGCCTTTTTCCGGGTTGAAAGCCGACCGGGGTCTTCTGGCGGCAACATAACCGGCGATGAGGTGGATAACCGGCCACAGGCCGAAATTAAGAATTAAAACAACCCCTGGTTTCAAATTTAAGCCCTTCATCTTCGTTCTCTTTTTATTTTACCCTCCGGACATACAATTTTCTGCCTTTCCAGTGGACAAACCCCAGCAACACGGTGTAAAACATGGACCTCAAAAAAACCAGAATGAAAAACAGAAGATAAAAAGGATAAAGAATGGATGTCAGAAAACCAAAGTTTCCCAGCTTTTTCAGGAAAAAATAGATCTGAAACCCATAGATGAGGTAAAGCGCTGCCCCCAGTTGCCAGAGAAAAGTTTGATTACCGGCTATGCCTTTTACCATGTCTACCGGACCGCTCATGGCTCCGGCCACCCAGCCGAAGGTGACCAAAAAAAACCACGGTCCGGTCGATGCCGCGCCGCTGGCAAAATTTTTGGTCCAGCCTTCGATCAGCGATCTAAGCCCACCCGGATACATCCTGAATGAAATAACTCCCCGGCCGGCATAACACCACACCGGCAGTCCCTTCTTTTGAGCCAGTCGGGCGAGAGCCATATCCTCAATTACTTCTCCCCTGACCGCTTGATGGCCTCCGATATTAAAATAATCAGTCCGGCTGCAGAGGATACAGGGACCGAAGGCTCCGCTCGACCTGTTCAGAGCGGGAATATATGAAGAAATATTCATATTCAGGAAAACGATCAAATTGAAAAAAGCTGACAGCCTTTCATAAGCTTTTTGCATCCGGTGATAGGGCTGGATCGAAACCAGACCCCGCCCCTCAAGGTAAAGGTTCAACATCACTTCCAGCCCTTCCTTCTCCAGTCTGGTGTCAGCATCCAGAAAAATCAGTAAAAATCCCGAAGCTGCCTCCGCTCCCCGGAAACAGGCATGGGATTTTCCGTTCCAGCCTGCCGGCAACGGGCCGGGGTTGATCAGCCGGACTCCGGCTTTCCTGGCAATCTCTGCCGTTTCGTCTTCAGAATTATCATCAACCACAATAATTTCTTCCGGCTTTAGGGATTGTTTATTAAGTGATTCCAGAAGGATTGCCAGATTAATAGCTTCATTTCTGGCCGGGATGATGACAGAAATGGTCGGAATCCGGCACCTGATAGTTCTTTTCTTCTTTTGATTTCTATAAGCTTCGATAGCCAGAGGAATTCTGGCCAGATAAAAGAAAAGGAGCAGCCAGAAAAAAACAGGCGAGAACCTTAACACCCCTTGAAGCATGAGAAACTATTATAGTTAAAAATTTAAAGCCAGGAAACTTATTCCCGTCGACATCTTCCTGGTATTTGATACCGGTCTTCCTAATTGTCTCAAAATGGCGCCGAGCATCTTAATAGCTGATTAATAAATAATATAAGAAGACTATTTCATGGCTAAACTTTCTCCCCCGAGCCATTGTTCAATGGGTTAGCATTTCGAAGTCTGACCGATCAGACCGGCCTGGTTTGCGGTTTGTTCAACCAGATTGTTTCTAAAATCAACTGTTGCTTACAATGAGCCCGGTCAAGCGACTCTGCCACCCTTCTCCATATCTAACCGCGGCCTTTGCCGTTATTCATTAGTAAAATATAAGCGACAGATATACACAGCCATTCAATCAGGAAGAAAAGGCAATTTTTGCTGCGTATCAAAGTTATTTGTTTTTTTTATTTAGAGTATAATTTTAGAAAATGGGAGGGCAAAGATGAATAAAAAGCCAATTGCTATCTTTACTGCTATCTTGATCATTCTTTTTTTAACCGCCGGTCATCTCGCAGCCCTGGCTCCGAACACTGTAGGTTTTAAGATGGGTTACACTCACAACCAGCTGCGCGGAAAGGAAACAGGAGCTGACCTCACCATCAAGAAAATTGCAACTAACGGTCTGGCTATAGGGCTGGTGGCAAACTTCAATATTAACAGCTGGCTTTATTTCCAGCCTGAATTTCTCTATTTTCAAAAGGGGGGCAAATACGATGTACAGGTTCCGCTTCCGGTTTCAATTCCGGGCTTTCAGGTTAATGTCATAGATACCCGGTCGCTGGAATATTTAGAAATTCCCTTGCTGCTGAAGGTCTCCCTGCCGGTTAAATTTCCGGTTCAACCAACCTTTCTAACCGGGATATCTTTTGGCCTGAAACTCAGGGGGAACCTTGAAAACCAGGTAAACATAAGCATATCGGGTTACAATATTCCGTACATCAGGACCGAAGATGTCACCAGCCAGCTGAAATCAATCGAACCGAGCTATGTGATCGGGGGAGGATTTGATATTAAGCTCGGCCGGACCAGGGTGGCCATTGATCAGCGTTTTTCTTTCGGTCTGACAACCAACGATTACGAGACGGTTATTCCGGCTTCTTACTTTCAAGCCATCGGCATTCCGGTATCCCAGGACATCACCTACCGCATTCAAATGTATAATTATGTGTTTCAGCTGGCAGTCACTTTCTTCTTTTAGGATCTGGTGGACCCGGAAATTTTTTCTGGCTTAAATTCCACTCTCCCGGCCAACTGACGGGGCTTGGAACTGATAAAAAAATTCTTTACAATCATCGGTTCAAACCAATATCATTCTATATACAATTTAATTGAGAACGAAAACAGGAGCATTTAAAGGTGTTCCTGTTTTCAGAAAGGAGAAAGGATGGCCGAAAGAACCCTACCCCAGCTGTTTGAAGACAGTGTCCAGAAATTCCCGGACAACATTATCATGTGGGAGAAAAAGGAAGGGCAATACCAGGGCCTCACTTATCGTGAAATGCGTACCCGCGTTCACAACTTTGCTGCCGGGCTGCTGAGTCTTGGCCTGAAAAAAGGCGACCGGGTAACGCTTCTATCTGAAGGCCGGGCCGACTGGTTGATGGCTGAACTGGGTATTTTATACACGGGGGCCATAAATGTGCCCATCTCAGTCAAGATAGATGAGCCCAACGAACTAAAATTCCGTCTTTCCCATTCCGGCAGCCGGATGGCCATCGTCTCTCGAGGCCAGCTTCCTAAAATCCGGGCGGTCAAGAACGACCTGCCGGAACTGGAAAGAATCATCGTCCTGGACCCGGTCGATGACCTGGAACCGGATGAATTCCTGGCTTCAGACGTCAGCCGTGAAGGGAAGGTCTATCTGACGGCTCACAGTCAGGCCTTTGAAGAAACCTGGCGCGCGGTCAAAGAATCCGATCTGGCCAATATCTGCTATACTTCCGGCACCACCGCCGACCCCAAAGGGATCATGCTCACCCATCGGAACTATACGGCGAATGTGGAACAGTCGCTCTCACTGGTGGAGTGCCCGGAATACTACGTGAACCTCCTTATTCTGCCCTGGGACCATTCCTTTGCCCATACCTGCGGGCTTTACAGCATGATGAAAAACGGGGCAGCCATTGCCTGCATCGAAACCGGACGGAATGCCCTGGAGACCATAAAAAATATCCCGAAAAATATCAAAGAAATTAGACCCCATGTTTTGCTGAGCGTCCCTTCCCTGGCCAAAAACTTCCGTCGCGGCATTGAAAAAGCCATCAGTGAAAAAGGTCCTAAAATAGAAGCTCTTTTCTACAAGGGTCTTAAAGCCGCCTATGAATACAACGGAGAAGGCTGGAACCGAGGTCAGGGCAAAAGAAAACTGAAGAAACCGCTTTATTTCCTGGTTGACAAGTTGATTTTCAGCAAAATAAGACAAAACTTTGGCGGCCGCCTGGAGATGTTTGTCGGAGGGGGCGCTCTGCTTGATATTGAGCTGCAGCGCTTCTTCTATGCCATCGGCATTCCGATGTTCCAGGGCTATGGATTAACCGAAGCCTCGCCGGTCATTTCCGCCAATAACAAAAAAGAACACAAGCTGGGTTCTTCCGGCAAACCGGCCAGAACCATTGAGGTTAGAATCTGCGACGACCAGGGCAACGATCTGCCGGTCGGAGTTAAAGGAGAAATCGTCATCCGCGGTGAAAATGTCATGTCCGGTTACTGGAAAAACGAAAAAGCCACCGGGGAAACCATCCGCGACGGCTGGCTCTACACCGGAGACCTTGGGTACCTGGATGCTGACGGCTATCTTTATGTGCTGGGGCGATTTAAGAGCCTGCTGATAGCTAACGACGGGGAAAAATACAGCCCGGAAGAGATCGAGGAAGCCATCACCGAAGCTTCCCCGTACATCGAACAAATTATGCTCTATAACAACCAGTCGCCATACACGGTCGCTTTGCTGGTTCCAAACAAAGAGAATCTGCTCAGGTGGCTGAAAGAGAAAAAGCTCGACCACAGAACTCCGGAAGGGCAGGAAGCCGCGCTCCGCCTCCTGGAATCTGAGGTTAATCAATTCCGGGAAGGCAGTCCAAAGGGAGGCAAATTCCCCGACCGCTGGCTACCGGCGGCCATAGCCGTCCTGGGGGAAGGCTTTACCGAGCAGAATAGATTCTTAAATTCAACGCTTAAAATGGTCAGACCGAAGATTATCGAATTTTACCAGACCAGGCTGGATTATATGTTCACTCCGGAAGGCAAGAACATCCTCAACCCGCAGAACCGAACGATCATCAGCCGCCTCTGAACAGGGGACACTCTACACTGTCCCCCTTTTCAGACCGAATGGCGAAAGGCGCGGCGTTCCAGGAAATAAAAAATTTCGTCGACGCTGAACCTGGCTTTGCGCTCGAGGGCCTCGGCGGTGTTGAAGGCGTTGTGCGGCGTAAAAATCACATTGGGAAACCGGAGCAGTTCGGCCACGATTCTGGCCCGGTCAGCCCCCTCCAGCTGGCCGGTGCGCAGAGCGGTGCCCACTTCCGGCTCATCTTCGAAGACGTCCAGTCCCAGTCCTCCCAGATGTCCTTCCTTGACCAGCCGCAACATATCGGCCAGCGGGGCGTGCTCTCCCCGGGCGATGTTGATGAAAATGACCCCGGGGCGGGCTTTCTTCAGCAGGTCATAGGTAAAATAATGATAATTTTCCGCAGTCAGGTTCATGGCGCAGATGATTACTTCCGCCCACTCTAAGCCTTCATCCCGCTCCACATATTCGACAAAGTCGTGCCGCCGGACAATATCCACTCCCCTGACTTTCATCCCCAGTCCCTGAGCGAGCTTGACCACCTCGCCGCCAATCCGGCCGACTCCAATCACCAGAAGGTTACGCCCCTGAACTTCCAGGCCGGTCAGCCCGTCGCGGTCAAAATGTCGGAATTGATTCATCTGCCGCGGCAACTTTCTCAGGAGGGCCAGCATCAGCAAAATCGCCTGCTCGGCTACCGCCCGGGTGGCATATTCCTCCAGGTAACCCAGAGCCACCGGTGAGCTGATCAGGCTCCTGTAAGTTCTCAGGTTGTCAAATCCTGTCGTCCGGCTTAAAATGCCGTCCAGCCGGTCCTGCCACTGCACCGGGATAACAGACTGGGTGCGGACGCTGATCAGCCAGGCTGGTGGTTCGGCGTGGCCGCTTTCCTGAATCGTCCTGTCGGTCAACCCAAAATCCAGCCGGCCGCCAATTAAACTCTTTATCAGCCTGGCTTCTTCCTCAAAAACCTCATAAAAATAGACATCCATAGCTGATCCAGTCCGGCAATAACCGGAATGAGAAACTTTTTATGATTTTAGAAAAAATATCATACATTTTCAAATTATCATCCCCCCACTTCCAGTTGCCAAATATTTTCCTTGTAAGCATAACCATAAGTTCGTAAAATCAGAAGCAACCGGACCTGCTATTCAGGCTTAATTGTTTGTTTTCAGGCCCGGTAACTATAGAGAAAGAAGGAGGCAAAGAAAGCCATGGAACAACAAGCTCAATCTGTGCCTACCCAGAGAGTTCCGGGTCTGGAGGCCGTGGTCAGCGTCGGCGAATGGCTGATTACCCTGCTTATCGCTTCCATACCGTTGGTAAATATCATCATGCTGCTCATCTGGGCTTTCAGCGGCAATACCAAACTGAGCAAAGCCAACTGGGCTAAAGCCACCCTGGTCTGGCTATTGATCGTTCTGGCTTTTTATTTCTTTGTGGTGGTTCTGATACTGGGAGGGATCGGCATTCTTTCACGTTACGGCCGATAGAGCCGCCATCTGAGCCGGACTCCCGGGCCGGCCCTTCAGCTCAAAGCATACTCCACCGCCGCTTCGGCGTGAATGACGGTGGTATCAAATACGGGCAACGGACTGTCCTTTTGTTTAACCAGCAGGCCGATTTCGGTGCAGCCTAAAATTACTCCCTGAGCCCCGGCTCCGGCCAGCTTTTCGATCACCGCTTGAAATTTTTTTCTTGATTCTTCCTGCAACCGGCCGTCGCATAATTCATAATAGATGACCTGATGAACCAGTTGACGGTCAGCCTCGTCCGGTACCACCACTTCGAGCCCGTGCTTTTTCTCCAGCCGTCCTCGGTAAAAATCGTCCTCCATCGTAAACCTGGTCCCGAGCAGACCAATCCTTCTGAAGCCGCGAGCTTTAATTCTTTCGGCCGTGGGGTCGGCAATGTGGATAAGAGGAATATTAACCGCGGCTTCAATCTGCGGGGCAACCTTGTGCATGGTGTTGGTGCACAGCACCAGAAAATCAGCCCCGCCGGCCTCCAGCCGGACGGCAGCCTGACTCAGAATCCAGGCCGTTCGGTCCCACTCGCCCCTGTGCTGCAGCACTTCGATTTCAGCAAAGTCAACTGAATACATGACACACCGGGCAGAATGAAAACCGCCCAGCTTTCTTTTAACTTCTTCATTGATAATCCGGTAATACTCGAGTGATGATTCCCAGCTCATACCACCGATTAAACCAATGGTCTTCATTTTTTCTCCCTTCATGAAATTAAATTTTTTATTAAGAATTAAAAGGGACACCTTAAGGTGTCCCCATATTTTGCCCTCATTGTTAGCCTGTTAGCGGAGAGGAAACCAGGCATAAAAAGGGGACACCTTAAGGTGTCCCCTCTTTAAGGGTTTCCTTCAAACCGGGGATCTGGTCAGCACCCTCCGGCACCTGAATGGTCGAACCCTTAAAGTCGTCTCCAATTTCCTGGGACCGTCCATTTAGATGTCTGGCAAGAAACAATTCACTGACGGCAAAGAAGGCCAGACGGTTTTCCGGACGGGCGAAACCGTGTCCTTCGTCTGAGAAGAGCACATAAGTTACAGGGATGTTTTTCTCCTGCATGGCTTTAACTATCTGGTCCGATTCGCTCTGTTTGACCCTCGGATCATTGGCTCCCTGGCCGATCAGCAGCGGTTTCTGAATCCTGTCGACGTAGGTCAGCGGCGACCGTTCTTGAAGCAGTTTCCGTCCTTCTTCAGTTCTGAGATCACCCACCCGAGTGGCAAACATTTCCAGCATCGGCTTCCAGTAGGGCGGGATCGTTTCCAGCAGCGTAATCAAATTGGACGGCCCGACAATATCCACACCGCAGGCAAAGACATCCGGGGTGAAGGTCATTCCGACCAGGGTGGCATATCCTCCATAACTTCCACCCATTATGGCCACCTTATTCAGATCGGCAATTCTCTTCTCTATTGCCCAATTGACCGCATCTATCAGGTCGTCATGCATCCGGCCTGCCCACTCCAGGTTTCCGGCATTGATGAAATCCTTTCCGAATCCGGTCGAGCCGCGGAAATTCACACTCAGCACCGCATAGCCCCTGTTAGCCAGCCACTGATGAATCGGATCCAGACCCCAGGAATCTCTGGCCCAGGGACCGCCATGGACATATAGAACCATTGGCAGCGGCTTATCTGGCCTTCCATCGTTATCCGGATCCTTCCATCCCGGAAGCGTTAAATAGCTTACCAGGTTAAGTCCGTCTCTGGACTCTATAACCACCGGATGCATCCTGCTCAGTTTGACCCCTTCCAGGTCCTTCCTGTTGGTAAATAAGAATTTAGCCTGTTTGTGTTCCCGGTCATAAAAATAATAGCGAACCGGTCCATCATCGACCACATAAGCTACCGTCCAGAATTTATCATCCAGCGTTCTGTCGGAAACTCTGATGTCGCCATCACAGACAGTCTTTAGATAATCCAGGTCGCCTCCTATCGATTCGTCCAGCACTGTCCATTCGGTCCGGAGGTATTCCACAGCCACCGCTTCTATCTTTTTTTCAACCGGATGCATCATAATGCTGCGGACATCAGCTCGAGGGTCTTCAAAAATCAAGTTTTTCTCTCCGGTCTTCAGGTCCACAGCCAGCAGCGCTGCTGTATTGCGCCCCCGGCTATCAATCATGTAAAGAATCTGACCGCTCTTATCAAAATCCACCGGGCTGGTGGTCAGGCTATCTTCCATCGGAATCGTATCAAATGGCAGCCAGCCTCCTTTACCGTCAGGCTTGAACAGTGCCATTCCGCCATCCGGAGTCATCTGAGCTGCAAAGCGGATGTTATAGTCGTCGTCAGTCTGAAATCCCATAAAGCCATCATTTTTCTGTATCAGCTTAAGGTCGCCAGTCAGTATATTCAGCCTGTAAAGATCATGAAACTGTGGATTGCGGGTGTTAAGCCCGACCAGTATTTCGTCAGTAAATTTATAACTTACAGCTTGGATCTGAGCCTGTGGTCTGAGCGGTTTTCCGTTGGGCAGGGTGATCGGCTTACCGTCGGGCCCGGGTATTTCCTCAAACGGAGTTAGATTCAGGTCTTCTTTCGTGTTGATGTCAACCGCATGAACCTGCCAGTTTTCATCGCCAGCCAGGTCCTGAATATATATTATGTGCCTGTTGGTATAGGCCCAGAAATAATTGCGAATGCCGCGGTTTGTGTCTTTGGTCACCGGTTCTGCTTTTTCCGGGTCTTCAACTGGCCCGACCCAGACATTCAGAACGTTATTGACCGGCGCCAGAAAGCTCAGGTATTTGCCGTCGGGGCTGATCTGCACGGACGCCTTATCCGGATTGCCAAACAGCAGGTCTCTTGATACCAGGGGAAATTCTTTGGCCCGGGGTTTACACCCGGCAAAAATCATAGTTATGAGAAGAAAACCCAGAACCAGAAAAACCATTTTTTTCAACTTCTTCCTCCTTTAAGAGATTTTGCGATGAGTCCATCAATCTGACCCATCCCGAGGCGCAATCACTCCGGATAATTTATATTAAATACGAATCCAAGTAAAACTGGTTCACCGGCAACACCTGCCTGCCGGAGTACAGTCTTAACTGATCGAAATTTAAATTGTTATCAGCAGACTTCATTTGTCCCCGGCTGGCTTAGCCTGAAAACCCGGTATCAGAACTGGATCATTATAGATAAATAACTCGCCTTAGGATTTGGCCCTGAAACCAGCTTCGGCCTCCAGAGGCTGGCTAAAATTCGGTGCGCTTAAAGTAAAAATCAATCTATATGTACCCTCTGTCATTTCGCCTGTCCTGAGTTCCACCAGCAACTTTATGAGCTGGCCCTCGCGATTTTTTTCAAGAATAGCCACCGGTAGGTCCTTACCCGTCTGACTGCTGGCCTCAGCCAGTTGAGCCTTGATTTCCAGTCCTTCCTCCCAACCGGCCGGGCAGGCCAGACGCAGGGCCGCATACAGTTTCCTCGTTTCGACCGGCACCGTGTCGGCCGCCGCTGAATAAGTCCCCGGATTATAACCATAGACTGAGGCCAGTGTCGGCTCGCCCGCGCCGTTGAGCTCCCTGGCCCGGTCATCAAGCCTCAGCAGGAGCGGCGGGTCAAGGTAAGGCATTACCGGCAGCTGTCCCGGCACCTCCACCGAAGCTTTTCCCCGGGCCGCCCTGCCCGTTTCCAGATTTCTCATCACCAGGGCACACTCGTACTTGCCAGGTTTCACCGGCAGCATGAAGGACGGGAGAAAAGCCTCGTTTTCTTTCTTATCTTTTTCAGACACCACGGCCTTGAACTTTTTAATCAGAATCAATTCTCCCCGGTCGTTGAAAATCAACAGGTAAGCTTCGGTTTTGGGCCCGAAAACATCGACCAGGTCTGCTCCGGCAGCCCGGGCATAAGCCAGAACCACCGGCCATCCTTTTTCCACCACGGTCAGACCGGATACAGGAATGTTGACCGGCAGATAAGGCCACGGGTCATCGGTCAGGGCCACCTCGATCAGATGGAGCAATTTTTCAAAATTGTTGTATTCCTTGAACGGCCTGGGATTAAAATAGCCGGCCTGGGAATAAACTCTGTAGCCTTTCTTATTAACCTTGACTTTGATTTTATGGTATTTCCCATCCCAGCTCTCATCCACCTTGATGCCCAAAATGTAGAAATTTCGGGTGGTGTTGACAATCTCTTCCATGGCGTTTTCCGGATTGACGGTATTGGCATAAAATCTTCCGCCTGTCTCCGAGGCCAGTTGCTTGAGTGAATCGGCGCCGTCGAGTTCCCTGGCTCCGGGCATGGCTCCGCCCGAGCCTTCCACGTCCATTTCCTTATGCGCCCGGGAAATATCGACGGTAAAAACGGCGCAGTTGGAATTCTTAAATTCCTTGAGCAACCGGCTGAAATCGCTCCGCAAGCCAGAATCGGCCTGGGCGGCATCGTACTCGGCCATCTGAGCAGCCAGTTGTTCCGGGTTGGACCAGTCGCCGACCACCGCTCCGCCCGTCCGGCCGAACAGCAGCTGCTTGGCCAGGCCGGCCGAAAACAGGATGATATTCTTGTAGCCGGGAACGGTGCGCAGCACCCTGGCCAGATTATTCAGGGCTTCCAGATAAAAGCGGGCCTGGTCGACATAACCCTGTCGCCTGGAGGTGTCGAGCATCTGGCCGGTCTGAAGCCGGGCCTGGTCGGTAAAAAAGCTGTCTTCGGGAGTGGTCTGAACTTCGTCGCTTTGAAGGCTCATCAGCATGTCGGAGTAAAAGAAATTGGACAGATTTTCTGCCCGCCCGGTAATGCTCTTCAGTCCGAAGCTCTCAATGATTTTGCGCACCCGGTCATGGTCCCGGGTCAGATACTCATGAAGCGTTAAACCGCGCAGAGCAGTATAGGTCACCAGAGAAATTTCGTCGGTGGGCAGGAGCGATTTTTCCATGAATCTCAGAGCCGCATTCTTGGCCCTCATCAGGCCCCGGGCGTCGGTAAAGCCAAGGTCAAAAAACAGGAAAAACTTGCGGTTGAGGGCCGGCCCCGGACCTGTTTCAGCCGCTGCCGTCAGCTGTTCGGCGAAGTGTTTTTCAAAATGGATAATCGGAACCGGCTTGTTATTATCGTAAATTTCAAAGTCGTCGGCGGTCAGATTGCCGACCGGTTGCCCATCTTTATCGGTTACATAGACCTGAACCAGCTTGACCGCCACCGTCACTTCATGCCTGGGTTTAATCTGAAGTTCCTTCGGCAGCTGCTGTTCCAGCCTCCCGGCCGCCAGACCCGATCCCGGCCAAAGAGGCCGGGTTAAAAGCCATAAACCAGCCAATACGGCCATCTTGAGAGAAAACAAATTATTTATGCCCTTTTTCATTTTTCTGCCCCTGTTCTGATATTTTCATCTGTTTCCGACTCTGTTGTCAAGAACGGGAAAGGCGCCTTCTCACGAAGCCAAAGAAAATACAAGCGCTGTTTTGAACCCCTGATTTTTCTGGACCTTTTATCTCCCCGGTCCTGTTTATTTTTGCTTGGAAAAAAATTGGCGCCTCGCAGCCTTTTCATTTATCCGCCGGGACAATCTCAGTCGGGAGCAAACCCGGAGGTCCATTCAGGGGCCGGGAAAACGATAATTCGTTTTCTTTCTTGATTGTTTTCCTATATAAACTATTTAATTCAGAGTTACGTATTGGTTAAAGGATGAGCTGTGTTGCTTTCCGGCCTGAGACAGCCGGGGGCCGGGGCTTCCCGGACGAAATAATATATGAATAAACTTTCATATATAACCGGCGATAGAGCCTGGCGGCTCTAATCCTCGAAAATTAGGGAGATGGTCATGCAAACAAAGAAAGCGAAGTCAAGGGTATCTTCAGTATTCTGGTGGAAGGCTGTCATCATCCTAACTCTGTCCGGGATTGTTCTTTTCCTCTGGCCGGAGAGCCTTCGCGCCCGGCAGCCGGATCCGGAAAGTCAGGCCAAACCGGCTGACTCTGCCCTTAAAGACGCCGGGGCTGCGGGGAAAAAACAGGCTGCGACCGCGGTCTCGCTTCTTTCGGAATCAGGCCTGACCACGGGACCTGCCCGCTCAAATTCAGGCCGGGAGACTATGAACTCTCCCGAAAACTCATCTCCCGCCCCCCTCTCGGCTGCACAGGTCAATCCCCCCGCCGCAACTCCCTCCGGGGCAGCCATCTACCAGGTCGCGCCCTCCGGCTCAAAAATCAAAATTGACGGCCTGCTCAACGAAGAAGCCTGGCAGACGGCCGCCGTTATTCCCCTCCTCTATGAATGGACGCCCGGAGACAACATCGAACCCCCGGTTAAAACCGAATGTTTGGTCACCTATGATCATAATAATCTTTATGTAGCTTTTCGCTGCTATGACCCGGAATCCCGGAAGATCAGAGCCCATCTAATGGACCGTGACGATACCGATAAGTTGATCCTGGACGATCACGTCAGCTTCATGCTGGACTGTTTCAATGATGAACGCCGCGGTTTTCAATTCCGGGTCAATCCCCTGGGTGTTCAGGCAGATGCTAACTTCTCGGAGCTCGAGGGTTATGAAGACTTCTCCTGGGACGCCATCTGGAATTCGGCCGGCCGGATTGAAGACTGGGGCTACGCCGTCGAGGTCTCCATCCCCTTCAACCAGTTGCGCTTCCGGGCGAGCGACACTCCCCAGACCTGGGGCTTTAGCGCCGAACGAAGCTGGCCCCGCGGCGTCCGCCATCGCATCACTTCTCACAGGCGATCCCGAAGCGTCTCCTGCATTCTCTGCCAGTTCAATAAGCTGGTGGGATTTGCTGGAATTTCCCCCGGGCGAAACATTGAAATCAATCCTACCTTGACTGCCGTCCGCACCGAGGCCATGGACCCGGACACTTTCCCGGACGGAAGTCTGGAGAAGCTTAATCAGAAAGTTGATCCCGGCCTCACCCTAAGGTGGGGGGTCACACCCAATCTTATCCTCAACGCCACCGCCAATCCCGACTTCAGCCAGGTGGAGGCCGATGTGGCCCAGCTCGAAATAAACCGCCGCTTTGCTCTTTACTATCCTGAGAAGCGACCCTTCTTCCTGGAAGGGGGCGATTTCTTCCTGACACCCATCAACGCCGTCTTCACCAGAACGGTAGCCGACCCGGTCTGGGGTATGAAGATGACCGGCAAGATAGGCCGAACCGCGCTGGGTTTCTTTTCCGCCCAGGATGAGATAAATAATCTGCTCCTGCCCGGAAGCCAGGGCTCTATGAGTCTGTCACTCGATGACAGGGTTTACGGCGGGGTTTTCCGGCTGCGCCAGGACATCGGCCAGGGCTCGACCCTCGGTCTGCTCTACACCGGGCGGGTCGGCAGCGATTATCACAACCACCTGTTCGGAGCCGACGGCTTCCTGCGCTTAAACCGGACAACCTCCCTGACTGTTCAATTCCTCCGCTCTGAAACTGCCTACCCCGATATCGTCTCTGATTTGTACGGGCAGCCTGCAGGCAGTTTTGGCGGAAATGCCATCAACCTCAACCTGATGCACCAATCGCGAAACTGGATAATCCAGGGCATCCTGGAAGACCTGGGAAGAAACTTCCGGGCTGATTACGGCTATGTCCCGCGGGTCGACACCCGCAGTGCCGGAGCTGTAGTAATGCGGCAGATCTGGGGCGACAGGAAGTCCTGGTTTGACGTTATCAGGATCGGGGTAATGGGCCAGCTCATCTATGACCACGACGGCAAGGCCCTGGACAAAGGACTGACCTTTAGAACTATGTACCAGGGTCCGCTCCAGACTTCAATCACGCTCAGCGGAAACTTCGGCCAGACCCTTTACATAGACCAGACCCTCAGTTATGCCCTGTTCGACGGCGAATTAGGAATAAAACCGTTCAGCGGCAGCGAATTCAGGCTGGAAGCCGCAGCCGGCCGCTGGATAGATTTTGACAACATCCGGCCGGCCGACATGGTCTCGCTGGAACCGGGCTTTTCTCTAAACCTGACCCGCCACCTCAACCTTACCACTTCTTACAACTATGAGCAGCTCAAAGCCGAAGGCCAACAAATCTACATCGCCAACCTTCTACAGGCAAAATTAATCTACAACTTTAACGTCAAAGCTTTCATCAGGGCCATAATTCAGTACCGGGATATTGACCGCAATCTGGATGCTTACAGTTTCCCGGTGCAGCCTGAAACACGAGGGCTGTTCACACAATTCCTTTTCTCTTATAAGCTTAATCCACGGACAGTGCTGTTTCTGGGCTATACCGATAATTCACTCGGATTGGAGAATATCAGCCTGACCCGGACCTCCAGAACCTTCTTCCTCAAGATCGGCTACGCCTGGCAGCTATGAAAAACAGAAGACAATTCGGCTTCTCAAATTTCCAAAGAAATGCGGGACACAATACATATTCCCTATTTTTTGTAAGAGTCTATCCGCACAGCCCACAGCAATTAAGAAGGCGAATAAATAAACCATAGTTATTGATTAGCCCGATATGCCTCGCCATCCTGATTCGCCTGTTGTAATAGACCTAAACAAACCGCTTAAAAAATAGGGTCATGTCTGGCCGTTTTCTTTTTTTCCGGGCCCGGCTTGTCGGCGTTGTTTCACGGCTGAGTCCTGAGAAAGTGAAAACTGCGAGCCTATTTGAATGCTGGGTTGCCCGTCGGCATTTCTTTCTTTTATTCCTCTATTTATTCCTTCATTCCTTGATACGAAATTCCTGGACCGAAGCCCCGCGCAACCGGTCCAGAAGAAACAGCCGGTCGCCGCGGATAAAAAGCCCGTCCACAAATTGCTTCAGTGGAATTTCTCCCAGCAGGACGCCCTCCGGGTCGAATATCTCCAGCTTGTAAGCATCGGTTTCTCTGAGTTCGGTGTCGCCGTGGGGCTTGAATCCGACCTGCCGGCCGCCGCTGGCCGACTGACTGATGCTGACGCCGATTCCGACTCTTTCTTCTTTTTTAAGCTGCCGGGCCAGGGTGATTACCCAGACTCGGCCCTTGCCGTCAACAGCCAGGCCTTCTGATGACCGGTTGATTATCGGCGAGCGGATGCTGACCCCGCCTTCCCGGCGCTCAACGCTTCCTTTGTCCTGAACCTCAAGGCTGTAGGGCAGTTCCCTGTCGGCCCGCCAGATCAGCCGGCCGTCGGCTGAATATTTTTCAATTCGGTTCTGATAGGGAAAGGCCAGATAAACGTTGTCATTGTCATCAACGGTCAGGACAAACTGGTTGATGGTATTGGTTAACAGTTCTTCTCCGGTATCAACCATCTCGCCAAATTCGCTCACCGTTTTACCGGCTGCATCCAGCACCTTCACCAGCTTCGGCAACCCGGCCGGCTTTTTCTCGCCGGGAGTAATGAACCTGAAGCTGACGGTGGCCTGGCCCATAATCAAGCGGCCATCTCTCTTGACAAAAACATTGCCGATCTGGCCCTCGGTGAATCTTATGGTCCGGAGCTCCTTACCGTCTGCCGTCAGAATCTGGATCCGTTCGTTAAAGGGGTCGGTCACATAGAGATGGCCGGCCTCATCGATGTCCAGCCAGGAGGGATAATTGAACTCTCCGGGCCCCTGTCCGAATCGGCCGAGGCTGGCCAGGAACTTCCCGTCAGCCGCGAATTTTTGAATGCGGTTGTTTCCGGTATCAAGAACGTAGATATTTCCGGCCGAATCCAGGGCCACCGCCGCCGGCATATAAAAGGCCGTGTTGGGGTCGGGCGAATCGATATCGCCAAGCTTTCTCACCGGCTCCAGGCTGATTGCCGGCTTCTTGCCCCAGAGGCCCTTTGCTCTGTTGTGCACCACCCGTACCCCATTGACCATCTCAACCTTCTGGGCAGCGAGCTCGCCGGCCTGGATGAGAATAATCCCCGTAATAACAATCAAGAAAATTCTGAATTTACTGTTTCGGCCAGTCATCTTATTTTTAAACTCCTCCTCTTATTATTATTTAAACCCTGATTTCGGCAAAACGTTTCGGCTGATTTCTGCCGGCTCTGGCCGGCCCGAACCGGCCTGCTCTGAAGTCTTCGACTCAGACCATTTTCCGTTAACACCGGGAAATTTCCAAGAGACATTTCAAGTTGACCCTTTTCGTCTTCAGAAAGGGCAGTTTGCCTGGCGACCGTTCCTGTTCAGTTGCCGGTTTCAGAAGTTCAGAACAAAAGAGGTGGTAAAGAAAGTGTCAACCTTCCCTCTTGGAATCATAACCCTGAGACCCGTATCCAGCCCTTCGGCATCGAACAACGGAACGCTGAGGTCAGGTGGCCTGTTGTTTCTGAGGATACGAACTCCGGTTTTCAGGGCCAGTTTCTTGCTGAGAGGAGCCGCCACGTTAAAGTTCCATTCATACCGCCAGTCGCTTATTTTTGCCAGATTGTCGTCAAAGATAAAAGCCGTGGCGAAGGAAGCATTGTCATGGAGTTTCTGTTCCCAGGAAAAGCTGTAGCGAAAGCCAAGGAAAGTGTTAATAGGCTGCTGGCTGTATTTTCTGATGGTAAAGCTTATGCCGGCCTGAGTACGCATTTTAGTGCGGGCGGAGTCAGCCATCACCAGCCCGGCGCCGCCGGTCCAGAGGGCCCTGCCCATAACTCCGGAAAATTTGTTCCTGTCCCAGACGAATCCGAGGTTAGTTGTCAGTCGGCCGGAGACCCGGTGGTCATACTGCCCGGAAAGGATATAGTTTTCGGCCGAAAGGTTTCTGGTCTTTTCCTCCTCGACCACAAAACTTTCTTCGGTACCTAAGGCTTTTCGATTGACGGTGGTGGAATGACTGCGAAGCAAAAAGATTTTCAGGGCGTAGGTATTCTTTTCATCCGGTGACCGGCTGAGGTTGGCTCCAAAGCTGAACGAAGAAGACAGGGTGTTGCCACCTGTGACCACATAACTCAACTCCAGTGTCTTTTTCCAGGGATCGAGCCAGCCTGTAATACCATTTCTGGTTTCGGCGGGCGGCCGCTGGCTCTGAACTTCCTGGCCTTCCTCTTTTTTGCCTTCGGACTCCCTGACGGACTGCTGTTGAGTTTGAGCCGCCTTATTTTGCTCCGGGTGCGTTTGGTCTTCCGCCCGGACATTAACTTCAGACTGGCCGGAGGGCTGTTCAGTCGCCTCAGCAGTAATTTCCTGAGCGGCCAGTCGGTCAGAACAAATTTTTTTCTCCGCAGAAAGAGAGGCTCCGCTTAACATCCGGCCGGCAAAGACCGGCATTAAGACCAGCATTAGCAGCACAAAAAATTTCTTTTTAACCAGCATGATTACCCCTCGTCGTAAGGTATTATTAAATTTACCTCCCGGCATATTTTTATTGCCAACCCTAAATTATGATTTCCCGCCGCGGCATCCGACTATTTAATTTTTCCTGGCGTTTTAAGTCGGCCTCTGGCGCGTCTTCTAAAGGCAATTTCGAATTTAAGAGAACTTCTCTTATAAAACCTTCAAAGATTCGTGAAGTTTCAGAATAGATGAAAATTTTTTGCTGTCAATACCGCCGGCAACGAATTAAAAGTTGAAATCGGCCTAAATCGGCATTTGATTTTTTCTGGGCTTAATTATAAAAAATGGCCGGAGGTTTAAGAATGGGAAGACATCATAACTGCAAGAATTATAACGACCGGCCAGGACATCAGTGCTGCTGTCCGGACGCCGCCATATCCGGACCGGCCAGCCCCGGCAGGACAATCAGCAGACGCGGCTTTCTAAAAGGCGTGGGGCTCAGCACGCTGGGAACAATTGCCATGGGCAACCTGAGCTGGGCCTCTCTTCGGTCGAGTGAAATAAAGGCTGGCGCCGCCGTCCTGCCCGACTCCAGAACGGCCCTCAGGGTTAAGCCGGTCCTGGTCTTCAGCACCCCAAAACGGGCCCCCCAGACAAGCTGGAGAGCCTGGGGAGGCATTCAGACCTGGCAGCAAGCTGAGGAGGAAATCGCCCGCATTCAGGGAGAACTCGCCGCCTTGAAAAAGAGAGCCGACTTCCCGATTGAATTCCTCCCTGTCTCCGGAGCCCGCGAGCCCGCCGACCTCTCAGCTTCCCACGCTTCTGATATCGCCTCGGCCGAAGCCATCATCGTTTACGCCTCCGGCGGCTGGATGGACATCTTCAGCAAACTTGAACAGACTGGAAAAGAGCTAATCTTTTTCTGCCGCCATCGTTCGGGGCCGGTCTATCTGTGGTATGAAATCATAAGCCCCCGTTATCTCCGTCAGCACACTGATTATCCTGCGCTCGAGAGGGTCACCGATGACGATGTGGTTATAGACAGCCAGGAAGAGCTCGAATGGCGTCTCCGCTCGCTGTGCGGACTCCGCAACACTCTGGGGGCGGGAATCATTGCCGTCGGCGGGCCGGACGCCTGGGCCCAGCCGCCGGGAGTTGTCCCGAAGCTGGTGGAAGAAAAATGGAAATTTGAGATAAAAACGATTTCCTACGAAGAGCTCGGCAAGCTGATTCAGGAAGCTAAGCGCGACCGAAAAACGGTCAATGAAGCCCGCCAGGCGGCGCGCGAATATCTTAATCTCCCGGGCACCCGATTAGAAACCGAGCCGGCCTTTGTGGAAAACGCCTTCCTGCTGGAAAAAATTTTCGTCGCCCTGATGGAAAGAGCCGGTTGCCGGGCAATTACCATAAACGGCTGCATGGGGACCATCATGCCCCTGGCTGAAACCACTGCCTGCCTGACGCTGAGCCTGCTGAACGACGCCGGCTATCTGGCTTTCTGCGAGTCGGATTTTGTGGTCATTCCTTCCGGGGTGCTTCTGGCAAACATCTCCGGCCGGCCTGTTTTTCTGAATGACCCCACCTATCCACATGAAGGCATAATAACCCTGGCCCATTGCACGGCCCCGCGGAAGATGGACGGAAGACACCTCGAGCCAGCCAGGATATTAACCCACTTCGAATCGGATTACGGGGCCGCCCCGAAAGTTGAAATGAGCCGCGGCCAGGTGGTCACCAACCTCATTCCTGATTTCGCCGCCAAAAGATGGGTTGGACTCCGGGGAAAAATCGAAGAAGCTCCCTTCCTGCCGATCTGCCGCTCGCAGATTGAGGTCAGTTTTGAGTCCGACAGCCGGGAGCTTGCCCGCCGTATGCCCGGCTTCCACTGGATGACCGGTTACGGCGATTATCTGAAAGAGGTCGGCTATGCCCTGCGCCGGGTTAAAATCTCCTGGGAGCAGCTATAAAAAGGGAGATCCTCTGATCTTCTTTTCACCGCGAGCCAGTTTCTATAGATAAGAGCAATCCAGCTCTGAATAATTATCTTGACAGAGTGTGATTCCAAATTTAGAATAATTTTGAAATTCAAAAGGTTAAACGAATTGAAATCTCGGGGGAATTTTAAGAGTATTCTTTGTAATCATTTCTCAGATAAAATAATTATTCCGAATTCCATATCAATGACAGCATCCATTTCCATTATTTATCCCACAGGTATAAATACAATAAGTTGTAATTTTCGTGCTTTGCCCGATTTTTCAGATATCTTTAATCACGACTGTCAACCCGATTTATTCCCCAACCTTTTTCTAAAAGCATTAAGCCCGAGGTAGCCATGGCAAGAAGAAAAATATCATCCACTACAAACTCAACTAAGTCCAACGGAGCCATTGTCGGCTATGAAGCCGAGCTCTGGAATATGGCCGATGCCCTTCGCGGCTCTATGGATGCGGCCGAATACAAGCATGTGGTACTCGGCCTTATTTTTCTTAAATACATTTCGGACGCTTTTGAAGAACGTCGTTCCCAGCTTCTCCTGGAAGTAGCTGACGGCGCAGATCCCGAAGACCCCGATGAATATCGCGCCTGCAATGTTTTCTGGGTGCCCAAAGAAGCCCGCTGGGATCGAATTCAGCAAAATGCACGCCAGCCTGAAATCGGCCAGCTTGTCGATGCTGCCATGGAGGCCATAGAACGCGAGAATCCTTCCCTTAAGGGCGTTCTCCCGAAAGACTACGCCCGGCCAGCCCTCGACAAGCAACGTCTTGGTCAACTTATCGACCTGGTTAACAACATAAAGGTTGGCGACCAGGAATCCCGCTCTAAGGACGTCCTTGGTCGCATTTATGAATATTTTATCTCTAAATTCGCCAATGCTGAAGGCAAAAAAGGCGGGGAATTCTACACCCCGCGCTGTGTGGTGCGTCTCCTTGTCGAAATGCTTGAACCGTTCAAGGGGCGTGTCTATGACCCCTGCTGCGGCTCAGCCGGCATGTTTGTTCAGTCCGTGGAATTCATAGACGCTCATGCGACTGGCAATGGAAACAAGCTGCGGGCTCGCTCTCAGATAAGCATCTACGGTCAGGAATCAAATTATACCACCTGGCGACTGTCCAAAATGAACCTGGCCATTCGAGGCATCGACGGCAAAATTGAACAGGGCGACACCTTTCATAACGACCGCTTCCCCGACCTGAAGGCCGACTTTATCTTAGCCAACCCCCCATTCAATATGAAAGAATGGGGCGGTGATCGCCTGCGTGAAGACAAGCGCTGGAAATATGGAATTCCACCAGCTCGCAACGCCAATTTCGCCTGGGTCCAGCATATCATCTATCATCTTTCTCCGACCGGTTTAGCCGGCTTTGTTCTGGCCAACGGTTCCATGTCCTCAAATCAATCCGGCGAGGGCGAGATCAGGAAAAACATAATTGAGGACGACCTGGTCGATTGTATGGTTGCCCTTCCACCCCAACTTTTTTATTCAACGCAAATCCCGGCCTGTTTATGGTTTCTAACAAGGGACAAGAGTGGACGTCCCCCTGCCGGCCAATCTAAAGCTCTTCGAGACCGCCGACGCCAGATTCTTTTTATAGATGCCCGAAATATGGGCACTATGGTAGACCGGGTGCACCGGGAGCTCACCGAAGAAGACATCCAGAAAATCGCTCGAACCTATCATGCCTGGCGCGGAGAAGCTGGCGCTGGAGAATATAAAGATATCCCGGGCTTCTGCAAGAGTGCTAAACTCGAAGAAGTCAGCAAGCAAAGCTATGTCCTTACGCCGGGTCGTTATGTTGGCGTCGAAATTAAAGATGAAGATGACGAACCGTTTGAGGATAAGATGCGGCGTCTCGTCGCCCGACTAAAAGAACAGCAAGAAGAGGCCCGAAAACTTGATAAGGCAATCGCTGAAAACCTGAAAAACCTTGGTTTTCCTCTGGATAATGAATAAAAAATTAAAGATATCACAAAAAAAGCCCTTGATTATTAAAGGATAATCCTTTATCCTTTAATAATATCCGGGATTATTAAAGGATAATTAAATAAAGGGCAAAAGGTTGAAACGAGGCTTAACCGGGCACTTCGAGGTTTCGCGGGTAGCCGGCGAAGAAATCCGGGCTTTTATCCCATTTCCCCTGCCCCCGGATCCCCCCTTAGACATCTCAAATTCCAGGCAAAAGTTGCTTGAAAGAGCCATACTTTCTCTTGGTCGCCTCGATAGCATAACTCTTCTGCTTCCTGATCCTGATTTGTTTCTATACTCATATGTCAGGCGTGAGGCCGTTCTTTCATCTCAGATAGAAGGCACGCAATCATCACTTTCTGACCTGATGCTGTTTGAATTAAGGGAAGCCCCCGGCGTGCCAGTCGACGATGTAATAGAGGTATCCAACTACATTGCGGCTCTGGAACATGGCGTCCGCAGGCTCCGCGAAGGGTTTCCCTTTTCTAACCGCCTGATCAAAGAAATGCATGCGAAGTTGTTGGCCAGCGGTCGAGGAAGTGAAAAATCTCCCGGCGATTTTCGCCGTTCTCAAAACTGGATTGGAGGGACCAGACCCGGCAATGCCCATTTTGTGCCGCCACCTCCTGCTTATGTTGAAGACTGCATGGCTCAACTTGAAAAATTTATTCATGACGAAAAATCTCCTTATCCGGTTTTGATCAAAACCGCGCTGGCCCACGTTCAATTTGAGACCATTCATCCATTTCTCGACGGAAATGGCCGAATCGGGCGCCTGATTATTGCCATTCTCCTCCATCAGAATAATATTCTTTCTCAACCCCTTCTGTATCTGAGCCTCTACTTTAAAAATAATCGAGATGAATATTATCGTCGGCTCGACCTTGTGCGTTATGAGGGAGACTGGGAAACCTGGATTGATTTCTTCTTGGCAGGAGTTGAGCAAACTGCCAACAGCGCTGTGTCAACCGCGCAGAGATTGGTCAGATTGTTTGAAGAAGACGGTGAAAAGATAAGCCAGCTAAAAAGAGCTGCTATAAGCGCAATGAATGTTTTTAATATTTTTCGCCGTCGACCCCTCCTGACAATAAATGAAGTTTGCAGGCGTTCTCGTCTGAGTTTCCCTGCCGCCTCCAATGCCATAGATAATTTGATCAAGCTTGGCATTTTAGACGAAGCAACAGGCCGCCAGCGAAATCGTATCTTTGTTTATAAGAAGTATTTATCAATCCTGAGCGAAGGAACTGAAACCCTTAATAATTATAAGAATATCCTTGATTCAGAAGCAGAAAAACTCGCACGATTCTTAGCTTGTTGTCAAGTTTGGCAAAATGGAACTGTTATTGAAACCAAGCTTTTGGTAGCAGAATTTAGAGGTGTTCGGATTGAGGTCTTTCCAAGGGAACATATGCCCCCTCATTTTCATGTGTGCTATAACAGCAGACATGCAACTTACCGAATTGATAATTGCGAATTATTAGAGGGCAGTTTGGGCCATAGAGAAGATAAAATCGTTCAATATTGGTATCTCAAACAGGGAGGTAAAAAAGCGGTGGAACAGGCCTGGAAAAAAACTCGCCCCGGTGACCTGCAGGTCGGAAGATACGAAGGTAATATATTTGATAACAGGAAATAATCAAAGAAATTAATATGCTTACCAGAGTTAAACAAAAAAGAAATTAAAATAATGAGAAATTTTAAAATATTGTCGAGTAATAGCAATGAGTATTTTTACAAAAAAATTAAAAGAAATCGCTGAAATTATCATGGGGCAATCACCCCCTGGCCTTTCATATAACGAAAACGGTGAGGGTTTGCCATTTTATCAGGGTGTAAAAGATTTCCAATATCGTTTTCCCGTCCCCAGAGTTTTCTGTACAAAACCTACGCGTATAGCCAAAGCGGGAGATATCTTATTTAGTGTCCGAGCTCCTATCGGCAAGGTTAATGTAGCCAATCATACCTGTGCAATCGGCAGAGGTTTAGCCATTATCAGACCTCATGAAAATGCCGATTCCCGTTTTATTGAATTTGTTCTATGTTCATTTGAGTCAAATTGGCATGCAATTGAGGGAAGTGGATCCGTTTTCGGCAATGCCACTAAAGAAGATCTTGAGACATTAGAGATACCATGGCCAGATGTTAAGGAAAGACGTGCCATAGCTCATATTCTCGGCACACTTGATGACAAAATAGAGCTAAATCGCAGAACGTGCGAGACCCTTGAACAGATAGCCAGGGGACTTTTTAAGTCCTGGTTTGTCGATTTTGAGCCAGTTCGAGCTAAGATGTCCGGCCGATGGAAAAAAGGACAATCATTACCCGGCCTCCCTGCTCATCTCTGGGACCTTTTCCCCGACCGCCTTCTAGATTCCGAACTTGGCCAAATCCCGGAGGGCTGGGAAATAGTCGAAGTTGGTCGAGAAGTTGAGCTAATAAAAGGCGTTTCATATCGAAGCGAAGAAATCTCTGAGTCGGATGTTGCATTAGTTACGCTAAAATGTTTTAACCGAGGTGGTGGATATCGTTCAGATGCTTTGAAGCCATATATAGGTCCTTTTAAGTCAGAGCAAATAATAAGCCCTGGAGAACTTATATTAGCTCAAACTGATATTACCCAAGCAGCAGAAGTTATAGGGAAGCCTGCCCTTGTGCTTCCTGATGAAAGGTATCAAAAGCTAATTGCCTCTTTGGATGTACTTATAATCCGACCTTATTCTTGTGAATTATCTTCCGAGTTTTTTTATTTGCTCTTTTTCACTAATGAATTTACAGAACACATTTACGGGCATGTAAATGGGACAACTGTATTACATCTTCATAAGAATGGAGTTTCTAGTTTTCGTTTTGTAAAACCACCAGAAACAATCGCAAAATATTTTTCGAGCTTTTTAAAGCAGCTTTTTAAGCTAATTATGTCATTAACTCTAGAATCCCGAACGCTTGCGGGCCTACGTGATGCACTGCTGCCTAAGCTTATCTCCGGGGTACTTCATATGGAGGACGCTGCAAAGTTTATTCTTGAGTGATCCTCATGAACAAAAGGAGTCTTAACATGGACAATGAGACCCAAAATTCAAATAAATTTAAAGGAGAAAAAAATAACGACGTTCCACATTTAACTGAAAATAATGCTTCTTCTTCTCAGGAGAAATATCCTCACAAAGATTCTTTTGAGATAGGAGGAGAAGACCTTCTGCAAAAGATAGAAGTCAAAGATAAGGAATATGAAATATTTGAAGATATTCGGATTCGAATAGGAACCCTGCTCAAGGCAGATACCCTATCGATCCTTCTCGGTGCTGGCGCCTCAGTTGATTGCGGTGGCGTGCTGTTAGGTACAATTCCCATAGCGGTTGAGCAAGCCTTGTTAAAAAAAGGAATTACCGGCAAAACGATGCCAAAAATCAGGCGGTGGTTGATGCTTTTTTATTTAGCAGCCAGATATTGTTGTGCTAACTCTTCTCCAGTTACACGAAGAGCCATACTTGAACGGCTTAATCAAATGAACCGTGGTGACATTGAGCCACTTAAAGCTAACTTCGAACAAGTGATATCGCAACTTCATCGATGGCGCTTCTCCTTGCCAGAGAAAGGAGATCGTCTAAAGATTTATGGATCGCCAAACCTCGATGCAAAAGCTGAAGATATCAATGCAGCAATCGAAAATGCAACAAACTCATTAGCAAACGCGTGCAAGCTTCCGACCGACAATAAGAATATAGGTTTGACAACGTACAAGACGATGGTACGGAAACTCCTTACACGTCCGCTGAACCTCAGGCGAATCAACGTTTTTACACTCAACTATGACACTCTTGTAGAACAAGCGGCTGACGCCGAAGGTGTTGTATTGCTTGATGGCTTTGTAGGAACACAACGGCGCGTTTTTCGTCCTGAGAGCTATGACCAAGATTTATATTTTCCGGCAGAGACTACTGAAGGCCGTGTGCATCGTTTTGATCGTGTACTTCACCTCTACAAGCTGCATGGCTCAATTACGTGGCAAGCAAGTGATCCAACCATCGATAATCCATATGGCGTGGAATTCGCCTCGTTTAATATAAACAGCTCCGCGCGGCTTCTCATTTATCCCACTCCGGCAAAGTATGGAGAGACACTGGGCTTGCCCTATTCAGAGTTGTTTCGCCGCTTCGCGACCGCAATTGTTAGGCCCCAGTCGGTCCTTTTCGCTATAGGATACGGTTTCGGTGATGAGCATGTGAATGCAATAATCCGGCAGGCACTTGCCGTTCCGAGTTTCATACTTGTTATAGTAGATCCAGATCCTAAAAGCAATTTTGTCCAGACTCTTCAAAAACGTCCTGACCATCGCGTCTGGATAGTAAAAGGGCCTTCCATTGGAACTTTCGAAGGCTTCGTCAATAAAATTTTGCCGGACTTGCAAGAAGATGAAATCAGAAAGAAGGTCCTCGCAACGTATCGTGCACTTGTGAAAAACGCCGATGCAAAAGGGATTACATATGATGGTAAATGATTTTGAAATTGGACGGGTGGTCGCAGTAGATACAGCTGAGGTAACAATCGAGCTCAATCCCGATCTTAAGGGAATGAGCAGGAGTACCTACGAGGGTGCTCATGAAGTTGCCAGAATAAATTCTTATGTGGTTATTCCAGTAGGCACACGAAGGCTGGTAGCTATGGTAACGCGTGTCGTGCTTGTTGAAGAGGCAGAACTTAAGGCTGATCGAACAATGGTAACCCTTCCTGCAACCAAACGCATGATAAAGGCTACCCTTATTGGAACTATTGATAGCGATACGTTTCGTCAAGGCGTATCGCTATTTCCAGTTCTTGAAAGTCCGGTACACTTGGCAACAAGAGCAGATCTGGATGCTATTTTCGGCCCGATCGAACAGGTGGGTGATTCAGTAATTAATCAGGAGAAACCTGGCTATTGTATCCCGATTGGAGAGTCTACCATAGTTCAGAGACGGCCCATCAGGATTAACCCAGACGCTTTTTTCGGCAAGCATGCTGCAATTCTTGGGAGCACAGGCTCCGGCAAGTCCTGTACCATAGCAAGTTTGATCCAATCTATCCTTGAGCAGCCGCAGGTGAAGCGGACTAACTTTATCATCCTTGATACCAATGGAGAATATCGATCCGCATTCCCGGTAAAGAGAGAACATGACATAAGGCATAAGTGTGTAACATTACAGACGCTATACATTCCTTCTGATCCAGAAATGAAGTCAGAACGGCTCGTAATCCCCTACTGGTTCATGAACGCTGAGGACTTTGTTCGACTATTTCATGCGTCAAAAAGCGTTCAGCGCCCCGTTCTTCTTGAAGCCCTCAGACTTGCACGAAATGAGGCAACAAGTGCATCACCGCTTGTGCTAATGCGAGAAGAGCTCGTTCAAGAATTCAATAGAATCTGGTCGCTAACCCAAAAAGATGAAAAGACATCAAAAGATGTTTTGCGGTTGGTCACAGGTCTTAAGAAACGCATAAACCAGGAAGACCTAAAAGAAGCTTGGCAGCATATAAAATCCAAGTTTGGTGTGACCAAAGAGGAAGTTGAAAATGCGCTCAATAGAATCTCGCAGATCGCCAATGAACATATCGAAAGTAGCAAATTCCCTATGTTATTTCCCGCTGACGCAAAAAAGGAGATCCGAGATGCTCTAGAAAAGCTATATAATAAGCTAACCGACCTACATCTTGGCGAAAATGGCACCATTATAGGAAAATCGGCAGATGCGCCATCATACTTCGACAAGTTCAAATTTCGCTCTCGACATATAGAACAGGTTCTCCGCCGCGAAGAATCAGGAGGAGCGAGAGCACGTGATTACTCTGGAACAATGCTTTTGCGAATCGACCGCCTGCTTGCAGATAAACGCTTCGACTTCATGTTTGGTCCTGTTGGAGAAGTGCTGCCAAATCCAGCGCATGCCTTGGCAACATTTCTTCGCGACATCCTCGGCATCGGCGTATCACCTATAGCGGATCTGTCGGGTGAGGACGATGTTCATAAGGAACAGCTACCTTTCTACGACCGGCAGCGAAGCGGCGAGAATGCAGTCGATGTCGTCATTATTGATCTGAGCTTGCTGGCGGCCGAGGTGCTGGAAAATGTTACTGCTCTGATCGGCCGGCTAATTCTTGAGTTCCTGCAACGCCTTGGCGAACATGGTGGCGAGCAGGCACGTGGATCGCTTCCTGTTGTGTTAGTTCTTGAGGAAGCACAAAATTATATCCAACAAACCAGGTCCTCCGAAGAAGAATCAATATCCCGAGTTGTCTTTGAAAGGATTGCCCGTGAGGGACGAAAGTATGGCCTAAGTCTTGTGATAGCCTCTCAGAGGCCGAGCGAGCTCTCAAAGACAGTCCTCTCCCAGTGCAATAGCTTCATCGTGCATCGGATGCAGAACCCCGAGGATCTTCGTTACTTCAAGGAAATCGTGCCAGGCATCTACGGGCCAATGCTGGACCAGATCCCAGCGCTTGCACCGCAAACTGCTCTTATCCTTGGGGAGTGCGTTCCTGCCCCAGCACTTGTCAGAATTCGAGAAGCACAACCTGTACCTAGAAGCCGCGATCCAAAGTTCTATAAGCAGTGGGCGGCAGATACCCCGCCAGTGATTGACGTCGAGGAAATATGCAAGAAGTGGGAAGGTATAATCGGTCCAGAACAACAACAGGAGGAGCATGACAAATAAAAAAATTCGTAATGTGGCAGAGCTCATGCTTGAGAATCTGCCACCATAGCTCGGTTGCAGGCCATATCCATATATGCGATATACACATGCCGAAACTGGTCTCGGTCGAATTGCGAGTGGTTGATTCGTAGAAAATTATAAATAAATGTGTTAGGAAAATGGCTAAATTCATTGAATCCGAAGTAGAAGAAGCAGCGCTCAGCTGGCTGGGGTGCCTGGGCTGGGTCGTCAAGTACGGCTCGGATATGGTGCCAGGAACACTTTTTTCTGAAAGGCAAGATTACAGCCAGGTTATTCTTGAACAGCGCCTGCGCGATGCGCTTCAGCGTCTTAACCCTGACCTTCCAGAAGAAGCTTTAAACGATGCTTATCGCCGATTAACTAATCCTGAAGGTGCTTCTCTGGAGGCCAGAAATAGAGCCTTCCACCGGATGCTAATTGATGGAGTAACGGTCGATTTTAGAAGGGCTGATGGGTCGATAGGCGGCGCTCAGGCAAAAGTCATAGATTTTTCAAACCCTGACAATAATGACTGGCTCGTAATCAACCAGTTCACTGTTGTTGAAAATAAGCACACCAGAAGACCTGATATTGTTCTTTTTATTAACGGACTTCCTCTCACTATTATAGAGCTTAAAAATCCCGCAGACCAGAATGCGACAATTATCAACGCTTATAATCAGCTTCAGACTTATAAGGCCGAAATAAGCGGAATTTTTGTTTTCAATGAATTTCTTGTTATTTCTGACGGCATTGAAGCTCGTATGGGGACGCTAACCGCAGGGCGAGAGTGGTTTAAGCCATGGAGAACAATTTCTGGCCTGGAAGTTGAAGATGAGGGGCGGCCCGAGCTCGAAGTTTTACTAAAAGGAGTTTTCGAAAGAAGAAATTTTCTCGACCTTTTATACTATTTTATCGTATTTGAAGATAACGGCGGCCCGATTTCTAAAAAAATGGCTGGTTATCATCAATTTCATGCGGTAAGAGTAGCCGTGGCTGAAACATTAAGGGCCGCCATTCCTGAAAAATGGAAGATAGAAGCTGAAGCTTACGGAGAATACTGGGCTGGAAAACAGCCCGGCGGGAAGCCCGGCGACCGAAGAATCGGTGTTATCTGGCACACCCAGGGTTCTGGCAAAAGCCTGACCATGGCCTTTTATGCCGGACGAATTATAAAAGAACCGGCAATGCAAAATCCTACTATTATCGTTATCACTGATAGAAACGACCTTGACGATCAGCTTTTCGGAACTTTTTGCCGGTGCAAGGAAATGCTTCGACAAGACCCTGTTCAGGCTGAAAGCCGGGCTGATTTAAGAGAAAAACTCCAGGTGAAAGGCGGTGGGGTCGTTTTTACGACTATTCAGAAGTTCCTGCCGGAAGAAAAGGGAGATCTTAATCCCGTTCTTTCGGAACGCAACAACATTGTGGTTATTGCTGATGAAGCTCATAGAAGCCAGTATGATTTTATAGATGGCTTCGCCCGCCACATGAGAGACACCCTCCCGAGAGCTTCTTTCATTGCCTTTACTGGAACGCCCCTGGAAAGAGCTGATAAAAACACCAGGACGGTCTTCGGAGATTATATAAGCATATATGACATACAGAGGGCTGTTGAGGATAAAGCTACCGTGCCGATTTACTATGAGAGCAGACTGGCTAAACTCGATCTTGATGAAAAAGAAAAGCCAAGAATAGACCCAGAATTTGAAGAAGTTACGGAAGGCGAGGAACTTGAACGTAAGGAGAAGCTCAAGACTAAATGGGCTCAGGTGGAAGCAATCGTTGGCACAGAAAAAAGGTTAAGGCTCATCGCTCAGGACATCGTTGACCATTTTGAGCAAAGGCTTGGAGTTCTGGAAGGCAAGGCGATGATTGTCTGCATGAGCCGGCGAATTTGTGTGGAACTATATAAAGAGATAACTAAACTGCGGCCAGAATGGCACCATCAAGACGATGATAAAGGAATCATTAAAGTGGTGATGACAGGCGCGGCTTCAGACCCTCCAGACTGGCAACAGCATATCAGGGATAAGAGACGTCGGGAAAAATTGGCCGTACGATTCAGAGATGATGCAGATCCCTTTAAAATCGTATTGGTTCGCGATATGTGGTTGACAGGTTTTGACTGCCCCAGCCTCCACACTATGTACTTAGATAAACCGATGAAAGCCCACGGGCTGATGCAAGCCATCGCCCGGGTGAACAGAGTATTCAAAGATAAACCAGGCGGTCTGGTCGTAGATTATCTGGGACTGGCTTCTGAACTGAAAGAAGCTATGGCCACTTACACCCAGAGCGGTGGCAAAGGAAAAACGATTATCGACCAGGATGTGGTCATAGCCATTATGCTAGAAAAATACGAGATATGCCTGGGACTTTTCCATGGCTTCGATTTGTCAATCTGGAAAACGGGTAGTCCAGAAGATAGACTCAAGTTGCTTCCGGCCGCTCAGGACCACATCCTTGGTCTGGAAAATGGCCAGGAAAGGCTGATGCAAGCCGTTAATGAGCTTTCTCGAGCCTTTGCCTTAGCTGTGCCTCATGAAGAAGCTTTAAGAATCAGGGAAGATGTGGCTTTCTTTCAAGCGGTGAAAAACAGCCTGGCTAAAAAATCGCCAGCTGTGTCTAAACCTGAAGAGGAACTTGACCAGGCGGTCAAACAAATCGTTTCCAGGGCGATTGCTCCTGAAGGGATGATCGATCTCTTTGCCGTGGCCGGTTTGAAAAAGCCAGATATTTCTATCCTGTCAGAGGAATTCTTGGCTGAAGTGAAGAATATGCCCTACAGAAACCTCGCAGTTGAAGTTCTTTATAAATTGCTCGATGGCGAAATAAAGCTCAGGAAAAAGAAAAATCTGGTCCAATCAAGATCATTCGCTGAAATGCTTCAGGAAGCCATAAAACGCTATCATAATCGCTCCATTGAAGCCCTTCAGGTTATTGAAGAATTAATAAATTTGGCCCGGGAAATACGAGAATCAGATAAAAGAGCCGAAGAGCTGGGCTTGAGCGAGGAAGAATTCGCCTTCTACGCTGCGCTGGAAACAAACGACAGTGCTGTCAAAGTGCTGGGAGATGAGATTCTGCGGAAAATAGCCCAGAGTCTGGTAAAGACTGTAAGGGATAATGTAACTGTCGACTGGACAATCAGGGAAGATAGAAAGGCTTATTTACGGACGCAGGTCAAGCGGGTGCTGCGCAAATTTAATTACCCGCCAGATAAACAGGAAAAAGCCACCAAGACGGTGCTGGAACAGGCAGAATTGCTGACTGAATTCCGGGTCGCCGCCTGATAAAAAGAATGCAAGTTATTTGTACCTCTTTAATTCTAAATTTTCTTCTATCCTCTTCGGGCTTTAAGGAGTGGAAGGGTTATGGGCGGAATATTCATTCGAGCCGTAGTATTGAAGACAAATTCTCTAAAAAATGGCCAGGTATTAATATGCAAATTTGCCTTCTTAAATTCTTCAAAAAATTCATTTGTGAAGCATGATGATGGTGAATAATTCAGACAGAATACACATTCAATCCTTCCGATAGGCTGTTTTTCTCGTGACGACATTTCAAGACAATACTTATGGAAAATATCAACAGTTCCGTCATCCCTTAATTTCATTGTGGGCTCATCCTGAATATTAATAAAATGTCTTTCTCCTTTTTTAATAAAAAATAAATCACGATCTATTTCGCAAGCAGAACTTTTTAAGTAAAATCCGTTCAGTTTGATCTTGCCAATTATTTCAATATATTCTTTTTTTCCGATTTTCGTTTTCCTTCTCACTTTTCTCTCCTAACAAACAGATTGCTTATAATCAACAGGCTTTTCACTTATTGATGAACAATGCGAATTTATGTCAACATCAATTTGACGAAATATAAATTCAGGTTTATACCATGGACTTATATTTTGAAACATCTTTAACACGTCAACCACCTGGTTCTGATATTTTAGGGAAGCCAGGCCGCGCTCAATGAGGTGATTCAGGAGCTGGTTGAGGCTGATATTCTCCTTTTGAGCCAGTTGAGCCAGCTCTTTATGCAAATAATACGGAATGCGGAGCAGGATGCGTCCACTGTATTTTTCTTCTCTGGCAGCAGGCTCCGGGATTTCAACGCCTTTTTTTTGATATCTTTCAAATAGATCTCTTTTTACAACTTCAAGATGCGAGAGCGCCTCATCGATCGTTTTCCCGTAGCCCCGAAAAGCCATCCTTCCGAGCTGTGGTATGGAGGCCTCATAGCCACCACCTTCCTCTTCCGAAACAGGTGTTATTTCAACCTTATAGCGAAGCTTCAAATAATAATCCAATTTTTTTTGCTTATTATCTCTACTCACTTTTATCCTCCAGTTCCCTTATTAGCTTTAATGCTTTAACAAGATCTTTTATATAAAATCGGCTTATAAATTGTCCCGATTTTACCGGAATGGTAAAAGTTCCATCTGGAGCAAAATCATTATCCTTATAAAGCTCATAATATCTCTTTATTCTGGAATCAATTATCACAATATGAGAACCAGCTTTATAATCATATTCTTCAAATTCCTTACTTATAATGTTTATCACCTGTTCCACCCGGAGTTCCGGGAGCTTCTCATCTCTTTCATATCTTCTGATTAAATCTTCAATTAGCTTTTTTGTGCTCATCTATTGGAGGCTATATGATATCATATTTGATATCATATTTGTCAAGTAAAAATTTACAAGTAAAATTTTAAAAATATTCAAGAACTAACAAGATCGCTTAAAGTTAAGACGAATTTACTTAAGAAAATTCTCAGGCGTGTAGTATCCCGATCAGAATGAAGGTGCAATATTAACCAGAGGCAGGCAATTTAAAATAAAAATGGCTCCTCGGGCAGGACTCGAACCTGCAACCTAGTGGTTAACAGCCACCCGCTCTGCCGATTGAGCTACCGAGGAGCAGGCTTCATAATTTATAACAAAATTCTGGCTGATTTTCAATATCCCCGGGCATAATCAAAAGGTCAGAAGTCCAGAGACGAAAGCGGCGACCCTGGTCTGCCAGCCTTCTTCCAGGGGACCCTTCATTCCAGTCACATAGACCTTTTCCTCGGCAACCTTAACCAGGCCCTTCGCCTCCAAGATCTCATTCATTATTGACCTGACCTTCTGCCACCTGGCGATTTCTTCTTCGGTTGGAATGCGGCCGGTCTTTTTGTCAGGTCTGGGCGCTCCTTCCGTGGTCAATAAGGCATATTTTGCGCCGGCCGGCAGGTTAAGTTTTTTCAAAAATCTCCTCACGCACCCCCTCGGCCGACCCATCCGTCCCGGAGAGCTAAAAACATACAGGTCGGCCGGCGATATCCCTTCAGGCTTTGCCTTCTTTACGTGATGGATATTAACGACCACCCCCCTCTCCCCCATCAGCCTCTTAAATTCTTCGGCCACCCTGAGGCCATTTCCGAACTTTGAACCGTGAAAATATTCCACGGCCGAGATTTTTCCGGTTTCTTCCATTTTGACTTATCTCCTCCGATTGAATTAAGGGGGCCAACCGGCTGTTTTCCGGAAAACCGCTTTTTGGGAATCCTGAAATGCTTCCCCTGAGGCCCTGAATCAAGTTTAGCCGATTCCCGGTGAAACATCAACAGATTAGAGCGGTGGAAAACTATTCATTCTGCCCGCTCGCCGGTGATTGAAGTTAGAGCTGCCTGCGCCACCGAGTTAATGAAGGCCATTAGAACTTGACTTTCCGGTTCCAACTCTCTCCGGGCAGCTTAATAGATATTATTTTTTAAATAGATTTTGCCTGAGCCCCATCTTTATCTGAAGAGCAGACCCGGGCGCGGCCTTCGGTCGGGAGGAACTGATAAACCGGAGCCGGGCTCAGAAGCGGTAGCTGGCCTGCCTGGCCACCTTGCGGTAATCTTCGCCGGCGATGTTCACCACCTTGCACATCTCATACAACCGGCTGCGGAGTCGCACCCCGATCCGGTCGACCAGGGTTTCGTCGCCCTTCTTGTAATATGTCTCGCGGCGGTCGGGCTCTTCTTCAATATCGAGATAATTGGAGGTGAAAATGGTCATCCGCTTCTGGTTGTAGCGGTAATTTATGATGTAAAAAATCGTCTCTTCCACCCAGGCGGTCGGCCTCTTGGCTCCCAGCTCGTCCAGCACCAGTACCTCGCAGTTGAACACCGGAGCCAGAATATCGGTTTCGCTCACCTCGGAGTCGGGAGTGTAGCTGTTCTGGATGTCGCGGATAAGCTCCCGGAAATCATAGAAGAGGCAATAAGCCCCCTTCTTCAGGATGAGTTCCCGGATGACCGCCACCGCCAGATGGGTCTTCCCCACTCCGCACGGCCCGATATAAACCAGACCCACTTCCTGGGCCGGGTAATTCTTGACGAACTTTTTGGATATCTTCAGGGCATCCCCCTGGCTCGGATGATGGGTTTCATAATTGTCCAGAGTGCAGTTTTCGTAACGCCTGGGAATCCGGGCCTGCCTCAAAAGAAGCCTGGCCTGCTGCTCACTGAAACACTGGCAGCGGCGGGCGACCGGCCCTTTTTCCGTCTGTTTTATCACCCAGCCGGTGCCCTGGCAATGCGGGCATGTTTTTTCTTCTGTCAATTCAGGTACCCTCTCAACTGTCTGAGTTTCTGCGACCTGGCCAGCTTGCGCATGGCTCGCTGCTCAATCTGCCTTATCCGCTCCCGGGTCAAACCGAGGCGGTCGCCGATTTCCTGCAGGGTCATCGGCTCGTCGCTGTCGATTCCGAAACGTAATTTTAGCACAAGGGCTTCCCGTTCATCCAGCTCATTGAGTATTTCGCGGATCTGCTGCTCGATGGAGTTTTTGATCAGCTGGTACTCAACCGAGGGCTCAAGCTCGTCCGACACCCGGTCCTCGACTTCCAGCTCCTCATCCTCACCGATCTTATCCGAAAGCGATAGGCCCTTTTCCTGGATGAGTTCCAGGTCGGCCACTTCTTCCGGAGTGATTTTCAGGCGTTCGGCCACTTCTTCCCGGCTGGGTTCGCGGCCGAGCTCCTTCCGGAGCTGCTCCTTTTCCCTTTTCATCCGGGATATCCTGTCCGAAACCTTCTGCGGCAGGTTGTAGGAATGCGAGGCCTGAGACAGGGCATGGACGATAGCCTGCCTTATCCACCAGACGGCATAGGATATGAACTTCACGTTGCGGTCAGGGTCGAAGCGCTGGGCTGCTTCCACCAGCCCCAGGTTGCCCTCGTTGATCAGGTCGAGCAGGCTCAGACCCATTCCCTGGTACCTTTTGACGTAGGAAACGACAAACCGCAGGTTGCCTTCGGCCAGACGGCGCAGGGCCTCGCGGTCGCCCTTCTTGAGCCGCCGCCCGAGCTGCTTTTCTTCCTCCTCGCTGATGGGCGGAATCTTAGAAATCTCCTCCAGGTAGAGCTTGAGGTTTCGCGATTCCAGATAATCCTGGTACTTCATGAGAAATCTTGAACCCGAGCTTTCACCCTTATTGTTTGTCGGTTGATGGCTTTATAATTTTAATATTTTTTCCGGTTGATTTCCAGCAGCTGGTCATCATCCTCGCCCGCATAATAAATAACGCCCGGGTTCAGAAAAAGGTTTCGCCATTTTCAGGCCCGGCAAGCGAAAAAAGAAGGCTAACAATTAGAAGTTTCGGTGAAGTGGCGATTTAAGCCCCGACGATTTTTTTAGCTTTCAAAAGGGAGCCCCGGCCAAAACTCAGATGAAAACCAGAACGCCGGCAGAAGAATCCGTCCCCCCGAATAAAACAAAAGATAAACCTCTAACATATGAATAGCTATTCATATATATTGAGGCTTAAAGAGAGAGTTTTCTCCGGAACGGTCGGCCTTCAAAAAAACAGAGCCTAAGAAAACAATATTTTAAGATCAGCTGATTGAGCCCGAGATAACCTGATGTGGGGGCAACAGACAGAAAAAAACAGCCTGCCGAAATCCCGGGTTACGAACCGAAAGGCTATTTTTTCGGGGTCGGTTCGTCGTCGGCTTTCTCCACCGGCATGGGTTTGGTCATCCGGACGTGGACCAGGCTGCGGCGCCTGGTTTCGAACTCTTCTTCCCGTCCTTTGAAAAACTCCTGCTTGATGTAATCCAGCAGCTCGTTGACCTGGTTTTCTATCTGTTTCATTTTCTCGCGCATGTTCAGGATGACCTCGACTCCGGCCAGGTTGACGCCCAGGTCGCGGATCAGGTTGAGAATAAGCTCCAGGCGGCGCAGGTCTTCCTCGGTGTAAAGACGGGTGTTGCCCTCGCTCCGGGAGGGCTTGAGCAGTCCTTCTCTTTCGTAAAGACGGAGGGTCTGAGGGTGGATATTATACATCCGGGCTACCGAGCTGATATGGTAATAGCCGCAGGTTGTCCTGGCTTCGCCTTCCGCCTTCTTCTTTCTTCTCGGCATTTTCAACCTCCCTCAACCATCCTCGACCGTTGTCGATTTTTTCCCGATTCCACCCGGCTCCGTCGACCGTCAGCTTCCCAGGTTTTTGCGGGGATCGGTCTCGTAGAATTTCTCCAGCTCGCGCATCAGCTCCCGCACCCTCTGGTCCAGGCTTGACGGCGGGACAATGGTCACCTCGGCATACATATCGCCGCGGCTGTTGCGGCCGCAAACCGGCGCGCCCTCTCCCTTCAACCTGAACTTCTGCCCGGATTTGGTGCCGGGCGGAATGCGGATGGATTTTTTTTCGCCGTAAATCGTCGGAACTTCTACTTTGGCCCCGAGGGTGGCCTCCGGAACGGTAATCGGCACCTTGACATAGATATTTGACCCCTCTCGCTTGAAAAAGGGGTGCGGCGTCACTTCCAGGTTGATGAAGAGGTCGCCCGGGGGACCACCGTTTATCCCGGCGTTTCCCTTGCCTGGCACCCGCACCTTGGAGCCGCTGTCCACGCCCTTCGGGATGCGGACGGTGATGGTTTCGCTGCCCTGGATTCGCCCTTCGCCCCGGCAGTTGCTGCAGACCTGGCCGCTAACCCGGCCCGACCCCAGGCAGGTGGGACAGGTAGTCGAAAACTTCATGAAGCCCTTCTGGACGAAGCTGCGGCCTCGTCCTCCGCAATCGGGACAGGTCCGCTCCCCTCCCAGGCTCGAAAAACCGATGCCGCCGCACACCGGGCAGGGCACCAGGCGGGTTAGCTTGATCCTGGTCTGCACCCCGTTAATGGCATCGGCAAAGCTGATGGTCATAGAGTAATTGAGGTCCTCGCCCCGCCGGGGACCCGCCCGCCGCTCATCGACACCCATGCCCCCAAAAAGATTTTCGAATAAATCACGAAAAGAAGAGCTGCCGTACTCGGAGAAATCGAAGCCTTCAAAACCCCCGCCGAACGGACCCTGACCCGGCCCTCCTCCCGGCCCGGCCCCGGGGCCGCGACCGAAATCGCCGACAAATCCGAACTGGTCGTACTGGGCCCGCTTCTTGGGGTCGCTCAGCACCGAGTAGGCTTCCTGGATTTCTTTGAACCTGGCTTCGGCCGCCTTGTCGCCAGGGTTCAGGTCAGGGTGGTACTTCCGGGCCAGCTTGCGATAGGCTTTTTTGATGTCCGCTAAACTGGCCGTCCGCGGAACCCCGAGCACCTCGTAATAATCCCTGGCCATGGCCTACCTCGCCTTCAATCCCTGACTGATGCGGCTGATTCAGCCTGAAACCCGGGTTGTTCCGCCGGTCCCGATCCCCTGCCGGCAGAACAACCCGCGCCAGCCGCCGTCTCGGTCTCTCCAGGCTCGAATCTCAGCTTGACTTTGCCTCGAGCCGTCGATTTCCGGTTTCTCGCCACCGGTCCTATTTTTTCAATGTTTTTTGTCGTCGTCAACCACTTCGGCGTCGATAACTTCCTCTTCGCCCCGGCCGTCGTCCTTTCCTCCACCTCCGGTCGGTCCGCCCTGGGCATAGCTCTGGTATTGGCCGCCGGGTTGCTCCTGCCCCTGGGCCTGCTGCTGGGGTCCCGCCTGGCGATAGAGAACCTCGCTGATGCGATGCGAGGTCCTGGCCAGAGAATCCATGGCCGACCGGATGGCTTCCAGGTTGTCCGATTCCATGGCTTTTCTGGTGTTGGCGATTTCCTGCTCGGCCTTGCTCACTTCTTCGGCCGGAATCTTATCGCGGTTATCGCGGATGAGCTTTTCGACGCCATAGATTAACTGGTCGGCCTGGTTTCTGGCGTCGATTACTTCCCGACGACGTTTGTCCTCGGCCGCATGAGCTTCGGCTTCCTTGACCATCCGCTCTATTTCCTTTTCATCAAGTCCGCTGTGGCCGGTAATGGTGATGGCCTGCTGCCGGCCGGTGGCCAGGTCCTTGGCCGAAACATGCAGGATGCCGTTGGCGTCGATGTCGAAAGTCACCTCAATCTTGGGTATGCCCCGCGGAGCGGGCGGAATCCCGTCCAGGTGAAAGCGCCCGAGGCTGCGGTTGTAAGCGGCCATCTCGCGTTCACCCTGCAGGATGTGGATTTCGACGCTGTTCTGGTTGTCGGCAGCGGTGGTGAAAATTTCACTCTTCCGGGTGGGGATGGTGGTGTTGCGCGGGATCATCTTGGTGAACACGCCACCCAGGGTTTCGATGCCCAGGGTGAGCGGGGTGACGTCGAGCAGCAGCACGTCTTTGACTTCTCCGCCGAGGACGGCACCCTGAATGGCCGCGCCCACGGCCACCACTTCATCGGGGTTGACGCCCTTGTGAGGCTCCTTGCCGAAGAAGTCGCGGACCACCTGCTGAATTCTCGGCATTCTGGTCTGACCGCCGACCAGTATCACTTCGTTGATGTCTTCGGGCTTGAGGCCGGCGTCTTCCAGAGCCTGCTTCACCGGCGGAATTGAGCGCTGAATCAGGTCTTCTGCCAATTGCTCCAGCTTGGCCCTGGTGAGCTTCATCAGCAGGTGTTTGGGCCCGCTGGCGTCGGCGGTGATGAACGGCAGGTTGATTTCTGTTTCCAGCGTGGTCGAGAGCTCGATCTTGGCTTTTTCGGCCGCTTCTTTCAGGCGCTGCAAAGCCATTTTGTCCCTGGTCAGGTCGATTCCGGTTTCTTTCTTGAATTCGCTGACGATCCAGTCCTGAACGCGCTGGTCGATGTCGTCGCCGCCGAGGTGGGTATCGCCGTTGGTCGATTTAACTTCGACCACTCCCTCGCCCACTTCCAGGATGGAGATATCGAAGGTGCCGCCGCCGAAGTCATAGACGGCGATGACTTCGTTCTTTTTCTTTTCCAGGCCGTAGGCCAGGGCCGCGGCCGTCGGCTCGTTTATAATCCGCACCACTTCCAGCCCGGCAATGGTTCCGGCGTCCTTGGTGGCTTTTCTCTGGGAGTCGTTGAAGTAAGCCGGAACGGTGATGACCGCTTTTTCAACTTTTTCACCCAGGTAATCTTCAGCCGCTTTTTTCAGCTTCTGCAGGATGAAGGCCGAAATCTGCGGGGGCGAATATTCTTTGCCCTGGGCCAGAACCCGGACATCGCCGTTTGAGGCCTCAACCACCTTGAAAGGAACCTGCTTGATTTCGTTGAGGACCTCGTTGTAGCGTCTGCCCATAAACCGCTTGATGGAGTAGATGGTGTTCTCGGGATTGGTGATCCGCTGGCGCTTGGCTACCTGGCCGACCAGAATTTCGCCCTTGTTGGTAAAACCGACCACGGAAGGGGTGGTTCGGCCGCCTTCTTCATTAGCAATGACCGTAACCTTGTCGCCTTCCATGACCGCGACCACTGAATTGGTGGTTCCGAGGTCGATTCCAATAATCTTTGCCATATCTGTCCTCCTGTTTTCTATTTTAGCTTTATATTAATATAAAATTTGAGTATTTATTTGTCAAGCTTTTATTAATTTTTATTTTATTATTTATCAATTAGTTACAAAATTTTTGCTGGCGTTTGAATTAATAAGCGCCAGATGGGATAAAAAATGGCTCTTTTCCGGAACATTACCCCGGCATCAAGAATCAGGGTCTCGGGCGCTGACTGACCTCTGGATAATCCGACTGCCTGGCAAAATAAATGCTTAAAATTATCTCTTTTCTTAATATCTTCCTAATATCAAGCCCGGCTCAATACAGGTTGCCGATTAGCGCCTTTTCCCTCCTGGGCAAGCTTCAAGCGGTCCCCGGACCGGGGATAAATTCAATTCTGACCCGGTGGGATTTTTTTCCTTCGGGAGGGAGAAATAACCCACTTCCCGCCGAAACATCAGGAGCCGCCCAATGCGGCGGCCACCAAAAAAAACCGGGATTTTTAAAGAGCCTTTCCTGGAAATTTGCCCGGCCTGGGCGGAGGCAACTTCTTAATTAAAAGTCTCACTCAGGGAAACCAGATGATTCCCTCAAGGCCGTCGATGAAGGACCAGTAGATTCCCTGGGCGTCGCGCAGATTGTCAAAATAAAGGATGAGCTGCGGGCGAAGCTCACTCTTCCGGTTGAGGAAATGCTTTACCGGATACCAGGTATTCCAGAGCAGGGTTTCCCTGGCCTGGCGGAATTTTTCTTTGAAGCCTGATTTTGAGCGGATAAAAATCCTCAAGCCGTCGTCGAAATTCAGCTCGTAGGAGCCGGGCATGTCGGTTATCTCCAGGGCTTCGACCTCAAAAGTATCAACCGGCGCGACCTGGGGTTGTTCCGGTTTCTGGCTGTTTTCTTTTTCCTTCTTTGCTATAGCCCGTCTGGCCTGCTCTTCAGCCTTCCTGGCTTCTTCGGCCTGTTGCTCAGCCGGATTCAAGACTTTTCGCTCAGGCGGATTAAGGGCGGTTTTATGAGTCAGGGTGGTCACCTGTAGCGGAACCGGCTTTCCCGAGTACCTCAATTCGCTGGCTTTCCAGGACTTTAACACCATTCCCCTGGCCCTCAGTTCCAGGGTTTTTTCCTTAAGGTTCAGAACAAAATAATACCGCGGACTTCTGGCCAGCTTAAACTCCTCTTCCAGGAATTTATTTTCTTTCAGGATTTTAAGCGTGGCTTCGGGAATTCCCCTGATGGAAGCAGCGGATGCCTGATGCTCGGCCCGCGAGGGAGTCGCCTGGCTGGATGCCCTAACGGCAGCCGGCCCGGTTTTTTGGGCCGCGGCTGCGCCTGCCGTCCCTGCCTTTTTTCCGTTTTTACCGGTGGCCGGTAGAATCTCCTGCCTGGCACTTCTATTCTGAGCCAGCAGCGAATTTATATTAATGCTGGAAAAGGAAAATATTACCGCCAGGAAGACAGAGAAAATTGCCTGTAACCGGCGCCCTCTACCGCCCGGCCGCATTTCCTTTTCGTTTCTTCTGGTGCTCATAGTTTTGGTCAGGGCCTCGATACTCACGCCCCCCCTCAGTCCTCGTCCGCGCTGGCTATTTTCGTCTTTTCTTTCCGGCTCAATCTTCATATCTTTTTAGTAGATATAGATCCTCGTTCCGATTCTGGAAGCCTTAAAAACTTCCTCCAGGTCCTTATCGGCCACCCGGACGCAACCATGAGTGACATTGCGACCGAGAAGCCTGGTGTAAAGCGTTCCGTGGATGAAATATCCCTGGCCGAAGCCCAGGGCATAGTCGCCCAGCACCCCGGCTTCCACCCGGTCTTCCATCTTCTTGGGGATGGGTTCATTTTCTTCAATAAAAGCCCAATCAGGTTTTACCCAGTAAGGATTCTGAATCTTTGATTTAACAAAGAATTCCCCCTTCGGGGTGTCAAACTGCCAGCTTCTCTTGCCGCCGGGTTCAACCAGGATGACTCCGCTTCCGGTCGAGACCACGGCCTCTTTAATGGTCTGACTGTCCTTTTTCAGGTAAAGCCGGTTTTCGGCCGAATCTATTATTATGTAAACACCCCTGGGGTGCAGGTCTCTAATCTTTTTCTTAAGAGCAGCATTCTGAGCTTCCGGTTTCACCCTGGCTTTCGGGTCGAGCTCAAAGCTCCAGATAGTTTTCCACTCAGCGCTCAGTTTCAGGTGGTTGACCCAGGACAGAGCCACAATAGCCAGAGTGGACAGGTAAACCAGAGCCGTCAGCCACAGCAACAGTTTCCAGAATTTCATTTCTTTTCTCTTCTTAGTATAGCAATAATTTTGTTATTTGGGTCAGTCGTGCCCACAATAGTGACCGGCGTTCCCACCGCTATCATCCTGAACAGCTCTTCCATCTCGGTATCGTCCAGAGCCACGCAGCCCTGGGTCAGGCCGTCCTTACCCCCGCCGTGGATTTCGATCAATCCGCCGATCCGGCTGGCCGGGGTCAGATAGCCTTTTTTCCTGGCCTCATTGAATTTTCTGAGATCTTCTTCGTTGGGATAATTTATCAGCAGGGCTTTGCCGAACTTGCTGGGTGAAACCTTCTTAATGACCCTGTACTCCCCTTCCGGCGTGGCGTTATCGCCGGCATGGAGCTTGTCGCTGAGGCCGTTAAAGCCCAGTCCGACTTCATATGTTCTCAGCACCGTCCCGCCTTTGTAAACAGTCAGTTTTCTTTCCAGCTTGGACACCAGAATGACCGGCTGGTCGCCGCTCTTTGATTTCTCCACCGCTCTTTCTGCCATCCGACGCCAGCGGGCTATCTCCTCCTGGCTCATATAGCGTTCCAGTTGCTGGCGAAGGATGCTTTCTGCCTGGTTGATCAGGCTTTCTGCGGAGTTAAGCCGGGAACGGGCCTGTTCATAATCGGCTCTCTCCAGGAAGCGGTCTATTTCTTTGAATAGAACATCCGCCTGGGCCAGTTGCTTCCTGGACAGAGTTCTCTGGCTCAATTCCAGACTCAGAGTATTGAGGATTTCATAGCGGGAATAAAGGTCATTCCTGCGGGCCTTAATTTCTCCGGTCAGGGATGCTTTTCGGTCCTCTATCAACTGCCGGATTCTTTCGCCCTCAGCCAGAACCCGGATAAATTCCAGCCTGACTTTTTCATAATTGCGGAACAAACCGACCTTCAGCTCTTCCTGCTCGAAAAGCTTCAAGGCCTGGCTCCGGGACTGGCGGTATTTTTCGTACTCTTCAGCCGCAAAAACAGAAGCACCGGCCCTCCAGAGGTCTTGCTCCTGAAGAAGAGCCTGCTCCACCTCTGGAGGAGCCGGTGCCGTCTTACAAGTCGATGATAGGAAAATTAAGCTAAGCGCCCATACCGCTACCAGCGCTGCACCTGCACCTTTTGTCCTCACTAATCAACTCGACTCCGCTTGGAATGTTCCGGTTTAATTCACGCTTATCTCTTGACCTTGGCAATAGCAGCGTTGATCTGCTCGCTGATGGCCGCAGCCTTATCCTTGATGGACAGGGCCTTGTCTCTGGCTCCGAAGTAATCTTCGCTGTCAATGGCAGCCTGAACTTCGGTCAACATTGTTTCCAGACCGGCCAGGTCGGCTTTCATGGCTTCGATGTCAGCCTTGGTGCCTTTCCCCTTGGGGGCTTTTTCCAGAAGGGCTTTGGCTTCATCAAGAGCAGCCCTGGCTTCAGTCTGAGCAGTCAGAGCGGCGTTCTTGGCTTCTTCTTTTCTGGCGGGGATCAGAGCATTCACAGCTTCAGCATCAGTCTTGACCTTGGCCAGCATCTCTTTGGCTTTTCCATACTTCTTGAACAGTTTCTTGCTCTGGGTGTTGACCTCGTCCATGGCCGCCTGCAGGTCATCATTGAGTTTTTTCAGCTCTTCCTTAGCATAGATGTTGCCACCGGCCTGAACCACCGCGTCTATGGCCGCCTTGGCTTCATCAATCTGCTGGGTGGGCTGCTTGGCGCAGCTGGAAAACAGGAAAACAACTAAAAGGCCGAGAATTGAGAGTTTCATCAGATTTTTCATTCTTTTTCCTCCTTTCTGATGATTTTAGATATATTAAATGACCTTATCCCATTTTGTTGTCAGGTCCGAGGACTTCCCCTGTTCCTGTCTCCTTTCCAAACAAGAACATACAGGGATTAAATTTATTAGTGCGGAAAAACTATGGGGGGCTTAAAAAATCCGACAGGAAATTCTCTCCCTCTCCACTCATGGTAAACCTTCTTAATCCCTTCACCCTGCCGGTGAAGATTGATTAAATCATTATCACAAAGCCGGGGCTTTGTCAAATCCAAAAATGGCAAAAATCCCTCTAATTTTTTACTGCCGGTTAACCGTTTGAGCCCTCCGACAATTTCGCCCCCGGAGGCCGGTTCGGGACCTGAATCAGGGATCCGCAGCCGAACAAATAAAAAGGCCCGGACTGAATCTCAGCCCGGGCCTTTTGAGAGCTTCTTAGAGGGCTTTAATTATTTATCCGGGTCAACTATGAAACCCTCTTTCATCAGGTACTGGATTTCCTCGCGGGCTTTGCGGATGGTCTGCTCGGCCATCTTATAAAGTTCATCAGCCGGGATGTCCTTCCTGGCCACACCCTGTTCGATTGCCTTGCGGCCGACGGCCACCGCTTCTCTCGGGAAAACTTCCCACTGGTCCATGTTGGGAATGATGTACTCTTCATGAATTCCATTGTCTTCGGCTACTTTGGCCAGCTCATAGGCTGCGGCTATACACATTTCGTCGGTGATGGTCTTGGCCCTGACATCGAGCGTGCCGCGGAAAATTCCCGGAAAGCCCAGCGAATTGTTGATCTGGTTGGGGAAATCGGAACGACCGGTGGCCACGATCCTGGCGCCGGCTTCCTTGGCTTCCCAGGGCCAGATTTCTGGAATGGGATTGGCCTCGGCAAAAACGATGGCATCTCTGGCCATGGTCTTGATCCACTCGGGTTTTATGACTCCGGGTCCAGGGGTGGAAACGCTGACCAGGACATCGGCTCCCCTGATAGCATCAGGAATGCCACCCTTGACACATTTCGGATTGGTTTTCAGGCACATATCCCATTTCTCTTTGAATTTAGCCTGAAGCACATCCCGGTCTTCACGATCCCTGGACAGAATTCCTTTTGAGTCAACCGAAAGCATATTTTCCGGATTGACACCGGCAGCCATCATCAATCTGGCAATGGCAATACCGGAAGCGCCGGAACCTATAACGGTCACTTTGACTTCATCAATTTTTTTATTGACGATTTTAAGAGCATTGATCAGCCCGGCCACGGTTACGCAGGCCGTTCCCTGCTGGTCGTCATGCCAGATTGGAATTTCGCACTCGGCTCTCAGGGTGTCCAGAATATGAAAGCACTTCGGGTGAGAAATGTCTTCCAGGTTAACACCGCCAAACGTTGGTTGTAGGGTTTTGACAATATAGATGAACTTATCCGGATCTTTTTCATTGATGCAAATAGGAAAGGCATCGATACCGCCAAGATACTTGTAAAGCAGAGCTTTGCCTTCCATAACCGGCAATCCAGCCATAGCTCCGATGTCTCCCAGTCCCAGCACTCTGGTTCCGTCGGTAATAACGGCCACAAAGTTTCCCTTGTTAGTCATTTCATAAGCTTTCTCCGGATCTTTCTGAATTTCTTTGCAAGGGGCCGCCACACCCGGAGTGTACCAGATGGCAAAATCATTGAAATCGCGCACCCGGCATTTCAGTGTGATGCCGACTTTTCCCTTATAGAAAGGATGAAGTCTCAGGGCATCTTTGGTCGGCTGTTCGGCTTTGGCCAAAAGTTCTTCCACGGTTACCTTTTTCTCCATTATTTCCTCCAAAAATGATTTAATGAGAGGTGATGATAAAATAATCGGCGCTTTTAGTCAAACAGAAAATTCTTTCAGGCACAGACATGGTATCCAGGTAAGGGAAGTATCTGGAGGCGGCGGGGTGGTCAGCCGACAGTGGGGCGGGCGTTAAGGAAGCTTGTCGTCAGAAGGTCCCTATCGCACAGCGCACTCTGCCGTCCTGGCTGACCCAGCTCAGCAATGCGCCACCCGGGAAACCATTACAGCTCCGGGCGTCAGGAGACACACCGCGACACCCCCTTCATTGCCAGGGCCGGCAGACTGACGACGCTCCGGCAGACTGCAGTCATTGCCTCCAATCGTGGAAAAAGAGAAGCTTCCGTCCTTTTCTTTTTAAAGGCGTCCTGTCTGAGGGTGAGATATCGAGGCCCTTTTCTGGCAAAACGGCCGAGAGGACAAGCCGCGCTCAAGCTCCCGGAAACCGGGGCCGGGCGGACAGCCAGAAATGAATTTACTCCTTAAATAATTTTAAGCCCCGGCCGGAGCTCTTTTTCCCCAGCCGGCCTTCAGACTCAATAAATTTTTTACTGATTCAGAATATGAAGAGCCAGGCCGTCGGCCTTGAGCGCCGCTTCCGGAATGGCTTCGGAAACAGTCGGATGAATGTAGATGATGGAATCCAGGTCCTTAAGCTTCATAGGCCGGGCCACCGCCATCGTCAGCACCGGAATCATCTCACTGGCATGAGGGGCCAGAAGATGGGCGCCCAGCACCTCGTCGGTTTTCTTATCGGCGATTACCCGGACCAGGCCGTCATAGTTATCCAGGGTCAGGGCCCGCCCGTTGGCCTGGAGCGGAAATTCCCCCACCTTGGTTTCCAAACCGCGAGCCTGAGCTTCTTCCTGCGACAGCCCGACCGTGGCCAGCTCCGGCTCGGTGAAGATGGCCGCCGGAACCGCGTTATAATTTAAATGAGATTCATGCCCGGCCGCATTTTCGGCCGCCACCATCCCGTCATGATAGGCTTTGTGGGCCAGGAGTTTTCCGCCGATGAGATCTCCAATGGCATAAACGCCGGGAATGGAAGTCCGGCAGCGGCTGTCCACTTCAACAAAATTTCCTTTCCCCAACCGCAGGAGACTATTATCCCAGATGAGATCTTCAACATTCGGTCGGCGGCCGGCGGCAATCAGCACTTTCTCGGCCGAAAATTCGAATGGTTTGTTGTCGACCAGAGATTGTCCCCTGAGTTTCACCAGGCCATCACCGACTTCGGCCGATTCGATTTTCATCTGAGTATGGATTTTCAATCCCTGCTTCTTAAGTATTCTCTCCAATCTTTGAGCCGTGGTCAGGTCAGTGCCGGGAAGGATGGCCGGCATTATTTCCAGGACGGTGACTTCGGTTCCGATTCTCTGGTAAACCGAGCCCAGCTCCAGCCCGATGGCTCCGGCTCCGACCACCAGCAGGCTCTTCGGGGGTTCGGGTAGCGACAGGGCTTCAGTGCTGGAAATAATCCGCTTTCCGTCGAAACGCAGGAAGGGGAAATCGGCCGGCCGGCTGCCGGCAGCCAGGATAACTTGATCCGCCTCCAGGCTCATCTCTCCGGTTTCCGTTTTGACACTTATCCGCCCCGGACCGGTTAACCTGGCCCGTCCTTTTATGACCTGAACCTTATTCCGGCTGAGAAGGAACTCCAGTCCCTTAACCAGCCGGTCGACGACCGCCTGTCTTCCCTGCTGGACTCTGGACCAGTTTATTCTGACCTCGGACAGGGGCCCTTCCAGGTTCTTATTATTTTTTAATTGATGATAGACGCCGCTCTGGTGAGTCAGGTACTTGGTCGGAATGCAGCCGACATTGATGCAGATTCCGCCGACCCTGTCCTCCTCGACCAGGGTGACCCTGAGGCCAAGCTGAGCGGCCCGGAGGGCGGCCAGATAGCCCCCCGGCCCCCCGCCGATTATCACCAGTTTTGTTTGCTCCATGGTTTATGCCTTCCTTTCGATAATATTACCTTCAGTTTTATTTTTACGTTCTGCACCTGAACGCTCAACTGAACCTGTCTTTCTTAAAGGGCTTTTTCAGATAGTCTGTCTATTATTCATGTCCATTATCCGCTGAACCACTGGAGGATATTCCGGGGCAAGTCAACCTTCTTTATTAATTTTCCACCTGAATTTTTATAAATTCTTTCCACCTCATTTTCTTCAATCTTCACTCGTCCGGCAACCAGGTCATATCACCTCCGGCAGGTTGCTGCTGGCCGCCAGCGATTCCAGCCTTCCCGGACGCCCTCCGACCTGATAGACCGACGGTCAGGCGGCCAGAATTTCTCTGAAGGCTTTAATCGCCCGCTCCACATCCTCGTCGTCGACATCCTTGTGAGTGACCAGTCTGACTCCGCCGAAAACGGCCAGGCACAGGATACCCTTTTCTTTCAGCCGATTGACCAGCTCGGGAATAGTCAGACGGGGGTGGTTGAAATAGAAAATTATGATGTTGGTCTCCACCTCGTCGGGATTGAGAGTAATTCCGGGCAGGTCATAAATGGCCTGAGCCAGACGCTTCGCCCGGGCGTGGTCGTCTCTCAGGCGGTCAACCATGGCGGTCAAAGAAATAATCCCGCAGGCAGCCAGAACTCCCACCTGTCTCAGCCCCCCGCCCAGTGCTTTGCGCAGCCTCCGGGCGTAATCTATCGTCTGACGGTCGGAGACCAGCATCGAACCGACCGGGGAGGATAAGCCCTTGCTCAGGCAGAACATTACCGAGTCGCAGTGCCGGGCATATTCTTTTACCGGCACCCCGGAGGCCAGGCTGGCATTGAAAATCCGGGCTCCGTCAAGATGAACCCTGAGCCCGAAGTCATCAGCTATTTTCCTTATGGCCGCAAAATTCTCCAGCGGCAGCACCGCCCCGCCCCAGTTGTTGTGGGTATTCTCCAGGCAGATCAGGGAGGTGCGCGGGGTATGAACCGAGGGCAGCCTGACGTGCTTTCTGACCAGCTCCGGGTCCATGAGGCCGCGTCGGGAAGGCAGAGGGCGAGGAGTAACCCTGGAAATCAAGGTCATATGGGTTGATTCCATGTTGTAGATGTGGGATTTTTCCTCTACGATGACCTCTTCCAGCTCCCGGGTCCACATCTTGACGGCAATGGAGTTGCCCATCGTTCCCGAAGGCACAAACAGCCCGGCTTCCTTGCCCATGATGGCCGCGGCCAGACTCTCCAGCTTCTGGACGGTGGGGTCGTCGCCCAGGACGTCGTCGCCGACCTCGGCTTCCATCATGGCCCGTCTCATTTCTTCGGTCGGCCTGGTGACGGTGTCGCTTCTAAAGTCCGAGAAGGGTTTCATCACACTCTCCTTATATATGAACAATTATTCATATATTAAGACTGCCCGGGGCGACCTGACGGCCGGTCCCGGGTCTAACAATTATAAACCTATCCGCCCTTTCTCACAACCGAAACTGCGCCGGTGGCCGGCGGTAAAGAACCGGTTCAGCGTCGCCCGATGCAACGCAATCCTTATTTACTCGTATAATGATATGTGATATTAATAAAGCTGTAATTTTTGGACGGATATAGCTTAACTTTCAAAACCTATGGCCGGCAATAAAAGCTACTGGTATCTGGATGTGATCAACATTCTCCTGTTGATGCTGATTTTCTTTTTCGGCGGCGCGGTCATATCTTCTCAAATCATCCTGAGCGACGAGATGGTTTACGTCCCCGATATTTCCGGAAAGACAGTGGACCAGGCCCGGCAGGAGCTTCAGAAAAGAGACCTCGGCCTGGCCGTCTCCGGTTACCAGTTTTCCGAAGAGGTCGGTCGAGGGCGTATCATCAGCCAGGACCCGGCCCCGGGCTCGCGCCTCAAGGTCAACCGGCAGATAAAGGCGGTGGTCAGCTCTGGCAGCGAATCAGTCACCGTTCCCCTGTACGCCGGAAAAAGCCTCGAGCAATCGACTCTGGACATGAGACAGAGAGGCCTTTCCCGCGGTCCGCTGTCTCAGATTCACAGCCGGCGCTATCCGGCCGGAAGGATAATCGCCCAGGACCCGCCGGCCGAGACCACAGTCGAGAGAAACCATCCGGTTGGCTTCTTAGTCAGTCAGGGAGAGCCGGAGACCAGTTATCTGATGCCCGACCTCATCGGCCGCAAGGTTGACCGGGTAACCGCCTGGTTGCAGCGGGCTGGCTTCAAGGTCGAAGACATCAGGCACGTTTACTACCCGGGTCTGGAAAAAGGGGTCATCATCAGGCAGAATCCGCCCGGCGGTTATCCCATCCAGAAACGGAATCCCATCAGCCTGGAGGTCAGCCGCTAAATGTATTACATAGCTCCTTCCATTCTCTCGGCCGATTTTTCCCGTCTGGCTGAAGCCGTGGCCCTGGCCGAACAGGGTCAGGCCGATATGGTGCACCTGGATGTTATGGACGGCCATTTCGTGCCGCCCATTACCTTCGGCCATCAACTGGTAGCCGCCCTGCGTGAGAAAACCAGGCTGCCCCTGAACGTCCATCTGATGGTGGAGAATCCGGCCAGGATGATCCCGTTGTTTCTCGAAGCCGGCGCCGACTGGCTGTCCTTCCACCTGGAAGCTTCCCGCCATGTTCACAAGGACCTGGCCACCATCAAGGAAGCCGGGCGCAAGGCCGGACTGGCCCTGAATCCGGCCACGCCGCTGGAACTGTTGACCGAGGTGCTGGAAGAGCTGGACTTTGTGGTCATCATGACCGTCAATCCCGGCTGGGGAGGGCAGAAATTCATTCCGGCCACCGGGAACAAGATTAAGCGTCTGAGCCGGTTGATCTCAGACCGTGGGCTTCGGGCCCTGATTGCCGTCGACGGCGGGGTTAAGCTGGACAACCTGGCCTCGCTGTTTGACCTGGGGATGAATATCGCCATCTGCGGCTCCTCGGTTTACGGGGCCGAGGACCCGGTGGCAGTAATCAGGAAAATGAAGGCCGTAGCCGCGGAATTCAACCGGAAGCACCAACGGAAAAAATAAACGGAATAGAGGTTAAACAGAGGTAGTCAAGATGAATAAAAAACTTTTACTGATCCTGCTACTGTCGCTGGTCATGACCTTTTTTGGTTCCAACGCCTGCCGAAAAAAGCCCTTGACCCTGGAATCGCTGCCACAGGAAACCCTGGCCTCGGACGAATCGCTCTACAAGCTGGGCGAAACCTACATCAAAAAGGATTTCGAAAAGGGCCTGCTGTTCCTGAGGCAGTTGATGGATTCTTTTCCCCGCAGCTTCTATGCCCAGAGGGCCAAGCTGCTGATCGCCGACACCTATTTCAGCAAAGGCGACGAGGCCAACCTGATTCTGGCCGCAGCCGAGTACCGTGAATTCATGAGCCTCTATCCAACCAGCCCCTCCGTCCCCTACTGTCAGTTCCAGATCGCCATGACCTATTACAAGAACATCCTGAAGCCTGGCCGGGACCAGACCAAGACTAACCAGGCCCTGAAAGAATTCAAAAAAGTGGTGGCCAATTACCCCAGTAGTGAATATGCCGCCCAGGCGGCCGAAAAAATCAAAGACTGCGAAAATCGCCTGGCCGCCCACGAACTTCAGATAGGCGAATATTATTACAAGGCCAGGTCCTACCGGGCCGCTCTCAATCGGCTCCAGCCCATCATCACCACCTATCCCGATTTCCCCCGCCTGGATGCCGTTTATTTTTATATAGCTGATTCTTACTTCAAGATAAAAAAATATGACGAGAGCCGGCCTTATTTCACCAAACTGATTTCGGATTATCCCCAGAGCAAGTTTGTCAAGCAGGCCCAGAAAAGGATAGAATCTATCGAGTTGTTGAAAAAGACGGAAAAGGTTAAGACCATACAGCCGACTAAGCCAACAAAATGAAGGAGGATGCGATGAAAGAAAGAGCCAGAAAGGCAAAAAGGCTGACCGGGGTTCTGGCCGTCGTCCTGACCCTGATGCTGCTTCCGACGGTCGGGCTGGCGCTACAGGCCCAGGAACAGGAAAAGCCCGTCTGGGAATTCGGACTGACGGGCGAATTATATGCCCGGGGAATAAAATGGTCCGACCAGACAACTACCCTGAAATCGACCAACCTGATGTTCGAGCTCAGAGCCCGCAACCTGGGCCACCTCTTCAACCTGAGTTTTTTTGGCGGCCTGGGTCTGCCCAGGCCTAACGGGGTGGTCTTCGACCAGTTGCCGCTGACCCTCGAATACCAGGGCGGGAGCATCACCGGGTTGCTGTTTGGAGCCCGGGCTGAGGCCAGACTGCTCCCGGCCTCGGACTTCAATTTCGGACTCATGGCTGAATTTACCTCCTGCCTGGGCTTCAAGAAGGATTTTGCGCTCTCGGGACTGGTTGTCCCCGCAACCGCCACTGCCACCCCTTCCTGGTCCCAGGCCAGCGGTGGACTGAGAGTGACCTACGATGCTCTGGAAGGCAGCCAGCCCTTCCTGGAAGCGGCCGGTTCATATTTCTGGGGCCAGTTTAAGATGAAAGAAAAAATAGAAGACCTGGAAGGGGAACAGAAGGTCGAACTCAAGGGCGCCAGCTACGTTTCCATCACGGCCGGCTGGAGCTTCTTCCTGGTGGATAAGATTACCCTGGTTCCAAAAATCAGGATCTTTCCTGGTTCCAGAACCACAATCAGCGGCCTTTTGAGCATTTACTACGGTTTCTAAGGTCTGGAAGGGAGGATAGAGATGGCTAAAACCAACTTTAAGAAAAAATACCGGTATTTGCCGGTAATCGTATCGCTGTTACTGGTTCTGGTGCTGGTCATCATGACCGCCCAAACCGGGGCCCAGAACAAGATTAAAGACAGGCTGGCAGCTTCTGGCCAGAAGACTTCCGGCCGGCTGGAAGAAGCGCTGAAGTCAAGGCTTAATCCGGCGCCCCCGGTTAAAATCAAGGCCATCAGTCAGCCGGAGAGACTGCCAGGAGGGCCGAAGTACTCAGCGGAGAAAATCCTGGTCAGGTTCAAACCAGAGCTTTCGGCTCAATCTACCGAGAACATTCTCCGCGCCTACCAGCCGCTTCACTTTAAGCTTATACCAAAAATAAATGTCTATGTAATGACGGTGGGTGAAGGCACCACGGTAGAAGAAACTCTGGCTGCCCTGAAGGTCAATCCGGACGTGCTTTACGCCGAACCTGATTACAAGCTGCGCCTGGCCGTTCAGCCCAACGACCAATTATTTCGCTATCAATATGCTCTTTATAATCCGGGCGGCACACTGCAGATTCCAGGGAGTCCCACCGGGAAGAACCGGGCTGACATCAAGGCTACCGGAGCCTGGGACTTTGCTAAGGGCGACCCCAACCTGCTTATCGCCGTCCTTGATTCTGGAATCGATTACACCCATCCAGACCTGGCCGGCCAGGTTATTTCAACCGGCAAGGACTTTGTCAATGACGACGACGATGCCATGGACGACCACTGGCACGGAACCCACGTCGCCGGCATCATCGCCGCCGCCACCAACAACACCGAGGGTATTGCCGGTGTGGCCTGGAACTGCCGCCTTCTGCCAGGTAAGATCATCACGGCCGAAGGTGAGGGCGATTATTCCGACCTGATTGAAGCTCTTATCTGGGCTGCTGATTACACCTCCGCCCAGGCCAGGGTCGGGGTGATCAACATGAGTGTCGGCGGAGAAGAACCGTCTTCGTCCCTGGAAGCAGCCCTGGAATATGCTTTTAACAAGGGAATCGTGCTGGTGGCTGCATGTGGAAATGACGGACTGGCCGGAGTCCTCTACCCGGCGGCTTACGACCAGTTCTGCCTGGCGGTGGCGGCCAGCGATTACAACGATGAGATAGCCGATTTCAGCAACAGCGGGCCGGAAGTGGACGTGGCCGCTCCCGGGGTCTGGGTGCTGAGCACCATTCCGGTGGCCTTGACCGAACCGGGGTATCTCCCCTATGCTTTTGCTACCGGCACTTCAATGGCCACTCCCCATGTGGCCGGCTTTGCCGCCCTGATCAAAGCCAGCAAACCCTGGTTGAGGCCGGGCGACATCATGAAGTTAATAAAATACACTCCGGACGACATCGAGACCGCCGGCCGCGACGATTTCGCCGGCTATGGGAGAATTAACACCGAGAGGGCCCTGTCGCCTTTCAGAATAGTTAAATAAGAAAGCCTTGAAAGCGGGCCCGGCTGTGGCTGAAGGATGATTCGCTATTTAAGAATTAAAAACCTGGCAACCATAGAAGACCTGGAGCTGGAACTGGAGTCCGGTTTCACCATCCTGACCGGAGAAACCGGCGCCGGAAAATCCATCATCATCGACGCCCTGAAGCTGCTGCTGGGAGAAAAGGCCTCCGCCGACCTTATCCGCACCGGAAAGGAAGAAGCTTCGGTCGAGGCGGTGTTTGAAATTCAGGATATAAAATCTCTGCCGGAAAGCCTGGAACTTGAAAACGGCAACCAGCTTTTCCTGCAGAGAATAATCTCCAGCCAGGGCCTGAGCAAATCCTATCTCAACGGGCTGCTGGTCCCGCTAAAAAAATTGAAGGAACTGGGCGAACTGCTGATCGATATCTATGGACAGAACGACCATATTTTCCTTCTGGATACTTCCAACCACCTGAAATTCCTGGACGACTTCACCGAGGCGGCCGAGTTGAAAGAACAGGTCCGCCAGGCAGCAGCCCGGGTCCGGGGGCTGATCAGAGAAAAAGAGGTCCTGACTGCTCGCCAGAAGGAAAGAGCCCAGCGGCTGGATTTCATAAATTTCCAGGTCAAAGAAATCGAACAGGCCGAACTGCGACCGGGCGAGGACGAGGAACTGCTGCAGGAAAGGTCGATCCTGAAAAACTCGGAAAAAATCGCCATCCTGGTCAACCAGGCCATTGACATTGCCTATGAAAGCGAAGAATCTCTGGTGGCCGGAGTGAAGAGGGTGGAAAACCTGGTGATGGAGTTGCAGGGCTATTTCCCCGAGCTGGAGAACAGCCGCCTGCAGTTGTCCGATTTCAACATCTTCTTAAAAGAGCTGGCCGGCAATCTAATCGACCTCCGCGACCGCTATGCCCCCTCGCCCGAAAGGCTGGAAGAAATCGAGGACCGGCTGAGCCGGATAGAGAAACTCAAGAGAAAGTACGGTTCCAGCCTGAAAGATATTCTCGCTCACCTGGAGAACATCAGGCAAGAAAAAGAAGAGCTGGAAAAGAGTGAGGAAAAGCTGTCCGACCTGGAACGGGAAATCGACGATGCCTTTAAGGCCTATCTTAAACTCTGCCATCAGATGAGCAGTCTGCGAAGAGAAAAAGCCCGGGAGCTGGAACAGCTCATCGTGAAAGAGCTCGGTCAGCTGGCCATGGCCAGAGCTCGGTTCAGGGTAGAATTCCGCCCGCTTGTTCCGACCCTTGAAGAACCCTCAACCATCCGCGACCTGGGAGCCGAGGAACTGGAATTTGTCCTTTCCCCCAACCCGGGTGAAGAATTGCGGCCGCTGCGTCGAATAGCTTCGGGCGGCGAGCTGTCGCGCCTCATGCTGGCCTTCAAGTCGCTGGGGAAAGAGGTTGAAAAGGGCCGGACGCTGATTTTTGACGAGATAGATTCGGGTATTGGCGGCCAGACGGCCGATTTCGTGGCCAGAAAGCTGCAGCAGCTGTCCCGACGGCACCAGGTGCTGTGCATCACTCACCTGCCCCAGATCGCCTCGGCCGCCAGCCACCATTTCCGGATCGAGAAAAAGACTGAGAAAGACCGCACCTTCACCATGGTTAAAAAACTCAAAGACCGGGACCGGCCGGAAGAAATTGCCCGTCTGATCGCCGGCACCCGCCTGACCGAGGCCAGCCTCCAGATGGCCAGAGAACTCCTGGAACAGAAAGCCGGTCGCAGCTGAGCCGGGGCTCCCGGAGTCAGTCCCGGCAGGCGCAGACTTTTAGGCCGCACCGTTCCGGTCGTTTTCACCACTTTGATTTTTGAATCGATTCTCTTTTCTCAACCAGCAGACAATTGATTAAAGATGAGATACCTATAACCAAGCGACTAAGTTTCAGCTATAATAAATGCTCAAACCATTCCTGAAACCGGTGAGCCGATGCTGGACGGAAAAACTTTTTACATTCACACTTTCGGCTGCCAGATGAATGTCAACGATTCCGAACACCTGGCCAGTCTGCTGCTGGAGGCCGGAGCCAGGCCGGCCGGGCGCCCGGAGGACGGCGACTTCATTCTCATCAACACCTGCGCAGTTAGAGAGAAATCGGTGGAAAAACTCTTCTCATACCTGGGCCGGGTCAAGGAGCAGAAAGAGAGGCGCGGCTCGATTATTGCCTGCCTGGGCTGCGTGGCCCAGCTCTACCGGGAAAAATTGCTCGAAAAATTCCCCTATCTGGACCTGGTGGCCGGACCGCATCAGTATGCCGACCTGCCGCTTCTGCTCAGAAACCTCAGGGAAGAAAAGTGGGTGCTGACCGCCTGGGAAAAAGATTGGACCGACCTGTCGATCGTTCCCGAGGCCCGGGACAGCCGGGTTTCGGCCTATGTAACCATCATGGAGGGCTGCAACAATTTCTGCACCTTCTGCGTGGTGCCTTATGTCCGGGGCCGGGAAAAATACAGGCCGCTGCGCTCCATCCTGGAAGAAATCCGGTCGCTGGCCGACCGCGGCTATCTTGAAGTCCAGCTCCTCGGCCAGAACGTCAACTCCTACCGCGACCCGGAAAGCGGAGCCGGTCTGCCGGAGCTGCTGGCCCGGGCGAGCGAAGTGGCCGGAATAGAATGGATTCGTTTTATAACCTCCCATCCGAGGGATTTCGGGCCGGAACTCATCGAGGCCATGGCTTCTTCCCGCAAGGTCTGCCGTCAACTTCATCTGCCCCTGCAATCAGGCTCCGACCGTATCCTGGAAATGATGAACCGGAAGTACACCCGGGCCGAATACCTGGAAAAGATTGACCGGCTGAAATCTCGTCTGCCTGATATCAGCTTGAGCACCGACATCATCGTCGGCTTTCCCACCGAGAGCGAAGAAGATTTCGGACAGACCATGGAGCTGCTGGAACGAATCAGGTTTACCAACATTTTTTCTTTCCGCTATTCTCCCCGTCCGAGAACCGCGGCCGCCAGGCTTAAAGACGATGTGCCCGAAAAAGTTAAGATCGACCGTCTGGTCAGGCTGCAGACCAGGCAGAAAGAAATCCAGCTGCAGCTGAACCGAAGTCTGGTGGGCCAGACGGTCCGGGTGCTCTGCCTGGGAGCCAGCAAGAAAGGCACCCTCTACGCCGGCCGGAACGAAGGCTACCAGGTAGTTAACTTCAGTTCTGATAAAGAGGTCAGCAACCGGATGGTAAAGGTCAGGATAACCGGCTGCGGGCCTTACAGTTTGCATGGTCAACTGGCCGACTGATTCCTGCCGGAAACATCTCTATTCCAGACACACTCAGCGATGAACGGAAAAATGTGGCCCGGCACCACAACCTCCCTTTACAGGCTGAACCAAAATAAAGATAAAGACGCTCGACCGATTTTTTCTTTTTCTTTGCAAGAAATTCCGCGGGAAAAGATATAAGGGTTTTGTTGGATTCCAGGACACATTGTCCGGAGAGTGGCACGCCCGGTCTTCTGTCGTCACCAACCAAAGGAGTTCCCGGCATAAGGATGGAGCGAGGATGGAAGCGGGCGCACCGCCATAGAATCCTCCTCTAATCCCGATCCCGCGGCCGCCAGGATGCTTTCCCGGGGGGCGTTTAATTGCAACCTTTCTCCTTTTAAGATATAATTCATTTCCGTTTTATGCGGGTGAAGGATAAGCCTGGTAATGAAAGTCAACGTTTGGAATACCATCAACCAGCTCAGCAAGGAGCGCGGCGTTCAGCCCCGGGTCATCATCAAGGCCATCGAGGAATCGCTGCGCATCGCCGCCGCCAAGTTCTTCAACAAAGGTGAAGAGATTGTCGTTGACTTCAAGCCCGAAAAGAGCGAACTGCGGGTCTATGCCGTCAAGAAAGTGGTGGTCGAAGTCTCCGACCCGGCCAGAGAAATTTCCCGGGATGAAGCCGTTCTTCACGACCCGACAGCCAGCCCGGGAAAAGAAATAGAGATTGAGCTGCCGGCCGAAACCCTGGGACGGATAGCCGCCCAGGCAGCCAAGCAGGTTATCTTTCAGAAAGTTCGCGATGCCGAACAGGAAAAGGTTTATGAACAATTTGCTCCCAGGATGGGAGAAATCGTCACCGGTGTCGTCCGCCGGTTTGAGAACAATGGAACCGTCCTTGAAGTCAACCGGGCGGAAGTGTTTCTACCCACCAAGGACCAGCTGCCGGGCGATAATTTCCGGCCGGGCGACCTGGTCAAAGCCGTCATCGTCCAGGTTCAAAAAAACGTCCGGGGCCCCCAGGTCCAGCTGTCCAGGACCTCACCCCGTTTCCTGCTGAAGCTGCTGGAGCTGGAAATACCCGAGATTGCCGCCGGGACCATCAAGGTCAAGGATGTCGTCCGTCAGCCGGGAGAAAGGGCCAAGGTGGCTGTCTCCAGTCAGGACAAAGATATCGACCCCGTCGGAGCCTGCATCGGAGTCAAGGGCAATCGCATCCTGGCCATATCCAAGGAGCTGGGCGGCGAAAAAATCGATATAATAGAATGGGCCTCAGACCCCCAGGTTTACGCCAAGTCAGCCCTGAGTCCGGCCAGAATCAACAAAATCGTCGTTTCCAGCAAGCAGGCCAAGGAGATGGAAGCCCACGTTGACCGGGAACAGTTCTCCCTGGCCATCGGCAAGAAAGGCATAAATGTCAGGCTGGCCAGCAAGCTGGTCGGCTGGAAAATATCAATAATCCAGGTATAAGAAAGATTAAAGAATAAACTATGGACAAAAGCAAGACCAAAACCACCGCCAAGAGCAAGAGCGGAAAAGAGGCGGAAGCCAGGAAAAAACCGGCCGCAGCCGCGGTCGATGACAAGGCGGCGGCCGCAGCCAGGACGCCGGCCACAAAAAAGACCTCGGACGAAAGCAAAGCTCCGGCCAGACCGGTTCCCGGCTCAGCCCGGGGAACGCCACCGGCTGCCGGCAAACCGCAACCGGCGGCCAAATCCCAGGTCCAGCCGAAAGCGGACCAGGAACATCGGGCGGAACCGGCCGCCAGAACACAGCCCCCTGAAAAAAAAGCCGCGCCGGCCGCTAAACCGGCGGCGCCCAGACCCCGGCCGAAAATTCAGATTCAGGAAGGCATGTCGGTCAAGGACCTGGCCGAGCGTTTTAAGATCAAGCCAAAGGATTTAATCGATCATCTCCAGGCAGCCGGCTATGACGCCGCCGCTTCCGACCTGATAGACGAGACCTTGCTGCAGACGATTTCCAGGATCATCAAAGTCGACCTGGAAATGGTTTCGCTGGAACAGGACATCAGGAAACTGGCCTTCAGCCTAACAGACGACCTTGTGACCAGGCCGCCGATAGTTACCATAATGGGTCACGTCGACCACGGGAAAACCACCCTGCTGGACGCCATCAGGTCTTCCAACATCGCCGAGCGCGAAGCTGGCGGAATCACCCAGCACATCGGCGCTTATCGGGTTCACTACAAAAATCGTTATATAACTTTTATTGATACTCCGGGCCACGAAGCCTTCACCCAGCTCCGGGCGCGAGGGGCTCAGTTAACTGACATAGTCATACTGGTGGTGGCCGCCGACGACGGGGTTATGCCCCAGACCAGAGAGGCCATCAGCCATGCTCAGGCCGCCAGCGTGCCCATCATTGTCGCCATCAATAAGATTGACAAGCCCGAGGCCAATCCGGAACGGGTCAAGCAACAACTGGCCAAGGAAGGTCTGATCGTGGAAGAGTGGGGCGGCAAGACCATCTGCGTGGAAATCTCGGCCAAAGAGAAAAAAAATATCGACGAACTGCTGGAAATGATTCTGCTGCTCGGGGATATCCTGGAACTTAAGTCCCACCCTTACGTTCCGGCCCAGGGTGTTATCCTCGAATCCAGGCTTGACCCCCAGAAAGGACCGGTGGGCACGGTCATCGTCCAGCTTGGAACCCTGACCCCCGGCCAGGCCTTTATCTGCGGCCTGACCTACGGCAAGGCCAGAGCCCTGTTCGATGAATGGGGCAAGCCGGTCAAGAGCGCCGGCCCATCGACGCCGGTTGAGGTTCTGGGTTTTGAAGCCGTGCCCGAGGCCGGCAATTTCTTCCAGGTGGTGCCCGACCTGGAAATCGCCCGCCGTATCTGCGAGTTCCGGAAAGCCAGGACAAAGAAGACACCTCAGGCCAAAGAGGTCCCCCTGACCCTGGAAGACCTGTTCAAGAAAATCGAAAAAGGCCAGACCAAGGAGCTGCCGGTTATCATCAAAGCCGACGTCCACGGCTCGGTCGAAGTTCTTAAAGGTTTGCTGCCGACGCTAAGCACTGACAAGGTCAAAATCAATATCCTCCAGGCCTCAACCGGCAACGTGACCGAGGCCGATGTTTTGCTGGCTTCGGCCTCCGGGGCCATCATCATCGGTTATAACGTCAAGGTTCCGTCGAAGATCCAGGAGCTGGCTCAGAACGAAAAAGTCGAAATCCGGTTGTACAAGATAATCTACCAGTTGACCGACGACCTGAAAAAGGCCGTGGCCGGAATGCTGGAACCGGTGATCAAAGAGACGGTGCTCGGCCGGGCCCAGGTCAAGAAGATTTTCCAGATTGCCAGGGTGGGCACGGTCCTCGGCTGCCAGGTCATTGACGGCAAGATAGTCCGCAACGCCGAAGCCCGCATCATCCGCGGCAGCGAGGTTCTTTACCAGACCAGGATTTCATCTCTCAAGCACCTGAAGGACAGCGTGACCGAAGTCATCAAGGGCTACGAATGCGGGATCGGGCTGGAGAAAGCCGACCCGGTCCAGCCGGGCGATGTCATCGAAGCCTTCGTCCGGGAAAAAATCAGGCCCGAGTAAGGGGCCGGCCAATGATAGTCGGTGTTCTGACCCTGGAATTTTTTCTGGAATATTCCCATTCCCTGAAGGAAAAACGCCGGTTTATCAACAGCTTTACCGACCGGTTGAAGCATCGCTACAACGTCTCGGTATCAGAAATCGCCTTCCAGGAAAGCTGGCAGCGAACGGTGCTGGCCGTGGCCACGGTTAACAGCCAGCAGACAGTGGTCCAGCAGATTCTGAGCCGGATACTGGAAGAAGCCCGGACCGCCTCCGGGGCCCTGCTTTCCGGCCACCAGTTAAATTATTACTGACAGGAAACAGCTATGCCCGGCCAGGGTTCTTACCGTCCTAAAAGAGTCAGTCAGCTCATCCTGCAGGAAATCGGCCGCCTGCTGATCAGCGAACTCCCGGAAATGGCCGGCTTCCTGACGGTGACCGGAGTGGAAATGCCGCCCGACCTGAAGACGGCCCGGATCTCGGTTTCCGTCCTGCAAAAAGAGAAAAGAGAATCCATACTTAAATGGCTTCAGAAAAGGGCCCCGTACTTCCGGCGACTTCTTGCGACCAGGTTGAATTTAAGATATAATCCAGAGCTAATTTTTGTCCTTGACCTCTCGGCCGATTACGAGGAAAGAATCGACCGCTTGCTGGACTCGCTGAAAGAAAATGAGCCAGACGATAAAACTCGAGATAGCTAAAAAGATTATGGCCAGCCGTCACCTGGCCATCACTTCCCACCTCCGACCCGACGGCGATTCCATCTACACCAGCCTGGCTCTGGCCGAGATGCTCGACCTGCTGGGGAAAAAAGTCCAGGTGGTCAACCGCGACCCGCTGCCCTTCCCCTTCAATGAATTTCCTGAAACGGCCAGGATCAGGAGGGGCCAGATCGAGCCGGAGGGAGTGGACCTGGTGATACTCCTGGAATGCGTGGATGTTTCCCGTTCCGGCCAGACCGGAATTGACCATCTGCCGAAAATAAACATCGACCACCATTATTCCAACTCGCCCTATGCCGACCTGAACTGGATCGACCCCGAAGCTTCGGCCGTGGGCGAGATGGTTTACGAGCTGCTGGAACCGCTGGGCTTGTCCCCGACCCCGAAGATTGCCGAGTTCCTGTACGCAGCCATCTTTTCCGACACCGGTTCCTTTCAGTTTTCCAACACCACTGCCAGGGCACTTTACACCTGTTACTGCCTGGCCAGGGCCGGAGCCAACCCCAACGCCATCGCCGAAAAGCTGCTCAATAACAACACCGCGGCTAAGGTCCAATTGCTGGGCAGAGTGCTGACCGGCCTCAAGATGAACCCGGCCGGCAACCTGGCTCTGCTGGCTATGTTTCAGCGCGACCTCAAAGAGGTTGGCTTGAAAGACGTCGACCTGGAAGACATAACCACCATTGCCCGCTCGATCAAGGGCGTGGAGATGGTTATTTTCTTCAAAGAAATGGAGCCGGGCGTCTTTCGGGTCAGCCTGAGGTCCAAGGGACAGGCCAACTCGGCCCTGGTGGCTGAAAGTTACGGGGGCGGCGGCCACATGCATGCCGCCGGCTTCACCGTCTACGGAGAATACGAAAAATTAGCTCGCGAAATTCCCCTGGCGGTGGAAGAAATCTTGAACAAGAACCGGGGCCGGGACTGAGAAGTCTCCAAAACATGCCGACCATGGATGGCCTGATAATTGTCGATAAGCCCGCCGGTCTCACCTCTCACGATGTCGTCCTCAGGCTGAGGAAGATCCTCAGGGTCAGAAGAATCGGTCATGCCGGAACGCTCGACCCACTGGCCACCGGCGTCCTGCTGGTGACTGTCGGTCAGGCCACCCGCCTTTTCCCCTATCTTTCAGGCGCCGATAAGACCTATAAAGGAGAAATCCGACTGGGCCTGGCCACCGAAACTTACGATTCCGAAGGGCAGCCTCTGGGCCCGGCCTGCCAGGCCCTGCCCGAAGAGCAAGAACTTCTGGAGGCGGCCGCTTCTTTTGTTGGGGAAATAAGCCAGTTGCCGCCGCCTTTTTCGGCCAAAAAGATAAACGGCCGGCCGGCCTTCAGGCTGGCCCGACGTGGTTTAAGACCGGAGCTTAATCCGGTAAGAGTGGTTATCCACAGGTTCCTGATTCTTGATTACAGCCCTCCCCTGGTCCGTTTCCTGGTGGAGTGCAGCTCCGGAACCTATATCCGATCGCTGGCCCATGACCTTGGTCTGAAGCTGGGCTGCGGTGCCCATCTTTCAGTCCTGAGGCGGGTGGCATCCGGGTATTACACCGAAGATGAGGCCCTCGAATTGGAAAAAATAGAAAAGCTGGCCGAAGAACAGTCCTGGGACCGATTTCTCCTTCCGCTGGACAGTTTGCTTCCCGAATACCCGGCGGTCTGGCTGGATGAACAGGGGGCCAGAGCCTTTGCCCACGGCACCGGCCTCAGCCTGAGACGGGTCACCAGGGCAGACCTGGTCAGGAGTCGGCACCAGAATTTTCCTGTTTTTCGAGTTTTCTCCGGAGACAATCGCCTTCTCGGGCTGGCCAGGTATGAGTCCGGAGAGCTAGTCTTCAGGCCGGAACTGGTGCTCAGCACCCGACCCTCAGGCTAAGGCTGGCTATTTCTGTCAATTTTTTTTACCGCCCTTAAAAAAAAGTTAACAGCCGTTCTTGAAATTTTAGCGTTCCTGATATATTTTATATAGGCGATGAGGCTAAACAGGAACCAGATAGAACATTTATCATTCGTAATATTAAGAGCGCTGATTAAAGAGGGGAAAATTCTGGTTGAAGACAGGACCAGGGTGCTGGAAGAGATCATCAACCTCATCACCGAGGAATTCATCAAGGAAGATAAGCTCGACCAGGAGGTCCGGGAAATCCTGAACAAGCACATGGACGAAATCCGCAAGGGCAACATCGAATACCAGACCATGTTCAAGATGATCAAGACCAAACTGGCCAGGGAAAGGAATATCGTAATCTAATGAGCAGGCTGTCCAAGGAGAAGATTCACCATCTGTCAAAGCTGCTGATGCAGGCTCTTTACAAGAACGACCAGGTGGATTTCCTGGATGAACCCAACGAGGTGCGCCTGACCATTCAGAGAGCCATTGAAGAGGAAATGAAACTCTACGACCAGCTCGACCGCAAGGCCAGGGAGAAGATAGCCGCTCAGAAAAAGCAAATCGAGGAAGGCTCCCAGGAATGGGAAATCCTATACCGCAAATATTACAACGAAGAACTCTCGAAATTGACCAAGCTGTCGGAATAATTTCCGGCCGCCCTTTTTCTGCTGATAACAGTCACGGGTTGTCTCAATCCTTATTGGCCCCGGCCTTATATAATCATCACCTTATATTCAGGGGCCCGGCCGGAGGCCGAAGGGTCGGAGACCTCCGGTGGCTCCTCCGCTAACGTTTGTGATCTTAATATAAAGCAGTAATTATCAAATCCGCTTCAGGAAAACTTCCCCCCTTGAATGGTTGCTTTACAATTCGGTCAAAGAAATTGGGCAGCTGAATTAATTGCCCGGCCGACGGGCAAAATCAAAGAAAACGATGATTAGCGGAAAAAAGTTGGAGTGGATGACTGAACTTTAAGGTTTCAGGCCGGCCGGCGATTAAAAAAGAAAAGGGGCGGCTGGAAGCCGCCCCTCTCCCTCGACATTCTTTATCAGAAGCAGTATCTGAATCCGATACCCATTTTTTGGTGGTCTTCGAAGTTGCGGCCGATGGGCGCCCTGAACTCGAAGAACAGATGGCTCATCCTCACGTAATTGTTGAACAGGGTGACTCCAAGCTGACCGACCGCGTCGACTCCACTTTTGCGGTTGTAGAGGCTGCTCAATTCTTTGGTGGTGAAGCCGGGTCCGACACCCAGGTAAACTCTGCCGAAGTGGAAATTGGCCAGCAGTTCAGCCATGATGATAGCCTTCCAGGGATCTCCCTTAAGAGGCATTCCGGCACCGGCGGTCATGGTCAGGCTGACCTTGTCCGGGTTGATCCAGTAGAAGAAGCCGGGTCTGAGGTACAGGTAAAGGGCATAGCTGGGAAGGTCATATTGTTCGCCACCGTGAGCCAGCATCGGGCCGAGTTCGATCAGGCCGAAGAATTTCTTTCTGGTGACGGTAAAAGTCTTTCTGGAATCCTCGGAAGCAGAAGAGACGGCGCCGTCATTATCGTAAGCGGTGGTGCTGATGGTGAAAGTCCCTTCCTTGTAAAGGGTCTTTTCCCAGATGAAGGGCTTTTCGGTATCGTTATAGGAATCGATCACCTGGCCATTGGCGTCCTGGAGCTCAAAAACCACTCTGGTAACCTCGCCGTCCGGGTCGGAAGAGCCGGAAGCGTCAAAGGTCAGGGGCTTGCCGTACATGTTGGTGCATTCGGTGCAACCGGGAACGATCTTGGCCAGCGGAGGATAATTGATGTAAACCTTGCCCTCGCAGGGATTGGCTGACGGCTTGCCGGCCAGATTAACGGCCGAACCTTTGAAGATATATTCGCCGGGTTTATCCAGCTTGGTCTGCCATCTGGCGGCGTCGGGAGTCAGGTCTTTGCTGGCCACCTTTGCGCCCTGCTTGTCAAAAACCTCAACTTTCATGCTCTTGGCAAACTGGGTGCCGCTCATATCGACAGTAATGGGGTCATTGATGTTGGCCTTGGCCGGAGAAACTTTCAGGGAGCAGACGGCCTCAGGGATCTCTTCCACCATATCCTTGAAGGCTATGTTACCGCACGGCTTGGGGATGATGAAAGTGTAAGTCTTGTAGCCTTCCTTGACCTTAACCGCAAAGACTTCCACTGGTTTCTTGCCTGCCCACTCCAGCTCTCCGGAGACTTTAACCTTGCCATGGGACCTGAACAGCATCCACTTAACGGTTTCCCCGATGTTCCAGGTGGTATCCTCAAACTGGGCTGTTTTCAACTGGTTGATAAACGGCTCATAAAGTGCGCCATAACCAGCCTGCTCGAAGCCTGTCTTGATGTCGGCTGAATATCTGTCAACCAGCATCTTCATGACTTCAGGTGTAGGTATCTTGCCTCTAACCCTGGCAAAAGTATACTGTCCGATGTTGTTGATTTTTTTGGCCTGAGCTGCAGCTTCAAGAGCAAAAATTAAGACCAGAACGATTGCCATAAAAATTGCCATCTTTCTGATTTTCATCAGCACTACCTCCTTTTATTTTAATCTGGCTTTTTCATTTAATAAAAAAAATGCCTGTTTGTCAAGAAAAATAAGGCTTGTTTTTTATGCTTATAGACATACGAAATTTCTGCTGATGAGCTCTATCCAGCGGTCGTCGCGGGGAGTTGAGCGAAGGGCCGTTCTGATCAGATCCTGCCCGGGAAAACCCTTTTTGAGCATCCCCCGGAGAAGCCTGCCCGCAGCTTTCGGGTCGATTTCCGGATGGGCCTGAAGCCCCCAGACATTTTTCCCCCTCAACCTGAAAGCCTGAACCCCGCAATGGCGGCTGCGGGCCAGGACTTCAAATCGGCCCCGGTCCAGGTTATACACCTCATCATAATGGGAGGAAAAAACAAAGAGCTTTCCAGCCGGGCCCAGAAGCGGGTCGGCTTTGAGAACCTCCACCCGGCTCCAGCCGATCTCCGGCCGCGGGGCTCTTCTGACACACTCCGGTCCGGCCAGGGCCAGAGCCAGCAATTGATGGCCGTAACAGCTTCCCAGAATCGTCAGACCGCGCTCAACCGCTTCTTTCACCAGAGCCGCTTCGGCCAGGGCCCAGGGTTCAAGGTCGACGATAGAGGCCTCAGAACCGGTTAGTATCAGATGGCTGTAGCCATCATCCAGGTCGGGCAGGTAGCCGTCTATCGCCCGGAACGACCTCCAGGACAGGCCGATACGGACCGTCCAGTGTTCAACCGGGTTGTAGATGTCTGGCCAGAGGGAATTGTCGATAATGGCCAGTTTTTTCATTTTTGCTTTTTTTGAAAAAATCAGTTGAAATTATAAACAAAATCCTGTAAAAAAAATAGGTTGATGATGATTTAATCATTTGACTATAAGTCTGGTTCCAGCAGCCTGTTTAATAAGAAAAAGCGTGAAGGAGAAATTAGGTGAACGTAGTTAAAGAAGAAACCGAACTTCAGGTCATCACCCCGAACGAGCCGGGCATCTTCGGACGCGTCCTGGGCACACTGGCCAATGCCGGGATTAACCTCCGGGCCTACTGCGTCTATTCCGAAGAGGACAGAGGTCATTTCCGGCTGATCACCTCCGACAATAAGAAAGCGGAAGCGGCCCTCAAAGCCCTTCGTTATAAAATAAAAGTTACCAGAGTCATCACGGTCGAAGTCACCGACCGCATCGGCGTGGGAGCGGAAATAGGCGCTCTGCTGGGCGGAGCGGTAATCGACATCAAATATTCCTACGGCTCCTCGGTCGGAGCCGGCCGGAGCCTGCTGGTCTTCAAGACCAGTAACAACAAGAAGGCCCTAAAAACGCTGCAATAGGGAAAAATCCCGGTCCTCGATTAGGAATTTTTATCCCTTCACCGGGTTGGGGCTTTCTTTCCTCCGCCCGGAAAAAGTCCTGACAAAAAGAAAAATCACTCCCGCCGCCAGGCCCAGCAACAACAGGTCGGCCGCCAGCAGAGCATAGTTTTTCTTCAGCCAGTAAGAACGCATCAGAATGACCAGAGAAGCCAGGGTGGTCAGCAGCATGAAAACGCCCGGAACCAGGGTGAACCAGTTCGGGCGACGGCGGAGCAGCAGCCAGGCCGAGACCGCGAACAGGGTCAGGGCCGCCAGCAACTGATTGGCCGTGCCGAAGATCGGCCACAGGACGTTAAAAGCGTTGGAATAGGCCAGCACCCACATCAAAAGCACTGCCAGTCCCGAATTGAGCCAGTAGTGTTTAAGAAGACGGGGAGGGTTCTTGAAGATAATTGACCACAGCTCTTCAAACAGGTAGCGGTTTAGCCGGACGGCAGCGTCCAGGGTGGTGACCACGAAGCCTTCCACCAGCAGGATGCCGAAGATCGTTCCCAGGGCCACCGGGATGCCCAGACCCAGGTTGAACAGGTGTCCGGCAGCCAGGGAGAAACCAAGGATGGGATTGGATTTAACGGCCGGGTCCTGCGGCCAGACAATGGATTTGTAATCGGCAAAGCTCAGAGCCGCGCCCACAGCCAGGATGACACAGACGGCCAGGACCGATTCCAGCAGCATGGCATTGTAACCGACCCGGCGGGCATCCTTTTCGCGGGGCAATTGCTTGCAGGTGGTCCCGCCGGCCACCAAGGCATGAAAACCGGAAATAGCCCCGCAGGCTATGGTGCAGAACATCATCGGCCAGATCAGTCCCAGGTTCTTAATTCCTTCCTGCAAATTCAGGGCCGGAATGGTCACCTTCAAGCCGTGAAGACCGGTGTTCAGAACCGACAGGACCAGCAGGATTATTCCGCCGTACAGAATTTGGACATTGATAAAATCTCTGGGCTGAAGAATGACCCAGACCGGAACTCCGGCGGCTATCAGCACATAGACGGAAATTATAATCATCCAGGTCTTTGGGCTCAAAGTCACCGGGTAGTGTATGCCGGCAATGACCGACACCACCCCGATAGCCAGAGCCAGCAGATAAGCCAGGGTGGTCTTCATTTTCTTCTTGTAAAGCAGCCAGCCCAGGAGCGGCGAGCTCAGGGTGATGATGATGACCGACATGGAAGCGATGCCTCCGATCCGGCCCATGACCACTCCATCCACCACCACCGTCTTGAGGAAGGTCTCCCCTTCTCTGAGGCCAATCTTGGTCAGCGGCCAGAGCGAGGTCAGGGAAATGGAAGTGGCGTTCAGGAAAGAGGATGTGACCAGGACGATCATAACTATGGTGAAGCCTATGAACAGGTTGAAGCCGGTCGGCCCCAGGGTGCGGCGAGCAACTTCGGCCATCGACCGCCCGCCCTCTCTCAGGCTGACAAAGAGAGCGGTAAAATCATGGACGGCGCCGACAAAGATGCCCCCAAGAACAATCCACAGCCAGGCCGGCACAAAGCCATAAAGCAGGGCCATGGTCGGACCCAGGATCGGCCCGGCTCCGGCAATGGCTGAGAAATGATGGGCGAAGACTATGTAGTTTCTGGTCGGGACATAATCGCGCCCGTCGTTGAGGGTTACGGCCGGGGTTGGACGGTCGGGATCCTCACCCAGCTTACGGGAAATATATCCGGCATAAAATCGAGCCGCCAGAAGAAAAAATATTATGGCTATGAACAGCAGCAGCAGGACGTTCATTCTGTCCTCCGGTCAGGGGTTAGCATCGGGAAAATAGAGAGAGATATACCACAGCCGGAGGCAAAAAGCAAAGAACGGCGGCCGTCTTAGGCTCAGCCGAGCGCGGTGATCCTGAACCTGACTCCCTTCGGGTCGGGGCAGGTCAGGATTTCGGTTTCGGCGATCCAGTCATCCTGGGGCAGTTCGTCCTGGCGCTGTTTGGCCGTCAGGAACGGGAACAGGCTGTTCAGAGCGTACAGGCAGATTTTCTTTCCCTCGGGGATCTCCAGCATCCCTTCGCCCCTGATGAAGAAATAATCTCCGACCTTATGTCGGGCACCGCAGCGGGAGACGACCTCGATCACTTCCACTCTTAAGTCTTTCATCCCTCCTCCTTTATCTTTATTTTGAATATAATCCGGCCGGCAAAAAAATTCAAACCCTCCGTTGCTTCCCGGCCAAAAATTTGAGAAAATACATTCTGAAAATTAAAACTGAACAGGATTTTTCATTGACAAACCCTGAGGTTTGCAATAAAATCAATCTCTAACAACTTTAAGGAGGAGAGTATGGCGAAAGCAGAACCCAATGTCGTTCCGTTGTGCGATGTCTTACTCGTCTTATTGATCATCTTCATGGTTATCACCCCGATGGTTCAGATGGGTATCGATGCCAAGCTGCCCGAAGTCCAGGCTGAGAGCAAGGGCGGCCAGGACCCCAACGTCATTGTTCTGACTGTCAAGAAAAATGACCAGGTTGAAATACAGAGAAACCCGCTGGAGCTCAGAGTGTTGCTGGAAGAGCTGCGCCGGCTGTATGCGGCTCGCCAGGACAAAACCATCTTCATCAGAGCCGATGCCAAGCTGCCCTTCAGCAAGGTGATGGAAGTTATGGATATCTGCAAAGGCGCGGGTGTTGAAACTCTGGCTATAATTCCCGAGAAATTCGAAGAGTAATATCCCCCACCGATTTCCCCCCGTTTAATCCGAAAATGAAAAGGGGCCTCAAACGAGGCCCCTTTTTTTATATCTCTTCCGCCGGGGCTTATTTCCTGATTATCGGCCCGATAACCTCCCGCGAGATGACCAGCCGCTGAATCTCGTTGGTGCCTTCATAGATCTGGAGCAGTTTGGCGTCGCGGACCAGCTTTTCCACCGGGTAATCTTTCATATAGCCGTACCCGCCCAGAATCTGCAGGGCTTCGAGCGAGGCCCACATGGCCAGGTCTGAGCCGAAGCACTTGGCCATGGCCGAATTCAGGCCGCAGGACAGGCCTTTATCCACCATCCAGGCCGCTTTCCAGACCAGAAGCCGGGCCGCTTCTATCTCCATGGCCATCTGGGCAATCTTGAAGGCCACCGCCTGGAAGGTGGCAATGGGCTGGCCGAACTGGACCCGGGTCTTGGCATAATCCACGGCATACTCCAGAGCCGCCCGGGCCAGGCCGACCCCGGCCGCGCCCACGGCCGAACGGGTGCGGTCGAAGGTTCTCATGGCGATCAGGAAACCCTGGCCGACCCGACCGATGATATTCTCGGCCGGCACCCTGACATCCTCGAAGAAAATTTCGGCCGTATTGGATGCCCGGTGACCCATCTTGTCCTCAATTTTCCCGATGGTCAGGCCCGGAGTTTCCCTGGGAACCAGGAAGGCGGTAAGACCGCGGGCTCCCTTCTCCGGGGCGGCGTTGGCAAAAACCACGTACAGGCTGGCTACGCCTCCATTGGTGATGAAACATTTGGAACCGTTGAGGACATAATCGGAACCGTCTTTGCGGGCTATGGTCTTGATGGCCGAGGTGTCGGAGCCGGCTTCTCTCTCGGTCAGGCAGTAAGAAGCAAAGGCCATTTTCCTGGAAAAGGGAGTCAGGAACTTCTGCTTCTGCTCTTCGCTGCCGAATAAAACAATCGGAGTAAAGGCCAGAGAGTTGGCCATCATGGTGGTGTACATCCCGGCACAACCCCAGGCCAGCTCTTCGGAAATGACGGCCACCTCCAGGTCGCTCAGGCCGCCGCCCCCGTATTCCACCGGGACGTTGCAGGTCAGGAAGCCGGCTTCGAAGGCTTTCTGCATGACCTCTTCGGGAAATTTTTCTTCCCGGTCATAGAGCGCGGCTTTGGGTCTCATCTCCTTCTCGGCAAAAGAGTGAGCCATCTCCTGCAAGGCTTTCAGCTCTTCGGTAAGCTCAAAAGAAATCACGTCGCACCTCTCAAATATGTTAAATTATAAAGCACTGATGATGAGCTTTTATAATTTATCGGCCGGGTTTTGTCAATCCCGGCTGCAGAAAGGTTGTTCAACCTCCAGAAAAAGTCCGGCCGGGCAGATAAAATCACGGGCCATATCCGGCAGCCGAAAGGTCGCGGCAATTGAAAAAAAAGTTTTCTTGTTATATAAGAAAAATTCTTATCGCTGATACCGGAAAGGATTTATAGGATGAAGATTTTTGACTCTCTTGGCATGGCCATACCGGACATTCTGCTGCCGGCTGAGGGCCTGGACCTTCATAAATGGGCAGTCATCGCTTGCGACCAGTACACCTCGGAGCCGGAGTACTGGCGACAGGTAGAAGAACTGGTCGGAGAGGCGCCTTCCACCCTGCACCTGATCTATCCCGAAGTTTACCTTAACTCCCCGGATAAAGAGGAACGTATTGCCAGAATTCAATCGGCCATGAAGAATTACCTGGGGCGGGGCATTTTCCGCCAGGTATCGGGAATGATTTATGTCGAGCGAGAAACCGCCCACGGCTGGCGGCGGGGCCTCCTTTTCTGCCTGGACCTGGAAGCCTATGATTTCAACCCGCGGGCCAGCAGCCTTATCCGGGCCACCGAGGGCACGATAATGGAAAGAATCCCGCCGCGGGTGAAGATAAGAGACGGCGCGGCTCTGGAAGTCCCCCACATCATGATTCTCATCGATGACCCTGATAACCTGACCATAGGCCCGGCCGCTGACCACTGCCGGGAGCTTAGCAAATTATACGACTTTGAGCTGATGTTTAATTCCGGGCAACTGCGCGGCTACCTGGTTGACAGGCCGGAAGTGGAAAAAATGATTCTGGACGGGCTTCAACGCCTGGCCAGTCCTGAAGAATTCCAGAAAAAATACGGCCTGCCTGAAAAAACGCCCCTGCTGCTGTTCGCCGTGGGCGACGGCAACCATTCCCTGGCCACAGCCAAGACCATCTGGGAAAGAAACAGAGCCGCTTTTCGGACTCAAAAAGAATCGATTTATTCTCCCCTGCGTTACGCCCTGGTGGAAGTGGTCAATCTGCATGACGAATCGCTGGTGTTCGAGCCAATTCACCGGGTGCTGTTCGAGGTTCAACGCCCCGAAAACCTGGTGGCCGAGCTGGTGGAATTCTTCGGCGGCCGGCTGGAATTGCGCCAGCACAGGAATTTTGCTGAAATGAAACAGGTCGTCAATTCTCGTCGGGAACAGGAACAGATAGCCGGTCTTGTCGGCCAGAACAGCTTCCAGTCCATAAGATTCCTGCAGCCGAAACACAATCTGACAGTCGGCAGCCTCCAGGCTTTCCTGGATGATTACCTGAAAAAGAAGGCCGCCTCCGGACTGGATTACGTCCACGGCGATGAATCGCTTCTTAACCTCAGCCACAAGAATCCGGGCAACCTGGGCTTTTATCTTCCGGCCATGGATAAGTGTCAGCTCTTCCCGACTGTTATCCTGGACGGCGCCCTGCCGCGAAAGACCTTTTCCATGGGCGAAGCCTGGGAAAAACGTTTTTATCTGGAGGCCAGGAAGCTGGTCGACTGAACCCGCCCGGCCTGGACATCGGGATGGAACGGACCCGGCTTCAAGCAGGAAAGAGAGAGACCGCCCGCCCAATATATGAATACATTTTCATATATCGCCGACCTTTTAAGCGGCTGAAAGGCGGAAACGAAGAAAGGGCAGAATGTCCGGCCAAAACGATTCAACCGGAAAACAACAGACTGAAGTGCGGCCAGGCTGCCAGTTGCGGCCAGAGCGCTTCCGGCCTGGTCTCCCGGTCAACCTTCAGGGTGAGGACCGGAATCCCGGCCTGCCGGAAATAATCAACCAGCGGCCCGGTCCTCTCCAGGTAAAGCCGGTAGCGGCGGACGATGACTTCCAGCCGGTCATCCTCCCGGCCCTGTCGTTCGCCGTCGAGGTTGGCCAGTATTCTTCTCACAGCAATATCCTCAGGGCAGTCAAGGTTTAAGACCAGAACCACCTGCAGGATATCCTCCAGCCAGCCGACCTGCGCCCGGTGACGCGGCAGGCCATTGAGGATTAAAATCTCATCTCCCCCTACCCCGTTTTTCTCCAAAAAAAAGCGGACAATCTTCCGGACCAGTTCCCGGTCGGCCTCTTCAAACATGGTGGCGGTTTCTACCGACTGCCTGACCCGGGCCAGTTCCCGACTGCTGAAATAGATGGCGGCCGACGGCTTTTCCTCCCCGGTCGGTTCTTGTTTTTCAATTTTTTCGGCCCGGGTTTCTACCGGCTGGCCGGGCCCGTCGGGTATTTGAACTTTGAGCAACTCGCGGAGCACCCGGCCGAAATCAAAATGCCGGAATCTTCTCCCGGCCGCAGACTGTTTCTCCAGGTAATCGCCGAACGGACTCTTGCCCGAGCCGGGGGGACCTATGATCAGCAGCGCTTGCATCGAGCTCGGAAATGAGGATTGCGCCCGGCAGGGCTCGAACCTGCGGCCTACTGATTCGTAGTCAGTCGCTCTATCCAACTGAGCTACGGGCGCAACTGAAGAGCTATTAAATATTATCTTACCGCTAAGAATTTTTCAACCGGGCTCAGCCGATTTTGAGCACGGCCGCCCCGTTGATCAGGCTGCGTTTGACGTCGTTCAGGGCCTGGTTGGCCTCCGCCAGAGGATAGACCTTGATTTCGGTCCGGACCGGGATGTCAGCCGCTATCTTCAGGAACTCGGCTCCATCCTGTCTGGTGGCGTTGGAGACGCTTCTCAAACCTTTTTCGTAATAGAGTTCCTCCTGGTAATTGATTTCCGGAATCGGGCTCAGGTAGATTCCGGCCAGGGCCACAGTTCCGCCGCGGTCAATCGCTCTGAGGGCCAGGCGAACCACCTCTCCGGCCGGGGCAAAAATGATGGCGCTGTCCAGCTTCTCCGGGGGCAGCTCATCAGGTTTCCCGACCCAGTTAGCCCCCAGCTCCAGGGCATGTTCCCGGTGTTTCTGGCTGCGTGAAAAGACATAGACCGGGCAATTCCAGTTCCTGGCCACCTGGATGGTGACGTGAGCCGAAGCGCCGAAGCCGTAAAGGCCCAGTTTCTGGCCGGGCTTCAGTCGACTGAGGCGCAACGCCCGGTAGCCAATGATTCCGGCGCAGAGCAGCGGGGCAGCCTGTTCGTCGGGAAAATTATCAGGCAGATCATAGACAAAATCCTCGTGAACAACCAGGTATTCGGCGTAGCCTCCGTCAACCTGGTAACCGGTGAACCTGGCTTCAGGGCAGAGGTTCTCCAGCCCTTTCCGGCAGAAGCGGCAGCGGCCGCAAGCGCTGTACAGCCAGGCCACTCCCACCCGGTCGCCTTTCCTGAATAATTCAGCCCCCTCGCCCTTCTGCTCCACCACCCCCACCACCTGGTGTCCTGGTATCCTCGGCAGCGATACCGCCGGGAGCTCCCCTTCCACCGTATGCAGGTCGGTATGACAGACACCGCAGAAGCGGACCCTGACCAGAAGTTCGCCGGGGCCCGGAACCGGGACGGGCACTTCCCTGAGCTCCAGCGGATTTTCTTCTACCGGTTTGAATTCAGACAGGACCATCGCTTTCAAGCCGCACCTCCGGCTTTATTTTTAGCGGACAGTTTTTAATTTCTGAACCTTCTGGTTCAGCCGCTCCACCCTTTTTCGGAAATCCTGTTCGAATTTCAGGTTCCGGCCTCTGGACAGGGCCAATCCGTCCAGGGCGTACTTCAGGGCCTCTTCCGGGTCTTTCCGGTGATGCTCATAGTAGATGGCCAGTTCCCGGAAACATTCCAGGTCCTCGCTGTTTTGGAGCAGGTGCTGCCAGAGCTGGATGGATTTTTCCCACCTCTTCTGACGTTTGAAATACTGAGCCAGATTCTTCCTGACCCTGGCTGAAACCTGTTCGGGCAGGTTCTTGTCCAGAGCTTTCTCGTAATAGGTCACCGACCTTTCAACCTGGCCGGCGCGCTCCAGTATTTTTCCCACCCCCAGAAGTTCGGTAGCCTCGATGTCCACTTCCTCCTGGTCCAGGGTTCGGGCCACCAGCAGGGAGCCGGCCAAGACCACTCCATAGAGAGACATCAGGTCTTCCTGGTTGTGATAAAAAATCGGTTCCACCAGAGAAAAATCTCCGCTTCTCAAATATTGAAAATATCGCCAGGGAATTTCCTCTGAAGGAATATCTTCCGCCCGGTCAACACCCAGGTGGTTGAGAGCCAGCTCGTACAGACGGCAGCTTTCGTACTTATGTTTCCAGAGATGCCGCGCCGAGTACAGGAAATCGAGGTGGGGCAGGCTGCTCAGAGCCAGCCTCATCCGGTTCAGGGTAAACCTCGTCTCCAGCAGCGGCAGGTCGAAGCCCTTGCCGTTGTAGGAGACAACCGAAGTGAATTTTTTTTCTTCCAGCAGTTGCCTCAAATCTTCCAGCATCCTGCCTTCTGCCGCCAGGTCGTTCAGAAAATACTGGACTATCTTCAGGCTATCGTTTTCGAAAAAGCCCAGGCCGACCAGAAAAGGCACGGTCCCGGTGCCCCCGGCCAATCCGGTGGTCTCCAGGTCGATAAAGACCGACCCGGACAGGGTCAGGCCTTCAAATTCCCGGTCCCGGGCCAGAACGGCCAGAACCTGACCTGGTATGTTAAGACCCAGGAATAGCGGTATCTGCCCGTAGCGGGCCCCGAGGTTATAGGAATTTTCTATAATCAGAAAAGGCTGGCCGCTTCCGCCCCGGGTCGGGCTTTCTCCGGCCGGGACGGTTTTTCCCGGTTGTTCTTTTTTCTGCTTCCTCGAAATTTCCAGCAGTTTTTCCAGTTTCTCCCGGGTGGTCAGGTTCTTCCGGGAGTTAATATCCTGCCAGAGGGCCTTGACTCTGTCCGCCGACCGGTCCCCGGTCTTTTTCCTCAGAGTTTCTTTAAGGTCGTCTATGTCCATTTTGATTCTGCTCATTTTGTTTATCTAATTATACTCCATCGGCCGAGATTATCATCCCCCCGACAGCCCGGTCACGGGAAAATTTCGGCCGACGGCTATTCACCCAGAAACTGCAGAAGAATATTCCTGGTTCGCGGCCGGTTGTCAAAATCAACCAGGATAATCTGCTGCCAGGTGCCCAGCCTTAACCGGCCGCCGGAAAAAGGAACCTGAAGCGACGGCCCAAAAAGAGAGGCTCTCAGATGAGAAAAACCGTTGGCGTCGCCCCAGCGCTGGTCATGATGGTAGCTTCGGTTCTGCGGCACCAGTTTTTCCAGCAGTTCCGACAGGTCCTGAACCAGCCCCGGCTCGTACTCGATGGTGGTCACTCCGGCGGTGGAACCCTGAACAAAAACCAGCGCCTGCCCTTCACGAAGGCCGCTGGCCTGAAGCTGACGCTGCACCTCGGGAGTGAGGTCCTTGATATCGTTGTGACCACGGGTGGAGACAGTAATTTCATTCTGAATGATTTTCATAGTCTGCTTCCTTTCCTTAATATAAACTATCCGGAGCGTGGTTTCAAAAAGGGGGCTACAATTAATCGCTCCACCGGTTTTTCAAATCCGGATATGACAACATAAGCATCTTCCAGCCGGCAGATCACCGGATATAAAAAGACATCTCCGCCGCACCGGGTCGGGCTCGAAAATTCAGGCCCTCGGGCGGTCAGCGCTTCCAATTGAAACTTTCCATTTCAAAAAAATGAGAGCCCGGAGCTGGATTATTCCGGCCCAATGCGGTTAAAATTACTTTCTCGGAAAAATTGAGCGAAAGGCAGACTGATGAAACCCGATCAGTTCCTGGCTTTTGATCTGGGCGCCGAAAGCGGCCGGGCCATGCTGGGCCGGCTCGAGGCCGGCCGCCTGACACTGAAGGAAATTCACCGCTTCCCGAACAAAACCATTCTCCTCGAAAACCGCTGGCACTGGAACCTCTATTACCTTTTCGAAGAAATCAGGAAGGTCCTCAAGGATTGCTGTCGGAACGGACTGGAGGTGGCCAGCCTGGGAGTGGATACCTGGGGAGTTGACTTCGGCCTGCTGGACGAGCGGGGCAACCTGCTCACCCTTCCCTATTGTTACCGTCACCGGTCGTTCCCGGCAGCCATGGAGAGATATTTTAAGAATTTTTCCGGCGATGAGCTTTACCGGCTGACTGGAATTCAGTTCCTTCCGTTCAACTCGCTCTTCCAGCTCTACTGTTACCTTGAAGAGAATCCGGGAATAATTAAAGCTGCCCGGAAGTTGCTTTTTACCCCGGACCTGATCAATTATCTGCTGACCGGGAAGAAGGTTACCGAGCTGACCATCGCTTCCACCTCGCAGATACTGTCGCCTGTCAGTCGAAGCTGGGTACCTGAGCTTCTGGAAAGAATGGGGATTCCATCCGGAATCCTGCCCGAGATCAACCAGCCCGGAACCAACCTGGGTAAAATTTCCGACTGGTTGGTGAAAGATGGAGCTCCGGCCATTGAAGTGGTCCAGGTGGCCAGCCATGACACGGCTTCAGCCGTGGCCGCCGCCCCCGGCCGGGGTGAAGACTGGCTGTACATCAGCTGCGGCACCTGGTCGCTGGTCGGAGTGGAACTGCCGGAGCCAGTGATAACCGGCGACTCTTTGGCCGCCAATTTCACCAACGAGAGCGGGCTGGGACGTACCATCCGCTTCCTCAAGAACGTCACCGGACTCTGGCCGCTGCAGCAATGTCGCAAGGTCTGGGCCAGAAACCGGGACCTGCATTATGACCAACTGGTGGAAATGGCCTCAGCCGCCCGGCCCTTTCAATTCTACCTTGACCCGGATGCCCCCGAGTTTCTCAACCCGGACAATATGGTTACGGCCATAAAGGCCTATGCCCGGAAGACCGGCCAGAGAGAACCCGACGGCATCGGGACCACGGTCAGAGCCATTCTGGAGAGTCTGGCCTTCAAGAGCCGGCTGGTGGTGGAAGAACTCAGCCGGTTGACCGGCCGGAAATTCAGAACCATTCACCTGATTGGAGGGGGTTCGCGCAACCATTTGCTCAACCAGTTCACCGCCGAAGCCACCGGACTGCGGGTGCTGGCCGGACCGGATGAAGCCACTTCGGCCGGCAATATCCTGGTCCAGGCCCTGGCCGCGGAAACCCTGACCGACCGACAGGAAATAAGAGAGGTGGTCAGGCGCTCTTTTGAAATAAAAGAATTCGCCCCCCTGCACCCCGAATTCTGGTCCGAACGTTACCAGGATTTTCTCCGGGTCACCGGCTTAAAATGAGCAATTTCGACCGGCGGTCTTGACACCGGAGCCCCAAAATTATAAAAAATCATCATCTGGAGGGTTGATAATGGATTTGACCGTAGTTGATAAACTTTACCGGGAAGCCCGGGAAAAATATGGCGAGCTGGGCATTGATACCGAGAAGGCTCTGGAAGAACTGCAGAAATTCCAGGTCAGCATTCATTGCTGGCAGGGGGACGACGTCCAGGGCTTTGAGTGGCAGGAAATCAACTTTGAGGGATCGGGCCTGCAGGTCACCGGAAACTATCCAGGCCGGGCCAGAAATGCGATTGAGCTCCGCCAGGACCTGGAAAAAGCCCTGTCGCTGATACCGGGGCGGCACCGGGTCAACCTCCATTCCATCTACGGTGAATTCAACGGGCCGGTCGAGCGCAATGAATATGAACCATCACATTTCCGGAGCTGGCTGGACTGGGCCAAAACCCTGAACCTTAAGCTGGATTTTAACGCCACCTGCTTCAACCATCCCAAAGCGGCTTCGGGTCTGACCCTGAGCCACCCCCGGAAAGAAGTCAGAAAGTTCTGGATCGAGCATGTCAGGTGCTGCCGCAAGATTGCCGCTTTTTTTGGCCGGGAGCTGAAGTCCTATTCCATACATAACCTCTGGATTCCGGACGGCCTGAAGGATATACCATCCGACCGCTGGCTTTACCGCCAGCTCCTTTATGATTCCCTGGAAGAAATCTTTGAGCTGGAATTCTCCCAGACACTGCTCAAGGACTCGCTGGAAAGCAAGCTCTTCGGACTGGGCAGCGAGGCCTTCGTGGTCGGCTCCCATGAATTCTACCTGGCTTACGCCCTGAAGAAGGGAAAAATGGTCTGTCTGGACCTGGGTCATTTCCACCCGACCGAATCGGTGGCTGACAAGCTGTCGGCCATTCTTCAGGTCAGCAGCGAACTGCTTCTCCACCTCAGCCGCGGTCTGCGCTGGGACAGCGACCACGTGGTTATCGGAAATGACGAGCTGGACACCCTGGCCGAGGAAATTGTCAACTCCTCCTTCCCGGAAAAGATTCACCTGGCCCTGGATTACTTCGACGCCTCGCTGAACCGGGTCGGAGCCTGGGTCCTGGGGGCCAGGTCCACCCTGCGCAGCCTGCTCCGGGCCCTGCTTCTTCCTCGGGAAAGGATCAAACAGGCCGAGCTGGCCGGAGAAAGCCTGACCAAGCTGACCTGGAGGCAGATGGCCCGCGACCTGCCGCTGGGAGCGGTCTGGGATTATTACTGTTTGAACCACAACGTCCCGCCCGAAAACATGTGGCTGGCCGAGGTTAAGGACTACGAGGAACAGGTGCTGAGTCAGCGCTGACCCTATCCCCTCATAAGCCATTTGACTATTTTTTCATAGCTGAATTAAACTATGCCTGACTTCAAACAATGGATTCCGAAATCAAGAAAGGCAATCAGGTCCTGTCCGAGCAGGAATATGAAGCTCTGGCCTTTCAGAAAGCCAGAGAAGTGGTACTGGCCCTGGCCAATACCATTTCCGCCCTGAAGATTTTCCCTTCTCACCACGCCTCGGCCGTTCACTTCAGGCAGGATTTCATATCCAAACTCAAAGCTTATCTTGACCAGTTTCAGAAACTGGAGCTGGAAATAGGCGAATTCGCTTTCTACTGCCAGGGCAAGCCCGTCTACCAGGATGAGATCTCCAGCAAGAGCCTGCCTTTCTTTTTCTACAAAGACGGGCTGCGGGTGCTGGCCCTTTACCAGGGAATGGATGAACAGGAAATCGGCGAGTTTCTGGAACTGGTGCGGTCGGAGTCGGCCAAACCGGCCGAAGAATCCGACCTGGTCAACGCCCTGTGGCTGAAAGACCTGGCCAACGTCCAGTATTATGCCCCGGAAGAATTCATCGAAAACCGGATCCTGGAAGAACGAGCCGAAAGCCTGAACAAGAAAGGGCTACAGATAATACCGCAGGAACTGGCCGGACGGACAGTGGAGATCAAGGTCGACCCGGAAAAGATTTTTTCTGGAAAGCTGGAACTCCGCCCCGAAGAGAAACAGGCTCTGGAAACATTTGAGGATCAGGAATTACCCGACCTGCCGGAAACCTGGCAGCAAACCCTCAGTCTGGACGAAGGTGAACCGGAAAGTCAGCCAGAAAATGAGGTGGTTACTCCCGAGCGGCCAAAAGCTGCCGGCGACCTGGCCGACCGGGTGGACCTCAGCCCGGAGGAAATGGAGTTCCTTAACCGGTTGGTCGAGAGAAACCGCCATCTTTCGCCGGAAGAAGAATTCCTTAACCTGATGATGGAGATCCTGGCCCTGGAAAAAGACCCGCAGCAGTATCAGGTCAACCTGGACATTCTCAGGGACTTTTATCAGGAAAGCATCAAGGCCGGCCGTTTTGAGATTCCGATTCTGCTGGATAAGAAAATAAGAGAGCTCAAAGAGCTGGTGGCCGGTGACCAGCCAGAAAAACTCCCGGGTCTGGAGGCCTTTGCCGCCAGTTGCAGCAGTTTGCAGATCCTGGATGAAATCAGGAAACTGGTTGACCAGAAAATTGAATTCAACTACCTGGCCCTGTTTGATTACCTGAATCAGTTCGGCCAGAGAGCCCTGCCCTTCCTGGGCGAACTCTACGAGAAAATCGACCACCCGGAATTCAGGGAAAAGGTCCGGAACCTGGTCCGGAGCAAACTGCTCGAAAATCCGGCCCTGGCCTCTATCTTTATTGACGACCAGAAGCCGGCCCTGACCGCCGCAGTGATTGAGCTGATGAAGGAATTGTCCTGTCCGAAAATAATTCCCCAGTTCAGCAATTTCCTGACGATTGCCGACGCCGGCTTGAAAATTAAAGCCATAGAAGCCCTGGGCACCTTCCAGGACGAAATGGCCAACCGGATCCTGCTGGGCTTCATGAACGACCGCCACCCGGAGGTTCGGCTCAAAGCCACCGAAAGCCTGAAGTACCTGGGTGACGCCAGCCGCCTCAGCCAGTTGATAAGGGAGGCCGGCAGCCGGGCTTTCCGGCAAAAACCTTTTGAAGAAAAAAAGGCTCTGTTCGAATTTCTCGGCCGGAGCCGCAACCCCGAGGCCTTTAATTTTTTGCGCCGGATGTACCTGAAGAAATCCTGGCTGCCGGTGGCCACCGAGCTCAGGCTGTGCGCCCTGGCCGGACTGGAAGCTAACCGCAGCCCCGAAGCTGTGGAGCTCCTGCGCCGCGGGGAAAAATTCCTGAACCGGAGGGTCCGGGAAGCAAGCAGCCAGGCTCTGGCCAGGTTAACCGGGGGAAGATAAGAGGCGGATAAGAAATGAGCGAGGAAAAACTACCACCGGAAGAAAAACAGGCCACCGGCTCAGGACTGCAGAAACTGGCCATAAATTTTCTGATCCGGTTTTACATCGTTTTTAAGATTTTGAGGCTGTATGCCGAAAATAACGAGCTGCTCCAGGAACAGACCGAGCTGCTCTTCCAGAACCTGCAGGAACTGAAGGCGGCCTCGGCCGAAGTCAGTTTCAAAATCAAGCGCGAGTCCATTTTCTTCAACCAGAACCGGCTAAAATTTTCCCTGGCCAACTATCCGATTTTCAAGTTCCTGCTGGAAGAATTTCGCAAGCGGGAAATCGGCTTGCTGACATTTGAAGCCGACCTGGACCGGGATGAACTTCTCCGGACGGTCAATATCCTCTGCCAGAAGAGGAGCTCGGCCACTCCCTTTGAAGATATTGTCAGCGAGCTGATCCAGCAGAACGTGGAGCGGGTCAGGCTGGAAAAGCTGGAAGCATCAGAAAGACTGCCCAGTCCGGAGAAAAGCGCCGCCCGCCTCTTTTTCCTCAGCATCCTTCACCTGCGGGAGGTGTCGGAAAGGAACAGGGAAAATGAGCAAATCCGGCTTAACACCACCCGCCGCCTTATCCAGTCCATCTTCAACCATCTGGTGGACAACGAATCTTTTCTGCTCGGTCTGACCACTATAAAAAATCATGACGAATACACCCTCAATCACTCGGTCAACGTCAGCCTGCTGGCCGTAGCCCTGGGACGGAGGCTGGGATTGTCCAGGGCCGAGCTGGTGGACCTGGGCCTGGCCGCCTTTTTCCACGACCTGGGCAAGATTGAGACCCCGCTGGAGATTCTCAACAAGCCCGGCCAGTTGACCGACGACGAAAGAAAGATCATGGAGCTTCATCCCCACCAGGGCGCCGAAAAATTGGTCAAGCTGCGTCAATTCCGAAGACTGCCGGTCAGCGCCATTCATGTGGCCATGGAACACCACATCAAGGAAGACCTGACCGGTTACCCCCGGCTCAAAACAAAGAGCGACATCAACCTTTACAGTCGCATCGTCAAGGTCTGCGATTTCTTCGACGCCATTACCACCAAGCGCGTCTACCGGAAAAAGACCTTCACCCGTTCGCAAGCCCTGAGTATGATGCTGGAGAACATCGGCACTGAGTTCAACCCGGTCATTCTCAAGACTTTTGTCCAGATGATGGGCATCTTCCCGGTCGGCTCCCTGGTGCTGCTGAGCACCGGCGAGGTCGGCCTGGTGGTGGAGAACAACCAGGAGACCAGATTCCTGCTGCGGCCCAGAGTTAAAATCATTGTCGACAGCCAGGGGCAGAAAATCGACGGCCAGGTGGTCGACCTGAGCGAGGTTGACCACCAGTCCAGAAAATTTAAACGGACTATAGTCAAGGAGATCAACCCCGAAGATTACGGCCTGGAGGTCCCGGATTATTTCCTGGTCCGGGCCATGTAATCTAAAGGAAACAGGCGATGACGGCCATAAGACCAAACTTTCTGGCCGGTTTTAGAGGAACCGGCCGGTTGATAACACAGTCAGGAGAGAATGATGCCCCTTTATCCTCCCTTTGACCTCAGAGTCGAATACCTCAAAGAACCTCAACTCATCGAGATTCCCCGGCCCCGGTTCTTCTGGAAATTGAAAAGCGATATCCGGGGCGACCAGCAGACAGCCTATCAGATCATCGTGGCCTCGGAAAGAGTCTTCTGCGAGCAGGAAGTGGGCGATTACTGGGATAGCGGAAAGGTCAGCAGCCAGGAAACCACTCATATCCCCTACGGCGGCGAAGAACTACTGAGCTGCCAGAACTATTACTGGCGAGTCCGCTGGTGGAACACTTCCGGCCAGGTCAGTCCGTACAGCGACCTCGCCGTCTTCGGCACCGGCTTTATGGGCAGCTCAAAGTTCCGGGCGAACTGGATCACCATGGCCGACCCGGAGACCTACGCCGGCCCGGCCACGGTGTTGCTGGGACAAAACGAACCGCCGGACATCCAGTGTCTGGGAATCTACCTCCGGAAAGAATTCAAGAGCCGCGACCGGGCCACCAGAGCCATGATATATATCAGCGGGCTCGGCCATTATCATCTCTATCTGAACGGTCAGAAAATCGGCGACCGGGTGCTCGACCCGGGCTGGTCTGATTACAACAAAGTTGCTCTTTATTCAGCCTACGAAGTCACCGACCTCATCCGGGAGCAGAATGCCGTGGGAGTTGTCCTGGGAAACGGACGTCACATCCAGAAGTACGGCTACGGACAGCCGAAATTGCTTTTCCGGATGGAAATCTATTATGAAAAGGGCGGGCTGGACACAATTACCAGCAACGAGAGCTGGAAAGTTTCAGGCGGCCCGGTCAGAGAAAATGGAATCTATTACGGCGAAAACTATGACGCCCGCCTGGAACAGCCGGGTTGGGCCGAGCCGGGTTTCGACGACTCCGGCTGGAAAAAGGCGGTGGCCGTTTCCGGGCCCCCGCCGGCCGCACAGAATATCCCGCCCATAAGAATTACCGAACGCCTGAAGCCGGTCAGCATCTGGCCGGCGGAGGGGGGCAGGTATGTTTTTGATTTCGGGCGCAACATCTCAGGCTGGGCCAGGCTGAAGGTCAGCGGACCGGCCGGCAGCCAGGTGCAGCTTCGCTACGGCGAACTTCTTCAGCCCGATGGCCGCCTGAACCAGGCCACCTGCGACCGGGCCAGGGCTACCGATATTTACATCCTGAAGGGCGAAGGGAAGGAAACCTACGAGCCGAATTTTACCTACCATGGTTTTCGCTACGTGGAGCTGGAGGGCTTCCCGGGCACACCCGACGGAGAGACGCTCGAAGCCTGCTTCATCCACAGCGATGTCGGCCGCTGCGGCCGATTTGAATCGTCAAGCGAACTATTAAACAGAATCCACGACTGCTGCCTGACCAGCTTGAGGTCCAACCTGATGAGCATTCCCACCGATTGCCCCCAGCGAGACGAACGTCAGGGCTGGCTGGGGGACGTTCTGGCCACGGCCGAGGCCGCTTCCTGCAACTTTGACCTGGCCGCTTTTTATACCCATTTCCTCAATTTAATCAGGCAGGCCCAGAAGGAAGACGGCAGCCTGCCGGATTTTGTCCCGCCTTATAACCCGACGGTCTACCCGGCCGACCCGGCCTGGGGCTCGGCCTATATCAGCCTGTGCTGGCATCTTTACAGGTTCTACGGGGATCGGGAGATCCTGAGGAAACATTTCCAGAGCCTTAAGAATTACATCGATTTCCTGAAGCAAAAAGCCACCGGCAACCTGCAGCTCACCCTGGGAAAGTACGGCGACTGGTGCCAGCCGGGTGGCCTGGTCCCCAAGAAAACCCCGCTGGAACTGGTGGCCACCTGGTTCTACTATCACGACGTAAGGATTTTTGCCGAAATCTGCCAGCTGGTCGGAAGAAAAGAAGAATCTAAGGAATATGCCGAGCTGGCTGAAAAGATAAAATCAGCCTTCAACCGGGCCTACCTGGAAGAGAAACAATACAAAGCCCTGCGCCAGGGACCGGTGGACAGGTTCCCGGACCAGACGGCCAACCTGTTGCCGCTTCTTCTGGACCTTGTTCCCGAAGACAGGACAGAAGAAGTTCTGAAAAGCCTGCTGGATGCCCTGACCATCCGGCATGATTATCACCCCGATACCGGGGTTATCGGCACCCGATTTCTCTTTGAGGTGCTGAACAAATTCGGATTGCAGGATGTGGCCCTGAAAATTGTCCTCCAGGATTCTTATCCCGGCTGGGGCCACATGGTCAAAGAAGGTGCTACCAGCCTCTGGGAAAGATGGGAAAAACTCACCGGCCAGGGCATGAATTCTCACAACCATGCCATGTTCGGCAGCGTCGACGCCTGGTTTTACCGGGGACTGGCCGGGCTGGAACCGCTGGAACCGGGCTGGGGGGTATTCCAGGTAAAACCCTATCCCGGCCTGGAGGAAATTCGCTGTTCTCTGGTGACGGTCCAGGGAGAAATTAACCTCAGCTGGAAAAGGACCGCTTCCGAGTTCAGCCTGAGTCTGGCAGTTCCGGTCGGCGCCAGAGCCCGGCTCGTTTTTCCGCCTCTCTGGCCAAGCTGCACCATCAAAGAATCCGGGACGCTTTTCTGGGAAAAGGGAAATTTTGTGGCCGAAGACCCGGGCCTGGGCATTACCCTGGCTGAGCTCGACCACCGGACGGTCTTCTGGGTGGAATCGGGAAGGTATGAATTTCTAATGGAAAAAGCCTGACCCGGGCCCTTAGAGCCTGGGGCCACTTTCCCCGTCTCCGGTCAGAACATAAAATTATCAGCACTGTGCTCAGGAAACATTAAATTTTTATTAAGCGCAGATCTAAAGGCCTCTCGGAGAGACGGGGACCTGCTCCCGACCTCGCACCATTCATAATGGATCGGCCTGCCCGAAAACCAGGTAATGAGCATCGCCAAAACCCCGGGTGGAAAAGTCAGGAAAAAATTAAGTTAAAAAATAAGAATCTTCTCCAAATTAGTTGATAGGATACTATCTTCTTTTTGTGATAGCCTTGCCGTTTCAATGGTGGCTGAAATTGTATGGTGGGACTGTCAGGCCGTGCCCGCCTCCTGAAATCCGTTTCTTGCTGTTTCTTTATTGGCTCTTGTAATAGGGAGGGTCCTGTCACGGCCCGCCTCCTCCAGTCCTCGCTCCGCCCATCCCCCAGCGGGGAACCCCTTCCGCTGCGGGCGGTTCGGAGACACTCCGGGCCACCCCACTGCCTTTATTGCCGCCGGTCAGGGAAACAGAAAGGCTTCTCCTTCTGGTTAGAGCCGGGGCTGATCAAAAGGCTGCGAAGACACCTCTTTTAATCTCTCTTTGAGGCTGTGCCTCTAAACCCCTCCCTTGGTCCAATGAAATCTAATAGCTATTCGACCAGATATTTTTATTTTGATCAACCAATCGGGAGATGAACCAAAAATAAAAGGTAAGCTCAGCCGCGGGAAACTGTCCGCTCATTATGGGCAGAAGAAATTTACAGATAACGCCTGAAAATGCGGGCCGCCGCGGCGTAGGCCTCGATCGTTCTGCCAATATCTTCGGGAGTATGAGCTGTTGACAGGCACCCCCCGCCGTGAACCACATGTACTCCGTTTACCAGCAGGGCCAGTTTCAGGGCTTCTTCTCTCAGGGCAACCTCTGACCTTTCGGGATTCCAGATGTCTTCAGGCCGCCGGTACCAGTTTTTTTTCTTCGGAAAGTTGACCATGAAAAAAGAAGAGTCCCGAACCAGCTCGTTGCCGTCCCCGGTGCAAACCGCTTCCAGGCCCTCCTCCCGGAAAACCTTTTCTATGCCCCGCCTGAGCCTTTCGGCCTGCTGTCCAAGATAGGGATAAACCCGGTCCTGATTCTTTTCCAGGTAATCCAGCATGGCCAGACCGGCCCTCATGTACTCTTCATGGGAGGAGAAAGTCCCGCCTTCAAAATGAACCCGCCGGCTTCCGGGGCCCGAGGGCTCGCAACCCTCCATGACCTCCTTCTTCCCGACCACGGCCGCCACCGCCTGTCCCCCGCCGATCAACTTACCGAATAGAGAAATATCCGGTTCCAGGCCGTATGTTTTTTGCAGGCCGGAGGCGCAGAATCTGAATCCGGAGATGATTTCGTCAAAGATCAGGACTGTTCCGTAATGGCTGGCCAGACGGCGGGCCAGCTCCAGGTACTCGCGGGAGCAGAAAAGAAAACCGCCGACCCCGATAAAAGGCTCGAGAATAAAAGCCGCCAGACGGCGGCCATATTTCTTAAACATATCCGACAGTTGCTGGCAATCGTTAAACCTGGTGATGAGAACCTGGCGGCTGAGAGCCGATGGCACCCCGGCCGAATCCGAAGCCTGGAATCCCGCCCCGGGATGGAACTTTACTCCTTTGAGCAAGTAAGGCGAGGCACCGTGCCAGCCGCCTCCGACCTTGAGAATAAGCCTGCGGCCGGTGTGGCCCATGGCCAGCATCACGGCGTAGGTTGAGGCCAGGGTCCCGGAAGTGGTAAATCGAACTCTCAATCCCCGGCGGCCCAGGCTGGCCAGCAACCGCTCGGCCAGCTCCACCTGGGACAGGGTTTCAAAGCCGGTATGAAAGGTCCCGTGGCGGAAATGGGGTTCCACCGACCGGCGGATGACTTCCGGGTTATGACCCAGAATGTTAGCGTAGTGCCCCTGCCAGTAGTCCAGATAGTGATTACCGTCAACGTCGACCACCTCGGCCCCCGAGGCAAAAGCCGGGAAAAAAGGATATGGTTTCCAGAGACGCAGAGAATGGCTGCCTCCATGGACCATCACCCGCGAAGCTCGACGGAACAGAGCGGCGCTCTTTCCGGTTTTCTTCCGGTATTCACTTTCCAGATAGCGGAATAATTTTTCCATTTTACTTTCGCCGCCCGCAGGCGTAATATTAAAAAAGAAGTTTAATTTAAGCCCATTCCCCGGTGATTGTCAATCCGGTCGGCTGAGGGCGGGGGGCTTGATTCCTTCCGGAATCTATATTAAACTTATAGGAATAGTAGGATTTGAGACATAAATCATAAAAATAAGGAGCGCGAATATGCAATTGTTGAATGAAGAAGTCAGGGATTTCACCCGGAAAAAATTCGAGGCCGAGCTGGTCAACCCGGTTCAGCTGGTTTATTTTCAGAAGGAAAAGAGCCCGCTGATCGTTCCCGGCCGCGAGACGCAGGAGGACTGCGGTTTCTGCCCGGAAACCAAGCAACTGCTGCAAGAGCTGACCGAGCTGAGCGATAAGGTCAGGTTGACCGTATACGATTTCGAGAAGGAGCCGGCCCGGGCGGCCGAGTTCCAGGTGGATAAGGTTCCGGCCATAGTGGTCATGGGCGAAAAAGACACCGGCATCCGCTTTTTCGGGATACCGTCGGGATATGAGTTCATGAGCCTGCTGGAAGCGATAGTGGATGTCAGCCGCGGCCAAACTGAGTTAACTGAGGAAACCAAGTCCGCCCTGAAAAAGCTGGATAAAGAGGTCAATATCCAGGTTTTTGTCACCCCCACCTGTCCTTACTGCCCGGCAGCCGTCCGGCTCGGACACCAGATGGCCCTGGAATCCCCCCTGGTGAAGGCAGCCATGGTGGAAGCCACTGAATTTCCAGAACTCACCCAGAAATACGAGGTGTTCGGGGTTCCCAAGACCATCTTTAACGATAACCTGAGCCTGGAAGGGGCAGTGCCGGAAGAGATGTTCCTGGAACAGGTCCTCAAAGCCGGGGGTCAGGAAGTCCACTGAGGTTGAGCGGGCAAAGTTATTTCATTAATATTCAATAAGATAGCCGATTTTAGGCCCGGAAAAAATTGACACCAGGCCACCTCGTGTTATAATAATCGGGTAAATGGCCATTATCAAGAAGCAGAAATCCCGTAAAAAGATTTGCGTGGTGGGGCTGGATGGCGTCCCCCACTCTTTGCTCTTAGAACTCTCAAAGTCCGGGGTGATGAGCACCGTCGCCCGGCTTCTGGACATCGGCCATCTGCACCGAATGAAGGCCAGCCTGCCAGAAATTTCGTCCGTCTCCTGGACCAATTTTATGACCGGAACCAACCCGGGCAGTCACGGCATTTTTGGCTTCACCGATTTCAAGGCGGGAACTTATGACCTCAGGCTGCCCAACTTCTTAGATGTCAAGACCGATACCATCTGGGACCGACTGGGAAGCCGGGGCCTGAAGAGCATCGTCATCAACCAGCCTTCCACCTACCCGGCCCGGAGGATAAACGGCGTCCTGGTATCCGGCTTTGTGGCCGTCGACCTGTCCCGCTCGGTCTTCCCTCAGAATTACTTCTCCGCCCTGGAACAGATGGGCTATCAAATTGACGTCGATTCAGGCAAGGTGGCCGACAATCCCTCCATTCTCTGGCAGGAAATTTCCAAGACCATGGCCAGCCATCAGAAAGCCCTGAACTACTTTTGGGAACAGGACTGGGACTACTTCCAGTTTGTCATAACCTGCACCGACCGCCTCCACCATTTTCTGTGGTCGGCCTACGAGAACAGAGACCACCCCTATCATCAGTCCTTCCTCGATTTTTACCAGCAAATAGACCGCATCATCGCCAAGATCCTGAACACCTTCAAGAAGATGAACGAAAGCGAGGAAAACTTTTTCCTGCTATCCGACCACGGGTTCACCGGCATCGTCCAGGAAGTCTATCTCAACGCCTGGCTGGTCCAGAACGGGTATCTGTCTTTTAACTCCGGCGAGCCCAGGAGCCTGAATGACATTTCCAACCGGACGGTGGCTTTTGCTCTCGACCCCAACCGCATCTACCTCAACCTGAAGAAAAAATTCCCGCGGGGACGGGTCGACAGGTCGGACAAGAAAGAACTGAAGCAGGAAATCGCCGAAAAATTGCTCAAGCTGGAATACAAAGGCCGTAAGGTTGTCCGGCAGGTTTTCAAAGCCGAAGAAATTTACGACGGGAAATTCACCTCCCGCGGGCCGGACCTGGTGGTGGTGCCCGAGCCCGGTTTTGACCTCAAGGGTTCCATCAAGAAAAAAGAAATTTTCGGACGAAGCTACCTCCAGGGGATGCATACCTGGGACGATGCTTTCTTCTGGTCGCTGGAAGAGCACGGACCGGACCTGGCCATTGAGGACCTGGCCGACATCATCATCAAAAAGACTAAATGAAATCTGAGAGCGGTGAAACTTCATACCAGAATCAACAGCCCGGGCCGGCTGCCAGGCCCTGGCTATTATTCCTGTTTCTGCTCTTAAGCCTGGCCGCCACGGCCGGAGCTTATATCGGGCCGGGGGCCGGATTTGCCTTTCTTTCTTCCTTTCTGGTTTTCTTTCTGACTTTTTTCCTGGCCTTTTTTTCATTCTTAAGCTGGCCCTTCCGCCTGTTAATCCGCCTGCTCCGCGGCCAGAAGGCCTATAAAAACAGCCTGGTCGACCGGGTAATCATCCTGGGTTTCGACGGGATGGACCCGGTGCTGGTCGAAAAATTCATGGCCGAGGGCAAGCTGCCCAACCTCAACCGCTTGAAGAAAGAGGGCACCTATCGTCGCCTGCAGACGACCACTCCGGCCATCTCGCCCGTAGCCTGGTCATCTTTTATGACCGGCTGTGAACCCTCCAAGCACAACATCTTTGACTTTCTTAGCCGGAATCCGAAAAATTACCTGCCCGACCTGTCCTCGGCCCGGATAGGTCCTCCACGAAGGTTCCTGCCCCTGGGCCGCTACCGAATCCCGCTGGGCAAACCGGAGATAAAACTGCTGCGCAAGAGTCAGCCTTTCTGGAAAATCCTCGGAGAACAGGGAATCTTTTCCACCGTGCTCCGGGTTCCCATCACCTTCCCGCCGGAAAAATTCTCAGGACACCTGCTGTCGGGAATGTGCCTGCCCGACCTTAAAGGCAGCCAGGGCACTTTCCTTTTTTACACCAGCAATCCGGACAGGCTGCAAAAAAAAGAAGGCGGGGAAAGTCAGCTGGTCAGGGTCGAAGGACAGGTGGTCCGAACCCATATCAGCGGCCCGGAAAATTCCCTCCTGAAAAATCCGGAAGAAATCCGCCTGCCGATGACCATCAAGCTTAATTACGAGCAGGAGTCGGCCGTGGTCGAAGTGTCGGCCAACCGTTTTGAACTCAAGAAGGGTGTTTTCTCGCCCTGGATCAAGCTCAGTTTCCCGGCCGGTCCCGGAATGAAAATCAGGGGAATTGCCCGTTTTTATCTGCTGAGCCTGAAACCGCACTTTGAACTTTATATCACTCCGCTCAATATCGACCCCGAAAAACCGGCCCTGCCGATTTCTCATCCTTTCATTTATGCTCCCTACCTGGCCAGGTTGTTCGGCAGTTATGTCACCCTGGGCGAAGCCAATGACACCTGGGCTCTGAACGAAGGAGTTCTCCCGGAGAACGCTTTCCTGGAACTGGCTTATTCTTTCCACCAGGACTGGGAAAAAATATTCTTCAACGGACTGAAAAAAACCCGCCGCGGGCTGGTGGCCTGTGTCTTTGAGACCACCGACAGCATCCAGCACATGTTCTGGCGATATCTCGACCGAACTCACCCGGCTTTCCAGCCGACCGCCAGGCTGGAGGACGGCTCCCGGGTGCTGGAAGAACTCTACCGCCGGATGGATTCACTGGTCGGGCGAGTTCTTGACGGTCTGGACGGTAAAAGCTGCCTGTTCATAATGTCTGATCACGGTTTTAAGGCTTTTGGCCGCGGGGTCAACCTGAATTCCTGGCTGTACTTAAACGGCTACCTTCACCTCAAGGAGGGAGCCACAGAAAGCGAGGACTGGTTCAGGCAGGTCGACTGGAGCCGGACCAGAGCCTATGCCCTGGGTCTGGCCGGAATTTATCTCAACCTCCGGGGCCGGGAAGCCCAGGGAATCGTCGAGCCGGGAGAAGAAAGCCGGAGGTTGAAACTGGAACTAACGGAAAAATTATCAGGCTTCAAAGACCAGGAAAAAGGCGCGGTGGCCATTAACCGGCTGATTGACACCGAAAAAATTTATCATGGACCATACCGGGATAACGCCCCCGACCTGATCGTAGCTTATAACCAGGGCTACCGGGCATCCTGGGATTCGGTGGTCGGCCGGGTTAACCGGACGGTCATAGCGGACAACCGCAAAGCCTGGTCGGCCGATCACTGTCTGGACCCGACTCTGGTTCCAGGAGTTCTGTTCAGCAACCTGAAACTGGCCGGTCAGGAAGCCAGCATCATGGACATTGCTCCCACGGTCTTACGGTTGTTCGGCCTTCCGGAGCCCGCCTACATGGACGGCCGGTCGCTTCTTCCGGAAGATTCGGGTAAAATGAAAACCGGGAGCGAAAGGTCCGCTCCGAGAAAGGCAACCTCCGATGGCCGGAAGAAAAAATGATGAAATTCTGAAACGGCGGGAATTCCTGCAGATGGTGCTGGGAACATCCGCCGGCCTGATGCTCACCCCGGGCCGGGCTTTTCTCAGGACCGCCGGCAGAAAAGAAACCGGGCTGAAGGTTCTGGTGCTGGGAATGGACGGTCTGGACACCGTTCTCCTCAACCGCTTTCTGGAAGACGGCCAGCTCCCCCATTTCCGGAAACTGGCGGCCGCCGGAACTTACCGGCCGTTGCGCTCCAGCCTTCCGCCCCAGAGCCCGGTGGCCTGGGCCAACTTCATCACCGGAACCAATCCCGGCGGTCACGCCATCTTCGATTTTGTCCATCGCGACCCGAAGACCTACCTGCCGGTTTTTTCGGCTTCAGAAAGCCTTCCGGCCAAACATAACCTCAGACTCGGCAGTTTGAACATTCCGCTTTCCGGAGGCGAAATCAGGAATCTGCGCCGGGGTCGGGCTTTCTGGCAGATTCTGGAAGATTACGATATTCCGGCCACCGTTTTTAAGATTCCTTCCAACTATCCGCCGGTTGAAACCAGGCAGCGAACATTTTCGGGCATGGGGACTCCGGACCTCAAAGGCTATTACGGGCTTTTCAATTACTACACCAATGAATACAAGACCGTAACCGAAGAATATGGCGGGGGCGGCCGGGTGCATGACGTCTATGTTATCGGCCACCGGGTAGAAGCCCGTATCCCCGGGCCCAACAACCCCTTCAAGCGTGGTCACCCGGAGACCTTTGTCGACTTCAAGGTTTTCATCGACCCGGTCAATCCGGTGGCCAAGATTTCCTATCAGGACCAGGAATTCATCCTGAGAGAAAAAGAATGGAGCGGCTGGAAGAAAATCAGGTTTGAGTTCATCCCTTTCCAGAGCGTCAGCGGGGTATGCATGTTTTACCTGAAGGAAGTCCGGCCAAAATTCAAGCTCTACGTCAGCCCGGTTAATATCGACCCCTCCGACCCGGCCCTGCCGCTCAGCACCCCGGAAAGTTATTCCCGGGAGCTGGCCAAAAAATTCGGGCCGTTTTTCACCAAGGGACTGCCGGCCGATACCGCCGCCCTGGAAAATGATGTCCTGGATGAAAAAGAGTTCCTGGCCCAGGACGAAATCGTCTATCAGGAATCAATGGCCATGCTGGAAGAAGAGCTGAAAAACTTTCGCTCGGGCCTGCTCTTCTTCTATTTTTCCAATGCCGACCAGCGCCAGCACATGTTCTTCCGTTTGATAGACCGGGACCACCCGGCTTATGACGAGAAGCTGGCGGCCGAATTCGGCCGGGTCATCCTGCAGACTTATCGGGATATGGACCGAGCCCTGCAGCTGGCCATGGAAAAGGTCGACCGGAACACGGTCATCGTGGTCATGTCCGACCACGGCTTCTGTCCCTTCCGCCGCGGCTTTAACCTCAATACCTGGTTGCTCCGAAACGGCTACCATGTCCTGCGCCCGGGAACCAGGCCGGAGGAGGTTTCGCTCTTCCAGGCGACAGACTGGTCAAGAACCAGAGCCTATGGCGTCGGGCTCAATGCCCTTTATCTGAATCTGAAAGGAAGGGAAGCCCAGGGTCTGGTCAGACCGGAAGAAAAAGAGGCACTGCTCCGGGAACTGGCTTACAAGCTGGAACAGGTAACCGACCCTCTGACCGGAGAACGAGTAATTCTTAAAGCTTACCTCCCCTCCGAGGTTTACAGCGGAGCTTACCTGGCCGAGGCTCCCGACATTATTCTGGGTTTTAATCGCAACTATCGAATTTCCTGGAACTCTCCCCTGGGCAGTTTCCCGCGGGAGTTGATCGAATCTAACCCCCAGAAATGGAGCGGCGACCACATGACCTCCCCCGACCTGATTCCAGGGGTGCTGCTGGCCGGCCGTCCGGCCCGACTGGAGTCGCCGGCCCTGGAAGACGTAACCGCTGGCATTCTATCGCTGTTCGGGATTAAAATTCCACCTGAAGTCACCGGCCGGCCGGTATTTTAAGCCGGGCTGAGGCTCAGAAAAGGAGATAAACCATGGGCAAGGTCAAAATCAAGCTGGAAAAAGAGCTTTACCAAAAACTCGAAAAGATCGCCGAAGCGGCTGGCTACAGTTCGCCCGAAGAATTCATCGTTCACGTCCTGGAAAAAGAAGTGGCCAGGTTCGAGGGCGCCGATTCGGAGGAAGAAATCAAGAAAAGGCTGAAGGGCCTGGGCTATATTTCCTGAGGCCGGCGGTACCGGGAACCATGGTCTGGTGGCTTAACAAGGCGGTCGGCAGTCTGATTAACCTTCTCTTCCTGCCCTTTTCATCCCTGCCTCCCTGGGTGGCCATGCTGGTGATCTCCCTTCTGACCGCACTGTTGATGCTGTTTATCTATAAGAAGATATCCAACCAGCAAGGGATCAGACGGGTTAAAAATCGCCTCAAAGCCAGCTTGCTGGAAATCAGGCTTTTTCAGAACGATATGCGCACCCAGCTCCAGAGCCAGAAAGAGCTGCTTTCGGCCAACCTTCAATACCTGCTCTATAACCTCAAACCTCTGCTGGTCATGATATGGCCGATCTTTCTGATTCTGGCTCAGCTCAACCTCTGGTTTGCCTCACAACCTCCCCGCCCCGGTGAAACTTTTCTGGTCAAAGCCAGTTTTATTAAAACTGTGGACCTGGAACGATTGAACCTGGACCTGGAAGCGCCCGACGGACTGCTCGTTGAAACCCCGCCGGTCAGAATCCTCGACGAGGGCCAAGTGGCCTGGAGGCTGAAAGTTACCGGGCCTGTGCGGGAACCGCTGGTCATCCAGGTTAACGGTGAAAGGTACCAGAAACAGATTCCGGCCGGGAAAAGCCGGTTGTCCAGAGTTTCCGCAGTCAGGGTAAAAAGGAACCTCTGGCAGGAACTTCCCTATCCCGGGGAAAAACCGTTACCAGCCGATTCACTGCTGAAGCGCATAGAACTGAACCTGCAGCCGCAGAGGCTCAGCCTGGCGGGAATCGGTCTGCACTGGCTTCTGGCCTATTTCCTGCTCTCGGTCATACTGGGCCTGGCCCTGAAAGGCCTGTTCCGGGTGGAAATCTAATAATATTAAATAAAAGGATGGCATCGTGAAAATTGAAATCTTCAAAATGGAAAGAATGCAATCGCTCTGGGAGAATGTGGTGGACTACAACCTGTCAGAGAGCGGCGTCCACCCGCTAAACCTGAAAGAGCTTCTTCTGCCCGACGAGCTGGAAGAGCTGGCCCGGGTAGAAATCGGCTACACTCAGACCAACGGCACCCCCCGGCTCCGGGAAAATATAGCCCGGCTTTATCCTGGAATGGACCCGGAACAGATCATGGTCAGTGCCGGGTCCTCAGAAGCCAATTTCCTGCTGATGTGGTCGCTGCTGGAACCGGGCGACGAAGTGGTGTTTGAGTTGCCCAATTACATGCAGATGTGGGGCCTCTGCCGGAGCTTTGGGGCCCGGGTCAAGCCGCTCTGGCTGCGGCCGGAGCTGGGCTGGCAGCCCGACCCGGACGACCTCAGAAAGCTGGTCAACGGCAACACCAGGCTCATCATCCTGACCAATCCCAACAACCCGACCGGGTCCATCCTCAGCCGCGAGGTAAGAGAGGAAATCGTCAGGCAAGCCGAAAAGGTCGGGGCCTGGCTGCTGGTGGACGAAGTCTACCGGGGAGCTGAACGAAACGGTCTGGAAACACCATCCTTCTGGGGAAGCTACGAACGGGTGGTCGTGGTAGCCGGTTTATCAAAAGCTTACGGCCTGCCAGGCTTGAGGCTGGGCTGGCTGGCCGGACCGACGGAACTGGTCAGAAAAATCTGGACCTACCACGATTACACCACGATTTCGGTTTCGGCCCTGACCGACCACCTGGCGACCAGGGTGCTGGAGCCGGAAAGACGGCAAAAAATACTGAAAAGAACCAGGGACATACTGAACGGCAATCTGCCGGCTCTGGAAAACTGGCTGAACAGCTTTAACGGCCTGTTCAGTTATCTTCCCCCTCAGGCCGGAGCCATCCTTTTTGCCCGTTACAATCTCCAGGTCAATTCCACCGAGCTGGTGGAGAAAATCCTCAAGGAAAAGAGCGTGCTCCTGGTCCCCGGAGACCATTTCGAGCTGGACCAGCATCTGCGTTTCGGTTACGGCTCCAGCCGGGATTATCTGGAGAAAGCCCTGTACAGGGTGGCTGAAGTGATCTCTGCCCTCTGAGTCTGAGGATTCCGGCCTCAAGGAGGTATACGATGAAAAACTCAGGCTTTTTCAGAAAGCTGACTCTAATTCTTATGCTGTCGGTCGTCGCCGTCTGGCTCCCGGCCCGGGCCCTGAGCCAGGTAAAGGTGGCCATTGTGAACTCGCAGAAAGCCTTCGACCAGTCGCTGGAAGGCAAAAAAGCGGTGGCCATTCTTCAGGAAAGAGAAGAGCTGCTTAAAACCGAACTTAAAAAAATGGATGAGGAAATCAAGGCTCTGAAACAGAAACTGGACAGCCAGAGCCTGACTCTTAATCCCGAAGCCCGGAAGGAGCTGCAGCAGGAAATAGACCGCAAAGAAGCCGACCGTCAGAAATACGAACAGGAAAACAGCCGCAATTTCGAGCAATTCAAAAGCCAGTTGATAAAAAGAATCCGGGAGGAAATGCTGGCCGTAATAGACGAGCTGATCAGGGAAAGAGGCTACGAGCTGGTCTTTGACCTCAGCACCTCCGGCCTGATTCATTACAAACCTGAGCTGGACATAACCGATGAGGTCATCAAGCGTTACGATGCCGGCAGGGCAGGAAAGAGATAGGTCTTACGGAAGCTTTTTATTTTAAGTTCGGCCCCGGAAGCCGCCAGCCGCTATTTCTCCCGGCCCTCGCCCTCGAACCTGAGCCTGAGCAGGATGATTTCCGAGCGGCTGCCGGTCCGGACCGCCGGCCCCCATGTCCCTGAACCCGAGGAAACATAGATATGGGTCGGCCCCTTCTTCAGGTAGCCCCAGTTTTTCTCGTAAACCAGTCTGTTGATGATATCCAGCGGAAACAACTGTCCGGCATGGGTATGGCCGGAAAGCTGCAGGTCCACCCCGGCTTCAGCCGGTTCCTGGAGATAAAGCGGTTGATGGTCCAGCACCACCACCGGCCAGGTCAGGTCAACGCCGTCCCGGTCCATGATTTCCCGGAGCGACAGTCTCTTCTGCCCGGAGCGCAGAGCCGCCCAGTCTTTTCTGCCGATAACATATAACCAGCCCTCTATCCGGACTGCCCTGTCCAGCAGAACCTTCAGGCCGGCTTTCTCCAGGTAAGATATGTTCCGCTCAAAGCCTCCATAGTACTCGTGATTACCTGGGCAGGCATACAGGCCGAGAGGGGCTTCTATCTTTCTCAGCAAACCGACCATTTTCTCTTCTTCTTCCAGTGAAACCCCCTCGTCAACTATATCCCCGGCAAAAAAGACTACGTCGGGACGGAGCCGGTTGACCTGCCTGACAATTTTTTCCAGGCGGCCGGAGCGGTTGATAATTCCCAGGTGGATGTCTGATATTAACACGGCCCGGAGCTCGGACCCGGCCGGGACTTTTTTATTTATATTTAGTTCCAGGACCTTAATCCTGGTGTTTATGGCGTTGAGATGACCGGCCACCATCACCAGAAGCGACAGACCCACGATGACCAGGAAAGAGGCCGGATGCCTGACCGACAGCCAGCCCGATTCTGCCGCCGGCCAGCCGGCCAGCTTCCCGGCCAGGCGAATCATATCTTTTATGAATAGCAGCAGGAAAAGATAGAGCATCAGCGCCAGGTGGTAGGAGCCCAGAGAGATCAGGCCTTCGGTCAGGTGCGAATGGAGCCTGACATTAAGGATTCGTCCCAGCGGAAAGGCCAGGACCGAGCCCAGAAAAAGCAGGCTGAAAATCAACCGGGCCGGACCCGACCCCGACAGAGCCTGAAGTCCGCGCCATAAGATGTAACCGTTAATTGAGCCGTAAATAAGAAGGACAATCAGCAGAAAAATTATCAAGTCCTTTCTCCTCATCAGTCGGGTCTATTCACCAGGCCGTTTGTCGCCGCCGGATGCATACCCGGGAACCAGAAAAGCCTTCAGCCTCCAATCCGGTTGAACCAGGCGATTTCCTCCAGCCTTTTCCTGACATGGTCTCCGGGCGGGCGGCTGGCAGCATAGCCCAGTGAGATTATGGCCACCGGCCGGTAGCGCCGCGGCATTTTCAAGATCTTCCGAACGCCCCTGATGTTGAACCAGCCGAGCCAGCAGGTGCTCAATCCAAGTTCTTCTGCCTTCAGCACGAAATGTTCGCCGGCAATCCCCAGGTCCAGCAGATAGAATTGCGTCCCCTGGACCATTCTCCCCAGCCCGTTGGCCATTAAATCCTTCTTGGCCAGCAGCAGAACCAGCACCGGAGCCCGGGCCGCAAATCGGCAGGAAGAATAGAGGCCGGAAAAAGCCTTTTCGGCCACCCGGTTCTTTAACTCCGGTTCGTCTATCACCAGAAACCGCCAGGGCTGGGAGTTATGGGCTGAAGGAGCCAGTCGGGCCGCCTCCAGGCAGGCCAGGATTTTTTCCCTTTCCACCGGCTGCTCCGCATAGCGACGTATGCTGCGCCGGTGTTTTATGATTTCATCCAGGGTCATCAATCTCCCTCCTTATGTCTTTAAGGCCGGATATACAGAAAACCATTTTATCAGAAAAAATCTTCTCGCCAACTGCCCTTCCGGGCGGTAGCCTCGTTTCAGCGGCCGGCTTTCTTATCCCCGCTCTGCTCCTTTTCCCGTTGCAATTCCACCAGGTCGACCGATTGCGAAAAATCGCCCAGCAGATGCCGGGCGAAATAATCAGCCTTTATCCAGAACCAGTAGTCGTTCATGTCTCCGTAGCCGTGCCGCTGGCCGGGGAAGATGAAAAAGTCAAAACGTTTTCCGGCCTTGATCAGGGCCGCGGCCAGGCGTAAGGTGTTGGCCGGATGGACGTTGTCATCGATGTCCCCCGTGACCAGGAGCAGACGGCCCTTCAGATTCCGGGCCAGTTCTGAGTTTTTTTCGATGCTGTACTCAAACTTAACCTGGCCGTCTTTATCCACGACTTCCTTCACCCCGTGATGCTTTTCGCTCCACCAGCGGTTGTAGATGTTGTTCTCATGGTTTCCCGACGAGGACACTCCCACCTTGAAAAAATCGGGATAAACCAGCAGGGCGGCGGCCGTCATAAAACCTCCGCCGGAATGCCCGTAGATTCCCACCCTGTTGATATCGATGAAGGGATGCCGGGCGGCCAGCTGTTCGATGGCCGCCTTCTTATCGGCCAGTCCGTAATCGCGCAGATTTCCGTAACCGTAATTGTGGTACCACTTGGAGCGCATCGGACTGCCGCCGCGGTTTCCGACCTCGATGACCACGAAACCCAGCTGGGCCAGAGCAACGTTCTGGTTCCTGGGAGCAAAGCTCTTGGAAACGCTTTCTGTCTGCGGTCCTGGATAGACATAGGCTATGATGGGATACTTTTTGTTCGGGTCGAAATCAAACGGCTTATACATTACTCCATACAGGTCGGTAATTCCATCCGCGGCTTTAACCGTGAAGGTCTCCGGAAACTTAAATCCGGCCGCCAGGAGGTTACCGGCCTCCACTGTTTCCAGCTCCAGCAGCCTGTTGCCCGCAGAATCGTACAGGTCGGATTTTGGCACGGCATCGACCCGCGAGTAATTGACCACAAAAAATCGAGTCGAGTCGGGCATGGAAACGGAATGGTTAAAGTTGCCCGGGGTCAGCAGCTTGAGGCCTGTGCCGTCCAGGCCGACACGGTAAAGATGTTCATAATACGGGTCCTGGTCCTTCTCCCGCCCGCAGGCTGAGAAATAAAGCCAGCCGTTTTTCTCGTCCACTCCGACCACTTCCTGACAATTAAATTCGCCGGAAGTAATCTGGCGCAGGAGCCGGCCATCGCGGTCATAAAGATAATAATGTCCCCAGCCGTCCCTTTCCGACCACCAGATTATCTCCCGGCCTCCTCTTATCAGCCGCAGCGGGTGGTATTCGACGTAGGTGTTCAGGCGTTCGCTGATGATGGTCCTGACCTCGCCGTTCCGGGTGTCGGCCAGGCAGACTTCATAGCCGTGAAGGTCCCTGGTCTGGCGGCCGAAATACAGCCGGTCTGAGGTCTCCGAAACCCAGGTGACCGCAGGCGGGTCATCCGGGTCTTCCACCACCGCCGGGCGCGGGGCGGTAAAAATGTTATAGGTCGGGTCCTTGAATTTCTCGGCTTTGACCTTGACCCGTTCGCGGCTGGCCAGGTCAAACACCAGGATCTCGGGCTGAGGTTGATTCTCCTCTCCCGGCATTCCGTATCTGTAGGATTCCAGAATCGGCCGCGGGCTGGCCAGGCTGTTGATCACCCATAATTCTCCCACTTTTCTTTCATCCTGCCGGATACAGGCGAATTTTTTCGAATCCTGAGACCAGAAAATCATTATCGCCGGCCGACGGAAATCCTTCCGGTCTTTCTCGTCCTTCTGCAATTCCTTGATATCCTCTTCCCGGAGCCGGCGGCTGAAGCTGTAAGATTCTTCGCCGTCGGTGGTCAACTGGATTTCCTGGATGGTTTTATCGTCGGCTTTTTTCAGAGCCCGGGCGTAATTATCGGCATCCATCATGAATAGATTATGGTCGCGGGCGAAGACTACCCATTTCCGGTCGGGAGAAATGGAAGCCCAGCGAGGTCTTTTAGGCCTGGGCTGATAATCTTTGATCAGAGTTAACTGGCCGCCTCTAAGTTCATACTCAAAGCCGAGAATCCTGGTTTTCTTCTCGGGCTCCTTTGGTTTTTCTTTTTCCACCCTGGTTTTATCCATCTCGGTGTCTTGCTCTTTCTCTTTTTCTTTTTCGCGCTCGAGGAACCTTTTTTCCAGCTCGCTGACTTTCATCACCTGGCCGTCGACGGAGATATCGTTGTCCAGAGGTACCTCAATCTCAAACTGGACGGCGGTATCATTCTTGACGAATTTTATGGTCTTGATTGGCAGGTGCTGGGCATCGTAAGGAGTCAGAAGAATCCTGGTCAGGTCGGCAGCCATCCGGGCGTTGTCAAAAAGAGGTCTGCGGCTGCGGGCAGCCGGGTCCACCAGGTACCAGCTCTTGCCCCGCGGCGTTTCATAACTGTACCAGAAACGATCGCCGGTCTTGAGCCAGCGGGCTTCAACCGACAGGTCAAAGACCAGCTTGGCCACTCTGGCCGGGGTCCAGCGTGCGGCCAGTTCATAGTTGGCCCTTTCCTCCGGAACAGCGGCCGAATCAAGTCCTGTCCGGCCCAGAGCCAGCAGGAACAGCACCGCCAGGATGATTCTCCCGGCCATCGGGGCGCCTTTAACTCTGCTCATCATGTGAAATCTCCTTAGATTTTTTATTGTTATAAGATATTAAATTTCCGGGAAGATTTCACCCGGAAAAGTTGATTTAAGAGCAACCGAGGCCATATAGTCTCACGGCCTGTCTTAAGGTCCAGAATCCGCTCCATAGATTAAGTCTGACCGGCAACTGCGAGGCAACCGCGGGGTCGGCAGTCTAACCCGGGTCCGGCTCAATAAATCAGGTGATAGGCTGTCTGCCGGCCGTCAAGATAGACCACCCCCTGACGGGTGAAGGCGGCATTCTGCTCCAGCCCGACCACTATCTCCTGGTTATCCCACTCGGGAACCTGGCAGCGGCAGTTGAGTTCTATCGAATAACAGGTGTCGGAAAACAGCTCATAATCGCCCTGACCCGGAACGCCGCCCTGTTTATCCCAGAGACCGATGGTCGGTCCGGCCGCATGTCCATGAAAGCCCAGAGGGTGGGTGTAGATGCTGGCCTTAAGCCCCTCAGCCCGGGCCCGGTTCAAGGCCGCAGCCAGAATCTGGTTGCCGGTTCGGCCGGCGGCAAACTCTGAGACCAGAATATCCTGGAGCCTGTTTCCCGCGGACAGAGCCGCCTTCAGCCCGGCCGGCGGCTGACTCTCCCCGGGCTTCAGCACATAAGCCAGCTCCTGGTGGTCAGTATTAAGTCGGAGATAGGTCAGACCGACATCGCAATGAAGGAGGTCGCCTCTCCTGATCACATTATCCTTATAAGGAGAAGACCGTGGCCGCTGGATGTCGACCGTGGGCGAAAACCAGGTTCTGAGTCCCAGTGAATTGATTTTCTGCCAGAACCACCATTCCACATCCTCGCTGGTGGTGATTCCGGGCGTGATGACCGCGTTGGAAAAGGCTTCGGCTATCAGATGATGGGCCAGGCGAACAATCTGGTGATAGACCTCTATTTCTTCCGGCAGTCTTCGCTCCAGCCACCCCACCACCAGTCTCTCGGCCGAAACCAACCTCTTGGCATATTCCGGTTCGAGATACTTCGCCAGGAATTGCTTGCCGGTCGAGGTCAACCCGTCGGCAAAGGCAAAGGTAGCCGACTCATTAATACCGATTTTTTGGGGTCGACGGGCTTTTATCTGCTCGGCCAGAGCTTTCCACTGGTCCGGTTCCTTATCAGGATTCCAGACTGCCCGGTAGAGGTTTCCGATCGGATAGCGGCTGACAGAAAACTTCTCCAGCCCCTTTTCCTTTCCCCGGTCGAAGAAAACCAGCATCGACAGTCTCCGGGCTGAAAGGTGCTCGAATGGCACCAGGGTCAGATAAACAGGGTCTTCGTTGTATTCCTGGCAGATGACCAGCCACATATCCACTCCTTCCCTTCTCATGACCTCGGGCAGAATGACTTCCAGTCTCTTCTCGAGCCAGGAGTCGACCACCCGGGCCTGCTCCCTCACCGACAGGATCTGTGGGTAGCCTTCCCCGGAAAATAAAAGTCCGGTCGCCAGAAAGCAAAAAACCAACATTAACAGGATAAGGCCAGTTGTTTTTTTCATGGCACCTCCGCCGGCCAGAAATCAGATTTATTATTTAAGCCCAGTCCGCCCCCGATTGGCAAGAGATTTATTGTGCCCGACGGCAGTCCTGTAATAAGATATGGGAGGTGAACCGGAAGATGGGTATTTGCGTATAAATAAATAAAGGAGAGAAATATGCCCGCCATGAAAAACAGTTTGCCCGCCGTTTTTTGTTTATTTCTGGTTATATCTTTTATTCTGACAGGCTGCGCTCCGACCCCTCAAATCCCGGTGGCCGGAAAGGCCCGCGGCCAGGACATGCTGACCTTGTTGCCGGCCGATACCTCGGCCTTCATGGTAGCCAACTGGAATCGGATGGTTAATCTCAAAGCTGTTCAAAAAACGCTGGAGGAAGAAAAAGAGCTGGCCGCCTACCGGAAAAAAGCCGAGGCCTTCGTTAACCTGACCGACGATGTTTTCCTGGTGGCGGCGGCCGTGGCCGGCGACATGAATAAACCGGCCGAAAACGCCGTTCTCCTGGTAAACCTTAGATACGACCGTTCGAAATTGATTCCGGCCGAGAGTCAGCAAGAATCAAGTCTGGAATATTATGAGGGGATTCCATTTTTTCCGTTCATAGAAATTGAAGAATCGGCTATCGGCTGTCTGGCTTTCCTGGATGATTCCAATCTGGCCATCGGCTCCGAGAAAGCCGTCAAGAAAATAATAGAAGTTTATAAGGGCAAGATTCCAAACCTGCTGGCCAGCAAGGACAAACGTCCTTACCTCAGGGATATAAACACCAACTCCCTGACCTTCGGCTGGCTGACTGTCCCGACCGGTCTGGTCAGGGCTGAAGCCGGCGATAACCCGGCTTTCAAGTTGATGGAGAAAGTCCGCTATGTTTCCTCTTTTACCGATTACCGGCAGCCAAGCTATTCGGCCGAGATTAAGATTTATGCCGACTCCGCGGACAGCCACAAGAAAATAGCTGAAACCCTGAGCGGGCTGAAAGCCCTGGGACTGGGCCTGAGCGGAGAGGCCCCGGAAGTCGGGCAGGCCCTTAACTCTCTGGAAATTACCGGCGGTGAACGTTACGTCAAGCTCTACCTGAGTCTTAAAGAAGATTTAATTGAGGGCCTGAAAAAACTCTTCAAGGCCAGGCTGGCTGGAGAGCGGAAGGTCGAGGAAGAAAAAACCCGGACCTGAACTAAAAGAATTCTTATGTCTTGAAGCCCTTTTAAGGGCGGGCTGAAATTCAATCCTCGAACAGATATTCCTTGTAAGTAAAAATCAGGCAGGCCAGGCTGAGAAAAACCGCCACTATGCCAGCCAGGATCAAGACCGCAACCAGCGGCCTGGTGGGTTCCAGCCTGATAAAAAGAAAGCCGAGTTTGCCGCTGCTGCTGGCATACTGGGGAAGCAGCGATTTCAGGAAATGGGCCACCGACAGCTTCTGGGTGGTTCCCGGAAAGTACTGGATGACGCTTTCCCAGCCGAAGCCAAAAGCCAGCCCCACCAGAATCGGCTTCTTCAACCAGGTGCCGAGGAAACTGAAAAAAGCCAGGTAGGCAGCCAGTCCCAGCCAGAGGATGGCCGAATAACGCAACACCGTCATCAGGTCCTTCAACCGGAAATCAGGGTCAAGGTTGAGTATCAGGTATGACAGAAGAACGGCCAGGACCAGCATGATGCTGGTCAGGCTCAGGTAGGCCAGGTACTTGCCGATGATGATGGCCGTCCGTCGCACCGGCCGGGAGGTCAGATAAGGCAGGGTGCGGGAGTCGAGTTCTTCCGCCACGATTGAGCTCCCGTAGAAAAGCCCCAGGAGCACGATCAGAAATTGCAGAAAGAAGACCATCAGAAAATTCTGAAAAATCACCTGCCCGTCCTCGGTCAAGTGGCCGGCCAGACGGTAGGTGCGGATTATCAGGGCCATGAGCACCGCAGCCGAACTGAGCAGGAAAAAAGTGCGGGCCCGGCCGGACTTCTTGCCCAGAAAAAAATATAAAGAAAAAACCCTGACTATTTCTTCTCTCATTTTACCTTTCCACCAGATAATCAAATACCGCCTGCAGGTTGTCGTCGGGCGAGGTGATTTCTTCCAGGTCCAGACCCGGGTCCAGCACCAGCTCGTTCAACCGGTCGAAGAAGCGGTCGCGGTGGTGGGTCTCGAAAACCACGGCCGAGGCTTCTGGTTCAAAGCTGATGTGAAGAACATAGTCCTGGCTCGACAGCAGTCGGGCCAGGTCTCTGTACTGCGGCGACTTGATCCTGATCATGTGGGGATGGCTGTCCAGAAGTTCCCGGATGAAGTGAATGTCTCCCCTGGCCAGGATTTTGCCGTTATGGATCAGGACGATTTCCGAGGTCAGGGCTTCTACCTCGGGCAAGACATGGCTGGAAACCACCACGGTCTTGCCGGCATCCCGGAATTCTTTGATCAGCCTTATGATCCTCCTCTTGCCCAGCGGGTCCAGACCGCTCAGCGGTTCGTCCAGGATCAAAACTTCCGGGTCGTGGGCAATGGTCTGGGCAATCTTGATTCTCTGACGCATCCCGCGGCTGTAACTCCGGATAGGTCTGCGGCTGACGTCCTGCAATTCCACCAGCTCCAGGGCCCGGTCGGCCCGGTCCAGGCATTCTTTCCGGTCGAAGCCGTAAAGCGACAGCAGACCGGTTAAGAATTCCAGACCGGTCAATTCTTCGTAAAAAGCATCCGACTCGGGGCAGAAACCCAGCCGCCTGAAAATATGGCGGTTGTTCCACACCGGTTGACCGAAGATCGCGACCTGGCCGATATTGGGTTTCAGCTGCCCGGTTATGATTTTCATAAAAGTCGACTTGCCGGCACCGTTTGGCCCCAGCAGGGCGGTTATTCCGGGTTCAAGATTCAGGGTGATTTCACTGATGCCGAGGACGTTTCCGTACCAGCGAGACAGATTCCTGGCTTCGATAACCGCGGTCACCGGATAACCTCCACTCCCCTGAGCTTGCGCCTTAGAAAGATTAAGGCCAGCAGACAAAAAACCGAAAGAACCAGTAACGACAGGTACCAGGGCACATCCTGAGCCGGCCTGACCTGAAAAACCCCCGCCGCCACCTGCTGCAGGTTGCCCATTATCGACAGCAGAGTTGAATAGGGAGAACGGAAAATAACGTAGGATATCCCCCTGACAATCTCCGAAAGATAATAAACGGCAAAGATCAGGGCAATCACAAAATTGCGGTTTTTGCTGAGAGAAGAAGCCAGCAGGATATAGCAGGTGAAGAAAACCATCAAAAAGGCTGAATAAAAGATTATCGATAGCAGCAACCAGGGATAGTCCAGGAAAAACTTAAAACTGCCCGAGAACAGAAGTTTCAGCAGGAACAGAACAACGGCCGGAACCAGCGTTAGCAGGCCGACAAAAAACGCCACCACCCCGGCCTTGCCCAGCAGGTAATCAAGCCGGGTCAGCGGCCGGGCAAAATACAGCTGAATGGCTTTGTGGCGAAAATCGTCGGCGATCAGTCCGGCTCCGCCCAGAGCCATCAACAGCAGAATCATAAAAAAGATGAAATCCTGGCTGAGATAGGTCTTAAAAAAGCCGGGGTTGACCTGAAGGGTTTTTTCCGCTCCCTGGGCCATGAACTTGAAATCTTCCAGCCGCTCGGAAACGTAAACGCCCACGGCAAAGCTTATGGCCGGGATAAAGGACAGAGCAAAAAGAAACTTAAAGCGTTTGCGCTGAAAGGCCAGCTTGATGCCGGTCCGGGTGATAGGCCAGAAGACCGGTCCCTTTTCCCGGAGCTGGCCTTCCCAGTGATGGTAACCTTTTTCTCTGACTTCTGCCATCAATCCACCCCCACCACTCTGGCAAACAGGTCTTCGAGAGAGGTCTGACTGCAGACGAACTGCCTGACCTGGACTCCGTTCCTGGCGGCGCTCTGAAAAATCCGCCGCCGGTCAAAATCAGGCGGGGTATAAATTTTTACCAGCCGATCTTCGGTCTCTTCCACCCGGCAGCCGGCCTGCTCCAGTTCCTGGCGGAAACCGTTGAGCTGGCCTTTGACCCTGAGCTCATAAAGCTGGTAGTTTTTCATCTTCAGGTCTTCGATTCGCCCGGAGGCCGCTATTTCTCCTTTGTTGATGATAACCACCCGGTCGCAGATAAGCTCGATGTCGGCCAGGATATGCGAGGACAGCAGCACCCGGATATCCTTGCTGGAAGCCACTTCCCCGATCAGCTCCAGGATTTCCTGCCGACCGGTCGGGTCGAGGCTGGAAGTCGGCTCATCCAGAAAAAGAAGCTTCGGGTCATGAACCAGGGCCTGGGCCAGTTTCAGCCTCTGCTTCATCCCCGAGGAGTAAGTGTCAACCAGCCGGTAACGGGACTCTCCCAGCCCGACGTAGAACAGAACTTCGTGAGCCCGCTTCATCGCTTCCTGCCGGGGCAGGCCGGACAGCTCTCCCATCAGGGCAGTAAAAGTAACCGCGTCCAGTCCGGGAATGAAGCACTCGTCCTCGGGCATGTAACCCACCAGGCGGCGGATGAATTTCTGCTCATTTCTGACATCGTATCCCAGGACCTTGCCCTGGCCTTCGGCCGGAGTCAGAAACCCTAACATGATTTTAATCAGAGTACTTTTGCCGGCCCCGTTGGGCCCGAGCAGACCGGTGGCCCCGCCCCCGATCGACAGGCTCACCCCGTTCAGGGCTTTGACCTGGCCGTAGGAGTAATGAATATTCTGAAGCTCTATGCTCATCAGTCTTTTCGGTTTAACTTCTCTTTCACTTAAATACGAGTTTTAATCAAATTTAGTTTATTTTATAACTATTTACCAGAAAACTCCGCCGGCAGCAAAATATTTATAAATTTATGTACCATCCAGGCCTCAGCCGTTGGCTTCAATACTGGCGGCAGAGCGGCCCGGCCTGTCTCCATCGCCCGCAGCCGAAGGGGTTCCCCGCACCCTGCTTTGCCTGAGACCGGCCGATAGTTTATAATGCTCACGGAAAAATCAAACGGTCATTTTCAGGAGGAATTTAATGAGACGGGCATTAAAAATCTTCATCATCACGGTCATCGGCTTGAGCTTGGGTTTGACTCTGTCTCAGGCTCAGACCAGGAAAGCTCTGACCTTTGACGAGTTCATTAAAATCAAGCGGGTTACCGACCCCCAGCTCTCCCCCGACGGAAAGAACCTGGCCCTGGTCATCACGGCCATGAGCCTGGAGACCAACCGCGGCAACAGCGATATCTACCTGGTTCCGGCCTCGGGCGGGGCGCCGGTGCCGTTTGTCTTCAGCCCGGCAGCCGATTATTTTCCGCGCTGGTCTCCGGACGGAAAACATCTGGCCTTCATCTCAACCCGGGGCGGTTCGCCCCAGGTCTGGATAATTCCGGCCGGCGGCGGCGAGGCCCGAAAGCTCACCGATTTTCCGGGCGGAGTCGGCTCTTTCAGCTGGTCCGGGTCGGGAAAATTCCTGCTGCTGACCAGCTCGGTTTTCCCGGACTGCCCTGACCTTGAAGCCAATCGAAAAAGATTCGAAGAGCAGGAAAACAGCCGGGTCAAGGCCAGAATTTACGACCATCTTCTTTTCCGCCACTGGAATTCCTGGTTTGACGGCACCAGGAGTCATCTCTTTCTGTTTCCGCTGGAGGGCGAAAAACCGCTGGACCTGACCCCGGGTGATTTTGACACCCCGCCGATTGCCCTGGGAGGAGGACTTGATTTTTGCCTGTCGCCAGATGAAAAAGAAATCGCTCTGGTGCGCAACATCGACCCGGAGTTAAAGCTCGGGCTGGGCACCAATAACGACATCTTCCTGACCGCTCCCGATGGAAAGAAGATGGAAAAACTCACCCCCAGCCGGGCCAACGATATCGACCCCTGGTATTCTCCCGACGGCCGTTACCTTGCCTACCGGGCCATGTCCAGGCCGGGCTTTGAAGCCGACAAGCTCGACCTTATCATCTATGACAGGCAGAAAAAGACCTTCAGCAACCTGACCGAAAACCTCGACTATTCGGTGAGCGAATTCCTCTGGGCACTCGACAGCAAAGCTCTTTATTTCCTGTGCGAGGACAAAGCCCGGACTTCCCTTTTCCGGCTTACCCTGGCCGGCGGCAAAATCGAAAAAATTCTTGAAGGACACTTCCTGAGCTCGCTCCGGATTTCTCCCGACGGCCGGACCATCTACGCCCTGAAACAGGCGATTAACTCTCCAAACGACCTGTATGCTTTTGACCTGACCACCAGGAAGTTGAGGCGGCTGACAGAGGTCAACGCCGAACTTCTGGCCGGTCTGGAGTTGAATGCCGCCGAAGATTTCTGGTTTGAATCGGAAGGCGACCGCGTTCACGGACTGCTGCTCAAGCCCCCCTTTTTCGACCCGAACCAAAAATATCCTCTGGTGATGCTGATTCACGGCGGTCCCCAGGGAGCCTGGGGAGATAATTTCCACTACCGCTGGAATGCCCAGATGTTCGCCGCCCCGGGTTATGTGGTGGCCATGGTCAACTTCCACGGCAGCACCGGCTACGGCCAGGCCTTTACCGATTCGATCAGCGGCGACTGGGGAGGCAAACCCTTCCGGGATATCATCAAAGCCGTTGGCTACCTCCAAGGCGCCTGTCAGTTTATAGACAGGGACAGACTGGGAGCGGCCGGGGCTTCCTATGGAGGCTATATGATTGACTGGATCGCCGGACAGACCGATATCTTTGACTGTCTGGTCAGTCATTCTGGAGTTTTTGACCTGCGTTCAGAATACGGAGCCACCGAGGAACTCTGGTTCCCGGAGTGGGAATACCGCGGCACTCCCTGGACCAACCCGGAAATGTACCAGAAATTCTCGCCCAGCTATTATGTCCAGAATTTTAAGACACCAACACTGGTCGTTCACGGCGCCAACGATTTCCGGGTGCCTCTGGAGCAGGGGCTGCAGTTTTTCACCTCCCTGCAGCGGATGGGGGTTCCCAGCCGGCTGCTTTATTTTCCGGACGAGGATCATTTCATTCAGAAGCCCTTAAACGCCAGGCTCTGGTGGAAGACGGTGCTGGACTGGCTGGCCGCCTATCTTAAAAAATGAGGTTCATCTCCCGATCAGTTGGTCAAAAGAAAAATATCTGGTCGAATGACTATAAGATTTCATTGGATCGGGAGCGGCCTTTAGAGGCACAGCCTCAAAGAGAGATTAAAAGAAGTGTCTTCGCAGCCTTTTGATCAGCCCCGGCTCTGACCAAACGAGGAAGCCTCTCTGTTTCCCTGACCGGCGGCAATAAAGGCAGGAGGCTGGCCCGACCTGACAGTCCCCTCCTTATAATTTCAGCCGACAATGAATCGGCGAGAATCCGATCTCCGGAGCGCGGCCCAGCCCGGCAGGACGTTCTTTCTAATCCGGTCCAATAAAGAATCGGCGAAGAAAGGCTTTCAGAGGGTGGCACGGTCTGTCTCCGAACCGGCCGCAGCGGAAGGGGTTCCCCGCGGGGGGATGGGTGGAGCGAGGACGGGAGGAGGCGGGCCGTGACAGGACCCTCCCCTATTACAAGAGCCAATAAAAAAACAGCAAGAAATGGGTTTCATGAGGCTGGCCCGACCTGACAGTCCCCTCCTTACAATTTCGGCCGCCATTGAAACGGCAAGGCTATCACAAAAAGAAGAATTCATTAATTTTCTCTCATTTAATAGATATGGTATTTTGTCAACTAATTTGGAGAAGACCCAAAAAGCATTTCCGGCAGCTGTCTTCGGTGGCGCGGGGCGCAGGTCGCGGATAGAAAGAAGTCTGGTCCCTCATCATCAGTCGCCGGTGTCTCGTTGCCGGAAGAATCAGCCTGCCCGAAAATCGGATTGGCGATTCTCGGACCATAACCGGGTCGGGCAGATTGCCTGCTCCTGAGGTCAGGCCACCAAAAATCGGTGGATATGACGGTATTGGCTGTCATATCTCAGGGTGTGGGGCGAAGATATTTTTCTGAAGTCAGTCCCGGAAGGCGGACCTAAAATCCTAACTCCAGGAGAGACAGCGGGTCAATCCTGGCCTCATAAACTTTGACCGCCCAGTGGAGATGGGGTCCGGTAGAAAGACCGGTCGAGCCAGCCAGCCCGACGGTCTGGCCGGTTTTCACCATCTCTCCCCTTCTGACCAGCAATTTTGATAGGTGAGCATAACTGCTGAACAGACCCAGGCCGTGGTCGATGATTACTGTTTTTCCCGAATAATAAAGGTCAGAGGCCAGAACCACCCGGCCGGAATTGGTGGCGGCAATCGGATGTCCAAGCGGCACAGCTATGTCAACACCGGTATGCACCGAGCGCGGAACGCCGTTGTAAATTCTTTGCTGGCCGAAATTGGGAAAAAGATTTCCCTGGCAGGGCAGCAGAAACGGTCCTTCAGCCAGCCAGTCGGAACTGCTTGAGCCATATACCAGAGCCAGCAGCTCCGACTCCCTCTTGATTCTATCAAGGACCTGTCGCGGCGGGGTCACATATTTCTGGTCGACGGATAGTTTTTTCTTCGGAAAATCCCTGGCCGCAATTTCCAGGTTGACGGTCAATTTTTCAACTCTCTGTCCTCCCGCCCACAGTTCCAATTCCAGAAACCGCTGCCCGGGTCTGGACATAACATCCAGCCCCAGCAGCAAAAAACGCCCCGGGCCTTCGTCCCTTTTCAGCCAGAAGCTGCTGTCGCCGAAAAATACTCCGGCATAATCGGAAACAGCCTTTTGCCAGAACAGAACCAGGGGCTCGCCCGGCTGCAGCTGCCGGTAGCGAAGCTCGAAAACGTCTCCGGTGCCGGCTTCGAGCACGCGGTTTTCGGCTGCTCTGCCCTCAACTGGCAAAAGGAATAAAGAAGCCGCCAGCAGCAGACCGGCCAGAAAACGAAGTTTTCTTTTTCGGACAGAATTAACATCAATCCTATCCGGAGGAAGTTTGCTTAAAGGTCTCATTACAGGTTATCACCTTTCCGCTCAGCCACGGCTCAGGATTTCTCCGGGCAATTTCCCGGTAAACTGCCCTCCATCCACCACCAACCGGCCGTTTACGGCCACGTAGGGAAGGCCTTCCGGAAATTGATGTGGTTCCGACCAGGTTGCTTTATCCTGTATCTTTTCGATATCAAAAAGAACCAGGTCGGCAGCGTAGCCTTCCTTGATTCGGCCTCTGTTAAGGAGCCCGAACTTCTCGGCCGGGGCCGAAGTCATTTTTCTGACCATTTCTTCCAGTGGCATTAACTGCTCTTTCCGCACGTACTCGGCCAAGGCCCGGGGAAAACTCCCGTAGTATCTCGGGTGCGGCTTACCCTTAAACAGCGGCCCCGAAGTCGAGGCCAGCTCTCCGTCAGTGCAGAGACAGGTCAGGGGATGTTTCAAAATTCTTCGAAGGTTATGTTCGCTCATGGCAAAGCAAACCATGGACACCTGCCCTTCTTCCTCCAGTAGCAGGTCGCGGATAAAAGTAAAGACATCCTTGCCCTGCAGGACAGAGGCTTGCAGCAGGTTCAATCCCTCCAGCCAGCGGTTCTTCTCCGTCCGGACTGAAGAGATCAGGACCTTATCCCAGGTGCCGACGTTCCGCTCGGCCTGGTTGACCGCTTCCCGCAGATCTGGCTGAAGTTCCGGATTTCTCAGGCGTCCGAGAAAATCTTCTTTTTTGCCCTCCCGGACCCAGATCGGGAAAAAGATGCTCAGACCGGTGGCAAAGGCAGTATAGGGATAGACATCGGCCGCCACCGGTATTCTCCTTTCGGCCGCCCGGTCTATCTTTTCTAGAAGAGCGTCAATCCTGTCCCAGTTGCGGGGATAACCGACCTTAAGGTGGGAGATTTCCAGACTGACTCCGGTTTTTTCGGCAATGGTTATGGCCTCCTCCACCGCATCCAGGACGCCATCCTCTTCATCCCGCATGTGGGTGGCATAAATTCCGTTATATGTTTTTATGGCGGAAATAAGCTCAATCAACTCCCCGGTGGAGGCGAAACTCCCGGGCGCATACTCCAGGCCGGTCGAAATCCCCACCGCTCCCTGTTTCATCGCCTGTCTGACCAGGTCTTTCATCTGCGACAGCTCTTCAGCCGACGGCTGACGGTCACCATAGCCGACCACAGCTGCCCGGACGGTGCCCTGGCCGACCAGGGTGGCATAATTTATTCCGATTCCTCTTTTAGCCAGCCTCCCAAAAAAACCCGACAGGTCCTGCCAGTCGGCTTCTATCCCCAGTTCTTCCCGCAGGTAGCGGTTTTCCGTCTCCAGCATCTCCGTGGTCAGCGGAAAACGGGAGGCCCCGCAGTTGCCGCCGATCACGGTGGTTATGCCCTGACGGACTAAACTATCGGCCGTCGGGCAGACCAGAAGCTGGACATCGGTGTGGTTGTGAACGTCTATGAAACCGGGTGAAAGACATAGACCGCCGGCCTCGATCACCCGGCGGGCCCGGCCTTTTCTTAGTTTTCCAATAAATTGAATATGCTTCCCTCTGATGCCGACATCGGCCTGGTATGGCGGGCGGCCGCTGCCGTCGACCACCAGGACTTCCTTGATGAGCAGGTCAAAGTCCGTCTCCCGACGACAGCCGACGAGTATCAAGGCCCCGGCCGCCCCGGCCGCCGCCGCTCCCGAGGTTCTTAAAAAATCTCTTCGGTTCATAATTTTCAGGTTCATGGCTTTCCGCGCTTTCTCAAGAATAAATCATACCCTCTTTATTATCAAGCCTTCTCTTTGAATCGAGCCTGCAGCAGGGTATTTATGTAGAGGACGCTTTTTCTATCCACCAGTATACTCTTAAAGAAGAATAGCGCTCCTTCCTCTCCGGTCAGGCGCCCGCAGCGAAAGGGGCTTCCCACGGGTGGATGGGTGGAGCTGGGACGGGAGGAAGCGCGCCGTGACAGGACCATCCTTAATAAAGGGCATTTCTAACCGCGGGAACCCTTGCCAAATCAGCTCATTTCTGCTATTAAAATATGCTCTTTTTACATCGCTGGAGGTAAAAGATGGCTGATTCGGCCGCTGACAGAACCGCAAAGAACAAGAAAATCAATCGCTTAACCCTGGCTGAAATCGAGGCCAGACTGGAAGAAATTAAAAAAGCTGAAGGCCGCTGGCAGTCTCGTTATGCCTGGGCCCTGCTGACCAGGAAGAAAGCCCTGACCGGCAGCAATTAATCCGCCCGGAACGATTAAAATTATAATTCTCCTAAAGTCAATATTTTAGGCATTTTACATTCGGGCCGATTTCTGGTATCATTTACAGGAAATATAAGGAGTTAAAAGAGTGTTAACGAAAGAAACCAAGACCAAAATCATTCAGGACAATCAGGTGCATGCGTCTGATTCCGGCTCTCCGGAAGTTCAGATTGCCCTCCTGACCGAAAGGATTAACCAGCTGATCACTCATTTTCAGACCCACAAGAAGGATTTTCATTCCAGGCGCGGTCTGATGAAGCTGGTCGGGCAGAGGAAAAGGTTGCTGGAGTACCTCAAGGAAAATGATAAGGAGAGGTACCTGGCACTCATCAAGAAATTGAACCTTAGAAAATAGGCCATCCGCCGTAAAATCGAGTTTTAACCATGTCTAACACTATCAATATTGAAATCGGTGGTCGAACTCTATCCATAGAGCTCGGCAAAGTGGGCAAGCAGGCTGACGGTTCGGCTCTGGTGCGCTACGGCGACACCATCATGCTGGTTACCGCTACCTGCAAAAAGGAAGTTTCGGGCGAAAAGAATTTTCTGCCGCTGATCGTCGATTACCGGGAAAACACCTACGCTGCCGGAAAGATTCCCGGCGGTTTTTTCAAGCGCGAGGGTAGGCCCTCCGAGCGAGAAATCCTGGTGGCCAGACTAATCGACCGGCCGATCCGGCCACTTTTTCCCGAAGGTTATTTTCAGGATACCCAGGTGGTGGCCCTGCTGCTGTCGGCCGACCTGGAAAACGAACCGGACACTCTGGGAATTATCGGAGCCTCGGCGGCCCTGTATTTCTCAGAGATTCCGTTTGCCGCTCCGCTGGGAGCGGTCAAGGTCGGTCTGGTGGACGGCCAATTTATAATCAACCCCAGAGCCAGCCAGCTGGAGAATTCGATTCTGAATATGGTGGTGGCCGGCAATGAAGACGGCATCTGCATGATTGAGGCCGGGGCCAACGAAGTGGAAGAAGAAAAGGTGCTGGAGGGATTGCTGCTGGCCGAGGCGGAAATCAGGAAAATTGTTCAGGCCCAGAAAGAGCTGTTCAGTCAGCTAAACATAAAGAAATTCCCGGTTCAGGCCAAGACTCCGGACCTGGAAAAAGTTAAAAAGGTCGAAGAGTCAGTCCGGGAGGAACTTCTTCAGGCCATTCAAATCAAGGATAAAAAGGCCAGCGAAAAAGCGGCCGATGAAATCCTCAACCGCCTGCTGGCTGATATTCCCAAAGAGAATACTGAAGAAATAACTCAAACCAAAGATATTTTCTATAACCTGCAGAAGAAGCTGGTGCGGGAGCTGGTGCTGAACGAAGGACGCCGGGCCGACGGCCGGGCCTTCAACGAACTGCGCCCGATCAGCATCGAAGTCGGGCTGCTCCCCCGCACCCATGGTTCCGCCCTCTTTACCCGCGGCGAAACCCAGAGCCTGGCCACGGTTACCCTGGGCACCTTTGAGGATGTTCAGCGGCTCGACGGTCTGGGAGAAGAAGCCGAAAAGAGATTCATGCTGCATTATAATTTCCCGCCTTTCTGCGTCGGAGAAGTCTCGTTCATGAGAGCTCCAGGAAGAAGGGAAATCGGGCACGGAGCCCTGGCCGAAAAGGGCATCCTGCCGGCCATTCCCGACGAGGAGACCTTCCCCTATACCATCAGAATTGTGTCCGACATTCTGGAATCTAACGGCTCGTCCTCCATGGCCACCGTTTGCGGCGGGGTCCTGGCCCTGATGGACGCCGGCGTGCCCCTGAAAATGGTGGTGGCCGGAATCGCCACCGGCCTGGTAAAGGAAGGCGACCGCTACGCCATCCTGACCGATATCGCCGGTCTGGAAGACCACTACGGCGACATGGACTTCAAGGTGACCGGCTCGGAAAAGGGCATCACGGCCATCCAGCTCGACCTCAAGATCCCCTTCCTGACGCCCCAGATATTGAGAGAGGCCCTGTGGCAATCGCGAGAAGCCAGGCTTCAAGTTCTGGAAAAAATGAAGGCGGTTCTGCCCGAGCCGAGACCGGAGCTTTCTCCCTATGCCCCGAGGATATTCATTCTGTTAATCAACCCGGAAAAGGTACCCGATGTCATCGGACCGGCCGGCAAGATTATCAAGAAAATAGTGGCCCAGACCAACGCCAAGATTGATATCGAGGAAACCGGAAAGGTGACCATCGCCGCCAACGACGTGGAATCGGCCGAGAAAGCCAAACAGATGATCAGAGAAATCACGGCCGAAGTGGAGCTGGGCAAAGTCTACACCGGAAAGGTGGTCAGGCTGGAAGAATACGGAGCCTTTGTCGAAATTCTGCCCAACATCGTCGGGCTGCTTCACATTTCCGAAGTGGCTCCCTACCGGGTCCGCAGCATCAAAGATGAAATCAGCCTGGGACAGACTTTGACCGTCAAAGTGATCGATGTAGACGAAGAGAACAACCGCATCCGTCTGAGCAAGAAAGCCCTGGAAGAAACCGAGCCCCGGCCCAAGGGCGAAGGAGAACGTCGCAGCCACGGGCATTCCCACGACCGCCGGCCTCACGGTTTCAACCAGCCGCGCTCCAGAGGTGACCGAAACAGGTTTTAATTAAGATAAAAAAATATGATGGACTCATCCAGGAGCATCCGGGAACGGAGGCCAAAGGGGTTTACCCTCCTGGAAATGGTCGTTACCCTGTCCATTCTGGCCCTGCTCACTGTGGTGGCCGTGCCGGTTATCGAGACCTCGGTCAAACGGGAAAAGGAAATCAAGCTCCAGCAAAATCTGAGGATGATCAGGCAAGCCATCGACGATTACAAAAAGCTGGCCGACGAGAAGAAAATCAAGGTTGAGCCGGAGAGCTTTGGCTATCCTCCGGACCTCGAAACCCTGGTCAGGGGGGTGGAAGTGGAACAGGATATCAGCGACCAATCAGGCCGGAAGACCAGCAAAAAGGTTCTGGTTCGCTTCTTGAGAAAAATTCCCCTGGACCCGATGACCAACTCTTACGATTGGGGACTTCGTTCCTACCAGGACAAACCCGATTCCGACAGCTGGGGGGGAGAAAATGTCTATGATGTTTACACCCGGAGTCAGGCCAGGGCTCTGGACGGAACAAAATACAGCGACTGGTAAGATAGGCAGCATGAGAGGGATAAACGACAACCGCGGCTTCACCCTGATAGAAATACTGATAGTCCTGTCAATCATCGGCATCCTGCTGGGACTGGCTGTGCCCCAGTACCAGATGTCGGTCAAACGGGCCAGAGAGGCCGTTCTCAAGGAAAATCTGTTTGTCATGCGCAAAATGATCGACCAGTATTACCAGGATAAGCATAAATACCCGCCGACTCTGCAGTCGCTGGTGGAAGAAAACTACCTGAAATCCATACCCATTGACCCCGTTACCGGTTCCAGCGAAACCTGGGTTGAGGTCAGGCAGATGCCGCCGGCCGACGAATATGTCCCCTACGAGAACCTGGGAGTGGTAGACGTTAAGTCGGGCTCGGAAGCAAAAGCCCTTGACGGCACCCTTTATAACACCTGGTAGCTAAAACCGGAATGATAACCGGAAAAACCTCCAGACCGACCCGGGAAAAAAGACAGCCTGATCTTAAAGGCGGGCTTCGGTTGTTATCATTTCAACTGTCTCAACCACCCGGCTATACCCTGCTCCTGTTGCTGATCGCCATTTTCGTCCTGAGCCTCGGGCTGCTGGTAGCCGTTCCGGTTCTGGAAACCCAGCTCCGACGAGAAAAGGAAGAGGAATTGATTTTCCGGGGCAAACAGTTTGTCGAGGCGGTCAGGCTCTATCAACAAAAAAAGCCAGGCGCCTACCCTTCTTCGCTGGAAGACCTGGTCAAGGAAAAATGCTTGAGAAGAATCTACCGCGACCCGATGTCGGAAACCGGAAAATGGAACCTGCTTCTGCTACCCTCCCCGTCCGAGGCCGGGCGGGGAACGGTCCGGGCCGGAGAAACTCAATCAGCCGATAAACTGCTGGTGGTGCCCGAAGACAACCTGAAAAAAATAAGAAACCCGCAGATTGTGGGAGTGGTCAGCTCTTCCGACCGGAAAGCCGTAAAAATATATATGGATGAAGAATATTATAATAAGTGGCTTTTCTACCACGGACAGACAGCCGGAAAGAAACCGCAATTGATCTATCAAACAGGAAATTAGGCCAGCCCCAATTTGCCGGACTGCCCTATTTTTTCTTAACCCAGGCCGGGAGAATAAAAGACACTCTCTGATAGAGCTGGAGGTTATTGGCCTCGGCCTGACCGGCTTTAAGTTCCAGCACATAGAGGGCCGGCTGGCGCGGCATGTACCCCGGGCAGGGGTCCTGGGTGCAGGGCGGGACATTTTTCTCGATATGAACTATCTGCCGGTGAGAGTTGATCCAGATTATGTCCAGGGGAATCAGGGTGTTTTTCATCCAGAAAGAATACAGGTCTTCGTCCTCGAAAACAAACAACATCCCCTGGTCCGGCTCTATCTTTTCCCGGAACATCAGGCCCCTTTCCCTTTCGGCCGGAGTAACGGCCAGCTCGGCCATGATTTCCTGGCCGCCCGGAAGATAAACCTTGATGAACTTATCCCGGCGGCCGGATTGGCAGTAAAGCTGGGTCATAACCGCCAGACTCAGAACCGTCACGATCAAAGCTCGCTTGACAAGAGCCGATGGTTGCACTTTTTTTCTCCTGTCATCATTTTGCCCTGAAATCAGAATTATTTCAATGCACGGTAATAAGAGGCACGAAACGCACACCGATCAGTCTCTGTTCTTCCCAGCCGCTTTCTTTTCTGGTCACCAGAACCAGTTCCTGAAAATCGGTGCCGACCGGGATAATCATCTTCCCGCCCACCTTTAGCTGATCAATCAGGGCCGGCGGTACCGAAGCCGGAGCGGCTGAAACCAGAATGGCATCATAGGGAGCATGCTCCGGCCAGCCGAGGGTGCCATCTCCAACCCGGAAGTTAATGTTTCGATAGCCGAGCTTTTCCAGAAGACCCCGGGCCCGGGCCGAAAGCTCAGGAATCAATTCCACGGTATAGACTTCTCTGGCTATCTCAGCCAGAATGGCCGTCTGATAACCGGAACCGGTTCCGATTTCCAGCATTTTTTCCCGGCCGCGCAGCCTGAGGGCTTCCGTCATATAGGCTACAATGTAGGGCTGGGAGATGGTCTGACCCTCTCCTATCGGCAGCGGTTCGTCGCCGTAAGCCAGTTCTCTCATCTGCTCCGGGACAAAAAGATGGCGGGGCACCTTGAGCATGGCCTTCAGGACTTTTCGGTCGCTGACCCCGCGGCGGCGGATCTGGAAGTCGACCATATCCTTCCTTTCCCGGTCGTAGGCCGAATCCTGATTCACGCCCCCTCTCCTGGCCGCTTAAAAATCGGGCTGTCCGGAAATGAAGTCAGAGCCGGCTTAATAGGCCCTGGCAAAATAAGCATTGGTCCTGGCTTCCTGCCCGCAACAAACGCATTTTCCGGTGACATTATTTTCCTGGAAGGGGATGACTCTGATGGTGGCCATGGTTTCTTCTTTTATTCGGGCTTCGCATTCTTCTCCTCCGCACCACAGGGCCCGGATGAAACCGCGTTTTTCTTCGATTGTCTTCTTGAACTCCTCGTAATTTTCCGCCTCTCTGGTGTTTTCTTTCTGGAAAGACAGGGCTCTCTCGAACAGGGTTTTTTGAATGACGACCAGCATCTCTCCGACCCTGCCCTCTATTCCGCTCATCTCCAGAGCGCTTTTTTCTTTGGTATCCCGGCGGACGGCAATTACCTGGTTGTTTTTAACATCTCTCGGACCTATCTCCAGGCGCAGCGGCACGCCCCTCATTTCCCACTCGGAAAACTTCCAGCCGGGAGTATATTCGCTCCGGTCATCCAGGTGGGTTCTGTAGCCGGCCTGCTGCAGAGAATCTTTGAGTTTTCGGGCCACCGGCAGCACGCTCTCCCTCCAGTTGCCGATGGAGATCGGGACTATTATCACCTGGATCGGCGCTACCTGAGGCGGGAATACCAGGCCGGAATCATCCCCATGGGACATAACCAGGGCTCCAATCAGCCGGGTGGAAACTCCCCAGGAAGTTTGCCAGACATACTGGAGCTTCTGATTTCGGTCCTCGAACTTGATGTCGAAGACCCTGGCGAAATGCTGGCCGAGGTTATGGGACGTACCCATCTGCAGGGCTTTGCCGTCAGACATCAGAGCTTCGATAGCATAGGTGGCTTCGGCCCCGGCAAATTTTTCCCGGTCGGTTTTTTTCCCGGCCAGAACCGGGATGGCCAGTTCGGTTTCCACGAATTCTCGGTACATCTCCAGAATGCGGAGAGTTTCTTCCTGGGCTTCCTCAAAGGTCTCGTGGGCGGTGTGACCTTCCTGCCAGAGAAACTCTGTCGTCCTCAGGAAAGGTCTGGTTACTTTTTCCCAGCGAACGACGTTGCCCCATTGGTTGATCAGCACCGGCAGGTCCCGCCAGGATTGAATCCATTTGGAATACATATGGCCGATGATGGCCTCGGAGGTCGGCCGTACGGCCAGTCTCTCCTCCAGCTCGTCTTCTCCGCCGTGGGTCACCCAGGCCACTTCCGGAGCAAAGCCTTTCAGGTGTTCCATTTCCTTTCGTAAAAAGCTCTCCGGTATGAACACCGGAAAATAGGCATTGACGTGGCCGCTGGCTTTGATGCGCCGGTCGAGCAACCTCTGGATATTTTCCCAGATGGCATAACCGTAAGGCCTGATGACCATCATGCCCTTCATCGGAGCGTAATCAGCCAGTTCGGCCCGCCTGATCAGGTCTACATACCAGCGAGAAAAATCTTCGCTCTTGGGAGTAATCTGAGTCACCAATCTTTCTTCGTTCACTGAAAATAACCTCCAGCGCTTTGGCTAATGATAGCCAGCCAGCCATTTTTTGTCAAGGAACGGGGGTGAGACCATCCCGGGCGAAAAAAACGCGGGGGTGAGATGAATTTAACCCGTTTTTTCATCCCCAGGGATGATTGAAAAGGCGGGTCGGCCTGATAAAGTGGGGGCGAGGTTTTTAAGGAAAAGGAAGCGCGGTCATGAATGTCAGACATCATAGAGTTCAAGGTTTAGAGCAACCGGGCGGGGATCAGGCCACGGTCCGGGAATTCAGCCTGACCCTGCCGATGACCGTCTCCGGACTGGACGCCCGGGGCCAGGAGTTCCAGGAAAATTCCGTCCTGTCCACCATCAGCAGCGAACAGGCCAGCTTCTTGCTGAAAACCAGGGTGGAAAGAAAAACGGTCCTCAAGCTGGTCATATCGCTACCCCCCAAGCTGGCCGATGGGCAGCCTCTGGTCCTGGTCATCAAGGGCCGGGTCAAGGGTAGCGAACAGGTTCCCGGCCAGCCCGAACTCAGGCGGGTGATCCTGGAACTCGACTCTCGTTACTTTATCGGAGCCGGGGAGGACTGAGATTTATCAGCCGGCCAGATGAGAAAAACCCGGCCAGGCCGACGTCTTATGATAATGATTGGCCACCGACGGAGCGAGGTGAAAAAGAGGTGAGAACAGCAACCGGAAAAATCACCCGTGGTTTCATCCTCCTGAGGGATTGCCGGTGCCGGGGAGACCGGTAAAAATAGGGACGAAATGAAAAACGGCGGTTTTGACCAAAATCTTAATAAATCCTCCATTCAAGGCGTAACCGGAGAACGGAGGGGAGAGCGCCAGCTGGAACTCTCCCTTCCGGCTTTGGTTCTGGGCGAAAACGCAGGCGGTCGGAAATTTAAGGAAACCACCGAGCTGCTGTCGATCAGTTCGGAAATTGCCAGGTTTGGGTTGAAGAACCAGGTAAAAATCGGCACGGTGCTCAAGCTCAGCCTGGAAATACCGGCCACAGCCATGCTGATTCATCCTCTTCATCTGGAAATTTCCGGCCAGGTGGTCAGGGTTGAATTCAACGGTCAAAATACATCCCGGCAACTGGTCACCCTGGAGCTCAGAAAGAAATTCCAGTTGCAGCCGTCCCGTTCGTTAACCCAGTAATCAAGCCCAACTCCCCTCGCCTGTTTCCATTATCTTCGATCTGCCCCCCCCTCGAAGTAATCACTTTCCCGGTCGGTTATTTCCCCGCCTGGGCCTTGGGCTGCGGTTTCCTTAAGACAGCGCTGTTTCCGCGATCGGCGGCCATGACGGCGGGAGAGTGACCCGGTGGGCTTCCGGCAGTGTGAAGCCGAAGGTGTGCTTCCGGGTTAGACGGAAAAACAGGAGGTGAGAAAGCGCACCGTGACCGGAGGCTCTTCATATTATCTGGCCTCAAAGAAAGCCCGAGCCCGTGTGGCCCAGACCATTATTTGCTTGACACCCTTTTTCGGTTATAATATTTATTCTTAAAGAATGAAAAATTTTGGCAAGGGGTAAAAGGGCATGCCAAAGAAGCAAGTAAACAAGACCGAACCCAGGATTCCCACTCAAAAGATCGAGAAAATCTCCGTGCTCATCTACTGTCCTTCTGATTTTCTGCTGGCCGGAATCATGAAAGCACTGGAGACGGACAGGAGAATTGATGTCCTGACGGTGGAAAAGGGTACCGTTGAGAACTTCATGGAGGCCATCAAGCAGCTCCAACCCCAGGTAATTCTGTTTGCAAACCTGGAGCCGCTCCCCCACCTGAAAGAAATCTGCAAGGCCATTAAGGATCTAATCAAGCCCCAGCTTAAAACCCAGCTGCTGCTTCTGGGGAACATTCCTTCCCACGAAGAAATCATCAACCTGATCAATGCCGGGGCCAGGGGATATTTCGATCTCAATGACCCTTCGCAGCAGCTGACCGAAGCCATCGGCGTGGTCAACAAAGGCGAAATCTGGCTGCCGCGGGACAAGATGTCCTCCATCATGGACCGGATCATCTCGGTGGTCGGAAGGGATATGAAAGAGAAGACGCTCGACCAGCTGACTCCGACTGAATTTCAGGTCCTGCGGCTTATCGGTCAGGGCAAGAGCAACGAAGAAATAGCCAAGATTCTATTCATCAGCAAGAATACCGTCCGTTCGCACATCAAAAGCATCTATTCCAAGCTGGATACCCACAGCCGTCTGCAGCTGGCGCTCTATGCCATCAATTCGGCTTTATTTTAAGAAGAGCAAAGAGGGAAAATCATGGCGGAAAAAACAAAAGCAAAAGTCAGAAGCAAAAAGGGAACCGGCAAAAAGCAGCTTAAAACCGCGGTCGACGTCAACCGTCGCCGGGAATGGAGGTTTGAACTTCCTCTGCCGGCTGAGATAGAGGGACGGTTGCCGCAGGGAAAGGAATTCAGAGAAAAAACGGTGCTGGAAAACATCTCCTCCACCGGAGCTTATTTTACCCTTGACAGCAGCCTGGTAGTCGGCTCCAAGGTCAACCTGGCCATAGAACTACCGCCAGAATTGACCGAAGGCCAGAAAATTAAACTCTGCCTGGACGGGGTAACCGTCAGACTGGAAAAGAAGGGACAGAAAGGAAGGAAACAGGGGGTAGCCGTCAGGTTCAAAGATTACCGCTTCCAGGTGGAAGATTGACCCCCGGCTGAAGGATTGAAGTGCTGGTCGCAGCTCTGACCGGAGGCATCGCCACCGGCAAGTCGGTGGTGGCCAGAATCCTCAGCCAGAAGGGCTGCTATGTTCAGAACGCCGACCTCATAGCCCACGAACTGATGTCGCCCGGCGGAGAAATCTGGCAAAAACTGATTAGGCGCTTCGGTCCGACCATCCTCAAAGAAAATCAGGAAATAGACCGTCAGAAGCTCGGCGGAATAATATTCCAGGACCGGGCCGAGCGTGATTTTCTGAACCGCCTGACTCATCCGTCGATTATGGAAAAAATAAGTCAGACGGTAGCTCAACTGGAAAATGAGGGTGAATACGATATCTATATCACCGAAGCTGCCCTGGTGATCGAAGCCGGCTTCCATCAGTTTTATGACCGCCTCATCCTGACCCATTGCCGGCCTGAAGTTCAGGTCGAACGCCTCCGTCAGCGAGACGGCCTGAGCCGCGAACAGGCACTGCAAAGAATAAGCGCCCAGAGCCCGGTCGAACAGAAAATTCCTTTCGCCCATTATCTGATAGACACATCGGGCAGTCTGGAAGCAACCGTGGAGCAGACCGAGCGGGTATACCTCTGCCTCTATCAGGACGCCCTCCTGAAAAAATCAGGACTGCTCTGAACAGTTTTCTTCTTACCGACCGGATAGAAGCGAATCCCGGCTGATTCAGTCGGGAAAGAGCCAACCATCAAAATCCGGAAAATAAAACGGGATCAAAGTCAAAATGAGCAGCCGAGCCGGCCGGATTATTCGATCGACTGCTGCTTTAGCTGTTTTTTGAAATCCTGGCCCGGACGAAATTTTACCCGCCGGCCGCCTGATATCGGAATCTGGCGATTCCGCCTGATGTCGCGGCCGAAGCCGGTTTTTTTGGGCATGACACGGAAGCTTCCGAACCCCCGGATTTCTATTTTTTCCCCGGCCAGCAGGGCTTTTTTCATGGTTTCCAGAATGGTTTCCACGGTCAGAACAGCTTTGGACCGGCTGAAATTAGCTTTTCTTTCCAGCAGGTTGGCCAGGTCATTCTTGATCATCAACGGTCTCCTTAGTAACCAGCGAATGGAAAATGAATAGACTAAAATTAGTTTATTAAATTGAAAATGTCAAGCCGGCGTCGGGCAATGGCTTAAATTAATAAATTGACTTACAGGCCGGTCCTTTTTATAATTGAATTACCGTGAAAAAGATTCCAGCTTTATTTCTGTGTCTGTTCCTGTTTCTGGCCGCCGCTCCTGGATTGCAGGCCCGCATCCTGAGCGTAACCGTCAGTGGACCGATCCATCCCGTGACCGCCGAAATCATCCTCAAAGCTCTGGAAAAGGCGAGGGAGGAACAGGCTTCTCTGCTGATAATCAAGCTTAACACTCCCGGCGGGCTGGATTCTTCCATGCGGGAAATAATCGAGGGAATAGTTAACTCGCCGGTTCCGGTGGTGGCCTATGTCAGTCCCCCGGGAGCACGGGCGGCATCGGCCGGATTTTTCATAGCCGTGGCCTGCGATGTCTTTGCCATGGCTCCGGGCACCAGCACCGGCGCGGCCCATCCCGTCAGCATCGGGCTCACCGGGCAGAACCAGCCCGATAGGACCATGGAAGAAAAGGTGACTCATGATGCCGCCTCTTACATCAGAACCCTGTCTGAAAAAAGAGGCCGCAACGTCAGGATGGCTGAAGACGCGGTCAGGCAAAGTCTGAGCTATACTGAACAGGAAGCCCTGAAAGGAAAAGTCATAGACCTGGTGGCCGCTTCAGAGACAGAGCTGCTTCAGGCGCTCGACGGCCGACAGATAACCAGATTTGACGGCCGGCAGGAAAAGCTCCAGTTAACAGACCGAGAAACACACGAAATTCCCCTGACTTTCCGGCAAAAACTTTTAATGACCATCGCCAACCCTAACCTGGCCTACATTCTGCTGATGATCGGACTTCTCGGACTCTATTTCGAGTTCGCCAACCCGGGAGCCATACTGCCGGGAGTTCTGGGCGGAATTAGCCTGCTGCTGGCTTTCTTTTCCTTTCAGATTCTTCCGGTAAACTACGTGGGCCTGCTGCTGATAATTTTGGGCACGGTCCTGTTTATACTCGAGGTTAAAGTCCACAGCTATGGAGCGCTAACCATGGGCGGTATTGTCTCGGTGCTTCTCGGTTCAATAATGTTGATCAGGTCTCCGGTTCCCGAGCTTCGTCCCAGCCTTAAATATATCATACCAGTAGCCCTGGGTGTTTCGATGATCTTCATTTTTCTGGTCTACCTGGTTATCCGGACCCACGCCAGGAGAACCATCACCGGGAAAGAGGGCATGGTTGGAGAAACCGGAAAAGTGCTGACCTGGTCGGACCAGGAAGGCAAGGTCTTTGTTCACGGCGAGATCTGGCGCGCGGTGGCCGAGGATTCGCTACTGCGAGGAGACCGGATTGAAGTGTTAGAAGTCAAGAATGGCTTGACATTAAAGGTTAAAAAGATATAGGGGGCAGGACAACCTGTCCATAAAAGGAGGTCTAAAATGATTACTTTCCCAATCATCGTAGCCGCCATAGTCGTTCTGTATCTTCTCAATTGCATCAAGATACTGAAAGAATATGAAAGAGGGGTGATTTTCCGGCTGGGCCGGGTGCTGTCCAGGCCCAAAGGACCCGGATTGATTTTTGTTTTTGCGCCCATTGACCGTATGGTTCGAATCAGCCTGAGGTTAATCGTCATGGACATCCCGCCCCAGGACGTAATCACCAAGGATAATGTCTCGGTCAAGGTTAACGCCGTTCTCTATTTCCGGGTCATGAATCCGCTGAAAGCCGTGCTGGAAGTCCAGGATTATCTCTACGCCACCTCCCAGCTCTCGCAGACCACCCTGCGCAGCGTCCTGGGTCAGGTTGAGCTGGACGAGCTGTTATCGGAAAGGGAAAAACTTAACACCCAGCTTCAGGAAATCATCGACCAACACACCGACCCCTGGGGAGTCAAGGTTCAGCTGGTGGAGATCAAACACATCGACCTTCCGGAAACGATGGTCAGGGCCATCGCCCGGCAGGCTGAAGCCGAAAGAGAAAGAAGGGCCAAGGTTATTCACGCCGACGGTGAATTCCAGTCCTCAACCAAGCTGGCCCAGGCCGCCGAAATCATCTCCCAGAATCCCCAGACCATCATGCTGCGTTTTCTGGGTACCCTGACTGAAATAGCCACCGAGAAAAATTCGACCATCATCTTCCCGCTGCCGCTGGAAATCCTCAGGGCTTTTTCCGTTGATAAATCCAAGGAGAAATGACCACTTCCATGATGAAGAATTACAGAGAAATTCAGGTGTCGTCGACCATTCTGGTAGTCATCATCCTGGGCATAATCCTGCTGGGAGCAGTCATCTTTTTCATTGGTGTTCAGGTCGGAAAAAAGCAGGCTGACCTGATGGTCAAGACAATGACTGCCCAGAAGGCGGAAGAGACAGTAAGTGCCCCGCTGCCGGTTCCGGCAATCGAAGAAAGTTCCGGCAGTGCGGCTGTTCAGACTTCCCAGACCGCCGCTTCCGTCCAGAGTCAGTCCGAAACCAAGCCGACCGAACAGCCGGCCAGCAAGACTCCCTCCAGAACCGGCCAGCAATCGGTCCCGGCTCCGACCGGGACGGCCGAGCAATCGACAGCCCCCCCGCCCAGGACGACAACCGCTACCCAAACCGCAGTGCCGGCCACAGGGGGGAATTATTTCGTCCAGGTCGGGGCTTTCAACGACCGCTCGAGCGCCAGGCTTGAAGCCGAAAAGTACAGGAAGCAGGGTTATAATGCGATAGTCAAGGAACCCTCTGCCAGGGACCGGAAGCCGATTTACCGGGTCTGGCTGGGAGGTTACAAAACCAGGGAGGAAGCCCAGAAAGCCCTGTCGGAATTGGTCGGTAAATCGGTCCGCAATCCTGGCTTCTTCATAGTACAGCAGTAGCTGATAACCTGGCCAGATGACGCCCGCTCGGAATTTTTTGGGCCCGGTGGCCTTGACAGAAGGGCTTTTCTCCTCTATCTTGCCTCTATCAGGAGAGACTGAAGTGAACGAAACCGAATGGTTAGAACACCTGGCCGAGAGCCGGGAAAAGGCATCCGACCTTTTCCGCCAGCTGGAAGAAGTTCGAGGTTTTCTTTGACCTGGATAACAAGAGTCGGGAATTAGATAACATCAACAGTCAGTTAGCCAGCCCCGAGACCTGGAACGACCAGAAAAAGTTCCAGGCTCTGCAGATCAGAAAAAAACAGCTGGAAAAAGACCTGCAGTTCTACAAAAAATTGAAAACTGACCGGGAAGAGATCGAGGTCCTGCTGGAACTGGCCGAAGAAGGCGAAAAGGTTGCGGACGAGCTCAACCGGTCGCTCAAATCCTTCGAGGCCGAGCTTCAGGAAGCAGAACTCCGGACGCTCTTCTTTGACGAAGATGATCCCCGCAATGCCATCCTGACCATCCATCCCGGAGCCGGCGGCACCGAATCCCAGGACTGGGCCCAGATGCTGTTTCGCATGTACCTGAGGTTTGCCGAAAGAAAGGGTTTCAAGACCGAAGTCATCGATTTCCAGCCGGGCGAAGAAGCGGGCCTGAAGAGCGCCACCATCAGGGTCGAGGGTGATTACGCTTTCGGGCTGCTCAGCCAGGAATCCGGAGTGCATCGGCTGGTCAGGATCTCCCCCTTCGATGCCAACAAACGCCGACACACCTCCTTTGCCGCCGTCTTCGTCTACCCGGAAATAGACGAAGACATCGAAATCGAAATCAATCCCGATGACCTGAAAATAGACACCTACCGGGCCTCGGGCAAAGGCGGCCAGCACGTCAACCGGACCGATTCGGCCGTCAGAATCACTCACCTGCCGACCGGAATAGTCGTCCAGTGCCAGAATGAGCGTTCCCAGCATCAGAATAAAGCCCGGGCCATGAAGCTGCTTAAAGCCCGGCTGTATGAAATTGAGAGAAAGAAAAAGCTGGAAAAGATCGATAAACTGGAGGACATGAAGTCTGACATCGCCTGGGGCAATCAGATCCGTTCCTATGTTCTCCACCCTTATAAGATGATCAAAGACCTGAGGACCAGACTGGAAACCGGCGATACCGACCGAATTCTTGACGGCGACCTGGATGAGTTCATCAAAGCTGCGTTGTTGATGAGAAAAAAAGAAGCCCTGGCTGCGGAGAGAAAAGACTGAGACTCCGGCCGGCCGCCCTTTTGCCCGCTCCTGAAATTTCCTTCCGGGAGTCTTTTATTTTTTCTTCCGGCGGGAATTTCTTTTTGATTTGTTCTTCAGGGGTCGGCCGGTGGCGCGTTTATTTTTCTTAACTGTCTCCCAGACCCGGTCGAGTTCCTGGAGAGAACATTCTCTGACCTCGCGTCCTTTCTTTTCCAATTCTTTTTCCAGCCGCCGGAAGCGCCGTTCAAATTTGCGACCGGCCTGGCGGAGAACGATTTCCGGGTTAAAGCCCAGCAAACGGCAGACGTTGACCAGCGAAAAAAGAGTGTCGCCGAGCTCTTCAGCCACCTGGCGTTTTCTCTTGTTTTTATTCTTGAGCGATTTTTCCAGCTCGGCGATCTCTTCTTTGACCTTTTCCAGCGCCGAGTCGGCCTTTGGCCAGTCAAAGCCGTGGGCAGCCGCCCGCTGCCCGAGCAGAAAAGCATAGACCAGAGAAGGAGCGGAAGCCGGAAGCCCGTCCAGTATCGACTGCCGTCTTTTTTCCAGCAGCTTATTCTTCTGCCACCCGGCCAGAACCGACTCCGGACTCAACTTGCTTTTCTGTCCGAAGACGTGCGGATGGCGTTCGACCATCTTCCGGTTGATGCCCTCCAGGACCTCAGCCATGGTAAACAGGCCTTCCTCCTCGTAAAACCTGGTCAGGAAAACCACTTCCATCAACACGTCGCCCAGTTCTTCCCTGGCGGCTTCCGGGCGCCCGGAGCCGATGGCTTCCACGGCTTCATATACCTCTTCCAGGAAATAGTTCAGAATATCCCCTCGGCTTCTGGCCCGGTCCCAGGGACATCCCCCTGGGGAGCGCAGTCTGGCTATGATTTCTACCAGCTGCCGGAACCTTTCTCCGACCTCAGCTTCCGATTTCACTGCCGGGCCTCCCCTTGAATTTTATTCTTATAATGGCTATGATTTAAGTTCGTAAGTTACCTTAAAGACTTGATTTTTTCAACCCTTAGTCTTTAAGCCATCGGACAAGGGATGCCGAGCGATATGGACGACAGAACCAAAAACGGACCGGGTTCCGAAGAATCCCGGGAATTCATGCCCCCGCTGGAGTTCAGTTCCATCGTCTTCCCTATCTATACCCAGGCTCTGATAAAGCTTGGCCTGCTGGAAGACCCAAGAACCAACCAGCTCGAAACCAACCTGGAATACGCCAGGAGGCTGATCGATATTCTGGACCTGCTGCGCGACCGGACCAAAGGCAACCTGGAGCCGGAAGAAGAAAATTTTCTGGAAGCCATTCTCTCCCAGCTTAAACTCAACTATCTCAAGAAGGTCGAAGCCATCAAGCTCTGAACTCGATGAAAGTTTTCCGCGGCCTGTCACCCCGGTTGAAACGCCTGACCGGAAACTCCGTCCTGGCCATTGGTATCTTTGACGGCTGCCACCTCGGCCATCAGAAAATTTTGAGAAAACTGGTCGAGCGAAGCCGACGGCTGGGGGTGGCCTCAGGCCTGATGACCTTTTCACCCCATCCGGACCGGGTGTTAAATCACAGGAAAATCAACCTGATCCAGACCGGGCGGCAGAAACTTGAATGCCTGGAAAAGCACGGCCTCGATTACTGTCTGGTCCTGTCGCTGGAAAGGGATCTGGCGGCTCTGAGCGGTCGAGAATTCGCAGGAAAAATCCTGAAGTCCGAGCTGGGAATCCGCGAAGTGGTGGTCGGGGAAGACTTCCGCTTCGGCCATAACCGGCGATGCGGAGTGAAGGAACTCAGACTTTTCGGACGTCGACACGATTTCAAGGTAGTGGCGGTCAGGCCGGTGAAAAAGGGCGGAACCCAGGTCAGTTCCAGCCTGATCAGAAATCTTCTGGAAAAGGGACAGGTGGACCTGGCCTCCAGGCTGCTGGGCCGGCCTTACGAGATCGTCGGGACTATAATCAGAGGCCGCGGCTTTGGTCGGAAGCTTGGCTTCCCCACCGTCAACCTGAAAACCCAAAACGAAATATTGCCGACCGGAGTTTACCTGAGCCTGGTAGCAATTGGAAACAGAACCCGCCCGGCCGTGGCCAACATCGGCTTCCGGCCGACCATCGGCGGGCGACAGCCCTCGGTCGAAGCTCATCTGCTCGAGTTTTCTGGAAGACTCTACGGCCGGCAGGCCAGGCTTTATCTCCTGAAAAAACTCCGGGAGGAAAAGAAATTTCCCTCGGTTGAAGCTCTCCGTCGGCAGATCGCCGCCGATGTCTCGCGGGCCAGAAAGCTCTTTGGGGGCGGAGGTCGCCGCCTTCTCCAGCCTTGACTTTTGCCGGTTTTTAGCTAAATATAACTCTTTCAATTAATAAGCGCGAGGTCGCTGATGAAAAACAAAGTCAAAGCCCGGGTGATGGACAACGGAAAAATCCGCCGGACGCTGGTGCGGATTGCCACTGAAATCGCCGAACGAAACCGGGATCTGAAAAATCTGGTTCTGGTGGGCATCAAAACCAGGGGCATTTACCTGGTCAGAAGGATCGCCGATATTCTGGAGCAGAGCGAAGGGCTGGAGGTGCCGGTCATCACTCTGGACATCACCCCCTACCGCGACGACCTTAAGAAGTTCGACAAAAACAAAGTTCCCGAAAAGAACGAGGTCAAGGCCAGGCTGGACGGCCGGGACGTCCTGCTGATAGACGACGTTCTTTTTACAGGTCGCACCATCCGGGCGGCCATGGAGGCAATTTTCGACCTGGGCCGTCCCCGGACGATTCAACTGGCCGTCCTCATCGACCGCGGGCACCGGGAACTGCCGATCAGGCCGGATTACATCGGCCGGCTCCTGCCCACTTCCCGCAGAGAAAGGGTGGATGTCAGGTTGAAAGAAATTGACGGAGTCGACGAAGTTTTGATTACCGAACCTCAGGTCAAACTCAACAAAAAATAAGTTATAATTGGTAGCCGGGAGTTCAGGCTTGAAGCTCTTGATCAGGAAAGGAAGGGTGCTGGACCCGGGCCAGAAGGTCGACGGGGTCTTCGACCTGTTGCTGGCCGAAGGCCGGATCGTCTCCATTCAACCTGAAATCCGGGTTGATGCTGACCGGGTGGTGGAGGCCGGCGGCCTGCTGGTGGTGCCGGGCTTTATCGACCTGCATGTCCACCTCCGGGAACCCGGTTTCGAGCACAAGGAAACGATTGACAGCGGCAGTCGGGCTGCGGCCCGGGGAGGCTTTGCCACCATCTGCTGCATGCCCAATACCAGTCCCGTGGCCGACTCGGCCGAAATAATAAATTTCATAAAAGAAAAGGCCGGGCGGGCGGTGGTAAACGTCCTGCCGGTGGCCGCGATTTCCCGCGGACAGATGGGCCGGGAGCTGGCCCCGCTGGAAGAGCTGGCTGCGGCCGGCGCGGCTGCCTTCTCCGATGACGGCCAGCCCGTCTGGAACAGCGCTCTGATGAGACAGGCTATGGAAAGAGCGGCCTGGCTGGGTAGGTTGCTCATTGACCACTGCGAGGAAAAATCACTGGCCTCCGGCGGGGTTATTAATGAAGGCCGGGTATCCCGAATTCTTGGCCTCCCTGGAATTCCGGCCGCGGCCGAAGAAATAATGGTGGCCCGGGACATCGTCCTGGCCAGAAATACAGGCCGGCCGGTCCACTTAGCCCACCTGAGCACGGCCGGTTCTGTAGCCCTGCTTGACTGGGCCAGAGCGACCGGAGCTCCGGTTTCGGCTGAGGTCACCCCTCACCATCTGCTCCTGACCGAAGAGGAGCTTCTCACCCGAAACTCCGTTTATAAAGTCAATCCGCCTCTCCGGACCGAAGTCGACCGCCGGGCACTGCTCCAGGCCCTGAAAAGCGGCTTGATTGAGGTCATTGCCACCGACCACGCACCTCATGCCGAGTCGGAAAAGAGCCAGGGGCTGGAAAAAGCCCCCTTCGGCATCAACGGGCTGGAAACCGCCGTCCCTTCCCTGCTGGACAGGCTGGTCGGGACCGGAGAGCTTCCGCTGGAACGATTGATAGAAGCCCTGGCCACAGCCCCGGCCAGGTTGTTGAAGCTGGAAAATAAAGGTCAAATAAGAATTGGAGCCGATGCCGACCTGACCCTTCTGGATCTTGAGGGCCAGACCGTGCTGACGCCGGGAGGGCTTCAGTCGAAGAGCAAAAACACTCCCTTTCTCAACACCAGTTTCCGCGGGGCTGTGGTCATGACCGTGGTCGGCGGAAAAATCGCCTATCCATTCGAAAAGAATGATTGAAAGCTATAAATGAAGGCAGAAATAAATTTGGTCTCAATTGAAAAAAAACTCGGTTACCGCTTCCATAACCCGGCCCTCCTGAAACAGGCTCTGACCCATAGTTCCTATGCCTATGAACACCCGGAAAGCAGGATTCAGGACAATGAAATCCTGGAATTCCTGGGTGATTCGGTGGTGGGCCTGATTCTGGCCGATTTTCTTCGCCAGGCCTATCCGGGACTGGGCGAAGGGCAATTGTCCAAGCTGAAAGCAGCCCTGGTTTCCACCAGTTCGCTGTCCATCCTGGCCAGAAAGCTGGGCCTGGACAGGGCCGTCCTCCTGGGTCGCGGAGAAGAAAAAAGCGGCGGCCGCCAGAAAAAGAGCATCCTGGCCGGAACCTTTGAAGCCGTTGTGGGAGCGGTTTACCTGGACAGTGGCTTTGAAACCAGCCGTCAGGTGCTGCAGGTTCTGGTCAAAAAGCATTTCAAAAAATTGCCCCGGGACAATTTCCAGATTAACAACTTCAAGTCAGCCCTGCAGGAATACTTCGGACAGCAGAAGCTGCCGGGACCGGTCTATCGGACTATCACCGAAAGCGGGCCGGCCCACGACCGCGTCTTTACGGTCGAGGTTCTGTCAGGCGATAAGGTCTTGGCCAGGGCCAGCGGTCCATCCAAGAAAAGCGCCGAGCAGAAAGCCGCCCAGAAGGCCCTGAAGAAGATGCTCAAAGCCAGGTTCAAGGTCTTCAGCGAGGAGGCTTTTATCGTCGCCCCGGGGGCGACGCCCGAATTAAAGACGCCCGATACCGATAAGAACGGCTGACCGGCCCGGATACTATTCCCGTGTCTTTCCCGCCTGTCCGATTCTACCCGGTTTTCAGATTTGGCTGCGATTTTTCGCCCGGCTCAGGGAGCAGGAAAAGCCACACCCGGCCTACTTACTTGCTCATCAGGACAGCCAGAAACTTAAGAGATGGCACATTTTCAAATACTATCTTGACCACCGCCAGCAGCGGGACAGCCAGGAACATCCCGGCAATCCCCCACAGCCAGCCCCAGAAAATCAAGGCAAAAATGACCAGCAGCGGACTGAGGTCCAGACTGCGACCCATGAGTTTGGGGTCTAAAAAATTGCCGATGGCTGTCTGGACCAGGCCGAGCAAAATCAGAACCCAGACCGGGACCAGCGAATTCCCGAACTGAAAAAAGGCTATCAGCACAGCCAGGACAGTGGCGATTATTGAACCTAATGAAGGAATGTAATTCAGAATAAAAGTCAGAAAACCCAGCAGCAGGGCAAAATCCACTCCGAATATAAGCAGAATACAGGTTGCCAGCAGTCCGGTCAGAAGGCTGACCACGGTCTTGACGGCCAGGTACTTCTGAATCTGACGGTTGATGCTGGCCACCATCCGGTTGACGTAAAGCGCCCGGTCTTCGGCCAGGGCAGCGGCAATCCGGGCCGGGAGCTTGTCGCGGCCGGCCAGGATAAAAATCACAAAGACAAAAACGACCAGCAGCTTTCCCAGAAAGGTCAGAAAAGACCCCAGGGTGCCCAGCAAAAATCCGGTCAATTTTTCTATGTTGAGCTGCGAAATTATGGTCGGAACGCTGACTTTGAACGGCAGATGTTCCAGCCAGGCGATTAACTCGGCCATCAGAGAATCCACCTGCCGGTTGTATTTTGGGAACTCGGAAGCAAAGTACTTCCCGCTGGAATAGACCAGCAGACCGAAAAGGTAAAGCAAAGAAAAGGTCAGGATAAGGATCGAGGTGATGGCCAGGAGTTTCGGCACCCTGAGTTTGATCAGCCAGTCCAGAAGCGGAGACACGGCATAGGAAATGAAAAGAGCCACCAGAAAAGGCAGCAGAACCGGTCTGGCTATTTTAAGGATAATGCCGGTGATAAACAGGACAATTATCACCAGGGAAATTCTGGTCAAACGGGACTCGGCCACCCCCGCCCCCTTATTTTCCAGCACTCAGTTTCTGGCCCAGATTTTCAAACTGCCTGAGAACCTGCGGCAGTAAATCGTCAGGAACCCGGCTGAATCCGTACAGGTAACCGCCGGCCTGCCCCAGCAACACGTGCTGGCCGTAGGCGTTTTTCTGATGGTACCGGGAACCTTCCTTGAGAAACGGATTTTTCTCCCCGGCATAAAAAGCCACAAGTTGCTGCAAGCGCCGGGATGCTTCGGCCGCCGAACCACAATCGATGATCAACCCTTCATATTCGGACCTGTCCTGGCGATAGAGAACGACATAGCCCTGGCTCAGAAACTCAAAGCCCATAAAATTTTTCTTTATGAATTTTTCCGAATTCTTTACCCGGTTCTCGGGCGGAAACAGCCGGAAGACTTCGGGCAGATTTCCTTTGTCTCTGACCCGCGATTCCACCTCACGGGCAAAGTGCTTCAGGTAGTTCGCGGTCTCCTCCCCGCCGTTATAACAGATTAACTTGACGTAAAAGCTGCCGGTAATAAAATTCAATACTTCTTCTTCCAGATAGCCTGCGTTGCCGAGGTTTATGTCCGGGTTATCCGGATATCGTTCCGAGCTGAAGATGCCGAAGGCATTCAAGGGCAAGCCCATATCGTATATTTCCAGAGTCAAACTGGTTTCGCTTTCGCCTTTCTGGTACTGGGCTACTATCAGTTCTTTAAAATCATAGCTCAAGTAGGCCTCCGAGGCTCCGTCTATGTACTCAAAAAGGGTGCCGGGCGAAAAAAGCTGAGGCTCTTCCTGAAATTTCCAGCCATCGACCTGAGGCAGAAGCGATTTCAGGCCAGAATCGGCAGCCTGGCTGCCCCCGGCTGCCGGTAATGTCATCAGGATCAGACCCAGGTTTAACAATAATGAAAGCAGCCGATTCCTTCTTGCTCTCATAATCTCCTCCGTTTGATTTCAATATATCCGGTTTCGGGACCGAATGCAATAACCGGCGGCATCTTCTATTGACAACCTTAAATTTCAGGGTCATCATAATTCTGACCGCTAATGAGCAAAGCCAGAGTAGTCATTGTAACTTACAGCCGGAATTTTTCTGACCTTTCCCGTCCCGACTCCGGAGTCATCCTGGCCATGCTGAAAAAAGGCCTGGAGGCTCTGAGCGGAGCGGCTCGGGCCGAAGAAGCTCTCAAATCCTGGTTCCGGCCGGAAGAAACCATCGGCCTCAAGGTTAACACCATCGGCCGCAGGGCTTTAAGCACCAGTCCGGAAACAGCTCTGACTCTGGGGCTGTGGCTGGGCCGGACGGTCGGCCGCGAAGAAAACATCATCATCTGGGACAGAACCGAAGAGGAACTCAAAGAGGCCGGTTATAAGATTTCAACATCTCCGGGCAGCCTGAAAATTTTCGGCACCGACAACCGCCGGGCGGGATATCAATCCGAGCCGACCGCTCACCGCCATCTGGGAAGCCTTTTTTCCCGAATTCAGGCTGAATTCATTCAGGCCAGCATCAGCCTGGCCCTGCTGAAAGACCACGGACTGGCCGGAGTAACCGCCGGGCTTAAGAACTACTTCGGAGCCATCCATAACCCCAATAAATACCATGATTCCAACTGCGATCCCTATATTGCTGAACTGTTCGAAACCAACCCCATCCGCCGCAAGCATCGACTGACCATCCTCGATGCCCTGCGGGTGCAGTATCACCGCGGTCCTTCCTACCATCCCCGGTGGCTGGCCGCGGTTAAGAAACTGGTCTTCAGCCTGGACCCGGTTGCGGCCGACGCCGTCGGCTGGAAGCTCATCGAGGAGCTTCGGTCTCAAAATGGGCTGCCGACCCTTAAAGAAGAAGGGCGCCAGCCCTCTTACCTTATGACAGCAGAAAAACTAAACCTCGGACAGAGCCGGCTGGAGAATATCGAGATAATCGAAGAAGAGGTATAATAAAATTAAAGGAAAAATGGACCGTCGCGATTTTCTGAAAGGCTCGCTCTCCTGTTGCGGTCTATGTTTGCTGCCCGGCCTTTCTGCTGCCGGCTTTTTTTCCCCGGGCTCTCCCCTGCCGGCCTCCAGGCTGTCCCGGGTTGAAGCTCGTTACTACCGGAAACTTCCCGACCGGGAAATCAAATGCGACCTTTGCCCCCGATTCTGCCGGCTGGGTGACAAAGAAAGAGGCTTCTGCGGCGTCCGGGAAAATCAGGACGGCAGGTACTATACCCTGGTCTATGGCCAGGTGGCCAGTCTGAACGTTGACCCGATAGAAAAGAAACCATTTTTCCACTTCCTGCCCGGCTCCGGGGCTTTTTCTCTGGCCACCGCCGGCTGCAATCTGAGCTGCAAATTCTGTCAGAACTGGGAAATCTCCCAGATGCGCCCGGAGCAGGTCAAAAGCGTCAGTCTATCGCCCGAAGCTCTGGTGGCTGCCTGTGAGCGTTATGATTGCCCGGTGATCGCCTACACCTACACCGAACCGGTGATTTTCTTTGAATATATGTTTGACAGCAGCCAGCTGGCCAGAAAGAAAGGCCTCAGGAACGTGGTGGTAACCGCCGGCTACATCAACCCGGAACCGCTGGCCGACCTGCTCCGGGTGGTGGATGCCGTCAAGGTTGACCTCAAAGCCTTCAATCAGAATTTTTACAGCGAATACGTCCGGGGAGAGCTGCAACCGGTTCTCCAGACCATCAAGCAGATTGCCCGCTCGGGAACCTGGCTGGAAATAGTCTACCTGGTCGTTCCCACCCTCAACGACAACCCGGCCGAAATCCGGGACATGTGCCGTTACCTGAAAGAAGAAATCGGACCGGACTATCCTGTCCATTTTTCCCGCTTCCATCCGATGTACCTGGTCAAGAATCTTCCGCCCACCCCGGTTTCCACCCTGGAAAGGCTCAGAGAAGCGGCTCTGGCCGAAGGGCTGCACTATGTCTATGTGGGCAATGTGCCCGGCCATCCCGGAGAAAACACTTACTGTCCGAAATGTGGTAAATTAATAATCGAGCGATACGGCTATGTCATCAGAAAAAAGGAATTGAGCGGGAACAAATGCCGTTACTGCGGTCAGACCGTTGCCGGGGTGTGGAGCTGAAGAATTCCTTCTGGCCATTTCTACTGGGTTTTCTGGCCACATCTTTTCAGGTAATAATTCTTAGAGAATTTGAAGTCCGCTTTCAGGGAAACGAGCTGGTCTATGGATTAGTCCTGGCTTTCTGGCTGCTCGGAGGCGGCCTGGGCAGCCTGCTGGCCGAGAAAAAATTTCTAGCCGGGATCAAGCCGGCCGCTTTCTACCAGGTGGTAATAGTCATTGCCGCCGGACTGCTGGTCCTTCTCAGGCTGGCCAGGTTTGGTTTCGGCTTCCTGCCGGCTGAAATAACCGGCCCCGGTCCCCTGCTGCTGACCTCCCTGGTTGTTTCCTTCGGGCTCAGCCTGCCGCTGGGAGCGCTATTTGTCTATAACGTTTTCTGGCTGCGGGGAAACCTGGCCCCTGTTTATCAGCTGGAATCCCTGGGTGCGGCCGCAGGCGGATTGCTGGTCTACTTGATCCTGACTCCCTACCTCTCAAGCTGGCAGGCGGCCTCCCTGATTATTCTTCTGGCCGGCCTGGCCATAAGCCTGGTATCAGACCTTAGAAAAATAGCCGCCCCGGCTCTGACTTTCCTGGTGGCGGCAGGCTTGTGGCTGGGAGACCGGCCGGCGGAAAAAATTTACTGGAAGCCTCTGCAGTTAGTCGAAGTCAGAGATTCCCCTTACGCCCGGCTTCAGGTGGTAAAAACCGGCGAACTGGTTTCTTTTTACGGCAACAGCTCGCTGGCCTTTAACTTTCCCGACCCGGCCTCAGCCGAAGAAGCCATCCACTTCGCCTTCCTGCAGAGACCCGAGGCGGCCAGGCTGCTGCTGGTCGGGGGCGGACTTAACGGCACCCTGGTCCAGGCCTTGCAGTATCCGCAGGTCAGGGTGGACTATGTGGAGCTGGACCCCGCCCTGGTAAAACTGGCTCGTCAGGTCCTGGATAACCGGCAGACTGGCCTCAATGACCCTCGGGTAACTGTTCACCTTCAGGACGGAAGAAAATTCCTCCAGACCACCGGCTCTCGCTACGACCTTATTATCTGTAACCTCCCGGAGCCGGCCAGCGCTCAGGTCAACCGGTTTTACACGGTGGAATTTTTCAGGCAGGCCAGGGACAAGCTGGCCGACAATGGAGTATTTTCTTTTCTGCTGCCTTCCTCTGAGAGCTACCTTTCGCCACAGAGAGCAATCCTTCTGGCTTCCATTTACCATTCTTTAAGAGCGGTTTTTACCGCAGTGGAAGTAATCCCCGGGGATAATAACATCTTGCTGGCCTCAGACGGCCAACTGGACACCTCCACCGACAGCCTGCTGGAAAAGCTCGGCCGCTACCGACTGAAGACTGTTTTTTTCAGGCCTGAATTTCTTAAGAGTCGTCTCCATCCGCTGAAACGGGAAAATCTGCTTGCCAGACTGCAATCGGCCGACACCCCGCGCCTGAACTCAGACCGGATTCCGGTGAGCTATTTCTACCAGACTCTGGTCTGGAGCCAGCAATTCCGCGGCCCCGCAAGCCGGTTTCTGGGAAAGCTGCAGAAGCTGGACAGATTCTGGCTTTTTGACCTTCCGCTTCTTCTTCTGGCAGTCTTTCTATTTTTTCTGCTCATCGTCGGAAGAAAAGGCGGGGCAGTGTTCCTGCTGCCGATTACGGTGATGGGTTTTACCACCATCGTGGCTGAAGTGGCTCTGATTCTGAGTTTTCAAAGCCGGTTGGGGCTGGTTTATAGTCAGATTTCCCTTCTTTTCACCATTTTTATGCTCGGACTTTTCCTGGGATCAACCCTGGCCAGAAAAATATTAACCTCGCTCTTCGCCGGGCACCTGGCGGCCATTCAGGCGGGTTTCGTGATTTTGCTGGCTCTGGCCGGCCTGGCCCCAGGTTCTGCCTCTGCAGCGGTTTTTTACGGCCTGTTACTGGTAATGGGATTTCTGGGCGGTTTTCTGTTCGTGGTCAGCAATGTCATTTATCTCCAGGTCCGGGTCAGATACGGCCTCGGTTATTCTCTGGATTTATTCGGGTCGTTCCTCGGAGCCCTGCTGGCCACCTCGATCTTCATACCGCTGCTGGGATTGGAGCTGCTGTTCAGCTTCCTGCTGCTGGTAAATTCCTTCTGCCTGGGATTTATCCTGCTCAGGTTCTATATTCTCAAATAGTTACCTCTGCAACTTTCTCTTTATGGCCGGCTTCTATATAATAAGTATTCCTGTTTTCAGGTAAGAGAAGTCGGTTAATGATAAAAATAAGACTGAAACCCGGCCTCAGAAGGCTAACATCCAGGTGGCGCCAGATAGACCGTGGCGAAGCCTGGCTCCGGGTCATCAGCCTTACCATAGCCATTCTACTCCATGTTTTGCTCATACTTTACCTTAAACAGGCTAAGATTGTCGTTAAAATACTGCCTTTTATAAGAGAGACCGACCTGGTTATCGCCAAGTACCCGGAGACCGGTCCGCTGCCGCCACTGCCCGAGGTAATCAAAGAACCACCCGTAGCTGAAGACCGGGCCGCCGGTCAGCCGGGAGGTGCCGGACAGGCCGGAGCCGGAAGGCCCGGAGGACGGCCAGGCGCCGCCGAGACGGCCGGAGCTCCCGGAGCAGCTTCCGAAGCAGCCGGCCCGGGTCAGCCGTCCATTCCCTTTGACCTGGAAGCCTACCTGGCCGCCGGCCGCAGGGAATCCCAGACCCAGTCAGGAGTCAGAATTAATCTCTCCCGAATCAGGCCCGTTTCCGGGAAATACCGTTTCAGCCTTAAATTGCCAGTCAGGCCGGAACCAGAATCGACAGAAGCCGAACCACCGCCCTCAATCAAAAGCGACGTCCTGCAATACGCTTCGCCCCGGGCTTATGAAAAACCCGGCCGCGGTTTGCGCTTTACCGAAACAGGGCGAGCCCTTCCCGGGATCCCCGGAGCTGTCACTCCCCAGGCCGCCGCCGGGTACCGCTACAACATCAAACCCTGGGCAGAAAAAGTGGTCAGCCTGGTTCAATCCAGATGGATCCTGCCCCAGCTGGCGGTTATGCCCAGGAACAAGAACGTCGCCCTGATTCTTCTGGTCGACAGAGACGGTCAACTTCAATCGCTGGAGGTAGCCACCTCCACCACCAGCGAAATTCTGGACCAGGCCGCCCTGACCGCGGTTCGCCTGTGCGTCCCCTTTCCGCCTTTGCCCGAGGATTTTCCCGGAAAAAGCCTGGAGTTCTATCTGGTGTTCACCTATCATGACTGATAATAATAAGACCCGGTTCATTCTTATGTTCATGCTGGGATTTTTCTGCCTGGCCCTTTTTGCCCGAGCCGATTGGAAATCGGAAATAAATGAAAAGCTTAAGAACAGAGAATATGAGCCAGCCCTGAACCTGCTGGAAAACACGCTGGCCGGACTGGATGAGACTGAGAAACAGGACGCCCTGGCTCTCCTTCCCTTCCTGTACTTCAAAAACAACCTCCCGACGGATGAAAAGAAAGCCCTGATCGATTACTTCGAGGAATTTGGCGATAGCCAGCCGATTCTGTCGTTTCTGGATTTCAGCGTCTTTAACCAGGCCCTGGAATACTGGGGCCGCTGGCGGGAGGATTTTCCCCTGATCAGCAACCTGAACTTCCTGCTTCCGGCTTCGGCCGAAGACCGAACCATCCCCGAGGTGTTGCGTCTGGGCTTTGACCTATCGGCCGACGCCTACTATAAGATCCAGCTTGAAGGCAATCCCCTGGAGGGAGGCCTGTGGACAAAGGGAGCCCACCTGATTCAGCTTCCCCTGCCGTTTTATTTCGACCAGTCCTATACCCTGAACCTTGACCTCTATCTGAAAACCAGGAGCATAACCGTCAGGAAACGGATTGTGCTGGAATTCGGCATAGAAAAGAGAAGCCTGCAAAACCGGGAGCTTCTGGTCCAGAGACAGGAGGCCCCGCCCATAAAAAACGTCGAGGGAGAAGTGGCCTTTTACATTGGCGACAGCCTGATTTACAAAGCCACCAAGTACCTGCAAAGACAGATCCCGGTCAAGGTTTACATCCCTCCGCCAAACCCGCCGGGCACCAAACCCTACCTGGCCCCGGATAAAGACCAGCCTTACTTCCGCGGCGTTTCCATACTGGATGCGATTTCGGCCATTGCCGGAGCCATAAAGGACTGGAAGAAAAAACCGCCGGAAAGAGTTCCGGCCAGCTTCGTTAAAAAACCGGAAATCAATTTCGCCTTTTCCAGCCTGGAGAAACAGGAAATAAGAACCGAGGTCTCGATCAGGCTGAAGGCGGTTAAAGCTGAACCTTTACCCTATTGAGCCAATTCAGCAGTATTGGAACCTTAATTTTCTTTGACAAAGTGGCTAATCTTGGGATATAAATATAATCAACATGTCAGCTCTGGATAAAAAGACAGATAACGGCATGAGTCCGGAAATCTATCCGGAAGAAAAGCGTCTGTGTCAGAGGTTCAACATTCCCGGGGCGACCGTCTCTTATCGCAAGGAAAGATGGCTTGGACCCAAAAAGGATTTTGACGAAGAGTTCTGCCCGCTCCAGAATATCAGCCGCGGCGGTCTGAGCTTCAGCTGCCGTAACAACCTGAAGCTCGGCACTTCCTTAACCATTCAGATTTCTATCCCGGGAGAAATGGCCCCCCTGACTCAGCTGGGCGAAGTCCGCTGGTCGTCCGGACAGGACAACTCCGCCTATCCCTTTAAGGTTGGAGTCCAGTTCCATCCCTACGGAGACCAAAAAGGCCAGAATTATCCCGGCAACCTGGTTAAAATAATCGCCCTGGAGCACAAGTTCGCCGAAATTGAAAAGAAAGAGCCGGGAGATGAATCCGAGTCTGACGAATACAAAATAGAGGGCTGAATTTCCTGGGGCCGGTTCCGGTCTCAGCGATTTTCGTTCTCTACCACCACCTGCGAATAATCAGCCAGTTCTCCGGTGAGCTCCAGAATCTGGGACAGCAGGGCCAGTCTGTTGTTCCTGACCTTCCTATCCTCGGCCATCACCAGCACGCCCTCAAAGAAATTGTTCAGAGGCGGCTGCAGGCGGAAGACCATCTTCTGAGCTGAAGCATAGTCGTTCCGGGCCAGCATTTCCTCCACGTTCTTCTTGATTATTTTAAGAGCGGAATACAGCTCCTTCTCCTCTTTTTCTTTAAGCAAGGCCGAGTTCAATCTGGCCCGGGGCGGCTCTTTAACGATATTCTTGACCCTTTTTACCATCAGGATGAACTGTTCGAAATTCTGACTCTCCTTGAGCTCATTAAGTGCTCTTAACCGGGCCTCGGTCTGGATCGGGTATTCTATGCCGGGTCCAAGGGCGGCGTTGACCAGGTCGTAACGATAGCCCTGTTTTTCAAAAATAAACCTCATCCGGCCTTCAATAAATTCCAGCAGGGTCTCTTTCAGCCGGTCTCCAGGAACAGTCAGCCGGTCTGACAGCAGGGAAATGGCTTTATCCAGCAGGCGAGACAGCGAGAGCTGGAATTTCTTCTCCAGGATGATTTTACAGATGGCCAGGGCCTGCCTTCTTAAACCGAAGGGGTCGCTGGAACCGCTGATGTTTACACCGACTCCAAACACCCCGACCACCGTATCCAGCTTGTCGGCCAGCGACAGAACTGCTCCGCCGACAGTAACCGGAACCGGGTCTTCCAGTCCCTCAGGCAAATAATGTTCATAGATGATCCTGGAGACGGTTCCCGGCCAGCCCTGTTCCCGCGAATATAGCCCGCCCATCTTTCCCTGAAGCTCGGGGAATTCACGAACCATATCGGTCAGGAGGTCGGCCTTGCACAATCTGGCCGCTTCCACCAGGTCTTTCTTTTCTTTCTTTAGTTCCAGGCGGTCGGCCAGGTAGGCTACCAGTTTCTGCAGCCGGTCCACTTTTTCGGCGTAGCTGCCGAGCTTTTCCTGAAAAACAACATTCTTCAGCCGGGAAACCCGTTCGGACAGGTTTATTTTCAGGTCATGGTTCCAGAAGAACCTGGCATCCTCAAGTCGGGCTTTGAGCACCCGCTCGTTTCCGGCAGCGATGTGGTTTCTGGGATCGGCCGGGGCGTCGGCGATTCCCAGAAAAAGAGGAAGTTGCTTGCGACCGCTGACCACCGAGAAAAGCTTCTGTCCCTCTCTCATGGCCGTGGAGAGGACTTCCAGAGGCAGCTCCAGATAACTTTCTGGAAAGCTGCCCATGATAACCAGCGGACACTCAACATTCCACAGCAGCCTCTCCAGCAGAGCTTCATCAGGGTAAACTTCAGCCTTCTTTTCAGACAGCCTGTCTTCAAATTGACACTCGATGGAGCGCTTTCTCTCTTCCGGTTCGACCACCACAAAATGTTCTTTCAGCAGCCTCCTGTAGTCATCAAAATTGCTCACTTCCAGTTCCCCCGGAGAATGAATGAAATGTCCTCTGGTCCGGTTGCCGGATTTAAGGCCGGCCAGTTCCAGCGGCACCACCCGACCGTCAAACAGACACAGCAGATTCTTAATCGGCCGGGAAAAGCGGAAGCTCTTTTCGCCCCAGCGCATGTTTTTGGGGAAACTCAGGGAGCTGACAACAGCCGGGAAGATGTCAGCGATGATTTCTTCTGTCCGGCGGCCTTTCTTCAAACGTTTGAAGCCCAGGTACTCTCCTCTGGCAGTCTTTATGACCTGGAGGCTTTCAGCGGCTACCCCCTGGGAACGGGCAAAACCCAGGGCCGCCTGGCTCAAACTGCCGTCGGCCTGAATGGCCACCTGCCGGGGTGGTCCGGTGACCACCTCTTCCTCATCGGGCTGACCGGCTTCCAGGTCGGCTACCACCACCAGGCGCCGGCAGGTGCCGAGTGTTCTCAAACTGCGGACGCCGACCCGGGCCGCCTGAAATTCCTGCCGAAACCTGTCCTGCAACTGGCTGAGAGCGCTGCGGACGTGGCTGGAAGGCAGCTCTTCGGTCATAATTTCCAGCAGGAATTCCATCAGCTTTCTCCTTCTCGGTCGACAAATTTCCTGGCAATCTGATTAACCAGAGCTCTGACCTGCCCGATCAACTTCACCCGCTCGGTCACGCTGATGGCGCCCCGGGAGTCCAGAAGATTAAAGAAATGCGAGCATTTCAGGCACTGGTCATAGGCCGGAAGCAGCAGGCCATGGTCGATGAGACGCTGGGCTTCTTTTTCGGCCGCGCCGAAAGCCCGGTGCAACATCTGGGTGTCGGCCTGTTCGAAATTGTAGACGGAAAATTCTTTCTCCTCCTGGTAGCGCAGGTCACGGTAACTGACGTCGGAGGACCACTGCAGGTCATAGATATTGTCCTTCTGTTCCAGGAACATTTCCAGTCTCTCCAAGCCGTAAGTAATTTCCACCGACACCGGAAACAATTCCAGGCCGCCGGCCTGCTGAAAGTAGGTGAACTGGGTGATTTCCAGCCCGTCCAGCATCACCTGCCAGCCAACCCCCCAGGCCCCAATGGTCGGGGACTCCCAGTCATCCTCGTCGAACCTCAGGTCGTGTTCCTTCAGGTTAATTCCCAGGGAAGTCAGGCTGTCCAGATAAATCCTCTGGATGTTGTCCGGAGAAGGCTTGATGATTACCTGGAACTGGAAGTGCTTCTGGACCCGGTGCGGGTTTTCTCCATAACGGCCGTCGGTCGGACGCCTGGAGGGTTGAACATAAGCCACCTTCCAGGGGCGCTGGCCGAGCACCCGGAAAAAAGTGTCCGGGGTCATGGTCCCGGCCCCGACTTCCAGGTCATAGGTGGGGGCTAAATAACAACCCTGCCTGGACCAGAAATCATAAAGTTTCAAGAAAAGTTCCTGCATGCTCATCTTCAGTTTCTTCCTTCACTAAAAATGCCGCCCCGGCCAATATATTTTCAATCTGAAATTTCGTCAGTCCTATTTCTTCTCCCACCTCAAAACCGGATTTCGGGCCGCCTGGACTTCGTCCAGACGCCGTACATAGGTAATATGAGGAGCCGTCCGCAGCAGTTCGGGGTTCTCCCTGGCTTCCCGGTCGATGGCTTTCATAGCTTCGATGAACAGATCCAGGTCCCGGCGGCTTTCGGTTTCGGTCGGTTCTATCATCAGGGCGCCGTGCACTATCAACGGAAAAGACATGGTCGGCGGATGCAACCCGTAATCCAGCAGCCGTTTGGAAATATCCAGGTTGGATACTCCAAAATCTTTCTGGAATTTATCAGAAAAGACACACTCGTGAAGCGTCGGAGAATCATATTTAAGATGATAGACATCCTTCAGGCTGTGGCGAATGTAATTGGAGTTCAGGACCGCTATTTCCGTCATCTCGCGCAACCCGGCCGGTCCGAGGGCCAGGAGGTAGGCCAGCGCTTTCAGCATCACCAGGAACTGCCCGTAAAAACTCTTCACCCGGCCTATGGACTGCGGCCGGTTGTAGTTCAGATGATACTGCCCGTCTTTTTCCTCAATGACCGGCACTGGCAGATAAGGTTCGAGCACCTTTCTGACCGCCACCGGACCCGAACCCGGCCCGCCGCCGCCGTGGGGAGTGGAAAAAGTTTTATGCAGGTTTAGATGAAGAACGTCCACCTTCATGTCACCCGGTCTGGTGACCCCGGCCAGGGCATTGAGGTTGGCCCCGTCCATGTAGACAAATCCGCCCCTGGCGTGAACGATTTCGGCTATCTGGCAGATATCTGATTCGAATACTCCCAGGGTGTTGGGGTTGGTGACCATCAACGCGGCCACCTCTTCGGTCATTTCCCGGGCCAGGTCTTCCAGGGAAATGGTGCCTTTCTCGTTGGATTTAATTTCCTTAACCACATAGCCGCAGATATGGGCCGACGAAGGATTGGTGCCATGCGCCGAATCCGGAATAAGCACATATTTTCTCGGGTTGCCGTGAGCCTGGTGATAAGCCCGGATGAGCATCATCCCGGTCAATTCTCCGTGAGCCCCGGCCGCCGGCTGCAGGCTGACCGCATCCAGGCCGGTAATTTCGCACAGCAATTTTTCCAGAGTTTTCATCAACTCCAGGTTGCCCTGGGCCAGTTTCTCCGGGGCCAGGGGGTGAACGCCGCTCAGGCCGGGCAGGGCCGCCACTTTTTCGTTGACCTTCGGATTGTATTTCATGGTGCAGGAGCCGAGGGGGTAAAAGCCAAAATCGACGCAGTAATTCATCTGAGAAAGGCGGGTGAAATGCCGGGTAATTTCTGTTTCTGACACCTCCGGGAAGCCCTCCAGGTCCGACCGGATGGCCAGGCCATCCAGGACATCCAGTTTTTCTGGAACGTCCAGGGCCGGAAGGCGAACCCCGCTCTTGCCGGGTGAACTGATTTCGAAAATCAATGGTTCACGGATAACGTTGATCATTTCAGCACCTCCTTGAGAACCTCGGCATAGCGGTCAATCTTTTCCCGGCTGTGCTTTTCGGTAACGGTGACCAGGGCGCACTTTTCCAGACCCTGGTAGTCCTGACCCAGGGCCAGGCCGCCCAGGATTTCCCTTTCTTCAAGTTTCTGTTTTATCCGACTCCAGTCGGAGGGAAATTCCAGCACAAACTCATTAAAAACCGGCCCGCCGAATTTCCTGCGGACGCCCGGAATGGCCGTTAGCTTCTCCAGAGCATAAGCGGCTTTCTGCAGGTTGACCCAGGCCAGCTTCTTCAAGCCCTGCCGTCCGAGAGTCTCCAGGTAGATGGTAGCTCTCAGAGCGCAGTGGGCCTGGTTGGTGCAGATGTTGGAAGTAGCCTTCTCCCGCCTGATGTGTTGCTCCCGGGTGGAAAGCGTCAGGACAAATCCCCGGCGACCTTCGGCATCAACTGTCTGGCCGGCGATTCTTCCGGGTAGCTGCCGGACAAACTCTTTCTTACAGGCCATAAATCCGAGGTAAGGACCTCCGTAGCTTAGCGGCAGCCCGAAGGATTGAGCCTCTCCGGTGACAATGTCTGCCCCCAGTTTTCCCGGGGCTTCCAGCAGTCCCAGTGACAGAGGTTCGGAAACGGCCACGGCCAGCAGGGCATCATGGCTATGAGCCAACCGACCCAGAGTTTCCAGGTCTTCCACCACCCCAAAGTAGTTGGGAGACTGGCAGAGCAGAACCGAAGTATGGGAATTGAAGGCCGATTCCAGTCCTTTCTGGTCGACCCTCCCCTGCCGGTCATACGGGATTTCCACCACTTCCAGCCCCAGGTTCCTGGTATAAGTATATATAACCTGCCGGTACTCGGGATGAACATTGGAGGCCACCAGCAGCCTTTTCTTATTCTTGACCCGGTTGGCCATCAGCACCGCTTCGGCCGCTCCGGTGGCTCCGTCGTAGAGAGAAGCGTTGGCGATATCCAGGCCGGTCAGCTGACAGATCAGAGTCTGGAACTCGAAGATGACCTGGAGCGTCCCCTGGCTGACTTCGGGCTGGTAAGGAGTGTAGGGAGAGACGAACTCCCCCCGCGAACTCAGGTAATCAACCACGGCCGGAATGAAATGGTCGTAGGCTCCCCCGCCCAGGAAGGACAGATATCGGTGGTATAAATTCTTTTTTCCCCGGTCCTCAAAATACTCGACAATCTCGGGCTCTGAAAGCGGACCGGGCAAATTGAGCAGGTTCTGCAACCTGATGGTTTCAGGAATGCAGCAGAACAGGTCTTCCACCGAGTCCACTCCGATCCGGGCCAGCATTTCTTTCTTATCCTGGTCACTGATAGGAATATAACTCATTATTTTTTTCTCCCCGTCTTCCTCGCGGGCCGGCAGCCCGGGGAAGCAACTCTTAATGTTCGAGGCCTTCCAGATACTTTTCGTATTCGGCCGCCTTCATCAGGTTGTTGACTTCAGCCTTATCCTTTATTTTAAGCCTGACAATCCAGCCCTGGCCGTGCGGATCCTTGTTGATCAGGTCGGGACTCTGGCTCAGCTCCGAGTTGACGGCCACCACTTCTCCCGAAACAGGCGAATAGACATCCGAGACCGACTTGACTGATTCGACGCTGCCGACGGTCTGATGGGCTTCCAGAACCTTTCCCGGCTGCGGCAGGTCGACGTAGATGATATCGCCGAGCTGTTTCTGGGCAAAATCGGTGATTCCGACCACTGCTTCCTCGCCTTCCAGTCTGAGCCATTCATGGTCTTTGCTGTAATAAAGATTGTCAGGATACATGAGTTCCTCCTTTGTCCTGAAAATTAATTAGTTTTTGGATTATTTTTTTTCTCTCTTATAAAAAGGAGTCGGAATGACCCGGGCTTTTAGCTTTCTGTCTCTGACCCCGATTTCAAATTCAGTCCCGATTTCAGTCAACTCCACCGGCAGGTAAACCAGGCCGATGGCCTTCTTGACATAGGGGGCAAAGGTTCCCGAGCACACTTCCGACACCTGACGGCCGCCGGCAAAAACCGGATAATGGGGACGGGCGATGCCTTTATCCACCATCTCAAATCCAACCAATTTTCTTTTCAGGCCTTCCTGCAATTGTTTTTCCAGGATGGCCCTGCCCAGAAAATCGCCTTTCTGGAATTTAACTATCCACTTCAGGTCCGCTTCCAGGACCGTGGTCCGGTCGCTGATATCGTTGCCGTAAAGCATCAGTTTGGCTTCCAGTCGCAGAGTATCTCTTGCTCCCAGGCCGACCGGCAGCAGGCCCTTCGGGCCGCCCTCGGCCATGATCGCTTTCCAGATGACCTCCGGGTTTTCAGCCAGAGTGTAGATTTCAAAGCCGTCCTCGCCGGTATAGCCGGTCCTGGAGACCAGACACTCGATCCCGGCCACTTTTCCGAAGGCAAAGGTAAAAGATTTCATCTGGCCCAGGTCGAGTTCGGTGAGCGGCTGAAGAATTTCTTGAGCCAGAGGACCCTGCAGGGCCAGCTGAGAATGTTCATCGCTCCGGTTGACCACGAACACCTGAAAAGGCTCCGACTTCTCTTTTACCCAGGCATAATCTTTATCGGTATTGGCGGCGTTGACCACCAGCAGATATTTGTCGGGAACAGACAGGCAGTAGACCAGCATATCGTCGACAAAAGTTCCCTCGGGAGTGGTCAGGGCCGTATACTGAACCTGCCCCGGGCCGAGTTTCCCGGCGTCGTTCGGGGTCAGATATTGCACACAGGCCAGAGCTTCCGGCCCCTCGACTATGATTTCCCCCATGTGGCTGACGTCGAACAGGCCGGCCCTGGTCCTGACGGCCAGATGCTCATCGATTATTCCTTTATATTCCACCGGCATTTCAAAACCGGCGAACTCAACCATCCTGGCTCCGGCTTCTTTATGAACGGCATTCAGTCTCGTCTTTTTCATTATGATTCCTTTCAATAACGGAATTAAACTAAGTTAAATTAGTATCACAAATCACGGGCTGCTTTCAAGTATCGGGACAACTTGTTAGCCGGTTCAGATTTGTTATAATTAGAAGCACGATGTTCAGAACAAAGAAGAAACTTAAAGAAAAAATACTGGCCCGGTTAAGCCCGGAATTCCCGGTATCCGGGGCCGAGCTGGAGCTCACCGTCACCCCCGACCAGAAACTGGGCGACCTGGCCCTGTCCGTCGCCTTCCCTCTGGCCAGGAAGCTTAAAACCAGCCCGAGAACCATTGCCGCCAGGGCGGCCGAGTTGCTGTCCGGAATTGAAGGTCTGGACCGGGTGGAAGTGGCCGGAGCCGGTTATATAAACCTTTTTCTTAACCGTGAACGGTTTTTCCGCGAAAAATTGTCCGAATTGAAGCTAACCGGGCTGGAGCCGGACGAGAAAAAGATCATCGTCGAACATACCAATATTAATCCCAACAAGGCCGCCCACGTCGGCCACCTTCGAAACGCCTGCCTGGGCGATACCCTGGTCCGTTGCCTGCGGCACAAGGGCGAACAGGTTGAGGTCCAGAATTATATCGATGACACCGGGGTCCAGGTGGTGGATGTGGTTTTCGGATTGATGGAGTTGGAGAAAAAATCCCTGGCTGACCTGGAGAAAATCGAGGGCAAGTTTGATTACTACTGCTGGGACCTGTACGCCCGGGTTTCTCGCTACCTCGCTGAAAACCAGGAAGCCCAGTACAGAAAAGCGGCTATCCTCAAAAAAATCGAACACGGGGAGTCGCCGGAAGCCGACTATGCTTACCAGGTTTCCCGTCGCATCCTCCGGGCTCACCTGGCCACCATGAAAAGGCTGGGCATCGGTTACGACGTCCTTCCCTGCGAAAGCAGCATTCTTAAACTAAAATTCTGGGAAAAAGCTTTTGCCCGTCTTAAAGATAGCGGAGCCATCCAGCTCTCGACCGAAGGAGAAACCGCCGGGTGCTGGGTGATGAAGCTGGAGGATGAACCGGACCGGGAAAAGATTATCGTCCGCTCGGACGGAACGGTTACCTACGTCGGCAAGGATATCGCCTACCAGATGTGGAAGTTCGGACTCCTGGGCCAGGACTTTTATTATGAACCTTTCCTGGAAGACAACGGGCGGCCAGTCTGGATTTCATCGGCCACACCGACTTCCTACCAGGTTCATTTCGGAGCCGGGAGCAAAGTCTACAACGTCATCGACGTTCGCCAGTCATACCTGCAGAAGGTAGTGGTCCAGGGGCTGAAGTCCCTGGGATATCTGGAACAGGCAGAAAAATCGATACATTTTTCCTACGAGATGGTAGCCCTGTCGCCCGGGAGCCTGGCCGAGATTAAAGTCGACCTGTCGGAGGAGGATAAGGACAAAGCCTTTCTGGAAGTATCCGGCCGGAAAGGAGTGGGCATCAAAGCCGACGACCTGCTGGATCGGCTGGAAGAAAAGGCCCTGGCCGAAGTCAACAAGCGAAATCCCGACCTGCCCGAAGCCGGGCGCCGGGAAATCGCCCGGCAGATTGCTTCGGCCGCCGTCCGCTACTTCATGCTGAAATACGCCCGGAACTCGCTCATCGTCTTTGACTTCGACGAAGCCCTGAATTTCGAGGGCGAAACCGGGCCTTACCTGCAATATACCGCCGTCCGTCTGCGAAGCATCTTCCGCAAGTTTCAGGAACGGTTCGGCATTTCAGGCCCGGAATTCCTGAGCCGGCTGGCCCCCGAATCCGTCAACCTGGCCGTGTTGCCGGAGGAAGAAGCCAGGGATTTCTGGGACCTGGTGGTTTTTGCCTGCGGCCTGGACGAAGAGGTGCTGCGGGCCATTGCCGCCCTGGAATTTGCCGCTCTGGCCAAGTTTACCTTTAACCTCTGCCAGAAGTTTAACAGTTATTACCACCATTATCCGATCCTGGCTGAAAAAGACCAGAAATTGCAAACCCTGAGATTGTTAACCATACATTTTATCCATGAGATACTCTGTCAGGCCCTCAACCTGATGGGTATCGAGGTTCCAGGTAAAATGTAACCATTTGCTTGTCTCAAGCATTCAAATTCAGAAAGGAGGTTGGCCGATGATTGAGACTGAACAGCTAACCAAAAAGTACGGCGACCTGGTGGCCATCCAGAATCTGAGTTTCAAAGTGGAAGAAGGCCGGATCTGGGGCCTGCTCGGGCCCAATGCCGCCGGCAAGACAACCACCATGCGGATTCTGACCGGCTACCTGCCGGCCACGTCCGGAAAAGCCTCGGTGGCCGGGTTCGATGTTTTCGAACAGGCTGAGGCCGTCAAGCAATCGATTGGCTATCTTCCGGAAACCGTCCCCCTTTATCCCGAAATGACGGTCGAATCCTACCTGGGCTTTGTGGCCGAGGTCAAGAAAGTGCCGACCGCCCGGAAGAAAGCCGCGGTGGACCGGGCGGTACAGATTGCCGGCTTGCAGACCGTCAGGAAAAGGTTGATCAGGAACATTTCTCGAGGTTATAAGCAGAGGACCGGCATCGCCCAGGCCCTGATTCACAACCCCAGGGTTGTCATCCTGGACGAACCGACTATCGGGCTTGACCCAGCTCAGATCAAAGAAATCAGAGACCTGATTAAATCACTCAAAGGCGAGCACACCATCATGCTCTCCACCCACATCCTGGCCGAAGTCAAGGAAGTCTGTGACGGGGTGGTAATCATCAATGAAGGAAAGCTCATGGCTTCCGGGTCGCTGGAGGAGCTGGCCAGAAGCTTCAGCCAGAACGACGGAGTCTATCTGAAGCTGGACAGAATAGACGGAGAAGTCCTGAACCTTTTCCAGCAGCTGCCCGGACTCCAGCAAGCCTCTCTGGAGGGCGCCGAAATCAGGCTGGAGTGGCCCTGGGGGCAGGATTTAAGAACCCAGGTTCTGAAGCTCTGCCTGGATAAAAAACTGGAAATCAAGGAAATGCGTTCTCTGGCCATGAACATAGAAGAGCTTTATCTGAGAATCGTTTCGGGAGGTATGGAACAATGAGCCCCGTCTGGTCCATAACCAAAAAAGAGCTAATTTCTTATTTTACTTCGCCCATTGCCTATATAGTTATCGCCATCTTTCTCCTGCTCTCGGGCTTTTTCTTCTACAGCCTGGTCTGGTGGTTCAATACCCAGGCCATGCAGATGGCCCAGAATCCCTATTACTTCCAGCAGGTCAACATCAACCAGATGGTCTTTGCACCCCTGTTTCACAACCTGAGTATTATCCTGCTGTTGATGCTTCCGGTAGTTTCCATGAGACTGTTCTCCGAAGAAAAGAAAATGGGCACGGAAGAGCTTCTGTTCACTTCTCCGGTGTCGGTCATCCAGATCATCCTGGGCAAGTACCTGGCTTCGCTGATAGTTCTGCTGGCCATGCTGGTTCTGAGCGCCATTCCCACCATTTTCACCTTCGTCCACGGCAACCCCGAGCCGGTTCCTTATCTGCTCGGATATCTGGGCTTGTTCCTCCTGGGGGCGGCCTTTCTGGCTCTGGGCATTTTCTGGTCGGCCCTGACCGAAAACCAGATAGTCTCGGCGGTGCTGACCTTTGGCACCCTGCTGTTGTTCTGGGTGCTGAGCTGGGCGGCCTATTCGGCCCGGGGGCTCTGGCAGGATGTCCTTAATTACCTGTCGTTCTTTGAGCACTTCGACGGGATGACCAAGGGAATCCTGGATACCAGCGACCTGGTCTATTACCTGAGTTTTGCCTTCTTTGGTCTTTTCCTGACCCATTCAGTGATTCAATTCCGCCGCTGGAGGTGAGACCATGAACTGGTTAAAAAATTACCTTAATTATATAAGCCTGGGACTGCTGGCCCTGTCCGTGGTTATCCTGGCCGTCTGGCCGCAGTATCGGACGGCTGCCTGGATCGTCGGAGGGGCCGGCATCGTGGCCCTCGCGGTCTACATAATTGCCAATCTTTCAGGCCTGAAAGAGGGGCTCAAGCGCCGCTCTTTTATCTATTCCAGCAACCTGCTGTTAATCATCATTCTGGTCCTGGCCATTCTGGTGGTGCTGAATTTCTTCCTGGCCAGACGACATTACCGGGTGGACTTCACGGCTTCAAAAATCCACAGCCTGTCGGAACAATCGGTCAGCGTGGTCAAGAATCTGAAACAGGAGGTCGCAATCAAAGCCTTTTTCCGCGACAGCAACGTCAGCCGACAGACCATGGAAAACCTGCTCAAGAACTATGCTTACCACTCCGCCAGAATAAAATATGAATTCATCGACCCCGATAAGAATCCCGGACTGGTTAAGAAATATGACATCACTCAGGACGGGACAACCGTTTTTGAGTGCGGCGACAAGGAGAACAGGATCACCACCACTTCTGAGGAAGATGTAACCAACGCCCTGATCAAGGTCACCAGGGCCTCAAAAAAGGTCATTTATTTTCTTGAGGGCCACGGAGAAAACTCGATCGACGAAACGGGTGAGGTCGGTTACAACACGGCCAGAACCGAACTGGAAAAAATCGGCTATGAAGTCAAAAAGCTCAGCCTGGCCCTGTCTGAAAATTTTCCCAAGGATTGCGCCCTGCTCATCGTACCCGGTCCAAAGAAGGGATTGCTGCCCAATGAGCTGGAGACGTTGAAGGATTTTCTCAAGACCGGCGGACGGGTGCTGTTCATGGTCGACCCGGAAACCTCGTCCGGGCTGGAAACTTTCCTGGCGGATTATGGAATCAAACTGGAAAACGACCTGGTGGTGGACACCGTCTCCAGGTTGCTGGGTGGCGATTACTTCATGCCGGTAGTAACCGAATACGAAAGCCACGAGATTACCAAAAATTTCCGCTACGCCACCTTCTTTCCGCTGGCCCGGTCGGTGGAAATTTCAGACTCCAGGCCGGAGGGCCTGACCCTTAACCGCCTGGCCAGGACCAGCCCCAATTCCTGGGCTGAAAAGCAGCTGGATAAGGCCGAAGTCGCCTTCGACCAGGGGCAGGACCGCCAGGGACCAATCACCCTGGCCGTAGCCGGAAGCCAGAAGGTGGAAGCTAAAGAGGGCGAAAAAGAAACCAGGGCTGAAGAAAACAAAGAAAAATCGGAACAGAGCCAGGAGAAGGCTGAAATCAGTAAAGAGGAAGCGAGCCCGGTTTCTCGGGAGGCAAGGCTGGCCGTGTTCGGCGATTCCGATTTCATTGTCAACAAATACTACAACCTGTCCGGCAACGGAAATTTCTTTCTGAACACAGTCAACTGGCTGACGGAAGAAGCCGACCTGATATCAATCCAGCCCAGAACCAGAACTCCTCGCTCAATCAACCTGACGCCCAGCCAGGGTCGGTTCCTGATGTTTCTGTCGGTTATACTGTTGCCGGTGCTGGTGCTGGCTGCCGGCCTGAGCATCTGGGTCAGAAGGAGGTCCTTATGAAATTCAGGACGACTCTGATTCTTCTGGCGGTATTCCTTGCTCTCCTGGCAGCGGTCATTCTGGTGGAACACCGATCTGAAAAGGCCCGGGAGAAAAAAGAAGCAGCCGAAAAGCTAACGGATTTCAAGGCATCTGAAGTGGAGAAGTTAAGCCTGAAAAAAGAAGACGGCTCGGTCATCAGCCTGAAGAAAGACGAGCAGGGACACTGGCAGATTGAAGAACCGCTGACAGCCGAAGCCGATGAATACGAAGCCGGCAGCCTGGCCGAAAATTTTGCCAGCCTGCGAATGGACAGGGTAGTGGAAGAACAGGCGGCTGACCCGGCAGCTTACGAAATTCCGAAAAAAGAAGTCAGCCTGTGGCTGAAGGGCCAGAGCCAGCCGGTGGTCATTCAGATCGGCCTGGAAAATCCGCTGGACGGAACCCTCTATGCCCGCAGGGCCGACCGCCAGCAGGTTGTGCTGCTCCCCTCCCATCTTAAATACAGCCTGGATAAAAAAGTATTCGACCTGAGAAAGAAAGACATCCTGAAGTTCGATACCGCCCGGGTGCAATCGATTGAACTCAAATCAAAAGAAGTTAACTGGAAAATCCGGCGGGAAGGAGAAACCTGGAAGTTCACTCAGCCGGTCTCGGCCCTGGCCTCCAGATACCAGGTTGACAACCTGCTGGACAGTCTGTCAGGCCTGAGAGCCCGCGACTTTCTGGCGGAAGAGAAAGACCCGGAAAAGCTGAGACAATATGGATTGGACCGGCCGGAGTTCACGGTGGTGCTGGAACTCCAGGACAGCCAGGAACTGACCTTTGCCCTCAACCGCAAGGACAACAAAGTTGTGGCCACCAATTCCCTGGCCAGAAAAATCATTGAAGTCGACAGCCAGATCGCCACCGACCTCAGCAAGAAAATAGCCGACCTCAGGGAAAAGAAGGTGGCCGGTTTTAATTCCTGGGAAGCGGTGGGAATTATTTTGAAAAAAGACAACTGGCAACTGGCTGCAGTCAGAGAAAAAGTAAAGGAAAAGGGACAGGAGCAGGAAAAGTGGTTTCTAACGCTGGATGGCGGAAAGAAAGAACCGGCCGAGGAATCAAAGATTGAGTCCCTGCTGCGGAAGCTGGAGTACCTGGAAGCCTCAGAGTTTATAGACAACCCGGCCGGACTCAAGGATTACAGCCTGGACCGGCCCTCTCTTGAAATTTCGGTCCGGGTTAAACCGGCCGATGAGGAAGAAAAGGAAATTCAGCTCCTGGTAGGCCAGGAAAACAGCGACCGGCAGCAGGTAGTAATCAAGAATCGTGACCTGTCCTATCTTTTCCGGGTAAATTCTGATTTTTTGAAAGAAATACCGACTAAATTTGAGGACTGGCAAGCGAGCTCAGACAATAAAAAATAAGCGGACAGGCCGGCTTCAGGCAGCAGCCAGCCGGGAAAAAGGCAGGTAAAAACTGAACCGGCCGGTCGAAGTCTTCCCGGTTCCAGATGATAACTTGCGGTTGAAATCGGATATGAAATTTGTTAAATATATATCCAATGGAAGAGTTAAAGGGCGGGACCCGGTCAGACCAATTCCAGACGTTTCCTACTGCCAGGTATTTCGAAGCCAGCCGTGAGCTGTCGCTGGCCAGGAGCACCGATGACCTGCTCGACCGCCTGCTCAAGAAGATCGATGAGCTGCTCGGGCCGGCGGTGGCCGCATTTCTGCTCCGGGACCAGGCTTCTCGCGACCTCAGATACGCCCGGGTAGTCGGCGACATTGCCTCCCAGCTCCAGGACCGGATGATCAGGCGGGGAGAAGGAATCTGCGGACTGGCCGCGGAAACCAATCAGAATATCATCATCTCAGACTGCCAACGTGACCCTCGCTTCAACCCCAGAGTGGACCACCTTCCCGGACTGGAGGTTTACAGTCTGATGGCTCTGCCGGTCAAGGTCGAAAAAAAGGTCTTCGGCCTGGTTGGGCTTTTCAACAAGAAAAACGGGAAACAATTCAGCCTGGATGAGTTCAAGCTGCTGCTGAGTCTGATCAGCTTGTTCGAACTGTTGCTGGAAAGACTGGTGCTGCTTAAGCACATCAGCCAGCTGGAAGAGTTCGACCCGCTGACCGACGCCTACAACACCCGGACTTTCGTCAACTATTTCCAGCGGGAAGTGGCTCGCTGCGAGCGCTACGGCATAGACCTGTCGCTGCTCAAGGTCGACATAGATTACTACGAAAAGATCATCCAGACTTTCGGTCAGGAAGCCGGAGCCAGAGTGATAACCAACCTGTCTTTCATCCTGAGAAAAACCACCAGAAAGGTCGACCTGGTGGCCAGGATAGGTGAATACGAATTCATGATCATGCTGCCCAACACCGGCCGGTCCGGAGCCGAAAAACTTCGCGACCGAATAATCAAGATACTGGAGAACCAGAACCTCAGGGCCACCGGAATTCCATATACCGTAACTATCGAAGTCTATTCCGAAAGCGGACAGACGGTGCAAGCGCTGTCCAGGGTTTCTGAGGTCAGCAGCTGTCTCAACCAGGTTAACAAAAAACATCAGCGACGCAAATATCCTACTCCCGGCGAAGAGCTGGAGGAAAACATACTGGACACGCTGTTCTCAGGGCCAAAATGACCGGGGCCCGGAAGCCCTGACCTGAGGCCTCACGGCTGTCAGTCGGAACGGCCAGAAGAATGGAAGTTATTTTCCAGTTCGCTCCTTACGGCCAGGAATTTGATCCCCGGCCTGAGACTCTGGTTCTGGATGTGGGCTTGAAGACCGTTCCCGGAGTCATTGACCATCATCATCCGGAAGCCGAGCCGGAATGCGCCGCTTCCCTGGTGGTAAAACACCCGGAGCTGGTGCTGGATCATCTTCCGGAACCGGTAGAAAAATTAACCATCATCACCCACCGCTGGCCGGATTTCGACGCCGTCAGCGCCATCTTTCTCAGTCTGAAACTGCTGGAAATAAGAAAGGCGGAGGAATCATTAAAAATTATTGCTGATTATGCCAGAATGGCCGACTCGGCCACCATACCCAAAAATGTGGAGCTCAGCTCCACGCCTTATGCCCTGCTCCGGGCTTTATATGCCGGCCTCCAGAAACCGGAAGAGGAAGCCAATCAGGAAAGAATCCAGGAAGGGCTGCGATTGTTAAAACTCCTTTATGAACAGGTCAGACTGGGACGGGATATTGTCGATAGCCGCCAGATACTCCAGGGAATCGACCGCTATGAAAAAGCCATGCACCGGGTGGAAGACGATTACTTCGGTTACCTGGAGGACCTGGAAAAAGCCGAAAAAGTGCAACTCAACCTGCCGCTCAGCCGGGAATCCGGAAACCGTCTGGTCGACGGGTTGATCGTTCTGAATCCGAAAAGCTTTCTTCTGAAGGAATGGGCCCGCCGGGATGTGTTTAACTCTCCTCTCGGCCGGGGCTTTTCTTTTCTGCTCAGCAATTTCGGTAACCGCCGGTTCATTATCGGAGTGGACCCGGAGGCCGGAGTGAACCTCCGGGGTCTCGGCGGTCTGCTCAATCAGCTCGAAAAAGAAAAGAGGGAAAAACTCGGCCGGCCGGTTTCCGAACGCTGGTACGAAGGCGACTGTCCCTTCTTTGATTATCGGATTCTTGACTCACCCCAGGACGGCCCGGCCCTCAACCACCGCGAGGTACGGGAAGCGCTTTTTGAATTCAGCCGTCAGGTTAAAACTCAGGGCTGAAAGTTTTGACCCGGGCCTCGATTTTCACCACACGGCCTCAGGCGATGAGCTCCGATCTCCGCCTTCAGACGTCGGAAGATTTTTTCCGGGTAAAATATTTTATTTCCGGATGGAATTCATAGCCCAGTTTCTCGAAAAGCCGGATCGAAGCCTGATTGTCTTCTTCGATCAAAGCAGCAAACATTTTGAGCCCGGCCTTCTCCAGCTCCTCCTCTGCCAGGCGGACAAGCATCTGAGCCAGTCCCTTCCGGCGGTAGGCCGGGTCGACGGCCAGACGATTGATCCAGCCCTTGCGGCCGTCATGGGTAGCCAGCACCGTGCCGACAATTCTGTCTTCCGCTTCAGCCACCAGAAAAATCACCTGAGGCTTTTCCAGCTGCCGGCTGATTTCTTCCCGGCTGTCCCTTCCCCGGGGTTTTAGAGGCAGGCCGCATAGCTGCCACAGTTCCATAACCCGATCGTAATCTTCCAGCCTGAATTTTCTAAAGGTCATTCCCATCAGCCCTTCCTCCTTAGCGCAGAAAAACCGCCAGCGCGGCCAGCCAGAGGCAGAAACCCGAACTGGCCACCAGAATGAGCAACGCTTTCCCTTTCTTTTTTTTCCCGGCCAGGCTCAGGTTAAGCGAAATTAATCCGGACAGCACGGCCAGGCCCATAAAAACCAGGTATAAGGTCTGAAACCATCCCGGCCGGGAAACCAGGTCCACCCATTCTTTCTGGGACATTCCCAGGACGTACAGAACAGCGGTCAGGAAGTGAGAGATCCAGAGCCAGAACAGACAGGAAGAAAAGCCGAGACCCAGCCAGACTAGGACCTGGCGCAGACTCAGCCCGGAAAGCCCCGCCAGGCCAGCGGCTGCCCTGACCGGCGGGACAAGCAGAAACCAGGCCAGCAGTATCCAGGGAACGACCAGAAGAGCCTGCCAGACAAAATAGTTTTCCAGCCTCAGGGGCAGGATAACCGGGACGGCAGGAAAATGACCGCAAGCCGCCTGAACGATGGAAGTCAGGCTGAAACCCAGGCCGAGAACAGTGAGCAGCAGAAAGGTCTTGAATCCGGCCCCCCGGGTTCTCGACTCCTCATATAGTTCCGAGTGCCGCCAGGGCATGAAAATGGCAATTAACCAGAATTTTTTCAGAACAGCCATGATTAATTTTCTCCGCCGTCCCGTCAGCCAAGAAAAAGACTTTTGGAAGCAAATACCGGGTCGCTGGTCAGGTTGATTCCCAGCCGCCGCAGCCCGGTTTCGTCCCCGGGCGTGGGCATGTGGGTAAGGTGCATTTCACAGCCTTTCAACTCTTTCAATTTATCCAGGGCCAGCTGGGTGGCCGGGCTGTTCGGAGCGGTAATGGCCAGGCAGGTCAGGACCTCGGTCAGGTCCAGGCTCAAAGCCTTGCCGCCGAATATGTTTTTCTTAAGATAAGCGGCCTGTTCCAGAACCGAGGGCGAGAGCAAATGGATGTGCTCCGGAATTCCCGCCAGCCCCTTGAGGGCATTGAGGACGGCACTGGAAGCGGCATGCATTAGCGGCGAGTTATAACCTTTAACCATCCGACCATCCCTTAGTTCCAGGGCAGCCCCGACATAAATTCCGTTGTTCCCCTTTCCCTTCCTCTGGGCTTCAACCGCAGCCGCCCGGGCCAGCGACACCACCGCCCGGTTTTCCGGTTTCAGGTTGAGTTCCTTCATTAACAATTCGGATTTTTCCAGGGTGGACAGTTCGGTGAATCCAAGGACATACTCGCACTGATAACGGAAATAGCGCCTGATTATTTCCTGCTGGGCCGCTTCCCTGACCACCTCATCGTCAATTATTCCCCGGCTGACCACGTTGACTCCCATGTCGGTGGGCGACTTGTAGACAAAGCCGTTGCCGGCGATCCGGCCCAGAATTCTCCTCAGCAGCGGGAAGGCTTCCACATCCCGGTTGTAATTGATGGCCCGCTGGTTGTAAGCTTCCAGATGAAAGGGGTCAACCAGGTTGAAATCCCCCAGGTCGGCAGTGGCCGCTTCATAGGCCACGTTGACCGGATGCTTGAGCGGCAGGTCCCAGATGGGAAAAGTCTCAAACTTGGCATAGCCGGCCTTGAGACCTCTTTTATGTTCATGGTATAGCTGCGACAGGCAGGTGGCCAGTTTGCCGCTCCCAGGGCCAGGACCGCTGACGATCACCAGCGGCCGGCTGGTTTCGATGAACTGGTTGGCGCCGTAGCCCTCCTCGCTGACTATAACCTCAACGTCGGTCGGGTAACCGCGGGTAAAACGATGGGTATAAACTTTTATTCCCTGGCGTTCAAGTTTGTTTTTGAAAACCCGGGCCGAAGCCTGTTCCTCATACCGGGTGATGACTACGGCCGTGACCTTCAGGCCGCGGTCTCCGAGCTCGTCGATCAGCTTCAGGGTGTCGGCATCATAAGTAATGCCGAAGTCGGCCCGCTGCTTCCTTCTCTCGATGTCTCCGGCATAGATGCAGAGAATGATATCTATCCTGTCGCGAAGCTCCTGCAGCAACTTGACCTTGACATTGGGGTCATATCCGGGCAACACCCGGGCGGCATGGAAATCGTTCAGGATTTTCCCGCCGAATTCCAGGTAGAGTTTTTCCGGAAAGAGTGCCAGCCGCCGGTTGATGGCCTCGGTCTGTTCCCGGAGATAAACCTGACTGTCAAAGCCAATTTTATTCACTGCAGCTGTCCTTTTCTGTTTTGTTTTTCTATGATCAGGAAATCGTAAAGTCCGTAATCCAGGACATTATACTCGCTTCCGGCGGGTTGTCCACTGTCCGGGGCTCGCTGGAACGAACCCGGCCAGGCGCGGCCCGGCGGCGGATTAAGATGATGAGGCCCGAGGGTGTTCTTCAGAGTTCCGTAAACAACCAGGCTGATTTCATTAAGTCCCGGGCGGAGCCCGGAAGATATATTTAAGGTATCGTTCGGACTGAGAACATAGCCGGCCGGCTGACCGTTGACCAGAAGCTCGGCCAGCGCTCCCTGAATACGGCCGCTCCGGAAAATAAACTCCTTTTCTTCGAGCTCTGGCTGACTGACCTCAAAGGATGATTCATAGGCCACCCGCTGTCCGTAAAAAATGAGACCCTGGTCCTTCCAGGAACCGGCAGTTAACTCCCGGGCTGGAACTATCAGGAAACCCTTTCCGGTCGGCTGCAGGGAAAAGTTACCCAGCACATAAACCGGCTCTAATTCGGCCAGCAGGTCAAAGGCTTTGACCACCAGGCTGACGGTATTAAGCCCGGTTCTAACCGCTTCCGCCAGCGGAAAGAGCCCAAAATTCCGGTCCAGCCAGAACTGGCCCGGCAGCGGTTCGAGATGTCGTCCGTTGACCAGCACCCGGAAAATTTCCGGCCTTTCCACCGCCAGTTTCAGCGATTTCAGGTCCACCCCCGGCGCCGTCTGAAAATGATAATCGGCCCTGAAGCCGGTTCCCGGTGCAAACCTGTTCCTGGAAATGATTTCATCCTGGTACTGAACGCCGGAATCCCACGGATTTTTTGACCAGCCATGCCACTGGTATGTTTTCTGCTGAGCCCGGTAAAAAAAGAGATCTTTCTGGACACCTCCCTTCAGGCTCAGGTCGCAGTAATCGAGAGTCAACAGGTTGGGGTCAAGTCTTTTTATTTTAACCGGCTTGAGGTTCAGGATTTCAACCGGGCCGGTTTTTTCTTCTGCCACCGGTTTCCAGTTTCGCTTCTTATTTTTGTAGATCGCTAAAAGCAGGCTCTCACCAGGTTTTAGGGAAAAATCGATTAAGGCCCGGCCTCTTTTTATGCTGGCGGCATAAGGAGTCGTCCGACCGGTGAAGGCCTCCCATTTTTCCACCGCCCTACCTTTGAGAATCACCCGGCCCGAAGCCGTTTCATCCGGACTAACGTTGGCCAGAAACAGGAACTGACCATCTTTAAGCTGACGACGATGATGGAAGAGTCGATCCTGGCCGGTCAGCTCCAAGAACCGAACCTCGCTTTTCAGCAGTTTATTTATTATTTCAACCGACAGGTCCTGCCCGGCCAGGCTTTTGAAGCCTTTATAAGCAGCCAGTTCGGCAGCCAGAGACGAGGGGCGCCCGCCGGTATGAATCTGGTCTCCGGCCCAGGATAGGACCTCACCTCCGTTTTTCAGATAATTGCTGAGCAGAGCGGCGGTCGATTCTTCCAGGCTTTCAATTCCCGGCGGAAGAATCACCAGCTCATAATCCCTCTTCCCGACTCTCAATCTTTTTCCTTCCGACCTGCCTTGCTCCTTCAAGACAAACTCACTGCCCAGGTCATATTCGACTTGCTGGCGCTCGAGACAGTGAATAAAATCCTGAAAGTCCTGACCAATCCTGGTTAACTTTTCATTTTTTACTGCCGGTGAATAGTACATCCAGGCTGAACTGGTGGGCTCAATCACCAAAATTCTATTTAACTGCTGTCCAGAACTGAGGGCGGCCGACAATCGGCCAAAGTAATCGTTCAGCAAGCGGTAAGCTGGCCACCAGGGTTCATGATGGGAAAAAGACAGCGGATGGTCTCTCTTGCGGGCTCCGGCAATGGTCGAGAACGTTAGATGCTGGTTGAGAAAATTCACTCCTAAGGCAAATTCCCAGTCGCCGATCCTCTTCTGGTCAAAAAAAGTCAGGTCCCAGCCGCTGGCCCCATAGGTTTCAGAAAGCGTCCGCTTCCGGCCGAGCTGGTTGGCCAGGCTGGCCAGCTCCCTGACCGCTCGGGCATTACCAAACTGAGCCTGGACATCCAGACTCCATTCATTCATCAGAATATCAATCCCGGGCATATGAGCATAGGCGCCAAGAGCCATATTGTCAGGATTAATCCTGGGAACCGGCCAGTCGTGCTCCCAGTAATGACCGGTTAGCCAGAGATTATTCTGTGAGCAGTAGTCATAATATGGTCGGGCCCAATTTTCTATGAATAGTTCAAGGCAGGTCAGGTAGAAATCATGGCGTACCCGCTTAAAATCCCCCACATCCTCCAGCAACGAGGGCAATTCAGGCAGCAGGTTGTATCCGCGGCGCAGGCTGAATTCGTCAAAAATGGCCGGAGTGTAATTGACGGCCCAGGCCCCTCCGGCCGGGGCAATCTCGGCTTCGTCCTGAAAGCTGCCCGGAACGGTCAGGCCGAATTCTTCTCCGGCCACCTTTTTATAGGCGTCCAGGGTCAGATGAAGAAACACCTGGGTTACTTCGGGGCGCATCAGGTCAACATAAGTGAAGCCTCCGTACCAGGGAGATGGCTCCTGCCGGACCACCTCAAATAACCAGTACCGGCCTTCGGGCCAGCCCCTCTCGCCGCTTCTAACCCGGTCGGTGATGTCCAGAAACGACTGCTCCTGCTGCTGTAATATACAGACCGGTTCTTTGGCTCCGGAAAGAGAGGGAAATTTCAAAATAGTGGCCTTCAGTCCGGAGCGGGCAAACTCCGGCCTGGCCGCCGGCACCAGACCGCCGGCAAAGCCTGAAGGATAGGAATTTTCATCGTATATCCAGATTTTCAGGCCCAGCTCCCTACCCAGGCTGACCGTTTCCTTGAACAGGGCCATCCATTCTTCTGAAAGATAAGGGGTGATGAGGCCGGGCCGGGGATGGACAAAAACCCCGCCGAAACCTTTATCCTTCAGGTCCAGGAGCTGGGTTCGGATTTTTTCGGGAGTCATAGCTTCGTTCCAGACCCAGAGAGGGGCCGGCCGGAATTCAGGCGGCGGGTCGGAAAAAAGCCTGGCGGTCTCGGCCAGCGAACCGCTTTGAATTGAAGGTTGACGGCAGGAAACGCCTACCAGCAAACTCGACAGAATCAGCCAGATCAAGCCGGCCTGAATTAAAAAATTCCCGGAATTTTTATTGGCGAAGGATATCCGCGACATCGGCCCACCTCACTATGAATCGTTAGACTCAATTTATAAAACCGGCTTCCCGCTTGTCAATCAGAGGCTTGACTTGACCGGTGCCAGGCAAGTTATAATCTTTGTCTTGGCAAGTTTAACTAATAAAATAATCCAGGGAGCGTGCCATGTCTGGAAATTTTGAACCCGGAAGATTGTTAAGGACAGGGGCAGCCCTGGCGGTGCTGGCCCTGATGACGGTTGTCCTGCTGGGTGCTCTTTATGCTCAGGAAGAGAACAATCCTTTCTTTTCCGCCTTCAACACGCCTTTTGAAACTCCGCCTTTTGACCTGATTAAAACCGAGCATTTCCTGCCGGCCATAAAGAAGGGAATCGAGCTGCATCAGGCTGAGATCGAGGCCATCGTCAACAATCCCCGGCCGCCGACCTTTGAGAATACCATTCTGGCTTTTGACCGCAGCGGAAAATTTCTGGAGAGAGTCCAGGCGGTTTTTGGGGCCCTGCAAAGCGCCAACACCTCGCCCGAGCTCCAGAAAATTGCCGAACAATCCACTCCCCTGACCAGCCAGCATCGGTCCAGTATCCACCTGAATGAGAAGCTGTTCGCCAGAATAAAGGCTGTTTACGACCGGAGGGCGGGGCTCAAGCTCGGACCGGAAGAAAAATTCATGCTGGAAAAAATTTACCAGGATTTCGTCCGGGCCGGAGCCCTGCTAAGTCCGGAAAACAAAGAAAGGTTGCGCCGGATAAACAGCGAGCTGTCCATGCTGTCGCTGAAGTTCGGAAACAACGTGCTGCAGGAAACCAACAGCTCCCGCCTGGTCATCGAGAATCCGAAACACCTGGCCGGGCTGCCGCAGAACGTCATCGACAGCGCGGCCGAGACAGCCAGGAAAATGGGCCTGGAGGGAAAATGGGTCTTCACCACCCAGGTCCCCAGCCTGACTCCTTTTCTGCAATACTCCAAAAACCGCGAACTGCGGCAAAGGCTGTTTGAAGCTTATCTCCGCCGGGGCGACCGATATAATGAATATGACAACAAGGAAATCATCAAGAAAATCATCGCCCTGCGCACCGAACGGGCCAGGTTACTGGGTTATCCGACCTTCGCCCATTACGCCATAGAAGTCAACATGGCCAGAACACCGGGGAAAGTTGAAGAATTCCTGACCGAACTCTGGCAGTATGCCCTGAAGCGAGCCAAAGCTGAGTTGGCCGAGATGCAGCAGATCGCCGATGAGGAAGGGGCCAATTTCAAAATCGCTCCCTGGGACTGGTGGTATTATGCCGAAAAACTGCGCCAGAAAAAGTACGACCTGAAGGACGAAGAAGTCCGGCCCTATTTTTCGATTGACAATGTCAGAAACGGAATGTTCACCCTGGCCGGGCTGCTTTACGGGCTGAAATTTGAAAAATTGAACAACGTTTCGGTCTACCATCCGGAAGTCGAGGTGTATGAAGTCAAGGAAAAGAACGGACAGCATGTCGGTCTGCTTTATCTGGACTTTTTCCCCAGAGCCTCCAAGAGAAGCGGCGCCTGGTCCGGAGCTCTGCGCCGCCAGAGTTACCAGAACGGCAAGAGAATCGCTCCCCTGTCAACCATAACCTGCAACTTCACCCGGCCGACCGAAAAACTCCCGGCCCTGCTGTCGCTGGATGAAGTCCAGACGGCTTTTCACGAATTCGGGCATTCGCTGGCCACCCTGCTGGCCAACGGCAAATACAACAATCGCTTCGTCCCCCGTGACGGAGTGGAACTTCCCTCCCAGATTATGGAAAACTGGGTGACCGAACCGGAATTCCTGAAAATGTACGCCCGACATTACGCCAGCGGCGAAGTCATACCGGATACGTTGATCAAGAAAATTAACAACAGCTCGCTGTTCAACCAGGGCTTTGCTTCAACCGAATACCTGGCCGCCTCGCTGCTGGACATCCACTGGCACAAGACCGTCTTTAACGAAGATTACGAGGTCAATGATTTTGAGCGCCGGGTGCTGACCGATCTCGGCTTAATAGAGGCCATCGCTCCCCGCTATCGCAGCACCTATTTCCAGCATATTTTCTCGGGCGGTTACTCAGCCGGTTATTATGTTTACATCTGGGCCGAAGTTCTCGACAGCGACGCCTTTGAAGCCTTCAAGGAGCGGGGACTTTTTGACCAGAAAACCGCCCTTAAATTCAGGCAGGAAGTGCTGGAGAAATACGGCTCGGCCGATTTTCTCAGCCAGTACATTAAATTCCGCGGCCGCGAACCCAGGAAAGAACCGCTGCTGAAAAAGCGCGGTTTCATAGAGTGACCCATAACGATTAAGACAATAATTAACAGGACCGTCAGACCCGGGCCTGACGGTCCCGGATGCAGAATCGGAGACGGTCTGAATTTTATTACCGCTGCTTTAAACCAGGAACAGACCCTTTTTTTTTGAGAATCGGGCGACTTAATTCTGATGATGGGAGTTGCTGTCCAGAAATGGGTCGAACGTTAAGATAATTTTTTTCATTCAACCAAGAAGCCGGAGAGCGGTCTGAAAAAGTTTGCCGGCCACCAGCCGGGCCGGAGAAGACTTTACGAGTCAATCATTCCCGGGCTGGGAATCAGGCGGGCTTGAAAACAGTGGCGGAGAGGGCGGGATTCGAACCCGCGGTACCAGTTTTAGCTGGTACAATCGCTTAGCAGGCGATCCTGATCGACCACTCCAGCACCTCTCCGCGCCTGAAAACAAGGCTTATTTTAACATGTTTTAACCCCGAAAAAAACCCCTTGGCCGGAGATGAGACCAGTTTCTCCAGGCTCATTCTGGACATTTTCAGGCGGCCGGAATGAAAAATTAATTCGCCGTTAACTTTCAATAATAAACCTCACCCGACCGGAATTTGGAGGATCAGGTCCACCCGTTGTTAACAAAATTATCAATCCCTGCCGCCTGTTATATAAACACAGATAAAGGCCTCAGGCACTAAAAACTGAATTATCAAAAGCCGCTTTTTTCGTGATTAATGCTGCCGGGTCATTCCCCGTCCCTGAAAATATTAATCCGGTTAAAAAACTTAACAGCCCGGAAGATTATCCTGTCGAGTCTTTTAGGACTCCAGAAATATTATCGGGATGGTCGGACGCTCCGGCTCCCCGTCGATAACAGGCTAAAATCAGCGCCGGTTGAGACCGACTTCAGAGAAAAATTGTTTGACCTCCCCCGCATCAGTCTATCTGGCCGGACTTCCGGTGACGATTTTTTCTTTATGGGCGCTTTTAGTGGTATGGATTAGATAACCTTCCCCGGCCGACAGCCAGATTTCCGACAGCACATAAACGGTAAAATACTCGGTGTAGGATGGGGCAAAATCGCCGACTTCATCAAACACCAGGCGCGGCTCCCCCGCCGGTTGTTCTGGCGGGGCAATTTTTTCCAGCACCTGGAGTTCAAGCTCCTTGCCGGAAGCCGTCTGCCGTAGGATAAGCCGGCCGGCCTGGTTGAAGCCAAACCAGTATTCTCCGGCCGGAATTTTTTTGCCGGCCGCCCGGAATTCGAAAGGAATTTTAAACAGCGCCGCCCGGTCTGAAGACTGACCGGTTTGAGTTTCAGCCGCCACCGGGAGCCAGATTGTCAGCAAGATCGTTATCATCAATAAAGGAGTCGCTAAGATGACCTTTCTCATTCCTGTCGCCTCCTTTCCTTAATTCTTTTTAACATATGAAGAATGATTCATATATCCCGGCCTGTCAGACCAGAACCTCTCCGGCTGTGGCAGTGGAGGCCACCGGGCTAAACACATCCTCCTCCACCCCGTTCTTGATGGCGTCTTCCATGGCTTCGACGAAGGTGTCAATCTCTTCTAAGGTGGTGTAGACATTGGGCGAAATGCGCAGGGCCTGATAGTCGAAAACCTGATTGGGCGGCGCTCCGCCGACCAACGGTACGGTGATGATCCGGTACTTTCGTCTGAGAAAATTGGACAGAGCTCTGACGTCGATTCCCTCGATATAGCAGGCGGCCACGCCCCAGGCCTGAGCGGGTTCTGACATGTCGGTCAGCATCTTGAAACGCGGATATTTTTTCAGGGCATTGGCATAACGCAGCGTCAGGTAACGCATCCTGGCCGCTTTGCGCTCAGCTCCGATCGCCTGATGATAAGCCAGGGCTTCACCAAGAGCGGCCCTTATTCCCCAGGGGTGGGTGCCGATGGCTTCAAACTTGCGAATATCATTGTCCTGCTGTTCGGGCGCGGCCTGAAGAGGCCAGAATTTCGTGATCATTTCCTTGCGGACGTAAAGACAGCCATTGCCGATGGGAGCCAGCAGCCATTTATGAAGGCTGACACCGTAGGCATCACATTCCAGCTCGCGCAACTTAAAGGGAAAATGGCCCAGGGCATGGGCCCCGTCGACTATGGTCACTATGCCCTTAGACCGGGCCATCCGGCAAATTCTCTGCACCGGGAAAAGCTGCCCCGTAAGATTGGTGATGTGGCAGAAATGAATGACTCTGGTTTTCGGGGTAATAGCCTGTTCGAACATCTTATACAGATAATCCTGAGACGCCGGCACCGGAAACTGCAGCCTGGTAACCTTTATTCCTTCCCGCCGCATCCTCTGGTCCCAGGTGGTCAGCATCCGGGGATAATCCTGCTCGGTGGTGATGACCTCGTCGCCCGGCTTCAGGTCGATGCCGTTCTGAGCGATCTGCAGGGCCTCGCTGGCGCCGCGGGTCAGGGCCAGTTCTTCCGGGTCGCAGCCGAATTCTTTGGCCATCCGGCGGCGGATAGTCTCAATATTTCCGGCCACCATCGCCTGGTAATGAACCGGCAGCATATTGATCATTTCGGTATAGCGGAATGCTGACTCCAGAACCACTCTCGGACATGGGCAGGTAAAACCATTATTAAGGTTGATGAGCGAACGATCGAGCTTGAAACCAAGCTGCACTTCCCGCCAGTAAAATTCATCCCTGGCCACATCTTCCGGCGACTTGCCGGCCACGGCCTGGGTGGCCGCTTCCACCCTTTCCAGATTGGCCAGGTTCCAGCTAAAAGCCACAGCCCCGGCCGCTCCGGCTGTCCGCAGAAATTCGCGCCGACTCATATTCGGTGTTTTCATCCTGCCTCCTTCTCGAGCCAATATGGTTAAATTACCCAAGCCGCGCCTATTTTAATTTTTACGACCATTTAAAATCAAGTCCGGGCAGACAACTGGCAGCCAGCCGTCAGAAATTACCCGATTGTTTTCTCACTGGTCAAAGAAATTTGCCCGAATATTAAAGAAACTCCCCCGGGATATTATCTGAGAATGAAAACAAATTAACAGCCTGACTACCGGGCCCCGCTGACTGTTTACAGGACCAACCCGGAAAACTCAGTCCGGCCGCTATCCGCGACAACTCAGTTTGACCGGGATTAATGAATTAAATTTGATTGGCTTCTGCCTCTTCCCTTGCCCGACCGTGAATTTTTCCGACGAGCTTTTTATCGGCCATCAAAAAACAGCTCTGGCTGTGTAGAATGGTCAGAAATAACAAAATGTGAACAGGGCTTAGTTACACTCGGAAGGGAAGAATCAACGAAATTAATGGCGGAGGGAGAGGGATTCGAACCCCCGTTCCGGGATACCGGAAAGCGGTTTTCAAGACCGCCGCCTTCAACCACTCGGCCATCCCTCCGGGATGGTAAGTATTTTAATCTCAGAGCCTCTCGATGACAAGGGCCATCTCCCTGTGGTGGCAGCTCCGTTTCTGTCAGGACTCTAAACTGGGAATTGAATCGCATCACGGTGCTTCTCCCCCCGTCCTTACTTCACCCTTTCCCAGCGGGTATCCCCTTAGGCCCGGACGGGTGGAAACTGAGGCCAGGTCAGCCTCCAGCCTTAATTGCTACCAATCATGGAAACAGAAATACTTCTCTTCTCCGTTGATATGTAAAGAAGAGAAATTTTTCACGACGAGCCAGGCTTTCGGCGCATTCATTCCATAATTATATAAGCGAGAAAAGCTCCAAGAAAGACTGTCCTCCTGACCAGCCCACCAAAACAACTGGCTCTGAATTCAACCTGAATTGGCCATCTTTTCCATCTTAAAATCTCCTACCTGGTTGAGAGACCGGCTTGAAAACTGTCGGCAATAGAATAAACTGTATAAGGAATCATTGAATTTGTAGCTCGTGGGAATGACTTCAAAGGTTTTAATAACGGGAATGGCCGAGGGAAAAGTCTTTCCTCTGAGGGAAGAGATTGAATGAAAGTTGACTTTCTAAATAACCGGTTTCTGAGTAAATCGGTGGCGAAAATACTCGTTTTTCTTCTGACCGTCTGTCTGCTGGCACAGGCTTTGCCAGCCCAACCAGCTGCCCCCATTTCTAAGGTTGACCGCACCTATTTCAAAAAAATCTTGAGCGATGCCGGAATGATACTGGGTTCTCCAGGCCAGTGGGAAAAAAAGGACTGGCTGACATTCGGTCTGTGTCTGGCCACTACCTCTGCCCTCCTACCACTGGACAACTCAATCCATCACCAGGTATACGACCACAGCTGCGCCACTCTTACTTCGGTCTCCAGGGCAGTTTCTGCGGCCGGGGCGCCCGTTTGTTTATTCGGCCTGGTTTCGGCCGGATACTTAGTCGGACATTTCAGGAACTCAGATAAGACCAGAGAAACATTCCTCATGGCTGGAGAAAGCCTGCTCATAACCGAGCTCCTGGTTCAGGCCGGGAAAATATCTATTGGACGGGCCAGACCCTATACCCTGGAAGGACCTTTCTCCTTCCATCCCATTACCCTTCAGGGCTGCTGGCATTCTTTTCCTTCCGGACACTCGGCCGCAGCCTGGGCGGTGGCCTCCTGCCTGGCTTCAAGAGTTAGAAGCCCTTATTTGCGGGCAGCCTTTTTTTCATTAGCTTCAGCCATTTCGCTGTCAAGAATTTTTCTCGATAAGCATTTCGCCTCGGATGTGGTGGGGGCTGCTCTTCTTGGCTATTTTGTCGGTCGCAAGATAAGCAAGCCCAGCCTTATGGCAAATAAACCAAAAAGAGCAAATATTTCTCTCAACCTTGGTCATCGCTTCGTGGCCTTCGGCCTGATTTATCAATTTTAATTCCACCCTTAATCAAAGGGCCAACGGTTAGAGGGTCTGATTGACATCCACCGGAGAGCTGCAACAAGATTAGCAAAAACTATTGCTCCTTGATGCCCCGGACACCAGCCATAGAAGTTCTTTATTATCTATTTATCTATTTCTGGTCGGCTGAATAGAATTCATGTTAACGGGCGGGGCATCAAACCCACACCCTGCGACCAGGGGGTCATACCCCCTTGGAACCCCCGACGATCGGCTCCCCGCGGCAAACCGCGGCACATATCCGCCGATCGTCAAGGCCCAAAACAAAACGACCGCCGAGCTAAAAGATTAGGAGGCGGGCCTGGCTGATGGGAGCTCAGGCTTTGATAATTTCCAGGCCGTCCATATACGGCCGCAAGGCTTCTGGAATCACTACCGAGCCATCCTTTTGTTGATAATTTTCCAAGATGGCGCTGACCGTCCGCCCTACGGCCAGCCCTGAGCCGTTAAGCGTATGGACAAACTCGGGTTTTGCTTTTGGACCACGCCTGAACTTTATCTGAGCTCGGCGAGCCTGGAAATCAAAGCAATTCGAGCAGGAAGAAATTTCCATATAGGCATTCCGAAAAGGCATCCAGACTTCCAGGTCATAGGTCTTGCCGCTGGCAAAACCCAGGTCACCCGTGCACAGCGAAACAACCCGATAAGCCAGACCGAGCCTTTCCAGCACTGCCCCGGCACAGGCTGTCATATACTCCAGCTCCTCCAGCGATTTTTCCGGCAGCGAAAAAATCATCATCTCCACTTTATTAAACTGATGCTGACGGATGAGTCCGCGGATATCCTTACCGTAGGAGCCGGCTTCACTCCTGAAACACGGTGTATAAGCCACGAAGCGCTGCGGCAGCTTTTCAGCCTCAAGGATTTCATTGCGGTAAATATTGGTCAGCGGCACTTCAGCCGTGGGGATCAGGTACCAGTCATAACCTTCAAGCTTGAATAGATCTTCAGCGAATTTAGGTAAATTACCGGTGCCCGTAAGACTGAGGGCATTGGTAATAAACGGCGGGAGAACTTCCTTGAATCCTTTCTCCCTGGTATGCAAATCCAGCATAAAATTAATCAGGGCCCGCTCCAGCCTGGCCCCGGCGCCAAAATAGAGGGCAAAGCGGGAGCCGGTAATTTTGGCCGCCCGTTCAAAATCCAGAATCCCCAGGTTTTTTCCGAGGTCCCAGTGGGGCTGAGGTTCAAAGTCGAAGGATGGCGGTTCTCCCACCACCCTGACCACCATATTCTCCTCGGCACTGTTGCCAACTGGCACCGTTTCATGAGGGAGATTGGGAATCCTCAGCAGCAAGGAATTGAGCCGGGACTCCATTTCTCTGGACTCTTTCTCCAGAGCAGCTATTTCCTCACCCACCCTTCTCGACTCTTCAATCAGGGAGGAGACATCCCGTCCCTGCGGCTTTAGTTTCTTAACTTCTTCCGAAATCCGATTGCGTTTTTCCCGCAGGGCCTGCACCCGCTGAATCTGACTCTTCATTTCCTCCGACAGATGGTAGACCTCATCCAGGTCCGACAGAGCCTGCGGTTGTCCCCGGGCTGAATTTCGCTTTTTAACTTCTTCAAAGTTTTCCTGAATATATTTTAGGTCCAGCATGGCTTGATTATAACACATCTCCAGTCTTTTCCATCAGGGTTTTCCTCCTGACATCAGGCGAAGAAGGAGGCGTCTCGGCTGCGGTAATTGGAAACAATGGTTATAGGCCGGCGGCCGGGCTTCTGTCCTCCCCCACCACAGGGTAAGGCTGTCCCCGCCGGTTATCGGCCGCTCAGAGAGTGAGCGGACGGAGCAAGAGCCCTCTACTCCCGACCTGAGTCATCATAGAGAAGAAGCCATCAGTCAGAACCTTCCGGTTGATGGCCTGCCGGAATAGGGCTAAAATAACACAAATGAAGAAATTCTACCTCGGCACCGCCGGCTGGAGTTACGAGGACTGGGAAGGTATAGTTTATCCTCCGGTCCGGGGTCGCGGGTTCCATCCGCTGGAATATCTGGCCCATTTTGTTGACCTCGTCGAAATTAACTCTACCTTTTACCGCCCGGCCACACCCGGGATGGCCTATTCCTGGCTGCGCCGCATCCAGGCCTTTGCCCGGTTTTTATTCACGGTAAAACTGCTCCAGATCTTCACCCATCAGCGGAAGGATTTTTCCCAGAAAGAAGTAACCGAGTTCAAAAAGGGCATAGAACCGCTGGCTGTAAAACAGCGGCTGGCAGCGATTCTGATCCAGTTCCCCTGGTCTTTTAGCCATACGGCTGAGAATCTGGAATATCTGGAAAAACTTTTTACTCTTTTTTCTGAATTTCCTCTGGCGCTGGAAGTGCGGCACGGCTCCTGGGACCGGCCCGATTTTCACGAATTCCTGAAAGAACACCGAGTCTGCTTCTGCAACATCGATCAGCCGATTTTTCAGAATTCGATAAAGCCCTCAGCCGTCGTCACCAATCCCCTGTTTTCTTATGTGCGGCTGCACGGACGGAATTATAAGGACTGGTTCAGGGAAGGGGCTGGCCGGGACGACCGCTATAATTATCTCTACACAACGGATGAACTGAAGGAGTGGATCGGCCGGATCCGGAAACTGGCTGAAGGCAGCGACCGGGTGTTTGTCATTACCAACAATCACTACCGGGGCCAGGCTCTGGCCAACGCCCTGCAGATAAAAAACATGCTGACCGGCGAGAAACTGCAGATACCGGTCACCATGCTGGAAAAATACCCGGTGCTCAAAGAAATCGCTAAAAAGCTGGAAAAGGGCCAGTTTGACCTGTTCGAAGAATCACAGGAGTCTGGAAGCCAGGAAACGGAAAAACAAATGACCGGCTTGAAAAACAAGAAAAAAGAATGATAATCAGGCTTCCGCATTTATAAAATTTTATTAAAGGAATAATCATATGAACTGGTGGGAGAACGAATTTTTGAAGGTCAAAAACAACAGGCTTTATCTAGAAGAGCAGCCGGCAGATGAAATAGCGAAAACATACGGAACGCCGCTCTATGTTTACAGCCGGAAACAGATTCTAAGGAACCTGCAGAAACTCAGAGAAGCTTTTTCTATGGAGAAGCCAGGGCTGGAAACAAGAATCGCCTACGCCATGAAAGCCAACCCGCATCCCGGGATACTCAAAATCCTGCTCAGGGCCGGAACCTGGATTGATGCTGTTTCTCCATCCGAAGTGGAAGCTGCCCATAAAGCCGGCTTCCCGGAAAATAAAATCATGTTCACCGGCACCTCGATCAGCCGGGAAGATTTTGAGAGGGTGTTGAAGCATCCGGAAGTCACGGTAAACATTGACGCGGTTGAGCAGATCGACCTTCTGGCGGCTGCCCGCAAAAAGCTCAGGAGAAGAAAGCCCGTGCGCATCTCAGTTCGCTGGAACCCGGGACTCGGGCGTGGTTTTTGCAGCAAAACAGTGACCGCCGGCAGCCGGAGCCCGGACGGCACCCCGATAAAATTCGGAGTGGAAGAGAGTCAGGTTCTTCCGTCCTTCAGAAAACTCAAGCGCCTGGGCTTTCTCCCGGTTGGACTCCATCAGCATCTCGGCTCGGGCTGGACCGAAGAAGATTTCCCGGTAGCCGTGAAGGCGGTCGACAGAATGATTAAAATAGCTAAGGAGCTCAAACAGGCCGGCTTCAGATTGGAATTTCTCGACTTTGGCGGGGGCCTGGGACCGATATACAGAAAAGACCAGCGACGGTTCCCGTTAGCCGAGTATGCCGCCTACATCCTTGATAAAGTTGAAAGTTCAGGATTGGAGCTTAAAGCCATAGTGGCGGAGCCCGGGAAATACCTTCTGGCAAACGCCGGGGTCCTTCTGGTCAGGGTTGAATATCTGAAAAAGAGCTACGGGAATCTGTTTGCCTGCGTCAATGCCGGAACTTATAACACCGTCCCGCGGCCGGCGATTTACGAGGAAGCCTACCATGAAATCGTTAATGCCAGCCGGGTCGACGGCGGCAAAAAGGTCAGGCTGACGGTGGCCGGACATCTCTGCGAAACCGGAGATGTTTTCGGCTCGGAACGGTCGATGCCGGCGCCGCGCAGCGGGGATATCCTGGCGGTGCTGATGGCCGGAGCCTACTGCCGCAGCATGGCCTCAAACTTCAACCTGCGCCCGATCCCCGGGGAAGTCCTGATCTGAGCCCTGGATTATTTCCTGCCGCGGCCATAAGAACATGCCCGCCTTTATCAATCAGCATCGCCGAATTGACATTTAGTTATCGGTGAGATACCTTTTTGTTATTGAAGAAGAGCAACAGCTAATATCTTTCAGTTGATTTCTAATCCTTCAGATTGAAGAGGGTTCGCTTATTGTCTGACCTTGCCCTGATAAATTAAAGCTAAAGAAGATTCTTCATGTTAGAAAAATTGTCACCCCCAACCAGGGCAGCAGGTTTATGGTCTGCGGTCCTGGCTACGATTTTCAGCCTGATCTATGTCCTGGGACAATTGGCTGATCTGCAGCCGACCTGCTTGCCAGAACCTGAGGCCAGATTAATCAAGCCAGACAGATGAATACTGTCGCGGAAACATATTCCAGACTGAATCTAAATCAGAAAAACCGTTTTCTTTTGTGTTGAGGACGATTATTTCATCAATAATTTATATCTCTTAATAACCTGGAATCCATCTTCCAGAACTTCAATTCCATAGGCCAAACCATTCCTGATCAGTCTGAGGTCAGCCCGGCTGATGAACTGAGCTATAAACCGTCCTTCGGGGTCAAAAACGTCAATCCAGTGCTCTCCCTTATTTTTACCCTTCATATAGGTGCGCACATAAATTCTGCCCTGTTCATCAAGAATAAAACTCTGGACTGGCGGGAAAAAGTCCGGAAAAGAGTACATGTCTTTTACATTAATTCCAGAAATGGCACCTGAAACTCGTTCCATAATCTCATCAATATCTTGCTGGGTAATTTTTATCCGGTCATAATCCCTGGAAATTGTTCTGAGATGTTTACCCTCGGGGCTGAACATTTTAATTTCATAGGTCAGATTTCGACCGTAATAAATTCGTCCTTCCGGACCGAATTGATATACTGGAAACGTTTCAAACAAATTAACTTTTTTGCCCGAACCCGGAATTGGCACAGGAAGTTCTATCTTATCAAGTGTAAAAAGTGGTTTGAACTCAGGATCGTATTTTTTAATTTCATAAGACCTTCTGGTCATATCCGGAGCAATTCCCATCTCCATGACCAGAATATTGCCCTGATCGTCCATCATGATGTTCATCCAAGTCGGTTTGTCAGAAAACGATACGTTTCTGACGAACTCACCTGTTTTCCTGAAGACAGCCAGTCTCCGGTGGTACAGATCAACCACCAGAAGCATACTGTCGGGCCCCAGCAGAATGCCCGTGGCCGCACCCCATTCTCCCGGGCCATGGCCCGACCGTCCGATGGAGCGAACATATTTTCCTGTCCTGTCGAAGACCTTTATCTTCTGCTCCTTAAAGTCAAGAGCAAAAATGGTTCCCTCGTCATCGACTGCGAATGAAATATCCTGAGAAAAAGATTCTTCCGGTTTTTCTCCTCCGCCGATCATCAGTTCTTCCTGCAAGGAAAAACTGGCAGGTTGTTCCTTAACCTGGATTGGTTTTTTTCCGTTTGAGACGACGGTAACGCCGTCAACAGTCCTGATTTTCTGGGCTTCAACCCGGGTGATAATCAGTAATGCAGGCAATAATATCAGCATAATTTTTGAAACTTTCTTCATCTCCGGTTTCCTTATTTCTTATTGGCAGATTTGATATACGTCCTGACCGGTAACTGGTTTATTGGAGCAAAGACCTGAAAGCGCTTGCCGGGCGTCCCTTTTACAATTTAAGAGCACAGATAACGAATTTCCCTAATTATGATTGTAAAAAGAACTATAAAAAAAAGTCAAGGCTCTGGCGGTCAGAAGGTGCGCAGGAAGGCACAGTTTATAAGCCGGGGCAGATTTCCCTGAAGGCGCACTTCCGCCCTGATAAAACACACCGGCGGTGTGCCTAAGGCTAAAGCCTTCCTCTGCCCCACCCCTTCGACCAGTCCGGTCTCGTCTTCAAAGAGATAGAAATAGGTCACTCCCTTAGCCGTCCTTATCTCCCGGGCATCCACAATCCTTGCCGCCAGCTCGACCGCCTGCCCGCCCAGGTCTTTAAGCTGCGCTATTCGCAGCGACGGCCTCCGCCCGTCGAGAAACTCCAGCGGGTCGCCCGCCGGCAGAAAACGTATAAATTCTACTTAATGTCGCGTCATCCCGCTTATAACGATAGTTCTAAAGATAAATATCTTCTACAATATCAAATTCCTGAATCTGGAGAGATAGCTCACTCCTTATTGATTAACTCGTGCTCGAATAATAAAGGCTTAAAACAATCTTATCTTGAGTCCGAACCTCAGAGCAAACCCACGAAGATCAAGAAAAGCCTCTCTCACGTCACTTGGGAAATCAAAGCCAAGAATGGGTGGAGATTCGCTGACAACGAGTTTTTCGCGTGGTATCCCCACGGAAAAATCCTCTCCGATGTAGTGATAAAGGATACCTTCAAATGATTCGTCATATGAGCCATCAAAATTTCCTTGCTCGTCAAATACCTGATAGCTCATACTGCCCATACCCGAAAAATGCTTTACTCTAGAAAAATTAAATTGCCCCTCAACCAGCAAGAAGAATCTATCATTGAATTTGTATTCCAATCCCCCTCCACAATGGACACCTATTCTCCTGCCAGAGACATCAAAATCATTAATTTCGATATCATGCGAGTCAAGCGGCAGACGTAACTCATTGGTAAAGCTCTGCCTTAATCGGGCCCGGTAATAACCAAGCCCTCCGTTAATAGAGAGATTGAGCTGCGGATGAATTGAGAATGAACGGTAAACATTGAGCTTGATAGGCATAGATACATTAATTTTAGAGTCGTAAGTTCTGTTTTCAGTTTGGGTCCCCGCATAATCCACAATAGTATAAGTCAGAAAACTTCTGTCGTGGAAACGGAGGGGCCCGGAGATGGCCACTCCGACAATGAAACCTGAGCCAATGGCCCACTGGAGCTCTACTTCCCAATCAACATAATTAGCAGGAATCTCTGTAATCTCCCCGACGCACCTTTCAGGATGATAACTTCTCACCCCGTCGAAGATGGAGTTAATAGACTTTAGGGTCGTGTTCATGTCTCCAACGCTGATTGACCCTAAACCTTCTCTGATAACAAGGTTAAAGGAATGGCCGCGTGAGTTCTTGTCATTTGCTCCGGCCAAAGACCAAGATAAGAACAGGATTACGATAAAGGCAAAAAGACGCATCCACCAACGTTTCACAGGCTGTCCCTCCTGTTTTTTATAGAAATTTCGCCTATAAAATCACCGACTTTCATACTTCTCTCTAATAATATCATATAACATCAGCCGAGTTTAATAATAAAAGGCTTTTACTGCTATCTGAGGGGTTTTTAAAGACTCTCCGTCGGTGTTGAAAGCACGGATATAAAAGTAATAGTATCCTGCCGGAACTTCAACCAGCCAGTAGGTGGTGACATCTTGAGCTACCTGGTCGATTTGGAAAAAAACATTTCCTGATTTTAAGTATATAGCGAAGCCGCTTTCATTATTTGAATTGTCTGTCCAGGTTAATTCTAGGTCATAAAAATCGCCGTTCTTAAAGGCCACGCCACGGAGATTCGATGGCGCCGCGGGTAGAACCGGTGTTGAACAAATAAGAGAATTATAAGCATTGAGCCTGCCTGAAGTCCGGACTTTGCCTTGAAGTTGAGATTTAACGTCAACGCTTTTCAGGATTATAGTCTTTCTCTGCCACCAATCGATTTCGGGCCTTTGACCTAAAAGAAGAGCAGCCAGCCCGGTAACAAAGGGTGTAGCCATAGAAGTTCCGGAAAGATACCGATACTTATTTTCCCTAAAGGTACTATAAATATTATATGAGCTTTGGATGGTGTCGCTTCCTCCCGGTGCGCTCAGGTCTACAGAATAGATGCCATAGTGCGAGAAGCCCGATTTATTATCATTATGGTCAGTGGACAACACAGCTATAATGTTGTCAAGGTCATAACTGGAAGGATAGTATGGAGTTAAATCGTTATTCTTCCCGGGAGGGGGACTATTCCCTGCTGCCGCAATAAACAGAGCGCCCGCAGCCTGGGCTCTGCCGATAGCAGATAGGAGAGAGCTGGAGTAAGATGGACTACCCCAGCTAGCATTCATTATCTTGGCCTCCATGCTTATGGCATAATCGATTGCCTTGATTGCTGAAGCCGCGTCTGGTACTATTCTCAGCGCCATTAATTTAACATTCCAGCAGACTCCTGTTACTCCAGTACCGTTATTTCCTACGGCCCCAATTATTCCAGCTACATGTGTTCCGTGACCCAAGTAATCCATGGGATTATTGTTATTGGAATAAAAATTCCAGCCGCGACAATCATCAACGTATCCATTCCCATCATCATCGATACCATTATTCGGGATTTCTCCCGGATTTATCCAGATGTTTTGAGCCAGATCAACGTGACTGTAATCGATACCAGAATCAATTACCGCGACAACCACATCCTGACTGCCGGTGAAAATGTCCCAGGCTTCTGGAGCATCAATATCCGAATCAACCGTTCCCCCTGACTGACCTGTATTGTTTAGCCCCCATTGAAGGTATATATATGGGTCGTTTGGAATCGTTTCGTAGAAGCAGTATATATAGTTAGGCTCCACGTATTCTACATTCGGGTTGTTTTTTAGCATGGAGATAGCTTTTTCCGTGCCAATGGTTTCCGGCACTCTGAGATGGACCAGATGCGGGTCTCCCAGAAAGGAACTTTTAAGCGTGACCTCAGGATCCCAGTCCGTAAAGGCGATCTCCTGTCCCAGGTAATTAACTACCCTTGGTTTAATAACATCAAGAACAGCAATAGCCGCCTGTTTCCCGGCCATTGGTTTGAATTTTACCAGTACCTCTCCTGGCACATATTCCTGGTATATAGTTTCCTGAGGGCTGGGAGCAGCATTTAGCAAAAACAGGCAAATAAAGAGTCCCAGGCCCAGTCCCACGACCATTAATGTCTTTTTCATTTTTGCCTCCTTTTTTAATTTAGAGAGAAATCAACTGACTGGATTTTGATTTGAGCAAGCAATTTAATCACCCCCTTTTAATAATAAATCCTCAATAGATGTTTTGCCCTAAAAAACTCCGGAAATCCCAAGCAAAGCAGAAATAACCAAAAGGAGAATACTGTCCTCTTACTCTCATTTTTTCGAACCCTTTTTTGCTAAGATAAATGTAAAAAAAAAAAAAAAAAAAAACAGCTTGTCAAGTATTTATTTCTTTCGGGTTAACATATGATATCCATGGGGAAGGGAGCATTTGGCCGCAGGGTGGCACCTTGAGCCAGAAAATTACGAAGAATAAATTTGCCTGTAAATTTGGAGCCGGGTCAGAAGGTGCGCAGGAAGGCACAGTTTATAAGCCGGGGCAGATTTCCCTGAAGGCGCACTTCAGCCCGGAGAAAGCACATCGGCGGTGTGCCAAAGGCTAAAGCCTTCCTCTGCCCCACCCCTTCGACCAGTCCGGTCTCGTCTTCAAAGAGATAGAAATAGGTCACTCCCTTAGCCGTCCTTATCTCCCGGGCATCCACAATCCTTGCCGCCAGCTCGACCGTCTGCCCGCCCAGGTCTTTAAGCTGCGCTATTCGCAGCGACGGCCTCCGCCCGTCGAGAAACTCCAGCGGGTCGCCCGCCGGCAGGAAGCCGAGCCTTTCCAGCTGAAGCTTTCTCTTCTCCTCATCAGCCATATCCGCCACTTTTACCTCGGACACTCCATGAAAATAAGACAGCACCTGCTGGCTGCGGTTGGGTTCGAGCGAGTCGAGGGCCCCGGCCTGGATCAGCGCCAGCAGGTCGCTCTGCCCGGGCCTGACCCGGCCGAGGAAATCCTCCATCGAGAGATAGGACCCGTCCTTTTCCCGCTCATCTATTATTTTCTCGATGGTTTTCAAGGTGAGGTTTTTGATCAGGCCAAGGCCCACCCTGATGGCTTTCCCTTCCACCTGAAATCTGTAACCGCTGCGGTTGACATCAGGACCGAGGATGGTTATCCCCAGTCGTCTGGCTTCCTCCACATACTCCGGAAGCTGGTAATAGCCGCCGGCGGCATTCATCACGGCCGTCAAGTAAACCAGCGGATAATGGGCTTTGAGATAAACCGCCTCGTAAGCCATCAGCGCGTAGGAGGCGCTGTGAGCCCGGTTGAAAGAGTAGGAGGAAAATTTCTCCATCTTCTCCCAGAGGCTTTTAACCTCGGCTTCAGAATAACCCCGGCTCCGGGCCTGCTCGAAAAATTTCCGGCGCAGAGACCCTTCCACCCGCCGTTTTTTAAGCTGGCGACGGAGGCACTCTCCCTCTTCCGGCGGAAAACCGGCCACCCTTTCGGCCAGCTGCATCACCTGCTCCTCGTAAAACATCAGACCGCCGGTTTCCGGGAGCACCCGGGAGAGGAGCGGGTCTTCCGGAACCGGTCGTCCTTCCCGGCTCCGGAGATAGGCTTCCTTCATCCCGCTCTCGGTCGGTCCCGGACGAATAAGTGCCAAGGCATGGATCAAATCCTCAAATTTTTCCGGTTTCATCCGGCGCAGCAGGTTCATCATGGCCGGGCTTTCCACCTGGAAGCAGCCGATCGTCCGGGCTTCTCTCAGGAGGGCGTAGGTTTTCGGGTCGTCCGGCGGTAGCGCCCGGAGGCCCAGGGCTTTTCTGGTTTCAGAAATCGCCGTGAGTCCGCGGGTGGAAAGAAGGTCAAGCTTGATCAGCCGGAGCTCCTCCACCGTGTCCCGGTCGTAATGGCACATGAGCAATCCTTTGGCCGATTCTTCCAGCGGCAGGAAACGCTCAACCGGCGCCGGAGTGAGGATCACCCCGCCGACGTGGAGCGAAATTTCAGCAAACACTCCCGAAAGCCCGGCCGCTAACTTCCAGATTTCCAGGCAGCCGGCAGCCGGCGGCATCTCCTGAAGGAAAGCCGGGTCGGCAAACATCGGCACCTTTTTGCTCATGGCCCGGGCTTCTTCCGGCGGGACACCGAAAGCCCTGGCGGTTTCGTAGAGAGCCGAGCGCGCCCGGTAATTCTTCAGGCTGCAGACGTAAGCCGCCCCGGTTTTTCCCGAACTGTAGCGTTTGAGCACATACTCCAGAACTTCATCCCGCCGGGCGGATTCAAAATCCAGGTCGAAGTCTGGCGGTTCGGGCCGGCCGCGGTTGAGAAATCGCTCGAAATACAGGTCATACTTCACCGGATTCAGACGGGAAATACCCAGAAGATAGGCAAGATAGGAAGAGGCGCCCGAACCCCGCAGATTGTGGTAAATACCGCGGCTTCGGGCAAACTCCACCACGTCGTGCACCACCAGAAAATAAGGAGCAAACCCGCTCTCTTCCACCGCCTGAAGCTCCCTCACCGCCCGTTCCCTCTCCTTCCAGCTCAGCTTTCTGAGGCTGGCCAGTTTCTCGCCGATCACCTGGCGCAGGGTGAAGGGGAAAAGGTCTTCCGGAAGCGGGGGGACGACATTTTCGAAGGAAAAATCTATTTTCTCCGCCACTTCCAGGTGCCGGCGGAAAATTTCCTTCATCCGCTGGCCGTATTTTTTTAGAGCCGCCCGTTCCTGCTCCGGACCGAAGGTTCCGACCGCCGTCGCAATTTTCTTCCATTCGGGCGGATAGGGAATTTGCTGCTCGACCGAGCGCAGAAGAACCAGACGCTGCGGGCTGGTGAGATATTTAAGGGGACCCATCCAGAGAAGCGGAACCGCCGTCCTCTCAGAAAGCCAGAGCGCCGGCTGAAAATTTTCCAGCCGGCAGCCTAAGTAAAAATCTTCCGGGACCGCTTCCTGAATTTTCCGCACCTCTCCCGCCTGCTCCTCAAGAGCGCTTCCGGAGACGGCCGGCTCGGGCGGGAGAATAAAAATTGTGATCAGTCCTTCAGGCTCCAGAAACTGCCGGCGGTTAAAAATCTCGAGCAACCGGTGATACCCTTTCTTCTCCCTCACGAGAAAAACATAACGGCTGCCCTTGGCCGGAAAATCGAGCTCCAGCTCGCAGCCAAAAATGGGCTTGAAATTCTGCCCTTCAGCCAGGGCTTTCCACTTTCCCCAGCCGTAGAAAGTGCCAGCGTCGGTAAGAGCCGCCGCCGGAAGCCGGTTCTGGGCAGCAAACCGGGCGAATTCTTCCAGAGTGATACTCCCCTGACCACGGCTGAAAACCGAATGAACTCTTAACGGCACAAACATGTTCGACTCCAGTTCACCACCCATCTATCTTCTTGTCTGCCTTCCTTTTTTACCTGCTACTTTTATCTTTCCCTTTTTTCCCGTTCTTAATTCTCAGCGTCTCAATCCTGCGTTCTCCTTCGTTGTAATGTATTCTCATGTCACCTCATCTGTTCATCGACTTCGTTCTTTTTCCCTTATCTTTCGATTTCTTTTTTTACTTCAGGTTGTTCCTCCCGCTTCCTCACCTGGTTAAGGAAGCCGTCTTCAGGATAAAGCCGCGGCCCCGGTCTTCATCATAGACCCCGCTCAGCATCTTCTCCCGCACCGTCAGCAGGGCATTAAAACCGTATTTTCCCCGCACCCGGTCGAGAGCCTGCGACAGCCGCTCTTCCCGCTCGGAATAGATTTCAAAGAGCGAAAGATGCCGGGCTTCCACCAGCTCGCTTCCCTTAACCCCGACCAGCCGCAGAGCCAGGCGCGACCCTTCCCACAGCTCCAGGAAAAGCTCTTCAGCCAGGCGGTAGATACGGTTGGTTTCCTGGACTGGAAGAGACAGCACCCGGCGCCTGCTCACTGTCTTAAAATCCGAATAGCGGGCTTTGACTTCTATCACCCGGGCATAATATTTTTCCTGCCGCAGGGTCAGGGCCAGCCGGTCGCAGAGGTAGGCCAGGTGCGCCAGCAGCAGGTCCCGGTCCCAGATGTCCTGGAGAAAAGTGGCCTCGCGGGAGAAGGATTTCGGTTTCCCCTCAACTGCCAGCGACCGGCAGTCCATCCCCCGCGACAGAAGGTAAAGCTCATCGCCCATGACTCCAAAGAGCGAGCGCAGCGTCCCGAGCTGAAGCTTCCAGAGGTCGGCAATCTTATGGACGTTGAGCAGTCGCAGCATCACCTGGGCCTTCGGTCCGATACCCGGAATTTCCGAGATGTCGAGTTCCCGCAGAAATTCTTCCTCCTCCCCTGGCTGAAGTTCAAAAAACCCGCCGGGCTTGGCTTTCTTCGTGGCTAACTTGGCTAAGATCTTGTTGGATGCCGCTCCGACCGAAACGCCCAGTCCCAGCTCCTTCTCCACCCGGCACTTTATTTCTTTAGCCACCTCACTGAAAGAAGAATACAGATGCCGGCAGCGGGTAAATTCTAAGTAGGCTTCATCGAGCGAAGCTTCTTCCACATCCGGAGTGTATTCGTGCAGGAGGCGGAAAAACTTTTCGGAAAAGGCCTGGTAGAGATGGTAATTGCCGCGGACGAAGACAGCCCGGGGGCAGAGTTTATAGCACTGCCGCAGTGGCATCCCGGAATGAACTCCGTATTTCCGCGCCTCATAGGAACAGGTGGAAGCCACCCCGCGCTCGTGCGGCAGTCCGCCGACCACCAGCGGTTTTCCTTTAAGCTCCGGGTTGAGCAGCACTTCAACCGAGGCAAAAAAGGCATCCAGGTCGACGTGGACTACATATCGCCTTTTCCTGAAAACGGGAAAATTTTCCTCCGACTTACGCATGTTCTGTTTCCTGACAATCAGAGCCAACTTGGAGGGGGAACCGCTTCGCGTTCCCCCTTCCAACGTTCGCTTCGCTCCCTGCCTCCCCTTCTCGGGCGGGGCATCAAACCCACGCCCTGCGACCAAGGGGTCATACCCCCTTGGAACCCCCGACGATCGGCTCCACCACAGTAAGCCCCGGCTCATGTCCGCCGATCGTCAAAATCAATATTTTCGGATGACGCCGACTACCCGACCGATGATTCTGGCCTCCCGAACCTCAATCGGCTTGAAGGCCGGATTCTCCGGGACGAGCAGCACCCGGTCGCGTTCCCGGCGCAGGCGCTTCAGGGTCACCGACCCATCTTCCAGAAGCGCCACCACCATCTGGCCCGAGCTGGCAGTATCAGTCCTTTCGATGACCACCAGGTCGCCGTCATCTATGTAAGCGTCGATCATGCTCTTTCCGGTAACTCTGAGACAGAAAAGGTTGCCGCTCTTCCGTCCGGAAAACCAGGAGGGGACCTCCACCGTCTCGCCCAGCGTGTCAAACATTTCCCGCGGGGTCCCGGCCGGAACCAGACCGACCAGAGGAAGGCGGACGGCGCTGACCGCTTCGGGCATCCCGGCCAGGCGAATTTCTCCGCCCTCGCGCCTGAGGTAGCCCTTCTTTTCCAGGCTCAGCAGATGCTTGAAAACCGCCGAAGGGTTGTTAAGGCCGACCAGCTGACCGATTTCCCGGACTGTGGGAGCATAGCCGCGTTCCAGGATAAATTCCCGGATTCTCTCTAGAACTTCCTTCTGCCTTCCGGTCAGAGTCCTTTTCATTCTGTTAACCATTTTGTTCACCACCTATAAAATAATCCCGAAAAAAGGCCTTGTCAAGCTAAAAACTAAAAATTATCAATCAGGAGAGATGATGGTCTAACCCTCTGTTAATTTCCTGTTTTAGAAATCTTACGGTAATCTTTTTCCTGCCTGACTGTTCCCCCCTTTATCCATCCCGGGGTTATTGGCTTCATCCCAAAAAATCACCTGGCTTAAATATTGTTCAGTGATTAGACATCTGATTTCCCTCCAGTTTCTCCAGCACCATATCAATCGCTCTTTGAAGCAGAGATAGGTCCTCAGGCTCCATCCAGGTTGGGTCTTCCCAGCCTTCTTTGGTAAACATCAATACCCTGTCGCCAGCATCGCATACCTGAAAATCAAGGATTTTGGTTTTATACCCCGATTCCAGCCTGGTCAGGTGTCTAGCATATCTTTTGGTCGTCAAACTGGAGTCGATGACAATACTCAGAATGCGGTAGGTTACGGTCTTATTAGCTCTGTCATAGACGATTGTCTGCAGGTCGACGTAATCTTTCCTCTCCACATTTGACGATAGAGTTAAAGTGCCCACCCATTGCCAGTCGGTTGCCAGCAACGAATATCCGGAAGGAATAATTAAAATGGCCAGGGCCAGAAAGAAGACTCCTCTTTTAAGCATCGATTAACCCTCCTGAGTAAGTTCTCCGGACATTATCAGGAAATTTTTAACTAGAATATTTACTATCATCTGCCGCGATTATAGACCGAGATTCTGGTTTGATGCAAATAGACATATCCGACCTTTTTGGCTTCGATACTTCCTGGTGAAGCCGTGCCCCCATATCCTGGAGAGCCTGGTGGAAAAAACCCTGCGCTTCGGCTATTCTTAACGCTGAGGAAGACGAATATGAAAAATAGAAAGGCAACCCGCCCGATTATTTTTTTAGTTTACCTTTGCTTTCTGGCAGGATTATCCACACCCCGGGCGACAATGAGCGCTGGACCGCAATCCAGAAGCGACAACCAGCAGATAGTAAAAATTAAGGCTATTCCGCCGGAAAAGCCGGTCGGCCCGGGCGATCAGTTCGAACTTAAACTGGAGCTGACGATCGCTCCGGGATTCCACATCAATTCAAACCAGCCCGGAGATGAAATGCTCGTTCCCACCTCGGCTGAACTTAAAAAAGACCCCGCCTATGAAGTCAAAGAAATAATCTTCCCGGAAGCTAAAAAGAAAAAATTCAAATTTTCGGATAAACCTATCTCCGTTTATGATGGACAGGTCACAATTAAAATTAAAATGGAGCTGGCTGAAGACATCTGCGGCACCTCCCTGGAAATAGAAGGAAAGGTCCGCTACCAGGCCTGCGATGATGAAGCCTGCCTGCGCCCGGCAACTATCCCCTTCGCTGCCACCATTAAAATTGCTTCCTGAAAACTTAGCCGCCTCTATATCCAGGTTCATAACAGCACTATTGGCCGGAAACGGATACAGGCAGTCAAAACTTTCTTTTCCCAAATGTTCTGCGCTACGGCAGGCTCAGCATCTGAAACTCGTCGCTGGATAGAAAATAAAAGGGTGGCCAGACTCCCCTGCTAAATACCCCGGGCTGCCGACAGCCAATCCTGCGAGGTCTTTGTCTCCGTGACCTTCACAGGAGAGTGAGGATGGTGACAGGATCCTGCCAAAAATAGACTCTACCTTAGAAATAGTCAGGCCATAACGCCTGCGCGCTGCCCCAGTCTTCCCTCCAAGGCTGAGAATGAAACGGAGAGGAACGGACAAAAGGAGGGTGGCGCGGCCTGTCTCCGAACCGCCCGCAGCGAAAGGGGTTCCTCGCGGGGGGATGGGTGGAGCGGGGACGGGAGGAGGCGGGCCGCAACAGACCACTCCACTGACTACGTGACTGGATAAGCCCGCAGATATATTTGTCAAACCGCCCAAATTCTGCGATAATGGATAAAATCAATGAAAGGATTTCAGATGAAAAAATCATTTTCTCTGCTCATAACCATACTCCTGGTTGCCTTGTCACTGGTGGTTTGCTCAGGAAAGAGTTCTTCCTCTCAGTTGACCATGTCGCCGGCCAAAGCCAAACCGGGCGACACCGTTACTTTCACTTACCTCCCGGCCGATAAAGACCAGGCTTCCCGGGAGGCCCTAAGTCTTTACGTTTATTCTTATTCTACGGAATTGCCAAAGGTTCAGGCCGTTGACCTTAAGAAAAGCGGCAAGAAATGGACCGCCGTCTATTCCATAGATAAAGAGGCCTACGGACTGGTGGCCAAAGTCAGACTGGATAAAGAAAATGAAGACAACAATCAAGGAAAAGGCTATATCTTTGCCCTCCACACGCCTGAGGGCAAACTTCTGCCCGGCCACCGGGCCGGACTGGCCTTAGCCTATACTTCCTGGGGCCAGCTGGTTGGCATCAACCAGGACCTCAATGAAGCTCTTCGTCTGACGGAAGCCGACTTCCTGGCCAACCCCGACATCAAGAAACAGTTTGTCAACAGCTATCTGCGCCTGCTCCAGGCCACCAAGAAAGAAGGCTGGGAGCAGAAGTCCAAGGATTTTCTGGAGGAAATTTCCGCCCTCCCCGACCTGGACGACTCAACCCTGGTGACTCTGTATCGCTTTTTTGCCCAGACCGGAAACCAGGAAAAAGCTATGGCCATGGCGCAGCAGGCCCAGAAAAATCCCGGCGGTGAATTTTTCCAGATTCAGGCCTTGATGCAGCTTCAAACCATCCAGGACCCGAAGGAAAGAATGAACTTTGTCAAACAATTTCAAGAAACTTACCCCGACTCCAGGTACACCGAATCCATAATCGGCATGATTACCCAGTCGATGTTCCAGGAGAAAAAGCTGGAAGAAGCCAATAGCTTCCTTTTAGATAACCGGCTGAAAGCCCAGCCCTATTATTTTTACGCCGTGGCCAATCAGGCCAGCCAGGAAGGTCAGACCCCGCTGGCCCTCAAGGCTCTCGACAACGGAATTTCTCTGATGTCTGAACACCTTTCTAATCCGGACAAATATAAACCCGCCTATTACACCGAAGAGGAATGGCGGGAGGAGATGGAGACCAGCCTGAAGGCCATGATGCTCAGCCTGAAAGGAAACCTGCTCTGGAAGCAGGGCCAGCTGAACGAAGCCATCGGTTCATTGCGCCAGGCTTATGAAGCCAGCAACGGCCAGCAGTCCGGCATCTCCATGGATTACGCCAGGGTTCTTCTGGAGAATAAAAACTTTGAGCCGGCTCTCCAGGTTCTGGAAGCTGCGGCCCGCAAGGGATTTACCGGTTCCGACATCTTGGACCTGCTCAAACAGGCCTATGCCGGAGCCAGGGGCTCGGATAGCGGCTGGGATGAGTACCGCTCGGCCCTCGAGACCGGAGCCACCGAAGCCCTGCTTCAGGAGCTAAAGAAAAAGATGATCCGGCAACCGGCCCCGGCCTTTGAACTAAAAGACATAGAAGGCAAGGCCGTCAAGCTGTCGGATTACCGGGGCAAAGTGGTTATCCTGGACTTCTGGGCCACCTGGTGCGGTCCCTGCCTGGGTTCTTTCCCGGGCCTGAAGAAGCTGGTCGAAGAATACCAGAAAGACCAGTCGGTGGCTTTTGTCTTCGTCAATACCTGGCAGGATGAAGCCAACAAGGAACAGGTAGTTAAAGAATTCCTGGAAAAGAATCAATATCCCTTTTATGTCCTGATGGACACCGAAGATAAAGTGGTAGCAGATTACGGCGTGTCAGGAATTCCCACTAAATTCGTCATCGACCCCAGCGGCCAGATCAGGTTCAAGAGTATCGGTTTTGAAGGCGACACCGAAAAAATGGTCAAAGAAGTCAAGCTGATGATCGACCTGGCCAGAGGAAAATAGCCGGAAACGGGATTAGAGGCTGATAACAGAAGCTGGCTTTGAAATTTGTTTTTATCAAAAGACCTAAATCGAAAAAGTTTTAAAACTTCTGAAATGTAATTGACCATCCGGACTGCCTGAGGCCGTCGGGATTTGGAGGTCGGTAAAATGAGCGAACATAAAAAAAGAAAACTGGAAACAGAAATCATCCACGCCGGTTATCATCCGGACCCGGTCGCCCGTAGCGTCTCCCCGCCCATCTTCCAGACCTCAACTTTTGCCTTTGAAAGCGCCGAACAGGGAGCGGCTCTTTTCTCCGGCCAGGAAAAGGGATTTATTTACACCAGGCTGGGCAATCCGACCATCCTGGCACTGGAAGAAGCCCTGGCCGCCCTGGAAAAGGGCTACGGAGCGCTGGCCACGGCCACCGGGATGGCCGCCGTTTCCACCATCTACCTGGCCTTCCTGGAGAAAGAGGCTCATCTAATAGGCACCGCCGCTCTCTACGGACCATCCAGAACCATCATCGAGACCGAATTCGTCCGCTTCGGAGTGGAAGCTGACTTCATAGACACTTCCGATACGGCCGAGATTAAAAAGAGAATCAAAAAGAACACCAGGTTGCTGTTTATCGAAAGCCCGGCCAACCCGACCATGGCCATCACCGACCTCAAAGCCTGCGCCGGGCTGGCCCGGGAGCATAATCTGCTGCTGGTGGTCGACAACACCTTTGCTTCCCCGGTCCTGCAGAATCCCCTTGAATTCGGAGCCGACGTGGTCATGCACAGCCTGACCAAGTTCATTAACGGTCACAGCGACGTCGTGGGCGGGGCAATAATAAGCCGCAGCCAGGAACTTCATAAAAGGTTGCAGAAAGTTCTCAGGCTGCACGGCGGAACCATGGACCCCCATCAGGCCTGGCTGGTGTTGCGCGGCCTAAGAACCCTGCACCTCCGGGTAGAAAGGGCCCAGGAAAACGCCCGGAAAATCGCCGCCTGGCTGGAAGCCCGGCCTGAAGTGGCCTGGGTTAACTATCCTGGCCTTAAAAGCCATCCGCAGCACGAGTTGATGACCAGACAGATGACAGGCCCGGGTTCGATGCTTTCTTTCGGTTTGAAGGGGGGCTATGAAGCCGGGCTGAAAATGATAAACAGGGTAAAACTCTGCACCCTGGCCGTTTCGCTGGGCGGGATAGAAACCCTTATTCAGCACCCGGCCAGTATGACCCATGCCTCGGTCCCGCGGGAAGAAAAGGAAAAAGCGGGGATTACCGACGACCTGATAAGGCTTTCAGTCGGCTGCGAAAACGTAGAAGACCTGATCGAAGACCTGGAGCAGGCCCTGCGGGAGAGCTGACCTCTTTGCTCCCGGGCCCGTAAAGTTTATCAAGACTCAAATAAAGCAGTAAAAGGGCAGTTCAGGCTCTTTCTTTAGCCGGATGTGCTACATACTTTCGGCCAATTCTCAAAACATTTTTTCTGCCCGGATCGGCTTTTCGGACATCCCGTTTATCCAAGCCCCGACTAATCCAGGCTTTTGCTCAGAACGGCCATCAATTCTCCTTCGGCCCGGATATAAACGCCGCTGGCTTCGGCCACCAGCCGACCGTCCTCTCCAAATAGCTGGCCCGAGGTGAAATAGGCCCGGCTCTTTTGCCCGGTCATCCTGCCTTCTACCCTCAATTTTTCTCCGACCAGAGCCGGTTTCCTGAACTCAACCGCCAGCCTGGAGGTTACCACCGGAATGCCTTTGGCCAGGACGGCCTTGGCCATGACCTCGTCCAGGAGCGACGATATTATTCCTCCATGCAGAAGGTCCCGGTAGCCTTCGTGTTCCCGGCCGGGAGTAAACTCAGCCCAGGCTATTTTTCTCTCCCGGTCGAAATAAAAATCCAGCCTTAAACCGACCGAGTTGTCCTGGCCGCAGATAAAACACCCCCGGTAGTTAATTATTTTTTCAGTCATCCACCTCAAACTCCATGTAGCGCGGGCTGGACATAACCAGCCGGAGCTTGCTGGCCCCGGTTTCCTGGCCGAGGCTGACTTCAACCTGGTACTCGCCGGCAGCCACACTTTCCTTCTGACCTTCAGCCCTTAAATCCCAGGTTAGGTCGTTAAGGCCGGCTTTAAGCTCCACAGTCGTCTCTTTGAGAACTTTTCCCGCGGCCGATTTGATGACCAGCCGGCCCGGGCCTCCGTCCTTTGAATACACCAGAATATGGGCGCTGACCTCGGCCGCCGGAGCCTCTCCCCTGCGGACAAAAGGCAGCCTGACCTCATCCGGCTCTAAAACATGAAGCGTCCTGCCCAGCACTTCGGCCGTTAATTCCTGAATCTTGTTTAGGGACAACACGTAAACCCCGCGGCTGTGAGTGCCTATGAGCAGCTCTCTGTCGCGCGGGTGAATCTTCATATCATAGACCGGCAGCGTCGGCAGGTTGGCTCGCAGGGAGTGCCAGGTTTTTCCCCGGTCGAGACTGACGTAGGCCGTCAGGTCGGTTCCCAGATAAATGATATTCTCATTAACAGTATCTTCCCGGATGACGTTGCAGCCCTCCTCCGGCAGGTTGCCCTTGATGGAGACCCAGGTCTGTCCATAGTCTTCGGAAGTGAAGACATAGGTGTTGAAATCGTCCTCGCGATAACCGATCATCGTCAGGTAAACCCTCCCGGGCTGGAAGCGGCTGGCCTCAATTCTGGTCACCCATTTCCTGGGCAATCCGGCGGTTACTTTTTCCCAGGAACAGCCACCGTTTCTGGTAACCCAGACGTTGCCGTCGTCGGTGCCGGCATAAATCACCTCCGGGGTGAAAGGCGATTCGGCCAGGGCGGTAATGGTGGCAAAGGGCACATCGCCGCCGGTGTTCTTGCGGTCGGTCAGGTCGGGCGAGATTTCCAGCCAGTTATCGCCACGGTCGACCGATTTCAGCACTTTGTTGGCCCCCAGCAGCAGGGTGAAAGGATTATGCTTTGAAATCAGAAACGGAGTCAGCCAGTTGAAACGATAGGGAGCCTGGACTGTTTTTATCTGGGGTTTTATGGATTTGGTTTCCCGGGGGTTATTCAGGTTCAGTCGGAACAGGCTTCCAAACTGGTACTCGGCATAGACGATTCCTTTTTCCTGAAGGCTGGGTTCGACGAACGCTCCGTCGCCTCCCAGAATCATCTTCCAGTCTTTGTCCCGGCGCCCGAAGACAAAATCCCGAGGCCCCATGTTCACCCCGTTGTCCTGCAGACCGACATAAATGTTGTACGGCGTTTCCAGGTCAAAGCTAACGGTATAACACTGAGCCAGCGGCAGGTTGGCAATTCTCTGGAAGGTTCTCCCAGCATCATAGGACACGTTTAGCCCGCCGTCGTTTCCAATCCAGACTTCGCGCGGGTCATTGGGGTTTATCCACAGAGCATGGTGGTCGGGATGGACATCGGCATATCCGTAACCGTAAGACCCGCCGGCTTCAGGAATTTCCCTGAAAGTTTTGCCGCCGTCGGTTGATTTCATCAGCGGCACGCCCAGCAGGTAGACCACATTTTCGTTTTCGGGCGAGACAAATATCTTGCCGAAGTAATAACCATAAGTATTGACAATCGAATTGGACAGAAAACCTTCATGGGCTTTTTTCCAGGTCTGTCCCCCGTCGTCGCTCCGGTAAAGCTCGGCCCCTTTAACCTGAGTGGTAAACAGGGCAGCGTTGGCCCCGCCCTGGAGAATATCGACCAGCTCGAGAAGGGTCAGTGTCTTTTTCTGCACGGCTTCTTTGACCGACCTGGAAGTAAACACCTGGGGAGCCCGGTTCTGCCGGAGCAGGGCTTCCAGCTTGCCGTCTTCAAGCTTCAGGAACTCCTGAACGGTCATCTTTTTCAGGGCCTCGACTGTCACAGCCCCCCTGGCCTCTTCTCTGGCTTTCGGCTGGGTCCTTGGCTCCTGGTTATCGAGAAAGGCGTAGACCACCTTCGGATTAGAAGAACAGACCGCCAGTCCGATTCGGCCGACAAATTCATTCTGGGGGAAGCCGCTGACGATTTTTCGCCAGCTCCGGCCGCCGTCTTCAGTCTTATAAATGGCACTTTCTTTTCCCGCTTCGGTCATATTCCAGGCCTTCCTGATTCTTTCCCAGGAAGCAGCATATAAAACTTCCGGGTTGCTCGGGTCCATAACCAGGCTGATAACCCCGGTTTTGGGCGAGATGTAGAGGACCTTCTGCCAGGTCCGGCCGCCGTCTTCAGTCTTGAAAACGCCGCGCTCTTCATTCTCGGTATAAAGATGGCCTATGGCCGCCACGTAGACAATGTCCGGATTTTCAGGATGAATAATTACCTCGGCAATATGATGGGTATCAGCCAGCCCCATATGCTGCCAGGTCCGGCCGCCGTCGGTGGACTTAAAAACTCCGGTGCCGGCATAAGAAGAGCGCGAAGAATTTTCTTCGCCGGTTCCCGCCCAGAGCAGGTTCTGGTCTTTCTCATAAACGGCCACGCTGCCGAAACCAATCCAGGACTGGTCATCAAACAGCGGCTCCCAGGTGGTGCCGCTGTTTTCAGTCAACCACAGACCGCCGCTGGCCGCAGCCACCAGAATCCGCCGCGGGTCGGAAGCATAGCCCTTTATCTCGCTGATTCGTCCGCCCATAAAGTAAGGGCCAAGATTCTGCCATTTCAAACTCCTGAACCAGGACTCCCGGGCCAGCTTCTGATGCTGTTCCCAGGAAATCAACCTCTGCCGGGCCGGAGTTTGAGCCGGTGCCAGTCCGGCCAGAAAGACCAGCAGCAGAATCAATGAAGACAAAAATAAATAGAGTTCGCTTCTGTTTCTTTTACTGCTTTTCATAATTACCTCCGGATAAGATACTAAGACAATGATTTTACAAATTTATGACCTGCCGGGGCAACTGATATTTTGGTTAGGCCCGGTTGCCAACCTTTGTGGACGGTGGTAAATTATCTGCTTATGTCGTGAAAGAAAAACAGATGATGAAGAAAAGGATTCTGCTGTCGGCTTCCCTGTTTCATGCCCTGACTGACGCCGCCACCATTGTCACTCCGACCATATTTCCGATACTTTACAGTCAGGCTTTTCTGATAAAAAAATATTCCCAGATCGGATTGTTGTCCAACTTAGGCCTCATCACCACCATCCTCATCCAGTTCTGGGTGGTGGCGCTGTCATTTATGCACGAATACCGCTGGCTGATGCTGGCCAGCGGCCTGGGCATCTGCCTGGCCAATTTTCTGATTCCCTTCTCACCATCCTTCGCCGTCCTGATGGTTCTATTTGTCCTGCTCAGGGCTTTCACCAGCTTCTATCATCCGATTGTCATTGCCTGGATTTCCAGGTCCAGGGCCGGCCTGGGACGGGAGCTGGATGACGCCATGGGCATTCAGAGCGGCTCGGGAAACCTGGGGGTGCTTCTGGCTTTCATTACCACGGGTTATTTAGCCCAGCATTCCGGCTGGAAGGCTCCTCTTTATGCCTGGGCTGCGGTCGGACTGTTGATAACCGCCGTCGGAGTCATGGTCATCAACGGGGTCTCCTCCCGGCAATCAGCCAGACCTGACCTTTCGGCCCGGAACTGGCTTCAGGTTCTCAGGAAGGTAAGCCATTTACTTCCGGGATTTTTCTTTGGCGGCATGGGCTGGTCGGTGACCGTTTACTACGCCCCTTCCCTGCTGCACAACAGCTTCAACATTCCCATGGGCCGGACCGGAGTTTATCTGGCCCTGTGGATAGGATTGGGAACGGTAACCGGATATCTTTACGGTTTCTGGAGCCGGCAGTTCGGCCGGAAGAAAGTTTTCCTGACCAGCCTGGCCGGAGCCACTGTCTGCCTTATGGTCATCGGCCTGTCCCTGAACCAAACGCTGTCAGTAATCGCCCTTCTTCTGTTCGGGGGCTTCCTGCTGATGACCTACCCCTCGCTGCATACCTTTGTGGGCTCAACCGTCAGGGATGAGGACCAGACCCAGGCTTTCAGCTGGATTTCCAACATCCAGCTGGTATCGGGAGCGGTCATCAGCCTGGTCTCAGGATTCCTTTCCGACCTGCTCAGCATCCGCTTCCCCTTCATCCTGGCCGGCTTTCTTTCCCTGGCTGTTTTTCTTTTTTATCTGCCCAGGGACGACCGCTACTTTGGCGCCCGGGAAGTTGATTTACCGGGCGAACGGCCGCAACTTCCTTCGGTGTGACTTCTCTATATCCCCTTTTTGAGACAACCGCTTGAATCCGGAGCGGTTAAAGGCTAAAGTAGAAGTATCAGTCGCCAAGGAAAGGAACATGAGAGACTTCAAAAACAGAAAATTCCGATTTATTGCCAGCTGGTTTTTGCCGATTCTGAGCCTGCTGGGCCCTGCCCTGACCCTTCAGGCTCAATTGACCGAAGACGAAAAGAATACCATCGAAGTGGTCAAAAAAGCCCAGAACTCGGTGGTCTTCATCACCAACATTCAACTGGTCCGCGATTTTTTCTCCTGGACAGAAGAAGCCGTTCCCAGGGGCAGCGGCTCGGGTTTTATCTGGGACGACCGCGGCCATATCATCACCAATTATCACGTGATTGAGGACGGGGATCTGTTCAACGTCACTCTGCCCAATCAGGAGGAAAGACAGGCCAAACTGGTGGGCAAAGAACCGAACAAAGATATTGCCGTCCTGAAAATAGAAGGCAACCTGAAGGGACTGTTTCCCATTAAGGTCGGGACGTCCGGAAACCTGCAGGTCGGACAGAAAGTAATCGCCATCGGCAATCCCTTCGGCTTTGACCACACGGTCACCAGCGGCATAGTCAGCGCCCTCGGCCGGAGCATGCTCGGGGCCGGCGGGGTCACCATCCGGGACATGATTCAAACTGACGCCGCCATCAATCCCGGAAACTCCGGCGGTCCGCTGTTGAATTCGGCCGGCGAGCTCATCGGCATGAACACCATGATTGTCTCGCCCTCCCGATCCTCATCCGGTATCGGCTTTGCCATCCCGGTCGACACCATCAAAAAGATTGTGCCCCAGATCATCCAGTACGGGCGGGTTATGAGGCCCGGCCTGGGTCTGACCCTGCTGGCAGACCGCTACGGCCAGCGCCTGGGAATCCAGGGTGTGGTGGTCTATGACGTCCCGGCGGATTCCGAAGCCTATCATAAAGGCTTGCGCGGGCTGACCAGGAGCCGGCTGGGCCGTCTGGTGATCCAGGATGTCATCAAAGAAATTGACGGCAAGAAAGTACGTTCCTACGACGACCTGTATAATCTGCTTGACAACTATAAAATCGGAGACCGGGTTACCCTGACCGTCGAAAGGGATGGAAAAACCAGGAAGGTGGAATTAACGCTGGTCAGGGTGGACTGAGGATTTCGGACGCCGAAAAGATTGCCGGCCGGATTTTATCACTCCGTTTTCGTGGCCCGGACCTCGTAATCTTCCTGCCAGAGGATCAGGCCGGTCACCCGTCCCTGCTCGTCCAGGTTGAACTTTATCCTGATAAAAGGATCCACCGAGAAAAAAATGGTCTGGGTCTCCACGTAAAATCTGGTAACCGCCTGGCCGGTCGGATGAACGATTAAATAATAGTCCTGGTAATCGATATCCAGGAAATAGCTTTCGTTCACCCGGTAGCGGCCGGTGTATTTCCGGTAAACTTCGGGCGGCAGGCGGAAGAGAGTCTTTTCCTCCGGCTGGTAATCGGGCCAGCCATAAATCACGGCCAATCCGCGCAGGATTTCTTCGGTCAACACCCCGCCGTTGTCGCTGTTGGTCATGACCACCGCCCCCTGGCCCAGGGCCGGATAGATTAACACTGCCGTCCTGAAGCCCCTGGTTTTTCCCTTCAGAAAAAGCTTGAATTTCTCGTGCTCGCCTTCCAGCCTGAAGCCATAGCCGCTTCCGGCCGCCTGGGGCGAAAGCATCCTTCTGGCCAGCTGCGGCGAAATCAGGCCGCCGGTCTTGCCCCGGGCACAATCCATGAGCTCTATGACCAGACGCAGGTATTCTTCCGGCGTTGACCACAGCCCGCGGGCCGCCTGCTCCGGATAATGGTACCAGCCTCCGTCGATTTCCTCTCCATCCCTCAGATGGCCTGAAGCCACGTCCTCAACCTGCGGGCTTCCAAAAAAAGTATTCCTCAGGCCCAGCCTGTCTAGGACCTCTTCCCTGGCCAGCTGCGGCCAGTTTTTCCCCGTCCGGTTGGTCAGATATTGTTCTAACATCACATAATTAAAATCAGAAAAGCGGACCGGTATTTCCGGGTCGAAACCCCGATAGCTATGGTAGTTTCTGGCCGGTTCCTGGCCGCGCAGTATGGCCGTCAGGTCGGGCAGAGGAGTCGACCCGGAGTAACCTTCCGAACTCCAGGGATAGAAACCGGCATTATGACAGAGCAGATTATGAAGTGAAAAGGAAATTCTTTCCGACGGTCTGTTTCTCCGATCGGAAAAGGCTATATCCGCATAATATTCGCCCAGATTCTCGTCCAGGCCGGCCAGCCCCTCTTCCACCAGGCGCAGAGCTACCGCGGCTGACACAGGCTGGCTCAGGTCGCCGGCCTGGAAAACTGTCCCGGCGGTCAGCGGCCGATACTGAACCACATCCTTATAGCCATAAGTCCGGCTCCATTCCAGCCGGTACCTGTCCATAACAGCCAGGCTGACTCCGGGCACTTTGTAGAAGGACATGCGGTCGGTCAGCCTCATTTTTTCCGGCCTCTGACCCTTTAAGTAGATCGGGCGCAGCAGGCCCTTCTCCAGTGATTTAATCCGGCCCCTGGTCAGGGATTCCGGCGTCTGACAGGAGGAATTAATAAAAAACAAAAGCGCCAGCAGGCCGGCTCCAAAAAGAGATAAAATTATTACCTGCCTTCTATCGGTTCCTGTTTTCATCCTTTTTTCCTTTAACCCGGAAAATAGAACTTCATTAAAATGAGCCGCCGGAAAATTGAGCAGCTACATCTTCCAGGTTCCAGCCACTATCAGGTTGGTTCCGGTAATCTTGCCGGCCCTCTCCGAGGCCAGGAAGGCTACCGCTTCGGCCACGTCTTCGGCCCGCCCGAGCTGGCCTTCTTTAACCTTCAGTGAAGGAGGTATTTCACCGCCCTCAATCAGACCGGGCGAGACCATGTTTAGGGTTATATTGTTCTCCACTTCAGCCACGGCCGCCGTCCTGGTCAGGATCAGCAGTCCGGTCTTGGCCACGGCATAAGGAGTAACTCCGGGAAAGGAGCCCAGATGTTCAACCAGGTGAAAGCCGATGTTAATTACCCGACCCCACTTTTTTTCTCTCATCCCGGGCAGGGCATGCTTCAGGCAAAAATAAGAACTCTCCAGATTGGAACGGAAAATATCTTCCCAGTCGTTGCGGTCAAGCTGGTCCCAGGGCCTGGTGCGGATCGCTCCGGGGATGTTGACCAGAACATCCAGCCGGCCGAAACCCTCCTGAACCCGGCGGATAAGGTCGGCCGCGCCTTCTTCGCTGCCCAGGTCAGCCTGAAAGATTTCGACCTGCCGTCCGGACTTTTCTATTTCCCGCCTCAGGGCTTCAGCTTTCTCCAGATTACTGAAATAATGCAGGGCCAGCAGGTTAAAGTCGGCCGCCAGGCGACGGACAACTGCCGGGCCCAGGTGGCCGGTGCTGCCGGTGACCAGGACGACCTTTTCCGTCATCATTTCCTTTTATCTATCAAAATTATATTTTTATTTGAGAGGTCCGGTAACCTTTTCCACCGCGGCCAGGATTTCCCCGCTCTGAACCACTTCTTTCATCCGGTTGATGTCGGAATAGAGCGGCCGGTCCTCGTCCATGAAATCAACATATTTTCTGATAACCTCATAGGCGGCCTGAACGGCCGGGCCGGGCTTGAGCGGCTTGCGGAAATCTATGGCCTGGGCAGCGGCGATAAATTCTATGGCCAGGACGGCCTGGGCATTATCCAGAATTTGCCTGGTCTTAAGGGCAGTGGTCATCCCCATGCTGACGAAATCTTCCTGGTCAGCTGCGGCTGGAATCGAGCCGGTGGCCGCCGGATGCGAAAGCACCCGGTTTTCGCAGACCAGGGCTCCGGCCGTGTACTGGCTGAGCATCAGGCCGGAGAACATTCCAGCCCCGCGGGTCAGAAAGGCCGGCAGCCCGACGCTGAGATTCGGGTTCATCAACCGGTTGACCCGGCGCTCGGACAGGACGCAGACGGTGGTTATGGCCGTTCCCAGAAGTTCCAGAGCAAAAGCCTGCGGCACTCCCTGAAAGTTGGCCCCGGTCAGAACCAGGTCTTCATCGGGAAAAAAGATCGGATTGTCGGCCGCCCCCTTAAGTTCCACTTCTATCATGTGCCTGGCCCATTCCCAAGCATCCCTGGCCGCGCCCACCACCTGAGGGGTGCTGCGCAGGCTGTAGGCGTCCTGAACCTTTTTGCCCGGCTGTTTCAGCAGCTCGCTGCCCTCGGTGATTCTTCTTATATTTTCGGCCGAGGTTAAAGCTCCGGGATAACCGCGAACCTTATGGACCCGTTCGTCATAGGCTTTCATATTGGCGTTCAGGACCTCCAGGGTCATGGCGGCCGCAATTTCCGAGTTCCGTATCCAGCGCAGGGTATCATGAACTTCCAGTGCGCCCAGGCCGGTTATGACGTTGGAACCGTTGATGGTGGCCAGCCCATCCCTGGCCTGAAAAACTATCGGTTTAAGTCCAGCTCTTTCCAGGGCTTCTCTGGCCGGCAGCCTCTCTTCACGGTAATAAGCTTCTCCTTCTCCCATCAACACCAGGGCAATCTGGGACATCGGCGACAGGTCGCCGCAGGCTCCCACCGAACCTTTCTCGCAGACCACCGGAGTCACTCCCCGGTTGAGGAGTTCGACCAGCAGCTCAACCACTTCCAGCCGCAAGCCTGAGTGGCCGTGGCAGTGGCAGCTGATCCTGGACAGCATGGCCGCTCTGACGACTTCGATCGGCAACGGCTGCCCATAGCCGGCGGCGTGACTGTAAATGATGTACTTCTGAAATTTCTCCACCTGTTCCGGGGTCAGGACAACGTTGGCCAGTTCTCCGATTCCGGTATTGACCCCGTACATAATTTCGTTTTTCTTGATTTTATCTTCCAGCAGGGCCCGGCATTTCTTGATCCGGGCCTTAGCTTCCGGATGAAGCTCGACCGGTTGATTTTCTCTGGCTACCTTGACCACCTGGTCGACGGTCAGATGCCCATCCACTACTATGCTCATCAAATCCTCCTGTTATCCGGTAATTATGGACAGATATAAAATTTATAAGAAGTCGTCCATAAAGGCAAGACCGGAAATAATTTTCCGGCTTTATTGACATCCAACCCCGGTCAGGATATAAGATTTTATTCTTAATCCAAAAAGGATATGAGGAGCTAAGATGACGCCTGAGACAGAGACTATACTGGTCACCGGCGCTTCCGGCCAGATTGGTTCCGAACTGGTGCCGGCCCTGAGGAAGCTCTATGGAGAAGAAAAAGTAATAGCCACCGACGTTGCCCGGCCCTCTCCGGTCCTGGAAAATTCAGGACCTTTTGACAGGCTGGACGTGACCAGCCGCCTGGAAATCAGCCGACTGATTCAGAAATATCGGGTCAAGGTTATCTACCACCTGGCGGCCATCCTCTCGGCCACCGGGGAAAAATTCCCCCAGAAGGCCTGGGATGTAAACATCAACGGCCTTTATAACATTCTGGAAGCTTCCCGGGAGCTCGGAGTCGGACAGGTTTTCTGCCCCAGTTCCATTGCCGTCTTCGGCCCGGCCACGCCCCGGGTCAACACTCCCCAGGACACCATTCTCAGCCCCACCACCATTTACGGCGTGACCAAGGTGGCCGGTGAACATCTCTGCGATTATTACGTTAAGAAGTACAGCCTGGACGTCCGGGGCTGCCGCTTTCCCGGCATCATCAGCAACGAGACCTTGCCCGGCGGCGGGACCACCGACTACGCCGTGGCCATTTTTTATGAAGCCGTCGTCAACCGCCGATATACCTGTTTCCTCAGGCCGGAGACCAGGCTGCCGATGATGTACATGCCGGACTGTCTGAAGTCCATAATCGACCTGATGGGCGCAGATTTTTCCCGGCTGAAACACCATTCCAACTTCAACGTAACCGCCATGTCCTTTTCGGCCGCCGAACTGGCGACTGAAATTAAAAAGCACCTGCCGGACTTTGAAGTGGATTACCGGCCTGATTTCCGCCAGGCCATTGCCGACAGCTGGCCCGAATCCATCGACGACCGGGCAGCCCGGGAAGAATGGGGCTGGAAGCCCGATTATGACCTGGCCGCGATGACGGCCGACATGCTCCGGGTGCTGGAGGAAAAAAACCGCCAGGGCAAACTGAAATACCCTTAAGATCTTCCCTGAAATATTTGGAAGAAAAGCGGCAGAGAAGCGTCAAAAGAAACAGGAGGACAAAAATGAAGAAAGTTTGCCTTCTTTTCCTGATTCTGGCCACCAGCGGCCTGCTGGCCCTGGCCGCCCAGGTCAACGTGACCGGAGACTGGACCTTCACCATCACCACCCCTCGCGGTGAAAGAAACAGCGATATCAAGTTCGTCCAGGAAGGTGAAAAGCTGACCGTTACCATGCAGGGCATGCGCGGCGGCGAAATTACCGGTGAAGGAACGGTCAAGGGCGAGGCCATCGAATGGTCGATCACCAGAGAGGGGCCTCAGGGGTCATTCACCATGACCTACAAGGGCAAGATCCAGGATGCCAATACCATCACCGGCGAAGTGGAGATGGGTAATTTCGGCACCGCCACCTGGAAAGCCGTCAGAAAGACCGGCTGACAGCGAAAGCGATCGACAGCTGGGGAAATGCCGGCCGGCATTTCCCCTTTTTTTTTGCCTCAAGGAAAACCCGCGCCCGGAGAAGCTGTTCAAAAATTCATGAGAAAGCGGATCTGTTTTCGTGGCTGGTATGATAATTGCCGCCGGATGAGGTAACAATGGTTTCCTCCTCATAGCCTGACTGTCACCGGCGGGAGCGGCTGGGGTGAAAACAGGCAGATTGGCACCGCGGCCGGACTCAACTCCGTTTCGTAACAGCCCGTATACTTAGAGAACTGCAGAATCCTTTGAAAAATTGCCGGAAATATAAAAAAATATTTTTGTATTAAAAATATGCCGGCGGGGAGGAAAAATGACTGCCGTTTACAAAACTAAGGCCAATTGGTCGCTTAAGGTATTCTTAACCATGGCTCTGGTTCTTGTTACGAGCCCCGTTGCTTTTGCTTTTCCTGAAGCGGAAACACCGGCCCCAAAAAATTTGAGGCCGGTCACCACCTACTCCATCGTCGCTTTTGATAAAGCAACCGGCCAGCTGGGAGTGGCTGTCCAGTCCCACTGGTTTTCGGTGGGCAGCATCGTCAGCTGGGCGCAGTCGGGAGTGGGCGCGGTGGCCACCCAGTCTTTTGTCGACCCGGCCTACGGGGCCCTGGGACTGGAAATGATGCGAGCCGGAAAAACTGCCGAAGAGGCCCTTAACGGGCTACTCAAGGCGGACCGGACTCCTGAAGTCAGACAGGTGGCCATGGTCGATGTCGCGGGGCGGGTGGCCGTCCACACGGGGAAAAATTGCCTGGCCGAAGCAGGCCATTTTAAGGGCGATGGCTTCTCCTGCCAGGCCAACATGATGCTAAAAAACACTGTCTGGGAGGCTATGGCCAGAGCTTACCAGACCACCAAAGGAGAACTGGTGGACAGGCTGCTGGCCGCTCTTGAAGCGGCGGAAAACGAGGGCGGCGACATCCGGGGCAGGCAATCGGCCGCCATCCTGGTTGTCAGCGGCCAAAGCTCCGGCATCTGGTGGAAAGACCGGGTCTACGACCTGCGGATTGAAGACCACCCGGAACCGATCAAAGAAATGAAAAGGCTGGTGCTGATTGCCAGGGCCTACAACCACATGAACCGGGGAGACGAGCTGCTGACTGAAAACAAGGTTGAAGAAGCCATGAAAGAATACAGCCTGGCTATGGAACTTTACAGCGGCAACCCGGAAATGATCTTCTGGCCGGCGGTAACCATGGCTTCGACCGGGCGGGTGGAAGAGAGCCTGCCGTTGTTTAAAAAAGTCTTTGCCCTCGACCCCAACTGGGCCCTGTTGCTGCAGCGGCTGCCAGCGGCCGGCCAGTTCCCGAAGGATAAAAAGCTGCTTAAAAAAATCCTGGAACAGGCGCCGAAAAAATAAGCTGCCGTCGAAACAAGAATTTCGGTCAGAACGGGATGGCTCCCCGGCGGCCGGTCAGGGTCGGGCGGGAATTTTTGACCGGGTCTTCCCGGTTTCTATTTCCGGTTTTTCAGCGCTTGCTGGAAAAAAGCCGGCCGGGCAAAACTGGCCAGGAAGATTTCCTGGTTGAAATACTTCAGGCCGTCCGGAATCCTCAGCTTCTTAATCTTCAGCGGGTCAATTCTGTCGGACAGAAAAGTATAGCACCAGGTCCCGACCGGGTAGGTCGGAACCGGGGCCGTATAAAAGCGGGCCACTTTGAACATCCTCTTCAGGAACCGGGCTTTTTGCTCGTGTTCCCTTAAATGAAGAAGCTGGGAGCCGGCCTGGGCCACGATCAGACCGCCGGGCTTCAACACCTTTTTCAGCTTGAGATAAAAATCGCGGGCGTGAAGGATGGCCGAAGGGCCAACCGGGTCGGACGAGTCAACGATGATGGCCTCAAAGCGCTCCCTGGTTTTCTGGATAAAATCAAAACCGTCGGCGATGGCCAGCTCGGCCCTGGGGTCCGACAGGGCCCGGTCGAGCCAGGGAAAGTATTTCTCGCAGGCCCGAATTACTTCCTGGTCTATTTCCACCAGCCAGGCTTTCTTGACCGGGTGTTTCAGAACTTCCCGCAGGGCGCCGCCGTCACCTCCGCCGATGATCAGAACCTTCTCCGGGCGAGGCAGGCAGGCCAGAGCCGGGTGAACCAGCATTTCGTGATAGAAAAATTCATCTCTCTCGGTGGTCTGGACCAGACCGTCCAGGAACAGCACCCGGCCGTAAAAATCATTTTCGATGATTTCTATCTTTTGAAAAGTCGATTTTTTTTCGTACAGCACTTTTTTGACCTTGAAAAAAAGCCCGGTCGAAGCCGTCTGGAACTCGCGGGCTTCTTTTCGGTCCGGGGCCAGAGCCGTATTTTTCATTTTTTCCTCCAGGAAAATCGATAAATTTAAGCCGTATTTTAGGGGAGATAGGGTTATAAGTCAATTTACAGAAAATACTTGAACAAAATCAGCAGAGCCAGAACCAGGCGGTAGACAACAAAGGGAACCAGGTTTCTGGTCTTGAGAAATGATAGCAGGAAACCGATGGACAGAAAGCCGAACAGAGCCGAGGACAGGAAACCGGCAATAAAGGGCCCGTCAATGGCCGACAGAGCTATTTTCGGCAGCTCCAGCAGGGCCGCCCCGACAATCACCGGGGTGGCCAGGAGAAAGGAAAACCTGGCCGCCGCCTGACGGCGGTAGCCCAGGAAAAGAGCCATCATGATGGTCATTCCCGAGCGCGAGGCCCCGGGAACGATGGCCAGGCTCTGAGCCAGGCCGATCAGCAAAACTTCAACCAGGCTCAATTCCTCCAGGCCCTTCCTATTTCTGGCCAGGCGGTCGGCTAAAAAGATGAAAAGGGAGAAGAAAATCAGGCTTCCGGCTATTACCTGCGGTTCCCGGAAGACGGTTTCGGCTTTCTCTTCCAGGAAATACCCGGCCAGGGCTCCGGGCACGGTGGCCAGCAGGAGATAAAACAAAAAGCGTCCCTCCGGTCCTTTTTTCCCGGTCAGGCCGTCAACAATTATTTTTATCCAGTCCTTCCAGAAATAAGCCGCGATGGCCAGTAGAGTACCCAGGTGGAGCATGACATCATAACGCAATCCCTGATAGTTCCAGTTGAAAAAATAGGGACCGATCACCAGATGGGCCGAACTGGAAATGGGCAGAAACTCTCCCAGACCCTGAAGAAAACCGAGCACCAGCGCCTGAAAATAATTCATCCAGCGGCCTCTTACCTTACAGCCTGAATCAGACGGCGAACCAATCTTCTACAACGGATCAGGGCTGTTGTCAACCCGGAGTCAGGCGGTTGAAATTTTTTCAGTGGATTTTTTCTATCTTAGTGTTCTTATAGTAGTGACTGACGATTTCCTTGTAATCGGCACCGGCCAGAGCCATCCCGTAAGCTCCGACCTGGCATAAACCGACTCCGTGACCCCAGCCGCGGCCGCTGAACACAAAATGCGACAGCCGGCCGGAATGGTCATACTCGCGGTCGATGGAAAAGAGCGTATCCTTCAGATTCAACACCCAGCGCACCCGCAGGCCCTGCACCACCACCGTGCCTTTCTCGCCGATAACCTGCAGTTCAATTACCCGGTTGGATTTTCCCCGCTGGAGAACCTTGAGGCCGGTAAGCGGCCCGACCTGGGGATAGGACTTGAGGATATTCTTTTCCAATTCCTGGCGTGACACCCTGACGTTCCAGCGGTTGTAGCGGGAGCTGCGGTCCAGCAGGTTAGTATTGGACGGATAGATGACTTCCAGCAACTTCACCCGGCCGTCAGCTTCAATCCATCTTATTTTTTCACCCCCCAGAAGAATCAGCGACCTGGCCGGGAAAACTCCTTCTTCCAGACTTCTCAGCAGGTAGCTGTCAGCCGGCCAGGGCAGAAGGCGACGGCTGTTATCTTCCATCACCTCCAGCTGGTCTCCTTTTTTCCCCAGGAAAGTGCCCTGGTGGTAAAGGTCTTCCAGCCAGCTCAGCGATTTTTTCAGGATGAAGGCCAGCTCGGCCCTGGTCACAGGTCGGAACAGGTTGTCGTCGCGCAGGTAGCTGGGATATATTCCGGATTGCAGCAGATAGGCCAGAGCTTTCCGGTCGGCCTCTTTCAATTCTTTATTCCGCTGGTGGCCATTAAGCAAAAAATCAACTTCTGCCGGGAGGAGCAGCAAATCCGTCTTTTCCTGCCAGCCGAAGAACTCAACCAGACCGTGGGCTAGCTCCACAAAGTTAATCCGGGACAATTTTCCCAGTCCGGGGGTGGCTGCCGGGTTATTGATTTGTTTGAACTCATTAACCCGGTGGAGCGCGCTGGCAGCTTCTTCGCCTGATACCGGCTGGTCAAAATAGTCAGACGAGCTGTGGTGAGTAATTATTCCGGCCGCCAGCAAAGGAAAGACCTCGGCCAGAACATCCCGCTCTCTTATTCTGATTCCGGGGTAGGCGCGAGAGGTTTCCAGTCGCCATTCCGGCTGTTTCTCGTGGCTGCAGCTTACGCTCTTCAGGTAGGGAACCGGACGACCGGAAAAGATCTTTTCGGCATCCTCGGTCATCCCGCCGCAGGTGCTGGTGTAAAGGGCGTTGATCAGTTCATTTTTATAAGTTATGACTTCGCCGGCGGTTTCCTCCACCGCCCGGTTGCTCAGGGGATGCTCGGCTGACAGGCCGCCATAGACCTGGGAGCTCTGGGTATCGGTCAGGTCAAAACCAAGAGCTTTGTATCCACCGAGATTCTTCAGGGCATAAGTCCTGGCGGCCACGGCCTGGGCTTTCAGGGCCTCCAGGGCATTGAAGGTTCCGGGAGACATCTCCAGCGGGACCACGCCTTTCAGGTAATCTTCGAGGTTCAAAATATTGATCAAAGCCAGACCGCGGCCGGTATTCTTTAGCTGGAAAATACCACGATAGCTGCGGCCATTGAGCCTGAGAAAACTCTCGGGAAAGGCCGGAATGAAGTACAGGTCGGCCTCTTTGTTGAAGGATTGGAGCTTATGGTCCACCTGCAGCCAGATGTTTCCGGGCTCGGGCAGGCTGACTATTTCTCTGATTATCCAGACCTCGCGATACCCCAGAGTTTCCAGCAGCCTGATCGATTCCAGGGCCTGTCCCCTGGTCAGGAATTCGCCGTATTTGAGCTGATACAGTTTTGTCCCCGCCTCTATCTTTTCTTCTACCAGGACCTGACCGGGCAGCTTCTGGCTAAGTTCAGCCGCCAGGAGCTCGGCTTCCTGATAGTCGCTGGTCTGGGTTATCAGCAGGACAAATTTTTCGGTCAGCTTCTCTTTTTCGACCTTGATGACCACTTCCTCGGCATCTTCGGCCAGCAGCCGGTATTCACGGCCGATTTCATAGATTTTCATGCCGGAAGAAGAGCTGATCACCGCCTGCTTCATCCCGACCAGCAGTCCTACCCTGACCACCGGCCGGGGTATCACATAACCCTGGAAAAAATTGCTTTCCCGGCCGAACTCAGGCGGTTTGCCGGCAATAAAAAACAGGGCCAGAAATGCGGCCATAAAATATTTCAAAGCTCTGATTTTCTTCATTTTGAGCCTGTTTATCCTTTTATTGTTATATCCCAGGCCGGTTAACTCCGGCAGACGTCCGTCCGGCCTTCTCCCGATAGAGACTTTCCGGTCAGCCCGCAGGGCTCGCTGGCGCCGGGGATAATTCGGGAGCCGGGGAGCATGGCTAAATAGCAGGTGTGGGAAGACAAAAACCGAAAATTATTATCTAAAATGACCGCAATATAGTCTACCATTTTTAACCTATACAATATATTGTGTTCCCTCTCTCTTAATTTAGGCCTGAGAACCGGTCGTGTCAAGAGTTTTCTGAAGGTTTCCGGCCCTCTGCCGCCACCGCCAGATCCGCTTCCAATTCGATATATATTATAGCAGAAAAAGGCCCGGATTTATACAGGCTAAAAGCTTTTGTCGGGAACAGTAAGTTATTTATTATTAATAATATATGAAAATATATTCATATTTCAGCCGGTCTTTGCCACTCCCAGCCCGCCCATCCGCCGGCAGGACCGGAACGGATGCCGCTGCCGATTATCTGGCCGGAGTCAACCTGAGGACGGCTCCCCCGCCCGGAGCCAGTTTTAATCTTATCGTCTCGGTTGAAGTCAGCTTCAGGCTCTGTCGGCTGAAATCCGAGGCAAAACGTCCGGCGTTAGCTCCGTCCGCCCAGAGGGCAGCTTCCCAGAGTTTTCCCGGTTCCAGAAAATCAAGCTTCAGCTCGAATTCCCTCGGAGTCCAGTCAGTCATTGCCCCCAGATACCAGCTATCTCCGCTCTTTCTGGCCACCACCGCATAGTCGCCTATTTTGGCTTCCAGAACCCTGGTTTCATCCCAGACCGTAGGCACCCCGGCCAGAAAATCCATGACTTCCGGCTCCCGGAGATAGGCGGAGGGAGAGTCGCACAGCATCTGGAGTGGAGACTCATAGACGACGTACATGGCCAGCTGGTGACACCGTGTCCCCTGGCTCATGGGGACATCGAAAACAGCCCGGAACTGCTTTTCCTGGGCGTTGCGCATGGCCCCCGGCGTGTAATCCATCGGCCCGGCCAGCATCCTGAGGAACGGAAGCATCAGGTCGTGGTCGGGAGTGACCTGGGCGCTCCACTTGCTGTATTCCAGACCGAGCACCCCTTCCTTGGTCAGGATGTTGGGAAAAGCCCGTCTCAATCCGACCGGTTTATGAGCCCCGTGGAAATCGACCACCAGGCGCCGGCGGGCAGCAGCGGCCGCGCAGCGCCGGTAAAAATTAACCATTTTCTGGTCATCCCGGTCCATGAAATCGACCTTTATCCCTTTCACTCCTAATTTCTGGAAATAATCCAGCGCCCGGTCCATCTGTCGGTCGAGAGTCAGCCAGACGCACCACAGAATCAGACCGACATTTTTCTGCTGGCCATACCGGACCAGCTCTTCCAGGTTGATCTCCGGATTGATTTTAAACAGGTCGGCCGGGTCAGACCAGCCCTCGTCCAGAATGATGTACTCTATTCCGAATTTCGAGGCAAAATCTATATAATATTTATAGGTTTCAGTGTTGATTCCGGCCTTGAAATCAACTCCATAGATATTGTTGGCATTCCACCAGTCCCAGGCAACTTTGCCCGGCTTTATCCAGGAAGTGTCTCTGAGCTCCAGCCCGGGAGAAAGGCGGTAGACTATATCGGTGCTGATCAGGTCGGCATCCTTTTCGGCCAGGACGATCAGGCGCCAGGGGAACTGTCGGCCGCCCCTGGTTTCGGCGATATAATCGGCCGCCCTGACCACTTCCAGTTCCCGGTCGCTCTTTTCCCGCAGTTTTTCTTCCAGGGGATAAGGGGCAAATTTGCCTATCAATCCAGGTTGGCCCTGGTCGCTTCCGGTCAGGAACATCCCGGGGTAATCATCCACCGCCACATCGGTGATGGCCACTTTTGGCCCGTCGGGAATTTCAACCACCACCGGGGCGAAACTTAAACGTTCCGGACCGATGTCCTTTAGCGGCAGGTAACTGTAATTGCTTTCGAACGAGGTGTGAAAACTTCTGGTAAAAGGAATATAAACCTGATAATTCTCGGGAAAATTGAACCTGGCCTCCTCGGCCCGGACTTTGATCGGCACCCGATAGCCGGTATAGAAACGGTAGGCTACACCGTCGTTATATACCCTGAAAATCAGGCCAAAATTCCCCCGGAACTTGAGGTTGGCCTCATTGTATCTATCTATAATCACTGCCCGCTTTTCCCTGACCGGCGGGTTAATGACCGCATCCCCTCTGGTCCTGGTTGTGTTTTCCAGAACCGGCCTCCTGCCCAGCACCACATTGTCGTTAATGGTCATCGAAACCGGGGACGGAGCCAGAATCTGTTTGCCCTGAAAATAAACCGAATAAGAAATCTGGTTTCCCAGCTCGATTTTTACCTCGACCCGGTTATCAGGAGAGCTGACCGTGACTCTGGAAGCGGCCCTTCCCTGCCCAGATAACCAGGCGGAAGAGGCAGTCCAGCCCAGCAAGAGGCCGACCGTTATTAATAAGCGAATGAAGACATTCATTTTCATGACACCTCCTGGGAACGAGCCTTCCGGCCACATTTTCGGAACCGGTTCTCTTGTGAGAATATTAGTCGACCGGAGACCATAAAAATCATCATTACCTTTGTTTATTATCTCCAGCCCTGAGAATAAATACAAATAGAAATTTGATTTTGTTTTTCCGGCTCCGGCTCTGATATTGACCTGTCAGGATAATCGGCCGGACAATTTTTTTATACCCCGGCTGACGAATAAATGATAAAATTCAGGCCGATGAGGGCAAAAATGCGAAGGAAACTATGTTTATTTCTTTTGATTTTTTTGGGACTGCTGACGATCGCGGCGGCGGCCGAAGATTTCAGTCTTTCGAGCCTTTACCGGCTGGGAAAAACACTCCTGGATGAAGACGGCGACGGCCGGGGCGAGAAAATCGCCCTGTCGATAATCATCCCCGACCAGCCGCTGGCTGAAGAAATAGCCCTGGCGGCCGACCTGGCAGCCAGAATCAACCTGGAGAGCCTGGCCCTGGACTTCGGCCTGGTTTACAGGGAATCTGAAATCAAGGATTTTTCGCGTCTTAAGAATCCGGTGCTGATCGGTTCCAGACTGAAGCTGGCCGGGAAAATCCTGGCGGCTGAAAAAATCGACCCTGCCGGCCTGAAGCCCGGAGAGGGACTGGTGGCTGTCTTCAATTACCAGAGACAGCAGGGGCTGATCTGCCTGGGCGGTTCTCCGGAAACCCTGCTGAAGACCGGTCGGGCTTTTTTCCTGCGCTGGCCGTATTTCTGGGAAATCTGGGGCCGGGAATCAGGCTATACTTACGATCGTCTGGAAAAAGACCTGAACGGTTTCCTCGCAGGACTGGAGGTCCGACCGAAAGCTCTGGCAGTCACCAGACTGCTTTATTCCTTTCCTTCCACTGCCGGCCTGCCCGCCGGCCTGAATTCTCTTAACTTTGAGGCCGCAGGCGAGATAGCCGTCCTGACTCTGAGGCTTGATTTCGCCCTTGACTCCGACCTGGAAAAAGTAGCCGCTTCGCTCCGCAGGCTGGCGAGAGAAAGAAACCTGGGAAAAAACACCGAAATCCTGGCCTATCCGGCCTGTGCCCTCCTGGAATTCAGGCTGCAGGCTCCGGGCCAAGAAGACAGGGTCAGCCTGCCCAGACCAGGCTCATCCAGGCGGCTTCTGACCCCGGCCTTCAAAGAAATCCCCCGGATTCCTGATAAGCCGCGGCCATTCGACCTGACTGAAGTATTTACCGCTACCGGATTCTATGCCGACCGCAACGGAGACGGAATTAGAGACGGAATAGAGACGGCCGTCATCATCCCGGCCGATTATAACGGCGCCGGCCTTCCCCTGCTGTCAACCAGGCTGGTGTTTGATACCGCCGGCGGTTCCTTTCCTTTAATTTACCTGGATAGAGAAGTTGACAGCCCGAAAGCTTTGTTAGCGCCAATCCTGGTGGGCAACAACTCCCTGACCCGGGACCTGCTCCGAAAAGGCAAACTTAAGATTCCGGAGCTTGGGCCGAGGCAGGGACTGATAAAGATACTGCCCTCAGCCACAGGGCCCTCAGATTCGCTGCTGATAACGGCCAATAGGCCCGATGTCCTCGACCGGACCATGGCCTATTTCGGCCAGAAGTTCCCCTATCTTACGGAATTTAAAAAAGGAGAGCCTGACCTTTCCCTGTTAAAGGAAGAAATTGAAAAATTCCTGGCGGGAAAAAACGGAGCAGCCGAAGCTTACTTTCTGGACAGGCTGGCTGAAGAGGCAAAAAAGCTCAGCCCACAGCGACCGGAAACTCTGGAAGTTACGGTTTCCCTGCCCGAAGAAAATCCCCGCTTCCGGGAAGCCGTGGAAGCCGGTCTGAAAAAAGAGCTGCCCGGGACAGAGCTTAAAATCACGGTCGATTCCATGGACCGGCCGGTTGAAGTCCTGAGCGGAGCCAGAGAGTGGACCTGGGAAGCAGAAGCGGCTCTCGACCTGGTCAGAGAAACCCTGGATAAGATCACCCGTCCGGAAGAAATAATGATCAGCCTCGGCCTGAGCGAATCGCCGGCCGTCAGGGAGAAAGTGAAGAAACGGGTTGAAGACCTGGCCCGGGACAGGAAACTCAGGGCTAAGGTTGAGGTTCTCTCCGCCTACAAACCGGGATTTTTCTGGCTGACCGAAACCGCCCTGCCCCGACTCAAAACGCTTCCAGTCCGGAGAGTGCTGGTCCGCTTGGCCGAGGTTCAGGATAAGCCTGGAGAAAAAATAAAGAGATTTTACAGCGACCCCAACCGCTGGCTCCAGGAACTTTACCCGGCCGACGAAATCCTGTCGGCCGAACTGGAACTGCCGGTTGAGAATATTCAGTTTGAGAAAAAGCCGGCCGGTGGAGCCACCTACGAAGTACTGGCTTTCGACCGCCAGGACAACCTTATCTGGCAGGGCAATTTTTCTCCGCCGACCAGAGAAATTCCCTTTCTTCGAGCCAGGCCTGACTGGGGAACGGTCACCATCGCCACCGGCTGGTGCCGTGTCAGCCAGAACGGTCAGAACCTGCTGGAAACGCAGGTCCAGACTGACCCCGAGAGATTCTGGGATTTCTTCCAGGATGAGATTCTAAAGCCTCTCCAGGACTTTGTCCTCCAGAAAACCCAGCATGAGCCGACCTTCGCCAAACAACCCTATTTCAAGAGGCTGACGGTGGAGCTGTGGCTGAGCGAACCGGATTACCGCCTCGGACTGGATGAAGAAATCATCAGTTCGCTGGAAGCGCTGCACGATGAAATCTATTTTGATACCCTGGACTTTCTGCGGGCCATAACCGGCTGGACAGAAGAAGACCTGAGCCTTCCGGTCGACGCTTCCCGCTCTTCGGCTCCGGGCAACGTCAAGCCGGTCATTCACCCCTCGACCGAAGGCCAGGCCCCCAGGGCCAGTTTCAAGCTGGAAGATTTCAGGTCCAGAAAGCCAATCCTGACCCTGAGCTGGACCTCCGGCGGTCAGCCTCCGGCTAAAAAGACTCTGGAATTTAATCCGATAAAGCCCAGAAACCTGCGTCTTGAGGAACTGGTCTTTGATGCCGCTCTAAACCGCCTGGAATCGGCCGGACTGTCTATTCAGATGGAAAAAGAGGCCGACTTCACCCTGCTGGCCTCGATGCTGGAGGTCTTCTGCCGGCAGAGAGAAAAAATGACCGTCCGCCGGCCTTTTTCCTTCCCCGGCATCGGGAGTCTGAAAATAAAAGTCCAACACCAGGATCAAAGTTTCGAAAAGACACTTCCGATTGCTCAAACCGAGCCCGAAGCCACAGCCTCTGAGAATTCCGCCCCGGCGGTGGATGTTCCAACGGACCGGATAATCGGACCGGAAGAATGTCTCAAAATTTCCAGGGGACTGTCCCGTCATCAGGCCGTCCGGAGCTACGTTGGCGGTTACTCTTACGAAGGACGACAGGTACCGGTTCTTGAAATATACCTTCCCGCAGGCCGCTACGTTTCGCTGCCCAGACTTATAACCCATAAGCCTGTTCTCCACCTGACAGCCCGTCAGCATGCCAACGAAGTTTCGGCCACCAACTATTCCCTGCTGTTTGCAAAATTGCTGGCCTCGGACCAGAGTTATCAGGACTTCCTGAAAAAGTTTTCGGTGGTCATCCAGCCGATGGAAAACCCGGACGGAGCCGCCCTGGCCATGGAGCTGTGGCAGAACGAGCCTTTTCACAGCCTCCATGCTGGCCGGTACAGCTCGCCCGGAGTGGACATCGGCTATCAGGTAGGACTCGGACAGCCACTGCTGCCCGAAGCCAGGGTCCGGACCCGACTCAATCGCGACTGGTTGCCCGACATCTATCTAAACCTGCATGGCTATCCCTCTCATGAATGGGTTCAGATGTTTTCCGGATATTCGCCCTATCTCTTCCGGGATTACTGGATACCAAAAGGCTGGTTCACCTACTACCGCCAGTTAAGCCTCAGCCTCTACCGGCCCTACCGCGAAGCGGCCGAAGAGCTAAAAAGAATCCTGATTGAAGAAATGAATTCTTCCCCGGAAATGCGGGAATCAAACCGAAAGTTTTATGCCCGGTACGACCGCTGGGCCAGACGCTGGTCGCCCTTTGTTTCGCCGCTGGAAATATATGATGGCCTGAATGTCTTTGCCCGCAGGCAGTCTTCCTCTGAAAACCGCCTGAACCAGCGCAGCCAGATGACCCTGGTGGAACAGACTCCAGAAGTGATGGACGAAACGGCCACCGGCTCCTGGCTTGATTTTCTCTGCCGGCAGGGATTGACCTACCTGCGGGCCCATGCCAGGTACCTGGCCGAGCTGGTCTTCGATACCGACCTCATTGAAGAGGAAGTCCAGAACAGAATCAGGATTGAATTCCACAGAAGGCGGCCCGGGACCCTGAAAAAATGAGCCGGGCTGATCAGAACTTGAATCCGGCCAGCAGCAGCAGGCTCCTGTTCCGGATATCAGCCCCGGGTTCGGTGGCCACCGATTTCAGCCCATGGCTGTAGCGCATTTCCAGAATCAAACTGCCCGGCTTGAAGCTGACGGCCGTTCCGGCACCGCCGGTCAAAAGAAGGTCGGTTCCCTGCAGGTTGTCAACATCCACCGTTTCTTCCAGGTTATCAAAAGTAACCCGGAGCCTGGCTTTCAGGTTAAGGGCAACCGACGGCCCGGCATAGACATAGAATTCCATCTTCTTGGCGCCGGCGAAACAATATTTGACCAGAACCGGAACTTCCAGGTAATCGAAGATGTATCTCTCCCTGTATTCCAGCCCATCTTCTTCCAGCCGATAGACCGAACCTTTCCGGACAAAATCCAGCTCGACCGTCGCGGCCAGCTTTTTTATGACCGGAAATTCGACTGAGATTCCGGCGTAAAGAGAAAGCTGCCATTCCTGCTGATAGGCATCCTGCCCGAAAATGTTGGTCAGCCCGCCGCCCAGCTTCAGGCCCGGCTTGAAGGTGGCCCCGGCTGCCCGGTCTGCGGCTAACAACAACAGCGCCGCCGACAGTATCAAAAAGCTCCACTCAGTGCGCCGGAAAATCATACCGGGTTCCTTGCTTTCAGCCACATTTTAATACAGGAGCCCGGAAAATTGAAGATAAAATCCGGAACCAAAAACTCCGGTAGAGACAGCCAACGGCCCTTAGAGCTGGCGCTCTAATCATAGATAACGTACTGGTTGCCCCCGCGTTCCTTGGCCTGGTACATAGCGGTATCGGCTCTGGACATTATGATTTCTATATCAAGCTTTTCACTGATTATGGCCACTCCGATGCTGAGAAACAGGTTAAAGGATTTTTGAGGAGTCACAAAGTGATAATTAGAAACGCTCTCCAGAAGCCTTAAAGCTATGGCTTCAGCTTCTTTTCTCTGCACTCCGTCCAGAAGGACGGCAAACTCGTCTCCGCCCAGGCGGATCAACCTGTCGCCCGATCGCAACTGCTTCTGAATCAGATGTCCGAGTTCCACCAGCAGGCTGTCGCCCATATGATGACCGAAGGTGTCGTTGACCAGCTTGAAATTATCCAGGTCGATAAAAAACAGCGCGCCCGGCTTGCCCTGTTCGCTCTCCTCGATCAATCTGGGCAGAATTACTTCCAGCATGCGGCGGTTAGGCAGACCGGTCAGCGGGTCGTGGAACGCCTGGTAGGCCAGCTGTTCTTCATGGTCTTTGCGTTCAGTTATATCGTAGCAGGAACCTATCAGGCCGGCGAATTCTCCTTCCAGACCCTGAAACGGCCGGCCGACACACAGCATCCAGCGGTATTGACCGTCGGCCCGCTTCAGGCGGAATTCAATCTGAAACGGTTCCTGCCTCTGAAGAGCAAACTGGTAACTCTGCCAGAATCTTTCTCTGTCCGCTTCCGGCAGGAGCTGGAGCAAGCCCTGACCTTTCTCCTGGTCAAAAGAACGGCCGGTAAAGGCCAGCCAGGCTTTGTTAAAATAGTTAAACTGTCCATCAGTCCCGGCTCTCCAGATCATGGCCGGGAATTCCTCAAACAGGGTCAGGTAAAAATCCCGGGCCCTTTTGATTTTTTCTTCAGCCTCAACGATGGCCGTGATATCGTTCATGACCACCAGAGTGCTGCGGTGATTTTCGAACAGGTCCAGAATCTTCTTTATCCGGAGCTGAAAGACTATCCGACCCCGGGCGCAGTCGACCGTCTGGGTCAGATTCAATTCCCGGGAAAGGCCGACCTGGAAATCCGAAAGCGGGCTGACCAGCCAGGGGAAAACTCTGGAGACCGGGAATTTCTTGCCATTCGATATTTTTTCCTGAAAGCCAGGGTCCGGAAAATATTCAAGGCATTTGTCGTTGAAATCCTCGATGTTATTGTCCAGGTCCAGCAAAAGGGCCGGAGTGGGCACGGAATCGAAGATGATTTTATACCGGTCTACTTCCTTCTCCCAGTCGACAACCCTGGGATTAGGCGGCTTTGAAATGCCGGCCAGCTTAACTAAGTACTCGTCTTTCTGATTAGACCATTCCATAGTCTTACGCCCTGAACTAATAATAAATTAAAGAAAACCTGGACCGACGGCAATCGCCTAAGGGGGTGATTTTAAGGGAAAATCCTCACCCCCCTGCAGTCTGAACTTTTTCTGTCTTTTCCCGTATTAATCCTGTATAATTCGCTGAGAACAGGAGGAAATCATGAAAGAGAAAAAATTTTTGAGTTTTGCTCTGCTGGCGGTCATGCTGGTCGCAGTGAGTCTGCCCGGACTGGCCCAGACTGAAAAAGACATCCTGGAAAATATGATCAAGGCCCTGGGCGGACGCGACACCCTGGCTGCCATCAAGGATACCAGGATTAGCGGCACGATGGAGATTATTCAGTATGGAATGAACGCCCCCTTCACCCTGTACCAGAAAGAGCCAGACAAATTCCGCATGGAAATGGAAGTTGTGGGAATGAGCATGATTCAGGTTTACGACGGCCAGAAAGCAATGATGACCAACCCTCAGACCGGAGAAATTATTGAGCTGGCGCCCGACCAGTCTGAACAGCTGAGAAAACAGGCTCTGGGAAACTCCGCCACCCTTCATCCTGAAAAATACGGCATCACTTACACCTACAAAGGCAAGGAAGAAGTTGACGGCAAGACCTGCCATGTGCTGGAACAGAAATACCCCAGCGGCGACGCGGCGACTTTATATCTGGATGCCGCCACCTACCTTCCCTACAAGAGCAAGAGCAAATCGCTCAGCCCCAGCGGAGGCGAGATGGAGTCCATGCAGGTTATGAGCGATTACAGAAAAGTCAACGGCACCATGGTCGCTTTCTCTATGACCATCTATCAGAGCGGGGTGGAATCCATCAGGATGACCATCAACGAAGTGGTCTACAACACCGGACTGGACGATTCTCTTTTCGTGCTTAAGTAATCGGAATTAATTTAGCCGGCGGCAGGTTACGGACAACAGTTCGGGGAAAAGAAAAGGAAATCCGGATGAGGGTTAGAAGCCCTCATCCGGATTATTTTTTTTCATCAGACCGGCCGTCAGCCGGCCCTCGGCCACAACTTCGTTATCGACCGTGGCCTGAGCGGAGAAATAGTAAAAACCGGCTTTGCTCCTCAGCATCCGAACCGACAGTTTAAGCTGGTCGCCCGGGACCACCGGTTTTTTGAACTTGGCTTCTTCCACCTTGCTCAGAACCATAAACACCCGTTCCGGTTCCGGAAGCGAATGGTAAAGAAGTATCCCCCCGGCCTGGGCTAGAGCCTCGATGATCAGTACTCCGGGCATCAGCTTGAGCTCCGGGAAATGGCCGGTAAAGAAAGGTTCGTTATAGGTAACGTTCTTGATGGCCAGGATGCTCTCGCCCGGCTTCAATTCCAGAACTCTATCAACCAGGAGGAACGGGTACCGATGCGGTAGCCACTTCTCGATCTGTTTCGAGTCCATGCGACTGAGACTAATAAACTTACCTGGCCGGGGCTTTGCTGGCGTCGTATCTCTTGATAACTTCCTGGGTCAGGTCCACGGCCGGCGAAAAATAGAGCACTCCGCTCTCTCTGAGGTCAAGAATCAGGTCCAGTCCCTTTTCCTGTCCCAGCTTGCTGATGATGGGCATAACCTCGCTCTGGATCCGCATGTAAAGCCTCTGGGTGAGTTCCTGCATATCCTTCTGGGCGTCTTCGGCCATCCTCTGCCTTTCGGTCCGTTTCCTGTCCAGGTCGACGCTCAGGGACAGAATGGCTTCCTGGGTCATGGTCAACTGCTGGGTGCTCAGCCTGCTCTCCAGCTGCCGGATCTGGTCATCCAGCTTGCCCAGGTCCTGCTGGGTCTTCCTGTTCTTTTCTTCCAGCTGGGCGATGGCTTTCTTGCCTTCGGTCGATTTTTCCAGAATTTCCTGAGAGTTGATCACCCCGATCTTGAGGGTCTGCTGGGCCCGGGCCAGAAGGCTGCAGGCCATCAACATGGCCGCCAGCATTAAAACCGTCGTCAGTTTTCTGCGCATTTCCAATCCTCCTAAAATTAATAGTTGATAATTTTACACTTTTCTCAATAAAAGATAAAGGGACTCCGCACCTCAGAAAGTGGTGCCGACCGCGAAGCGGAAGGCAAAATTGGAATCGTCGGCGTAAATCTTTCTGTTGTTGTAAGCAAAAATCAACCGGAACGGCACCCGCAAGGCCGGGACAAACACCCGGACCTCAAGGCCGGCCGAACTGTACATGTTTTTGGGACTGAATTTTTCGGACTGGAGCAGGGCGTTGCCGGCATCGTAGAACAGGATGCCGTAGAGCGGCCCGCCCAGCGGAACTATGTATTCAAGGTTGAAAATCAGCGACTTCACTCCCCCGATCAGAATGTTTTTATCGTCTCTGGGGCCGACAGTGTAATATTCATAACCCCGGATCGACTGTTCTCCGCCCAGGAAGAACCTCTCCCAGTATGGGACCTCATTGTTGCCGAGAGGTTTTATGAACTGGTACTCGGCGTGAATGCCCAGGACGTGGTTGCCCCATAGAGGCTGGTAGCGGGCAAACTCGAACCTCGGTCGGTAAAGGTGAACATCTCCGCCCAGGAACTTGCCGGCATACCTGAAGGCCACGGTGTACATGGTGCCGCGACTGGGAGTCAGGGGGCTGTCTATGGTTGACTGGTATAGAACGGGCTCCAGGGCGCTGACGAAATATTTACCCGGATAGAAATAAGGGTTGTAATAATATTGTTCCTCTTCTCCGTAACTCGGAATCTCCATGATCTGCTTCTGGAAGCTGTAATTCAGGTTGAATCTCAGATAACCATAGACCCTGGTCCCGTAAGTCAGCCTGATGCCCTTGGCAAACTGGTTGTAAAGATAGGGAATGGTGATCTTCCGGTCGAAGACGTTGAAGCCGACGGTCATCGGCTTGTCAAAGATGTAAGGCTGGCTCATGCCGAAGCTGTAATTCTTGACCCTCTTGCCGTGCTGCAGGGTCAGGTCCAGGGTTTCACCGGTACCCAGGAAATTCACGGTAGAGTAGCTAAAAGCCACAAAGGTGCCCTCGTAGCCACTGTAACCGGCCGTAAACTGAATGTTGTTCCGCTGCAGTTCCTTGACGTTGAGGTTGACGTCTATCTGGGTCGGATTTTCCGGGTCGGGCTTGATATCGGGTTCTTTCTCCACATCCACCAATCCCAGCTGTTTAAGCCTCAGCAGGCTGTCCTTGAAGATGGCCAGGCTGAAGCGGTCGCCCTCGCGCATCAGAAACTCGCGTCGCAGCACCTTGTCCTTGGTAAAGGTGTTGCCCCTGAACTCCAGCTTCCTCAGGAAAGCCACTTCGCCTTCCTGGATATTGAAAGTTACGTTAACTTCCTTCTTTTTGGGATCAAGGTTTTCGACCGGAATTATTTGAGCATATAAGAAAGCAAAATTGCGGTAACTCTCCCCCATTGACTCGACCGTCTTCTCCCTCTTCTTGGAACTGTAGATATCTCCGGGCTGTAGCTTGACCAGGCTCTGCAGGTACCTGGTGGTGAAAAACTTGTTGCCTTCAATCTTGATTTCGCCGGTGCGGTAAACATGACCCGGTTCCACCGGAATGACAATCCGCATCATCTTCTGCTTGCTGAACAGGACATTCTTGCGGGTGATTTCTTCAAACCGGGGCTCGCCGACGCTGGCTTCCATGTAACCATATTCCTGGAGCTTTTTCTTTATTTCAGCCAGGTTTTCTTCCAGCTTGTTTTTCTTGAAAACGTCCTTATTGGCGATCCAGTTGAACAGGCTGTGCTGCCGGTTGTCTTTCATGGCTTCTATTAAAAAACTGTCGGGGATCTTGGTTCGGCCGACAAAGACTACCTCGCCTACCCGCAGCCTCGCTCCTTCATCTATTCTGAACACCAGGTCGACCTCATTGTTGGCCCTGGTCACCAGTTCGGCTTCGATGCGAGCCGCCTGCAAACCCTTGTCTTCCAGGAGTTCTTTTATCGTCTTTTTGGCCTTCTGCACCCGGTAAGGATTGTAATGAGAATGGGCCGCAATGTACTCGTCCTTTTCTTTCAGCTTGCTGACGATATCATTCTCTTTTACCTTTTTCCCCGTGCGGAAGACCACATTCTTGACCACCGGATTTTCTTCTACAAAAATCCTGATGATCTTGCCGCTGGTCCCGTCTTGCTCTTCAATCCTGAGGTTGGAGAAAAAGCCGGTCGACCAGAGAACCTTGAAATCCTTTTTCAGAAGGGCCTCGTTGTAATAATCCCCCTCGCGCGAAGACAGATAATAGATGATGGTTTCCCGAGAAATTCGATTGTTGCCAACAACTTCAATTTTTTCGATAACCTGCTGGGCATACAGGGTGGTGGCTGAAATCGCCAAGAATATAAATATAACCAGTCCAAATCTTCTCATTGACATAACTTTATACCATATCGCCGTCATTTTTTCAAAGAGTCAAGCCCGCCGGCCGATTTCCATAAACAGGACCGCTCACAGAACTATTAACCAGTCGGACCCTCTAAAAGTTTCATCCGGCCGGCTTCCAGCAAATAAGCCCGGCGGCAGAAACGGGCAATCCTCTCATTATGAGTTACAATTATCGAGGACAGCCCCTTTCTCCGGTGCAGGTCGATTATCAGATCCAGTATCATTTCACCTGTTTTCCAATCAAGGTTGCCGGTCGGCTCGTCAGCCAGCAACAGATCCGGCCCAGTCACCAGAGCCCGGGCCACGGCCACCCTTTGCTGTTCCCCCCCGGAGAGCTGGGCCGGACGGGCCGTCGCCCGGCCGCCGAGGCCGACCTCCTCCAGGGCCCGGGCCGCCTTCTCCATGGCCTCTTCCCGGCCCCGGCCTCCAATTAGCAGTGGTATAGCCACATTCTCAATGGCAGAAAATTCAGGCAGAAGGTGGTAAAACTGAAACACAAATCCTATGTACCTGTTTCTCAGCACAGCAATCTCGGTCGGAGTCTTTTCCCAGAGATTCTGTCCACGAAAGAAAACCCGCCCCTCGGTCGGCCGGTCCAGACCCCCGATTATATTCAAAAAGGTGGTTTTCCCGACTCCGGAAACGCCCATCACAGCCACCAATTCCCCGGTTCGCAGCTCGAAATCAAGTCCTTCAAAAACAGGCAACCATTGATTGCCGGGCAGAGGGTAGGCTTTGCCCAGGTTTTCTGTTCTGACGATGACCTGGTTGTTTTCCGTCACCATATTTTTTTCTATCCCTAATCTTTTACCTATTCATACTTCAGGGCCTGAACCGGGTCGATGCGGGCCGCCCGCCTCGACGGGAAAATGGTGGAGACTAAGGTAATGGTCAGAGTGACCAGGACGATCAGAGCCAGGTCCAGCGGCCGGGCGTGAAAGGGAACGTACGCGATTTGATAGATATCGACCGGCACTTTGATCAATTTGAAGACATTGGCCAGCCAGCACCAGAGCAGCCCCAGAACCAGGCCCAGACCTGTGCCCACCACCCCGATGATGGCCCCCTGCAGGAAAAAAATCTTCCTGATGCTGGCTGAGGTGGCGCCCATGGCCATGAGCACGCCTATATCCCTGGTTTTTTCCATGACCATCAGCACCAGACTGGCGATGATATTCAGGGCAGCCACCACCACAATCAGGGTGATGGTCAGGAAAAGGAGCGTCTTTTCCAGTTTCAGGGCTGAAAAAAGCGAGCGGTTGAGTTCCATCCAGGTGGTCACATAAATCCCGGAATCGGTCACCCGGTAGATTTTTTCGGCTACTCTCTCCGCCTGAAAAATATCCTTTATCCTCACCTGAAGATAGGACACTCTTTCCGGAAGGTTATAAAGCTTCTGGGCCAGTTCCAGAGAAATCAGCGCCGTTGAGGAGTCAAATTCGTAAAGCCCGGAATCAAAAAGGCCGCTTACCAGAAAGGTCCTGCTCCGGGGCAGGACTCCAACCGGGGTTAAACGGCCGGAAGGAATCAGCACGTTTACCCGGTCGCCCGGGCTCACCCCGAGGGCCGCCGCCAGGTCCTTCCCCAGAATAATCTCTTCCTCGCTTCCTGGTGCGGGCAGTTTCCCGGCCGGCAGCCTGTTCAGCCATCCGGCCACTTTCGCTTCCTCCTCAAAATTCAGCCCTTTCAGCAGGGCCCCGGAATTTCGGGCCGGGCCGAGAATCAGAACGGTGTTATAGATAACCGGAGTGACCGATTCGACTTCGGGGATTTTTTGAATTTCCCCGGCCAGGCGCCCGTAATCTTTGAGTCCCTGCCCGGACAGGTCAGATACCATCAGATGGGAAGTGGCCCCCAGAATTCTGTCCTGAACATCCTCCTGAAATCCGGTGATCAGGGCCAGGGCGATGACCAGAGCCATCACCCCGATGGTTACTCCCAGAATGGAGACCGAAGTGATGACGGATATAAAAGCCTGCTTCCTTCTGGCCGTCAGATACCTTCGGGCCAGGAATAATTCAAAGCTCATGCCAGTCTCACCCGGGTCCTTTCCTTACCGTGGTTTCAGGAGCGGAAACAGGATAACCTCCCGGATCGATTTTCTGTTGGCCAGAATCATGGTCAGCCGGTCGATACCTATGCCCTCGCCCCCGGTCGGCGGCAGACCGTATTCCAGGGCCTCGACGTAATCCAGGTCCACCAGGTGCGATTCCTCATCCCCGGTCTGTCTCATGGCCGCCTGTTCTTCGAACCGCTGTCGCTGTTCAAAGGGGTCAGTCAACTCGGAGAAGGCGTTGGCGATCTCCATGCCGGCAATGATCAACTCGAATCGGCAAGCTTCATCCGGATGGGCCGGGTCAGCCTTGGCCAGGGGAGAAATTTCCCGGGGCGGGTTGATGATGAAGGTCGGCTGGACAATTTTATCCTTGACCAGCTTATCAAAAATGACGTCGAGGGCCCTGGCATAGCTGGTCGGTTTCTTGTCCGGGGTCAAAGTGCCGGCAAACTCGATCAGCGCCCCGGGGTCATCGAACCTGGCCGGGGCCAGCCCGCTGTACAGTTTTATCGCTTCCAGGAATTTGAGCCTTTTCCAGGGTCGCCGGAAGGAAATGGTTGCCTGGCCGTAAGGGAATTCCTCCTGGCCGTGAATTTCCAGGGCCAGGTGCAGGAACAGCTCTTCGGTCAGGTCCATCAGTCGGTTGTAATCAATATAGGCCTGGTAGAATTCGAGCATGGTGAATTCGGGGTTGTGCTGGGAGTCGACGCCCTCGTTCCGGAAATTGCGGTTGATTTCATAGACTTTTTCCAGGCCGCCGACCACCAGTCTCTTCAGGTAGAGTTCCGGGGCGATTCTCAGATAAAGGTCGATTCCCAGGGCATTATGGAAGGTCTTAAAAGGCCTGGCCAGGGCTCCTCCGGGAATGACCTGCATCATCGGAGTTTCGACCTCCAGGAAACCCCGGTCGTCAAAAAATTTCCTGAGACTGCTGACAATCCGGCTTCTGATTATGAAGGTCTCGCTCGATTCCGGGTTCATGATCAGGTCCAGATAGCGTTTGCGGTAGCGAAGCTCCACGTCCTGCAGGCCGTGCCATTTTTCAGGCAGCGGGTGGAAGGACTTGGCCAGAAAGCCAAACTTCTCGGCCAGCACCGTCAGCTCGCCGGTCCTGGTCCGAAACAACCGCCCCTCGACCAGGATGACGTCGCCGATGTCGAACAGGTCAAACAGCCTATAATTCTCGGGACCGACCTGATCCTCTCTCAAATAAACCTGGAGGCGGCTGCGACAGTCGGCAATATGAAAGAAAGTGGCCCGGCCCATCTTGCGGATGGTCATGACCCTGCCCGGGACCTTCACCCGGTATTCATCTTTTTCCAGTTCCTCCTTGCTCAGAGCAGAAAAGTCTCTGACCGCTTCAAAAACGGAGTGGCTGACCTCAGCCAGATGAGGAAAGACTTCCAGCCCCTGCCCACGGAGTTTCCGCCACTTCTCCAGACGGATCTGCTCCTGGTCGCTGAGTTCTTCCTGAACCAGCTTCAGCTCGCGGTCTTTCTTGTTATGCTGTTCACTCATTTTCCACCTCTTGAATTGAGCCGGTTGAATCGTTTCAGTTTTTATCCGGGCCCGGGGTGTTTTGGAGCCGCTGATGGACTCCGTCCAGGATGCCGTTGACAAAATTGGCCGCTTCCTGCCCGGAATATCTTTTGGCTATCTCAATGGCCTCATCCATGATTATCGACGGGGCCAGGTTCTTTTCAAAGAGCATCTCAAACACGGCCAGCCTGAGGATATTCCGGTCGACGGTGGCCATTCTCTCCAGCCGCCAGTTCCTGGAAGCCTGCTGGATCGTCCGGTCCACTTCGGCCTGATGTTCGCAGATTCCCCTGACCAGCCACTCGCTATATTCACGGGTTTCGGCCGGGACGACCTGCCGGGACCAGTAATCCGCCAGGACCAGCGGCAGTTCATCGCCGGTGAACTCAAGTTGAAACAGAATCTGCAAGGCGCACTCCCTCGCTTTTCTTCTTTTTCCCATGGACAGAAATCTCTTCCAGACCTTATTTGAGTTTAGAATCCTGAATCAGGTTCAGCATTTCCACCAGGGCCATGGCCGCATTATATCCCTTGTTGCCAGCTTTGGTTCCGGCTCTCTCAATGCCCTGTTCCAGGGTTTCAACAGTCAGGATACCGTAGGCCACGGGCAGGCCTTCTTCCATGGCCACCTGGGCCAGACCTTTGGTGACCTCGGCACTCAGAAAATCAAAATGGGGAGTCTCGCCTCGGATCAGAACTCCCAGGCAGAGAATGCCGTCCACCTGTTTTTTCCGGGCCAGCATCCTGGCCACCAGAGGAATTTCAAATGCGCCCGGCACCTTGTAGACAGACAGGTTGGCCTCTTCCGCCCCCAGCTTTTTCAGGGCTTCCAGGGCCCCTTCCAGCAGGTGGCCGGAAATAAATTGATTGAAGCGGCTGAGGACGATACCTATCCTGTATCCTTTCGCCTGCAGCTTGCCTTCGTAAACTTTCATCTCATTCTCCTTTGGCTGTCAGATCGGTCTTTTTTCATATATCCTGTATTTCTTGTATATTTTACCACCTATGGAAGCGGTAAATCTATTGATGGCTTCATTGTCTTCGAGTTGCCAGGAGGTTTCAGCCCACTCATATCCCCTGGCTCTGGCTCTCTTCTCCAGCTCATCATAAAGAAGGTAAGCCAGACCGGTGTGCTGAAATTGGGGCAGCACTCCAAAGACTACCGCCCTCATCCCTTTAATTTTCTTCCGGTTAAACAGCAGGTGAAAAAGGCCGAAGGGCAGCAGCCGGCCGTTCAGGTCCTTGATAATCTCGTTATAATTGGGCAGGCCGAAGGCAAAGCCGACTTCTTTTCCCTCATGCAGGGCGAAAATGACCAGCTCCGGGTCGGCAAATTCCTTGAGCCGCATGGCCATGAAGTCCATTTCCTTTTCGGTCCAGGGGACAAAACCCCAGTTTCTGGACCAGGCCTGGTTATAGATGTAAGCGACCTTCCTGGTCTCCTCATAAATCTTTTTCATGTTAACCGTGCGCAGGCTGAAAGAGGTCAGGCTTCTGACCTTTTCGATCACCGCCCGGACCTTCTCCATGGTGTCGTGGTCCCGGGTCATGATGAAAGCATACAGGTCTTTGGCCTTGGTCAGCTCCGATTTCTCCATCAGCTCAATATAATAAGGTGGGTTATAAGGCATCATGATGACCGGCGGGTGGTCGAAGCCTTCCAGCAGGAAGGCACATTCGTCGTTCATCGACAGGTTCATGGGGCCACGCAGGATTTCCATCCCCCTTTCTTTGCCCCATCGGCAAACCGTGTCCAGCAGCGCCCGGGCCACCTCCGGGTCGTTCAGGCTTTCGTACAGCCCGAAGAAAACCACTTTTTCCCGGTGATATTCGTTATGGCGATGATCGATGATGGCCGCTATCCTGCCTACCACTATCCCTTCCTTCCTGGCCAGGAACAAATCCATCTCGGCATGCTCGAAAAAGGGATTCTTCCGGGGGTCGAGCTTGGCCCGGATTTCCAGCAGCAGCGGCGGCACCCAGTTAGGGTCATTCCTGTATATTTCCCAGGGAAATCTTATAAAAACCTCTCTATCATGTCTGCAATTCACTCTGGCGATCTCAACGCTATTCATGACCTGCGCCCTTGAAGCATTTTTTTTAGATTTTACCAGAAGTTGTTAGTTTTTTCAGCAACAACCTTTAGCCCCTTCAACCCCGGCGGTTGAATTCCCACCCCGGTTAATGGTAAAAAGGAAGCAGGAGTCAACATGAAACCCGCCAGCAATTTTTTAGAACTGAAGCCGGAGCAACTTTTCTGGCGCTGTCCGCCGGAAGCCATCGCCTACGACACCACCGCCGACTGCCCGGCCTGCGAGGATATCATCGGACAGGACCGGGCTCTGGAATCCCTGAAAACCGGCCTGGAAATCAAGAGCCGGGGCTACAACATTTTTATCACCGGCATGGTCGGCACCGGTCGCACCACCACCATCAAGCAGTTTCTGGAAAAAATCAGGGCAGCCGGAGATATTCCTGACGACCTGCTTTACGTCAATAATTTCAGCAAGCCGGACGAACCGGTCCTGTTGAGCCTGCCGGCCGGCCGGGGCCGGGTGCTGAGCGAGGGTCTGGAAAAACTCATCGCCATGCTCAGGACCAATATCCCCGAGCTGCTGAAGAGCCAGTATTTTCAGGAAAAAAAGCAGGCCATCATGGAAGCCCAGCAGCGCCGGCAAAGAGAAATCATGCAGAAGTTTGACGACCTGGTGGCGGCCGAGGGTTTTACCGTCATCCAGGTGCCGATGGGCATTTTTACCAGACCCGACCTGATACCGGTGGTTGAAGGGCAACCCACTCCCTTCAACAAGCTGGAAACCCTGGTCAGAGAAGAAAAAATGACCAGGCAGCAGCTGGACGAACTCAGGAAAAAATACGAACAGTTGACCGAACAACTGGAAAAGCTGATCACCGGTCTCAAGGAAATCGACGAGGAAACCCAGAACCTGCTGAAAAACCTGGAGGTTGAAGCCTGCACTCCGCTGATCAAAGGAGGCCTGAATGACCTGAGAGAGAAGCTCCCCCTTCCGGCTGTTCAGCAATACCTGGATGAAATTGAGAAAAACCTGACCCTCGACCTGGACCTTTTCCGCTCCGTTCCCAAAGAGGAGCCGGAAAAAGAAGTCGGCCTCGACCCCTTCCTTGCTTACCGGGTTAACCTGCTGGTTGATAATTCGGAGACCAGGGGAGCCCCGGTGGTGATGGAAATCTCGCCCAGCTTTCCCAACCTTTTCGGCACCATTGAGTATTCCTACAGCCGTTTCGGCGTGGCCCAGACCGATTTCACCAAAATCAAAGCCGGTTCTTTTCTCAAAGCCAACGGCGGTTATCTGGTGCTTAACGCTCTGGACGTGCTGACCGAACCCGGAGTCTGGCCGACCCTGCTCCGGACCCTGCGTTACCAGACTTTCGAGATCCAAAATCCCATTTCCATCTTCGCCGTTTCCACCGCCCGACTGAAGCCGGAGCCGATTAAGTGCCGGGTGAAGGTGATCATAATCGGCGACGATTATCTTTACAATCTGCTCTATTTTTACGACGAGGATTTCAAAAAGATTTTCAAAGTCAAGGTCGAGTTCGATGCCGAGATGGAAAAGAACCAGAGGACTATTAACGATTATGTCCGCTTCATCAAGAAGATCTGCGACGAGGACGGTCTGCGACCGGTCGACCGCGAAGGCATCGCCGCCATCGTGGAATTCGGAGTCAGACAGGCCGGCCGGCAGAAGAAACTGTCGACCCGTTTCCACCTGATCGCCGATGTCATCAGAGAAGCCGATTACTGGGCCAAACGACAGGGCAAAGAAACAATTTCCAGGGCGGACGTCCGGAAAGCCATCGAGGAAAAAATCGAACGAGTCAACCTGATAGAAAGAAAGATTCAGGAGCTGATTGAAGAAGGAACGATTCTGATCGATATCGAAGGCCAGGCGGTAGGCCAGGTCAACGGCCTGGCCGTCTATGACACCGGAGAACTGACCTTCGGCAAGCCCACCCGCATAACCGCCAGAACTTCGACCGGAAAGGCGGGCATTATTAACATTGAGCGCGAAGCCGACCTCAGCGGCCGCACCCACAACAAAGGGGTGTTGATCCTGAGCGGCTATCTGCGCGGAAAATATGCCCGAAATAAGCCCTTTGCCCTGTCAGCCAGCATCGCCTTTGAACAATCCTATTCCGGAATCGACGGAGACAGCGCTTCGGCCGCCGAAGTCTATGCCATCCTGTCGAGCCTGTCCGAACTGCCATTGAGACAGGACCTGGCGGTCACCGGTTCCATTAACCAGAAAGGAGAAATTCAGCCGATAGGCGGGATCAACGAAAAAATTGAAGGCTTCTATCAGGTTTGCAAAGCCCGGGGGTTGACCGGAACCCAGGGAGTGATAATCCCCCATCAGAACGTCAGCAACCTGATGCTGAAGGAGGAAGTGGTTCAGGCGGTAGCGGCGGGCAAGTTTCATGTCTATCCCATCAGGACAGTCGATGAAGGCCTGGAGATTCTGACCGGCCTCCGGGCCGGAGAAAGGCTGGAGGACGGGAGTTATGAGCCGGAGACGGTCAACAGCCGGTGCGACAGCGCCCTCTGGACCCTGGGAATGGTCTGGAAGGTATTTGAAGACAAATCATTATGGGAAGAAACCGAGGGAGAAGCCGGGAAAAAAGAACCGGCAGAAGGGTAAAGGTCATCTGCGGTTCTTAAAAAACCAATTACAGGACCGGCAATTTAATCCGCAAGTCCGGTCATTTTTCTCAATCGGGCTACCTCTTCCGGCTTGAGTCGGCGCCAGAAGCCGCGTCGCAAACCTTTGACCGTAATGCCGGCAAAGGACACCCGCCTCAGCTTCTTAACTTCAAAACCCAGAGCAGACAGCATTTTGCGAACTTCATGTTTTCGGCCTTCGTGGATTTCCAGGCTGATCAGCGATTTTTCCCGGTTGCGGTAGATAATCCTGGCCCGGGCCGGAGCCGATTTACGGCCGTCTATGAACACACCCTTTTGCAACCGGTCCAGGTCTTTATCTTCAACAAAGCCTTTGACCCTGACTTCATAGAGTTTCTTTATTTCGTAGCGCGGATGGATCAAGCGGTGGGCCAGTTCTCCGTCGTTGGTAAAAAGCAACAGACCTTCGGTTTCGGCGTCCAGACGGCCGACGGGAAAAACCCGAACCGGGAGCCGCGGCAGCAGATCCATTACCGTTTTCCGCCCCTGCGGGTCATCAAGCGTAACTATGTAACCTGCCGGCTTGTTGAGAAGAAGATAAATCTGTTCCGACGGCAATTTGACCGGATGATGGTCGACCTCAATCCGGTCGCGGAACTCGTCTATCTTAACCCCGAGTTCGGTCACCACCCGGCCGTTGATTTTCACCCTTCCATCCTGAATCAGGCGGTCGGCTTCCCGGCGCGAGGCTACTCCTGCTTGAGCCAGAAATTTGTTAAGTCTTAAAATGGCTATTCTCCAGACCAAATTTTCTTCCAGTATTGTATCAGAAACGCCGACCGGTTAAGAGTGTCAAGTTTTCAAAGACCGGTCCGGCCGGAGAAATCCGGACAGGACCTGACTTTCAGGCCTTCCAACCCGCCTACTGCTTCAGCCCTTCATAATGGTAGAAGCCTGGCCTGGCCAGGATTTCCATCACCCTCAGGTCGAAAAAATTCTGGGCGTTGGCCGGCTTCAGCAGGATGGCGGTATCAACGCCTTTTTCCGTGCCCCCTATCGCCACGCAGGGAAGCCCGGTTTGAATCAGCCCGGCGTCGGCGGCCATCAGGCTGACCTCAATGGCCACCTTCATTCCTTCACCGAAAATCCTCAGGGTATAGGCGATGATTTCATCCAGCTCATAGGTGCCCAGCCTTTTCCTTACCGCCCGGTTTACGCCGCCAAAAGCGTGCTGGCAGGTCAGGACTTTTACTCCCTTTTGTTCCAGCTGACGGCGAACATCTTCTGGCATCTCCTGGAAATCCGGCCGGCCAAATCCGGTTGAATGGGTAACCGCCACCAGCCGACAGTCGCGAAAAATTTCGGCCGCTTTAAGAGCGGTTTGTCCCGAAGCCGAGGCCACCACCACCTGCCTGACGTTGAGTTCTCCGGCCCTGATGGCCGCTCTTTTCAGAGTAGCTTCAGTGTTAATTTCGCCCGGCTCATCAAAATAAAGACAGGGGACTCTCTGGCCTTCAGCTTTTAAGTCAAGCTGACACATCTGGCTCTCCTTTTATTTTTCTGATTTCTAATTATTGACCGGACCGGACGGACAGTCAAGGGCCGGGCTTCAAGACCAGAGCCTGAATTCGGTCTCGCCGGTCTGACCATTATTCTAAATTTGTTGCTGTTTGAGATCTCCTGGTTTCAGGCCGATTCTCTAACGGATGAACCCGCCCCTTATTCTTTCGTATAAAATATAGTAAACTTACTGGCAGACAGACATGAAAAGAACCAGCCTTTATCTCCGCGAGTCGCTGGACATGGCCTTCGATTCGCTCCGGCACAATAAACTGCGAACCTTTCTGACCCTGCTGGGCGTGATCATCGGAGTGCTGACCATCATCGCCGTGGTTTCGGTCATTCAGGGACTGAACAATTATGTTTATACCAAGATGTCGTTTTACGGAGCCAACGATTTTTCCGTTTCTAAATTTTCGCCGTTCATTACCACCATCAAGGATTACCAGGAACAGATGAAGCGCAAGGACCTGACCCTGGAAGACATGCTAACCCTGCGCCGGTTATGCCGGTCCTGCGACCTGGTCGGGGCTTCGGTCAACACCAGCCGGACGGTAAAATTCGGCAGCCGGTCGATAAAGGATGTTTCCATCCGGGGAGTGACGGCCGTTGACCATCTGATCGGTTCCGTCCTGGAACTGGAACGCGGCCGCTATCTCACCCAGGATGATGAAGACCGATCGCGCTATGTTTGCATAATCGGAGCCGACGTGGCCGACAACCTTTTTCCCGGACTGGATCCCCTCGGCCGCTGGGTTAAAATCGGCAACCAGAATTTTGAAATCATCGGCCTGGGAAAAAAGAAGGGCAAGCTGCTGGGCTTCAGTCAGGACAATTACGCCTGGATTCCGATTTCCACCTTTCTGAAGATCTATGGCAGCCGGCAGACAATATCAATCAATATCCACACCGCCTCTCAGGAAGGCCTGACCAGAGCTATGGAAGAGGTTCGCACCATCCTGCGTTCGGTCCGCAAAAGAACCTACAACCAGCCTGACGACTTCGCTTTTGTCACCTCTGACACTTTTATCCAGTTTTACAAGTCCGCCACTTCCGGAATCTATTTTGCCATGATTGCCATTTCGGCCATAGCCCTGCTGGTCGGCGGCATTGTCATCATGAATATCATGCTGGTTTCGGTGACCGAGCGAACCAAGGAAATCGGCGTCAGGATGGCCGTTGGAGCCAGGCGCCGTGATGTCCTGGTTCAATTTCTGATAGAATCAGCCATCATTTCCGGAGCGGGCGGAATAATCGGCATTCTGCTTGGCTACCTGATTGCCACCGTTGTCACCGCGGCCACTTCCCTGCCCTCCAGGGTGGACCCGGTGTCGATCATAGTGGCCATCATGATGTCGACCATGGTCGGCCTGTTCTTCGGAATCTACCCTGCCAACCGGGCGGCCAGACTCAACCCGGTAGAAGCCCTGAGGTCGGAACAATGAAAGCCAGAACCGGACTTCTGCAGGAAATCCTCGGTATGGCTCTGGAGTCTATCCGGGCTCACAAGATGCGTTCCTTCCTGACCACCCTGGGAATCGTCATCGGAGTCATGACGGTCATCGCCATGGTTTCGGTTATTCAGGGTCTGAACAAGAGTATCGCCAGCGAGATAGAAAGAGTCGGCAGCAGCCTGGTCATGATTCAAAAATATGAGCCGGTCAGAATGGGAAATCTGTCTGAAGAAGAAAGACAGAGAAAAAACCTGACCATAGAGGATGCCGAAGCTGTCCGGAATGAAGCCCCTCTGGTCGGGGCTTTAACCATCCAGCTCTCGCCGGATTTACTGAAATTGCCCGAAGTGAAATATCAGAACCTGAAGAGTGAAAACGCCATAATCTTTGGCACCGACGACAACTTTTTCAAAGTCTACGCCATCTATCTGCCCAGTGAAGGCCGCGGTTTTACCGAGGCCGAAATAAGGCATAAAGCCCGGGTCTGCCTCCTGGGCTCGGAAGTGGCCGAAGCCCTCTTCCCCCATTCACGACCGGTCGGCAAAGAAATAAGGATCGGCGGAGAGAGTTTCACGGTCATCGGGGTGCTCAGCAAACGGGGCCAGATGTTCGGTCAGAGCCAGGATAATATCGTTTTAATTCCCTATACCAGCCTGATGAAATATTTTCCCTATGATATGAGCTCCCTGCAATTAACCCTGACCCCCAGAGACCCGTCCCGGGTCGAAGAAACCATGGAACAGGTAACCAATATCCTGCGGGTCAGGAGAAAGGTTCCGCCCGACAAAGCCAATGATTTTTCCATCTATACCCAGGAGACGCTGCTGTCGCTCTACAACCAGATCACCGGAGCGGCTTTTATTGTGATGATAGTCATTTCCTCCATCGGCCTGCTGGTCGGCGGCATCGGAGTGATGAATATCATGCTGGTGGCCGTTAAGGAAAGGACCAGAGAAATCGGCATCAGGAAAGCCATCGGGGCCCGGGCGGGCGATATCGTCCAGCAGTTCCTGCTGGAATCAGTTGTCCTGACCGGTCTGGGCGGAATGATCGGAATTCTGGTCGGCTTCGGCATCGCTCTGATTATCGGCGCGGCCACCCCGTTGCCGGCCGCCGTCACCTGGTGGTCCGTCTTGCTGGGTCTTTCGGTATCGATGGCCGTGGGATTATTTTTCGGTATTTTCCCGGCTCAGAAAGCGGCCCGGATGGACCCGATAGTCTGTCTCAGATACGAGTGAGGTCAGACAGTTCCGGTTTTTTTCTTAAGAAATTCCACGGTTAATTTCAGCGCGGCTTCGGCTTTTGCTTTTTCCGGGCTGACCAGCTCAATCAGTGTCGGGCTGCCTCCACCTTTCAACTGCATTTCCGCCTGCAGAACCGGAATGACTTCCCGCAGGTCAATTTTAAGGTTTCCGCCGGCCGCCACTACCAGATGAAAATGCTCGTTCCGGTAAGCGGCCAGCACGGCCAGAACCTCAGCCTGTCGCACCAGATTGAGAGCCAGAAATTTGACCTCTTCCGGAGATTTGTCTGGAAATAAACCGGCAATTATTCCGGCCGATCCCTGAGCCAGCATCTCCCGGGCTTCGAAAAAGGATAGCCTTTCTTCCAGCTTCTTCTGCTTTTTCTTGAGGTTCTTTAATTCCGCCAGATTCTTTTCGGCGCAGGCGGCCACTTCGGATTCTTCAGCCGAAAACAGGACGGCGGCCGACTGGAGAGAACGCCGGCAGATTTCAAATTCACGCCAGGCCCGGAAACCGCAGACGAAAGAAAACCGCAGGTTGCCCCTGATTTTCTCCTGCTTCAGGACCTTGATCAGACCGACTTCCCCGGTGCGGCGGCAGTGGGTTCCCCCGCAGGCCGAATAATCAAACCCGGCGACTTCAACCACCCTGACCAGACCGGCCTTTTTCGGAGGTTTGCGGAGCGGAATGGTTTTCAGCTCTTCCTCGGGCAGAAAATAGGTCTTAATTTCCAGGTCTGAGAAGACAACCCTGTTGGCCAGCTCTTCCACCCGCTGCAGGCTTTCGTCCTTGAGGCCAGGAATTCCTATCTCCACCGTCGACTCTTCCTGCCCCAGGTGGAACGACAGGGTCTCCCCCCTGAGCACTTCGTAAAAAGCCTGCGACAGAATATGCTGGCCGGTATGCTGTTGCATGTGGTCAAAACGCCTCGGCCAGTCAATCCGGCCCCGGACTTCATCTTCGGCCAGCTCCTTTTCCAGGAAATGAAGGATGAGTTCGTTTTCCTCTTCCACCCTTATTACCCGAACTTCATTAAGCCAGCCCAGGTCATGAGGCTGACCTCCGGATTCGGGATAGAAAGCCGTCCTGTCCAGGATTACGACCGGGCAGCCTTCTCTTAATTCGCGCCCGGTCACCCGGGCCGAAAATTCCTGCAGGTAAGCATCCTGGAAATAAAGCCTTTCGGTTGCCTGAACCCTGTCGGTTTGAATCATTCGTCCGCTCCGTTTTTTCAAAGTATACCACAGCCCGGCCGCCGGCGTAATTTTCCCGAAGCGGGCCGGAAAGGGTTTGAAGGTAATGATTGCTCAGGGCTGAAAAAAACATTAAAAAACCGCCGCTTCTGGGCAAAAATGTCTCCGGCTTGAGCCGGAACCGTATAAGAAACAAAGGCTGCCGCCTGACAATTTAATCCGAAAATAATTTCAATCGCTCAGGACTCCGGCTCCTGATTCCGGGGCAGCTTTCAGCCGGCCGGCCCGGACCGGAATCAGGTCCCGGCAATTCTTAGAATTTTTTCAGTGGTCTTGAAATGAATCTTGGCCACTTTTTCCAGGATTTCCGGGCCGTATTTTTTCACCAGCTTCAGCCCGGCTTCTTCCACCAGGGGCGAAGCCCCCTTCGGCAGCTCCAGCCCGAACTCTTCCGACAGGTCTTTTAATTTATAAAGGAAATGGGCCCGGGCCAGGATGGAAGCGGCCGCCACCGCCAGGTCGTCCTCGGCTTTGGTCTTCTGGATAAGGTTGATGTTCTTTCCTTTCTTCAGAAGAGCCTCACGGACGAACCGCTGGTCGCCGAACTGGTCGGTTATGGCCAGGGCGCAGTTGACTTCAGCCAGGAGGTTTTCTATTACCCGGGCATGACCCCAGGCCAGCAGCCGGTTCAGGTTGCGCAGATTCCTGTAAAGAGCATTGTAGCGCTCGGGGCCTATGGCCACCACCGAGCTCTTGTAACCCTGCCTGAGGCTGCGGGCAATTTCCAGCACCCGGCCGTCTGACAGTTTCTTGGAGTCCCTGACCCCCAGCTCCCGCAAAACCTCTTCCTGCCCTTCCGGCAGAAAGAATCCAGCCACCACCAGCGGGCCGAAAAAATCGCCCTTGCCCGATTCGTCGGTTCCGATGTGCCCGGCTTCTGGTAGAAAAAGTTCTTCCTGTTTCATCTTTCAGCTTCCTTCTAATTTCAAGCCCGCGGTTTGCTCCACCGTGGCCTGCGGGCTTTATTTTACTTCAACCGGTGCCCCGACTGTATAATTGGTTAAAAAATTTATTTCAGCCGAATCTTAACTCCGGCTGCGGCCGTCAGCTTAAAAGAGCGAGACCATAATCCGGGCTGGAGGTCACCCTGTTCTCAGAAATTCATCGATCGCCCGGGCAGCCCGACGGCCGTCTCCCATAGCCAGAATGACTGTGGCTCCGCCGCGAACGACATCTCCCCCGGCATAGATCCCGGGCAGGCTGGTGGCCATCGTCTGGAAATTGACCTCAACGTTGCCCCAGCGGCCGAGTTTCAGGTCCGGAAGCTGCCGGATGAGAAGCGGGTTGGGGCTCTGCCCGATCGCCACCACCGCCAGGTCGACTTCGACTTCGAATTCCGAACCCGGAATCGGAACCGGTCGCGGCCGTCCTGAGGAGTCCGGTTCCCCCAGAGCCAGCCTCTGCAGGACCATTCCCCGCAACTCGCCCCGCTCGTTTCCGAGAAACCGGACCGGGACTGTCAGGAAATTGAAGACGATTCCCTCCTCCCCGGCATGCTTGACCTCTTCCGTCCTGGCCGGCATCTCGGCTCTCGACCGCCGGTAATAAATGGTCGCCTGGCCGGCTCCCAGCCTGAGGGCGGTTCTCACTGCGTCCATGGCCACGTTGCCGCCGCCGATGACGGCCGCTTTTCGGGCCCCGGGCACCGGGGTGTCAAACTCCGGGAAGCGGAAGCCCTTCATCAGGTTGACCCGGGTCAGGTACTCATTGGCCGAATAGACTCCGAGCAGATTTTCACCGGGTATATTCATGAAAGACGGCAGTCCGGCTCCCGTTGCCAGGAAAAAGGCGGCATAACCTTCCCGGCGCAGGTCATCCAGGCTGGCCGTTCGGCCAACGATAAAATTGGTCCTGACTTCGACTCCCAGGGTTTTTATGAAGTTGATTTCCGATTCCAGAATTTCCCGGGGCAGACGGAATTCCGGTATGCCGTAGGCCAGGACCCCGCCCGGAAGATGAAGCGCCTCAAAAACCGTTACCCGGTAGCCCAGCCGGGCCAGATCGGCCGCGGCCGTCAGCCCGCCCGGACCGGAGCCGACCACAGCGATCTTTTCCGGCCTCGGTGGAGCCCCGGGGCCAGCATGAAAAGCTGTCCCCGTTCCTTCTCTGAGGCAGATATAATCAGCCACAAACCTTTCCAGGTGGCCAATGGCCACCGGCTCCCTGCCGGCCCGAGCCAGATTGCATTCTTTCTCGCACTGGACTTCCTGCGGACATACCCGGCCGCAGATGGCCGGCAGGCCGTTGGTCCGGCGGATTGTTTCCAGGGCCTTTTCCGGCTCCCCTGCCTCTATGTATTTAATAAAAGTCGGAATGTCTATGGCCACCGGGCAGCCGGCGACACAGCCCGGCTGTCCGCAGTCCAGACATCTGCGGGCTTCGGCCCGGGCCAGGTCAAAGGTGTAGCCGAGGTTGACTTCCTTAAAATTCTTGATCCTGACCCAGGGCTCCTGCTCCGGCATCGGCTGACGGTCGATGGCCATCCTTTTCTGGACGGATATGTCCCGGCGCAGGGCTTTTCTCCAGTCCCGGTCCCTCTCGGCCCGGAGTCTTTCCGCCTGTCCCGGTTCCAGCCTGTCAGGTCTGTTCATGCCGGCTCACTCCGTCCCTTTCCAGAATTCCCGGTCAAGTCTGACCAGAGCCTGCTCTTCCTGTGACAGGAAGGCCCTCCGACGGTTGAAGTATTCCTGCCAGTCGAGCCCCCGGGACTCAAACCAGGGACCGTCAACACAGGCAAAATAAGTGCGGCCGTCCACCGAAACCCGGCAGGCTCCGCACATTCCGGTGCCGTCCACCATGATCGGGTTCAGGCTGACCAGGGTCTTAAGTCCTGGCCCGGCCGCAGCTTCAGACATCTTAAACAGCAGATAACTGCACCCCATGACCATCAACAGAGAAATATCAGGGTGGCTTTTGAGAACCGAATCCAGTCGCCCTCTTAGTTCCTGGCCCGAGCTCAAACAATCTGTCCGGAACAGGGTTATAAAATTGTCGGCATATTTCCTTATTTTTTCTTCCCAGTATATATATGCCGGGTCGCGAGCTTCGGCCAGAAAAATTACTTTGCGGCCGGCCTGTTTCAGTTCCCTGGCCAGAGGATGGAGACCTCCGATTCCATAACAGCCGCCGACCAGCAAGACCGCGCCCGAATCCGGAATTTCCGGAGCCCGTCCGAGAGGCCCGGCCAGACCTGCCACCGCCTGTCCCGGCTTCAAACCGGCCAGCTTCCTGGTGCTCAGGCCGAGGTTCAGAAAAACCAGGTCAACCGTTCCCCGCCGGCGGTCCCAGTCGGCCAGGTTGACCGGAATTCTTTCTCCCTTATCGTCGGGAATGACCATCACAAACTGCCCGGCCCGGGCGGAAGCGGCCACCTCAGGAGCCTCCAGCACCAGCCGGTAAAGGTTGGGCACCAGTCTTTCTGCCAGAACCACTCTGTTCATGATTTGATTCTGACCTTTCCTTTTATTATCCCCCGCCTGAAAAACTCAAGCTTCAGGGAATCATCGAGCACCGGATTGATATATGCCGAACCGGGCCTGAGTCCGGAGTTAAATTTGATTTCCAGGCTCAGATTTCCGGAAGGGGTTTCCAGGACAACTTTTTGACCATCCTGCCATCCCCTCAAAATGCCGTCCCGGGGATTAAGCCACAGCCAGTCCGGATTCCTGATGGCCCGGAATCCGGGGCTCAACCCGGCCATGACCAGACCGGCGTATTGGTCAAGATTCTCTCCAACGATAACTTCAAGCTCTCCCTGAGAAGAGCCGACGGCAGGCCGGAGAGGGTTGTCAGACAACGAAAAATCAGGACCCAGCGGGAGATAATCAGTCGGGCCGCACCGGTTTCCGGTCGGTTCTCCGCCAGGGATAGATTCCAGAACCGAGGCCAAATCTTCTATCTCCAGATTCTTGCCGAGGGCCGCAGCCAGCCTGGAAATTATCTCCCTATCGGTCGGTTTTTTTCTGTTTCCGGTCAGGTTGGATTCCCGGCCGGCTTTTTTAATCCGGCCGGTCAGGTCAACCAACAATCCGTCGTTTTCCAGGCAGGTGGCACCGGGAATAAAAATATCGGCCTTTTCAGCCAGCCCGGTCATAAAAGGATTCTGAACAATTAACAACTCAGGCTGCTTTATGAGCGGCAGGTGACCCAACACATACAGCCCTTTTATTCGGCCGACCTTGATTTCCTCTTCCAGCGGTTCCAGGTCCGTCAGCTTACGCAGACCGAAGCGGCTGCAGAGCCCGGGAACCAGAAGCTCGTTGGCCCGTCCGGTCACCGGCAACAAATCGGCCTCCAGCCTCAGGCCGAGATTCCACAGGGCAACCAGGTTTTCGGTCCACCGGGGCTGCCGGAGAAACCTCTGCCCGAAGAGGAAAAGCGCCGGCGAGGAAGACAGCAGAATCCCCGCCGCCCGCTCCAGTTCTCCCGCCCTAAGCCCGCAGACCGCTAACAGCTTTTCTTCCGGCCACAGGTTAAGCTCATCCAGGAGCCGGTGATAACCGGGGAAGAAACTCAGCCGGGATGATCTCAGGCTGACCTCTTTTAGCAGGGCCAGCAGGGCTTCGGTTTCTCTTCCGGGAAGACATCTCAGGCAGACCTCGGCCGTCTGACCGGAGCGATTCAGGCCAGAGTCCAGCACCAGCAGCCGGGCTCCCCGCCTCAGTTCTTTCCTGAGTTCCAGCCAGAAGGCCAGGGCTTCGGAATTGAGGTCAACATCCGCCAGGAAGAAGGTCCGGTATCGAGACAGTTCCTTAAAATCAATCTTTGGCGGGAATTCTATTCCCCGCTGATTCTTGAAAGCAGCCACTTTTCCCTGGAAATCTTCGGGGTAAAAATAATAAAGGTTGTCCGTCCCCAGCCTGCGGCCGAACTGGCAAAAAGCCAGCAACCCGTCAGCCGGAACAGGGCCGCCAGATACCAGAGCGATTTCTTCCGGCCTGTATTTTGTTAATGATCCGGCCGCAGCCGCCAGGGCTTCCTCCCGGGTGACCGGCAGCTGCCGGCTGTCACGCTTTACGGCCGGGAATGATTCCGTCCGCGTCCGGTCGACTATTTCCTTGAGTCCGAACCGGCCCCGGGCGCAGGCCGCAGCCAGAGTCGGGCCGCAGCCGTTTCCGGGAATAATTCTTCGCAACTGCCCATCCTCCAGATACTCAGCCTTTAGCTCGCAGCCCGAAGCGCACAGCGGACATATGAATGAACTTTCATATGTTTTGCGCCCCCGGGCGGCAGTTATTCCTCTTTCATTGAAGGCCGCCACCGGGCAGACATCCAGGCAGGCGCCGCAAAAACTGCAGCCCGATTCCAGCAGACTCCTATTCAGAAAAGTGCCGACAGCCGTCTCCGGGCCGCGCCCGATGAAACTGAGGACGTTTTCGCCCCTGAGCTCTGAGCAAACCCGCACACAACGACCGCACAGAAGACAGAGATTGGGGTTATGAAAAATGAAAGGGTCTGACTGCCAGAGCGGACGTCCCCGGTCCTCAAAGTCGAAAGTCACCTGTTTGAGTTTCAGGTATTCAACCACCCGTTGCAGCTGGCAGGCCCCGTCCTTGGGACAGAAAACGCAGCCCCCGGGTTCCAGAGCTTTGGCCATGGTGGTCTTGAGCCGGTCGCAGTCCGGTTTTTCCCGGCACAGAAGACAAAAATAAGGATGTTCGCTGAGAATCAGTTCCAGGATGGCCAGGCGAAGAGCCTCAAGCTGCGGGGAGCTGGTGATGATTTCCATGCCATCTTCCACCAGGGTCTGGCAGGCCGGAGAGCGATGGGGGCGGCCGGCTATTTCCACCAGGCATAGCCGGCAACCGGCAAAGGCCGGCAGCCCCTCCAGGTCGCAAAGAGAGGGAATAAAAAGCCCATGGCTCCGGGCGCATTCCAGCACGGTCATCCCGGGACGGGCTTCAACCGTTTTCCGGTCAATTGTCAGTTTGATGGCCGGCCCGGGCATCTCACTTCTCTCCCGATTTTTCCACACTCTCCGCTTCTTTCCTGTTTAATTTTTTGAGGGCCGAAATCCCGGGCGGACAGGCCGCCAGACAGGCCCCGCACCTGGTGCACAAATTCTGGTCTATACGCGGGTAACCGTCCTCAGCCACGGCTATCGCTTCCGCCGGACAGGATTCCAGACACAGCAGGCAGGCGGTGCAACGGTCCTTATCTATTCTGTAAGAAACAAGTCCCCGGCAGACACCGGCCGGGCATTCCCGGTCAAGCACATGTTTTTCCAGCTCGGCCCTGAAATAACGCAGGACGCTCAGAGCCGGATTGGCCGCCGTCCGGCCGAGGCCGCACAGGGAAGCTTCCTGCATGGTCCGGCTGACTTTTTCCAGCCGGTCCAGGTCTTCGGGGTTTCCCTGGCCTCCGGTTATTTTTTCCAGTATCCTGACCAGACGGGCTGTTCCCAGCCGGCAGGGAGCGCACTGACCGCAGGATTCATCCCGGGCAAAACGCAGAAAATAGAGGACCAGGTCGACCAGGCAGGTGGCTTCGTCTATGACGATCATTCCTCCCGAGCCCATAATAGAACCGGCCGCCTGCAGGCTTTCATAGTCCAGCGGCAGGTTGAATAGTGAGGCTGGAAGACAACCTCCAGAAGGTCCGCCGGTCTGGACGGCTTTGATCTTCTGCCCGGGCTCCGGGCCGCCGCCGACTTCTTCTATCATTTCTCCCAGTGTCAGACCAAACGGGACTTCAACCAGGCCGGTCGAACGGACTTTACCCACCAGCGAAAAAATTTTGGTGCCCTTGCTGCCGGCAGTTCCGACTCCGGAAAACCAGCCCGACCCTTTCTGAATTATCAGCGGCACATTGACCCAGGTTTCCACGTTGTTGATGACCGTCGGCCGCCCCCACAGCCCCCTGACCACCGGGAAAGGCGGCCTCTGCCGGGGAAAAGCCCGGCGGCCTTCTATCGAGGCGATTAGAGCCGTTTCTTCTCCGGACACAAAAGCCCCGGCCCCTCTTACCAGTTCCAGGTCAAACGAAAAACCGCTGCCCAGTATATTATCTCCCAGAAGCCCGACAGCTCTGGTTTTCTCCAGCGAGGCCTTCACCCGCTCGATGGCCAGCGGATATTCCTGCCGGATGTAAATAAAACCGCGGGCCGCTCCGACCGCATAGCCTCCAATTATCATTCCTTCTATAATGCTGAAGGGATTGCTTTCCAGAAGTCCCCGGTCCATATAAGCTCCCGGGTCCCCCTCGTCTCCGTTGCAGATAAGATATTTTTCCTCCGACCTCGCTTCCCGGGCCAGTCGCCATTTTAGACCGGTGGGAAAACCGGCTCCGCCCCTTCCCCGCAATCCTGAGGACAGAACCAGGTTGATGACCTCCTCCGGGGAGGGGCCGGACAGAACTTTTTCCAGGGCCAGGAAGCCGCCGTGTTCCAGGTAACTTTCCAGACTGTCCGGGTCAAGAGTCAGGTGCCGGTCGAGCAACCAGCGCAGCTGTTTTTTAAGAAAAGGCAAATCGTTGAGTGTCGGCAGAACCTTGCGGCCGGCACTCTCCCTGAAGGCCAGCTCCGGAACCATCCTGCCGTGAATAAGAGTTTCCTCCACCAGCAGCGGAACTTTTTCCGGACTCAAATTGGGATAGAAAATTTTCCCGGGAAAGATAACCAGGTCGGGTTCAAGCTGACACAGGCCGTGACAACCGGTGAGTCTAAGTTCAACCGATTTTTCGAGGCCGCGTCTGCGTATTTCTCCGGCCAGAGCCTCGGCCACCGCCAGCGCTCCCGAGGCCCGGCCGCAGCTGGCAGTCGAGACGCTGACCAGCCGCTCCGGTTTCGGCACCGCCTGAAGGTCGGCCCGCAGCGACCGCAACTCCCCGACTGTCCTGATTCTCGCCCGGTTCATTATTTATTCCCGATTAATTTTTTCACTATTTCCGGCACCCGGTCAGTCTGGACTTGGCCCTGATACTCACCGTCAACCACCACCACCGGAGCTAAGGCGCAGCAACCAAGACAATTGACCGTCCTCAAAGCCACATCTCTCTCCGGGTCATCCTGGCCCGGCCTGACCCCCAGGAGACGTGAGAACTCGGCCGTCAGCTCCGGCGCTCCCCGGACGTGGCAGGCTGTTCCCTGACAGACAGTCACCTGGTGCCGGCAGCCGGGCTTTAACCTGAAAGCGGAATAAAATGTGACCAGGCCGTAGACCTCAGCCGGAGAAACGGAAAAATAATCGGCCGCCCGGCTGAGGGCCTCCTCCGGCACATAACCGATTTCCTGTTGAACCCGATGCAGAAAAAGAATAAGGTGCCTTCGCTCTTCCGGCAGGGTGGCCAGAATGGTTTCTAATTTCTCAACCAGGTTATTTGTGCTTTTCATCAAACTGAATATCAGGGCTGGAATAGATTACCCGTCCGTCTACCATGGTCAGCACCACCCGGGCCTGGATGATCTCCTCCGGCCGGAGACGTAACAGGTCCCGGTCAATAACCGCCAGGTCGGCCAGTTTGCCCGGTTCCAGCGACCCTTTTTCCTTTTCTGAAAACTCGGCGTAAGCCGCCCTGACCGTGTATGACCTGATGGCCTCTTCCAGAGTGACCTTTTCTTCCGGAATCCAGCCTTCAGGGTTCCGGCCGTCAAGAGTCCTCCGGGTGACGGCGGCGTAAATTCCGGTAAGCGGGTTGAGCGGGGCCACAGTCCAGTCGGAGCCAAATACCAGAACCGCGCCCGCCTGCTGAAGAGATTTGAAGGCGTAAGTGGTTCGGATTCTTTCCGGTCCGATTTTGTTTTCCGCCCAGCAGCCGTCGTCGATGGCGTGGTAAGGCTGGACCGAGGCCACCAGACCCAGCTGCCCGTAACGTTCAATGTCAGCTCTTCTCAGATGCTGACAGTGCTCGATTCGCCAGCGCCGATCGCGGGGCCCGTTTTCGGCGCATATCTTTTCCATCAGGTCGAGCAGAATGGCGTTGGCCCGGTCGCCTATAGCATGGATGGCCACCTGAAGCCCGGCCCGGTCGGCCTGTCGCAGCCTCTGTTCCATGATTCCTTCCGGAAACATGTGCGAGGCCAGCAGCCCGTAGGCTTGAGGATTGTCGGAATAAGGTTCGAAAAATAGGGCGGTGGCGGAACCCAGGGAACCGTCGACAAAACCCTTCAGCCCGGCCAGCCGCAGGAATGGATGTCCGAAGCCCGATTTTATTTTCAGCCGGACAAAGCTCTCAATTTCCGGGATCTGAATATAAACATACAGCCTGGCTGTTAGCTCCCCCGCCGCCAGAAGTTCCTGGTAGACCTCAAAGCTGGCTGCATCGGACATGTCATGAACCGAAGTGACCCCGTTGGCCGCAGCTTCTTTAAGAGCGATTCTCACCGCATCCTTTTTCTCTTCAAAAGAAGGCGGCGGTATGACCGCATATACCAGGTCTGAGGCCGCATCCTTGAGAATCCCGGTCGGCTCGCCGGTCTTCGGGTCCCGGACGATTTCTCCGCCCGGCGGGGAGACGGTGTTTCTGCTAATCCCGGCCAGTTTCAGGGCCAGGGAATTGACCAGCACCATGTGGCCGTCAAAACGGTTGACACACACCGGATGGTCGGGAGTAACGGCATCAATCCAGTCTCTGGTCGGAAGAACAGGCGGAGAGAACTGCTGGTCGTCCCAGTCGCCGTTGAGAATCCAGGAACCGGCTGGAAGCTCTCGGGCTTTGGCCTCAATCCGGCCGACGAATTCCTCCCGGCTGCGGCAGTCCCTTAACTGAACCGAGCGCAGAGCCAGGCCACCATTCAAGAAATGGGTGTGGGCATCGATGAATCCGGGCAACACCAGTCGGCCTTTGAGGTCGAGGACCCGGGTTCCGGGCCCGGCCAGTTTTTTGATTTCTTTATTGCTGCCGGTTTTCAGGATTCTATTCTGGACTACGGCCAGGGCCTCAACTTCGGGTCTGACTTCTGTTCCAGTCCAGATACGTCCGTTGAGCAGGATTAGGTCGGCCATGGTTCCTCCTTGTTTCAGGCAGCCAGAGAGCATCAGGCTGCCTGACAGAGTCAGTAAGATTATTCTTTTCAGGCTCCGCATCTGGTGACTTAACCTCCAGGCAATTTAGAGGGGAATCCGTTTCTCTCTCCACCCTTGCAACGATCGCTTCGCTCCTTGCCTCCCTTTCTCGGGCGGGGCATGAAACCACCGCCCTATGACCGAGGGGTCATGCCCCCTCGGCTCCCCCAACGAGCGACTCCCCGTGGCCAGCCACAGGACCTGTTGGCCGCTCGTCAAATCCTTGCCTGAGGAGGACGGACATGGCCCCGGGTTGTGGCCGGTGGACTCTGGGTCATTCAGGATAATTGCCGCTCCGCGAACCCGGCCCGATTCATCCTCTATTATTGTAGCCTTTTTATAATTTTCAGGCTTCATGGCTCAAGCTCCAGGCTGGAAAAATCTTCCGGAATATACAGCCGGCCGACGTAATTTTTCCTGATTTCGGTTTCTATCTCTGAGGGCGAAAAATCCAGGTCGCTGAAAAAATGACAGGGAACCAGCAGCCTGAGGTCGGCCATCCCGGCAGCCTGCCCCAGCTCCAGAGAATTGCTGTGCATCGTCCGCAGGAAAGGCAACCGGTCGAGATAACGGGAAGGAGTGCTGCAGTCATGAATCAAGCAGTCCGCCCGGGCGGACAGCCGGAACAGCGGTTCATGAATCGGAGTGTCGCCTGAGTAGACGACCTGCGCCGGGCCGATTTCGAAGAGAAAAGCCAGAGAGGAAGAATGATGAGGCACCGGCCAGCCGGTTACGGCCAGCCCGGGAGACAGTTCGGTCCTCAGCCCCGGGGCCAAGACCATCGGCTCCACTCGATAAGAAATCTTTTCTTTTCTCAGGCGAAAAAGGTCCAGGAGCTGCAGACAGAAGTCAATCGTCTCGGCCGAACCGAAAAGCCGGACGGTTTTTTCTTCCAGCATCAAGCTATGAACAAAAGCCGGCAGGCCGAAAACATGGTCGGCATGGATGTGGCTGATGAAGATGGCAGAAATTTCCTGCGGCTTCCGGCCGGCTCTAATGATTTTCTTAGTAAGGGACCCGGGACAGTCGACCAGCCACAGCTCTCCGGCGGTTTCCAGAAGAAAGCTGGTATTGTCCCGGGAGGGTGTGGGAACCGCTCCTCCGGTTCCCAGGAAAATAATTTTCATCTCTCGCCTTTCTTAACTCAACAGAAGACTCTTTATAAAAAATTTCGAGGAATAAATCAACCGGCCCGGTTTCCCGGACAGAAGCTGAATTGACAGGAAGCGGCCGTTGAGTTAGATTTTAAGCCTGATTTTTTGCGGAAGTTATCGTAAGAGATGAACCAGACTCCAGCCGGCCTTCGGGTTTCCTCGCCCGGCAGAATCTGCCTGTTCGGCGAACATCAGGATTATCTGAATCTGGAGGTAATCGCCTCAGCCATCAGTCTTAGATTCTATGTTGAAGGCCAGCCGGCTGGCGGTCGGGCCTTCAGGATTCATCTTCCGGATACCGGCGAGGAAGACAGCCTGATTCCCGCAGCCGAACTCCCCTACCTAAAACCGCGGGATTATCTGCGAAGCGCGGTCAACATTCTGCTCAGGCTTGGCTGTCGTTTCCGGCAGGGCTGGGAAATTGTGATGCGCGGCGAAATCCCCATCAACGCCGGGACCTCAAGCTCCTCGGCCATGGTGGTGGCCTGGACCGGCTTCCTGCTGGAAATTTCGGGCTGCCGAAATCTGGCGCCCGAACCCGGAGCGGTGGCCGAACTGGCTCACCGGGCGGAGGTGATAGAATTCCGGGAGCCCGGCGGCCAGATGGACCATTACACTTCGGCTCTGGGAGGAACCGTCTGGATTCAATTTGCCGGCGGCTTGAAAGTCACTCCACTGTCTTCACCTCCCGGGACTTTCGTCCTGGGAGATTCCCTGGAAAAGAAAGACACTACCGGCACCCTGGGCTCGGTCAGGGAGAGAATTGCCCGCGGACTGGAAATAATAAAAAAGGAATGCCCGGGACTGAGCCTGGCCACGGTCAGCGAACCAGAAATTCTTAAACTCAGCCGGAAGCTGCCTCCGGAGATAAGAAATCCTCTTCAGGGAGCAGTGCTGAACCGGATTCTGACCGGGGAGGGCCTCAAGGTTCTCAGGGCCGCTTCATTCGACGGCCGGGAATTCGGCCGCCTGCTGACCGAACACCAGAAAGTGCTGCGGGAGCTGGTAGGGATTTCTACTCCCAAGGTCGACCGAATGTTGCGGACAGCCCTGGAAAACGGCGCTCTGGGCGGCAAGATCAACGGCTCGGGCGGCGGCGGCTGCATGTTCGCCTACGCTCCCGATGACCCGCAAAGGGTGGCCCGGGCAATCGAGCTGGCCGGCGGCCGGTCCTACATCATCAGACCCGATTCAGGATTGAAAGTCGAGACAGAATTCCCGGCCTGGCAATAGACAAATTCCTGATTTATTGTAAAATATATATTCCATTTAATTTATTCTTAAGGCCCGACCAACTCCAATTTATGAGGGCCCGGTTTTCTTACCGATTCAGCCCAGGAGGAAGCTCGATGATTGACGCTACCAAGATAAGAAAAGGAATGATCATCAAGATGGAAGGACAGCTGTACCGGGTCATGGACTATCAATTGATCACACCCGGCCGCTGGAAAGCCATGGTCCAGACCAAACTGCGGAATATCAAGGACGGTTCGCAGCTGGAATACCGCTTCCGTTCCGAAGACCGGGTGGAACAGGCTTACCTGGAAGAAGCGGAAATGGTCTTTTTATATCGGAGTGGCGATGAATTTTATTTCATGAATCTCCAGACCTACGAACAGATAAAACTGGACCTGGAAGCAATCGGAGACGGAGTGAATTATCTTCTGCCGGATATGGTCCTGACCATTGAATTCTACGAGGGCCAGCCAGTTGGCATCCACCTGCCCAATACCGTCGACCTGAAAGTGGTGGAGACCGAACCGATACTGAAGGGCGCCACCCAGACGGCCATCAACAAGCCGGCCAAGCTGGAGACCGGACTGGTGATTCAGGTGCCCCAATTTATAAAAGAGGGCGACGTCATCAGGGTTGATACCCGGGAAGACAAATACCTGGAAAGAGTGAAGACGAGATAATCGAAATCGCGGCTCAGGAGGCCATTCCGGAGCTTAAACTCCCGACAGCACCGAAACCTGTGATTACGTTTTTCCTTATCAATGGTCGGACGCTTTCTGAAGAGTAAGCCGGCAAAAACCGGGTCTTAAATCAGGGAAAATATTTTCGGCTGCCTTCAGGTCGATAAAACCACCGCTTCTGAATCGGCAGTTCTCAAAAAAAAAAAATTCTATTTTATTTGAGCCAGCTTTACTTCTGTTTCAGACTTAAAACCGGTGCTGATGGACGCCGACATTGCCGAAACTGTCCCTGACCCTGATCAGCAGCAGGTTGTCGGAACCCGCCGGGATCTTCACCGTAAACTTGAAATTCTCACTCCGGGAATCGCACAGCCCGTCCACCGGGAATACCAGCTGCCAGTCGCCGGGCCTGACCAGAAACTTCACCTCTTCAATGTAGGAGTAGGAATCCTCGGCCACAAAGCTCACTTCCAGGCCCTCGGCGCTCCGTCCGGCCATAAAGTTTTTAATCGCCGGCAGGGAGTTATCTATGACCAGCGGCTGGCTTGTTTTTTCAGTTTTCTTCTCATTGCCCTGGGGATTGGAAGGCAGGTCGGTGGCTTCAACCTTCAGCCAGTAAGTGCCGTCGGGAAAATTTCTGGTATCAAAGGAAAAAATTTTGTCGGTCAGTTTCTCCTGCATCAATCTCCAGTTGTTCTCCGCTTCTCTTCTAATATAAATATTGAAAGCCAGCTTATCCTCATTTTCGTCGGAGGCCTCCCAGGTAATCGTCCGGAAGCCCTGGCGTTCAGTTTTCTTGGGAGTCAGGTAAAGACCGGTCTCGTCCTTCCGACGGGCTCCTTCTTTCGAAGCCTCGTCCAGTCCGAGGATAACTTCGTCCTGTTCCGGCGGTTTGATAAAAACCTGGTTGGCCGGCAGAACATCCAGCCTGTTAATGACCGGGGCCACGTTGGCCTGAAGATAAAAAACCAGAAGCCTCTGGAGGCGCGGCTGCTTCCGGGCATCCGGACTCTTAAGACTGATTTTCAGCTGAAGGTAGCGTCCGGCCGGACTCAGCACTCTTTCATCGGGGCGGCCGTAAGGAGGCGACCAGTCGCTCCAGGTGTCGTCGGGCTCAGCTGTGTTGCCGCTCCGGGACTGAATCTGGAGCGAGGCTCCCTGAGGCAGGTCCGCCTCCCAGCTCAGGCGTCCCCAGTTTGATAGTATTCTGGCATCCAGCACCGGGCTCAGATACTCGGCCGAGAAATTCTGGTCGGGCTGAAGAAGGCCCAGGAGACAGGGATTATTGCCCAGGACCTGAGTCTGCTGGCGGAATCTAAAAAGTCCGAAGACCTGTTCAGAACCGGTCTGGGCCAGAAGTTCCAGCCCGCCCTGTCGGTCGAGCGAATACAGGCGGCCCTGGTTGCCGGTTCCCAGAATTAGCTTCTGCCGTTCGGCCTCATAGACCAGGCTGTAGACGATCTCCTCTCCCGAGCTCCAGAGCTTTCTGGCCAGACCGTCGGGGGTTACCTGGAAAATGGCTCCCGAGACCGCAGCCGGAGTCCTGGTCCTGGCCTGGCTTTCCGGAACCGAAATCTCCTCGGTCTCCATAGCCGCGGCCACGGACACGGCTGATACCGTCACGCTGACCTCGGTCTCGGCTTTGGCCGGGGGCGCAGCCGGCACCGAACTTACAGTTGCTGCCGGTTTGGACGGAGCGCCTCCGGCGCTTAGATAGATATTACCCTGGCCATCCAGGACAACATTCCTGACTTCTTCATATCCCGAATCAAAAATAACGCTGACCCGGCCTGAAGATGAAATCCGGTAAAGCTGCCCCCGCCCGCCGCTTCCGGCCAGCAGGTCTCCGCCTGAGGTCTGGACCAGGCAGAGAATGTGGTTATCCCGGGCCTTGAACAGCAGCCGACCTGCTCCGGCCGGATTGACCTCGTATATTCCGCCGCTCTCTCCGACCGCGGCCAGCAGGTTTCCTTTTTCTGTCAACATCAGGTCCCAGATATAACGTTCCTGAGGGTTGAAAAATTCCTCGCCCTTGTTGCCGGCGGTAATCTTATAAATTTTTCCGTTGGGCGAGGTCCCGGCGTACAGGATTCCCTTAGCATCCACCGCCAGAGCAGTCACATCCAGCTCGGCCGTCTGGAAATACAGCTCGGCTTTTTTATCCTTACCCAGACGATATATTTTTCCGCCGTGGCCGGTGCCGAGGAAATAACTGCCGTCAGGTCCCGGGGCCAGCGACAGGTAGAATTCTTCGGCCGGCAGGTCCAATTTTTCCAGCCGGGGACCGATAGACAGAACACCATCGGAGGACAGAGAAGCTCCGGTGAATTTTCCCTTCAGGAAATCTTCCCTGGAACGCAACTCCCATTTCCTTGGAACCACGGCCTGAAGCTCGGAGACAGCCAGCAACAGGACCATTATTTTCAGGGCCGGCAAAAATCTTTTGTTCATTTCTAAGCCTACCTTTATTTATTTATAAGCGCCTGAGGCTCATCCCGGCAGCTATTTTTTTATCCTGACCGGAACAGTCACGGCACCTCGAAAGACATAGGGAACCGGCAACTGGTATTCGGTCAGGGTGGATTTGTTAATTTCAGTCAGGCCGGTGGTCGAGGCCCGGGGCGAGATAAACATATTCTTCAGGCTGGGGGGAAGATTGGGTAACTCTTCACCCTTGAGAAAAAGTCCGGGCCGGGGAGCCACCACCTTGAAATAGATCCGGTTGTTTTTCCGGAGATTGCCCAGCAACCTGATGAGCTGATTCAGGTTTCTCGGCCGGAAATCCTGTGTCCGATAAAGGCTCCGTTCCAGCTGCTGAATGTAAGAGGCTTCAGCTACCACCAGCTCAAACTCCGTTCCCGGCGGAAGTGAGGGAGCCATAAATTCCACCTCTTCAGTTTTCAGGTCGCCGCCCTGGGTTCTGAAGTAGGTCTTAACCTGAATTACCTCCCCCGGCTGAACTTCATATCTGTCGAGGAGAACCTTTTCCAGGGTGGCTGTCCGCAGCTGCTCCACCACTCTGACTTTAACCTCGATTTGATTCAGGCCGACCTCCTGGAATTCATTATTTTTGAGCATGTAAACCACGGCTGCCACCAGCCCGGAAAGACTGGTGCTGGCGCTGTCCATGTTCCCGCTGAACAGATCTTCCAGGCGGACACTGAGCCCGCCTTCCAGGAAAAGGTTGGCTTCAAAATCAACCGATAAATTCCCGTACGAACGCTCCTCGCTGCCGAGAAGGGTGTACAGGGCCAGGTTGACCAGGGCCGGGGTCAGCACCTGGTCGTTGACCAGCTTCAACTTGAACTTTTTAAGGTGGACCGGGCTGTCCTGGACTTCAATATTAAGCGGAATATAGCGCGGCAGGGCTCCGATTTCCGCCAGAACGCCGCTGGTCCGGTCCTGAAGCACCCGACCGATGAGCTGCCCGGTCGAAGCCAGCTTGAATGAACTCTCCAGACTTGGAACCACAGCCAGAACTTCGGCTGTGGTCAGGCCGTAATCAACCGGGCCGAGATTATAAAAAGGATGGCCAAAGGCCAGTATCCTTTTGCCCTCGACATAAGTAACCGTGCCCACCGCGGTCAGGTCCAGGTCGCCCGTTACCAGTTGCACCCCGACCGCCTGTCCTTCGTTCAGGGTCACCGGCTGGGGAGCCAGATTAAAGGTCTGGCCGGCGGCCTGTCCGGTTCCCAGAACCGGCTGAAAATTATTCCGGCTGAAGAATGACTGATAAATCCGGAAAGCTTTCTCGGAAAATCCGGAAAAAATTAGCGGCACTTTTATCGGAACAAAAGCCCGGTCAGGAACGGACATGTCTCCGGCCCGGGAAAAAAATTCCCGGTAGGCCCGGCTGAGTCCTTCCTGGGTCAGCGATTCCAGGTTTAAAGCCGGCGGAAGTCCGGCCGTCGGGCGGGTTGACTGGCTGCTGCCGGTAAGGGCCAGCATTTCTTCTATCGGAGTCAGACCGGCAATGGCTTCCCGGGCAAAGGCGTAGCTGAAAGCCACGGCCCCGATCAGCTGACCGTCAATGTAAACAGGGCTTCCGCTCATCCCGGCAATAACGCCGGTATTTTCCAGACCCTGACCCTTGAGACGGGCCAGAATCCAGTTTCGGCCGGGCTGGACATTTTCCATTACGCCCAGAATTTCGACTTCAAAATTTTCTACCTGGTGACCTGAAAAAACGCTCCGCCCGGTGCCCTTCATCCCGGGCTTAACCTGGGACAGAGGCATTATTCTGGCCGCCCCCTGAAGCCAGGACAGACCGAACACCAGGCAGGACAGAATCAGGACAGAATATTTCTTGAACTTAAAGGGAAAGAAAAAAGGCATGCCTGACCTCTTCCGGACTCCTCACTCCCTCAGGGAATTATACCCAGGGCCCGGCCGCATTTCTCAAAAGCCTCCAGCACCAACCGGAGTTCTTCATCGGTATGGTTGGTTGAGTAGCTGGTGCGAATGAGGGCCTGACCATGGGGAACCGCAGGATGGATGACCGGAGTGGTGAAAATTCCCTCGTCTCTGAGAGTTTTCCACATGGCAAAGCATTTCTCGTCGTCGCCAATCAGAATGGGAATAATCGGAGTCTGGCTGGGACCGGTATTGAAACCCAGTTTCTGGAAACTTTCTCTCATGAAATTAGTCACCTGCCACAGCCTTTCTCTTCTTTCCGGCTCGGTTTCTATAACTTCCAGAGCGGCCAGAACTGCGGCCACCGAGGCCGGAGTAGCCGCCGCGCTGAAGATCAGCGAGCGGGCGTGATGTTTTATGTAGCTGACCACCTTTTTCTTACCAACCACGAAACCTCCGATGGAAACGAAGGACTTGCTGAAGGTACCCATAACCAGGTCCACTTCCTCTTCCAGACCGAAATGTTCGGCCGTGCCGCGACCATGCTCTCCCAGAACCCCCAGTCCATGAGCGTCATCAACCATCACCCGGGCTTTGTATTTCTTGGCCAGCGGGACAATTCCAGGCAGGTCGGCGATGTCGCCTTCCATGCTGAACACTCCGTCCACCACGATCAGCTTTCCCTTGCCGTCGGAAATCTCTGACAGAACCCTTTCCAGGTCGCGGAGGTCATTATGTCTGAATTTTTTAACCTCGGCTTTCGACAGGCGGCAGGCATCGATGATGCTGGCATGGTCCATCCGGTCGGTGATCACCACGTCGTCCTTTCCGGCCAGCGAAGAAATAATGCCCAGGTTGGTCTGGTATCCCGTGGAGAAAGTAACCGCAGCTTCTTTATTCATAAACCGGGCCAGCCTGTCCTCCAGGATTTCATGAAGATCGATCGTTCCGGTCAGAAACCGGGAGCCGCAGGTGGCCACCCCGTAGCGGTCGATGGCCTCCTTGGCCGCCTGCATTACCTTCGGGTGGTCAATCAGGCCAAGATAATTATTGGAGCCAATCATAATCATTTCCCGGCCCCTGACCTTAACCCGGTTCCCCTTAGCTTCGGAAATTGGGGTGAAATAAGGGTAGAGCCCAGCAGCCATGACTTCTTCGGCCCGGCTGAATTCGTAACACTTGTCAAAAATGTCCATTATGTCCTCCTGACTTCTCAGCTACCAAATTTACGGTTTATATTTAATACCTCTTTGGCAGACTTTTTTCAACCTTAATTGACCGCTGGCCCGGCTTGGTCTAAAATCAGGCCATGACAGCACTGGTCACCGGAGCTACCGGATTCATAGGCAGCCGGCTGATAGAACGGTTATTGGCTGCCGGACACCGGGTCCGGGCCCTGGTCCGCAACCCGGCTAAACTCAACTGGTTGCAGTCGGTCGAAAACCTCGTTCTGCTCAAAGGAGACCTTTTTTCTCTTCCGGACTTGCCGGCCGACTGCGAGGTTGTCTTCCATCTGGCGGGGCTGACCAAAGCCGCTAAACCGCGCGATTATTATACTGTAAACCAGGGCGGAACGGCAAGCTTGCTGGAAAAGCTGGAGACAAGCGGACTGGCTCCCAGGTTCATCCACCTGAGCAGCCTGGCCGCCGGACGCCCTTCGCCCGACAGAACACCGGTCAGAGAAGATGAACCTCCCTGCCCGGCCTCAGCCTACGGCCGCAGCAAGCTCCTGGCCGAAGAAGAAGTCCTGAAGAGAAAAGAAAAGATGCCGGTCATTATCCTGAGGGCCGCAGCCATTTACGGACCGCGAGACGAAGACTTTCTGCAACTCTTCAGGATAGTAAAACGGGGCTGGCTGCCGTCTTTCAGCCGTGAGCTGGTGATGAGCCTCTGTTACCTCGATGACCTGGTTCGAGCCATGGAGCTCTGCGCCTCCGCTCCTTTCAGAAGCGGAGAAATCTATAACCTGGCCGACCCGGTGCCCCGGACCTGGGAAGAAATCGGGCAGGAAGCGGCCAGAATTCTGGGCTGCCAAGCCAGACCGGTCAGGTTGCCTCTCTGGCTGGTAAAAGGAGCTGCCGGAGTGTCCGAAGTTTTTTCCAGGATTTCGGGCCGTCCGAGCGCCCTCAACCTCAGCAAGTGTCGTGATATGGAGAAGCTGTTCTGGGTGGCCGACACCAATAAAATAAAGCGCGACCTGGGTTTTGAAACCGCCTGGACCTTCCCGCAGGCGATGAAAGTTACCCTGGACTGGTACCGGGAGAATAATTGGTTATAAAAATTTCTCTTTATCAAGACAATTTTTCCTGGTATTTTTTTGATCAGGTAAATGGTCGTCATAAATTTTAATAAATTTATGGAGTTTTGCCGATGGATAATAAAAGAAGAACCGTAATCACCGGAATCGGGCACTACGTCCCGCCCAGAGTGGTCACCAACTTTGACCTGGAAAAAATGATTAACACCTCCGACGACTGGATAAGGGAGCGGACGGGAATTGTCGAACGACACTGGGCTGAACCCGGAGTCGGGACTTCGGACCTGGCCACCGAAGCCGCTCTCAGAGCCATCGCCGACGCTGGTATTGACAGGTCGGAAATAGATTTCATAATAGCGGCCACTCTCTCCCCTGACCATTATTTTCCCGGCATCGGAGTCATGGTCCAGGCCAAACTGGGATTGGGCGAGATCGGAGCCCTTGATGTCAGAGACCAGTGTTCGGGTTTCATCTACGCCCTGTCGGCAGCCGATCAGTACATCCGGACCGGCACTTATAAAAAGATTCTGCTGGTGGCGGCCGAACTGCAATCCTCCAATCTGGATTTTTCGGACGAAGGCCGGGATATGGCAGTGCTGTTTGGAGACGGGGCCGGAGCCGTAATTCTGGAGCCCAATGATTCCGGAGACGGCCGGGGAGTGCTGTCCTGCCACCTTTTCTCCGACGGGCGTTTTGTTAACGAGCTGTGGATGGAAAAGCCATCTTCAAAAGATAATCCAACCTTCCGGACAGAATTTTTTGAACAGGGCAAATTCTATCCCCGGATGAACGGCCGGACCGTTTTTAAGAACGCCTGCGATAGGATGCCTCAGGCTGTTTTGTTCGGCCTCAAACACCTGGGCCTGACCGTCGGTGACATAGATTACCTGATCCCCCATCAGGCCAACGACCGCATTTCCCAGATGGTGGCCCGAGGCCTCAAGATTCCCGAAGAAAAGGTAATCAGAAACATCAGCAAATACGGCAACACCACCGCCGCCTCCATTCCGATCGCTCTGTCGGAAGCGGTCAAGGATGGACGGATTAAGCCGGGAATGCTCATCGCCCTGACCGCCTTCGGGGCCGGATTTACCTGGGGCTCGGCTTTTATCAGATGGTAAGCCACGAAAATTTGAATTTCGGATTGATATTCAAAATTAATTTGTGATAAGCTAAAGTTTTGAGAAAGAAATCAGGCTTTTGCCGGATAAATCGCCAGACGAGGAGGTCTTAGGAATGAAGAACACGAGACTCTTGATCCTGGGCGCGGCCGTATTTGTCCTGTTGCTGCCGCTGGGACAGGCTCTGGCCCAGAGCCAGGAAGACGCCAAGTTCCAGAAAATTCTGGAAACCTACCTTGATGAATACTGGAAATTCTATCCCACCCAGGCTACCGTAGCCGGATACTACAAATACAACGACAAGCTGGAAGACCCCAGCCAGTCCAATGTCGACAAGAGAGACGCGGTCATCAAGAAAATAAACAGCGACATCATCAAGCTCGACCGCTCCAAGCTGTCACCGGAAAACCAGCTGGCCCTGAATATTCTGTTTGACTACATCGACCTGGAATTCGTCAAGCTGGAGAACCTGCTGCCCTGGGATTACAACCCGCTATTTTACAACGACATCATTATCACCGCTCTGCACAGTCTGCTGACCAAGGAATTCGCTCCAGTCGACAGCCGGGTGCGCAGCGCCACTGAAAGGTTGAAAGCCCTGCCCAACCTGATAAAAAGGGCCAAGGACAATTTGAAAACTCCGGCTCAGATTTACACCGAAACCGCCCTGAAGCAGCTGCCCCATATCATTAATTTCTATAAGAATGAAGCTCCGACCCTGGCCGGGTCTGCTTCCGACCCGGTTAAGCAGGCTTTTCTGGCCGAGCTCAACAAGGCCGTTCCGCTGCTCGAAGATTATCAGAGGTATCTCCGCTCGGAGCTGCTGCCTAAATCGACCGGCAACTTCCGGCTGGGCCCGGAGGTCCATCGCCGCTTGATCCAGAGGCTATCCGGCTCAGCCATCAGCCAGGAAGAGCTGGCCAACAGAGCTCAGTCCGACGTCAAGAACATCCGCCGCGAAATGTTCCTGGTCTGCATCCCTCTCCACAAGATGATGTATCCTGAAGTTGACATCGAGCAGCTCCAGGGCGACCCGGATACCATCTGGAACCGGATCATCCGCAATGTTTTTGATAAGATCAAGGTCTTTCACCCCGGAAAGGAAGACCTGATCAACAAGGTTTCCGCCTCGGCTGAAAGCCTCAAGAAATTCGGACTGGAATCCAAGCTTTTTCCCGTTCCTACAGAAAGCCTGGAGATTAAGCCCATGCCCGGCTATTTTGCCGGACAGGGCCAGGTTAGGCTGAGCGGCCCGGGGGCTTATGACACCCAGGGAAAATACACGGCAGAAATCGCCTTCATTCCAGGTGACTGGTCGGAGCAGAAAATCAAGGATTATCTGGAAGAGTACAATAATTTTTACCTGGAGTTGGTAACCGCTCAGAAAATCTTTCCCGGGAATTTCGTTCCGCTGGTATCCACCCGGAAAGCCTCCAGCCTGATAACCAGGCTTTTCCCCAACCCGGCGCTTCTTCTGGGCTGGCCTATTTACGTTCAGCAGAATCTGATTTACGCCGGCTACGGCGACTACGACCCCAGGTTGAGGCTCAACCAGTTGAAACTCATGCTGAAAACCGTCATGGATTTCCAGATGGACCTGAACATCCACCAGGGCGGCATTACCAAAGAACAATTTATGAGATATCTGACGGTCACCGGATTCCAGACCGAAGCCGAAGCCGAGACCAAATGGGACAACCTGGTTTTGAATCCCGGTTCCGGAGCCCTTCCTTACATCGGCCTGCAGGAAATTCTGGACCTGGAGAAGGACGCTCAAAGAACAAAGGGCGAAGCCTTCAACCGGGCCGAATTCCTGACCAGGTTGATCTCCAACGGAGCTCTGCCCCCGATTCAACTCAGGTCCCGGGTGATCAATTAATACTGCCTATACTATCGGGGAGGAAAGGTTCGGTTCCTTTCCTCCCTGTTTTTTTTGCTTAAAGGCCGGGAAAAACTGAAACTTTAAGAAAATGGAACCAGCCATAACCAAAAGCGATAATAAAATCGTCCTGGTGGATTCGCATGCCCACCTGGATATGCCCGATTTTAAGCGGGACAGACCGCAAGCCGTAGAAAGGGCCCGCAGTCGCTCTGTCCACTGGATACTCTGTCCTCTCGACCTGTGTTCCGGGGAAAGCCTCAGGACCGGTCTGAAACTGAGCCAGGAATATCAGGGCATATTCCTGGCGGCTGGAGTTCACCCTCATCAGGCGGCCCGGCTCAATCCCGGGCACCTGGACACCATCAGGCGGCTGGCCGGAGAAAAGAAAATTCTGGCGGTGGGCGAAATCGGCCTTGATTTTCACTACAATTTTGCTCCGCCGGAAAAACAGCTCGAAGCGTTCAGGCTACAACTGGAGCTGGCCGCCGAGCTGGAGCTGCCGGTAATCGTCCACAGCCGGCTGGCCGAGAAAAAGCTGCTGGAGCTGATACCCGCCTCAGGGTTTAAGTCGAGAGGAATACTGCATTGTTTTACCGAATCTCTGGCCACGGCCAGAGTAATGATCAGCCGCGGCTTCCTGATATCATTTTCCGGCATCCTGACCTACCCCCGGGCAACCGACCTCAGGGAGACAGCCAGAAACCTTCCTCTGGACAGCCTCCTGGTCGAAACCGACTCTCCTTACCTCACCCCGGAGCCGGAAAAGCAAACCAGCAGAAGGAACGAGCCGGCCTTCGTGGTTTCAACCGCCCGAAAACTGGCCGAGCTGCACCGGATTTCGCTGGACATGGTGGCTGAAAAGACCACAGCCAACTTTTTTGACCTGTTTAAATTGAAAAATCAAACCGGCAGTGTTAATATGGAAAGCGCCTGACCGGCTTACCTTGAAAAAATGACTGTTTGTCCTCAGATTCTATCCCCTCCGCATCGGGTTCCGCCTCTTTCCGAAATCCTTTCGCCAGTCAGTCGGCGGCTGAACCGGGTTAACCGACTCCTGAGAGCCTGGCCGGAGTCAACCTCTCCTCTCATCCGGCGGATGGCCGCCGGAGCCATACTCCGGCAAGGAAAGCTGATCCGGCCGGGAATCTTGCTGCTGATAACCGGGCATTTTGGCTACCGGGGCAACCATGACCTTCCCCTGGCCGCCGCCGTGGAAGGACTTCATCTGGCCAGCCTGATCCATGACGACATCATCGACCGCTCGGCCTATCGCCGGGGCGAGAAAACCGCCTGGCAGCGGTTCGGCTCCGATTTCAGTTTGTTGCTCGGCGATTTTTTCTTCATCAGGTCGGTAGCCAGGTCGCTGGCCTTAGAAGAGAAAGAAATCCCGGCTATGCTGGCCGAAGCCGCCCGTCTGATGATCGAAGGCGAGATTGAAGAACTGGCCGAGAGTCATAATATTAAAATCAGCCGCGCTCGTTACCTGAAAATAATTGAGAAGAAAACCGCCAGTCTTTTTCAGACTACCTGCCGGCTGGCTGCCCGTCTGGGCGGGGCGGGGTCGGAGGAGACGAAGGCCCTGGAAGAATATGGGCTCAACCTGGGTCTGACCTTCCAGGTTATTGATGACCTGCTGGACCTGACGGGCCGGCCGTCACAGACCGGCAAGCCGGCTTTTTCCGACCTGAGAGAAGGACGGGTAACCTTGCCGTTGATCTATGCTCTCCGGGCTGCCGGCCCGGCCGAACAAAGACAGATGAAAAAAGAGCTGGAAAGAATAAAGACAGAAAAGACTCAACCGGTGAACCAGAAACTGATAAATTTCATCCGGAGTACGGAAGCCCTCCAGAAAACCTTCCGACAGGCAGAGGTTCTGGCGGCCAGAGCCAGGTCGGCCGTTTTAAGACTGAGGCCCTCTCTCCACCGCCGATCTCTGCTTCAGCTAACCGATTTTGTCCTGTGGAGAGAACAATGAAAAGGAATTAACGATGATAGAGACCGAGGTTAAGCTCAGGATTTCCAATCTCAAGGAAATCAGGCAGAAGCTGCTGGAACTGGGCTGCCAGATAGACCGGGATTGGTACCGGGAATGGAATGCCCTGTACGATTTCCCCGACGGCCGGCTGGAAAAAGAACGCCAGGCTCTTCGCCTGAGAAGAATTGGCCGGAAGGCTTTCCTGACATTTAAGGGCCGGCCGCTGGAGTCCAGGTCCTTCAAAGTCCGGGAAGAATTTGAGAGCGAAATAAAGAATTTCAGACATTTCAGAAAAATTCTGCAGAAACTCGGACTGATGCCGGTTTTCGAGTACCGCAAAAAGAGAATGCTGCTGCGGAAGGACCGGGTGAAAATCTGTCTGGACGAGACCGAAGCCGGCCAGTTTATCGAACTGGAAGGGAAAAGAAGCGATATCGTCAGGCTGGCGGCCAGACTGGGTTACTCCCGCAGAGATTTTATCAAGCTGGATTACGTGCAGATGATAAAAGAAAAAAGGCAGAAGGATTACTTGTCTTCTTCGTCGAAACCGCCCTCTTCCTCTTCTTCCAATTCTTCCAGTTCTTCTTCTTCTTCCAGTTCTTCTTCTTCCTCGAGTTCCTCTTCAATTTCTTCCGGTTCCTGACCCTCATACTCGGCTTCAGCTTCCGATTCGCCGGCAACCAGAGGAATAGCTTCGGTCAGAAGCACTTCTTCCTCTTCCAGACCTTCCTCTCTCTTGAAGGGCAGAATTTCGTACTTGATGGCTCCAGACTTCAGTTCTTCCTGAGCGATCCGGACCGGGTTGCGGTGACGGGATTTTATTTTGGGCCGGTCGCCTTTGAGGAGCTGCTTGGCTCTCTGGGCAGCCACTATAATAAAGCGGAACTTGCTGTCAAAGGTATTTTCTTTCAAGAGCAGCCTTCTCCTTTTCTGGATATCGGATGAAACTGGATAATAAGCATAGCAGATCCGTCCTGAAATATCAAGACAGGCAGGACTGCGGGGCGGCCTCTTTGTCTGGCGGCGATTCCTCTAATTTTCTTGTTGCCTGGCCGGCCTCTCGCCGGCCCGATTTGAGGTCTGGCCCGAAAGAACATTCTGATTGACAGCCCCCGAAGGGTGTGTTAAAGAAAGAAACGTTATTTTGAGAACGGTTAAAGAAAGAATAACGAATATATTTTCTATACAGGAGCGCGCCCCATGGAACTCATTCTGAAGAACCTGGCCACCTGGCTGGACAAAACCGCCTCTAATATCTGGACCATCATGGTCCCAATTCTATTCGGGGTTGGACTTCTTCTAACAATAAGAATCGGATTTCTGCAGTTCAGAAAACTGGGAACTGCTTTTAAGGTTATGTTCAGCCGAGCTTCCAGAAAAAAAAGCGGTGAGGGTGACGTCTCGCCTTTTGCCGCGGTGTCGACGGCCCTGGCCGCTACCGTCGGAAACGGCAACATAGCCGGGGTGGCCACGGCTCTTTATTGGGGAGGGCCCGGAGCCATCTTCTGGATGTGGATCTGCGGTTTCCTTGGAATGGCAACCAAGTTCTCTGAAGCCTTTCTCGGAGTTCTCTACCGCGAAAAACACCCGGACGGCACGATAGCCGGCGGACCCATGTATTATATTAAGAACGGCCTTAACAAGACAAAGTTCGCCGTTTTCCTGGCTGGATTCTTTGCAGTCTGTGGAGCCTTCGCTTCTCTTTTGGGAACCGGCAACATGATGCAGAGCAACCAGATGTCCCTGGCCTTCAAAACCCAATTCGGAATTCCTCCGGTCCTGACCGGGATTGTAATTACCTTTTTTGTCGGCCTGGTGGTCATCGGCGGTATTAAGAGAATCGGGGCGGTTGCCGAAAGGCTGGTCCCGACCATGATCTTGCTTTATCTGGCCGCCGGGATTATTGTTTTGATTGATAACATCGGTGCTCTTCCCAGAACTTTCTTACTTATTTTTGAATACGCCTTCACTCCGGCTGCGGCTACAGGCGGATTCCTTGGAGCCACCATAAAGAATGCGATTCAGTTTGGAGCCCGCCGCGGCATCCTTTCGAACGAAGCCGGGCTGGGCAGCGGCCCGATCGCTCATGCTGCCGCCCAGACGCCAAGCCCTCTGCATCAGGGTTTGATCGGAGTGATGGAGGTTTTTATCGACACTATCCTGGTCTGTAGCTTCACCGCCCTGATAAACCTGTCTTCTGGAGTCTGGACCAGCGGCGTCTCCGGTTCGGCCATGACTGTGACCGCCTTTTCCAAAACCCTTCCCCATCTCGGTGGTATAATCGTCTCCATCTGTTCATTTTTCTTTGGTTATACAACTCTCATCGGCTGGTGTTATTACGGTGAACAGTGCCTCAAGTACCTGTTCGGAATCAAAATCGCCCTGCCTTATCGTGTTGTCTTTATAGCCTTGACCTTCATCGGGGCGGTAGTCTCAATCGAAATCGTCTTCTTCATGGGGGACATTGCCAATGCCTTTATGGCTTTTCCCAATCTGATTGGTTTGCTACTGCTGTCTGGAGTGCTGGCCAAGCGCCTAAAGGAGATGAAGGAAAAGCACCCCGAACTATAAAAAATAAATTTTTGAGACCTAGTCGACAGAAAAAGAAGCGGTTAGAATTAAGGGGAGGTGCTTTCCCTCTTGCTTTTTATGTTAGGCAAAGAATTCAATATTTTAGGTTACCAAAAATCCTGACCGACCCGGAAGGCTTGAAAAAGACGGACCGACCTTCTCTCTTACACCGGACTGATGTTAATGGTTCTTATAACCAGTCTTTTAACCTGAGCAGATTAAATCAATAAGACCTGACGACGTCGTCTTCCGTGTCAAATTGCCCATCCTGACCTGCCGAGCGGAGTTCAAATTCTGTTTCAGATAGCTTTTGATATCTGATGTTCCGACCCCAGCCGTCGGTCAAGCTTAGCCCGTAGCTACGGCTACCCTGCATCTCCCTCAGGGATTCCGGCACTCTACCCTCGTGTTCGGCCATCCATTCCTGGACTGCCCGCCCCACCTGCTCCAGGTTGACTGAAGTCAGCTCGGCTCTGGTCCGGTTAAAGCGCGAAACCTGTTCCTCGACCGGGGCCTTTTTTTCGGTTTTCAAAAAATAGACAAAAAAGATAACGACCGCGACCAGAAGAAGTATGGCCAGAGTGCCCTTTCCCTTCAACTTGCCCTCCAGAAAAAAATGACCCGTGAAGGACTCGAACCTTCAACCCGCGGATTAAGAGTCCGCTGCTCTACCTGTTGAGCTAACGGGCCAGAGATTCTCATTAAGTTTAATTTAGACAGCCAAAGTTGTCAACTGACCGGCTGGGTTTTCTGACCGCTTCTTAAAGTAAAAGGGATACATGAAGATTCATTCATGGGCTTTATTAATATCAAAAGGCTACGACCATCAAATATCAGTCGACGGATAGCATCAGGGGGCCTGCCGAGCGCTGATTTCTGACCACCTCAGGCCCGGCCAAAAGGCCAGGACATTTCTTGGGATAAATAATATTCTTGCTGAAAAATTTTTTCAGCTGAGTATAATTCTTTTTCTGATAAAATAATCGAGCCTCTGGAGGAAGCATGCCTAAAACAAATAACCAGCCAGTCTTAAAAGCTGCAATCCTCGTTCTGGGACTTATGTTTGTTTTAAGTTTTATTTTTTCTTCTTCATCTTTGTATTCCCAGGATCGTCTCAAAACTTATCCCAATTACGACCGTTATGAACGGCTGTCTAAAGAAATACGTGAGGCAGTTAAATCCGGAGCCCTCCGGGTGACCTGGAAAGACGAAGGAGAGGCCCTGGAGTTCGCCTGGGACGGGAAACAGTGGCGGTTTGACCTCAAGACCAAAAAATTAACTGAAATTGGGAAGGCTGCGGAACAGCCGCCGATGCCTTTCGGCCGCCGGGCCGGCTTTCCCGAGCGCGGCCGGCAGTTCACCTCTGCCGAATCCCCAAACCAGAAATTCAAGGCCGTTTATAAAAATCGCAATCTTTACCTGGAAGACCTGGCCGTTGGAGCCGAAATAGCCATCACCACCGACGGTTCCGACCTGAACCGGGTTAAGAATGGTTCGGCCTCCTGGGTCTACGGCGAAGAGCTGAACCAGATTACGGCTATGTGGTGGTCGCCGGACAGCCGGAAATTGGCCTTTTACCGTTTTGACGAGAAAAATGTGCCCGACTATTATCTGCAGCTGGACCAGACCAAACTCTACAGCAAAATGGATATCGAACCCTACCCCAAAGCCGGCGAACCCAATCCGGTGGTTGACCTGCTGGTCTACGACCTGGAGACCAAACAAATCACCACGATCGATGTCCGGGACGGACAGCCCTTTTCCAACGAAGTGGTCGGCCATTATGTTTACGGAATAAACTGGACTAAAGATGGACGGGAAATCCTTTTCTTCCGGGCCAACCGCCGCCAGAACATTACCGAACTGGTTGCGGCCGACCCTGACAGCGGCCGGACCAGAGTTGTCGTCCGTGAAGAATGGCCGGCTTCCTGGACAGAAAATTCTCCCCAGATTACCTGGCTTAAAGACGGGCGAAGGTTCATTCTGGTCTCCGAGCGCACCGGCTTCAGGAACCTGTATCTTTACGATTTGAGCGGCAAACTTCTGGCCACTCTCACCCGCCATCCTTTCGAGGTGGTCGGGGTGGTCGCGGTGGACGAAAAAGCCGGTCTGGTTTACTATACCGCCCGCAGCGGAGACAACCAGATGAAGGTCCAGCTCCACCGGGTGTCCCTGACCGGGAAAAACGACCGGCGGTTGACCGACCCGGCTTTCAACCATGCGGTGGATATTTCCCCCAATTATAAATATTTTGTGGATGTCGCCCAGACCCATGATAATCCCCCATTCACCCGCCTGTATTCCACCTCCGGCAGCCTGATCAAAGAACTGGCTCAGTCGGACCTGAGCAAGTTTGAAGCCCTCGGTCTCAAGAAGGCTGAACTGTTTACCTTCCGGGCCGCTGACGGACAGACAGAACTCTACGGGCTGCTCCAGTTCCCCTCCAACTTTGACCCGAACAAAAAATATCCGCTGCTGGTGAGCGTTTATGCCGGTCCAGCCACCAACGGGGCCCGGGAGACCTTCATCACCCCCAATCCCCTGACCGAATTCGGCTTTCTGGTGGCTTCCCTTGACTCCCGCAGCGCCGCCGGGAGGGGCAAGAAATTTTTAGACGCTATCTACCAGAAGCTTGGTGTGGTGGAAATAGACGACCAGGCGGCCGGAGTCAGAGCCCTCAGCCAGAGGTCCTATGTGGACGGCAGCCGGGTGGGAATTTTCGGAACGTCATATGGCGGCTATGCTTCCATCATGGCCATTCTCAGGCATCCTGAGGTTTTTGCCGCCGCCTGCGCCTCTTCTCCGGTGACAGCTTGGGAGCATTATGACAGCATATACACCGAGCGATATATGTGGATTCCCCAGGAAAACAAAGACGGCTATAAGAATGGCAGCGCTCTCACCTATGTCAACAATCTCAAGGGGCGACTGATGATCTATTACGGAACAGCCGACAACAATGTCCACCCCAACAACGCCATGCAGTTGATCCAGGCTCTGCAGAGGACCAACAAGTCTTTTGAAGTCCAGGTCGGTCCGGACATGGGACACACCTCCATCCGGCTTGACCGGATGATGGAATTTTTCATAGAAAATCTGGTGCTGAACAGATAAGATGCTGGTTTTAAAAGGGCAGGTTTCAGGTCAGCCCTTTTTCTCCTCAATATTCAGCGCCATGGCCGGAGAACAATTATAAGGTAAAAACTGCCGACAAAGAGACTGATAATCACCCCTAAAATCACCCCTGGTGATTATTGCCTTTAACGGGGAGAAAAATAAGCTTATCATCAGGAGGCAAAACTGTAATCATGTCCGGGAATCGCCGGCCGCCAGGTTCTTGTTTCCTATCGTTATCAGGCTATCAATTGGTTCCTTCAGACCGCCGAGGCCATTTGTTTCACCGCGGCCGCCTCCATCCTATTGATTTTATTGCTTTTTATCTCCGGGCTGGGGTAAAATTAGAGCAAATAATGAACCGGCAGGGAATTGAAAGATGAAAAAAGAAGGGTTTACTCTTATTGAAATCATTGTGGTGATGGGAATAATCGGCATCATTCTGGCTGCATCTTACCCCAGTATTTTGAATGTTCTGGAAGCCAGGGCTCTGGACAGCGCCGCCCGGGACCTGCTGACTACCATGGAAGCTGCCCGATACACTGCGGTTAACGACAAGGTTCACTGCCGGGTGCGCTTTTTCCAGGAGAACAACCAGTGGCGCTATCTGGTTGAAGTGGAAGAAGGGGGACTGACAGGAACGACGCCCACTTTTGCCTGGGTGCCGGTTCACAGGTTTATCAAAAAAACACTGCCCCCTAAATTCAACCCTAAGATCCAGCTTCCGTCTGGCAACGAGCAGATAGTGTTTTCACCACTGGGAATAGTGGCTAACTACGATTTCGGCTCTCCTCAGACTTTCAGAATTATCCTGCAAAGCGCCAAGCTCAAGAATCTGGGTCAGGAGGATCAGAGAATCCTGACCGTCTACGCCGGTGGGTCCATAGGCTACAAAAAAGCTAAAAGCTGAAGATGGGGGAACGATATGAAACCTTTCTACAAAATGAATATGATGTGGAGGGCAAAAGAGAAGATGATGAGATCCAGAGTAAGGAAGGCAGATCAAGCGGAAGGTTTCACTCTGATAGAAGTCATCATCAGTCTGGCTCTGGTGACTGTGGTCTTTGTCAGCCTGGCTCAGCTCTTTACCCTTAGCGTCATGCAGAATCTCAGGTCGAATGAGATGAGCAACGCCATTTTCCTGGCCCAGCAGCAGATTGATTATCTCAGGACACTGACTCTTGATGAATTGAGCGCCTTCCCTGCGGTTAACATCGGGGAAAGCAACGATGAAATCATCGACATCAATCAAGACGGGACACCGGATTTCCGAAGACTGACGGTGGTCACCCCATCCCAGGTCGCCAACACTGCCAGTTTTAACGTCCTGGTCATGGTTTTTCCCATTTTTGCCAGGAATGTCGCCAGGGATCAATTGATAGCCAGCCCTGACAGGTACCGGGTCAGAGCCTATATCCATACCTTTATTTCCAGATAAGGAGAAATCAATGAGGCTCGGCATAAAAGCTATGAATATAAAAAAAGCAAACCGGGAGTTTAAGAATCGAAAACCCGGACCGGCGGGCTTTACCATGATTGAAGTTCTGGTGGCTTCAGCCATCATGGTTATCGTCATCGTGGGAGCTTTAACCCTGTATTCCCGAAGCAATCAGATTTCAGTTGACCAGCAGCAATATGCTGAACTCCAGCACGATGTACGCTCGGCCATGTTTCTTATGGCCCGCGACCTGAGAATGGCCGGTTCCGGCCTGCCGCCGGAGTTCGGAATGTTTGCCCTTGAAGGTTTCAACAATGAAGACCAGGGCTCCGAAGTCAGGCCCGACCGGCTGATTGTCCTGGGAAACATGGATGATCCCCTCAACCTGAGAATTCAGGAGTATCAGGGCAGTTCGGTCACAGTCTCCGTCTATGACGGAAGCTTTGAGACCTTCCCCTATCCGGCGGAGTTTTATATGAACAAAATAGTCCTGATTCTTCCCAATCCCCAGTCTCCCTGCCGGGAAGGAGAGGTTAGAATGATAACCCATATCACCTGGAGTCAGGGCGGCACCAACGAAAAATTTAACATGTCTCCCGGACTGGCTCCGGGAATTGACCCCCCGCGGGGTCTGATGGCTACTTCCAACTGTCAGTCAGATGATTTTGACAACGGACTGATCATGTTCGCCAATGTTAAAGAATTCTGGCTGGACACCACCGGAAATTACGGGTCCGTTTTATTCCCCGGTCTGACCGCCGGCCAGAGAGGATATGTTGGTGAACCGGGAATTCTTTATGTAACCAATAACGGTATTCATCTGCCCTTAGCCCAGAACATTGAAGACCTGCAGTTTGAATATAACGGCGACCTCGACGGCGACGGCCTGCTCGATGGCTTTCGCCCCTGGGATATCAGCTGGACCGATGACCAGATTTCTCTGATCCGGCAGATAAGACTGATCATTGTGGGAAGGACACCGAACCGATTTGTCTCAGTTTCAGGAAAAGTTCCGGCCAACATCCATAACTATCGCCGACCTTCTGTGTCCGATTCGATCGGCAGTAACACCGACGACTACCGCCGCCGGTTTGTTCTGGAAACCACGGCCAACGTCAGGAATTTAAGCTTGAATCTCTACAATCAAGGGCAAAGATAAATTTGGAGAAAAAGCCAAAATGATGGGAGTATCGGGGATGAAAATAAGCGGGATAAGAACAAACATGGCCATAAGCATAAAAAAGAATAACCAGCCCTCCGGGTCGGGCCTGATTGCCGTAATCTTAGTGCTGGCTTTTATGCTGACAGTTGGCGTGGCGGTTTTGACTGTAACCAGCTCCGGCCCCAAAGTTTCAGCCAGCATGCGCTACCAGGAAGAAGCTTTCAACGCCGCTGAAGCCGGTTTTGATGCCGCCAGGATGGTCATCGAAGACAGCCTGGCCTCCGGAACCTGGGGCAGCTTTGGAGACCGTTATCTGACCAGCCCGACGGGCATCGATATTCCCTTCATAAATATGAATCTGAACACTCCCAACCCTAATTACTTCCGCCGTCTGACCGATGAACAGGTACTGGAGCTGCTGGACCAGGACCGGAACGGCCAGGCCGACAACCCACTCCAGGTTGTGTTTTTTGAAGAACCTTTTGTCTATGACCGCAACGGCAACCTGGACCTGAGATACCGTTATACGGTCTTCCTGATCGATGACGAAGCCGGGTTCAATACCACCGACCCCAGCGATTTTCTGATGGTCTGCATCGGTGTCGTCAGGTCCGGACCCAACATAACCGACCGGATTCTGGCCACCTGCCGCCTGGAGGTAGAGATCGAGATGCCGGAATTATAAAAATGAAATTAATTATGATTTTTAAAAGAAAGGTCACGCCAGAAGGCGGGAAAGGAAGCGAGCAATGAGAAAAAGAGTCTTTTTCACCATTGGAATAATTTTAATCGGCGCAGCCCTGCTGGTGCTGAAATTTACCGGCCAGCAGCAGGTGGCCTGCGTCGAATACACCAATTCTTTCACCGAAAATTTCCAAACCGACGATTACAAGGATAAGCCCAATTCCTCGGTGGCTAACTGGCCATCCGGGCCGGTGCATCTCAATTACCTGGGAGGCAATTTCGAAGTCACCCAGCCCGCAGGGATGGGAGCCAGGATGTATGTGGTGGCGGCCGGAGACTTTAACGGCAACGGGAAGCCCGACCTGGTTGGATTGGACTTAAACGATTACTCATTGAAGATGGTCTGGAATTATTTTAATGATGCCAGCGGCGACGGAATAGACGACGACGGAATTGTTTTTCAGGTTGACAATTCCTTCATTATTGATACCGGACTTAACGTCGGACCGGCTTCAATCACCGTCGGTGACTACAACGGCGATGGACTGCTGGATTTCTTCTTTTACAAAAACGGAAACGACAGCTTTTCCTATTCCAGTTTTGTGGCCTGCATGTACCTCAACCAGGGAACGAGGGAAAACCCGGTTTTTTATCCGAGAACCGACTCCAGAAACCTGAATTTCACCGCCCGGTTCCAGGCTGTTCAGATTTACTGCAACTGGGCCGCCAACCATCTTTGCACGGTGGATATAGATAAAGACGGCGACCATGATATACTGGTGGCCAGCCAGGATAAAATCTTCCTGGTTAAAAATCCAGGACCGTTGCGCTGGTCAAATATCAATGAGTGGGAAATCGGTGAGCTGAATTATAACCAGAACACAGGATTCAGGTCTCCCACCCCCGACGGTCGCACCGACCGCGGGACCTCGGCTGTGGCCGCCGGCGATTTCGACCTTGATGGAGACATAGATGTAGTGGCCGGCTCGGTCAACGCCTGGCCGTTTCTGGTTTACTACCAGAACGACGGAACAGGCAATTTTACCAGGAGCGAAATTCCCATACCAGACCCGAGAGCCACCGGAACAGTGGCCCTGACTGTTACCGATTTTAAGCTGGACGGAAGGCCCGATATTTTCGGCGCTACTGACGCCTGGAACGCCGGAAATCAAGCCCGGATGTGGATTTATAAGAACACGGGTCTTCAGGAGGTGGTCACCACCGACCCGGCTACCGGAGAAACCATAACCTACCAGGAGGTTACCTGGAATTTTTTATGCCTTAATGACTGTAACCCCATAATACCTCCCTACTACGATGTTGACATCTGCACCATGCTGGATTACGACGGTGATGAAGATATGGACCTGATCGTGGCCGACGCCAACCATTCAGGCGACTATTATTTGATAATCAATAAGCTGGCTGCGGTCTATGCTCTTTACGGAGAGGCTGTCTCCACCAACGTGGTAGCCGGGCTTCTCGACCCCAGGCAGTATGCGATTACCAAAGCCAGAATCATCAGCCTGAATCAGGGAGTCCGCGGCTCTTCGGATGGATTACAAATCCAGTATTTTCTGTCCAACGACGGCGGCCTTCACTGGGAACCCTATCAGAATTTTGGGGGAGCTGATATCCGCCCCTGGTCTGACTCCGGCTGGCATACCTTCAATAACTTCGGAGCCAACCTGAAATGGAAAGCCATTCTGAAGGCTCCGGAAGACTCCATGGCTGAATACACGGGAGCCTCCTATGACACTCCGCTGATCAGGAACCTGACCATAGAGTTCACTTACGTCGGACGAAGAGAATATTCCCGTTCTTCGGTGGCCACCTCGGTCATCGACCGCAGCGGCCAGAACCGCAAGTTAATCATTGCCGCTTCTTTCATCTACCCCGGCTGGGAAGGCCGTCTGCGAGCTTATGACGTTACAGGCATGACTGCTGCTCAAAATACCTATTCCAACCTGAGAACCGTCAGCACCTCCGACCTGGGCTCCGACACCGGGCGCTGGCTGGCGGAAGGAGTCGAGCTCCTGTGGGACGCCGGGGAGCTTCTGATGGACCGCGACCCCAGAACCCGGACTATTTACACGGCTATCAACACCAATACCAGCCTGCCCCCGGTGGGCACCCTGCAGAGAGTCGAGTTTAACCTGGCCAACGTGGATACCCTGCGGCCGATTCTCGGGGATTACCAGAATAATCCTGAAGCTTTGATCCTTTTTGTCCGCGGCCACGGGCGCTACTGGAGGCTCGGAGACATAAACCACTCCACCCCGGCAGTGGTCGGACCGCCTTCCGAAGACCCGCGGCTGATGGGCGACGGATATGGAGATTTTAAGGCCGCCAATAGTAGCCGACGAAAAGTGGCCTATGTTGGAGCCAACGACGGCATGCTCCACTGCTTCGACATAAGCACTGGAGAAGAGCTCTGGGCCTATATCCCCTATAATCAACTTTCCAGATTAAAAGAAATGTGGCCGGTTGATGCAGCCAGCGGGCTCAGATATTTTTCCAGAAAAACTTATGTCGACGGGTCTCCGGCAGTTTCCGATGTCTATATCAACGGCCAGTGGCGGACGGTGCTCATCTGCGGGCAGGGCGAAGGCTACGGGCGGAGGCCTGACGGTTACAACAACGGCACCACCCAGAACTTCCATTACTATTATTTTGCCCTTGACATCACCGACCCGGAAAACCCTATACCGATGTGGGAATTTGCCGGGGACAGGGTTAGAAGGCAGGGCAGTAATTACAACATGACCAACGGCCAGACCTGGTCAGTGCCTTACATCGCTAAAGTAATCGAATCTGGCAATCCAACCTGGGTGGCCTTTGTCGGCTCAGGCTATGTCCACCCGGCGGATGCCGGTTATCAAGCTTATATCGGCAACACCTTTGCCGCCATCCAAATTCAGGACTGCTCCGTGCTCAGGTCATTCACGATAACCGACAGGGATTCTTCAAGAAGCAACGTCTCGGGCAATCCATTCCCCAATATCTATGTGGCCCTGCCCGGCTCCCCCAACGGGGTTGACCTGGACAACGACGGCGACGTTGATTATGTTTACATAGGCGACCTGGACGGGCGACTGTGGCGTCTGGATGTCAGCGGGGGTAAAACCAATACCTGGAGCTGGGGAGCCATATACAGCGACAGATGCTGCTATCCGATTATTACCAAGCCGGCTATCTGGAAGGGTTTTTCCACCACCAGCCAGAATTATCCCCGAATTTACTTCGGCACCGGCGGCCATGAGCAGGCACCGGCCAACCGCTATTATTCCTTTGTGGCTCTGATCGATGAAGGCCGGAATACCGCCACTCTGGAATGGTACATGGGAAATGCCAGCGAGACCGGTCTCGATAACAGCAAGCGGGTCGGCGAGCTGACAACCGGCGAAAAGGTCTGGGCCGACCCGGTGGTGGCCAATTATATCGTCTATTTCAGCACGCTGAAGGGCAGCATCGAAGCAGCCGACCCCTGCCAGAACCTGGGGGGCGAAGCCGGACGGCTTTACGCCCGCTTTATTCAGTCAGTGCTGGGCGTCCCGACCGGAGGCAGCGCCCTTAAAAACGCCCAGGGTCAGGCCGTTGATTATTTAGCCTTAGCCAGCAAAGCCAGAACGGCCGTAACCGTCGGCGAAAGACAGCGGGCCGGCGGCACCTATAAGCAGGATGTTTACATTCAGGAATACGACTCGACCATAGAAAAGCTGGAACAGCCGGTCGGAGCGCTTTTAAGGGTCAGGTCCTGGAAGGAGATATACCGGGTCGTCCGCTGAAACCGGGAAGAGACATTAACGCTGTTTGACTGACCGTTATCCGGGATTTATCGCCGGTCGCCCTATAACCCGGTCCTAATTTTTTTCATCTGGATTGGTAAACCGACCGTAATTCTGGTAAAATGTTTGCGTAGATTGACTGATATTATGTATCATTGAGGAAATCAACCTGAATGAAAATAAAATACCTTGACGGCCGGCGGTTATACTTTGCCTTTCTGGCCGGCGGAAAAGCCATAATCAAGGATTTTGCCTACTTAAACCGGATCAACGTCTTCCCCGTTCCCGACGGTGATACCGGAACCAACCTGGCTTCCACCATGAAAGCCATCGCCGAACAGGCCAGGCCTTTCCGCTCCGTTAAAGAAGCTCTCCGTTCGATAGCCGATGCCGCCCTGACCGGGGCCCGGGGCAACTCGGGCCTGATTTTTGCTCAGTATATTTACGGACTGAGCAAGGAACTGGGAAGCGAAATTAAAATTTCCACCGCCCGGTTCGGAGAATCGGTCAGAAACGCCGTCCGCTACGCTTACAACTCCATCGCCCATCCTCAGGAAGGCACCATGCTGACCCTCATCCGGGAATGGGCGGAAGAAGTTTACCGCAACCGGCACCGCTTCTCCGATTACCAGGAATTGCTGCACCATTCCCTGGAAAAAGCCAAACAGGTCCTGCACGACACCCCGAAAAAGTTAGCCGTTCTGAAAAAGGCCGGAGTGGTTGACGCCGGAGCCAAGGGCTTCGTTGACTTTATCGAAGGCGTGGTCCATTTTATCGGGCAGGGCAGCTTGAAAAACATACTCGACCAGGAGTTGCTGGAGGTCGAATTCCAGGAAGCCCCGCATAAAATTAAAGAGGACATCCCCTTCCGCTACTGCACCGAAGCCCTGCTCACCGGAAAAAACCTGGACCTGGAAAAAATTAAGCAGGTGGTGGTCGAGGCAGGCGATTCGGCCATTGTCGGCGGCTCAGACACCAGAGCCCGCTTCCACGTCCACACCAACCATCCTCAGGAACTGTTCTTCAGCCTGAAAGACCTGGCAACAATAACTCAGCCCAAGGCAGAAGATATGAAGCTTCAGGCTGAAATCGCCCGGCAGCCAAAAGGTCGAATCGCCCTGGTGGTTGATTCTTCCTGCGACCTGCCGGTTGAGATTCTGGAGCAGAACCAGGTGGTGATAATTCCTTTTCTGATGAATGTCGGAGACCATGTGTTCCTGGATAAATTGACCATCTCTCCCGACAAGCTGTATGAACTGCTGGAACGGGACGAGATTATGCCCCGCAGCGCCCAGCCTTCTCCCAAAACAGTGGAGAACTGGATATCGTTCCTGCTGAGTCATTTTGAAGCCGTTCTGGTAATGACCATCTCGAGCGGACTTTCCGGATTTTATAATCTGGTTCGGTCGGCAGCCGAAAATTTCCCGCCGGATAGGGTCAGGGTGGTTGACAGCCGTCACCTGTCCGGAACCTTTGGGTTGATAGTCCAGCGACTTCTGGAACACCGGTCTGAAAGTCAGGATTTGGACCAGCTGGCTTCGCTGGCTGAAGGGCTGGCCAGGAAAACAGAGTTGCTGGTCGATATCAAGACCCTGAAATACATGGTTAAGGGCGGGCGGGTAAGCCCGATGAAAGGATTGCTGGCCAGGCTTTTGAACCTGATGCCGATCATTACCCTGGATGAGCAGGGCAAAGCCACGGCTGCCGGCAAATCTTTCAGTCGGAAACAGAATTTCAAAAAGATTGTGAAAATGATCCGGGCCAGACACCAGGCCCATCCGATTCATTCTTTCTCCGTGGTCCACGTCAGGAACCTTTCCCGGGCCGAAGCCTATGCCAGGGAGATAGAAAAAATTTGCGGCCGGCCGGCCAGTTTCATCCAGGATGTATCGCCGGTGGTTGGCATCCATAATGGAATCGGAGCCGTGGGCATCTGCCTATCTTACGAGTAAACCGGTCCGGGCGGCGGACCTTAGATAACAAAACAAATAAGGAGAAAGGGGTGGCCTCTGATATTTTCTGGGTATCGGCGGTAATTATTTTTCTTTATATGAATATAGTCTTCATTCTTTCTCTCATAAAGAAAAATGCGGCTATAGTGGATATTGCCTGGGGTCCGGGTTTCGGGCTGGTGGCGGTCGCTCATCTGTTCAGGGCAAGCCTGGACTTTCAGACCTTCGGCTGGCGCCAGATTCTGGTAGCGGTCTTGATTCTAATCTGGGGAATTCGTCTGGCCTGGCATATATATAAAAGAAATAAGGGAAAGCCAGAAGATTACCGTTACGCCGACTGGCGGCAGAAATGGGGAAAATATTTCGTATGGCGAAGCTATTTCCAGATATTCCTGCTCCAGGGATGTTTCATGCTGGTTATCCTGACCCCGGTACTGCTGGTCCTGAACAGCCAGGCCGACCGGCTGAATTTCCTTGATTTTACGGGCCTGGTTATCTGGCTGGCCGGATTCTTCTTTGAGGCCGTGGCCGACTCCCAGCTCCGGAAGTTCAAGAAGAATCCCGAAAACCGGGGCCGGGTTATCACCACCGGTCTCTGGAAATACTCGCGTCATCCTAACTATTTCGGCGAATCTGTAATGTGGTGGGGCATTTTTCTCATTGCGCTTAATGCTCCCCGGGGCTGGCTGGGAATAATAAGTCCTTTAACCATAACCTTTCTTCTGACCCGGGTCTCAGGGGTGCCGCTGCTGGAGAAAAAATACCGGGGAAATCCGGAATTTGAAGATTACAAAAATAGAACCAGCGCCTTTATCCCCTGGCCGCCCCGCCGGCCAGCGGGAAACTAAGAAAAACCGCGGCCATGTTGGCTGCCTATAAATTTCTTTTACGGCCGGGATTCTGAACTCATCTATTCACGGGGCCGAATCCTGCTTTCTAAAATAAATCTGACCTGAATCTAACCGCCGCCGGACTCACAGACCAGGCCTTCCCGCATTCCCTATGGCTCTTTTTTTAAGAAGACAAATAAGGTCTTCAGAAAACCCCTTTCAAAACCGCAAAGAATGATTGACTTACCGGCCAGTTTACTTACTGCTGCTTTCAGCGGAAGAGCCAGCGGTAGGATAAACTGACCACCAGACCGCCCCAGGCCCCGAGCAGCGGTCCCCAAACCACTTCCAGAATCATCAACCTGGGGCTCCAGTCCTTTATCAAAGCATAATTGGTCAGGCCGTATACGGTTATCGCCAGCAGCCCGACCAGGGCCCCGACTAAAACTGAAATTTTCGCCCTGGCCGGGTCGCGGAGAATAACCAGCAAAACGAGGCAGCTTACCAGAACCAGCTGGGCCAGAAAGCCATAAACCGTCCTGAAGACAATCCGGTCGTTCCGGAGGATGGCCAGCGCCTTAAAATCTTCCCTGTAAACCCGACCGAAAATCACCAGATGCCAGAGGGCATCGACCAGGCTGACCAGGACCAGGGTTATAACCCAGAGCCATATAAACTTAAGCCCTTGATTCATTTCAGTTCCATCTCCCTTCAGGGCCGATTATAAAATTTTCCGGGAAAATAGACAACAGACGCCGGAAGTGGTCGGCCTCCTTAAACTCCAGCAGAGCGGGCTTGATTCTCAGGCCAGGGCCGCCTGACATCTTTTCCTGTTACTCAGGACCTCTTTTTCATGTATAGTGGAATAGAAGAATTAAATAAGTGTCAGGAGCCAAAAACGATGCTTAAAATATATCAAAAGATTATAATTCTGGGCCTGAGTCTGCTTCTGGCCTGGGCCGGCTGGAAGGGCCTTAATGCTCTTATCTACAGGAGCGGCTCGCCGGCCTGTGTCCAATCTGGAGAGGGAATAAAAATGAGAAAGATAAACAAATCGGCTGAAGAATGGGAAAAAAAGCTGACCCCCGAACAGTTCCGGGTAATGTTTCAAAAAGGCACTGAGAGAGCCTTCAGCGGGCGGTACAACGATTTCTGGGAAGAGGGAATCTATCTGTGCGCCGCCTGCCAGACTCCCCTTTTCCGGTCGGAAGATAAATACGATCACGGAACAGGCTGGCCGAGTTTCAAGGAAGCCTTCAGCGAAGCCCACCTTGAATATCACGACGACCTGTCGCTGGGAACACATCGGACGGAAGTTCGCTGCACTGTCTGCGGCGCCCATCTCGGTCATCTTTTTTATGATGGCCCGGCCCCTTCAGGAAAACACTACTGCCTCAACTCGGTGGCCCTGAAATTTCTCCCGGCGGCTGAAGCTGAAGGCAAACTGCCGGAGGTGGCTACCTTCGCTGCCGGCTGCTTCTGGGGTGTTGAATACCGGCTCGGCCAGATCAAGGGAGTGCTGGAGACGGTCGTCGGGTACAGCGGCGGGAAAACCATCAACCCTGATTACCGTCAGGTTTTAACCGGCAAGACCGGTCAGGCCGAAGCCGTTCAGGTGGTCTTTGACCCGACAGCTATTTCCTACGAGCAGCTGGTTAGAGAGTTTTTTGCCCTGCATGATCCAACTCAACTCAACCGCCAGGGTCCAGATATCGGAACCAATTACCGGTCAGCCATTTTTTACCACAATCAGGAACAGAAGCTGATAGCCGAAAAAGTCAGGGATGAACTCCAGGCCAGCGGCCTCTACAGCAAAAAAATAGTTACTGAAATAGCGCCTTTCCGCAGCTTCTATCCGGCCGAACAATATCACCAGAAATATTATCAGAAAAAACTCGGCCCGGCCTGCCCTAATGGATGATCTGAATCTGCTCCGGACCGCTGACGATCATTTCCGGCTTTCCCTGGTATTCTCTCACCCGGCCGAAGACTCTGATTTCACGATTGAGGTAAAGCTTTTCGGGCGGTTGCGGAAAACGGTGAAAATCTGAAGCGAAAATAACCACGGTAAAATAACGGCGCCAGTTGCGGTGAAAGTTCAGAAAACATACCTTTCCGGTATTATTGGCCGCCACCACTCTACCCCTGACTCGGACCGTCTGCCCGTAATACAAAGCCGCCTCTTCCCATGATATTTCTTTGATTTTTCCGGACTCGATTTCCGAAGACAGAAAGCCGTCTTTTTCAGCCACCTCCTCCGGGCCTTCCCTTTCTCCCCGGGGAAGTTCTCCTGTGACCTCAATCTGATCCGGTGAATTAAGGATTATTTCCGGATGCCCCCGATACAGAAGTATGCGTCCCTTAACCCTTACTTTCCTGTTCAGGTAATACTTTTCGGGTTGCGGGGGAAATTTCGGAAAGTCAGAAGCGAATATCACCAGGCTCAGATACTGTTGATAATCAGGGTGGAAATTCAGAAAGCAAGCCCGGCCGGAGTTAAAGCTGCTGACGATCTCTCCTGCAACCGCAACTTCCTGACCGGCATAACTCCCGGCTTCCTTCCAGTCTATTAATTTTTGCGGCTGGCAAAACAGCGCCGAAAAAAATGCAGCCAGGAATAGAAACGACCATAGGCCAAAAAGCGCTGCCTTTTTCACCTGTCCACCTTCAACCAGCCGTTGTTCAGCAACATCTTTTCCAGGTCGGAAGGCGAAAATTCATTCGTCCACTGCCGCAAATTAATTAGCTCCCTCTGCAATTCCTCAGCCGTCAGTCGCAGACGGACAAAATCTTTATACCTGATCGCCCACCAATTATTGGCCATTTCGAAAATTTCATAGGGAACGGCTGCTTGAGACAGGATCCAGCAAAACTCGTCCAGGCCCTGATTCCCCCATAAACCCAGGCCTTCCTTCCGGGCCTGAGCTTCAAGCTGACGGTATTTCTTCAGATTTTTGAACGGAAAGCGGGTTAGAGCAAAGCCATATCCATTCTTTATGATCTCCTCGTTCAGGCAGCGTCCGTCTTCCAGATAAACGTAGGCTAACGTCCGGCCGTATTTATCAAATTTCTCCCGGTCATATTCCAGTCGGACTCGAGAACCGCTGACCAGCTGCCTGACGAAATTCGAAGCTTCCTGCGCGTAGTACTGAATGGGTTTCAGCGGATGATAAAGTTCGGGAGTATCAACTCCAATCAGACGCACCTCACCCACTCCCTCAATTTCCAGACTGTCGCCGTCTACTACCCTCAAAACCCGGTAGAAGCCTTCCCGGGCGTTACCGGAAGAGAAAAACGCCCTTCCCGAAGCCTGAGTCAGATGATTGGCCGGCAAAGGAACCGGAGCCAGAGAAGCTCGAGATGATAAAATAGAAAAATAAAAATCATGCTGGCTGCCAGGCAGGGCTTGATTTAAGGCTGGGTTCAGGCTCTCTCCGGCCAGAGTCTTCGCGTCTGAATTTTCGCCTGATAATAAAGAGCACAGGAGCGCCAGAAGCAGCAACCGGCGAAAAAAAGTGAAGGCCCTCTTTATAGACAGGCTCTTTTCTTCCGTCCGCATGACTCAATGAAAAGAGTACGCCTGGCGCGATTCGAACGCGCGACCTACGGATCCGGAGTCCGTCGCTCTATCCAACTGAGCTACAGGCGCACTGTTTTATTTATAGCCGATTTTAGGGAAGATGGCAAGGAAACTGGAAGACCAACCGGTCCTGAAATTTCCGGCGGCCGAATAATCAACTGCGGTTGCCTTTTCAGGACCGGCAGGCTTTGCCCCTCAGTCCCATCTCCCGGCCGACTCTGGCCGGGAGCCGTCAGTCACCGACAGATTTCATAAGAAGAGTTCATTTCGGGCGGCGGGACGCATAGATAATCAAACGGCAGTCTTTTTTTCTTTTCTCCGGTTGATTATTTAACCGACCGTCCGGGCCGTCGGTCAGGGCTGAGTTTCTCGAAGCGCCGCGGACACAATCTCAGCCAGGTCCAACACCCTGAACTCGTCGGCTCCTTTATCGCCCAGCCCGTCCTGAAGCATGGTCAGGCAGAACGGACAGGAGGTGGCAACCAGACGGCTGCCGCTCTCTATTATCTCTTTACACCGAACGTGGTTAACTCGTTTTCCGGCTTTCTGTTCGGTCCACATCAGGCCGCCGCCGGCCCCGCAGCAGAAGCTGTGTTCCCCAGAGTTTCTTAGCTCCCGCAGCCCCCCACCCAGCACTGCTCTTAAAATCTGTCTTGGCTGATCCAGAAGCCCGTTATGACGTCCGTAATAGCAGGAATCATGAATGGTGCAAAAACTGACCCGACCTTCATTCTCTGGTTTTATCAGAGCCAGCCTTTTCCGGCCGATCAGGTCGGCCAGGAGTTCCAGGTGAGAAATCACCCTGATGGACTTGATTTTTGTTTTCTCTTCCTGGCTCAGAGCGTCCAGAACAGGTAGCAGAGCTGGATAATCATTCTTAAAAACATTGTACCCATGCGGACAGAAAGTGATCAGCCCTTTCGGGTTATAGCTGGCCAGAACCTTCAGATTATTCAGAGCGAGAGTCTGAAATAAATACTCGTTACCCAGACGTCTGGCTGAATCGCCGCAGCAGCGCTCCTCGGCCCCCAGAACGGCAAAGCTCAGGGCGGCCGCCTTCATGATCCTGACCATGGCTTCAGCAATTTTCCGGCCCCGGTCATCAAAGGAGCCGAAACAACCCAGCCAGAGCAAATACTCGGCCTGGGGATTTTCCGCCAGCGTTTTCACTCCAAGCTCCGAAGCCACTTCCGCCCTTTTGGCCGGCGGCAGCCCCCAGGGATTCCCGTAGGTCTCGAGATTATGAAAGAAACCACGCAGTTCAGCCGGAAACCTGCCCTGAGCCAGCACCAGATTCTGACGAAGACTCAGGAGTTTATCAGGATGCTCTATATCAAAGGGGCAAACATGAAGGCAGGCCCCGCAGGTGGTGCAGGCCCAGATCTCTTCTTCGCTGAACACCCGCGGGACGAGGGCCGGCAATTTTTCTCTCCCGTTTCTTATGATGTTCTTATGCTCTGCCAGCAGATGTTTCTCCAGATTAAGGATGACCATTTTGGGCGATAGAATCTGGCCGCTCTGAAAGGCCGGACAGACATCCTGGCAGCGACCGCATTCGACGCAGGCCATGGCATCCAGCCCATCCTTCCAGCTGAAATCAACGACTTTTTCGGCCCCGAAATTCTCGGCTGTTTCCAGGTCAAGCGGAAGCATCTGGCCCGGGGACCTTCTTTTTCGGAAAAAAAGGTTCACCGGCCCGGCAAAAAGATGAAAATACTTGGAATGCGGCACATAGGAAATGAACGAGAAAACCGCCAGGGCATGAAGCCAGTAGGCAAGTTTCAGGTTCTGTTTCAGGGCCGAAACGGAGATCGATTCCGGCAGCAGCTTCCCGGCCAGAAACCGGCTCAAAACAGCCCAGGTCCGGCCGCCAGGATGAAGGGCCAGAGAAAACATATTGAAGAGCAGGAAGGTGGTTACGGCCAGAAAAATAAAAAGATAGATCAGGGCCGAATCCCCGGCGCCGGTATCATAGGCCCGGGGTTTGACCAGAAATCTTCTGACCGCAAAAAATACCACTCCGGCCAGCACGGTGAGCGAAAACAGGTCAACCGAGGCCGAGAAAAGACGGCCGGGCCAGGATTGACCGAAAAGATAAAAGCCGTCAACGTAACCCTCGATAACATGGTTGACGGTCATGGTGTCGAAGGCCAGGGCTCCATAGAAAATCAGAACATGAGCTGCCCCGGTCCAGGGTCTTTCATTTTTCAGGGTGCAAAGCTGGAGAAAGACCCTGGAAACGGTGTAAAAGAATCTACCAAGAAGAGAATCAAACCGGGCTTCAGGTTGCAGGCGGGCCAGGATCAGGACCCGCCTGACAACCGGATAAAAGAACAAAACAAAGGTCGACATTACCAGAACGGCCAGGACGATTTTTTCAACCAGCGTCAGCATCTGACAACTCCCTGAAATTTACAGAGCATCTTTTAGATTTTATACATTTTTATCCTTATTTCTACTGTTTTCATTTCAATTCTTGACAGCCCCATTTTTCTTCTGGATCCAGTTTGTTGGGCTCTTAAATTGTTGATCATGTTCATCGCGGAGAAAGAAGAAGATTGATAATTCCAGAAAATTTGCCAGCTCGAGGGAAGTGATCGGAGTTAAGATTGGCACGACTATTTGAATCGAACCAACCGCTCAACGGTCAGCAGAAAAGTATTACTTATCCCTTTTTCACTTTAATGCTGAAAACGAAGAAATTAGAAGAAAAAAACTGCAGCTAATTCTAAGCCTGGCCCCGGATAGAATAATTGAACGGCCGGCTAAAAATAATACCTGAAACCGATGAAGCCAAGAACCTGCAGTTTGGTTTCCGGTATAACATCCATGACCGGCCCAATTTCCACAAAGATATCGATCGGAGTTTTCTCAAACATATAGCTCAGGCCAACCGGAATCCGGATGCCGAACCTGGTTTTATCCTGGAGGCTTAACCTGGCCCCGATCCCGTAATATAACGGCAGCTGGCCTTTATCCGTCTTAAAGACATTGAAGCTGTGAAACAGGTAATCGGCATGAAGATGCAGCGAATCTTCTCCAGCGAAAGACCAGGAACCGGCTACATCAAAGGCAGTGGTTTTGCTCGTCCAGTATTTAGCAATAATGCCGGTGGGCTCGCCAAGAATTATGCCCAGACCGAATTTCTTCTGCTGGGCTTCACCAGGCACAGCCAGCATCAGAACCAAAAACAAAACCGACAGGATGACTATCTTTTTCATGATAAACTCCTTACTTAACCATCTTTTTTCCCAGCATTCGTTTAGTCGTTGATTTTAATACATATCTGAAATTAACACAAGAGAAGTCCTTCACTTGCCAGTTTCTGCGTTCTCATGATAGCTCAGATTGGAAAGTGAGTCCCGTCATGGCGCCTTATCTTCATCTCCTCACTCACCGATCGCCCCTCAGGGAATCCCATGAGCTGCAGGCTGGATGAGATCCACCAGGTCAGCAGCCCGGAATCATGGCCACCAATCACAAAAACTGACCTGCTTCCCGGTCTCTAAATCTTACCCGCCACAGGGCCACAATAATGAGATTGAAAATTTTTATTGACATAAACAGCGCCAGATATAAGATATTTTTTCTAAATGATTTTACATCCTGGCTGATACTTTGGAAGAACAAATCAGAATTAACGTTTCGGCTCGGTCATCAATATCCAGTTCTCAAATATCAGGCTCAGCCATCACCGTCCAGCCGATAGGCATCTCAAAATTGCCGGCGATTCCAAAGAACATAAGGCAGATAAAAAACCTGATTTTTATCAAACAGGAATTATCTGCGGAAGGAGGCCCATGAAAAAAAGGATAGGGAAATTAAATCTTGTTTCTGGCAGTCGGAAGGTTTTTCTGCTCCAGGCTGTTGCAATTCTTCTTTTTATGATTCTCAGTACCAGCAGCCCGGGAGCGGGTGAGGAAGTCGGTCCGGCTTATGCTCTGGTCAACTGTAAGATTTTCCCGGTATCCGGACCACCCGTAGAAAAAGGAACCATCATCATCCGGGACGGATTGATCGAAGCCCTGGGATATGCGGAGAAGATAAAAATTCCGGAAGATGCTGAAATTATTGAAGCCGGCGGGTTGACGGCCTATCCCGGTTTGATTTCCGCTCATACCAACCTTTTCCTGGAAATAAAACAGCAGGAACAGCCTCAGACCCCGGATGAGTTTCTGAGCTCCTTTTCCCAGCTCTCAGAGCCGCAGGAATTTCCGGAGCTTCAAATCTTCAAAGAATTAAAACCCAAAAAACAAACTCTTGAATCCTGGCATAAAATCGGCGTTACCACCGTGGTCATAGCTCCCGGCCGCGGCATCTTTCAGGGCCAGAGTGTCGTCCTCAATCTGAACAGCGACCAGCCCAATCAGATGGTGCTCAAACAGCCCTGGGCCCTGCATATCAATTTTACCACTGAAAGGGGAATCTACCCATCGAGTCTCATGGGCACGGTGGCTTTTATCCGGCAGAAATTTTATGACACTCTTCATTATGACCTTCACAAGAAAAAATACCTGTCCTCTCCTGTTTTCCTCAAGAGGCCGGAGTATGACCATTTTCTGGAGGCCCTGATTCCCTTTGTGGTCGATAAAAAACCGGTGGTCTTCCAGTGCAACAACCAGGAAGACATCAAGAGAGCTCTCAGATTGATTGAGGAATTCAAGCTCAAGGGTGTTCTGACCGGCTGCAATGAAGCCTGGAGAGTGGCGGACCATCTGAAAGGGGCCGGGGTCCCGCTTCTGGTGACTGTGGATTTCCGACCGGCCACCGCCAGCATCTACAGCCAGCAGGGAGAGGCAGTCAGAAAAAAGGCTGAAGCTGAGGTCTTCCCGGCCAATGCTGCCCATCTGCAAAAAGAAAACATAACCTTTGCCCTGACCGGCTTCGGGCTGTCAGAATCGAGTTTCAGAAAAAATATCCAGGCAGCCATTAAAGCCGGCCTGTCCCCCGAAGCCGCTCTCAAAGCCCTGACCGTGGAGCCGGCCAGGATACTTGGACTCGAGAGGCAGCTGGGCACCCTGGAAATGGGTAAGATTGCCAACCTGATTCTTACCAGGGGCGACCTGTTTGACGAGAAAACAAAGGTAATCAAAGTCCTGGTCGATGGAATTCTCTTTAATTATGAGGAGAAAGGCCAATGAAAGTCGTCATCTCCAGAACAATCTTATTCATAATTTTCGTTCTGGCACTGCTGGCCCCAGAAAGCTACCTGCTGGCTGCCGGAAACCTGCTAATAAAAAATGCCACCATTCTGCCTGTCAGCGGGCCACCCATCCCGGGCGGTGAGGTACTGATCATCGACGGAATCATCAAACAGATTGGCAAAAACCTGTCGGCGCCGGCGGGAGCCAGAGTTATAGAGGCTTCAGGGAAATATCTGATACCGGGCATTATCGATACCCACACCCACCTGGCTCTGTCGGGCACCAACGAAGGAACCGACGCCATTACTCCCGAAGTTAGAATGGCTGACGTTATAAACGCTGACGACCCGGCCATTTTTACGGCCCTGACCGGAGGTGTGACCATGGTCCATACCATGCACGGCAGCGCCAATGTCATCGGCGGAGTCAACGTCGTTCTGAAGCTCAAATGGGGACAGCCATCGGAAAAACTGGTGGTTAAAGAGGCCTTTCCGACGCTTAAATTTGCTCTCGGCGAAAACGTCAAACAATCCAACCGGGTGCTTCTGCCGGGAAGGCCGCAGCGGTATCCGGCCACCAGAATGGGAGCCAACGCCATCATCCGTCGGGAACTTTTACGGGCTAAAGACTACATGACTCAGTGGGAAAGATATGAGAAACTGAAAAATTCGAAGAATCCCCCGCGGAACCTGCTGCCGCCGAGGAAAGACCTGCGGCTGGAAACTCTGGCTGACCTGCTCCGCGGTAAGCTCTATGCTCGTACCCATGCCTATGTAGCGACTGAAATGGTGGAGTTCCTGAGACTGGCTAAGGAATTCGGTTTTAAGGTGGCTGCCCTGGAGCATGCCTGGGAAGCTTATAAAATAACCGACGAACTGCTGGCGGCCGGTGTGGGGATATCGGTCTTCATCGACAGCTGGGCTTACAAGATGGAAGCAGCCGAAGGAATTGCCTATAACGCCGCCTACTGCACTCGGAGGGGAATCCTGGTTTCCATTAATTCCGACAGCTCAGAAAGGGTCCGCCGTCTGTTCAACGAAGCCGGAAAAGCGGTCAAATACGGTTTGACCCAGGATGAAGCCCTGAAAATGATAACCATAAATGCCGCCAGACAACTGGGCGTCGACCATCTGGTCGGCAGCATCGAAGTCGGAAAACAGGCTGACCTGGCCCTTTTTGACCAACACCCGATGAGCGCCTACACCCGCTGCGAGATGACCATCATTGAAGGAGATGTTTACTTCGACCGGCAGCAGATACTTAAGAATAGAGAAGAAGCTGCCGCCAGGAAAGGAGGGAATTGAAATGTTTGTCAGGAAAATCATCAGTTCGAGCAGGGTACAGCAGTTATTAATATTTCTTCTAATATATGGCTTGAATCTCCAGTTAATCTCCCGGCCTCTGCCCGAAAGCTTCTGTTCCAACCAGGAAAGCCAGGAAGAAGCTTCTGACCTTATGGCAATAGTGAACGTCAGAATCATTCCCGTCGCAGGACCGGAAATTCCTTCTGGAACTATTCTGATTGAAAAAGAAAGAATCAAAGCGCTGGGCAGCAACCTGGAAATCCCGAGCGGTCTCAGGAAAATCGACGGTCGTGGTCTCACCGCCTACCCCGGGATGATCGACAGTTTCTCCTCCCTGGGACTGGTCGAAATCAGCGGAGTTTCGGCCACCGTGGACAACCGGGAAACAGGGCGTCTGAATCCCCAGGTGAAGGCCATCGAAGCTCTGAAGTATGATTCGATGCACATTCCGATTGCCCGGGCGAACGGAATCGTGGCGGCCATGGTGGCTCCTTCGGGCGGTCTGATAGCCGGACAGAGCACCCTGGTCAAACTTGACGGCTGGACCAACAGAGAAATGGTCATCCGGGAGAGCCTGGCTCTGGTGGTGGAGCTCCCGGGCATCAGGGGCGGACGGCGGGGTTTCATGGGCATCGGCGGACAGGAACCGGCCGTGTCCACAGAGAAGGCCCTGTCTGAGCTCAAGGAGCTCTTTAACAAATCCAGAATGTACGAAAAAAGAAGAGAGGCCGCGGCCAGAAATCTGCTGCTCCCCCGGCCTGATTTTGATGAAACCAGCCACTGCCTGCTGCCGGTGGTAAAAGGAGAGCTTCCGGTCATTTTTGCGGTTCATTCTGATAAGGACATTCTTCAGGTAATAAAATTCGTCCAGGAAGAAAAAATCAAAGCTATTTTCTATCAGGTGGAACAGGGCTTCAAGGTAGCGGAGGAAATCAGCCGGGCCGGAATTCCCTGTATTATGGGTTCACTCTATGGCTTGCCGCCGGTCTGGGAAGACGGTTATGATTCGCTCTTTCTAAACCCGGGCCTCCTGAACAAAGCCGGAGTAAAGATTGCTTTTTCTTCTTCCAGCTCCAGCGCGGCCAAAGACCTCCCCTACCATGCGGCCAAGGCCGTGGCCTTCGGGCTCGACCGGCTGGAAGCCCTGAAAGCGGTAACCATTTACCCGGCTGAAATATTCGGGGTTGACAAACTGATGGGAAGCCTGGAACCGGGAAAGCTGGCCAACATCGTGCTGGCCGACGGCGACCTGCTGGAACTCGGCACCAGAATAGAAAAGGTTTTTATCGAAGGCCGGGAGGTAGACCTAAATAACCGCTACACCGAGTTGCTGGAAAGGTTCAAAAAGAGAGAAGAGGAGAAATAAAATGAATCGGATCAGGTTGCGGGAAGAAACCCTTAGAGCCGGCAACCGTTCGGCCAGAAGATATTTATGGCTATTGTGTCTGGCGCCGCTGGCCATCCTGCTCTGCCGCCTGCCGGGACTTCAGGCCGGACCCGAAAACATCCAAAGCCCAAAGAAAAAGGCGGCAGTAAAAGTCAGTCGGGAGAAGAAATTCATAATAGACTGGCTGGGACATAAAGAGCAGCTGGAATTTTTCGGCCGCCTGTCGGACCGCATCTGGTCTTATGCCGAGCTTGGCCTGCAGGAGTTTAAATCGTCCCGGCTCCTGGCCGACACTCTGGAGCAAGAAGGATTTACCGTTGAGCGCGGACTGGCCGGAATGCCGACCTGCTTTGTGGCCAGCTACGGCCGGGGAAAGCCGGTCATTGGTTTCCTGGGCGAATTCGACGCCCTGCCCATGCTGTCCCAGAAAGGCCGGGTGCCGAAGCAGGATCCCCTGGTGGCCGGAGCACCGGGACACGGCTGCGGCCATAACACCATGGGCACAGCTGCGGTGGCCGCAGCCATAGCCACAAAAAAGGCGATGGACAGGTTCGGACTTAAAGGAACGATTAAAGTCTTTGGCTCCCCGGCCGAAGAAATCCTGGCCAGCCGGCCTTACATGGTCAGAGCCGGACTGTTCAAGGATGTGGATGCGGTCATAGATAACCACAGTTCCAGTGATTTCGGAACGGCCTACGGGGTGTCGGGAAATGCCGTAATTTCGGCCATTTTCACTTTTCGGGGCAAAACGGCTCATAGCGCCGGGGCTCCCTGGGCTGGTCGCAGCGCCCTGGATGCGGTGGAATTGATGAACGTGGCCGCAAATTACCTGCGGGAACATCTTAACCCGGCTCACCGGTTGCATTATGTGATTCTCGAAGGCGGCCAGGCTCCCAACGTGGTGCCCGACCGGGCCTCGGTCTGGTATTATGTCCGGAACACGGACGAACAACTGGAGGCCATGTTTGAGCGGGTGGTTAACTGCGCCCGGGCTGCGGCTCTGGCCACCGACACCGAACTGGCCGAGGTCCGGGTCCTGAGCGCCACCCACCAGTTCCATGGAAACAGGAACCTGGCTGAATTGATTCAAAAAAATATCGAACTGGTGGGGATGCCTGACTGGGAAGCCGAAGAAGAGGAATTTGCCCGGGCTCTTCAGCAGGAGCTCAAGTCCGAAGTTAAAGGGCTTCCAAAAGAGGTTAAACCGCTGCGGGAACCCAGGGACTCGTTCATCGGCGGCGGCTCCACCGACGTGGGGGAAGTTACCCTGGTGGCCCCGACGGCCACCGTCCGCTTCCCGTCGAATGTCCCGGGGGCCATCGGCCACCACTGGTCGACGGTGGCTTCTGTTTACGGCTCGATCGCCTGGAAGGGATTAAACGCCGGAGCCAGGGCCATGGCCCTGACGGCCGTCGACCTGCTGACCAGACCGGAAGAGCTAAAGAAAATCAGGTCCGAATTCGAAGAATATATGAAGACTCATTCATATAAATCTTTTCTGCCGCCCGGGGCCACCCCGCCCCTGGAACTGAACCAGGCCCTGATGGAAAAATGGCGGTCTCTTCTGGAGCCGCACGAAATTAAAAACTGAGCCGGAAAAAATTTCAGGTCGGCAGAACAGAAAACAGTCTTTCCCTCCCTTCATAGAAGATCCAGCCGGCGAAATGCCGGTTAAGATTAGAGCCTCAAGCCCGGTCGCCGACCAGGCTCAAGGACGGCCCGAAACCATCACCTCAGACGGTCATCGTCCTATGGGAATTATATTCCCCGCCCGGGCGCCGGGCCCCGATTAAACCGCTTTTCCGGTTCAGCCGGTCAGCGGTAAACCGGCTTCAAGCCCATAACCCAGAACATAAAAGCGTACTTATCGGTCAGTTCATCAATGGCCTTGGTAATATTGCTGGAGCCGTGCCCGGATCGGGTCTCGATACGGATGAGAACCGGCCGGCGGCAGGCCTGCTTTTCCTGCAGGGTGGCCGCGAACTTAAAGGAGTGAGCCGGTACCACCCGGTCGTCATGGTCAGCCGTGGTGACCATGGTGGCCGGATAACAGACCCCATCTTTTAAGTTATGAAGCGGTGAATATTTATACAGATACCTGAACTGTTCTTCATTATCGCTGGACCCGTATTCCACTACCCAGCCCCAGCCGACGGTAAACTTATGGTACCGCAGCATATCCATAACTCCGACCGCCGGGAAAGCCACTCCGAACATCTCCGGCCGCTGGGTCATGACCGCGCCCACCAGCAGTCCGCCGTTGGAAGCGCCGGCAATAGCCAGATACTTTGGAGAAGTATATTTTTCATTTATCAGGTATTCAGCGGCTGCGATAAAATCATCAAAAACGTTCTGCTTGTTTTCCAGCATCCCGGCCCGGTGCCAGCTTTCTCCGTATTCTCCTCCGCCCCTGAGATTGGGCTGGGCATAAACCCCGCCATTTTCCAGAATTATGACAATAGAAGGATTGAAAGACGGCAGCAGGCTGGCGTTAAATCCGCCGTAAGCCGTTAGATAAGTCGGATTCTTACCGTCCATTGCCAGGCCCCTTTTATGGACGATAAACATCGGCACCCTGGTCCCGTCTTTACTGTTGTAAAAAACCTGCTTTACTTCAAATTCCTCCGGGTTGAATTTGACTTCCTGCCGGGCAAAGACTTCAGACTGACCGGTCTCCAGATCATATTTATAAATTGTCGGCGGATAGTTGAAGGACTGAAAAGTGTAAAAGACAACCTTATCGTCCCGCCAGCCGCCAAAGCCGAAAGCCGTGCCGAGAGTCGGAAGCTCAATCTCCTTGATCAGGCTGCCATCCGGCCGGTACTGATAAACCCTGGTGCGAGCATCCTGAATATAGGTTCCGAACAGATAGCCTCCGGCTGTGGCCGCTGAGGTCAGAACCTCGGGCTTTTCCGGCAGGATGTCCTTCCAGTTTTCCCGGGCCGGATTCTTCGGGTCGACCAGCACCAGCCTGAAATTGGGTGCCCCGATATTGGTCCTGACCAGAAACTTATCGCCCAGGTTATCTACCACCTCACTGTCATTTTCGAAGCCCGGGATCAGGAGCTGGAATTCCGATTGTCTGGCGCCAAGGTCCTTCCAGTAGAGTTCGTTGCCGGATGTTCCGGCCGAGATCTCAAGGATGGCATACTTCTGGTCTTCAGTCACCCCCAGATTGAAATACCTGAGCGGATTTTTCGGGTCCTGGTAAACCAGGGTATCCTTTTCCTGCGGTTCCCCCAGCTTATGGTAGAAGATTTTCTGGTATTCGTTGCGGGCCCGCAGTTCCTGGCCCGGGGCCGGCTGGTCATAACCGCTATAGAAAAAGCCGTCTTTATACCAGGCCGCTCCGGAAAATTTCACCCATCTGATGCGGTCCGGGAGTTCGGTTCTGGTGGCAATTTCCATCACCCTGATCTCCGACCAGTCTGACCCTGCCTCAGATCGATTAATGGCCATATAACGGAAATCAGGAGAAAAGCCGGCCAGGCCGATTCTGACCGTTCCGTCCGGGGAAAGCTGATTGGGGTCGATGAAAACTTCCGGCTGGCCGTCCAGGCCCTTCTGGATGTAGATTACCGACTGATTCTGCAACCCGTCGTTCTTATAGAAGAAATAATACTCCCCGGCCCTGATCGGCTGCCCCATCCGCGGATAATTATAAATCTCTCTGATTCGGGCCCGAATTTTTTCCCGGTAAGGTATTTTACCCAGGTAACCGAAGGTTACCCGGTTCTGCTCTTCCACCCATTTTTTAGTTTCTTCCGAATTGTCGTCTTCCAGCCAGCGGTAAGGGTCGGCCACTCTGGTGCCGAAATAATCATCAATCTGGTCCACCTTTCTGGTCTGCGGATAAATTATTTTCTCTTCCAATCTCTGGCATGAGCTCATAGCCACAATCATTACCAAAACTGCAACAAAAACAATCAGACTTACCATTTTAATCTTTCTCATTAAGAGCCTCCCGTTAATATTTTTATAATTTATTAATAACACAACCGGACGAGTTCTGCCAGAGAAATCTAAGCCAGAAAATTGAAGATAAATTCCGGCTGTGATAATTTATGCCATCTAAAGGAGGTGGCCATGCTCTCTACCATCTTCGGACTGTTCATAATGCCGGCCATGATTTTGATCCTGGCCCTGTTCCTGGCCCTGAAAAAGGGAGGCCAGAAATGAATACTTTCAGCATTCATACCAACCCCTGGGCTCTGGCAGCATTCATTTTGTATGTTGTTATGATGGTTTCGGTCGGAATCATCACCGCCAGGTTTTCCTCCCGCGGTATAGGCGAATTTTTCCTGGGCGGCAGGAAAATGAAATCGTTCGTGGTGGCCCTGGCGGCCGTAACCTCCGGCCGTTCAGCCTGGCTATTGATCGGAGTTTCCGGGATGGCCTTTACCCGGGGGGTCTCGGCTGTCTGGGCAGTGGTCGGATATATCCTGGTTGAGCTGTTCATGTTCATCTTTCCTGGCAAACGCCTGCGCTACTTCACCGGGAAAATGGGTGATATCACCATTCCCGATTATCTGGAGTCGCGATTTGAAGACCGCAAGCATCGGCTGCGGCTCTTTGCCCTGATTCCCATCCTGATTTTTATGACCGCTTACGTGGCCGCCCAGTTCAATGCCGGCGGCAAATCGCTGGCCGCCAGCTTCAACCTCACTCCGCTCCAGGGCATCCTGATTACGGCCGCCATCGTCGTCTTTTACACCGTCCTGGGCGGTTTTATGGCCGTTTGCTGGACAGATACTCTTCAGGCTCTGTTTATGATTTTTGCCCTGATGATCCTGCCGGTAATAGCCATCGTCCATTTCGGCGGCCTGGGCCGGATGTTCTCGGTTCTTAAAGAAGTTTCTCCCGGTTACCTGGACACCTTCGCTATCAGTTTCGGGGCCTGGCTGGGCTTTGTCGGCATCGGTTTCGGCTCCCCCGGAAATCCCCATATCCTGAATAAATATATGAGCATTGAAGAGCCGGAAAAACTAAACCAAACCGGTTTGATCGGAACCATCTGGAACGTGCTGATGGCCTGGGGAGCAGTCTTCATCGGCCTGGCCGGAAGAGCCCTCTATCAGGATGTGGCCAATCTGCCGGGCCATGACCCGGAAAACGTTTATCCCCTGCTTGGTTCCCAGCATCTTCATCCCTTCCTGTTCGGGTTGACCATTGCCGCTATCTTTGCGGCCATCATGTCCACCGCCTCTTCCCAGTTGCTGGTGGCCTCCTCGGCTGTGGTCAGGGACGCTTATCAAAAAATAATTGCCGGGCAAAAACAAATTTCCGAAAAGAAACTGGTGCTGATCAGCCGGGCCTTCACCCTGCTGGTGGCCGTGGTGGCCCTGCTGTTTGCCGCCTATGCCAACAAGCTGGTTTTCTATCTGGTGCTGTTCGCCTGGGGCGGGCTGGGGGCGGCCTTCGGTCCGGCTATCCTGTTGTCTCTTTACTGGAAGAGGATAACCAGGGAAGGAGTCATCGCCGGCATTCTGACCGGCTCTCTCACCGAAATCGTCTGGTACCTGATTCCTTCGCTCAAAGCTATGGTCTCGGAGTGGGTGCCGGCATTCATACTTTCATTTATAGCCGTGGTCCTGGTGAGCCTTAATACCAGACCGCCAGCCGGGGTCGAAGAATACCTGAAATACATGAAGGGAATTGATTGAACGGGTCGGAACTTTGAGATGTTTTTCTTTATAGGAGGCCTCAGCCCGCGGGTCAAGAAACTCAACGGCCCGCCCGGAATCTGCCCGCGCTGCGGGGCGGTCGCCCTGTGCCGGGTCAGAGTTGATCACTACCTGAGCCTTTTTTTTGTTCCGGTGTTTCCGGTCAGGAAAGGACAGCCTGAGCTTATCTGCAAAGACTGTGGCCTGGAAATCCTCGAACCGAACCTCCAGGCCGGCTCACCGGGGGACCGGCCTTCTCGCCCCGGGTCAGTCTGCCCCGGTTGCGCCGGCCCCCTGACTCCTGAATTCCGATATTGTCCTTTCTGCGGGCGGTCTTTAAAATGAGAATCAACTTTGATAGTATCAGCCTGAAGGGTCTGGCTTAAAAATGTTGAGAAAAGTCGGAGTAATAACCAGGGATTGCGCCGGAGTAAATGCCGCTCTTCGGGCCCTGGTCAGAACCGCCGCCGGCTATAATCTCGAAGTCTCAGGGATACTCAAGGGCTATGACGGACTGATCGACGGCCACCTGATGCCTCTCGACCGGCGGGCGGTCTCCGGCATCATCAACCTGGGCGGAACCATCCTGAAATCAGCCCGCTCGGAAAGATTCCTCACCGCCGCCGGCCAGCAAAAGGCTCTCAAAACCATACGCGACCACGGGCTGGACGGTCTGGTCGTTATTGGTGGAAACGGTTCGCTGAGCGGGGCCCATCTGCTGGCCGCCAGGTACGGGATCAGAGTAATAGGAATCCCGGCCACCATCGACAACGACGTCAATGGAGTTGATTTCTGCCTGGGAGCCGATACAGCCGTCAATGTGGCTCTTGATGCTCTGGATAAAATAAGGGATACGGCTACCAGCCTGGAAAGAATTTTCGTGGTTGAAGTTATGGGCCGGGATTGCGGCTACCTGGCAATGAAAGTGGCTCTGGCCGGGGGTTGCGAGGACGTGCTGTTGCCGGAGCTGGATTTTTCGCTGGAAGAAATCTGCCGGGAAATCGAAGCCGGCAACGCCCGGGGCAAAGTCAGCTGGATTGTGATTGTGGCCGAGGGGAGGGCTTCGGCCAGAGACGTGGCTGCGGCCATCACCGGACTGACCGGCCTGGAAACCAGAATAGCCGTTCTCGGCCATATCCAGCGAGGAGGCAGACCGACGGCTTTCGACCGAATCCTGGCCGCCAGACTGGCGAACGCCGCCATTGAATCCCTGCTTCAGGGTGAAACTGACAAGTGCCTCTCTTTCAAAAACGATAGCATAGAACTGGTCCCCCTGGAAACGGCCATTCAGCCCAAGAAATTGAAGTTTGAATCGGAGTATCGACTGCTTAAACTTCTTTCATAACATTCTGGTGTAAACAGTAACAGGAAGGAGAGTCGAGAGCATGGGTTTCCTGGCGGTGGGGATCGACCTCGGGGTTCGGGCGATTAAACTGGCAGTCCTTGATCCGGGACGGCATATTCAGGTCAAAGACTGCCAGCCGGTCAGCGGCAATTTCCCCTCGGCTCTGGAAACCATCCTCCGGAGAAACCTGCCGTCGATATCAGGTCAAAAGCTTTTAATTTCGGTCACCGGCGCCGGCCGGAACAGCCTGGACTTTCCGAATGAAGTCCTGAAGAGCAACGAGATTTCCACTCTGGCCGCCGGGGTGGGATTGATTTACCCCCGGGCCAGGTCGGCTTTCGATATCGGCGCCGAAAGCGCTCGCTGGGTAGAACTGAGTCAGGCATCCGGTGAAGACCTTTTTCCGGAAGTTCTGGATTTTGCTCTGAATGAAAGGTGTGCCGCCGGAACCGGCCTGTTCCTGGAACAGCAGGCTTACAGGTTGCGACTGTCGGTGGAAGAATTCTCGGTCCTGGCCGCCCGGGCCAGAAAGGGAGCGACCATCGCCGGCCGCTGCAGCGTTTTTGCCAAGTCGGACATGATTCATCTCCAGCAAAAGGGCACTCCGGCCGAGGAAATTGCTTACGGGGTCTGTTTAGCCCTGGTCAGGTCGGTGACCTCTTCGCTTCTAAAGGGAAGGGATGTTTCCTGGCCACTGGTCCTGGCCGGCAATGTCATAAAAAATGCCGGAGTAGTCAGAGCTTTCCAGGAAGTTCTGAAAGCCAGTCCGGAGAGCCTGCTGTTTTCAGACTTGTCGCCGTATCTTTCGGCCGTCGGAGCGGCCAGCCTGACCATTTCCGGGCGCCGGGAGGAAGAATTTCTGAGCATCGAAGAAGTGTTATCTCAAATCCGACCGCTGTCCCGCCCGCGATTTTCCAATCTAAAGCCACTGGGAGAGCTCAGGGCCAGCCCGGCCTCTGAACCAGCCGCCATCATAAACGTCCCCGCCCGGGGATTCCTGGGAATTGATATCGGCTCGGTCAGCACCAACCTGGTCGTAATCGATGAAGCCGCCCGGGTGCTGAGCGGAGTCTATCTGCCGACCAGAGGCCGGCCGCTGGAAGTCCTGCAGGAAGGATTGCTGGAACTGTTTTCCAGATTCCCGGTCGGACTGGAAATACTGGGAATAGGCACCACCGGGAGCGGTCGTTTCCTGGCCGGACGGTTGCTGCGGGCCGACCTCATCAAGAACGAAATCACCTGCCAGATGCGAAGCGCCTGTTTTTACTTTCCTGAGGTCGACACCATCTTTGAAATCGGAGGACAGGATTCTAAATTCATTCAGGTCGAAAACGGTCGGGTGGTGGATTTTAACCTGAACAAGATTTGCGCCGCCGGGACCGGATCCTTTCTGGAAGAACAGGCAGCCCAGATGGGCTTCCGGGTGGAGAAAGATTTCGCGGTCCTGGCCTCTGCCTCACAGCAACCTTCCGACCTGGGCAGCCGCTGCACCGTGTTCATGGAATCAGAACTGCTGAACGAGGCCGCCCGGGGTCAGCCGCAGTCCGACCTGGTGGCCGGACTGGCCTACTCCATCGCCAGAAATTACCTGGAAAAAGTGGTCGAAAGGAGACCGGTCGGCAAGAACATAGTCTTTCAGGGCGGGGTGGCTTCGAACCAGGCCGTGGTCAGGGCCTTTTCCCTCCTGCTGGAGAAAGAAATAAGGGTTCATCCCCACCACCGGATTTCCGGAGCGATCGGAGCAGCCCTCGAAGCCCGGGAGGTGGTCAGAAAAACCGGCCGTAAATCATCTAATCTCAGCGATATCAGGAACAAGCTCTTCCAATCTTTCAAGCTGAATCCCTTTGAATGCCGGCAGTGTTCCAACCGCTGCCAGGTAGTGGCGGTGGAGTCGGGGAAGGAACGAGTTTATTTTGGCGACATCTGCGAGCGTTATACCTCAGCCTCACGTCTTGAGGTCGCCTCAGACGATGTTCATAATCCTCCGACCTTCAGGAAAAAATTGCTGGAAAGCATCCCGATAAACCCGGCCGAAGGACCGACTGTCGGTCTGCCCCGGGCTTCGGTTTTTCAGGAATTTTTGCCCTTCTGGCTGACCTTCTTTTCAAGGCTGGGTTACAGAGTCAAGGTTTCCCCGGAAACCAGCCCCGAAATTATGGAGGCCGGAATAAAACTCCAGCCGGCTGAAACCTGCCTCCCGGTGAAAATTGCCGTCGGACATCTGAAATTCTTGCAGGACGACAGCCAGGTGGACCTGGTCTTCCTGCCCAGCCTGGTTGACCGTCATCCCGGCCGGAAAGAATCATACTATTTCTGTCCTTATACCGAAAACCTGCCGCACATGATTCCCGAAGCCCTAAGAGAAAAATTGATGACCGCTCCGATTTACCTGGAACCGGATGAAGACAGCCAGAAGTTAAGCTGGAAGAATCTGGCCAGACTGCTGAAGGAACCCGAAGAATCCATCGCCCGGGCCTGGACCGAAGCCAGGCGGATCCAGACCGATTTCGAGCAGCAGCTCGAAGAGCAGGGCCGAAGGATTCTGGCCAGAAGTTTTCAAAGCAAAAGGCCGGTCTGGCTGATTTCCGGACGACCATACCTCATTTATGATAATTTCGTCAACCTCAATTTCTGGTCCCACCTGGAAAAGCTGAACATTACCGCCATCCCGGCCGATTATCTGGAGCTTCAAGATATCAACCTGGCAGGAGAAATTCTGGAAGAGTCGGCCGTGCCCCCCTGGAGGTATCCTCAAAAAATGCTGAAAGCCGCGCTCTGGTCAGAAACTCATAATGGAATCTATCCGGTTTTCCTGACCAACTATGGTTGCGGGCTTGACGCCTTCTGTCTGAAACAACTCAAAGCACTGGCAGGGGGCACTCCCCGGCTGCTTCTGGAATTTGATGAACACCGCGGGGAGGCGGGCCTTATTACTCGACTCGAAGCCTTTGCCGATGAGGTCGGCCAGCACCGGGCCGGGAGCCGGAAGACAGCCAGGTTGAAGAAGGTCGAGAACCCGGAAATCTGGCCGGTCGAGCGGACGAAAAAACTGCCGTTTGTTCTTCCCTATTTCGCCGACCATGCCCGGGCCTTTTCCGGATCTCTGAAAAAAGCCGGCCTGACCGCCGAAGTCCTGCCGCCGCCTGACAACCGCAGCCTGGAGCTGGGAGAAAAATACTCGTCCGGCAAAGAATGCCATGCCTATTCTTTCTTGCTGGGAGATCTGTTAAAGCTGGCCCTGGACAGGAAACCGGACGGCCCTCAAATCTTTTTTTTCCCGGGAGCCCGCTTTTCCTGTCTGCTGCAGCAATATGGCCCGGCTATGCGTCAGCTGCTGCAGGAACTTGACAGCCGGCAGATTCTGCTGCTTACCCCTACCCTTGACTATTTCTGGCAATTAATCGGCTTTGACGGCCTGAAGAGTCTTTATCAGGGACTGGTGGCTGTCGACCACCTGACCAGAATGGCCTGCCAGCTTCGTCCTTATGAGGTCAACCGGGGCGAGGTTAATCAAGCTTTCCAGGAGGGCTTAAGGCTGATTGAAGAGGCCCTGGCCTCGGACCGACTGGCTGAAGCTCTGGAAAAAATCAGGACCCGTTTCAGCCGGGTTAAGATTCGCCGGGAAGAGAGACCGCTCATTGGAATCGCCGGCGACATCTACACCAGGCAGAACTCATTCGCCAATAACCGCCTTTTCGAGCAGCTGGAAGAGCTTGGCTGCGAGGTCTGGCCCTCCGCCTTTCTGGTGGACGAAATCGACTTTAGCTTCAGCCGCAGTTTTTATGAAAAGCTATCCGAGGGCAATCTGCTGGAAACGGTTAAGTATGCCGGCCTGAACCTGGTCCGGGAAGTCAACCTGGCCCAGGTCAAGAAAAAACTGGATCTGACCGACCTCACATTGAAAGAGCCGCGCTTTGAAGAGCTCCTCCGGTCCACCCTGGCCTATCTCAATTACAACAATAACCAGAGCCTGTTTCTGAATGTGGCCAGGATGGTGGACCTGGCCCGGCGGGGAACCGACGGCATTATCAACGTCATATGTTTCAACTGCCTGCTGGGAACCACTGCAGCCGCCATTTCCCACCGGATCAAAAAAGATTTCGGCGGGTTGCCGCTGCCAACCTTGATTTGCGGGGAGAGCGAAACCGCCAGCAACCGCAGCCGCCTGGAAGCCTTCGTGGAACAGGTTAAGACCAGGTGGAGAAAAAAGAACAGACCCTCCGGCAGAAACTGACGAAAAATCAAGAAGAGAAGAAAGGTTGCAGAATATCCTGATGTATCTTCCGGTGTTTTATTTGGCCAGCATGGGAATTTTGATTTTATTTTTTCGGGCGCAGGCGATGGCCTCTTCATAACCGGCATCGGCATGGCGGACCACTCCCAGCCCCGGGTCCGCGGTCAGCACTCTCTGCAGCCTCCTGGCCATGGACGCCGTCCCGTCAGCCACGATTACCATGCCGGCATGGATGGACAGGCCGATTCCCACCCCTCCGCCGTGATGGACTGAAACCCAGGAAGCGCCACTCACCGCATTGAGCAGCGCGTTGAGAATCGGCCAGTCGGCTATGGCATCCGAGCCGTCTTTCATCTTTTCGGTTTCCCGGTTGGGTGAAGCCACCGAGCCGGTATCCAGATGGTCGCGTCCGATAACGATCGGAGCGCTGATTTTACCCTTTTTGACCAGAGTATTTATGACCTCTCCGAAAAGCGCTCTTTCTCCATATCCCAGCCAGCAGATCCGGGACGGCAGTCCCTGGAACTTAACCTGCTGCCGGGCTTTCCGGATCCAGCGGGCCAGGGCTTCATCCTCAGGAAAAGTCTTGAGCACGGCTTCATCGGTGACATAAATGTCCTGAGGTTTGCCGGATAAAGCCGCCCAGCGGAATGGCCCTTTGCCGACGCAGAAAAGAGGCCGGATGTATTCCTGAACAAAGCCCGGGATGTCGAAGGCATTGCTCACTCCGGCTTTCTGGGCCTGGCCGCGAATGTTGTTTCCGTAATCGAAGGTCCTGGCTCCCCTTTTCTGCAGCTCCAGCATGGCTTCAACCTGGGCAGCCATGGATTCGTAAGCCAGGGCGATGTATTTCTGAGGGTCTTTTTTTCTCAATTCCAGGGCTTCGGCATAGGGAAGGCCCCGGGGCACATAGCCGTTGAGTTCGTCGTGAGCCGAAGTCTGGTCGGTGAGGACATCGGGAGTCAGGCCGCGCCTGACAAGTTCCGGCAGGACGTCAGCCGCATTGCCCAGCAGGGCGATCGACAGCGGTTGACCCTTCAGGCGAGCCTCATCGGCCATCCTCATGGCTTCGTCCAGGCTGGCGGTCATGGTATCCACGTATTTTGTTTCCAGCCGTCGCCGGATCCGGTCCGGGTCCACTTCAACCACTATCGCCACTCCGTCGTTCATGGTCACAGCCAGAGGCTGGGCGCCGCCCATACCGCCCAGACCGGCGGTTACCACCAGTTTGCCCCGCAGGCTCCCGCCGAAATGTTTCCGGGCGACCGCGGCCAGAGTCTCATAGGTGCCCTGGAGAATTCCCTGGGTGCCGATATAAATCCAGCTGCCGGCAGTCATCTGGCCGTACATGGTCAAACCCAGTCCTTCCAGACGCCGGAATTCATCCCAGGTGGCCCATTTGGGAACGACCATAGCATTGGAAATCAGCACCCGGGGTGCTTCGGCGTGGGTTTTGAAAATGCCGACCGGCTTCCCGGACTGAACCAGCAGAGTTTCATCGTTTTCCAGTTTCTTCAGGCTGTTGACGATGGCCCGAAAACAGTCCCAGTTCCGGGCAGCCTTACCTGTGCCGCCGTAAACGATCAGCTCCTGCGGTTTCTCCGCCACTTCCGGGTCGAGATTATTCATCAACATCCGCAGCGCTCCCTCCTGGGACCAGCCTCTGGTGTGAAGCCGTCCCCCCCGGGGAGCCCTGACCGGTTTATAGTCTATTTTTTTCTGGGCATTCATCCCTCATCCTCCTCAAGTCTGTTTATGATTTTCCTGGCCCCGGACAAATTTTCCATCCGGGCCAGAGTTTTTTCCCGGCCCACCAATTCCAGGACTTCAAAGATTCCCGGGCTCACCGCCCGTCCCAGCACCAGGACTCGAAGGGCATGAATCAGAGCCGCAGCCTTGATTCCCTCTTTTTCCGCTCTGGCCCTGAGAGCTTTTTCAATTTCCTGGGCAGAAAAATTTTCCAGCTTCAAAAAATCATCCTTCAACCGCGGCAGCGCCCGGTCCAGCTCAGCCCCGAGCAGATGTTTCCGCACTGCTTCCGGGTCATAGCTAAACCTTTCAGAAATAAAAGGGGCAATCATCGCGCCCAGGTCGACCAGGGTTCGGCTCCGGCTGCGGGTCAGGTTGACCAGTCTCTCAAACCAGTCCTTTCTCCCGGTCAGTAGTTCATCCGACCACAGCCCATCCTTTTCCAGCCAGGGTCTGAGATGGGTTATCAATTCAGGGAGAGGCAGCTCGTTAATCAGACGACTGTTAAGCCACTCCAGCTTGTTGAGGTCAAAGACCGGACTGCCCTTGCTTATGTCTTTCAGCGAAAAATCCCTGACCATTTCCTCGATGGAATAGATTTTTTCCTCATTGCCCGGCGACCAGCTCAGCTGGGCCATGAAATTGAAGAAAGCCAGGGGCAGATATCCTTTTTCCCTGAAGTTCAGGACCGAGGTGTCGCCGTGTCGCTTGCTCAATTTTTTGCGGTCCGGGCCAAGAATCAGGGGCAGGTGGGCGAATTCCGGCACCGGCGCCCCCAGCGCCCGGTAGAGAAGGATCTGCTTGGGCGTGTTGGAGATATGGTCATCCCCCCGGATGACGTGAGTGATCCGGGTATCAATATCATCCACCACCACCGACAGGTGATAGGTGGGTAAACCGTCTCCCCGCAGCAGGACAAAGTCCTCCAGGTTCTTATGGTCGACGGTAATCCGGCCGTGGACCAGGTCGTCGAATTCGGTCACTCCTTCGGGTACCAGGAAACGGATGGCGGCCGGGACTCCCCTGTTTACGAGCTCCCGTCTTTCCTGTACAGACAGGTTCAGACAGCGCCGGTCGTACTTCCAGTGCTCACCCCTGGTCTGTGTTTCCTGGCGACGCTGTTCGATTTCTTCGGGTGAACAGAAACAATAGTAGGCCAGCCCCCGGTCGACCAGCCTCCGGGCAGCCTGGCGGTAAATTTCAAAACGCTGCGATTGATAGATCGGCCCCTCATCCCAGTCCAGACCTAACCAGTTCAGCGCTTCCAGAATGGACCGACTCATCTCTTCCGAAGACCGGGCCACGTCGGTATCCTCGATCCTCAGGACAAAGATTCCGCGGCTATGACGGGCAAACAGCCAGTTGAACAGAGCGGTTCTCAGGGCTCCTACATGCAGGTGTCCCGTCGGGCTGGGAGCGAATCTTACTCTAACCATGTTGATTGTCTGCCTAAGGCTCTATTATCAGGTTAAAAATATATCATACCCCAAACCGATATTCAAAAAGACCGAGGTTAGACAGCACCACCGGATTCCTGACCCGGAGCCGCCAGAAAAATCAAAAAAACTGTTGACTGAGGGAATTTATTTAAGTAAATTATCGGTGAGCGAGCTAAGCCAAGGTTTTACGGAGGGCAAAGGGAAAAGAATCCCGGATCCAATGGCGCCGATAAATATTCTGGTCTATGTTTCCAGCGTCGAGCAGGCTCTGAAGGTGGTCAGGCTCTGCGAAAAAGAATACCTGCCGGTGGTGGCCAATTCTTTTGACGAGGCCCCCCCCATTCTTAAGAACTATGATTGCTGGGCGGCCATCATCGACGCCTCTTTCGCCGATTATAACCGCTGGAAGGAAGTTATAACTTCTGATTGTTCGGTCATCATCCTCGGCCGGGAGGAATCTGAAGTCTACCGGAAACTGCTGACCTGGCCGGCTAATCATCACCTGGAATACGTTCTGGAAACGGAGGGCCAGCCCCTGGAACCGATCCTGAGCCAGATCCTGAAGATTGCCATCCATCACAGCCGGATAAGAAGAGAATGGGCCCAGCTGCAGCAGACCGTGGCCCTGAACTCGGCCAGTGCCCGGGAAGTCTTTCAGGAAATCGTTGAAATTAAAAGGTTGATTAACGAAAACTATCTGCGCGAACTGGAGCGCAGAATTTCCCTGGAAGCCCGTTACGTCTGGTCTCAGCGGGAAAGATGGAAAATAGAAAATATCGTCAGAAAAATTTATTCGGCCAACGATGTTAGCAGTCTGCTGGGCGTGGTCCCGGACATCAAGGACCTGCTCCAGGCTCAGGGCCTGACCATTTACCTGATAGAAGAGAGCGAGACCCTGGGCCAGCACCTGAAGCCCATCATCTGGGACGACACCTTCATCACCCACCCGGAGACCTTCAAGTATGTGGCCCGGCTGGAAGCCCCGGATTTCGCCGCGGCCGTCGCCCGCCATGGCCAGGAAGTCAACATTGCCGACCTCACCTATGACAAACGATTTTCGCTGCGTTACCAGCATAACTTGAAAGCGCCGCTGAAGAGCATCCTGGCCGTTCCCATTACCTGCGAAGAACAGACCATCGGAGTCATCGAACTTTACAACAAGCATCTTATGGACAGCCCGGTGCCGGAGGGCTTCAGCCGCGAAGACCAGCAGATTCTGAGAGGACTGTCGGAACACATCGGCATCGCCATGACCAAGCTCAACCTGATTCAGTATGACCCCCTGACCGGGTTGCTGCGGGCCGAGCCCTTCTTCGACAAGATTCTTCAGAAAGTCAACTCCCTGAGCAAGAGAAAAATAGAAGAAGGAGCCTTCGCCATGGTCATGGGAGATGTCGACTGGTTCAAACATTACAACGACCGCAACGGCCATGAAGCCGGCAACCGGCTGCTGCAGGAGCTGGCTTCGATTTTGAAACAATCAGTCCGGGAAAATGATTTAATCTGCCGCTACGGCGGCGAAGAATTCCTGTTCTTTTTGAACGGCGTCACCACCCTGGAAGAAGCCTGCCAGCTGACTGAAAGAATCAGGAAGAACATTGAAGACCATTATTTCCCCTACGAAGAATTTCAGCCCCGGAACAACCTGACCATGTCTTTCGGCGTCACCGTCTTTCCCCGTCAGAAAATTGAAGGCGACGGTCGGCTGACCAGGGAAGACCTGAAGTATCTGGTACACGAATGCGACCTGGCCCTGGCCGAAGCCAAGGGGAAGGAAACCTGGCGTCTGCCGCCTTCGGAGGCTCAAAGCCGCCCGGCCACCAAAAATACGGTGGTAGCCTATTCACGCGACTGGGAAAGAGAGAATCACTCCCGCCCCACGGTCTCCTACCAGGAAAAACTGTTTCGCGAAAAGAGGCATTTTCAGAGGCATTACACTTCCACCATTATGATGTACCGCGATGACGGACAGTTGAGGGTCTGCAAAACCATCAACCTCAGCCTGGGTGGAGCCAAGGTCCTATCGGAGAGGCCGTTGCCCACCTCCCGGACGATGGACGTCATCCTGATTCTGGGCAAGAAAGCGCATCCCCTCAAGGGAGAAGTGGTCTATTCGGAAAAAGCTGCCCCCGAAGCCGGGTCATTTTACGCCGGCTTGAAGTTTAAGGAACTGAGCGGGGATGATTTTCAGACCCTGGAAAATTATTTTAAAGAAATACAAATAGAGACTTTTAACTGACAAACCGGGAAAGTCCTTTTTTCAGGCTTCCAGCTCTCTCATCAGAGCGCCATAATAAATCGAGGCCGGAGTGGTCCTGGCCTTAAAAGAAGCCGTCAGGTCGATTATTTTCTGCTCGAACCGAGACAGGTCATCGTCTGAACTCCAGTTTTGAACCGCCAGCTGGTCGGATAGCTCTTCCAGGACCTGCTGGTTCAGAATATCCTGAGTCAGGGCCGGAAAGCGAAAATTTTTCTTGGTGGCCAGAAAGGCAACCCGCAGAAGATACCGTCTGACTCCCTCCTGCAGGCTGATGATTTCCTGTTTTAGATAGAATTGCTCCTTGGCTGCGGTGACAAAGGCCATTTTATAATTCAATTTACGGGCCTCTTCGATGGCCTCCCTGAGCCGGGACAGCAACTCTTCCACTTCCAGGATATTCTTCCTGCCTTTCTGGTAGAAGCCGATCGAGCTGGAGCCGTTGGCCGCCTCTTCCCGGTAAAACTCTTCCAGGTCCTGGCGGCTTAAGGCCCCGTAACTTTCGGCCTTCGGAGCCGGGCCGGAAGAACTCTCGCTTCCGGCGGTTGATATGGATTCCTGCCTCCCGGCAATGGTTTTCCTTATTTCTTCGGCCAGTTTGTCTTCCAGAGTCGGCTCGGGAGCTTCTTTCATCGGGGTCGGCGATTCCGGCTCAGCCGGCTTTTCTGGAGCCGGCTCTATCGGGGGAACCTGTTCCTCAACCGCCGCCGCCCGAATCTCCGATTCTTCCGGATAGTCGGACGGCCGCGGCTGAGCCAGGCCGCTCTCCAGCAGCAGGAGTTCCTTGATTTTCCTGAGCTTTTCCAGCTCCGGGGTCAGGTCAAGCTCCATTCTTTCGGCTTCTGCCGGCTCCGGTATTTCGGGTTTGAGTCCGAATTTTTCTTCCAGGCCTTTCTTTAGAACTTCTGCCCGTTCCAGCGATTGCCGCCTGAGCTCTTCCAGCTCCTCATGCAGCCGGCTGATGGAACGGAGATCCTCCGAAGTGGCTCGGGTCAGCTTTTCGATTTCCTGTTGACGGTCGCTGATTCGCTGCAGACACTCCTTTATATTCCGGAGAATCTCCTGCCTCCGGTCTTCAAATTGCTCCCAGACCTGTCCGTATTCTTCCAGGGCCAGCCATTCCCTCCTGACGGCCTGTTCAATCTCCGTCAGTTGCTGCCTGGCCAGCTCTCTCTCTTTTTGAATCCTCTCCTCCAGCGATTTTTCTATTTCTTCCCTCTGCCGACGGAGATAGTCTTCCAGTTGAGTCTCGATTTCCTGGATTATGGATGACCGTTTTTTTGTCAATTGGCTGTCTTCGCTCATTGCCCGTTCCTTTGCCTGTTATTCGGTCCTGGCAAGGCTATTCTAAAATCAACCCCTTTCGCCTGTCAAGGATAAAAGCGGGTGAGTCGTTCGGGGAATTATTCAACGGGGCGGGGGGAAACGGATTAGCCATAAAAGACGACCCGGCGGCCGTAAAATCACCCCGCCGACCGGCCTGCCCTGTCTTAAAGTTAGAAAGTAGAATAAATTCGCCGCCGATTTTTCAAAACTACTTGCCTTAAACTTCAATTTGATGTATACAGGATTAAGTAAATATGAGCGGCGGAGCTAACAATAACCATCAGCTAAAAATCATACTGGCCATTCCCGAGAGCAAACTGAGAGAACGACTGGCCGCAATCTGCCGCCAGTTTCAGGTCGGGGTGGAAGAAATCACGGGTCTGTCCGATCTCTCCTTCTCCGGGAGCTATAAAAGTGCCATTCTGGTTTTTTCTTCGGAGCCCGATGGAAGCAGGAAAATTCCGGCCCTCCTGAAACAATTAAAGAAATCCTTTCCCCGGTTGAGTCTCATCCTGCTAACTTCGCCGTCAACGGTGGCCGAGTTTCTGAAACCCCTGGAAGAGAACTTGCTGGATTTTATCTGCCCCAGAAACAGCCTGCCGGTAATCTACTCGGCCCTGAAGGCTGAAATCCAGCGACGGCAGCTGAAGCTGGAAAACGAGTATTATCTCAAGAATCTGACCAAGCTCAAGCTGGAGCAATCCCGCCACATCCGTAAGTTGCTGGAGCTTGAAGAAATTTACGACACCACGGTGGAAAACCTGATGACCGCTCTTGACCTAAGAGACGTAGAAACCTTCGGGCATTCACGCACGGTATCCAAATACAGCCAGGTTCTGGCCGAGGTGCTGGGCATCAAGGATCAGCCCAGGCTTGACAACATCAGGAAGGGGGCTCTGCTCCACGATATCGGAAAGATTGCCATTCCCGATTCCATCCTCAAGAAGCCCGGTCCGCTGGCCCCGGAAGAATGGGAAAAAATTAAAATGCATCCGACTCTGGGTTACGGGCTGATCAAAGAAATGAAGCTGCTGAAAGAAGTCGGCCACATCATTCTCTACCATCATGAAAAATATGACGGCACTGGATATCCTCGGGGCTTAAAGAAAGAAGAAATTCCTCTCGAAGCCAGGATTTTTGCTCTGGCCGACGCCCTGGATGCCATCACCTCCCACCGGCCTTACCGGCCGGAGCAGGATTTTCTGACCGCCCGGCAGGAAATTATCAGGAACTCGGGAACTCAGTTCGACCCGCTGGTGGTTGAGGCCTTCTGTGCTCTGGATATCGACCGCTGGGAAAGAATCCGTTTTGAGACGACCAAGCTGCTGCCCTCGTTTGAAGATTACCACCGGCTGATTGCCAACCGAAACAAAAAACCTCAATAAAACTGGCCGGGCCATCTTCAGGCCAGCTTCTGGACGGTCATCACCCTTGGTAAACCTGAATAATCGCTTCTGACCCGGGGTTTGCTCCATCCCGGCTTAAAGAGCTTTCTGATTTCTTTTTCCTGGCCGGCTCCGAATTCAAACACCAGAAATCCCCCGGCCTTCAGACAGAACCAGGACTGACTGACCAGTCTTTGAATTATCTCCAGCCCGGTCGGCCCGGCCAACAGGGCTGTCCGCGGTTCAAAGTCCCGAACCGGCCGTTCCAGCTTTTCCCAGTCGGCTTCAGATATATAGGGAGGGTTGCTGACTATCACCTCAAATTTTTGCCGTTTCTCAATAAAATAACTGAGCAGGTCGCTGCGCACAAAGACAACATTCCTGAGCCTAATATTTCCGGCGTTCCTGGCGGCCAGGCTCAGGGCTCGAGCGGAGAGGTCAGAAGCCACCACTCTTGCCCGGGGCAACTCTCTGGCCAGGGCTATGGCGATATTCCCGCAGCCGGTGCCGACGTCAACAATCCTGGGCTTTTCAGGCAGGGGCAAGGAAAGCACTTCTTCCACCACCAGCTCCGTCTCCGGCCTGGGAATCAAGACCTGGCGGTTGACTCTGAATTCCAGGCTCCAGAATTCCTTGCGGCCCAGGATATAGGCCATGGGCCAGCCACTCTGCCTTTTCTTTATCAGCACAGACAGTTTGTTCGCCAGTCCCGGAGGCGGCACGGAATCCAGGTTGCGGAAAAAATCGGCTTCTTTCCAGCCGGCCGCCTTTTGAATCAGCAGACGAGCTTCCAGAAAGGGGCAGGCTGAAAAGGAAAGCCGGCCTGCGGATTGCCGGAAAAGCTGGTCCAGATTCTTATATCTCAACTTGTCGACCCGGAGATAAGCCCGGCCTGTTCTCTTCCAGGGCCCTGGTCTGGAAATGGATGATCAGCCTGTCAATCAGCTCATCGAGCTCACCGTCCAGTATGCTCTCCAGGTTATGAAAATTTTCGTCCAGGCGATGGTCGGTTATCCGGGATTGAGGGAAATTATAGGTCCTGATTTTTTCGCTTCTTTCTCCCGTTCCGACCTGTTTTCTCCGGTCATTGGAAATCCTGCTCATCTGTTCCTGTCGGGCCATATCGAGCAGCCTGGTCCGGAGAATCTTTAAGGCCTTTTCTTTGTTGCGGTGCTGGGATTTTTCATCCTGGCAGGAAACGACAATTCCCGAAGGCCTGTGAGTCACTCTGATAGCGGTATAGTTGCGGTTAACATTCTGCCCGCCTGGCCCGGAAGCTCCGAAGGCCTCAATCTTCAGGTCCCTGGGATCAAGCTTCAGGTCAATTTCTTCGGCTTCCGCCAGAACGGCCACCGTGGCCGTGGAGGTATGAATCCGGCCTGAGGCTTCAGTTTTTGGCACTCTCTGAACCCGGTGCACCCCGCTCTCATATTTAAGGAAAGAATAGACTCTCTTGCCCTGAATATTGACAATGGCTTCTTTAATGCCGCCGACCGGTGAATAACTGACGTCCATCAGCTCCCATTTCCAGCCTTTGTGCTCGGCATAACGGGTATACATCCTCAGAAGGTCCTGGGCGAAAAGCGAGGCCTCGTCTCCCCCGGCCCCGGCCCTGATCTCCAGGATGACGTTTTTCTCGTCATTGGGGTCTTTGGGCAACAGCAATTTCTTCAATTCCTGCTCCAGCCGGTCCTTTTTTTGCCTGAGCTGTTCCAGTTCGGCCTCGGCCAGACGTTTTAATTCCGGGTCAGACTGGCCTTCAGACAGAATGGATTCGGTTTCAGTGAGCTCCTGGACTGTCCTCTTAAACTCGTCGTATTTTCTGACCACCGGTTCGAGTTCGGACCTCTCCCTGGCCAATTCTTTTATTTTCTGGGGGTTGGAGGAAATGTTGGGGTCGGAAAGGAGGGCAGTAATCTGCTTATATTTGTCTTCTAAGACCTTTAATTCCTGAATCATATGGTTTATTTTTTGGTCTTGGTAGCATATTTTTTCCTGAATTTTTCAACCCGGCCGGCGGTATCCACAATCCTCTGCTTGCCGGTGAAAAAGGGATGGCACTGGGAACAGATTTCCACCCTTATTTCTTTCTTGGTGGACCTGGTCTTAAAAGTATTGCCGCAGGCACAGATGACGGTGCATTCCTGGTATTCTGGATGAATTCCTTTTTTCATGAGCTCGTCTCCTCTTAAGGCAATTGATTATAGCAGGTTTTGGGAGATCAGTAAAGGATGCCCTGCTGCCGGCACTTCTGCTGGAACAGGTCCCAGTCCAGGCTGAAGACAGCCGTTTTTTCCACATGTTTCGAAATTTCCCGATAAATCCTTGATTCCAGATAGTTTTTGAGGGGCTGAGTCAGGGGCACCACCTGTTCCTGAGCCTGCCACTCATACACCCTGCCGTCTTCGTCCCGCAGGCAGCCCAGATGGACGGCCCAGGCCAGCTGCCGGAAAGGGACATGGCTGAATTGCTTCCTGATGGCCTTAATTTCTCCCTGTTTCAGCGGGTCGACAAACTGAAAATACCTTGAAAATAGCAGGGCGTTATGAAAGTAGGCGGGAAAAGCCACCAGGGCATCGATCTCTATCAGCCGGCCGAGATGAAGGAATATTTCCAGTATTTTCTTGGACAGGCTGAGTCCCGGCTTGCTCTGACCTGGAAGCGGAGGATGCCGGTCGTCAAAGCTCAGGCGCGGATTCTGCAAAGTCAGCCACTCAAACAGCAGGCAATGCTGGGGAGGCAGCCGGTAGCCATGGCTCCCGGGGGCGGCAAATCGGACTTCGGCTTCCTTTATTTTCAGGTCGACAATCATCCTGTCAGGATTTTCTTCTTCCCAGTAAATCAGAAACCTCTGGACCGGGTAATCAGACGAGTCCATCCGGTACTTGATCGGCCAGAGGTTTTTTTTCTTGGCTTCCCGGAAAAAACTCTTCCTGGCCAGAACGGCCATAACCTCTTTCAGGGTGTAACGACCAAGGAAGAGCATCGACCCCCGGGACGGGCCGAGCCGGGAAAACATTTCTTCGTCTTTAAGCACCGATTCTTTTTCCCAGAACGGCTCTATTTTTCGGTCATTTTTGGTCATCAATCACCGACCCTCCGGAATATCGGCATTTTATAAAATAATCGGCTTCAATTCAATCGCCGTCTCCGGACCTGTGCCGGCTTGAGGCCGCAGCCGCCACTTCTCCCGAATAAAAAGAAAACACATCATCACCGAAATCAACTCGACGGAGAAGTTTAAAATCTTCGAGCGAGGGCTGATAGTGTCGGTGATGCCTGATGACCAGCAGCCCGCCGGGTTTCAGGACCCCTCGTTTTCTTATTACCTTGAGAGGATTCCGCTCCTCCAGAAGCTTATAGGGCGGATCCAGAAAAATCAGGTCAAACTTAATTCCTTTCTTCCCCAGTTCAATTATCGCCCGATTGAATTCCCGGTTGAGGACCAGCCCCAGGTCTTCGGCCTGGCACCTGGCCAGATTGGCTTCTATAATTTTTGCAGCTTGCGGAAGCTCTTCGATAAACACGGCCCGGCTGGCTCCCCGGCTGAGGGCTTCTATTCCCACCGAACCGGTGCCGGCAAAGCCGTCCAGGAAAAAGGCATCTACCACCCTGCTCTGGAGGATGTTAAAAAGAGAACCGCGGAGCCTGGCCGGCAGAGGTCGGACGGCCGGACTGGACACCATCTTCAGCTTTCTTCCTTTGAATCGGCCACCGATAATTCTTATCATTTTTTCCCCTCAATAATGAATCCGAAGACTCCCAACCCCGGTTTCCACCCGGGCGATTCCTTCCGGCAGGTCGTACCAGTCGTTAAGGTGTCGGGCTTCCAGTCCCCTGGCTCTGGCCACCAGGTCAATCAGGGCATTGACAATTTCCGGCTGTATCCGCTGGGTTTCCAGGAAAAGGCTGCTTAGATTTAGCCTGACCAGACGTCCGGCCTGCTCCAGTTTGCCCTTCAGATACAGATTGTGATTTCCGCCGAGCCCCTCGGAACTCAGATCCAGAATAACCCAGCCCTCCACCAGGTTGCCGGGAATGAGCTTTAACCTCAGCTCTTTCAGAGCCGGATTCCCTTCTGACAACAAATGACGGAAAAACACGGCCACCTGCTCCTGGCTGAATTCAGCCACCCGGTTCTGGTAATGCCCCTTCTCTTGCCAGAAACTGGCTGCTTCTTCCAGAAAATTGACCAGTCCGAGCACCTCACCCAGCTCATCCGGCCTGTTCTGTGTCGCCTGACCTTCCGCTGACCCTGGGGCCGCCTGGCCGGGGCAAAAATACAAAAACCAGAAACATAAGAACAGGATCAAAACTTTCAGCCGGCCTCTCTTGTCCATTAATTAGAATGCTACCAGCATTCAGGTCGTTTGTAAATTTTCCCGGTTGCAAATTTCACCCGGAGACCTTGCTTCCCCCGACTCCGTCCGGTCAGTCTCCTGCCGGCCAAAATCGGAGAGAAATAAGTTATCAGGTTCAATCACGAGCCCCTGGGTAGCCTGTAAGTGAGACACCTGACTGCTGGAGGTCAGCCCGGTTTCCTTGACAGGGTTCGGGGCGTAAACTATACTGAATTTCTGATAAATCTCTCAAAAGAAAGTCAAATCAATGACCCTTATGGAGCGGGCCCGCCAAGGATCTTCTTCTTCCCTCATCAAGAAACTGGCCAGGGAAGAAAAAATATCTGCCGAAGAATTGCTGTCTCTGGTGGCCCGGGGCCGGGTGGTCATCCCCTACAATCGGAACCACTCCCCGTCCAGACCGGCGGCCGTCGGGCTGAAAATGCGCACCAAGGTAAACGTTAACCTCGGCACCTCCCGGGATTATCCGGACCTCAGAACCGAAATCGCCAAGCTGAAGATCAGCCTTAAATATGGAGCCGATGCCGTCATGGACCTCAGCACCGGAGGAGATATCCGGGCGATAAGAAAAAAACTGCTGGCCATGTCGCCGCTTCCGCTGGGAACGGTTCCCGTCTACCAGGCGGCGATTGAAGCCATCTCCAGAAGGGGTTCCATTGTCAGGATGACCGAGGATGATCTGTTTTCAGTCATCGAGGCCCAGGCCCGGGAAGGGGTGGATTTTATGACCGTTCACTGCGGCCTGACTCTTAAAGCAGTCGACCGGTTGAAAAAGCAGGGAAGGATTGCCGACATCGTCTCCCGCGGCGGAGCCTTTCACCTGGCCTGGATGCTTCACAATGAAAAAGAAAACCCTCTCTATGCCCGGTTCGACCGTTTGCTGGAACTGGCCAGAAGATATGATTTTACCCTTAGCCTGGGAGACGGCCTGAGACCGGGCTCGGTACTGGATGCTACCGACCGTCCTCAGATAGAAGAACTGCTGACCCTCGGAGAGCTGGTCAACCAGGCCAGAGAAGCCGGAGTTCAGGCCATGGTCGAAGGCCCGGGACATGTGCCGCTGGATCAGGTGGCCATGAACATGAAACTCCAGAAACGGCTGTGTCAGGAAGCTCCTTTCTACGTTCTCGGACCTCTGGTAACCGATATCGCCCCGGGTTATGACCACATCGTTTCGGCCATAGGCGGAGCAGTGGCGGCCTCGGCCGGAGCCGATTTCCTCTGCTACGTGACGCCGGCCGAACATCTCGGACTGCCGACAATCGAAGACGTTAAGGAAGGATTAATCGCCTCCCGGATTGCCGCCCATGCCGCCGATATTGTCAAGGGCTATCCGGGAGCCATTGAGCGCGATGCCGAGATTTCCCGGGCCAGGAAAAAGCTGGACTGGGACCGGCAGGCAAGACTCTGCCTGGACCCGGATAAGTTTGCCGAGGTCCGCCGGAGACGAAAATCAAAGACCAGGGCCTGCTCCATGTGCGGCGAATTCTGCGCCATGAAGATTGTCAGCGAATTCCTGAATGGCGGAGAGGCCGATGATGCCTGCTCCTGAAGGTCTTCTTTTCGGCCTGGCCGGCATTCCCCATTCCTGTTCGGATGACTCTTCGCTCCAAGCTGTGGGCCAGGTGCGAAGACTTGGCCTGGAGGCTCTGGAGCTGGAATTTGTCCAGGGACTCAAGATGGGCCCGGAAACAGCCGGCCGGGTAAGGCTGGCTGCCCTCAACCACCGGGTCAAACTCAGCGCCCACGCTCCCTACTTCATCAACCTGAATGCCGAAGACCGCGGCCAGAAGATGCAGAGCCAGGACCTGCTCCTGAATGCGCTGCGGCTGGCCTCTGCCGCCGGAGCCACGGATCTGGTTTTCCACGCCGGCTACTACGGCTCAAGGAGCCCGGAAGAAACCTATAAAAATATCAAGCATTCTCTCCAGGAAGTCCTGTCGATAGCCCGGTCCGAAAAAATCGCGGCCAGGCTGAGGGTCGAAACCATGGGCAAAAAAAAACAATTCGGCAGCCTGGATGAGGTTCTGTCTCTCTGCCGGGAGCTGGAGGGCCTTCTTCCCTGTCTGGATTTTGCCCATATCTTTGCCCGGGAGGGTCGGATTAACTCATACCGGGATTTTCTGCAGGTAATTAAAAAGGTGGAAAAGAAGCTCGGAAGGTCGGCTCTGAAAAAGGCCCACATTCACATTTCCGGAGTCAAATATAACCAGACGGGCGAATTGAAGCATCTCAACCTGGAAGAGTCCGAATTCCGCTACGACGAATGGCTCCAGGCTCTGGATGACGCCGGGGTGGCCGGGACCGTGATCTGCGAGAGCCCTTCTCTTGAAACCGATGCCCTGATGCTGAAAAACCTCTATCACAGCCTCAGGGAGAAGAGAATTGACTCCGGCTCCGGAGAGTAAAGCGCTCCGGAGATGATATCCGACCCGGGCTGAACCCGCCCGGGGCAGCTTTTCCTTCAGGTTATTCTTGACATGGAATTGGGTTAAGAATAAACTGAGTCCTAATCTTTTTAATCCGGTTATTTTAACTAAATGGACTCAAACCTAAGTCTTTTAAGGAGCCGGGACTTTTTTCCCTTTTTCTCCGGGAGAATATTTCCCCCGGGTCCGAATTTTTGCGGGCGGCAGCGGCGGCCGACAGCCATCTGCCCTGAATTCACCGGGGCATTAAACCTAATATCAACACCAGAGAAAATCTCTTGAAAAGGAGAAGCCGATGATTGAAATCCGTTTCCATGGACGAGGCGGCCAGGGAACAGTGGTAGCTTCCAAAATACTGGCTGACGCCCTGGCCAAAGAAGGCAACTATGTCCAGGCCTATCCGGAGTTCGGGGTGGAGCGGCGCGGCGCCCCGGTCTTTGCCTTCATCCGGATTGATAGCAAACCCATCTTCGACAAGAGTAAGATTTACAACCCGGACCACGTGGTGGTGGTTGATCCCACCCTGGTTGAGGCCATAGATGTAACCGAGGGGCTTAAAGACGGTGGTTACATCATCATCAACAGCAACAACCCGCCGGAACACTTCAAGTTTCCCTCGCGGTTTAAGGTTTTTACCATCGACGCCACCGAAATTGCGGTCAAGCATCGGCTGGGCACCCTGGCCGCGCCCATCGTCAACACCGCCATAACCGGAGCGGTCATCAAGATTCTGAATCTGACCAGGCTGGAGTCGCTGGCCGAAGCAATCAGAGAAGGCATATCGATCAGGCCGGAAGACAACGTCCGGGCGGCCATCGAGGCCTACGAAAAGGCCTGAAGGAGGAGGTTATGAGCAAAAAGAAAGAAGCCAGGAAAATCGTTTTCGAATCGGAAAAAGAAATGCCGGCCGTGCCCATGTCCCTGGGGTCGATGCTCTATAACAAGACCGGGGCCTGGCGCAACATCAAGCCGGTCATAGACCTGTCAAAATGCATCAAATGCGGCATCTGCTGGAAATTCTGCCCTGACGCCTCAATCGACATTGTCGACGACTGGCCGCAGATAAACTATGTCTACTGCAAGGGCTGCGGGCTGTGCGCCGAAGAATGCCCGCAAAAATGCATTGCCATGGTCGAGGAGGAAAAATGAAGAAAGTAATAATGGGAAATCATGCCCTGTCTTACGGGGCGATGTTATCAAGGGCTCAGGTCATTGCCGCCTATCCCATCACTCCCCAGACCCAGGTAGTGGAACTGCTGTCGGAAATGTGCGCCGACGGCACCCTCAACGCCAAGTTTATAAAAGTCGAATCCGAGCATTCAGCCATGGCTGCCTGCCTGGGAGCCTCTCTGGCCGGAGCCAGAACCTTCACCGCCACTTCGGCCCAGGGCCTGGCCCTGATGCACGAAATGCTCCACTGGGCGGCCGGGGGGCGAATGCCGGTGGTCATGGGCAACATCAACCGGGCCATGGCTCCGGGCTGGAGCATCTGGACCGACCAGAACGACAGTCTGTCGGAAAGGGATACCGGCTGGATACAGTTCTACTGCTCCTCCAACCAGGAAGTCCTGGACACCGTTATCCAGGCCTTTAAGGTTTCGGAAAAGTTGATGATTCCCAGCATGATCATCCTGGATGCCTTTGCCCTCTCCCATACCTATGAAGTGGTTGAAATTCCGGAGCAGGACAAAGTGGACAGGTTCCTGCCGCCCTTCAATCCCCCCTGGCGGTTGACTCCGGACGACCCCCATGCCTTCGGCGGCCTGACTTCTCCCGACCACTACATGGAACTTCGTTATAAACTTCAAAAAGATATGGAGAAGGTTCCGGCCCTGGTGGAGGAGACCGGAAAAGAATACGAACAATTGTTCGGTCGTTACCTGGGTCAGGTGGAAGAATACCTGTGCGCCGATGCCGAACTGGTTTTTGTGACCTCGGGCACCGCCGGTTATACGGCCAGGGTGGCGGTGGATGAACTTCGCGAAAAGGGTATCAAGGCCGGGAACTTCAGGATTAAGCTCTTTCGTCCTTTCCCATTTGAAAAAGTCAGGGCCGTCCTGTCAGGGGTGCCGAGGGTGGCGGTTCTGGACCGCAATATCTCCTACGGCCACCACGGAATCTTTTACCAGGAAGTTAAATCCGCCCTGTATGGACAGCCACGTTCCCCGCTCATCTTCGGTTTTATTGCCGGTCTCGGCGGCCGCGACATTACCAGAGATTCCTTTAAGGAAATTGCCGACTACGCCCTGAAAAAAGACAGAGCCGGAGAAGAAATAGTCTGGATAGGAGTGAAAAAATGAGCAAAGAAAGAAAAATGACCCTAACCATACCGCGGGAAGAATTCATGAGCCCGGGACATCTGGCCTGCCAGGGCTGCGGCGCCTCTCTGGCCATGCGCCTGGCGCTTAAGGGCCTGGGACAGCGAACGATCGTCTGTATTCCAGCCTGTTGCTGGGCGGTTATTGACGGTCCCTTCCCGCATTCCTCGCTGGATATCCCGATTTACCACTGCGCCTTTGAAACCGCCGCTTCTTCCGCTTCCGGAGTCAGGGCCGGACTGGATATGGTAGGCGACACCGAAACCACCGTCCTGGCCTGGGCCGGAGACGGCGGCACTTTTGACATCGGGCTTCAGGCCCTGTCGGGTGCGGCCGAGCGCAATGACGACATCATCTACACCTGCTATGACAATGAAGCCTATATGAATACCGGCATCCAGAGAAGCTCGGCTACTCCGGTCGGAGCCTGGACGACCACCACTCCGGTCAAGCACTATAAGAAAGAGCGGAAAAAGGACATCATCGGTATCATGGCTGCCCATGGCATTCCTTATATCGCCACCGCCAGCGTGGCTTACCCGGAAGACATGGTCAAGAAATTCAAGAAGGCCAGGGAAGTCAGGGGAACCCGATTCATCCATGTCTTTGCCCCCTGCCCGGCCGGCTGGAAAAGCCGTCCCGAAGATACCGTCAAACTGGCCAGGCTGGCGGTGCAGACAGGGTATTTCCCGCTGTTTGAGATAGAAGACGGAGAAAAATGGACCCTGAATCTGAAAATTAAGGAAAGAAAACCCATAGCCGAATACCTGAAGCTCCAGGGTCGCTTCCGGCACCTCAAGGAAGAAGAAATTGCCCTCATTCAGCAGGAAGTCGACACCCGCTGGGCAAAGATTCTGAAGAGTTGTGGTCTGTAAATTAAGCCACTGAATGAAAGGAAATCCAATGAAGAAAATTATTCTGCTGACTATTATGGCCGGGCTGCTGATAACCGCTCCGGCCTGCCATAAGGAAACGGGAAAAAGCAATCAGGCTGTTGAGCCAGCAGCCAAAGCCCAACCGGCGCCTGATTTTTCGGTCATCGGTCTGGATGGCCAGGAGCTCAGCCTGGCCTCGCTGAAGGGCAAGGTTATACTGGTTAATTTCTGGGCCACCTGGTGTCCTCCCTGCCGGGCTGAAATTCCCGAGTTTATTGAAGCTTATAACGAGCTTAAGGACCGGGGGCTGGAAATCCTGGGGTTTTCGGTCGACGATTTGCCGGAAGCCGAACTAAAAACTTTTGTGACCAGGGCTAAAATGAATTACCCGGTGGCTCTGGTAGGTCAGGATATAGTTGCCGCCTTCAAGCCGGGCCAGTACATCCCGACCTCAATTTTCATCGACCGGACCGGGCGTCTGAGGTATAAACACGTCGGGCAACTGGCCAAAAAAGACCTGGTCCGGATCTTTGAAGAGCTGGAAAAAGAATAGGCGGCCTGTTTAACAGACACTTTTTTGGGCCCAAAATAGGCTTCAGACCCGAAAGCTGAAATTACCAGCGGTACAGGGCTGAGGCCCAGGTGAACCCGGCTCCGAAAGCCACCATGGCGATGATTTTCCCGGGCTCAAGTCTGCCCTCTGTCTGAAGTTCATACAGGGCAACCGGAATGGTGGCTACCGACATATTGCCGTAGCGGTCGACATTGACCACCACCTTTTCCGGGTCCAGGCCCAGTCTTTCCCCGATGGCGTCAATGATGCGAAGGTTAGCCTGATGGGGTATGAGGAAATCTATCTGCTGCTTGTCCAGCCCGGCCAGCTTCAGAGCTTCAAGGATTGACTCCCCCATGCGCTTGACCGCATGCTTGAAAACATCGTTTCCCTTCATATGAATATAATGCAGCTTATCTTTGACCGTCTGTTCACTGGCCGGATGAAGGGTCCCGCCACCGGGGAGTATCAGCAACTCTCCCAGAGAACCGTCCGCTCCCCAGAAATGAGACAACAGTCCCGAGTCATCCTGGCTTTCTTCCAGGATAAAAGCCCCGGCCCCGTCCCCGAACAGCACGCAGGTAGTCCGGTCTTCCCAGTTGGTAATTTTAGAAAGAATATCAACCCCGATCAGGAGAACCCGGCGGCAGACTCCGCTCAGGATCAACCCTTCGGCGACGATTAAACCATACAGCACTCCAGTGCACCCGGCCTGCAGGTCAAAGGCCGGCATCTCTCTGGTGCCCAGCTTTTTCTGAATCCAGCAAGCGGTGGACGGAAAAATCGTATCCGGGCTGTTGGTGGCCACCAGAATCAGGTCGATATCTTCGGGTTTAAGGCCGGCCCGGTCGAGAGCCTGCCTGGCCGCGGCCAGGCCCAGGTCTGAAGTCACCTGCTGGTCGGAGGCTATCCTTCTTTCCTTGATCCCGGTTCTGGTGGTAATCCAGTCATCGGAAGTATCCACCATCTTTTCCAGGTCCAGGTTGGTCAGTACCTTATCGGGAAGGTATATCCCGAGGCTGCTGATTTTGACTCTTTTTCCCTTCTTAACCATAAGCCTACTCCTGATGACAATCTATGATACCCATTTCGGGTTCAAAAATAAAGTCCGGCGTGGTAAAATAGGGCGGGTTTGGGACGGAGATATGAGAAAGCAGCCTGCTAAATTAGCCTTATTTATCATTATTTACATTGTTTTCCTGTCAGCCGTCCGGGCTCAAACCGGTCCTGGCCAGTATACTGAAGAAGCGCCTCTCGGCAGCTGGAACCTTTTCGGTCCAGAAACCGCGGCCAGCCTGGGGACCGGGTTCTGCCGGCTGGCCAGGCCCGATTCGGTCAGCGTTGCTTACTTTAACCCGGCCCTGTTGACCTCTTTGCCCTGGCTGTCTTTAAGCTGGAGCGGCAGCTTCAACCAGGTTCAACTTTTCAGCTACTGGCTGGTAAACACCGGGGTGATAACCACCTCAGGCAACCTCACCCACCGCGGCTGGCAGCTTGACCATTTCGGCCTATCTCTCAGGACGGGCGGCTGGGCTGTCGGCCTGGGAGCGGCTTTAATTGAAAATTACAGTCGGCCGGGACTGGAATACAGATATGTCTATAATCAACAGGTCTTCAACCAGATGCAAATCTGGCAAACGGGTTACCTTTCCGCTTACACCGTCAGCCTGGCCAGAAATCTCGGCCGGAAAATAAGCATCGGGCTCGGTCTGAGCTACGAACGGGGTCGGACAGAAAGGAGTCTGGACGAGTTCTGGCCGCAGGAAACGATTCAGTTGCTCGATTACCGACACCAGAAAATCACGGGTTTCAGAGCCGTGGCCGGATTGAGTTATAAGATCAGCGACCGTCTGTTGCTTGGGCTGAGTTGTAGTCCGCCTTATTTTCGGAAAGTGAAGAGTTCGAGCCACCTGTCCTACCTGACCCCGCTGGAAGAAATTGAAATCCAGGGACAGGCTTCCGACCGGATAAAAAGACCTCCGATTCTCGGGCTGGGAGGCCGGCTGGCGATCAGTCCCGGTCTTAAAATCTTCTTAGATGCGGTTTATTTCGGCTGGAAGAAGTACTCCTTTTCATATTTCGGAGAAGAACAGGCAAGAAATTTCAGAAATACCATAAGACTGTCCACCGGTCTTGAATACCTCGGGAAATTCAGGTTCCTGGGACGGACCTGGTCCTCACCCTATTTTCTGGGCCTGGCGGTCGACCCCCAGCCTGGAACTGAGCCCGAGTCAACCTATTATTACCTTACTTTTGGTTCGGGGCTGGGAAATGAATTCTGGCGGCTTGGCTTCTCAACGGCTCTCGGTCTGGAAAGCGGTTCGGGGCATAAACTTAAGAGGCAAAAGATTTCCATTACTCTGGACCTCTATCCCCATCCCCGGAAAGTTTCGGCGGAAAAATAAAATGAGAAATAAATTAGCCAGACTGTCATTTATCTTATTACTGTCGCTTTCGACGGTTCCAGGAACCCCAACACCGGCCATCTCTGTTGAGGCCGGCCCGCAAATCTTTGAAGTTATTGCCGTCGAGGCCGGGCAGGATATCCGGACTCTCAGGCTCAACTTCCCGCTCGACCCGGTGCTGGCGGAAGGCGGGAAGGTCTATTTCCTGGTCGAAAGAAAGCATCTCAAGGCCATCCAGGAGTTCGGATACTCCTTTACCCTGGAAACCGCCCGATTTGAACAGACAGGCAAAAAATTCCTGCGCCCGGGGACGAAAATCCAGGGAGGACTGAATGGAGCCTACCATTCTTACCTGGAACTGGCGGCCCAGCTCAAATCCCTGGCCGCATCCTATCCCGGCCTGGCCAGGCTTTATATACCCGGGAAGAGCCTGGAAAACAGGAATATTTACGCCCTCAAAATAAGCGACCGCCCCGGCCAGAGCGAAGACGAACCGGGAATTGCTCTCCTGGGTGGCCACCATGCCCGGGAATGGGTCTCAGTTGAAGTGCCGCTGCTCATCGGCCGTTATCTGCTGGAGAATTACGAGCGGGAGGCCCGGGTCAGGGATATAGTCAATTCGGCCGAAATCTGGATAGTGCCCCTGGTCAATCCGGATGGCCTGGAATATTCAATCCTAAACTACCGGCTGTGGAGAAAAAACAGACGGCTTAACGGCGACGGTTCTTACGGCGTGGACCTTAATCGGAATTATGCCTATCAATGGGCCTATGACGATCTCGGTTCCAGCCCCGAGCCTTCGTCGGCGGTTTATCGGGGAACCGGCCCTGTTTCCGAGCCGGAAACCGAAGCCGTAAGAAATCTTTTCCAGAACCACCGGATACAGTCGGCCATTTCTTATCACAGTTTTTCCCAGCTCATACTCTATCCCTGGGGTTACCTCGACCAGCCTTCTGAAGAAGAAGCCCTGTTTCAGAGCCTGGCCGAAGATATGGCCGGGTTGATTTCTCAGGTCAATGGCCGGGTCTACCAGACCGGCCGGGCATCGGCCTCACTTTACCTGACCAATGGCGACTTTACCGACTGGGCTTACGGTTTTTTCCGCACCCTGGCTTTCACCGTCGAGCTGCCGCCGGTGGATCTGCTCCAGGGAGGATTTCTGAATTCAGAAAGCGACATAGACCTGATCTTTCGGGAGAACCTGCCGGCTGCTCTGTATCTTGTCGAGCGAACGATAGCTTCCTATAACGGAACCCGGCTATCTCCTCTTTTAAGGAGAGAGCTTGAAAAAGGCAATGAAAGTATGGTAAAAAGCAGGCCGGATGCTGCTATCAGGGGAAGGAGAGCAGGTAGTGGATAACCTGGCTTCAAGCCATCTCAGCCTCCTTTCAACGCCGGAGCTCCAGAAAGCCGGACTTCCTTTCTGGGTTTTTTACCTTCTGTTGAGCGCCATCCTGTTTCTGATTTTCATCAATTTTCTCCAGAAAAAAGACCTGCGCCAGAGAATCAGCTACATTCTGGCCGGCCCCCGCCGGAGATTTTCCCGCCTGAGAATCGAGGTCCTGTTAAAAAGAGAGGAAGGCAAGAAATCCGAGCTGCTGAAACACCTGGGAGAACTGACCTCGATTCAGTGGCCGGACCTGCCTGAAATAGAAGAAATCTCCAGGGAAATAAAAACCCTGGAAGAAAAAAATACCGCCCTCCAGGGCGAGTGGCACCGGATTTATAAGCAGCTGGATGGTTTGAAGCAGGAAAAAACCCGACTCTTGTCCTCACCCGTCACGGATGACAAACTTAAGGCCCGATTGGCAGAACTGGAAGGTAAAATTGCCAACCAGGAAAAAGAAATGGGTCGAATCCAGGCCGGGATCGTGGCCACAGACGAACAGCTGGAGCCATACCACCAGACCATCGGTCATGTCATGTACCGCTTAAGGCCCAACCGGGAAGACCTGGCTTTCCTCTATTTCCAGATAGACTCGGTGGAGAGCCGGATCCGGCAGCTAAAGGAAAGGCTGGAAAAACTTTAGCCCGGCTCCAATTGCGCGCCCAACTCCCCCGGAGCAGATTGTCTCGCAGAAGAGTTCCGTCCTTTACCGGACCGGCCATCCGGGCTAAAATAAACCCATGACCAAAAGCCCGATTCTGGCTCACCTGTGCTGCGCGCCCGACGCCCTTTACGTGGTCGGACAGCTGCAGGCTGAATTCGAAGTTATCGGCCTGTTTTACAACCCCAATATCCACCCTGAAGAGGAATACCGGCTCCGTCTGGCTGAAGCCAGAAGGGTGGCCGCACACCTGCAATTCAGATTGATCGAGGATATTTACGACCCTGAAACCTGGTTCCGTCTGACCGAGAAATTCAAATCCGAACCTGAAAAGGGCCGTCGCTGTAATATCTGCTTTGCCTGGCGCTTGGAACGAACCGCCAGGAAAGCCCTGGAAGCCGGCATTCCGACCTTCACCACTATTATGAGCGTCAGCCCCTGGAAAAACAGCGCCGTGCTGAACAGAATCGGAAGAATGACTGCCAGAAAGTACGGACTCAGATTTCTGGAAGCCGATTTCAAGAAGAAAGACGGTTTTAATCGCAGCGTTCGCCTCAGCCGTGAGTTCGGTCTTTACCGCCAGAATTATTGCGGTTGCCCTTACAGCCGGAGGCCGAGCTCACCATGAACCAGAAGGCCTTTCGCCTTATAGTCCGGGGAACAGTCCAGGGAGTGGGATTCCGACCGTTTATCTACCGCCTGGCCACCCGTCTGGGCTATTCCGGTTTTGTCAGAAACATCGGTGAGGGAGTGGAAATCTATCTGGAAAAGCCGGGGGGAGACCTGTCAGAATTCCTGGAATTGCTGAGAACCGAAGCCCCTCCGCTGGCCAGAATTGAAGAGGTTGATTACCAGCCGGTGGAACCGCTCGGCCGGTCGGGGTTTGAAATCGACCGCTCCAGTCAGGAGAAGTCTTTTGTTTTTATTTCTCCCGACATAGCCACCTGTCCCGAGTGTTTAAGAGAAATTCAGAATCCCAAAGAAAGACGCTACCGCTATCCATTCACCAATTGCACCAATTGCGGTCCCCGTTATACCATCGTTCGGCGGCTTCCTTACGACCGGCCAAAGACGACCATGTCCGGTTTCAGGATGTGCCCTGACTGCCGGAGAGAATACCGGGACCCCCTCGACCGGCGCTATCATGCTCAACCGATCGCCTGCCCGCGCTGCGGCCCGGGACTTTCCCTGGTTGAGGCCGCAAGCGGAAAAAAAATTCCAGGCGGCCTGGAAGAGGCAGTGCGGCTCATCCGGAATGGCAAGATACTGGCGGTCAAGGGACTGGGCGGTTTTCACCTGATATGTCTGGCCACCAGCCGGAAAGCAGTGAAACGTCTGAGACAGATTAAAAGAAGGCAGACCAAGCCTCTGGCCCTGATGGCCCGGGATATCGGAACAATCAGGAAATATGCGACAGTCAGCTCCTCGGAAAAAAGCTGGTTGACCTCGCCGGCCCGACCGATAGTTCTCCTGAAAAAGAAAAGAGAATTGCCAGGGATTTCGCCGTTTATTGATACTGTCGGCATTATGCTCCCCTACACTCCCCTGCATCACCTGCTTCTCAAAGACCTGCCGCTAATTGTGGCCACCAGCTCCAACCGGAAAGACGCCCCGATCATCAAAGATGATCGCCTGGTGGGTCCCGAACTCTGCGATTACATCCTGACCCATAACCGGGAAATCGCCATGAGGGCCGACGACTCGGTCCTCACAGTGGTCAACGGAAAGCCGGTCTTTTTCCGCCGGGCCCGGGGATTCGTTCCTTTCCCGCAAGCTGTTCCTGAGAATCTAAACAGCCCGGTCCAGATTCTGGCCGTGGGCGGTGAACTCAAGAACACCATCTCCATCTACAAGAATGGCCACATAGTCACCTCACAGTTTCTGGGGGACCTGGATGATTACGAGAATTATAGGTACTTTGAAGAGACTCTGACGCACCTCAAGAAACTTTTCAGTTTCCGCCCCGACCTGGTGGTCAGCGACCTTCACCCCGATTTCTGGAGTACCCGCTACGCGCGAAACCTGAAAATACCGCACCTGCAGGTGCAGCACCATTTTGCCCACAGCCTGGCTCCTCTGGTGGAGCACCATCTTATCCCGGACAAAAAATTCCTGGGAGTGAGCTTTGACGGCTTCGGTTACGGAGACGACGGACAGGCCTGGGGCGGAGAATTCCTCCTGGCCGACCTGGATGGTTACGAGAGATTCGCTCACTTTGATTATGTCCCTCTGCCGGGAGGAGATGCGGCCGCCAGAGAACCCTGGAGAATGGCCGCCGCTTACCTTTACCGGACCTTCGGAAAAAATTTTCGCCCCCCCCGACCTCTGGCCCGGATTCCTGAGAACAGACTGCATTCGGTGCGATTGATGATGGAGCGGAACATCAACAGTCCGCTGACATCGAGCGCCGGTCGGTTGTTTGACGCCGTGGCTTTCATCTGCGGCCTGGCCCCGGCCAGGGTGGAATTCGAAGCTGAGGCACCCTCCCGGCTGGAAGCCGCAGCCTCCAGAGTCGGCTCCAAATTTGGACGGAGTTATGCTTTCTCGATAAACAGGTCCACCCGACCTTACCGGATTGATTTCAGTCCGACCATAATGGAACTGGTTTTTGACCTGGAGAAGAAAAAAATTCGTCCGGAGGAGGCGGCCAGGAAATTCCACCTGACCCTGGTCCGGGTCATCCTGGAAACGGCTCTGCTGGCCCGAAAGGAGCATGGCCTCAACCTGGTAGTTCTGACCGGCGGGGTGTTTCTAAACCGCATCCTGACCGAACAGACAGAAAAAGTGCTGAAAGAAAACGGATTTGAAGTTCTAAGACCGGCGTTTTATTCTCCCGGAGACGAATCCCTGTCCCTCGGTCAGATCACCTATGCCCTTAACAAATTAAAACGAGAACCATTCTAAGGCGGCTACGGCCTGGTTCTGACTATCTATTTGATGGAAATTCTGCGGCGACTCTTTTCCAGCCTGAAACCGGGTTCTCCGAAAAAATAGATGGCCGCATTGACCAGTAAGGCCAGAATAAACCCTGATCCGGCGGCCAGGGCAAAACCGAAAATTCCGCCCAGAAGGCTGAAGACCAACCCCCCCATCAACTTTCCCTGCATTTCTTTAAGAAAAGCCGGCAGAGCGCCCACCAGGCCGGGGAAAAATTCTGTGGAGCCAAGCACCAGCCCGAACAGAACACCCAGGAAAATGCCCAGTCCTCCGGAGAACAGGAGGAAAGAAACCTGGTCCACCGACCGCAGGTAGATGGTTCCGCTTTCAGGCTGTTTCTGTTCCAGCCGGGTGGTCCCGGCTTCTCTGTCGGTCGGCGACCCCTCCGGTTGTCCATAAAGCCCGGCCCCGCAGAAGGGGCAGACTTTAAGGTCATGGTCAATCAGATTGCCGCAGGCCAGGCAGATAATTTTGGTTGCAGTTTTAACCAGCACCTCACCGCAGTTCTGGCAATTCCTGGCTCCCGTTTCATTCGGATGATAACAGTTAGGGCACAAAACCGAATCGCCTCCGTCCTCCGGAGGCTCTGACTGAATCCATTGCCGGCCGTCGTAGTAATACCAGCGGCCGGTCTGGGCTCCTATCATCCAGCACCGCCCCTCCCCGTCCACCAGTCGCAGTTTCTTCAGGGCCTCGGCATACTGGTCCCGACTCAGGTCACCACGCTTGAACTGCTTGCTCAGCTGATAGAAGCTGGCTTCCACCGCCCGAAAACGTCTGCCCGGCATGTCGTTACCCCAATTAAATTTATATTGAAAAAGACATTTTAGCAAATTTCGCCGACAAATATCAGGTGCCTGAAAGTTGTGCAGTTAGTTATATCTTCCACAAATTCAACACACTTGAGTTGAAAGTCGCGGCTTTTTTGCACAGGCTTTTCCACAAAAATTGTGAATATCTTCAATTGATAAGCAGTTGGTTGAATAACGGCTCTTATTTCACAAGGTCAAGCAGGCTGTTGCCAGATATGGGCGCCGGTATAAAGGATAGAATAAAAATCAGACCTATGGCCAGACTGAGAATGATTCTTTTCCCGGAAAATCTGCGGTCGGAACCGACCACCGGGGGATGGCGGAGTCCCAGGACTGAAATCAGAACCGCCCAGACCAACCAGCCCGCCCAGTAAAAAACACCCAGCACCATCAGAATCATGATGATCCCCGGGGCCAGCTTCCTAATTTTTTCTCCGAACAGGGCATAGAGGATGTGCCCGCCGTCGAGCTGCCCCACCGGGAAAAGATTGAAGGAGGTAACCAGTAACCCCACCCAGCCGGCCACGGCCAGGGGATGCAGAATCAGGTCCTGGTTCTCAGTCACCGGTCCGAAGGTCCATCCGACAAACAGCTTGAGAAGCAGCGGCTCCCCGAATAAGATCGAGCTCTCTCTCGGCAGAGCCGGAACCAGCCTGGAGAGCTGCAGGCCGGCGAACAGGGCCGGAACCGATAACAGAAAACCGGTTAAAGGTCCGTTGGCCCCGACGTCGAACAGTTCTTCCCGCCCGGTCAGGGGCGCCTTTATCCGGATAAAAGCCCCCAGAGTGCCGATAAGAGTAGGCGCGGGAATAAAATATGGAAGTGTAGCCTGGACCCGGTAACGGCGGCAGGTCAGATAATGCCCGAGTTCATGACCCAGCAGGATGGTCAGCAAAGATGCAGAATAGATCAGACTGAGCCTGACCAGGGCCGGTTCCAGGAATAGTGATAGGTTAAGGGCTCCAGAAATTTCCTCGGGATTCCGGCCAGCGAAAAGATAATTTATCCCCCATAAGTAACCGACAAAATAGGTCGATAGTACGGTCAGGATAAAAAGAAGAAGATTAATCCACCTTTTGCCGGTCAACATGACAAATAAAAAAGCAAAAACGGCAGTGCCGCCGCACTACCGTTAATTTTCTCTGGTAATCAGCTGCCCTTGAGACGAAGAGCCTTGGCTTCCAGATCTTCCCTTCTTTCCCGGTGGTCGGGATCGGGAACACAGGCGCCGCTGGGGCAGACCGAAGCGCACTGCGGCTCGTCAAAAAAGCCAACGCACTCGGTGCATTTTTCCGGGTCGATTTCGTATCTCTCGTCGCCGGGAGAGATTGCCTGATTGGGACATTCCGGTTCGCAGGCTCCACAGTTGATACATTCTTCGGTAATCTTATAAGCCATTTTATCCTCCTTTTCTGTATGCTAAATCTATTATATTCTTCTGCTTGAAATAAACAATACTCATTCCGGTTAGCGACCGGTGTCCAGACTCATAACCTTCATCGCGGCCTGGTAGCCATAATAAGTATTCTGGTAGTTTGATTGCAGGTCCCGATAGAGGCTAATCGCCTGGTCTTTTTGCCCGGCTTTCTCATAAGTTTCAGCCAGCCGGAACAGAATCACGTCCAGAGGATAATCTTCTGGCTTTTCCTTCTCCATCTGGCGGTATATCTCTATTGCCCGGTCGTACTGCCCTCGTCTGGACAGAACCTGGGCATAGAGGTCAAAAATCTGAAAATGAATCAGGTCGCGCCCCCTGTCCTTAACCCTGGATAGCGCCTGTTCGGCCCTGTCCAGGTCGTTCTTTTCGAGATAATGGGTGGCTAAGGCCAGGCTGGCCATCCGGCTGTATTTTCTCTTCTGAGCCAGGCTCTCCAGCTTAGCCAGATTTTCCGGCTTCTGTTCCAGTTCAGCCTTCAGGGTCAGAACTTCACTCAGATAACCCGCTTCCCGGCCTTTCTGATACTCCAGCAGGAATCTGGCGCCGATTATCACGGCCAGCAGGGCTGCCAGCCCCAGAGCTATGGCCATAAATTTCTTTTCGTGTTTCTTGACCCAGCGCACAAACTGGCTCAGGCCGGTGGCCAGTTCGTTTTCCTTTAACTGATGCCTCTCGGTTCTTTTCATTTTTCCTGCTCCTTGAAGACTTCTTTTTAGCACATTCAGGAATAAAATCCAAGTGAAGAAATAAAAAAGGCGGTTTAGGGGAAATGCCTTCAGGCTGCAGCCTCAGGAAACCGGAGTGGCAACGCTTCCGGCTGAACTTCTCCCGCCGTCGCCTGGCCGGTGAGGCCTCAAAGAGGAAAGATCATCCGGGCAGATGTCCAGGAGAAAAATTCCAATCAATAGTTGATTTTTATGAGTCCGGCTTTTTCTCTGACCTGCTTTCTGATTTCCTCTTTGCTTATCAGGCCCTCTTTTTCAGCTTTGATGGCCAGGAAAAGTTCATAGGTGGTCAGCAGCGCATTGCCGTCCTTTTCAGCTTCTTCCACCTGGAACTGCGAATAAGGATTATTTCGAAGTTTGGCCTCGACCAGATTGAAATAGTTGCCGACCAGGATGGACTTCATTCTGGTATTGTCAAATTCCTGCATGCGGCGCCCCTTGTACCTCTGCAACAGGATACAGTCATCGTCGGTGGCCCAGTTGCGGCTACTCCGGATGACCACCAGGATCAGAAATTCCTTTCGCAGGCAGACTTCTACCGGCTGGTCGTTGTTCTCGATCAGCCACAGGTCCTCTTCCTTGTCCCTGATGACATTTTTCCAGTACTGGTCAACGTCCACCACCCTGGCCCAGCCCAAATACTTAAAGGCCTGAAGAACGGCCGCTTTCAGTTCCTGGCCTTCGGCCTTGAGCAACCGGTTGAAGGCTTCCTGCTGTGTCTCCCGCAGGGTTTTAATCTGCTGGTCGAGTTCCTTCAGTCTCTCTTCAAACCTCTTTTTTTCCTCTTCCTTCTTAAGGAATAATTCTTTGATTTCCGGGAACAGATATTCCTCCCTGTCAATCCAGTCCATCGGTTCAACCTCCTTGCCTTTCATTTCCATAAGCGGAAAAACATCTTTCAGGATGAAATCAGCCACCCGGATGTTGTTCTGACCGAACCAGGGCAGAAGCCAGATAAAACCCTTGCCTTTCCTGATCAACAGGGAAACTGGAAAACCGTCATGGCTCTTGGCCACTATTTTCCAGCTTTCACTGGAGCTGGCCGGAACCTCCCACAGGTCAGTCCCGAAAGAATTGGGAAGCAGCTTGTAGAGGTGGGCCAGGCTTCCGGAAAATTTCTCAAACACCAGGTTAAAGGGCATTTCCGGGGTCACCAGCAGCACCTCTCCGGGAACCGATTCCTGGAAGTGGATATCGGGAAAAGTCCCGATCACCCCGGTCAGCTGGTAAAGGTGGCCCTTGCCGACAAAGCAGACTACCCTGGAACCGTCAGCCACCATTTCTTGAACCTTATCGGCCAATCCGGAGGGGACAGCCTCTTCCTCAACCGGCCAATTAAGCTGATAAAAAATCACCCTGGCCTCGGGCAGGATGGTCGGCAGATTTCTGAAATCGGAGGTGTGGATGAGAAAGGTGTCGACCTGTTCCTGCTCCAGAAATTGTTTATCCTTGTCCTCAAAATCCAGCAGGATGACCCTGTTCATGACTCGGTCCTTTCAAGTCTATGATTTTACCCCTTTATTAAACCATTCCACTGACAAATTTATCACCTTTCAAGGTGAATTAAAAGATGATATCTGCTCCCCTCATTCAAACGCCCGGGCGGCCGGCAACATTTCCGACCTCCGGATTTCTCCCGGTCACGGCTCCTCCCTCTTTAGGCCCGACCTCGCTGACCCGGCTGCACTAAGATTGCCATGCCTGATTGAACAGAGTGCCCCTGGGGAGACTCGAACTCCCGGCACAGGGATTAGGAATCCCTTGCTCTATCCATACTGAGCTACAGGGGCAGTCATAAACAAGAGCTAAATATAACCTATCAGCCCGATTTTTTCAATCCAAAAGGCCGGGGCCAGCCCGTCCGCCTCTATCTCTGACAGGAAGGGCAGAAGAATGAACTCCGTCCGGCTATTTTTTCTCTCCTTATAGCGCTCTTCCGGCAACGGAGACAGGGCTGACCTTCACGGTCATAGACCAGATGTTTTTGCTGGAAGCGACCTTTTTCTCCGGACGCGTCAACATAATCGCTGATTGATGAACCTTTAAGTTCTATCGCTTTCCTCAGAACGGATTTCATTGCCCGGCTCAATTTTCGGACTTCATCCAAACTCAGTTCTCCTGCCGGTCGGTCAGGTTTTATCCCGGCCCGAAAAAGGATTTCGTCGGAATAAATGTTGCCGATTCCGGCTATAATTTTCTGGTCGAGCAACCAGGCTTTGATTTTCTTCCGACCGTGCCGGCCCAGCAAATCCCGGAATTCAGCCAAGTTGAGGGCCAGAGGCTCCGGCCCCAATTCTGAATTGACCCGTCTCAAGATCTCCGGCATTCGCAAACAGTCCAGGAAGCCGAATTTCCTGATATCGCGGAATCGCAGCTCCTCTTTCAAACCGCTGAAGGTCATCCGGGCATGAGTATGTTTATCCGGGAATTGTTCGGAAGGGCACAGGTAAAGCTGTCCGGTCATTTTCAGATGAATCAGCAGACCGCAGCCGCCGGAAAAACTGAAAATTATCATTTTCCCGCGACGCCAGATTCGCTCAATCTTTTTTCCACGGTACACTTCCGGGCTCAGGACGGAAAAGGATTGTTTCCGGCTAAGGTGGGGCGAAAGAAACACCAGTTCTCTGACTCGTCTGCCTTCCAGCCTGGAACGCAGGCCGGCGACGACGGTTTCCACTTCAGGTAATTCCGGCATGAATTGATTTTACCCTTCCCATGACAAATAGCCAAGAGCAGTCTGGCCGGGACCGGCCATTCCAAACCGGTAGTACCCTTGCCGGCCGATAGGCAACAATTATGGCCGGAATGCGGCGCGCCGCGACAGGACCCTCTACCTATTCGGCGCCTATCCGGAACCGGCAACGAATGGTATTTAGAGACCGGCATGGCCTGACAGCCCCCTCCTTATAATTTCAGCCGACAATGAATCGGCGAGAATCCGATGTCCGGAGTGAGGCCCAGCCCGACAGGACGTTCTTTCTAATCCGGGCCTATGAAGAACCGGAGAGCCAGGGTTTTCAAAGGGTGGCACGGCGTGTCTCCGAACCGCCCGCAGTGGAAGGGGTTCCCCACGGGGGGATGGGTGGAGCGAGGACGGGAGGAGGCGCGCCGTGACAGGA
>JASEIU010000001.1:0-589794 GCA_030017715.1 Candidatus Saccharicenans sp. | reverse complement strand
ATGGTATTTAGAGACCGGCATGGCCTGACAGCCCCCTCCTTATAATTTCAGCCGACCCGTCTTGATTTAATCCTCCTTTTTAATTATCATTAGCTTCAATGAAAAAGAAAGCTTTCGCCGCAATAATACTTGGCTGGTTTATTCCCGGTCTGGGTCATATTTATCTGCGCCGGTACTGGAGAGGTCTGATCTTTCTGGCCGCCATCGCCCTGATGTCTTTGATGGGACTGGTGATGGGCGGCAAAATTTATCCTCTTCAGGCCGAAAACCCGCTGACCTTCCTGGCCTTCCTCTCCGACCTCGGAAACGGTCTGCTGTATATCGTCTCCAGGTTTCTTCCGGTCGGTCTGGGTGAGCTGGAAAGATTGTCCTTTGAGTTCGGCACAGCCTACCTGGCCGGAGCCGGACTTCTGAACTACCTGGTGGCCCTCGACGCCTGGGACATTGCCAGAGGGAAAAAACAATGATTCTGGAAAGTCACCTCTTCACCATGATTATCTATGCCCTGCTTGTATCTCTGGTGCTGGCCTTGATCCGCCGTCCGGACCTGAAAAGCCGGCTTAAGTACGGGCTGACCTTGTTCCTGATAATGACCCTGGCCTCCCTGGCCTTCGGCTGGTTTATGTACCTGTTCGTAAAATAATTCGTTCGGAAATATCACCGCGCCCCTTCGTTTTTCGGCCCGGCCATAAATCTTTTGGCCATAAAATAAATTGTGTTATAATCAAATTCCTTTAATCGGGTTATCATGAAATACGAAACTGTCATCGGCCTGGAAATCCACGCTCAGCTTCTGACCAGGACCAAGCTTTTCTGCCGCTGCAGCACTGAATTCGGTCGGAGACCGAACACCCTGACCTGCCCGGTTTGTCTGGGTCTGCCTGGCAGCCTGCCGGTCATCAACCGGGAGGCGGTCAGGATGGCCGTCAAGCTGGCCCTGGCCCTGGAAGCCAGAATCAACCTTAAATCGAACTTCAGCCGGAAAAATTATTTTTACCCCGACCTGCCGAAGGGCTACCAGATTACTCAGTATCATCTGCCGGTAGCCGAAAACGGCCGGTTGTTGATAGAGGTTAACGGAACCAGAAAGGCCATCGGAATAGAAAGAATAAACCTGGAGGAAGACGCCGGCAAATCACTCCACGAGGGCTTCCCCGATTCGGCCGAAAAAACTTATCTGGATTTTAACCGCTGCGGGGTTCCGCTGCTGGAAATCGTCGGCCGGCCCGACCTGCGCTCGCCCGAAGAAGCCGTGGAGTTTGTCCAGAATCTCAGGACCATTCTGCAGTACCTGGAAATCTGCGACGGCAACATGGAGGAGGGCAGCCTGCGCTGCGACGCCAACCTTTCCGTCCGCCCGACCGGCTCAGCCGAATTCGGAACCAAGACCGAGGTTAAGAATCTGAACTCGTTCCGCTTTCTGGCCAGAGCCCTGGAGTATGAAGCCGGCCGCCAGATTGAGGCCCTGGAACGAGGAGAAAAGGTAATTCAGGAAACCCGCGGCTGGGACGCCTCGGCCAACCGGACAGTTCCCCAGCGCAGCAAGGAAGAGGCTCACGACTACCGCTATTTTCCGGAACCAGACCTGCCGCCGCTGCTTATTTCCGCAGACTGGGTAAAAGAAATTGCCGCCGGGCTGCCGGAGCTGCCCCAGGCAAAAATCGACCGGTTCGTGAGAGAATATCAGCTGCCCGTCTATGACGCCCGGATTCTGACCGCCAGCCGGGTGCTGGCCGATTATTACGAAGCCGTGGCCCGACTTTCCGGCTCCCCCAAACAGGCCAGCAACTGGATGATGAGAGAGGTCCTGCAATATCTTAAAGAAAACAACCTCGCCCCCGACCAGTTTCCTCTGCCGGCAGAATCACTGGCCGAACTGATCAAATTAGTTGAACAGCAGGCTATAACCATAACCATGGCCAAGGAAAAAGTTTTCCCGGAAATGTTGAAAAAGTCGGTTGAAGCCGGAAGTGATGTCCTGAAGTCAAAACCGAACCTGGTTGACCCCGGGACCATAATAGACGAACTCGGGCTGAAAAAGATCAGCGACCGGCAGGCCTTGCAACTAATCATAACCGAGGTCCTGGAGAAGAATCCGGGCCCGGTAAAACAATATCTGGAGGGCAAAGTCCAGGTCCTGGGATTTTTGCTGGGACAGGTGATGAAAGCCAGCCAGGGGCAGGCTGACCCGCAGAAAGTCCAAGCGCTGCTCCGGCAGGCTCTCGACAACCTGCCGAAAACCAAGAACCAGTAGTCACAGATGATTGAATTATTCCACATCTGGAAGCAATACCAGAAGCCGCACTGGGCCCTGTCCGACGTCTCGCTGGAAATCCGAAGCGGTGAATTTTGCTTTATAACCGGTCCCAGCGGATCCGGCAAGACCACGCTGTTGAAAATAATCTTCCGGGAACTGATCCCGACCGAAGGCCAGATTCTGGTCGACGGAGTCAACATCCTAAAAATACCGGACCATAAAATCTACCGGATCCGCCGCACCATGGGCATTGTATTCCAGGATTTCCGGTTGCTGTTTCACCAGTCAGTTTTCCAGAACGTGGCCGTCCCCCTGCAGGTCATCGGGCTGTCGGCCAAAGAAATCCGGCGAAGAGTGTTCAATGCCCTGCGTCAGGTCAATCTGCATCACAAGATGTGGGATTTTCCGCAGCGCCTGTCCTACGGCGAACAGCAGCGAGTGGCCATCGCCCGGGCCATAGTCAACAATCCCTCCATCCTGCTGGCCGATGAGCCCACCGGCAACCTGGACCCGGAACTGGCCTTTGAGATCATGGCCATTTTCAAGGAAATCAACCGGCAGGGAGCCACGGTCATCATCGGCAGCCATGACCGCGAACTCATCCGACATTTCGGGGATAAGATTTTTTTCCTGCAGAAGGGCAAAATCATCGGCCAGGAAGAAAAACAATGATTTTCCGGCAAATCTGGCACCTGGTTAAGACAGCCACCGGCAATCTCTGGACCTTCCGCGGCCGCAACCTGGTCTCCGTACTGATCATCGGTTTTTCTTTCCTGGTGATCGGCATCTTCCTGGCTCTGTCCAATAACCTGACCTATCTCGGCCAGCAGCTGTCCAACAACCTGGCCGTCTCCTTTTTTCTCGAAGATAACCTGAAGGACCCGGAGCTGGAGCACATCAAATCGCAGATTCTGGCTTCCGAACTGGTCGACCGGGTAACCTTTGTTTCTTCTGAAGACGCCTTGAGCCGTTTCCGGGCTAACTTCCCCGAACTTCGCGACATACTGGACAACCTTAAATCCAACCCCTTTCCCCCCTCTTATGAAGTCAAACTCAAAGATAAGGTCCTGAGCCTTCAAGCCATCGTCTACTTTATGGAAAAAATCAAAGGCCTTAAAGGTGTGACCGATGTCCAATTTAACCAGGAGTGGGTGGAAAAGATGGATTCCCTCAGCCGGATTGTTCAGGCGGTCGGCTTCTTCCTGGGCGGCATCCTGATTTTGGCTTCTTTCTTCATAATCTCCAACGTGGTCAGGCTGAACGTTTTTGCCCGCAAAAACGAGATAGAAATTCTGCGCCTGGTTGGAGCCACCAACACCTTCATCAGAATCCCATTCCTGGTGGAAGGATTTGTCCTCGGGCTGCTGGGAAGCTTGATATCGCTGTTCATCCTGTTCATTCTGGTCAAGGCCTTTCCGGTCTACATCGGAAGTTCTCTCGGCGCGGCCCGGGAGCTTTTCACCCTGCGGCCCCTGACGGTCAATCAGGCCCTCTGGCTGATTGTCGGCGGTGTGGTCACCGGAACCCTGGGCAGCGTTACCTCGGTTTCCCGGTTCCTCAGGATTTGAGCCCTGTCCCCTTCGCTATCAAACCGGTTATCCATTCCGAACGGAAGCAGCCGAACACATCAGAGACCGTCCCTCTTTTGACTGGGGGGGAGGTGCCGCGACAGCTTCCCACTATTTCAGCCAACAAAGAAACAGCAAGGTTAGGATGTCCGGAACGCAGCCCAGCCTGACAGGAGGCCCTTTCCAATCCGAACCAATAAAGAACCGGTGAAGAAAGTTTTTCAGAGGGGTGGCGCAACGTGTCTCCGAACCGCCCGCAGCGCAAGGGGTTACCCGCGGGGGGATGGGTGTAGCGAGGACTGGAGGGGGCGCGCCGCGACAGGGCCCTCCCTAATACAAGAGCCGACAAATAAACGGCACGGATACCATGTCTGTGCCTGAAAGAATAAATAATTTGACTGATTTTCAGGCATAAATTAAAATTGATACGGTCTGATGGAAAGCATAGGCAAAGAACTGCAGAAAGAAAGAGAAGCCAGGGGCATTTCCTTAAAGGACATCTCTCTCCAGACAAAAATCGGGTTGAGGCATCTGGAAGCCATAGAGAATGACCGCCTTGACCTTCTGCCGGGCGGTTTTTTTACCAGGCAAATCCTCAAGACCTATATTTCCTTTATAGGTCTGAACCCCGAAGACTGGTTGCCGAAATACGACCGGCCGGAACTGAAACCTCCGGACAGAGACCGGGGACCCGTTAAGAAGGCCGGTGCGGCTGAGAAGTCAGCGCCGACGGAGGAGGTCAAATACTATCTGCCTTCGTCGGAAAAGAAGGCCGGCTCCGAACCTGAGCCCGTCAGAAAAGAACTGCGGCTGGACAGGATTGTCTGGATAACCCTGTCGGTCATAGTCCTGTCGCTCTTCATTTTGCTGATTTACCTTTCAATCCAGAACACCAGGAAAAATGTCGAAGCCAGAAAGGCCAGCCAGAAGATCCAGGCCGAGGTGACCATCCCGGCCGAAGAGCAGTTGCCGGCTGCGGAGACCGGGACCGCCCCGGCAGAACCGCCTCCCCAGCCAATTCTGGGCCTTCAACTGGAGCTCAATTTTAACGAAGATTGCTGGGTGCAGGTTTACGCCGACGGGAATCTGGTGGTAGACGGATTGAAACTGGAAGGATTCCGGATCCAGGTCCGGGCTGAATCGGAACTGGTGATTAACCTGGGCAACGCCGGCGGAGTCAGTTTCAGGCTGAACGGCCAGCCGGGTAAACCTTTCGGCAAACGCGGGGCGGTAGTCAAAAATATCAGGATCACCCGGGAAAACCTGGCCGAGTTTCTGAAAAGCGAAAAGAACCAGGAATAACATAAAAGAAAATCAATCAGACCTTTTTCTGACTCCAAAGGTCGAGCAATAACCATGCCGATAGATCAATCCGAAGCCGTAATCCTCCGCACTCAGAATTTTGCCGAACAGGACAAACTGGTAATCTTCTTCAGCCGGGAGAAAGGGCTGGTGCGGGGCATCGCCAAGGGAGCCAGGAAATTCAACAACCGCTTCGGCAGCAGCCTGGAGCCGTTATCAATCGTCAGGATTTTTTATTATGAAAAAGAAAGGCACGACCTGGTGACGGTCAGCAACTGCGACCTGCTGGAGTCGGCCTTCGAAATGTTCAGCGACCGCAGGACCGCCTGCTTTCTTTCCTACCTGGCTGAGCTGACCGAAAAATTTTCGCCTTACCGGGCCGGAGAAGAAAAACTCTACCGGCTGCTGGTCAGCTTAATCCGGGCCGCCCGGGTCGGTCAGAAAGTCGAGTACCTCGTCCGCTATTTCGAGTACTGGTTTCTGAAGGTCAACGGTATCCTGCCGGATTTTCAGACCTGCCAGAAGTGCCAGCGGAGAATAAGCAGCACAGCCTGGCTGGAGCCCAGAAAGGATGGAGTCCTGTGCGACCGGTGCGCCGGCGAAAAGAAAATCGAACTTAATCCCCGGCTGGCCAGGGCTGTGGACTGGATAAAGAAGAATCCCCCGCAAACTCCCCCCGGCCCGGAGATTGAAGCCGAAGATTGGAAAAAATTGGGCCGGGTTTTTCAATCGATTATCATCTTCCATCTGGAGGAAAGGCCGCGGACCCTCGACCTGCTGGACTTCTGACGGCCAGAGCAGATGAGAAGAAAATTTTATATGATAAAATCATGATGAACGGAGCTGGCCATTTTGGCATCTAAATATTTCAGGAAACTCACCGCCAGGAACACTTTTCTGACCCTGGCTTTTTTCGCCCTGCCATTCCTGCTGCTGCTGGTGGTGGTCGACCTGCAGATTTCCGGGGTGATAAAAAACCAGGTTAATACTCAACTGGCGGGGGCGGTTCAGAATAATCTGAAAACCATCAAGCTTTTTCTGGACGACCGCATGACCGACCTGGGCTCGGTGGCCCGCCTGAGTTGCCAGGACCTCGGCTGCCTGGGAGAACAGGAAAAAATCTTCCTGAACCTGATCCGGGGGAAGCAATGGTACGATTTTATCTTCATCGCCGATCTCCGGGGCGACCTGGTCAGGTCCTACAACCGCGAACTCCAGGGCAATATTTCCGACCGTGATTATTTTCAAGCCTGCGCCGGGGGACAACCTTTTATTTCTGATATATTCTATTCGGATATAACCGAAACCAATGTCATGGTAATTTCTCACCCGGTGCTGAACCTGGAGGGCCGGGTAATCGGGGTTATCGGAGCCTCTCTCAATCTGAATTATCTTTACGGCCTGATTTCGGACCTGCGGCTGGGCAGGACAAGCGAGTTGTTTCTATTGAGCCGGGAAGGCTTGATCCTGTCTCCTACCAAGCTGGGGGCTTTTCCCTTTGCTGAAAAGGCTTTCTCCGGCGACTTCAATCCCCACCGCGGGGAAAGCGGCGTAATCGTTCACCAGGATTACCGGGGGGAAAGAGTCCTCTGCGCCTATCAGCTTCTGCCCGGCACCAGTATCTATCTGGCCTCGGAAATGGACCTCCAGGAAGCCCTGCTTCCGGTCAGGCGATTTAACCGCATCATTCTCTATTTCTTTTTGCCCTCTTTTCTTTTCCTGATCATTATCTCCAACCTGTATTCCAGAAGGGTCACCGGACTGGTGCAGAAGCTTACCGCCAACCTGGCCCGGGCTCTGGACGAATGCCGGGAACGACGGCAGCAACTGGATAAGATAAATCGGGAACTGGAAAACCGGATCCTTGAAAGCCAGCACCTGGCGGCAGAACTCCAGCTGTCGGAGCAATACATCCTGCATCTCATTGACAGCATTTCACTGGGACTGGCCGGCACCGACCTGGAAGGGAGACTGGCCCAGTTCAACAGGCATTTCCTGACCCTGTTCGAAACCCGAGAAATCAGGAAGGGTGAAATCCTGTTTGAGGCGGTGCCAGCTCTCAAAGATCCTGAAATCATGGAGTCCTTCCGGGCCACGGTTAATGAAGCCAGTGCCCGACAGATGACAGCCAGAAAAATCGACCGCGGCCATGGAGAGGAGTATTTCAACCTGGCCTTTTTCCCCATCATCAATGGCGGCAGACGCCTGCTGGGAATAACCATTCTGGTTGAAAATGTCACCGAAAAAGAAAAACTCCGCAACAAGCTGGCTGAATACGAAAAGCTTTCGGCTCTAAGCCAGCTGGCTCTGGGTGCGGCCCACGAGATAAACAACCCCCTGCTGGGAATTTCTTCTTTTCTCGAAATCCAGATGGAAGAAACTACCGACACCCAGAAGAAACAGCAGATGGAAGTGGTTCTGGAAAACGTCTACCGGATTTCCCAGACGATCAGGGGCTTGCTGGACTTCGCCCGCCCGGCACCGCCGCGATTTACCAGGGTCAACCTGAATCAGGTAGTCATGGACACTCTGACCTTCTTAAGCCATCAGCCCATTTTCAAAAAAATCCAGACCGAACAGAAGCTCTATCCCCAGTTACCGCCAGTTACCGCCGACCTCAACCAGATTCGTCAGGTTCTGACCAATATTTTCATCAATGCCGCCCAGGCCATGCCTGGAGGCGGCCGGCTGACGGTGACCACATCCAAAGTCAAGTTCGAAGACTTTGTCCAGGTGGAGATTTCAGATACAGGCGACGGAATAAGTCCTGAAGACCAGAAGAAAATCTTTGACCCCTTTTACACCACCAAGAAAAGCCAGGGCACCGGACTGGGATTGAGCATCAGCCTGTCCTATATCAAAAGCCATAACGGAGACATCCGGGTCCAGAGCCAGCCCGGAGCCGGAACCACCGTTACCATCATTCTGCCCATCAGACAAAAAGGGCGACCGACCGAAAAAGAAGAGGAGGTCATAAGTTGAAAACCTTCTCGATCATGCTGGTTGACGACGAGATTCTGACTCTCAACAACCTGAAGAAGGCCCTGGAAAAGGAAGGCTACGAAATCATTCTGGCCGAATCAGGAGAAAGGGCCCTGGAGATTCTGGAAAGCCGCCGGCCGCATCTGATTCTTTTAGACCTGGTGCTGCCCGGAATTTCCGGTCTGGAGGTTCTAAAAAAAGTCAAAGAAGTTGACCGCGAAATCATCGTCATTATGATGTCGGCTTACGAAATACTGGAAAAAGCGGTGGAAGCCATGAAGCTGGGCGCCTATGATTATCTCCTCAAGCCCTTCAAACTCAACGAACTCAAAGTCGCCGTTCAGAGGGCCCTGGAAACACTGTCGCTCCGGCTCCGCTTCCTGGAAGAGTTCGAAAAGCAAAAACAGCGATATTATTTCGGAAAGATAGTGGCTCAGAGTAGAAAAATGAAGGAGGTGCTGGATATGGCGGCCAGGGTGGCCCGGTCTGAACGGACGACGGTGCTCCTGCAGGGAGAGAGCGGCACCGGCAAAGAACTGCTGGCCCGGGCCATTCATTACCACAGCCCACGGGCGGAGAAGCCCATTGTGGCCATCAACTGCGCGGCCATCCCGGAAAATTTGCTTGAGAGCGAGCTTTTCGGCTACGAAGCCGGAGCCTTCACCGACGCTCGGAAAAGGAAAATCGGCCTGCTGGAAAAGGCGGATGAGGGCACAGCTTTCTTTGATGAAATCGGCGATATGTCTCTTGCTCTCCAGGCCAAGATCCTGAGAGTGCTGGAAGACGGAACTTTTGTCAGGCTGGGAGGATCCCGGCCGATAAAAATTAACGTCCGCATTATCGCCGCCACCAATCGCGACCTGGCTAAAGAAACTGAAAAGGGAAATTTCCGCCCGGACCTTTTTTACCGGCTGAACGTCGTCCCCATAACCATTCCACCCCTGCGGGAGAGGAAAGAGGATATCATTCCCCTGGTCCTATCTTTCATGGAAGAATTCAACCGGGAAATAAAGAGAAATTACAGAGGCCTGGAACCGGAAGCGGCTCAGGCCTTGATCAATTATTCCTGGCCCGGCAATGTCCGTGAATTAAGGAACACCGTGGAAAGGGTAATGTCCCTCTACCAGGCGGAGAATATCCATCTGTCGTTCCTGCCTCAGGAAATAAGGCAGGAACTCAATCTTCCAGAAGATAAAGTCCTGTCGGACATCTCAAGGAACTGGCCGACTCTTGACAACCTGGAAAAGGCCTACATAGCCAGAGTCCTCGTGCATACTGGCCATAATAAAATTCAGGCAGCCAGAATTCTCGGACTTAATCCGGCCACCCTGTACCGTAAGCTTAAGGCCTGGAAGAATTGATTTTTGCAATTTGCAATATTGCAAATTGCAACATCCTGCCCAATAACCCATGCCATCTAATTTATTTTCAATAAGATATTTCTGGCACAACAATTGCACCTATAACTGTGGAGGTCACGATGAAAAATATACTGCCTCTGACCCAGAAAGAACTGAAAGAAGAAGAAAAACAAACCCAACCAAAGGCCAAGATTATAAAATTTCCTGAAATCAGGGATACGGAAACAGCCGAACCGGCCCCCCGCAAATCGCAGCGGATCAAAATAACCACCCATTACCTCTATTATCGTGATAAGAAAATACCGATTAGCCGCTTTGAGAAAGCCGGATACGGAAAGTTGCTCCGTCTGCTGGTGAAAGAAATTTCTTAAAAAAGGAGAGCCAATGCCAGAAAGAGCCAGAGTGCATTATATTCATCCGATTCCCGAGACCAAGGAATATGACCCCTTTTTTGAGGCCACACTTCAATTTGAAAAGGCGGCCAACTTCCTGGACCTTGATCCCTGGATTTATCAACGTCTGAAATACCCGGAGAGAGAACTGACAGTCCACATCCCGATTACCATGGATGACGGTCGGGCTGAGGTCTTCACCGGTTTCCGGGTGCAGCATTCAACGGTCAGGGGGCCGGCCAAGGGCGGCATCAGGTTCTCTCCCAACGCCTCAATCAGCGAATGCAAGGCCCTGGCTACCTGGATGACCTGGAAATGCGCGGTGGTCGACCTGCCCTTCGGCGGAGGCAAGGGAGCGGTTATCTGCGACCCGCTCAAGATGTCGGAAAACGAGTTGAAAAAACTCACCAAAGAATACACTCTGGCCATAAGAGATATCATCGGGCCTTATAAGGATGTTCCGGCTCCCGACATGTTCACCAACGCCCAGACCATGGCCTGGATAGCCGACGCCTACAGCCAGGCCTGCGGCTATCTGGAGCCGGCGGTGGTTACCGGAAAGCCGGTTCACCTGGGAGGCTCTCTCGGTCGGGCCATGGCCACCGGAACCGGTCTGTTTTTTGTTCTGGAAGAAGCTCTTAAGTACCTGGGCCTGAATTTTGAGTGCCGAACCGTGGCCATCCTCGGCTTCGGCAACGTCGGGTCCTCGATTGCCAAGCTGGTGCATAAAGCCGGCTGCAGGATTATCGCCATCACCGATATCTTCGGGGGAGTCTACAGCCATAAGGGAATCGACCCCTTTGAGCTGGAAAAGCAGGTTAAGAAAACCGGCTCGGTGGTTAATTTTCCTGGCACTGAACCGCTCGACAACGACAGCCTGATTTCCCTGGAGTGCGATATTCTCATCCCGGCCGCCACCGAGGGCCAGATTCACCGGGGCAATGCCGGCCAGGTCAAGGCCAGGATAATCCTGGAAGGGGCCAACGGTCCAACCACCACCGAAGCCGACAGCATCCTGGTGGACAATGGCGTCCTGGTTTGCCCGGACATCCTGGCCAATGCCGGCGGGGTGACCGTTTCCTATCTGGAATGGGTTCAGGACCTGCAGCGTTTCTTTCTAACCGAAGAAGAAATCACCGACAAGCTGGAAAGGAAAATGAAAAAAGCTTTCCGGGAAATCGTGGAGCTGATGGAAAAACACAAGCTGCCGATGCGGGAGGCAGCCTACGTTCTGGCGGTGGGCAGAGTAGCTGAAGCCTTAAAAGCTCTCGGCCGGGCGGCCTGAGCACCCATATAACCGTTTTCCTTCTTAACCTAATTCCCTCCTGGGAGGGCGCCAGCCCTCCCATCTTTTTTTCTCCCGGTCAAACTGAATAGCTCAGAACCTTGCCCTCGGCATCGCAGTTCCTGAACCAGACCAGGACTGGCTTGTTCTGAACGTCATAGAATTTGCCCAGGAGAATCATGATCAGGTCGACCAGCACTCCGATTCCCAGGCAGCCCAGGGTAAACAGCCAGACCAGGCCGGTTCCGGTCTTGCCCACATAAAAGCGGTGACCGCCAAAAATGCCGAACAGCCAGCACAGCAGAAAAGCCACCAGACGAGATTTTTCGGACATCAGCCCTCCATGAAAAGGTAATTTTTTAAATACAGTAAGCCTAATCCCCGTAAAAGTCAAAGATTAGTTCTGCTTACTTAACTCACCGGGCCGGTAAAAATGGGGAGCCATAATCTCCTGCAGGATATCGGCTTCGTAGTCGGAGATAATCCGGTTTTCAAAGACTACGTTCACCCGGAACCCGTTTTCCGTGACTTCCACCAGCAGAAAAAAGTTGCCGCCCCCGGCCCTGACATATTCTTTGTGCAGCCTGGGGCTGCCTCCTCCAGCAATATAATAAATCAGGCCATCATAAATCCTGGTCGGCCCGAAACGGTGGGTGTGACCGGCAAAGACCGCCTTCACCCTGCCGGCCAGCAGCAGCGGATGAATTTTTTCAAACCAGAATTCTCTCCATTCCGGCCTGACATTGCGGGCCTTCATATCCCAGACCGGAATATGAAGGAAAACAAAAGCCTGGTCCCAGCGGGGTCGCTTCAGGTCTTCTTCCAGCCAGGACAGCTGCTCCGGCCCGATTTTTCCCCAGAGGCCGTCTTCCAGGTTGTCCAGAAGCACAAAGTGGCAGTTCCCCAGGTCGAAGGACAGGTAGCTCTTCCTGAAAAATTCGAGGTAGACCTGCCTGGCCCGGTGATTGAAGACATCGTGGTTACCGGGAACCTGGTAATAGGGAGACTCAATCCGGCCGACAATCTCCAGGTATCTTTCCCACTGGGGCCTGGTGCTGCGCAGCCCGTAACCATAAATCAGGTCGCCCAGATTTATCACCAGGTCAGGTCTCAGGGCATTAATCTTCTCGATAGCCTTTTCAAAATGAGAAAAATCCTTCTGGTTAAGAAACTCGGGATTGGTGTCAGAGATTACCACAAACTTCAGGTCGGCCGGAAAGAGAGCCCCGGCCAGCCAGAGAAGCAAAATCAAAACTGCTGTTGGCCTTTTCATCTTATCTCTTATTATAGACTCCGAACGGCCAGAAAAAAATTACTGCCGGCCGGGCGTCGTAGATTTAATTCTTAAACGCTCGCCGCCAAAAAAAGTTGCCTCAGGCCAGGATTTCAAAAGCAGCGGGCGATTGGTTTCCAGAGCCGATTTCCGCTCCGAAGCCTATTCAACCCGGCAACAGGATAAAATATATCAGGCCACTTCGGCCCGTAAGACCCGGAAGAAGCGCTTAATCCTGCCTCGGTTCGAACCTCAGCCGACGACAGACCAGGAGGCCTTCTGGTTTATCACAAGAAATTGCCCTTCGGCGTTAAACGGGAGATAAAGAAAGGGGGCGGCCCCGCAGCCGCCCCATCTCTTTCCGGCTGAAGGTATTAAGGTCCTCTTTTTGGGGACTGTCAGCCTGAATCCGGGCACTCAGTCAATCTTCAGTGGAGGATAATTCTGGAGCAGGGTAAAGCCCATCTCCTGCAGGGCTTTGTTAAGCTCGGCCACATCTTTTTCATAAAAATCGTTGACCTGCTTCAGGAAGTCGCCGAATCTGGCCCTGGCTTTTTCATACCTGACCCGGGCCGGCTGGCTGACCGGCTCATAACCGGCAGCGGTAATCCCGCCAACGGCGCCGTTCACCTGCGACATCAACCCGGACGACCTGTCGGCCAGGCCCTGCCGGGGAGGAGTGGGATTAAGAGTTTCGGTTAAGTCCTTGAGCCTTTTCTCGACGCCGTCCAGTTTTTTCATCACTTCCGCCATCTTCTGATTACGCTGGCCCTGCGAAAATTCTCTGACCGTTTGCAGCGCCCGCTGAGTCTGTTGCAACCTCTGGCTTACCGTCTGCAAGGCCCTGGACAACCTCTGGGCTTCCCTGGCCTGTTCGTAATTAGCTTTGAGCACTGCAGGGTCAATCTGCAACCTGGGGTCGGCTTTGACTTCAAAGCTCTGGGAGACTTCCTGGTCTTCATACCTGACCTTAACCGTATAGGTTCCCGGCAACACGGTCAGGCCTCCGCGGCCGCCAAAAAAACCGGCTGCCGCCCGGCCGGCGGCCTGAGTCGACATCATCTCTCCAGGAGAAACCGGTTCCATCTCCCGAAAATCCCAGTAAACCCGGTTCAGGCCCTTTTCCTCCGGACCGTTCATCTGCCGGATTACTCGCCCCTGAGAATCGGTTATGGTTATCTGCACCCTGCCCCGCCCCATCATCTGTCTCATAGCGGCCATATCCAGCCCGCTTCGCTGGGTAAACTGGGCTATTCTTTCCTGCATCTGAGCCATTTCCGGAGATGGAGTTTCAGTTTCTTCGGCCTTTTTCTCTGACGGCAGGAGAAAATAGGTTATGACTGCTCCAGTCAGCTTATTCTGGGCCAGATACTCGCCGTCGCCAGGGCTCATGTAGGAAGACATCCGGCCGGTCAGGAATTGAAAGGCATCATTGACCTTAAAGAGGTGCAGTTTCTTTTTCATTACCTCGGCCGTCAGCTCTCTCAGCGGCGAAATGTCATCAAACACGTAAACGGCCCGGCCGTGAGTGGCCACAATCAGGTCGTGCTCCCGGGGATGGACGGCCAGGTCATAGACCGGGCAGGTCGGAAAACCGCTGGTCCACTTGAACCAGTTTTGCCCGCCGTTCAGGCTGACAAATAGACCGAATTCGGTTCCCAGAAACAGCAGGTTCCTGTTGACCGGGTCTTCCTCTATGGCCATGCAATAGCCGTCTATTTCGGGACTGGCCAGACTCTTCCAGGTCTTCCCGTAATCTCTGGTTACAAAAATATACGGAGTGAAATTGGAACGACGATGGTCATCAAAAACCACATAAGCTGTGCCCTCCTCAAACCGGCCTGGCTTGATGTGGGGCACCGCGGCTCCGGCTGGCACCAGAGGTTTTTTTCCGCCGGTCAGGGTTTTTGATACCAGCTCCCAGCTCTTACCGCCGTCCCTGGTCAATTGAACATTACCATCATCAGTGCCTACCCAGATTAGTCCTTCTCTTAGCGGACTTGGTGAGATGCTGAGAATGGTGCAGTAATTTTCAGCACTGGTCACATCGAGAGTCAGTCCGCCGCTATCGCTCTGTTTCTGCTTCTCGGGGTCGTTGGTGGTCAGGTCCGGGGAAATTATCTCCCAGCTCCGGCCTTTATCCCGGCTGCGGTGGACAAACTGGCTGCCCAGATAGATGGTAGAAGGATTGAACGGGTCGACCGCAAATCCGGCATTCCAGTTGAAGCGGTGCTTGACCTCGGATTCCGTGGGCACAATATTCCTGGTAGTGCCGGTATTGATATCAAAATAATAAAGGCTGCCGCCTTGGGACATGCCGTAGCCGCAACCCGGTTTTTCCGGGTCGGGAGCGGCATCAAAACCGTCGCCGCCGCCTACGGTCTTCCAGTGATAGAAGGCCACGTTTCTTTCATTCAGCACGTAGGCTGGCCCCACCCAGGTCCCGTTATCCTGAAGTCCGCCGTAAACGTTATAGGGAATCTGCATATCGTAATTAATATGATAAAACTGGGCCAGGGGGAGATTCTCCACAAAACGCCAGGTTTGCCCGCGGTTATGGCTGAGGACCACGCCGCCGTCGTTACCTACATACAGCCTTTCGCCGTCCGGACTGATCCACATGGCATGAAAATCAGAATGGGCCTGGTTGAAAACGGTCAGGGCCCGAAAAGTTTTCCCGCCGTCTTCGCTCACCCGGAGCTGGGTCTGCAGCAGATAGACAAGGTTCTCGTTGGCGGGATTCACCTGAACCCGGCTGTAATAGAATGGACGGTTGTGGACATCAGCTTCGCCGTTAACCAGAGTCCAGTTTTCTCCGCCATCAACCGAGCGATAAAAACCGTTTTTGCTGGCTTCAATCAGAGCATAGACAATGTTAGGCCGGCCGGGAGCGAAGGCCACTCCGCATCGTCCGAGGTCTCCGGAAGGCAGTCCATTCTTCTCGGTCAACCGGGTCCAGGTTTCTCCGCCATCCCGGCTGACGTAAAGACCGCTTCCCGGTCCGCCCGAAACAAAATACCAGGGATAACGCCGGTGTTCCCACATGGCCACTATGATATGATTGGGGTCGGCCGGGTCAACGGCCATGTCGGAGACGCCGGTTTTTTCGTTGATGTAAAGGACCTTTTTCCAGGTGCGGCCGCCGTCTGCGGTCTTATAAACCCCCCTATCCTGACTGTCGCCCCAGGTAGCCCCCAGAGCGCCGACCAGAACCAGGTCGGGATTATCGGGGTTGATGATGATATCGGCTATTTTTTCAGTCTTTTCCAGGCCCATCAGCTGCCAGGTCTGACCGCCGTCCAGGGACCGGTAAACGCCGCGTCCGACACTGACCGAATTTCTGGGTGCGGCTTCACCCGTGCCGACCCAGACTATATTAGGATTCTTCTGGTAGACGGCAATGGCTCCGATTGAAGCCACCGGCTGGTCGTCAAAGACGGCCTTCCAGGTCAACCCGCCATCCGTCGATTTCCAGACGCCTCCGGCTGCCGCGCCGACGTAAATAATCCTGGGGTCGGAAGCAACCGCTTCTATGGCCCCGATCCTTCCGCTCATGTTGGCCGGACCTATGTTCCTGGGCTTCAGGCCAGAGAGCAAGTCGGAAACACTCTGGGCTTGAAGAGGAACCAGCCCGACCACCAGCAGAATCACCGCCAACCGGGCGACTGTTTTGAACTTCATCGGACCTCCTTTTCATGATTATAATAATATGCAGTTTTTGACGACCGGACCGACAGTTTTCTTCCTGGCTGAAGGCCTGCCGGTTCTACAATTAACAGGGCCGGCCGTTCAGATACTCTGAATACCACAAAGCTCAGCCCAACTCCAGCCGCAATTTTCATCGGCTGCAATAAAAATAGACTCGCGGCCGGCCTCTCTCGCCAACGGTTAATTTTTTCTGCGGCCGCGGTAACCGCGTCGGCCTTTTCAGGTTGGAAGCTAAAACCGGCTTTCTTAAAGCTACCAATCTTCAGCCTGAAAGACTCAACCTAATGTCCCTGATAAATTTTAAACCTTTGCCAGCCGAGCGCCGGTAAAGTATAATATGACCGGATCAGAAAGAGAGGGAAGATGTCAAGATATCTTATTGCCTACGCCACCAGATACGGGACCACAGAGAGGGCCGCGACCATCATCAGGGAAAGCCTGGGTGAGGCCGTAGCCTGCAACCTGAAAAAAGGACCCTGTCCCAACCTGGAGAATTTCGACTGGATAATCATCGGCGGCTCCATCTATGCCGGCAGAATTCAGAAAGAGGTCAAGAAATTCTGTCAGAAAAACTCTGACCTGCTGAGGCAAAAAAAAGTCGGGCTTTTCATCTGCTGCATGTATGATGGGCAGAAAGCCGAACAGCAGTTCCGGGAAGCCTTCCCGGAAGAACTTCGGCTGACAGCCCGGGCCCGGGCCATTTTCGGCGGAGAATTGTCCTTCGATAAAATGAATTTTCTGGAGAAATTTGTAATCAGGAAATTCATCGGAGTCAAAGAATCCGTTTCCCGTTTCAGGCCGGAAGAAATGGCCGAGTTCGCAAGTAAACTGCGAGATTGATAAATTAATGCCGGCCCATCCTTAAAATGTCCTGATCCCGAAACCCCGGGCAAGGCCCAAAAAATTCAGGCTCGACCGGAAATCAGAGTTGAGTTATCTTAATATCCGCTGCCGGCTGGAATTATAAACAGTCGAGCGGCCTGGGATGTTAAGACCGGGAGGCCCTGTAGCCGACCCGAAAAATCAATTAAAAAGGAAGACCGGTTAAAATGCAAAAATCACAGGCCAGGACAAAGAGCCGGGACTCTTTCAACCAGAGTTGCCCGAAGCATGGGAATCCTCTCCGGACAGGCAAAAAATGTCTTTCCCTTATCCTCTGCTTCTCACTGTTCGCCGCTCTGGTCCCGGCCCTTCAGGCCGCCCCGGAGCCTGAAGAGACTGTCAGGCTGCTCGGCGACCTCCCCTACCGGACGGCTTCCTGGGACCCGGATTCAGGTCCTGGAAATCACCGGGCCGTGGTCAGGGTGAACCAGGAGTCGGACGCGGTCTTTGTGCGTCTGCCCTGGCGACGGCCGGACCCGGCTCCAGAAAAAAAACGAGTCCTGGTTATGACCGCAACCTCACACAGAGAAATCAAAAATGTTTTTCCGATCGCGGTCAACAATGAATACGGAGATTTTGTTTTTCAGGCTTCAGAGGCCCCGGCCGATTACTACTTTTACTACCTGCCTTACAAACTGGAGGGCCGGAATTATCCCAGGGTCACCTATCTTCCGGCAGAGTATGAAGCTGAGACCGGCTGGCTGCTGCGTAACGGATTGAGAACAGACCTTCTGGCCGGCTTCAATCCGGACGATTTTCCCCGGGCCCAGGTTCTGGCTTTTGAATGCCTGGACGAGTTCAGCAGCTTTTACCCGATGGAAATCATCGCCACCGCCGAGGAACTGAAGCTGCTGACCGGACGGCACTGGAATCTTCCCTTCCTGATTTTCCCGGAAGACCGTCGCTTCCCGGCCAGAATGAGCGATTTCCTGCCCCAGCTCTGGGTAAAAAAAGGCCCGGCTGATTTCTTTGAGGGCCAGGCCGACCGGGGCGAATACTTTGTCTTCCAGCTGGGAATCTATGCTCACAGCCAGAAGCTGGAAAAAATAAGGCTTAAATTCTCCGACCTGAAAAAAACCGATTCTGATCAGAAAATAAACGGCAGCCTGGCCACCTGTTTCAACACCGGCGGCATCGGCTGGGACGGCCGGGAATTTGAAAAAGACTTAAATTTAGAAACAGGAAAAGTCCAGCCGCTGTGGTGCGGCTGGCAGATTCCGGAAGAAGCTCAGCCCGGTATGTATGAGGGCCTGGTCGAAATTGAAACCGCCAATCTGCCCTCGCAGACGGTAAGGCTGCGGTTAACGGTTTCGGACAGAATAATTCCGGAAGCCGGAGATTCAGAACTCTGGCGTCTGACGCGCCTCCGCTGGTTAAATTCTCAGCTGGCGGCGGATGACCAAATCATCCCGCCTTTTTCTCACCTTGAAGTCAGGGGCAGAACGATTAGCTGCCTCGGTCGAAAAATAAAGCTGTCCCGGTTCGGGTTGCCCGAAGAACTGCACAGCTTCTTCAATCCCGAAGTAACGGCCGTCGGTTCCGGCTCCTTAAGCCTGCTGGAGGCCCCGTTCGAGCTCCAGGTCCGCAATTACGCCGGGCTTTACCAGGGGGTCAAGAACAGGTCGTTCGCCTTTACGAAATTAACTCCCGGGTCAGTCTGCTGGCGGGCCGAGAACGAAATTCCCGCCCTGAATTTAATAATGGAAGTCAACGGGCGGATGGAATTCGATGGCTTTGCGGAATTCAGGATAAAAATCACAGCCCCCGAGGCGACAGAAGTCGACGATATCAGGCTGACTTTCTCTTTGAAAGAAGAAGTTGCCCGGTACATGATGGGTCTGGGTTTTAAGGGCGGAAGGAGGCCGCAGAGCTTTTCCTGGAGCTGGGACCGCCAGAAGAATCAGGATGCCCTCTGGCTGGGCACGGTCAACGGCGGTCTTCAGATCCAGCTCAGGGCCGAAAATTATGTCCGGCCGCTCAACACCAACTTTTACACACTGAAACCGCTTAATCTGCCGCCCTCCTGGTGGAATCAGGGTCAGGGCTGGGTTTCGGTCAGGGAGGAATTAAAAAAGAACAGCAAGCAGAAAAGGGTGATCTTCACCGCCGCCAGCGGGCCCAGGAAAATCGAAGCCGGACAGGAATTGCATTTTGATTTCAACCTGCTCCTCACTCCGTTTAAGCCCATCCGGCCGGCGAAGCATTTTTCGGAGAGATATTATCACGCTTTTCGGCCGGTGGAAGAAATTGCCGCCGCCGGGGCCAGCGTCATAAACGTTCACCATGCCAATGAAATCAATCCCTATATCAACTACCCTTTCCTGCGGACGGAAAAAATGAAAGCCTACGTCGACCAGGCCCAGGCCCGCGGGTTGAAGGTCAAGATCTATTACACCATCCGCGAACTTAGCAACCGGGCAGCCGAGCTGTTTGTCCTGAAAAGCCTGGGTGACGAGATTTTTACCGACGGGCCGGGGGGCGGCTATTCCTGGCTGCAGGAACACCTGCGGTCGGGCTACATTGCCGGCTGGTTTGTCCCGGAGCTGAAGGATGCGGCCGTCATCAACAGCGGAATGTCCCGCTGGCATAATTATTATATTGAGGGACTGGCCTGGCTCTGCCGTCAGGCCGAAATCGACGGCCTTTACATCGACGATGTGGCTTTTGACCGGGTAACTATGAAAAGGGCCCGAAAGGTTCTGGAAAAATACCGTCCGGGTTCGCTCATCGACCTGCATTCAGCCAACCAGTACAATCCGCGCGACGGCTTCGCTTCCAGCGCCAACCTTTATATGGAGCATTTTCCTTACATCGACCGCCTGTGGTTCGGTGAATATTTTGATTACAACAGCCCGCCAGATTACTGGCTGGTTGAAATATCCGGTATCCCCTTCGGCCTGATGGGCGAAATGCTGGAGAAAGGCGGCCATCCCTGGCGGGGGATGGTTTATGGCCTGACCGCCCGGCTTCCCTGGGCCGGAGACCCGAGACCGCTCTGGAAAGCGTGGGATGAGTTCGGGATAACCCGGGCCGAGATGTTCGGTTACTGGTCGCCGGCCTGCCCGGTTAAAACCGGCCGGGAAGATATTCTGGCCACCGTCTACCTGCAGAAAGGACAGGCCATGGTGGCCCTGGCCAGCTGGTCAGAAAAGCCCGAAAATTGTCTGTTAAAAATCGACTGGAAAAAACTGGGTCTCAAACCTGAAAAAGCGGTCATAGAAGCCCCGGCCATAGACAATTTTCAACCGGCCAGACGATTCAAGCCTTCAGAGCCCGTTCCGGTGGAGCCTGGCAAAGGCTGGTTGCTGCTGATCAAAGCGGAATAGAAATTAATTCTCTGTCGCAGCATTAACATCATTAAAGCAGAACTCTCGAGAATTGTTCCAGCTTCCGCTAAAATAAGACCGGCCTGACAGGCCCCTCCCTATTACAAGAACCAATAAATAAACAGCAGGAAATGGATTTCAGGAGGGTGGCCCACCTAACAGGCCCCTCCTTACAATTTCAGCCACCATTGAAACGGCAAGGATGAGATGTCCGGAGCGCACCACTGTCTGGCAGGGCATTCTTACTAATACGGGCCAATAAAGAACCGTAGAGCCAGGGTTTTCAGAGGGTGGCACGGCCTGTCTCCGAACCGCCCGCAGCGGAAGGGGTTCCCCGCGGGGGGATGGGTGGAGCGAGGACGGGAGGAGGCGGGCCGTGACAGGCCCCTCCCCACAATTACAATTTCAGCCAAAAAAGAAACGGCGAGGTTATCACAAAAAGAAGAATTTATTAATTTTCTCTCATTTAATAAATATAGTATCTTATCAACTAATTTGGAGAAGATTCCAAACAACTTTATAGCCTGAAAACCTGAATTCCGCCTGAAAAGGAAACCAGGAACGATAAAACTATCCCCGTTGCCGGGCAAGGCTGACGGCCATTCCCGCTGTTTAGGTGATAAAGACCGAGAAAATTTATTTTTGCTTGACATAAAGCCCAAAAAAAATTTAGCCTAATTAAGATGTCTGAAATATTAAATATCAGGAGGGTCTTTTGATTAAAAAGCATTTCAAGTATCTGGCGTTTTTGCTTCTGACTGTCTGTCTGGTTGGCTTTCTGAGCGCTCAGAAATCGGCCAGTCCGGCCAGGGGTCAGAAAAAGGTTGAGAACACCGACCCGGCCCTGCGACTTAAGTGGCATGAGCAGCATCTGGCCATGGAAGCCTCCACCCCTTACCGGAGCCTGCAATGGCGGCACATAGGAGGAGGGATAGAAAGTCAGGGCGGCAGATGCACCGACGTCGATGTCCCCTTGAACAACAAAAAAGTAATCTACGTGGCCACGGCCACCGGCGGCTTATGGAAATCTGAAAATGCCGGGGTTACCTGGCAACCGATTACCGATGACTTTCCGACACTCTCCGTCGGCGATATCGCTGTCTCCGGCTCCAACCCGAACGTTATCTATGTGGGAACCGGAGAGGCCAACATCTTTCGGGCCTCCATAGCCGGAACAGGAGTTTACAAATCAACCGACGGCGGGAAAACCTGGCAACACTGCGGTCTCACCGACACCAACACCATCGCCAGAATAAGAATTCATCCCACCAATCCGGATATAGTTTATGTAGCCGCCAGCGGCCATGAATGGAGCTACAACCCCGAGCGCGGGGTTTTCAAGACCACCGACGGCGGCCGCACCTGGCAGAAGGTTCTCTATGTGGACGAAAAAACCGGCTGCATCGACCTGGTGATGGATCCCAAAAATCCCGAGGTCCTGATCGCCTCGATGTGGAATAGAATCAGGCAACGCTGGAGCGACCCGGTGCCCGAAGACGGCGATTATCTTTACAAAACCACCGACGGCGGAAAAACCTGGAAGCGGCTGACAGACGGCCTGCCGGACACCAAATACACCGGAAGAATCGGCCTCGACCTCTGCGCCGGCAAACCCAACGTGGTCTACGCCTACGTCGACAATCACACTCCCACCCGTCAGCCTTCTCCCGGAGAACGCGATTCCTACGGCCGCCAGAGGACCTACCCTGATATCGTCGGAGCCGAAGTTTACCGGTCGGACGACCAGGGGGAAAGCTGGGTTAAAGTCAACCCTTCCGACCGGCTGTTCGAACGTTTCGGCGGCACTTACGGCTGGGTATTCGGGCAGATCAGGGTTGACCCCAACAACGAAAACACCGTTTACATAATGGGGCTGGGGCTCTATAAATCCACCGACGGCGGCAAAACCTGGACCCAGCTCTACTGGGAAAACCTTCACGGCGACCACCACGGACTCTGGATAGACCCCGATGATTCCGACCATCTGCTGAACGTCAACGACGGCGGCTGCAATGAATCTTTTGACGGCGGCAAAACCTGGCGTGATTTTTACAGCGGCATTCAGGCCATCCAGTTCTATAACGTCGAATTTGACATGAACAAACCGTTTACGGTTTACGGCTCGGTTCAGGACTCCGGCACTCACCGGGGGCTGGGCGTGGCTCCGCAGAGCGCCCCGCCGTCGGGACAGAGGCGTTTTCGCCAGGCCCGAGTCCACTGGGAACGGGCCCCGGGCGGCGAAGGCACAATAATTGCTATTGACCCCACTGACCCCAATACCGTGTATTCATCTTCTTTCTACGGACGGTTAATGCGCTCGGAATACAAGAACGGAAGCTGGGTCAGCAAGGAGATTTACCCGAAACCGGCCGAGGGCGAACCAGAACACCGGGGACAGTGGCTGGCGCCGACCGTCCTCTCCCCGCACAACCCGAATATCGTCTACCACGGTTTTCAGTATGTTTTCCGGTCTCTCAACCGTGGCGAAAGCTGGGAGAAAATCAGTCCCGACCTGACCGCCTACGACCCCAAAAAACAGGGTCGCCTCCCCTATGCCATTCCATTTGCCACCTTGACGGCCATCTCGGAATCCCCGCTGAAATTCGGAGTAATTTACGCCGGGACTGACGACGGCCGGGTTCACCTGACCAGAGACGGCGGGGTTAGCTGGACTGAAATCACCGCCGGCCTCCCCTACAACAAGCATGTCTGGTGTATTGAGACTTCAAAGTTTGACCCCGGGACGGTCTATATCGCCCTCATCGGCCGGCACGATGACGACTTTGCCCCCTACATTTTCAAGTCGACCGATTTTGGAAAGACCTGGATTAACATCAGCGCCAACCTTCCGGGCGGACCCACCAACGTCATCCGGGAAGACCCGAAGAGGAAAGGCCTGCTTTACGTGGGCACCGATTACGGGGTTTACGTCAGCACCGATGACGGTCGGAGCTGGAATTGCCTGGGCAGCGGGCTGCCCAACGCTCCGGTCTGGGACCTGAAAATCCATCCACGGGACAATATGCTGGTCATCGCCACCAACGGCCGCGGCATGTGGGTGATTGACGACGTCTCTCCGCTGCAAAAATAGAATTCAGGCGGTCAACCGGAGCCGAAAAACCGCGTTCCGGTTGACCGCCGGCTCTTGTTCCTCGGAGCCCGGCGGTAAGGCCGGGTGAGCCAGCAGGCCGGGCCGCCTTGCGGTGACCTTGATTTTGCCGGCAGCAAGGGTCTTTTCGAGTCCAGGATTTAATATGTCCGATTCGTCTTAAAAATGAATCCGGTTTTATAAATCAAGTTCGGGCCGAAGCCGACCTGGCTGTTTATCTTTCAGTTTGTTTTCGGCCCGGCAGGAAAGCTATCATAAAGTTATATCGACTGGAGGTTTGTCATGCACAATGGACTTGAAAGACGGGCAACCAGAGCCTTCCTGGCGGCCCTATTTCTGATCACTTTTGCCTTTCATCCCCTGCCGGCCGAAGAGTCGGTGCGGTTTGAAGACCATTTTCTCGACCGGGCCATGCGGATCAATCTCTACCTGATCGGCGACTCCCGGGACGAGCAGGCGGTCGTCCACAGCATCTATCAGGAGCCGGTCTGGCCGGAAAACCGCAGTAATCTCACCAACCCGTTCAACTACGGCCATTATTTTGTGAAAGTTTACGAAGTGGCCAGCAACCGGCTGATTTATGCCAGCGGTTTTGATTGCCAGTTCGGAGAATACAAGACCACCACTCCGGCTCTGAAGGGCCTGAAAAAAGTCTTCCAGCGGGCGGTGCGCATTCCCTGGCCGAAACATAAAATAAATCTGGTTATCGAAGTCAGAGACCGCAAAAACCTGCTGCGTCCTCTGACCGTCGAGACCATAGACCCGGAAGATTATCACCATGTACGAGAAGAGATCTCGGCCGGCGATTATACCTTTGAAGTCAGAAAAAACGGGCCGCCCTCAGAAAGAGTGGACCTGGTTTTTCTGGCCGAAGGCTACCGGGCCGTGGATAGAGAGAAGTTCGAAAGCGATGTCAAAAAGTTTGCCGGATATTTATTGGAAACAGAACCATATAAAAGCAACCAGGATAAGTTTAACATTTATGGAGTTTTCCGGCCGTCGGCGGAAAGCGGTCCTGATGAACCGAGGCAGAAAGTTTACAGGAACACCGTCCTGAAAGCTTCTTTTAATGCCTTCGACCTCGACCGATACCTTCTCACAGAAGAGGGCTTCTTAATGAGAGAAATGGCCGCCCAGGTGCCCTATGACGCCATCGTCATCCTGGTCAACAGCAAAAGATACGGCGGGGGTGGCATTTACAACGATTATTGCCTGACCACTGTCGACCATCAGGCCAGCCGGAGTGTCTTCCTGCATGAATTCGGGCACTCTTTTGCCGGGCTGGCCGACGAATATTACACTTCCGACGTGGCTTATAACGAATTTTATCCGGCCGGAGTGGAACCGCTGGAGCCGAACATCACCGCTCTGCTGGACCCGCAAAATCTGAAGTGGCGGGACCTGCTGTCGCCCGGAATCAGCCTCCCGACGGAATACGGGCAAGAAGAAATCGAGAAGCTTCAAGCCGAGCGGCGGGCCGACTTCCAGGAAATGAACAGAGCGCTGGAGGAGGCCAGGAAAAAGAGTCTCAAAGAATCAGAAATCAAAAAAATCCAGGCCAGGTTCCAGCAAAAGGATAAAGCCATCCAGGCCAAAATCAAGCAGGTTCGTGAAAAATATAGAAACCTTGAAGACAAGGTGGGAGCCTTTGAGGGTGCCGGCTATGCCTCGAAGGGTCTTTATCGACCGATGATGTACTGCCTGATGATTTCAAGTCCAAAGATGGAATTCTGCCGGGTCTGCCAGCGGGCGATTCAACAGATGATTGATTATTACAGCCGCTAATACGCCGCCCTCCGGGCACCGTAAGAGAATACGATCGGCAGAAAATAGAAATTGGAGGCCAGGCGTCTGGCCAGTCAATCGGCAGGCTTTTTTCCAGACATTAATCCAGAAATCCATATCGATCGGCTCCCCGACAATCAAAAGCCCGCCGATTTCAGGCCGGCTCATCCGGCCGACAAACGATTTACAGCCCTCTGTCTCTGGAATTAAACAACTTTAATAAATCCTATTTCAGGACTTGACAATATTTATAATTGTTATTATATTATAAATGTTATAATATTATATTGATTTTATTGTTAAGTCGAGAGATGAACATGGAAAACATAACAATAAGAGCCAAACGCTGGAGCCTGGAAGAAGTGCGCGAGTATCTGGTCCAGCATGACATCAGGATGTCGGTCTACCGTCTGAAGATATTCGAATACCTGATCAACGAGCGCACCCATCCGACCGCCGAAGAAATTTATGAAGTCATCAAAAAAGAAATCCCGGCCATTTCTCCGGCTACCGTCTATAACACCCTGCGGCTTTTTTTAGAGAAAAAAATTATCCAGCTGGTTAACATGGACAAAAACGAAGCCCGCTACGACGCCACCCTGTCCTGGCACGGACATCTTAAATGCCTGGCCTGCGGCCGGGTGTTTGATATTCACATCGAATCTCTTAAACTCGGCAGCCTGGACGGATTTGAAATTTTTGAAAAGCATTTAAACCTCAAGGGCCTTTGCCCTGAATGTCTTAAAATCAAAAAATATGACCGGGAGGTTAAATATGGCTAAAAAATACGGAATTTACAAGTGCCTGAAATGCGGCAACATCGTGGAAGTTCTCCACGAAGGACCGGGCACCCTGGTTTGCTGCGGTCAGGATATGGTTTACATGGAAGCCAGAACCGCCGATACCAGCCAGGAAAAACATGTCCCCTACATTGAAAAGGTCAGCGGCGGTTATCTGGTCAAAGTCGGCCAGAATATGGCCCACCCGATGGAAGAGAAACACTACATCGAATGGATTGAGCTCATCGCTGACGGCAGGGTCTACCGACAGGAACTCAAGCCCGGCGACCGACCGGAAGCTTTCTTCCCGGTCGAAGCCGAACATGTCCTGGCTCGCGAATACTGCAATATTCACCTGCTCTGGGAAAATAAAAACTAAGTTAATTAAAAATAAAAAAATATAGGAGGTAAACCATGGAACACAACGAAACCAAAGGCATGCTATTAATCGGGGAAAAACTTCCGGAGATGGAAGTTCAGACCACTCACGGCAAGAAAGTCCTGCCGAAAGACTATGCCGGAAAATGGCTGGTTCTGTTCAGCCATCCGGCTGATTTCACCCCCGTCTGCACCACGGAATTCGTCTCCTTCGCTAAGAATTACAGCCAGTTCCAGAAGCTCAACGCCGAACTTCTGGGTCTGTCGGTGGACCAGATTTTCAGTCACATCAAGTGGGTGGAATGGATCGAAAAAGAGCTGAAAGTGGAAATTCCCTTCCCGGTTATTGCCGACGACATGGGCAAGGTGGCCCTGAAAATGGGTATGCTCCATCCCGGAGGCGGCGCCAAAACTATCCGGGCGGTCTACATCATCGATCCTGAAGGCATAATCCGCCTGATTCTCTACTATCCGGCTGAAGTCGGCCGCAACATTTCAGAAATCCTCAGGGTGCTGGAAGCCTTCCAGGTGTCCGACAAACATGATGTGGCCATGCCCGCTAACTGGCCCAATAACGAATTGATCAAGGACCGGGTGATCGTTCCCCCGCCGTCCGACATCAAGACTGCTAAGGAACGTCATAAACAGTACGAATGCTTTGATTGGTGGTTCTGCCATAAAAAGGTGTGATTAAGGGCAAAAACCTGAGAAAGCCGGGGGCTGGCTCCTGCCAGCCCCCCTTTTTTTTCGCTTGACCTTTAAGAACTGGCAGTCTCCCTGGCGGCCAGACGCCAGTCCAGCAACATATAATGAGCAGCAGGAATAGCCCCGGCCAGAAATAAAATTAACATTAAAATTAAAGGTCCCAGGGTAAAAAACTCCAGCGCCTCTTCCGGCATTAGCAGAAAAGCGACCGGCAGCCCGGCCGCATGAATTCCAAAGGAAATTAACGGATGCCTGTGACTTTTTTTCCCGCGCCATCCAGATATTCAGGCTCTGAATAAAAATCAGATAAAGAACAGAACCCGCCAGCACTAAAACCATACCCGCCAAAAATGATCCATTCTGGCCGGTCGGCCCCGGCAGGCTTATCATGACCAGCCGGACGAGTTTCCTGACGCCAGCCAGAACACAGACTCCCCGCGAAAAAAGCGTGTTTAACGTCCGTCGTTTTTGGCAAATAAATCTGGATTTGATACCTTCAGAGCTCGCTTTGCAGAACCCGCGCCAGAATTGAACAGCAATCCATATTCTTTATCGCTCCGGATTCGTTGAGTTGAAGCGCGGGATTCCGGGCGACAGCTTGCCCGGGCACCGATAATTGCCTTCAGGCCCTGGAATCGCTTCTTCATAAAATTAACGAACATGGCCAGCCCCTGGTCATCTTCCCCGAAAAATCTTCCTTGACCTCAAGCTGATATCTAATATATCTTAGCTGAGAATAGTGCTGATAGAATTTTCATTTCAGGAGGTAATCATGTCCTTTCAGGCGAAAATTTCACATAAAGGAAAAAAACGCCCGTCCCGGGCGGGAAAACTTTTCCCGCATATTTTCTTTTCAATTTTTCTGCTGACAGCGGTTATCCTGGTCTCTCCTCTGCTTTTCTCCGACAGCCCCCGCTCCCAGCTGCCACCGCCGATCGACCCCCAGAGAGTCCAGGATCAGGACGAGATGACCTGGGCTGATTACCGGCCGCTTCCTGGAAAAAACTGGGGCGACCCCACGCTCAAACCAGAGCGCGGGTTCAAGCTGGCGGTGGTGGCCGTCGATTTTCCCGACCAGCCGTTTGTGATCACCAGGCCGAAGGGTTCTGACCCGTTTGGCAATCCCCGGATAGACCCTATTCCACGCGAGCAGGTCCCGCAGTTTTACGCCGACTTTTTCACCAGACCGACTCCGCACAACCGCGGTCTGAATATCCATCACTACTGGATGGAAATCTCCAGAGGAAAATTCGGAATTACTCAGGTTGATGCCTACGGCCCATACCGCCTGCCGAAACCTTACTGGTGGTATGGCCTCAACGAATACGGACAGAATAAATACACCCCCGACGGAAGCGAAGCCGCCGGCCGCCTGGAAAGAGACTGCGACCAGCTCTGGGTTAATGATATCGGCCGGGACCTGAGAAAGGAATATGACGCTATTCTCCGGATTTATGCCGGATACGATGAAACCGGCGTCTGGATGGAATTCGGCCTGATGAAATTCAAGAGTAAGGATGAGATCCCGCCTGAGTGGGGCAATCCGAATCCAGAAATGCCGCGCTGGGTGCCCACCCGCTATGTCGAATGGACCAGCTGGTTAGCCGGCTCCCAGCAGTGGGGTCTTTCTTCCATGCGCCAGGGAGAAAATTCGGGCACGATTGCCCATGAGCTGGGACATTTCGCCTTCCGTCTGCCAGACCTCAACAATAATCCTTATGTTCAGCCCTACCGACGGGCAGCCGTCGGAACCTGGGACCTGATGGACAGGGGTTGCTTCAACGGACCCGGCGGTCCCCACCAGCGCTGGGTCGTGCCTCCCGTGGCCGGCGCCGCCGGGCCCCCAGGACTGATGATCAGAAACCGAATGGCCTGTGGCTTCATCGGCGAGGGCCAGCTTCTGACGCTCAGCCGGGAAGGGCTGGCCAGTTCAGGGCTGGTGGTGGCAGAAGTTACCGCCCGGGCGGTGGACCCTCTCCCCGGCACTTACACCGGCCTGGTGGTCAGACTTGACGGCTCTGACCCCGGCGACCGGACTCCCCCCGACGACCCGGCCGCCAACCCACTTTCTCCGGGAATCCCTAATTATAATTTTTACTCAATGGAAGTGGTCCAGCGGATAGGCTTTGATTCCTTCTGTTCCGACAGCGGCGTTCTGATCGCCAGGAACAAGGACAACCTGCGTGGAAACAACGGCGGCCCGAATGCCTTCAACAGCTACATCTGGGTGATTGACGCTCATCCGGAAGACATAAATCAGGTTGACTACATAAGCCCCGCCGGCGAGAAGGTCATGCGGACTATCGCCGATTACCGGCAGCTTAACGACGCTCTTTTCCATGCCGGACCGGATTCGGGGAGTCGGTATGAATACCGCGATGAGCCCAACCGCCTCCAGTTTTATGTGGTTGACCTGAAAAGCAATAAAGACGGCATCCTGTCCTACACTCTGGCCGTCCGCTCCCTCGATGGTCCCGGCCCCCAGAAAAGGGGGCTCCAGGTCAAAGCTCCGCGCCCCGCCCTTAAATCAAAACAGGCCAGGAAACAGGACTTGCTCCGCATTCCATTTTTGATAAAGAATACAGGCACTCCGGCTCCGATCGACCCGGCAGTCCATCCATCCGTCGTGACCGGACTGGTGAATCAGGACCTGTATCGTTTGAGCCTCTCGGTGGAAGGAGAAGGCTGGCAGGCAAAACTGGCCAACAGCCTGGTAGCGGTGCCCTTCGGCCGGGAAAAAGAAATCTCTGTTTACGTCCTGCCCGGAGAAAACTGCTCGAAACAGGCGATCCTGGTGCTCCGGGTCTCATCCGAGAGCCAGCCCGAGATTAAAGCCGAAAGCCGTCTTACCATTAGTTTATAAAAAAAGAAAACAGGATAATCCGGCCAGACGGGTCTTTGAGACCAAAAGCCCGGCAGAAACCGAATTGTCTTTAATTTCGTTTCTGCCCCGCCCCGGAAACCGAGAAACGGCCCCCGGCCGGAAATCCGGCCTGATTTTGACAGCCCTCCAGCCTTGTCTTATACTTATTGAAATTATATTTTGACCGGGATTTCAGCTCCGGGTCGCGGGCCAGGATTGAAACTTAAGAGATGAGCAAGATTAAAGAAGATAACCTGCCCCGGGCTCCGGAGTCAGAAGACCGGGAGAATCAAGCTTAGCTGCGATAATGAATAAATGAACAATAAAAATAAAAAGCGGCTGACCAGAATTATTCTGACCGCCCTGGGTTTTCTGCTGCTGGCTGTTCTTATTCACCGGGTCGGTCCGGAAGAGGTCTGGGTCAACCTCCGCCAGGTAGGTTATTATTTTATTCTAACCTGCCTGATAGCCCTGGGCTGGATTTTCCTGCAGTCGGCGGCCTGGGCCATAGTCCAGAGCGCTTTCCAGCCCATTCCATTCGGAACCCTGCTGAGAGCCAGAATAATGGCTGACGGCATCACCACCCTGGTGCCCATGTCGGCCAACGTCGGGGGTGAAGCCGCCCGGGCTGTTATCATCAGGCGGTACTGTCCCTTCCGGGAAGGAATTCCCGGGATCATTTTCGACAAGACGATAGAATCATTTGCCTCTCTGGTCTTTCTCACCTCCGGGCTTTTCATTTCCTTCATCTACCTGAAAATTCCGGAAAAATATAAAATCTCCGGCTTGATAGTTCTGGTCAGCATTACCATCGTCATTACAGTCATGATCATCCTGCAGCTAAAGGGAGTGCATGGAATTCTGCACCGCCTGGCCCGGATCTTCCCCCGGGGCCGGCAATGGTTTCTGGAAAAGGAAGAAATCCTGAGGCAGTTCGACCGCAACATGCGCACCCTTTTCAGACATTCCAGGCTAAAATTGGCCGCGGCTTTTTTCCTGCACTTTGCCTCGCGCTGGCTGGGAGTGCTGGAGGTCTACGTGATTGTCCGGGCCCTGAACTGGCCCGCCCCCCTGGTAAAGGTGTTGTTTATGTCCGTGTTCGTGGTGATCATCAACACCGCCTTCTTCCTGGTTCCAGGCCAGTGGGGCGCAGCTGAGGGAGCCAGTCTGCTGGCCGCTACCACCGTTGGCTATCCGGCAGCTGTCGGGTTGAGCCTGGGTCTGGTCAGACGCGCCCGCAAAGTGGTTTTTGCCCTGATTACCGTCATCATGATGCTGGCCGGCAAGCAAAAAATGAAGCTGTCAGAAACCAGACCGGACACCTGATTTTTCGCAAAAACAGGGGCAGTCAAGGCAAGGCCTGACACTAAAGAGCTGCCCGGCAGGCCAGAGGTCAGCCCGGCAACTCGCCCGGAGCACTGCCTGAAATGAATGGCGACCCGGTCGGCCTGACCATGGTCGGGGGTTTAAGTTCGGGATGGGAAATCCGGTTATAAAAAAATGGTGGAGCTGACCGGGCTCGAACCGGCGACCCCGTGACTGCCAGTCACGTACTCTCCCAACTGAGCTACAGCCCCACGTGCCTAAATAATATACAGAAAAGCCCCTTTTCAGTCAAGATGACCCGGGGCCAGGCCCGGCGGTCGGCCTTCCGGCTTTTTCCCCTGAAAACCTAAAAAGCACCCCGATTTTTCCTGTTCTTAACACTCCATAAGCCCTTAACTTTTAACCGCCCCCAAAACCGAAGCCCTGAATTTGCGATATACCCTTAAGCTCTGGTGAAATGCTTTTTTCAACCGTCGAACCTGAAAGTTCCGGGAAAACAGTTCTCTCTAACGGAGAGTATTGCCGGTAGAAAATTTTCAACAGAAGAAACCCTCTCGCCGATAAGAAAAAATTTTTTACTTACCCGGGAGACCTACGAAAGCTCCGGTCAGCTTCTTGCCGGCTATATTCTCTCTCAATTAACAGGCCGCCTTAAAAAGCTTCCGGCTTGAACCTGGACTGCCATCTAAGCTGCCCCGGGCTTCCTCAACGTCCTTCCCAACTTCCGGTTCACCACCACGCCTTGTCCATATACTACCCTTACCCTGGATACCAGGTCTGTGCCTGAAAGAAAAGAATCCTTGACAACTTAACCTTAGTAATACAAAATTTAAATTCGTAATACTTATTGATAGCTAATAAAGTTTTTCAAATAAGAGTGATGGATATATCTATGGAAAAAACAATTGACCAAACCTGGGAATTTAAGCCTATCGGCTATGTCAGACACAACCATCGAGAAGTGCCACGCCACTGGTCGGCCTCCAATCTGGAGGGTGAACTGGTAATCAAACCAGAATATCAGGCTGGCCTGGTGGGCTTGAAAACTGGCGACTTTATCAACGTCATTTTTGTTTTTCACCAATCGCCACCATTCAAGAAAGAAAAGATTTTGCAAAAGCCGCCTCACAGTGAGAATTTTTTTGGCGTTTTCAACCTCTGTTCGCCACTGCGCCCAAATCCCATCGGTTTATCGGTTCTGAAGGTGTTATCCATAAACAGAAACCTGATCAGGGTTGAGGGAGTAGACATTTTTGATGGCAGTCCCATCCTGGACATTAAACCCTACATTGCTTACAGGATCCCAAACTCCGGCTAAGACCAGCCCGCTGCTGTCAGGAAGGAGTGCTTCAATTGAGTAAAACCGGAATGTTCGAGAAGAGATCCCAATCGATAAAAAAACTGTCAACCCGTTTACAGGCAAAAACCGCGGGCATTTCTTCGGTTGTGAGGACTACCCTCGATCCAGGGACGGGGAGGAAAGGGTTTAGAAATTTTATCCTCTCATATCCAAAACCTCGATCTTTAATACTTACTTTTTTAATCGCCAGCCTTCTAAAATTCAGCTTATTTGTTTTTTCTATGCCCTCAGGTTCAACCTCTGTTTCCAATCGTGGTGGTGATGAGACTAACAAAATTATAATTGATATGGCCGGACGCCGGGTTAAGGTTCCAACAGCAGTCAGAAGGATTGTGGCTCTGAACGGTTCTCTAAGATTTGTTGTCTATCTTCAGGCAGCCGACTTATTAGTAGGCGTGGAGGGAATAGAAAAAGATGACAATAATATCACTAATGCTTCCGGGAAAAAACGTGTCACTGGCCGTCCCTATCAGGCTGCTATTGCTTCTTTGATTGATCGCCTGCCAGTTATCGGCCAGGGCGGGCCAGAGCGTCCACCAGACTTTGAATCTCTTCTTTCCGTTACACCCGATCTGGTCTTGGTCTTTGAAAGTAAAATGGCAAACATAATTCAGGAAAGGACTGGCCTTCCGGCGGTGGTAATTAACCACCCCAAAACGCAGGCAGTTGATTTTTCTGAGATTAAAAAAAGCTTTTCATTTCTGGGCGAGTTATTAGACAGGAGAAAAAGAGCTACAGAACTTAGTGCTTTTATCAATTCCTGTCTATTGGATCTTAAATCACGCACAGCAGAAGTAAGGCCCATTTCCGTTTTTGTTGGGGCCCTCAACGCCAGGGGATCTCACGGGCTAACCAGCACCGAAGCCGAGTACCCTCCGCTTCTTTGGCTGAAAACCAGAAATGTGGTCGATGAACTAAAGAAGAAAGGACACCTGTTCATAGACAGGGAACAGCTGTTAATCTGGGACCCGGAATATATTTTTATCGACGCGGCTGGACTTCCACTGGTGGCGGAAGATTATCAGAAAAATCAGGTTTATTACCAGCGTCTGTCTGCGGTCAGGAACGATAAAGTCTTTACAGTTTTCCCCTTTAATTTTTATCGAACTAATATTGAGGTGCTGCTGGCTAATTCTTATTTTATTGGCAAAATCCTATATCCTGACCGATTTGCTGATCTGGTTCCGGAGCAGAAAACGGCAGAAATAATTAAGACCTTTGTGGGGGCTGATGTTTTTTATTGGCTAAAAGAAGGCTATAGTGGTTTTTGCCAGGTTGGGTTTTTAGAAAACGGTTTAAGGGTAAACAAAGGCAAGGAATATTGAGGAAAAAGTTGAGTAACGGTTTTTTAAGCTTTTTAGAACTCCCGGTGCCCAGATCGGGTTTCCGAATAACGGAGAAGACAAGTCTTGATCGGAGTTCATAATTGATAGGAAGCTTTTGATGATTGGCCAGGTGAAATTTAAGCTGTGGAGCAAGGACAGAGAAAACGGAATGAGTGCGGCCGGGACTGAGTCTTCGCTAACTAAAATCTATCGTCAAAAAATCAGAGTCAGACTCTACCTGGGCGCAGCCCTGATTGTTTTGCTGGCTTTTTCATTCTATTTGTCTCTGCGTCAGGGGGCAGTTAACATTTCCTTAGAACAATTAATAGATGCCCTCTTTAAGCAATCTGACCTGGCTTTCATAATCTGGAATATCAGATTGCCGCGAGCGGTAAGTTCGGTTCTGGTTGGAGCAGCTCTGGGGATGGCAGGAGCAGTTATGCAGACTCTTCTCAAGAATCCTTTAGCTTCTCCGTTTACTCTGGGAGTATCTCACGGAGCCAGCTTTGGTGCGGCTCTGGCTATAATTGTTTTTGACGCCGGTCAGAGTCATTCTTACGGTTCGGAAGCGGTGACTGTATTTAACGCTTTTACCGTCGCCGGTTGGGCTTTTCTGGGAGCTCTGACCTCGCTCTCTCTAATTCTACTTATCTCTTTTATTAAAAGAGCTGCGGCTGAAAGTATTATTTTAGCCGGAGTGGCCCTGGGCAGTCTTTTCGGGTCGGCCACCATGTTTTTGCAATATTTTGCTTCGGACGTCCAGGTGGCAGCCACTGTTTTCTGGATGTTTGGTGACCTGGGGAAAGCCGGCTGGTCTGAAAACAGGTTGATATTTTTATGTTTAGTTCCGGTTTTTATATTTTTTTTCTGGCAGCGATGGAATTTGAATGCCCTTACCTGGGGAGAAGATTTAGCCAGAAGCTTAGGGGTTAAGGTAAATAGAATCAGAATAACCGGAATGTTTTTATCATCTTTGGTGGTGGCGGTGGCGACTGGCTTTTTCGGGATTATTGGCTTCGTAGGTCTTATTTCACCTCATCTGGTAAAGCTTTTAACTGGCAGCGATAATCGTTTTGTCTTGCCCTATTCTGCCCTGGTTGGAGCCTTGTTGTTAACATTAGCTGACCTGATTGCTCGAAATCTTCTGGCACCACAGGTACTGCCGGTGGGTATTGTCACCTCGCTGGCCGGAATTCCAGTTTTTTTCATCCTGCTTTTGAAGAGGAAAAGAATCTGAAATGCTTAGCCTGAGAGAACTTTGCGCTGGCTACGGCCGGGCAGAGATTTTAAGGGAAGTTAATGCTGATTTCAGGCAAAAAGAAATTACGGCTATCATTGGTCCCAACGGCAGCGGGAAAACAACCCTGATAAAAACTCTTGCTGGGTTGATCAGGCCGAGCAGGGGTACAATTTCACTTGACGGCCGCAACCTTAAAGAACTAAGTCCGAGCCAGAGGGCCAGAGAAATTGCTTATCTTCCACAAATGCCAGAAATCTCAGCTGCCAGCCAGGTCTTTGAGGCTGTCTTGCTCGGCCGGAAACCCTATATAGTCTTCAGTGTTTCGGAAAAAGATTTAGAAGTGGTGGAAAGAGTTTTGTCCCTATTAAACCTTCAAAAATTAGCCTTCAGGCAGGTCACTGAGCTGAGTGGCGGAGAAAGACAAAAGGTTATGCTGGCCAGAGCCCTGGCCCAGGAACCTCGAGTCTTATTGCTTGACGAACCGACAAACCATCTTGACCCGAAAAATCAGTTGGAATTACTAACCCTCCTGCAGAAGCTCACCGAAGACCAGAATTTGATTTGTATCCTGGTAGCTCATGATTTAAACCTGGCTTTGCGCTTTGCCCGGCGTTTTGTGCTGATGAAGAACGGAAAGATTTTTGGCCAGGGGGAGAAAGAAGTGATTTCATCCCAAATCCTTCAAGAAATCTTTGAGGTTGGCTTTGAGATAATAGAGTATCAGGATCGTACTCTAGTCCTTTGATAGAAAATCCGTGAAAATGCCAGTTATTTTTTAGCCGTGTCTATCAATCAATTCTGTTGAAAAGGGCATGAAATATAAGGGAAAAAAGATCGGGTCAGAATTTATTCGTAATCTCCGGGCCATCGTAACGCTCCTCAGTTGGCTGCCCGGGACGTCAGCAAAGCTTGATTTTGCTCCAGGGCCTGCTGGATTTTCTCCTTCTTGATATAACTTCGACCACCCCCAATCTTCAGGGTAGTCGATAAGATAACAAGTCAACAATCTCACCCAGGAGTCGACTGTCGGGAACACTCCGATCGCCCGACTTTGGCTCCTTGTCTTCCGGCAGGTCCGATCGGGCATATCGGTGGAGGAGATCTTCTTTGAGTCGTCTACGGGAAACCGAAGAACTGAAGCGAGTCCTCGGGCCCATCCTCCAGACAGCGGATGGCCTCTGAAAAGCGGTTCCCGTCTTTCTGGGCCAGTTGATCGGCTGGTCGCCGGGCGCTTTTTCTATCCGGCTGCAGCCAGGTCTTTTTTAGATGGGCCGCCAAGCGGCCCTTCTCCTTATGAGGAACCTTGGCCAGTATGTTCAGCATAAAGTGGACCTTACACCTCTGCCAGCTCGTGCCTACAAGCTCTTTTTTTACTGCAGCCTGAATGCCAGCGTGGGCGTCGGAGATACAGAGACAAACCTTTTTCAGGCCGCGGCTCTTCAGTTTGCGGAAAAACTCACACCGGGAGTCTTCCGACTCGTCAAACATCGGCTCTATGGCTAAAATCTCCCTGTTTCCGGCGCTATTTACACCTGGGCGATCATCAGGGCCAGAGCGACAACTTGATCCTCCACCCGGACCTGGTCGTAAATAGCCTCAATTCAGAGAAAAGGATATTCTGTCTCCAGCGGCCGGCTTCGAAAACCGTCCATTTGCCCCTGAAGCCCTTTATTGATCTCGGATACCTGGGAAGCAGAGATATTCTCAATCCCAGGAGCCCTGACCAACCGTTCGACCCGCTGTGTCGAGACTCCATTGATCAACGACTCTTACGCCAGGGCCAGCCCCTAGCGCTTTCCCCATGTCACAAAAAACGGCACCTGTACGCCCTTCCTCAGCTTCGGGATATAAAGATAGATCGTGACCGGCCTGATATCCATCCATCTTACTCGGACGCCAGAAAAGTATCTTTTTCCGGTCCTGGCTGTGTTTGCCCTTCTCCGCTCCCACCCTGGCCCCGGCTTCGGTCGGCATCATTTGCCTGGCAACCCATTCCTGCATAGCCAGTACCGGGTCCTTTTCCGTGATAAATCCCAATAGCACTTTCTTCAAAACTCCCTTATAATGGTTTCGGGCTAGCGTAGATTAAAACTCTCCTTGCGTTTAGATTATTTCAAAGAGAGTTTGAGATGGTTCCTCTCCTATGGCCGATTGAAAACAATACTTTACACCAGCGATGATGTTAAATATGAGAATCACAGAAAGGGAATAAATTTTGTGAATAAAAAGAGATTTTTAAGATTCTTGTTTGCGCTGATATGTACCTTCCTCCCTGCCGTCACAGTATTTTCCTTCGCCTCTGAAAAATTAACAATAGAAGAATTCCGCAGCTGGCCTCAAAATGGCCAAACAGAATCTGTGTCTCCCGGCCTCGAAGTCAGCTATTCCCCGGTCTTCGAGCATCCGGAGTTAAAGTTCGTGGTGAATGAAAAAGAAGCCATCTACCATGAAGGAGGCGGCGGCTCTGGCGGTGGATATTACGACCGAAGCTTTTATGTCTATGCCGGAAAATCGGGAGAAAAAAACCTTGAAGTAATTCTGATGTCAAAAAATGAAAAGTTGAGAAGGTTGTGGCAGGTAAAAATCTTTTGAAATTTTAATTTTTATTTCAAATATTTATTGAAAGGTTTGCTGACGAACTGGAAATAAAATAGCCAGGAGGTCAAACATGACATCAAGCCCGGAAAATCGCCCCAGAAAACAGAAAAATGTTTTTGTCAGAAAAAATAGGATTTCTCGACACCCGGCTCTCTTCCTGCCTTTGATAACCGGCCTATTTTTTCTTTTCCTTTTTCTCCCGGCAATTTTAACCGCCGGGACGGCAGGTTCTGCCCCGAACAATGAAACCCAGACCAGACCCTCCGCTCCCTTTGACCTTCGGGTGGAGTATCTGCTGAATCCCCTCGGGGTGGATACCCAGAAACCGCGGTTTTTCTGGAAAAACGACCATCCTCAAAGGGGCCAGAAGCAGACGGCCTTTCAGTTGATCGTTTCCACTTCCCCGGCAGCCGAACGGGGCGATCTCTGGGATTCCGGCAAGATTAACACGGAATCTTCGATTCAAATTGTGTACGGGGGCAAGCCTCTCCAGAGCAACCGTACCTACTACTGGAAGGTGCGCATCTGGGACGCCAGCGGTGAGGAAAGCCCCTGGAGTGAGGTGGCCCGCTTTGACACCGGACTTTTCTCCCCTTCCGACTGGAAGGGCGAATGGATAGGCGGAGAAAACCTCTTCCGGAAAGAATTCAACCTGCCCGAAACTCCAAAACGAGCTCGAGCCTTCATCGCCGGGCTCGGATATTATGAGCTGAGGATTAACGGACAGAAGGTCGGAGATCATGTGCTCGACCCCGGCTGGACCACCTATTCCAGAAGAGTGCTGTATGTCGCCTACGATGTTACTTCCCTTATTAAAAAAGGGCGGAACGCCATCGGGGTGATCCTGGGCGAAGGCTGGTATAAGTCCCGGGCTCTGAGGTTTCAGCTTTACATCGAAGGCGAGGAAGGTTTGTTGATGGAAGTTCATTCCGACACTGCCTGGAGAACTGCCCCTGGACCGATCGTTGAGGACAGCATCTATCACGGAGAAACTTACGATGCCCGGCTGGAACAACCGGGCTGGGATCTCCCGGATTTTAACGAGAAGGGCTGGAAACCGGCGGTCAAAGTCAAAGCTCCCGGCGGGGTTCTTTCGGCTCAGCTGATCCCCCCGATCAAAGTGGTCGACACCATCGTCCCGCTGGTGATGACCAACCCTGCGCCAGGGGTTTATGTGTTCGACCTGGGGCAGAACATCAGCGGCTGGGCGGAGCTCCGGGTGAGAGGACCGCGCGGCGCTGAAGTTCGCCTGCGTTTTGCTGAACTTCTCTATGATAACGGCCTGATCAACCAGGAAAACCTCCGCTCCGCCCGGGCTGAAGACCGCTACATTCTTAAGGGCGAGGGGGAAGAAGTCTGGGAGCCGCGGTTCACATACCACGGTTTCCGCTATATAGAAGTTACCGGCTATCCAGGAACTCCGAAAATAGACTCGATCCGGGCACGGGTGGTGCACACGGCCGTCTCTCCAGTCGGGAACTTTTCCTGTTCCAAACAAATAATCAACGACATTCAGAGATTGATCCTCTGGGGCCAGAAGACCAACCTGCACAGCATTCCGACCGATTGCGACCAGCGCGACGAGCGCATGGGCTGGATGGGCGACGCTCAGGTCACCGCGGAAGAAGCCATACTGAATTACGACATGGCAGCTTTCTATGCGAATTTTCTCCGCAACATCAGGGATGTTCAGGGAGAGGACGGCTCGATTACCGACACCGTCCCCCATGTCTGGGGTTCCCGTCCGGCCGACCCGGCCTGGGGAACCGCCTATCCGCTAATTGCCTGGTACATGTATCAATATTACGGCGACCGGAGAATTCTGGAGGAGCATTATGACGGACTTGTAAAATACGTGGAATTTTTAAGGGGCAAAGCTGAAGGCGGACTGGTGAAATTCAGCCACTACGGGGACTGGGTGGCCATAGATAAATGTCCCGGAGGCCTGGTTTCCTCATTCTATTATTATTACGATGTAAAGATTCTGTCTGAAGCGGCCAGAGTGCTCGGACGTCAAACCAAAGCCGACCAGTACGAGAAACTGCTGGCGGAAATAAAGGATGCTTTCAACCGGACTTACTTTGACCCGGTCACCAGAAACTATGCCGGAGGCAGCCAGACAGCCAATGCTCTTCCTCTTTTTATCGGACTCGTGCCTGACAATCTCCGGAGAAGCGTCTGGGGAAATCTTTTCAACGACCTGGTTTACATACATGATTCCCACCTTACGACCGGAATTATCGGAACGAAGTACATTTTTGACGTGATCACCGCCTTCGGAAATTCCGACCTGGCTTATGACATCCTCACCAGAACCGACTTCCCGAGCTACGGCTACATGATCAAAAACGGCGCCACCACTCTCTGGGAACTCTGGCAGAAACGAGAGGGACCTTCAATGAACTCCCACAACCATCCGATGTTCGGGTCGGCAGGAGCCTGGTTTTACCGGGCGCTGGCTGGAATCAACCTGGCTCCGGACTCTCAGGCTTTCCGCAAATTAATCATCAGGCCCCAGATGGTGCGGGATCTCACTCACGCTTCCGGTTCAACCTATACCATTAACGGTCCCGTCAGCTGTTCCTGGCAGAGAACCGACCGTAAAATCATCGTCGAAGTGGCCATCCCGATGGGCAGCCAGGCTGAAATATACATCCCTGTGTTCAAGCTGAGAAATCTGAAACTGAGCGAAAGCGGAGAGCTTATCTGGGCGGAAAACCGATTGCAGAAAAAAGTACCGGGAATAGAAGATGTCCAGCAGAAGGGCGGTAACTTCATCATAAAAGCCGGCTCCGGTCGGTATGTGTTCGCACTGGAGGGAGAATAAATTTTCCAGCCGGAAACCTGCCGCTGTAGCGCGCCTCAGCACCCCGAGGGAAAAGGTCCGGTTTCCGGGAGCTTAAAAAAAGAAATTGATACCGCGCCGGCAGGTTGAAGCTGAATCTTTTTTTCAGCTGCCGGCCGGATTCTAAGGCCGGCTAAATTCCAGGCGCCGGAGCCTTTCCGCCTGAATGCCTTCATATTCATTTCCGACAAAAATTGCCGTATGCGGCAGGTGAGCAACTGGCCCGGGATTCTCGAGCCATGCCTTGCCTCTCCCCCGCTTCAGGGTTTCATGAAATTAAGAGAGTAGAGTCTTATTCTTCGACCTTTTCCTGACCGAGAAAACAGCGGCCGCAAAATACACGATGCTCAGCACCAGAAACCATTGCTTAAAAGAAGTCGTCTCGATTCCGCCCTTAAAATGCCACCAGGACAGGGCCAGGCAGGCTATTAAAGCAGCCACAGAAAACATTCTCGAAAATTTAATTAACATCTGTTCTTTCCTCTGCTTCGATTGACCTTTTCTCTGAAAGGTTCAACAGGACATAAAAAGCCAGCGCAAACAAATAACCCGGCAACCAGCGAAAATAAAGATGGATAGGAAGGAGAAAAGCAAAAATCAGGCTGCCGGCCCAGACCAGCAGAACCTTCCAGTTAAAAACCTTTTTTCGCCTCTCCGCCAGATAGCGGGGAATTCCCAGCCGGGGAAAGAGCCAGTGTTCGGCAAAAACCACCGCCCCCACCGGCATCAACACCAGCCCGTAAATCGCCACATAATCGAGAAGTTTCATAAAAAAAAGCGGAAAGCAGGAAAGAATCGATGTCACCAGGCCGGCGATCAGCGTTATCTTCCAGCGCGGCCAGCCGGTAACCGTCTGGAGAGCCAGTCCGGCCCGGTATAATGTCGGATTGGCCGTGGTCCAGCCGGCTAACATTACCGCCGCCGCTCCGGCCAGACCCAGGGCTTCAAAGGCCATTTTCCCCGGATGCATCTCCCGGCCGATGGCCGCTACCATGATGCCCGAGCATATCCAGGCCAGAAAATGACCGGAATACATGCCGAAAGCGGAATAAAAACCATAGGTCCATTTCCTGGCATAGCGGAAAAGAGCCATATCGGACAGGCCGATGTGCATCGCCAGGTTGCAGAACCAGGCAAAAAACATCACGTGAAGAAAACCGAATTTCTCCTGACCGGCTTCAGCCACTCCGTTCCAGATTTTCGCCGTGGCCACTTCCCAGAAATTGGAAAAATCAGCCCTCACTCCCAGTTTCGGCAGAGTGACCAGAGCGCCGGCGATAAAAACCATAAAAATCCAGGGTGAAGCCACTTCGGCAAACCGGCTGAGCTTTTCAAAGCCGAGAATCGCCAGCAGGGTAAAAAGCAGCCCCAGCGCCAGACAGACGACCACCCAGAGCGCGTTCGCCGGCCAGATGTCATTGAGGCCCGGCACCTTCATCCCGAAAGCGAGTCCGACCGCGGTGGCTGAAACCGAAATCATCGCTCCGGCCAGGATGCAATAAAGAAAGGCGTTAGCCAGGTTGTAGATGACCATCACCCCGGGCCCGGCAATTTTCCGCAGATACCAGTAGAGCGTCAGCCTGGTATCGACGGCGATCGGGGCGCAGATAAAAGCCCAGCTCAGCACCGCCAGCATATTTCCGATCAGCAGGCCGAAAATCAGGTCAGAGGCCTTTATTCCGTGAAGGACGAAAAAGGCCCCGATCACAAATTCCGTGGCCGCCACATGCTCACCGGCAAAGACGCCGGCAAAGAGCGCGCCCTTTTTGAACTTATCGGGAGTTACCGGCTGGCGGTCGAATTCATAAAGTTTATCGAGGCGAGCGGTCATCCCGGAAAGGTCAAAGGACATTTTTCTCTGCTCCTTCTCTTACAACTTTCAAATTGAAGCCGGAGGCTTCCTACCGTGTTCTTTTTATCAGTTCATCCAGCTCCCGCTGTTCTGCCGGAGACAGGAACCGATAGACTCTGTCTTTATACTTCAGCAGGTATTCCCGGGCCCTGACTTTTTCGCCCCTTTCCAGAAAGGCAAAACCAAGGTTATAGAGGACCTGGTTCAGCCCGGGATCAAGCTGCAGCGCCTGCAGCCAGGCGGTTATGGCCGCCCCGGTATTCCCGGCCGTCTTGTAAGCAGCTCCCAGGCCGTTATAGGCAGGAGCATAGGCCTGGTTTTTAGAAATAGCTTCCTTGAAACTGTCAATCGCCTTTTCCAGAGTCTGACGGTTTTTTCCCGAACGAGCTTTCATCAACAGGGCCAATCCCCGATTGCTTAAGGCGGCCGGAAAATCGGGGTCGACAGCCAGCGCTTTTTCCAGAAACTCCAGCGCTTCCTCGTGCCTTCCCAACCCGATTAAGGCCGACCCCAGAGAATTCCAGATCTCAGGGTCGTTCTGAGCCTGGGGAATAGACCGGGCCCGGTCAGCTGACCCGGCCACTTCCTCATACTGCCCGAGTTGTAGCAGGGTGCTAATGTAGGTCAGAAAGATCGTATAGTTATCGGGCAGCCTTTCCAGTCCCCGTCTCAGGACACCCAGGGCGTCCCCCGGTCGGCCAGTTTCCAGGTAGAGCGAAGAAAGGTAACTGTAGGACAGGTCATGGTCTCCCTTTTCCCGGAGGTTAGCCTGGAGCAGATCAATGGCTTCCTGAACCCGACCATTCTGATGAAATAGAGTCATGGCTTCTTCGGCCCGGTTTTCATAAGGCAAAAAGCTCTTGACATCATCCGAAGGTTTGAAATCCTGCCTGGCGGCCGATCCGCCTCCCAGATAACCCAGGCTCCTCAATCTCTCCAGGCTCTCTCTCGACGGAGAAACTCTGGCCGCTTCCGCTTCCGGCCCGGAGGCCGCCTGGCAGAGGGCAGCCAGCAGCTGACGCTCTTTCTTCAAGTCGCGACCGGGAGCCAGGTTGTTGAGCTCCTTAAAATCCTTTTCCAGGTTATAGAGTTCGGGGAGCGGAGAATCTATGAACTTAAAAGGATAATCAATATAACCGATGATGGGAGCCCAGCCCCGGCTGTAATACGGATACAGAGATTCAAAATAAATCTTCTCGCCGGACAGCTTTTTTCCTTTCAGGGCCGGCAGCAAAGACCTCCCCTGGAGACCGGGCGGTTTCTTCAGGCCCAGCAAATCACAAATTGTGGGAAAAAGGTCGACATGGGAAACCGGAGCCGCCTGGCTCTGGCCTCCCTTAAAACCCGGAGCCCGGATAATTAAGGGAACGTGCAGGGTGGAATTATAGGCCAGGTAGCCATGTGTCTTCTCCCCGTGCTCTCCCAGCGATTCACCATGGTCGCCGGTCAGGATGATCACTGTCCGGTCGATAAGACCGGTTTGCCTGAGAAAAGAAAAAAGCCGGTCCAGCTCCCGGTCGACATAGGCCACTTCTCCATCATAAGGATTGTCGGCATAAGCGGAACGGAAAGGTTCAGGCGGCGAATATGGATAATGGGGGTCAAAGACGTGAACCCATAGAAACCAGGGACTGGAAACCGTCTTCAGCCAGCCGAGCGCCCGGTCAACCACCTCCGAGGCCGGCCTCTCCACAAATACCGGCCGGCTGAAATCCTGCGTTCCGTAATCGTCATCATAAAGGGAAAAACCCCGGTCCAGACCGAACCGCCGGTCAAGCGGATAAGCCCCGATAAAAGCGGCTGTCTCATAACCAGCCTGCCGGAAAATTTCGGCCAGCGTGGGCAGCCCGGGCGGGACTGCGAAATTGGCGTTGTCATGAACCCCGTGATTGGGCGGCAACACCCCCAGGAAGATGTTGGTATGGGAAGGCAGGGTGGTCACCGTATGAGCAAAACACCTGGTGAACTTGAAGCCTTCAGCCGCTATCCGGTCGATACCGGGCGTGCTGACGCTGACCGAACCGAAGGAAGACAGACGGTCGGCCCTCAGGGTATCTATGGTTATGATCAGACAGCTGATTTTCTGACTGGAACCGTCTGCAGACTGGCCGCAGGAAAGAAAGGCGGCCAGGCAGGCCAGCATAACCGGCATAACCACGGCTCTTCTGGCCTGAGCGAAGTTTAACCGAATTCTCATTTTTGTCTTTCGGTATCATATAAGAAGAATAAAATTTTTTCAAAATGGCAACCCGGGCCGGACAGCCCGCGGTCCGCTCTTAAAAATATTTCCCCGGGCCAACTCCTCTCTCCGGCCGACCTGAGTTATAATCTGGTCGAACTACGACTTAATCCGCCCGGGAGCCTCTTGCGGCCGCCGGGCTGAAGGAGGACTGCTTGGGCAGATACGAAGAATTTGTCCGTTTCCGCCAGGACATGAACCGGAAGATCCTGGAACAGGGAACCCTGGAAATCAAAAGATTTTTCGGCCTGGACGAACAGACTTACCGGGCCGGAGCCCTGGACGAAAAAACCAAGGAGCTGATGGGGCTGGCAGCCTCTATGGTTCTGCGCTGCGACGACTGCATTTCATATCATATTATCCAGGCCCTGGAGAAAGGCGCCAGCCGGGAGGAGCTGTTCGAGACCTTCTCCATCGCCCTGGTGGTAGGCGGTTCCATCGTCATCCCGCATCTGAGGAGAGCGGTGGCCTTTCTGGAAGAACTGAAAGATCAACCCGGCCGTTAAGCAGCGGACGGCAGAACCGGTCCGGCCATGGCCGGAGACAGGTTGACAGGCTATAAGGGTCAGAGTATTCTTAAAGACTGAAAAACCGGCCTCCGGTTTGTCCAGAGAAAAATTCAGGTCGGAAAGAAACAGCATGTTTCAAGGATATAACAGAAGGACCGCCTGGCTGTTGTCCGCTATCCTGTTCCTTTCAGTCCAGGCTTTCCCCGCCAGAACCGGAAAAGATAACCGGAAAACTGTGGAAAATTTCGTGGCCGGGTTTTCGCTCGCTTCTTCCGCCAGGAACAATCTGACCTGCGCCGGCAGCGACCCGCAACCTTATCCTGTCCTCTTTTCGCTTTCCGAAAACAACGGAAATCAGCCCAGCGCGTTTCTGCTGTCAGTCCCCGAATTTGAGCGGGCCAGAAACCTTCGGCCGCGCTGGGGCCGGGCCGGTCTGGAACTGGCCATGCTGATGTCCTATTCCCAGGCCCGTTACTGGATCAAGTATTCCCGCTTCATTGAAGACTGGCAGTATGAGTTGACCTGGGCCGACCAGAAACGACGTTTTTTTACCACCGAAGCCCTGCGGTTTGATTCCAACGCCTTCTACCTGAACTGGACCCACGCCTTAGCCGGGATGCTCTATTATGAGTTTGCCCGCACCAACAATCTGAGCTTCTGGCAGTCGGCGATATTTTCGGTCGGAGGGTCTCTTTACTGGGAATATCTGGTCGAATGGCGGGAGGTTATTTCCATCAACGACAATATAATGACCGGACTGGGCGCTCTTTCGCTGGGAGAAGCCTGGTTTCAGATGGGCCGCTACTTTCGCAACTCGTCGAACCCGGTAGCTCGGCTGCTGTCCTGGCTCAATCCCTTAATGAAAGTCAACGGCTGGCTCGACCGAAAAAAACCTCTGTCGGTCTACCATCATAATTACAATCAGGCTGCCCAGGATGTATATTTTTTCCTGGGTTACCGGAATTCTCCGGTTTCGGCCAGCCCGAACGAAAACACCGGCAACCTGGCCCTCAGTCTCCACTCGAGAATAATCACCGACAGCAGCTATGGCCTCCCCGGCCGGGTGGACGAAAAATTTTCCAGCCCCTTCTACAGCCAGCTGGACTTCGACTTCATGTTTCACGGGATTGTCAGGGAGGAACTGGGGATTACCGCCAGGATTGTCCCCGTCGGGCGTTTCAGGCAGAATATATCCTGGGACAGAAAAGGATTCAGCCTTTATTACGGGCTCGGGTCGGCCTTCTTTCTTAATATCAAAAGACCGGTAACCGACTATGACGCCGGGCGGATTCCGGTCAATCACCCTGAAGATTTTCATTTTGAAATCCCGCGAGATTTTCGGGACAAGCTGGCCGCTGTTCATTTTCTGGGGCCGGTGCTTGATGTCACCTGGCACTCAAGCCCGTGGAAATTCCGCCTGAAAGCTGAAGCTTACCCCAGCTTTGGAATGATCAACTCTCTTCCCCTTAATACTTTTTCAGTCGATAATGATATCCAGGGCATGAAAACCACACTGAAGTTTTATGGTTACCATTACGCTTTCGGGCCGGACCTGGAAGCCCTGGCTGAAGTTACCTATCGCCATCTGAAGTTGAGCGGCTTTCTGGCTTATGTTCATTACTGGTCCTTCCAGGGGCGGGACCGGTTCCAGAGCTGGCTGAGCGACGATTCGTCCCTTGAAGATTCAAGAAAACACTATGGCCTGAGCCTTGAAATCAGGATTCCCCGGACTCTGTTCTCGGTCGTCGGCTCGATGGAGGGCGTCAAAAGATGGGGTCGGGTCCACGAACTGGAAGAAAAGACTCTCGAGAAAAGATATTACCTCGGCTTAAAATACCGGCTCTGACCGGCCCCGGCCTCCCGCTCGGCTCACTGAGATTTTCGGAGCTATCTCCTCCTGCCGCAACAGCCTGACTGCCCCGAATCTTCTCCTGACTGTCGGGGTCACGGCCTGGGCTCTGCCGCGAAATATGGCCAAATCCGCCCGGCTTTCCTCCTCTAATGTTAACAAGACAGACAAAACATGTTAAAATGAATTGTGATTTAAGGATAAAAATAATGGCCAGAAAGAATAAATCTCCCAAAAACCTAATCTTCTGGGTGGCTTCACTCGTTCTCTTGATCCTGCTCTGGAGCCTTTTTCCCACCGGTCCCAAAGCTAAGGAATTTACCTTTTCCGAGTTTATGGACCAGGTGGAGAAGAAAAACGTCCAGGAGGTAACCATCCAGGACAATCAGGCTCAGGGCAAACTCAAGGACCAGACCGGTTTCAAGACCACCCTGCCTCCTCAATATGCCGACCTGATCAAGGTTCTACGGGAAAACCAGGTCAACATTGTGGTCAAGGACACCTCTCGCAGCAACTGGCTGGCCCTACTGCTCAACTGGTTTCCCATCCTGCTGCTGATTTTCTTCTGGTTCATGTTCATGCGGCAGATGCAGGCCGGAGGCAACAAGGCCATGTCCTTCGGCAAGAGCCGGGCCAAGCTCTTCTCTCCCCTGCAGAAGAAAATTACCTTCAAGGATGTGGCCGGAGTGGATGAAGCCAAGGTCGAACTCCAGGAAATTATCGAATTCCTGAAAGACCCCCGCAAGTTCCAGAGGCTGGGGGGCAGGATCCCTAAAGGAGTTCTGCTGGTAGGCGCTCCGGGAACCGGAAAGACCCTTCTGGCCAGAGCCGTGGCCGGAGAAGCCAACGTCCCCTTCTTTTCCATCAGCGGCTCAGACTTTGTGGAAATGTTTGTCGGCGTGGGTGCTTCCCGGGTCCGCGACCTGTTTGACCAGGCCAAAAAACACGCTCCCTGTTTGATTTTCATTGATGAAATCGACGCCGTCGGCCGCCAGCGCGGAGCCGGCCTGGGCGGCGGGCATGATGAGAGAGAACAGACCCTTAACCAGCTACTGGTGGAAATGGACGGGTTCGATTCCAACGAAGGCATCATCATCATCGCCGCCACCAACAGACCAGATATCCTGGACATGGCCCTGCTGCGGCCCGGGAGATTTGACCGCCGGATCGTGGTACCGATGCCTGATGTCAAGGGACGGGAAGAGATATTGAACGTTCACGTACGCCGGGTGCCGCTGGCCAAAGACATCGACCTGAAGGTTATCGCCCGCTCCACCCCGGGCCTTTCCGGAGCCGACCTGGCCAATTTAATCAACGAGGCGGCTCTGCTGGCCGCCCGGAAAGGCCAGGACAGCGTCACCATGAAAGATATGGAAGAAGCCAAGGATAAAGTGCTAATGGGCGTTGAGCGCCGGAGCATGATCATCAGCGACGAGGACAAACGAAACACAGCCTTTCATGAGGCCGGGCACGCCCTGGTAGCTGCCCTGATCCCGGAGGCTGACCCCATCCATAAAGTCACCATCATACCCCGCGGGCTGGCCCTGGGTGTAACCCAGCAACTGCCTCTGTCCGACCGCTACACCTATACCAAAGACTATCTTGAGGCTCAGCTGGCTGTTCTGATGGCCGGCCGGGTAACAGAAGAAATGATACTGGGCAAGATTACCACCGGCGCCGCCAATGACCTGGAAAAAGCCACCGAAATTGCCAGGAAGATGGTCTGCCAGTGGGGCATGTCGGAACTCGGCCCCCTGTCCTTCGGCGAGCGAGATGACCTGATTTTTCTCGGCAGGGAACTGGCCACCCATAAGAACTTCAGCGAACATACGGCCGAGCTGATAGACACCGAGGTAAAAAAGATAATCAATCGCTGCTATCAGCGGGCCCGGGACCTGATCGAAAAAAACCGGGATAAACTGCTGAAGATTGCCGAGGCTCTGCTGGAAAAGGAAATTCTGTCTTCAGATGAAATAAATATGCTGATTGACGGCCGGTCAAAAACCAGAAAAGAAGCCGGACCGGAAATAACTCCGGACGAACTGGCGCTCAATAAGACATCAGAATAACATCCTTCGGGGAAAGGGAGGAAGGCTCCTGGCGGAGATTAATAAAAATAACCACCAATCGAAAGACCGGCTCTATACCATTGATGTCCGGGGGCAGAAACTGACTCTCGGGCCCCGACCCTGGCTGGCCGGAATCCTGAATGTCACTCCTGACTCCTTTTCTGACGGCGGAAAGTATCTTGAGCCCGAGCGGGCTGTGGACCGGGCGCTGCAAATGGTTGAACAGGGGGCGGCGATTGTGGACATCGGAGGAGAAAGCAGCCGGCCCGGCTCCAGAGAAGTTCCGGAAGAAGAAGAACTGGCCAGGGTCATCCCGGTGATAAAAAGGCTCAGGCCCAGAACCGGGGCTCTGATTTCCATAGACACCAGAAAGAGCCTGGTGGCCGGGGCCGCCCTGGAAGAGGGCGCCGACCTGGTAAACGACATCAGCGCTCTGCGACATGACCCGGAAATGGTCAAGGTGGCGGCCAGGGCCGGAGTTCCGGTCATCCTGATGCACATGCTGGGGACGCCGGAAACCATGCAGCTCAACCCGCAGTATGGCGATGTTCTGTCAGAGATAAAGAATTTTTTTCTGGAGAGAATAAAAAAGGCTGAAGAGAACGGAATTGCCGGCGACCGGATCATCATCGATCCCGGCATCGGTTTCGGCAAGAATTTGCAGCACAATCTGACCTTGCTCAACCGGCTGGATTATTTCCTGGACCTGGAAAAGCCGATCCTGGTCGGGCCTTCCAGAAAATCATTCCTCGGCCTGATCCTGGAAGAGCCGGCCGAGCGGAGACTGGAAGGAACCCTGGCCGCGGCCATCCTGGGCTGGCTCCGGGGAGCGGCCATCGTTCGGGTTCATGACGTCCTGGAAACAAAAAAGGCTTTACTCGTGGCCGAATCTATAGTAAAGGAAGAAAGGGTGGTTGGTTAAGATGCTGGAAAACCTGCTCATTATACTGAAACACATGCAGTTTACGGATATCCTGGACATTCTGCTGCTGGCCTTTATCCTCTACTCCATTTTCGTGCTCATCAAGGACACCAGAGCTTACCAGGTTACCTGGGGCATCCTGCTGGTGCTGTTTTTCTTCCTGCTTACCCAGTGGGCTCGGCTGTATGTCTCCAACCGGATAATCAAGTCCTTCATCAATTATCTGATCATCGCCATCATTGTCCTTTTCCAGTCGGAGCTGAAACGCTTCTTTGCGGCCATCGGTTCCCGGACTTTTCGCAAACCTCTAAAGATATACTCCCTGAAGGAAAAACTCGACGACATCCTGCAGGCCGTGGATTACATGTCCCGAAAGAAAATAGGGGCTCTGATCGCCATCGAAAAGGAAATTGACCTGTCCTCCCATGCCGAGCGCGGGACGTCGGTCGAAGCCCTGGTCTCCAGGGACCTGCTGGTCAGTATTTTCTTCCCCAGGTCTCCCCTGCATGACGGAGCGGTCATCATCCGCGGCAATAAAATCATCGCCGCCGCCTGCCTGCTGCCACTGCCCCAGACCCATACTCTGGGCGAAAATTTTGCCACCAGGACCAGGCACCTGGCTGCCCTGGGATTGGCCCAGCAGACTGATGCCGCGGTCATCGTGGTCAGCGAGCAGACCGGAGAGATTTCCCTGGCCGCCAGCGGCCAGATTGAAAAGCTGTCGGGCAAAGAAGCTCTGAAAACCAGGCTGAACGAATACCTTAAAGTAAGATGAAAATCATGAGAAAAGAAATCATCCTCCGAAACTGGCAATTAAAGGTTCTGGCCCTGTTCCTGGCCCTGGTGCTGTGGATAATTCTGATCCCGGAAGAGAAGACCTTTGCCGAGAAAAACCTGACGGTCTCCCTGGAGCTGGTCAACATCCCGCCCGAAGTGGAGGTGCTCGAACCCCCCGACACCAGCCTGAACCTTAAAATCAGGGCACGGAAGAGATTGATAAATGAGCTTCGACCTGACAGCTTCTCCGCCCAGCTTGATATGAGCCGGGCCAGCATCTATCAACAGGAATACCTGATAGAGGGGGGGATGATCAAAGCCCCGGCCGGGGTGGAAATCGTAAGCTTCAGTCCGGCCTATGTTCATATCAAACTGGAAAGAACCAAGAAACTGGAAATGGAAGTGGTTCCGACCATAATCGGTCGGCCTCCGGACGGCTACCGCCTGGCCCGGGTGGAAGTCAACCCGACCAGAGTCATGGTAGCCGGGCCGGAAAGCAAAGTCCGGGTTCGGGACAAAGTCATTACCAGTCCCATAGATGCCTCAACTCTGACCACCAGCACTGTGCTGGAAGTGGACTTGATTCTTCCCCGGCCCGAGCTCCGGCTGCTCACTCCTTATCCCCGGGCCAGAGTAACCATGACCATCGAGAAAATAGACTCCACAACCTCTGGAGCCGCCGGAGGCAAACAACCGGACAGAGGTTCGAATTCTCGCCGGCTTGATTTATAATAAAGTCTCAGAGTCATCGCAACCCTGCAGCCTCAAACTTAACAAAAGCAGGAAGGACGACATGCCCCAGTTGTTTGGAACAGACGGATTAAGAGCCAGAGCCGGAGAATTTCCGCTGGACGAAAAAACCGTCCTGACTCTCGGTCGGGCCCTGGCCCGGCTGCTGATGCGCAGGAAACTCCCGCCCAGAATAATCACCGGCCGCGATACCCGGGAATCGGGACTCTGGCTGGAAGAAAGCTTAACTGCCGGCTTCCTGGCCGGAGGCGGACAGGCCGTCTCAGCCGGAATCATAACCACACCAGCCATCTCTTACCTGGTCAGGACTCACGACTTTGGCGCCGGCGTCGTTATTTCAGCTTCCCATAATCCCTACCTCGATAACGGGATAAAGATTTTCTCCCACCTGGGCACAAAGACTCCCGAAGACTGGGAAGACGAGCTGGAGAGCGAGATAACTTCGGGAGCCCATCACCTCGGGTTAGTCCGGCAGGGCCGACTTGAAATCAATGCCGGCCTGAGACAGAATTACCTGGATTTCCTGAGGCAGGCCTGCCCTGCCAGACCGCAGAAAAGGATGAAACTGGTGGTCGACTGCGCCAACGGGGCCAGTTCCGAACTGGCACCTGCTCTCTTCGGCAGCCTTGGTTTTGATCTGATAACCATCAACAGCCGTCCAGACGGAAAAAACATCAATAACGGCTGCGGCTCCCTCCATCCCGAAAAGCTGGCAGAAAAAGTTATGACCGAAAGAGCCGACCTGGGAGTGGCCTTCGACGGTGACGCCGACCGGGCCATCTGGGTTGATGAACGCGGGCGGATTCTAAACGGCGACCACACCCTGTTCGTCCAGGCGCTTCACCTGAAAGAAAAAAAAACCCTGAAAAAAAACACGGTGGTGGCCACCATTATGAGCAACATGGGCCTGGAAAAGATTCTGAAAGAAAACGGAATCAGATTGCTCAGAACCCGGGTCGGAGACAAGTACGTCCTGGATGAAATGTTGAAGGGCGGATATAACCTGGGAGGAGAGCAATCAGGGCACACCATTTTTCTGGACCAGTCGATAGCCGGAGACGGCCTGCTGACCTCGCTTAAAATGCTGGAAGTCATGCTGGAAAAAGAAAAGAGCCTGTCCGAGCTGGTCAGGGATTTTAAGGAATTCCCGCAGGTTCTGCTCAACGTCCGGGTCAGGGAAAAGGTCCCGCTGGCCGAAATACCCGGCTTCGAGGTGGCCGCGGCCGAGGTCAGGCAACAACTGGGAAATAACGGCCGCCTGGAAGTTCGCTATTCCGGAACCGAAATGCTGGCCCGGGTGATGATCGAGGGCCCTGACCTGAGCCAGGTGGAAGAGCTGGCCGCCAGGCTGGCCCGGATCATCGACCGTCACTGCGGGGACCGGTGAATTGAGCGAATGAATAAAAGCAAAAGGTCCGGTGTTTACGGTTACGGGCCGGATTCGATGATAAATGAACCCGAGGGAGGCTATTATGAATCTGTCAGTAAATATTGACCACATTGCCACCATCCGGCAGGCCAGAAAGGCCGTCGAGCCGGAGCCGGTGCTGGCCGCTTTGCTGGCCGAACAGGCCGGCGCTCAGGGCATCGTTTGCCATCTGAGAGGCGACCGGCGTCACATTCAGGAAAGGGACCTGAAACTGCTCAGGGAAACCATCAAGACCAAATTAAACCTGGAGATGGCAGCCACGCCGGAAATGCTGAACATCGCCAGGAAAATCAAACCGGAGGTGGTCTCTCTGGTTCCGGAAAGCCCCAACGAGGTCACCACCCAGGGCGGCCTGGATGTGGTCGGCCACAACCGGCACCTGGCCCTCTACATTTCTAAGTTGAAGACGGCCGGCATCAGAGTCAGCATCTTTGTCGATCCCCGCCGGCAGCAGATTGAAGCCTGCCAGCAGGTTGGCGTTGACCTGGTCGAAATCAACACCGGAAAATACGCCGAGGCCAGAAAAGACAGAGACCGGCTAAAACACCTGGAGGAAGTCAAGCAGGCAGCTTCTCTGGCCCGCAGCCTGGGCCTGGAAGTTCATGCCGGACACGGACTTGATTATCACAATGTCCGACCGATTGTGGAGATCGCCGAAATAAGCGAGCTCAGCATAGGATTTGCCATTGTGGCCAGAGCGGCCATGGTAGGAATGGTTCAGGCGGTCAAAGACATGCTGGCCCTGCTGGAAAGATGACCCGGCCGGTTCTCCCGGCTGCCCGGCCGTCTGGGGGGCGAATCGCCATTAAAATGGTCAGACCCGGGTTCGGGCTCTTAATAATTGTAGATCTTCTCCAAATTAGTTGACAAAATACTATATCTATTAAATGAGAGAAATTAATAAATTCTCCTTTTTGTGATAGCCTCTCCGTTTCTTTTTTGGCTGAAATTGTAAGGAGAGGGGCCTGTCACGGCCCGCCTCCTCCCGTCCTCGCTCCACCCATCCCCCCGTGGGGAACCCCTTCCGCTGCGGGCGCTTCGGAGACAGGCCGTGCCATCCCGCTGTCTTTTTTGCCGCCGGTCAGGGAAACAGAGAGGTTTCCTCGTTTGGTTAGAGTCGGGGCTGATCAAAGGGCTGAGAAGATATTTCTTTTATTATTCTCGCTTCGAGGCTGTACCTCTAAACCTCTCTCTTAGTCCAATGAAATCTTATGGTAATTCGACCAGATATTTTTCTTTTGATCAACTAATCGGGAGATGATCCATAATTGTTATGGTTGGCTGCATCATCTCCGTTCCTGTCTGAGCAACCCCAGCCTTCAGGGACAGACGGGTAAACTCAGTGCCTCAATGAAACGGGAAAGTCTGCCCGCAGGTAAAAACTCAAATTTCTCAAAGCCCAGGACTGACCTCTAAGTTTTTGATAAAATGGGTGGTGAGATGATTAAAGGTAAACCCATGAATGATTTAAGAGTAAATTTCGAGCGTCTGCTAAAAGACCTGGAAGAACTGGGGACTATAGGCCGGGATCCGAAGGGCGGAGTTTCACGCCCTTCTTTCAGTCTGCCCGACCTGGAAGCCAGACAATGGCTAAAACGAAAGATTGAAGAGGCCGGTCTCGTTTGCCGGCAAGATGGGGCCGGCAACATCTTCGGTCGCCTTCCGGGAAATCAGACCCGGGTGGTGATGTCCGGCTCGCATCTGGATACCGTTTTGAACGGTGGCCTGTACGACGGCTCGGTCGGAGTGCTGGCCGCCCTGGAATGTCTCCGCAGGTTAAAGGAAGAGAACGTCCGCCTGGAAAAAACGCTGGAAGTGGCTTCGTTCACCGACGAAGAGGGCAACCTGGTGGGCGATTTCCTGGGGAGCCGGGCCTTCACCGGACAGCTTCTGTCCGGGCAGCTCAGAACCGCCCGCACCCAGTTTGGCCATTCTCTGGAAGAAATCCTGCAGAAGGCCGGGCTGTCAACGGATTCGGTGCGCGGGGCGGCCGCAGACAGGCCTGAGCTCGCAGCCTATCTGGAAATTCACATCGAGCAGGGACCGGCGCTGGAAGAAGAAGGGGTACCCATCGGTCTGGTCACTTCGATCGCCGGCAAACGTTATTACCAGGCAACCCTGGTCGGACGCCCGGGGCACGCCGGCACCACTCCCCTTGAACTTCGACAGGATGCTTTCATCGCCCTGTCCGATTTCGCCCTGCGAGCCACCCAGCTGGTGGCCAGAAAGTATTACGGCAACACCATCACCATCGGCCGGGTGTTGCTGAAGCCGGGTTCATTCTCAATTATCCCTGGTGAGGCCGACTTCACCCTCGACCTGAGAAGCCAGGAGCCGGATTCATTAAAGTCCATGGAAGAAGAGGTGCTGGCCCTGGCCTCAGAGGTGGCTTCAACCAGAGGCCTGACCTTCTATAGCCGGATCGCCGACAGCACCGAGCCGGTTAGAATCAACGAAGAACTGCTGGACAGATTAAAGGGACTCTGCCGGAAGCTGGGTTACCAGTACCGATTGCTTCCCAGCGGGGCCGGACATGACGCCCAGATAATTTCGGCCGTCTGCCCGGCGGCCATGGTTTTTATTCCCTCCATCGACGGCCTGAGTCACGTCCCGGAAGAAGCCATCAATCCGGAAGACCTGGAGAAAGCAGCCAACCTCCTGCTTCACAGTCTGATCTCTCTGGCTTCGGAATAAAGCTCAACCAGAATCGTCAGAGCCCAGAAAAACTTTTCTCATTTCCTTAAGAAGCGAGCGGCGTTTTTTATCAGCCCGCATCTTTTCCTTAGCCCTTTTTGACCTTTTTCGCTTCTGCCGGCGTATTTTTTCGATTCGCTGCTTTTCTTCGGTTTCCTTTCCCAGAATCCGGGCTTCAAGTTTCTCTACCAGGATTCGCCTGGCCAGGAAGCGGTTGATGGCCTGAGAGCGTTCTCTCTGGCATTTGACCTCAATGCCCGTGGGCAGATGTTTCAGGTAAACGCAGGTGGCAGCCTTGTTAACCTTCTGACCGCCCTTTCCCTGAGAACGAATGAACTTCTCCTCCAGGTCGGTGTCTTTAATACCCAGCCTGGCCATGCGGTCCAGCAGGTCTTTTTCTTTTTCTGGTCTGACCGGAAATAGTGCCATATTTTTTACTCTCCCCGCTTATTTTACAGCTGGGGCTGATAATGTAAATAACCAGGCCCTGCTCTCAGCACATGAAGTCTCCCGCCATAAGTCAGGGTGAAAATAATACCGACCGGCGTCAGCCTCTCCGACGGGGCCGCCCTGGAGTCAAGCTTATGGAGAGAAGTCAATCGCGTCTGGTCTTTCCTCCCGGCCTCAACCTTGCTCAAACATCCCGGTTTCAGTGGTTCTGGAAGCGGGGGCGGGAGGCGGCGCACCGCAACAGCCCCCCCTCCAGTACGAGAGGATGCCAGGACACTGCTCCAAAATAATCCTTTTAAACTGGATGCCATGCCTTAACCTGAAAGAAAATTCCGGTTGACCCCGGTCAGCAGGCGCGGTAAACTTTGATTTCTGTAAAACAGGGACGGGCAGTGCCGGACGTCACCGAAGCCCCGAAGCCCTTAAGAGCAATTAATCGAGAGCATAAAAACAATTCACACCTAAAATAAACCAAAGGAAAAAGCCATGAAGCAGAAATTTTTAATCCGCAAAAGAATAATACTGGTCACCCTGGCTATTCTGACGCTGCTGTTGGTTGCTCTGACGGCGCAGGCCGGCTCTCCGGGCCAGAAGAAAACCAGGCCGGCCGACAGTCAGCAGAAGCCGGCCCCCCAGACTCCTGCCCGGTCGGCGGTTATTCCCGAGCAGTTGCTGACGGTGGCCGAGAGGAGCAATTTCACCGCCACTTCACGTTATCACGAGGTGCTCAATTTTATTTCCGAGCTCCAGAAAATAAGCCCCAATCTGATAGTTGAAGACATCGGGCAGACGGCCGAGGGGCGCCGTATTCCCATGCTCATCCTCAGCCACCCTCCGGTTCATACTCCACAGGCCGCCAGAAACCTGAAGAAAACCGTCATCTACATCCAGGCCAACATTCACGCCGGAGAGGTGGAAGGCAAGGAAGCTTCCTTGATGCTGGCCCGGGAAATTCTGATGGCGGCCGCCCATCCTTACCTCAAGAATCTGGTCCTGCTCATCGTGCCCAACCTGAACGCCGACGGTAATGAGCGAATCAGCCCGGAAAACAGGCGTCAGCAGCCCGGACCCGAACAGGGTGTTGGTATTCGTCAGAATGCCATGAACCTGGACCTCAACCGCGATGCCGTCAAACTGGAAAGCCCGGAAATGAGGGCGGTTGTCCAGAATATCCTCAACCGCTGGGACCCGGCCCTGGTCGTTGACTGCCACACAACCGACGGCGCCTACCATGAAGAAACAGTGACCTATTCCTGGCCGCTCAATCCCAACTCCGACCCGGAACTTCTGGCCTACCAGCGGGACGTTATGCTGCCAGCCATTGTAAAAACCATGAAAGATAAATACAACACCCTGGCCGTCCCCTACGGCATGTTCCGGGACTGGCGCGACCCGTCCAAGGGCTGGATAACTTTTGAGCCCCAGCCGCGTTACTTTACCAACTACGCCGGGCTGCGCAACCGGCTGTCCATCCTGGATGAAAATTATGTCCATGCTGACTACAAAACCAGAGTGATGAGCTGCTTTTATTTCCTTAAAGCCATCCTGGATTATGCCTCAGACAGAGCCACCGAAATTCAGAGGCTGGTTGAGGAGGCCGACCGCCGGACCATCCAGCTCGGTCTTAATCCCGAAGGCAGGAGTCTGGCCGTGGAATACGACCTCCAGCCGCTGCCCAAACCGGTGACCATCAATGCCTATGAACTGGAAGTCATTGAAAGGCCGGGCGGGGGGTTCCCGCAGCTGAAACCAACCGACCGGAAAAAACCGGTTACAGTTCCCTATTTTGCCAGTTACGAACCCAAAAGAACGGTGGCTTTCCCCTTTGCCTACCTGATTCCTGTGCCTGACCCGGAAATCAAGGAGAAACTGCTGACTCACGGACTGCTGGTTGAATCGCTGACCGAAGAGGTCAGCCTGGAAGTTGAGATTTTTATGCCCAAAGAGCTCAAAGGGGCGGAAAGGCCATTTCAAGGACACCGCCTGAACCAGGTCAAGGGCGAATACAAAAAAGAAACAAGGAAGTTCCCGGCCGGAACCCTGCTCATCAGAACCGCCCAGCCTTCAGGCATCCTGGCTGCTTACCTGCTGGAACCGGAAAGCGACGACGGCCTGGTGGTCTGGAATTTCTTCGACCGTTACCTGGCCGGTCAGTGGCAGAGGAGCCTGTCCGAGCTGCCCGTCTACCGCCTGCTTCAGCCGGCTCGCCTGCCAGCCGTCGGCCTAAACCGGTAGAGAAGGTTACCGGCCAAATTAAACCAGGGGCAGAGACGGCGTAATATAGACCCCGTTGTTTCTCTGCTACAATCTTCACCCGGGCCTGATAGATTTTTCTTCCGGAAAGCCCTCTCCCGGCTCAACCCGGCGCCGGCCTGACCATCTTTCCGGCTCCCCGGCGAATTGACAACACACCATCCAACACAGGAAAACGGAAAAATCAGATAGCCATTTTGAACGGTTGATTGAATCAGGCCTTATTCAGGATTTAAATCAGAGGTATAAATCGGAAAGATTACTTCCTGGCCGGTTTTTTCTTTCCCGCCTCTTCTTTCTGCTTTTTAACCTTCGACTTCTTGACCTCAGGCTTTTCTTTCTCGGCTTTTTCAGCCTTTTCTCTGACCGCCTTTTCTTTCCTGGCCGCTACCAGATACTTCCCGCAATTCTCACAAACATAGATGTCGTTGCTTTCTTCAATGGCTGAAGCCATCTGGGTGGAGACGCTCATATTGCAGCTGCGGCAGACGCCCTCCACCACCTCGGCCACAGCATAGCCATAGCGGTCCATCAGCAGGTCAAAGCGGGCCAGGAGCGACTGGTCCAGCTCTTCCCGGATCAGGTTGCGGTGTTTCTGCAGTTCTTCCAGTTTATCCTTCGGCGCCCGCCTGATCCTGATTTCGATGTCCTGCAGTTTTTTCAGCAGGCTGGCCCGGTTGATGATTTTATCTTCCCGGGGAAAAGAAAAACGTATCTCGGACAGGACGAGATGCAACTCCTCTTTATCTCTGGAATTGAACAACCTGAACCTGTTTTCCGGCTTGATCAAGAAGCCGGCCAGGCCGGCAAAAAGGTGATTGAACAGCCCGGGAATGGTCGGGTTCCAGACCACCAGAATTATCAGCCTGACCGGTTGGCCGTCGGGAGCATCAAAATCGATTCCCTCGGCTGACCGGCCGACAGCCACGGCAATCTGGCCTTCGGTGTCGACCCGGGCGTGGGGGACGGCAATCCCGTGTCCCAGGGCGGTCGACTCCAGGTTTTCCCGGTCGACGATACGGGTCAGAGTCAGGTTCTTGTTGGTGATGAGTTTCAGCCTGACCAGGCTGTCCAGCAGTTCTTCGATGGCCTCCAGCTTATCCTTGCTTTTCAGGTCGTAGATTATCTGGGAGGGTTTTAAGAATTCGCCAAATGCGGTTTCTCTGAGGTTCATTTTTTATTCAGGTATTTATTTTATCACAAAGCGGCTGTTTTGCAATAATCCTCATAAACTTGGCCTTATTCGGAAACAGGACGCTGGAAGGCGCAGTCGGACTTAAATTGAGGCAACTTTTCCTGGCCAGCCAGAAGGTCGATTATCGCCCTGGCCCAGCGCAGCAGCTGCAGAGAACCGCTCAGGTCCCAGTCTTCCCGGAATTCGTCCGTTACCTGGTGATAATGTGATTTCTGGTATTCTTCGGACTGCCTCCACACCCGTTCCGGGTCCGGGCCCCTGGCTACCATGCCTTCATGAAGCCAGACCGCCGGAATGCCATGGCGGGCAAAACTCAGCTGGTCGGAACGGAAGAAAAAGCCATAATTCCCTCCGCGCTCGGCAATATAGCGGTAACCGAGCTTTTCGGCCGCCTGGCGGCAGATATCATCCAGGTCGGAGAACCTGGCTCCAATGGCATAAACGTCTTCGGTTTCTCCCCAGACGTTGCTCATCTCAAAATTCAGGTTGGCCAGGACCGAGGAGTTGGGCACCGGCAGATGAGAGGCCAGGTAGTCGGAGCCGAGCAGGTTCTGCTCCTCAGCCGTCACCGCGGCAAAAACCAGGTTCAGAGGCAGGTCGCCCTTAAACTGAGAATAATACTCGGCCAGGGCCAGCAGGCAGGCGGTAGCCGAACAGTTGTCCACCGCCCCGTTGTAAATCTGATCTCCCTGAAGACGCGGGTCTTTCCCCAGGTGGTCATAATGAGCAGAAATTATGACGTACTTATTTCTGGCTTCCGGACGGTCGCTTCGGAGCCAGCCGACGACATTTTCAGCCGGCACTTCCCTGAAGGCCGGTTGCTGCCGGACCCGGACCGACAATCCCAGCGGCCGGGGAAAAAAATCGGGTCTCTCGGCTTCGGCCAGGAGCTTCCGGCGGTCGAGCCCGGCCGCGGCCAATATTTTCTCGGCGGTCGGACCGGTCACCCAACCCTGGAAATAGAGACTTCTTTTCTTTTCTGGCAGGAAAAAAGATTCTTTAGCCCAGGAATTCTTGACGACACTCCAGCCGTAGGTGGCGCCCTTATCGTTATGAATGATCAGAACTCCGGCTGCCCCCAGTTCGGTGGCTTTCTCAAATTTATAAGTCCAGCGCCCGTAATAATTCATGTCCTCGCCGTCAAAAGTTCCTCCGGGATAATTCCCGGGCTCGTTGATTTCCACCAGCAAAACCTTTCCCCTGACATCATAACCTTTAAGGTCATCCCACTCGCGCTCCGGGGCCTGAATCAGATAGCCGCAGTAGACCAGTTCGGCCGTGACTTCGGGTGGGCAATCCTGTCGTTCCGACTTGACGACAAAATCCTCCAGCAGCCTCGGTCGCAGAACCTCGGCCGACTCACGACCGCGGACTGGAATTATTTCCAGCATCGCTTTGAGGTCGGGCTCAACTCCCACCAGGCTGAAAACCTGGCGGAAACTCTGCCCCAGGAATGGTTCCAGACCGAACTGTTTGAAAAAATCTTCATGATAGAGAGCCGCCAGCTCAATGCCTCGACTGCCCAGCCCCCGGCCCTCATAAATATCGTCCGAGAGTATGCGAATATGAGCCAGCAGCTCTTCAGCCGTGATCTCGGCCAGCTGATTTTTCGGACGGCAGGAGACTGATGACAGTACCAAGATTATTATTATTACCAGAAGTGAAAAAAATCTGACGACCGGGTTATGTTGTTTCCTGCCAGGCATGTCTTCCTCCTGTTTTCGGCCTCAATAAAGAAAAAGGCTCTGATTCTTCTTAAGTCCTCAACAGAATCAGAGCCTAATTTACTAATTTTCTCGCCAAAAATCTACCCGGCTGTCTTCTGGCTATCTCCATCCATATGAAAGTTCGTTCATTTAATAATGGAAAAAGCCACGGTCAGACCGGCCATGACGATGGAAACCATGCTCATCAACTTGATCAGGATGTTCAGGCTGGGACCCGAAGTATCCTTGAAGGGATCGCCCACGGTGTCCCCGACCACTGCAGCTTTGTGGGCATTTGAGCCTTTGCCGCCGAGGTTGCCCTCTTCAATGAACTTCTTGGCGTTGTCCCAGGCGCCGCCGGAGTTGGCCATGAAAACAGCCAGAACAAACCCGGCCGTGGTGGCTCCGATTAGCAGCCCCATCACGCCACCGACTCCCAGTAAAAGCCCGGTAGCTATCGGCACCACAATCGCCGCCAGCGACGGCACCATCATTGCCTTCTGGGCCCCCTTGGTGGAAATGGCCACACAGCGGGCGTAATCAGGATCAGCCGTCCCTTCCCAGACACCCGGAATTTCCTTGAACTGGCGGCGAACTTCGTCCACCATCTTCCCGGCAGCCTTGCCCACGGCCTGCATGGTCAGACCGCAGAAGACGAAAGCCATCATCGCCCCGATGAACATTCCCACCAGGACGATCGGATTCATCAGGGTCACCCGAAAATAGTCCATGAAATCCAGGACGCCGGCTTTGGCCGTCTCGATCACCCGCCCGTCGACCATCTGAATCGTGTTCTGCCCGATGCGCAGCAGACCGACCTTGAGCTCTTCGACATATGAGGCCAGCAGAGCCAGAGCCGTCAGGGCGGCCGAGCCGATGGCAAAACCCTTGCCGGTGGCGGCGGTGGTGTTGCCCAGGGCATCAAGGCTGTCGGTGCGCTGTCTGACTCCCGGTTCCAGGTTGGACATCTGGGCGTTGCCGCCGGCATTGTCGGCGATCGGCCCGTAAGCATCGGTGGCTAAGGTGATTCCGAGGGTGGACAGCATCCCGACCGCGGCAACGCCAATCCCGTAAAGACCCTGACCGACATTGGTCAGGTTATAGCCGGAAGCAAAAAGGTAAGCCAGGATCGTGCCCACAGCCACGGCCAGAACCGGGACGGAGGTTGACAGCATTCCGGTGCCGATGCCGGAGATGATAACCGTAGCCGCTCCGGTGGTGGCGCTGTGAGCAATCCTTTTAGTCGGCCTGAATGAGTGGGAAGTAAAATATTCGGTTGATTTACCGATGGCTATTCCGGCCAGCAGTCCAGCCACCAGAGCCAGCCAGACGCCGCGCGGCAGCTTCAGGAACTGAATGATGAAATAAGAAAAAACGATTATCAACACTGAACTGGCATTTATGCCCCGGCCGAGGGCGTTGATCAAGTCTTTCTGAGTTGCTCCTTCCTTTGTTTTCACGAAGAAAATGCCCAGGATGGAAAGCAGGGTTCCCACGGCAGCGATGGCCATGGGGGCAATAACGGCATTGAGCTGAAGAATCCCCTCACCCATAAAGGCTGAGGCTCCCAGAGCCGCGGTGGCCAGGATGGAGCCGGCATAGGATTCGTAAAGGTCGGCCCCCATTCCGGCCACGTCGCCGACGTTATCGCCGACGTTGTCGGCGATAACCGCCGGGTTTCGGGGGTCGTCTTCGGGAATGTTGGACTCAACCTTCCCGACCAGGTCGGCTCCGACATCGGCGGCCTTGGTAAAGATGCCGCCGCCGACGCGGGCAAACAAGGCCTGGGTCGAAGCTCCCATGCCAAAAGTCAGCATGGTGGTGGTAATCAAAATAAGATTATGCTCATCTGAAATCGGGTAAAAGTGTTTCAGTATTAAAAACCAGAGAGAAATATCCAGCAGGGCCAGTCCGACCACCGTCAGCCCCATAACCGCCCCGCTGCGGAAGGCCACCTTCAAAGCACTGTTCAGGGAGCTGCGGGCCGCGTTGGCGGTGCGGGCGGAAGCGTAGGTGGCGGTCTTCATCCCGAAAAAACCGGCCAGACCGGAGAAAAAGCCGCCGGTCAGAAAGGCCACCGGCACCCATCTATTCTGTACTTTAAGCACCAGGGCCATAAACGCCAGAAGAAGAATCAGGCAGATAAAAACGATTATAACCACTTTATACTGTTGCTTCAGATAGGCCATAGCCCCCTTCCTGACATAGGAGGCAATCCTGGCCATTCTTTCCGTGCCCTCGCTCAGTTTCTTCATCTGGCTGTAAAACAACCAGGCAAAAAAAAGAGCCAGAACCGATGCGGCCGGTGCCAGCCAGAAAATAGAGTTCAACATTTCATTCCTCCTGCTCAGACGGACTGTGATTATATTTTTTTATTCCGGTTGTTCTTTACCCTTTTGAAAATTAAGCGCTAAATTTATCATAAACAGCCCCGGCTGTCAAAACTGCGAACGGGCCTGAGAACCCCATAATTTCGCTATGGCCTCAGCTTGGGATGGGTGTCTTTTAACGACATTTTCCCCCGTTATCATCAGCCGCTCATCCCGGGAAATCCCGCAGGCCGCCGGCGGCAGGAGACAGGCTGCTTCACTCAGCCGGCCATCATATCCTCCCTTTTCTTTGTTGGCCGGAAATGGAAGATTGGCCAGTCATTCCCCTGCCGTCCCCTTTCCACCAATCCCCCGCAGAAAATCTTTAAGCTTCGGCCGGGTGGAGACAGGCTGCGCAACCCTTCCGGACGCCATGGCCCACAGTGATGGAAGCAGAAATTCCTCTGACTGGCGGCCGAACTTCGGTCCCCTCTTGAGGGAGGCAGAAAAAATCTGAATAATCGGACCCGCCTCAGATCCTGTAAATTGATTTGATTTTTGACAATCAGTCGGATAACTTAGATATGGCAGGGGTGGAAATTCAGAGACGGACAACATGAAACTTTACATAGGAACCTCCGGCTGGAGCTATCCCGGCTGGCGAAAGCGGTTCTATCCGCCCGAAATTAAGCCCCCGGACTGGCTGGAATTCTACGCCCGTCATTTCAACACCGTGGAAATCAATATGACCTTTTATAGGTCTCCAAAGCCGGAGACACTTCATAACTGGGCCGCCAGAACCCCGGTCAATTTTATCTTCACCCTCAAGGCCAGTCGCCAGATAACCCACCTGAAAAAATTGCAAAAGGTAGAACACGACCTGGAACATTTTGCCTTTCTGGCCCGGCAACTCAGGGGAAAAACGGGCTGCCTGCTTTATCAGCTTCCGCCTTCGCTGAGTAAAAATATGCCGTTGCTGGAGTCATTTGTGAAAACTCTGCCCGTCGGGTTTAAGCAGGTTATAGAATTCAGGCATCCGAGCTGGTTTGCCCCGGAGGTTTATGAAGTCTTGTCCCGCTCCGGAGTTATTTTCTGCGTGGTCTCTTCGGCCAGGGTGCCGCCCGAAGTGGTGGTAACGGCTAAGACTGCCTATTTCCGGTTTCATGGCCTGACCGGCGGTTACCGCTACCGGTATTCAGAACAAGAATTGAAAAACTGGGCTGAAGCCGTCGACCGCTGCGGAGCAGAAGAGGCGTTTATTTATTTCAATAACGATTACCTGGCTCATGCGGTCTCTAACGCCCTCAAATTGAAAGAGTTGCTGACCGGGCCTTCAACCAAACAGGAAATTCTTTCCGATTGATGGTCGGAAAGAAGCCTGGCCTTCTCCGAACCTGGTACCCAGCCTTCCGTCAATATTCGCGTCACTTTTTTTCAAATCTTAATCAGGCGGCCGCCGGGGCGGGAAGAAACTATCCGGCTCAGACCTCAGTCGTCCGGCTAACTGTCCCGGCGCGCCCTCCGGTTTCAACCCGCAAGCCGAGGGTTGATTTCACAGGCTGGAAAACATAAACTAAGTTTCGGGATTGAGCCCGGTCAAAGAAAACGATGAGAGGAGTTCAAGCATGAAAAGACTGGCAGCTCTGACAATTCTGAGTTTCTTATTTCTGCTTCCTGCGGTCGGGGCTCTTTACGGACAGGAAGCTACCGCCAGGCCCCCGATTCTTCTTACCTCCTGCGGTCAGAGCCCCGGGCCAGCCATAATCAAGGTCGTCCTGCAGCGGCTCGGCCTTCCCTTTGAACTGGAGCCCCTGGCTACCGCCGCCAGCCTGCAAAAGAAAAAAGAATCAGGCCAGCCGTTTGGTTCGGTTATCATCGTCATGGGAGCCAGCCTTAAAGGCATGGGAGCGGCCGGAATTTCCATCGACGATGAAATTAAAAGAATTAGCCAGCTCATTCAGGAAGCCAAGAAACAGGGACTGACAGTCATCGGCGCTCATGTGGAAGGAATGAAAAGAAGAGCCCAGGGAGCGGCCGCCGGCGACACCACCGACGAGCAGAGTATCGACGCCGTGGCTCCCCAATCCAGCCTTCTGTTGATCAACAAAGAGGGAAATTCCGACGGCCGATTTACGGCCATCGCCCGGAGCAAAAATATCCCCCTGGTAGAAGTTGAGAAGAACCTGGACCTGGTGGAAGAACTGCGTAAAATTTACGGCCAATAAGGTCAGCCACTCCGCCCTCAGGTCCCGGCTATCGGGCCGGACCTCCGGTCGGCTAAAGCCGGTTACTTCTTTTTAAGTTCCACCACTCCGGCCTGTTCCAGAGCCAGGAAATATTTTTCTACGTCCGGCAGGGGCAGCGGCTCATACTCGGCTGAAGCTGCGTTGCGGATATCAAGAATTGACTTCTTCCCGTCTATAAAATTCCGCAATTCAAATTCTGCCTGGTAAATCAGGGGAGAGACCTTGAGGTTCATCTCCCGCAGTCTCATCATAACGGCCCAGGGGTCATCATCCGCTCTGGCCGGTTTTCTCACCGGAACCACCCGGCTCAGCCTGAGCTCATCGGGAGTTAAGGTCAGTTTTTCCGGTTTCAGGCCCTGGCTCTGACAGCTTTGCCGATACAGGACCTCCAGTTCATTGACCGCGGCGGTCTCGAATTGAGCCAGGGTGTTCAGCTTGGCCGTCAGCAGGGAGACAAACTGGGGAGCGTTGCCGCCAAAAAATCCGGCTGACTCCAGCGCTTCTTTTTCCCGGGCCACAGCCTGCCGCAGGATATTAACCGCCTCTTTTCTGGAGGCGGCCAGATTCTTCTTATCGGCTTTCAGCAGCAGGTCAACCGCCCGACCCTTTTCTTTACCCAGACGTTCCAGTCCCCGGGAACTTACTTCATTGAGAATGGCTCGACTTTCCTCCGGCCCGGCGTTGGCCAGGAAAAGAGCCGAGGCCACGGTCAGGGTGACCACTCTCTTGAGCTGGGTGGAATCGGATTTGTCCGGCAGGTCGCCGCTGGTGTGATACCACATGTCAGGCCAGCAGATGAACATCACCGCCGGAACCCTGACCGAGCCGTCTATAAAGACTATATGATCGCTGCCCCCGGAAAACGGAGCGATTGAATAGTAGAACGGGTCGCGGCTGCCGGCCGGCGACAGGACAGCGTAATCTTTCCAGCCCAGGTCCTGAGCAATTCGCTGGCTGGCTCCCATCCAGTCAACAAAAGAGGCCACCACATCGTTAAGATAGGTCGGCAGAGAATAGGGAGTGGTTTCCAGCCGAAAGGCGCTCAGGTTTTTGACCAGAGCTTCACCCACCATGTCTTCGTTAAGATTGGCAAAAAACCTTCTGGCGATTTCCGGGTATTTCTGGATGTAAGCCCGGGTGCCAGATATCTCCGGCACGAACAGGAAACGGATGGATCTCTTCAGGGGGGGTATGGTCCCGTCGGCGATCATTTTTTTAATCACCCGGCCGGCCTCCAGAATGGCCACGCAGCCGGAGGCGTCATCATTGGCGCCCTGCTTGGCAAAGCCTTCAAAAAGATGCGCGGTCAGAACCAGTTCTTCCTCCGGTTTTTCGGCTCCCTTAATCAAACCGACGGCCATCTCCTCCTTGTAAGGGACCTGCCGGGTTTTGACCACGGCTTTGAGGACGATTTTATCTTTCCTTTCCAGGGCCATTTTCAGGTCGAAATAGGTTCTTTCCGAGACCATGAAAGCAAAGGTCGGCTTTTCCTTTGGCCCCACCCGGATGGAATTCCAGCCGATCTGGTCGCGATCAAATTCAGGATGACTGGATGAGCAACCTATCAAACCGACCGCCCCGTATTTTTCTACGGCCAGTCTTCTGGCTCTATCCGGAGGGCCATAAACCAGAACAATTTTATCTTTAACTTCCTTATCTTTATAGAAGTCTTCGCTGTAACCCTGACCGACGTCGACCAGCTCAGCCGTCACTTCGACTGAAGAACTTCCGGAGCAAAGGACCGCGGGCAGTTCTTTGAGGTCGGCGATTTTCTTCCTGACCGGCTCCACCACCCAGAGTTCGGCCTCTTCTGCGTCCCAGGTGGTTTGCCCCCGGGTGGGAAGGTCGACTATCTGCGCCTGGTCAAAGCCGTATTCTTTAAGCTTTTCGAGGATAAAAGCCGTCTCAAAATAGCCCCCGGCATATTCTTCGGCTTTACGATTCCGGTTGACGCCGGTCAGAAAAACCTCATTCTGCAGGGCCAGCTCTCCATTGGCTTCATTAATGATATCCTGAAGAAGTTTCATGGGCAGCAGCGTCCGCGGCAGTTTCTCCTGAGGCTGGGCCACGGACAGCGATACGAAGACCATCAGAATCAGCATCGAAATTGCGGCCAGACGATTTTTCATGACTCACTCCTTAATTCAGATAAGAAAATGATTCTATATTCCCTGAAACGAATTTGCAAAAGAAAAGTTTCCCCGGTTGCTCCGGTATGTCAATTTAAGCTCAATTTTGCTAAAATTCAGAGAGGAAAGGCAGGTGAAAATATGATTTCAACCTCACTGGCCATCAACATTGTCACCGCCCTTCTGGCCATCAACGTCTTCTGGCTGATTTACATTCTGTTCCGGGGCCATACCGAAAGTCTGGTCCGGACGATCGTCTTCATCGTCCTGCTGGGGATAATCCTTGGTTATTTACAGTCCACCAGACTGACCGTTCTGAGCTTTAAGGCCGTCAAGAACGACCTGTTCCCGCCCGATATTCCCGAATATTACTACACCGTTACCGAGTCGGATACCCTTTATTCCCACCGGACAATTTACGACTTTATTACCGGAGATCAGCTGGACCGGAGTACCACCCTGCCGGCGCCGCCCGAGCTAAAACTGGTCATGGACCCCAACGGCCGGACCTTCACCATAGAAGATCCCGAATCCTTAAACCTGGTGCTGGACCAGCTCAAGCTGCCCAGAGTCAGTCACGGAGCCAAAGAACTGGTTTCCATCACCGGGAATCAAACCGATGTGGGCGTCTATCGCTGGGACGACTATCCCCTCGGAACCCTGATCGTGGAAAGGGCTCTTTTCCAGCAGAAGAATTCTATGCAGAGCTATAATGCTATTTCCAGAATCATCGTCGACAGCCGGAGATATTGAGAAGGCCGGAAGGAGAAATTAAAGAGTGTCACCCACCCAGAACGCTATTTTCATCCTGGCGGTAATGGCAGCCGCCTATGCGGCCGCGAAGTTTTTCAAGGTCTCCACCGAACTGTCGCTGTTCCTGGCGGCGGTGGCCGGAGCCCTGGCCGGCGGCCATGGAGTTCCGGTCCGTCACCTGGCCGAGGGAGCCATCACCTACTTAGACATCTGCCTGATCTTTCTGACGGCCACGCTGTTCATGAACCTGCTGAAAGAAGCCGGCGGAGTGGCCTTCGCCGTCAGGGCCATCCTGAAAAAATTTCATCGCCGGAAATTCATGCTGTTCCTGCTGCTGGTGCTCCTGCTGTTGATTCCCGGCGCCCTGACCGGGGCCGGCAGCGTCACCGTTCTGATCACCGGCTCGCTGGTGGCCGTGGTCCTGAAATACACTGGCCTGAGCGAAGTCAGGGTGGCTGCCATCATATTCATTATTGCCGGCCTGAGCGCCGCCGCCCCGCCGGTCAGCCTGTGGGCCATGCTGACCGCGGCCGGAATCAACATGCCCTATGTGGGCTTCTTCCTGCCGCTGCTCATTCCCTGTGTTCTGGGGGCGCTGCTGACCATATTCATTCTGGGCCGGAAGGCCAGACCGGTCGATATCGAAAAGGCTCTGGCCGAACTTCCGGTCCCGCCGCCGGAGATGAACTGGTGGCGCCTGACTTTGCCTTTCCTTACCTTTCTGGGCCTGGTTCTGGCCGGAAGGATTTTCCCCTTTAACTTCCCTATCCTGGGCCTGCCGCTGATCTTCGCCCTGGCGGCGGTGGTGGCCGTCCTGGTCTCCCCGGTCAGGCTCAACGTCTGGAAGACCTCGTTGAATACGGCCGAGCAGCTTCTGCCGCTGGTGGGCACACTGACCTCCGTCGGCATCCTGGTCCAGGTTATGACCCTGACCGGAGTCAGAGGCTTGATTTCTGTTTCCGTCGTCACCCTGCCGGCGGCCGTGGTAATTGCCTCGCTCTTTTTCACCCTGCCCCTATCAGAAGCCGTTTTGATGTGGGGCGCGGCACCGGTTCTGGGCGTGCCCCTGGTCCTTCTTTTCAACACCCGGGGCCTGGACCCGGTGGTGGCCCTGGCCGGAATGAGCCTCATCTGGCCGCTGGGAGATGCTCTTCCTCCCACCGCCATCATCGGACGTCTGACTATGGATACGGTCGGCGTTAAAGAGCGCTACTCAAATTTCCTGAAAACCTGCCTGGTCCCGGCCGTAATCATCGCCCTGCTGGGAACGCTAATGGTCGTTTTCAGTAAGAAACTATCTTTCCTGACGCTTTTTTAGGAGACCGGAATGGGCGCGTTGATAACAATTCTTTATTATTTGCTGGTGGCCTTTTTTGCCGTCTGTTTCCTCTGTAACTTTCGTCGCTCAAAAAACTGGCAGACCGAGGTCCTCTATCTGATAGTTCTGCTCCCTTTTCTGCTCCGCCTATTCCGGCTGAAATGAGGTGAGAATGAAAAACTACGGCTGGCTGCGCAAATCAATTTTCCTGGCCGCTTTTCTGCTGGTTTTTATTTTCTCCGGCCTCAGTTTTTACCGCAGCCGGCACCTGAAGGAACCGCTGGTGGCCGGCGATGGTCTGCTGGAAGTTAAAAAGCTGAGCCACTATTTTCCGGGAATCAAAGGAAGCCTTAATGACGCCAATATTTACGTGCTGGGAAAAGAAAATTCAGGTGCCGGAGGCGGAGCGGCCCTGGTGCTGGGAGGGTCACATGCCGAAGAACCGGCCGGAAGGCTGGCCGCCTGGTTGCTGGTGGAAAACGCCCTGGTTGAAGCCGGACGGGTGTTTGTCATCGCCACCGCCAATCCCAGCGCTTCCACTTCCACCAGGCCCGGCGGAGCCTATCCCCCGGACTATGAAATACCGACTCCCTGGGGCCGGCAGAAATTCAGGCAGGGAGACCGCTGGTCGAATCCGCTCGACCAGTGGCCCGACCCCGAAGTCTACATTCATTATCCCTCCAGGCAGCAACTGGCCTATATGGATATCAGAAACCAGAACCGCACCTGGCCCGGAAGGCCCGACGGAACCATGACTGAGAAGACCTGTTATGCCATGACCCAACTCATAACTAAGGAAAAAATAGACCTGGTAATTGACCTCCACGAGGCTGAGCTGCAATATCCGGTTATAAGCACCATCGTCGCCCATCAGAAGGGAGAAGACCTGGCCGCCCTGGCCTCGATGATGATCAGCAGCGAGGAGGGTTTCAACATTGGAGTGGAATATTCTCCCGCTGCCCTGCGCGGACTTTCCCACCGGGAGATAGGCGACCATACTCAGGCTATTCCTCTACTGCTGGAAACCCCGGAGCCTTTCCTGGATGCCACCCGGGGCCGAACCGACCGGTCCCTTTTATTGACCGGAAAGGATGAATTTGTGATGAAAGCCGGGCGCCACGGCCTGCTGTTTGAAAAGCTGGACGAAAGCGGCTGGCCGATTGACGTCAGAGTGGGCAGGCACCTGTCATCGATAATTCAGATTCTAAGAGTCTGGACCGAACTCCATCCGGACCGTCCAATACTGATGGAAAACGTTCCCAGCTATGCTGAAGTTATAGCCAGAGGAACAGGTTATTATCTTAAGAATCCTGACCGGGCCCCGGCCGGAAAGCTTTTTTACGAATAACTCCGACCGCTCCCAGCCAGAGACCGCAGCTCAGGACATAACCGACAAAGATAACCGCCAATTCTCGTTTCTCCGGTTCATTCTCCGCCCGGAAAACACGGCCCTGCGGCGGGGGCAAGGGGCTGGGGTCCCAGGGCAATCTATAAATTTCAGCCAGTTTCCTGATGTTTAGCAGATGGATGACCGGAACTCCTCGCCTGACCATTTCCTGAATAAGCCCCCGGCGGGAAGGCGGCGGAATTCTTCTGACCACGGCCAACCCCGGCTGAAGTTCCAGGATGGAAGAGTCCTGGCCCAGGTTGACCGAGCTGCCGCCGATGTTGATGAAGGCTTTTATTTTTTTCTGGTCGGCTGCGGCCTGAAAAAGGTCCAGATGACGCCTCACCCGCTCTTCCAGGCTTCCGGGCTGAATAAATTCCAGGCCCAGCCTTTGAGCGACGGTCAGCAGCCGGCGCCGGATTTCTTCCGGATATTCTTTTCCGGAATCGTCTTCGCCGCCCCAGGCTACGGCCAGCAGCCGGTGCCGGTTAAAACCGTTCTGGCGAAGACACTCTTCCATGTCCAGCCAGGAAAATTCCGGGTGGTTGGCTCCCCACTGGGAGGCGCCGACAGAAATGATGGCCAGGAGTTCCAGGTTAAGGGCCCGGGCGGCGCAATAACCGGCAACAATCAGCGAAGGGAAAGAAGCCGAAGCGCCCAGGGCCACCGGGTCTCCCCTGCCAGCCCCGGCCTTTTTTAAGAGGTGGACCAGAAGAGCGGCCAGCTCCGGATTGGTAGCGGTTCTCTTGGCCTGAAGGTTTCCGAGGGTGGTGGTCAGAGGGCTGTTTTCCAGACCGATTAAGCCCGTCAGATTCGGGTCAAACTCATTATTCTCAGGTTGAATTCCTCTACTTTTCCGACAATCGGCTATGATCCTCTCAGCTTCAGCCATCAACCGGGCGGCCTCGATTCCTTCCAGGTCAGGTTTCAACTGTCCTTTCCCGCCGGTGCCGGAATAATAATACAAACCGAGAAAGACCAGGCTGATGACCGCCAGCCCGACCAGTCTGAGAAGTTTTTCCCCGTTACCCATCAGAAAAAGAGCCTGACCATAAAGAAGGTTAAAACAGAAACGAAGATCAGGGAAGCCAGCGTCGGCAGGATTTTCTGTCTTTCCAAATTCGAAGCCAGAAGCCCGGGAACCACCCAGCCTATGACCCGGAGTGAAACCGCTTCCGGGAAGAAGTTCGGCAGAAGCAGATACCAGAGCTGGGCCAGAACCACTCCGGTCAGAATCATAAAGACAAAGCGACGCCGGCCGAAGAGAATGAGATAATTGCAGGCCAGCCGATACAGACCAACCGTCAAAAAGGCCACAGCCAGAGTGAGAAGCGGGCGCCAGGGCTGGGCCAGATAAATGGCAAAATAGCCGGGAACGATTAACCCGCCGGGCGAAAATCCTGTCAATTCGCTGTAAATCAGGGCCAGCACCAGGCCGAGGAACAGGGAGCTATATTCTGACGGCATCGGCAGTCCTTTCCAGATAATCAATTAACCGGCAGCCAAACCCCCCGATGTTGCCCAGCCCGAAGACCAGACATTTGCCTTCCACCGCCGGAAGCCTTTTCCGGCAATTCCTTACGGCTTCTATGATTCCCTCCATGGCGTCTTCAGGCCTTCGGTCAGGAAGTATCCACAACTGGCAACCGGTCGCTTGAGCCCATTTCCGGAGTGTCCTGCCCATGGCCCTGGCTCCGGGGCCGATGACAATCAAAGATTCCAGAAAATCAACCTCTCCCTTCTTTAAGAACGCTGCCCACTGTCGGGTCCGGTCCCCCCGGTCGGCACGAAGGGAGAGGAGCCCTATTTTCCTACCTTCCTGCCAGCCCAGTCTGCGGGTGATGAGTTCCATGGCCATCAGGCTGGACTCCGGGTCGTTGGCCGCAAACAGGCTGACAAAATAAAAAGACCCGTTCCTGGAAGTCGTTACCTTCCACATCCTCGGACGGCCGGAATCCGGGTTCAGATGCATCCAGCCCTGCCGGGCCTGCTCGGCCGACACCCCGAATTGTTTCAGAACGGCCAGGGCCAGCCTGGCATTGGCCTCAAATTCAGGGTAAGGTAGAATCTCTGATAGAGAAGCCGATTCAAAACTGCCGGCCACCGTCTTGAGTTCAAATCTTCTTTCCAGGGACAGGTGTTCCATCCAGGGCCGGAACTCTTCTTCGAGAATAAAAACTACGGTTCCGGCAGGAACTGTCTCCAGCAGTCTCCTGGCAATCTGCTCTCTGTCTTCTCCGAGAAATTCGGTATGGTCAATCCGGAAATTGCTAAAAACGATAACTTGAGGTTGCAAAAGATATTTGGCCTCGGCTTTCAGACATTCCGGTTGAATGCTCATCATTTCGCTCACCAGGAAATCCGCCCGGTCGGCAGCGGCCGCCGCCACCAGTTTTTTCTGCTCCAGAACAGTGGCCCGTCCCCGACGTTTGATAACCTGCTCGCGACCATCGGAACAGATGAGAACCGGACTGGAACCGGTGGTCTTGGCCACGACTTTCAATCCGGCCTGTCTCAGCCCTCCGGCAATCAGCCTGGTAAGGCTGGATTTACCCCTGATTCCGCTGACGGCAATCCTGACGGAAATAGTTTTCATATCCCGCCGCAGGCGGACGGTTTCAACGGATAGATAAAGCAAAAAAATTAACAGAGAAAACAGAGCGATCAGGTCCACCTGGCTCAACCTCGACTCTTCCTCTCGGCAAATGCAGGCGGGCTCATGACCGATGATTCTGTCAGAACTTTCTCCTGGCCAGAAGGGCCTCAATCTCTTCAATCTCCTTGGGAACGTCCGAGGTCAGAACCTCGCAGCCCTCTCTGGTAATCAGAACCGTATCTTCAATCCGGAAGCCGAGGTTTTTCTCCGGATAATAAAGGCCCGGCTCGATGGCCATGACCATGCCTTCTCTGAGGACAAGATCCGCAGTCTGGACATCATGGACGGACATTCCCACCAGATGCCCCAGACCTCCTTTCAGGCCCAGAGGGTCGATTCCCTTCTCTTTCATTTTCCTGGCCACATACTCCTGGACCTCCCGTCCGGTTACTCCTGGCTTAAAAGCCTCAATACAGGCCTTCTGAACCTCGAGCACCGCCCGGTAAATCTTTTTTTGTTCCTGGCTGAATTTGCCGGAAACCGGCCAGGTCCGGGTGATGTCAATCGTCAGGTAATTGAGGTCTCCGCCGAAATCCATCAGCACCAGTTCCCCGGCCTGCATTGCCCGGTTGTTTTTTTCATAATGCAGAATGCAGCTATTCGGCCCGGAGCCGATGATCGGCGGATAAGCCGGGCCCCGGCAGCCGTTTTTAAGCAACACCTCCACCGCCGCCGCTTCCAGTTCGTACTCAAAGGCCCCGGGTCTCGAGGCCAGCATGGCCTTTTTGACGGCTTCGGCCGAGATCCGGCCGTTCCGCCTGAGGACAGCGATTTCTTCCGGTGTTTTTATCATCCGCAGCGCATCTATCTGCGGGGTAATGTCTTTCAGCTGGGCCGCCGGGTAAAGCTGGCGAAACCTCTCGGCCCGGAATTGATTAAGGCTGAGCTGGGCATTGTAAGGATTTCTGTGCCGGCGGGCCTGGAACAGAGCCGTTTCCGAACGGGCCTCGCCCACCGAATCTTCAGGCGATAGCCTCAGATAGAGCACCTGATCCTGGCGGCCCGACAGCCTGGAGAGAAACTCATCAAAATAGCTTACCGGATAGATAGCTCGCAGCCGCAGCCTTTCCCTGGCTCCGGGATCATCAAGACTGTTTCCACCTTCCATTATTTTTTCTCGGTCGGTTTTCTGGGGAACAAAGAGATAGCTGTCTCTGGTGGCCGGAACCATCACCAGGATGGCGTTGGCGTCCTCACAACCGGTAAAATAATAGAAATCGTTATCCTGGCGGAAATGTCCGGCCCCGGTGTTTCCCGGACTGGCAAACAGAATGATCAGACCGTCGCCAGTGGCTTCCATCAGGGCCAACCGACGTTTTTCAAACTCGGAGGCTGAATAAACATCCGGAGCCTGTACCTGGGCCAGCAGCGCCGGCAGCACGCAGGCCAGAACTGTCAGAAATAAGGCTTTTTTCATCATGAATGCTTTCCTCTAATAAAATTAGTCAGCAGTCTGAGTTTAATAAAATTAACGGTTCGGCGCAATCAAAACCGTCACCGATTCCGAGACTTAAAGCCTCGGGAGGAGGCCGCTTTTTTGACTTGCGGCCAGCTTTATCCTTTAATATCGGAAGAATCAAAATCAAGTCGGAAGCGTCTGATATGTCCGAACAGGGGTTGAAGCTGCTGGTGACCGGGCTGCCGGGTTCAGGCAAAACCACCCTGGTGGCCAGCATTATCGACCGGCTGCCGGATAAAAGTCTGATAGCCGGTTTTATCACCAGAGAAATCAGGGAAAAGGGAACCAGACTGGGCTTCGAACTCCTCAGCCCTGACGGCCGACGGGCGATTCTGAGCCATGTTGAACTTAAGACACCGTACCGGGTTGGAAAATACCGCGTGGACCTGAAGGGTTTTGAAACTTTCCTGGAATCGGTCAGGTTCTTCGGTCCTGAAGTCAGGCTGGCAGTCGTGGATGAGATAGGCAGGATGGAATGTCTTTCGGAAAGATTCCGGGAAATTGTCCTCAGGCTGATCCAGGGACCCGGGAATCTTCTGGCCACCATCGCCTTCAGGGGAACGACGTTTATGGAAAGAATTAAAACCAGCCCTGGAGTTAAGGTCTTAGAACTCACCCCGGCCAACCGGAAACCGATTCAATCCGAGTTGCTGGAAAAAATCCGGGTTTTATTCAACCCCTTCTGACCCCGGCGGCCGGAAGGCAAAAAAACCTCCGGATTTGTCTACCTGAAAATAAGAAAGAGAGGGGTGCCGCCGTGCACCCCTCTGTTTAATTGAAGGAAGGGGGAATGGAAAGAAGGGCAAAGAAGGGCAAAAAGGAGGCATTTATAAATTTATGGGTGCGCTCATCGCCTGACCTGAAAACAAAGAGGGAGGGAGAGATTGGCTTTCTGTTCAGCCCGTCAAACCTCAATATCTCCCTCCCCGGACCAGCAAAAATATCTATGTATAATAACTGTCTGTCGATTGTTTTCGTTTCTCTGCTTCTTCCAGCCATTTCACGCTACCCGCTTTTTTATAAGCAAGTTTCGTGCCAGAATTCATAAGGAGTTACTCTCTTGAACCGGGAATAATCTGGCTGAAAAACCTTAAAAAAAGTTTAACGGTCGTAAAATTATTTTACGGAAGAGAGAATAAAATACGGCGAAAAGCTCTACGCCTTAGCTGCCCGGCATCAGGAGGCGCACCGGGCTGCCCTCATTAAATCATCGCCTGTCTGTTTCCGCGAGAGTTAAGATCATCAGGGAAAAAATTGCCGGAGAAAAACAGGCCGAAGAAAAGAGAGACGCTCCACAAACAGGAAATCAAAACCGAAGCCGGGGGCTAAAATTGTGAGACCTCATGATGACCAGACTTCCCTGAGCTACCCCCAGGTGCCTGGAAACCACCCGGCATTTGGCCTTGAGTAAAAAAAAGAATGGCCCGCTGATCTGTTCCAGACATTCAAAATTTCCCTGGCCTTTGCTGATAATGAGGTCGGCCTCTTCCAGAATCTGCCTGAACTCAGGCCGGCACTGTTCCAGGACTGTCCCCGGTGCCCGACATCCGCTGGAGACAGGTTCGGCCACTTCAGCCAGTCCGGAATCCAGCGCTTCCTCCAGAGTGGCATCGTTTATTATGGGCTCTTCTCGCACCGCATAGACCGGTCTTCGGCCGGATATTTCTATAAACAGCCGGTCAAAGACCGTCTCCCCGGCATTATCGCCCAGGAAAACGACCCGGTCAGCCCTTTCCAGGTGTTCTTTTAACAACCGATAATCATCGATTCCCAGAGGCTCCGGAGACAGAAATTTTCCTTCTTTTAACCAGTCTTCGCCTGAATTGGCCCCGAAATCTATAACATTCCCGGCCAGAGAAATCTCCACAGCTGCCCGGAGCGGGTCGGCCGATTTTTCAGCCTGGCTCTTCAACTCCGGATAAAGCTTCAGAGCCCGGGCGACATGTTCTTTTTTAAGGTGCTTATAGGGGTCTGGATTTCCGGTGCAATCGGCCAGAAAAGAGTAAAGGTCTTCTGAAATCTCGGGCGGTGTCCGGTCAAAATCAGCCCGGGCCAGAAAGGCGCAGGCTTTCCGGGTTAATTCCCTGACTGCCGGTTCATCCAGGTCCAGCACTCCGGCCGTCCGCAACACCTGAGCCAGCAGGCAGAGATAACATTCAGACTCAGCTTTCATGGAGGCAGTTTACCATTTTTGCCCCGATAATTTAAGAGACGGCCGGGCAAGTGTCCGGTCGATTCACTGAAAGGTCGTCACCCTTCCGCCAAAAATAACTGCAGGGGGCTCTGTCTCCTGCTCAATCATGCGGCCTCGGGCCCTGAAACGAGGTCGGAGCCGGGAACGGAAGGAAATCCGGGCTTCAGGCTCAGTTTCCGGACAGCAGAAGGTCGATGGTTTCAGTCAGCAGGCTGAGGTCCAGGGGTTTTATGAATAACCGGTCGACTCCCAGCTTTTCCAGGTCCTCCGGCCGGACCTGGTCGGCACAGGCGGAAATCAGAATGATACGGCCCTTATAACCTGACTTTCTGAAATCGAAGGCCATCTGAAGGCCGTCTTTTTGTGGCAGCCTCAAATCGGCTATGATCATGTCCACCTGAGCTTTTTCAAACCGGGCCAGCGCCTCCCCGGCGTCCCGGGCCAGGTAAACATTGTATTTTTCTGAAAGCAGCAGAAAAAAGGTCTTCCTGATGGATTCGTCGTCATCAACGACCACTATCTTCTTTTCCGGCATGGCACGGCCTTATGAACAGGTAGAGCAGGTTTTGTGCCAGAAGGCTAAATCTTTTCTGGGGAAAATCTGGCCCACTTCAGACAGAATGCTATCTCTTCCGACAATAAATTTTGCAAGCTGTTAATTTATTTTACAGATAAGCCCGAAAACGGCCCCGGGCCTTATTCAGAAGTCTCAACCTTCAGGTCGTAATCCTTGATTTTTTTATCGAGGGTCGGGCGGCTGATTTCCAGAATCTGGCAGGCCCGGGTCTTGCTGCCTCGGGTGGCTTCGAGAACATACTTAATGTAACGCTTTTCTATCTCCCACATGGGCACCAGTTCCCTGGGCATCTGAAACCTGTCCTGGGCCTGGACCGCTGGCTCAAACGGCAGGTGTTCCTTCAGAATGACGTCCCCCTTGGCCAGGATGACGGCTCTGGTCAGGGCGTTCTCCAGCTCCCTGACGTTCCCCTTCCAGGGAAGATTGACCAGATATTCCATGACTTCGTGGGGAACCTTCCTGACGTTCTTCTTCAGCTCCCGGTTAATCTTTTCCAGCAGGTAGGCCACCAGCTCGGGAATGTCCTCGCGCCTGTCCCTGAGCGGAGGCAGATTTATCTCCACCACCCTCAAACGATAATACAGGTCCTCCCGGAACTTGCCCTGGCTTACCAGTTCTTTGAGGTTCTGGTTGGTGGCGGCAATGATTCTGGCCTCGGTCTTCAGGATCTTCTCACCCCCGACTTTCATAAAATCCCTGGTTTCTATAACTCTGAGGAGCTTCGACTGCAGGTTGGGAGAGATGTCTCCGATTTCATCCAGAAACAGGGTGCCTTTGCCGGCGATCTCAAACTTGCCCCGGGTTTCGCTAACGGCATCGGTGAAAGCCCCTTTGACATGGCCGAAAAGCTCCGATTCCAGAAGGGTATCGGAAATGGCCGAGCAATTGATGACAATGAATGGTTCATCCCGGAAGGGGCTGTTGTAATGGATGGCCTTGGCAACCAGCTCCTTGCCGGTTCCGCTTTCGCCCTGAATCAGGACATTGGTTCTGGTGTTGGCCACCGAGCCTATCATTTTGAACACCTCCCGCATCTGGGGCGAGCGGCCGATGATATTGTCTATCTGGTATTCTCTCTGTTTTTCTTCGATCAGATAGCTGACCTTTTCCTCCAGAGCTTTGAGTTGAAAGGCCTTGTCGATGGTCAGGTCCAGCTCCAGGTAATCGAGCGGCTTCACCAGGTATTCAAAGGCTCCGGCCTTGATGGCCTCGACTGTGGTTTTCATGTCATCAAAGGCGGTCATTACCACCACGGCTGCGCTCTTCCTGGTCTGCTTGATCTGCCTCAGCACTTCCAGACCGTTGATGTCTGGCAGTTTAACGTCCAGGAGAGTCAAATCGGGTTGAAACTCGGCGTAAAGTTTAAGTCCTTCCACCCCGGTCTCGGCCAGTTTCAGCTCGAAACCTTTCTTCTTGAGATGGGTACTAATGGTCCGGCTGACCAGGGAGTCATCCTCTATTACCAGAACTCGGGTCATGATTAAGCCTCCTGTCTGTTCTCCGGGCAGGGCAGCCGGATCAGAAAACAGCTCCCCCGTCCCTCTTTTTTAACCACCCGGATGGAGCCCCCGTGCTGATCCAGAATCCGGCGGGCATTGGCCAGCCCCAGTCCGGCCCCGGAACTCTTGGTGGTGAAGAACGGTTCAAAGATATTTTCCCAGTCTTTTTCTGGAATGCCGCAGCCGTCGTCGCTGACCCGGACCTCGAAGCAGGGACGTTCCTCGTCCCGGTTCAGGCGGAGAGAAATTTCTATCCTGCCTCCCGGATCAACAGCTTCATAAGCGTTGCGCAGGACATTCAGGAAAACCTGGCGCAGCCGGTCAGCGTCGACGTAAGCCGGGGGAAGGCCCTGCTGATAGCGCTTTTCCAGCCTGACGTCCTTTTGGCTTAGCGAAGACTGCAGCATTTTCAGAGATTCGTCCAGAACTTCGGCCAGCGAAAAATACTCCTTCTGCAGGCTGGAAGCCCGGGTATAACTAAGCAACTCTTTGATGAACTTCTCAATCTGCTCGATCCCGGCCTGGGCGATGGCCAGATGTTCTCTTTCCAGTTCATCAAGAGAAGATATTTCCGCCAGCTTCTGGATGTTCAGTTTAACCGAGGTCAGGGGATTGCGAATTTCATGGGCAATGGTGGCTGACAGCCGGCCGATGGAGGCCAGTTTCTCGGCCTGGAGTAATCTCCGATTGGCTTCTTCCATCTGCTCCCGGGCGCGCTGCAACTCCTCGGCCATGTGGTTGAAACTGCGGGTCAGGTCGCCGATTTCATCGCCGGAGATAACCGGTGTCCGGTAGCTGAAATCTCCTCGGGACAGGCGCCGGGTGCCCTCGACCAGGTTTTTGATCGGCCGGGTAATCTTTCTGGCCAGCAAATTGGCGCCAAGAACCGTTAGCAGAAAGGCGGCCAGGCCGAATCCCATCAGAACCAGTCTGGTTCTCTGAACCCTCCGGAAAACGTCTTCCAGTTTTAATCCGATTTTGACCGAGCCCCATTTCTTCTCCGAACCGGGAAGAAAAACCGGCACCTCCACTTCCATCACTTCCTGAAGGCTGCGGGTGCCGCCCAGCCAGATAGTTTTATAAAACACGTCGCCTGGAGAGACCTCCCCCGCACAGCTGGTCTGGTTTATGACCTCGGAGTTGTCGGCAATGCTTTCGCTGACCACTACCGGCTTGCTGTTGGCATCATAGAAAATAACATAGGCCAGGTCTTCCCTGATCAACCCGGAAATGTTTTCGTCTATGGATTCCAGGTCCCCCAGCACCAGGCTCCTGAGGTTCATCTCGGAAATATACCTGACCATCACCAGGCCGCGTTCTCTTTTTTCCTGGTAGATGGCTTTAACTTCCCTGGTCTGAATGATGTACAGGACTCCGAACATCAACAGCAGGATGATAACCGAGGTCCAGAAAACCAGCTGGACGCTGATGGAGATTCTCGGTCTGTGAATTCTGATCATCGGTCGATCCAGGCATCCCGGAGATTAAGACAGAGCAGGTCCTGGGGCTGAGCCTTTAAGTTTTTAAGGTAAGGCTGGTAAGCCAGCCTCTGTTTATGGAAAAAAAGCGGCAGGCCCGGACTGTCAACCCGCAGAATCTTCTCAATTTCCCTGAACAGGTTAATCCTGCGTTCAAAACTCAAGCCGTTCCTCTGGAGTTCCAGCAGCTCATCAATCTTCGAGCTTTTATAGTGGAACAGGTCTCGGTTCAGAGAACCGGCGGAATGGAAAAGCGGCCAAAGAATAAACTCTGGGTCGGGCAGGTCGGGGCTCCATTGCAGGTAAAAAATATAAGGAGTGTTGTCCCGGGCCAGCTCTTCAACCGAAGGCCCCGTTTTTAGCTCCAGTTTGATTCCGGCCGCTTTCAGCTCTTCTCTCAAAAACCCGTAGATATTCGGTATGAGGTCTTTGTTGGTCATCTGGAAAAAGGCATGGACCACCAGCGGTTTATCCATCCGGCCGAGTCCGGCCTCTTCCAGAACTTTCAATACCTGGCTCAGGTTTTGCTCCCGCCCGGCGCCTTCCGGCACAAATCCCGGAAGAAAAGGCGGAATAAAGCTGTCCATCACCTGGCAAAAATTGGCCGAGGTCGAAGCCAGCCCGGCCAGCTGTCTCTTTTCCAGAAAAGCCTCCAGGGCCCGGCGAACTTCCGGTCGGTCAAAAGGCGGTAGATGACAGCTGAAAAAAAGGTAATCGAGCTGGAGCAGATTGCTTTCCAGAACCTGGTATCTGTCCCTTGATATCCTGAACGTCAGATAAGGAATCACCTGAATCTCATTCTGGAAAAAATCTTCCAGCTGAAAAAATGGGCTGACCTCGACCGCTTCCAGAAAGGGTTTCCTGGCAAAATAATTCTCGTTTCTGACCAGCCTGATGCCGATAACATCCAGCCTCCTGTTGCGGAGCCAGTAATCAAACTTAAAAGGTCCGGACCCGACTGGCTTCTCAAAAAATCTCTTTTTCTGCGACTGAACCGGTCCGGCCGGAAGGACCCCGGCAAATCCGGCCGCAAGGAAATAAAAATTGGTAATTGAAGGCTGCAGCCAGTAAATTTCCAGGGTTTTATCCTCTGCTATCCTGAGCCCGCTGACTTCCGGTGCGAGTCCCTCCCAGAATTCCTCTCCCCCCTCTATTCTGGAGGCAAACTCGTAAAAAACGGGCTGGCTCTTCAGCCGGAATAATCTCTCAAAGGAAAACTTAACATCGGCCGCGGTCACCGCCTGACCGTTATGGAAAAAGGCATTCTTTCTCAGATAGAAGGTAACTTTCTTGCCGTTTTCGGAAACCGACCAGTAATCAGCCAGACCGGGAATAATGTTCAGGTTCTGGTCCAGCCTCACCAGACCTTCATAAAGGTTTCCAACCACCAGAGAATAGCCGTTTCCAGCTGGGTCCAGGTCGGTATTCAAACCTGAACCAAACGGCCTGACTCGCAGTTCCCCACCCGGTTTTGGCCTGGGTGTTTCCTCCTGGACAGATGCCGAAAGGACCGCGCCCAGGACCAGAGTGGTCGCCAGGAAAATTATAACGGCCGGGCCTGTCCATCGCCCGCGAGTCCCGACAGAACCTTCCATCGCCTCTTAATAATAGCTTAAACTTCTCATAAAATCATCCGGAACCGGGAAAAGGCCCAGCTTACGGAAGAGAACCGGATCGGGAAGAGAGTTCTGAAACGCCGCGCCTGGCATCATTCGGCCCGGCTCCCCGGCCGTCTAAATCCCCGGGTATTGGACCTGCGAAAACTCAGGCCGCGTTTCAATCCTTAAATTATTGTCTTAAATCAACTCAATTTAGATCCATCCAGGGAACCGCCCCGCGACCGCCATCGGCCTGAAGTTCCGCCCGGAAGCTTCTCGCCTTTACCCTCCGGCTTCAGGGTCTGGCCGATTTCCCGGCCACCTTCCTGACCTCATTAAAAACCCGGAAGAAATTCTTTCCCCAGATTTTTTCGATATCTTTCTGGCTGTATCCCCGGCGCAGCAGCTCAACGGTAACATTTATCATCTGACTGACGTCGTTGCAGCCGATAACTCCGCCGCCACCGTCAAAATCCGTCCCAAGGCCGACATAATCCACGCCCACCAGCTTGACCACATGGTCAATATGGTCGACCAGGTCCTGGACCGTGGCCTGGTCGGCCGGGTAACGCCGGTTGATCTCCTGCATCTCTTCCATAATCTTCCGACGCTGTTCCTCATCCTGAATGTTGCGCCAGTTTCCGTATCTGGCCCGGAACTCGGTCAGGGCTTTATCCCTCTCCGGATTCGGCCGCGGTTTCTTGACATAGGCAGAAAGGAAACAAATCTGAACCACACCTCCCCTTGCAGCCAGAGCCCTTATCATATCATCGGTCAGGTTCCGGGGGTGGTCGCAGACGGCCCGGGCGCAGGAATGGGAGGCTATCACCGGAGCCTGGCTTTCTTGCAGAACATCAAAGAAGCTCCGGTCGGAGGCATGGGAAACATCCACGATCATTCCCACCCGGTTGCACTCCCGAACTACCTGCCGGCCGAAGTCGCTCAAGCCTTTATCTTCCGGTTCTGCCCGGTCGGTCGAAGAATCGCAGATATCATTATCGGCAGAGTGACAGAGCGTTATGTAACGAACCCCGAGGTCATAGAAATACTTGACCAGCCCCAGGTCCCGGCCAATGGCGTAGCCGTTTTCTATTCCCAGGAAGGCCGCCAGTCGGCCCTGTTTTTTCAAGCTGTAGGCATCTTCCGGGCTCAGAGCCAGACCGATCACTGAGCTATTGTCCGCAACCATCTTTTTTACCGCCCGGATAAGCTCTTCAGTCCTCTTCCTGGCCCGGGCATAGCCTTCTTCGGTTCGTGGTCCCTGGCTGACAAAAGCGGCAAAAAATTCGGCGTCCAGCCCGCCCTCTTTCATCCGGGGCAGGTCAATCTTACCGCTGCCCGGGGCCTCCGGGTCATGCCGGTCGGCAGGATTCCAGTTGCCACCGAGCAGCATCATGGCCGTGTCGCAATGAGTGTCAACCGTGACCATTTTCTTGTGAATTTCTCGAGCCCTGAACTCAAGGTCCTGCGGAGAAACTTCTACGCCGCCCCGGCGGCAGGCCGGTAACAAAGAGAACCAGAAAATTCCCGCCGCCAGCCACATAAATTTAATTTTTTGCGACTTCCTGATGTGCATGGTCATCCTTTCCTTAGGCCTCATGCCGGCCCCGCTCAATTTTATCCGTCAATTTCCAGGTTCAGGCCGTGACTGATGGCCTGGCTTAAAGAAGCAGATTATATCAAAGCCCGGTCCCGGCGCCACTTTTTTTTTTGAAGTCAGCGCGCGGCCTGCAATAGATAACAACCTCTCTTCGGACCGGCTTCAGATTTCAGGAAATCAACCACCCGGTAGCCCCGACCGAAATAATGCCGGAAGACTTCTCTGGTCTGGAGACGCCAGCTGACCGGTATCCGGCGAATATCGGGATCGTTGACATCAGTCAGGTTTAACATCAAGTAGAAATCGGCCGGAATCGGAATCAGCACATATTCTCCTGCCAGGTCCAGAACCGGCCCCCCGGCCACTTCCAGGAGGGCCCGGCCTTTTTCTGTCTCCAGCTGCCGGTGTTCCACCCGGATAGCCCGGGGCCAGCTGTTAAGGTAATTTTCGACCTCCAGGTCAGAGACCGGGGGGCGGAAATCTTCTTTTAAGTTCCAGGACATGAAAAACCGGTCCGATGGGACATCCCGGCGGTTGAGCCGGCCTCCGTATTCTCCATAAGGGGCCACCCGGTATTCCACAACCTTCATGCCGAAATGGCGGATATTACGGTAAGCATTGACCGCAGTCAGGGGGTCGTAGGTGCAGACCACCGTCTCCAGGTGCAGCACTTGAAGCAAAACCTCTCGCTGGAATTCTTTAATCAGAATTCCCAGGCCGTAATTCAGGCAGTCCGGCCTGACTCCCAGAAACTGAGAATAGAACCAGAGGTTGGAAGGACAGTCAAATCCCAGGGACTTATCCTTGAGACCCACAAAGCCGTAACTGAAGCCGGCCAGGTGTTGCCCGTCCAGTAAAAACTGACCGTCTTCAGCTTCCTCGAAGACGCCCAGGAACAGGCTGCCCCCCTCGTGCAAAAAATTCTCGCAGAGCAGATTCCTGGTTCCGGCCATATGGTCTTCCTCAAATTGCCAGACGGCCTGGCGGAGGTCTTCGTATTTTTTATAATCAGCGGCGAGATGGCTGTCCTCCACCCGGAACAGGAATTTCCTGTCTTTGACTCTGATGATTTTTTCCGGCAGCTTTAACATGGCGGTTTAATTTTATCATTTCCTGAATAAAAATAAATTTAGGAGTGAGACTGTTTTTTGTTAAGATTCAAGAGGTCTTAATGGAGGCAGTAATGAAAAGGCAAAAAAAAACAGCGATTCTGGTCTTGTCCATCCTTATTTTGGTATGGCCGTCTGTCAGCCTGAAAGCGGCCGTTGACCTTAAAAAAGTCAGCCGGCCGGAAGAACTTCCCGGCCAACTATCTTCCCTGGCCCTTCCCGGGGATTACCTGATTAACGATGGCCAATACTTATACCTGGTTGCGGCCGGACCCCGGGACCTGGCCGAAATAAATTATTATCCGCAGCCTGACGGCCAGGGAGCCCTGCTGGCTCTGGTCCCGGCTGGCTCGCCGGCCGGCAATAAAATAGTCGCCGGCCCGATTCAGGTCAAAATAGGCCTTGACTATTATTATCCTGGTTATACGGTGGTCAGGACAATTGCCCCCAGAACCAGAAACTCCCCGCTGAGGCTTGAGCTGAAAGCCGATTTCGAGGGCCGCGGCCATGAAAGGGCCGTCATAAATACCGTCTATACCATTCCCCCGGAAAAAGGGCAGGTTTCCATCAAAAGCGCTTTTCGTAACATCGGACAGAAGCCGATAGACCGGCTGTCGCTTTCTCTTTATTTTAATGCCCTGCATTCCTATCATTTTAATCCCTATAATCGGGATTACTTCCCCGACCTCAATTTCAGGGTTTATCAGAAACAGTCTCTGTACCTGGGCTGGATAAACCTGGGCAGCCGGCCGGCCGACCTGCCCGAGCAACTTCTTCCGGGGCAGACGGTCGAGTTTAACTATGTCCTCCTGGTCAGAAAGGATGTCTCCGAGCTGCTGTCGACAATCTACGGCCTGTTAAAAAAAGAGGCGGTGCCGGTGGAAATCAGCCTGAAAAACGGTCCGCAGGCTCAGGCCGAAGTGGTAGCGGAAGAGGTCCTGTCCTCTTCGGTTTTTTTCAGGAACTATTGCCGTGGCCAGGAAACGATAAGAATTCTCCTGCCAGAAGGCACCTACCGCTTCAGAGCTCACTTCTTTCCGGCAGTCATAGAAAAGGTCGTCCGGGTGAGCAGGTCGACCGACAACCGGTTCGAGTTGACCTGTCCGGATAGAGGTCGACTGAAGATAAACCTGACTGACCGGAAAGGGAAGCCTCTCCCGGGGAAAATTTCGGTCTTTGGCCTGGAAGGAACCAGAACCCCCTATTTTGCCCCCGAGAACCCGGTTCTAAGCGGCCGAAGCTGGGAAAGATTCAAGAACTCGGTTTATGCTCATCCCCAGCCTCTGGAAATTGAGCTGGCTTCCGGCCGCTATCTGCTGAGCGCTTCCTACGGTCCGCTTTATACCACCGACCGTCAGGTGGTGGAGGTTCTCTCGGGCCAGAGCCTCGAGCTGACCTTCAGGCTGGAAAAAGCGGTTAATCTCAAGGGCTATATTTCAGTTGATCCCCATCTTCACACCATCAATTCCGACGGAAGCCTGAGTCTGCCGGATAGACTCAGGTCGATAGTGGCTGAAAATCTGGATGTGGCTATAGCTACCGACCACAATTATGTCACCGATTATCAGCCCGAGTTGAATCGCCTCGGACTCGAGACTTACCTTCGGGTTTTTTCCGGTGTCGAGGTGACACCGCTGAATAGTTATCTTCACTTCAACAATTACCCGGTAGCCATCCAGCCCGGGGAAAAAACCAGGGGAGCCATCATTCCAATCTTTGAAAAGGTCCGGGACCTGTTCAAGGCCTGCCGCCAGAAAAATCCGGCTTCCCTGCTGCAGCTCAACCATCCCCGGGCCGGAAACCTGGGCTATTTCGAAAACATCGGCCTCGACAAGAACACAGCCGACTCGGCCCGTGACGACCTGGAACTGGGCTTTGACCTGATGGAAATCATGAACGGAGCCCATTTTCACCGGGGCAATGACCAGGCCATCACCGACTGGCTCAACCTGTTGAATAAGGGATTTTATTTCCCGGCAGTCGGCTCCTCCGACTCTCATGGGGCAGCCGGCGGCGAGCCCGGATATTCACGGGTTGTCGTTCGCTGCCCGAAAAAACTCCAGAACCTGAGCTGGGAAGACCTGGCTTCAGCTCTGAAGAAGGGGCAGTCATTCGTCACCAACGGCCCGCTGATAGAATTTTCGGTTAACAGCAAGTTTCGGCCGGGAGACCGGCTCACAGACCACGACGGAAAGGTCAGAGCCAGAATTCGGGTTCAGTCGGCACCCTGGATTGAGGTCAGTGAGGTCAGAATTATCATCAACGGAGAGAGGAAAATAGTCTTTCCGGTTGAAACCATAGCCGGCCAAACGGAGAAATTCAACAAAAAAGTGGACCTTGAACTTGCCGCCGACGCCTACCTGGCGGTGGAAGTTATCGGAACGCACTCGCTTTATCCCGTGGTGCAGCAGCCGGCCAGAAACGGCCAGCCAGAAGAAGCCGTCCTTCCCTATGCCATTACCAATCCGGTTTTCATTGACGTTGACGGCAATGGCCTTTTCGACGCTCCCCGGCCCCGCTCTCCCTTTGACAGTTCCCGGTGCCCGTGATATAAATAAGACCGTTTCCTTAGAAATTTTCGGGCTAATAATAAGGTGATGGAAAACAGCAGCGATAGAAAGATAGTTTGCCTTATCAATCCCCTGGCCGCCAATAAACGCTGGAAAAGGCGACGAAAACTTCGGGCCGAACTGGTCAAAAAGCTGCCCGGAAGTTGTCTTGATACTCCGAGAACCAAAGCAGAAACGGTCGAAATGACCAGGTCAATCTGTCCCTCAGCCGACCTGGTGGTGGCTGTCGGCGGAGACGGAACCATAGCCGACGTCCTGCAGGGAATTTTTGAATCAGGCCGGCAGGACCGGATGGTCTTCGGGGTCATCCCTTTCGGCAGCGGCAACGCTTTCCGCAAATCTCTGGGTATCCCCCGCAATCCCTTCAAGGCTATTAAATATATCCTCCAGGGCGATATTTTCCCCATCGACCTGCTGCGGATAGAAGACCGGGTGGCGGCCTTCGCCAGCGTCGGTTCCACGGCCGCGGTCACCGGAGAAAAACTACGACATTCTGTCCCGGGTCTGTTCGGCCATCTACTGGCCGCGCGCAAATTGCTTTTTTACAGGAGAAAAAAGAACATCCTGGAGATGCGGGGGGCAGTCGACCAGGAAGGCCGACAGTATGAGCATCTGACCTTAACCAGCAATTGCCTCGACTGTGTGATCGGAAACAGCAACTATTTCGGTTACAGCTGGCTGGTAGCACCCCAGGCCAAGCTGGACGACGGCTACCTGGATATTATTCTTTTCGAAATGCCGCCTCTGATCTATATATTCCTGTTTCCCTTTATCTATTTCGGCTGGGTGCAAAGAAAGCTAAGGCACTTCAAAGCCAGAGAAGTGGTCATCAAGGGGAAAGCCCTTGAAGTCCAGTACAACGGCGAGTATCTGGGTTCAATGGACTCGGTGCACATCAGGCTGTTGCCGGCCGCCATCAGGGTCGCCGGCAACAGAAAAAGAGCCGACCGCTTCCTGGTTAACCGGGGAGACAGGTCAGAAAACCAGACCAGGGCCTGAGCCGGCACCTCGCCGGGAAGGCACCGGTCTTTTGCCGATTATTTCTTTTCTTCCTTTCTTTCGTTGCCCCAGAGTTTGCCGCCGCCCTGCGACTGGCGCCAGGCTTCCCGCCAGCGATGAATCTCCACCACCCCGACCGGCGGCATATTCTGTCTCTCCTGCTTTGGCCTCAGGGCCGGAAAGGGCTTGTGCGGTTCCTTCTGGTACCAGTAGGCCACGGTTACCAGGTCCAGAACCAGGCAGTTATTGTGCCCGTGTTCAATGGTGGCCCGGAGTGATTTTTCAAAGGTGATGGGCGACTCTAAGAAGAAGCGGTAGCAGTGGGTTCGGCCCAGCCAGCCGGTTTCGTGGTTGACCCGGGCATAGCCAAAAAACGGATGCTGGTAAATCTCTTTCGGGCTCCAGGACGAATTGAAAAAATCTTCGGTTCCTGTTCCGTGAAGCGACGGCGGCCATTTCTCCCCGTCGATGAAGAACATGTCGTCGCCCTCGCCGTACCACATGGGAGAAGGATTGTCGACATAGTAATTGATGCCCACAAACTGGCCCTTGCCCTCGATGTCGGCGATGACATAATTTCCGGCTCCGTCCAGGTTGGGCAATTGTGGCCCGAGAACCGACCACTCATTTTCGCCGTCGGCTCCGGGGTCGGTCAGTTCCCGGTTCCAGAAAGCGTGAAAGCGTCCCAGGTCAGCCGGAAGGGTCCTGTATTTCTCGTAATCGATATAGTAATAGAAAGCGTTGATGGGCTGCTCCGACTGATTTTCCAGGGTAATCAGAGCTCCGTTACTGAAGGGCATGGGGAAATAGCTGTTGAGGCCGTTGCCGTTGCCCGGAGATACAGCCAGCGGCAGGCTGACAAAGTTGTACTTCTCACCCCAGCCCTGACCGAAGAAATCCCCCAGCGGGCATTCGACGCTCGGGTTCTTCTCGCCGTCCCAGTACATGCGCAGAACCGCATTGCGTCTAATCATCGGGTCGGGACAGGAAACGGTGACCCAGATGTGGGTAATGATGCCGGCCCCTTCGATCCTGGCCAGTTCGGCGGTTTCTCCGGGCATAATCTTGAGAGAATCGGAATTCTTACCGCTCCGGTCATAGCTGGAAATCCTCAGTCGCTGATAATTTTTCAGGCGAGCCAGGTCGTTCAGGAGCGAACTTCCGGAAAACTTTTCCTGAGCCAGACCCGGCAGCGAAAAAAGCAGCAGACCAAAAACCAGAACGCTAAAGATTTTATTGGCTTTCATGTTAAACCTCCGGTTGGTAATGGCTTCATTCCTGATTATCCACAAACCGCCGCCCGGCGTCCACCGGAAGTTGCCGCCGGGTGGAATTAAATCTATAATCCGTAAAGATTCAGAGATAGGCAGAAATAATGATTACCGCCATAACTGGAGGCACCGGCTTTATCGGACAGAATCTGGTCTGGAGTCTGCTTCGCGACGGAGAAAAGCTTCGCCTCCTGGTCAGGACTACCCAGAAGCCGCCAGGCTGGGCCAGGCTTCCGATAGAAGCAGTTCAGGCTGATTTATTGGATCCGGCCAGCCTGAAAAAAGCCCTGGCCGGCTGCCGCCAGCTTTACCACCTGGCCGCCCAGGCCAGAAACTGGGCCCCGGACGGGAGGTCGTTCTACAAAATAAACGTGGAAGGTTTTCGTAATGTCCTGGAAGCAGCCCTGGCCGCAGGCCTGGAAAGGGTGGTTTACGTCAGCTCTTCCGTGGTCAGCGGCCCCTCAGACTCTGGCCCGGTGACCGAAGACAGAAACCGCGACCACATCCCTTACCTCACCGCCTACGAAGCCAGTAAAGCCCTATCGGAAAAAATCATTCCGGACTATCTGGGAAGCGGCCTGGAAATAGTTATCGCCCGGCCGACCAGAGTTTATGGCCCGGGTCTGATATCAGAAGCCAATTCGGTTACCAGGCTGATCAATTACTATCTGAAGTTCCGACTGTGTTTGCTCTTAAATCGCGGTCAGGAAAGGGGCAACTACGTCTATGTGGCTGACGTGGTCAGGGGGTTAAAATTGCTGATGTCGCGAGGACGGCCAGGTCAGGCTTATTTTCTGGGCGATGAGAATATTTCTCTTTCCGGATTTTACGACTTGCTGGCCGCGCTTTCCGGCCGCCGGGCGTTCCGTTTGATGATAAAGCCCGCCACGGCCCTGGCCCTGGCCCGGCTGGAAAGCTGGAAGGCCAGGAGGCTCGGGATTTATCCGCTGATCACCGAGGACTGGGTCCGGACGTTCCTGCAGAACTGGGAAGTCTCTATAGACAGGGCCCGGAGTGAGCTGGGTTACCGGCCGCGAGGCCTGGCGGCCGGTCTGAAAACAACCTGCCGCTGGCTGGGTTACAGAACAAGGGATTAAAAGACAGTTTGACTGCTGACAGTAAATCGCCCCGGAGGAGGTTCTTTTTTTACTCAAAATTTACTCAGGCGGCGCTGACCGTATAACCGGGTTTGCAGTTTTCACTCCTGACCCGGCAACCGGCCGCTCAGCATCTTGACCGAGAGCGGGATGGCCAGCAAACCGATAAGAACGCCGGCCAGCACGTCCACACCGTAATGATACTGGCCGTAAACGGTGCTTAAAAAAAACAACAGAATCAAAGGAACAACCCCCGCCGCCACCCGCTTTCCGGCCTTCAGGGCAAAATACAGCATTACCGTGCCGGCGGCGCAATGGGCCGAGGGAAAAGAGCCGCCGCGGTACTGGGCCGAAGTCTCCACCAGATGCATCAACCGACGAAAAAGCCAGCCGCCCTCGGGAACCAGTCCTTCAAAATAAAAACGCGGACTGGCTGCCGGCATAAGAATAAAGAGGACAAAGCAGGTTAAATAGGCCAGACCCAGAGCAAAAGTGTAAGTTTGAAGACCGGCCTGACCCTGCTTCCTGAAAAGCACATAAGCCAGCCAGACCACCAGCGGCAGGTAGGCCAGATAGGAAATCATCATCAGTTCGGTCAACCAGGCCGGCTGAAAGCCACTCAGCGCCTGATTGGGACTGAAGCCGAAAATTAATCTATCCAGATTGACCAGGAGCTCATCCTGCCAGGGACGCCTCAAAAAATGAACCAGGGCACCGGCCAGCCGGTACAGATAAGCATAACCGGCCAGCGGGAGAGCCGAACAAACAAAGAGCCTGACCGGACTTGGCCCGTATTTTTTTCGCCCCCGGGGAAGCCACCAGAAAATGAGAATTACGGCCGGGCTGGCCAGCAGCAGAAAGACCCCCGGGTTATGGCCGAACAAATGGTCCAAAAACAACAGCGCAGCAAAAAATGAAATAGAAAGTACGACCAGCTTCTCAGCCGGAAAATGACTGCTGCCTCCCGGCGTTCCCGACAGAATTCCGGAAGTCATTAGAGCCGGGCTCAGTCCTGAACCGCCAGCACTTCAAAAGCCGGAGCCTTGAGGATATGGGCTTTAACCGTGCACTGATCGGCAGCTCTGACCGCCGCTTCTCTGTATTTTTCCGGAAAGCCAGCCGGCAGGTGAATTTCTATTCTGATCTTTTCGATCATCTTTGAAGCCTGGCCTTTTTCCATTGACATGGTAAGGTAAATCCCCTCGGTCGGCAGGCTTCTCTGTCTGCAAAAAGCCAACACATAATAACCGGCGCAGGTGGCAATTGAAGCCAGAAACAGGTCAAAGGGAGCGGGCGCTGAGCCGTCTCCGCCGGCATAGGTCGGCTGGTCGGTCAGGATACTCAGGCCACGGTATTCAGCTTTCACCTTCAGGTTACCTTCAAAGGTAATCCTGACATCCCTGTCGCTCATAAACACCTCCGGGAATCTTATTTTAAGCTATTTTACCCCATTGACCGCCCTGAGCCAAGACCACGGGCCTGGAGTATGGACGGTCATAGATTCCAGACCCCAAAATTAGCCTGGGAATTCACCCCTAAGGGGTATGGACGACAGGCTCCACTGGATTTATTTTGGTTTTGACCATTGAAAAGGAGGTTTATATGAAAAAACTTTTTACCTCGTTACTGATTGCCCTGTTTCTGTGCCTGGCGGCCGGTCAAACCACTGCCCTGGCCGGTATCCAGTTCGGGATTCGCGGCGGCGGCAATGCGGCCAGGTTAACCGGGGCCGATGTCCAGGACCTGGAAGGAACCATCAAGAACAAAGTGGGGCTGGTGGCCGGAGTCTTCCTGGCCATCAACATCGGGAAAATCATCACCATTCAACCGGAATTCCTGTACACCATGAAGGGCTCCCAGATAGCCGACCCGCTCGGTGAATATAGCGGAAAGCTTTATGGCGACTACCTGGAAATTCCCCTGCTGCTGAAAATCAGAATTCCCACTCCCGGGATTCAGCCGGCCATCTTTGCCGGGCCTTCAGTGGGCTTCAAACTCAGAGAAAAATTGCAGATTGACGGTCAGGATATTCCGCTGGAGGAGACCCTGCTTGAAAACAATGACTACGGAGCTATTTTTGGAGCCGGACTGGATTTCGGCCGTCATTTTATGATCGACGTCAGGTACAGCCTGGGTCTGAAAAAGGTGTTGACTGCGATCGAAGAGGGCATCCAGCCGGATGTCAAGAACGGCGTCTGGTCGGCCACCGTCGGAATCGCCTTCTGATAAAAGATCAGGCAGCCGGAACCAACTCGAAATTTCAGTGAAAAAGCCCTGCGCCGGGAAAGCGTGGGGCTTTTTTATCTTTCTCGGCCATCAGTTCGGTTTCAGGCGGTAGAAATTATAAATCGGGTTCCAGACTTCCTGTCCACCTCCAGTCTGGCTCCGAGCTGATCCTTCAGCAGGACGACCAGTTGCATCCCGAAGGTCCGCGTTTGCTCAAAGCTGAAGTCATCGGGCAGGCCGATCCCGTTATCACTTATTTCCAGCTTGAAGCCAGCAGCGGGAATGGAGTGAAGAATGATTCTGACCCGGCCAGTCCGCCCGCCCGGGAAAGCATGCTTGAAACTGTTGGAAATTAACTCGCTGGCCAGCAGACCGAGAGGAATGGCCGTTCCGATGTCCATTTCTACCGGCTGCAGCTCGGTCTCCAGCTCAATCTTTTCCAGGCTCTGACGGTGAACGTTATAAAGATGAAGCAGCAGCCGGTTCAGGTAATTGGCAAAATCTATCCGGGCCAGGTTGGTTGACTTATAAAGATGTTCGTGGATCATGGCCATTGACCTGATCCGGTTCTGGCAGTCTTTGAGAATGACAGTCAGCTCCGGATTCTGGACATGGTAGGCCTGCAGATTGAGCAGGCTGGAGATAATCTGCATATTGTTTTTAACCCGGTGATGGATTTCCCGCAGCAAGGCCTCCTTTTCTCTCAGCGAAGACTCCAGCTCCCTTTCCAGCTGCACCCGATGCGAAATCTCGCGGGCTATACCGCAGAGACCATAGACCTCCCCGGCTTCGTTGCGGAGCGGAACCTCGGTTACGCTCAGAATCATTTTCCGGCCTCTGAAATCAAGATGAACGTCTTCCCGGATAGTTTCTCCTCGAAAGACTTTATCAAATCTCTCCCTGGCCGCCGGCCAGCCGTCGGCCGGATAAAAGTCAGCCATGCTTCTTCCTGTAACTTCTCCAGGAGAAACGCCAAAATATCTTTCTGCCACTCGATTAAAAAGTAAAATTCTATAATCTTTATCCAGAATAAGGATGATGTCTTCGGCGCTATCGAGAACAGTCTGAAACAATTCCTGCTGGGCGGCCAGCTTAAGCTCGGCTTCCTTTCTTTCCGTTATATCTTCGACCGTTCCCTCAAAATAAAGAATCTTCCCGGTCTCGTCCTTTATCGCCCGGGCGCTTTCCCTGACATAGATAAAAGAACCATCTTTTTTTCTCCAGGCCGCTTCCAGTCCCCTGATTTCACCCTCCCTTTTGATTCTTTCCAAAAACATTTTTCGGGGATAACCCGGCTCAAAGCCGTCTATTTCCAGATTACGGTTTGCTAATTCTTCAAAGCTTTCATAGCCCAGCATTCTGATAAGGGTTGGATTGGCCAGCAGGATGCGACCGTCGGGAGTTGTTCGGTACAGCCCCAGAGTGGAATTTTCAAAAACACTCCGGAAGCTCCTTTCGCTCTCCTTAAGTCTATCTTCGGCCTGTTTCAGTTCGGTAATGTTTCGGCTTATGCCCACAATTCCAATTAGATTATCCGCCTGGTCAAAGACCGGAGACTTGATGCTCTCAAAATATCTTTCCCGGCCGTTTTTATCGATAAGGCTTTCATAAAATTTCAGGGGTTTCTTCTTTTCCAGAACCTCGAAATCCGATTGTTTACATTGAAGGGCCAGCTCGGGCGAAAAGATTTCTTCGTCCTTCTTTCCAATTATTTTATCCCGGCTCAACCCGGTCAGATCCTCCATGGCCCGGTTGACAATCAGGTTCCGGCCTTCCAGGTCTTTGAAATAGATGACATCAGGAAGGGCTTCGAGCAGCGATTCGAATCGAGCATTGGCAGCCCTGAGTTCCTGCTCTATCCTGACCCTGTCGGTAATATCGTGAACGATACCGTAAAAACCTGACGGTTCGCCGGCTTCGTTCTTCAAGAGGGAGACAGAAAATTCTACTATGTGCCTCTCTCCCCTGACATCCCGGACCTGAGCCTCCAGACCGAGCCTGGCTCTGCCGGTTTTGAAAACCTCGTTGAAAATAGAAAAGACCCGGTCGATGCTATCGGCCTCCAGAAAATCCCGGTAGCTTTTGCCCAGCATCTCCTGGCGGCTTCGTCCCCAGGCAGCGGCCAGAGCCTCATTCATAAAAATGAACCGTCCCTTCAGGTCGACTTCATAGTAGCCATCTCGTATCCCGTCAAGTATCAAAGTGGTTTTTTCGGCCTGAGTAGTCAGGGCCCTGGCCTTCTGCCGCTCGGCCAGAGCTGAACCCAGGAAGCGGGTTAAAAAATTCAAAAAATCAATCTCGCCCGGCTCAAAAGCCTTCTTCCTCTCATCGATGATGTCCAGCACCCCGAGAATCTGTCCCTTAAAAATTATCGGAAAGCAGGCTTCAGACCCGGCCCTCAGGCCGGGGACGGAAAGGAAATCTTTATCTTCCGAGATATCGTTAACTATCAGAGGCCTGCGGCTCCGGACTACTTTACCCATTAGTCCCAGATTTATTTTTTGCCTGTAGCCTTCGGGAAATTCTCCCTTATCGGTTATCCAGCCCCGGAGAAAAAATAATTCCCGGGTCTCTTCATCATACAGAAAGATGGTCACCCGACCATGCTTAAATGCCTGACTCAAAATACGGGACGTTTCTTCCAGGAATTTTTCCAGATGGTTTTCTCTGTCGGCCGCTTCCTGAAGCTGACGGAGAAGACACACAGTGTCGGCATTAAATTTGACCCTGGATTTATCCTTATTAATGGATTTTACGGCTTGAGATTTTTTCAGGGGCATCCCTATAAATTCTACCTCTAACAGACTATTGTTAGTATAAACTATAGGTTTCTGTCTTTTCAATCCCTTCAAGACAAAGGCGGAACCGAGCCCCGGTTAATCAGGTTTGAAGGCTTGTTATAAAGGCTCATAACCCGCACCTCCGGAAGCCCGGATTTTCAGAGCCTGGAAAACCAGAACCTTAAGATTATCAACCCGGCGATAGTCTTAAGTTCTTCCGGATTGTCGTCAGGGCGAATTTTCAGGCCGGCCGACCCTCTTCCAGATAAGCAAAGGCCTCATCCATGGCCCGGTGGTCGCCCACCAGCACCAGGATATCTCGCTCTTGCAGGCGGAATTCAGCCCCCGGGCCGCTGTGGGTCTTCTCGTTCCTGACCAGCGCTATGACTGTAACCCCCGTTCTTCCCCGGAGGTCAATTGCTCCCAGAGTCTGGCCGGCTACCCAGGAGCCGTTCGGGACGAGAAAAGTTTCCACCACCCCGGCTTCCAGATAGTCATAAATTTTATCTGAGAGCCTCCGGGATGAAGACCGGGCGCCCCTCAGGATTCCGTACCTTTCGCTCCGGATGATCTGGACCTGGGTGTTGATGATATTGCGCGGCAGGTGATATTTTTCCAGAACCCGGACGAAGATCTCGATCGAAGTTTCAAACTCTTCCGGAATGACGTCATTGGCCCCAAGACGGTACAGTTCTTCTATTTCGGAAGCGAAGCGCGTCCGGACGACTATAAAAATTTCCGGGTTCGATTTCCTGGCGAGGCTGATGGCTCGCCTGGCACCGGCCGGGTCGGAAATGGCTACCACCAGAGCCCGGGCCCTGGCCAGGCCGGCCTCATTCAGAATAACCTGGCTGGAAGCATCCCCGAAAATTATCGGTTCTCCCGCCTGACAGGCCGCCCGGAAGGTCTCCGGATTAATCTCGACGATCAGATAAGAGATGCCTGTCTCTTTAAGCACCCGGGCCAGGTTCCGGCCGTTCAGACCAAATCCGGCAATAATTACGTGGTCCTGGAACGATAGATTCTCAGAACCGGCAGGTTCGGGGCCAGCCGGCCGGGCGGCGGTTTCCCGAATTCTAGCCGCCAGCCCGGGACCGATTCCCATCAGCAGCGGAGTAACCAGGATGGTCAGGACTGAAGCGGCCATAAAAACCTGGAAGATCTGTCCCGTCAGCAGCTCGTTGTCCCGGCTGACACCGGCGAGAACAAACGAGAACTCTCCTATCTGAGCCAGCCCGAGAGCGGTGAGAAGGGCCACCCTGAAATTAAATTTCATCAACCTTACCGTCAAGAAAACTACCGCCAGTTTGATAAGAACGATACCGGCCACCACGGCCAGCACTGACCATCTTAATTTCCAGGCCAGGCGGGTGTCGAGCAGCATCCCGATCGAGACAAAAAACAGACTGTTGAAAACATCCTTGAAAGGCAGAATGTCGGACACCACCTGATGGCTGTAGGGCGATTCAGAGATGATCACTCCGGCTAAAAAAGCCCCGAGCGCCAGGGACAATCCGAGCGAGGAGGTGAGATAGGCCATCCCAAAACAGGCCAGCAGTGCCGACAACAGGAAGATCTCTTTGATTCTGGTTCTGACGATAACTGAGATCACCGCCGGCATAACGTTCCTGGCCAGGAAAAAGATTGCGGCCACGGCAGCCAGACTAAGGGAAAAACGGCCGCCGAGGGCTGCCAGCGATACCGATTTTAGGTTGGCCAGGAGCGGTATCAGAGCCAGCATCGGAACCAGGGCCAGGTCCTGAAATATAAGTATTCCCATGGAAATCTGCCCGTGCGGGGAATCGATTTGGCGCCTGTCAGACAACAACTTCAACACCACGGCCGTTGAGCTTAAAGCCACCAGGAACCCATAGGTGATGGCTTCCTCGGCCCTGGCCCCGAGCAGCCGGGATAGCAGCCCCACAATAACGACGGTAAACAGTACCTGCAGGCTGCCGCCGAACCAGAAATAGCGCTGGATTCTCTTAAGACGCTCGATGGAAAACTCGATCCCGATGATGAACAGAAGCATCATCACTCCGATTTCAGCCAGGGCATTTATCACCCGCAGGTCCTTGACCAGTCCGAGTCCGCCGGGTCCGAGCAGGATGCCGGTAATCAGAAAGCCGACCACGGCCGGAATCTTCAGGCGGTGGAACAGGACGATCACCAGAATGGAAGCCAGCAGGACCGTCAACAGTTCAGCCAGAATAAAAATACTCATCTTACTTTCTTGCCGCGATGATTATCCGGACTATTTAAGATAATTATAACAAAACCCGCCGGATGGCAAATTCCGATTCATACGGCCGGCCCGGTCAGGATGTAGGCAGGCCTTGCCAATGTCGATTCCCGAAAGTTCAGCTCCAGGCCAGGAGCGCTTTTTCTCTTCCTGTTTACCCCTCTGCGGCCCGGCCAATCAATTTATTGTCTGGCAAGAATTGATTCTGCTCTTCAGGTGCGATTATTGATGGCAAAAAGCGCGGTTATAAAACGGTTGGTCTCCAGCATATCGGCGAATTCCACCTGGATGACCTTGCCCTCAGTTCTCTTGACCCAGGGCAGGTAGGCAGTGGTTTCGGCATCAAAGATATTCTTGAAGGCAATTTCCAGAAGAACCGGCTTCTGAACCATAAAGGGTTTGATTTCTTTTATTTTCCTGACTGCCTGTTCGGCTTTCTTTCTTATTTCCGCCTGAACCACTTTCGGATGGGGAGACATGGCTGAAAGGAACCCGAGCGACTGCTTCGTCATTGCTGTTTCCACTCCCGGGAAATTCTCTCTGGCTTCCTTCACCACATTCTGATCTCCGCACACCAGAATTACCGGAACTTCAAAATGACCGGCCACCGCAGCGTTGAACAGGGCTTCTGAGACCACCCGGCCGTTGACTTTTATTTCCCCGAATTTAGTCCCCCAGATGGTGTGGGACAGGTTGGCTTCAGGTGTCCCTTCCCTGGGATGGTAACCGATAAAAATCACTCCGTCAAAGCTGGAATCAATTCCTTCCATCTGCAGGAGCGGACGGGGAAAGGATCTGATCAGATAGGCCTTTTCATTCAGCTCCTCAGGGATGATATTCTGGGCATTGCCGTGAGAATCCGAAACTATAATCTCTCCGGCGCCGGCAGCCAGGCAACCTTCGATGGCCGCGTTGACTTCGGCCGTCATCAGTCTCCGCCCGCGTTCATAATCAAACTGGCCGGCGGCGGTCTGAGCGTTAACCACATGGGCAATGCCTTCGATATCGACAGAAATATATATTCTGGGTTTTTTCACCTGGGCTGAAGCCGGCCCGACCACCATAAAAATCAGAGCCCCGGAAACAATAAACCGGAAAATTTTCTGTCTCATGCTTACCTCCTCCCTGTATTATTTTATTTTTCTTTTCGAGGCGACAATAAAATCTTTTTCCCGAAGCTCAAGGCGAAGCGGCCAGGGGTCTTCCCAGGATTTCTTAAAAGCAAACCCGGCCACCACCCAGAGAACACCGGGTTCGGGTTCAAAAACGTAAGGATAGCTCAGCTGTCCGCCAGGCTGTTTAGCTATGACCACCGGCTCGGACCAGTGAAAGCCATCATCGGAAAAGGCTATACTTAGCTCCTCGCGATGCCAGGAAGCTGGAAGTTCAGAATGAAACGGAGTCGGCCTGGTCTTGGGCCAGAGGCGGTCTTCCGGGTTGAGTCTGTTCCAGACCAGAACCAGCCGCCCGCTTCTTAGCCTCACAAGATAACCGGGTGAGCTGCTGGCCTCTATCGATGAAGGTTGAATCGTCCGCCAGTACTTTCCGTCATCCGAGATGGCCTGCCAGAACCGGTCAAAGCCGGTCCTGATGAGCATCAACAGCCGGCCGTCTGGAAGTTCGGCCACCGTCGGCTCGAAGGCACCGTCGTGGTGGCCGTGTCCGCCGAGGTCAATCCAGTTGCTGCGCCGCCAGCTCTTTCCGTCATCATCCGAATAAAAGGAACAGACTACCAGCCTGCCGGGGTCGGAAACCAGATGCTGCAGGGGCACCACAACCCGGCCGGATGAAGTCTGAATCAGGCCGAAGAAGTTGGGATTATAACCTTCAAGAATCCTCTGGTTGTCAACCCAGGTGCGGCCACCATCAAGACTTCTTATCGACCAGACTTCAAGCCGGCAGTCGCCGGGTTCGTTTTTCTCGGTGTCCCAGCTGAATTTTTTCCCTTCAAAATTCAAATAGACAAGGATAAGAACATTACTTTTTGTCCGTAGAAGATAATAAGAGGCCGGCTCAGCCGGATTGAGTCCGCGGCAGACAAAAACCGGTTCCGTCCAGGTTTTCCCGCGGTCCCGGCTGAGGCAAAAGCCGCGGTCATCCACCATGGCCAGACTGCCGTCGGCCATCAGAACGAACGGGCCAGGTCTGGTTATTTCCAGAAGCTTACAGGCCGGATGAACCCGGCGCCCGGATTCATCGCGCGGGAGTGAAAATTCGGGAAGTGATAGCAGGAGACCGGCAAGTAAAATAAACGATGTTATTGAGCTCCTGATCGCTGCCTTATTCATTTGCTCTCCACGTTTTCCAAACTTATCTCTGAAGGAAAATATTACATAAATATAAAACTTTAACAAACGCCATCAGCCGTCGATAAAGACATATTTATTAATTGTGCCAAACCGGTCCCGGCCGGCGATGACCTGACAAATCAAACGGCGGTCATTCCAGCCGGCATTCTTATTATCTCTTCACTGTTATCGTCCCCGGTCATCAGATTCTTTTAGAGATTCTATTAATGCCTCTACACCTGTTGCCCGGCTCAGAATCGCTGCCCCTTTTACCTTCTTATTAACATTTATCCGTCACCGGTGGTATAGATAGGTAGATGGATGAAAGAGAAAAAGAGCTGGTGTGGAAAGCCCTGTCCGGCGAGAGCTCAGCTTTTGAGGAACTGGTGCTTCCATACCGTCGCTCTCTTCTCCATCTGGCATACAGAATGACCGGAGATATGGAAGAGGCCATGGACATTGCCCAGGAGACGCTCTTAAGATCTTTCCGGTATCTTGGCCGCTTCGACCAGGAAAGGAATTTCCGCAACTGGCTTTTCCAGATTGCCGCCAACCTGGCTAAGGACTGGCAGCGAAAGAAAAAACTGGAAGCCGGAGCCGGGCGGATTTCTATCGAAGCCGAGGCCCCGGATAACCCGGGGTTGGGTAGGGCCGCCAGCAGTTCATCCAGACAACCGGCATCAGAAATGCATTCTGACCTAAACCTGGATCTCAACGGTTGCCTTCGCCAGCTAAGCCCCAGGGAAAGGCAGGTTTTTATTCTGCGAGATCTCGAGGGACTGAGCATCCGGAAAACAGCCGACCTGCTTAAGACATCAAGCCTTTCGGTCAGGGTGAGCCTGAGTTCTGCCCGGAAAAAGATAAGACAGATCCTGGGCGGGCAGAAAACATCCGGTCCGGAAGACGGGGACGCAAATGAAATGTAAAAGCATCCAAAAAAAACTGGCTCTTTACGTTTCCGATGACCTAAGACCAGTCCTGAAAATCAGGGTAGAGAAACATCTTGAAGGCTGCTCTGCCTGCCGGCATGAACTCCAGAGCCTGAAAGAGGCGCTCCTGAAGATTAAAAAAGCCGACCTGGCCGAACGCAGCCGCTTGCCCGACTGGGATGAAAAGAGCTGGTCGAAGCTTATGAAACGAATCTCCGCAATTGAGCCTCCTGTCAAATCCCGCCCGGCCCGGGTTTTCGTGGTCCAGAGAGAGTCAGCTTTTCGCCTGGCCCTGGCCGCAGGAATAATCGCGCTGATAGTTCTGACCGGAGTCCTTGTTCGTCAGGGCAGGCATCAACTCCCGTCAACAGCTGTCGCCGTGAAGGAAGCCACCTTCTCCGAAAACCGTCAAGAAAAAACCGGAACAGAGGCCGAAATGACGGCCGGACAACCCACTCAATCAGCCGCGGAGAAGCTAACCGAAAAATTAGCCGAAGCTGAGACTTCAGCCGGACCGGCGGGCAAGATCGGGAAAATCCGGGAAGAATTGCTTTCCGGGAAATCAACCGCCGCAGAAAACCCGGCTGCCCGGCCGCCGGACAGAATAGAAATGGCTTTCGTCCTGCCGGAATCGGGGGTCCAGGTGGTCTGGATCCTCGACCGGAATTTTAGTTTAGAAGGAGTAAAGAATGAAAAACGGTAAGCGGCCAGAATTTTTTCTTATTTTAATCTTCTTAACCGCCTGTCTGGTTATCCCCAAGCCGCTTCTGGCGGCTGACACTCCCGATCAGGCCAGACAGCAGGAACTCAGGGTCATTAAGCAGGGGGTGGTCAAGCTGCAATACGCCGAAGCCGAGACAGTAAGAAAACTGCTGGTCCCCTATTTTGGACCCGACACCAGGGTCAGCACCGATGATAAGACCAATTTTTTAACACTGTCCGACAACCCGGAAAACCTGGAAAAGATGCTGGAGGTCATCAGGAAGATCGATGTCAAGCCCAGGGATATGGTCTTTAGCCTGCAATTGATAATAGCTTCTGAATCGGCCGGGGCCATAGATGCCGAACTCAAAAATGACCCCCTGATCAAAGAATTGCAGAAGCTTCTGCGCTTTAAGGGCTACGAGATACTGGACACCACCATGGTCAGGGCCATGGACCGAAAGCAATCCGTGATTTCGTTCGGACCGAATAATCAGTTTGATATAACCCTGAGACCCGAAACAGCAGCCGACCCGCCGCCGGGCAGCATCAAATTAAATATTTATCTGCGCCAGGTCAAAGCTGAAACAACGCTGCCTTCCGGAGAGAAAGTCTGGAGCCCCCTCAACCCCCTTCCCCTCATTGACAGCAACTTAAGCCTGAAATCCGGAGACCGGACAGTGGTGGGTGTCTCCAGGATTACCGAAGGAGCAACCAGCGTCAATCATAAGGGATTGATACTCATAATTTCGGGAAAAATTGTTAACTGACCGCAGGTCGGATAAATATGAATGCAGGGGCCGAGCCGGGACCGGATAACCCGGCCGACCCCGGAAGACTGACGGACAGATTCAGCCCGGTAATAACTCGAGAAACCGCATTATTTCTCCCCTGAAAACGGAATTTTTCCTCGCCCACCCTTATCCTCCGACTAATTTGAGAGGCGGAAAAATTCGCCGGCCGACAAGAACAAAAATTTTCTTGCCTTCGGCTGATTAAATTTATTAGATTTATTTAGAGGAGGTCACAATGAAGAAAGTGATTGTTGTTTCTTTGATAATTCTCCTGGCAGGCCTGTCTGCTTCTCCGGCCGTGGCCGGTATTACCTTCGGGGTTAAAGGCGGCCTGAATAATTCCAAAATCGTCTTCAGCCCGGCCATTGATATGCCGGGACAGAAGTATCTTCAGGGCTACTGTTTCGGCGCTTTCCTCAGCCTCAACTTAGGACCAATCGGGATTCAGCCCGAAGTTCTCTATTCTCGCCGTGGCCTGGAAGCTCAGACTCTGCTTGACCCTTCCGACCCGACCTCCCTGGCCCAGGCCCAGGTCAGGCTGGACTACATTGAAATACCGCTGCTGGTCAGATTGAATGTTATCCCGGCCGGACCGGTAAAGCTTTATATCTTCGGTGGTCCCTCTTATAACTACCTTCAGAAAGCTAAGGCTAAGCTCACCTTCATGGGGCAGTCAGAAGAAGAAGATATAAAAGACGATTTCAGGAGCAGCTGCCTGGCGGCCGTCGGCGGTATCGGCCTGGATGTTAAAATTCCTCTCCTTTTCAAAATAACTGCGGATGCCCGCTACCATTATGGACTGGGGAATATCCTGTCGGAAGGCTCGAGCATTCCGACCGACAAAGCCCGTAATACCGGCTTTTCAGTCCTTCTGGGAATAGGCTTTTAAGGCTGCTCGACCAGATTCGGTTTTAACCTGGAGTGGAGTCTCCATCCTCTGCCTCAAAGGAGAAGGCTGAGAATAGAAAACCCGCCCCGGGGACAAGGCAATTTTTTCTCCTGAACGGGCCTTCTTAAAAAAAAACGAAGTCAGCCGTCGCCAAATCGGCCATGGCCCGTGACCTTCAATATTTTTCCAGAAGCTGAAGTTGGCCGGAAACCAGCCCGCAGATAAGAGTCGTCTTCCGGCTGGGACAGCACATCGGGTCTTCCGGTCCGTGAGTCAACAGGTGAAGCTTGATTTTACCCCCGGAGATGGCCAGGCTTTTTATCTCCACCCGGTCTCCCAGCTCCAGATTATTGGTCTGCTCCAGGTCCTGTCCCCGGTTGACCAGCACTGTTAACTCATAAAAGGAGCCGCTGCCGCCGAAATTTGAAACCAGAATAACCGCAGCCTCGGGCTGCTCGTCATGGATAAGGTCGCCGACAGCCAGGGCGGCCAGCTTCACCCGGACATAATCATCCGGTCCCGAGCCGGACTCATACCATCCGTCTTTCAACCTGTACTTTGAACCGTCCACCAGGCAGTATTCAAAGTTTCGGGCCAGGTTTTTTATTTCGGCCTCGGGCCAGGTAAGCCACAGGCTCAGGCCTCCGGTCAAACCAGCAACAGGCGCGGAGAGCAGAAAGGCGACCAGCAGGGCAACAATGACCGGAACCTTTGGTCGGATGATCATCTTTTTCAGTGGATCAAGCATCCGGACGTCTCTCGTTATTATCGATCTTCCACTTTTATAATCTACCGCCGCGATTTTTTCAAGCCCCATCAGCCAGGATTGATATTCAGGCAACCCGACACCGTCCCCCGGATTTCCGGCTTTTTCGGTCTATTTCGGCACCCCGAACTTTTCGAAGGGCGGAAACGTATATTATTATGGAGATGTTTTTTTATACTTTTTAAGCTTATGATTGACTTTGTTCTCGGTTTCAGCCGCAGCCGGATTCCCGGACTGAAACTAAAACCAGGGAGAAAAGCGAATGATTAGCCTCAAGAAAAGAAGACTTCGACGCCAGTGCGCTACATTTTGCCGGAACCAATCCAGGGTTGGAGGCCTTCTTATCCTGTTGACCTTGGTCTTTTTGATTTTGACAGCCGCTCTTTCCGCTCAAAGCCTTAACCTTCCGGCCAGGCACTGGGGAATCAGCTTTGGCAATTCACAAAAGTTTACCGGACTGCGGTTGAATTACCGGGACAGGGGAATAGAGAAGATAAATGGAATCAACCTCACTCTCTGGAAACCGCATGGGGAAAACCGGGAAGCCGTGGTCAATGGCCTGTCGTTCGGCCTGCTGCCCGGGGCAGCCCGGATGAACGGTCTGCAGTTCGGCCTGCTCGGCGTGGCGGCCGAAAAGACGGCCTCAGGCCTTAACCTGGGGCTGGTCGGCGCTGGGAGCGGAGCCAATCTCTATGGCCTGAATATCGGCGGGGTGGGAGCCGGAGCCGGCGGGAATGCGGCCGGGATTAATATTGCCGGTCTGGGATTGGGGGCGGGAAAAAACCTGACTGGTCTGAACCTGTCCGGGCTCGGTCTTGGCGCCGGTGAGAATGTTGCCGGACTGAACCTGTCAGCCGGCGGAGTCGGAGCCGGAAATAACCTCAGCGGCCTGACCCTGGCCGGTCTTGGCGCCGGAGCCGGGGAAAATCTTATCGGCCTTACAGCGGCCTGTCTCGGAGCAGGAGCCGGCGAAGAAATAAAAGGAATTGTTGTCGCCGGTATCGGAGTCGGGGCCGGAAAGAGAATTACCGGGCTGGCCGCCGCCGGGCTTGGCACCGGGGCCCCCGAAGTCAACGGAGCACTCATATCGGGCCTGGCCGCGGGCGGGAAAAATTTAACCGGAATCTTTCTGGCCGGTGGTACCATCAGGTTATCCAGAGAAGGAAATCTCCGGGGTCTGGCCATAAGTTCTTTTAACTACCTTCCGGGTAGTCTGCAGGGCCTGTCGCTCGGCCTGGTTAACTATGCCTGGAAGGTGGAGAAAGGATTTCAGCTGGGTTTGATCAACATCATCAAGAGCAATCCGCGGGCTACCAGAGTGCTGCCGGTCATCAATACCAATTGGTAGCAGAGCTGTCAGAAAAGAAATCATTCCTGTCGCCTTCAGACCTGATTAAGTTTTCCTGAATAAGTTTTTCAGGTCTTAAATTAAAAACTTTTCAAATTTCCGGTAAACTCTATTGGCTCCAGCCCTGTCTTTTGGCGACCAAATTTTTATCTTGCCTCCTGTTAACATCCAGTTGCAGTAACAACTGATTTAACTGGCTTTATCATCTAAGGTTCATTCCCCGATTAGTTGGTCAAAAGAAAAATATCTGGTCGAATGACTATGAGATTTCATTGGACCAGGAGCGGCCTTTAGAAGCACAGCCTCAAAGAGAGATTAAAAGAAGTGTCTTCGCAGCCTTTTGATCAGTCCCGGCTCCAACCAAACGAGGAAGCCTCTCTATTTCCCTGACCGGCGGCAATAAAGGCAGAAGGGTGGCCCGGCCTGTCTCCGAACCGCCCGGAGCGGAAGGGGTTCTCTGCGGGGGGATGGGTGGAGCGAGGACGGGAGGGGGCGGGCCGTGACCGGCCCCTCTGCCTGTTCCGCGTAAGTAAGGACCATCTATATAATGTCAGCCACCATTGAAACAGCAGGGCTATCACAAAAAGAAGAATTTATTAATTTTCTCTCATTTAATAGATATGGTACTTTGTCAGCTAATTTGGAGAAGATCCTCATTTAATTTATATCACTCTGATGACCGGTATTACGCCGACACTCTTAACGTGCTGATACGATAATCAAGCTAATTCTTATAAATCATTGAAATTTACGTATAATTAACAGCGATGGATAAACCAACGGTAGTCATCAGCGCCTGCCTTAACGGCTATTTCAACCGTTATAACGGCGGAACCGTCAGCGACGACAACGTCAATGCCCTCAAGCCGCATTTCGAACTGATTACCATCTGCCCGGAAGTTGAAATCGGCCTGGGCATTCCCCGTAAAACCGTAAGCCTGTTCAAGCTGGGCGACCGGATGGAAGTGATTCAGCGGGAGACAGGACTGAATGTCACCCGACAACTTATTGAGTACTCGGAGAAAACCATAAACAGCCTGCCGGAAGTCGATGGATTCATCCTAAAAGCCAAGTCTCCCAGTTGCGGCGTTAAGACGGCTAAGGTTTTCGGCAACCGGGAAGGCACCATCATCCTGGGCAAGGACGACGGCATTTTTCCGGCCACCGTCAGGAAACTTCGCCCCCATCTTCCACTGATTGATGAAGGGCGACTCAACAACCGGGAACTCAGATGGGAATTTCTGGCCCGGGTCAACCTCCATTTTCTCTTCCGACAGTCCTCCCGGGATATCAAGTCGCTGATTGACTTCCATTCCCGGGCCAAGTACCTGCTGATGTCCATCTGCCAGAAAGACCTGCAAACTCTGGGTCGGATTCTGGCCGCGCACCGCCAAGGTCACGCAGGAGAAACAATCGAAAATTACCGGCGTGTCTTCCATCAAATTTTAAGCCGGCCGATTAGAAAATCAAACCTGCTCAATGCTCTGAATCACATGTTCGGGTATGCCTCTCCCGGCCTGACCCCCGAAGAAAGAAAGCATTTTCTGAGGCTTCTGGAACTATACCGCTCGGGTCAAACCGATTTTGTGACCATCATTGAGTTTCTCAGAGCCTACGGTTACCGATTTAACCTGCCCTATCTGCTGGACCAGTACCTTTTGAAGCTGGAGTGAGCCAAGAACAATAACCCAAAAAATGCCATTTGCCATCCAGGATGATTTCGGCAAAATTCACCTGACAGGGAAGAAAATGTCTGGCTCAACGTCGAAACGGGAAAATGATGCCCATAAAGCTGTGTTCATATAATTTCAGGCAGACGACAGCAATTTTCCTTTTTCTGGCCTCGCTGCTGGGGGCCTGGACCTGGCTTTCTTCCGCCCAGGAGAGGTCTAAAGTCCTGGAAATAAAAAAGACCGAAAATCCACCCCGGATAGACGGCCTGCTGGACGATGTCTGCTGGCAGAACCAGGTTCCGGTCTCGAGCTTCATTCAGTATAATCCGGTTAACGGAGCCCCGGCTTCAGAGGATACTTACGTCTGGGCCTGTTATGATGACAAATACCTGTATTTTGCCTTTCTGATGAAGGATTCCCAGCCGGACAAGATCTGGGCCGAATTGACGCCCAGAAACGAATTCGAAAACAACGATTCCATCCAGATTATTCTGGATACCTATAATGACAGACGGACCAGCATTTCCTTCACCGTTAATCCCAGAGGGGTCCAGAAGAATTCGGTCGAGACCATCTGGAAATCAGGGGCTAAAATTAGAGATGACGGCTGGTCGGCCGAGATAGCCATACCTTTCAAATCGCTTCGTTTCTCCACCGCCTCCGAGCAGGTCTGGGGAATAAACTTCTGTCGTTATTTCCACCGGCTCAACGAAACCGATTACTGGACCGAAGTCAAAAGGGACCTGCCGCGCCTTCAGCAGATGGCTGAATTGAGAGGTTTGAGGGGAATAAAAGCCGGCCACAACCTGGAAATATTCCCCTACGCCGGGGGCCGCTCTTCCCGCTGGTCGGGCGAAAAAGACGACAAGCTGGCCGCTGGAGTTGATGTTAAATACGGTATCCAGCCCAACCTCTATCTCGATGTCACCGCCAGCCCGGACTACAGTCAGGTGGAATCCGACCCTTTTCTTTACCAGCTCTCCCCCTATGAAAATTATCTCCGCGAAAACCGCCCGTTTTTTACCGAGGGCAGTCAGTATTTCAGCCTGGCCACCGGCACCCGGATTTTCTATTCCCGACGGATCAGAGACCCCAGGCTGGCCGCCAAAATTTCGGGTAAGACCGGAGCTTATTCCTTCGGCATCCTGGGCGCCCTTAACAAGACCGATTACGGTTCCTCCAGATTCGGCGTCGTCCGCCTGAAGCGGGATATATTCAAGAACTCCCAGATCGGGATGTATTACACCGGAGTAGACGAGCTCGACTCAACCAGCCATAACCTGGCCCTGGATTACAGCTTCAACTTCAGGGACTTTTATTATTTGCGCGGGGCCAGCATTTTCTGTTTCAACTCAGCCGGAGACAATTCCAGGAACGGTATCCATCAGATTGAATTTCAACGCCAGCCCGACGCCGGGCTGCAATTCCAGGCCGGTTTCAAACGGATAGAAGACCGGGCCAGGCTGCGGGCCGGCTACCTGGAGCGGGTGGATTTCCAGTCGCTGGAAGCCATGCTGGGTTACGCCTGGCGTTATAACCGGGGCGCGGTTCAGAGGTTGAGCTGGGATATAACAGGCAATTTCGGCCAGGACTCGCACGGGCGCCGGATAAGCGAAGAATTGGAATTCATGATGTTCTGGAATTTCTTCAACCGGATTGATTTTCATTATGGAATTTTTACCGGCCGCCGTCAGTACCAGGTCCGTTCTTTAGAAGATGAGCTTATCTGGAACGGAGAATTCCTGAAAAATTATGGCTTCCATTGCGATTTTGACTGGGAAAGGGGCGGTTTCCTCAAAGAACTGAGCCTGGAAGGCGGCTGGCAGAAAAGAGGCATCTATAACGAGGATTTCACCGCCGTCCTGCCAGGAAGTCAGCTCAGCCTGGAAGGCAGCCTCTCGTTAAAACCCCGGAGCAATATCGAGCTGTCCCTGGGAGCCGATTACATCCGGCAGCTTCTCTCAGCCACCGGAGAAGAAGTGTTTGAGGGACTAACCTACGAAGCTTCCCTTCATTACCAGATTACCCATAAGCTTTTTTTGAGTACTATACTGCTTGGCGAAACCAGGGAGAATCAATATAGCTTCGATTTTCTGGCCGGATATTACCTCGGCGCCGGGAGCATAATTCAGCTGAGCTTTAAGAAGAGCCAGCGCCGGGAGCTGCTGGAAACGGAAAAGGGACATTCCACCACCCTCAAGGTATCCTATCTTTTCAGGATCTAACACCCCGGCGATTTATTTTCCAGCCGGGGAGGCTCTCAGCGGCTGCAGTTGCCAGCCCGGAAAGAGACCCGGGAGGTTTCGCTGAAGTGAACGTCTGTTTTTTCTTTCCGGAAGATTATTTTCTGTGCCCGGAGCCGCCCATCCCCTGGCCTTTCCCCATCACGGTTTGTTCCCCGGCGGCATGACTATTATCTTTTTCCCCTTTCCATAGAGTTCAGCCCGCCCCTGAATATACAGGAGGCCGACCAGAGCGGCGGTGACTGCGTCCAGCTCGTCAGCCGTCATTTCCAGCCAGGGCTTTGCCCCGAGGCTCAGCTTGAGCCCGAATTCCTTTTCGGACAGCCTTTTCAGACCGAGCGCCAGCTTGACTCTGTCCCGGCCGGCCCGAGGCAGACCCCAGATATCCTGGGCTCCGCCCGGATAAATTTCTATCACCTCCAGCCCCGGCCGGCTCAATTCCGATTTAAGTTTCAGCCCCCTCTGCGTCAGACCGCGCATCGGACCAAGCGTTATCGGGAAAAACCGGATACCCCTCTTTCTCAGTTCCAGGTCGCAGCTTCGGAAATGACCTCCTTTTCGGTCTTCGATATGCTGCCTGCCCGGCGGCAGGCTCAACGGGGCATCTATGGCCACAACCCGCGGGCCAGCCTTTCTAATCTCCTGGCTGATCTCCTGGTCAGAAAAAAGAACGGCGATAAAAATCGCCCGGTCTCTTATCAGGCAGAAGCCAGTCGGTCGATTTTGAGAACCGGCCAAATCGAGGCCGGCAATTCTGAACGAGCGAGGGCTCATAGTCTCAGGGTCCTCAGCCCAACTCCGGCCGTTTCAATAGACAACAAGCCGCAAAGCCTCCACCACCTTATCCGGAAAATACCGGCCCCGGAGTTTCTGCAAATCTTCGAGAGAAGAAATTTCTTCAGGCCCGATTTTAACCCTGCCCTGCCGGTTCATTCTCACATAGAGTTCAGCCAGGGCGATGATGCTGGCCCCCAGCGGGATCGAGTTCAGGCTTTTATCCAGCTCTCCCGACTTCTGGCGATAATGGACATAAAAACTCTGCAACAGCGGTTGAATCTCGGTCAGGATAAGGGCGGCCGTTTTCAGCATGATTTTTTCCCGGTCATTCAACTGAAGCTGGGCCAGGCTTTCCCGCTCCATGTACCGGGTGGTCTGGCTGAAGAGCGGCAGGCAATTCTGGAGTTCCGGGATATCGCTCAGCAGGGCAGCCGATTTTATGTTCTCCACTTCGACCTTGTTGATCTCCATAACAGTCGCAATTTTCCCGGCCAGCTCCGAGACCTGCTCGGCCTGGGATTTTCCCTCCTCGCCAACCTCCAGGTATTTGAGGACAATGGACAGGATCCCGGCCTGGGCCCTCTTCAGGTTGAAAACCTCTTTTTCGCGCTTTTCACTAAGCACCCCGACAATCCAGGCAGTCAGAATCAGGAAGACCGCCCAGGAAACGAGGAAAATCAGGTCATCCTGGCTGAGACCGAGCTGGATTCCAAAGACCTGTCGAGAAAAAACCAGGTAAAGGGCTTCCAGAAGAATGCAGCTGACGGCAATGGTCACTGCCCGCCGCCGGCCCAGGTAATAGCCGGAAAAGATTACCGGCAGAAAGAAAAAATTAAGCAGGTATAACTTGTAATGAACCAGGATATTGGTAGCCACAATGAACAGGACGATGATGATGGCGATAGTGGTTTCAAAACGCTGACCGGAAAAAACCTTTTTGCCTGCTACGGGCATCTTCCCTCCTCTGACCCAGCCCGATTGCCAGCCAATCCTTCTGGCCCCGCTTCCGGTTCTTATATACCATTAAACAAATTCTGAAATCAACAGAATTCTTTACTGGATGTAAATCAGCCAGACGCTGCAAAAAGGCCAAAACCGAACGGAATGCTTTCTCCGGGAGGATTGACGGCCCCGATCAGCTCGGGAAGTCAGCTTGAAAGACTCACCCCCTGGCCGGGCCGGTCGGCAAAATCCGGATTTAAGAGAGGACTTAAGCCAGCCAGACCGAAAAACGCCGGCCGGAAAACGAACCTCAAAATTTGTATTTCAGGCTGACCGAGATGACCGGTCCGATGAGCTCCCACTTAAAATCGGTTTCCAGCCCGTCTGAATTGGTAAAGGTCAGGTTCTGGCCGATGGCACTGGAATCGAGCGAATCGCTTTTTATTTTGAATGCCTTTATCGTGCCGAAGGGCACCCTGATATCGCCGCTGAGATAAAAGCGAGATGAGACCGCCAGGTCGGCCCCGAGGTTAGCGTGAGGAAAGATGTTCTGAGCGCTGGCCACAATTTTTCGGCTGCCTTCAGAAACCTTGATCAGGTTCTCCTGCCAGAGCCATCTTTCGGTAATCACCGCCCGATTGAAATAGTAACCGACTCCGCCTCCCAGGTAAACCCGGACGGTGGTGATGGGCAGGTTGATCCTGATAGTCAACAGCAACGGCAGGCTCGACAATCCGACTTTTCCCTGCTGATTGACATCAATGGCCACCTGCTCCACGTTTCCGGAGACAGCCAAATCTGTCTGGAGATTCTTGAAAATATATTCAGCTCCCAGGGCTATGAAAAATTGCGGTCCGGCCTTGAATTCCAGCTCCCCCCCAAAGGAAAAAGTCCCGCTGATTTCGGACAGCTTCCGGCTGGTCCCGGATAATCCCAGGTCGGCCAGGAAATCCGACAGCTGTTTCAGGCTGGCGTTGACCGCCGGCACGTACTCCTTATTAAACGTGGTGGATGAGGGAACGTAATAGCTTCCCCGCAGCGAAAAACTCAACCGGGGCTCAGCCCCGATGGCTGCAACCGCCAGCACCAAGCAAGCCACCAGCAGCGCTCTTATCTTCTTCATCCTGGCCTCCACAATAAGGCGTTATTTTCCCAGTTTATTCTTTATGGCCTCAGATAGTTTTTTCAACTCCAGCTTCTGTTCCTGACCTTCGGTCCCGTTTCCGGTCGATTCGGTAATCGGCCCATAGACCACCAGATTGTTGTTTTCGTTCTTCTCTTCTATTTCATTGTCAACATCCATGACCGCTATCAGGTACTTGCCGAGGGGGTTCTGGTTCTGGCTCAGGTATTGGACAAAGACCAGAATCCTGGTGGAATCAGCCGCCAGATTGTAACTGAGACTCCGTGTTTCCAGGAGAGTGCCCAGGCTCTGACCGTCGGGTGACAGATAATAGGCAATCTTGTAATTTCCTTTAAGTTCTCCGTCTCCGTCGTTGATCATCTTCAAGAAACCGGTCAGGATAATGGTTCGTCCCAGAAGCCGGGAAACCTTTATGCTGCTCCACTCCCCTGTCATGTCGGCCAGGGGATAGGGTCCGAAAACGGCTACCGCTGTTTTATCGCCGTCCATTATGAAGCTTATGGTCTTGGTTGTTCCGGAAATATCGCCCTGCCAGCTGTCAAAACCGGATAGTTCATCCGGCGCAGCTGTCAACTTGACCAGCGTCCCGGCCGGATAGGTGGCCGAACAGACTTCCCCGCAATCTATCTCTTCGTCCTCGCTGGTTACCGTGCCGTTACCGGGCCCGGATTTTAGAATAGTCAGGGTATAGGTATCTTCAGCCGGAACAAATTTAGCCGTGACCGTCTTATCAGAGTCCATGGTTATGCTGACCGGATTGTCGGGGCCGGTCACGTCCCCGCTCCAGCCGCCAAAAACCGAGCCTTCCTCCGGAGTGGCAGTCAGGGTGACTTTATATCCCTCATCATATTGCTCGGAGCAATCCGGGCCGCAGAATATTCCGCCGTCCTGGCTGCTGACCTGCCCACTTCCCGTTCCTGTCCTGTTAACCTGAAGCTGATAACTGCCGACAGCGGCAAACCTGGCCACGAAAACGTCGGTGGTGCTGATTTCCTTATCGTATGTTTCTTCAGTAACCGGAAAAGTCGAGGATTGAGTGTAACCGGTCACATAGACATTGCCGGCGGCGTCAAGGCACAGTCCGTAGGCCAGGTCATCGACCGCCCCGCCCAGAAAGGTGGAAGCCAGAACCGCTCCCAGTTTGACCGACAGCTTGGTTACTACGGCATCCCAGCCGCCGTTGTGGCTCGGGTCGTAGGTGTTGATGGTGATGGGATACCCGACTGACCTGGTCCAGCCGGCGATATAAGGATTTCCAAGGGCATCCACGGCCAGAGCCCGGCAGCGGTCATCGGACACGCCGCCTATAAAAGTCGACCCGACCAGGGAACTCAGGGAATGGTCAAACTTGGTGACGAAAATATCGGTCAGCCCGGAAAAGGTGGTGTCATAGGCCCCCGCGGTCACCGGGAAGTCGCTTGAACTGGTGTACCCGGCAACATAGACTTCCGGGTTCACCTGGCCATCCAGGCCGAGAGCATAGAGATGATCAGCTCCGCTTCCGCCGAGGTAGGTTGAGGAATAAATAAAGTCAAGCCCCGGGCTGAGGTGCAGCACAAAACCGTCATAGTCGCCATTATAGGTTTGGTCATAGGCTCCGCCGGTAACCGGAAAATCGGCCGACCGGGTGCGCCCGGCCAGCCAGAAATGGCCCAGGCCATCCACGACCACAGCCGAAATGATATCATAATCGCTGCCGCCGATCAGGGTGGCCGCAACCAGGCTGTTGAATCCGTCGGTCAGGATGGCCACAAAACCATCCTGGCCACCCTCAAGGACTGTGCTGTAAGTTCCTTCCGTTACCGGGAAATTGGCGGAATCGGTCATCCCGACCACAACTGGAACCTCAGAGGTCGGAAGCAGACTCAGAGCGGCTCCGTAATCGGTCCCGCTTCCGCCGAGATAAGTTGAGCCCAGCAGCAGGTCCAGGTCCGGAGAAATCTTGACCAGGAAAGCATCGTATTCACCGCCCTGGTATTGAGTCTGGAAAGCCCCGGCAGTCACCGGGAAATCCCTGGATGAGGTTATGCCAGTAAGATAAATGTTCCCCTGCCCGTCTATGAACAGCCCGTTGACATAATCGGCATTCAGGCCGCCCAGGTAAGTCGATGCTTCCAGCTCGGTCAGAGAATTATTGAACCTGGAAATGAACAGGTCATAATTGCCGTTGGCGGAAGTATCTATAACTCCGGTCGTGGTTGGAAAATCGGATTGAAAAACGGATACGGTGTAGCCGGCCACATAGACCTGGCCTTCGGCATTAACGCCGATGCAGTATCCCCGGTCATTTCCCGTCCCGCCGAGAAAAGTGGCGGCGGAAAGTGTGCTCAGAGCCGGGTCGATGACCAGGGTGTAATCCGGGTTGTAGGAGCCGCAGACCTTAAACCCGTATTCGTCCCTGGCCCGGAGCTCATAAACAACATCCACGTATTCCCTCCGTCCGTCGATTTCCTGATAGCCGACAGGTTTTATCATTTCCAGAGGACCGGCCGACGAAGACATAACCAGCTGGCCGCGGTCTGAAAGGTGAAGAGCTTCCACCCCTTCTACCTTAATATTTATATCTTCAACCCGGGAACCCGGACGCAGATAGAAAAATTTTTCCACGTTTCCGCCCCTGGCTCTGAGTTCAATTTCTATTCCCGGATAAACTTCGCCCAGTCGGAGAGAATTAAAGGCAGACAACTTATTCTTCCAGGAGCCTGAATTCCGTCCGTGAAAATAAGAAACCGTGGTGCCGGTCGGGTCCTGTCCGGACGGCGACAGGGATAACTCCTGCCCGCCGGCAGTCAGAAACTTCTCTTTTAAGACCAGAAGCCGGGCAGCCGATCGGTTGTCTTCCTGAAAGTCCGTTTCCCTGACGGTTCGGCCGGCCTGCCCGCGGTCGAAAGTCAGCAGGCTGAATATCAACTCCCGATCGGTAATGTCCATTGCCCCGGTGAACAGTTCTGCCCGGAATTTGAGGCGGCTGTCCCACTGCCCCTCATTGGGCACGAAGGGAAGAGAAATGCCGGCCAAAGCGACTCCGGAAACTGAGGCTGATTTTCCGGCCGACGGAGCAGCCGGAACAACCCTGAACCCTATCAGAAGAAGGGAGGCCAGGATTATAACTGAAGCCATCAAGAAAAACAGCCCGAAAAGCTTGCCGGCGGCCGCCGGTTTTCTCTTTCCTGAATTCATGATCAACCTTCCCGATTGATATCGTTGCCGGGCAGGTCCGGGTCAATTCAACCCGCCCGCCCTATCAATTATAATAAACTAAAATAAGCCCAAACAGATGCAGGCTGCTCTAACAGCCTTCAGGCCCATTGCGGCCGGGACGATATTCAAGAATCGATATTATATCTATTTTCGGCAAAAAAATCTCATTTCCCGAATAATTTGATCTCGTCCCCTCCGGACTGCTGCCGTGATATAACTTTTTGACTTTTTACGTCGTATTAAAGTAATGTAAATTTAATCCAATACAGGCGGAAAAGATGAGCAAAAGGTCAAAGCCTCTGGTTATGGCAATTGTTCTTATGGTCGCCGCAGCCCTGGTTCTGGGCGGCTGGTTGCTTTTCAAGAAATCGGCCCCGGAGAATGGGGGCGGAGGAGAAACTCAGTCCGCGCCCCCGGCCTCAGAGACCCAGACTGCAGCCTCACCTCTGCCGGTTAAGGTGGCCGCAGCCAGAGTGGCCGACCTGGAAAAAAGGATTAAGGCGCCCGGCGAGGTCTTTACCGAGAGAAAAGTGATTCTCAAGGCCGAGGTCAGAGGCGTGCTGAAAAAACTAAACATCCAGGAAGGTCGGTCGGTGCGGACCGGAGAAGTCCTGGCCGAGCTGGACGACACCCCTTACCGGCTGCAACTGGAACAGGACGAAGCTTCACGATTGAAAGCTCTGTCGGAGCTTCTCCTGGACCGTCTTTTCCAGCAGCCTGATCTGGCCCGGAACCGTGAGGATCTGGATAAGCTGAAAAAAGCCGAGGAGGTTTTTCTCCAGGCTGAGGCCGCCCACCGCGAAGGCCGGCTGAGCCTGGAAGAGCTGGACCGTGTCCGCCGCGAATACGAACTGGCGCTCATCGGCAGCGGGCTTAAAAGGGACGAGATAATTGCCGCTTCCAAAGGATTAACCCAGGCTGAGGTTAACGTCAAAAGGGCCAGGATGGAGTTGGAAAAGACCAGAATCACCGCTCCCTTTTCCGGGGTGGTCACCCAGATTAAAGTAGCGCCCGGAGAAAACATCGAAGCCGGGCGGGAAATCTGCACCCTGGTCGACCTCAGCCAGTTGAAAATAGAAGCCAGGGTGCTGGAGACCCTGATCGGCAAAATCAAGCTCGGCCGGGAAGCTGAGGTCCGGTTTTCAGCCTATCCGGGTAAGGTCTTTCGGGGCCGGGTCGCAGCCATCAGCCCTCTGGTCAACCCGGCGGAAAAAACCTGCGGCGTTTTCATCCATCTTGATAACCCCTCGGGAGAGATAAAGCCAGGGATGCACGCCGAGGCGGATATAGTTTCCGAGGTTTTCCCAGGCCGGTTGCTGGTGCCTCAGGCAGCCGTCCTGGTTCGGGGCGGCCGGCCGTTGGTGTTTGTGATAGAAAACGGACTGGCTAAGTGGCGTTACATTCAGACCGGAGAGGAAAACGAACAGTTGGTGGAAGTTCTGGACGGTGTAAAGGAAGGTGAACAGGTTATTGTTGAGGGGCACCTGACACTGGCCCATGACTCTCCGGTCCGGGTGATTGAATAACCGGCCGGTCGCGGGAGAGAAGCAAATGAACCCCGCCCGATTTTCCATCGAACGTCCGGTCACCACCCTGATGTTTTTTACCGCCATCATTCTGCTCGGGGCGGTTTCCCTTAGCCATCTCAGTATCGACCTTTTGCCTTCCATCAGTTACCCGCGGCTATCGGTCATCACCCAGTATCCGGGGGTGGCCCCGGAAGAAGTGGAAATGCTGGTCACCGTTCCCCTGGAAACTTCAGTCAGTCGGATTCCAGGCTTGCGCCGGGTAGAATCCGTCTCCAGGGAAGGATTTTCCTTCCTCAGCCTGGAATTTACCTGGGGAACCGACATGGATTTTGCCCTGCTCCATACCAGGGAGCGACTGGACTCGGCCGCCGACAGCCTGCCCGAAGGATGCGAAAAGCCGGTCATCATCTCGCTCGACCCCCAGAGCAGCCCGATCATGACCCTGGCCCTGACGGGCGAGCGGAGCCTGCTGGAACTCAAGGAACTGGCCGAGGAGATGATCAAGCCCAGGCTGGAGCAGATTGAGGGAATAGCCGCGGTGGAAATCACCGGCGGGGTGGAAAGAGAAATCCAGGTGGAAGTGGACCCGGAAAAAATGGCCGGCTACGGATTAAACATTGAAACCGTCTCTCAAAAAATTGCCGGCTTCAACCGCAGCCTGCAGGGCGGGACCATACGCAAGGGAAAATTCATCTACTCCCTCAGGATCGCCGGCGAGTTTAACGCTGTCAGCGAAATTGAAGAGATTCCGGTCAAGTTTACCGGCGACGGCGGAGTGGTCCTGCTGAAGCATATCGGTCGGGTGGTGGACACCATCAAGGAACGCGAGGGAACCACCCGTCTGAACGGCCGGGACAGCATCGGACTCCTGATCAGAAAAGAGTACGGGACCAACACCGTAAAAGTCAGCCGGGACGCCCGACAGGTTATAGAACAAATCAGAAAAGAAAATCCGGAAATCAACCTGGAAATAATTTCCGAGCAGGCCAGATACATCCAGAGCGCTATCGATTCCACCCGGGAAGAGATTCTCCAGGGGGCCATCCTGGCTTTCCTGACGCTGCTGATTTTCCTCCAGGAATGGAAATCCCCCCTGATAATTGCCACCGTTATCCCCATCTCCATCATTGGAGTTTTTAACATCCTTTTTCTCCGCGACCTGACGCTGAACCTGATGTCGCTGGGAGGCCTGGCCCTGGGGGTGGGCATGCTGGACGACACGGCGGTGGTTGTTTCGGAAAACATTTTCAGACATCGACAGCTGGGCAAAACCGTCAGAGAGGCCGCCGGCCAGGGTACGAGGGAGGTCATCAGCCCGGTGGCCGCTTCGGTTCTGACCACCATTGTGGTCTTCCTGCCGGTTATCTACGTGAAAGGCCTGGCCGGTCAGCTTTTCAAGGACACCGCCCTGACCGTGACCTATACCCTGCTTTCCGCCCTGCTGGTCTCGGTCACCCTCCTGCCGATGCTGGCCTCGCGTGAGAAATTGATTTCCTGGCCGGAAAGATTTCTTCCCGGTTTCAGGCCGGTTGGCTTCGGTAAAATTCACTCCGAATTCGGCTCAAGGGGTTGGTGGCTTTATCCCTGGCTGGGTCTCAAGTTCCTGCTTTACAATCTGGTCCGGTTGCTGCTCTGGTTGCTGGGAGCAATGTTCAGAGTTGCGGGCTGGATTCTGGCCCGGATATTCAGACTGATTTCCGAACTGCTGAAACCTGTCTTCGAGGCTATTTTTCGAGGCTTCAACCGGAATTACCAGAAATTCAACGAAGGTCACAGCCTGCTTCTAAGCTGGTCCCTGGACCACAAAAAGACCGTCTCCTACCTGGCTGTTATTCTGTTCTCCCTGATCCTGGTGCTGGGACTGGTCCTGCCGCGGGAACTGATGCCGCCGATCAGAACCTCAAGTTTCAACCTTAACCTCAAGACGCCAGCCGAATACTCCCTGCAGCAGACCGAGGATATAGTTTCACGGATAGAAGACTGGCTCCGGCAGCAGGCCGATTGCCGGAGAGTCTTTTCTCAGGTGGGAATAATCTCCAGCAGCGAATCCTTCCGTCCTGATGTCTCGGTCAATTCAGCCGTGGTCTCGGTTGAGGTCAAAAATCAGGGAGCCCTGGACCGGCTGATGGCCGGCGCCAGGCAATACCTGTCCGGCTTCCCGGAACTTACTTATTCCGTCAGCCGGGAACAGACCGCTCTGGGCGAATTCCTGGCCCTGACCTCGGGTCAGGTGGTGCTCAAGGTCAAAGGACAGAACCTGGAAATTCTGCGCCAGCTTTCCCGGGAGCTGGTCGGAAAATTGCAGACCGTCCCCGGGCTGACCGACCTCAACCTGAACCTGCAGAAAGGCAAACCTCAACTTCTGATAAAAATTAACAGGGAAGCGCTGGCCCGGTATCCCAACCTTTCGCCGGGGGAGCTGGCCAGCTTCCTGGTCCAGGCCATCAGAGGGTCGCTGGCCACCAAGTACCGGGAGATGGAGAAAAAGTACGACGTCCGAGTCTGGCTGGAGCCGGAATCAAGAAAGACAGTCGACCGGGTGCTGGATTCTTTCTATCCCTATGGGCAGTTGCTCATCCCGCTGCGGGAGTTGATAAGCTACGAATTGGTGGAAGGGCTGAACGAAATCAGGCGGGAAAACCAGGAAAGAGAAATCCTTATCACCGCCAACCTCAGGGGCCGGAAATTCAGCCAGGTAATGCCGGACATTCAGGCCCGGATTCGGTCCCTGAACCTGCCGGCCGAATATCGCGTCCTGTTCGGCGGCGAGAGGGAGGAAATGGCCACCAGTTTCCGCTCGCTGCTGCTGGCCTTCCTGATGGCCGTGATTCTAATTTACATGATCATGGCCGCCCAGTTTGAATCGCTGCTCCATCCTTTCCTGATAATGTTTACTGTTCCGATGGGTTTAGTAGGAACCGTGCTATTGCTGCTGGCCACCGGCCAGAGCCTGAATGTCATCTCGCTGATTGGAGTGGTGGTGCTGGTTGGCATCGTGGTCAACAATGCCATCGTGGAGATAGATTACATCAATCAACTGCGGGGCGAGGGTCTGGACCTGCGCCGGGCGGTAATCGAAGGCACGGCCACCCGTCTGAGGCCGATCATGATGTCGACCCTGAGCACGGTGGCCGGGCTGATTCCCATGGCCCTGGGACTGGGACGGGGGGCTGAACTGCTTCGTCCGCTGGCCATCGCCGTCATCGGCGGCTTGCTGTCGTCCCTGTTTCTGACCCTGATTCTGATCCCGGTCCTCTATGAATTCGTGGAAATAAAGCTCAGGAGACGGACGGCCTGAATGGGTCCCGGTTGAACCAAGATGAGATTTTTTATCGAGCGACCCGTAGCCACCCTGATGATCTACCTGGCTCTGCTGGCGCTCGGCTTTTATTCCCTGTTCCACATCCCTCTGGAACTGGCCCCGCAGGAGGAATTCCCGCGGGTAGACATAACCGCCTCCTGGTCGGGGACTTCGCCCGAGGTCATGCAGACCCAGGTCACCTCCGTTCTGGAAGAAGCGGTTCTGGCCGTCCGGGGAATCCGAAAATTAACCTCGACCAGCAATATCGGGTCCTGCCGGTTGACCGTCGAGTTCGACACCAGGGTCAACCTGGAATTCGCCAACCTTGCCCTCCGGGAAGCGATCGGAAGGGTCCTGACCGAGCTCCCCTACGGCGTCAAACCGGTAGTGGAGCCCTACATTCCAGATGATTTCAGGGTCAGACCTTTCCTGACCTATACCATCTCCGGCAACTATCCGCTGCAGGCCCTGAGAGAAATCGTCAAGGATCGACTGGAAATCGGCCTGGGGTCGGTCGACGGCGTTTCCAGGGTGGAAGTCAGCGGGGGTTCCGACCTGAACGTCCGGCTGACCCTGGACCAGAAAAAGCTAAGGGACCTGGGGCTTCATCCTTATATGATCATTCAACTATTGCTCCAGGCCCTGCAGGTTTACCCGTCGGCCAGAGTCCAGAAAGACCGGGAAGAATACCTGCTGCGGGTGGCCATGGCTCCGGCCGACCTTAAAGACCTCGGAGAATTGATCGTCCGCCACCAGGGCCCGGTTCCGATAAGAATCAAGGATGTGGCCGAGGTCAGCCTGGAATACGCCGAAATTTTCCACCTCAACCGGATCAACGGCCAGCCGACCATTATGCTCCGGGTACTCAAAGAAAAGGGCAAGAACACCCTGAAGGTGGCCCGCCAGACCAAAGCCCGGCTGGAACAGGTGAAGAAGAATCTGCCGCCCGACCTTATTTTCCGGGTGGTGGACGACGAGAGCCAGGAAATCCTGGATAACCTTCGCCATCTCTATCTTCTGGCCGCGGTCATTACCCTGCTGATTTTCCTGATGATTTTCATCATCATCAGGAGGCTCTCTCCCTCGCTCCTGATTCTGTCCTCGGTTATTTTTTCGGCCGTCATTTCATTTAATTTTATCTATCTGTTCAAGATTTCCCTGAACCTGCTAACCCTGGGAGCGCTGGCCCTGGGTTTCGGAATTTTCGTTGACAACTCTATTGTGGTGTTTGAAAACATCCTCCGGCTCAGGGAATCCGGGCTGGCGCCGAAACAGGCTGCGGTCGAGGGAGCCCGGCAGGTCCTGACTCCGGTTCTGGCCTCGACCCTGACCACCATGGGAGTTTTCTTCTGTTTTCCGTTTTTCCAGGGGAGACTGCGGATCTACTACCTGCCGCTGGGAATAGTCATGTCTCTGGCCCTGGCCACCTCGCTACTGGTTTCCTTTTCGCTCATTCCAGCCCTCAGCCCGCGACTGCTTCACCCTGGGAAGGGAAAACAGAAGAATCGGGTCTTTTCTGCTTTTGAAAAATTCCTTCGCTTCAGTCTGAAGCATCCGATAGAAATTCTGTTGGTAATCGGGCTGATTACCTTCGGCAGCTACCGCCTTTTTAAGAAAAACGTGACCGTAGGAGAGTTTTTCCGCTGGTACTCCAGAGACCAGCTCAACGTTTCCCTGACCATGCCGGCCGGAACCAGGATTGAAGCCACTGATGATCTGGTCCGGCAATTTGAAGAAAAGGCTCTGGCCTATCCCTGCGAAAAACAGGTCAACAGCCAGGTCATGAGCGAACGGGGTTTACTTACTATTACCTTCCCGCCCGAGGTCGAGCTGTCGGCCCATCCGTACATCTTGAAGGACGAACTCATCCGGCTGGCCACCAACTTTGCCGGAGTCAGTATAGGCGTCTACGGGTTTGACCCCCAGGGCTATTATTCTTCGATAAGCGCCGGCCGTTACCTCGATTCCTCCATCAGAATATACGGTTACAACCTGAAAAAGCTGCAGGACATCGCCGCCGACCTGGAGACCAGGCTCAGGAGAAACCCCAGGGTGGGAGAAATCAAGTCTATCACCGGACAGTATTACTGGGGCGACGTCACTTCCACCGAGTACATCCTCAGGATCAAAGAAGAGGCCCTGGCCAGGTACAACCTCGACCCCAACTATGTTTTCTATCATTTGCAGAGTCTGGTTCGCGGCACCTTCGGCCTCAGGCTTCAGGCCGTCATCCAGGGTAAAGAAAGGTTCATCGAAATTAAATTTCCCGAGGCCGAAAATCAGGAGCTCAACCGGCTGCTGGAGACGCTGCTGGTCTCTCCCGGGGGTGAACAGCTTCAGGTCGGGGATTTACTGGCAGTGGAAGAAAAAGAAATCCCGGGTTCCATCTACCGCGAAAACCAGCAATTCCAGATTACGGTTATGTGGGAGTTCAAGGGACCTTACAAGGCTGCCGAAAATTACCGGAAGGCGGTTTTTTCAAGTCTCAGCCTGCCGCCCGGCTTTACCGCCACCATGGAATATGGCTTCTTCATGACTACCGAGGAAAAGGCCCAGCTGAAATTCGGCTTGCTGGCGGCCCTGGCCATCATCTTTGTCATCCTGGCTTCTCTTTACGAGTCCTTCATTCAGCCCTTTATCGTCATGCTGACCGTTCCCCTGTCTCTGGCCGGAGTCTTTCTGGCTTTTGTCATCGCCGGCTACCCATTCGACTCATCCGCCTACATCGGTCTGATCCTCCTGGCCGGGATCGTGGTCAACAACGCCATCATCCTGGTGGACCATCTCAATCACACCAGGAAAATTTCCGGGCTGAGCCCGGAAGAGGCAGTGGTCAAGGGAACCCGGGAAAGAATCAGGCCGGTTTTCATGACCACGGCCACCACGGTGTTCGGGCTTCTGCCCCTGCTGCTGATTCAACTGGAAACCGGCCGCCGGCAAATCTGGTCCAGCCTGGCCCTGGCCACCCTGGGAGGATTAACCGCTTCGGCCCTGTTCATATTCATAGTGATTCCAATTTTTTACTATCAATTCAGCCGCCAAAAATCCTGAGCCCCGGACCGGGACTGAAGAACCGGTTCTTACAACCAGGCCGTGGCTCAGGTCGTCCCTTTTTTATATATGGAGATGATCATAGTTCCTTTTGATAAGAAGACTGCGCCCGGATATATAAAGGCCGCTTCGGTTAGCCTGACCTGTTTGATGAAACCGTCCGGCCAATCATTTTGGCCGCTTTTTCATATCAGGCCCAGTCATAAAGCCACGCTCTTCGCCCCCTCCTCAGCCTTCCGGCCGATTTGAACACAACCTCCGTCGATTAAGATCAGTCATCCGGCCCAGCCGGCTTTCGGGTCACAGGCCGGGTGCCCGATTATCCGGGTAACCTCCTTTATGGCTAAAGGCCCGACATTATGTTCCTGGCCCCGAACGGCTCGAAAATTTCAAAAGTATTTAAACCGCCTCCATACCGCACGGCGGCAAAAAGTTATATAATCAAATTTCCCAGCCGAAACTAAGGAGAGAAATTATGTGGTGGGAAGATAAATTAGTCCGAACCTTGCGTTGCCGCCTGCTGCAAAAGCCCGGGATATTCGGCGGCTTGCTCTCGGCCATCGGAGCCGAACAGGCCTACGTGGGCGAAATCAAAATTATCCATATGGGCCCCAACTATATGGACAGAGACATCACCATTTTCGTCGACGATGAAACCCACCTGGAAAGGGTAATCAGAGCGGTCAAAGCTTATCCCCGGGCCAAACTGCTGGAAGTCCGGGATGAGGTCCTGGAAATGCACCAGGGCGGCAAAATCGCCGTTCGCTCCCGGTATGAAATCAACAACATCAGCGTTCTGAGAAAAGTCTACACCCCGGGAGTGGCCGAAGTCAGCCTGCTCATCAAGAATAACCCGGTTCTGGCCAGACGTTATACCGCCATCCGGCATCTGGTGGCCATCGTTACCGACGGCAGCGCCGTCCTGGGCCTGGGAGATATCGGACCACTGGCAGCCATGCCGGTCATGGAAGGAAAAGCCAGTTTGATGGAAACCCTGACCGGACTGTCGGCTGTGCCGGTTTTGCTTAACACCAAAGACCCTGACCGAATAATCGACACCGTGGTCAACATCGCCCCGACCTTCAGCGCCATCCAGCTTGAAGATATTTCCGCTCCCCGTTGCTTTTACATTGAAGACCAGGTTCAATCCAGGTTGGACATCCCGGTCATGCACGACGACCAGCACGGTACCGCCTGTGTGGTCACCGCCGCCCTGATGAACATCTCCAGAGTCACCGGGCGAGACCTCAAGAAAAGCTGCATCGGGGTCATCGGCCTGGGAGCAGCCGGGCTGGCCCTCTCCCGGATGCTGATGTTTTTCCTGGACAAACCTGTTAAGGGAGCCGACATCAACCCCGAGGCCAGCGCCCGCCTGCAGCAGGCTGGCGGTCTGGCGGCTGACCTTAATGAAATAATGTCCTCCTGCCAGGTGGTCATTGCCACCACCGGCGTTCCTGGCCTGATCAAGAAAGACCTGGTCAGAAAAGACCAGATCATCCTGGCCCTATCCAACCCCAACCCGGAAATTGAACCGGAGGAAGCCATGGCCGCCGGAGCTGCCTATGCCGCCGACGGCAAGGTTATAAATAACGTACTGGGTTTCCCCGGAATTTTCCGCGGGGCGGTGGACGCCAATGTGCCCCGGATTACCAGGGAAATGCTGCTGGCCGCAGCCCGGGCCATCGCCGATTATGCACCTCCCGGAGAAATAGTGCCCAACGCCCTGGACCGGGGATTGCATCGCAGCGTGGCCAGGGCCGTGGCCAGGGTGGCCGTGGAGCAAAAGCTGAATCGCGACGACCTGACCGGCTATTTTGATTGACCCTGATTTGACACCGGGTGTGGATTCTAATATATAGATAGCGTCGGGCTCCCGATTCGGCAGCCAGGCTTCTTATCAAGGAGGGAGAATGATCACGGTTAAGCAAATGCTCGAGGAAAAGGGACATCAGGTCTGGACAGTCTCGCCGGACAGCACTGTCTATGAGGCACTGAAAATTATGGCCGACAGGGAAATCGGCGCTCTGATCGTGGTGGAAGGCGGACAGGTGGTGGGTGTGATCTCAGAACGGGATTACGCCCGCAAGGTCGTTCTGAAGGGAAAATCCTCGCTGGAAACTCCGGTCAAAGAAATCATGACCACCCAGATTTACTTCGTCAACCCGGAATGCACGGCCGAAGAATGCATGGCCCTGATGACCGAAAAAAGAATCCGCCACCTGCCGGTGATTGAGGAAAATAAGCTGATCGGGGTCATTTCCATAGGCGACGTGGTCAAGTCGGTCATCACCAGCCAGAAGATTACCATTGAACATCTCCAGAATTACATAATGGGGAAATATCAATAAAAAATGCCGCCGCTCCTAACTGGCAGCGGTCATAGCCGGTTATCTTCAAAACCTGGGTTCATGAGAAAAGCGGTTGCATCCCGCTCGGGCCGGGATCTCTATCTTCTGCCCATAGAAGAGATTATCAGAATCCGGGCCGGGCTTGCCGCCCGGCAGCCGGGTCAATACAGCCCGGTCGAACCAAAGCCGCCCTCACCCCTGGCGGTTCGGTCGAGCGAATCCACCTCGACAATGTCCACCATCTGAACCGGTTGAATGAGCATCTGAGCGATTTTCATCCCGCTCCTGATGACAAAGGGCTGTTTGCCCAGGTTGGTCAGCACCACCCTGACCTCTCCCCTGTAGCCCGAGTCTACCACCCCGGCCAGACGATGCACTCCGCCCAGAGCGATTCCGCTCTTGTCCCAGATGAGGCCAACATAACCGGATGGAATGGCCATCTGCAAACCGGTGGGCACGGCCGCAGTCTCTCCCGGATTGATGGTCAGCTGAATGCAGGAAAAGAGGTCAAAACCGGCGTCCCCCTGGTGCCCGTAGGCCGGGGTTCTGGCCTCAGGCGAAATCTTTTTTATAAGTACCTTCATCATTTAAACTCCTTCCAGTATAACTTCCCCGAAATATGGCTTCAGCTTTTCCGCCCAGTTTCTGAGCTCCTGAGCCGGATATGGTTCGAGTTTGAGGAAAGCCGGGTCTATAGTATTCTGCGGGACAAATTGCTGCAACTGAAAACAACGGGAGCCGTTCAGCCAGTCGGCAATCTCCAGCAGGTCGGCTTCGGTCAGCAAGCCCGGGACAACCGTCGTCCTGAAAATATAGGGCAGGCCGGACTGGCGAATCAGGTCCAGGCTGCGGCTGATTTTCCCGGCGTCAACCTCGGCCCGGACCACTTCCGGATATCTCCTCAGCGGGGCTTTGATGTCCATGGCCAGCCAGTCCACCAGCCCCTGGCTGATCAGGTATTCAAGCCTGTCGGGAAAGGAGCCGTTGGTGTCCACCTTGACCAGAAAGCCCCTGGCCTTGATCACCCTGGCCAGGACCTCAATATCTTCATGCAGCAACGGTTCTCCGCCGCTCAGGCACAGGCCCTCCAGCCAGCCCTGGCGGGAATCCAGGTAACTCAAAAAAAGGTTCAGGTCCAGGGAAGGCAGACGGCCCGGGTTGAGCACCAGGTCGGCATTATGACAGAACGGACAGCGAAAATTGCAGCCACCGACAAACACCGTGGAGGAGATGTGCCCCGGAAAGTCGCGGGAAGCGAATTTCTCTAAACCCTTGATTTCAACCACAGGTCCAGCTCCTCAGCCGAGTTGAGCACGGCCGTGGCCTGGCCGTTGTCTTCGATGATCAGAGTCGGGATGATGACGCTGCCCGAGCTGTCCCGACGCAGCATTTTGATGTATTCCCGGATTTTGTTGCGGCCTTCCCTGGTGCTAACATCATACTCAACAGGCTTAAAGCCCCTGGCTTTAAGCAGGTCCTTGACCTTATCGCACCTGGCGCATCCGGGCAGGGTAAAAACCAGATAATCCATCCTTTGCCTCTCCTCGCAGAGTTATTCGGTAAAAAGTTTTTTAGTCCAGCTTGGAATAGGTTACCCGGTCGCTGAACTCCTGTTGTTTGCCGTTGTTCCAGGTCCTGACCGGTCGCAGATAACCCACAATCCTGGAGAAAACCTCGGTCTCCGTCCCGCATTCGGGACAGGTCGGGTGCTGGCCCTTGAGATAACCGTGATTATCGCAGACGCTGAAAGTGGGCGTAATGCTGAAGTAAGGAATCCTGGTTTCGGCAATCTTCCGAACCAGTTTGTGGCAGGTCTGCCAGTCGATGGCTTCAGGCAGAAAAGCGTGGAAGATGGTCCCGCCGGTATAGAGCGGCTGAATGTCCTGCTGATGCTTCAGAGCTTCAAAAATATCTCTTGTGGCGTCGACGTTGAGCTGGGTGGAATTGGTTAGATAGGGATGTTTTTCAGTTCCCGAAGTAAAGATGTTCTTGTACTTCTGACGGTCCAGCCGGGCCAGACGGTAAGAAGTCGATTCGGCCGGAGAAGCTTCCAGGTTGTAGAGATGGCCGGTTTCTTCCTGGAATTCCTTGAGCACCTCGCGTATGAAGTTTAGGGTTTCGACCGTAAATTCTTTGCCCTCGGGCGTGCCGATTCCCTTGCCCAGGAAATTCATGCAGGCTTCATGCATGCCGCAGATGCCGATGGTGGAAAAATGATTCTCAAAATGGCCAAGGTAGACTTTGGTATAGGGCATCAGGCCCCGCTCCAGCATGTTGTTGACCACTTCCCTTTTGGTTTCCAGCGATTCCTTGGCCAGGACCATCATCTCTTTCAGCCGGTCGAAGAACTCCTGCCTGGAGCGGGATTCATAGCCGATGCGGTTGAGGTTGATGGTGACCACGCCGATCGAACCGGTCTGGTCGCCCGCCCCCCACATATTGCCCGGCCGGTGTCTCAACTCTCTCATATCCAGGTTCAGCCGGCAGCACATGGCCCGGATATCGCCCGGATTGAGGTTGGTCCCGAGATAATTCTGAAAATAAGGAATGCCGTACTTGGCGGTGGCTTCAAACAGGAGTCTGGCGTTGGGATGGTCCCAGTCAAAGTCCTTGGTAATATTATAGGTCGGAATGGGGAAGGTGAACACCCGACCTTTGAGGTCGCCTTCGATCATCAGCTCCAGGAAAGCCCGGTTAATCATGTCCATTTCTTTCTGGTAATCGCCGTAGCAGGAGTCGAGCTCCTCTCCGCCGACGATGACTTTCTTATTCTTCAGGTCTTCCGGAACCGTCCAGTCAAAGGTCAGGTTGGAGAAGGGCGTCTGCCAGCCCCAGCGGCAGGGGACGTTCAGGCCGAAAATAAGTTTCTGGATATCCTGCTTGACCCGGTCGTAGCTCAGGCCGTCCGCCCTGACAAAAGGCGCCAGGAAGGTATCGACGCTGGAAAAAGCCTGGGCTCCGGCGAATTCAGCCTGCATGGTGCCGATGTAATTCACCATGTGCAGGGTGGCCGTTTCCAGATGCTTGGCCGGATGGGAATGAACCTGGTTGGGAACATGGCCGAAACCCTTCCGCAGCAGATTTTCCATCGACCAGCCGGCACAGTAACCGACAATCGGATAGGAAAGGTCATGGATGTGAAAATCACCTTCCTGGTGGGCTTTCTTTATTCTTTCCGAATAAAGGTTGTTCAGAGCAAAGTTGGACAGCACTTCGCCGGAAATCCTGGCGTTCAGGCCGGAGAAGCTGACCACTCCCTCGTTGCTGTTCTCCCTGACTTTCCAGTCGTGGTCATTGATGTAATCCTTGATCAACCTTTCCAGGTTGATGCCCGTTTCTCTGGCTTCGCGGATGGCTTTGTGCTTTTCGCGATAGAGGATGTAAGCCTTGGCCACCTCGTGGTAGCCCTGCTTCATCAGAACCATTTCCACGATGTCCTGAATCTGTTCCACCGAGGGGATGGTGTAACCACCGAATTTTTCCTCCAGAACGAAAACTACTATGTCCGAGACATGCTGGGCTTCCATCAGGTCGTCGATTCCCTGCGACTGCATCGCTTTGTAAATGGCGTTGGTGATTTTGTCCTGGGTGAAATCAACGATAGTTCCGTCCCTTTTCTTAATGCGGGTGATTTTGCTGGTTTTGACCATCCCTTCCTCCCTATAAACTTAAAATTTTTTCGTTTCTGCGCTAACTTCAGACGCCCCTTTTATGCTATTATTTTTCAGGCAGGAAAAAAGCTTGAAAAAACAATATTTAGTGCTGTTCATGGCTCCTTGATACTAAATCTTGTGCTTTCGACACTATATATAAATACATCGGAAATGCTTTGTCAAGGAAAAATATGAACTTTTTTTAATAATTTTTTTCAGGGGGAAAAAAGTGCTTCAGCTTAACCTGTTAACCTCCGGCCGGGAAGAATTCTTGAACATAACCGGGAAGATCCAGGCGCTGGTCAGGGAATCCGGGCTAAGGTCCGGACTGGCCGTTATTTTCTGCCCTCACACCACCTGCGGCCTGACCATCAACGAGCAGGCTGACCCTGAGGTCAGGGCCGATATCCTGATGGCCCTGAGAAAAATCGTCCCCGACAACCTGCCCTGGGCCCACAGCGAGGGCAATTCTCCCGCCCATCTTAAAACCTCTCTGCTGGGCAGTTCGCTTTCGGTATTGATTGAGAACGGAGAACTGGTGCTCGGCACCTGGCAGGGTATCTTTCTGTGCGAGTTTGACGGTCCCCGAAACCGGAAGGTCTTGGTCAAACTCCTGGAGTCTGGAAAAGGCTGACTTGAGATCCCGGCCCTACTTTCTTGAAACGGACAGGAAACACAGAAAAACCTATTATTAAATATCTGAAGTAAGCGGAAGAATTCCGGCCTGACCGGGAAGGGGCATCCTTAAATCAGAAAAGTTGAGGCTTCCGCGACAGCCGGCTTGAGATTATGATTTCCGGGTGGTCTTTTCCAGAATGTTGCTTTCCCGCCCGTCGGCCCTTTTAAGCAACAGGGCAAAAGCCAGACCAACCATTCCCAGGCTGGCAAACATGACCGAGGAGGCGGTGTAGGAATGGGTTTTATCACGCAAGAAACCGTTAATCAGCGGAAATAAACCCAGGCCGATGTTCTGAATGGCCGTCATCAGGCCAAAAGCGGTTCCGGTCCTTTCTTCCCTGACCACCATCGGCACCGAGGGCCACATAGCCGCCGGCACCAGGACAAAAGCAATTCCCAGAAAAACCATCGGATAAGCCGGGTAAATCCGGGTCAGACCCATCAGCAGGTGGCAGGGAATGAGAATCAGGGAGCCAAAAATCATCAATGTCGCCCGCCGTCCGATACGGTCAACCAGGCTGCCAGCAAAGGGGGCAAAAATCATGGAGGCGAAGATGATTATGGAGCTGATGCCGCCGGCCGTGCTGAACAGGTGCAGGAAATTATTGAACACCTGGGCCAGAAATCCGCCCGAGGACTCGGCCGTTCTGGCTATCCCCCATTTATCCACGAAAAAGTCAGTGGACAGAGCAGTAAAAGGAAAGATGGCCGAATAAAAAGTAAAGCAGAGGGCGGTAATGTACCAGAAGGTCGGCTTGAATTCTTTTATATCCCTGAGATTGATTTTCTCGGTTTCAGCTTCCTTCTTGAGGTCAAGCACTTTCTCGCCCCGCCGGTCGAGCACGATATAGAACAGGTTTCCAAGCAAAGAGACGGCGCAGGCCAGAACCGCGGCCAGCAGAGCGTAACGGAAGCCACCGAAATACCTGGAAATCAGCTCCCCGGTGTTAAAAGCAAAAAGTGAGCCCAGCCGGCTGACGGTCAGAGTGGCCCCGAAGGAAAAGGCCAGTTCCTTGCTCCGGAACCAGCGGGCCAGCATGGCGCTCTGAGCCACGATCAGCGGTTCGGAGCCAGCCCCGAAGATAAACCGGCCCAGGAAAAAGACCGGAATGCTCCGGGCCTTCCAGACCAGCGCGGCTCCGATAAACACCAGAAGAGAGAAAAGCAGACTGGCCTTCCTGGTGCCCAGCTTATCAACCAGAAGCCCGCCCACCAGGACAGCCAGAATGGCCGCCAGGCTGTACATGGTAAAAAAAGTCCCGACCGTCGAGCGGGCGGCCTGGAGTTCTTCAATCAGCGAGGGGGCGATAGCCGAAACTATGTCATAGGCAAAATAACTGCCAAAAGACAGCGAGGCGATAAAAGCCAGCATCAGGAAACGATAAAACTTGCTGGCCGGGTTCAACACTGCCTTTTCCCTTGCTATTTGGTCATCCAGGGCGCATCTCTTAAAAAGAAATATATTAACAGGCAAAATATATCAAGCCTCACAATAAGTCAAGGGAAAAACGGGGGCCACAATACATTTTCACCAATTTTTTCGGGGCCGCGGGCCTGCCAGATGAACCCGGAAACATCGCCTGTTCCCGGCGATTATTGACCGGCCCGGTCAATTTGGGGTTTAATAGCCCATATAAAAAAAGAAGGAGAGGGCCATGACTAACCAGACAAATTCCGGACAGGTCAATTTGGCGGCGCTGGGCTTACTGCTGAGCCTCGTCCTGGTCCTGGGCGGTGCTCTCGCCCTCTATTATTTTAAGGGCAGGACGATAACTCTTCAGGACATTTCAGCGGCCAGCAAAATATCAGGCCTGGAATTCAATCAAAAAGAAAAAAGGTTGATGCTCACCGATCTGGAAGCCAATCTGCGTAACTTCCGGGAAATGCGGGAAATTTCTCTGGAAAACTCAATCGCACCGTCTCTTATTTTTAATCCCCTGCCTTCCGGTTTTGATTTAACCCGGTTCCGGAACGATACCGGTTTTAACCCGGAAGAACCGGATGAAGTCCGGCTGCCCGATAATCTGGAAGACCTGGCTTTCTATCCGGTGACCGACCTGGCCTGGCTGATAAAACACAGAAGAATAGGCTCCGAGTTCCTGACCCGGCTCTATCTGGAAAGGCTAAAAAAATACGGGCCGAAACTGCGCTGCCTGGTAACCCTGACCGAAGACCTGGCGCTGCAGCAGGCCGCCCGGGCCGACCGCGAGCTGGCGGCCGGGCTCTACCGCGGTCCCCTTCACGGCATTCCCTATGGCCTGAAAGACCTGCTGGCTGTCCGCGGTTATCCCACTACCTGGGGTTCGCCCATTTTCAAAGACCAGCAACTGGATATCGAGTCCACCGTCTTTGAAAAACTGACCGAAGCCGGGGCCGTGCTGGTGGCTAAGCTCAGCATGGGCGAGCTGGCCTGGGGAGACGTCTGGTTCGGCGGCCAGACCTTGAATCCCTGGGACCTGGAGCAGGGCTCAAGCGGTTCCTCGGCTGGTTCAGCCTCGGCCACCGCCGCCGGCCTGGTGGCTTTCGCCATCGGCACCGAAACCTGGGGCTCGATTGTCTCCCCTTCCACTCGCTGCGGCACCTCAGGCCTTCGTCCCACCTTCGGCCGGGTCAGCCGCTACGGGGCCATGGCCCTTAGCTGGAGCATGGATAAAATCGGCCCGATTGCCAGGAGCGCTGACGACCTGGCCCTGATTTTCAGATACATCACCGGTCCGGACGGAAAAGACCGGACGGTCTACGACCTGCCGTTTTCATACCACAGCCGACTGGACCTGAAAAAAATTAGAGTCGGATATCTGAAAGAAGCTTTCGACCGGGTCAGAAACAACCAGGGAAAATACCTGGCGGTGCTGGACGTCCTGAAAGAGATCGGCCTGGAACCGGTGGAAATAAAACTTCCTGCCATCAACCCGAATATCTTAAGCTTCATCCTCAATGTCGAGGCGGCGGCCGCCTTTGACGAACTGACCAGGAATAACCTGGACGACCTCATGGTCAGACAGGGAAGAAACGCCTGGCCAAACGTCTTCCGTCAGGCGCGTTTTATTCCCGCGGTCGAATACCTGCAGGCCAATCGTATCCGGACGCTGCTAATCGAGGACCTGGCCAGAATCTTAAAAGACATCGATGTCTACCTGACGCCATCGGCCGGACCGAACCTGCTGCTGACCAACCTGACCGGACATCCGGCGGTGGTGGTCCCCTGCGGTTTTGACGATAGCGGTCACCCGCTGAGCATTTCTTTCATCGGCAACCTGTTTGAAGAAGGCAAGGCTCTGCGACTGGCTAAAGCCTACCAGGAAGCCACCGGCTGGCACCTCAAACATCCGGATCTCAGCCGGCTGGATAAACCGGAGGCCGGGGCACCGGACAAAAAACTAAAATAAAAGCTGCCAAAAAAATTAACAACCTGCTCCGGTCTCTTAAAACAAAGGTCAGCCGCTGAGCTTTTTGCCCCTGACCGGAACCGAAACCTGAACATCGTTATTATAAACCAGGCCGCTCAGATCCTCGCCGCTGGCCTGAAGTTCAAAAGTCCAGGTCCGGGTCATTCCGTCCGGCGGCGAAGGCACGGTAAGATTAAAACTCAGGCTGCAGTCTTCAACCTTGAGGTCGGCCACCGGCATCTCGGCGAAAGTTCCGTAGGCTTCCGAAATCTTTCCGCCCAGCACTCCGTTCTCCAGAGCCAGGGTCAGTTTCAGGGTGATGACCATTTCCCCGGCCTCAACCGTCAATTCCCAATCGCCGACCAGGTCTTCCGGCTTTACCGCCGGCTTTTCCTGAGCCGTTACCAATCCAGAAAAGAAAATCAACAGCATGGTCAACGTCAGAAGAAAGCACTTCCTTGATAACATATTTCAGTCTTCCTCCTTGAATTCGAACTCCGGGGGAATAGATATAATTTTGGCCAGAAAAAATCAAGCAATCTGCTGGCCATAAAAATGCGGCCTTTATAGTATAATTCCAGTATGAAGTTTGAAACCCACAACCTTGACCTCTGGCAAAAAGACATCCGCTCCGCTCTGGACGAAATTCAAAGGGTCAATTTTTCGGGGCGACTGTTGAGAAAGGACCACAGCCTCTGGCAGGAACAGGACCGGGAAATCTCCAGCCGGCTGGGCTGGCTGGACAGTCCGCTTCGGATGAACCGCCTGCTCCAGGATTACAGGCATCAGGCAGAAAAAATCAGGTCAGCCGGGACCGACCTGCTGATTCTCCTGGGAATGGGCGGCTCCAGTCTGGCTCCAGAAGCTATAAGCCAGATAATCGGCTCCCGCCCGGGCTGGCCCCGTCTACTGATGCTGGATTCAACCAGTCCCGGAGCGGTGCAAGCCGTTGCGGAAGCTGCTCTGGCTAAGGATTGCCGGCCGCTTTTTCTGGTGTCATCCAAGAGCGGCACCACGGCCGAAACCCTGAGCCTTTTGAATTATTTCTACTCCCGGCAAATCGAAATTCGCGGCCCCCAGGCCGGGAAAAATTTTGTGGCCATAACCGACCCCGGAACTCCTCTGGAAAAGCTGGCCGGAGAGCTGGGCTTCAGCCTGACCGTCAACGGTTTCCCGGACATCGGCGGCCGTTTTTCAGCCCTGTCCCCCTTCGGACTCTTTCCGGCTGCCCTGATGGGCCTGGACCTCGATAAATTTCTCGCACCGGCTTCAGGCAGTTATCAGCAGCTCCGCCGGGGAGAGCCGGTCCATCCCGGACTGGTTCTGGGCAGCATTCTGGGAGTAATGTTCAGGGCCGGGCGGGATAAGTTGACTCTGCTTCTTCCGTCGCCATTAAGAAGCCTCGGACGCTGGCTGGAGCAGCTGGTGGCTGAAAGCACCGGGAAGGAAGGAAAAGGGATCCTGCCGATCCTGGAAAATTTGCCGGTTTCGGAAGACAGCTACGGCCTGGACAGGTTGCTCATATTTTACGAGCTCGAATCACAGCCTGATATTTTCTGGCAGGACAGGCTGGAAAAGCTGAAGGCGTCCGGACAGCCGGTCATCCAGATTTCCTTGGCCCGGGAAGAACTGGCCGCTCATTTTTATCTCTGGGAGCTGGCCACTGCCGTCGCCGGCTATTTTCTGGGCATAAATCCCTTCGACCAGCCCGATGTGGAACTGACCAAGAAAAAGACCAGAGAACTTCTGGCCTCCGGAACCCCGAGTTCGACCGAATCCGGTCTGCTGTCCGCCGACCGAGAGCTTCTGGCCGCACAGCTGAAGTCATATTTCGAAGATAAAAACTTCCGGCCCGGTTACCTGGCCCTTCTCTGTTTCCTGGCCCCCGGCGGCAACCTGGACATAGCCCTGGACAACCTGGCCCGGCAATTTTCGGAAAAATTCCACTTGCCCTGTCTCTGGAACTACGGACCGGCCTATCTCCATTCCACCGGACAGCTCTTCAAGGGAGATGCCGGCCGGGGAAAATTCCTCGGCCTGATAGATGACGACCCGGTTGACCTGGCCATCCCCTCTCTGCCAGGTTCCCCGGCCCTGGCCGGTTCATTTAAGCAGCTTTTTATGGCCCAGGCTCTGGCCGATTTCGCTGCCCTGAAGCAAAAAGGCCGGGAGATCATGTCCCTGCGGTTTGTGGGTCATCCGGTAGAGACCATCTTCAGCCTCGGTGAAATCATACGAAAAATCTGAGCTCCCCGGACCGCCGACTGATTTTAATAAAAAAAGGGGGAGCTTAACGCTCCCCCGCTCTAATTCAGTCCGAAGCCTTAATCTAATTAAAACAGCCCGACGAAAACCACGTTGCCGGAGAAAAGTTCTCTGGTTCTGGCTCTGACTCTTTTGTCCACCTGGTCGGTGACCTCAAGGTAAAACCAGAACTTATCGAACAGTCTGAGCTTCTTCAGATAGAAATTGGCATAATCCGAAAGACCGTTGACAATGACCCGCCCGATTTCTTTGCCTTTTTTATCGGTCAGGACGATGTGAGTCACTTCTTTCTCCTGGCCGCCCTCTTTAACCTTCGATGTCTGGAGCTTCCCGTAAACCTTCACCTTTTCCTTGCCTTCCCACTCTTCGGGCTTATTTATATTGGTAATATTCAGGGCGGCATAACCTTCGCGGTCGTGAGGGCTCAGATAACCGGCAAAATCAGGTTCAGCCGACCGGGTGTAAACACTGGTGTAGGCGGCGCCTTCTTTGATTTCGATCGACTCGGCCAGAATCAGGTTGGGTTTATCGGCTATGGGGCTGGCCTTAACCCTGACCTCTTTGCCGACCAGATTTTCCAGGCCGCCCTGGACGCTGCCGGCGACAAAGATGTCAAGTCCCTGGGCCTGGGGGATATAAAGATAATGCGCCACAGCCGCTTTTACCGTGCCCTCGTAATCTTTGGTCTGGGGCTGAGACTGGGTTTGCTGACCGAAAGCCACTGCCGAAACCAGAATTATTACGCTGGCAATAATAACGAATGACAGAAGTCCATTTTTCCGGAAAACCATCTCCAATACCTCCATTTCTTTATCTAAGACTTAAAAGCCTATTGGTATTCTTCCGCCCGTCCGCATTCGCGGCAACAGGAAGGAATCTTTATACCATTGATTTTGATAAAAGTAAAGAAAAAAAATTCCGGCTTGAGCTCAGCCGTTCTTTTTCCTGACGGAATGACCGGCGCGGGAGCTGGAACCGGAAGAGGATTGAGTTCCGGAAGACCGGGAGCGAGCTCCGGCGTCGGGAGAAACGGCAGCCGGCCGTTCCTGTTGGTGGTTGCTTTTTCTGACAGAAGATGATCCATCGGGAGGCGATAAAGAAGGCAAATTATAGGATAATTTCCCTTCCTGGCTCTGCTTGCTTTCCCTCAGACCGGAATTCCTGGACGAGGAAGAGGATTGCCCGGAGTTCCGCTCGGTATCAACCGGCCTGGGAGGAACACGTGGAGAACGGGACTGGTAAGACGAAGCCGGTCTTTCCTTTATGTGACCACGCCGTTCAGCCGACGGGCGCGCCGGCGGTCGGTTTTCCCTGACCGCTGACTGCCCGGGCTCGATTCCCGTCCGCAACCGTGAATCCTGGTCGGGTTTTACTTGTCGGAAATGATTCTGTTCGGACACCGGTCGCCTGTGGCTGTCATCAATTCTCAGCCGGGAGTCGTCACCGCGGCTGGCAGTCTGGCGCTGATGATCACCGGAAATTCTCGTTGGGGCCCGGTCGGAGCCCGACCTGGAACCGACGGAACTATTTCGAGAAGAAGGAGCATAAGTTCTTATGGACCCGGCCTTCTCAGGTTGCCGGACGTCTGCCTGGCCTTCCCTTCTCAGCTGGCCGGAAGAAAGGCCCCCAGACAGCCGACCGCCCGAGCCGGCCTTCTCTGTCGACCTGAGCTGCGAAGCGGAAAGACGTTTCAGGCCGTTCGGGTTATGCTCTCTGACCATAGAAGACCCGGTTCTCAAACCGGGCGCTTTCAGGGTGTTGCCGACCACAGGCTTAATCTCGGGCTGACGGGCCTGGAGCCTGATCCTGTCCACTCCTCTGAGAGCTTCAGGCCTGAGCAGCGTCCTGGAATGATGAGGAGCCTGCAGCTGATTTTTCCTGACCATCACCAGGGACCGGGAATGAACCGGAACGAACGGGTCGCCATACCGGTCATAGAAATGATTATTGATTATTACCACCGGCCGGTTCCAGTAGCCAAGCGGACACCAGGCGACGATGTCCGAATCCCAGTACCAGTGCACCCAGGCCGGGCCCCAGTGCACCGTCGGGATCCAGTACCAGCCCAGGCCCAGACGCCAGTGCCAGCGGCCATAATGATAGACCGTCCAGCCCCAGGGTTCGGCTGAAATCCAGGTCCAGCCAAGGCGCGGATACCAGACCCAGCGCCCGTAAAGATAGGGCCGCCAGTCAACGTAAGTAACCACGGGAACCCAGACATAACCGTAGGGACGTTCGTAAACCCAGCGGCCGTGGGCGGCCAGCTCGGGTTCGTACTCTCTTATCTCTTCCGGGAGATAGGAATCGGCGACATAGACGGCCCTGGCCAGCTGCTCCTCCCGCCTCTCATTCCAGCGCTCAAAATTGTCGTCGGAAAGACGATACCCTCCGGAATCCATCAGGTAACCATTCTCTGCCGTTACCGAATCTCCCCGGCTCAGAACAACGGACTCTTCCTGCCCGGCGGCTTCCAGCCGACCTTCCACAACCGCCGCTTCAGTCCGCCCCTCTTCATCAATTTCGAATCGGTACAGACCTTCTTCCAGAAGGTAAAAAGAAGCATCCGGAGTATGGAGGCCGAAGCTTTTTTCTCCGGGCAGCGAGCTGACCCTGAAATAAAATCTGCCCCGGTGGAGGTGAAGAGAAAGGTCGTCATAACCCGACTCCGGCAGTCTGACCATCTCCGCCAGAGAATAGCTGCCGATTCGCAGGTAGTTGTTATGACCGAAGCCGACCTCGGCCAGCCCGTCTCCGGTCAACAATTTATCTCCGGCGGTCAGGACGAAATTGACTTCGCCGGACTCGATGCCCAGCTCCTGCCCCCTGTCAACCCGAACATCACCCTGCACATAACTCAACCGGGCAAAGGAGCCGGAATAATAAGATTCATCGGCCGCAATGGCGCCTGAGAAGAAGAAAAGGACCGTGGCCGCCAGGCCAATCAAAGCTTCTTTTCTCATCTTCTTCTCCTTTCACCCCACTAAAGTGCAATAATTGTGCCAGTATTGACAGGCAGAGAGCCGAAGCCGGATGTCCTGTCGAATCCAATCCTGTCCTGAAAACAGGACAACAAACTCCCTACTAACATCGCTGAGGTGATGAGAAATGGCTTCCGGAAATTAAAATTTATGACGCTAATAAGACGACATAAAAACAGAGCCGGCTCATTTAAGAGCAGAAAAAAAGATTTCTGGAACCCTGTGATTTGCCGGTCCCGGCGAGCTTCTCCTGGTTTGATTAATCCGGATGCTCGGGGCTTCTGCCGGGAGAACTTCCACCTGATTCTACCGGCACTGGCGCTGGAAGAGCAAGCCGGTGTCTTAAATTGGAACATACAAAGAATAAAATAAAAAAGGGGGCGCCGGACGCGGCCGCCCCCTGATTCGGTTGCTTAAATCAACCGGTTGTGGGCTTACCACCAGAAGAAGCCCATTGGCCTCCAGTGGCGCATAAGCATCTTTCCTCTGACGCCCATCCGGCCCCCTGGTCCCATGAACAGATCCCGGCGCAGCCTGAAGTCTTTTCTGTATTCTTCCAGTTTTTTAAGCTGTTCGGGAGTAAGGATTTTTTCCCATTCTTTTCTGTTCTTGAACATAGCTTTCATCCGCTCGGCCCTCAGCTTCGACATTTCGTCTATCAGGCTGTTGACCTTCTTCTCATTGGCCCCGGGATCCTCCACAAGCTTCCTGAACTCCTGGCGTAGTTTGGCCATCTTTTCCTGGTGGGCTCTGGCTTCCTCCAGGCGGGCCTTACGGAACTCTTCCAGTTTCTTTTCCTGTTCGGGAGTCAACTGCAGGGCATCCTTCAAGAGCTGATGGCCGGCGCCTGCGCCCTGTCCCATCATCCTCCGCCCGAATGCCGGCTGGGCATTTAAGCTGGCCGCCAGCAGCATACCGACAAAAATGATCATCATGAGAACCGGCAAGGTTTTGTTCTTCATTTTATTTCCTCCTGTCTCAAATTTCTTTCTCATGGTTCATCAATATTAGACAGAGCCGGCGGCAATTCCTTGGAAAAATCATTCCTGCCGGTGGCGCAGCCGGTCCAGGGTAACCGCGGCGATGATGATGGCTCCGATGATTATTTCCTGAAAATAATTAGGCCAGCCCATCATGGTGCAGCCGTTGCGGAGAAAGGCCATTATGAACACCCCGACCAGGGTGCCCAGGATGCTGCCCTCGCCGCCGCTCAGGCTTCCCCCGCCTATGACCACAGCCGCGATTATGTCCAGCTCCAGGCCCATGGCCACTGTCGGGTCGCCCACTGTCAGCCGGGAAAATTCCATCACTCCGGCCAGCCCGCAGAGCAGCCCGGAAATTGTATAGACTATGACCTTGATCCGGTCGGTCCTGACTCCGCACAGCCTGGCTGTCAGTTCGTTGGAACCGACGGCAAAGGAATGCCGGCCGAAGACCGTTTTCCTCAGCAGAACGGCCATGACCAGCGAAAGAATAATCATGATCCAGATTCCGGGCGAAACCAGCAGCCAGGAGGGCTTCGGAGTCCTGACCATAAGTTCGTTGAGCCAGCTCAAAGGAGCGTCTATTTTCTGGTTCCTGGCCACCCACTTGGCCAGGCCGCGGGCAATGCCCATCATGCCCAGGGTGACGATAAAAGGCACCAGCTTCAGTCTGGTGATCAAGAATCCGTTGAGAAAGCCGACTGTCCCCCCGGCGGCCACCCCGACCAGAGCGGCCAGCAACGGCGGCAGTCCCAGGTTGATGGCATAGGCCACCAGGACGCAGCTCAGGGCCAGGTTGGAAGCCGCCGACAGGTCAATCCCGCCGCTGACTATGATCAGGGTCATGCCCAGCGCGCACAGGGCCACGATTACCGACTGGGTGGCCACGCTCTTGATATTGGCCAGATTAAGAAAACGGTCGGAGACCTCCGGCATCAAGGAAAAGATGGAAATGACCAGGAGCAGTCCGATAAACGGCCCGGCCAGACCGGCAACTTTCTTCAATCCGCTTCCTTTTATTTTCAAAGTCATTCTCCTGTGGCAACCGCCTCGCTTTCTTTTCCGGTGACGGCGGCTTTCATCAGCTCGGCCTCGGTCCAGTCAGATGCCGGACGGACCTCAACCAGCTGCCCCCGATGGAAGACGGCAATCCGGTCGGCCACTCCCAGCAATTCCGGAAGATAGGAGCTGACAAAAATGACCGCTTTATGATCCGCCGCCAGCCGCCCCATCAGCTCATAGATCTGTGCTTTGCTCATAACATCAATTCCCCGGGTTGGTTCATCCAGCAGAAAGACTTCGGCCTCCTGGTGCAGCAGCCGGGCCAGGGCCACTTTCTGCTGGTTGCCGCCCGACAGGGTCCAGAGCTTCTGTTCCGGGGTGCGGGCTCTGATCCCAAGTCGCCTCATCCAGTCAGAAGCGGCCGCCCGCTGTCTCCGACCGCTGAGGAATCCGGAACTGACGTAGGGCTTCAGTCGGCTCAGAGTCAGGTTATCGACCAGATTCATCCTGACCGCCAGTCCCTCGACCTGCCGGTCTTCGCTCAGCATCCCCAGCCCCCGCCCGATGCTGACGGCCGGGCAGGAGGGCCGGAACTTTCGGCCGTCCATCACCGCCAGACCTTTTTCCAGCTTATCCAGCCCAAACAGCGCCCGCAGAAATTCTGTCCTTCCGGCTCCCACCAGTCCGGCCACCCCCAGAATCTCGCCGCGCCTGAGTTCCAGGTTGACCGGGCGGTTCATCCGGACGCTCTGGAGGCCGGAGCAGCTCAGAATTATTTCTCCCGGTTGATGGGGTAGCCGCGGGAAAAGTTCCGAAATCCGGCGGCCGATCATCAGACGGATGAGTTCTTCGACCGAAGTCTCCCTGATCAGGCCCCGGCCGGCCACCCGGCCGTCTCGCAGAACAGTGAAGCGGTCGGCAATTTCCAGGACTTCCTCCAGAAAATGGCTGACGTAAATTATGCCCGTTCCCTCAGCCCGGAGTTTCCTGATGATCTCAAACAGGCGGCGGGTGTCCTCCTGGGACAGGCTGCTGGTCGGCTCATCCATCACCAGGATACGGGCTCGACTGACCAGGGCCCGGGCTATTTCCACCACCTGCCTGGCACCGACCGTTAATTTTCGGACGGGAATGTCGGGAGAAATTTCCGGATGACACAGGAACTCCAGCACCTTTTTAATTTTCTCCCGGTTTTTCTTCCTGTCGACCAGGCCGAACCTTGATTCTTCCTGGCCGAGCATGATGTTCTCTTCCACTGTCAGATGGGGGGCCAGGTTCAGTTCCTGGTATATGACCGCGATGCCCTGACGGCGCCCGTCGAGCGGACCGGTCGGACGGTATTCAATTCCCGAAATAAACATCCGGCCGCTGTCGGGCTTATAGGCGCCGCTAAGAATTTTTATCAGGGTGCTTTTGCCGGCCCCGTTCTCTCCCAGGAGGGCATGAACCTCTCCCGCCTGCAGGTCGAAATCCACCGCCTCCAGGACCGGATTATGGCCGAAACTCTTGCTTATTTCCGTCAAATTCAGGAGCGGTTTATCGGGCCTGGTCGTATCCGGGCTTGTGGCGGTTGATTCCAGCCGCTCCACCGAACCTTCCCTCAGCGGACGTAGCTGGCGAAATCAGGTTCCAGCAGGTTCCTGATTTCCGGCTGGTTCATGTTTTCCGGGGTAGCCAGGGTGACTCCGGTGTCGATTCGTTTCTCCACCGACCGTCCCTGGATATAGTCCACCAGCACCTTGACCGACAGGTAGCCCATCTTCATCGGGTCCTGAAGCACCAGTCCCTGGATTTCGTTTTTCTCCAGGGCCTGAATCAGCTTGACCGAACTGTCAAAACCTACCAGTTTAACCCGGCCGGCCAGACCAAAATGCTGCAGGGCTCGCAGGGCTCCAAAGGTGCTGGATTCGTTGGGGGCGAAAATTCCTTCCACCTGCGGATAGCGACTGAGGAGATTTTCAGTCAGCTGGTAGGCCGACTCGGTGGTGGTTCCGGCAAACTGGTCTCTGACCAGCAGCTCGATCCCGGGATATTCTCCGGTTATGGTCTCCAGGAAACCCTGTTCCCGGAAAGTCGTGCTGGCCGAGCCTTCCAGATAGCGGATCAGGAAAATCTTTCCTTTTCCGCCGAGGACTTCGGCCAGGCGCCGGGCGGCCAGCACCCCGCCCTGATAGTTATCGGTGGCCACAAAGCTGATGTAATTATCGCCCTGCAGGTTGGAATCCATGATGACCACCGGGATACCTTCTCTCATAGCTTCATCCACCGGTCGCATCATCGCCCGGTCGTCAAGCGGAGCCAGGACTATTCCGTCCACCCTCCGGTTGATAAAATCCTCAACCACGGTTATCTGCTGGGCCCGGTCGTCTTCTTTCTGCGGCCCCTTCCAGAAAATTTCCACTCCCAACTCCTGGCCGGCCTTGACCGCACCGGCCTGAACCGCCTTCCAGAATTCGTGGGTCGTTCCTTTGGGAATGACCGCAATCTGGTAGGTCCGGGCGGCAGAGTTGTCGGCCGGCCGATCCCCCGAACGGCAGGAGGCCAGCGACCAGGTTGCGACCGCAAGCGACAGGCAAAGAATGGCCAGACGGATTTTTCTTCTCGGTTTCATGGCCTCAGTATAAATCAGGCTCTGGAATTAAGTCAAAATCGAATTTTAAAAATATAAAGGAGAACAACTCTGAAGACAGTTGTCCTCCCTCTCGATTACAGAACTATTCAGAGCTTCAAACTGAGAAAGCGAATCAGGCCTTCTTGAGAATCGGCATGCCGGTCTTGGCAGTTTCTACTACCGAGTATCCGGCGGGAACGTTGTCCAGGGCGCCCGGCCTGACTTCTCTGGCAAAATAGTAAATTGTCTGCATCTTGCCACCCCGCAGCTTCACTTCGCGCGAATGCAGATAGTAGGTTACTCCCTTTTTGTTGGTGAAAGCGTATGGCATGAATTAAACCTCCAAAAAAATTTTTTCCAAACTAAAACCGATAGCCCAGAGTAACACCCAGAAGCTGGGCGCTGGTCTGATATGTTCCGGCGCCGAGTCCCAGCGGGTAGATGTCTCTGTTGGGAGAAGTTCTGTCCTGGAATATTTCGTACATATAAGCCACATCAACGCTAAACTTTCCCTTAGTATAACCTAATCCCAGAGTAAATGCCACCCGGCTGGCATCGGGCAGGCTCGGGTCCATGGTTTCCACCGGCTGGGGGGTCTGGTCATAGATAACGCCGCCCCGAAGAGCCAGATTGTTTTTCAGCAGGTACTGCAGAGCTGCCCGCAGCAGGATGGAATTCTTGAAATTTTCTTCCACCACTTCCTGCTCGGTCATCGAGTTATCAAATACGATGTTAATTTCATAACTGTCGTAGACCTTCCAGGTAATATACTGGCCGGCCACGGACAGCAGAAACTTAGAGCTGAGCTGGTAGGAAAAGCCCAGGTCGAAAATGTTGGGATGCTTGAAAGAGGTAGTTACGACTCCGGTTCCCGGAATATATGGCTGAATGGGCGCCGGCACCCGGGTCTTATCAAGGAAAAAGTCTCCGCTGTAGTCCACGGTAAAATTGCTTCTCCAGTTAAAACCGGCCGAGAATCTGTCCTTCTTGAACAACAGGCCGGCATTAAAAGCCACCGCTTCGCCGGTCGCCTTCTTCAGCGAGGCCGGGACATCTCCCGTCCAGACCTCGGGAATTTCAATATGCCGCACCAGGCTGAGTTTCAGAGTGGAATGAATGTAGGAAACGCCAAAGCCCAGCGATAGGTTATCATTGAGCTTGACGGCCAGGGTCGGGTTAACAAACAGGGTCTGCATCGAGGTTTCGGTGCAGATATACTTAAGCGGATAGTTTACCGGCCAGGCTGTCCCCAGCCCGTAAGGAGCAAAAACCCCGATTCCAAACGCCACCCTGGAGCCGAAGCGGTGGGTCAAATAAAAATGAGGCGGAAAAAACGTCTGGTCCAGTTGATAGACTTTATTAAAGCTCGGGTCAGGCCAGGCCGGCAGCAGAAGTTTCCCCGCCGGAAAAATGAACGTTCCGCCGGCGCTGACCCGGGTTCCAGGCAACCAGGCAATTCCGGCCGGATTGTAGAAAATGGCACTCGGGTCATTGGCCAGGCTGACAAAAGCCCCGGCCAGGGCCATAGCTGCAGTCCCGTGTTCATAAATCAGAAATCCCGAACCAAAAGCCGAAGAGCTCAAAATAAGAATAAAAACAACAAGTCCGTTTAGAGTTTTTTTCATTTCCATCCCTCCTGTTCCTCAGCAGCTAATAATCATAAATTATTCTGGCTTTCTTTTATTAAATTTATCCGGGGTTGTCAAGCCAGCAGGAAAATTTGTTATTTAAAGTTGTAGAGTGGACAGTTTAAGCTTGAAAAGTGGACAGTCTGAGAGACATTCCTCAATCAGGAGGAATGTATGGACCATATTCACAAGCGCTTCAGTAGCGAGCAAGTCAAGAATCTTTTTCGTAGCTATTGCCAGGGGCTTTTAGATCGCACTGAGATTTAGCACCTTCTTGCCATCCGGAAAGCTCGATTTTTTGCTCTTCTCAGGCAATATCGTCAGGATCCCGAAAGTTTTTCGATTGACTATCAAAGGACCAGTCCTTTACGGTTGGACCAAATTTGGTGGCATAACCAAACAGTTCAGAGAGTAGTCTTCGCTTTAACGGCTTTTCCAGGAGTCCACTTTTGAACTTTATAACCGTCTACTTTTCAACTTTTGCTAACAGCCAGCAGGAAAATTTCATTGCCTTACTGGATGAAGCCGACTCCCGGCGGCACGTCGGCCGGAACGAGCGGACCGAACATTTCTTCATACCTCTTTATATTGCTTTCCAGGGCCTCGGCAAACCTCTTGGCGTGAGCCGGGCTGAGAATAACCCTGGAAACCAGTTTACCCATCGGTCCGTCCGGAAAGATAAAAGCAAAATCAAAGATGAATTCTTCCCGGCTGTGCCTGATGGCCGCCAGGTTGGAGTACTGGCCGACGGCAATGTGCTCATCAACCTTGATATCGATTTTCTTGTCCTTTAAGTCATCCCTGTTCATTCTTCTTGCTCCTTTATTAATTAATTTCATATAACGCTTACCACAACTCACCATTAAAATCACGACTGCTGGTCAACCGGCGGGTAAGGAGGCTTGGCCGAACCGATCCCCGGGGCCAACTCCCGCTCGGGTCAGCCTCCTTCCTGGCAGGTTTTGGTTACTAATTTTCCTCTGATGATCGAATTCTATACCCGACGGTCTGGACTGGCAACTTCAATTCTCTCCGGCCGGTTTCCGTGGCCCGGAAATTTATGCCGGACAAAATGAATTCCGGTCGGCCGGCAGGAGTTACCGCCATAGACCAGCGGCCAAAAATCTCGGGATCCGAAAACGAATAACAGCGGCTCAGTTTCCGCTCCTCAAAACCAGCTGATTCTTAAACGCCATCGGAGCAAAAAAAATGAAAACGTTAACACACAAGAAAAATTTTTTCCTAAGATATTGATACCAAAAAAAATATAATTAAAAAAAATACTTGATTTTATGTCCAGCAAGAATATAATAATATTGGCTTTTCTGGGCGGGCTGGGGAAAGCCCCCACCTTTTTGGTTCCCATCATCAACCCCCCTTTTGCTGACAACAGCCCGCACTTCTTACCGAACAAAATTTGTAAGGCCGCGACCTCGGTTTGTTATTTTGCGGTCTCCGGGTTCTTTTCTCCTGCCGGCGGTCTCCTCTGAAGACGCCGGAATTTCTGCCGGTCCAGAAACGCGGTTTGCTAACTCTCTGTGGCCGGAGGAAAATACCAGGCCGATAATTCCATCCGGAGCATAAAATCATGCGGTGGGCGATTCCCTTTCATTGCCGGGATAACTCTCCGTGATTTTACTCACCGGCTCAAAGCTAATGGACGCACCGGAACTTCTGTTATCATCAGCCAGCTCCGACTTACGACGCCGGTTTTTTAAAAAATTCCGACCGGCCAGACTGTCAGGCAAGCGCATACCGCTTAAATTTCCATTTGCCAGCAATCGCGCCCCGAATGGAAGTTCCAATTTCAACCCGGAGCCTTCGCCCACTGACAACCTTAATTAAAAGTCACTAAAAGTCAGACCATTCCTCGGCCGGTCCCGGCTTAAACAGCCGCGGGAAAAAAATGGTCATGGACATATCCGGCAGGCCTGACCGCGCTTGATAAAGCCGGCGGCCGGGTGGGACCAGTCAGAACCCCGTCACCGGGATTGATATCTTCTCAGGTTGAGTTGATTATATTTTTTAGCGGCAATAGAACTCTATCATCTGGCGCACCGCGTCCTGGCAGACCGGACAGTACGGCTTTTTGCCCTTGGTGAACATTATGCAATCAATCGCCGGGCGGTAAAGACCGGTCGAAGAATAGCCCGCCCCCTCGAAGGCTCCGACCCTGCCCGCATACCTGCTCCTGGACAGGAATTCATCAACCTTCCTGGCCTGCTCGGCCGACAGCCGCTCGCTTTCTTCTTCCAGCCTGGCAATTTCTTCTTTCGGAGCTCCTTCTCTTTTCAGCCGGGCAATTTTTTCGTTCACTTCCGCTCTGACCTTCTGGTAAGCGTTATCCATTCGGTCGAAGTCCTCTTTTTCCCACGGTGTCGGTATTTCGATCCCGGGCGCGGCCAGTTTTTTCCATTTCAGCCCGGCCGGATTCAGCAGGGCGGTGATATTGGGTTCAACCGGTTCCACTCCGCGGGGATAAAATTCGTTATAAGCCACCTGGGAAGTGTAGTACTCATCGGCCAGACCGGTGAAGGAATGCCCGAACTCGTGCAGCATCAAGTATTCATACCACTGGTTATCGGTGGTAAAGGTGCAATACAGATTATAGATTCCACCGCCTCCGTAACGACTGTGGTTGACCATGATCAGCAGAGCATCGTAGGGAGCGGCCGCGGCGATGTCACGAATCCGACGGTTGTCTTCGGTCAGCAGGTAACGCTCGGAGCCGAAGGAATCAAAGGTGCAGCCCAGGGCGGTCTGTTTGAACTGGCCGTGGGAAGGTTCATCGCAGCCGCTTTCAGCCGAGGGCTTAAAGACTCCGTAAATATTGAATTTATTCTTGAGGCTCCGATAAGGCTCCAGGCTGAAAAAGACCTGGACAAACCGCTCCAGGTCTTTTTTGAGCTTGGCCTCTTCTTCCGCGGTATAACCTTCGGCCAGAAAAACCAGGTCCACCTTTTCGCCGGGCGGCCCGTTTTTTAACAGCTCAAAGACTTTCACCCCGGGCTCGCTCTTCTCTCTGACGATGTAGACCGAGGCCGGGTCAATCTCTTCGGAAAAGATTTCATGAAAATTATTCTCCCGGTCCCGGGCCTCAAGCCTAAACACGATTTTATTTTTCGGATAGGGAATCAGCACCGACTCGTGGAAAGTCCGCTTGACGCCCTTCAGGGCTTCGGCTGTGGTCCTGTACTCCCCGAACAGGCTGTCAAAAGCCCGGGCGTAGAGCAGCTGGCCGGAGGCAGCATCATAAATCCTGGCGCAGTACCGACCTCGCATGAAGGGATCAATCATATTTTTAACCGGCCCGGCCCAGACTCCCTGCTTATAAACCCGGTCCAGAGCCACCAGCTCTTCCTGATGGTCGCCGGCATGGTAATAATCAATCCGCATGGTCGCCGCCAGGAAATAGCGGTCAAAGACAGGTTTCTCCTGGCCTCCCGCGGAAAAAATTACAACGGCGACAATGATTGCTCCCAGCAACCAGACCAAGTATTTTTTCATGGCTCCCCTCCTTTTCTCCTCAGGGTCTGACGATTTTTCCGGCAATTTCTTTTATCAGCTTAAAAGCCAGACTGGCCGTTATCTCCGAAATATCACGCCCGGGATTGAGCTCGACAATATCAAAGGCCACAATCCTGGCCTTCAGATTCTGGATCAAATCCAGAACCTGCCTGGAAGTCAGACCTCCGGGTTCATGATGGGAAACACCGGGGGCGAAAGCCGGGTCAAAGACATCCAGGTCAAGCGAGAGATAGAGCGGATTTTTGAATTCCAGCTTGAGTTTTTCCGGGTACTCCCGGGCGGTTATCGTCCGCACCCCGTATTTTCTGGCCATGGCTTCCATTTCCGGGGTGGTGGCCCTGATGCCGACCTGGACCAGGTTCTTCACCAGACGGTCTTCCAGGATTCTGGCCATCGGGCAGGCATGGGACAGCCGGTCGCCATAAAGTTCCTGGTACATGTCGGGATGGGCGTCCAGATGCAGCAGGTCAAGGTTCCTGTGGCGGCCGGCCACAGCCCTGACAGCCGGATAGGTTATTGAATGGTCGCCGCCCAGGATTATAGGCACCGCTCCGTCGGCCACCACCCGGGCGACTTTTTCTTCAATCCCGGCAAAGGTCTTGAGCACGTCGCCCGAGGTGTCCACATCCCCCAGGTCAACCAGGACGGTTTCCTCGGCCAGGTCCACACCCAGCTCGGTGTCGGGGTTGTAACATTTTCCGGTCGAAATCTTCCTTATAGCATCGGGCCCGGCAGCCGAGCCGCGCCGGTAGCTGGATTTTTCGTCAAAGGGAACGCCGACAATGGCCAGTTCATATTTCTTGACTTCATGTAAATTCTTCAGGGCTCCGCCGAAATCGGTCATTTTTTCCTCCCGAATGTTTTTCAGGCAGAATTATACAGGAGAGAAAGCAAAAACTGAAATCAGAAAAAGACGATGGAGGCGAAGCTGACAGCCGAGTTAGTGGCCGATTCCTCGGCCAGTTCGTAACCGAGGAAAATTCCCTCCCGTCCGGAAAGAATTTCCAGGAGCGCAGCCAGCACCGGGAAACCGCAGACGTTGAACCGGTCATCATTAGCCTGGACCAGGCTCCAGAACGATTCCGGCTGCCGCCGAATCAAAGCCTCCACCAGGTCATGGTCGAAGGCGACCACCTCTTCCTTCAGCTCGGAAGCGGTCTGCCGATGTCCGAATTTCGGGCCGACATGGCATAGATCCACACCGGCCACCACCAGGGTCTCGGGCCCGCCGGCCGCCTCGGCCAGGCAACTCAGAAATGGCCCCAACCCGGGAATGCCGGCCGCCCGGCCAGCGGTCTGCAGCCAGGGCTGGAACGAGCCAAAAAGAAGCGGAACGAGCTGGAAATCGTTCCCCAGAAAATGCTGAAGAAAGAGAAGCTGAAACTCAATGGAATGCTCTTTTTTATGGGCAAAATCATCCGGCGCCAGAAGGTCGGCGCCGGCCTTCTTTAGCTCCCTGACCAACTCCTTATCTGTTTTCACCAGGCCGAGCGGCGTGGAAAAATCTTTTTCGGTCAGGGAAATGGCCCCGTTTTCTACCAGATGTCCCGTCCCCAGGACCAGGACTCTCCGGTACTTCTTTCCAGTCAGCAAGCGATAAGTCAGCGAATAAAGCCTCCGCCCGCGCGGCAGGTCGATGTGGGGAGCGATCAGCGTCGCCGGGTTGCGGTCCGAGCCGAGCGGTTGACTTTGCGGCGGCAGAGGGCCCGTTTCCAACATCTCTGCCAGGAATTTCCGAAGTGCTTCGCTGTCCTCCGGATAAGCCTCCCCGGCCAGAGCCGGCGTCCTTACCGGGAGAGCGGCAAAATCCTGAATCAATTTCTGTTTCCTCGCCTGAAACTCCGGAGTATCCAGGAGCCCCAGCTGCCGGAAACTCTTCAGGATCTCTTCGACCACCCCCGCTCCTGACAGACTGTAACCGCGCCGGCGCAGGAATTCCAGTTGAATGTCCCTGGCCTCCCGCCGACCGTCAATAAGCGACAGGACTTCGAGGGCTTCCCCCTGGAGAAAAACCGGGTTCTGGATGAGTCCCAGGCGGTCGTTGACCAGCACCCCTTGCCGGCCCTGGAATTCCAGGGGCTGAATCTCCAGGTCAGGCCTCAGTTTGAGCGACGACTTCTGTTCCATAGACCGGTTCACCTCTTTAATCCTCGACCGAAAACCACGATGCTAAGCATGACTTTGAGACTAAAGTTCCCTTTAACCAGATTTACAATTTATTAATACCAGATGAGCGGGAATTTTTCCAGAACTGACGGAAAGAACATTAGCTGCCTCTATTCAGCTTATAGCCCGGGCCCGTGAAAACAGGCAGTCGTGCGCTCTCCATCAAAACCGTTCGGTCATTCGGAGTTTTTTCGGGCAGGATAAAGGCCTCATCTTCAGCCGACAGGTAAAACAGCCTGAGACTTCAACAGGTGGCCACGGGCTGCCGAAAGCTTTTTCTATTTCATCCCGACATTCTTTTTTATTCATGTTTTTTATTTCTTATTTATGACTCATTCCGTTCTTTATTGCCGCCTGATTCCCGGAGAGGCCTGTCCGAACGGGACGGGGGCGATCGCTCTATCTGCCGGCAATTCAAGTCGAAAGAAAAAGAGGGAGGCGCAGAAAGGTGACAAGGAGAATAATTGACCGGGCGAGGATAAAAAAAGAGGTCAGGGGTCGTATGAGGAAGAAGGAGGAAAGAGGAGAAGGATCTTCCTCCCCCTCCCTTTCCTCAGCAACCTTGGCCTCGCCTCAAACTGAGGCGAGCCCACTATCTCATGGCGCCGCAAGGCTGACAATCACCCATCAGGATGTATAACAGGGTGAAATTTAAAGCCCCCTCCGCCTCATCGTCTCTCACCCCCCTGAGGCCCACCATGCTGAAAATAAAGAATTTAACCGAAAGTCGGAAAGAGTCAGGGGTCAATCCGCTCGCTCCCTCCCTGCCGGTTAAAAATGCCGGTCGATAAGGAGACGTCCCGTGAACTCCCCGGGCCGACCTCGACCCGGTCGGAAAGGGCGGAACTTAAGATTGTCCGCGCCCGCGCCGCTCTAAAACCTGATTGATTAATTAAAGTGCCCGAAGAGCTATAAATTTTTATTCCCTGGGGCGACTCTATCGGCGGCGGCCGGAAAGCAAAACCGAACAGGGATGAAGGAACAATCACCCGCGGAAATAATAAAATCACCCGGCGCCGATAACCGAATTGGAGCTCTCTGTCCTCAGGCCTCATAAAAAAATTTTCTTTATAATTTTCGCCGCCATGGCTTATATTATTGAAATGATTGTCCGCCGGAAGGCCGACGACGAGGTTTGAAAATAATTAAAGAACCGAGCGCCAAAACCGGAAGAACAACCGGCGCTCCTGAATCTAAACCGTAAATCCCGGAGAGGAGGAAATCATGTCCCGCAAAGCCATCGGCCGCCTGAAGGCCAAAAACCTGTTGTTAATTTTGCCGCTTCTTTTTCTGGCTCTTTTTTTCTTAGCCCGGCCAGACCGGGCTGCGGCCAGTTCACCCCGCGCCGGGGAAGAGCGGCCACGACTGGCCCTTGAAAAAATAATGGCCGGCCAGGATTTTATCGGCCAGCCTCCATCCGGTCCGGTCTGGGCTGTCGACGGAAAAACTCTGTACTTCCGCTGGAAAAGGCCGGAAGACAAATCGGCCGAAATCTACGCCGTCAGCCTGGCCAATCCGGTGCCGGTTAAAATCACCCGAGAAAAGATCCTGGAAAATCCGCCGGCGGGCGGAGCCAGTCGTCTCCGCGGTTTCTTCGGCTTCGGACGATTCGGAACTTCCTGGCAGTGGGACCGGGACAGGAAAAGGCTACTGGTCAACCAGAACGGCGATATCTTCCTTTACGACCTGGCCGCCAGGAAAACCGAGCAGCTGACGGCCACCGACCAGGCCGAATCCAGCCTGGGTTTCACTCATGACCAGAAAAAAGTTTATTTTCAAAGCGGGGATAACCTTTTTGTTCTGGGGCTGGCCGACCGCAGTCTGCGCCAGCTCACTTCCTTTACCCGGGAAAAGCAGCCAGAACCGCCAAAGCCGACAGAAATCCAGAAATGGTATGAAGACCAGCAGCGGACGCTGTTCAAGGACATCTTCCGGATGGGCTTTGAGGGTTTCGGCCGGGGCGGAGGAGCCGGCGACCTGCTGCCGGCCCTGAGCAAGGTCACCGCCAGGAGAAAACCTTTTCTGCTGACAGAAAATCAGCGGCTGATGATGGCCGAGCCGTCCCCTGACGAAAAATATGTATTGTTCATGATTATGGAATCGGCAACCGCCGCCCGGAATACCATCGTCCCGAATTACGTCACCAGGAGCGGCTATACCGAGACCATAAACTCCCACACCAAGGCCGCCGAAAATCCGCAGCACACCAGACTGGGCATTGTTAACAGCGAAAACGGTGAGGTGCGCTGGGTGGATTACGGTCAGGGTGAACGCCAGATAAATCCGCGCCAGTGGTTGTGGTCGCCTGACGGAAAGAAGTGCCTGCTGGTCGCCCAGTCGGAAGACCGCAAGGATGCCTGGCTATTCCTGCTGGATGTGGCCGGGGGAAAGACAACCGTTCTGGAAAACGTCCACGACGAAGCCTGGGTGGGGTCTCTCGGGCTGACCAATATCTTCTGGTGGCCCGACAGCCGCCAGATTTCATTCATCTCGGAACAGAACGGCTATGCCCATCTCTACCGGCTGACGGTCGACGGCCAAGAGAAGAAGGCGCTGACCGAGGGCAGGTACGAGGTTACCCAGGCCGAGCTTTCCAGGGATGGCCGGAAAATATATTTTGTCTCCAGCGAAGTTCATCCCGGAGAACGGCATTATTATTCGCTGGATTTAAGGACGGGCCAGAAAACCCGGCTGACCTCCCTTACCGGCCTGAACGAATTTTATCTCTCCCCCGACGAAAGCGCGGTGGCCATAATTCATTCTTACAGCACCAGGCCGCCCGAACTTTACCTGCAGGGACTGAGGCCGGCGGCCCAGCCAAAACAGATCACCCTGTCGACAACCGAGGATTTCCGCGCCTATCCCTGGCCTGAGCCGGAGGTTGTAACCTTCAAGGCCCGGGACGGGGTCGAAATCTATGCCCGGCTGTTCAGGCCGGACAATCCTCATCCCCATCGCCCGGCGGTGGTCTTCATCCACGGAGCCGGTTATCTCCAGAATGCCCATAAGGGCTGGAGCACATATGAACGGGAATTCATGTTTCACAACCTGCTCCGGGACAGCGGCTATTTTGTTCTGGATGTCGATTACCGCGGCAGCAGCGGATATGGACGCGATTTCCGAACGGGAATTTACCGTCATATGGGCGGGAAGGACCTGGAGGACGTGGTCGACGGGGCAAGATTCCTGGTGGAAAATTACCAGGTTAATCCCGGGGCCATCGGCTGTTACGGCGGAAGCTACGGCGGCTTCCTGACGCTGATGGCCATGTTCACCACCGAGACCTTCAAGGCCGGGGCGGCCCTGCGGCCGGTTACCGACTGGGCTCACTACCATCCGAACTATACCGTCGATATTCTGAACCTTCCCCAGAAAGATCCTGAAGCTTACCAGCAAAGCTCCCCTATCTATTTTGCCGAAGGTCTGAAGGGCGCCCTGCTCATCTGCCACGGCATGGTCGACACCAACGTCCATTTCCAGGACACAGTCCGGCTGGCTCAGAGGCTGATTGAGCTGGGAAAGGAGAACTGGGAAGTGGCTATCTACCCGGCCGAAGACCATTCCTTCCGGAACACTTCATCCTGGGTGGACGAGTACCGCAGGATCCTTAAATTGTTTGAAAGCCATCTGAAAAAATGAAGCTTTGAAGGCGGTCGGTAGGCTTCCCGGCCGGTCGGGGTCGTTGACAGAAAGCTTTTATTTTTATATAGGATTATACAAGATGGGCAAAGTACTGGAATTAGAAAACGTTCATAAGGCTTACAAACTCGGTTTTATACTGAAAAAGAAACCGGTGCTGAAGGGCGTATCCTTCCATGTCAACGAAGGAGAAATCTTCGGCTATCTGGGCCCTAACGGAGCCGGCAAGACGACCACCATCAAGTGCATTCTGAACCTGATTTTTCCAGACTCCGGCCGGATAACCATTTTCGGCGAAGATTCCCTCAGGCCGCGAGCCCGCCAGAAAGTCGGGTTCCTCCCGGAAAATCCCTACTTCTACGATTATCTCACCGGGCGGGAGTTTCTGGCTTTTTACGCCGACCTGTTGGGAATCCACGGTCAATTACGGGAAGAGAAAATTAAATATTTTCTCAAGCTGGTTGGTATGGAGAGAGCCGCCGACCTGCAGCTCCGGAAATACTCCCGGGGCATGCTGCAGCGAATCGGACTGGCTCAGGCCCTGCTTAACGACCCGGCCCTGGTGATTCTGGACGAACCGATGGGCGGTCTGGACCCGATTGGCCGCAAGGAATTCCGCGACATCATCGTCAACCTGAAGAAGGAAGGCAAGACCGTTTTTCTGTCGTCTCACATCCTGCAGGACATCGAGATGATTTGCGACCGGGTAGCCATCATTCTGGCCGGCGAAATCATCAATCAGGGCTACCTGGGCGACCTGATCTCGGAGAAGGTGCTGTTCACCGAGGTGATAATCGGCGGAGTTCCGGCGGCTGAATTCAGTCACCTGGGAGAGAGCGTTTCCACCAGCGGCGACCGGGTGCTGCTCAAAGTTTTTGAGGAAGAAAAAATCGACCGGGTCATAAACCTGGTGCAGCAGAATAAGGGAAAAATCATTTCGCTTCTGCCCAGGACTGAAACCCTTGAAGATATCTTTGTCAACATGGTGAAGAACCAATGAAAATAACCACCATTGCTCTCAACACCTTCAAGGAAGCCAAAAGGGACCGGGTCCTGTATCTGCTGTTTTTCTTTGTGGCCGTCTGCCTGCTGTTCTCTCGCTTCCTGGCCCTGCTGACCGTCGGCGACCGGGTTAAGATCATCAAAGACGTCGGGCTGGCTTCCATTTCGCTCTTCGGCATGCTGATGGCCATCCTGATGGGCACCGGACTGGTTTACAAGGAAATAGACAAGAAAACGATTTTCACTTTGCTGTCCAAGCCGATTCACAGGGCGGAGTTTCTGCTGGGCAAATTTCTGGGCCTGGTGCTGACGATTTTCATCATGACCGTGCTGATGACCGCCGTTTTCATGCTGATTCTTTTCCTGCACACCTTCGCCGTGGACTGGAAAATCCTGCTGGCCATCCTGTACATATTTTTTGAGCTGTGTCTGATGACCGCGGTGGCTCTGCTGTTTTCCACCTTCACCACGCCCATTCTGGCTTCGCTCTACTCGCTGGCTTTTTATCTCATCGGGCATCTCTCCTGGAGCCTGGAAATGCTGATCAAGAAGGTGAAGAGCGGCGCCGGGCGGGTGGCTCTGCGGGTACTGTACACGGTGCTGCCTGACCTGGAGAACTTTAATTTTAAGACCGAGGTTGTCCATAATCTGCCGATTCCGGGAAAGCTGCTGGGGGTGAGCTTTATATACGGTGTCGTCTACACCGCATTTCTGCTGTTGCTGGCCATGCTGGTTTTCAGGCGGCGCGATTTTGTCTGAGGCCGCGGCCGCGGGCAGACGGGGAGAAAAGTTCGGATTAAGAACAAACAGGAACAATGACGGAAGTTAGAGGAGATAAAGCGACCGTGGAGGCCGGGAACGGCGGACAGAGTTTGCTGCGCCGCCAGAGGAACCTGCTGGTTTTCGGACTGGTGGCCTCGCTGCTTCTTTTTTCCTGGCTGAAGATAAAGACAGATAAGGTGTCGCGGACCAGAGTTCCGGGCTCGTCCATAATTTACCTGCCTTCGGGAAAATACCTGAAGCATATGACTTTTGGCTATTCCGGACTGGTGGCCGACATCATTTATCTCTGGGCGATACAGTACTACGGAACATACGAAATCGCCGACCGCTTCCAGTACCTGCAGCACATATTTTCCATCATCGCCGAGCTGGACCCCAAGTACGTCGACCCCTATGAAGTCGGGGCCTTGATCGCCATCTACGACGCTCACGACGCTGAGCTGGCTTTCAAGATTCTGGATATGGGGCTGGAGAAAAATCCCGACATGTGGATATTTCCTTTCCAGGCCGGGCACATCGCCCAGATGAACCTGAAGGACTTTGAGAAGGCCAGAGAGTATTATCGGAAAGCCATGGAGATTCCCGGCGCGCCGCCGATCGTCAAGAGGCTTTATGCCAACGCCTCTTTCCGGACGATGAATTACCAGGAAGCCTGGGAGATGTGGAAGGAAGTCTACGAAACTTCCGAGGAAGACTGGGTGAAAGAAATCGCCTATAACCACCTCTACCGGGTCAAATCGGCGGTGGATACGGAGGCGCTGAGAGCAGCGGTGAATAGGTACAGGGGGCGATTCGGGAGGTCGCCCGCCGACCTGGGGCAACTGGCCAGGGTCGGGTTGATAAAAGAAGTGCCGAAAGACCTGGACGGCAAGGACTATGTTTATGACCCGAAAACGGGTGAAGTGAAACCGGCGAGGGTGTGGTGGAAACGCTGAGAATAACTCTGCTGGCGGTGTTCGGGCTGGTCTGGGGCAGTTTCCTGAATGTGGTGATTTACCGGTTGCCGCGAGGGAAGAGCCTGGTAAAGCCGCCGTCGAGCTGTACCGGGTGCGGGCAGCGGATAAAATGGTATGATAATATTCCGGTTCTTTCTTATTTACTGCTCGGAGGAAAGTGCCGCTTTTGCCGGGCGAAGATATCGGCCGTCTATCCGGCGGTTGAAGCTCTGACCGCGGTCTGCTTTATCATCGTCTATTTTCATAACCTGAGATTTTTTGACCTCCAGTTTTTTGCCGACTGCCTGTTCGTGAGCAGTCTGATTGCCCTGGGGTTTATAGATTTCTACCACCAGGTGATACCGGACCACATTTCGATCCCGATGCTGGTGCTGGCGCTGGTTTATGCGCCGTTCAGATACGACCTGAATTTGAGACAGGCTCTGATCGGGTCGGTTGTCGGCGGCGGCTTTTTGCTCGTCGTTTATCTGGCGTACTTGCTGTGGCGAAAGAAGGAAGGGCTGGGCATGGGCGATGTGATGATGATGCTGATGGTCGGAGCTTACCTGGGGCTCAGCCGGACGATTCTGACGCTGTTGCTGGCCTCGGTGGTCGGAACGATATTCGGCCTGCTGCTTATGAAATTCCGGGGAAAAGACATGAAATTCGCCCTGCCCTTCGGAAGCTTCATCGCCCCGGCGGCCTTTGTGGCTTTAATCTGGGGCGACCCGCTCATCACCTGGTACCTCTCCCTCTTTAAAACGGGGGACACAATACTATTTCCCTAATTTTCTTGCAAATTTTTATTGCAAATTCCCAGAATCCATTAATAAGAAATTGGTGAAATAATATCGTGTCCCCCGTTTTTCATTCTTGTGTCACCCTTATTCTAATTTTCTTAGTGATACAACAACATTAATTAAATCGTCTTTAATAACAGAAAGGGGAAAAATGGCCAGGCTACCAAGAATCGTTGTACCAGACATACCGCATCATATTATGCAACGCGGTAACCGGAACCAGAAAGTCTTCTTCTCTGATGATGATAAAGAGCTCTACTGCAAAATACTCGGTTATAACTGCACCAAGAATAAGATTAGAATCTGGTGCTATTGCTTGATGGATAATCATATCCACTTAATTGCTGTTCCCCAGGAAGCTGAAAGTCTGGCCCGAGCCATTGGTGAAACCCACAGAAAATATACCTATATGATAAACATTCGCAATAATTGGAAAGGATATCTCTTTCAAGGAAGATTCAGCTCATTCCCAATGGATGAAGCTTATCTTTATCGCTGCATTAGATATGTGGAACGTAATCCAGTTAGAGCTGGCCTTGTAAAACTTGCTGAGGAATACCCCTGGTCCAGCGCCAGAGCGCATGTCGATGGACTTAAAGACTCCTTGCTAAGCCCGATACCTTTGGCTAATCAGATTCAAGACTGGAGTGCTTTCTTACGAGATGACGAAAAGGATGATGACCTAGAACAGATTAGAAAAATTCAATCTTCTGGGCGACCACTTGGAGGTGAAGAATTTATCGACATGTTAGAGAAATTCACGGGAATTTCACTGAGAAAAAGACGCCCGGGCCGTCCCCCAAAAACGGGTGACACAATACTCGTTCACTAAATAATCATTAGTTTATTGAAATCGCGATATCAAGAAATTGGTGAAATAATATCGTGTCCCCCGTTTTCAGGAAGCAAGGTCTGATTTTTCTATCAGGAAAATCTTCCGGGTTTGATCGGTTACCTTGAAGGCCTCAGCCACCGGAAGGCCGGGCACCCAGACAATTTTTCCGCCCGAAAGGAATACCGGAAGAATTTCCCTTTCGGCCTGCGATATCTTCCTCTCTCGGAGAAATTCCTTCAGCCTTTTCTGCCCTTTCATCCCCAGCGGCCGATATTTGTCGCCGGCCCTGCGACTCCTAATTTCCAGCGGAAATTCCAGCCGTTCGGCATCAAGATAGCAACGGTTGGCGTCGTCATAATTGAGCTTTTTAACCTTCTCCGCGTCCAGAAATCTCCCCGAGAATTCCCAGCGTTCAGATATCCTGATTTTCCCGCCGCCGTCCCAGACGACTGAAAAATTCCCGGAACCGGCACTTTTCTTCCCACCAGCCAGCCTCTTAAGCCAGCCGGCCTCGTTTACTATCACCTTTCCTTTACCCCAGCTGAACATCTGCCCTTCGCCCAGCTCCAGCACCGCCTGCGTTTGTTCAAAGCTCGGCGATTCCAGTTCGGTCGCCAGATGAAGGAACTTTCTCACCAGTCGCCTGGCCAGCGCCACCGGCATCTCTCGCAGAGCTTTAATATCCAGCTCTAAAATTGGTGAATGAGTATTGTGTCCCCCGTTTTTATGGCGGCCGCAGCAGCCCCGCGTTGCCACCGGCCACAGGCCCTCCGCTATCTCGGCCAGGGCCTCGTTCTCATCCTGAGCGATTAGAGCCAGCCGGGCTAAATGCTTGACAACCTCAGGATCAAATTCCTTCTCCAGCTCTGGCAAAAGCTCCAGCCTTATTTTATTTCGCAGTATTGAAGTATCCAGGTTGCTTTCATCAACTCTGAATTTAAGACCTCTTTCCCTGAGATACTCCTCAATTTCCTCCCGCCTCAGACAGAGCAGCGGCCGCATAACCATTCCCGCCCGAAGCCTTATTGCCTGCAATCCTTCGACTCCCGTCCCTCTGAAAATCCTCATCAACACGGTTTCCGCCTGGTCGGTCATGGTGTGAGCTGTCAGCACCAGGTCCGCTCCCCACTTCTCGGCCGCCCTTTCCAGAAACTCATAGCGCTTCAGCCGGCCGGCCTCTTCTAAGTTCAGTTTATTGCGCCGGGCATATTCCCTCACCCGGCCTCGCCCGACAAAAAGCTTCAGCCGCAGCTTTCTGGCCAGCCCCCTGACGAAGCGTTCATCAGCCGCCGCGCCGGCTCTCAGCTGATGATTGAAATGAGCCAGGGCGATATCCAGCCCGGGCCAGTCTTTCTTCAATTCCATCAGCAAATGGACCAGAGCCACTGAGTCCTGGCCGCCGGAAACTGCCGCCAGCAGGCGGGATTCTGGAGAGAAAAGCCGGTGGGTTTCTACGAACTTCTTAAACTTCTGATAAATCATAATGAAAATGGCGGCGGAGGGATTTGAACCCCCGACTCTGCGGATATGAGCCGCATGCTCTGACCAACTGAGCTACGCCGCCGGGTATGTGAATTTTATACGAGCTACCCCTCTTAGTCAATACGAAGAGGGGACACTGTACGATGTCCCCTGTTTCATTTCTTCCTTAAATGCCGGTCGAAGAAATCCCGGGCGGCGCTGAACGCCCTCACCCAATTCCGGTGCAGCAGAAAACTGTGGACATCGTCGGGGAAAACCAGCGTCTCAACCGGCGCTTTCCCCAGCTCCTTCAGCCTGGCTACCAGGTCGGTCGTCTGGATAAAATCGACATTGCGGTCATCATCGCCATGGACAAAAAGCACCGGAGAAGTCCATTTCTCCACATCAGCTACCGGTGACGACTCGATGGCCAGCTTTTCCTGCTCCTCAAAAATTCCCCAGCCTCCGCCGCTTCTCCTTCTGCCCCGCATTGCCCAGTCGTGAACTCCGTGAAAATCTACCCCGGCAGCGAAAAGGTCCGAATTCCTGGCCAGCCCCAGAGCGGTCAGATAACCGCCGTATGAACCTCCCCATAAACCTATCCTGCTTGCGTCGACATTCGAATGGCCCTTAAGATACGCGGCTCCCGCCAGGATGTCCAGATACTCCGAAGCCCCCTCGGGACCCTGATTGGCTGCCTCCCGGAAAGCAGCTCCATAGCCAATCCCGCATCTGAAATTAACTGAAAGAACCGCGTAACCGCAGGCTGCCAGATACTGATTGAAAGCATAGCAGTTATGATAATAAGGGCTCTGATGCCAGGCTGGATACATCTGCCTGATCGGTCCCCCGTGCATGAAAATTACAGCCGGAACTCTAACCCCGTCTTTTAATCCCTCAGGTAAAAACAACTGTCCATGAACCGTCAATCCATCCTTTGCCTGAAAAATCACCTGCTGCGGTTCGACCAGCCTGCCGGCCGGAAACTCGGGCGCCACAGCCTCAACCTTTACCAGCGGCACAACCTCCCTTTTTTTCAGGTCCATCATAACCGGAAGCCCCGGCCTCCTGGCGGTCGATTGAACGAAAAACAACATCTGACCGTCAGCCGAAATTGCCGGACTCCATTCAACGCTTTTCCCTCCGGTCACCGGCTCAACCTTTCCTCCGGCCACCGACACCTTCCACAGATGCCTTCTATTAATGTCGCCTCTGTTGGAATTAAAAAGCACAGTTTTTCTGTCGGGAGCCAGGCTCATCTGCTCCACCTCAAACTCGCCTGAAGTCAGAGCCACCATTTTCCCGCTTCCGACCGACACCGAATAAAGGTGCATCCAGCCCGTATGTTCCGAATAGAAAACCAGCCAGTCGCCGTCGGCCCAGACCAGCGGATTCGAACTGTAGCTCTGGGCAAAACCGCCGCCTTTTTCGAGCTCCAGCACCACCTTTCCCGTGCCGCTCTCCACCTCTGCCACCCAGATGGAGAAGGGAACGTCCGACCTGCGCGACAGCGGTTTTTCCCGCTCTTTTCCAGGCGGGAGCCTCAGAAAAGCCACCCGCTTACCGTCGGGCGACCAAACCGGCGACTCATCGCGGTAAACATCAGGCAGCAACCAGGTAATAGTATCTTTTTCCAGATCATAGACCCCGATAAAATTGTGAGCCTCGCGACTGCTGACAAAAACTACCTTTCTGCTGTCCGGCGACCAGCTGAAAGACCCGCTTCTTCCCCTCGCCTGAAACAACCTCCTGGTCGCAGCGCTTCCGTCCAGAGCCATCAGCCAGGGTTCGCTGCCCCTTATAAAAAGAAGATTCCGACCATCCGGAGAAATAGACGGCGAGGCACCCTTCACCAGTTCTGTTTCTTTGCCACTCTTGAGATCCATCAACTTAATGGCCTGCTCTGCTGGCCGCGGATTGCTGGTCGGGTTAAAAGTACTGCCATAAGCATAAATCAGCGCTTCCCCATCGGGCGTAAACTGCAGACCAGAAATGGCCTGCCCGTCATCCTGCTCATAATTCACCAGCCTGCGAGCTGCATAACCAGGGCCTTCAGCCAGCCAGATGCTTTTCTGGCCCCTGACCTGCAGAACCCAGGCCACTCTGCTCCCGCCAGGTGCAGCCACCAGCTGCGAAGTATGCGGAGCGCTCATCACCGCTTCCAGGTTGAAAGAAGGCGGCCCGGTTTCAGCATAATCAGCCAGAACAGAAAAACAAAAAATGATTAAAACCATAAACCGGGTAAAATATCTCTGTCCTTTTTTCATTATCACCCTCCTCTTTTTCTACTCATCAGCCTTATTTAAATATCGCCATATTAATTTCAAACACACCGCCTGAAGCTATTTCAGTTCTTTATTAAAATTCTTCTCAAGATTTCTTTACCGGGCCTTCGAAAAATTTTCAATCCAATCGCTCTTCCCTGCTTTCTCCTTAACTTTTTTTAATCACCTATCAAAAAATCCCCGTGAAATTTTGTCAATTTCATTTAACAAGAAATTTCCAGAAAAATTTGTTATCAATATCATCGAAGTTCTTTACCATTTTCCTAAAAACTGCCGGTTCGGGCAAGACTGAATAATGCCGGCTGCCTGTTTCCAGTTTTCTATTAAGTCGCTTTCAATCAGGTTGATGAATGGTTCTGATCGGGGAGAATGTAAAAAGGTTTTATCCCGGGTTATTTCTTTAAGTTTTTAGATTTGCACTCTGCCTGAATTTTGAAGGAAAGTATCGGTTTTTTTAATTCTATTAAACCTCAGAATAGCCGGCCCCTGACATTTTCATGTTTATATATCGGCCGACCGCCTGGATAGCTCCGGGCTCGCCTCTTTCCGGCCGTATCGCCCGAATTCAGAAAGCCCGGCTAATATCCAGCTATTTGGTTCTTTTTATTTGCCTGTCCTTCTGCCCCCAGACATCCGGCCTTCTCATTCGCCGGTTATCAATTCTGCAGTATGCTGGGCCCTGATTTGCTTCCCGGCCGCCAGCAAGCCGCCCTTAATCTGCAGCAGACAGCCAGGACAGTCGACCGCCACCACCTCGGCGCCGCTCTTCTCTATGGCCTCAAGCTTCTGCCGCAGCAGCTCTTCTGAAATCTCAGCCTTTTCCACCGAAAAAACGCCGGCAAAACCGCAGCAGATATCTGAGTTTTCCATCTCCGCCAGTTCGTAGCCGGCTTTCTCCAGAAGCTCCCGCGACAGTCGCTCTTCTTTCAGCACAAATTTATGATGGCAGGAGTCATGATAGGTGATTTTGGTTTTAGGTATTTTTGCAGCTTCACCTTCAGTTTTTAATCCGGATTCAGTTTCAGGTCCCCCCTTAAATTCTATTTCATGTTTAATCACGTTCCGGACTTCAGTCTCGTTTGCTTGTTTGGTCACTTCCCCAGATCCGAATCCTTCCTCAGCCCGGGATTCTGTCCCGGCTCCCGTTTGCCCGATCTGCTTTTCAGCGCCAAACTCCCCGCCCGCCTCTTCCAGCCCTCTGGCACACATCCCTTCCTCATTCGCAAACGACACAAACGTCCTGACTCTTTCCTTAAAAATCCTTGCCTTCTCCTCATCCAGCACGATTTCCGTCATCAGTCCCGGTCCCAGCTCCCGCAGCATGGAAGTGCAGGTCGGGCAGAAGGTCACGATTCTATAATAATCTCCGGCCAGGAGCTTATCGGCCGCCATCTTAAATTCCTTCCTGGCCTCCTCGACAAAACCGGAGCTTGCGGCCGGAAATCCGCAGCAGCCGTCAAAGGGCGCTTCAACCTCGAAACCGCTCCTCCGCAATACCCTGTAAGCAGCCAATCCTGTTTCCGGGAAAAAGTTTTCGATCAGGCATCCCGGGAAAAGGGCCACTTTTTTCCCGCCTTTTTCTCTTTCTACGCCTGATTCTTTCTCTTTTTGCTTTTCTTCTTTCAACATCGACGAAAAGCTCTTCACAGCCGGAGCCGGAAACTTCTCCACTCTTTTCAACATTCCCGCCGCCAGCGGAATTCTCATTTTTCCTTCCCGGCTGATGACCGGCCTGGCCGCCCGCCCCAGGGCAAAAATCTTTCTTTCTACCGGAGGCTTCCCCAGCACCAGACCGAAAGCCGCTTTCTTCCACAGCTTTCCGCCTTCCTCCCTTACGATTTTCGCCCGCAGCTTTCTTACCAGTTCGGCAATCGGAATTTCCGCCGAACAGATCTCATGGCAGCGATGACAGCTCAAACAGAAAGAAACCAGGTCCTTTGATTGTTTCAATCCGTGCACCCAGGCGGTCAGCAGGCTGCCGATCCCGCCCATGTAAACATGAGAAAATTCCTGCCCGCCGACCAGCTGATACACAGGGCAGACATTCAGGCAAGCCGAGCACTTGATGCACCTCAGGACTTCTCTGAATTCATAATCCCGCTTCAGGCGGCTGCGGTTGTTGTCGACAATCACAATGTGCTGCTCTTCCCGCGGCGGGCCGGCAATCACCGTAACGTAACTCGAAATTTCCTGGCCGGTGGCATTCCTGGTCAGAACCCGCAACAGCTTCAGGGCTTCCGGTAGCGACGGCAGCACCTTCTCCCGGCTGGTCAGTACGATGTGAACCGGCGGAACGCTGGTCACCAGCCGTCCGTTGCCCTCGTTGGTCACCAGCAAAACCGCCCCCTCCTCGGCCAGAAGAGCATTGGCTCCGCTCAATCCGGCTCCGGCTTCCAGGATCTTTTTCCGCACCTGGCGCCGGGCGACTTTAACCAGCCGGCTGATATCTTCCGGGACCTCCTCGCCCAGCCGCTCCCGGAAAACTTCGGCCACCTGCCTCCTGTTAAGATGAATCGCCGGCATGACCATGTGGGTCGGAGCCTCCCCGGCCAGCTGAATTATCCACTCGCCCAGGTCGGTTTCCCTGGCCTCGATTCCCCGCCGGCTCAGATAATCATTGAGTCCGGTCTCCTCACTGACCATGCTTTTGCCCTTGACCAGGACCTTTATCCCCCGCTCTTTGAGCACCCGGTAAATAATTTCGTTGGCCTGCTGGCTGCCGCTGGCAAAATGAACGTGGCTGCCCCTGGCCGCCGCCCTGGCCATAAAAATGTCCAGAAGCTCGTCGCTCCGCTCGATCGCCCGGTCTTTAATCCGGGCCAGCTCTTCTCGCAGCGCGGCAAAATCCAGCCCGGAAAATGCCTTCTCTCGCTTCTGAATATAGCTCCGGCTGAATTCCTGAAGCGTCCTCACCAGTTCCGGACTGATCTTTTTCATTCTTTTCCCTTAAATTTTCCTTATAACAATACATTTTACCATTCAAAGTTTCAAGCCGGCAGCCGGCTGGCAGCTACCCTGCTTTACTTGTCGAAAATGAGCTTCCAGACACCTGCCGGCTTGTTAGACCGGGGAGCATCTCTTTGACCTGGATTTGCGGCCATGCCGGCCGCAAGACGGTGCGACTTCAGTTTCCCCACGCCACGGGGCAGAAGGGATTCACCTCCGGTTTTTCTCATTCTTTCCAGCTTTTCTATCAAAAATTGAGCCCTCACGGAAACAGATGGGCAATGATTTAGTAAGGGTGGCACGGACTCTATCCTGACGGCCACGGCGAAACTGGCCACCCGGAAGAAATCAGTCAGGCGGTAACAGAAGGAGGCGCCTGGTGGCAGAGCCCTCTTTGCTATCACGAATTATAATGTAAAATTATAATGTAAAAAAAGGATATGATGGCTTATTTTCCCGGAAAAAACGCTATCTTTACCGGATCTCAAGGCAGCTGGAACCCGGATAGATAGCGGCAGGAGGCCGGCCCAACCTGTCTCCTGCGGCCGGTGTGATAACAGCTTTCGAACATATGTTCGGCCATGGCGAGAAATGGAGGGGGAAGCAGCAGCCTCACTTCCTAATACAGGCCATCGCAGAAACAAAAATGTATCCTGTCCCGCTCCCCGACCCCGCTTGACAGAACCATTTATTGTGGTAAAATTCAGTATAATCTGAATATTCTGATTTTTGGGAGATTATCATGACGGAGAGACTAAAAGCAAAAGACAATAAATCCGGCACCCGGGATCTCCCCTGCTGCACCCTGGAATCGGTGGTTACCGTCGACGAACGCGGTCAGATGGTCATCCCCAAAGAAGTCCGCGAGGCCGCCGGACTGAAACCCGGCGACAAGCTGGCGGTAATTATGTGGTGCGGAACAGAAGGAGCCTGCTGCCTGACACTGCTTAAAACCGACGAGCTCAAAGAACTCATCCGCGAAAAGCTCAGCCCGATGATAAAGGATTTAGTCTGAACCTGAACAGGAGGTGGCCCTTGAAGATAAAAGACGAGGAAATAAAAAAGACAGTCCGCAAACGGTATGGCTCCTTAGCCCGGTCCGGGCAATCCTGCTGTCAGCAACCATCTTCCTGCTGCTGCTCCGAACCAGATGCCTCGCCAACGTCTGGGCTGGCAGTCGGCTACTCAGAGGAAGAGCTGAAAACAATTCCCGCAGAAGCCAATCTCGGGCTGGGCTGCGGCCATCCCACGGCGCTGGCTGAACTCAAACCGGGCGACGTCGTCCTCGACCTCGGTTCGGGCGCCGGAATTGACTGTTTTCTGGCCGCCCGCCGCGTCGGCCCCGCCGGCCGGGTGATCGGCGTGGACATGACGCCGGAAATGATCGACCGGGCCAGAGCCAACGCCAGCCGGGGCGGCTACTCCAATGTGGAATTCAGGCTGGGAGAAATCGAAAATCTTCCCGTGCCCGACTCCAGCGTTGACGTCATCATCTCCAACTGTGTAATCAACCTGTCAACCGACAAGCCACGAGTTTTGCGCGAAGCTTTCCGCGCGCTTCGCCCGGGCGGAAGGCTGGTGGTCTCCGACCTGGCGCTTACCCGGCCGCTGCCGGAAGAGCTCAGCCGCTCGCTTGAGGCTTATGTGGCCTGCGTGGCCGGCGCCCTGACTGAGGAAGATTACATCTCAACCGTCGAAGCCGCGGGTTTTATGAACATAAAAATTGTGGCTGAAAAGAACTTTCCGGCCGAACTCCTGGTCGAAGAAGCCCGGGTGAGCGAAATGAGCCGGGCACTCGGTCTTTCTCCGGAGAAACTTATGGAGAGTCTATCCTCGGTGGTGAGCATAAGTATCCGGGCCGAAAAACCCTGAGCCCCCCACTTCTCATTTTATTTACTGACCGCTTGCCTTTCTCATATAAACCTTCGACCATGAACTTTCCCCTTATCACGGCCTGACCATAACTTTTAGAAATCTGGCTTCTAAACTCTTATCTACCCATCATCTTCGGAAAGGAGAGACGAAAGGCAAAAACCAGATCAATTTCCTGGCTGGTGATTTCTGACCTTAATCAGTTTTCACCTAAGATTATCAAGGTTTTGTTTTCCATGGTCCGTTTTTATATAAAAAGCCTTTCTTAATAAAAAAGTTATTTCCCTTTGCTTTTTGTTTTAATTCGATAAATAAAACTAACCTGTGTTTTGTCTCTTATTTTAATTGACATTTAAAACAATCGCCTTCTCTCACACCTCACATAAACCGGAGGACACAGAAGTTCCTGAGGCAGAAAGAGAGAGCAATCACCCGTTAAGTATCCTATTATTTCGAGGTTAGGAAAATAGCTCAGGTCGTTCCGGAGTCGTTCTGAACTGCCGATTCCCCGCGGCGCCCGTTCACTGGCCCAGGAAAAGCTTAAGGTCGTCTTCGACCGTGCCGACACCCGCAAGGCCAAATTTTTCCACCAGCACCTTAGCCACGTTCGGCGACAGAAAAGCCGGCAGCGTCGGTCCCAGATGAATGTTTTTCACCCCGAGGTAAAGCAGAGCCAGCAGCACAATCACCGCCTTCTGCTCATACCAGGCGATATTGTAGGAAATCGGAAGCTCATTGAGGTCGGCCAGCCCGAAAATTTCTTTGAGCTTCAGGGCGATAACAGCCAGCGAGTAAGAGTCGTTGCACTGACCGGCATCCAGCACCCGCGGAAGGCCGCCTATCTCGCCCAGCGGGAGCTTGTTGTATCTGTACTTGGCGCAGCCGGCAGTCAGAATTACCGTATCCTTGGGTAGAGCCTTCGCAAACTCGGTGTAATACTCCCGGTTCTTCATCCGCCCGTCGCAGCCGGCCATAACGAAGAATCTTCTGATAGCCCCGCTCTTTACGGCCTCAACCACTTTATCCGCCAGCAGCGTTACCTGATGATGGGCAAAACCGCCGACAATCTCACCCCTCTCAATCTCAACCGGCGGCTGGCAGCGCTTGGCGTGCTCTATGATCTCCGAGAAATCCTTCCGGCCATACTTCCCTTCCGGAATGTGCTTGAGCCCGCTGAATCCAACTACTCCGGTGGTATAAACCCGGTCGCGGTAGGAATCCCGCGGCGGTATCAGGCAGTTGGTGGTCATCAGAATCGGCCCCTTAAAGGTCTCAAATTCCTTATACTGAAGCCACCAGGAGCTACCGTAATTTCCGGCAAAGTGCGGATACTTCTTGAAGGCCGGATAGTATTGAGCCGGAAGCATCTCGCCGTGAGTGTAAACGTCCACCCCTGTCCCGGCCGTCTGCTCCAGAAGCTCTTCCATATCCTTCAGGTCATGGCCGCTGACCAGAATTCCAGGGTTCTGCCGTACCCCGATATCAACCTTGGTGATTTCCGGATGACCGTAGGTGGAAGTGTTGGCTTTATCGAGAAGAGCCATGGTCTCAACGCCATACTTTCCTGTCTCCAGCACCATGGCCACATACCGCTCCAGGCCAACCGAATCGTCGAGGGTGGCCGCCAGGGCCTTTTCCATAAACTCGTGGATGCCTTCATCCCTAAAACCGAGTTGCCGGGCGTGGTAGGCATAGGCGGCTATTCCTTTAAGGCCGTAAGTTATGATTTCCCGGAGTGACCTTATATCCTCATCCGCCGTCGCCAGCACACCAACTTTAGCCGCCAGCGTCTCAAGCTCGCTTTCAGAACTGTACTTCCAGGAAAGCGCCGGGTTTTTCTCGAGCTCAGAAGCATCAACTCCCGCCTGTTGGAGTTCGGTTTTCAGGCTTTCCCTCAAACCGACGGCCTGCTTTATCCTTTCCAGAAAAAATTTCTTATCGAAATTGACGTTGGTTACCGTGGAGAAAAGCCCCTCTATGATGAACTTATCTGTTTCTTCCCGATTAAATCCCAGCTCCCGGGCCTTCAAATTCAAAACGGAGATGCCCTTCAGACTGTAAATCAGAAGGTCCTGGAGGTTGGCCACCCCGGCGGTCTTGGAGCAAACCCCGATCTGAGTGCAGCCGACGTTTTTTAACGCTTCCTGGCATTGATAACAGAACATGCTCATAAAAATTCTCCTTTTCGCCCGAAACTTAACATATTTTCTATTAAGACCTTGGCTTACATTATACCCAATCCTCAGGCCGCCTGAAACTGAAATGAAAAAATTATCTTTCCCCTGCTACCTTTTCGACAGTCCGCTCCAGATTAGTTAGCAAAACGTTGCACCCCATAAATGGAGGGAAAATTAATAAATTTTTCTTTTTGTGATAGCCTCTCCGTTTCTTTTTTGGCTGAAATTCCGGGAACCCCTTCCGCTGCGTGCGGTTCGGAGACAGGCCGTGCCACCCTCTTAAAACCCAGGCTCTGCTATTCATTATTGGCCCGATTGAAAAGAACGTCCTGCCGGGCTGGGCCGCGCTCCGGAGATCGGATTCTCGCCGTTTTTTTGGCTGAAAATTTAAGGAGGGGCCTGTCAGGCCGGGCCACCCTACGGCCTTTATTGCCGCCGGTCAGGGAAACAGAGAGGCTTCATCGTTTGGTCAGAGCCGGGGCTGATCAAAAGGCTGCGAAGACACTTCTTTTAATCTCTCTTTGAGGCTGTGCCTCTAAAGGCCGCTCCCGGTCCAAGGAAATCTTATTGTTATTCGACCAGATATTTTTCTTTTGATCAACCAGTCGGGAGATGAATTTGAAAAAATCATCAATCTTTGGCGCTTATTCACAGAAAAGTATTAGAAAAAGGTCAGATTTTCAGGCAAAATATTATTTCAAATTCAGAAACAGGCCAGAAATTAAACCGGCGTATAATTGATAAAAGGAAAAATGGCCACAAAAACTTTCAACAAAAAAACAACCTTATTCATAATTATCGTTCTAGTTATTTCTTCTATCTTCCTTCTCTACCTCAATCGTTCTCACCTCTTCAGACTGGCCAGGCTTCAGCCGGAAGCGCCCGAACATCCGGTAAAACACATCATTCTTTTCATCGGCGACGGCATGCAGCTCGAGCACGAAATCGCAGCCAGCCTGTATCTTTACGGACAACAGATGAATCTCGCCTGGCACAGCTCTGAATTCTACCGTCTGCCCTGCACCACCTGGGACGTGACCACCTATAACCAGTTCGCTTTTAAGCACAGCCGGCCCTTTTACGACCCGGCCTCCTTCGACCCGAAGCTGGGTTACGATCCGAACCTGGGCGGGCAATGGCCCTTCCCGCTCGATCGGTCAGGCCGGAAAGATTATTTTCTGACCCCTCTCCCCGTTCCGCCCGAAGGAAAAAAGGCCAAGATTCCGGCTGCCGATTCGGCCGCCGCGGCCACAGCCATGGGCACCGGCTACAAGACCGACGAAGGCAATCTGTCCTGGCTGCCCGGAGATCCGCCGGACGGGCGCTTGAAGACAGTGGCTGAAATGATGCGTGAACAAAGGGGCGCCTCCATCGGGGCGGTCAGCACCGTCCCTTTCAGCCACGTAACGCCGGCGGCCTTTGTCAGCCACAACGTCAAGCGGAGCAATTATCTCCAGATAGCCGGGGAAATAATAAAGGAAACCAGGCCCGAGGTGGTCATCGGAGGCGGCTATCCCGGCCCCTCCGGCACCGGCCAATTCAATTTCATCTCAGAGCCTGACTACAACGACCTTAAAAACGGCCATCTGCCCGACTATATTTTCATCGAGAGAGAACCAGGCCAGGACGGTGGTCAGGCCCTGCTGAAAGCCGCCGAGCTAGCCGTGTGGAACAGGAAAAAACTGTTCGCCCTTTTTGGCGGGCCGGACGGCAGTTTTGAGCCCCCTCTCCCCGAAAACAACCCGGGACACCCGGCTATCAAAAGACAAACTCACGAAAACCCCCTGCTCAAGGAAGCGGTGGCGGCTACCCTCAGAGTCCTTTCGGAAAACCCCAACGGCTTTTTCGTTATGTTTGAGCAGGGCGACATCGACTGGGCCAATCACGACAACGACTATCCGCATATGATCGGAGCTGTCTGGGACTTAAATGAGGCGGTCAAAACAGCCATCGACTTCGTCAACCGACCCGGCGATGATATGGATTGGACCAATACCCTGCTCATCGTTACTGTCGACCATGCCAACAGTTATATGAGGCTTAAAAGAGATGAAAAGGGAAAACCGCTTCTCGGCCAGGGCCGGCTGCCGGTCGGTCAACCAGCTCAAAACGGCCAACCCGGCGTCTACGACCTGGTCACTTACTCGACCACCGGACACACCAACGAACCGGTCATGGTTTATGTTTATAGAAAGGGCGGCGGCCATGAATATGTAAAAAAATACCGGGGCGCCTGGTATCCTGGCACTCAACTAATAGACAACACCCAGATTTTTCAGGCCATGGCCGAGGCTTCCGGCTTAAAAATAAATTAGGGGTCGGCGGGCCAATCCAGGCCAGACGCCCGCAAAAGGCTCAGCCGTAGATAAAAATCAAAAGGCGCAGCGGTCCGTGGACGCCGAGCTCAAGCTGGCCTTCAATATCAGCCGTGCGACTCGGCCCGGTGACAAAGGAAATCTGCTTGACCTCGTTGGCCGGGCTGCCCTGGCCCTCAACCTGGCCCGACGACAGATAGGCGTTGAGCGCTTCCAGGAGGTTATCCATGCTGGCGGCCAATTTCCCCCTGTCAAGAAAGGCCAGGCAGTTTTCGGGAAGAGTCCAGCGCCACAGGTCGCGAGGAGTGGCGCTCAGATGGACCAGGGTCCCGGTTTCGGCCACCCCGAAATCAGCCTCCACCAAAGCGGCCTGAAGCTCGGCGAATTTTTCCGGGCGGTCGGGAAACACCAGGCCGAGGCCAGAAAGCTCCTGGCCGGCCAGCAGCCCGGCAATTCTGTCGTCGGCCGTGATTTTCGTTTTTTGTTCTTTCCTCAGCCAATCCAGAGCCAGGCTTAAAGCGCCCGGAAAGTCGGGGGCGATAAAGACTTCAGCCGAAACCGCTTCGGCCTTTTGCTTGAACAGTGCAGTCAGATGTTGGGTTTCTTTCACGGTTCTTTCAACCTGATTCAATCATTTTATTTTTTAGTCGGCTTTAACGTTCCGACTTTGATTTTACTCCAATTTTATCCGAATATCCTCCAGATTAATTGGCGAAATTTTATATATCACAAATGAAGGGAGAGTGTTAAATGTTTCTTTTCATAAAATCAGCTTCGTTTCATTGATGGCTCCAATTGGGAATGGACTCCAGTCGCTGAGCACTGCCACCTTCCTCGCAACACTGACCCGGCGTAAGGAGCCGCTTAAGCTTTAAGTGGCAGAAGACAGTCCGGGCCGCCCTCTGGCATTAATATTCTCTCCGTTTTCGTGGCGGCTGATATTAGCCGGAGAATCCTGTCGCCGCAGGCCACTCTCCGTCCTCACTCCACACCTCCCCCGTGGGGAACCTCTTCCGCTGCGGGCGGCCGGAGACAGGGTGCGCCACCCTCCGGACTTAACTGCCGAAGGTCACAGAAACCAAAGGGGTTTGCCCTTTTGTTTAGAACCGGGCCTGACCAGAACGTTGAGTGGATACTTCTTTTTACGTCCGTTCTTCTAAACACCGGCCCTGACAACGAAGCGTTTATCGTTCGCTCACAAAATATTCACGGTTCCGGGCATTTCAACGATTTTTTCTATCGCAGAAGAAAGGGGAAATTTTTTCTGGCCCGCTTTTAAGAATTTTTAATCAAACGAAAATATAGCCTTAAGTTATAAGCCCTACTAAAATTTCCGGAACAAAATACGAGGCAAAAATATGACATCGGAAAATATGACGGGCAAACAACCCCGCCTGGAAATTTCAAAAATGATTTTTTCACAGTCTGGGCCTACCAGCGGCTGGCTTTTTCCGGCTCCATCCGGCGGAGGTCGAGGCCTCGTTCGCTGGCGGCGATGCGGTACAGGCAGATTTCGCGAAGCGATGAAGGGTGGTGGAGGACCTCGCTCAGCGACTGGCTGCCCACCGCCCAGACTCCACCGCCGCGCACCACCACCAGCTTGTAGTCATGAAGCAGCCGGATGAGCTCCTCATCGCTTACGTCGGGACCGGTGACCGGTATCGCTAAGTACAGGAAGCTTCCTTCGGCGTCAACCGGCACAATCCGGTCGAGCGGTCGGTCCTCGCCCGGGTAGATGTAATGAGCGTGGGCTTCGGCTTCAGGCAGATAGCAGTGCATAACCGTCTGGAAGTCGCTCTCAGCGTAAATTTTTTTGTGGAGTTCAAGCTCGCGGTCATCGCCCGGCGCGGGCGCAAGCGGAAGCCTCAAAAGCGGCCCGCCAACTTCATACGGCCTCGAAGCCTGCGGCGCATACAGCAGATAATCCACTCCGCGCACTGACATCGAGCCGGTGTGGAAAGGGGAAAGGCGCGACTCGAAAATGCGGTTTCCGGCCTTTCGGAATTCTTTAAGAATTTCGTCCTCGTCGGGAAAATCGCAGCGGCCGTCGATTTCGATGTTGTAGGCGGGCGGTTTAAAATGAAAATGCCGCTCGGGCGCGGCCTTTATTTTCGTTCGCAGCTCCTGGAGAAAAGCCTGGCGGCGGGCCTTCAGGACTTCAGAAGCATCGTCTTTAGAGCCGGAATCGACATTTCGCGGCGTTATCTGCCTTTCGATTAACCTCACGATATAACCGGCGTTGTTTGCCAGGCAGAGATGGTAAAAAGCCTCCTTGAGCGTTCGCCCGCGAGTCATCGCGCCGTGTCCGTAGATGATGGTGAGCGGATGCTCGGCCAGGCGGGCGGGAATGGTTTTAGCCATCTCCGGAGAACCGCTCGGCACGGCAAACCAGTCGACCGGGATTTCCGGCCCGAGATGGTAAAAAGCCAGCGGGTCGACCGGCACGAATGGCGGCGGCGTTTTCGGCCCCGGCTGGTCGTCGAGTGTGGCCATCACCAGCTCCTTCACATGTGCGTGCATCGAAGCCTGAGCACCCGGAAGAGAAAGTATGCGCACGTGGATGTCGGTCTCGGAAGAGGCTTTGTAATAGCCGAAATCAGTCTCCGCCGGCGAGAGGTAGCAGAGGTGGTTGGGCTCGAGGTCGCCTTTTTGAGAGCCGGTGGCGGTTATCACCACGATTTCTTCGCCTGCTTGGTTGCGCCAGCGCATGGCCATGTTCCCGCTGTGGCTGTCCTGAATGTCGTAGAGGAGCGAGGCCCGGCCGATCGAGCGAAAGAGACGGAAGATTTCCTCGCTGGTCTGCCATTTGTGAGTTGCCATCTCAGAACTCCTCTTAAAATTTCACGGATTAGATTCGATTATTTCTTCTCTGAATCTTCATATGGCGCAGGAATTCTTGGCCGGGGCGTCCGTCGTCGTTCCAGCCCCGGGCCCGGTAGTAATCGCGGCGCATCTGAAGCTGACTTTCGAGCGTCACCGCGCGCGGCTTGCCTTCAGCCATGATGGGCACTTCGGCAAAACGGGCGGGAAGCAGGTCTTCTTCCTCCGGGTTAAGGCCGGCTTCAAGGTTGAACAGGCGTTCGAGCGAGGCGATGCGGTTGGCGATTTCCTCCAGGCGGGCGGTTGAAAAATCCTGGCCTGTCAGCCCGCTTACGATTCTTGCCCACGGGTCAACCGAAAAGGCAAACCCGGTGAACCGACAGATGCCCAGGCTGTCCTGAAGAATCCCGGTATTCTGCATGTTGCGGATGGCAATCGGCGACTGCAGCAGACTGAAGCGCGGAATTTCGCGGGTGCCGCCGAAAAAGGCTAACGAGACGGCATAACCGCCGCGCAGGTGGCAGGCTCCGGTGGGAGAGGTCATATAACCGAGAGCCTGAGCGTAGGAGGCTCGCGGGTCGTAGCCGGGGATTTCCAGCTTCTTCACGTGCATGGCGCGTTCCGGGTGGCCGCAGCGTTCAGCCAGGCGGTAGGAGCCTTCGGCCAGGAGATCGCCGATTCCCTGGCGGTGAGCGGTAAGTTCAACCAGCTTTTCCAGAAGGTCAGCGCGGCCGAAACGCAGCTCAAGACCGCCGGTCTGCTCGGGCGTGAGATAGCCGCGCTCATAAAGCTCCATGACGCAGGCCACCGTACCGCCGAAAGAAATCGTGTCGAGGCCAAGCTCATTCGCCAAGTAATTCGCCCGGATGATGGCGTCCATATCGTAGATGTCGCAGACAGGACCCATGAGGACGGCTGTTTCGTACTCGGGACCTTCGCCGCGACGAACCGAGCCGTCGGCGCCTTTAACCGCCGTGTGACGCTGGCAGCCGATCGGACATAGATAGCAGGAGCCGGCTTTTTCCAGGTAATTGCGGGCTATATATTCGCCGCTCACCCGCTCGAGCTTTTCTTCGTCGTGCTCGACATCCTGGAAGTTACGGTGCGGCAGCATGTTGATGAGGTTGATGAGCAGGATGAGACCCGAGGTGCCGAGCTCGCGCAGCAGCCGTTTGGTGATCGGGGCTTGCTTCATCAGGTAGAGCGCCTGGTCGAGGCCGGCGCGGTAGCGGGCTTCGTCGGCGATGGTGATTTTTTCCTTGCCGCGAACACGGATGGCTTTAAGGCGCTTGCTGCCGAAAACCGCTCCCGGACCACAGCGACCGTATACGCGGTTTCTCTCGTTGGCGACGGCGGCGTAGCGGACGAGGTTTTCCCCGGCCGGTCCAATAACCAGAGCCCGGCAGGGATTTCCCGGGGCGCTTTCGGCTGTCAGGATGTCGGTCGTTTCGTGGGTGTTTTTCCCCCAGAGGTGGCCGGCGTCGCGGATTTCCACCTTCTCCGGAGTGATGTCAATGAACACCGGATGGGGGGCCCGGCCGCGGATGGCCAGGGCGTCGTAGCCAGTGGCTTTGAAACCGTATGCCCAGGCTCCGCCCGAGTTGGAAGTCCCGATGTAGCCGGTGAGGGGGGATTTGTAAACCATGTGCCCGCGGGCAGCGGTTGGCGCCTGCGAGCCGATTAGCGGCGAAGTGGCGATGACGATGACGTTGTCCGGTCCGAGCGGGTCAACCGTCGGGTCAATCCGGTCGTAAAGGAGCTTCGTGCCGAGCCCGCGGCCTCCCAGATAGAGCAGCACATCCTCTGCCTGAAGCGGCCTCACCCTGATGTCTCCGGAGCTGAGATCTACCTCGAGCACCCTGCCGTGATATCCCGCCACCGCCATCTTTAATCTTCCTCTTATCCCTTATTATCCCGGTTTAACTCAAATTATCTCAAATTTAGCTTCTAAAATAACAGAATCCCCTTCCTTTGACAATCTTTCCCCTGACCATAATTACCGTCTTTTCCTGAGAAAATTTTTTGACAAACAAATTGTTTTTTTGTACTGAAAAAGGAGAGGGATATTTCATCGGGCTCGTTTGCTGGCAATTCTTACCTATGCAAGTAGAGTCAGATTTCGTGCTCTTGCCGGAGAATTGGAATAACTAATTCCGGAGGACCAAAAATGAAAAAATCTGGATTTCTCAGATTATAGCCATATTGATGCTGCTATGGGCTCTTAACCCGGATAACCCTTTTGAATATTACATCTTATTGAGATGGGTATGCTGCGGAATATTTGCGTATCTGGCGGTTCAAGCTTCAAAAAGGCAAAAGGAAAACTGGGTCTGGATCTCCGGAATTGTAGCGGCCATTTACAACCCGATATTCAGAATCCACCTAAACAGAGAGCTCTGGTCTATCATAAAAATTATTACAATCGGCATCGCTGTGGCTTCGTTTTTCGTCCTGAATAAAAGAAAATCACAAACATAAAAGCTCAATTTTCTGGATTCTCGAGCTGCTGCTGAAGCCATTTTATCTGTTCACCTATTCTTAGCCCTTTCATCGGAATTTCAACCTTACAACCTTTCTCGAAGAAGAAATCCAGCAGCAGCTTCCTGTATTCATTTCCAGCAAGAATAATTAGAGTATCGCCCGGGCTAGCAATTTTTTCCAGCTGGCTCTTTACCCTTTCAGCCCATTTTATTTTTTCGTCCTTTTTCATCTTCTTTAACGTTTTTTCGTATGGAGCTATTTCATCCTCTGGATTTAACACTCCATGTTCGGCAGAAAGAATATACCATTCTTCGGCCTTTCTTTTTGCATACTCAGAAGCTTTCCGGAACCAGTCGGAAATATATAAGTTTTCCGCTTTATCGGCAGACACTTTCTTTTTGGAAACACAGGCTACCAATGCAATGATTTTACCCATCTATGCCTCCTTTAATCTCAAACAATTTAACTTTTTTGTTAAACTGTTTAACTCCATTTAATAATTTTAATGATTCATCTTCAGAAAAACTTTCATCTGGGTGAATAGCCTTATTTCTAAGTATCCTTAATCTATGCAACCTTCCTCTCATCATTTTGTATTCTTGCTTTTCACACAACTGATCTATCATATCTTCAATCTCGCCCTTACTCTTATTTCTCCGCGGGGGAGTAATTAACATGAAGTATTCTTGCTTAACCAGTAGCTCAAAGGCCTGAGATGACCAGAAACCTGAAGTTTTATAATCTCTTTTAGCCAGAAATGCACTCGATATTTTCAAAGGGTTTTTATAGATGTTCCAGATAAGCTCAAGAGGAATCATATTTTCAGGAAAACTCTCCAGAAGAAAATCTAGAAAATTTTTACTTGCACTGTCTTCTTTTGCCGCAGCCCATACAATCATATCAACATCAGCAGTTCTTTCTAACTTAAAAGTTTGTCTCAACAACCGCATTAATCTTAGATAGTTCATATATTCTTCTAAATCAGAAGCTCCGCGCTCAACCCTCAGAATCCATAAATTTGGCCGGGAATAAATGGCATAATATTCAGGCCAGACGAATCTCAATACTATCGATACTAAAGAGAGAATTTTGAATATCTCAAGCAACCTGCATATTATCGCTTTCTCTTTTACCTCCCCTTTATTTTCAGACAGAGGATTAACAAATAACCCCTGGGTTTCATTAAGCTTATCTTCAACCTGCTCTCTTGAGGGCCACATCCAGTATTTCTTGAATGGCCAGTATTTTTCATCAGCTATGATCTCCAGATGCTCATAGGTCAGGGCCCCTCCCTCTCTCAGTTCTGCCAGTTGCCCCTCAATACTCGCAAAATCGACAGTTCTTCCATATCTCTGCCGGGTTATTTTATTAAATACTTCCTCATATTCCCTGACATCAATCGCCTTCATCGATTTCTCCCTTAAACAATAAGATATGAATTTAATTTTGAAAGGCAACTTCGAGCTTATTCATACCTTATAAGGTCAAATTTACCCCCGGTAAACCACCCTGAACTCCTTCTCCAGATTTAAGTTATTTTTCGAAATTAACTTTAGATCCAATCTTACATCTAAAAATTGGTATAGCCCTCCTTCAGTTCAAATTATTATCAAATATCTTAACTGTAAATACTTGCTATTTCAAGAGTTAGCTTGATTAATCCCGGGTTTCCGCACCACCCGACCTAACTGCCGGCCGACCATCACGCCCCGTCCATACACTCCCCTTACCCTGGATACCATGTCTGTGCCTGAAAGAAGAACAGGCTTGACATGCTTTCTGTCATTATTTATATTTCCCAATGATAGCTGAATGGGAAAATGGGCACTAAGATGATGATTAAGGAATACAAAGTAAGAGTCCAGTATCAGCATGTGAAGGAGATCGAAAAGAAGACCAAACGTGAAGCCGTGGCCCCGGTTATTCTTCAAGAATTGAAGAGGATGAGGGAGAAGAATAAGCTATGAGAGCAACATTTTCACATATTCCTTAAGGAGTCCAATAAAGGATGCTATAAAAAATAATCGGAGGATAAGCTAATGAAAAAGTTTCAATTTATTATTCTTGTGATATGTGCAGTTATAGTCCATGCCTGTGTTACAACGCAGGCAGTCAGGCTTGGGCGCGGCCCCATACGTCCCCCGGTTCCCTGGGATCAGGTAATAATTTATAGGACAGCAGATCAGGTTCCTGGAAAATATGAGGAAATAGCGCTCTTAACTGCCTCTGGTGATTCTATGTGGACAAAGGAAGAAGAAATGTACAAAGAGATGAGAAAGAAAGCTGGTAAACTGGGGGCAAACGCCATAATTTTAGACGCTATGAGTGAGCCAAGTGCGAGCACAAAAGTTATATCATATGTACTTCTTGGTGTTGGAGGTGAACGAAGAGGTAAAGCTCTTGCCATTTATGTTTTCCCTGAGAAAGAATAGCCGAAAAATATTGTGTATATTCGTTCGGTCTTTTTAAAAGCGCATAATGCAATATTAGGGTTATGAATGAGAATAGCTTCTTCAAGTTCCTCTTCATTGGCTCTTTTTGAGAATAATAATTTGCTTTTTCCGCTTGGAGCCCCAAGCGCATGCGGACGCGGCTTTGATCTCCCTTCCGACCTCTTCAACGAGGGTATTCTGGCCCGCAGGCTGGGTCAAGCGTGGCCGGGAGAGCCGGAGAGCGGTCCTTTCAAGCGAAAGCGGCGGGCTCCGACCTCCGCGGGACGATTATCCGGACGCACTTCGCCGCCCAGCTCAATGATCATGGAACATATTCGGCCGGAGGGTTGGCTTCCCAAAGAAGCTCCTGCAAAGCGGCCCGAGGCGCAGGGGGCGCTCGGCGACGAATGTCAGCTTCAGGTAATCGATGATGCGGTTGACGACGGCCGGCTCGGTGAGGAAGGCAATGACCCTCATCGCGCTGCCGCAGTGGGGACAGCGCAGGGGGTCGACCTCATAGACCTTCCGGATCATCTCAGCCCAGCCTTTAGCGGGGAGACGACGAAGCTCCTTCATGACGATCCGGAGCGGCCAGATGCGCCAGGCTCGCCTTCCTGACCTTCCCCCGGTGAGCATTGGCGTAGAGGCCGTAATATCTGACCGTGACCTGGCCTTTGTCTGGAATATGGGAGGTGACCCGGGCGATGAATTCCAGATAATCCATACGCTCCACCTCTTCAGGCGATTTCCCGTACTGGAATCAGACCTTACCTTCCCGTTCATCGAGGGAGAGGCGTTCGAGGGACAAAAGAGGCCGGATCATGTACTTGCCGATTCTGCTTCTTATCTTGTTTTGGCCCGGACTTTGATGTGAACAGAGAAGCCCGAGTAGCGACCGCCAGAGATCTTCTCCAACAGGGCTTCAGAGATGAACTCATGGTGGAGGACAAGAGCGAAGGCTAAAGTGCTTCCCAAAAACTGGAAAGGGGAATAAGGTGCAAATAGGCCTGTCATAAGATCACAGGAGGTGTGATAGAATGGCAGGTATTATGAGGAGGAAACAATGCGAAGCAGCATTTAAGGCTGAAGTGGCTCTGGAGGCGGTCAAGTAGGAGAAGACCATAGCCCGGGTGGCCGGCGAGTATGGGGTTAATCCGAATCAGGTTCGCGAGAGGAAGGAGAAGCTGGTAAGGATGCTTCCGGACATATTTTCTGACCGCAGGAAGAGGGAGGTGATAGAGCGTGAGGAGCTGGAAGCTGAGCTCTTCCTGCAGATAGGGCAGTTACGGGTTGAGAACGAGTGGCTTAAGAAAAATTTCAGCAACTTCATTAGAAGAGAAGAGGCAGCTGGTGGAAGAGAACAAGGAGGAGATATTTGTGTCCCGGCAGTGGATTTACTGGAGCTTCCCAGGTCGTCTTATTATTATCGCTCTGCAGGAGAGGGTGATTACAATCTGTATTTGATCAGGCTTATACAAAGTGCTAGATCCCAACGATTATCAGACGACGGCTAAAGCAGGCAAAAGCCTTGGTGCCTACTTTGAGTTTTACAACCCAGAGCGGCATAAGGCTCTAAACTATCGGAATGCGCATAAGGCTTAATTTGACTATCCGGCGGTGTCAAATCTGTTGAGCTGAGGATATGTAATGCTTAAAAATAAATCGAGGGTCAAAACCGGCAGGTCAAAAATGCATCTTATTGAGGTCTTTCTTCTGTCCAAAGAATGAAGAGTAGCTAACCGAGCCTTTTCAATACTTTCTCCACTGCTAGGTAGCCACCTCGCCGCGTCTAAATGCTCACCTCAAGCCGGATAGCATGTCTTAACCTGAAAGAACACATTGGTTGCGCTGTCCTCAGCGAGGCATTCTTTTTCTCTCAGGAAAATTGGTTTGAAATGCGCGGATGGCAAAAATCCATAGTGCGCGGGAAGAAAATTGAATTTAACTCTCCTGAATGGAATTATCTAATAACCAACCTCCAGATAGCCTGGCACTCAAGCAATTATGACTATTTAGCCAGAGAGACAATGCGAGTTCAAGAAGAACGAGATAGATATGGCAGGGAAACAGTCATCAGACCAAGGCTCGGCCAGGCCGCTTTCAGAATAATAGTCACAGATAGTTACAAGCGGGCCTGCGCCATTACCACGGAGCATTCACTCCCCGCACTGGAGGCTGCTCACATCAAGCCCTTCAGCCTGAGCGGGCCGCATGAAGTTTTTAACGGAGTGTTGCTGAGAAGCGACTTCCACAAGTTGATGGACACCGGATATATCACCATAACTCCTGAGTACACGGTTGAAGTCAGCCGGAAACTAAAGGAAGATTTCGAAAATGGAAAAAGCTATTACCCATATCACGGAAAGCCTTTAGTGGTACTTCCCGACAACCCCGAAGACCGCCCGGCTAAAGAATTCCTGATATGGCATAACGAGAATGTATTTAAGGGTTAAATCAAGAAGCATCCGAAAATAAAAATTACTACTGAGGCATACCTTGACCGTTTTAAGAAAATACAATACTCGTTAAAATCATTTTTTGTAGGCAGTATGCCATACCCGTCTCACATTTTGCATTAAGGTTGGTGGGCCAAATTATCTATCAATAATTGGGGAATGAATATTGTGTCACCCGTTTCTGGGTCCGCTGGCTGGTAGCTGAAGATTGAAATTTATTATGCTATGTTATATAGGATAGTTTGACAAAAATAAGGCAATTTTGGTGATTATTTCAATCATAAAATCGATGACACAGGAGAAAGGGTGATGAAAAAATTCTTGGCGATGGTTTTGTTAGGAATTGTGGCCTGCTATACCGCGGGATGCAGGAAGCCGGCGGAAACCAGGCAGACCTTCAAATGGGAAATAGACCGTTTTGCCGATATCCGGATTCTGCGCTATCAGGTGCCCGGCTTTGAGCAGCTCACTCCCCGGCAGAAAGAACTCATCTACTACCTCAGCGAAGCCGCCCTCTGGGGCCGTGACATTATTTTCGACCAGAATTACAAGCACAACCTGAAAATCCGGAAAACCCTCGACGCCATCGTTGAAGGATATCAGGGAGACCGCACGACCCCCGATTGGGAAAATTTCATGGTCTACGTCAAGCGGGTCTGGTTTTCAAACGGCATTCACCATCACTATTCCACCGACAAAATAATGCCCGAATTCAGCAGCGAATACTTTGAATCGCTCATCAGGGGAAGCCAGGGTGTCGCCTTTCCCCTGGAAGAGGGCCAGACTATTGACGACTTCATCGCTTTCCTCAAGCCGATAATCTTCGACCCGACGGTTGCGCCTAAAAAAGTCTCCCAGGACCCGAGCGGAGACCTGGTCGCCAACTCGGCCGTCAATTTCTACGAAGGCCTGACTCAGAAAGAAGTCGAGGAATATTACGCCCGCATCATCGACAAAAACGACCCGACTCCGATCTCCTACGGCCTTAACTCCCGCCTGGTCAAAAGGGACGGGAAAATCGTCGAAGAAGTTTACCGCGTCGGCGGCAAATACGGCCCGGCCATAGAGAAAATCGTCTACTGGCTGGAAAAAGCCGCCGCCGTGGCCGAAAACGACCAGCAGCGCCGGGTGATTGAAAAGCTCATCGAGTACTACCGGACCGGCGACCTGAGAAAGTTCGACGAATACAGCATCCTCTGGGTAAACGACACCGAATCGGCCGTCGACTTCATCAACGGGTTTATAGAGGTTTACAACGACCCGCTGGGAATGAAGGCTTCCTGGGAAGCCCTGGTGAACTTCAAGAATCCCGAAGCCACCAAACGGGTGGCCGTGATTTCCGAAAACGCCCAGTGGTTTGAGGACCACTCGCCGATAGACCCGCGCTTCAAGCGGGAAAAAGCCACCGGAGTTTCGGCCAAGGTCATCACCGCGGCCATGCTCGGCGGCGACTGCTATCCCTCAACGCCGATCGGCATCAACCTGCCGAACGCCAACTGGATACGGCGGACTCACGGCTCGAAATCGGTCACCCTGGAAAACATAACCTATGCTTATGACCAGTCGTCGCTCGATTCTCCCTTCGGGCCGGAATTCACCTACAACGAGGAAATACTCGAGAGAATCAAAAAGTACGGCTCGCTGGCCGGCAACGTGCACACCGACCTGCACGAAGTCCTCGGCCATGGCTCCGGAAAGCTGCTGCCCGGAGTGAGCAGCGAGGCCCTCAAGAATTACCACTCTCCGGTTGAAGAGGCCCGGGCTGACCTGTTCGCCCTTTATTTCATGATGGACCCCAAACTGGTGGAACTGGGCGTGCTGCCCGATGAGGAAGCAGCCAGAGCTGAGTATGACGTCCAGATTCGAAACGGCCTGATGACTCAACTCACCCGGATCCAACCGGGGAAGACAATTGAGCAGGCACATATGCGGGCGCGGGCGCTGATTTCGCACTGGGTCTATGAAAAAGGCCAGCCGGACAATGTCATTTCAAAAGTAACCAGAGATGGAAAAACCTTCTTCGTGATAAACGACTACCAGAAACTGCGGCAGCTTTACGGCGAACTCCTCCGGGAAATTCAGAGAATAACGAGCGAGGGCGATTATGAAGCCGCCCGCGCCCTGGTGGAAAAATACGGCGTCCAGGTTGACCAGGAGCTCCATCGGGAAGTCCTCGAGCGCTACCGCAAGCTGAATCTGGCACCCTATGCCGGATTCATAAATCCAGAGTACACGCCGGTGGTGGTTGACGGCAGGATGACTGATGTGAAAATTTCCCACCCGGATGATTACGTCAAGCAGATGCTCCACTACGGGAAGGCCTACTCCATCCTGTAAATAAAGCAGAAACGGGCGCAGAAAACGGGGGACACAATACTCTGTCCCCATTTTCCTGATTAAAGACAATTTGATCTCTGCTGGGGGCAGGGAAAGATGCCCTGACTTTGCGAATTTTCTAAGGATGCTGGCAAATTGCCTTTTCGGGAAAGGTGGCAATGCGTTCCAGCAGGCCATCCATTGTTCCACCCTGCATGGCAACCACTTTTTCAAAAAGCGGGGAAATTTTAAGCAGGGCTTTCATAGCTTTCTCACAGAAGCTCCTATTAGCTGTGTAAGAATAGTCATCCATATCCTTGGACACGTCGCCCTCAAGGTCTGAATGAATATCAACAAATTTTACCGGCTCTGTACATTCAGGGTTAAAAGCTTTGAGGCAAATTTCCTTAATTTTTGGTGAGGCTGCAGACCGAAACCAGACTCTTTGTTTCTTAAGGTCACAGACCAGTGACCACTGCGTTCCGCCTCGTTCAAGCTGACTCAAGATTTCAAAAGCATAGTCAACCGGCTCTTTTTTATCGGGGGAAAAATTCTCAAGCATCCAGGCCGCCTGAACAAATCGGGGTGTTTCCTGTTTATCCATGGAAACAGGCTTGTTGCCCCCGAAACTCTGATAAAGACTCAGGTTTCCCAATTCTTCTTCATACTGACTATTACAAAGGACAGGGACGGGCATGTTTTCGCCCTGATTAACAACTACTCTACCGTCAAGAAACTCTATGGCCGCCGCCCGACCAGAGCTATCCGCGGTGAAAAAATGCCAGCCCCAGCCATCAATGGTCAGCCGGGAAGCACTTTCGATGACCTGATCTATGTCATCGAAGCTGTCGAGCACGTATTGCATCCAGAGCGACATGAATATTCTGGGCAAAGCGGGATTATCAGGAAACCGGCTTTCCTGCAATGTCATTTCGCCTATAAAAAGCCCTTTTTCGTTAATCCCATCGTCAGGAAAATCACGACCGAAAGCATTGAAAGTGATCGAGGCGTATTTTGATTTCCAGGTCAGAGGTGGCGTTGAGTCTGGCTTACCCGAAATGAGCGAGGCCCAGGATACAGAAGTCTTCGCGATTCCGCGCTTGTTGATGATCACCAGCCCGGGAACGTGTGCCCTCTCGTCCAGATTATGTCCCACCAGCAGGATCCCATTTTTCTTGAGCAGGAAAGTGGAACAGGGTTCAGCCCGGGCAGCAATAAGAAGCAATCCGATAAAAATCAGAATAAAGACTCGATTTCGGAGCAATTGGATGTCCGTCATTTTATCTTCTCCAGAATTTCGGCATTAATTCAGCCACAGATAGGCTAAACGAAATGCTCCCGGCTTTTGTTCCGTGTTTCCTGACTAGATAACAAAATGGGTAACACAATATTCTGTACCTTATTTTTATAAAAGGGCCAATTTTATTCCGTTGCCAGCCCGTTTTACCGCAAGATTCTATAAGCGGAGTCCTGGTCATCCCGGGAGACGTAATTGTGGCTGACGGCGACGGCGTTGTCGTGGTGCCCAGGGCCAGGGCCGAAGAGGTGGCTAAATACGCCAGAAAGATTATGGAGGCAGACAAAGCCGGCCGCCGTGATTTGTACAGAAAGGTCGGCTTAAAAGAAGACGCCTCAGTCAAGAAATAGCCGCAGGACGCTGGCACTTGTGATTAATGTCCTTTTTCCAGATGGCACACGGCTGAAAATTTTCAGCCATTAAAGGCTCTTTTCAAAAAAAGCCATCGATACCTGATTTCGGCTGGCTGCAGGTGAATGCCAAAACTTTTAGCGAGCACGCCAGCCGCGCGGGATGGGGGTGCGAGGCAATAAGACAATCAGAGGGTGGGGACTATCTTGCCCGGCTGGCAATTCTCTGAACTGCAAGCAGAAAGACTGGAGTTCTGCAACAGACGGAAGACGCGAATCTCTGTCCCCTATTTTTCTAATGGGTAAACTCTATTCAGTTGTCAGCTTGAATTACCGCCGGCTTCTCTAACAAAATTATATAATTTGGCTGGCGAAATTCTGCGCCGAAAATATAGAGGACAGATAGTTTTCTCTTTAATTCCGGCCAGGCCAGGAGGATCAAAGCCTGTCCTTCATATCTCCCGACTTGGTCGGCCCGGAAAATCAGACCATCTTAACGAAAAATTGGGGAATGAGTATTGTGTCTCCCGTTTAACGGTAGTTGAAGATTATCGGGAAGAATATTGCCACCACCGCCGCCCACAGGGCAAAAACAGGCAGGTAGCCTGTCTGCCAGCGCTCGAGCCGTATAAACGGAATGCGCCTGGCCAGGAAGCGGGCATAGAGCACAGCCGACCAGGCCAGGTTTGTCAGTAGTAGCAGGTTTAAGCCGAGAGCCGCCAGCTTGTTCGGGCTGAACCCGAATTCAGAGATGCGGCCGGCCATGGCCCACAGGGCAAGTCCATCCACTACCAACGCGCAGACAACCAGCAGAAGCTGTAGCGCATCGAAATGCCCCGGCGGCGCCTGAGGGTCGCGAGCCGAAATGGAATAAAGAATGAGGCCCAGCACCAGAACCAGCAGCAGGTCAAACCCTATCAGGACTTCGCGCTGGATGTTGATAGGGTTCCCGGTCCAGACGACCGCGGCCACAAACACCAGCAACAGAGCAGCAAAAAGCGGGCTGAACAGCCGGGTCAGCACCGGAGCCATATTCTCAATCACGCTCTGTTTCTGCTCAACCAGCCAGGCGGCTATGATTACGGCGCCAGCCGCCCCGCACGGCAGGACCCACTCCTGAAGAGCCCTCTCGGCGTTGAGACCGACGGCTTCAAACAAGAACTGCGTAAGAGCCATCAGCAAACCGCCTCCCAGGGCGATAAGTGTGTAATAAATAAACCATTCGCCCGAGAAACGGATGTAGTTCATGCGCTGGTCATGTCCGGGCTGGCGGCCGCCGGCATAGGCATAACTCGCCCACAACCACAGGGCTATCGGAAGATGAATAGCCGTCAGCATGCCGGTATGACTCCGGGCGCCAAAAGGCATGAGGTTGACAATCAATCCCGAAACTACAAACGGAAGTGACAACCAGAGCCAACCTGTCCCCCACATTCTGCGTTTCAGGCCGAAGAAGGTCGCCATAAAGGGCAGCACAAACAACGAGAGGTTGCGCAGATAAAACGGCATAGCCGGCGAATGCTCGCCAAACTGAAGGCCGAAAAGAGCGGGAATTTTCATGGCCAGGGCGGCTGCCAGCGCCATGGCCATTGCCAGAAGCGCCTGACGCCTGTCGGCTGGTGACGCGCTGTCGCCTTCCGGAGAAAGGACGAGCTGCTTCCAGAGACGCTCTGAATATTCCACCGCGAATTCGCGCGAAATTTCGTCCAGGCTGCCCAGGCGCTTCACCGCCACCAGGAAGGCTTCATCCTCGTCCAGGCCGGCGCCCAGGAGATTTTCTATGTGGCTTCTCAGATGGTCTTCGAGCTCGTCCACATCGACCGGCGTGATGGCCTGCTTTCTCTGAAGATAATGGCGCCACCTGCTGATTTTTTCTTCCAGGGTTTCTCTGTTGGTCATTATTTTTCTCCTGCGGGGGTAAGCTGGGCCAGCTGATCTGTGGGGTCAGCGGCCAGACACCAGATGCCCTTCATGGTTCTGGTAACTACCTGCCACTGGCGGCGCTGACGTTCGAGCTGTTCCCGGCCGGCCGCGGTCAGACGATAATACTTTCGTTTCCGACCGGATTCTGACGCGCGCCAGGAAGCTTCCACCAGGCCGCTTCGTTCAAGGCGGTGGAGAAGCGGATAGAGCATGCCGTCTGTCCACTGCAGTTCGCCGCCGGACAGCTCGCCGACGCGCTTGATGATGGCGTAACCATAGCTTTCACCTTCGCTGAGTATCGCCAGCACCAGGGGTGTGGCATAGGCGGCTACTAGATCCTTGTCGATTTCCATGAGAGCAATCCTCTAAAATCCATTCATACCTTGAGCAATTATACATAGCAGTTCTATGTATGTCAAATTGATATTCAATTCGAAAAAACGGGGGACACAATACTCTGTCTCCTATTTTTGGTGCGGGCGAATTTTATTCCGTTGCCAGCTTGTATTACCGGAAGGGTCGATAACAAGAACAAGATTCTATAATTTGAATAGTGAAATCCTGAACGAAAAAATAAGGGGCCGGCTCGTTCCATTTTTCGTGCAGGCTACATCGGGCAGATGAAAGCCCATCCCACCGATCTCCTGTTTTGCTCAGCCCGGCGAAACAAACTAACTTAACTATAAAATTGGGGAATGAGTATTGTGTCCCCCGTTTTCTGTTATTTTTTCTGTTCTTCCAGCAAAAATTCCAGTTTTATGATTTTATCCTTCATGTCCCGGGCTTCCGGAGCGTCAGGATAGAGCTCAAGATAGGCGTTAAGGTTTCGTATCGCCTGACGGTATTCCCGCAAAGCTTCGTGCATCGTGGCCATTGATTTGTAGATTTCAGGATAAAAGGGCGCGATCTCTTTCGCTCCTTCGTATTCTTCGATGGCCCGGCTGAATTCTTTTTTCTCGCTCAATACTTCGGCCCGGATGATATGCTTCCTGGCTTCTTCAGGAACGTCGGTAAGAAATGCTGTGCCCTTTATGAGCTGCCCCACATGCTTTCTTATCTTACCGGCATCCTCTGCCGAAGATAATTCAATAATCTCAGCGTATCCGTCGAGAGCTTCCTTTAACTTACCGGCCGACTCGTATGATTTTATGGTTTCCAATTTGCCGTCCAGATAGGGCTTTAAAGACTCGCGGGCCGCCTTCGAAAACTCAGCCCGGAAAGCATTCTGAGCATAAAGGTAATCTTCCGGGATGGCGGCGTATATCCGGGCCGCCCGTTCCAGGTCGCCGCCCCTAGCATAAGCCAGCGTTAGAAGCAGGCGGTCAAAATTGTCGTGGCTGTCTGAGAGCCAGCCAATGGCCTCGGCTATCTTCTCTTTGCTGGTCTGATCAAAAAGGCGCGAAAAACATTCCGCTCTTCTGGCCCAGGGATTTTCAGGAATCAGATTGAAGGCCGTAGCGGCATCGCTTTGAGCCTCTTTTAGCCTGCCGCTAACAGCTTCCACCAGGCTTTTAATTCCGTAATTGGAGGCCGCCCCGGTGCCGATCATCTCCACGCTGGTCAGGACAAAGTTGAGGGGTTTCTTCTCGCCTTTCCTTTCAATTACCAGATTGACCGTGCTGCCGGCCTCTGGATTTAATTCTTGCCTGACGAGTTCTTCGCCCAGGTCCCGGGCCGATTTGTTATTTATTTTCACAATTCTGTCGCCCGGCTGAACTCCCTCTTTCTGCGCCGGAAATGACGGCAGGAGAGAACTGACCACCGGATATTTATCAACTATTGTGACCTCTATTCCGACTCCTTTTTTCATCCAATTTTTTATTTGTTGATCGCTCAGAGCGATCGCTTCATCGTACTTGCCCGAGGCCAGCAGGCAGAGGCTCAGATTGATTCCGGTGAGGGATGTAGCCGGGGCTTTTTTCAGGACTTCTTCGGCCGCGCTGTATCTTTCTTCCGACATGTGCAATGAGGCAATGTTAAGATAAGCTTCAACGTAGGAGGGATTCAGCCCTATCGCCTTTTGATAAGCGTTGATGGCCGCCCCGGTATCTCTTTTTCCCCTGAAAATTGAACCAAGGATCATATAGGTCGAGGCCTCCGGGCCCAGTTCAAGAGATTTATTAACAGCCGCTAAGGCTTCATCGTATTTTTTCAATTCGCGCAGACAGGCCGCCACCAGGGCATAATCCGGCGCCGCCCCTTTGGGATTCAATTCAATGCTTTTGGCCAGGGCGCTGATGGCTTCCTGATACTGGTCGCCGGAATAAAGCGCCCGACCCTGCCAGTAATAGCAGACATCCTTTGAAGGCACGAGAGGAATATAGTACTTCTTCCAGATCTCGATTTCAGGGATTTTCGGCATTCCGTCATATTTTGTTGATGGTTGCATGTTGGCGATCTCGGCTGCCTTCTTAAGCCAGGAGGCGGCTTCCTGATATTTACCGTTCTCATAGTAAGCCCGGCCCAGCCAGTAATACCAGGCCTCGCCAAGCTGATAAACGTGCATTCCTTCTTTATAAACGTCCTCAGTTCTTTTCAGGTACTGAATTGCTTCCGGATACTGCCTGTTTTTGAAATACGAAACCCCCAGCAAAAAAGAGCTGTGGGCGGCCAGCTTTCCGGTGTCTTTTTCTTTTTCCACTTGCTTCTTAAAAAAGGCGATGGCTTCATCCAGTTTTCCATCATATAAGGCTTCGAGGCCATCACGGTACTGTTTTTGAGCTGTTGCCGGTATTGCCAGCGCCGCTATCACCAGACAGGTTATCAAGATTCTAAGCAATCGTGGCATTTAACACCTCCGAAACTAATTCGATGAGAGATATCTAAATCAAAACCCCTTAATTGAGGGATTTAGAAGATGAGGAAGGTTAATTTTGGCGGCGGTAAAATGGAGTTTGATAAATTAGATATCCTCATTTATCGTTGGCTATTGTAAGAAAGAATCGGGCCGCAAGTCAAATAGCACTTTTGTTGCCGGATAATCTGGCAATGAAGGAGGCAACCCGCACTAACCCCGGCCTATCCTGAGAAGGCGTCGGCCTTAAGCTCGGTTAGCAAAGAGAGCGATGAGGTGCCGGCTTATGGATTCCACTAAATATTGGGCCTGCAGAACCGGGGATGGAAGTTGATTCGTCCTTTTTTTATAAATTGTCTGCCTGGAGGAGAAAAAGTGAGACCGAAGGGCTGGATCGCTTTTGCGCTCGGATTATTGCTCCTGATCATGGGAATCTGGACTCTGATCGCTCACCAGAGTCTCGGGGCAATAGTGCCTTTCTTTATCGGAGGCAGCCTGGTCTATGTCGGCTGGACCAGGTCCCGGACGGCCACTCTGGTTTTTGGCCACACGTCAATAGTGATAGGCTGCTTTCTGGTGACCTGGGGAATTTATCTTCTGCCTCATTCTCAGCCGACTTTTGCTCACATCCTTGGGCGGCCGCTTTTCTGGGGTTTTATCTCAATTTCGGAGGAATCTGCGCCAACTATCATGGTTTCTGCGCCTGCGTCCGTCGGAAAAGCCTGAATATTGAAAAGCTTTCGGATAAATAGGATTTCGGATAAGAAACAATTTCTCCGCAAAAGATATGATTTTCAGGAAAAGCATTTCTGATTTCGCGGCCGGAAGCCTTCTGACTCCCATAAAAGAACTGAAATTTTGCCTGTTATCGCTTTCAGCATTCCCTCGCCAGGCAAGATTTGAATATGAGCTTAACCAAAGCCTTAATTCTTACGGGTAAAGGTTTTTCAGACGGGATGAATGACAATCAGCGGGAATCGAACTTTCATATAATTTACCTTTGCTATGGAATTAAAAACTGCACTGATTTATAAAGAATCGGGGAATGAGTATTGTGTCCCCCGTTTTTAATTGCCGGGCAGGAAAGAAAAAAATTATAATAATGCCAATTTGCTAAATGAATTAGTCAGGAGGTCCGGCATGTCAAAAAGAAGAAATTCAATGATTAAGGTCCGCGGATGGCGACTGTGTAAGCAAACTTTACCGTTGATTTTGCTTCTTATCATCAGTCTTGTTCAATTATATGCGGCCGGGCAGGATTCTCCGGCCTTAAAGACCAACAGGGACCGGCTGGTGGTCACTGCGGTTAAGGGCCAGATAGCTCACCCCCAGCCCTCGCGCTATTACCTGACCACCTGGGACGGGAAACCAAAAATGGCCATCGGTGTAGCCGGAATAAATTACACCCTGAATTTAGGCCAGCCTGTTTTCGGCTGGGCCGCCGCTGACCAGGTCACAATTGGAGTCGCCACCGAAGGTGTCGGTGAGGAAAGATTCCGGCAGGCCTGGCTCACCCAGACAGCTATCGGCAACGAGGTCCGGGTGCTCGGCGGCGCCGCCAGGGGCGAAAAGGGCCTGGTCATCGGGAAATTCGGAAGTTATGTCCTGGTCCATTTTCCCGACGCAGTGAAAGAGAAGCTGGCCATTGGCGATGAGCTTCAGGTTAAAGCCGAAGGAATCGGGCTGGCCATTGAAGGCTTCCCGGAAGTTTTTGTTCACAGCCTGTCGCCGGCGGTGCTGGAAAAAATGGCCATCAGCATCAGGGACGGCAAGCTGGAGGTCCCGGTGGTGAAAAAGATTCCGGCTGAAATCGTCGGCTCCGGACCGGGGGCGGGAAGTCTTTACGGCCATTTCAGCATTCAGACCTGCTATCCGCCGGACATTAAAAAATACGGTCTCGATGAGCTGCGGTTCGGCGACCTGGTTTACCTCGAAGACATCGAATGCAACTACGGCAAAGGATATTACATAGGCGCGGGAACGGTAGCCGTGGTGGTCAGCGGGCCGAGCGACATTTCCGGGCTGGGAATAGGCGTAACTCCGGTTCTTTCCTGCCAGACCGGAAAACTAACTTACCGGCTTGACCGGGAAGCCAGCCTGGCCAGGCTGCTGGGCTTGCCGCCGGCAACGGCGAAACAGGTTAAATCGACCGCCCCGGCCGCAAACCAGAATCCCCGGGCTGCGAAAAAAGCCCCTTATTCCGGCCCGATCCGGACCAACAAGGATGAACTGCTGACGATCGCCGTCGAGGGCGTTATTCAGCCGCCGTCCGCCCTGGACTATTCTCCCGGGTACGACGGAAAATCAAAGCTGGGAATCGGCATGGCTTCGATAAATTACAGCGTCAGCTACGGCGACACGACTTACGGCTGGGCGGAGGCCGACCACGTCGAGCCGGACGTAACCATCCAGGGACGCGACCGTCAAAACCCGATGGAAACGGCTCTGGCAATATTAGCCTGCATCGGAAATGAGGCGGTGGTGATTTCCGGAGAGGCGCGCGGCAGCAAGGGAATTTACATCGGGCGTCATGCCGGTTCCGACGACAAGGTCTGGTTCCCGGCCGAGGTCAAAGAAAAACTGGCTCTCTACGACCGGATCATGGTTAAAGCGCGCGGAGTCGGGCTGAAGATCCTGGGGTTTGAGGATGTCCGGGTCAACAAGATATCACCCGAAGCTCTGGAAAAGATGGGCATTGTGGTCGAAGGAAATCAGTTAGTTGTGCCGGTGGCGGCTGAAGTGCCCGGTTATCTTATGGGCTCGGGAATCGGCGGCCAGGGCATTGAAGCCATCGACTATGATATCCAGACAACCTGTCCGGAGACGGTGGAGAAATTCAACCTGAAAAAACTGCGGCTCGGCGACATCGTGGCCATCAGAGACCATTACGATTACTACGGCCGCGGGAGGTATGAAGGAGCGGTGACCGTTGGCGTGGTAATCCACGGATTCAGCGATTACTCCGGCCATGGTCCCGGCCTCAACCCGATACTTAGCGCCATGCCCGGCCGTATAAAGGTTAAAATCGACCCGAAGGCCAACATGGCCCGCCTCCTCGGCCTGAGAAAAGACATTTAAAACGGGGGACACTATACTCATTCACCTATTTTTTTCTATTCGTTTTCATTGAGAGCCCGCGGGCAGGAGTATCTCAAAACTTGCGGAATCGCATAATGCTTGTTTCTGATAATCTCTTATGTTCAATCGCCTGATGAGCGCCAGATGCCAAATATTTCGGACAGAGCAAGTTCAGGTAAAGAATGCCAGGGGGCCAGTTCCGAGATCTCCGAATTTAATCGGCCAATTAAACAGTCGGTCATACGGGTTGATCAAGAAAACAATTAACAAGTATTCAGACCTCAGTTTTCGGGTATAATAGCGACAGCCAAAAACGATAAAAGGAGGAGCCATGCTGAAAAAGCTGCGAAAAATCCGGCGTTTTTATCCTGCGCCATCTCAAAAGAAAAAAACCCGCCTGCCCTTCCCGAGCAATTTTCTGTCATTCATAATTCTGGCAATTTTTATCTTCTTAGTTTCGAGCCAGGTCTCCTTCGCCTCCGGGGAAAAAGCTGTCAGGTACGATTTGCTGATAAAAAACGCCACCGTATACGACGGAACGCTCAAACCTCCTTTCAAAGCTGACCTGGCGATCTCAGGCGATACCATAGTAAAAATAGGGAAAGGAATATCGGACCCGGCCAGGAAAACCATCCGGGCCGACGGCCTTATTCTAACCCCGGGCTTCATCGATCTGCACACTCACGTTGACTGGACGATGTATTTCCTGGAGGCCCGACCGGCCCTCAACTACTTATATCAGGGAGTGACCACAGTGGTCACCGGACAGTGCGGCGGGAGCGCCTGGCCGCTCTTTGAAAAGCCCTCGACCGTCATCGAAAGGTGGAAGAAAAGCGGACTCGGCCCGAACGTCGCTCCCCTGGTGGGGCACGGCGCGGTCAGGGAAAGAGTTATGGGCAACGAAAATCGCCAGCCGACACCGGAAGAGCTGGAAAGGATGAAAGCTCTGGTGAAAGAGGCGATGGAAGAAGGAGCCTGGGGGCTTTCCACCGGTCTTATTTACCAGCCCGGCATCTTCGCTAAAACTGAAGAAATCATCGAACTGGCGAAAGTCATCGCTCCGTACGGAGGAATCTACCACAGCCACATCCGGAATGAAGGCGACAGGATATTAGAAGCGATCGAAGAATTGATTGAAATTGCGGAAAAAGCCGGTGTGCCGGCCCATATTTCCCACTTAAAACTCATCCGCAGGAATAACTGGGGACACGCGGCTGAAGTCTGCGCCCTGATTGAAAAAGCCCGCTCCCGCGGCCTGAGAATCACAGCCGATCAGTATCCGTATCAATTTGCCAATACCGTCCCCTATCGGAATATCATTCCCCGAGAGATCTGGACCGGAAGCGAGGCGCCCCGACTCACCGGACAGGATGTGGAAAACATCTTCAGCTATCTGCGGGACAGGGAACTGATCGAGCTTTATAAGAAGGTCACGCCGTATTATCCGCTGACACCCGAACATGAAAAATACCTGGAGGAAATTCCCAGAAAAAGACTGGTCTCGCTGGTGGCGGAACTCTTGATGCCGTTGAACAGATTTCAGGGACCGGAAAACGAGCGTGAAAGGAATCTCTTTTACACCCGACTGACAGACCCGACTGAAGGTCCACGAATCAGAGAAGCCATAAGAAAATATTTCCAGGAGACCATCTCGCCCGAACAAATGCTCATAGGAATATGCGTGGAAAAAAATCTCGAAGGCAAGACCCTGCTCGAGGCTTCCAGAATCAAGGGCCGAAGCGTGGAGGAAACGGCCATAGAACTTGAACTTATGGGAGCAAAAGGCATCCCCCTGCAGATGAGCGAAAACGATATTGAATATTTTATAAAGAAAGAATATGTGGCCACCGGCAGCGACGGCATCGTCCCTTACTTTGGAATTGACCTGCCTCATGTCAGGTCCTACTCCACGTTTCTTTACAAAATCAAAAAGTATGCCCTGGCAGAAAAGGTAATAACCCTGAGTCAGGCCATAAGAAGCCAGACTTCGCTTCCCGCCGAAATAATGGGCTGGAAAGACCGCGGAGTAATCCGGGAAGGCAACAAAGCCGACCTGGTGCTGCTCGCCCTGAAAAAAATTCAGCTGCCGTCCTCTGTTTCCAATCCGCACGCTTATGCCCGGGGTGTTGAATATCAGGTGATTAATGGACAGCTGACCATAGAAAACGGAAAATATAACGGAACGATGGCCGGCCTGGTGCTGCTGAAAAAGCACTGACATCAGACTGTAAAGCCCCTGAAAACCAGAGCCAAAAGAACCAAGAAAGCTCTCTTATTACGAATTTTGATTGGCGCCCTATTTTCTTCTGTAAATAAGAGAAAAAATTAAATTAAACTCATAGCTCAGGCTTTCCTCAAACATAATCCTGGCAAAATATCAGCAACATAATAATCAAAGAAATCTGCAAATGACACTTGCTTATTGGTATATATTGGTATATAATGGCTCATCTGAAATTATACCGGCATAGAAAGGAGTAATATGAATACGAAAATTAAGATTGATAAAAACAGCCCTGTCCCTACCTATCGCCAGATAATAAAGCAAATAACTTCATTGATCCACGAAAATCAGCTAAAGCCTGGAGACAAACTTCCGACCGAAAGAGAGCTGGCCGCCCAGCTTAACATTGCCAGGGGCACGGTGAAAAAGGCCTATGAACTCATGGCCGCCGACGGACTCATCGAAACCACTCAGGGCCGGGGAACTTTTATTTCCTCCAGACAGGACGTCATCCCCGCCGGAAGAAAAGAAAGAGCCCAGAAATTGATAGACAACCTTCTGGAAGAGCTCCGGAAGATGAATTTTTCCTACCAGGAGATAAAAACCTTTGTCGAGCTGGCCATCATCCAGAGAGAAGAAAGACTGGAAGATTTCAACGTGGCCATCATCGATTGCAACCCTGAAAGCTTATCGATCTTTGAAAGACAGCTTATCTTCCTCAGGCATGTTCGGGTGACCAAGTTCCTTCTTGACGACCTGGCGGCCGACCCGGAAGCTGAGAAACGGCTTAAACCCTTTGACCTGATTCTCACCACCAGCACTCATTACAGCGAGCTGCTGGGAAAACTGCCCGGACTGAAGGAAAAAATGATTCAGGTGGCTGTCTCCCCCAGCCAGGAAACCATCATGGAGATGGCCAGCCTGAGCCCGGTTCAGAAACTGGGCGTAGTCTGCGAGAGCCAGAACTTTTTGAACCGGGTGGTGGCCAGGTTAAAAAATATGGGCCTGACAACCGGCCCGGTTCCCTGCCTCTTTCTGAAGGATGAAGACCGCTTGCCGGAGTTTTTAACTGCCGTCGACGTTGTTTTCATTCCGCCCGGATATCAGCTCCAGCGCAAAAAAGAAAATACGGCTGCGGTCCAGAATTTTACTGAGCGGGGCGGCAAGGTGATTGTTTTTGATTATCAGATCGAGCGCGGTTCTCTTCTGTATGTCGAAGAAAAAATCAGCCAGCTGCTGAATCCCTGACCCTTTAAAAAATTCAAGCCTGAAGCGAGGTCATTCTGACAGATGAAAAACGAGACAGGAAACAAACCAGACGGGAGTTCGACGACAACCATGGAAAAGCAGACGATTGTTCTCGGAGTAATAGGAGCCGATTGTCATTCGGTGGGCAATAAAATCCTGGAGTTATTCTTCACCTCTGAGGGATTCAAGGTGGTTAATCTCGGAGTTATGGTTTCCCAGCAGGAATTCATCAACGCCGCCATTGAAACCAACGCTAAGGCCATTCTGGTGTCCTCGCTCTACGGCCATGGCGAAATCGACTGCCAGGGTTTTCGTGACCTGTGCACAGAGAAAGGACTGGACAGGATTCTTCTCTACGTCGGGGGCAACCTGGTGGTGGGCAAAACGCCCTTCGAGGTGGTGGAAAAGAAATTCAAGGACATGGGTTTTGACCGGGTATTCTCGCCCGACGTTGACCTGAAAAAAGTAGCCGAGCTTTTAAGACAGGATATCAGGGAAAAGTTCAGAGCTGATTCTAAAAACTCTGAAGCCGATCCTGAGGCTGCAGAGTCAGTTAATTTTGGCACCCGGCAACGCAACTGAAATGAAGAAGATAATCAGCATTGACATAGGTTCCACCTGGACCAAGGGTGGACTGTTTGCCCTGACGGTTTCAGGCCTGAGTCTGGAAAAAAGACTTTCCGTTCCCACCACCCAGAATAACCTGGTGCGAGGATTCGCCGAGGCACTGACCGGATTGCTGCTTAAAGATAAAAACACGCCCCTCGGCGAGCTTAAGGGCCAGGCGGAAATATTTTTTTCTTCCTCGGCCAAGGGCGGTTTGCGAATCGCGGCCATCGGGCTGGTGCCGGACCTGACCCTTCAGCTTTCCAGGTTGGCCGCCATGTCGGCCGGGGGCAAAGTCGTGGCCAGCTTGGCCTTCTCTCTGACCCGCAGCGACCTGGCCAATCTGGAAAAACTTCAACCTGACATCCTGCTGTTCAGCGGCGGCACCGACGGCGGAAATAGTCAATACGTTCTGGAAAACGCCCGGAAGCTGGCCGCCTCCTCTCTGTCCTGTCCTGTGGTCTATGCCGGAAACAGGGCGGTAGCTGAAGAGGTGCTTGACCTTATGAAGGCCAAGGAAGTCATAGTGACTGAAAATCTGATGCCCGAAGTGGGCCAGGTAAATATCGAACCGGCCAGAGAGAAAATAAGAGAAATCTTTCTGCAGAGAATCGTCAGCGGTCGCGGTTTATCTGAAATCGTGGAAACATTCGAAAGCCAGCCCAGGCCGACCCCCCTGGCTGTTTTTGAATTAATAGAGGCCATCCCCAGGTACCAGCCGGATTGGACCGATATAGCAGCTATTGATATCGGCGGGGCCACCACCGATTTTTATTCCAACACAGAATCCTATCTGGAATCAGATACGGTAGTCCTCAAGGGGATCAAAGAACCAAGAGTCAAGAGGACCGTGGAGGGAGACCTGGGAATGAGGGTATCCGCTCATTCTCTGGCCGACAGCGGCTGGACCTATCTCGAAAACCGACTCCGGGAGCTCGGACTGGAGGCCGGGCCCCTGAGAAACTATGTGGACAGGATAGCCCGGGACCTTGATTATCTCCCCCGAACGGAAGACGAACTTCAATTTGACCGTCTGCTGGCTGAAAGTTGCGTTTATTATGCGGCCCTGAGGCACATCGGCGGCTGGAAAGAAACCTACACTCCCCAGGGCAAGGTTTACGTCCAGACCGGAAAAGACCTCAGGCGAGTCAGGGCCATTATAGGAAGCGGAGGCTTTCTGTCAGCCGCGGAATCAAACTCAGCCATGAAAACTCCTCTTAAAAAACTGATTCAATACGGTCAGGAAAAAAAGCTCCTGCCCGAGAAGCCATCCTTTTTTGCCGACCGGAAGTACCTCTTCTCGCTGCTTGGGAATCTGGTGGAAAAGTACCCCCGGGAAGCAACCGCCCTGGCCGTGGAATCATTAGAAACCTTAAATGATGAAGGATAATAGCCATGATAAAAAATCAAAAACTCGACCTCAAAGAATTCGATGACATAAGAAAAGAGGTTCTGCAAACCTGGCCCACGGGTCAGAAGGTGTCGCTGGAAGAAGCTTTCAGATTTCACCGGACCATCCCAGAAGAAAGAAGGTTTGCCCGGGCGATGCAAAAGGCCCGGGAAAAAGGCCGGACTCTTCTTCAACCCAGGGCCGGAGTGGCGCTGATAGACGATCACATCAAGCTGCTCCGCTACCTGGAAACCGAGGGTCAGGCCGACCTCCTGCCCACCACCATCGATGCCTACACCAGGCAGAACAGGTATGAAGAAGCCGAAAAGGGCATCGAAAAATCCAGACAGGCCGGGACCTCGCTGCTCAACGGTTTTCCGGCCGTCAATCATGGGCTGGAGGGCTGCCGCCGGGTGGTGGAAAGCTTGAGTAAACCTCTTCAGGTCCGGCACGGGACCCCTGATGCCCGGCTGCTGGCGGAGATTACCCTGGCCGCCGGCTTTACCAGCTTTGAAGGCGGAGGAATTTCTTACAACATTCCTTACGCCAAGCGGGTTCCGGTCGAAAAATCACTTCGCGACTGGCAGTACGTTGACCGCCTGGTCGGACTCTACGAAGAAAACGGCATCAGAATAAATAGAGAGCCATTCGGACCTCTGACCGGCACCCTGGTGCCACCATGCATTTCTATTGCAGTCGGAATCATTGAAGGATTATTAGCCATCAGGCAGGGTGTCAGGTCGATAACTTTAGGCTACGGGCAGGGCGGCAATATCATTCAGGATGTTGCCGCCATCACTGCCCTGCGCCAGCTGGCCGAAGAATATTTCCGCCAGGAAGGTTTTGACGATTTCGAGCTGACCACCGTTTTCCACCAATGGATGGGCGGCTTCCCGGAGGATGAAGCCAAGGCCTTTTCGGTAATTGCCCTGGGGGCGATAGTGGCCAGGTTTTCCGGGGCCGAAAAAGTAATCGTTAAGAGTCCCCATGAAGCCATGGGCATTCCCACCAAGGAAGCCAACGCTCAGGGCCTGAGAGCCACCCGTCAGGCGATCAATATGGTCGAAGACCAGGTTATCTTCAAGCCTGAAGCCCTGGAGACGGAAGTCAATCTGATAAAAGCCGAAGTCCGGAGTTTATTAAATAAGGTTTATGAAATAGGCCAGGGCGATGTGGCCACCGGCACCGTGGCTGCCTTTGAAGCCGGTTTTCTGGATGTGCCCTTTGCTCCCTCTATTTATAACCACGGGAAAATCATTCCGATGAGAGACAATGAAGGTTTTATCAGAATTTTCAACAAAGGCCATCTGCCTCTGCCGGAAGACATCATGGCCTACCATCGCCAGAGGCTGCAGGACAGAGCCAGAGCCGAAGGCCGGGCCATCACTTTTGAAATGGTGACGGATGATATCTACGCCATCAGCAAAGGCAAATTAGTCGGGAGGCCGAAATGAAAATACAAAGAGTTCTGTTTGTGCCCGGAAAGTCCGCTTTCTTCTTTGACGACCAGAAAGCAATCAAGAAAGGTGCCCGGGCGGATGGTTTTATTTACGAGGGACACCCGGTTACCAGGGGATTTGAAAGAATCAGGATGGCCGGGGAAGGCGTTTCGATCATCCTGGAACTGGAAGACGGTCAACTGGCCGTTGGGGATTGCGCGGCCGTCCAGTATTCCGGAGTCGGCGGCCGGGACCCGTTGTTTTTAGCCGACCGCTATCTCCCCTTTATGAAAAAACATCTGCGTCCCCTTCTGGAGGGAATGGAGGTCGAATCCTTCAGGAAGATGGCCGCGAGATTCGAGCAGCTCAAATTTGAGGGCCAGCGGCTCCACACGGCCATCAGATACGGCCTTTCCCAGGCTCTCCTCGATGCCCGGGCCAGAGCCGAGAAGAAGCTAAAGGCTGAGATCATCTGCCAGGAGTACAACCTGCCGGTAATGCCGGAAAGGGTTAAAATCTTCGGACAGTCCGGAGATGACCGTTATACCAATGCCGATAAAATGATCCTGAAACAGGTCGACGCTCTCCCCCATGCCCTGATTAACAACATTGAGGACAAGCTGGGACGCGACGGCGAAAAATTAAGAGAATACATCCGCTGGCTGGTAAACAGAATCATCAAACTCAGGCCGCGGGCAGATTACCGGCCCGATATTCACATCGATGTCTACGGAACGATCGGCCTGATTTTTGACGGAGACCTCGACCGGGTGGCTGATTACTTAGCCTCACTGGAAAAAGAAGCCGACGGCTTTAACCTCTACCTTGAAGGCCCGGTGGACCTGGAAGAAAAATACAGGCAGATGGAAGGGCTGGCCAGAATCACCCGCAGGCTGGAGTCAATGGGATCAAAAGTAAAGATAGTAGCTGACGAACATTGCAACACTCTCGAAGATATCCGGGAATTCACAGATGCCCGGGCCTGCCATATGATCCAGGTCAAGACTCCCGACCTGGGGGGTATTCAGAATGTGATAGAAAGCAACCTCTACTGCAAAACTCACGGCATTGAGGCCTATCAGGGCGGAACCTGCAATGAAACAGACATCTCAGCCATTGCTTGCGTTCATGTGGCCATGGCCACCCGTCCGGACCGAATGCTGGCCAAGCCGGGTATGGGTTTTGACGAAGGGTTCATGATTGTGAATAATGAGATGGAAAGAATTATCCAGATTCTTAAAATGAAATACGGAGAGAGATAATAAATGCCCGCCCAAAAAACCAGGAAAAAGCTTCCGCCCTTTAAGATTCTATCCACCACAGCCATTCTGGGCTACGGTTTTCCTGAGAGCTCCTTCCGAAACGGCCTGAAGAAAAAACCGGACCTGATTGCCGCCGATGCCGGTTCCACCGACCCGGGACCTTATTATCTTGGAGCCGGGAAATCCTTTACCAACCGCCTGGCCGTTAAACGAGACCTGCGACTGATGATAAAAGCCGGCCTGGAAAAGGGCATTCCGGTGGTCATCGGCACCGCCGGCGGCTCCGGCGCCCGGCCGCATGTCGACTGGTGTCTGGATATTGTTAAAGAAATTGCCGCAGAAGAAAACCTCCATTTCAGGCTCGGGGTGGCCTATGGCGACATAGAAAAAGCAACTGTGATCAGGGCTCTTAAAGAGAATCGCATCAAGCCTCTGGCCTTTGTTCCCGAGCTTAGCCCGCAGACTGTCGAACAGAGCGAAAACATCGTCGCCCAGATGGGCGTTGAACCTTTTATCAAGCTTCTAAAAGAAGGCTGCCAGGTGGTGGTGGCCGGAAGGTCCTACGACCCGGCGGTGTTTGCCGCCCTGCCGATTTCGCTGGGCTACGACCCCGGGCTGGCCCTGCACCTCGGGAAAATCCTCGAGTGCGCGGCCATTGCCGCCACGCCGGGGTCTGGCTCGGACTGCGCCCTGGGGATCCTGGAAGAAGATTCATTCATCTTAGAGGCTCTCTCGCCCGAAAGAAAATTCAGCCCGCAATCGGCGGCCGCCCATACTCTGTACGAGAAATCGGACCCCTACGAGCTGCCGGGACCCGGAGGTCTGATTAACCTTCGCGGTTGCTCTTTCGAAGATATCGGGCAGGGCAGAGTTCGAGTTCGCGGCAGCCGATTCGTGCCTTCCGAAGATTACTGGATTAAGCTGGAGGGAGTGCGGCTGACCGGCTACCGGTCGATCAGCGTGGCCGGCGTGCGCGACCCGATCATGATTTCTAAAATTGATTCCATCCTCAGAGCGGTTGAAAAAAGAGCCAGAGATATAATGAAAATTGCCCCGGAGGAAGGACGGATTTTCTTTCACGTCTACGGGAAAAACGGCGTCATGGGGGAGCTGGAGCCGGTCAAGAAGGCTTCATCCCACGAGCTGGGAATCGTGATCGAAGCCATCGGCCGGAGCCAGGAAGAAGCCGACTCGCTGCTGGCCGTCACCCGCTCGGCTCTGCTTCACCATGGCTACGAAGGTCGCCTCGCCACCGCCGGCAATCTGGCCTTCCCTTTTTCTCCCTCCGATGTGGCCATGGGCAAAGTCTTTGAGTTTTCCATTTATCATTTAATGAAAATAGATGACCCGTATTTTTTCAGGACAGAAATTAGAGAATTATAGCTGTGGGGGGAAAGATGCCGGTAAACGAAAAAAAACGCCATAAAAACAGGAAAAGAAATATTCTCCAGGTGGCCCGGGTAATTCGTTCCAAGAACTCTGGACCTTTTGAGCTGACTCTTGATATCATGTTTAAGGATAGGCGCCATTTTGAGCTGTTCCGGGAGAAAAAGATAATCACCGCCAGGAAAATTGCCGCCCTGTACCGGATTTCAGAAACGGATATTCTAAAAATTGTTTATTTTGAGCCGAGTCAGGCTGTCAAGATTACCATGAGGAGAAAAATTCCTTCCGGTGCACCGGGCGATACCGATACTTATGGCGCCCAGCAGCATGTCCCGCTGTTTGATATAAAATTCTAAGGGTTGGGGAATCAATGGATCCCAGACAACTTTCCCGGCTTGACACCTTGATCTATGCCGTCTATTACGCCCCACGAGGGCGCTACCGTCTTTACATGGTGGCCAGCGAAATAGCCCGTCGCTATTTAGCGCCAACGGATTACCTGATTGGCATCATCGGAGAAGAAGGCTCCGGCAAATCCACCCTGATCCGTGGCCTTTTCCCCGGGCTGGAACTCACCAACGAAGACGAGGGCATAAATATCAGAAGAGCCCCCCTCTATTCATTCTCGCCTGAGGACTATTTTTCGGGACATACCTTCCACATCGATGTTCGCCACGAGCTGGCCTTTATGCAGAAATATAAAATCAAGGAAGCTATCAGGCAGGCCATAGAACACAAACGCCGGGTGGTGGTTGAACATTTCGACCTGATCTATGATATCCTGGGCTGCAATGCTCAGGTTCTCATTGGCATAGGCGAAGAAATCATCGTCGCCCGGCCGACGGTTTTTGGCCCCTATCCTCAGAACATCAAGACCATCGTCGACCGGACCATCAAGTACCGCCTGATGGCCCACTCGGCCGAGGACATCACCACCGCTATTCTGGAAAGAGATTACGGTTACAAATCCAGCAGTCCCCTGATCCACTCCGATGTTCGCCATGGCTTTGTCATCAATTTTCAGGAACGGCCAAATATCGACCTGGACGAACTGGAAAATAAGGTACTGGAAGTCATTAAAGCTGATGTGCCCATTGTCAGTGTTCCCGGAGAGGATGTCATTCAGGTTGGCGAGATGAAGATTTACTGCACCGGTCCCAGAACCCATGTCGACCGGTCAGGCCAGATCGAAAATTTCAGGCTGCTCAAAGAATTCCGCCTTAACCCTCTGACCAATGATTATATGTTGATCGGCATGGTCGGGCACAAGACCATAGCCGGCTTCGAAGACATCATCGAATATATGGATATAGAAGACTGATAACTTCGGCTGGAGAAGGTCAATATGAAGTTCGAATACAGTCCGGTTTTCCCTCAGGAAAAAGACCAGACCAGATACCTCAGGCTGACCTCTGATTATGTAAAAGAGGTGAAAAGCCGCGGGAAAAAATTTCTGGAGGTAAAGCCGCAAGCCCTGCGGCTTCTGGCCAGAGAAGCTTTTTCCCTGGTGAACTTCTATTTCCGGACCTCCCACCTGGAAAACCTGGCAGCCATTCTGGATGACCCGGAAGCTTCGGCCAACGACCGCTTCGTGGCGGTCATGCTGCTCAAGAACGCTGTCATTTCGGCCGAAGGGTTGCTGCCCCTGTGTCAGGATACCGGAACGGCCAATATCATAGGCTATAAGGGTGAAAATGTTCTGACCGGGGTTGACGATGCCAGGTATCTGAGCCGCGGAGTATTTGAGGCTTATACCACTCTGAACCTGCGAGCTTCGCAGAACGCCCCGCTTTCAATTTTTGAGGAAAAAAACACCGGGCATAACCTGCCGGCCCAGATCGAAATTTTTAGCGTAACCGGAAGCGAATACCGATTCTACCTTATGGCCAAAGGCGGCGGTTCCTCCAACAAGACTGCTCTTTACCAGGAAAATAAATCCCTGCTCCGTGATGAAAGAACGCTGCTGGGTTTTTTAAGGGAGAAAATAAAAGCTCTCGGAGTGGCCGCCTGTCCCCCTTACCGAATTGCCGTGGTCATCGGCGGCCTGTCGCCTGAAATGAATGTCAAAACGGTCAAGCTGGCCTCGGCAGGCTTTCTCGATAACCTGGTTACCAGGCCAACAGGACTTCCCCATGGATACCGAGACCTGGAATGGGAAAAGAAAGTACTTCAGATAGCCAGGGACACCGGCCTCGGAGCTCAATTCGGCGGAGTGGCTCTGGCGGTCGAAGCCAGGGTTATAAGACTGCCAAGACACGGAGGCTCCCTGCCGGTGGGAATCGGAGTCAGTTGCAACGCCGACCGCAACCTCAAAGCAAAAATAAACCGCAACGGAATTTTCATTGAAGCCCTGGACAGGAATCCAGCGCGCTTTTTGAAAAAGATCGATGAGTTGAAGCTGGAAGAAGCCCCGGCCATAAATCTGGATCAACCGATCGAGGGCCTCATGGCCGAGCTGTCCAGATACCCGGTTGGAACCCGGCTTAAACTTTCAGGCACTCTGATTGTCGCCCGGGATATAGCTCACCTCAGGCTTAAGAAAATGCTGGACAGCGGGCAGCCGTTACCGGAGTACTTCAAAAATCATCCGGTTTATTATGCCGGACCGGCTAAAACTCCGCCGGGGCTGCCGACCGGAAGTTTCGGACCCACCACAGCCCAGAGAATGGATAATTACGTCGAAGAGTTCATGAAAGCTGGCGCATCCAGGGTTATGTTAGCCAAGGGAAACCGGTCGGAAAAAGTGGTCGAAGCCTGCCGACGCTACGGAGGATTTTATCTCGGCACCATCGGAGGCGCTGCCGCCCTGGTGGCCAGGGAGCATATTGTCTCTTCCGAACTGGTGGATTTTGAAGACCTGGGGATGGAAGCGGTCAGAAAGATTGTGGTGAAAGACCTCCCGGCCTTTATAATCATCGACCACCGCGGACACAAACTCTATTAGTCCGTATCTTGTTTTCGAGCGGATAGTCTGAGTCAGGTTTTACCCGACTTAATTATTAGCCTTATTATTATCCGGCTTTTATCTGCCGGCTGCCGGCAAGGTCATCGCCGGCCTGTCCCCCGGTTAAATAACCCGGACCAGAGCCCCCCAGCGTTTATCCAGAGCGAAACCCTCTTTCATGAAGAAAAATGGTATCAGATAATGAGTCATAATCATTTTTATGCCGAAACCGGTCATCCGGCCGATAAAATCCCTCAGCATGGCCCTTCCCAGCCCTCTTTTTTTGTACCTCTCCGCCACCACCACCCCTTCAATGAAAACCACCTGATTGGACAGGTTTCTATAGGACACGCCGCCGGCCAGAAATCCTTCATTATCAATCAAGACCAGGTTTTGATTGGCCTGGGCAATAACCCGGGGATAGTTGTCGTTCAGGAACAGCCTGTAGAGCTGCCCGATCTCAGACGGATCATAAGTCTGCCGAAAAGTGAACTGGTTCCCATCCCGGTCTGTGATTGTCGATTTGATCACCAGCCTTTCCTGACCCAGATCTCCAGCTTTAAGCAAACCCAGCTCCTTGACCTGGCGGGTTCCGGGAAAAACCATCCGGCTGAAAACCTGAAGGTCAATTTTATTTTTCAGACTGGATTGCAGCTCGGAAAGTTCCAGGAATTGAACCGGCAGCTTGTCCGGCCTCTCCTTCATCCTGGCCAGCAACTTTTCAAAGGCGCCGGCCACTTCAGCCGTGAGGGAAGAAAAATAGGTGTGCCGGTAAAAATAGAAGCGAATCCACTCCGGCCGTCGCTCGAGGTGAAATTCACCCAGCAGGTCCAGAACTTTTTCTTCTTTCTCTTCTGGCCTGGCTTCCGTCCTGTTTAACTCCCATTCTTTGTATTGCCGGATGGCCTGCAACACGGAAATCGGCAGCACGGGATTTTTTTTGATTTCGTTGAGATAAATCTCCAAATGATGTTTCAGGGAACCAAACCGGTCAACATCAAAATCTTCTGTCTGCAGTTCTTCCTGAAGCCCAGCCAGAAAATCAGCGGCCTGTTTTTCTTCCCAGACTTCAAAGCCGGCATCAAAAATCCAGGTCAGGTCCAATATCTTTTCGGCCCAGGGATAGGCGGCTGCCACTTTCAGATAAAAATTCTCAATGATCGACCTTACCAGGTCCAATTTCTTACTGCCGAATCTGATATTCCCCGGAGAGATAAACATCGGGCTGGCCGAATCCACGGTGATATTTTCAGGCAGAGCCTCGCCCGGGATCAGCTTAAAACCCGTGGCTGCAGCCGCCTTAAAGATAAGAGAGATGGCCCGGATGTAAAGCATCCGCCATTCCAGAGGGCTGATTGCCGGCTGCAGATAGGAATAACTGGTAGCAAAATCCCTGATCCGATCATCCACGCTCAGCCGGCTTATGAATCTATAACTGACTGCCCTGAGGTCCGGCCGCCAGCTGGCCAGACGAGGCAGAAGGCCCGGATACTCGTAATGCTCAGAAAGCATCAAATACCAGTAGATTCTTTCCTGAAGGTCAGTGCGCCACCGGCCGCTAAAAAGCTCCACCCGCAGGTCAAAATGATCTCCGGCCCGGGTGTTAAGGCACACTCTGAGGTGAAGTCCAGGATAGATCGAAGTAACCCGGAAAACCCTGATCCGGCCGGAAGCAACAGCCCCGGCGGCGGTTCGCTGGTCGTCATACCCGAGCCTGATGCTTTCCAGGAGGAAGGTCGGGTCGCTCAGAGTCTTGATTATCCTGACTTTTTCGCGGTCTGAAAATTCGCCGGACAGTTGCAGCTTCCCCTCCAGCCGCTGCCGGAAATCTTCCGGAAGTTTCAGTTTTATTTTCAACCGGTTGACAAGATAAAGTTCTCTCAGAATGCGCTCGGCCTCGGCCGCCAGAGCTCTGTCTTCCCGGTGCAGAGCCCAGCTGGCCAGTTCCGCCGCCACCCGGGAAGTAAATTCAGGATGCATCCGGGCAAAGTCCGATAGCAACTGGAACAACTGCTTGAACTGGGCGATGGTAGCCGGAGAAGCCGGCCATTTAAGAGTGGTCCTGTAGCCGGCCATTCTTTTTCTAAGCGCTTCGAACCGGCCGCTTTCCAGAACCGAAGAGGTAATTTCTTCTATCGATTCCTCGTTGAGGAAGGTTTTTCCCGATTCAACGAAAGCCTCTAAGGCAGGGCTGTATCCCGGAAGAAGATTATCCAGAATTAATAGTCGATAGGCCCAGCAGCGCACTCTCTCCAGGGGGTGACCGGCCATGGCTTCCAGCCTGAGACGGAGCAGGGTCGAGATTCTCAGGCTTTCGGATTCATAGAGCAACTTTTCTACCAGGCGCATGGCTTCCTGGGCTTCTTCGTCCCGGCCAAAATAAATCCTGGTTATTAATTGATGGACCCGGAGTAAAGAAAGGTCGGTAATTCCCCGCGGCGAAGCTGTCTCTTTCAACTTCCTGATTTCTTCTTCCGGCGGCAACTTTATTCGCAATGAGATGTTGGGATGGGCCGTATCCCAGCCTTCTTTAACGGGCAGAAAATCAACCAGACTCTGGTTTCCGCACCACAGGTAAGGCTGGCGGGAAAATAAGCCCAGGTCGATCAACCCGTCGGCCATCTCATAAATCAGGTCTCCGACGCGGTAGGTTCCCTTCTTTTTCGCAGGTTTGATCTCCAGAGCGAGGTTACGTCCCCGGTCGATTAACCTTCCGTTTTCATAGTTGAAATCGCTTTCCAGCAAACCTACATCCCGTATCACCCAGAAAGGAATTCTCAATCTGAAAGTTTCGGTCTCGATTTCCAGATAACTCTTTCTATAAAGGCTTTCTATCAGTTCAGAATTTACGGCAACGACATTTTTCCGGTTAAAGGAACCTTTGGCCGTCAGCTCCCCCCGCTCCCGGCTGAAATCTCTGTCGAGCAGAGCAAAATTTATGATCCGCTCATAGGGCGCCAGCTCCAGATTGGCCGCCTCTATGATTCGTTTATAATATTGTTCCAGCCCTTCCTTCCCAAGCACCGTGCTGAACTCAGGAAAGCTTTCGTCCGGCACAATCAGGAGAACATTGTAAGGTCGCCCGTCGCCGACCAGAAAAGCATTTTTTATGCCGGGGACAGACCTAAATTTATCTTCCACCTTCCTGGGGGCGATGGTCTGGCCGCGGTTATTCTTATAAATGTCCTTGATGCGGTCAACTATCCGGTAATAGCCGTTCGGCAGAACCCGAAAGATGTCTCCGGTTTTGAGCCAGTAATCGTTTTCCTCGTCTCCGGGAAAAGGAATTCTGTCGCCCGGCCCTTTGTCCTCGAGATAGCGAGCTATGTAATGTCCTCTGGCCAGAAGCTCTCCTTCGGGGCTCAGCTTCAGTTCCACGCCGGGCAGAGGCCGGCCCTGGGTATTATCCAGATAAGCGCCGGGCGGAGTCATGGTCAATCCGCCGGTGGCTTCGGTCAGACCAAACCCGCTCACCAGATTGACCCCGTGCTTCTCAAAGAAATGAAACACCCGGGGGTCAAGATACCCGGCAGCCGAAATTCCCCACCGCAGGCGGGAACCTATAATGGACCTGATAGCCTCAGCCGAATCTTCGCCCGGAGACAGCTTTTTGAGCTCTTCCAGACATTTTTCATAAATTTGCAGCCAGCGAATCGGAACGCTGACCAATCCTGTCGGGTTAATCTTAGGGAAAAGACTGAACAGGGTCTCAACGGAAGGGTTGCCCGAAAAAACATAAGTCCCTCTCCAGAAAATCGAGCCCAGCAACTCAAAATATCTGCCGAAGGTGTGATAGAGAGGTAGAAATGCCAGCAGGACCTCATCCTGGCCCACAGCCGGCAGGGCCGCCGCCCGGCAGAATCTCTTGGAAATGAGATTGTATTCAGAAAATGAAACTCCCTTGGGCTGACCGGTGCTGCCCGAGGTGAACATGACGGTGCAGACTTCTTCCAGGGATTTTAACCGTCTTTTCTGGAGAATCTCCTCGGCTGAGACAGGATTGATACTTCTAACTTTTTCTCCCAGCAGACTGACCTGTAAATCAGGAATATCAAACCGCCGGGTAGACAGGATTTCAAAGTCCAGGCCGGTTTTTTGCTTGAGAGCCGCCAGCAGTTTTATCCTTTCCGGGGAATCAGTCACAACGAGGTTGAATTGCAACTGGTTGAAGATCATTTCCAGATTGTCAAGATTAAAAGCCGGATTCAGTGGAGAAACCAGAATGTCATAGAACAGGCAGGCCAGGTCGACGCAGGCCGTATCAAGATGATTTTCGCTGAAGATGGCCAGTTTCGGTTCCCGTTTTCCGGAGAACAAATAGAAGCTTCCGGCCAGGAGCCGAAGATAACTGGCTATTTCAGAATAAGTCCATTGACTGGTCCGGCCGTCGGAGAGGTCGATGAAGAGAAGCCTTTCCGGATCTTCCCTGACCCGGTCTTCGAACAGATCAAGCAACCTGTATCCGGACTGCCGGATAAAAGCCAGACAGGTTTCGGCCCAGGCCCAGCAGCCCTGGGGACAGCTGAGTTTCTGCAGGAAAGATGGCCTGGAAGTTTGAGTCAGATAATCCCGGACAGCAGCCGAACTCAAACTGGCCACGCTACCAGAAGAAATCAAACCGGCTGCTGTTTGAACAATTTTCTCGGCCAGTTCCGACTTATTATTCTCAGGCTGAGATGAAAAAGCAGTCAATAAATCTTCAAGCAGACTGACAGTTTCACCTTTTCGAGGAATATCCTGGCGCATTTAAATAAACAAAACCGTTCCGGTTCTTAAAGTCTTCCAACAATCCAGAATGTCATTTTAATCTTTATTCCGGCTGGAGTCAAAAAAGCCCTTCTTTCAGGTTAAGACATGGTATCCAGGGTAAGGGGAGTATCCGGGAGCGTCGTAGTGGTGAACCGGCAGTTGGGAAGGAGATTGAGTAAGCCCGGGAGTGAAGATGATGGCCCTTTCCCGCAACAACCGGAATATAAGGGCGAACTAATTGCTGGTGATTTGCCCGGGCATCAGGATTATAATAAGGTTAAGTCATTTAAATTTAAGGCTTGGAAATTCGATGGCTGGTTAAGATGAAAATTAGACGGACAAACCGGGCTGATTCTATTCTCGCCTCCCTGATCCTCTTGCTATTTAGCCTGCACTTTCCGGCCCTCATCCTCGCCCAGGAAGAACCGACTCAATTCAAACCCAAACACCAAATATCGGTCACCCTGAAATTAATCCAGGTCTATGTCACCGACCATAAAGGCCGGCCAATTACCGACCTGGAGAAACAGGAGTTTGAAGTTTATGACAACGGACAGAGAAAAAATCTGACTGAATTCGAAAAACATCTGCATTCCTTTCTTCTGAAACCGGAATCGGAAACGGCGCCTGAACAAAGTTCCACCGCTCCGGAAACCGCCAGCCGCAAATTTTTCTTCCTATTCGACTTTGTCTATAACAATCCCAAAGGGCTGCGGGCCACCAGGGCGGCGGCCCTGCATTTTCTGGATAAGATGAGCCAGCCGACAGATGAAATAGGCATCATCACCTACTCCTTAGAGGGCGGGCTGGCCGTCCGGGAATACCTGACCAGGGACCACCAGAAAATCCGCAAGTTCGTCGAATCCGTGGGCCTGAGAAACTACCAGAGCAGCGTGGAAAACCTGGAGCAAAGATACTGGCAGCAGGCCACCGAAGAAAACCCGCTCGATGTCAGCCAGAGAGGCGGGGTGGGAGCCGGCATCTGGTCCAAACCCGAAAAAGACCCCATCATGGATTCGGCCAACATTTCCGAAGAAATGAAACGGGCCTTCATGACCTCGGAAAGCCGGGTCCAGGCTCTAACTTTCCTGCGGGAAATGACCAGGCTGTCCAGGGCACTCGGTTATATCCCCGGAATCAAACATCTCATCCTGTTTTCGGCCGGCATTCCCTATTCGCTTTTTTACGGAATTCAGACTCAGGATCAGAGCCGCGGCGCCTGGAGACAGGACTGGGGACAGACCCAGCTTCAGTACTACCTTGACGATATGCAGAAAGCCATCAGTCACGCCAACCTGGTGGTCTATGCTTATGACACCGAGGACAGCGTAACCCGGATCAACCAGGACATCAGGCTGACCGGGATCCTGACCCTGGGCAAGATTGCCGATTATTCAGGCGGGAAATATTTCGGCAACGTCCATAATTTTGCCCGGGGAATGGATGACGTCCAGCAGATAACCGGCTGCTATTACGTCCTTGGCTATTATGTGGATGAAAGCTGGGACGGACAGTATCACCAGGTCCGGGTAAAGGTCAACCGCCCGAAAGTTAAAGTCTATGCCCAGAGGGGCTATTTCAACCCCAGACCATTCAATGAACTGACTCCGGTCGAAAAACAGCTCCATCTGGTTGACCTCTGTCTGAGCGAAAAACCTCTGCTCCAGGAACCTCTGCCCTTGCCGGCAGGCGGCTTAACCTTTTATGAAAAGGACCGAGAAAATTTAATTCTCTGGACCAGGCTGGTCAGAGAGGAAATAGAAAAGCTGGCCGGAAACAAATTAGAACTGATTTTCATCGTTTTTGATAAAGATGGACAGATTGCTTCTATGGAGCGCAGAAAAATAAAACTGAGCTCACTTTCCGAAACTGAGGCCGGAACGGTTTATTTTTCACCCTCGATGGAATTGCCGCCGGGAAATTACCGCTGCCGGGTGGTGATGAGGAACCTGGCCACCGGGCAGTCGGCTCTGGGCAGCTCCGACCTGGTCATCAACCAGAGCCAATCCGAAAAACTGACATTGGGCCTGCCGGCCCTGCTGATTGCTGACCGGGTGTCGGTTTTCGAAAACAGCCCGCAATTCTTCCCGCCCGGTCTCAGCCGGTACCAGCCGCTGGGGTCAGGCCTGAGAACGGGAACTGAAGAATTTTATGTCCTGGTGAGCTGTGGCTGGGCCAACCTGGAAAATCCGGAACTGGAATTCAGCGGCCGCCTGCTTCGGTCCGATGAAAATCAGCCGATCGCAGTGTCTTCTTCAATCACTCCCGTTTCGGCTCGAAACGAAGCCGGTCGGCAGACTTATCTTCTCAGAATAAGAACAGAACCACTCCAGCCGGGCAATTATTATCTTCACCTTCAGGCCGCAGACAAAAGAACCGGCGCCCGAGCTTCCCGCAATCTAACTCTTCGAGTTTCTGAGTAGCCCGGATTCTTTAATCTGACCAGCCTGAATTATCACTCGATTATTTCCTCGGGAGTTCTGGGCAGAAAGGAAGGCCGCGGTTCGGGCAATTTTATGTCAAGCCTGTTCCAGTCTGGCGGATTGACTCCAAGCAGATGGCGAACAAAAAAGTCATTCCTTTTTCTTTCGCCATAGACTCCACCGGAACCGTGATTGGCACCGGGCACAACTAACAGCTCAAAATCTTTGCCGGCTTTGATCAGTGCATTAACCACCTGGTAAGTCGTGGCCGGGTCCACGTTGGTATCGAGCTCTGGAACCACCAGCAGCAACTTCCCGCGCAGACGATGGGCATTAACAGTGTTGGAAGAGGCTTCATATTCTGGACCGAGCGGCCAGCCCATCCACTGCTCATTCCACCATATTTTGTCCATGCGGTTATCATGGCAACCGGCGGCCGCAAATCCGACCTTGTAGAAATCCGGATGAAACAGCAGCGCGGCCAGAGTATTCTGCCCGCCGGCTGAGGTGCCGTAGATGCCAACCCGGCTAATATCATAATAAGGATATTTCGCGGCCACTGCTTTATGCCAGAGAATCCGGTCGGGAAAACCGGCATCCTTGATATTCTTCCAGCTGACATCATGAAAAGCCTTCGAGCGATTGCTGGTGCCCAGGCCGTCAATCTGAACCACTATGAAACCAAGCTCGGCTAAGGACATCATCTGGTTCCAGGCAAAAAAGCTCTTGGGAACAAAGGAGGAGTGCGGACCGGCGTAGATGTATTCGATTACCGGGTACTTTTTCTTGGGATTAAAATTGGAGGGACGGATGATGAGGCCCCAGATATCGGTCTGGCCGTCACGCCCCCTGGCCGCAAAAACCTCGGGCGCCCGCCAGCCAGCCTTCTTGAGTTCGGACAGGTCGGCCTTTTCCAGTTCCAGCAGCACTTGCCTGTCTTCCGTTCGTCTGAGCTTCATTTCCGGAGCCAGGTCCACCCGGGAGTAAAGGTCCAGATAGTACTTCAGGTCCGGGGACAGAGTGACGGTGTGGTTGGCATCAACTTCAGTAAGAGTCTCAAGTCCAGTGCCATCGAGATTCACCCGGTAAAGATGCAGAAAATACGGGTCCCGGCCAGGATACATCCCGCTTCCCAGGAACCAGATTTGACGGCCCTCCTCATCAATTCGCTCGACGCTGCGCACCACCCACTCGCCTTTCGTAATCTGATTCTTCACCTGACCGGTCTGACCGTCATAAAGATAAAGGTGGTTCCAACCGTCGCGCTCGGACATCCAGATTATTTCTTTTCCGTCAGCCAGATCATAGCGATACTTTTTGCTGGAATAACAGAAGAAAGTTGGGCTCTCTTCATTGATGATGGCTCTCGGCTTTCCGGTGACGGCTTCGACTTCAATCACCCGGTAAACCTGATGTCCGCGCTGATTGTACTCAAAAGTGAAAGCCCGGCTGTCCTTGCGCCAGGAAAACTCAGTGAGACTATAAGGATTGGGAAAAAGAGAATTATCAATATCGATCTTCTGCCTGGTTTCAATAAGGAACAGCACTGGCTGCGGAACCGGAAGCGGGTCGCCCGGTTTGGTATAACCTATAGAAAAATATTTCGGCTGGAGCTGGTCGGCCGGCGAAGATTCCACATAATGAACCAGGCGGCGGAAACCGGGACGGATGCGCACCGCCAGCAATTTCTTAGAATCGGGGGACCAGAGCAGCGATTGATAGGTGTAGTAATTTCCTTCGCTGCCGTCACGGCTCAGAGGAAATTCTTCTTTGGTCTCCGTCGAACGCAGCCAGACGTTATAATTGCGGATATAAGCCTCCCACTTCTTATCGGGTGAAGCCTTGCTTTCGGTTGAAGCCGCCTGGGCCGGCGGGCCGCTCAAATCCTGCCAGCCGTCCCGCTGTCCGGAGCGCATCCGGGCCGGACCGGTCTTCTTGAGCTCGTAGCTAGCCAGGTCGCAACGCCAGACCGAATCCTTGAACTCAAACTCCAGATACTTCTCATTTTCAACAAAATTTATCGCCCTGAATGGCAGAGTGGTAGCGGTGAATTTTTCTCCTGTTTCTTTATTGAGAGCAGCCGCCAGTTGCTGGTGGTCAAAAGCCGGCCCCTTGGTTAGCTTTTCCGCGTCAACCAGGACAAACTCCTGACCGCCTTTCACTGTTTTCCGATACCAGAAGCGCGGTGCCTTTTCTATCCAGACCGGCCGCTCCGGCACGTTAGAGACCAGACTTTCATACTTTTCCCTGAGGCTCCAGGCTCTCTGGTAATCCTCAAGCTTTCCCTGACCCAGAACCGAAATCGTTAAGAAAATCAGGGAAAGAATCAGGGCTGCGCAAGCTGATTTGAACTGTTTTTTCATAATCCCTCCACCGGACTCAAATTATTTGACCTGAGGTTGGTCCTGATTATTTGGAAAAAACCTTTATCCAGATAAACTGTTAAAGATTCTTATTTTTTAATTATGCTGAAATTTGTCAAGATAATTTTTATCAGGTGGCGAATCAGGGTCTTCAAGTATGTTCAGGATTATAAGCGCCTGACGTTGGAAAAAACGGGAAAGGTCGGATCCGGCACATTCAGTAAACGGCTCAGCCCCCTCCCATCATCGGAAAGATGGCCACCACCGAATGGTCTTCGAGCCGGCGGGAATTCAGAGCTTCGGCCGGCACAACCGAACCGTTGACCATGATAACAACCTGGGATCTTAACTGACCTTCCTTAAACAGTTCCTCTCTCTGGCGGGGCGTCTCAATGATTCGGCTCAAAACATCTCCCGGAGTGCTGCCCTTTTCCACCGCCAGCTCCTTCTCCCTGGCGCCAAATATTTCGCGGAAGTAGGCAAAGAATTTCACTTTAACCCTGACCACGGCCATGACCGTCTCTCTTATTCTTTAGCAATTCAATTTTTGAGCCGGGGAGAATTTTACCACATTCAGCTGCCTCTCTTACAATCAACCATTGCCTTTTCCTCCTGTCCGCTGAGCTTTTTCTTCAGAATGAGCAAAAATTCAGGGAAGAAATCCCGAAATGATTGGCCGGACCTCTCATAGTCCGATAAGACTTCCAGCATTAATGGGCAAAGAACAAAGCCTCTGTTTGCCTGTGCTGACAATGCGGCTCTGAGGCGGTCTCGATTGCCGGCCTTATCGTGACCTTCTGCCACCAGGTGGTCTATGGTCCTGACCAGGCATTCATCAAAAAAGCTGATCGGATCTTGATAATAATCTTTGGCCGGCGTCTTTTCGATATTCGCCCAGATTGAATTTGTGATTGATAGAATAAGGTCAAGATGTTGGTCGGATTTCGTTAGCGGCGCCATCATATCATGTATAAGCTCATGGGGCGACCAGGAAATTCTGTCCCACGGTGTATACACATCATATTTAATTCCCCTCCAGACGGGTCCCATGGCAGAGCCTCGAGGACCTATCAAATTAGGGATTATTACCACGCAGTCAAATCCAAATTCTACACTTGCTTCATTCATTTTGAGATATTCAAGGGCAGCTGCCAGCAATCGTGACACTATTCTTTGATATTCAAAGACAGCCTCTTCATACCAGGGCTGACAGTCTTCGTAAAGTTCTCTGATGTTTGCTCTGAGATAAAATTCGGTCAGCATTTCAGGCAGCAGTTCGAGCCCCCTGAAAGTAGACAGGGTATCCTTAACATTGACACCTCTTGCCTCAGCGTACATCTCAATTTCTTCCTTCAGAAAACGTATCTGCGGGGGAGGCGATGAGTTCAAGGCAAGCACGGTTGCCCGATACTCGAACATCCTGTCCTTTTGGAATTCCCGGCATTGTCTGCGGATTTTCTCCAGGTAGCCGGGTTCAAGAGTTCTGTTGAGCCTTCGCCACACAAATTCAATTCCTTGATAGGAACCATTTTTTCTTTATCAACAGCTTCAAACGACCCAACGGTAATAAAGGCAAAAGTGGTGAATAGAGTCTCATCATTCCTTATAGATATGCGCCCCTTGCCAGACCTGGTCTCAGCTTGAGCAGGGATGAAAAAGGCCAGCAGAAACAGAACTATCAATAGCCAATCTGGCTTCTTAAAATTCAATTCCTGCACTCCTTTCAGTTCTGGACTGATATCATCAGTAATCAATGACTTACCCGAAGAACAAAAGGTTGCCCGGAAATGAGAGAATTCGATGGTTCTATACAGGAAACATTTCTGTTCTCCTGATTGGAGGTAATGATTGCCGGAGGCTGGACTGGCCTGTCTCCGAACCGCCCGCAGCGGAAGGAGTTTCCCACGGGGGGATGGGTGGAGCAAGGACAGGAGGAGGCACGCCGTGCCAGGACCCTCCTGCTAATTTTGGCCATCGGGTAACAAAGCTGCCACTTCTTAGCTCTCTTTTCTTTAATCTTTTCATAATATGGATTATAATATCGCCCCGAAAACAGTTTTTAAGAAATCCAGAGGAAATAGCTTAAAAATAAAGACTCACTAAATAAGGGAGTTCGTCATGGCAAAAAGAATTGCGGTCACAGGAGCCATCCTTCTAGCCTCAGTCTTTATTTTTCAGAGCTGTGCTTCACTGACCGACCTGGCCAGCAATCTGGCCCAGCTCCAGCGCCTCAAGTTTAAGCTGGGGCAGGTGGAAGGTTTTTCGCTGGCCGGCATATCTATAAGCAACAAAAGCAGTCTCAATGATTTCTCCGTTCAGGATGGATTAAAGCTGGCTCAGTTCTTCGGTTCAAAAAAATTGCCGGTGGAATTTATACTTAATGTGGTGGCCATCAACCCCAACGACGGCTCCGCCGGTAAGGTTAAAACCACCGCAACCCTGAGCGGCCTGGCCGCCCGGTTGCTGATCGACGGTCAACCCACAGTTTATGGAGATATTGATACCCCTGTTGAAATTCCCGGAACGGGCCAGGAAACCACAATTCCGATCCGGCTCAGCCTCGACCTTTATGAATTCTTCGGGAATCAGGGTCTCGACCGACTGCTGCAGTTAGCCCTGGCCATCGGCGGGCGGAACGGCAGCAGCTCGCGTCTGGCTCTTGACGTCCAGCCCAGAGTGATGACCCCCTTTGGCGAAATAAAATATCCCGAGCGCCTGACCATAGTGGATAAAGAATTCCGTTAATCTTTAATTAAATTGGCCAGGTCCCGGTCATCTGCAGGTTGTTGACCAGCGTCTCTAAACCTCTCTGGCTTTGAAACATACCCTGTCTTATAAATAACTATAGTTCATCTCCCGATCAGTCGATAAAAAGAAAAATATCTGGGGGAAGCATCTCAGTTTCCGTGATTTGCGGCAATGAAGGCAAGAGGCGGGCGGCCTGTCTCCTGACGCCCGAAGCGTAAGGGGCTCCCCTCATTCTTTTTATTTCCCTGTCCGGGGGCTTCAAAGTCGTCAGGAACTTAGCAGGGTTCCGCCGCCCTCCGGGAGATAAGGCACGGAAAAATTGACCCGCTTTCTTTGATTAAACCGGCTCCGCCCGAAAACAGAGTTCGAGTTCTATCGGATCAGGACTTCCAGGTTGCCACCGGACAGACTGACCGGTCGCCCCTGTACACCCAGAGCTTGAATTGACGATATTGTGACCTGAGTCGACCCGGCAGCCAGCGCTTCAAACACCAGAACGGCCAGATTCCCGGACTTAACCCCAGTGGCAGGCGAGGGGGAAGAAAAGCCGACCACAGCCACTCCGCTTCCGGCGATGACGTTCTGCAGGAAAGAGCCTCGGGCCCCGAGTTGCCCCACCAGGTCCCCTGGCTGGATTTCCCGCAAACGCAGCTGCTTCGGGTCAAAGCTCAGATTCAAGGCTAAAGAGGTAATATCGGCCGGAGAATTTAAGACCAGACTGACATTGAAGGTGTTTTTCGCCGGCACTTCCATCCTCTCCGGCATCAGACTGATTGTGCTCAACCCCGTTATCGCTTCAGCCAGGGCCTCGGGTGTTAACTCTTCTTCTCCGACCATGATCTCTTCCTGCACCCCAAGCTGCGCTGTGCTGAAGGCCACAGCCTCGTTATCAATCCACAGCGGCCTGCCATCCTCATCGGTGATGGGCATGGACCTGATGATGTGGGGAGTGATGGTCAGGATGACATCGGTCTGCTCGACGGTTCGGTCGGTGCTGGAGAACAGACTTCCCAGGATGGGCAGACTTTTCAGCCCGGCAATTCCTTTGAGCGATTTTCTCTCCTCATCTCTCAACAGCCCGGCCAGCAGATTGGTCTCTCCATCCCTGAGCCTGATTATATTCTTAACTTCCCGGGTGGAAATAATCGGAATGTCGGCAATGCCCTTGCCGCCGATGGAAGTAATCTTGATCTCCAGCTCCAGGCTAACTTCCTTTTCCTGATGGAGACGCGGTTTAATGTTGACTTCAATGCCCACATCCTGATAGGTATAGGAAACGATCGGCTGCTGACTGACTCCGCCGGCGGCAATCGGTGAAAAGGTTGTTTGAGGAATCGGAACTTTCTGGCCGACCATATAATTGATCTGTTCCGTATCAACGCCCCTCAGCCTGGGCTGGGCGATAATCTTGGTGTCGGTATCGGTCTCCAGAAATTGCAGCAGGACCGAAGGCAGCGTAATCTGATAATTCCCGGCCAGCGAAAAGTCGATTCCTTCCAGCGGCAGCCAGCCGCTTTCTGGAAAATCGGTCCCGCTGTATCTGAGGCCGGCATAGCTCTGTCCGAATTGAGTCCCCAGCGTCTGCAGTTTCTGCCGGGAAACTTCCATAATTTCCAGGTCGATGATCACTTCGCCCCTCGGCTTGTCCCAGCTGCGCAGTATCTTCTCGGCCAGAGCCACAATGCGCGGATTATCCCTGATGGTGACCGAATTCCTGGTCTTGTCCACGATAATGGTTGGCGCCTTGTACTGTGTCCTTAAAATCGACACCAGCTGGCTCTGAACATCCTGAGCGTTAAGGTTGGAAAGATAGATGGTCTTGATGGCGTTGATTTCATACTGGTTGCGTTTGCCGGGATTGTCCGGGACGATGATCACCGTCCTGTCGTCTATTATTCTGTAAAAGGATCTTCCGGTTAAGCACAGGGAGTTCAGCGCCTGTTCCAGGGTCATATCGGTCAGGTCTATGCTGACCGGCAGGTCGCGGAACTGTTCGTCAAAAAGAAAATTAACCCCGGTGAATCGCCCCAGCGCCTGGAAGATGGCTCTCAAAGAAGCATCGGTAAAACGCAGTTTTAGTTTTTCCCCGGCGGCTTTAAGGCGGATGGGTTGTTCGACCACTATTTCCTTCGGTTTCTCTTCAACCGGCGGTTTCAGTCCGGCCACCCTGCGGTATTCATCCAGAATCAAGCGGTTGTTGGGGTCATAGGACAGGGCTTTCTTGTAAGCTTCCAGCGCTTCGGCCTTCTTGCCTTCACTCAAGAACCTTCTGGCCTTTTCCACCGAACTTATGGCCGCCGCCGCCCTGGCCCTGAACAGAGCCAGCCGGTAAACCGTTTCTCTGGGATTCTGAATCAAGGCCTGTTCATAATATTTAATCGCCTCGTCGTAATCTTTGTTAATTTCAGCCTGATTACCCTGTTTATAGGCCGGGCTGAACGAGACGCAGGCCAGAAGATTTATCAGCAACAGGGACAGGACCATCCATTTTAATCCGATGTTTGCCCTTTCTGATTTTTTCATCCTATCTCTCCTTTATCCTCACCTTCCTGGAGTTGCCCTGGTTATCCCGGAAAACAATTTCTTCGGCGGAAATTATGGCCAGCCGGATTCCCGGGATTAATTCTTCGCCTTCAGCCAGAGTAACCGCCTGCCCGTCAACCAGAATCAGGGCCATTCTCCTGGTGCCGGAATTGACCAGGCCCAGGCAGCTCAGGCTTAGATTTTCCAGAACGGATGCGGGTTTTATCTTAGCGGGCCCGCTCTCGGAAGGCAGGGTTCTACGCGCCTGACTCCGGGCCGCCGGACCAGAGACCGGCCTGAATGGGTCGCGTTTAACCTCGGCCAGTTCCGGCCCCAGCTTCGGCAGGAGGTCTTTTTTTATGTATGACGAACCGGAAACGGCCGGACTTTCCGCCTGCCGGCCGCTCTTATTTTCCTGCCTGAGTCCGGCCAGCCCGCTGCTCGCCAGGAGCAAACAGGCAGCAACCAGAAGTCCGGTTAACGACCGCTGACTCAATGCCATCCCTTTCAGCTTCTTAGTAATTTCTTTCATAGTAGTAACCAGAAAGCGTGAGTCTCAGGTCCAGAGTTCCGGCCGCATTATCAATCTTCTGAAAATTGATCTGATCAATTATAAGCAGTCGGGGCCAGGTTTCCACCCGGTAAAGAAATTTTTTTAATGACGGATAACTAAACCTGAGGGCGAATGAGGCGGCCAGCCTCTTGTATTGTTTCTTTCCAGATTCCTCGTACTGATAATTGATTGGAGGCACAGGCAATCCGGTCTGGTTGAAAAGGCTCTTCAGGTCCTGGCGGAAGACTTCCTGACCATCGCTGCCGGAATAAAAAGCTGTTTTTTCCAGTTCTTCCAGTTCCTGACGGGTGAGCTGCCAGTTTGCGAACTCCTGTCGGGCCTGTTCATTCTGACTGCTTATTTTTTTCAGCTCGGCGGTCATCCGGCCGGCTTCGGTTCTGAGATCGTTTAGCCGGTAACTCCAGAAGAATAGAGACAGAATCACCAGAACAATAACGGCGGCCGCAGCCAGACCTAAGCCTGACAGTTTTTTCCTCTCTTCAGGACTCAATAGCTCAATTAACCCTGGCATCGCGGAAAATCATCTCCACCTGAAATCTATTATCCTGATAATTTTCATTCAAAACCCTGACCTCCTCAAAATTCTGAAGCTGCAGGTTCTGGATGAGCCGGCCCAGTTCTTCCCGGCTGTTCAGGGCCACTCTGATCCTGTACTCCCGGCTGGAAGCAGAAGCCGGGGGATTCAGGGCCAGCAGGAAGCAGCCCCAGGGCAGAGCCTCTTCCATCCGGCTGAAGAAAGCCACCCAGGAACCGGACTTTTTTTCCAGAAGGCTGTTGATCTCTTCCACCCTGTCTCCATAAAGCCGGCGCCAGCTTTCCACCTCCCGGTTTAGCCGGCTGCTTTCCACTCCGAGGTCGGTCCTTTTTTCTTCCAGGTTCCGGTTGGAGTCCCTCAAATCCCGGAATTGCCTCCAGCTGTTAAGATTCAGCAGCACCAGGCCAACCAGCCCGGCCGCAATCAGCAGGCTCAACCCGGCCAGAAGAAATCGGTACGGACGCCGATTGCGCCTCGGTTGACTGGCCAGGTTGATAACCAGATTCCAGCCGTTTCTGTTGGCTCTGCCGGACATCATCTTTCTCCAACCAGCGGCGCCAGAAACTGCGGTTCGGACCTCACTTCCTCCACCCTCAGTCCCAGCAGGTTTTCTATTTCGGTCAGCAGCCAGATCGGTTTCTCCAGATTGGTCCTAAGATAAACAAGCGCCGGCTTCTTCCGGGTCTTATCTTCAATAAAGTTAATGGTGTTTTCGCTTTCTTTGAGGATGGTCGTCCGGCTGGTGTCGTTATCCGGCCAGAGTTGTTTTTGTCGGTAGAGATAGGGAACTCCGTCCAGAACAGCAATCAGACATAAATAATCCAGGTCGGCGTCTATCAGCAAAAAATTGTCAACCCCGCCCCCGGTCCGCATTATCAGATTGAGCACCGACAGCGAAGGAGTGGTCAGTTTGCCGGGCTTCAGTTTGCAGTCGGTAAACAGGTTTTCATATTCTTCGGCCACTTCCTCTCCGGTGCAGACTACCAGCACCCGTCGTTCGCGGGTCGAGTTGAACATCTGGTAGGAATAGCGGATTCGGTCCAGCGACCGCGACAGCTGCTGGCCCAAACGCCACTCTATAAACCTGAGATGTTCGTCCGGAGTCAGGCCGGCCTTTTCCAGAGACAGGATAAAGACTCTGGTGCTCATCTCAGGCAGGATGACAGTTGCCGAATTGCCCCGAGGCTTTAATTTTCTGACCGCTTTCTTAAGCAAATCCTGCAGAAACTCGGGCCGGACCAGGTTTTTCTGGAGAAGCTGAGCTTCAACCAAGCCGGTTGATATCGGATGATAAACATAATCTTCAGAACTTATCTCCGCCTCAACCGCCGTTTTCAGGGCCGCAAAGTAAGACGGAGCAATCTGAAAGACAGCCGAAGGCCGGGGCTGTTCCATAAAATATCTTCTGAAACTTTCTCTTAAACCCATAAATGTTACTCGACAAAAGTTACTTTATTCAGGTCTTTCAGACTGGTCACTCCGGCCAGTACCTTTTCCAGGCCGGCCTGGCGCAGCGGAATCATTCCTTCTTCCTGAGCTACTTTCTTCACCTCGGACAGTGGCTTTCTGGCCAGAATCATTTCTCTGATATTATCCGACAGCTCCAGGAGTTCGGCAATAGCGGTCCGGCCTTTATAGCCGGTTCCATGACATTCGGAGCAACCCCGGGGTTCATAAAAACTCAGCTTGCCGTATTTCTCCGGGTTCAGGCCGGAGAGCTCCAGGGTGACCTCATCGTACTTAACCGGAGCTTTGCATTTCGGGCAGAGAACCCGCACCAGCCTCTGAGCCAGGATGCAGTTGAGAGCGGAAATAAAACTGTAGGGATCAACCTGCATGTGCAGAAAACGCCCGATGACATCGAAGACGTTGTTGGCATGGACGGTGGTAAAAACCAGATGCCCGGTCAGTGCCGACTGGATGGCAATCTGGGCCGTCTCCGGGTCGCGGATTTCACCCACCATGATTTTATCCGGGTCATGACGCAGGATGGAGCGCAGCCCGCGGGCAAAGGTCAGACCTTTTTTCTCGTTGACCTGAATCTGGGTGATGCCCTCGATCTGATATTCGACCGGGTCTTCGATGGTTATGATTTTGTCTTCGGGCGACTTGATTTCAGTCAGGGCCGCATACAGGGTGGTGGTTTTGCCGCTTCCGGTCGGTCCCGTTACCAGCACCATTCCATAGGGCTGGTAGATATAGCGACGAAACTTACGCAGCACATAATCCGAAAAACCCAGCAGGTCCAGCCTCAATTCGGCGAAGGCCTCGGTAATCATCTCCTTGTCCAGGATACGTATGACCGCATCCTCGCCGTAGATGCAGGGCATGATGGAAACCCGGAAATCTATGGTTTTGTCCTTGATTTTCAGCCGAAACCGGCCGTCCTGGGGAACCCGGCGCTCGGAGATGTCCAGGTCGGACATTATTTTAATCCGGGAAATAATCAGCGACTGAAATTGCCTGTCCAGGGGCTCCAGGGCTTCGGTCAGAACCCCGTCCACGCGATATTTAACCCGGACAAAATTTTCCTTGGATTCAATGTGAATATCGCTGGCCCTCTTCTGGACGGCGGTAAAGATGATGGTGTTAACCAGCTTGATGATGGAGCCATCCTGTTCGGTCAGCTTCTCAATGGTGATGACATCTTCTTCTTCGCCCGTCTCCTTTTCCACCACCTGCCGGACAAAGCCCTCGGTGGCTTCTTTTAATACCTGGGCCGCGGCCTCGCTGCGGCGCAGGGCTTCCTGAACTCCCCTCCTGCTGGCCGCAACCACTTCCACCTTCTTGCCGGCATAGGTTTCGATGCTGTCGATGGCCGCCAGGTCCGAGGGGTCGGCAATGGCAATCTGCAGGACCCGGCCGGTATCGTGCAGGGGAACAAAATTATACCTGTACAGAAAATCGACCGGAAAGGATTGCACCAGGTTGCGGTCGAGTTCCTGGCTGCTCAGGTCAAGATAAGGAACCCGGTATTTCTCAGCCAGTTTTTTGGCTTCCAGCTCCTCAGCCAGCAGGAGCCCGTTGGTATCACCTTTTGGCAAATTATCCTCCTCTAATTCATCTGGTTATCCTGATAATGTTAAAGATCGGCAGATATATCGATAATATCATAGCCGCAGCCACCAGCCCGATAAAAATAATGATTACCGGCTCGATCAGCGAGACCAGGGTTTGAATCCTGTCCCTCAGCCTCTCGTCGTAAAAATCGGCCACCTCGGTCAACATGCCGGGCAGGTTGGCGGAACTTTCGCCGATCCTGATCATATCCATGGCCAGCTGGGGCAAGACTTCGGTTTTCTGCAATGAATCATAAAGGCTCTGTCCGTTTTTCAGGCTTTCCCCAGCCGACTGCAACTTTGAGGAAATAAAGCGGTTGGGCACGGAAAAAGCGGCCACGCCGACCGAAGACAGAAGGGTTATCCCGGCTTCCAGAAGCAGCCCCAGGGTGCGACTGTAAAGGGCCACAGCCGAATCCTGGATCAGAAAGCGCGAAAACGGCAGTCTCAGTTTCAGGCGGTCTTTGAAGACGATGAAGGAATCTCTGCGCCGGAAGATGATATAGACAAATATCAGAACCAGAAAGAAAAGACCGAACCAGAGCAGATTGGCCCTGATAAAAATGGCCAGTTTGAGCAGGAATCTGGTCAGAGCCGGAAGCTGAGCCCCGAAGTCGGCATAAAAAGTGGCGAACCGGGGCAAAACCAGACCGACCAGCAATCCGACTAAGACTGCCGAGAAGATAACCAGCAGCGTCGGGTAAAGTAGAGCCGAGCGCACCCGGTTTCTGGTCTGATCGATAATCTTCGCATACTGGATATACCTGGCCAGAGAACCGGGCAGGTTGCCGCTTCTTTCTCCGGCCATCAGAGAAGCGGTGTAGACTTTGGAAAAAAGACCTTCATAGGGAGCAAAAGCCTCAGACAGAGTCCTGCCTCCCCGAACTTCAGCTTCAACCTTCCTGATGACATCGAGCAGATTGGGATTCTCCACCCGCTTTTCCACCAGTTCCAGGCTCTTGAGCACCGGATATCCTGCCCTGAGCAGGGCCACCAGCTCCTGGTTAAACAGGATAAATTCAGCCGGCTTGATTCGTTTTCCGAAAAGACGGACCTCCGAGATCTTAAGTTCCTTGCGAATGGAGAGAACATAGAGTCCCTCAGCTTCGAGGGCCTTCCGACATTCCTCGGCCGAAGCGGCCTGAAGCGTCTTTTTGAGAATACGACCGTCAGATGTAATTATCCGGCAAATAAATCCAGGCATTTGATTTTAAGCCTTCGCTTTTGTTTTATCTTAAGTTAGCTCCCCGATTATGTCAATCTGTCTCTTTCCCGCCCCAGGGAGCCTCGCCCTTCTACATTAATTATAAAGCAGACCGTTAAAATAAGTTGCGGAAAATATGAGCCTTTCATAAAAGACCGGCAATTCCCCATTGCTGCTCCGGCATCTGCCTCTGGCCAGAAGTCTGAATCGTCTGAGACGCTCAGGCTTTATCATTTCTTTAGTCGGCTAAAGCATTCATAAGTGACAAAAAATCAATAATTTTCGGAGAATCGGCAAAAAGAAGTTGAGAACGGAAAAAAATTTTTAAAATTTTAGTTGACAAATGTCTTTTTGTGGTGTATATTGTCAACCGAAAGAAGGAAGCAATGGGCAACGCCGGCGAAAGACCGACCCTGGACCCAACCTTCCCCATAAGGTTGAGAGCAGCCCGTTTAAGAGCCGGCCTGAGTCTCGAGGACCTGGCCCAGAAACTCGGGGGAATTGTAACCAGACAGGCAATCGCCAAGTACGAAAAAGGCCTGATCAGCCCATCTCCCGAGGTCCTGGAACACCTCCTCCAGGTCCTCGAGCTCCCTCCTCCGCCTGACATTCCGGAAGAGGTGCTGGAGGAGGCAGACTTTATGCCTTGCAGGATGCCGTTCGCCCAGACTGACCGGACTCTTTACAGTCTGGTGGAAAAAGATGATGAAAAATCCGGGGCTCATTTATCCATAGCTTTTTGCCTTGCCTCCAATGAAATGACGCCGACTCCGGCCAGAAGAGTTAATTACTTGCAAAGAACCTGGGATTTGATTCCGGAAGAGGAAATCGAATTCCGACCCGAGCCTCGCCTGCCCAGGAAAAAGGCCCTGGCCCTCAGGGTCATTCTATCCGAAAAGATGAAAAATTATCTCTGGCTGGAAAAACTTTTAAGGCAGGAAAAATTCTTCGAGCCGCCGTTCAGGCTGAAAATTCTCAAACTGGAGGAAGCGGAAAAGGCAGCTGAAGACTTGAGACGAAGCTGGGACCTGGGAACGGGAGCTGTGACCAACCTGCTGACCTTCCTGGAAGAACACGGCCTCAAGACTTTCAAACTGGCCGGCCCGGAAAAATTCGAAAGCCATTCCGGCTTTTACCGCGGCCAGCCGTTAATCGCCGTTGACCAGAACCTGCCGGTGGATAGAATCCGATTCCGGGCGGCTTCGGAGCTGGCTCAGATTCTGTTCGGACTGGCCAGCGACCCGGAAACGATCAGGCTTTATAACCGGTTTGCGGCCGCTTTCCTGCTGCCGGCCAGAATTCTGGAAGAATATTTTCTCCCGGCCGGAAGAAAAATAGCTCTGAGCGAGCTAGCCGAAATAAAAATTAGATACGGAATCTCTCTCCAGGCAATTATGCGCCGGGCACTGGACCTGGACCTGGTAACCGAGCGGCGTTTTCGTTCTTTCAGGGAAATGATGAACGACCGGGGCTGGCTGTGGAAAGAGCCGGTTGAGTACCGGGGCGAGGAAAATCCTTCCAGATTCAGACGATTGCTGCACTACGCAGTTTCTTCGGAAATTCTGGATCCGGCCAGAGCCGCCGACCTGGCCGAGACCACGCCGGAAGAGCTGCTCAAAGAAATGGGAGAAATCTTTTAATTCCGGGAGAACCCGGGATTAATTAATAGAGGGGCATCAGGGCAAGAATTAGACGGGGGTTGATGATGGGTATTGTCAACCGGCTGATAAAGATTCCGCCTTAGGCTTAAGGCTCAAGGCTATTCTGGGATCTAAAACTTACACCTTTTAAGGAGCAAACACGATGGAGAGAACTGTCAATTTATATCTTCGGGGAATGGAACTCGGGAAGCCTCAGATTCATGAGGCTATGGTCCTTTTTCCGATCACTTCGGGCCTCGACCAGGGACCAGATTATATCACTCTGTCCGAGGCCCTGGAGACCGGGCTATTTGAAGTGACCGAAGTCGGACCTGGCGGCGCTGTACCGGAGTTGAAAGCCATCAACAGGGGAGAAAAACCGGTCCTGCTTCTCGATGGCGAAGAGTTATGGGGAGCCAAGCAGAACCGGGTGCTGAACACCACCATCCTGGTCGGCCCGAAAACTTCGGTGGTCATACCGGTCAGTTGCGTCGAGGCTCACCGCTGGCACGGGCCTTCGCTGCATATGCAGAAGTCAGACCACCTGATGAACTGCCTGCTGCGCCGCGAAAAAATTAACCAGGTCCATTTCCACCTGGAACGGGAAAGGGCCTATATAACCGATCAGGACAAGATCTGGAACGATATTGACCTGATGGCAGCCAGGTTTGATGTTGATTCGCCGACCGCCGCCATGAGCGATATCTATGAAGCAAAAAAAAAGGACCTGGAAGACTATCTCCGCGCCTTTCAGTTGACCCCGGGGCAGAAAGGGCTGATGGTCTTCATTGAAGCTCGACCGGTAGGATTAGAATTTGTGTCAAGAGATACAGCCTTCAGCCGGCTTTACCAGAAGCTGCTCAAGAGCTATGTGCTGGAAGCGATCGGCCTGAAGTATGAAAAGCAAACCGGAAAGAAGCCCCGCCGGCAGAAAGAGAAAAATCCGGAAACCGGCAGCCCGGTCAGCTCTGACCTGGCCAGAGCCTTCATCGAAGAAGCCAGCCGATGCGAAGAGAAGAGGTTCCAGTCAGTCGGACTGGGCGTTTCCTGCCGTTACCTGAGTAATTCCATAATCGGAGCCGCTCTGGAAGTTGACGGCGCCGTCCTCCACCTGGTCTTCTTTTCTGTTGATGGCGGTCAGGACAGGGAGCGGCCCTCCCGGCCTGATGAAAATTTCCCCCGCCTGCGGATAAGGAAAAATTATCTGTTTGAGGAGAAATAAGGGCAGAAGTCATGGGCAGCAGCAACAAATCCGAGAAAAAAGCGGGGCGAGAACCGGCCGGCCAGCCTTCAGACCGGCCGGACATTTTTCTGGCCCGACAGCTCCCGGCAGAGTTATTTCCTTTCTTGCTCTGCCAGGAGCAGAAACTGACCTTCCAGAAATCAATGCTTTCCAGAATTTTCAAGAGTTTCATTAACTAACAGGAGTAGTCCCGGCAATTGTAACGAGCTTAAATTATCCCCGTAATGACTCCGTTCGTGCCTGGCTGCCGATGACGATGCTATGGTCCGGACTTTAATCCGGAAACCGACAGCCGGGAAGACTCCATTTTCACCCCGGCTCCCGCAGCAGATTAAGGTTGACAACAGGCCTGTAATGTCTTATTAATCTACTGGAAAATGAAATTCAAAGTTCCCTGCTTATGGCTGATATTGTGTCTTGTTTTTGCCTGTCTTATGACCGGCCAGGAAGCAAAACGTCAGGAAAACAGGCAAAAGGAAACCGTCACCCAGACCCCGCCGGACCAGGTCCCGCCACAGGAAGTTCAAAAACCCAGGCTCGATTACATGAGCACCTTCCTCTCCAGGACCACCAGCCCTCTGGGGCTCAAAGAAGACGAGGAGCTGCGCCGGCTTCTCAAGCAATCCAAAACTAACTGGGCCTTGAGAGCCGGGATCCGCCACATTCTGAATTGATTTTTTTTTATCAGATTGATTCAAATTTTTGGATTTAGTATATTTTATTGAAGAATGGCAATGAGAAGAGGCCTGCTTTACCCTTTTTTGCTCCTGGTGCTTTTTCTCATTATTCTTGGTTTCATCAACATTTCCCGCAAGCTGGCCTGGAAAGAACCATATGACGGAGTCTCCTGGGTGGAGGGCCCCTCGGGGTTGATTGCTGCCCGGGTGGATGAGGACAGCCCGGCCTATCTATCGGGCATAAAAGCCGGAGACATCCTGTTCTCCATAAACGACACCCCGGTAAAAAACAGGATAGAATTAGCCAAGATCCTCTGGTTCATAGACCGTCTGGAGCAGAAAGCGCTTTACCAGGTGGGGCGGAGCGGCACCATCCTTTCTCCTTCATTCTACCTGACTAAAAAGGGTGTCAGCTCCACCTATATTTACCTGATGCTTCTGGGACTGGCCACTCTGGCCATCAGCCTGATGGTCTTTTTCAACACCAAGAGACAGTTCACCGGGCCATATGCCTTTTTTTACCTGGTCTCTTTCTCCCTTTATTCTTTTTATGTTTTTTCGGCCACCGGCCAGATGGATTTTCTGGATAATCTGTTTTACTGGCTGGACAAGCTGGCCCTGCTGGCCTTTCCTCCCCTCCTGCTGAATTTCTTTTTCATCTTCCCCCGGAAGAAAAAAATCATTCATGATAAGAAACAGGTCGCTCTTTTTTACATCCCCGGCCTGACCCTGCTGCTGACCAACATTCTGTTGAACCTTGCTCTGGAATCGAGACTGACCGAGGCCCAGGTCCTGGGCTTTCAGAAGACAATGGAAAAGCTGGAACTGGCTCACTTTGCCCTGTACAGCTTGCTGTCGCTGGCTCTGATCATCCGGGACCTGATAAGCGATATCAATCCTTATATAAAAAATCAGCTCAAATGGATCGTCGTCGGCCTGGGGCTGGGGTCACTGCCGTTTGCCATTTTTTATGTGGTGCCCTTCCTCCGCGATCGCCTGCCTTCCACCCCGGGCCAGTTGAGCGTCCTGATGCAGGGATTGATTCCGATCACACTGGCCTACTCTATTTCTCGTTACCGGCTGATGGACTTTGAAGTCTTATTCAAAAAGGGAACCACCCTGGTGATTTCTTTTGCCATGCTGGCCATGGTTTATTTCGTGGTCAGTTCGCAGACCGAGCTCTTTTCCGAAAACCGGCTGAACGCCATTCTTCTCGGTCTGCTGGCCATCATCCTGGGAGCCACCCTTTTCACCCCTCTGTCGGAGCTGGTCCAGACCCTGGTCGACCGGGTGATTTACAGACGCAGTTACGAGTACCGCCGAACGCTGCTGATGATCTCCAGCGTCCTGAACCGGGAGCGCGACCTGAGCCGCCTGAGCAATTTCCTGGTGGACACCATCTCCAAGGCTCTGTCTCTTAAACACATCGACCTGTTTCTGGCCAGAGAAAACGACCCGACAGAATTCTACCTGCTCCGGTCTTCTGAACCTGACCCGGCCATCAACTCCCTGGTGATTTCCCGTCCCGAAATAGACCTGTTACAGAGGGCCGAGTTTATCTCGCTCGTCCAGCCCGAAGAAACTCCGGCCGGACCGGGATTGTTCCGGCCAATCCGGGAAAAAGGGCGGGTCCACATTTTGCCGCTTCGGCTGGAGAATAAAGTCATGGGTTTTCTGGCTATGAGCCATAAGCTTGACGAATCCTACCTTTCGGGTGTAGACCGGGAATTGCTGCGCACCATTTCCACTTCGGTGGCCCTGGCCCTGGAGAACGCTTACCTTTACAACCAGGAAATAATCAGGTCTCAGGAACTGCAGAGACTAAAGGATTACAGCGACAACATCATCGAAAGCTTGACCGTCGGGGTGGCGGTCATCGACCAGACCGGCCGGGTAATCGGCTGGAACCGGGTGCTGGAAAGACAGTTTGGACTGGCCAGGGAGCAGGCTCTGAACCGGCATCTATCAGAGGTTATAGGCAAATATAATTTTCAGGCCATCTTTCCGCCCGAAACCCAGACCGAGTACCAGCTGCTGAGCGAAATCGGTCTGACCACAGCCCGCGGCGACAAGAAGATCTTCGACCTGGCTCGGACTCCCCTGTTTGACAACCAGATGAAAGCTTACGGGACGATCATTGTTTTTGAAGACATCACCGAAAAAATACACCTGCAGCAGCAGTTGCTGACTTCGGAAAAGCTGGCTTCCATCGGGCTGCTGTCGGCCGGGGTGGCTCACGAAATCAACACCCCGCTGACCGGGATTTCCAGTTATGTCCAGATGTTGCAGAAAAAACTGACCGACACCCACTACCTTCAGATTCTGCAGAAGATCGAAGCCCAGACCGAGAGGGTCAACCGCATCATCAAAAACCTGCTCAACTTTGCCCGCAACCCGGCCGACGAATATTACCACCGGGTGGACCTGAAAGAAAGTCTGGAAGAAATCATCTCCCTTATCGATTACCGCCTTAAAAGCCTGAATATCCGGCTGGAGCTGGACCTGCGACCGGTGGTGATTTACGCCCAGCGGGAAAGACTGCAGCAGGTCTTCATAAACATAATTCTGAACGCCATGGACGCCATGCCGGATGGAGGCCGGCTGGCCATAGACTGCCAGCAAAAAGACAACCTGGCCCTGGTCAGGATAACCGACACCGGGACCGGCATCAAACCGGAGCATCTGCCCCGGATCTTTGACCCCTTTTTCACCACCAAGGGCCTGGGTAAGGGAACCGGGCTGGGCCTGTCCATCAGTTTTGCCATTGTCAAAGAACACGAAGGCCAGATACTGGTGGATAGCGCCGTCGGACGGGGAACCACTTTTACCATCGTCCTCCCTACCAGCCTGTCTGAACGAAATCGCCTGAAAATCCAGACTCGAGGAAGCCACCATGAATGAAAATGCTCTGATCCACCTGATCGACGATGAGCCCATAATCCATGAAGTCCTGGGTCAGCTCCTGGAATCGGAAGGTTTCAAGGTCGAAATTTCTGCTTCCGGCGAAGAGGCCCTGAAAAAATTCGAAGACCAGAAATTTGACCTGATACTGCTCGACCTGCTGATGCCCGGCCTGGACGGACTGGAAGTTCTGAAGCAGATCAAGAAAATCGACCCCGAAGCCCTGGTGATCATCATCACCGCCTATGCCTCGGTGGAATCAGCTCTGGCCGCCATTAAGATGGGAGCTTACGATTACATTCAGAAGCCTTTTAAGAACGACGAGTTGTTGATGACCATCAGGCGGGCCCTGGAACACCGCCGGCTGCAGGAAGAAAACATCAGGCTGCGCCACGAGTTGAAAAAGAAATTCAGCTTTGAAAATATCATCGGCAAGAGCCAGGCCATGATGAACGTCTTCGACTTAATCAAGGCTGCCGCTCCCACCCGGTCGACCATCCTGATCCAGGGCGAAAGCGGCACCGGCAAGGAGCTGGTGGCCCGGGCCATTCACCTGAATTCGGACCGGGCTCGACACCCCTTTGTGGTGGTCAACAGTGGCTCGCTTCCTCCGGACTTGCTGGAAAGTCATCTCTTTGGCCATGTCAAAGGCGCTTTCACCGGAGCCGTATCCGACAAGAAAGGCCTGTTTGAAGCGGCCGACCGGGGCACCATTTTCTTCGACGAAATCTCTTCCATCAGTCTGGAAACCCAGGTCAAACTGCTCCGGGTTATGCAGGACAAGGAATTCATGCGCCTGGGCGGCACCAAAATCATAAAGGTCGACGTCCGTATCATCGCCGCCACCAACACCGACCTGGAGGAATTGATAGAGCAGAAGACCTTTCGCAAGGACCTGTTCTACCGGCTGAACGTCATCAAGATCGAGCTGCCGCCGCTCCGGGCCAGAAAGGAAGATATTCCGCTGCTGGTCAAGCACTTCATCGAGCTTTACAACACCGAAAACCAGAAGCAGGTAGAAGGAGTCAGCGAGGACGTCATGGAAATCCTGATGGATTACGACTGGCCGGGCAATGTCCGGGAACTGGAAAACGTCCTGGAAAGAGCCGTCGTCCTCAGCAAATCCAGGGTCATCACCCGCGAGGCTCTGCCGTCTTTCCTCCTGAACGGGAAAAAGACTATGTTTGAAGAACTGGATAACGCCAGCCTGGACCTCAAAGAAAAAACAGCCGAATTTCAGAAAAAACTGATCCTGACCGCTCTGGAAAAATCGGGCGGCGTGCAGAAGAAAGCCGCTCAGATGCTGGGCTTAAAACCAACCACCCTGAATGAAATGATCAAGCGCCTGAAAATTAACATCAGGCTGGCTTAGAGTCCCGGCGCCCGGCCCGGATTCAATTAAACCGGCCCGGCACCTGGTTTCCGGGGTTGATTCTGACCTTTTTTAAGCGACCGGAAAATTCCAGCTCAAATGAGGAGGAGGCTGAATCCACCCGCAGCAGATGCTCGCTCTTTCCCCGGTCGGTTTCCAGAACCACCCGGAGCGGAAAGGTCAGCGGCCGGTTAAGCTGGCGGAGAGTCAGCTTCAGCCTGGAGACCTGGCCCGACGCCTGAATCCTCTTCTCCACCCGCACTTCAGGCAAGCGCTCGGAATACAACCAGTCGTTAAAAAACGTTTTGAGGTCCCGACCCGACACCCGCTCCATCGTCAGGCGAAAATCCGAGGTTCGAGCCGCCTGAAACCGGAATTGCCGATAAAATTCCTGTAAGCCGCGGAAAAACACTTCCTCGCCCAGCCAGTCTTTTAGCAAGAAAAGGGCCAGGGCCCCCTTGTTGTAGACAATCGCCTGATAACCTTCGAAATCGATGTGGCTCAGCCGGATGCCCAGTATGACCGGCCCGACTTTGGACTTCTTGCGGACCGAAGAAGAAATTTTCCTCAGAATTTTTTCAAAATCCTTCTGCCCGTAGCGCTCCTTCAGGTAGAGGATGGTTGAAAACTGGGCCAGCCCTTCAGTCAGCCAGTTGTCCCGGTAGGAAGCCCAGGTCAGGCCATGGCCCCACCACTGGTGAGCTATCTCGTGGGCCAGGTAGTATTCCGGCCAGAAGGAAAGTTCGACCGGGCTGGAAGGGTTGATGATGAGTTCCGAGCTACGGGAAAACGGCAGCTGGTCAAGTATCACCAGACCGGCCGGGGCGTGTCCGCCCTGGGCATGCCAGTAACGCTGGGCGACAGCCAGTCTGTCGAAGGGGAACGGTCCAAAACTTTTCTGGTAGGTTTGCAGAATGTCGGCCGTGTCTTTCAGGATCTGTTTGGCCTGATGACGCCAGTCCTGAGTGGTAAAGTGTTCCAGGGTCAGGCCGTTGGTAATTTTTTTTACTGCCACCAGCCGGGCGATGAAAAAGCTGATGTACTTAACCGGAACCTGGCTCTCATAGACGAAGATGGAATTGCCCAGGTTTTCCAGCTCGGTGAGGCTGGATGCGTCCTTGACCGAATATTTTTCCAGCAGCCGACCCCCGGCCAGGCAATAATATCCGTCGGGAACGATCATCCGCAACCGGAAACTCACATATTTTTCCCGGACCGGAGCCGGGTACCAGTCGGATGATTGGGTAAAAAGATAGCTGTTGCTGATGGAAAAAAGAATGGTCGGTTCCTCCGGCCTGATCTGGGGTCCGGCGTCGGTCATGGGCGGAGGGGGGACTAATTTTCCCCTGTAAAAAATCTTCACTACGGTTTCCTGACCGCGAGGCAATCTTTCCGCCAGATAGATATAAAGGTATTTGCGGAAACGGTCCCGGCTGTAGAACAGTTCCCGTCCTTTTTCATCCTCAACCTTTAAGATCTGGAGGTCCTGGTTCAGGCGAAGCTGGCAACTGTCCAGGTTATCCACGACCGAGGCCAGCCGGATGGCGGCCGAGGCGGCCAGCTGGCCGCTTTCCGGGCGATAGCTGGCTTCGAGGTCATAATTCCTGACCTCAAATTTCTCCCCGAACCTCAAAAACATCCTCTTCTGCCCCTCTTCCTGGGGCGAATAGCTGTTGAGCAACCTGTTTTTCGTGCGGTCGAAAAACGAAATTTCTTCCTCCGCGAAGGGAGAGTAGACGTAGGTGAATTCTCCCCTCTTGACGGTTTTAAGCTCGATCACCGTCTCTCCGGACGGCGGCAGGAAGGTCAGCAACTCCCCGGTCAGGGAATTCTCCAGAGTGAAAGACCTGGAATAATTCCTGGCAAATATGGAGTAGACCCGGTTGTTGAGAATTTCTTCCGGAACCGTCTCCTGAAACTCTGCCAGCGGTTCGTAGAGCAGGTTGTCCTGGAAATAGCTGTCGCTACCCCGGACATAAATATACTCCAGCGGTTCTTCAAAGACCGGCTTCCGGTAAACCCTGGTCAGCTGGTTCTTTTCAATCTCATCAGAGGGCTGGAAACGGACCTGGCCCCGGCCGACAATGATGATGGCCGTATCGACTTCCGGCAGATTATCGAAGAAGATCTGTCCCTCGGCAAAAGTAACGACTATGTCCTTCTGGGCCAGGCGTATGTTACGGGCCCTGGCGCTGGCCCTCCCCGGAAAGCGCAGCCGGTACAGGTCCTTAAGACTGCTGCTCACAACTCGTTGGTGGAGGCGCAAGCCTTCAGGCCCGAGGTCGTAGGTTATCTGCCAGACCTCAATGATCGCCGAGTATTCTTTCTGGAACATCACCTGGAAGAAAGTTCGGTTCAACCCGTTGCGGTCCCGGCTTTCGCCCGAATAGAAAACGGCCACCTTTTCCAGGCCGGGCTGACCAAAATAGGAACTCAGGAACTGGCTTTCTTCTTCCCGGATTTCAGGCAGGCAAAAATTCAGGTATTCGCCGAGATTTCTGGTTTCCAGGGCGGAGACCAGGGGCTTCAGGTGCTCGGGAGTTGCTGGTTGAGCCGGCCAGACCGAGCAGCCTAAAATCAAAATGGCCAGCGCCAGCCAGAGCCTTTTCAATGAGTCTCTTGCTACCCCAATATCTCCTCCCGGCAACCCGTTGCCACCTCTATTATATACGAACTTTCGTCCGGTAAGGTGTTCTAAACGGATTAGTGCAGGTTTTATGCCAGAGTCAAAAGCGAGGACAAAAAGATGTCGGGCTGGAGTTAATCTCTAAAAAGTCGGGGGAAAAAAACCGCCGCCGGCAGCGCTCGAAGGCTTAAACTTTGATTACAACCCGGCAAATATCTTTACAATCAGGGTTGCTGTTTTGGCTCTTCCTTTTCCTTTTTCTCTTTCTTCAGGTACTCTTCCCAGGTAACGAAGCTGTGGTAGAAAATGGCATCGCCCTCATCTATTCCGCGGGTAATTTCAGTGATGTGAGAGGTCGTGGCCCCAAAAGCCTCGACTGCGTAGATAACCGCCTTTTCCGGGTCGATGTTGTTGCCGCAGGTGTATATGTCAAGAGCTCCGTAATTCATTTCCGGCCAGGTATGGGTGGAGATATGAGATTCCGAAATCACCACCACTCCACTGACACCGTTCGGCGGAAACCGGCTGAAAGAAATTGACCAGACCTGGGCCCCGGCGATTTCAGCCGCCTTAACCAGGATCTGCTGGACCTTTTCCACGCTGCCGATTATTTTCGGGTCGCAGCCCGAAGCCTCGACGATGTAATGGTGGCCGATGGTGGAGTGATGCTCTTTGGTCATTCATTTCCTCCGCTCTAATTTCCTAAATTGATTATGGCACAAATGAAGTTCATGTCAATAAACTTCTGTCGTTCAAACCGGAACCCGGGGGTCATTTTTTACCACGTTTAGCACCAGCTGGGTAACGGTGCGGTCTATATACTTGATTGACAGCACTTTCTTGATGAACTGGTTCAGGTCCTGTCGGTCGAGGAAGCAGCCGATAACCACCGAATCCCAGTCTCCAGTAACATCGAACACAGCCATGACCCGGCGGTCCTCGGCTATCTTCTGCTGGGTTTCCAGCAGCTTGCCCTGGGTAAACCTCATAAGTATGATCGCCATCAGGCCAAAGCCGAAATATTCAGGGTTCAGAACGGGAATGTAGCCCTTGATGGCTCCGGCCTCCTCCATCTTTCTTATGGTCTGAATCACGGCCGGAACAGACACCCCAGTCTCCCGGGATATTTCCCGATAACTCTTCCTGGCATCCCGGTTGAGGCAGGCAACTATTTTTCTTTCATTCTCGGCGAGCATCTGACCTCCATTACAATCATAAATTTTTATTGATAATATATTGACAAATGTTATAATCTTTGTAATATATTAACATAATTGAAACTATTATGGTTTGTGATTCTAACATATGTAAGGCGCCCGGAAATATTTTAATACAGGGAGAGAAAAATGCAAGAAGAAATTGAAGCTATCCACGGCCTGTCCACCGAAACAGAGGTGCTCAAGGCGATCTCCAATCCGGAACTCAAAATTGAGTTTGTTCGGATTATGTTCACCGACATTCTCGGCCGACCGATGGATTTCTCCATCCCTGTCTCAGAGCTGGAAAAGGCTTTTGCCGAGGGCAAGGGTTTTGACGGGTCCTCGGTCGAGGGATTTGTCAGAATTGAAGAAAGCGACCTGATCATCGTCCCCGACCCCGCAACATTCAGAGTATTTCCCTGGACCTACCGGGGCTTTGACCCGGCCGTCAGCTGGAGGGAAGCCATCATGTTTGGCGACATTTACCTCCCGAGCGGCAAGAATTATCCCGGGGACAGTCGTTATGTTCTTAAAAGGTCTCTGGAAAAGATGTCCTCCGAATTCGGCTTGGCTGATTTCAAATGCGGCCCGGAAATGGAATTCTTCATCTTTCCCGATGACCAGACTCCGGTTCCGACCGATTCTGGCGGTTACTTCTTTGCCGGGCGGCACGGTGAAATCAGAAAAGAAATTCAATTGCTGCTAAAAAAGATGGGGATCGAATCGGAATACGACCATCACGAAGTGGCCCACGGCCAGCATGAAATCGACCTCCGTTATCAGAGTGCCCTGGATATGGCGGATATCGTCATGGTGTTCAGATACATGGCCAAAAAGGTGGCCCGGATGCACGGGCTGTATCTGACTTTTATGCCCAAGCCCATCAACGGTCAGAACGGCAGCGGCATGCACGTTCATCAGTCGCTGTGGAGAGACGGACACAATGCTTTCTTTGAGAAGGATGCTTCGTACCATCTGTCAGCCGAGGCCCGTCATTACCTCGCCGGAATCATCCATCACGCCAGGGAAACCTGCGCCATTTTCAGCCAGTGGGTCAATTCCTACAAAAGATTGATAGAAGGCTATGAAGCCCCGGTTTACATCGCCTGGGGACAGAAAAACCGCTCGGCCTATATCAGGGTTCCCGAATATCAACCGGGCAAGGAAAAGGCCACCAGAATCGAGCTGCGCTCTCCCGACCCGGGCTGCAACATCTACCTGGCCCTGGCCACCATGCTGTCCGCCGGTCTGGACGGGATCAAAAACAAACTGGAGCTGCCCGAGCCAGTCGAGGAAAACATCTACCACATGACCAACAGCAAGCAGAGAAAGGCTGGAATCCAGGTTTTGCCCAGAAACCTGCAGGAAGCGGTCAGGCTGGTCGAAAAGAGCCAGCTGGTCAGAGAAACCCTGGGCCAGACTCTCCACGAAAAATTCATAGCCAATAAAAGAAAAGAAATCGAAGATTACCTCCGGAATGTTCCCGACGAGTACGACAAGCAGGTCAGTCCGTATGAAATAAAACGTTATCTGCCGATGCTCTGAATCTGACTCCGGCTCCGGGCGCGGCGGCCGTTGTCAGCTCCGGGCGGAGACAGTCTGTCCGAGAACTGAGTTAACCAAGCAATTACCTTAGTTTTAACTCAATTATTCTTTTTTTTCATAAACCTTCTTCGCTAATAATTCTGATGGCTGGCGCCTCAGCGGTCCCCCGAGAAGCCAATCAGGGATTTTTCTCGTTCCGGATTTAGGAGCCGCCAGAACCGTAATCCGACCGAAAGGCCCGCTGAAGTCAGATTTTCTATTTAAGGTCCGCGTAACCGGTATTTCTGACCGCCTCGACCATAGCCCGGAAGTTTTCCAGCGGAACGTCGAGCTGAAGGTGGTGAGTGGGACTGATTATTAAGCCTCCTTTTTTGCCAACCGTGCGCAGCCTGGTCAGAACTTCGTTTCTGACATCTTCCGGACTACCAAAAGGCAGGGTGAACTGCAGGTCCAGCGTTCCCCAGAAAGAAAGCCTGTCCCCAAATTCTTGCTTCAGGCGGGCCGGGTCCATAGAACCCGGCTGGACTGGATTTAAGACGTCCAGGCCGATTTCAATCAAGTCCGGAATTATTGGATAAATATAACCGTCGGAATGATAGGCTACTTTTAGCTCCGGATTCAGGCCCTTCAAACTGGAAATCAATTCAGCCATCCTGGGTTTAAGAAATCGGCGCCAGTGAGCCGGAGAAATGAGCATCCGGTCCTGGGCACCGACGTCATCCCCCAGCCAGACCATATCCACGCCCAGCTCGGTAAGTTTCTTGGCCGCCTGCATATGATATTTGAAAGGAATATCAAACAGCCTGTCTACCAGCTCTGGATTGATAACCATATCCAGCAGGGTCCTTTCCAGTCCCCGCAGGGCCCAGGCTGTTTCAAAGATGGTCGTGACCACCACTCCCACCATCCAGTATTCGTCCCTGAACTGCTCTATGGCCCTTCGGGCTTCAAGGTAAAGTTCGGGACGCAGGGGATCAGGCGCTTGATACGAATCAATAGCTTTATCGTCGGCCAGCGGATGGCCGACTATTTCGGTGTAGCGGCCTCGCCCGAACCTGGTCTCATATTCAACGTTGCGCCAGCCAACTCCCCACTCATCGACATAAGTTACCCCATCCCGGCTGTAAAGGTCGGTGGAGTAATATGAATTAGCCCAGCCGATTGAAGTCAGGAGGAGGTCGCAACCGAGCAGTCGTTCCAGAACATAAGTGTTGCCGCCGCCATGAGGATTATGAGACTCCGGACCAAGCCCCAGCGACTGCCTCAACCGGTTGGCAAATTCAGGAGTGAAACTGAGCTGGAGAGGACACCTGTCCGGCTCCTGATGGTTGAGCGCCAGCCAGACTCGTTCCCTGGGTTTCATTATTTCTCTTCCTTCATCAATTATATTTTTGTTTCCGCCGGCGTCCAGACAAATAAAAATTAAGCCCGGCCGCCGGCGTCGCCCCCAGCACTTCACCTGCTGGAAGCCAGAAACTGTTCCCCGACCGGACTACGGCCTCTGGCCCGTGCAGCATTCAAAACCGGTCTTTGCCCGGCCTTCATTAAGCACTATCCTTTTAGCCTCTCCTTCTGCTTCACCTGTCCCGCCGGCCGAACTGCCGCCCCTCCTCCTGACATATCTCTTAAACTGGGGACGATGTTTTATTCTGGAGCAAGCATCTCTATTCTCAGGCGCGGCGCCAAACAAAGCGAAAAGACCTCTCATAATAAAAGCCTCTAAAGAAACAGAGAGGCCACTACACCCGGAAGCGTACGCGCCGCACCAGGCCTGTCCTTCCAACCAATCGGGGCCAATAATGGAACGGAGAGTAATTTATTTTGGAGGGTGGCACGGCGTGTCTCCGAACCGCCCGCAGCGGAAGGGGTTCCCCGCGGGGGGATGGGTGGAGCGAGGACGGGAGGAGGCGCTCCGTGACAGGACCCTCCCAAATACAAGAGCCAATAAAGAAGCGGCAAGGAATGGATTTCAGGAGGCCGGCGCGACCTGACAGCCACACCATACAATTTCAGCCACCAATGAATCGGCAAGGATGCTATATCCGGAGCGAGGCACAGCCCGGCAGGACGTTCTTTCTAATCCAGGCCAATAAAGAATCGAAGAGCCTGGGTTTTAAGAGGGTGGCACGGCCTGTCTCCGAACCGCCCGCAGCGGAAGGGGTTCCCCACGGGGGGATGGGTGGAGCGAGGACGGGAGGAGGCGCTCCGTGACAGGACCCTCCCAAATACAAGAGCTAATTAAGCAACAGCAAGAAATGGATTTCAAGAGGCCGGCGCGACCTGACAGCCCCCTCCAAAAATCCGGGCCCCCACGGCGACCGGAAAGATATCCTGCCGCCCAAGAAAAATTTTTCTTGACAAACAAAACTTGGCTCATATATAAAAAAATCTTATCATCAGGGTATTATAGGTTAAGAAGGAGTTATACATTATTATCGGTCTTCGAGAGCGCCGTATTGTATTACCATGGGAGGCGGTCTCGCTCCCGCCTTGTCTAATTCTGCCTGAGATTTTCTCCATAATCGCGATTGCTGCCAGGCCGAGGTCTTATTGTTTCCTTTCCGCCGGGAAGGGCATCATTCAAATTAATTCCATAAAAAGGGAGGCGGCATTTGAGTGTTCATCCAACGATTAACCTGGATAGCCTCCAGGAAATAGTCGAACGGCATGGTTACAACAAAAACAAGTTGATTGCCATCCTTCAGGACATCCAGGCTGTCTACCACTATCTTCCGGCTGAAGCCCTGAAAACGCTCTCCAGGCTGTTAAAAATTCCGCTGATCGACATCATCTCTGTGGCCACTTTTTACCGGGCTTTCAGCCTGACGCCCAAAGGACGACACGTGGCGACCGTCTGCATGGGCACAGCCTGTCATGTCCGCGGAGCGCCAAAAATTCTGGAAGAATTCGAACGGCAGCTCAACATTCGCCGCGGAGAAACTACCGAGGATGGTGAATGGTCGCTGGAGACCGTAGCCTGTCTTGGCTGCTGCGCCATCGGACCGGTGGTGGTGGTCGATGGCGATTACCATGCTCACACCAGCATCCGAAAGGTCCCGACCATCCTGGGCAAGTACCGAAAGTGAGGCTGGCCATGAAAAAAATAAAAAAGTTCAAGAATCTGGAAGAGCTCAAAAAGGCCATTGACCAACAGGAGGCCAGCCGCAAACGCGAAAAAAAGAAAATTATCGTGGTCTCTTCCGGCACCTGCGGTCAGGCCCGGGGTTCGCTGAAAGTTATCGACGCCCTGAAAAAAGCCATCCGGGAAGAGGGCCTCAAGGACCAGGTGGCCATCAGAATCACCGGCTGTCACGGTTTCTGCGAGGCGGAACCGAACATCATCATCTATCCGGACCGAATATTTTATCAGAAGCTGACCCCGCCCGACGTCAGGACTATAGTTAAAGAAACCCTGGTTGAGGGCCGGGTGGTGGAAAAATTTCTTCACCGCGACCCGCTCACCAGAGAACGCGCCTGGTATGAAAATGAAATTCCCTTTTATCAAAAACAGAAACGAATAGTTCTGGGAGACAACGTTTTCGTCGACCCGACCAGCCTGCTGGAATATTTAGCCATCGGCGGTTTCCGGCCGTTCATTAAAGCTGTCACCAAAATGAAGCCGGATGAAATCATCCAGACGGTCAAGCAATCAGGCTTGAGGGGCCGGGGCGGGGCCGGTTTTCCGACCGGTGTCAAATGGGAAGCCACCAGGCGTGCCGCCGGAAACCCAAAGTACATTATCTGCAACGGAGACGAAGGCGACCCGGGCGCCTATATGGACAGAAGCGTCCTGGAAGGCAATCCCTACCGGGTGCTGGAAGGAATGATGATCGGGGCCCTGGCCATTGGGGCCAGAGAAGGCTATCTTTATGTGCGCGACGAGTACCCGCTGGCCGTCCGTCATGTTACCATGGCCATCGATCATCTCTATCAGGCTGGACTCCTGGGTGATAACATCCTGGGCACGGATTTCAGCTTTGACCTTCACATCGCCAAGGGCGCAGGCGCCTTTGTCTGCGGCGAGGAGACCGCCCTGATCGCCTCCATCGAAGGTCGGGTGGGAGAACCCCGCCAGAGACCTCCCTTCCCTGCCCAGAAAGGATTGTGGAGGAAGCCGACCTGCATTAACAACGTGGAAACCTGGGCCAACGTACCTTTAATTATACTCAACGGGGCCGACTGGTTTTCGAGCATCGGGACCAGCGGCAGCAAGGGCACCAAAATCTTCTCGCTGGTCGGCAAAATCAACAACACCGGTCTGGTGGAAGTGCCGATGGGCATCACCCTCAGAGAAATAATCTATGACATTGGCGGTGGCATTCCGGACGGCAAGGCTTTCAAAGCTGTCCAGACCGGAGGACCCTCGGGAGGCTGTCTGCCGGCTTCCATGCTGGACCAGATTATTGACTACGAATCCCTGACCGCCGCCGGGTCCATCATGGGTTCCGGGGGCATGATCGTCATGGACGAAAAAACCTGCATGGTGGACGTGGCCAAATACTTTCTGAACTTCCTGAGGGACGAAAGCTGCGGCAAGTGCATTTCCTGCCGGGAAGGAACCCAGAGGATGTGGGAAATCGTCAGCGCCATCACCGAGGGGCAGGGCAAGCCTGGCGACCTGGAGTTGCTGGAGGAACTGGCCCTGGCCACCAAGGAAGCTTCGATGTGCGGTCTGGGGCAGACGGCCGCCAACCCGGTTCTATCGACTCTCAGGTATTTTCGCGACGAATACGAGGCCCATATCTACGAAAAGCGCTGCCCGGCCGGCGTCTGCAAGAGTCTTATCCGTTACGCCGTTATTCCGGAAAAATGCACCGGCTGCGAAGCCTGCAAGCGGGCCTGTCCGACCGGAGCCATCCAGGGTACCAGAAAGGATGTTCACCTGATCCTTTATGACAAATGCATCAAGTGCGGAGCCTGTCTGGAAGCCTGCCGCTTTGAAGCCATCGAAGCCCAGCGTGACGAGGCCATAACCATCGTGAAAGAGGTGAAGCCATGATCACCATGAAAATAAACGGAGTGGAAGTCAAAGCCGAGGAAGGCTGGACCGTGCTGGAGACGGCCAAATTTTACGGCCTGGAGATCCCAACCCTCTGCCATCATGAAGGGCTGACTCCCTACGGCGCCTGCCGCCTCTGCCTGGTGGAAATCGGAGAAGGGCCCAGAGCCAAACTGGTCTCTTCCTGCACCTACCCGGCCGAAGAAGGTCTGGTGGTGCATACCGACACCAAAAGAGTGGTTCAGGCCCGACGGATGATGATTGAACTGATGCTGTCGGTGGCTCCCTACTCCAAGGTTATCCAGGACCTGGCTTCCAGGTTCGGAGTCACCAGGATGCGCTTCAAAATCAGAAACGAAGAATGCATCCTGTGCGGGCTGTGCGTCAGGATGTGCGAGGAGCAGATGGACGGGAAAGCCATAGGTTTTCAGAACCGAGGCTACCAGAGAAAAATTTCCACGCCCTTTGACATCAGGTCGGAGGAATGCCGGTTGTGCGGGGGCTGCATCTACATCTGCCCGGCCTGCCAGCTCAGGTGTCAGGGACCGCAGGCTGAAACAGCTATCTGCAACGCCTGCCTGACGATGGAGCCGACCTGCCTGGATTTTTACGACGAACTCCAGTGCTGGATGTACGATGCCGGCCGTTGCGGCACCTGCGTCCGGGAGAAAAAAGCATGATTTTAAGAATAGATTCATCATTAAACTCAACCAAGGGAAAAAGGAGGTAAAACCATGACCTTTACAAAAATCAACAGAAGCGCAGCCACCCTGACCAAAAATAGAACCGAAGGTTCGATCAGTCCCTTCAGCGGGATGTGCGTCACCTGCGTCGATGGCTGCATCGGCATGTGCGAAATCGGAAAATCCGCTTACCGCGGGACAGAAGTCCTCTATCCGCAGCCTTTCGGTCTGATTACCGCAGCCGCCGAAAAAGATTATCCGGTCGACCTGTCGCATTTCAACATCATGGGCACGGCTGCCGGAGCCTGGGGAGTGCCGGCTGACAGCGACCTGGCCACCTTTGAGAAAGTCACCATCGAAACGGCCATCGGCCATGATAAGGGAATTAAGCTGCGGGTGCCGTTTGTCATTTCCGGAATGGGGTCCACTAACGTGGCCAAGCAGAACTGGGCCGGACTGGCCGTGGGCGCAGCCATTTCCGGAGCCATCCTGACCGTGGGCGAAAACGTCTGCGGCATGGACGAAGAGGCCGAAATCAGAAACGGCCGGGTGGTCCGTTCGCCCGATATGGAAATGAGGGTTCGCTCTTTCCAGAACTGGTTTGACGGCTACGGCACGGTCGCGGTTCAGGCCAACGTCGAAGACACCAGGCTGGGCGTTCAGGAATACGTGATAGAAAAACTCGGGGTTAGCACTGTTGAGCTCAAGTGGGGACAGGGAGCCAAGGACATCGGCGGCGAGGTCAAGATTAAATCGCTGAAGAAAGCCCAGGAGCTCAAAAGAAGAGGCTACATCGTACTTCCCGACCCGGAAGACCCTCTGGTTATTCAGGCTTTCGAAAAGGGCAGCTTCAAGGAATTCGAGCGTCACAGCCGGCTGGGAATGGTGGAAGAAGAATCTTTTATGAAACGGGTGGAAGAATTAAGAAAAGCCGGAGCCAAGTATGTCTTCCTCAAGACCGGAGCCTATCGGCCGGCCGACCTGGCCCGGGCAGTCAAGTACGCCTCCAAGGCAAAGATCGACATGCTGACCATCGATGGCGCCGGAGGCGGAACCGGCATGAGCCCCTGGCGGATGATGAATGAATGGGGTATCCCCGGCGTGGAAATCTGGTCTCTGACCTACAAATATGCCGACCACCTGGCCAGAAAAGGCGAATATGTCCCGGATATAGTTTTTGCCGGCGGCATCACCTTCGAAGACCAGATCTTCAAAGCCATCGCCCTTGGCGCTCCCTTTGTCAAGGCTGTGGGTATGGCCCGTTCTCCTCTGGCCGCGGCCATGGTCGGCAAGACCATCGGCAGCCGAATCAAAGACGGTCAGATCCCAGTCTATGTCGAAAGATTCGGCAACAGCGTGGAAGAAATCTTCATCTCCGCTCCAGAGCTCAAGAAGAGGTTCGGTGAGAGGTTCAACGAGCTGCCTCCGGGAGCCATCGGCGTCTACACCTACTTCAAACGGCTGGATCAGGGTTTGCGGCAGCTGATGGCTGGAGCCCGGAAATTCTCGCTGGGATACATTACCAGAGACGACATAGGCGCCCTGACCATGGAGGCCGCCAGAATCAGCGGCATCAAGTACATCCAGGATATCGACCAAGAGGAAGTGGATAAGATCCTGAATTCCTGATTCCACTTTTCCCATCAACCAAAAGGCTAAGCCTGACCCCGCGGGGTCAGGCTTATCTTTTTTCGGAGCGGCTTCGGAGTCCCGACAGCGATCGCAGCCGTCAGAAATAAAACTGAAAACTCCTTAGACCCTGGGCCGGTCCAAGCCTTCTCCTTTTTACCCGCAAAAGTCTCTATTGAGGTATTTTAATTAGATGAGCCGCGATGTCAGAGACTCTGACAGGCAGTCTGATAGGAAGCAATCAAATCTTCTGCCCTTTCCCATCACACCGATTGTCTGACCCCTGGCCAGTCAGTCCAGGTCCGGGAAACGTGGCCACCCGGGAAAAAACCTCGTCTCATAGACTGTCGTCGTGGGGAGAGCCTTCATGTTCCCTCGTTTCTTGGATAAAGACATTAAGACATTGGCAGATTACAATTCATAAAGAAAACAAAGAGGGGCTATCGTCGGCTGCGCGCCGTGACGGGGACACCTTCTTAATCCGGGTCAGAAGAGAATTGGTGAAGAAAGGGTCTTAAGAGGGTGATGAGGCGTGTCTCCGAACCTCCAGCAGCGGAAGGGGTCCCAACGGGGGATGGGTGGAGCGAGGACAGTAGGAGGCGCGCCGCGACAGGCCCCTCCAAAATACAAGAGTTATAGCTAAATACAGATGCTATTCCGGGGGCGGGCATAGACTTATACCCTGTTCTTATGGTATAAGAAAATGACTTGAAAAGAAGATGATTACTACCATCATAAGCCTGTTTATCCTGTTGTTCGCCATCACCATCCATGAGGCGGCCCACGGTTGGGCAGCTTACCGTCTGGGTGACCCTACAGCCAGACTCGCCGGGCGGGTGACCCTCAATCCGCTGGCTCACATCGATATATTTGGAACGGTAATTCTGCCGTTGCTGCTGGCATTGTTCGGGGCCCCGGTTTTTGGCTGGGCCAAGCCGGTTCCGGTCAACCCCAACTTCCTGCGCAATCCAAGGAAAGACGGGTTCTGGATTTCTCTGGCCGGGCCGGCCGCCAACGTGCTGGCTGCCCTCTCGGCCCTCCTGCTGATCGTGATTCTGAAGCTGGTCAGTCCGGTAACCACGGCCGCTCTCTATAACTTCCTGACCTCTCGAGGCGGGCTGCCGCCGGGACTGCAGCCTCTTCAGGGTCTGGTCATAATCCTGTTTTACCTGGTTCTGATCAATACCTACCTGGTGGCTTTCAACCTGATTCCGATGTACCCCCTGGACGGAAGCGGTGTGCTGGAAGGACTGTTGCCCGACCGCCTGGCCGACAGTTACGCCAGGTTAAGGCCCTACGGTTTTCTGATAGTTATCATCCTGATTTCAGTCGGCCTTCTGGACCTGATCATCAGGCCTTTACAATATTTAATTCTGGCCATAATCTTTTTTTGAGCGCAACCGACATGAGTCAACATCGCAAAAAAACAGTGTTGAGCGGGATGAGGCCCACCGGTCCCCTTCACCTGGGAAATTATGTGGGCGCCCTCAGGGGCTGGGTGAAACTCCAGGAGACCCACCATTGTTTTTTTACCATAGTTCCCTGGCACGCCCTGAGTTCCGAGTATGAACATCCGAGGGTTATCAAAGACTATACTTTCGAAGTGGCCCTGGACTGGCTGGCCGCCGGCCTGGACCCGGAAAAATCGGTTCTCTTCATCCAGTCCGAAGTCAAGCAGCATGCCGAACTTCACCTTTTGCTGTCAATGATCACCCCGCTGCCGTGGCTGGAAAGGGTCCCGACCTTCAAGGAGCAACAGCAGGAAATCCAGGACCGGGAACTGAACACCTACGGCTTCCTCGGTTATCCCCTGCTTCAGACCGCAGACATTATTATTTATAAAGCGGAAGTGGTGCCGGTCGGTGAAGACCAGGCTTTCCATATCGAGCTGGCCCGGGAAATTGTTCGCCGTTTCAATCGCTTTTACCGGGAAGTTTTTCCCGAACCCCAGATCATGTTGACCGAAGTGCCCAAGCTGGCCGGAACCGACGGGCGGAAAATGAGCAAGTCCTACGGCAACGCCATCTATCTCAAGGATTCGCCGGAAACCATCAGAAAAAAGATTTCGCCCATGGTAACCGACACCAGAAGAAAACGCCGCTCTGACCCCGGCGAGCCGGACGACTGCCCGGTTTTTACCCTGCACCGGGCTTTCGTTCCAGAAAGCAAACGGGATGAGCTGGCCGCCGGCTGCCGTTCGGCTTCTATCGGTTGTCTGGAATGCAAAAAAGTCGTGATCGAGGCTCTGATCCAGGAATTTGCCCCCCTGCGAGAAAAACGGGCTTATTACGAAAAACATCCGGGACTGGTATGGGAAATATTTGAAGAGGGAAATAGAAAGGCCAGGGAAGTAGCCGAAAAAACCATGGCTGAAGTCCGGCAAGCTATGGGTCTGGTCTTTCCCGGTGGTCATTCAACTTCAGGAAAGGTCTGATGGATCAGGATATTCAGGATATCCAGGAAAGTTCGGTTCTCTCCCCGCCGGCCGCACCGGAGGCTGACGGCTACCAGGTCAGACTGGAAATTTTCGAAGGCCCGCTGGACCTGCTGCTATTTTTAATCCGAAAGAAAAAAATCGATATTCACGACATCCCCATCGCCGTCATCACCCGTGACTACCTGGAATACCTGGAAAGAAAAGACCAGATCAACCTGGACCGGGAAGCTGAGTTCCTGCTGATCGCCGCCCTGCTGATTTACATCAAATCTCAGATGCTGCTGCCCCGGGAACAGGAAGCCCTTCAAGCCGACGACCCGCGACAGCTCCTGGTCGACCGCCTGCTCGAGTACCAGAAAGTTAAAGTGGCCTGCACTGTTCTCAGGGAAAAGGAAGAGGACCAGCTGCTGCGCTGGAAGAGAACCTTCCTGCCCCCGGTGGCCAAGCCGGAGGAAGCTGAGCTGCTGGAAGTAAGCCTCTTTGACCTGGCCGAAACCTTCTTCATGCTGATGAAACGAAGAGAACGGGAAAACCTGCAGGTCATCAAGAGCAAGGATGTTTCGGCCGAAGAAAAAATGAAAGAGATGCTCGGCTTTCTGGAAAACCACGGTTCTATGGATTTCCTGGAATATTTTTCCGACCAGGAGACCCTGGAAGAAGCCCTGGTTTCCTTCTTCTGCCTGCTGGAGCTGGTAAAGAATCACCTGGTGATAGCGGTCCAGGAAAAACTTTTTCAGACCATCCGGGTCTGGCTGCGCCGGTCCAGACCTCATACCCACGGACAGAGCCATGAATGAACAATTGAAAGCCATACTGGAAGTCTTAATTTTTATTTCCCAGGAACCTTTGACTCTGGAAAAAATGAAGGAAGTCCTGGGCGAGGTTCCCGACGGGGAGCTGGAAGCCGCCCTGAATTCCCTGCTTTCGGATTACGGCGCCGAAGAACGGGGAATACAGGTGGTCAGGTCGGCAGGCGGATTTCTCTTCACCACCAAACCCGAACACGACCAGTGGGTCAGGCGATTGCTGCAGATTGAAAAAAAGACCAAACTGAGCTCGGCTGCCCTGGAAACATTGAGCCTCATCGCCTATCACCAGCCGATAACCCAGGCTGAGATTTCTGCCATCCGGGGTGTTGATTCCACCTATTGTCTGAAGAGTCTGCTGCAGAAGAAGCTGATCAAGATTGTCGGCAGAAAAAAGGCGCCCGGGAATCCGCTGGTCTACCGCACCAGCGAAAGATTCCTGCAGTATTTCGGTCTGAACAGCCTGGATGATTTGCCGAAAGAAGAAGAAATTGCTAAAATCCTGGAGGAAGAGAAGCAGGCTATTTCCTGAACCATTGCCAACCGAGAAGCTGAAATCGGCCCGGCTGGCCATGATTGCTGCCAGAAGCAATGGCTCAAAGCCGCGGACCAAAGGCAACCGGGTTAAGGCTCCTCGAGCGATAAATTCTGGGGACAGGCCGGCGGCCGCCGCCAGCCCTGAATCAGGCTACCCGGAGTGGCTCTAAGTAAAGATTTTTCCTATACTTAGGGTTGACAAAGGGTTTTGACTTCTATAGTATAGGAAGCTATTCTTCGGTCATAATATTCTATGGAAATCATCGTAGCCCGAAACAGCGGATTTTGTTACGGAGTCAGACGAGCCCTTCAACTGGCCCGCAGGACCGGGAAAAAAGCCGGCGGTCAGGTTTTCAGCTGGGGCGAAATCATCCATAATCCCGAAGTGATTGCGGCGCTAAGGCAGGACGGAATTCGGGTGGCCACTTCTCTGAGCCAGCTCCGGCCCGGCGACACGGTCATCATCAGGAGCCACGGCGTTTCCCCGGCCATCTACCGTGCCCTCAAGAAGAAAAAAGTAAAGCTGGTGGATGCCACCTGCCCGATCGTTAAGAAAATTCAGCAGACCGTGGACAGGCTCAGCCGCCGGGGGGGCGAAATCATCATCGTCGGAAACAAAAATCACCCTGAAATTCAGGGACTGCTGGGCTACAGCCGGGGTAAAGCCCTGGTGGTCGAGAACGAAGAACAGGCCCGCTCTTTACCCTTTAAGAAAAAGAGGGCCGTTCTGGCCCAGTCCACCCAGGACGGACAGCTGTTCAGCCAGGTAGTCGGAGCCCTGGCCGAAAGAACTGCCGAACTCCAGGTGTTTAATACCATCTGCCAGTCAACCCGCGTCCGCCAGGTGGCCACGGCCGAACTGGCCCGCCAGGTCGAGGCCCTGTTGATCATAGGCGGCAAGAACAGCTCCAACACCAACAAGCTCTACCAGATTTCCCGTCGTCTGCTGCCCAGAACCTATTTCGTCGAATCGCCGGAAGACATCACCCCCGACATGCTGAGGGGAGTGAATAAAATAGGCCTGTCGGGAGGGGCCTCCACCCCCCCCGAGGTAATCAACAAAACTGTTGCGGCTATCAGCCATAGCTCTCAACAGAATTCAAATCAGGAGAAGGTGACCCATGATTGACGCCAAGAAGAACCCCAAGACCGATGAGCAACTGACTCCGGAAGACTACGAGCGTCTTCTCGACCAGTACCATCTTTCCGACCAGGAACTCAGCGCCGGCACCATAGTCCGCGGCCGGGTGGTGAAAAAGACCCCCAGCCTCCTGCTGCTGGATATCGGCCACAAAACCGAAGGGGTTATTCCGTTGGAAGATTTCCGCCATCCCGGGGAATTCGAAGAAATAAAAATTGGAACCGAGATTGAGGCCGTTCTGGAAAGGTCCAGGCCGCAGGACGGGTATTTCTTGCTGTCCAAGAAAAAAGCCGACGCCCTGCGGGCCCTGGAACACCTGGAAAAGGCCTATCATTCCAATAACTGGGTCACCGGAACAATCAAGGCCAGGGCCAAGAACGGTTACACGGTGGATGTCGGCCTGGACGCTTTTCTGCCTGAGTCCCATGCCGACCTCCGGCCGCTCAAGGACCCGGATTCGCTCCTGGGCCAGACTTTGAAATTCAAGGTCATGAAGTTCAACCGCAAGGAAGAGGATGTGGTGCTGTCCCGCAAGTTGTTGCTCCAGGATGAGCGGGAAAAGAGGAAACGTCGCGTCTTCGGTCGCCTGGTCAAGGGCGGCACGGTCAAGGGAACGGTCAAATCCCTGACCAGCTTCGGAGCCTTCATTGACCTGGGCGGAGTTGAAGGGCTGCTGCACATCTCCGACCTGAGCTGGGGCAAAGTCGGCCACCCCTCTGAAGTTCTTCAGGTCGGACAGGAAGTGGAGGTGGTGGTTCTGGATTTCAACGAGAACGAGGAAAAGATCTCCCTCGGCTACAAACAATTGACTCCGGATCCCTGGTTGAGTGTCGAGCAGAAATACCAGCCGGGAACCAGGATTACCGGCAAGGTGGTCAGTCTGACCGACTTCGGAGCCTTTGTGGAACTGGAAAAAGGTGTCGAGGGTCTGGTTCATGTTTCCGACCTGACCTGGTCCAAGAAGATGGTCCATCCGAAAAAAGTCCTTCAGGTTGGCCAGGAGGTGACGGTCCAGGTACTGGAAGTCAACCCGGAAAATCGGCGAATTTCACTCGGGCTCAAGCAGGTCACGCCCCATCCGCTGGAGCTGTTCGCCCAGAAGCACAATCCCGGTTCCAGACTCAGGGGCAAGATAACCAGCCTGACTGATTTCGGGGCTTTTGTTCAGATGGACAAAGATATCGAAGGTCTGGTGCACATCTCGGATATCAGCTGGGAAAAGATCAAACACCCCTCGGAAAAGCTCAAAGCCGGAGAGGAAATAGAAGTGGTCTTATTGAATGTTGACCTGGAGAAGCAGAAAGTCTCTCTGGGCATCAAGCAGCTCGAAGGTGACATCTGGGAAGATTTCTTCCAGCGCCAGAAGGTGGGCGATGTGCTCAAAGTCAAAATCGTCCGGATAGCCGATTTTGGTGTTTTTGTGGAAATCATGCCGGGGATCGAAGGCGTGGTATTTAACTCAGAGCTGGATGACAACCGGATAGAAAATCCAGCCGAAGTTTTCAAGGTCGGAGAAGAGAAGATGGCTAAGATTATCAAGCTCAACCCGGCGGCCAGGAAGATCTCTCTCAGCTTCCGGCAGGCTCAGGTGGACCAGCAGAAAAAGGAATTTCAGAAATACCTGGAAGGCCAGAGCGACCGCCTGACCCTGGGTGATCTTTTACGGGAACAGCTCAAGAACCTGCCCGGCAGGGACACCGGCAAAAAGGAGGGTGAATCATGATTAAAGCCGACCTGGTAAACATCGTTTCCCGGGAGCTGAACATTTCCAAGCAGGAAGCCGAAGACGGCGTCAACCTGTTCTTCGAAGCTATCAAGGAAGCGATCCTCAAGGGCGAAGAAATCGAGTTCCGCGGCTTCGGCAGCTTTCGTTTTCGGCAGCGAGCTCCGCGTTCCGGCCGCAACCCGAGGACGGGCGAGCTGGTTAAGGTTCCTCCCAAAAAGGTTCTTTACTTCAAGCCCTCTAAATTGCTGAAGGAGATGCTCAATCAGAATAAATGAGATACTGCACCGCTCCCTGGCGACTGAACTATGTTAAAAAGGCCCTGAAGATGAAAAACTGTGTTTTCTGCGAGGCTCTTAAAAAGAAAGACAGCCGTCAGTCGTTGATTCTCTACCGCGGACGTCACAATTTCATCATCATCAACCGCTTCCCCTACACCACCGGTCATCTGATGGTCGCTCCCTACCGCCACCTGGCCAGCTTTGACACCGCCCCCCGGGAAATTGTCTCCGAGGCGGCCGAACTGGTGCAGCTGGCTCTGCGGATACTGAAGAAAAGTTACCGGCCTCACGGTTTCAACGTCGGTCTGAACCTGGGACAGCCGGCCGGAGCCGGGGTGACCGGGCATTTTCATATTCACGTCGTCCCCCGCTGGCCCGGCGATTCTAATTTCATGCCGATCATCGGCCAGACCAGGGTTTTCTGCGAGGATCTCACCGCCACCTACAACCGGCTGAGACCTCACTTCGAACGGGAAGAAAAGAAACAGGAGAAATAAGTCATGTTAAAGACCATGCGGAAGAACGTCAAATCACTGGCTCCAGTGCTCTGGATTGTTATCGCCACCTTTATCATCGCCATCTTTGCCGTCTGGGGCGGCGCCGGCCGACTGGGAGAGTCCCGTCGGGAAAATACCATCGTTCAGATCGGCAAAGCCAGCATCTCAAGCGAGGACTATTTCAACGTCCTGCGGCAGCGGGTGGAAGCCATGAAAAAAGAATATCCCGACCTCGCCCCAAACCTGTTGCGGCAACTTAACCTCCCCCAGCAGATCCTGGAACAGATGGTGCAGCAACAGATCCTCCTCCACCTGGCCAGAAAGAAAGGCCTGAAGGCCACCGACCGTGAGCTCCAGGAAAAAATAATGAGTTTCCCTGTTTTTCAGCGGGACGGCAAGTTCGTTGGCTTTGAAGAGTACAAGAGAATCCTGGACTGGAACCATATTCCCATCCAGAAATTTGAAGCCAGCCTGAGAGACGACGTCCTGATCAATAAAATATATCAACTGCTGACGGCCGGAGTGGCCGTAACCGAAGATGAAGTCTGGGAAAATTACCGGAACCAGAACGAAACCGTCAAGATAGAATACCTGGTGGTCTCAACCGATAAGATAGAACTCCCGGTCCCCCCGACCGAAGAAGAAGTCAGCCGGTACTTTGAACAGAACCGGGAAAAATACAGAATTCCGGAAAAGCGCGAAGGACAGATGGTCTTCCTCAAGACCGACGACCTGAAAAAGGAAATCAGCGTCTCCGATTCCGAAATCGAAAAATATTACAGGGACAATATCAGCCAGTTCAAGGAACCGGCCAAGGTCAAGGTCAGCCGGATTTACCTGCCTTACACCCGGGCCGACAAGCAGCAGGTCCAGGACCTGGCCAAGAATATTCATTCCCGGTTGACCGCAGGAGAAGACTTCGCCCGGCTGGCCTCTCAGTACTCGAAGGACGACAAGGCTGCCTCAGGCGGCGACTGGGGCTATTATGACTGGCAGAGCTTTACCCCGGAAGAAATCAAAGCCGTCAATCAACTGGAAGCCGGGCAGGTAACCGAACCGCAGGACCTGGGCAACGCTCTGTCGATTCTTAAGGCCAGCGAAAAAATGCCGGAAATCACCAGGTCGCTGGCTGAAGTTAAGGCTATGATTCAGAACAGCCTGGTGGAGCAGAAGGCCAGGGATCAGGCTTCCAACCGGATGGAAAAACTGGCTAAAGTCGCCAGAAAGACCAGAAACCTGGAGCAGGCTGCCCGAAGAGAAGGACTGACTGCCCAGCCGACGGGCCTTCTGAAGAAAGGCGACCCTCTGCCCCAGGTGGATTCCTCAGGTTTCCTGAGCCAGGCACTGTTTGAGCTGAAGGAGAAAGAAATATCCTCCCCCATATTTACCTACGAAGGCCTGGCTCTGGTGCAACTCTCAGGAATCAGCCCGGAACACCCGGCCGCCCTGGATGAAGTCAGGGATCAGGTGCGGGCCGACCTCACAGAAGAGCTGAAAAAAGCCCGGCTGAAAGAAAAGCTTGGTTCTCTTAAATATGCTCAGGCAGTCAACTGGGAAGACTTCGCCAGGAATAACGGCCTGGAATACAAGCGAGCCGAAACTCATAAACGCGGCCAGTACCTCAGCCTGATTGACGATACAGCCGAGCTGGACAAACTGGTTTTCAGCCTGGCCCTGAATCAGCCGAGCGAGCCCTTCGCCACCGGCAGCGGCTATGCCGTGGTCAGGGTGCTGGAGAGGAAAGAGGTCACCCGGGAAGATTTTGCCAGGGTCAAAGAGCAGGAACTGGCGACCCTGCTTAACCAGAACCGGGAGATGTTCCTCTACAGCTACCTGCAGAAGGTCCGACAGGATATGAAGATCAGGGTCAATTATAACCTGTTTAATCGGGTGACCGACGACGTCCTGGGAAGGCTGGGTGAATAACCCTCTTTTTAATAAATAAAACTAAAATTATTAAGGAGGGCAAATGGAGACTGCCAGAAAATCTCTGCCGCCCGAAGCTTACCGCGAGCTGGGCCCGGGCGAAAAGTACACCCCGCTGGTTCCGGCCGAGAAGCTGATTCCCGAAGTCACCGCCCGGTCGGTGTTCTGGGGCCTGTTCATGGCCCTGTTTTTTACCTTTTCCATGGCTTACCTGGGCCTTAAAGTCGGCACTGTGCCCGAAGCGGCCATCCCCATTGCCATTCTGGCCGTGGGGCTGGGTTACACTTATTCCCGCAAGAACACCATCCTGGAAAACGTAATCATCCAGTCCATAGGCGCCGCCTCCGGAGCCCTGGTGGCCGGGGCCATCTTTACCATTCCGGCCCTGTTCATTATCGGCCTGCCGATCGATATCTTTAAGATCTTTCTGTCAACCTTTCTCGGCGGCTGCCTGGGCATCCTGTTCCTGATTCCCCTTCGCCGCTATTTCTGCCTCGAGCAGCACGGCAAACTGCCGTTCCCCGAAGCCACGGCCACAACTGAAATCCTGGTCTCGGGCGAGGGCGGCGGCGACCAGGCCAGGCCGTTGATTCTGGGAGTGATAATTTCCAGCCTCTACGAGTTCCTGGCTATAGGTGTCCGCCTCTGGGATGAAGTCATAACTTTCCGCTTTCTGCCGTTCATGGACAGGCTGGCCGAAAAGAGCCGGATGGTTCTGAAGATCGATGCCCTGTCAGCCTTCCTGGGCCTGGGCTATGTCATCGGTCTTCGCTACAACGCCATAATCGTGGCCGGCGGACTGCTGTCCCATTTTGCTTTTATCCCGGTCATCTGGTTCTTAGGGCAGCATTTTACCGGAGCCATCTATCCGGGGAAAATTCCCATCGCCCAGATGAGCGAAGTCCAGATATTTACCACCTATGTTCGCTACATTGGAATCGGGGCGATTTTCATGGCCGGGGTGCTGGGAATAATCAAGTCCCTGCCGATTATGGCCCGGGCTTTCTCACTCGGTTTTAAGGAAATTCTCAAGGGCAAGCAGGCCTCGGCCGAAACCATCCGAACCGACCGCGACCTGAAGATGTCCTCCATCATCGCCGGTATCCTGGTCACGGCAGTGGCCATCTTTCTCTATTTCCTCTGGATTTCTAACCTGAAATTCGCCCTGATCGGAGTGGTCATCTGTCTGGTGCTGTCTTTTCTGTTCACCACGGTAGCGGCCACGGCCATCGCCATCGTCGGCACCAATCCGGTTTCCGGCATGACCCTGATAACGCTCATTCTCTCCAGCGTAATTTTAATAGGAGCCGGGTTGTCCGGCCAGGAAGGCATGGGAGTAGCCCTGCTGATCGGGGCGGTGGTCTGCACTGCCCTGGCCGTTTCCGGCAGCTTCATCACCGACCTCAAGATCGGCTACTGGATTGGCGCCACTCCCCGCAACCAGGAAAGATTCAAATTCACGGGCATTTTAGTCTCGGCTCTGGCCGTGGGTATAGCCATCTTTATCCTGGACAGGGCTTTTTCCTTCCAGAGCGGGGCCCTGGCTGCCCCCCAGGCTAACCTGATGGCCGCGGTCATCCGGTCCCTGATGTCCAGGGAGCCTGTGGCCTGGTTGCTCTACGGCATCGGGGCTTCAATCGCCCTGGTGGCCGAGCTCTGCAAGATTCCCCCGCTGCCGCTGGCCCTGGGCATGTACCTGCCGCTGGAGCTGACCACACCGCTGCTGGTGGGCGGATTCCTGTCCCACCTGGTGAAGAAGTCGAGCCCTGACAAAGAGCTGGCTGAAAAAAGACACAATAAAGGCATGCTCATTTCCTCCGGTTTTATTGCCGGCGGAGCTCTGATGGGAATCGTGCTGGCAGTTCTGAAACTGGCCAGGCTGGACCATTATCTCAGTCTGGGCATTCCCATGGTTCTGGAAAACGGGAAGTGGGTGGACGGGACCCCGGCCGGCTGGTTCAGCCAGTACGGCCAGATAATCAGTCTGGCCGCCTTCATCCTGCTGGTCGGTTTTGTCTACTGGCAATCCAGGAAAGCAAAATAATCGGAAAGGAAAGAATAAATGAAAGCCACCAAACTTTATCAGGCGGCCGAAAAGGCCATCTTTCAATCCCTTAAAATTAAAGCCGGAGAAAGTTTTCTCCTGGTCACCGATAAACAGAAGCTGGAAATAGCCGAGGCCCTGGCCTTTTATGCCAGGAAAGCCGGCGCCGAGACCACCACCTACCTGATGACCGAAACCCTGCGGCCGATAGACGGTCCCACCAAATTATTCAAGTTGCTGACGGAGAAAGCCAGTGTCATCGCTTATTTGCTGGAAGCCAGAATTGAAGAAAAGCCCTTCCGCGGCTTTATGGTCAGCCAGGGAATGAAGCTCAGCCGGATCTGCATGATGCCCGGCATTACCGTCGACATGATGGAAAGGCTGGTCAACATCGACTTCAGCCGGATGAATGAATTCACCAAGAAAGTCATCCGGGCCATGAAAGACGCCGACCGGGTAATCATCGAAAACGAAGCCGGGACCAACATCAGCTTCAGCGTCAGGGGACGAGAGTGGCATAATGACAACGGCGACATCGGGAAAAAAGGCCGGCACGGCAACCTGCCGGCCGGAGAATGCTACACCTGTCCGGTTGAGGAAACCTTCACCGGCCGGCTGGTTATCAGCCTGATCGACGACAGGCTGGGTCACGGCGAGATGGAATTCAAGGAAGGCCGGCTGGTGCGCTGGAAGGGCAAGGGTATCGAAGCCATAGTGAAGAATATCGGCTCCGACCAGACCGGGTTCATAATCGGAGAGTTCGGCATCGGCACCAATCCGGGGGCTCGCATCTGCCCCAACATGCTGGAAGCGGAAAAGGCCTTCGGCACGGTTCACTTTGCCATCGGCGACTCTTACGGCATCGGCAAGAACAAGAGCAAGCACCATTATGATGCCCTGGTGGATAAAGTCACCATTATCGCCAAGGGAAAATACATAGCCAAGAACGGTAAATTCCTGATCTGACCGGGCAGCCCGGAAAGGCGGCCGGACCGGTTTAGCCGGAAATAGCCGCCGGCACCGCCATCCCGGCTTAAACGAGGTTTCAGGTCTACGGATTCGCCTGTCCGGGGCCGACCATATGTCCGTAAGAGCTCAATCCGGCTAATTTCTTCACCCTGGTTCGGACACGATTCCGTTTTTCTTGAAAAGAAATACCGACCGACCTCTGAGGTAAAATCTTTTTGACAGGCCCGAAGACCGTGGTTAAGGATTATTGACCCGTTGACCGTTTTTAAAATGACCGGCCCGTAACTTCCTCAATTATAACTAAAGCAGACGCTGGCCAATTCTGAGGTCGGTCATACTCAAGGACGTTTCCAATTCACTCGGCGTTTTCCCGACAATCTGTCCCCGTTGTCCGTGCCCCTTCTGTTCACGGTCGAATCCCGCAGGTTCGGCTATGAGAATTTTTTACCAAAATCAGCGTCAATAACAGGTAAGCCCGGAAAGTCAGAGCCGGGTCTTGAGGTTGGCACGCTGCTTGCTCTTTAAGGCAGCGAAAGGAGGTTAACATGAAAAAGGCAATGGCCGTTACACTGACCACAATTTTTATTCTTTCTACACTTTCGCTGCTTTCGCTGGCCGGGCAGGCAGAGAATCCGGCTGATTCCTGCTGGGACAACTGGGAAAGATGCCGGGCCCGGGCTCTGGCTTCTGATTATGGCCCCGTAAGAACCACCCTGGCTCTAACCCTCTGCGACATTGCTCTGGGCAATTGTTTGATGAAGATCGTCTGAGAGAGCCGATGATAACAATGAAAAAAACAACCGCTTTAGCACTGGCTATACTTATGGGGCTATCTATTCTTGCGGCCTGGCCCTCTGATTCTCAAGCAGAAGAAGAAAACATCTGTGATAAGATCTGGTATAGATGCATGGTAGAAGTGATGCTGTCTGACCAGGGTCCCATTGCTACCTGTCACGCCCTCGAGGCCTGCGAGATCAAAAGAATACTCTGCTACATTTTCCTCTTTTTGTAACTGACGAAGGGGCCTGCCCATAAAAGCAGGCCCCTTTTCTAAATTTATTATAAGGAGGATTCTAGTAATGAAATCGAACGCAAGGATGGAATGGGGGAAAAACATAATTGGTTTGCTTCTTCCGATTCTTCTGACCCTTGTCCCCCTGGAGACTATGAGCCAGCCAGTGCCGAGCCAGGAAGTTAAAGAAGTCCGTCTCAACGGAACACAGCACCGGCCTTTCTTTTTTAAGCCTTTTGCCTTATTACTTTCTTCGGTCGGTCTTATGGTTTCAGAAACCGGGGATAATTGTCTGAAGTTGGTCGGACCAGACGGCCGACTGAAAATGACCATTGGAAACCAGGGTCAGGGTCCAGAGGAATTCGACGCCCCGATGGGTTTTGATATCCATGACCAAAAACTCTATGTGGCCGATTCCTTCAATCGCCGAATCAAAATCTTAAGCCCGGAGGGAAAGCTGTTGAGCAGCTTCAGAGTTGACCTAATCCCGGTTCACCTGGTAGTGATCAATCCGGAACGGATTGTCGTCTCCGGCCGCCCCAATCCGTTCCAGAGCCAGGAATCTTTGTTGCATTGCTATGATTCCAGGGGAACACTGAAATGGAAGGCCCTAAACCCTATTCCTTCATCCGATTCGGTTTACTTCACCCTGATAAATGAAATCTTCCTGCAAAAAGATGCCCAGGGAAATATATTTGTTCTTCATAAATACAAAACTCCACAAATCCTGAAAATTAAGTCCGAGGGGAAGATAGCGGAAGAAATTAAACTGGACCCAGCCTATCCTCTTAAGCGGATTATGCTCCCTCTTAAAATCGGAAAGAAACCAATCGATGTCGTCTTTTGGAATATGGCCTGGGATGGAGACAAGTTTTACCTCCTGATACCTGAATTAGACGGCCAGGGTGACCTCGGTCCGGGAAAAGAGGTCTATGTCATCAGCCGGCAGGGCAAAATCCTGGAAAAGATAATATTTCCCCAGGCCATCAGGCTTCTGGCTACCGACGGGACGACCTTTTATATTCTGAACGCCGAAGATGAACTTTTTATCTATCGGGAAGGTTCATAATGAAGGAATCAATTGCCATCTTTTTAACCTCTGTTTTTCTGGGTTCGGTCATTCTGCTTAATTTGTCCCTACTCGCAGGCCAGAGCCAACCTTTATCGGGCAGCATCTACAACTCGCTCGAAGAAATCGCTGGCTACGGGCACCGACCGCTGGTCCTGGTGTTCATATCACTGACCTGTCATGTCTGCTGGGAAGAACTATTTGAGATGAAGGATTTTGTGGACCGGCTGGCTCTCCCTGTCACTCTGGTAGGCGTTTCGGCCGAAAACCGGGAGCAGCTGGCTCAGTTCGCCCGTCGGTATTCATTCGGCTATCCAATAATTGAAGACCGGAGCAAAACTTTATTCAGGCGATTCCGGGTTAGACTCGAGCCGTTTGTGGTGGTTCTGGATTCAAAGGGAGAAGTTTTCCACCTGGATGATCCGTTGCTCGATTTTGAGACAAGAAGAGACTTAAACAAAAAGAAAATACTGGAGCTGGCGGGAAAATAGAAGTCGCCGGAATCGCAGTCGCCCCGACCCGCAACTGAATTGGTCTCCCTTGAGCCGTCTCAGCCCGGCCGGAGTTTTCCTGACGGGACAACTATAATTCCGGTCCGGCCATTAAAATTCAGCAGTCCGCACGGACCGGCCAATATTTTCAGTTGAAAAATCCCTATTTTTTAATAAATTAGTAGCTGTCAGTCAGGAACTGATGAACTCGGTCCGGACGGGAATGAGCTGACATGAACCACTTCGACCTGAAACGGCTGCTCGGTCTGTATGAATGTCTCGGGAACCTCAAGTACGGCGGCACGCTGGACTTCAGCCGGCTGGAAAAATTCATGGAGCCGGTCAGGCTTGGTCAGGAAGAATTTTCCCGCCGACATCTGGAAGCTCTGCAACGGGATAACCTTTTCCCCGCCTGGTGGAAGCTTCCCGAACTGAAGCCGGCTGAGCTGGAAGCGATGAAATGGATTTTCCGGAACCCCGGGCCTAAAAATGAAAGAGTGGTCCAGAAGCTCTTTGACCTCTTCCTGAACATCGAGATTCTCTCCTGCCTGCTCCGGGTTATCTGCCCCCAGCATTACGGTATCTACAGCGCCCCGGTGGAAAATCTGCTGGCCATTCGGGCAGAAACGCCGGTTAAAAAATATTTGACCTACCTGGATAACCTGAGCGAGCTGCAGGAAGCTTACGATTTCGAGCGGATAGCCGACGTCGATATGGCTCTCTTTGCCCTCTGCTGCCTGCTGAACGAAGAATATCTGAGGCAGAATCCCGACTATCACCAGATTTATCTGAATTACCTTCAGCAGCCAAATCCGATCAAAAAAATTTCAGCCCGCAACGCCCTGCAGCGCCTTCGCCGGGAAAACATTTATTACCTGGACCTGGCCGAGTCTTTTCTGGAAAAAGACCCGGAAATCGCCGGCATCCTGGCCGGAAAGGAACTGGAATGCCTGATTAATAAGATCTTTTCCGAACTCCAGACCAGGCATAAAATTTATCCGCCGGGTCCGATGCCAGAGAAACTCGAAGAGCTGGCCCTCAGAAAGGTTTTCAGCGACCAGGTGAAAGAAGATATACAAAAATGGTGGGACACCAGGAATGACTGCGTCCATCTAAACCTGGCCGAAGCCAGTGAAGCTCAACTACAGGAATTACGAACCCGGGTCAGCGAGATGATCGCCGGCCTGTCAGAGCTGAAACCCAAAATTACATCCTGAAATAAAATGGCTTTCTCTGCTTTTTTTTAAGACACAAACCATCTCCGATCTTATTATCGAATTCCTGAAATTGAGTTTTTTTGAGAATGGACTCTCTGCTCTGTTCCTATCTGGTTAAAATTACCAACAGCCATCAGATAAATTAATTTTGTATCGGTTTACAACACTTAAGAGTTGATGACTCAATTTCCTCTCCATCAAGAGCAAAACTGGTAATTAATAGATATAATTTGCCATCAGCCAGGGCAGCATCTTTAATCAATCTGGGTGGCGCATGAATCAGTCAGTTTTTTGAGGTTAACCCCTCTTTATAAAATACCCTTTCATTCCTGGATTTTCCCTTCAGCTCGCCTGATGGCCTGACAGCGATTTTTTCTCCCTTCAAGTTAAACTTGAACCCATCCCCGAAATAATAAGAAACAAAAAAGACAAACTGGCCATCAGACAGAACAGCCCCCTATTTATAAAACGCTCTACTAAGCCTGAGGACATATTCTTATCATATTCTTATATAGAGAATAATTAACTTCATATTTTTTCTCAAAGGAACCGATCCCTCTACCCTCATAGCTATACTCATTAATTAAACCCTGTTCTCCCGGTTGAAGAAGATACACACTGTGCGATGTAGCGCAGACAGATAAAACCGGCCCAAATGTTCTAAATCTTCTGATAAAGGTACCATCTGTTGAAAAGAGACTGAGCCCTATGTTATCGGCCACAAATATTGTCTTTTCTCGCCCGTTAACATCAAAATAGTAGGGCCATTGTAAGTCGCCAGGACCCTGCCCCGGACCGCCGAAGGTAAGCAATGGTTTGCCTTCTGGATCAAACTTAAATATCGCTTATTCTCTGTTTCCTACTGCCTTTACATTGCCCGCTTTATCAACATCAATAGGCAGCGGCGACTCAATATAAACATCCTTTTCCGGAAATACTTCTGATGGTATCAATTTTTTCCGGGTAAATCCGCACAGGAGAAAAGAACATCATTGAAGAAAAGCAAGATTAAACAGCCTGACATTAACCGGTTCCATTTTCTCATTCAATACCTCATTACTTCCTTTATATCTATCTGGTTAATTACTATCAAGAAGTCATAATAGAAATGCCACTTATTCCGATTTAATTTCAAATACAAATTCCTCCAATGTGTATCCATCCGCCTTACTTCATCCCTGGCCTCAATTCCCATCTCTCTTCTAAAGTTTTCAATATCTACATCAGAAAAATCAGATTCGACAAAAAAATAATCCTCAGACAAAGAAAAACATCCAAAGATAATCAAAAATTTATGGAGCGGAGAGAATCTATCCGGGAATACTTTTAATTTTCGTTGAAAATAATTTCTCGACCAGAACATTAGCCTTTTATCAAAAAAATTGTAAAAAAAACAGCTTGTCAAGGCCTCGACTGGTACCAGGGTGCCTAAAAAGTGATTGAGCCTTCCCGCGAGGATGTCTTCAAATCCGCCAGACCGACTCTGGCCCTTAAAAAGCTGGTTGAGGGTGAACAGGCCCCTGCTGCCACCATTGATTGCTGCGGAACCATTTGGTATAAAACAACCAGGCCGCCTGCCTGCGCCTGATGCTCAAGCTCAGCCGTAATAAAAGGCAGCATATATATTTCCGTGCTTTTAGGGCAATAATTGTAGGTGGGAGGCAGCAAGCCCTCAGTCTCTTCTCGGCCGCAGCGGAGGGGTTTCCCACGGAGGATAGGAGGAGTGAAGGCGGGGCACTGGCTGTAACCGGACACCTTTTCCAATCCGAGCCAACACGGAAAAGGAGATGCCTTCTCACTAAAATTCCATTTGAATTGAAGACAAAAAAAAATATATATTTTTTGTCTTAAGTTCAAACCAAGGAGCCGCCCATGAGATTAAGTCATCTCGCCACTAAAAAATACCCAATTTCTTTAAGACCGGAAAACTTTCTTTCAGGTTTTTTCGCATTTGTCTTGCTTATTAATTTCTTCCTGGTCTTCCCCTGCTTTCTGTCTGCTGAAATCACTCCGCCCGAGAAATATCTGGGCTTTCAACCGGGACAGGATTTCAAACTGGCCGATTGGAATAAGATAACCGGTTACTTCAATTTGCTGGCAGAGTCATCGGCACGGGTGAATGTGGTTGAACTTGGCAAAAGCACTCTCGGCCGGGCTCTGATCATGGCCATCATAACCGCCGAAGAAAACATGCCTGACCTGGAAAAATACCGGAAGATTCAGGCGCGGCTCCATGACCCCAGAGGTCTCAACCCGGAGGAGAAAGCTTCTCTCATAAAAGAGGGTAAGGCGGTTGTCTACATCAGCTGTTCGATTCATTCGACTGAAATTGCCGCTTCCCAGATGTCGATGGAACTGGCTTACAGGCTGGCCAGCGACAGCAGCCCGGAAATCAAGAAAATTCTCGACCAGGTGATACTGCTCCTGATACCCTCAGCCAACCCCGACGGCATCGACCTGGTTACCGACTGGTACTACCGGACGCTGGAAACTCCGTATGAAGGGAGCTCCATGCCCTGGCTGTATCACTACTACACCGGACACGACAACAACCGCGACTGGTTCATGCTCACCCAGAAAGAATCACAACTGATGGCCAGAGTGCTATACCGGGAATGGTTTCCGCTGGTCGTCTATGATATTCATCAGATGGGCTCCAGTGGACCGCGGCTTTTTCTGCCACCCTACCAGGACCCTATCAATCCCAACCTGGACCCCTTGCTTCTGAGAGAACTCTATCAGCTGACCGGTGAAGCAGTCATCAGCCTTGCCCGTCATGGTAAAACCGGGGTTTCCACCAGCACCATCTTCGACAGCTGGTACAACACGGCCAACCGGGCAGCTCCCCTGAGGCATAACGCCTTAGGAATACTGTCGGAGGCAGCCAGCGTGAACATAGCCTCGCCGATTTTTATCAGACCTTCGGAGATCAGAATCTCGGGTGGTGGCAACGAAATTTTATCGACCAACCTTGAACCCTGGCCCGGAGGCTGGTGGCGGCTGCGCGATATAGTGGAATACGAACTGATTGTGGCCATGTCCTTTCTGCGGACTGTCTCCGAAAAAAAAGAAAGATTCATGGAAAATTTCTGCCTGTTCGCCGAACGACAGATCAATAAAGGATTTACTGAACCGCCCTATGCTTACCTCATTCCCGCAGACCAGAAAGACCTGCCGACCGCCCTGAAATTGCTGGAAGTTATCCAGAAAAACGGAGCCGAGGTCCATCAAGCCATCAAACCCTTCAAAGCTGACGGTCAGGAATACCCGGCCGGAACCTATGTGGTCCTTCTCTCCCAGCCCTACCGGGCTTTCGTCAAGGATTTGCTGGAAAGCAAATCCTATCCTCTGCCGCCCGGTCGCGATCCGGCCCAGTACCTTCCCTATGATGAAGCCAGCTGGACTCTGCCGCTCCAGATGGGCCTTCGGGTGATAGAAGCCGGCAATAAATTTGAGGCCAGCCTGAAACTTCTGACACCGATTTCTATTCCCGACAGTCAGATTACAGGGAGCGGAAAATATCTGGTAATTGACAGCGGAACAAACAACAGCCTGATTCTGGCCAACCGGCTGCTGAAGCACCACCTGCCAGTAAATTACGCTGATCGGGAATTTTCAGCCGGGAATAAAACCTACCGGGCTGGCAGTCTGGTAATCGAAAAAAGCCGGGTTAATCCTTCACAGATTGTTTCCCTGGGCAAAGGCCTGGGACTGCGGATAGAAAGTCTGGACTCGGTGGAGCCGGCTCGCCTCAGACCGCTGAAAGATTACCGTCTGGGTATCTATCAACCCTGGACGGCCAGCATGGATGAGGGCTGGACCCGCTGGGTTCTCGAGCAGTTTGAATTCGATTTCCAAGTACTCCATAATGCTGATATCCGGGCCGGACAGCTGGAAAAAAAAATTACTCACCTAATCCTGCCGTCCATCTCCAGTTGGGTGATTCTCGAAGGACGGCGCAAGGGGGAAGTCCCGCCAGAATATGCCGGCGGCTTGGGGATCGAGGGCGTATCGGCCCTAATCTCTTTCGTTCAGAAGGGAGGCCGACTGATAGCGGTGGAAAACTCGTCTGATTTTGTGATTGATAATTTCGGGCTGCCCCTCAAGAATATCATCGAACCGCGCCAGTCAAGAGGCAGCCAGGGAGACCAGCCGGCCACCTCAGCCAGCCGGGTACGGGTATATTCACCCGGTTCAATCCTAAAAGTTCTGGTTGATAATTCCAGACCCGAAACCTTTGGCCTGGAGGAAGAAGCGGCTATCTTTTCCTACTTCAGCCCGGTTTTTGAGCTGACTGAGGCAGAATCACGGGCCGGCAACTCTAAGATTCATAACCTGGCTTGGTATCCGCCCTATGATTCGCTGCTCAGTGGCATTCTGCTTAACGGAGATAAACTGAAGCACAAATCAGCAGCCGTGAGCTGCGAGGTGGGAAAGGGCACAGTGGTCCTGCTGGGATTTGATGTCATCCACAGGGCTCAAGCTCACGGCAGCTTCAAATTTCTTTTCAATTCAATTATCTATCGCTAAAACACACCCTGAACTAACAGACAGTTATCCGGCCGCTGAAAGAGCGCTTTGAAAACCGCCGGGGCGGGCAGCGGTCTAAGGATTTTTTAGCTCTTAAAGCAGCCTTTCAAATGACCTCGGCCTCCCGGGAGCTAAACCCTCTAAGGCCGGATAAGCCAAAAATAATAATCGCTACCTTAACCTTTCGGATTTGACTGTACATTTTAGCCCCATTCCTGGCGCTTTCCCCGTTGAGCGCCCAAGACGTTAATCCGGGAAACTGAGAATTTCGCCGACCTGAACCAGGCCGGTGGTTATCAAAGTGTCTTTAATTTTAAGCCTCCATAAATTAGAATAAAGTTAATAAAAGACAGAGTCGAAACTCAGACTGGCAGGCATTAAATTAAAAGGAGGAACTGGTGAGCGGAGAAAAATATTTAAGAATTGCCCTGATTCAACAGAAAAACACTCTCGACCGTGAGGGGAATCTGGCCAGGGGACTGGAGGCGCTCGACCGGGCAGCTTCGGCCGGCGCCAGCCTTATTGTATTTCCGGAACTGTCTTTCCTGCCGTTTCTGCCACAGCATCTGGCCGGACCAGGCTACAAGCAATGGGCAGAAACCGTCCCGGGCCCCACCACCGAGCTAATCGCCAGAAAAGCGGCCGAGCGACGGGTGGTGGTAATTTTTAACCTGCTGGAAATTGACGGAGTAAAAACCTACGACTCTTCCCCTGTAATTAACAGCGACGGCTGCCTGCTTGGAGTCAACAGAATGGTCCACGTCATGGAAGGGCCGGGCTTCCACGAAAAGGGCTATTACCATCCCGGAGACCTGGGGGCCGGGGTTTTTGAGACCGCCGCCGGGCGGGTGGGCGTGGCCATCTGTTATGACCGCCATTTTCCGGAGTACATGAGAGCCCTCGCCCTGAAAGGAGCTGAATTGGTGGTAATTCCTCAGGCTGGAGCCAAAGGCGAGTGGCCGGCCGGAATTTTTGAGGCGGAGCTGCAGGTGGCTGCCTTTCAGAATGGTTATTTCTGCGCCCTGGCCAACCGGGTGGGCCAAGAAGAGATAGTGGAATTCGCAGGCGGCTCGTTCGTGGTTGACCCTTCTGGCCAGGTCATTGCCAGGGCAGAAAAAGAAACGGAAGATATACTCCTGGTCGAAATAGATTTCGGCCTGATAAAAAATTGCCCGGCCAGAAAACATTTCCTCCCTGACCGCCGACCCGAAGTTTACCAGAACCTTTAACCGGACGAGCATTAGTTATTCTTATAAATTTTGGAGTCAGTGTATAATGGAGAAGGTGAATATATTTGCAGCCTAAGTTCAGGGTGACCAGGAGCCGCCTGGAGTTTACCCTGTTTATAGCGGCCAGTCTTCATTGGCGAGAGGAGGCAAGATGAAAACAAGAAACTTTTTGACCTTAACCCTTCTTCTGGCTACCCTGGCCCTGCCGCTTCTGGCCAACAAGTCGGCCGTTTCTATCGATGCCCCGGCCACTGTTAAAGCCGGCGAAGAGGCAACCATCATCATCAAGGTCAGCCACCGGGGGAACAGCAGCCTGCATTTCACCAAACGGCTGGTGGTTATGGCCAACGGGAAAGAAATTGCCCGCTGGAACTTTTCTTCAGGCAATAGACCCGAGTCGGATAATTTCACCCGGGAAATCAAGCATAAAATCGAGGCCGAAACCGAAATCGTGGCCGAGGCCCACTGCAACCTCCACGGCAGCGCTGGGCCGGTTTCGGTTAAAATAAAAGTTGCCTATTAAAGGGGATCAATATGACTATCGCCGGGATTTCTCTGGTCTTAATCCTGGGAAGCGTCAACCTGGTCCTGGTTCTTTTTCAGGTCAGTACCGGGAAGAAGTGGCTTAAAATTAACTTTCTCTGGCACCGTCGCCTGGGGCTGGTCTTGCTGCTGACAGCCATAGCCCATGCTGTCCTGGCCTATCTTTCCCGCTGAACCTCAGGGGGATTCCGCCAGAAGGCCTTAAATCCTACTATTTTAGTAGGATATTATATTATTTGTCATGACCAGGCTTGAAGTCAAAGCTTGACCCTTTCAATTTGCCGGGCAAGTTCTTTTTGCGACCTGTTCCCGACCATCGGTCAATAAGTAATTGATGGCGGGTGTAAGCCTGACCGGGCGCTAACAACCTGGCTACAATTTTCCCTTAATTAAGCTTATTAAAAATACAATCGCAGAAATCCCCGACCGGTCAGCCTCACCTGGTTTCTGCCTTTACAATCTGGTACAGGCTCATCGGAGCTGTCTCAAATTCGATTTCCTGACCGCTGTGCCGGAACTCGACCGGGGTCCCGCCGGCAGCCATCTGTCCAGAAAAATAATTTCTTATCTGCCCCAGGCTTATAACCTGGACCGTAGTCCAGTCGCCCGGCAGGTGGACCACCGCTTTCAGCCTGGAGTTGGTCGGATTGACCAGCCTGATGCGACCATCTCCATCCCATATTTCCTGGAGGTCAAAATGCTCGACCCTGGCTCCCTTCTCGAAAATCTTCAGATAAGGAATCTCGTACAGGTTGGAGACAATGACCAGCCCGTCATCGTCCTCGTAGAATTTCCGGCTGTAGGTGTTGTAGTGACCACAGAACTCAAACTTTCCGCCGGTGGCTTCCTTCATTTTCTTGTTAGCTTCCAGCGAATGCCATAGCAACTGGTGAGCGTAGTCCAGGTACAGCTTCTTGCCGGTGTGTTTGTAACCGGCCACCAGGGCTTCCATGATCCAGGGAATATAGGTAGGAGCAGTGGCCACCGAAGAGTCAGTGCCTGTGGTAGGCTCCCCGAACTGGCCGGTCCAGTCCCCGTCCTTCCTGGCCACGCCGCCCTTGAGCCAGCAAAACTCTTCCGGGAACTTATCCATGTGGATAAAGGACATCAGCATGGTATCGAGTATTTTCTCGGCATCATTCAGCCACTTGTCTTCGCCGGTGTAATCATAGAGGCGGTAAAGGGCCTTGGCCGCAAAGGCGAAGACGTTGACCGATGGTTCGCCGGCATGGTCTTCGAGCAGCAGGCCGTAATTTTCCAGAACCTGGAGCTGGTTTTCCATGGCCTCCACCGCCCGCTCTAAGTATTTCTTATTCCCGGTAAAAGAATAGGCGCTCAGCATGACGTCAATTCCAAACTCGCAGGCGTCAAAGGTGTTGAGGTCATCTTTCCAGATGAGTTTCGGCGGTCTGGTTCCCGGATCGACCACGGCTCGCCAGTACCATCTCTTCCCTTCCGGATTCCACATTAGCCCGGAATGGACCTTTTCAAAGTTTATCAGCAGGGCTTCTCGAACGGTCTGACTTCCGGTCAGAGGATATTCAGCCAGCAAAGATTCCACATTGTAAGGCTGGGACCAGAGAAAACACTGCCTTTGCTTGATATCCACTGTCTGGTCCATGAAATACCCGTAGAAAGGATGGTCGGGTGAGTTCCAGCGCATCTTCTCCAGATAGAACCTGTTGGCGTTTATCGTATACTGCAGCCAGGTCCGGTCGCCGCTGACGTAAAACATAGTCATGAAGGCTTTGCCGGTCATCTCGTTGTGCCAGTCGTTGGTTGGCCATTCATAGGCATGATAAACCCAGCCCTCTTTTGTTATGGTCCTGGGAACGTTGCTCACCAGATATTTCTCTACCTCATCCAGGTCAACTTTCTCAAAGGTCAGACCATTGGACTTCAGATAGCGCTCATACCGGGAATAAATATCATCATCGGAAAAAGCGGCCACCAGATTAAACTGCGCTTCTTCCCGGGGTTTAATCTTGACTGATTTCCAGACAAAAAGGCCATGCTGATGCAGTATCCACCAGCCGCCGGTGAAATAGTTGCTGGTGGTATCCCTTTTTATTTTCCAGGGCAGCATGCCTGAGGCGGCCAGGCCGTCACCACCAACGGTAAAAGTAAAACTATCCGTGAATCCCAGCGGTTCTATATTGCGGGAACAAAGCAGTTCTGCCGGACCAAAGGAAGTGCTTATTATTCTGCTGGCTGGAAGGGTCAGCAGATTGATGTACTCCAGCTCCCGGTCCTGATCATTTTTAACCCGGTGATCCAGGACCAACTTCTGGCCCTTGAGGCTTATTTCCAGACGGTGGCTCAACCCCTGTCCCTTGTCGGCGGTCAGCACCAGAACCTGACCTCGCTTCTTATCGTTGACCACCTCATGCTTTTCAAAATAGACATACCATTTATAGGAAGGATTCTTTTCCGATTCTCTGGCATTCCACATCGAAAGGAAAGGATTATCCGGATAGCTTTCCGGCTGACCAACCAGGCCGATGACGTCGTTGGAACTCAAGGTCGGATACATTTCCCGGGCTCTGTCCCAGCCTAAATACCGGTAACATAGTTCACCGCGGTAGCGTAATTCCTGCAGATAATAGCCATTCCAGCGAGGATCCAGATCCCTGGTCTCAGGCGGATTTTCAAATCGATTTACGGCCTGATGCCCCTTCCAGACATCCACAAAATCCAGCCTGAGGTAAATGAGGCCGTTGTCCAGCTCGATGACATCACCCGGAGAATCCCGACCATCGTTATCATTATCATGCCAGACCAGGCTGAGCGGTTGACCTTCTCGGGCAGCTGTTCTCAGAAGCAGATAAATAAGCAGGGAGATGATGATAAGTCCCAGAATGAAGATAAAGCTGAACCATAATCCCCTTTCTGGTTTTATGATCTTGGCGACCACTTCTCCCCTCCTTCTTAGGATTTGATGAAAAATCCGTTTCTGAAGTATCTCAGGACAGTTCTTTCCGCCGCGGGCTGCAAGTTCACCGGTCCCGCTTCATCTCAAGGTTAGACACGAGGCTTGCGGACCCCGATTCCTGGCTGGCCATCACTGGTGAGTTTAAAAAAACTTGACTCCTGAAGTCAAGACCGATTGAATTCCTGAAACTAACAGCCCGGATTACGGGAATAGCCGGCCTGACTGGACAACAGGCAAGAGGGCTACTTATTCAACCTCTTTTTCAAAGCTCTGGTCAGAGCCGGGACCACCGTAAACAGGTCTCCCACTATCCCGTAGTCGGCAATCTGAAAAATCGGAGCTTCCGGGTCCTTATTTATAGCCACGATGATTTTACTCGTGCGCATTCCAGCCTGATGCTGGATAGCACCGCTTATACCGCAGGCGATATAAAGGTCTGGCCTGACCGTTCTTCCGGTCTGGCCGACCTGATGGGCGTAAGAAATCCAGCCGGCATCGACCGCCGCCCTGGAGGCCCCGACCGCCCCGCCCAGAACATCGGCCAGCTCGTGGATGATGGTGAAGCCCTCCGGGCCTTTCAGCCCGCGTCCACCCGAAACTATTATTTTGGCGTCAGCGATGTTGACCTCGTTCTTTTCGACCATCAGGTCCAGAACCCGGGTGGCAATCTGTTCTTCCAGCATAACCGGCTGTTCTCTGATAATTTGACCCTGACGGGTTTGATCGGGAACGGGCATTTCAAAAACATGATGCCTGACGGTGGCCATCTGCGGCCGGTAATTTTCGCACTTGATGGTGGCCATTATATTTCCGCCGAAAGCCGGCCTGATCTGAAGCAGCAGGTTGCTGCCCTCTTCAATCTCCAGCCCGGTGCAGTCGGCAGTCAATCCGGTATATAAATAAGTGGCCACCGCCCCGGCCAGGTCGCGGCCGCGGGTGCTGGCTCCCAGCAGAAATATCTCGGGTTTGTACTTCTTAACCAGCTCCACCAGACAGCGGGCGTAAGGATCGGTGCGGTAGACTTCTAATGTGGGGTCATCCACCAAAAAAACCCGGTCGGCTCCGTAAGCAATGGCTTCTCTGGCAATCGGTTCGGCCTCGTGCCCGAGCACGCAAGCGGTGAGAATTGTCCCGCGCTTTTCGGCCAGACGCTTTCCCTCTCCTATCATTTCCCAGGAAATAGACGAGGCCCGTCCGTTGAACTGTTCCACCCAGACCCAGACTCCCTGGTAGATGTCAAGGTGGGAAGACTCTTTCTTTTCAACTTCCGGCAGGCTCAGGGCTCCCGTCGGGCACTCCGGCACACAGGCTCCGCAGCCGGTGCAGGCTTCGCTGACCGTGATGATGTTTTCACTGTCGAGGGCAAGGGCGCCGAAGGGACAGACCTGGATACACAACCCGCACCCGGTACAGGCATCTCTTTTTATTACAAGTAAGGCCATGGTCACACCTCAAACTATGATTTTTTCGGCCAGGAGTTTTTCGGCCAGCAGTTCGGCCTGCTGCTCAACCGAATCGGCCTGCATGATCTGGCATTTTCCAGCCCGGGCCGGCGGCGTTTCTACCTTTACCACCCTGGTCGGCGAGCCGTTTAGGCCAATCAGCTTCGGGTCAACCTCCAGGTCTTTGGAAGTCCAGGTTGGAATCTGAACTTTCTGCGAACGCCTGATGCCCAAAATGGTCGGATAGCGAGGCTGGTTGATGTCTTTGACCACGGTTATCAGGCAGGGCAGGGTCGACTGAACCACTTCCTTTCCTTCTTCCACCAGACGCTCCACTTCTATCCTTTTCTGCTCAAGGTCGAGGCTGGAAATCCTGCAGACATAGGTTAGCTGGTTGATCTGAAGCTGGGTGGCCACCCCCGGTCCCACCTGTCCGGTATCGCCGTCGATGGCCTGCCGTCCGCAGAAAATCAGGTCAAAGCTGCCGATTTTTCTGATGGCTACGGCCAGGGTATAGGCCGTAGCCCAGGTATCGGCCCCGGCAAAGGCCGGGTCGCTCAGCAATATAGCTTCGTCCGCACCCATGGCCACAGCTTCTTTAAGGGCGCTTATGGCCTGGGGCGGGCCCATGGTGATGACCGTAACCTTGCCCCCGAGTTTCTCCTTCCAGCGCAAAGCCTCTTCGATGGCATAGGTGTCAAAGGGATTGATAATACTGGGCACTCCTTCTCTGATTAAAGTGCCCCTCTCCGGGTCAATCTTGACTTCCGTGGTATCCGGCACCTGTTTGATACAAACGATTGCCTGCACCTTTCCCTCCTGGTCATTAAGTTGCCAGCAGAACCTGTTTTATTACCTTATAATTGTCCGGGATAATTAATCAGAACCAGTACCCTGCCCATAGGGCAAACAACCGGCCTGCCCGTTAAAAATCATCTTCTCAAATTTTGAGAAATATAATCCAGCTTTAAGAATAAGTCAAGATATGTCTTTAATTGGTCTTGCTTTCTTCCAGGAGTCCCCTGAGGCAGAGAAAACGGTTTAATCGCTTCCGTCGTCCCCTCCTTTGAAACCACAACCTTCATCGACCTATGCCCGGATAAAAACTCTTTCCCATCCGGCACTATCAGGGACGAAAGGCTCTTCAAGATCCTCCTGGCCGGATAACTTTCATATGTCTGCCTCAAACTGACTGCCCTTGCTCAGCACCCCCATCCTGAGCCTCCTCCATCCAAAGCTTTCGGTTTTTAATTTAAGAATCTGAAAAGCATTTGTTAAGCATTTTTTGCGAGGTTGCTATCCATGGCAGCCTCGACTAAAATTAATATCCATTTTTTAATAAGGCTAAAGGCATAGTCCTCAAATATCGTAAAGGAAAGAAGAATGCATAATAAAAAGTATGACTTTGGCTCGGTCCTCGACAGGCGCAACACCTGTTCCCTCAAATGGGAATTTTGCGAGCAGGTGCTGGGAGTGCCGGAAGTGATCCCGATGTGGGTGGCTGATATGGACTTCCCGGCTCCGCCCGAGGTTGTGGAGGCAGTAGTAAAAAGAGCTCAGCACGGGGCTTATGGCTATCCCTTCATCCCCAGATCTTTTTGGTCGGCCATCATCGACTGGATGAAAGTTCGTCATAACTGGGAGATAAAACGGGAATGGCTGTCAAGATGCCATGGAGTGGTTCCGGCGCTCAACATCTGTATTCAGACCTATACTGCTCCTGGAGACAAAATCATCATCCAGAGCCCGGTCTATTATCCGTTTTTCTCAGCCGTTGAAAACAACGGGCGGCGTGTGGTGCGAAATCCCCTGCGCTTTGAAAACGGCCTCTGGAGCCTGGATTTCGATGACCTCAGAAAAAAGATCGACCGCCGCACCAGAATGCTCATCCTCTGTTCTCCTCATAATCCTGTGGGTCGGGTCTGGAGACGCCAGGAGCTGGAAGAACTGGCTGATATCTGCCGGCAGTATGACCTGCTGATTGTGTCGGACGAAATCCACGCCGAGCATGTCTTCCGAGGGCACAGGCATATTCCAACCGCTTCTCTGTCGCCTGAAATCGCGGCCAGGACAATCACCCTGACCGCGCCCAGCAAGGCTTTTAACATTGCCGGCCTGACCACCTCGTTGGTCATCATACCCAATCAGAGACTCCTGACCCTGTATAAAACCCAGCTGGAAAACCTGGGGCTTACGGTCAATAACATTTTTGGGCTGGTCGCTTTAGAGGCTGCCTATACTCATGGGGCGGCCTGGCTGGATGAACTGGTGGCTTACCTTGAAGAAAACATGGATTATGCCCGTCGGTACTTTGAAGAACGCATCGGCCGGATAAAATTTCTCAAACCTGAAGGAACTTACCTGGCTCTTCTGGATTGCCGGGACCTTGGGCTCCCTCAGAAAGAGCTCAATGAATTCTTTTTGAAAAAAGCCCGGATTTATTTCGATGAGGGTCCGATCTTCGGGCCTGAATTGGAAGGTTTCGAGCGCATGAACTTAGCCTGTTCACGAAAAACTCTGGCCGAAGCCCTGAGCCGAATTGAGAAGGCTGTCCGGGAAATTTAAGAAGGAACTCCGTGCTCATTTTCCGATTTTTGCCAGATAATCCATTCCAGGATTACTAAAATTCCAGGAACTCACGAGCAGAAAAACAGAAACACCCTCTGACTCTCTTCCATAAGAAAATTCTCATTGCATTTTATTTAATTAATTGATTATAATTCGGGAAGCAGGTTAAGGTGATGTTCGGAATCTGCCCCGGTTGGTTTGGGGGAAACAACTGGCTTAAGGGATAGTCTATATGTATATCTCTCTGATACTAAATGTTTCTCTTATCCTCGCCCTGATTACCCTCTACAGTCTAATTCTTCGACTAACCATTCTGGAAAAAAGGGCCGGGAAAATCCTGACCGGCCTGGTTTTCGGCCTGACAGCCGTGGTTGCCATGAGCGTCGCTTATAAATACGGGTCTGGAGTAATCTATGACGGCCGTTCAATAATCATTTCCCTGGCCGGACTCTATGGCGGATTCTGGCCGGCGACAACCGCATCTTTTATCTCCCTAAGTTACAGGGCTTACCTCGGAGGGCAGGGAGTCTGGGCCGGGCTGGCCACGATAATTTTCTGCGCGGCCACCGGTCTGGCTTTCCGCAATATTTTCAGGGCCAGGATCGGCAAGCTCAGTGCCTACGAGCTTTACGGGTTCGGTTTCCTGGCCCATCTGGTAATGCTGGCCTGTCAGTTGCTGATAATCCCCTGGCCGGCCGGGCTGGCAGTAATTGGCCGTATATGGCTGCCCATCCTGTTGATTTTCCCCCCGGCCACGGTTCTGACCGGCCTTCTCCTGCAGGGCGAGAACAGACGGCTGCTGGCTGAAATAAAACTCAGGGAAAGCGAAGAAAAATACCGGGTGCTTTTTGACAACGCCGGTCAATTGATCATCGTGGCTCAGGACGGAGTGATCAAGCTGGTTAATAAGAAAGCTCTGGAATATGGCTACAATGAAGAAGAAATCATCGGAAAACCCTTTCTGGATTTTATCCATCCCGACGACCGGAAAATGGTCTGGGAAAAACACCTGAGACGATTGGGGGAAGAATCATTCCAGCCTACCTACGAATTCAGATTCCTTGCCCGGGATGGTAGCGTCCGCTGGGTGGAAATAACGGCGGTTAAAATAGACTGGGAAGGACGTCCGGCCACTCTGAATTATGTCAGCGACATCACCGAAAGAGTAATGGCCCTGCAGGAAAAGGAAGAACTGCTGCGGGTAATTGAAGAAAGCCATAACGAAATTTACATCTTTGACCCGGAAACTTTGAGATTCACCTATGCCAACCGGGCCTCCCTCGACAATACCGGCTATTCGCTGGAGGAACTGACCGGTCTTACTCCGCTTCATCTTAAACCGGAATTCGACCCGCCAAAATTTGCCGCTCTCCTCAGGCCCCTGCTGGACGGCAGCCGGGAGAAACAGCTTTTTGAGACCATTCATCTCCGTAAAGACGGCTCGAGTTACCCGGTCGAAGTTCACCTCCAGCTGGTGGAAGTGGCCCGCAAAAAGAGTTTCCTGGCCATCATCCTTGATGTGACCGAAAGGCAAAAAGCCGCCCGGGATCTGGAAAAGACTCTGCAGGGAATTATCAGGGCCACCGCCAGAACGGTCGAGGTCAGGGACCCTTACACTGCCGGCCACCAGGAACGGGTGGCCGAGCTGGCCGAAGCCATCGCCCGCGAAATGGGACTGGACGACTCCCGGGTCCAGGCCGTCAGTTTCGCGGCCGTCATCCACGACCTGGGAAAAATCGCCGTTCCGCCGGAAATTCTCAACAAGCCCGGTCGGCTGTCAGACATTGAAATGGAGTTGATAAAAACGCACTCTCAGGTCGGCTACGACATCCTGAAAGGCATAGACTTCCCCTGGCCGGTAGCCGAGATAATACTCCAGCACCACGAAAAAATCGACGGTTCGGGCTATCCGCGTGGACTTAAGGATGAGCAGATTCTGCTGGAAGCCAAGATAATCTGTGTGGCTGACGTGATCGAAGCCATCTCTTCTCACCGACCCTACCGTCCAGCACTGGGAATGAATGCGGCCCTGGAGGAAATCAGGGCTAACTCGGGGAAGCTCTATGACTCAAAAGTTGTGGAGCATTGCCTGAACCTGATAGAAAAGAAGAGTTTCACTTTCGGTAAAACAACTTAGCCCTTAACCTCCGGTTGCTTCTGCCTGCAGGAAAGGTTGTTCCCCGCCCCGGCCGCTCAGGAGTTCAAGCTATTGACATGATTGTTTCCGCACTGCCATAAAAATTCCGGTCCCCTTCTTTCCGGCAGCGGTTCGAGCTGCGCCTGCCTGGAAAACCGGCGGAACAAAACTTCACCGGTTCCCGGCCTTGGGCCTCATCCCTTTCGACCTGCAATTAATATATAATCTCAACATGAAGCTTCCTTATCTTCTCCCGGAGGACCGCCTGCAGAGAGACCGTTTCAGTGTTATCCTGGTCAACCCGGAAAACCAGGAAAATATCGGTCTGGTGGCCCGGGCCATGAAAAACACCGGTTTTTCGCACCTGAGAATCGTTGGCCTGGAGGAAACCGGACCCGACGCCTTAAGAACCGCCGTTCACTCTGCCGAAATTTTAAAAAAAGCTTCTTTCTTTCCGACTCTGAAAGAAGCCGTCTCCGACCTGAACCTGGTTCTGGCCTCAACCGTCAGGCAGAGAAAAGCCTTCCGAATATTGACTGTTGATGAAATGCTGGAAAAAATCAAAAGCTTTCCGGCCCTGACCAGAGTCGGGCTGGTCTTTGGCAACGAAAGGACCGGCTTATCCGACCGGGAGTTGCGCCGGGCTAATTTTGTCTACTTCATTCCCCAGGCCGGGCGGCAACCTTCCTATAATTTAGCGGCGGCTGTTTTGCTCAGCCTTTATGCCATCTTCCGGGAATCAGGTTCCAGTCCGGTGCCCCAGACGGCGCCGCCCATCCCCCGCAAGGAGCAGGAAGATTGCATAAAGCTAATTCTGAAAAAGCTGGAGAAGCGGGGTTTCATGCATGACACCAACCGCGAACACGTCACCGACCTGCTGTACGACCTTTTCGGCCGCCTGACCCTGTCCGAGCGCGACCGACGCTTCCTGACGGCGGTCTTCAACAAAGGGCTGGGCGGAGAGGATTAAAATCGCCAACCGGAATCTGGCGGCTGAAATCTCCCGGTCAGAAGACCATAAAACCGGACAGGAGGAATCTCCGGCATCCGCCATTAACAGTAATATGAATCAGCCCGGGCTTACAAATAGCGGTCGGATGTTATATCATTCAATCTGATATCTGAATCGAGGTTCAGATGGACAAAGAAAGAAGGTTTATTCTTGGTCTGGTGATAATCGGGGTAATCAACCTGTTTGTGGCCCTGATGACCATAGCTTTCTGGACCGGTCATCTGCTGGCTCATCGCTTCCCCAAAACCCTGCCCGTTCCCGACAATCTTTACAATGGCTTCGCCGTGCCTGACCTGGTAATGTCGGTTTTTCTGATAATCAGTTCTTTCGGGCTGCTGCGCTTCAAGAAAACCGGATACGTCTTTGGCCTGCTGGGGGTGGGAATGTGGCTGTTCGATGTCCTGCTGGTGGCAGCCCTGACCGGTCTGTTCCGGATAGGAATTGTCATCCCCAGCCTGATTTACTGTTTCTGGGCTATCTATTACCTCTGGCAGAAAAGAGAAATCTTTCAGCTCTTTGCTGATTAGACACCCAAAAGTTTTATTTGCCTTCCGGCCTCAACTCGGAGATAATTCTAAACTATTCCGACCGGTAAGAATTGCCGGGCCGGTGTTGTTGGATACCTGAGATAAATATGATTAAAGCCAGACTCAACACCTTCGACGTTACCATGATCGTGGTCAGCCTGGTCATCGGTATCGGCATCTTCCGTACCCCGGCCATGGTGGCCTCGGCAACCGGAACCCCGGCTCTGTTCTTTGCCGCCTGGATAGCCGGCGGTCTCATCACCCTGGTTGGAGCCCTGACCTTCGCCGAAATCGGAGCCCGCTTCCCGCAACCCGGTTCCTATTATAAGGTTGTGGCTGAAAGCTACAACTCTCTGCTGGCTTTTATGCTCAACTGGGCCAATGTCTTTATCATCAACACTGCCAGCGGGGCTGGGGTGGCTCTGATCGGCGCCGAGTATCTGACGCCCGTCATCCTTCCGGAACGGGCCAGAACCTCCAGCCACACTCTTCTCCTGGCTCTGGCCATGGTCGTCGTCCTGCTGGTTTTGAATTACATCGGCATCAAGTCAGGAGCCCGGACTCAGAATATTCTCAGCCTGTCAAAAATAATTCTGATTCTGGCGCTCGCCCTGGCCGGACTGCTGAGCGGCCACAGCGGCCCGGAAATCCGCCAGGCCTCGCTGGAGCAAAACCATCCCTGGTGGCTGGCCCTCGGTCTCGGCTTCATCTCGGTATTTTTTAGTTACGGCGGCTACCAGCAGACCATCAACCTGGGAGCCGACCTAAAGGATTCCAGCCGGAATTTGCCGCGAGCCGTCATTTTCGGAATGCTGATCGTCATCGGCTGCTACCTGTTGATCAATCTGGCTTACTGGCGGGTCCTGGGTCTGCCCGGGATGAGCTCGGCCCGTCTGGTGGCAGCCGAAACCGCCCGTGCGGTCTTCGGGCCGGCCGGTTACAGATTAGTTTCTCTGGCCATATTTCTCTCGGCTCTGGGTTTTCTCAACGCCATCCTGATGCAGCTTCCCCGCACCTACCTGGCCATGGCCGAAGACCGGACCCTGCCGGGCATTTTCAAAAAGATTAATCCCAGAACCCAGGTCCAGGAATTTGGTCTGCTGTTTCTGGGAGCATTCATGCTGCTGAGCCTGGCCTTTCTCCGGACTTTCGAAAATATCGTCAATTACGTGATGTTCCTGGACAGCCTGGGTATCGCCGTGGTGGCTTCCACCATATTCGTGCTTCGGGCCAGAGCGGGGAGAAGAGCAGAGAATTACCGGGGCTTCCGTGTCCCAGGGTATCCGGTTCTGCCGGCGTTATTCATTTTCTTTCTGCTGAGCATAACGATTAATGTCCTGATGTCCCGACCGCGTCAGGCCTTACTGGGTTCCATATTTCTGATCCTGGGCTTTCCGCTTTACCTGGCCATGCGTCGCCTGGCTCGCCCCGTCAATGACACCAGAAAAACAGCTGAAGGTTCAGAATAATCGGCGTTGCCGGCTTTCTGAACGGGATCTGTATCCCGGCTGAGAGAAGCTTCGAATTTCCACTCTGGGGCGGCTTAAATTTTTCGGCCGCCGGGTTGCCGACCGATAAGATAACCTTTGCCTCCCGACGGCATCAGGCAGTTTAAGGTCAATCTTAGCAGCCAGCGTTAAAATTCAAGCGGAGGCGAAGGTCCTATATGCACCAGGCTCTTGTAACCTCCTCAGAGGCCGCGGGTCTTCCCTTCTGACACCTTAATCCTTTTCATTCCGGCCTGAACCGGGAAGCTCGTCTGGATTGAGATTCCAGATCGGGTCAAGAATTAGCGGCGGTCGGTAGCCTTCTATAAATCGCAGGATTTCTTCCGGATCCTCACTCCTGGTAAACAGGTTCAGATGCTCAGGCAGCAGGAATCCCTGGTTCACTGCCCGGTTTATAAACTCCAGCAGCGGGTCGAAATACCCGGCCGCATTCAGAAAGGCGCAAGGCCGGCCATGATAGCCAAGCTGAGCCCAGGTCAGGGCTTCGAAAATCTCTTCCAGCGTTCCCCAGCCTCCGGGCAGGGCAATAAAGCCGTCGGCCATCCTGACGACGGTGGCCTTTCGTTCGTGCATATCATTGACCACAATCATTTCCGACAGGCCGGAAAAGCCGAGGTTTCGCTCCAGGAGGTTTCTCGGGATGACTCCGACCGCCCGGCCCCCGGACGCCAGCATTTCCTCGGCCACTTCCTTCATCAGTCCGATTCCGCCGCCCCCAAAAATCAGAGTCAGCTTCCGTCGAGCCAGAGCTCTGGCCAGCTCCCTGGCTTTCCGGGCATAGATTTGATCCCGTCCGCTTTGCGAACCGCAAAAGACAGCTATGTTCTTAAGGCTCATCTGTCTCCTGTCCTAAGTCTAAAATTTTTTCTATCATTCCTCAGCCGTTATTTTTTTTCAAATTCGGGTGGCCTGAAATAAGCTCATCAAACTTCCCGGCTCTCTCATCCCGGCTGCCGGTCAATTCAACTTTACTCAAAAAAGCCAATCTCCATATCTTTCCTCACCGGTCTTTCACCTTTTGTTCTGACCGCAGGTCACCCCGGGCTTGGCCGCAACCTGACCCGTCTCGGCTGCTTCAGCGGCTCAGAGGTTAAAGGAAAAGGTCAGGCCGAAATAAGGCTCTCTATACTTCTGACCGATAAATTCCCTGGTCCTTATCACAAAATAAATTATCAACCCAGCCTGTGGCGACTGATAAGCCAGGCCGGATGAAAGCTGGCCATAAAGATGATGGATATCAACCCCATGGCTCTCCTGAAAAGTGTTGCCCTGAAGGAGCAAATTCCTGGCCACTGCCCGACCTTCCAGTCTGACGAAAGCATAAACAGAAGTTCTTGTGGCCCGGCCGGCAACAAAGTGGTTGAATAGCGGGGCGGCGGTGAAAGCATCCATCTGCGGTTCAAGATTGAACCCGAGCTTCAGGTCGGCCACTGCCATTGAAGCTATCAGCAGATTACCGACCTGAGCCCCAACTCCGGCTTTAACCACCGGTTGCAGTCCGCGGGAAGCAGCCCGGGCCGGCACCAGAGTCCAGAGCCGGTTAAACCACAGCTCCAGCACGGGTTCGTTCTTGAGCTGGTTTTCCCAGCCCTCAGGGTAGGTCCAGCCATAGGTCCGGTGAAGCCAGCGCTGTATGGCCCCGGCCAGCGATAGCGGACCGACAACGCCCACGGCCACTCCGACCGAATCCTGATCAGCCGGGCTCAGCCTGACCAGACCCAGCCCGGCATAAAGAAGGCCGGCATAAGGACGGTCATCCGGTATCAATTCTTTCTCCGACAGATTGTCAGGAGTGAACATTCCCTGGACCAGCGACAGACCGGCCCTTCTCTCATAGGACGTGGTTCCGGATTCCTCTGCGCCTCTGTTTTTCCCGCCGAGCACTCTCCGGTTCAGCCCGGCCAGCCAGCGAAGAAAGGGAGATCCCCGGTCGGGCTTGAGTTCGGGCGTAACCCACATCAACTGGACACCGTTGGTATAACCCTCATCCTGCTTCAGCCAGACATCATTTTCCAGCGAAAAAACCAGGCTGCCCCGGTCCCTGGCCGGCGGCTTGAACTGGGCCCGGAGTTCAAAGCTTCCCGACAGGATCATTAAGCCCAGGCAAACTGCCGCTATCCCGGCCCGGCAAGCCTTGACTTTGAGTTTCACAATCGGCCGCATCAGAGACTCATTGACCTGTAGCCGTCTCCGGCTCATATTTTCCCCGGGGGCTTGAAAACCGGGCCGGCCGCCAGACAAAACTTAACTTGAGGCCGCTTTTTCCAGCCGCTTCATGATGCTGAACATAAAGGCCGCCGACAGCAGACAGGCCACAACCAGAATCGACCACAGGGCCCAGAGCGGGACTTTCATCCAGAGATAGCCCACCAGACCCACCAGATAGTTGCCGGTGGCCGTGGCCGCGAACCAGCCGCCCTGCATCAGGCCTTTATACTTGGGCGGAGCCACCCTGGAAACGAAGGAAATGCCCATCGGGCTCAAGAACAGCTCGGCTATGGTCAGCAGAAAATAAGTGCTGATCAACCAGTAGACCGAAACCAGGTGTTCCGGCGGAGCCACCCTGCCTCCCAGTTCGGCCGGGCTGGGCAATCGGAGCGAAGCAATGACCAGGATGGAAAAAGAAGCCGCCGTCAGCAGCATGCCGATGCCAATCTTACGGGGAGCCGAAGGTTCCTTGCCGATTTTATTCAAGTAAGAAAAAATGCCGATAATCAGCGGCGACAGGGCTACTATGAAGAAGGGATTAAAATGCTGGAAGCGCTGGGGCTGGAAGGGGCTGACTTCGGGATAGGAATTGTAACGCAGATAGCTCAGGACCGCAAAAATGATTAAAGTCAGGCCGCCGGCAATCCGGCCTCCCTTAGACACGCCCTTTTTCACCAGGAAGACCAGGCCCAGGATGGACAGGAAAAGCGGCAGCAATCCACCCAGGTCAAACCAGAGGTTGGTTAGTTTTCCCACCTGCTTAACTGTATAGTCCCGGGCGAAGAAGGTCATGGTGACCGCCGACTGGTGGAAGGCCATCCAGAAGAAGATGACCACCAGAAAAACCAATCCCAGGGCCACCAGGCGCTGTTTGGTCTGTTCCGGGGTTAATTCTATAATCTGGGATTTCAGTTCGGCCGATTTTTCTTTCTGTTTTTCGGTGATATCGGCCTGCCGGTAATATTTTCTGAAACCCCAGAAAATCAGCATCGAGATAATCAGGCTCAGGCAGGCCACGCCAAAGCCGAAATGATAGGACTTGCCCAGAGTTCCCAGGTAGGTCTCGGAAAACGTCCTGAGTCCGTCTACGGTGACGGCCGGATTCTGCTTCTGGGCCAGGTCCAGAAGCTGGTTGACCTCGGCTAACTTCCCGTTAAGGAAATCGTGAGCCAGGGCCGGGATTCGGGCGTCATAAAAGAAGTTGCTCTTCTTCAGGATAAAGTTGGAAACAACTTCAGAGGCTGAGGGGGCGAACATGGCCCCGACATTGATTCCCATGTAAAAAATGGTAAAGGCCCGGTCTCTCAGATGGCTGAATTTCGGGTCATCGTAAAGATTGCCCACCAGAGCCTGGAGGTTGCCCTTGAACAAGCCAGTTCCCAGGGCAATGGTGGCCAGGGCCGCCACCACCAGCGGAAATCCGGTTTGAAACCGGGTCGGCAGGGCCAGCAGCAGGTATCCGGAAAACATGACCACCAGCCCGATGCTGATCGTCCGGCCGTAACCCAGCACCCGGTCGGCCAGAAATCCGCCCAGCAGCGGGAAAAAATAGACGAAAAACATAAAGGTGGCGTACATGAAACCGGTCTGCCCCGGCGTCATTCCGTACTTGGCCTGCAGGAACAGGACGAAGATGCTGACCATAGTATAAAAACCAAATCTTTCTCCCATGTTGGCAAAAAAGGCCACAAACAATCCCTTCGGATGTCCTTTGAACATAACTCACTCTCCTTTTTGGCTTTCTAAATTGATTAACCCGGTTGCCCGAAATCTATCAACCGGCCGGCAACTCACCGGTTACGAAGAAGCTCCTGGAACAGCCGGTTGACGGTTCTCTCCAGAGTCCGGCGGAAATTCTCGACCGTCTGCCGGCTGTCATTTTCGACCCAGCAACGGCTGATAAACAAAGGTTCTCCCACGTTGACCTGAATGGTGGCCGGAACCCCGAAAGGAATGTGGGTACCAAAAAAGGCCAGCGGGGTGACCGGAACATCCAGCCGCTCTTCGTTATAAAGGTTATAAGCCATGGCCGCCGGTCCGTGGCGGAAACGGGCCACATAGGGGTTGGGGTCGGCATCGTTAAAGTGGCCTCGGCCCTGAAGCAGGACAATCGCCCGTCCGAGTTTCAAATATTCCTGGCATTTCCTGACGGCGGCCGCCCGGCCCTCATAGAGGTCGACCGGAATGTAACCAACCTTAGCTATGTTGGACGATATATAACGAACAATAAGGGTAAAAAACGGATTCAGCAGGAAATGAATCATCAAGCCGAAATTTTTCATGCTGCGGAAAAGATGTTTTCGAACCAGAAAACTGAATTCTTCTTTTGAAAATATCATTTTATTGGCGGTGAAGAAAATCGGCCTGGGCACAGTCTTGAACAGCACGGCCACATCCTTGTAGCTGCCGACATGGTTGCCGACTAAGATGTTGGGACCTTCCCGGACAAAGTTTTCGGCACCCCGGACTGAAATCTTTTTGGGAAAGAGAGCCAGGTTACTTATTCTCAGGATGACCTTTTCAAAACTCTTCAGTTCTTCTTCAAAAGTCCTCGGCATGGGCTAATTATTTTAGCCCAGACCGGACGAAATTTCAAAACAATTTTCATCGCCGAAATGACCGGCTGACCGCTCCCCCCTCAGCCGGATAAAGAATTTACAGGTCGGCCAGGAGCTGGCGGCAATGCCTGGCTTTGGCTTCCAGCTCGTCCTTTCTCTTAACAAGCAGTTCAGCTTTGGCCGGCAGCCGCCATAGCCAGGAGCCTTCGGGGAAAAACGCCTTCAACCGCAGCCAGAATCTTTCGGGTTTCTTCCGCCCTGACCAGTTCCTGCCGGCAGCGTTGACAGCCGTCAGGATGAATCTTCAGCAGCCCGCGCCTGAAAGAGGTCAGGGGAACGAGCCGCCAGAGCAGCCCGGCGAAAAAGCAACTAATTCTTTTTTTTCATTAACCCTCTTTTCATTTCCCCCCTCCATCAACCTTTTTAATTTCTTCCTGGCCTGAAACAGGTGCACCCGGACAGTGCCTGGAGAGCAGCCGATGATGCCGGCTATTTCCTCAGAGCTGTACCCTTCTCTGGCCCAGAGAAACAGACAGGTTCTCTCGTTCAGTCTCAAACGGTCCAGGAGATCCTCGCTGATTGACTCCGGCCACCGGTCTTCCGAAGGGTTCTGGTGAAGTTCAGAATAATCGACCGCCGCCCGGTTAAAAAAATGCAGGAACCGCCGGTGCTTATTAATCTGGTCCAGGCACTTCCTGTACAGTATGGTAAAAGTCCAGCTTTTGAGGTTCCGGTCGGCGTCGACTTTATCCCAGCGCTTGAGCATCTGCACCACCATGTCCTGGCAGGCATCCTCGGCCTCGGACCGGTTGCCAACCAGGCTCAGGGCAAAAGATATAAGGTCGCCTCCATAATCTTCCAGAAGTCTCAAAAGCCGGGTTCTATCTGTCATTCAGGTCTGGCTGCCTGAAAACCTAACTTTCCGCCTCTCGTCTCATCTCATAGATAAAACGACGCCCCGGGAAAAAATGTTTATCAGGCTTTTTTCGGTTTCCAATTATCTCTGCCATCATTTTAACTATATTCTTCTCTGTTAACCAGAAGGAATTTTCTTGTCAGCCCGTCAAAAGAGTGTTAATTTATTTTCACCCTGAAAGTGAGGGCCAGATGTTTATCCTGATTAAGAACCTCAAGATTGTCGGCCGGACCGGTAACCGGCTGTGGGATTTGTTGCTGGCCGGAGAAAAAATTGCCGCCGTGGCAGAAGCCGGAAGCCTGAAACTGGAAGGCCTGGAAACCAGAATTATAGAAGGGAACGGACTGACTGCCCTGCCCGGCTTTATCGACCCCCATGTCCACATCCTGGGCGGCGGAGGCGAAGGCGGCCCGGCCACCAGAGCGCCGGAAATAAGAGTTGAAGATTGCCTGAGCTGCGGGGTGACCACGGTCATCGGCTGTCTCGGCACCGACAGCGTCACCCGGCATATGAGCTCTCTCCTGGCTAAAGCCAGAGCGCTGGAGATAGAAGGCCTCAGCGCCTGGATTTATACCGGAGCCTATAATCTGCCCACCCCGACCATAACCGGAAGCGTCCGCTCCGATATAGCCCTGATCGACAAAGTCATCGGAGCCGGAGAAATCGCTCTATCCGACCATCGCTCTTCCCAGCCCACTTTCGATGAATTCATCAAGCTGGTGGCTGAATGCCGGGTCGGCGGGATGCTGGGCGGCAAAGCCGGCGTGGCTCATTTTCATCTGGGCGACGGCCGTGGCGGCCTGGAATACTTCTTCAGACTGCTGGAGGAAAGCGAGCTTCCAGCCACCCAGGTTATCGCCACCCATGCCAACCGCAATCGCCGCCTTTTCTCCCAGGCCCTGGAATGGGTCAGGCGGGGCGGTTATATCGACCTGACCTGCGGACCGGAACCCCACGACCCGGATGAAGTCAGCGTGCCTGAGGCGCTCGGACGGATTAAAACGCTCGGATTACCTCTCACCCGGGTCACCGTCAGCTCTGACGCCAACGGCAGCCTGCCGGTGTTTAACCGGCAGGGCGAGCTGGTGGCTCTGACCGTGGCCAGCCAGAAGGATTTCATCCGGGCTTTCCGGGAAGTGGTGAAGGAAAACATTCTGTCGCTGGAAGAAGCCGCGGCCGTATTTTCCGGAAACGCGGCCGATTTCTACCGGCTGCCGGGAAAAGGAAAGCTGACCCCGGGCTATGAGGCCGACCTGCTACTCCTCGATGACTCTCTCCAGCCCAAATATGTTCTCAGTCGCGGCCGGGTGGCCATGGAGGAAGGTCAACTAAAAGTCCGTGGAACCTTCACCATATAATTTCGCCTGATGACCTCCAGCCGGAAGAGACCCAACCCGGCTGAGAGCGGGAGAAACAGATGGACGAAAAAAAAACTGCCCCGACGGAAGTCCGGGCCGGACAGAAAAAACCAACCTTCGGCCTGGCCCTTATTCCCCTGATTTCCATGGCCCTTCTGCTTGGCATAGGCTATGGTGTTTACCGCATCAAAGCCCAGGTGCTGCTGGTGGCGGCGGCCTTCATCACCGCCTGCCTCGGAGCTTACCTTAAATACTCCTGGAAGGACATGGAAACCGGAATAGTGGACAGCATCAGGAAAGCTCTTCCGGCCATCCTGATCATGCTGGCAGTCGGCATTCTGGTAGCCACCTGGATTGCCAGCGGCACCATACCGATGATAATTTATTACGGCCTCAAGCTCATCTCCCCGAAGTACTTCCTGGTGACGACCTGCTTCGTCTGCAGCCTGACTTCCTTAGCCTGCGGCACTTCCTGGGGGACGATCGGCACCCTGGGCGTGGCCTTCATCGGCATCGCCATGGGCCTGGGGATTCCGCTCGGGCCGGCAGCCGGAGCCATCGTGGCCGGAGCTTATTTCGGGGACAAGATGTCGCCGCTTTCAGATATCCCCAACCTGGCCGCGGTCTCCGCCGGCTCGAACCTGTTTGACCACATCAAGCACATGTTCTGGTCGGGAACCCCGGCCTGGCTGATCGGGCTGGTGATTTATTTTTTTATGGGCCTGAGATACGGCAGCCGGGAATTCGACCGGGAAAAAATTCAGCAAATTACCTCCACCCTGGAAAAAAATTTCAACTTCAACCTGCTGCTCCTATTGCCGATTTTAATCGTCTTCTATTACGCCTTCAGCAAAAAACCGACCATTCCGGGCATGCTGATCTCCTCGGCCGCAGCCGTCGTTCTGGCCGTCATCTTCCAGAAGGCCGGACTGGTCGAGGTGGCTCAGGCCATCAACTCGGGCTACTCGGCCCGGACCGGGCTGGAAGCCGTTGACCGCCTGATTTCCCGGGGCGGGCTGATGAGTATGATGGAAACCCAGCTGGTGGCCTTCACCGCCTTCAGCTTCGGCGGCATAATGCAGAAGACCGGCATGCTGGCGGTGATCCTGGAAAAAATAATGAAATTCGCCGATCGGGTCTGGAGTTTGGTTTTGACCACCATCGGCACCGCCATCCTGTCGGCCCTCATCACCGGGAGTTCTTATCTGTCGATGATCATCCCGGCCGAGTTGCTGGCTGAGGCCTACAGGAAAAAAGGGCTGGCCGCCAAAAACCTGTCGCGGATAATCGAAGAGAGCGGCGGGATAATCGTGCCGCTCATCCCCTGGAGCATGGCCGGTGTGTACATCACCGGGACCCTGGGCGTGTCGACTTTTTCCTACCTGTTTTATGCCTTTTCCAATTATTTCGCGGTGATCATCTTAGCCGTCTTCGGCTTTACCGGTTTTACCATGGCCCGGAAAATCCGCGACGACGAGACCCGGCCCGGGAGCTGAGCCCGCAGCCGGCGGAAATAAAAAAAAGATTAAGGCAACCTGTCAGGCCAAGAGCCCGAGGCGGGCCCCTGGTCAAGGTTAATTTCGGGAGCGGGCAAGAACTCGAAAGCCGGCCGCCAGGTTAAATCCGGCCCGTTTTTCGGGCCGGTGAATAGAGGGGCGCCTGAAAAATAAAAAAATCAGGCCGGCCGATGGTTATTTATTTTCTTTCTCTTCTTCAACCTCTTTTTCCAGTTCGTCCAGGTGGCTCAGGGCTTGCTCGAAGGCTTGCTTGGCCTGTTCCAGTTTTTTCTGGCGCAGCTCCACGGTCGAATCGAACTTCTCCCCGATCTCTTCGGCTTTCCTTTTCTCTTTAAGGAGAAGCTCGTCAAAGGAAGCTTTCTTTTTCTGTCCCTTTTCCGACTGGATGATTTCCTTCAAGCTCGAATCCACCCAGAGCCGGGCGCCGCAGTGCGGGCAAACCAGTTGAAAGACCTTCTCCCCTTTTTCATTTTTCTTTATATTTTCCATAGCAGTAAGAATCTAACAGAAAAAAACCCACCCTTCAACTCAATTTAGCTCCCGGTCCAGCCCGTATTTTTTAATTAGACGGAACAGCCCCTGGCGGGTCAGGCCGATGGCCGCGGCCGTCCGGGCTCGATGAAAATTGAAATGGCGCAGGGCTTCGCCCAGGAATTTCTTCTCAAACTCGGCCTTGGCCCGGGAATAATCCCAGCGGTCGGGCAACGGCCGGTCCCTGGCTTTCTTGATGTCATTGGACAGTAGTTCTTCGTCCAGAACCTGGCCGGGCCCGGCCAGCACCAGCACCCGCTGGATTTCGTTCTGAAGCTCGCGGACATTGCCCGGCCATTCATATTTCAGGATAAGCTCCAGGGCGGCCGGGGAGAAGAAAGCCCGCGGCCTGTTCATTTCCCGCGAATATTTATCCAGAAAATGGTTGACCAGAACCAGGATATCTTCCGGCCGGCGGCGAAGAGGCGGGACTTCAATGGTGACTATTCTCAAACGAAAATACAGGTCCTGGCGAAAACGCCCGGCAGCGACCTCCTGCTCCAGATGGCGGTTGGTAGCGCTGATAAATCTGACATCCACCCGGCGGTTGCGGTTTTCGCCGAGGCGCCTGATTTCTTTCTCCTGCAGAACCCTGAGAATTTTAGCCTGAAGCTGGAGCGACAGATCGCCGACCTCATCCAGGAAGAAAGTGCCGCCGCTAGCTTCTTCCACCAGGCCGGGTTTATCGCGCAGGGCTCCGGTGAAGGCGCCCCTGGCGTAACCGAACAGCTCCGACTCCAGTAAGTTATCGGGGATGGCGCTGCAGTTGACAGCCACGAACTGGCCGCGGCGGCGGACACCGCCGTGGTGGATGAGGCGGGCTATAAGTTCTTTCCCCGTCCCGCTCTCGCCGCTGATCAGAACCGGTGAGTTGACCTCTTTAACCTTATCAATCAACTCCCTAATCAACCGGAAGGGCTGGCTGAGCCCCAGGAATTCAAGCTCGGTGTTTCCGGACTGGATTTTCACCTCTTCCGGCGGAGAGCTTTCCTGAGTCAGCAGTTTGACCATCGGCAGAGCCGACGACAGGATGTCCTTTTCTGTTTCGGTGAGGGCCGCCCCGGGCTTGTGCTTTTCCAGGTAGGCAAAGCCCAGCCGGCGCCCCTGAGAACAGAACGGGTAACAGGCCGCAAAGATATCCTGCCCGTGGTTGCCCCGGCCGGATAGAAACTCTCCCCTTTCCAGGGCCCGGTTGACCAGGTTCAGGCGCTCAGCTTCGCCCAGAGCCGGTTTTTTTCCTCTGAGCTGTTGAAAGAAAGGTCGCTGCCTGTAATCAAAGGCCACCAGCTGAAAATGGTCAACCTGCAGCGCTTCGCCGATGACCTCAAATATTCTGGACACCAGCTGGGTTCCGGCCATTGCTCTGTCACCATAAACTGGAATAAAAAGAATAAGAAGTGAAGAATGTTGTAATCAGCGGCCGGTAAGCCGCCTTTTCGGACAAATTGTTTCTGGTAAATAACGCCCGCTCGGACTTGTGTTCTGTTAGCTCGTTTCACTAATTAAGACGTAATCCGGTTCGGAGTTTTCTCACTCTGGTTCAGGCCAGCCCATAACCTGCCTCTCGCTTTGGGAATAGCCGCCAGATAAGTTATAATGATTGGGTCTGGCTCGGGCCAGGTATTCGGTTGATTCATGAGCAAGAAGAAGAGAAGAAAACCTAATCCAATCTCCAGGCCGGGAAAACAGCCCTCGGTCAGGCCGGCAAAAACAGCACCGGGGCAAGATAATCAAACTCAACCACCCGGCCGGAAGGGCGCCAGGGTCAGAGGTTTACTGGTTGCCTCTGCCCTGCTCGTTATTCTGGCCGCTGTTTTCCTCATCTTCAGAGAAAAATTTGTTCCCGGCCAGGCGCTACCTGAAACCGGCCACTGGAATGTGCTGCTTATAACCCTGGATACTACCCGGGCTGACCGTCTCAGTTGTTATGGTTACCAGGGAGGCTCGACCCCCAACCTGGACGAGCTGGCCGCCGCCGGCACCAGGTTTCAGAACGCTTACTGCCAGGTTCCGCTGACTCTGCCCTCCCACGCCTCCATCCTGACCGGGCTGAATCCCTGCCGGCACGGTGTTCATAATAACGGCAACTACTCTCTGCAGCCAGAATTCACCACCCTGGCGGAAATCCTCAAGGAGCGTGGCTTCGGGACAGCCGCCTTTGTTGCTTCCTTCTCAGTCGATTCCCGGTTCGGGCTGGACCAGGGTTTCGAAACTTACGACGACGTTTTTGAACCAGGCCGGGCCTTCAAAACCTATGATGCCGAACGGCCGGCCGACCGCGTCTATGAGGCTTTCTACCGCTGGCTGGAGAAAAATTACAGCTCTCGGTTCTTTGCCTGGGTTCACTTTTTCGACCCGCACTTTCCCTACAATCCTCCTCCAGAATTTGCCCGTAAATTTCAAGCCGACCCCTATGACGGTGAAATCGCCTTCATGGACAAGTACGTCGGCCGGGTGGTCGAGCTCCTGAAAATTTACGGCTGTTACGACCGGACACTCATCGTAATCGCCGGCGACCACGGCGAGGCTTTTGGGGAAAAGGTGGAGCAGGGACACGGGCTTTTCCTGTATGAAATGTCGGTCCGGGTGCCTTTTATCGTGGTCGGCCCCGGACTGCCTTCTGGACAGGTCATAAATCAGCCAGTCCGGCTGATTGACCTCATGCCAACAGTGGTTGACATCCTGGGGCTGAAGCCGACAGAGCAGATGGATGGACAGAGCCTGAAGCCTCTTCTGCTGGGAGGGAAACTAAAATCGGCCGACATCTATCTGGAAAGCTTTTTCCCCCGGGAAAATTACGGCTGGTCGGAACTGCTGGGAATCATCTCCGAAGACTGGAAGTATATTCAGGCCCCACTACCGGAGCTCTATAACCTGAAAACCGACCCCGGTGAGAATAACAATCTTTATTCCGATGGGCACCGCACCGCAGCCCGGCTCAGAAGCCGGCTGGAAAAGATAATAACCGCGGCCAGCGGCCTGGCCACTGCCCGACGTGAAATGACGCCGGCCGAAAGGGAAAGGTTGCGCTCTCTGGGTTACCTGCAGGTGGCCGGGCTTCAAACCTCGGGAGCCCTGCCCGACCCCAAGGAACGGCTGGAAGAGCTGAAGGCTTACCAGGAAGCCGGCCTGCTGGAGCTAAAAGGGCAGCTGGAGGCAGCCGAAAAAGCTTATTTACGCCTGATAGAAATAGCCCCGGGTCTGGAGTCCAGCTATCTTAATCTATCTCGAGTCCAGGGCCTTCAGAAAAATCACCTGGAAGCAGCGGCCACCTTAAAACGCGGGCTGGACGTTCTGCCCGGGTCTGACCGCCTTCTGGCTAAACTGGCTCAGACCTTGTCTTTAGCCGGGGCAACAGTTGAGGCCGTGGAAACAGCCGGCCGGGCCCTGTCGATTAACCCGTCCAATTACGACGCCCTGGTCGTAGCTCTGATGGTCAGTGAAAATCAGGGGAAAATCGATGAAGCCCTGAGTTATGCCGAACGGGCGCTGCTGATCGAACCTGAAAATGAAATGATTCGCCTGAGCAGGGCCGAAAACCTGGCCCGTTCAGGACGCCAGAAGGAGGCGGCCGAAGTCTATGCCGGGCTGGCCGCCGATTTTCCGGAAAACACTTTTTATAATCTGAACCTGGCCGTTATCTACAACCTGCTCGGTGAATACGAAAAGAGCCTGCCGGTGCTGGAAAAGGTCATCCGGCTCAAGCCATCGCCGGCCGCCTACCTGAACCTGGCCGTCGCCTGCCTGGAAACGGACCGGCTGCCTGAAGCCGCCAGGGCTTTTGAACTGTACCTGGCCGATACCAGCGGCGAAGATCCGGAGAACGTGGCCAGGGCCCGGGAACGCCTGGCCAGACTTAAGTCTATTATTCGGTGAGCCCAACCAGCAGGGATTTTCATCCCGCAAGCTGAACAGCGCTCTTGAGACCTCGGCTGCCCGAAGACCGGATGAGCTAAGCCCGAAGAAGCGGGGCCAGGGGTCGCACTCTGTCAGGGTCAATTATTATTTTTGGAGTAACCAATGAATCACGAGCCTTTCTCCCCTCCTAATTCTATCTCAAGCAGGGCCTGACCGTTATCCGGGCAACTCTATTGATTTTGTCTGATAGTCAACCATAAAATAGGTCCTGATGATCCTAACGAAAATCGTTCCGCAGACTATTCGAGGCCAGAAAAGGTATCTGGTCGCCGGATTGCTGGTGTTTTTTATTGCCGGGTTGACTGCCGGGAGAGCCGGGGCGGACCCAACCCGGCCAGACCGCCGGCAATGGTTCCGCGAAGCTAAGTTCGGGCTTTTCATCCATTGGGGAGTTTATTCTCAGATCGGCCGGGAAGAATGGGCCCGGGAACTTCTCCAGATTCCCCTGCCTGAATATCAGAAAATCGCCCTGAACTTTAATCCGGTTAATTACGACCCGGAGGAATGGGTCAGGCTGGCCAAGGAAGCCGGCGTTAAATACATCGTCATCACCTCCAAGCATCACGACGGATTCTGCATCTACGACAGCGCCTTTAGCGAGTTTGACAGCCTGAAGGCTAAGATTCAGAAGGACCTGCTGGGCATGCTGGTGGAAGCCTGCCGCCGGGAAAATATGCCGATCGGTTTTTACTATTCGATCATGGACTGGAACCACCCGGATTATCTGCCGCGGCGGAGCTGGGAAAAAGACCGGCCGGTAAAGGGAGCCGATTTTAAGCGCTATGTCAGCTTCATGAAAAGTCAGTTGCAGGAGCTGGTGCTCAAGTACCAGCCGGCCATACTTTGGTTTGACGGCGAATGGGAGCATAAGAACGAAGACTACGACGCCGTGGGCATCGGGCAGATGCTCAGACAGCTCAAGCCGGACATCATCATCAATGACCGGCTGTTCAACCGGGCTCCGGGCCTGGGCGATTTTGGCACGCCGGAAAATTACGTGCCGGCGAGCGGCTGGCGAAACGAGGACGGAAGTCTCAGACTGTGGGAAGTCTGTCTGACTATGAACTTCAACGGTTGGGGCTACAACCACTACGAAACAGAATTCCGGAACGCTCCCCAGCTCATCCGGCAGCTTATTGAAATCGCCGGCAAGGGAGGCAATCTCCTTCTGAACATCGGGCCCCGACCGGACGGCAAGATACAATCGGAGTTTGTCGAACGGCTGCGGCAGATCGGCGCCTGGCTTAAAGTTAACGGCGAAGCCATCTACGGCTGCCAGCCGAGCGTCTTTGAAAGACTGCCGTTTTTCGGGCGCTGCACGGTGAAAGAAAACCGCCTATACATCCACATTATGGGCTGGCCGGTTGAGAAAAAAATCGTTCTCCCCGGATTGAAGAATAAGGTGCAGAAAGTATATCTCCTGGCAACGGGGGAAAAACTCAGCTATTCGAGAAGGGAAAAGGACCTGACGATAAAATTGCCGGAAGAACCCCTGGACAGGGTGGCTACGGTAGTGGTGGTCGAGGTTGAGGGCACTCCTCAGGCTGAGCCTTACAAACTTGCTCCCGGAGCTGACGGAATCCTTGAGCTCCCGGTCTACTTAGCTGAAATCAGGTCGCAGATGGGACAGCGGGCTTATTTAGACTATTTTTACCGGACAACCATGCTGACCAACTGGCAGAACGTAAATGATTACCCTGAATGGGAATTTGAACTCCCCCGGGCCGGGCGCTATGAGCTTCTGGCTTCCTATGCCTACCAGTGGGGCGGAAAAAGCTCCTTCCTGGTGGAAATTGACGATAAAACTATTCTGCGGGGCCAGTCAGAGCCTTCCCCTTCAATCTATTTTCCGGCCACCCACAGCCTGGGTGAGTTAGAACTTGGAGCCGGTAAGCATGTTTTAAGGTTCAAAATAACTTCCATCGCCAACAACAATGCCCTGAAACTGGAGAAGGTAATCCTGAAACCGGCAGCAGCTGCTTCTCCATGACCATCAGCTATCAAAACGGGGGACACAATACTCATTCCCCAATTTTTTAGGAGGGGCTCCACCCCCCTTTTTCCCGCTTTCCGGCCATTTCGGCCCGTACGGTCGGCAGCCATAAAACTCCACCAAGAAAATTCTGTTTGACAAACTTCCGCCCCTCAATTTATAAAATGGGGACATCTTCTAAATTTCCTGATTTAGCGGGAGGCAAACATGAAAAGCAATCTCAAGCCGGTTCTGGCAGGCCTAATCTTCATTTTTTCCATATCCATGATTTCAACTCCGCTGCTTTCCCAGACCGCCAGGCCAGCCCGACCCGAAGTCGCGGAAAAGGCTCAGGCTCAAGCCCGGGAAGCAAAAAAAACCCCGCTTCCGGAACCGCGCCCCTTTTCCGTCACCAGACACCAAGTGTTGATAGAGGGCAAGGTTGTGCCCTACACGGCCACGGCCGGAGAGCTGACCGTATTGAAACAGGACGAAACGCCCGGGGCTTCTATGTTCTTCGTGGCTTACACCAGGGACGAGGTCAAGGATAAAGCAACCAGGCCGATTATGTTCTGCTTTAACGGCGGCCCCGGTTCTTCAACCGTCTGGCTGCACCTGGGAGGGATCGGGCCCAAAAGAGTCACCATGGATGATGAGGGGTATCCCCTAAAAATGCCGGCCGGCGTGGTCGACAGCGATTATTCGCTGCTGGATGTGACTGACCTGGTGTTCGTTGACGCTGTTTCCACCGGCTACAGCCGCCCGTTGCCTGGCCAGGAGGGAAGCCAGTTTCACGGTGTGGAAGAGGACGGCAACGCCTTTGCCGAATTCATCCGCATCTACCTGACGAAATTCGACCGCTGGGGCTCGCCCAAGTTTCTGCTGGGCGAAAGCTATGGAACAACCAGGGCGGCGGTGCTTTCGGGTATCCTCCAGAACCGGACTTATGGCATTTACCTCAACGGCATCATCCTGCTCTCGAGCGTGCTGGATTTCGCCACCCTATCCTTTAATCCGGGAAACAACCTGTCCTATGCGATATTTCTGCCGCATTACACTGCCACCGCCTGGTACCACAAGAAACTTCCACCGATTAGCCAGAACCGGGAGCTGCCGGTCCTGCTCGAGGCTGCCAGGGAACTTACGATAAAAGAATATATGCCGGCCCTGCTCCGGGGAAATCTGCTCACAGCCGGGGAGGTCGAAGCGGTCGCCAGAAAATTGTCAGAATTCACCGGCCTGTCGCCTGATTACCTGAAAAACTCGAACCTCCGGGTGCGGCACGACCGCTTCGTCAAAGAATTGCTTCGCGACCGGCGACTGACGGTTGGCCGGCTGGACAGCCGTTTTACCGGCCGGGACGCTGACGCCGCCGGCGAGAGCTACGAATACGACCCGTCAAGCGCCTTGATTATGGGTTCTTTCGCGGCTGCCCTTAATAATTATGTCGGAACGGTTCTTAATTATAAAAAAGAAGTTCCTTATGCCATTTACGGCAATGTCTATCCCTGGAATTTCAATTTTCAACCGGGCCAGTCCAGACTTCCTGGTGTAACCCGAGCTGCCGGCCGCAGCTCCAGGGATGGGTCTCTCTATGTGGCCGAAATATTGAGGCAGGCCATGGCCGAGAATACAGCTCTCAAGGTTTTTTGCTGCAACGGCTATTACGACGGGGCCACTCCGTTTTTTGGAACCGAATACACATTCAGCCAGTTGATGCTTGACGGTTCATTCAAGGACCGGGTGCGAATGGGTTATTATGAGGCCGGACACATGATGTACATCCACCAGCCGTCGCTCAAGAAACTAAAAAACGACCTGGCCAGCTTCATCTCCTGGGCCACGAAATAAAACAAACAGGCAACAATAATTCAACGCTTTACAGGGCAATCGGTTCTGGAGTCGCCCGCTATTTTTCTATTTTCACATCAGTGCATTTATGAGAATAAACTGGTTGCTTTTTCGGACCGGGTTCTTCAACCTTCAGTCCTTTAATCCGCACTGAATGGGCGTCATCAAGCACAATCGACGGACGGTAGTCTTTTTTCGTCGCGACCAGCCTCACATTTTCGAGAGTGATGTCCCTGGCATGCCGGACATAAAAACCCCAGGCCGGAAGTTCGCGGAACATCGAAAACTCCGGGTAGCTGGCCGGAAGTTCCGGCACCTGATCCAGCTCCTCCACCCCCACCCGGGCAAAATTCGGGTCGCCTCCGCCCGGATGCCTGATTTCAATATTCTTCAGGGTAACATTCTCAATCAAAGCTCCCGGCAGCCCGACAATTGAGGAGGGCGAAATATTTCTCGGCTGGTGTTCCCAGGGGCCCTCGTAATTGTACCCGGCATCAGGCTTGGTCGCCGGCACTTCAGCGTAAACGTTGGAAATCGAAATATTTTTCATCCTGCCCTTCTTCCCCGGCCGCCAGCGTTCGCCCACCCGCAAAAAAATCACGTTGCCGGTGTTCATCGACTTCAGGCCGTCAACGACCACATCCTCGACAAAACCGCCGTCGACGGCCGCAAAAGTGATGGCCGAGCGGTAAGTATCATAAACGACGTTGTTAACAATCTTGATATTCTTGAATCCGCCGAGAGACGCCGTCCCGAATTTAATGCCGTTGGCGCTGGTGCGCACCACATTATCGTGGATGTAACCGTTCTGGCAGACCGCCTTCTCGTCGTGCGATTTCAAACAGATTCCGTCATCGGCGGCGTCGATGTAGCAATCGGAAACTTCAAAATTGTCGCAGTCGACGATATTGACACCGTCGTTATTCCAGTAGGACTTGCTGTCGATTATAAGCTTCCGGATGACCACGTTCTGGCACTGGTCATACTGCTGGTTCCAGCTGGCCGGGTCTTTCAGGGTGAGGCCCTCGATGCGAACATTCCGGCAGCGCCAGAAATAAATGTTCTGCGGCCTGATGCCTTCCCGCGGCCGGTCGTTGCGAAGCGGGTCCTTTACCAGCCCCTTGTGAATGATATCCACCAGGTTGTTGGCGACTATAAAACCCTGCCCGTCGATAACCCCTCCTTCTCCGGTAATTGCGACGTTTTCCTGCTCCAGGGCGAAGATCAGGGCCGTCCAGTTCCGGTGAGTGTCATAATCAAAAGGATTGGGCGAGCCGACCAGAATCGCCCCTTCGAGAAGATGTATGGTTACGTTCGACTTCAGATAGATCGTCCCCGTAAGATACCGCCCGACATCAAACACCAGCCTTCCGCCGCCATTCTCATGGATAAAATCTATGGCCTTCTGAATCGATCGCGTGTTGAGGGTCGTTCCGTTGGACTTGATTCCGAAGAGCGAGGCCCTGTAATCGGCCGCCTGACTTATGGACGGACTAAAGATAAGAAAAAGAAATATAAAAATACCGATAACAATAAAAAAACGAGTCGTCGCTGCCGGCAGCCAATCGCTGGAGGCGGCAGTTTTTTCCCAGGACGATACCCCGGACTCTTTTCTTTCGATCTGTTTAATCATCGGGGGCCCTCCATTATTTAATCTCCTTAGAGTTTACAGATATATTTCAAGTCGGGCAAGCCAGACCGATGGCCGGAATCAGCCGGCATACGACGGGCAAGAGAAACATCGGACAACCGATAAAGATCAGAGGCGAAAACGATGGGCCATGATGGCTACTGTCTCATTTTAAATCCGCTCCGGATTGGTTGACAAAAAATATTTCTGGCTGTTTAAGGCATAGATTTCTTTTGACCGAGAGAGGGATGAACCCGGGGAAACGTCACGGCTCGAGAATTAAAAGACATTGCCCTCTGCGCTTTGACCGGGTCTGAGGCAAAAAAAACGATTGATTTTTATTTTCTCAGCTCTTAAATTTAACCTTCCCCCAGATCATTTTGGAGGTATTACCGGTGTCGCCAGGAAATTTGCTCGCACCCCTTTAGCTCTTCTTGATAAATTCCTGGGCCCGCGGGGCGCCCTCCGGAATCATATGAGGAGCTCCGCAAACCGGACATCCCTCATAACGGGTAGAAATCCGCCAGACAGAATAAAAAATTCCCGGGATGATTGCCAGCAGCCAGAGAATGACCTCCCAGACCAGGCTGCCCCTGGTGTACTTTTTGGGGCTGCCCGCAAATCCACAATTGGTACACACCTTCTTTTCCATTTTTCTCCACCTCCTTTTTACTTCTCGCCTTTCCATACGTCTGTATGATCCGCATGGTTTACTTATTCTTACCACAAGGCAAAAAAATTTTGAACCAGGAAAAGAGGCTGGAGCTCGGGCCTGGCTTCCTGGCTTCTCTGCGGTCCCCCGGTTTCCTGGTCCAGGAAAATTGGGGAATTAGTATTGTGTCCCCCTTTTTCAGGTTGATAAATTGTCATGATTGGGATAAAAGATATTTCTCAAGAATAAAATGACGATTTCGAGACGAAATTTTCTCAAAACCGGCCTGGTAGCTTCCTGCGGGCTGCTCATCGTTCCCCGCCGGGTGCTGGGAGGTCAGGGATACATTCCGCCGAGTGACGAATTAACCAGAGCCATTATCGGCGTCGGCGGTATGGGCAAGGCTCACTTTCGCTACCCGGGCCGTCTTCTGGCCGTCTGCGATGTCGATCGTAATCACCTGCAAGAAGCCCTGGAGCTGGCCGGTCCCGGCGTCAAAGGTTATTTTGATTTCCGCCAAGTCTTAGCCCGGCCTGAGATTGACATCGTCCATATCGTCACCCCGCCTCACTGGCACGCTCTGATGTCCATCGCCGCCGCCCGGGCCGGCAAGGACATCTGGTGCGAAAAGCCGATGACCCGGACAATCGGGGAAGGGCAAAAAGTGGTCGAAGCTGTCCGGCGTTACGGCCGCATCTTCAGGATCAACACCTGGTTCAGGTTCGAAGGCACCTTCTATGGCTTCGGAACGCCGGTAAAACCCATAAAAAAGATCGTCGAAAACCGGCTCCTCGGTTGGCCTCTGAAAATAACTATAAGCGGCGCTACCGGCTTCGACTGGAAATTCTACTGGCAGGGGAAAACGTACCTCCCGCCACATTCGGTTCCGCCCGAACTCGATTATGATTTCTGGCTCGGTCCGGCTCCTTATAAACCATATCACCCCCACCGCGTTCACGTAACCTTCCGCGGCTACTGGGATTATGACGGCGGCGGCCTGGGCGATATGGGCATGCATTATCTCGACCCGGTTCAGTACATCTTAGAAAAGGACCACACCAGTCCGGTCGAAATCGAAGTCGACGCCCCGCAGCAGCATCCCGACGCCTGCGGCCGGTGGAGAAAAATTGTCCTGCGCTATTCTGACGGCTGTGAAATAATCCTGGACGGAGAAAACCAGCGAAAGGACGTTCCGTTCATCGAAGGGCCGGAGGGAATGCTCTATCCCGGGCTAAGAAGCACCATCCCCGGCCTTGCCGAAAAACTCAAAACGCTGCCGGACCCCGAACCGCAGGTGACCGATTTTCATCAGGCTGTCCGCGAAAGGCGCAAATTCGCTCTGAACGAAGCAAACGCCCACCGCTCCTGCACCTTAGTCAACCTGGCCAAAATCGCCGTCAGGCTCGGCCGAAACCTGCGTTTTGACCCCGAGCGCCAGGTATTCATCGGCGACAAGCAGGCGAATCTGCTGATCAACGAACCGATGCGAAGTCCCTGGAACGAACTGCTGGAGTCGGTTTGAAAGCCCTCCGGGCTGTTAAAGCACAGGATGATATATGAACGAGAAGAATAAGAGAAACCGGATGCGAGAATCTCATGAAAGGAACCTTTATCGCCAACAATCTTTTCCGTTCGGCTCCGAATCAAATCCGAATTTCCATCTCGGCCGGCAGCGCTTGCTCAGACCATGAAAGAAAAAATAAAAAGCAAAGAGCAAAAGAAAATGGAAAAAAATAGGCTCAGGAATCAGCCGGGAAGCTCGGCCTTTCCGATTTTAATATTTTTAGTTCGTCAGAAAATCGGCTCAATTTTCTTTTTGAAATCACGGGCCCGACGAAAATGCCGGTTCGGGGAATTGACGCCGGGTCAGATAAACAGCCTTCTGAACACCACGAATTGGCTCGCGTTCTCTTCTGAATTAAGGAAAAGTTCAGCCTCCCGACAGGTTAATCCGTTTAATCAGTCCCGCCTGCTCGCAATTTCCCTGATCACGCTGGCTGCTGCCTCTTTTTTTCAAGCCTGCTATCAACCCCCGGTCAAACCATCGGCTACAGTTTCTCGCCCTCAGCCCGCAGTTGTTCCTGAGAACATCAGGAATCAGGTTGACGAATGGCTGCGGCAGCTTCCGGCCGGCAATCAGCAGGAAGCGGAAAAAATTTTCTCTGAGATGCTCAGTGCCGGTTCGTCCGTTGTTTACGAGCTCGGCCGCCGCCTGGCAGCCCCCGGAGAGAAGGATGACAGCCTGGTGCGCTTTGCTCTCGACGGCCTGGTTACCCGGAGCGGCCGGCCAGGGCAGGAAGAGCAAAGACAGCTCCTGGCCGATGACCTGCTGAAGCTGGCCGTCCAGGCCCCGTCAGACGAAATAAGAAAATTCCTTCTGGAAGAAGTCCAGTATGTGGTCAGCCCTAAGCATCTGGGCCGGCTGGCCGCTTTCCTAAAAAATCCTGACCTGACTGAATATGCCCTCAAAGCCATGCTCCGGGTTAAAGGACCGGAACTGGAAGATATCCTGATCAATAACCTGGACCGGATCCCCTCCGCATCGCAGCCCTCGATCATTCTGACCCTGGGAAACTTGCGCAGCCGGAAAGCGCTCCCCCGGCTGCGAGTCATGGCTTCCGACTCTGACCCGGAAATTAGATACTCAGCCCTGGCCGCCCTGGCTGAAATAGCCGAACCTTCATCCGAGCCACTGCTGGCTTCCATTCCCACTCTCGCCGGCCCGCAGGAGCGAAGGCATAGTCTGGAACTTTACCTGCGCTTTGCTCGCAGGTTGGCTGAGGAAGGGCATAAAGACCGGGCTCTGGAGATCGCTCAACGGGCCACAGAAATTCTTATCGTCGGGGACGAATCTTCTCTGCGCTGCGAAGCTCTGAACCTGATAGCCGAAATTGCCGCTGAAAAGTCGATCTCCGACCTGATCAAAGCGGTCTGGAGCGAGCAGCCCGCCTACCGCCAGCAGGCCCTGAGGCTGGCCAGAGAATACCGCTGGCCCGGACTTATTAAAGAGCTGGTGGAGAACCTGGCTGGTCTTCCCCCGGTTAACCGGGCAGCAGTCATAGAGTTCCTGGGAAGCCCTGAAATTCAGGCCAAGATTGAGGTTATAGAGCCTTACCTTGATGACCCGGACGAAGTGGTCAGGCGCGCTGCCATCAGGAGCTTTTTCGCCCTGAAGAAAGAGGAGGCTGTCCCTCGCCTGCTGGCCGGCTTAAACCGAACCGAAGCTGAGGCCGGACTGATTCTGGACCTCTTCAAGTCGCTCCGGGGCCAGAGCTATTTGCCCGCGGTCCGAGAGTCCTTTCCGTCGCTTTCGGATAGCGGCAAAATCGCTGTGCTTCGCGACCTGCAGGAGCAGCTGGACTCAAGCTGGAAAAAGGAAGTCCTGGCGGCCTGCGAAGCAGAAAATCCGGAACTGAAAAAGGCCGCCGTCGGGTCCCTGGTTCAGGTTGTTGACGGCAATGACCTGACCTGGCTGGTAGAAAGATACCTGGCTTTGCCCGACACCTCGCTGGCCCCCGGTTTTCAAAAAGCTATCATCGGCGCCTTGAATAAAATTCAGAATTCAGAGCTGCGGCAGAAAACAGCCCTGGCTTTGCTCAGCCGGAAGTCGGAAAAAGAGCGGGCCGAGTTGGTCAGGCTGCTGCCCCAGGTCGGAGGACAGGCCTGTTTGAGCAGCCTGGTCAATTTTCTTAATAACAGAAGCCCGGAAATAAAAACGGCCGCTCTGGCCGCGCTCAGCAACTGGCCCGATTTTGAAGCCGCCACTCACCTGGTCAACCAGATCAAGAACAGCGACAACCGGACACACCGCTACCTGGCTTTTCAGGCGCTGGCCAGGTTGATGAAAGACCCGACCGCTGACCGGGAACAGAAGATAAAGGTGCTCAATGAGATAAAGCCTCTGGCTGCCTATCCGGACGAAAAGAATTTGCTCTTCACCGCCTGGGGCAGCCTTAGAGATCCGAGGGCCTTGAGAGAAATTGCCAATTTTTTCACCGACGATAATTTCCGGGAACGAGCCGCAGTCATGGCCTGCCGGCTGGCCAGGCCTTCATCAGGCGAAGAAGGGCTGAGCGGTTTTGAAACCATCATGATCCTGAAGCACGCCCTGACCCTCCTCAGAGACGACCTGGAAATTGAAGAAACAGAACTATACCTCGACCGGCTGCTCAGGCAGGAAGGATTCGAGCCTCTCTTTAACCGCAAAGACCTTAACGGCTGGAAGGGCCTGGTCGGCGACCCGGTGCAGCGGGCCAAGATGAGTCCTGAAGAGCTTCGTATAGCCCAGCAGAAAGCTAACGAAGATATGAGGCAGCACTGGAAGGTAGTGGCCGGTGAGCTGGTTTTTGACGGACAGGGTCATAGCCTGTGCACCGTTAAAGACTACTGTGATTTTGAGCTGTTTGTAGACTGGAAGATTGAGCCCGGCGGCGACAGCGGAATCTACCTTCGAGGTTCGCCCCAGGTTCAGATCTGGGACCCGGCTCAGTGGCCGGAAGGGTCGGGAGGGCTTTATAACAACCAGAAAAACCCCAACCAACCGACCCGGCCGGCCGACAATCCCGTCGGCACCTGGAACACTTTCTACATCAAGATGGTTGGCGAACGGGTTACGGTCTATCTTAATGGCCGGCTGGTGGTGGATAATGTGGTCATGGAAAACTACTGGGAGCGCGACAAGCCAATCTACCGCTGCGGTCAGATAGAGCTTCAGGCCCACAATACCCCGCTATATTTTAAGAACCTTTACCTCCGAGAAATAAAACAACCGCTCAAATAGCACAGAAAAAGGCCTGAGCCATAACACTTTCCAGGTTAGGTTATCATTCGGTCTTCTGTTAAAATAGGAGCGGGGAAAGATGCGGTATGAAGTCATAGTGGTGGGAGCCGGCCTGGGCGGATTGACCTGTGCGGCTGCTCTGGCCAGAAAGGGAGTCAAGGTCCTGGTGCTGGAAAAGGACGCCCATCCCGGCGGCACCAGCTACGTCTTCCGGCGCGGTGCTTACTACTTCCCGATGGGTCCTCTATCGTTCAGCTATCCAGGCTACGTCAGCAGCCTGCTGGCCTTCCTGGGGATCAGAGAACATCTGGAATTCAAGCGAAACCATTTTCAACTGATAACACCGGAAATGGACCTGGTCTATTCGCGACCGCCAGACGAACTGCGCGAGGAACTGAGCGGGTTTTTTCCTGAGGAAAGACCCGGCCTGAAAAAGATCTTTCAGGAACTCAAACCAGCCATGAAACTCGTTCACGATTTATATCGCTGGTGTCCTGACTATCTGCCGCAGAAACTGAACACTCTGCAGGAAAAACTGGTAAAATCGGAATATTCGGAAAGCAGAAAAACCAGGCTGGCCAAATTTTCTAAAAACCGGGCTTTGGATTTTCTCCGCCAGCACTTGAAGAACCCGGAGCTAATCAACTTCCTGGGCTCGATGGGCACGGCCGAGCCGGCCCTGTCCTGTCTGACCCTGGCCATGATGTGGCAGATTATGTCGGTCGAGGGCATCTGGTATCCTTCCTGGGGAACACACGAACTCAGCGATAAGCTGGCGGCAGTCATCAGGGAGGCCGGCGGCGAATTATACTTCGGGCTGTCGGTAAAAAAGATCGTCGTGGAGAACGGCCTGGCCAGGGGCGTGATTACAGAAGATAATAGTCTGGTCGGGGCAGACTGGGTGGTCTGCAACGCCGACTACAAGACGACTTTTCTGGAGCTTGTGGAGCCGGAGGCGGTCGGTAAAGATTTCCATGATAAGATCAGAACCATTCCTTATACCGCCTCGGAACTGTGCCTTTATCTCGGCCTCAATCCCGCGAGGTGCGACTTCAGCCGGATGCGAGCCACCCATCTTTTTTATAGCCCCGGGAAAAAACAGGGTGTTCGGACTGGAACCGACGAATTGAACCTGGAGAACGGGGAAATAGAGATCTGCCGCTGGAGCGACAACGAGCCCCGCCAGGCGCCGGTCGGACGCATCGGGCTGGTGCTCAAGGCGGGGCTTGATTATAAGCATTTTGCTCGTTTCCGGACGGGCGAGAAAAAGAGAGTGCCGGAATATAAGGCCCACAAGACGGCCCTGGCCTTAAAGCTGGTGAAACTGGCCGAAGAAGTGCTGCCCGGCCTGAGCGAAGCCATCGAACTGATGGAAGTGGCCACCCCGCTAACCTATCAGGACTGGGGACACAGATTCGAGGGGTCGATTGCCGGCTGGAGCTGGAGCAGCGATAAGACAGAAAGCTTTGGCCGGAAGCTGCTGGTGGAAACCCCGATCAGTAACCTGCTGATGGTCGGGATCTATGCCGCCAGCAAACTGTTTATGGGCGGCGTGCCGACCGCCATGCGAACCGGCGAACTGGCCGCCCATCTGATCTGTTCCGATATTATGCCTTCATAAGGCCTGAAACCTGAAATTTAAATCATTCATAAAAAAGAAAACTTACAACTACCGATCAGCAGTTCTTTTCATATATCAACAAATAACTGTGATTAATCTGCAGATATTCTGGATCTGATTTTTCTGCAGTGTTATGAATATAGTCCCCTATTTGTTTTAAATTTGGCTTTCCGTCTTCTGAAGTTACAATAATAATTTCCTTAAGCCATAGGGGCTCATTTTTCAACATTTCGATTATGAGTTTAGCAAAAGGAATAATCTTACCATTGTATCTCACATCCCTGGTCTCAATGGCAAAAAAGCCTTCAGTTTCAAGCAGGTCTGTTCCTTGCTTAACCATTTTTGCTACGGCTTCTAAATATTCCCCAATTCCAAAACTCAACTCTCCTGCAAGGGCAGGGGAATCAATCCATATGAGTTTGCAGTGATCCTTTTTAAATCTCAGCTCTTTTGGTCCCCCGCATTTTAATTGCTTGTCAATAACAATTTTTATATAACCATCATCAGAAGCATAGCGCTTTATAAGATTATCAGACAACAACTGGTCCCTTCTGTCATCAGGGAAAACCCATACTGTTGTTGTTTCTAATGTTTGAGCTATATATTTCTTGGGAACCTGAACCTTTTTTAAATTCAAGGAACTTTTTTGTTCGGTTACTTTGCTCCTTTTATTCTTTCTGTAAGGCTTTTCGAAAACAGGCAGGTATTCATGAGCAAGGAGAAGAAAATTATTCTTTATGCTCTTATCATACCAAAAACCAGTAGTTTTACAGTTGTGTTGTCTTTTTATTATTAACTCTCTTAATTCAAAACCTGTTTTAAGATAAACATCAATAAGCCAGAACCCAATCGGCACAACATGTCTTTTTCTTCTTGTATCACCTATTAATAATGCACATTGTCTGCCAGGCTTTATTACTCTGAAGCTTTCGGCAGCTACTTTTTGCATTTCTTTTAAGAAATCCTCTATATCAAGGAATGAAAGGTCTGCCGCCTTATTATCAGTATATTGAATAATATTGGCATAAGGTGGATGAGTACAAATTAAATCGATTGATTCATCCTTAATCCAGGATAGGTCTCTTGCGTCTTTAACATATAATTCAGGTTCAAATATCTTTTTAATTGGCAATTCAGGAAATTGCAACGGATTAAAATTAAAATCAAGATTTTCCCTGGCAAATTCTATAGCCTTTTCATTTATATCAGAAGCTATACACCGTCTCCCCAGCAGCTTACTTTCAATGGCAGTCGTTCCCCCACCGCAAAACATATCCAGTACCAATTCTCCTGGATTTGAATATCGTAGAATTATATTCCTGGGGATATAGGGCGAAAAATTTCCCCTGTATTCTCCGCTATGTGTAGCCCAATTTCCTCTCTGCTTAAAGCTCCATACAGAGCCTTCCTGTAAGGAAAATTCTGACGGTTCTAAAAACTTTATTCCTTTCCTTTTATTGATACTGCTTACATTAATTCCTCTGCGGCGGGTAATAATTTTTTCTATAAATCTATGTGTAACACCATATTTTCTACCTATTTCTTTATCTGGAATTCCCCTAGCCTTATCATCTATTATAGCCTTTTCTAATTTTTCATCTGATTCGAACATAATGGAATTTTCCTTCATTATTTTAAATGTCTCTTAAAATCTTTTCTAATAAACCTACATTAACCATTTTCAAATTCAGAACAAAATCAATCTCATTTAGTGCTTTTTCCATTTGACTTCTTCCAGTTTTCCATCCTGGACCGTCGGTAACCCAGATAAAATCCCATCCCGTTCTCTTCAATTCTCTCTGTCTGTTAATATAAGAATCAACAATTTCCTGTGGTTTAGAACCGCCCACGTTATAGAAGTTCATTTCAATATTGATGGCTTTGCCAGGCTTTATTATTACGACATCAAACTTTCTATCCTCCAAACCCCGGGGAATAGGTATAACATTTTTATTAAGATTCTTAAAATATTGTTGTTCTATCAACACCATTCTACTTTCTGCTTTTTCTATAATTTCTGATATCTTTTTATGTAAATATATTTCAACTATTTGACCACTTCTATTCTTCCTGGCATTGGAATCGGTGCCAACCTCGATTCCATACAGATAATCCTTTAGGCTGGACGTTGCAAGTTCCATGAAGAATTTTTTCAAGCCCGTTTTTTCAAAGAAAACCAATATCTGACCAATTTCCCGATCTTTTAGATCGTGATTTGAAAAAATAAAATCAATTATTCTAATCTCTTCAGTAAATAAATCCTCTACTATCTTTATCTCTTCTCCTCGAACAGCTAACAGCAGGGGGATACAGGGTAACACCTCAGGGTATCTTTTTAATATCTGGATTAATGTTTCATCAAATTGGGGATTCCTTATAAGAGCGTTTAAAAGATTTAGTTCAAAATCAAATTTTTTAACATTGTCTTTAACCTTACTCCAATCGACAAAAAAACCATAATCATGGTTAGTTTCTAGAAGTGTACTAAAGAAAAAATTCTTAACTTGAGATTCGTCATTGAGGTTTAAAAATTCTAAATATATGCTTTCTCTCATTTCTTCATTCTCAGATTAATTATAGCCTGACTTTACTCCTCCATTCAATTAGTGACGGGAAATTGCTGAACTTCTTCTCATCGCTGAAGGCGGGCGGTGGCTAAAAAGGGCGGGTTTTCCAGAGATGCCTTGTTATAGGTAAGCGAGCGGCGGACGTAAAAATCCATCACCTGACCGCCGGCTTCTTCCAGGATTGCCTGCCCGGCAGCGGTATCCCACTCCATCGTCCGGCCAAGTCGGGGGTAAAGGTGCGCCACCCCTTCAGCCAGCATCACAAATTTAAGTGATGACCCGCGGTTTGTGAGCTCCGGCTGATTGAGCTTTTCTACAAAAGCCCTCGTCTGCTCGTCAAAATGGGAACGGGAAGCCACCACTGCCAGGCCGGGCTGAGCCATCGAAAACTCAGCGGCCCGCAGCCGGACTCCCGGCAGTGGAAATATATTCTTGAGGTCCAGCTCGTTTTCTCTCCGAGGCTCTTTTTCTCCGCAACCGCCGGGCCTGGACGCCTCTATTTTATATGCCCCCTCTCCTCTAATGGCATAATAAAAAAGATTCTGACAGGGGACGGAGATAAATCCGGCTACCGGCTGTCCCCTATGAATCAGAGCCAGGTTAATGGTGAATTCTCCGTTTCGCTGCAAAAATTCCCTGGTTCCGTCAAGGGGGTCGAGAAGCCAGCAGAACTCAAAATTCCGGCGGACCTCATAAGGAATTTCCCTGTTTTCTTCAGAAATCAAGGGGACCTCGGGGAACAATCGGCGCAGCCCTTCAGTGATTATTGAATTAGAGGCGCAGTCGGCTTCGGTCAGCGGAGTGCGGTCCTCTTTGAGCTCCATGGAGAAATCACCGCCGGCGCGGTTATAAACCTCTAAGATCGCCGCTCCGGCCTGATCGATAAGAGCCAGCAGCTCTTCCAGATTCTTTCTGCTTAATATGTGGGACACAATACATATTTACCATATTTTTATGCCTGGAGGAAACGGAGTCTCCTTAAGTCTGATACCGACTCTTCTGCTCTGATCAGGCAATAGAATTATTATCCCCGGTTTTAATCTGGCTCAAGGCAAAAATTGTCCATCCCGAGCCAACGTGATAACATGATAAAGTAAGCAGTTAAAAAGCAGGAGAATAAGATGCATCCCTGGCATGACATATACGTGGATGACACGTTAATCGAAAAGGTTTTCCCGGCGGTGATTGAGGTTCCTAAAGGGAGTAAGAACAAGTATGAGCTTGACAAAGAATCTGGCTTCTTGCGGCTCGATCGGGTACTGTACAGTGCTGTTTTCTATCCGGCTAACTATGGGTTTATTCCGCGCTCATTCTGTGACGATAACGATCCTCTTGATGTTCTCGTCCTGATGCAGGAGTCGGTCCATCCCCTGGCTGTCGTTCAGGCCAGAGCTATCGGAGCAATGCGCATGCGCGATGAAAAAGGTCTGGATGACAAGATAATTGCCGTTGCTGTAGCCGATCCCTTCTATGCAGATTATACCCATCATAATCAGCTTCCGACACACGCCTTAAAAGAAATTAAGCGTTTCTTTGAAGACTATAAAGCTCTGGAAAACAAACAATCAATCGTCGAAGAGTTTATGGGACCGGAAGAAGCCATTCAGATCATCAAGGAATCCCTGGAGCTTTATCGACGGCTGCGACGCGGCGAAATCAGCCGGAAATGACTCAGCAGCTTTCAGCCAAAAGAAACGGCGATGAAAACAATTGGAAAAAATTGGGAAATGTAGATTGTGTCCCCAATTTTCACAACCACCAGTAACCCTGGATATCCAGGTTGGTCAGGCCAAGGCTTCTGGCATGCTCCACGACTTCCCGGTATTCAGACCTGGTAATGCTTCTGGCAATTTGAGGATATTCCCTGGCTCGGTAGGCAGGCTGATATTGTGACATTATGTTTATATAGGTATCCCCGGGCAGATTCTCAGCTATCCAGGTCAGGATTGCTTTAGAGCCCGCCAGACGGTTGGGCAGGACCAGGTGTCTGATCATCAAGCCGCGGTACATCAGCCCGTTGGCCGCCGGCCTGGCCACCCCCACCTGACGGTTCATTTCCAGCATGGCTTTTCTGGCCAACTCCGGATAGCTTCTCGCGCCCGAAGACAAACGGGAAGCTACCGACGGACTCCAGTACTTGAAATCAGGAAGATAGATGTCCACCACTCCGTCCAGGTACTTGAGTATTTCTTCTTTTTCCCAGCCATGGGTGTTGTAGACGATCGGAAGCCGCAGCCCCCTTCCGGCAGCCATATCCAGGGCCAGCAGTATGTGCGGCAGATAATGGGTTGGGGTCACCAAATTGATGTTATGGCAGCCTATCCTCTGCAGCTCCAGCATCATGCCCGCCAGTTCTTCAAGACTTCGGTGCTTACCAGCCCCGCCCTGACTTATCTCCCAGTTAATACAGAAGACACATCTCAGACTGCAATTGGAGAAAAAAATGGTCCCTGAGCCTCCCCTGCCGACCAGCGGCCGCTCCTCTCCGAAATGGGGATGAAAAGCCGAAATCTTCAACCGGTAATCGGATTGACAATCGCCTTTAATTCCCTTGAACCTGTCTTTTTTGCATTCTCGCGGGCAGAGCCGGCACTCTTTCATAATCTCCCATAGTTCCTGGCCGCGAGGCTTCAATTCACCGCTCTGGTGGAGTCTTAAGTAAGCCGGCTCGAAGCTGTTCTCGGTCATTTTTATTCCCCGGGCCTGAACCACACGGGAGCCGCCCCTGGTTTCTGATTTCTCCTCAAGAGAAGGCCCTTGCAGCCAGCCGCCCAATCCGGCCGCCAGGCCACTCAGACCCGTCAGCATAAATCGGCGCCGGCTGCATTTTTGGGCCAAGTTCATCACTTTCCCTCACAATCCCTCACCTTAAATATAGGTTTATCTCTCCAACCTGGCAAGACATAAACCTCCAGTCCGTCCGGAATTTAACCCTGTCCATAAATCGGGCAATTTTCGATGGGCGAGGCTGTCGGCCGGATTTCCAACAGCCATAATTCTTCTTGACCTCAGGCCTGTTTCTATAATAAGCAATATATGAACAGGAGGTTAAAATGACTGAAAAAGAAATAAAAGCCAATAAACTATCCGGGTCACTCAGCCGTCGGGAATTCCTTGGAAAAACAGCCGCTTCGGCCGCCGGGTTTATGATTGTCCCCCGCCATGTGATCGGCGCGCAGAAAGACAAGAAGAAAAAAGCCCCGAGCGATACCCTGAATATCGGCTGCGTCGGAGTCGGGGGCAAAGGATTTTCGGATGTCCAGTCCGTCAGCAGCGAGAACATCGTGGCCCTGTGCGATGTCGACGCCACGATGATGGAAAAGTTCCTGACCTCCGACCACCATCTCCCCGAGCACAAAGCCAAATATGAAAAGGCACACATATATCGCGATTTCCGTGAGATGCTGGAACGGGAAAAAACTATAGACGCCATCACCGTCAGCACGCCCGACCATACCCACGCCGCAATTGCCATGATGGCCATCAAGATGGGAAAGCACGTCTTTGTCCAGAAGCCGCTCACCCATACGGTCAAGGAAGCCCGGCTGCTGCGTCAGGAAGCCGAAAAAAGAAACCTGGTCACCCAGATGGGCAACCAGGGTCACTCCAAAGAAGGAGCCAGGCTGATCTGTGAATGGATCTGGGACGGAGCCATCGGCCCGGTGCGGGAAGTTCACGTCTGGACCAACCGGCCAATCTGGCCCCAGGGAATAGAGGCTCCAAAGGAAATTCCGTCCTGTCCGCCCACTCTCTCCTGGGATCTGTGGCTCGGCCCGGCCCCCTGGCGGCCCTACCATCCGGCTTACTGTCCGTTCAACTGGCGCGGCTGGTGGGACTTCGGCACCGGGGCTCTGGGAGATATGGGAGCCCACCTGATAGACCAGCCTTTCTGGGCCCTGAAACTCGGAGCGCCGATCCGTGTCCAGGCCAGCTCCACCAAATTCACCAGGGATTCCTATCCGCTGGCTGAAATCGTTAGCTACGAATTTCCCGAACGTGACGGTCTGCCGCCCGTAAAACTCGTCTGGTACGACGGCGGTCTGATGCCGCCGAGACCCAAAGAGCTGCCGAAGGGTCGTCGGCTGGGCGACGACGGCGGCGGCTGCCTGTTTGTCGGCGATAAAGGATTGCTGGTCTGCAGCACCTACGGAGAAAACCCGCGCCTGCTGCCCGACGAGCTGATGCGCGACTACAAACGCCCCGAGAAAACAATCCCCCGCTCACCCGGCATTCATGAAGAATGGATAGCCGCCATCAAGGAAGGGAAGAAATCCACAACCGATTTTTCCTACTCCGGCCCGCTGACCGAGATGATGCTCCTGGGCAACATCGCTCTCCGCTTCAAGGACGACAATGTGGTGCTGGAATGGGACAGCCAGAACTTCCAGTTCACCAACCTGCCCGAAGCCAATCAGTATCTGCATAAAGAATATCGTTCGGGCTGGGAGCTCTAAAAAACATAGACCGGTGGATTAAGATATCGATTCCGCCCGAAAGGAGCGAAAAGGTCAGGGTAAGGCAACAAGAGAAAACCGAATCTGAAAACGCAGAAAACGCTTTTGGACCCCGAAAGTGCCGGCAATTGCGGAACGAAAGCAAAAGGTTCATATTAGAATCTTGATATCGGAGCTTTTTAATAATTAAAAAATAGATTAGATAACAGGCAAGAAAAGCAGCTGCTCCTGAAGATGCTCCAATCTTCAGGACGGTTATGCTTACACCAAACAGCTGAGGCTGAGGAGGAAAGAAATGAAAACTTTGAGAAGAAACCAGCCTAAAATTTACTTTGCTCTTCTTCTCTTTATTCTGGTCTCCGGCATCTCGATTACTCTGGCCATCGGGGCCAGGGGCAACGAAGCAAAACAGAAAAAATCTCTTGACCAGTGGGCCATTCACGACCCGGAAAGGCCTCTCCCGCCGGTGGTTATCCCGGGCCCGCCGCTGCCGCCCCTTCCTCCCCCCTCCGATGCCGTGGTTATTTTTGACGGCCAGAACCTGTTCAACTGGGTCGACTCCAAAGGACAGCCGGCTCGCTGGAAGGTTGAAAATGGCTACCTGGAAGTGGTTCCCGGAACCGGGGCCATTCAGACAAAACACGGCTTCGGAAGCTGCCAGCTACACATCGAGTGGATGGCGCCGAAGCCTCCAAAAGGCTCAGGCCAGGACCGCGGCAACAGCGGCGTTTTCCTGATGGGAATGTATGAAGTCCAGGTGCTCGACTCTCACGAAAACAAAACCTATGCCGACGGCATGGCCGGAGCTATTTACGGACAGTATCCCCCGCTGGTCAACGCCTGCCGCCAGCCCGGAGAATGGCAGACCTATGATATCGTGTTCATCGCGCCCGAATTCGGCAGCAGCGGACAGCTGGTAAGACCGGCCCGGATGACTGTATTCCATAACGGCATTCTGATCCACCACGACGCGGAGCTCACCGGCCCGACGGCTCACAAGGCACGCCCCCCGTACAAAGCCCATGCTCCGAAACTACCGCTGATGCTTCAGGACCACAGCCATCCGGTAAGATTCCGGAACATCTGGCTGCGGGAACTGAATTAACCAGATTTACAGATAGCCCGGTGCTTTCCAGGCCGTATGAGTTCTCTTCCAGTCAGACAGGGCTATTTGTGCCTGCTCCAGAAATTGCCGGCGGTTATCCGGGCAGATCCTGATTTTAAGCCTGCCTCTCCGGATTATTTCTATCTGGTGGCTAAAGGAAGTGATCCAGGAATGGCCCCAGAAGACAAATATCCCTGAGACTGGTTGTACAGAGGAAATGGTTTCAAATGGTATCTTCCAGCTGAAGGCCCTGAACCTGAGCACAATTCCTTCCGGAATAACTGCTATCGATTTCGGAAGAACAAGCCAGAAAATTGCCAGCATAAGAAAGCCAGCGGCCAGCATTATCGCCCAGGCCTGGCCGGATTCTTCAGCGGATTGATCGGGAAAGATTTCCTGCCCCCGAGTGTCGAGAAAAAACAGAACTCCCAGAATTACAAAAAGAAGAACTGGTAGAATCAGAATAAACTTAAACCAGGTGTCATATTTTATCTTACTTTCAAACAGCACCAGATCCATGACGCAAACTATATTAACAGCTTAACTGCCGGCAAATCAATCTGTCCTTCTCTCTGGTGTAGAAATTGACCATTTTCCCCGAGAGAAGATCAAGGATTGGCCAGATTTAGTTTCCGATTACTTCAGGAGATCGGACTTGATCCCAAGATAAGAAAAGATGACCACACAAGCAAAATGGATAATCGGCTGGAAAACATGTCCGGGGAAAAAATAAGCAGCCTCAGGAAAAACAGGAAAAATGTGTTGCAAAAAAGGCGAGTAAGAACAAAATAATCAATCCATTTTCACCCGGACCGGATTAAGGATTTGACCAGATTATTCTTTTATTGGATACTGCTATTCGATGAGGTAGAAAAGGAGAAAAGCCTTGAGAAGATTATTTTCCTTAACCGGTATTACCCTTTTGTTAGTGGTAATAAGCTGCTCATTTCTCTTCAGCCGATCATGGACCGCAGATGAAACACCGCGAAAAAAGGTCCTGATTGTCTGGGGTGGCTGGGAAGGGCATGAGCCAAAAAAATGCGTTGATATCTTTGCCACCTGGCTCAAAGAACAGGGTTTCGAGGTGGAAGTTTCTGACACCCTCGATGCCTATCTCGACCTGGAAAAGTTGAAGAAACTCGACGTAATTGTGCAGTGCTATACCCAGGGGACGATCAAGCCCGAACAGGAAAGAAACCTCCTGGAAGCAATAAAGAGCGGAGTCGGGCTGGCCGGCTGGCACGGGGGCCTGGCAGATTCCTTCAGGATGAACACCGAGTATCAGTTTATGGTGGGCGGGCAGTGGGTGGCTCATCCCGGCGGAATTATAGATTACGAAGTCAACATCGTCCCGGAAAAGAAAAACGACCCCATAGTGCGCGGTCTCAAAGATTTCAAGATGCATTCAGAGCAGTACTACATGCACGTCGACCCGGCGGTCGAAGTTCTGGCCACGACGACCTTCAGCGGAAAATATGCTCCGTGGATTGAGGGGGTGGTTATGCCGGTGGTCTGGAAAAAATACTACGGAAAGGGCCGGGTGTTTTACTGCTCACTGGGGCATGTGGCTGCGGACTTTGACGTTCCCGAAGCCAGGGAAATAGTCAAGCGCGGTATCCTCTGGGCCGCCCGGGTGTTTATAAACTAATGCACCTGGAGCTGAATCCTGAAGTTTGATCACTTTGGCCCTACTGCTTACCTGTAAAAGCAGGTATTATTACAGCCATCTAGCCAGATACCGTTGTTGTAACAATAGATACAGCATTCGTCATACTGTATATACATAGAGCCTGTGCACCAGCATATGTTGGTGCATAATTGGGGAGAGCATTGACATCCTGCTGGCGCTGCTGCCTTACTCCCATTAGCCAGAAACCCCACCACGAAGCTAATCAAAAAAACGCTCAACAAAAGAATTTTTTTGATTTTATTTAATACCTCCTTCTGGCCTTAATTTTAATATCTCTCATCTATCAATCTTCACCCAAAGTAGGCCCACGATGTCCTCACTGAGTATGGCACATTATTTCCCCTTTCGGCGAGTCCGAATTATCGAGCTGCGGGTATCTGACGATGGTCAGATGGCTTAGCTCAAAGCAGTTCCAGACAGGCGGTTCAAGCCTCGCAGCCAGCGGTGCGGAAGGGAGGTGATAGCTATCCACAACCAGGAAAAGTGTTGGCTCCGGGACCTGAACTTAGGAGCGGCTCGAGTCTGGATTCTCTGTCATTATCTGAAACTCCTCTCCCCCACGGCCAGAGGATTCCTCTTGAAGAGCTCGTGCTTTTCGACCCCCTATCTCAGGGTGACCAGGAGACTGGCTCGCTATATCGTTGACCTCTGGCCTCATCGTTACGGAATCCTCAACCGCTGCCAATACCCGATTAACACCGGCGGCCTGGAAGGCCTCAATAATAAAATCAAAGTCATTAAACGAAAAGCTTACGGCTTCTATGACCTGGGCTACTTCTCTCCAAAAATCATCCAGGCCTTCACCAACTAAATGGAAGATGAACCATTTTTTTAATCTTTGTTACCTTCGTTGAGGAGCACAATGAAATAAACATCGCCCTTTGTGCTTTTCCAGCAGGCCTCTCTTCCTCTCCCGAAACCAGAAGCAACGCCGACATAAATTTGTTCCATCGTATTCCATAGATATTCTGAATTAATAATCTTTCTGGTAACTTTTCCGTTCTTAACTTTAAGACTGATTTGAAGGAGTAATTGATCCGGTTCAAGGACTTTTTTAGCTCCAGCCGAATCCAGAGACTCTTATCTTGGCCGAATTCTGCCTGTTTAGAAAAGATTCTGCTCTTTTTCAAATTTATGTGTATATCCTTCTCCTCAAGAAGGCAGTTTACAGCCACAGCTTCATTTAAGATTGTTCCTGGAAGTTTATTTCGCAAAAAATTAGCCATCGGTTGTGTTTCTGCGGCAAGCACTTTTGAGCTAAAGACTACTCCCGGCTCAGGGAATTTTGTTCAAATATCTGCACCCTTAATATGGACATAAGTTTTGCCGTTAATCTCTTGTTCAGTCCTTATATTCTGGATAGCTGGAATTTCGAATATCCAGAGGTGTAAAACTGAAGCATAGTTCTGAGCAAAAAGAGAAAAGGGGGTAGAAAATAGAAACGTCAAAAAACAGACTGCTCGAAAAATTATTCGACAATTTATTTTAGCGCACATAGATACAGGCTAATATCATATAGCACTTCATTATATGCAGTTGAACAAGAGTTCACATGGATATCATCCAGTTAGGCATATAGGCAGTGTCTATACTGGCATTCTCCCCCCCTGCCGTAACATTCCCAACCAACAAGCTGCCATACCGTTGAACCCTGTATATATTCAGGACAACAACCACATCCTGGCTCGAGAACACAAGGACATTTCTCGGATGGCGCACTGCTCCGGGCAGACGATAACAATAAGAAGGCTAAGCAAAATAAAAGTACAGATACTAAAAGTTTAGCTTTTTTCATTTTGCCTTCCTTTTTGTAATCCAGATTCTTTCCTGATCGCTTAAGAAATAAAAATTGCCATTCCAGAAATATAATCCTTTGATTTTTTCTCCAGCCGGCAGGGATAATTGGATGTATTGCCATTTATGGTCAGGTTCGCAAATAAAGCAAGAGATTCAGAGAAGACAAATATTTTCTTCTGCCGCTGGTCAAAAATGAATATTTTCCCATCGGAAAAATCGATTTTTGTCACCCTGGAAATTACGAAAGTTTCTGATTCAGTTTCGAAGGGCAGAAATTCTTTAAAAATATTTGGGGTTTCTTTTCCTTTATGAGGAATCCTCTTAACGATAATGATGACAGTTGATAAAAAGGCAATAATAATAAACCCTGTGATAAATTTTGAGTTTTTCCATCTCCGGCATAAAATATGGAAAAAAAAGACCATTTGTCAAGCCATGATTTCTTTCAGGCACAGACATGGTATCCAGGGTAAGGGGAGTATCCGGGAGCGACGTAGTGGTGAGCCGGCAGTTGGGAAAGACCTTGAGGAAGCCCGGGGGTTAATCAAACTGGCACTTGAAAAAGCAGGGCTTCCTCCGCTAAAAGTATTGTTAAAACTTTTAACAGAAAGGAGGAAGCCCAAACCCAAATAACGAGATATATATACCCCAGAACTATGAGCTTGACAAGAGCGCGCCGGTCCTGGCCAGGAAAGCTTTGAGGGCCAAAATATGCGCTACTAAAGATAGAGCCGGCTGCAGCTTTAAGCCGCAGCCGGCCTTTTTCAAGATGTTCCTATTAATCTTATAAGTTTTAGAAGGAGAACCGAGCTGACAGACGAAAGCTTCTGACACCTTGCACGCTAGTGACTTTTCCATAACTCGAACTGATGGTATAAGTTCCGGTGGCAACGTTGACATCAGTTGGTCTCCAGGTGCCAGCGGGGTTCATGGAGATGTCGACATAGGTGTTTCCCAATAGGTTGAAGATATCAACAAAGAATCCAATTTTACCTACTGAGCTCAGTACGAACTCTTTTTCCAGCCTGAAGTCCACGTTGGTTCTATCCTGATTACGGCGGGTGCCAGAAGGTTCAACGTTGACTGTGTAGGAAAGTCCCAGGGCATTGTTGGCTGCAGCCCAGGCTGAAGGTGGATAGACTGTAACAGTACGCTGCCAGGGCGAGCCGGAATAATAGGTGGCATAGAATGAAGCGATCAACCCACCCACTGTCTTGAAGCTGCCATATAGCTTAATAACTATGGGCCGATCCGAGCCAATGTAGCCGTATCTGTTCACGAACCAGTTCGGATTCGCATAAGCTCCGGAATAACCCCACACTGAGCCATAATCATCAGTGTTATTTCCCTTCGTCTGTGACCAGACTATTGAGCCACCAAATTGCCAGCCATGGGAATAGCGCTTATTGAAAATAAGCTCAACCGCCTGGTAAAACCTTTCAGCTTCGGGCACATTGGCAAAGCAGGTCACCTGGGCTGGCGCATTAGCCGACATAAAATAAAGGGTGAGCTCCTGAGCCGGGAAGTTACCGGCGGCCGGGACGGTGGTAGTAAAAGGTATCCACCAATCGGGTGCTTTTTCGTAAGTGTTCCAGAAGCGATCCGAAACCGGGTCATAAAGTATAGCACTGACGGTGTTCTTCTTGGTCTTATAGATATACTGAAGACCTACAGAGAAGTCCCGGGCAAGCTCATGAGTAACAGAAGCCGTAATCTCATGATAATAGGGAGCCTTGATGTCCGGTTGCACCCGATTCTTGTAATATGATTCCAGCATGGCCGCTGGAGATGAACCGAAATGAACATAAGTATCAACCCCGTATTCATCCGGGACACCATTCCCGTTGCCGTCCGTCCAATAGAAGCCGTAGCTAACCGGTCTTAAAGGATGAAGTGTCTGGAAATACATGATCGGCATGGCCTCGGCATAATGCGAGTAGGCAGCTTTGAAGACCGTTTTCCCGTTGCCTAATAAATCATAAGAAAGGCCTATCCTTGGAGAGATGGCCCCCCAGCTCATCACGTGATTCCACCGGGGGATGGTCAGTTCTCCATAAGGATTAAATCCGAAGGTCGGGACGAACAGGGCCTCCCCGATTGAAGGAGCGATTCCCGGTGTTTCAGCTTTTGTTGATTCGGGGAGGAGTCCATCGTAGTAGTCGAACCGGACGCCAAGGTTGACATTAAGACGCTTTTTAAAGGTCCAGGAATCTTGGATGAATCCCCCATATCTGTTTTCTGTTCCGTTGACTTTGTTCGCTGCATCTTCGGGACCGCAAACATAAATGTAGATCAGGCCGTCACCATATGTCGGATGGGGTCCTGATAACCCGTAAAGGCCACGATAGTAATACGGGTTGCCATTGTAGAAGTACCAATTGATGGGGTTGTTTCTCCACCAGGTCCATTCATCCACACCTCTTTGATATTCGAGCCCGGCCTTTATCTCATGATCTCCACCCAGGAAGTTGTCCCGAAAGTGTGTAACCCTGACAGAGGCCTGAATCGTGTTTCGCAAGACCGGCTCACTGAACCGGCCGGTAGTACCCCAGGTATAATAGGTATAACCATCGTAATAAGAATAATTATTCTCTGTTCCCGGCTGCTGCAAAATGTTCCACTTCATGTTGTTCAAACCCAGCCGGAAATCAGCAAAAGTGCTGCTCGAGATAATCCAGGAAGCATTGGCGGTGAAAGCCAGATTATCATCCACACGCTTCTGGGTCGCCTCGGCAGTAGTGTAGGTATTGGACCCGCTATAGGGCGTATCGGGGTGAGAGTAATTCACCATGAAAAATACTCTCAGGCTCTTGGCCAGCTCAGCGGTGATCTTGGCAAACCCGACCAGGTTTGAGGTTCTGGGAGTATATTGGTCATAAGGTGTGCCCAGAATTGTGGTCGGCAGGAAAGGGGCAACATTTTTGCTCCCGGTATAACTGAAGTCGGCAAAAAACCAGATCTTATCTCTAATAATTGGGCCACCGAGCATGGCCGAACTCTGGAGATTATAGATTGGGAAGGTGGGCTTGCCCACTCCCAGGGATCTGATCTGTTCATCCGTAAACAGAACCTGATTGAGGGCCTGGTGACTGTAATAGCCCTGGGCCAGGCCGCTGAATTCGTTACCCCCGGATCTGGTAACGACATTGACGAAAGCTCCGCCGGTACCACCTACCTGGGCTGGCAGGCCACCAGTCATGATTTCAATTTCTTCCATGGCATCAAATTCAACAGTGACCGCCCGGCCGTTCATAGATGGGTCATTGACATTAACACCGTCAACCTCATAGGTGGTGGAAATTTCGGTACCACCATGGATGACGCTGTTGACCGTGCCGGGACTCATGTTGATTATGTTAGTCAGGTTTCTACCCATTGGCAGGTTGCGCATAAGGTTGGAGTCGACCAGAGTAACGATCTTCGTGTTTTGAATATCAATGACAGGTGAGGCTGCTTGAACTACAACTTCCTCGCTAAGCGCTGCCGGCTGCATTTGCACATCAACAGTCACCGTTGCCCCAACATTGACGATAACTCCTACCCTTTTGACAGTTTGAAATTGAGGCAATTCAAAAGTAAGCGTATAAGTTCCGGGGGGAAGAGCTGGAACTCGATAAAAACCGTCCTGGTTGGTCACAGCGGTGAACTTCCCGATAAGGCTTGAACTGGTGACAACAACATTAACTCCAGGAAGTGGAAGACCGCCTTCATCTGTGACGGTCCCGCGGACTGTACCTGTCTGCAATTGCTGCCCCGAGGCAACAACCGCTGTGAGCAGTAGACAAAGAACCATCAGACTGAGAAACTTGCGCATTCAGACCTCCTGTTATAAAATATGTGATATATTAAATAAACAATTAATAATATTTTTGTCAAGCATTTTTTCAAATCACAATCTTTATGGGAAAGAAACACGTTTCTCGCGGGTTATTTTTTTCTTTCATGTTGATTTGCTTGCTTAAGCTTGTGACTATTTATGTCCTTAATTAAATTGGGGCTCTTCGGCCGAGCAGGCACGAAACCTTGAAAAAGCGGTAAAAAGTGGTGTCGGACTGGCCGGCTGGCATGGCGGATTGGCCGATTCCTTCCAGATGAACACAGAGTACCAGTTCATGGTCGGAGGGCAGTGGGTGGCTCATCCGGGCGGAATCATCGATTACCAATTTAACATCGTGCCGGAGAAGAAGGATGACCCCATAGTGTGTGGGCTTAAGGATTTTAAGATGCACTCAGAGCAGTATTACCTGCATGTTGACGATCGGCGGATATACGCTGCGGCTTGCCGTGGGGGAGCCGATCGTCGGGGGTTCCAATGGGGTATGACCCCTTGGTCGCAGGGCGCGGGTTTCATGCCCCGCCCGAGAAGGGGAGGCAAGGAGCGAAGCGAACGTTGGAAGGAGGAACGCGAAGCGGTTCCCCCTTCAAGTTGACTCCGGGGTGGAAGTCCTGGCCACCACCACCTTCAGCGGCCAATACGCCCCCTGGATTGAGGGGGCGGTCATACCAGTGGTTTGGAAGAAATACTACAGCCAGGGTCGGGTGTTTTACTGTTCACTCGGGCATGTCGCAGCCGATTTTAACGTTCCCGAAGCCAGGGAAATAGTCAAGCGCGGTATCCTCTGGGCCACCCGGGTGTTTATAAACTAATGCACCTGGAGCTGAATCCTGAAGTTTGATCACTTTGGCCCTATTGCTTACCTGTAAAAGCAGGTATTATTACAGCAATCTAGCCAGATACCGTTGTTGTAACAATAGATACAGCATTCGTCATACTGTATATACATAGAGCCTGTGCACCAGCATATGTTGGTGCATAATTGGGGAGAGCATTGCCATCCAGCCGGAGCAGCTGCCTGATTCTCATTAACGATAAATCCGATAATCAGGCATAGAAAAAAAATGCAGAGCAAAAGAATTTTTTTTGATCTCATTTAATACCTCCTTCTGGTGTTAATTTTAATAAGTTAGATTCCTCTCTGCCTAAATTTATTACGTAAAATAAAGGTAAAGACAAATCCGGAACCTGGAATATATCGAAATCAATAGCCAACACACCTTCTGTTTTGTAAGTATATATTTTATCAATATTAAATTTACTATCATTCTCAACGATTCTTATAATTTCGTATTTTCCGGGCTGAGACCTTAAAAAATAAATGGCATTATTAAAACTTTTAATTGACTCAAATAGATGAGCATAAGGCCTGCTTTTTCCCGGAGAAACAGCTTTTTTGAACGATTTGATGTTAATATCAGCTGCCTCTTTCAAATAATTCTTTAATAGATCTATTTCTTCAACCAGTTCACCCTGTTCATCATAAACTTTGATAGCTCCGGTCGAACGAGAGGCAGCAATGATCTTCCCTTTGAAAACAGAGAGTAAAAAATCATTTAAGAGTCCTACTGGAATATCATCCATTTTATCAGGCTCCCCTAAACTTAAAATTATATTCCCATTCTCATCCAGTATATCTATTATTTTTTTTGCCTCTTCGTTTACCTTTATATTTTTTGTACAAATTAAGCGATATTTCTGATCAACTATAACATCGTTGTACCTGTGAAATAATTTGATCATTTTAATAAATTTTCCATTTCTATCAAAAAATTGAATCTGCCGAGCACTGGGGTCAAACACCCAGATCTTATCTCTGCTTAGGCCGATTTTAAGCGGAAAATTAAACTCACCGGGTCCTTGTCCTCTTTTGCCAAAAAACAAAACTTTATCAGATGATTCGGTAATTTTGAATACTTTAGCCTCTTTAGCGTCAAGCAAATAGATTGTCCCTGCCTCATCGAGTGAGATTGACCATGGTTGAGATAAAATTAGCCCATTTTTCTCAAGGTCCGCTTCTGGAAATTTCTTAATTAATTTAAGCTTTATGTTGTCAATGGGCGATAAAAAAGCTGCATTTTTAGACTCTGCTAAAAGAGCCGTTGTTGGCTGGAAATAAAAAAAGGTTGAAGCGAAGATTATAACAGTTAGTTTAAAAAATCTATTTCTCATTTTATATCTCCTCTGCAATTAGAAAGGACATAGTTCCTAAACTCATTCCAATAATTAATCCCAGGGTAAAAAGTTTTGAGAATATTCCCTTGCTTATCAATTAAAATAATTAAATTATTCACTATTTTATCATTATATTTTCTTATAAGCCTGTTCCATTCAGTATTCAAAATATCGTCAGATAAATCTAAAGCAAATGTTATCCGCGATTGCTCTCTAAGATACATTAGCTGAACTGGATCATAATTTTTTGAATACAATATTCCCCAAACTTCAAGGCCATCGAGCATAGATATATCTTCCAACTCATAAACTAAATAACCAGTACTGCAAGAGTTACAGAAATATGTAAAGAAAGCAATAATGTAAAATTCTCTATTTCTATCTTTAAGAATTGACCATAGCCCTCGAAAGTGAGGGAAATCATTAAGATTAAATTCGGGCAAAAATTCATCAATTTTGAAAACAACACCGTCAACATATTTCATAAGATATATTTTCGCTGAGTACTCATAATCTTCATTTGTAGTTCCTGTTGCTAATAATTTATTTTTCGGTGCGTATAGATAATAATGCTTCTTAAAGAGCATATTTTTATCATGAGAGCTTAATTGATCAAAACTAAGATAGAGGATATGATGCCAGCCAAAGGAATTTATAAATTTGAGAGGGTCATTCGCTATAAGTATCAGCTTTAAATTATTTCTTTTCCAATTATCAGCTATAGACGAAAAAAAATTTAAATCATCTTCATTATTTTCCCTTATCAGTTGAATATATATAAAAGAGGAACCGAAGTTTCTACTTTCAGGATTATTTACGGAATTTATGGAGGAATTATCTAATAGAAAATCAAAAACATAATTCCTCTTATAAATAAGGTTTCTATAAAATTTTGAAAAAATAAATCCCATACTTAAACCTACGCCCATAATTAGGACGAGAATAACCCCTTTCTTCATTTCTTTATTTGCCAAGCTAAATATAAAAAAAAAAAAAACAGCTTGTCAAGCGCTTAATTCTTTTGGGCACAGATACGGTATCCAAGTTAAAAACAGTATCGGGAGGGGGCGGTCATACCAGTGGTTTGGAAGAAATACTACAGCCAGCGTCGGGTGTTTTACTGCTCACTGGGGCATGTGGCTGCGGACTTTGACGTTCCCGAAGCCCGGGAAATAGTCAAGCGCGGTATCCTCTGGGCCGCCCGCGTGATTGAATAAATGTCAGTCGGCCAGGCCTTCGACGGATTCCTTCTTGCTCGCCTTCACTGCGAGCGGCTCAGCATGATGAATCTCTGGCGCCCCGACAAACTTTTCCACCAGCGCTTTGGTTCCCTTTATGTTGAGCTGCTCAAAAAGAAAAGAGAACTGCGTCTCCAGATCTTCTCCGATCGCCCGCAGGCTTTCTTCTGGCAGGTGCCAGAAGTGCTTCTTGAACGGGCCGACCGCCTTCTTTCTCGTCTTGTAAATAAATTGAGCTTCAGTATCGGTCGGTTTTTTCTCGGAAGCAGCATTGACCTTGAGCCATTGATACATTTCCTGACGCAGTTTCTCAGGCACCGCCCGATGTTCGATAACCATATTCTGAAAAGCTGTTGCTAAGTGCACTTCGCAGGTTTGAACTTCAACGAACTTATGAAAAGCCGAATCGGGTAGAGTGCTGGCCCCGTGCTGCACTACTCCACCGAGTCGGTATTTTTTGCGCGCCAGTTCCCCCAGACGCCTGAGCACATCGAAATCTATGGCCACCTGGGCCAGGGTGCCATCCGGCAAGACCACTCCGCCATGGCTGGTCCCAGTCTGGATGCTCAATTTGCTGAGACCCACCACTTCGCCCTTCAGCCGATTGAATCCCTGCATGAAGGCTTCCAGCTCTTCCTCGGTGCTGTTACGCTGGCCGACTTCGCCGATTTCACCGCCAACCGAGATAGTCACACCGTCAGGCTGCTTTTCCCGGATAAAGCGGTTGAACTCAGCGCACAGCTCATAATTAAGTCTCTGCTGCTCATCCAGGTCCGGTTTCGAAATATCCACCAGGGTTGAAGTATCTATGTCAATGTTAAAAAAGCCGGCCGCAATGGATTCTGCGATGAGGTCCCTGATGGCCTTTTTCTCCGACTCCGGATCCTGCTGGAATTTTTTTGCTGACACCTGGAAGTGATCTCCCTGGATGAAAACCGGCCCGCGGTAGCCTTCCTTGATAGCCGCGGCCAGCACCGCGCTCACGTATTCTGATGGACGCTGATCGGTGTAACTCATCTCGCTTCTGGCGATTTCAAAGATGAAAGCCCCGGCCTCAAGCTTCATGGCTGCTCGGAAAACCGCCCGGGCCGATTCGTAGGCTAACATCCTGAGGTTCATGGCCGGAACGGTAAAATTATCAGGCGTCTGGCCGCGCCCGCGCGAGATGTACAGGTCATGAATGGAAGCCGGTCTGATCCCCAGCTCCTGGCCCAACTCCCAGATGATCCAGCGAGCAATTCCCTTCTCGGCTTCGTCTCCAAAAACCGCTCTGTAGATAAGCGGAGTGATTTTATCTCTGAGGACGCTTTCATTCAGCACTTTAATTTTATTCCCCTCAAACTGAACAGCGCCGTTCAGTGAATTGATTATTTCCCGAAGTTTCGTATCGCTCATGGCCATCTCCTGAATCGATTTATTCCCATTTAGTATAGCATAAGCTTCCGCGCTCTCCAGGGCCGGGAGTGAAATTTTTATTAAGTCAATGAAAGACAACAATTAATTGGCAATTAATTATCTACTTTCTGCCTTTAATTTCTCCGGCCTTAAGTCCCCTGGCCAGGATGACACCCAAATAATTCCGCCCGAAATTTATGTTTTTGACTTAAACCGTCCTTCCGAATGCGGCAGCGCTGTTTTTCTCTGGATTTCTCTTTTTCTTGCTTCTCGCCCGAATCTTTCTCCGGATTTTTCAGGCCCGAAACCCGTCACATCGCTCAGGCAATAAATCTGCATGAAAAAGCCGTTATGCGGCCCTGAAATGATATGATTTTCTTATTTTTCGGCTCCGGGCGGAGTTGTATATTTCCTCAGCCGGTAATTTTCCCAGAGATCTTCCCGAACCGCCAGAACCATCAGAACATCCGGCCGCAGGCTGTAATATTGCAAAACATAGGAATCAAGTTCCGCTTCAGACCTTTTCCTGGACTCCCCGGCGCTCAGAATTGCGCATTCGGCCGGCTCAAGCTCTTCCACCTGTTCGCTCGAAGTCCAGTAACCCACCCGGCTGAACTTCCGGAGATACCAGGGAATGGGCCAGGTCTCTTCGGGCGGCGCGATGACCTTGACCGGCATCTCCCGGCCTTCTTTTGAGACCGAAACCAGCTCTTCCACCCGGCTGACCAGCCTCATAAAATCCGGGCTGGTCTGGGCATAAACATAGGGATTGGCCGGGTAGGAATGAAAATAGATGTTCACCAGATACATCTGCCAGCCGCTCCAGATAATAAGCGCTCCGGCCAGAATGATTTTAGCCTGTCGAATTTTTATGAGTGAAAGAAGATGGGAAAATCCGACAGCCGCCAGCACCAGAAAAGCCGCCAGGAAAACCAGCAGGTTCCAGGGCGTTTTGTAAGGAATGGCCGAATAGATTAACGCCGTCGTCAGGGCAAAGAGCGTAAGATAGGCCCTGAAATTTTCAGCCGCTCTCCGGCTTAACCTGATAAAGCTCAGAACAGCTCCGTAAAGCGCCAGCGCCAGAACCGGAATTTCGCTGAAAAGCGGCCCGCCGGCGCCTGCCTTTCTGTAAAGCAAAAGACTGAAGTAGTACCAGAAGCCATGCCGGTGCCAGCCGGGCTCAGCTGCCTTTTCCAGATATCCGCCTAAAGCCCGGAAGGCGTCAAGAAAACCATCGGGATGTTTGAAAAAAGAAGAATAAAAAAGAAAAGAAACCGCCAGAAAAATGACCACCGCTAAAAGCGACGGCAGAAGCGCAGATTTTATCGCCGGCAGGTTTAGTGTAACCTTCCTCTGGCCTTTTTCATCCCTTCGACCTGAATTCTTCAGCCAGCCTGGAATTCGTAATAAAACGATTGAGGCCGCGGCCGCTCCGGCGACAATTAGCCAGGTTTCCTTGGTGGCGAAAAGCAAACCGGCCGCAAGCCCGAGCCAGACTCCCTGCCGGAAATCCGGGCGAAAAACAAACCGCCAGAGAATAATGACAAAGGCCAGGCTGAAGGCGACAAAAAGAGTTTCCTGGATGTAAAACCGGCTGTAATAGACAAGCGCCGGGGAAAGAGCCAGAAGCACCGCTGCCCAGAATTTTTCCGAAGCCTTAAGATTGTTCCCGGCCGCCAGCACCAGAAGAATGATCAGCAGACCGAAAAACACAGTCGCTCCGCGGAGAGTCTTCTCGGTGAGCTCGGCAAAGGTCGTCTGGCCGCTCAACCAGGCGAAAGGCAGGTTGAAATAATAAAGTGTCGGCCCATGGTGGTCGGCCGGGTCATAGCGATATTCTCCCTTCTCCAGAAGCTGCCCGAATTTATAGGCCTGGTTGGCTTCATCGTGGTGCATCGGCCTGAGGTCCAGCCGGTAAAGCCTGACGGCCAGACCGACTGCCAGGACCAGAAGCAGAAGATAGGCAAATGTTTTCTTCTTCATTTAACCGGCAGGCCGTAAACCTCCACCTCGACGTAGTGGTTCATGTCGTTGGCGGTGTTGCCGTTACTCCAGAGCCGGACATAGCGAGCCTTAACGCCGCGGCCGTCGATCAACCGCCCTTCATTGGTCTCAATGTATTCCTTATCGCGGCCGGCGCCCAGGCCGGAAGAGTTGTCATGGTCATTATTAAAAAGGGTGACCACTCCCTCGACAAAATCTTTATCCTCGGAAACCTGGACAATGACATCGCGATAAACCCGGGCCTGGCTGTGATAGTGCCAGACAACTACCGCCTGAATCAGGTAAGGCTGCTTGAGGTCAATCTGAACCCACTGGGGGCTGGGACCAAGCTCGACGAAATAGCCGTCTTCTCCTGATTTTTCGCCATCGGTCACATAGCTCAGCTCGCCGATCACCGGCTGGGGATCACTCGAGGTAACTGGCTTTTTCAGAGAAATCAGCTCGGTTCCCTTCGGCACATAGAAAGGTCCGCGGGCTTTGCCGGTTATGGCTTCAAGATTCGGGGTTTTAATATTCCGGGGGGTCCCGATGAACATCGGCTTCGGAAGCTGTATTTTAAGCTCCACCTTATCCTGCTCCTGGGCCCGACCCGGAAGAGCTGCGCCCGGGGTTAACGTCAGAAAGCTGCTCACAGCTATCGTGGCCAGGGCTAAGTTAACTGACTTCTTCATCTTTCGCTCCTATTTTTTTATATAATTATAGCTTTTTTATTAAAATTTTTTTAGTATTCGAACTGCCTCACTTAGATACTTAGGGCAGGTCAAGTTTTGTTCGTGATTTGGCCATTTTAATCTCTCCATCATAAGCCTCAGACTGCAGTTTGAGCCAGTTAACCTTCTAACACCTAACTATACCTCTCAGGGGGTCAGTATATTTCTTCAATTCTTTTCGCTGTCCGATAAGTGAATAAGATGCTTTCAGCATAAATTCAGATAAGTAATCCTGAAGATAATAATCTTCCGTCCCGATGCAGGGGATCATAAAGTAACTGGTTCCATCAGACCCGATTCCACACAGTGTCGGGGCATATACGGGGCAATACTTTCTTAAATTTCTCGAACTATAAATCGGGAATAGGACCCCGCCGGTCTGCCTTATTTCGTCTAAGGATTGCAATTCTTTCTCTGGACAATACCAATGATTCTAACACTGTCTGGAGGATCATTAAGAATTTCTATGACCCTAAGACAGGGAGGGCAGTTTTTATTGAAAAAAACAGAATTAGATTCAATTTCACTTTAGCTGAAGATTTTTGTTCCAATTGCTGTAGAGGAAAATTCATTGTTATAGGAGTCACTTTTTCCCGGTATATCAGGCTGCCCAAAAAGAGAATGATAACTCCGACCAAGATGAAAACAAGTTTCTTCATCGCTCGACAGAGTATTTATAAATCTCATATTTATAAGCTGCTTCACTGCTCGTGATTGAACATAAATAAAGATCGCGGGTATCTCTTTTATAATACAGCGGGATAAGCCTATCCTCAGAAAAAAATGGTGTCTGGGATTGTTCGTGCCAGAGCTTGCCTGCATGATCATAAATCTGAACATAGGGAACGAAATAGAGATTGTCCGCAATCTTTTTCTCTCTATTCACATAGATAACAGCCACAAAATCTTTGTCGGCAAAAATCCCGCTGACGAAAGATCGTTTGCTCACAATATCATCAATCAATTTGGCATATTTGGGGGCATATTTGGGGTTCATCAGCATATCTTTTGTTTTTTTATTTAGGCTCAGATTTTTGAAGTTATGGGGTTCTTCTCCTATGACCTCTATCTTTTTTGACTTCAAGTCAATTTTGTTCACTTTTAACCTTATACTACTCACATAAAATAATGTATCTCCATAAATATCCATAAATCGTAAAGGGAGAAAAATATCAACCTCTTCTCTTATCTTTTGGTATTCAGTCATTGACCTGGCCCCATAATCATGCTCTCTGGGCAGGATGTATTCTGTCTTTTGTCCTCCGAAATCTCTCATAAAAAGCACGTATTCCCCCCTTTGGCGACACAATATACCCGCACATCAGGATATTTTTGTGGTAGATTTTTATAGTCCCTTCCTGCTGCCAGGCTAAAATATCGCCAATTTTCTTGAACTCATAATTTTTGACTTTTTCCAACACCTGGGTTCCGTGTCTTCCAGCATCGGCTACCGCCAGATATGGGCTCTGATAATCTAAGAATCCCAATCCACCAAAATTCGTCAGGCCCGGGGCCCATTTTGCCCCAGGCCCATATCAGTTTACCTTCCTCGTCAAATATCTTCAGCTGATTGGCTTTATCTTTTAGGTCTGTAAAAAGAAAGGTCCCATCTTCCAGGACAGCAAATCCGACCGAATGAAAAAGAGCTTTATCTTTTATGGGAATCTTCTTAATCAATTTTATTTCCCAGGAATAACAAAAATTAGGTAAAAAAAGAATTAGAAAGACACAGGAAATAATTATCTTCTTCATTTCAATCTCCTGAAAGGAAGGAGATTATCATTAATGATTAGTTGTCAAAAAAATAACACAGTTTGACGGGTTTTCACAACAGTAATATCTGGTCCCAGCAAAGGTTACTAAATATCTTCCCGCCAAATCCCATACTGCCTCAGCCAGGGTCCCCATCCCTGGTGTCGTCGTCCCAGATATTGGGCCCCGGGCACTGGCATAAGCTTTTAGGCTGAAATTTAATATACTCATCCCAATTCCCAAGAGAATGAGAATCATGATAAAGATTGAACATACTCTTTTGCAAATCTCTTTTGGCATCGCCTACCCCTTTCTTATGATTGGTTTTTCCATCCCCTCCCCCTCTCAAGGATAAAAAAAACAGCTTGTCAAGAGACAAAATTACCCCTACGACAAAATAGCGCAAATCGATTGCCACCTTACAAGAAGGTAAAAAAACAACTACCCTGTGATTTATAATCGCAATTCCTGCGGGTTTAGTTTAGCCTGGATTTTTTAGATAGCCGTTTATTCTTTACCGGGAACCAGACAGGCTTAACAAAACAGGCCCGCAACTCCAGCCAGACAATTTCAGGCTTTCAATAAAATGAAAACCCAGGCTATAAAAAGCATGACTGACTAATCACCTGCCTTAAAAAAATCCATCTCGTCGAATAGGTGGGATTTCTTATTGCGGCTAAAAACCAGAGCCCAGACCTCAGGATGGGTCTTAGCATAAGCTCTAATTTCTTTCAGGTTCATGACCATAAAGGCCGTTGACAGAGCATCAGATGCCGCCGGTGAAGGATGCGACACCCAGACCGCCAGATGTCTCGAACACTCCACCCGCCGCCGCGGGTCAAAAATATGTTCGCCCTTAACCTCATGCCCCGAACCACTCAGGGCTCTGTCATTCAGTAAAATTTTCCCCGGCCGGAAAAAATCAAAACCGCCCCCGACCGCCACCGGCCAGGGCTTAGCCCCGCGGGAGTAGACCGTGCTCCCGCCGGCGCTGACCAGAAAATCGTCAATCTCCCAGTCGGAAAAAATCCGGCCGGCTTTCTCCAGAGCGTAACCCTTACCTATCGCCCCGAGGTCGAGGTCGAGAGCTGTCCCGGGAACCTCCAGCCTGACCGCTGCATAGCCACCGCCCTGTTCGACTATTTCCAGCGGAAACATGGAAATAAAGAATTCTTGATTAAGGACCACCGGACCTGAAGATTCCTCCGCCGACTTCGTTCCAGTTGCGAATACATCACTGCCCGGGCTTCGTCCTTCAACTTCAACTCCGAATTTCTCCAGGACTTCCTTCTTTAATATTTTTTCTTTTAACTCTTGGTCTCTTTTCCGCCTCTCCGCCGCTACCGATCTTGCCAGAGGTCTGACCGGTTTTCCTTCTTTTTTTTCTTTCAATTTTTTCGCAGCCCGGAAATTAACGTTGAAAGCGCCGCCGGTTTCTACCATCAACTGAAAACTCAGTTTCAAACACTCAAATGTTTCCAGACCGACCGGCAGAATTTCACCCGGTTTCAACCTATTTATCCGGGAGATTTCGCTGCCAGGGTCAAAGCGGCTTAAAAATCCTTCCAGACGGTCAACCTCCCGGAAAAAAGCCCGGGCGGCGCTGCGGCTGTATTCTTCCGCCTGATTAGCCACGAACACTTCAAAGAAAGTGCCCATCGCCTGGTGGCTGAAATTGAAGGCTTTCTTTTCCGGCATCTTCTTTTAGCTTTTCCCGGCTATTATCTTAGTCGGTGAATAATTTTAACGCCCGTTTTACCCCGGTTTCTATTACCCGGCTTATGCTGTCAAAGAGTCGGCCTTATTTAATGACCGAATGATGGCCATATTTCCGGCATTTAGCACGGGGCAAAGCTGAAAGCAGTTTTCCGACACAATGACAGGGCAAACTACCGTCTGCCTTTCCAGTCAACTTGGAGGGGGAACCGCTTCGCGTTCCCCCCTTCCAACGTTCGCTTCGCTCCCTGCCTCCCCTTCTCGGGCGGGGCATCAAACCCACGCCCTGCGACCAGGGGGTCATACCCCCTTGGAATCCCCGACGATCGGCTCCCCGTAGCAAGCCGCGGCTCATATCAGCCGATCGTCAATGCTTATTCGACAATCATTGCCTCCAGGCCCAGGATGGCAGACAGCACTGAAACCAGGGCGCTCCAGCGGTGGATATGGAAGAAAAAAAGCTGGGCGGGGTAATTGAAATAGGGCAGCATCGAGCCGAGGGTGGAGGCCGCCAGGAGAAAGCCAGTCAGGGCAAAGAGCCAGAAAGCCACCGCCTGAATGTAAGTCCGCGGCAGGCTCTTCTTAAGAAGTGGACACCAGAATCCCGGACCCGAGGATAAACCGGATGAAGCCTTTAACCGCTCCGGAAGATAATACCTGGCCTTTAGAAACAGAATTACTGTCAGGGTGATGGCAAAAAGCGCACCAGCGGCCACATGCAGGAGAAGCGGAAAACCGAAAAGTCCCCGGGGAACAAACCAGGCAAAAAACATTCCGCTCAAAGCCAGGTAAAGGTAGCAGAGCGACATCAGATAAAACAGCCAGACAGTCCAGCCGGAATAGTTTTTCTTTCCCCATTTTATAAAGTAATCAATCGCTCTGTCCCAGCGGCTGAGCTTCAAAAAAGAAAATTTCCAGCCGGCGATCCACCGGAGGTAAGACTTAAAATTTTCCAGGCAAATCTGCCTTTTTTCTTCAGGGAGGTGATTCAGATACCGACCGAAAGTAATCCTGAGACTTATCGCTATAATCAGGAGAAAGCTGGCTACGCCGAAAAACATCGGATTAACTCCTGCCCTGCGGTGAGGAATCTTCTCCGGAAAGACCGGCGGTCCTCCCGGTAAGCTTCAAAACAACCGCCAGAAGAATCAGGCCCATCAGAAGAACACATCCGGCGAGAACCAGCTTGAAAGCCGGACGGAAAAGAAACGTCAAACCGAACAGAAATTGAAACAGCGGGCCGGTCTTCATTAAGTCAGAACTGAGTTTTGATTCCCGGTGCAAAGTCTTGAGCGGCGAGCCGGCCTCGACCTTCCCGAAAAATATTTTTGAGCCCGGGCTGTGACAGTCGGTGCAGCCGTTTTTCCCCAGCGCCTGCTGGGCCGGTCTTACGTTGTGTCCGAGCGGCCAGGTTATCGCCCGGGCGGCTGGATGTTCGCTCGCCCGGAGTCTGCCTCCCTTCTCCAGGGTAAATAAAAATCCTCCGGCTATGTAGGCGAATTCCTTTTCCGGACTGGCGGCGGAAATTTTCTTTAGCGCCAGCTCAACCTGCTCTTCCGTCAGCGTTTCCGGACCGTCGCCCAGAAGCGCCAGGTTCCGCACCTGGAATGATGAAAGAAGCGGCTGGAAATCTTCCCCTTCCAGGAATCCTAAGGCCGGTTCGGTCGCCGGTTCTCCCTCTTTCTCTTTTTTCTCTAAATAACCCTCAGCAATTCCGTACACATATTTATTTATTAAAAAGACCGGTTGCCGTCCGCCGGCCAGGGGCTTTAGACTTTCCAGCGTCCTCTGGATTTTCTCCTCAATTTCCGGTGGCGCTTCCTCCGGGTCAAAAACAGGAAGCAGAGGTTTAACTTCGGAATCTCTCACCTGAACCAGCAGAACTTGTCGTCGAGCCTCCTTTCCGGAAAAGACAGCTTTCCTGAGAGGCCTGACTTTAAGCCCGCCGTTAGCATCAGGCTCAAACAGAAATTCTGAAATACACGCTGCCGGATAAAAATCGCCCTCCCGCAGCGGCAGCAAAGCGTTCAGCAGCGCGGCCACCTCCTGTTTCAGAGAGAAGGCTTCGGGCGCCACCCTGAAAACTTCTTCGCTGTCGAGCGGAATGAGCTCTTTTCCTTTTTTCTCCGCCCAGAAAGCCGGCCACATTATTCTCTCCGGATAGATTTTCCGGTCAGCCTCACGAACATAAACCGGTTCGTAGAGCAAGGGATATTCGGAAGTCCAGATGGCCTTGCCGAATATTCCCAGCCGGTTGGCCCGGGCGGTGTAAACTTCCTGCGGTTCTTTCTCGGGAAGCAAACCCGAATGGCAGACCGTGCAGGACAGGCGTTCGAAATGAACCTTTGGAATGCCCTTATGGGCCGGTCTCGGAGCCCCGAGTTTTCCCGTCCAGCCGAACCCGCCTTTTTCCGGCTTCTGACCGAGATGGCAGCCGGCGCAGGTGTAATCGTAGGATTTCAGGGACGAACGAGCGAGCCTTTCGCCCTCAAAACCCCTGACCATCTCATGGCTCAGGTCGTTGCGGTGGCAGTCGACGCATCTGAGCCCGGCCGCCAGGTGAACATCGCGCTCCAGCTCCGCTCTTGAATTTGCCTTTCTCGGACTTATTGAATGACAGGCCAGACAGCGTTCGTTTTCCGGTCGCGACAGGTCAAGCAGAGCGTTATTCTTGCTGTCAAAAAGATTCAGGTTATACTTAACCTGAGGCACCACTGCCCATTCATGGTCGTCGGGATTCGGACCGTCGGCAACAGTCCAGGTTGACGGCAACCGTGAAGCCATTCCCACCACCTCGCCCAGCCCGGAAGCTGCCGTGGCCGCCCAGCGGAAATTCTCCCGCATCACCTGTTTTACCCATTCAGAATGATCCTGAAGCGGCGAACGGTGATGACAGCCGAGGCAGTTTATTTCAAGTTTGCCGGAGACTGTCCATCGCGAATCCGGCGTCTGGAATTCATCCTGAGGTTCTCCCGGCCCGCCGCCGCTCAGATGACGACCGAACAGGGTGACAAACTTCCAGTCGCTGAGGCCGAGTTGCTCGGGAGACCAGAAGCCGGGATATTTCTGAAAGGAAACCGGAAGCTGAACCCCGGTTTTGTCATCCACTAAAAACCAGGGCTCGGCGCGACGGTCAACCGCCGGTCTCTGCTTGAGGTTGAAATGGGTTCCCTGACTGAGGGCCGAATAGCTGTGGCAGGGTTCGCAGGAATAGCGGCTGGAAAACGGCAGGCCGTCGGGAGCGGCCGGAACAATTTTCTGATTCAGTTCATCATTGAGAGGAATTCGGTGCAGCGGCGAAAGCTGGCTTCCCGACCATTCTTTCTTTTCTACCGCCCGGAGCTTTATGACCTCAGCCTGTCCGGACTGATTCTTTGCCTCCAGCCGCCTGGAAATCGATAGCACGGCAAATATGAAAATGGTAAGGCTTAAAGTCAGAAGCGCTATCTGAAAAGCCTTCTTCCACCTGACCTTCAGGCAATTTTCTTTTCTCTCCGGCTGAACCTTCATTTTATTTCCTGAATCGCCTTCTAATTTTTTCATCCTGCTCGCTGCCCGTCTCGCCCGGTCCCTATTTCCAGCTCCTTCGGCCCTCTCAGAAGTTTTGAGGTCAATTCTGTCTTTCCTCAAGCTACCGCCTCAGGCCTTAAACTCTTCCGGCCTGAACCGGAGCAGGCTCTTCGTCCTGACCGCCTCGTTTACCTTAAGCACGGCCACCGCAGTTTCATAAGCCAGCTCGGCCGGACAGTTCAACGGAACGCCGAGGCGGATGGCTTCAAAAAAATTCTCGAGATGCGGCTGGTGGGCCGGTTTCGCTAACTCCACCGGAAGAGGCCAGCGTCCAGCTTCGGCCGTCACCCGGACATCGACAAACACGTTTCTGGTTTCCACTTTCTGGATGGGCGGCGCCTCCGAGAGAATCAATCCTTCCCGCACCAGCGGTTCCCAGTCGGGAGCGTGGGCTTCCCGGTAAGCCCAGTTGCCTTTCTGCGCCACTTCAGAGATGACCAGGGAGCCATTCTCACCCATAAAGGTTTCATAAAAACCGCCGTGGGAAGTGGTGGTCTGAACCTGGTAGAAAGCTCTGGCCACGCCTTCGGGTGAGTCAAATTCATAGATGACCATAACATTGTCGTACCAATCCCGGTTCTGGTAATAATCCACCCCGCCGGAAGCCATCGCGGTTTTTGGATTGTTCCTGAAAACCCAGCTAAAAAGGTCAATCTGATGAGAGCCCAGGTCGACGATCGGTCCGCCGCCGTATTTTTTGAACCAGCGCCAGTTGCGGAACTCTTCCATCGAACCGTAGCCGTATTTGTGAAGCGTTTGCGGGTCGATGGTGAATTTTTTCGGCCAGCCGAGCATATCGGCTTTAGCCCGGTTCCACTGGGCAAAAGCAATCATCACCCGCCCGAGAAGCCGGCGGTCTTTTATCAGCTTTTCAATAGCATGGATATAGCGGGGATTGGAACGGCGCTGGTGGCCGATTTGCAGAAGCTTCTTTGTCCGGCGAGCTGTTTCCACCATCGACCTGGCTTTTTCCAGGTTGTTCGACATTTCCTTCTCGCAATAAACGTGAAGGCCATGGTTGAGACAGGCGTTGGTGTGCTCGGCGTGCACCCAGTCGGGAGTGGCCACGATCACCGCATCCAGGTCTTTCTCGCTGTTGAGCAGATCGCGGTAATCTTCATAGACATTCGGGTTCTGGCCGTATTTGCGGACATAGCCCGAAGCATAGGTCCGGCTGTACTCCCAGATGTCGCAGATGGCGGCGATTTTTATTCCTGGGATTTTCAGGCAGCAGTCGAGAAGAATCCTTCCCTGCTCGCCGGCTCCGATCAGGGCAATACGCAGTTCGTCAGAGGGCATAACCGCTTTGCCCTGGCCCGCATCGCTGATGAGGAGCGGCCTGCCGAACAGCTTGCCGGTGGCTGCAGTGAGGCCGGCTGCGGCCGTGACCTTCAGAAAATCCCGGCGGGAAACTCCCGCCCCTTCATGAGTCATGTCTTTTTGAAACCTTTGTTCCTTTTTTTCAACCATTTCTTTCTCTTCCAATTTCAGCTCTCAGGCGGCTCATATATTTTCTTATAAAATGGCTTAAGAATGAAGATTTAATTTTTCTTCATAAATTTCTACTATAAAAACAAAAGGGATTCAATATTCAGTCCTGGCAGTCAGCAAAGTCCTGAGAACCTCGTTTAAGAAGACAATCCTGGCTTATGCAGTTGATAATTTATTATTCTATCTGGAATCAGCTTATCATTTCAGGCGAGCATCGGTTTACTTCTTCATATGGCTGTCAAAAGCGTCAGTCGAAGGTTTGAAGTCGTGGTTGCGAACAAATTCCAGGGCTTCACGGGCGCCATACTCCCGGTCCATCCCGTTATCTTCCCATTCGACTGAGAGTGGACCGTTGTAGCCGATGGCATTCAGTTCCCGGATGATCGATTCAAAATCGACATCGCCATGACCGAGCGAGCGGAAATTCCAGCCCCGTCTGAGGTCGCCAAAAGGCAGGTGTGAACCGAGTAGCGAGGCTTTGCCGTCGAGGGTCACCGCCACGTCCTTCATATGGACATGGAAGATCCGGTCGGGAAACTCCCGGATAAAAAGATGCGGCGTCATTCCCTGCCACAGCAGATGACTCGGGTCAAAGTTGAAGCCCAAGGTCGGCCGGTATTCAAACACTTCAAGAAGCCTTTTGGCCGTATGAATGTCGAAGGCAATCTCCGTCGGGTGGACTTCAAGGGCAAACTTAACTCCGCAGCGGTCAAATTCGTCTAAGATGGGCGTCCAGAGCTCCTTGATCTGCCGAAAACCCTTCTCCACCATCTCTTCTGGAGTCGGCGGAAAGGAATACCAGAATTTCCAGATGGGAGAACCCATAAACCCGTTGACCACATAACAGCCGAGGTTTTTAGCAGCGCGGGCGGTGAGCTTCATCTCTTCGATAGCCCAGGCTCGAAGCTCTGACGGTTTTCCTTTGACTTCCTCGGGGGCGAAGGTGTCAAGGCGCGAGTCGTAAAGGTCCCCAACGCACTGTCCGGCCAGATGAGCTCCGAGAGCCCAGCATTTAAGGTTGTAGCTGGCGAGAGTTTCCAGTTTTTTCTGAACGGAAGATGGGTCTTCGGAGGCCTTTCTGACCTCCATATGGTCGCCCCAGCAGGCGATTTCCAGACCGTCGTAACCCCAGGAGCTAACTTTCTGACACAAAACTTCAAACGGAAGGTCGGCCCACTGCCCGGTAAACAGCGTAACTGGTCTTGCCATGGTAACCTCCTTTTTAATCGATATTCTTAATCAATCAATATTAACTTCCCGCTCAAAAATTCACCCAGACCGAACCTTTCTCCGAGCTCTCGACGCACTTTTCGATGAAGCGCACACCGCGGACTCCTTCCTCAGTATTCGGGAAATCCAGGTCGTCTTCCGTCAGGGGCTCTCCCCGCAGCTTTTTGTCAAGAGCGCCAATGAAGGTCGAATAGATGTTGGCGAAGGCTTCAAAATAACCTTCATTATGTCCTGAGGGAATACGCGAGAGAGCCTGGGCTCTCGGACTCATCGGGTCGCGGCCGCGGGAGAGATAAGCCACCGGTCGGTCGAGATAAGCAATCTTCGCGTGGTTCGGGTCTTCCTGGTACCATTCGACCGCTCCCTTTGTTCCGTAGATTCTCACCCGGAAACCGTTATCATGACCGATGGCAATCTGCGAGCTCCAGTAAAGACCGCGGGCTCGGCCTTTGAAGTTGACCATGATGGAAGCATTGTCGTCGAGCGGACGTCCCTCGCCGAAGTGGTCAAGCCTGGCCAGTAGCGACTCGATTTCGAGACCGGTAAGATATGAAACCATATGCTCGATGTGAGAGCCGATATCGCCGACGCAGTTGGAGATGCCGGCCCGGGCCGGGTCGGTGCGCCAGGCCGCCTGCTTCTGGCCGGTCTTTTCCAGCAGGGTGGCCAGCCATTCCTGCGGGTATTCCCCGGCGACAAAGCGGATATCGCCGAGCTCGCCGCTCCTGATCAGATGGCGTAGATGTTTGATGATCGGAAAGCCGGAGTAGGTGTAGGTGACGCAGAATAGCAGGTCTTTCTGACGGGCGAGATCGGCCAGGTCCTGCGCCAGACGGCTACTGGTGGCCAGCGGCTTATCGCAGACAACCGCAAAACCCAGCTCCAGCGCCAGTCGGGCAATCGGATAATGGGTATCGTTCGGGGTAACGATGACTATAAAATCCGGACGGTCCAGATGGCCGGCTTCAGCCCTGAGCATTTCTTCATAAGTGCGATAAAGCCGGCCCTTATCAAGTCCAAGCAGCTCGCCTGTCTTAAGCGTGTTTTCATAACTCTGAGAAAAACAGCCAGCCACCAGGCGGGCTTTGCCATCCATCGCTATGGCCTTGCGGTGAACATCGCCGATAAAGGCGCCGACTCCACCGCCAACCATGGCGTATTTTAACTGAGTAACCTTACCAAGGGATTCCTGTCCTTCGATCATGGCCCTCTCCTTTTATTTATATAAATCTCAATAAGTTTTGATTACGCTCTATTGGGTTGAGAAAGCTCCTTCACTTTGAGCTTCACCATTGATTAAGCCTGCCCCCTTTATATTATTTAACTGGCCGCACTTTTTCAAAGAAAAACTTCCCTAAAACGGGGGACACAATACTAATTCCCCAATTTTTGCTCGTAAGGCATTAAAGCTCGAAAACGCCGACAGGCCGATTTGTATTTTCGGAAAATTGAAAACCCGGGCTGGCCGATTGATATTTTCGGAAATTCGAAAAATCCGGAAAAAGCTTTTCTTCCCTGGCCAGACCATAAAAATAAGCGCCCATATTTTCAGACCTTATTCCTTCTCCATTTCTGTTATAATAAAATGGTTGCCACCGATACGAAAATAAAATTGAGTTTGTATGTGTAACGATCTTGTAAGATAAACTTGCCATCCCCGGTCAAGAATTTCTCTGTGAAGGGGAAAAATCAGGAAGTAAGATTCTGTTTTAATCGGGAAGAGAGGTATTCAGGTGAGCAAAAAACCGTGGTATGAAAAGCTGTTTGAAAATTATGCCCTTAAATATGACCAGGAATCATTTACCAGGGGGACAGCGGGCGAATGCCATTTCATAGAAAAAGAAATTAACTTTGATAAGAATCTAAAAATTCTGGATGTGGGCTGCGGCACAGGTCGTCATGCGATTGAGCTGGCCAGGCGCGGTTATTCAGTGACCGGAATCGATATTTCCGAGGCAATGCTTCAAAGAGCGCGGGAGAAGGCCATGGAAGCCGGAGTCCAAGTTGACTTTCTCCAGGCTGATGCTCGAAATCTTCCTTTCAAGAATCTTTTTGATGCGGCGATTATGCTGTGCGAAGGAGGTTTCTCACTGATGGAAACCGACGAGATGAATTATGAAATTCTGAAGAGCGTGACAGCGGCCCTGAAGCCCAGGGGCAAATTCATTTTTACCTGTCTTAATGGACTTTTTCCGCTTTTCCATTCTGTCAATGATTTCATCCAAGCAAATCAGGGCGAAAACAAACAGGATTACAAAAAGTTCAGCTTCGATCTCATGACTTTTAGAGAACACAGCCAGCTGGTGCTGGAAGGCGATGACGGGCAGCCGATAGAGCTGGAAACAAACGAAAGATACTATGTCCCGAGCGAAATAACCTGGCTGCTAAAATCGCTCGGCTACTCCAGAATTGACATCTTCGGAGCAAAGCTCGGGGCTTTCTCGCGGGAACACAAGCTGACGACAGAAGATTATGAGATGCTGGTGATCGCTGAAAAACCTGCTTGATTCTAATTATTAGCCGGTCAGCCTCTAAAACGGGGGACACAATACTAATTCCCCAATTTTTGCTCGTAAGGCATTAAAGCTCGAAAACGCCGACAGGCGAACTTATATTCCAAGACTCGAAAACCGGGATGTCCGCCCCGTGTCCGGATTTTTGTTTCCTGATTTGTTGCCTGCGCCCGGCCCTGTCACTCGATAAATAGCCGCGAAAAGCTCTTGATTTGTTTTAACGAAGCAGGCCACCGCGAAGGCTCGTCTTATGTATTTCTCGTTTGCTTCCTGACCGCCTGGTCTCCAGGAAACTACAAGCTCTTAACTTATGAATTTTCAATCGGTTGCCAGTATCTGTTTCTTAAGTATCCAGAGCCAGGCAATCAAACAGACAAATCAGGAAGTAGATATTGTGTCAATCTGTCACTCTGTTTTTGCGAAGGGGCCTGAGTCATAAAATCCGACAGAGAAATTGGGAAATGGATATTGTGTCCCCCTTTTTATTTTGATATTGTGTCCCCCTTTTTATTTTTCTTACAGCTGACCCTGATATTAAAATAACCTGCGGAATTTCAAAACCCGCGAAAATAATCCATACCCGAGAAACAGACATGGAGTAACTAAAAAGACAATAATCAAGTACAACTCATTCATTTCAATCCCGATGAGCAGACAGAGCGAAAGAATCAACACCGCAATCCAGTATACCGTCACTTGAATCAAAGCCCTCCACTTAGAATTGACTGGAGCCTTTTCTTCTTTTCTTATCCTTTGCATAACCCGCTCAACAAAGCCGGCCTTCAGTTCGGGAGCCGGAATAGTGGAAAGAGTGTTTTTTAAAATGACCTCTATGTTGTCTCTTTCTTCTTTCATGGTCATCCCCTTTCCCCTTCACCCGCCATTCTCTGGACTCTGGCGAGTTCCAGTTCCATTATTTTTCTCAAGTATTGCCTCGCCCGATAAAGATAAGATTTGACCGTGCCTTCCGGCAGGTTCAGCTCTTCAGCCATTTCTTCCACAGGAGTTTCCAGCCAGTAGTGCAGGTAGACAATGGTCCTGTAGAGCTCTGGCAGCTTCTCCAAAGCCTGGGCGACAAAAAGCTTATTCTCCCGGTTCAATAGACTTTCCAGGGGATCGTCTACATTCCCTTCAGATATCAATGCTTCCCTGTCCGCAGCCGACATTTCAGAAATTCTTACCTTGTTCCGTCTCCTCCAGTCCAGAGCCATATTGTACGCCAGCCGGTAGAGCCAGGTGCAGAAACTGCTTTTTCCTGAAAAAAGACGCATTTTTTTATATAACTTTATAAAAATTTCCTGGCAAACATCCTCAGCATTGACTTCTGAAAATGGCCCCAGGACTGAACAGGCCAGACAGAAAACCTTGTCCTGATAACGCTCGACCAGGAGGGCAAAAGCGGCCTCGTCCCCGGTGTCCAGGAACCAGGCCACTATTTTTTCGTCTTCCACTTTATAAATCCAGCTTAGCTTTTTTTCTCTTTGCCACGGGTTACAAAAAACGAAATCATCACACCAAGACCGGTGAAAACGATAACCAGCCCGACCGGCCAGAGAATCCTCAGAGACGGCCAGAGATAAAACATCAAGGTCATACCAATGCCTATCATAGCCAGGATTATTCCGGCCCCCAGGGTGCCTTTTGGATTCTCCTGGTTTTTGCCCTCGCCGTTGATATGATAGTCCGGCCATTCGGGATATGGAAGCCCTTTCTCTATAGCGGCCAGCCTTTCTTTATGAATCAGGTCAAGAACCTTTTGTCTTTTTCGCTGATTAATCCAGATGATGATCAGGACAAAAGCCGCCCAGCCAAAAACCCAGAGAATTACTATTAATGGGTTGCTCCATGAAAGATTGCTGTCCATCTTTTCCTCCTTATCTTTTTGTTAAATAAAATTCAATACGCATTTTTCAATCTCACCATTTGGACGACCCGAAGATGAACCAGGTTGCAATTAAAGAAGAAGCTGATACTCATTCCCCAATTTTTCCCCGGGAAGCATATAGCCCGTAATCCAAAACCCCGGACACCTTCTATATTTCATAATTTCTACCTCGCAGTGGCGCTCCAGAGAAACCGCGGGCTTTTTCCTGGTTCTCTGTTAGTTACCTATAACCAGCTCTTTGGATCCGAAGTGATGAAGTCAGGCGGATAAGCCAGGAAACTGATATTATGTCCCCCGTTTTTCAGGAGTGAAAAATCAGTAAATATGGATTGTGTCTCCGGTTTTTAATATACTCATTAACAAGCTGACGATGAAAGAGGCAAACAAGCGGCTATCGGAAGTAATTCAGGCTGTCCTGCCGATTGTAATACTGGTTCTTATTCTGCAATTCACCTTTCTATCCCTTCCCTTAGTTTCAGTGCTGCGTTTTCTGATCGGCTCAGTTATGGTCATGGCCGGGATGCTGCTTTTTCTGCACGGGGCCAGAATAAGTCTGCTGCCAATCGGTGAAGCCATCGGAGCCGAGCTTCCCCAGAAGATGCCCTTCGCCATAATTCTCATCGCGTCCTGCATAATCGGACTGGTGGTAACCATGGCTGAACCGGATGTCAGAGTTCTGGCTTTCCAGGTAGACCTGGTTTCGGGCGGCGAAATAAACCGGAGTGTGCTGATCTTAGCGGTGGCCCTGGGCGTGGGAATTGCGGTGAGTCTGGCCATTCTGCGAATTTTTCTGGGCATAAACATAGCGATTGTGCTCCTTGCTGGTTATATAGCTGTTCTGATTCTTTCCTTCTTTGTCCCGCCCGAGTTAGTGCCGGTGGCCTTTGACGCCGGCGGGGTTACCACCGGTCCGATAACCGTGCCATTCATCCTGTCGCTCGGCATAGGGGTCGTCTCGGTTCTCGGAGGAAAATCCGCCATTAAGGATGGTTTTGGCATCATCGGAATTGCCTCCATCGGGCCGATCGTCAGCGTGATGCTACTGGGGATTATTTACAGATGAGAGAGCTGCTGGAATTTTTGAATTTTGGTCCGGTCATCTTAGAAGTCCTGATCGCTCTGGCACCCCTTCTTATTATCTTCATCATATTTCAGGTATTCTTTCTGCGCCTGCCGAAAGAATACCTGGGAAAAGTAATCAGAGGAATCTGCCTGACCCTCATCGGCCTGACCTTATTTCTTCAGGGAGTGAAAGTCGGATTTTTGCCCGTCGGTTATCAAATCGGCGAAACGCTCAGCCAGATAGATGCCAGGTGGATTATCATACCGATCGGATTTCTTTTCGGCCTGGTCGCCACTCTGGCAGAGCCGGCCGTCAGAATTATGAGTTATTAAGTGGAAAAAGCTTCCAGCGGGGCCATACCGGCCAGAATCATAATAATTACCCTGTTTTTGGGAGTAGCCCTGTTTGTGGCCCTGGGGATGGCCCGGCTGCTGCTCGGTCTGCCACTTAAATATTTCTTAATACCCGGTTATCTGGTAGTGCTGCTTCTGCTGCCGTTTTCTGACCGGACTTTCATCTCAATTGCCTTTGATTCCGGGGGGTGGCCACCGGTCCGATGACTGTCACCTTTGTGATGGCTGTGGCCGTGGGGCTGGCCAGAGCCATGGAAAATCGCAACGCTGTCCTGGACGGCTTTGGATTGATAGCCCTGGTGGCCCTGGCTCCGATCATTTCAATAATGATTTTTGGTTTTATCTATTCGGCCAAAACGAGGAGAAAGAAATGAACAATACTTTTGATTTAATCGTGACCATGGTGCGTTTGGGATATTCAGAAAAAATTATTAAGGCTTCTCGTGAAGCTGGCGCCGAAGGCGGAACTATTCTGATGGGTCGGGGCACGGGCGTCCATGAGAGAAAGAAGCTTCTGGGCATACCGGTTGAACCGGAAAAAGAGATAATTTTGATCGTGGTTCCGGCCAGCCTGAGCCAGAAGGTTCTTGAGGCTATTGTGACAGCCGGCGAACTGGACAAACCCGGCGCCGGTATCGCTTTTATCCTGGAACTGAAACAGGTCGCCGGCATCTGTCATCTGCTCTATCAGCCCGAACCCGACCGGAGCGGCAGTGCCTGAAACCGCCTGACATATGTGTCCGCTAATTTTTCGGAGGACCGCTTCGCGCCACCCTGGCCGCCAGATATCTTGAATCGGTCATCAGGCAGCAGTCAGGAACGAGTATCAATCACCAAATTTAGAATGGGTCGCCTTTTTTTAGTTGACTTGATAGAGGGTACTTCTTTATCATAGCGGGGAATCCAGAATCTGCCAGCGGGATTACTCTGGCCTCGGGCCTACAATTATAAATACCAAGAAGGAGACCGGAGAATGGAAGGACACACCTCAAAACCAATAATTCCGCCGGGAGTGAACATCAAAGAATTCACCCTGCGGGCAGTCCTGCTCGGAGTCATCCTGGCAGCCTTCATGGGAGCGGCTAACGCCTACCTCGGGCTGAAAGCCGGAATGACCATCGCTGCCACTTACACGACAGCTGTAATCGGGATGGCCGTTATCAAGGCCTTCAGGGGAACGATCCTGGAAGAGAATGCTGCCAGAACGATTGGCTCAATCGGCGGCAACGTCGCTTCAGGTGCCATATTTACGCTGCCCGCCTTTTTCATCACAGGCATCTGGCTTCCTTTTTACAGCATCCAGAACTATCTGGTAGCAACTTTAATATTGATCCTTGGCGCTGTGCTGGGCATTATGTTTGTCACCATCACCAGAAGGATTCTGGTCAACGACCCGGAACTTCCCTTCCCGGAATCCGTAGCCGCTTCAGAAATCCACAAGGCCGGACAGAAGGGTGCCAGAGGAACAGGGCTGCTGCTTTCGGGCATGGCTATCGGCGCGCTTTTTACCTGCCTTACTGAATTCAAATTCATCGCCCTGAAATGGCAGCGCCTGGCTTCAGTGGGTAAAGCTAAATTGCTGTTCCGGGGACCTGAAGCCAGCCCGGCCTTCCTGGGTGTGGGCTTTATCATCGGACCCCGGCTGGCTTCTATAAATTTTAGCGGCGGCGTCTTAGCCTGGGGTTTGCTGGCGCCGATCCTGGCCTTCTACTTTAACTACCAGGACCTCGGAGCTATAACCGACTGGACGGCGGAAATCACCCGGGTCTGGCGCGATTATGTCCGCTACATTGCGATCGGCGGGATGCTGGTAGGCGCCTTCTATACTCTCTTCAAGATGAGAAAAAGCCTGGCTCAGGGAATCGCCCGTTCCTTAGCCATGGTGACAAAAAGAAGCCAGGCCGAAACTCAATTGCTTCCTCGAACCGACCAGGACATCAACCTCAGATGGGCCCTGATGGCCGCCACAGCCATCTCAGTCCTGGTGTTTTTCATCTTCCAGCGTTACGCCCAGAGTTTGCCTGCCTCTCTGGTGGCGGTGCTGTTGATGTTAATTCTGGGGTTTGTTTTCGCCGCCGTTTCCGGTTATCTGGTAGGAATAATCGGCGTCAGCAGCAATCCGACCAGCGGTCTCACTGTTTCCGTCCTCATCATAGTGGCTTTCATCATGGTCCTGATGGGGCTGCACGGCGCCAGCGGAATCTCGGCCGTCCTGATCGTGGCAGCTTTTACCTGCGTTTCGGTTTCTGTGGCCGGCGAGATGATGCAGGACTTAAAAGCCGGACACATTCTCGGCTGCACCCCATGGAAGATGCAGCTCGGCGACGTCTTCGGTGTGACCGTAGCAGCGCTGGTGATGTTCTTCGTGCTATCGGTGCTGCATCTCGGAAATATCAAGCAGACGGTGGCGGCAAAAATCGGCGAACTGGAAAAAGCCGGCATAACCGAAATAGCCTACGACGGGAGAATAAAGGATATCGAAGCGAGAACTTACAACCTTGAGGAAATAAAAAGCCTGCCCCCCGAATACCAGAATGAAATCCTGAAAACCAGCGCCGGTTTTGGCGGCGAGAAAATCCCCGCCCCCCAGGCCAGCCTGATGGCTGCTGTCGCCCGCGGCATCTTTGAAAGGAAGACTGAGTGGATTCTGATTTTAGCCGGCATGTTCATGGGGTTTGCTTTCATTCTGATGCAGGTCAAAAGCCCGATGCTTATAGCCGTCGGGATGTATCTACCGATCGATACTTCATTTGCCATATTCTTGGGCGGGGTTTTCAGAGCTCTCCTGGAAAAGCAGATTGAAGCCAGAAAGCTTCCCGCCGAGCAGAAAGAAAGGATCGGCAATCAGGGCACACTGCTGGCCTCAGGGCTGATAGCCGGTGAAGCCATCATCGGAATAGTCTTTGCCACGTTAGCTTTTGCTGAAGTTGGCTTCCTTAAAGTATTTGCTCATCCTTCATACCTGCTGAGTCTTGCGGGTCTGGCAGCTGTGGGCTTGTTCCTGGTCTTCCGCTCCCTAAAAATTAAGGGATAAAAATTAGACCAGAAGAGCTTAAAACGGGGGACACAATACTAATTCCCCAATTTTTGCTCATAAGGCATGAATGTTCGAAAACTCTGCCTGGCCGATTTTTATTTTTGGCAAATTAAAAACCCGGGCTGGCCGATTGATATTTTCGGAAACTCGAAAACCCGTAATGTCCGGCTAATGTCCGGATTAATGTTACCTGATTTGTTGCCTGCGCCTGGCCCTGTTACTCGATAAAAAGCCGGGAAAAGCTCTTGATTTGTTTTAACGAAGCAGGCCACCGCGAAGGCTCGCCTTATGTATTTCTCGTTTGCTTCCTCACAGCCGGGTCCTCAGGAAACCACAAGCCTATCTACTTTATGAACCTTCAACCGGTTGCCAATATCCGTCTCTCAAGTATCCAGAGTCAGGCAATCGAGCAGACAAATCAGGAAGTAGATATTGTGTCAATCCGTCACTCGGTTTCTGCGAAGGGGCCTGAGTCATGAAATCCTCCAGAGAAATTGGGAAATGGATATTGTGTCCCCCGTTTCTATTTTTATTGACTAAGAACCTTACTTTGTATATATATTACTCATCTTCAAATGAAGAATTTTGAAGAAATTTTAATCTTCGTGGCAGGGGGGTCACCCCAGATAATCACAGAAACTATTTATGCTCTGGCCACCTTGAAGAAACCAGTCTATCCCGATCAAATTTATATTATTACCACCACCGCCGGCCGTGACATAATCAGAAAAGCCCTGATTCAACGAAATATTCTCGCTTCTTTGTTCGATGAATACAATATTGTTCCGGTATCTTTGAAGGAAGATAATTTTCTAATCCCAAGAAATGCCACTGGTGAAGAAATAGACGACATCAAGACCACAGAAGACAATGAGTCCATGGCTGAGCTAATAACCTCATTCGTCCGGGAAAAAGCCAGCAACAACAGACTGCGCTTACACTGTTCTTTAGCCGGGGGCAGAAAAACAATGAGTTTTTACCTGGGGGCAGCCCTGCAACTTTTCGGCCGGCCCTGGGATAAATTGTATCATGTCATAGTTTCGCCGCCTGAATTTGAATCCCATCCTGATTTCTTTTATAAGTCGAAAAAAAATCGTTTTTTAACTGTTATAAATACCAAAGGACAGACTTTAAGTCTGCCAACAGATAAGGCTCAAATCCACCTGATCGACCTTCCTTTTATCCGGCTGGGCAAGAAAATTCAGCTCAAATCAGCATCTTTCAAAGAACTGGTAGCTGAAAGTCAGACTGAGATAGAGCTTTCACTTCTGCAACCTGAAATAAAAGCCAAGCTGTCCACAAGACGACTTGAGGTGTGGGGTTCTTTTTTCCAGTTAACCCCAACTTTGTTGTTTATATATACAGCCTTCCTGAAACAGAAAACTCATAATTGTCAATGTCCAGAAAAAAAATTCTGCCTGGATTGTACTGCTTGCTATGCTGAAACTTCCGAGCTATTCGCGCCGGCTAAACTCAACTCCTTGAAATCAGAATTTTTAAAAATTATAGGAGGACAGGAATTCCGCTGGACTGCTTTCATCTCGCGCTGGAAAGCAGGTATTCCGACTGAAGTAATAAGACAATACATCAGTAAGATAAATAGACAGATTGAAAGCCAGCTTGGAGACGAAACTCTGGCTTCCCTGTGCAAAATAACAAGCCAGCGGCAATATGCCGGAACCCGGTATGGTCTAAAAATAGATAAAAATAAAATTTATATAGATTAAAAGATGCGCGCTTTAATGCCTATTAGGCCGAACAGAAACGTTTCCGAAACGTTTCTTCACTTGATTCGGAGGGGCGACTGAATTATAGAAGTAATGATAAAAAATGAAGGAAGGAACAATGAACAAGCTTACTGAATTCGAAGAACTTATATTCGCTTCATTTCTGCACGACCTTGGCAAGTTCTATTTAAGAGCCGGAGGCAAGCTCATACCATCCGATGAAAGAGATGGATTTGCTCTTCAAACCTACACCCGGAATACCGGCAGCGAATATCAACCCAGGTACAAATATTATCATGCTGCGCTGACGGAGAAATTTTCCCGGGAATATCTGCCCCGCCAACTGGATAACGCCTGTCATCTGGCCGCCCTTCATCATATTCCTGCAAACGCCAGTAATGAGCGCCATAAACTCCTGGCCAGCCTTATAACCCTGGCCGACTGGCTTTCTTCCGGGGAAAGAATCGAATTGGAAGACGATATGCAAACCGATTCTCGAACAGAGCCCCTGCTCTCGATTTTCAGCCAGCTCAAAACCTGCCCTGTCAACATGTCAAAAGAAAACTCCAGCGGCCAGGAAGGGGCAGCCAGCAATAATCCGGATGATTATTTTATACCGCTATCCCCGCTGGATGATAAAATGGAAAACCTCTTTCCAGTAGTGCGAAAAGAAGAGGCTTTTGCCAGCCGGGATTACCAAATGCTCTGGCAGGATTTTATCACAGAGCTTAAAAGACTGAGGACTGATGACAATTATCTTACCCAGCTTTATTATTTGCTTCAGAAATATCTTCTGACTATTCCCTCGGCCGCCTTTAAAGAAAAGGCAGACATCTCGCTATTCCATCATCTTAAGACTACTGCGGCCATAACCGCCTGTCTGTATCGGTTAATCCAGACCGGTCGTCTCGGGCAGCAGGATATAGAAACCCTGCTGGAAAAAATTTCCAGCTATAACCAGGCAAAAAGAGATAAAAGCAGCCTGCAGACTCCTGATGTATTAAGCAGGGCCGATATCGCTCTGGTAGGCGGAGATATCTCAGGAATCCAGTCATTTCTCTACGAGGTTACCTCCGAAAAAGCTCTGAAAGGGCTGCGAGCGCGTTCCTTCTATATACAGCTTATTTCGGAAGTTCTGGCCAGAAGCATCCTTAAAGAATTTGACCTGCCCGAAACCAACCTTCTTTACTGTGGAGGCGGGAATTTTTATCTTCTGATTCCGGCTCTGAATGATTTTGAGCAGAAGCTTAAAGCCATCCAGAAAAAATTTGATTCCATACTGCTCGCTGCTCATCGGGGCAAACTCTCCATCGTGCTGTCCTGGTGGGAAGTTAATTATCTTAATTTTATTGAAAATTTTGCCGAGTGCTGGCATGCTCTAAGCACCCGACTCAATGAAAACAAAAAAAGGAAATTTGCTTCACTCCTTGATCTGTCTGCCGGCCAATCCATGCACGAAAAGATTTTTGGCCCATTTGATGAGGGGGGAGAAAAAAAGGGCTGTAGCATCTGTGGCCAGGAACTGACCGGCAAGGAAATAGAAATCTGCACCTTCTGCACCAGCCTGATCGACCTGGCAACAAAAATGAAAGACGCAGAAGTTCTGGTGGTAAAGTCTGTTAAACAAGCAGAAGAACAGAAAAACCTCAACAACTGCTACGAGGTGATAGCAGCGCTGGGATATGAAGCCAGATTCACTAGATACCAGGACCGGAGTGATGGAGACAGCAGATATCTTCCGGGAGCTCTTTTACTGAATTCTACAGATTTTGCCGGACGGACCAGTGGGTTTTACTTCCTCCCGAATAAAACATATTCCCCGGATGGAATAATTCTAACTCTGGAAAAAATGGCCGAAGAAGCAAAGGGAATAGAAAAATGGGGCGTTCTAAAGGCTGATGTCGATAACCTCGGCTGGCTCTTCAAAGAAGGGCTCGGAGAAAATAAAACCATTTCCCGAATCTCAATGTTAAGTTTTATGCTCTCCGCTTATTTCGGGGGACGGCTTAGCCAGATCAAATCGATCGAAAAATCTGCTGACTACAGCCGTCCGGAAACCCGTCAAATTGCGGCCAACATATACATCGCTTACTCTGGCGGTGACGACCTATTCCTGATAGGTCCCTGGTCAGATCTTCATGAGCTGGCTTGGATAATCTACCAGGATTTCAGAAAATTTACCTGTAACCGTCTAACCTTATCCGCTGGTATATATTATGCACCCTCGAAGAAGTTTCCCATCTATCAGGCAGCAGATAAGGTGGGAGAAGCCGTGGAGCTTTCCAAAGGCAGCGGAAGAAATCGTTTGACGTTGTTCGAAACTCCCGTGCCCTGGTCTGCCTATCATAAAATAAAAGAAATATATGAGCTAACGGAAGAACTGCTCAAAGGAGACGGTCAAGATGAGAAGAAAATACATCGCTCTCTGTTAAACATCCTTTACAGCATCTACCAGGAAAAAGAATTTAAGGCAAGGAATAAAATCCTGATAGAAAGAATCTGGCGCCTGCATTACGCTATCGGAAAACTTTCAGTTCGATTGGGTCGAGATGATCTCCTGACCCAAAAAATTCACAAATTGGTCAACATGGTAGTAACCAATTATGAAATCTATCCTTACCTTAATATCGCCACCAGAGTGGCGGACTATCTTACAAGAAAAGCCTGAATAGGAGGACAATATGAACTTTAATCGACAGGGTCAAAATTATCAGGGAGGCGCTGGAGGAAGGGGCGACAGCTCCGCCGCCGGGTTTAAGCCAGACGAACAGCGAATTGAAAGGATTCTTAATGGCGACGCTAAGGAGATGAATGAATATGCATCTGAGCTAGCCAAAGGTTTCCTCAAGGGAAAAGATCAAGAAAAACTAAGCACATCTCAGATCAGAACAATTCTTGGAGAAATTCAGAAAATGAAACAATTCGACGCCAGACAGCTTCAACTATTAAGACCCAAACTGGCTTATGCCGCTGGGCGTCATAAGGGGAGAGTCAAAGATTTTCGCGAACTGCTCGAAACTGCGATAAAAAAGACCAACAAAGATAATTTTTATATGTTTAAAAACTTTGTGGAGGCCATAGTTGCCTATCATAAATATCACGAGAAAATCAAGGAGGATAGAAATGATGAACAACAATAAAGCAATTAATTTCGGGCTTCTCGGTAAGATTATAATTGGAGCTGAAATAGAGGTCCTGACGGGAATGAGAATAGGGGGTTCCAAGAGTGGTTTAAAAATCGGTGGGATCGACCTCAACGTGATTACTGACCCATGGGGAAAGCCCTACATCCCTGGTTCCTCTCTCAAAGGCAAGCTGCGTTCTCTGGCTGAGAAGAAAATTGCTGCCACCAATCCCGGTTTCTGGAACAACCCACCCAACGGTCCTATATCAGATCATAGATGCAAAGAAGAGATTAAATACAAATCCTGTCCCGTATGCAAGGTGTGGGGCATCGCCGGCGATAACAAAATGAACATCCCCACACTTACCCGTCTTTATGTTAGCGATTGTTACCTTGATGAATCCAGTATAACTAATGAGATGAAAGCGAACCTTGAACTTGAATACACAGAAGCAAAATATGAAACGGCCATCGACAGAATAAAAGGTACTGCCCGTCACGGAAGCTTTCGCGAAGTTGAAAGAGTTCCGGCCGGCGCTCGCTTCAAGGACGCAGAGCTCATCTACAATGTGTTTGAAGAGGAAGACAAAAAACTGCTTAAACACGTATTTGAAGCCATCGAGCTTCTCGAGCACGATTATCTCGGCGGTATGGGTTCCCGCGGTTATGGCCGGGTTCGTTTCAGCAACATCAGAGTCTTTTGGAATCGCAAAGAAGATTATGAAAACGGAAACATAGCTTTGCGTCCAGAAAGAATCCTCAACGGAGACCTCGGCACGACCGCTCAGGAAATCGTCAAAAATTTTGACAAACTCCTGCAAAAACTGGGCTGAAGGCCATGAAATACCTGGGAATTAAGCTCAAACCGAAAAGCTCTCTCCATCTGGGTCAGAGAGAAAACTGGCTGGAAGGTTCGCTGCCTTTTGTTCACTCTGACACTCTTTTTTCAGCTCTCTGCCATTGTTATCTGCTGCTCTATGGAAGCCTCGATGATTTCATGAAAAAATTTTTTCCAGAACGCCCCAACCCAGATCCGCCCTTCCTGATCAGCTCGGCTTTCCCTTACAAGGAAAACGACCTGTTCTTCCCCCTGCCGGCCAATCAGGTTATTCCGGCTGACCTTGACCTTGAGCTGATTAAAAAGTTGAAAAAAATAAAATATGTGAATTTCAACCTCCTCCGGCGTCTGCTGAATGGAGAGAAACTCTCTAACCTCATTGATGAGGTAGAAACTTCGATTGATCTAAAAACCTTTCCTCCCATTCAACAGAAACCCCGAAATAAACAGAACAGCCAGACCGCGCTTGATGAGCTACTTAATCAACCGGATGAGATTTATAAGGTAGAAGATGTCCCCAGGATAGCTCTTAACCCTCTGACCAATCATCCCGGAGAAAATTACTTTCATTTCGGCCAGGTCACCTATTCGAAGGATTGTGGCCTCTTTCTGTTGATAAAAATTAATGACCAGGCCTGGGAAAACACCCTGAAAGCTCTCTTCCGACTGCTGGCTGATGAGGGTATAGGAGGAGATCGCACCTGTGGAAAAGGACTTTTCTATCAACCAGAATTCTTCGTTCCCGAAATACCAGAAATCGAAAATCCCGATGGCCTTTACGCTCTTTCTGTTTACTTCCCGCACCCCTCAGAACTGAGCGGGCTTGAAAAAAGCTTCTACGAGCTCGAGGAAAGAAGGGGCTATGTATTTTCACCTGTGAATCGCTCCCTCCGTCGCCGCTCTATTCGGGTATTGAAAGAGGGGTCAGTGCTTCTGAACAACGTCAAAAGAGTCGGGACTCTGGCCGACGTCACTCCTGAAACCCCGCCACTTCCCCATCGTGTTTATCGTTACGGCTATTTATTTACACTACCGTGTAAACTGGAGGCAACATGAAGATCAAGCTAAAAATCCTCACTCCGGTTCACATCTCTTCGGGAGTGGAGCTATCTCCCTCTGAATATTTCATAGATAAGGTTACCAACGAGCTTAAAGTGGTGAATCTCAACTCTCTCATTCGCGATTCAGATTTTAAGAAATTTGAGCAGACCTTTGTCGATAAGGCCGCTTCATCACGTTATCTGGGAGAAATCATTCCGGATCATAAACTGCTCAATCGCCATGTTTTGTATAGTATTCCGACCAGTCCCGATTTCAGAGCAGCAAATAAAGTCAATCTCAAGGCCTTCATAAAAAGTGGGGGCCGGGTTTACATACCGGGAAGCTCCATCAAAGGAGCCATTTTGTCTGCCCTGCTCTACAGGGCTCTTCTTGAAGAAAAGGAAAGGAGCAAAATTTCTTCGCTACTTACTTCAAAGGATAAATCAGTGGCTAAAAGAGCTTACGATGACCTTCTTGACAGGTGCTATAAAAATCTTTCAGAAAACCCCCCACCTGAAAAAATGAGATTTCTGAGCCTATTCTCGGTTTCCGACACTGCCCTTAAAAAGCCGCAGGAATGCCTGAAGGCTGATATCTGTCATGTCGTTGGGGCCAGAAGTTCTCGACCGATTCCAATTATGTATGAAACACTCAGGCCTGAAACCGTATTTGAGTTCGACCTGAAAAAAAACAGATGCCGATTCTCAGAAAAGCAAATTCTGGAAATCTGCGACGATTTCTACAAAAAAGTCGCCCACAAAGAAAACCTCCAGCAATCTGAGAATCCCTATCTGATTCGTCTTGGCCAGGGATCTTCCCGCTATGCTGTTTCTTTCCTTATTGCTGCCGAAGAACTTCAAATTAGCGAATATCTCCGGAGAGTCAGGCCACCCAGGACAAGAAAAAGAATTAAAGATGGTCGGGACATTGAAATGGGATTTGCCAGACTGGAAATTCTTAAGGCTTAGCTTTGATCAAAGAGCATATTTTCTTGAAAGGAAGGTTTAATGTACCAGGATAATATAAAGAAACCAAAAAAATTAACACTGATAAGCTTCATAGGTAGCGGCGATTACGAAGAAGTTAATTACTTGATTGACGGCAAGCAGTTCAAAGCGCGCCTGTCCATCAATCCCATTATAGAGACATTTCATCCGGAAAGCATATATGTCATCGGCACGAAAGAATCAAAATGGAATTTACTAGAAGGCCTGAATTACCAGAAGATAGAAATCCCTTCCGGTCGCAATGAAAATGAACTTTGGCAGATATTCAGCTCTATAGCAGAAGGAATTATGATAGAAAACACCGAGATAATTTTTGACATCACTCATTGTTTTCGCTCAATTCCCTTCTTTGTAGTCTTGTTTTCTAAGTTCCTTTGCTTTATTAAAAAGCAGACAGAAATTCGCAATATTTTTTATGGTTTTCTGGACAAACAGACCAAAGAAAGCCGGATTGTCGACCTGGCTCCTCTTCTAGAGATGCTGGACGTGATAGACAGCCTCAATTCACTCGAAAAATATGGTGACTTAAAAGACTTTTCCCGGTTGCTCGAAAGAAAAGAAAATATCTTAAGAAATCAATTTCCTAAATCTCTAAGAGAAATAAAAAAGGTCTTGGACAGGCTCACTGATATAACCGAGATGACCTATATCCCTCAGCTCTCGGCGATCGCCGAGAACCTTGACTCGCTTCTGCAAGATGATATTCTGTTTCAAGAGGCCGGGCAGCACTTCAAACCTCTATTATTCCTAAAAGGCCGTCTGCAGGCATTAGCCACCCGGTTCAAAATAAAGCCTGAATGGAAAGCTCAACTGGAAATTGCAAAGTGGTATAATGAGAACCGACATCCGAGCCAGGCTCTTCTGGTCCTGCGAGAGACGATTATTACCTATGTTTGCCAGAAGAAAAATCTAGACTTCTATGATAACTCTACCAGAGAAAGAATAGAGAATGAATTAAACGAATCAAGAAAAGAGCCGAGAAATGAACTGTGTAAGCTCTGGGATAAGATCGCTCAAAAAAGAAATGAAACTGCTCATGCTTTGATGAGAAGAAATGCACATGATATAAATCCTGAAAGAGCTAGAAACAAAATTCAGGCTTTAATTAAAGAAGCTGAAGACTTTCTACTCAAATTTAGCAGAGAAATGGCCAATGAAAATAACGATTGATGTCTCCAGCCTTTATCAGGACCGAGCTAAAATCAGCGACTGCGAAAAATATATTGAGAAAGCTCTCGAGCTGGCCGGAGAAGGGAATGAGGTAGTCATAAAAGGAGCTGCACCCATCTGGCTGTACTTAAAGATCGCCCATGCTCTCCACGGAAGGGCTAAAAAACTTAGTTATAGTTCGCCCGTAACAGGAGAGTTAATTATTTTCAATCATGACCCATTTTAACCTGAAATTGACACAATAAAAGACATCTCTTTAATGAGATAAAGATTTGAGTCTGAATAAAAATAACAAAGATGCGGCTCAAGTTAGTATAATCATCTCTCTAGACAACACAAACGACAAGGGCGATTGAAATGATTCTACGATTCCAGATTTATAAATTTACCATCCAATTTTTAGAACCCTGCCAGCTCCCGGCCTATAAAGGTTCCGCTTTACGAGGTGGCTTTGGCAATGCCTTAAAACGGACAATTTGCCTTTACAAAGGCAAAACTTGCTCTGAATGTACTCTCAGGAGCGAATGCGCTTATGCCTACCTCTTCGAATCTATTCCGGCCAGAGAGATTGAACTGGCTCATTTCGGGAAATATGAGACCATCCCCCATCCCTTCATAATCGAACCGCCCGAAGAGGCCAGAAAACTTTATCAACAGGGCGAAAGCCTTGAGTTTAAGCTTATTCTTATCGGACAGGCAATTAAATACCTCCCCTATTTTTTGCTGGCTTTCGAAAGATTTGGAGAGATAGGAATCGGCCAGGGTAAAAAGAGGTTCAAACTAGATAGAGTAACTGCCGGCCAAAATGAGGTCTACAGGAGTGACACTAAAGAATTTCTGCCTGGCGATTTTAGTGAACTGACCATACCAGAAGATTATGAATATATAAACATAAAAGAGACGAAGTTAACACTGGAGTTCAGGACCCCCGTAAGGATTAAATATAATAGAGATAGCGTTACCAGGTTGGACTTTTTTATTCTGATCACAAATATTTTACGAAGATTAATGTTATTAAATTATTTTCATGGAGACGGAAATCCTCCTGCTTGGGACCATAAAAAACTTATTGACGAAGCCAAGAAGGTGTCCATCGAGTCAAACTGTTTAGCCTGGCATGACTGGGAGAGATATTCTAACCGCCAAAAGACTAAAATGAAGCTTGGCGGGTTGAAAGGAGTTATTACCTATACTGGCCCTTTGGAAAATTTTTGGCCACTGCTTAAGGCCGGAGAAATTCTTCACGTGGGAAAAGGCACTTCTTTCGGGTTGGGTAAATATTTGATGATAAATAGAATAAAATAAGCTTGAAATATTCGTATTATTACGAGTATTAAAAATAAACTTTTTATGCTGAGGAGATCAATGTTAAGGTTGCAGAAATGTTTCCGAAATGTTTCTCTACTCAGAAAACAAAAACCCGAAGATCTTGCTAAAGAGCCCTCTATCCTGTTGATAAATAAAAAGTTACAAGACGGACAGGAGAAAAAGAGACCTCCTTTTAGAAGGGATTGAACTTTTATTCATTTTTTCCCTCCCTGTTTTTCCCCTCCGAGAAAAAGAGACCTCCTTTTAGAAGGGATTGAACCCCATACTTGCATCCTTCTTGCCTTTATCATTTTATGACCCCTATTCTTTTTCACCCAGTATCGCCTTAGCCTGAAAGAAACATTTCAGAAACGTTTCTGTGCTGGATATTTACTTCTGAAATTCTTAACTTTTAAATGAGAGGCATGAGGTCATCAAAATGGCTGCCCGGCCACTTTATATTATCGCCTATGATATCTGCGACGATAATCGATTAAATCGTCTCAGGAAACTGCTCAGGGGATACAGTACAGGAAATCAGAAATCCGTTTATGAATGTTTTTTGACCGAAGGTGAACTCAAAGAAATCATTGAAGAAATAACCCTTATCATAGACGAAAGCTGTGATCGTGTTCATATATTTCAATTTGATTTTCGCCGGAAGATTCAATCCCTGGGCATCGGTGTTCCTCCCAAAGACCCGGCTTATTTTTACATAGGCTAGGAGAAAACAATGGGTACACTTTACATTGACCAAAAAGACTCTGAAATTAGAATCGAAGGCAACTGCTTGGTTTTTTTTGAGAATGGCAATAGAAAGGGAACGGTTCCGCTTAATCCGCTTGAACGAGTCATCATAATTGGCAACATGAAAATTGAAACCATTATTTTTCATCGCCTCGCTCAGAGTAACATCTCCTGTGTCTTCCTTTCTGGCCGCAACCTGGCTTTTCGTGGAAGATTGCACGGACGTCTGCATCGCAACGGTTTGCTCAGACTCAGACAGTATGAAAAGTCACTCAGCCCAGTTGCCCAGACCATCGCCAAGGACTTGATAAAATTCAAGCTGGAAAAACAAAAGGACTTGCTGACTTCACTTATCGATTATAATCCTGGAGCCAAATACGAACTGATAAAAGCTATAACCACCATCTCACAAATTCTGGATTCCATCCCCCTTCAATCAGATCTGGAATCGCTACTCGGGCTTGAAGGAAGCGCGGCAGCCAGTTATTTTCATGCGTTGAGTTTTGTTTTTCCTGCTTCTCTAAACTTCCATGGTCGTAACCGCCGTCCGCCTCGAGACCCCGTCAATTCCTTGCTCTCGCTCGGCTATACTCTGCTGCATTTCGAGATTGTCAGAGAAATTGAACTAGCTGGATTCGACCCAACAATTGGTTTTTTACATCAATTTGAATATGGAAGAGAATCGCTGGCCTGCGACTTATCCGAACCTTTTAGACCTGACATAGACAAAATGGTTTTCAATCTTATCAGAGAACGACAGCTCAAAGAAACCAACTTTTCCTATCATAAGGAACAGGGACTCCAGGCATGCTATTTAAAAAAGAACTCAAGGAAAATATTTTTTGAATATTACGAAAACTGGGCCAGGGTTAATAGAGCCCAATGGGCGGAAAAAGTTCGAGCTTTGGCCAGGTGGGTAATGCAAGATGAAATCTCTGTATGTTAATACCAAAGACCAAACCTTTTTGACTACTGATGGAACTCATCTTATCATAGCAGACCCAAATACCAAAATTCGCAGTCTGCTGATCAGTGAACTTGATACTGTTCTGGTGAGAGGACGAGTGATCATAGATAGTCAGGCAGTTTTCTTTTTGGCCAGACATAATGTAGCCATCAGCCTAATGGAAAAAGATGGTCATCAGGATGCACTTTTTCTTCCCTATAACCATTGCCTTGCTTTTCACTATCGTGAGCAAAGAATAATCCTGAAAAGTGCAGAGAACATGATGAGGTACATAAAGTGGCTTAACACCCAGAAAATGCTCCAACAGATGGCTGTAATCCGCCGCTTTTCACCGCAGATCAAATTGAAAAACGAAATTGGTGAGGGTGATTATCAGTGCTGGTTAAAAGAAATGCGACCCCTCAGTCTGCAGCTCTGGATGGTTGTTAAGAACCAAATCGAAATCTTACTCAGAAATTTTTTAGCCAATAAAATACTCAAAGCGGGACTTGATATCCATCTGGGCGGTTATTTTAGACGGGCTAACTATGGTTTTCTACTTGATATGATGTTCATTATGGAAGTTAGAGCGGATGAAGATAGCCTTCTGTTTTTCAAACAGAAAAACTGGAAAGAGTTAGTTGAGGAAGAATCGTCTAATAATTTCATTCTGCTAGAGGAAGGCTTCCATAATATCGTCCATCGTTTTGAAAATAAAAAGGCCAAATTATCTGATATCGTGGACCTTATTATCGACGACTTTTTCGCACTGCTCAGGGAGTTAAGATCATGAAACAGCCCTATGTAATCGCCTATGACATCACAGAAGACAGACGGCTTACCAGAATCTGCCGCTATTTAAAAGGAAAAGGACTGCACCTACAAAAATCCGTTTTCTTCTGCATCTTAAATAAAGAAGAACTAAAAGAAATAATTTCTGAACTTAAGGGAATGATAGATCCCTGTACTGATGATGTTAGAATTTATCCGGTTTTAGGCGAATTTAAAACAGTTGCCCTTGGAAACAACGAAATATTGCCTCCAGGAGTTTTCCTTCACCTTAAATAATAAGCATATGGTTTGTAAATCTTCAATTAACAACAAAAAATTAACATATGATGACCACAAAACATAAGAGTAGCCAAAGTCGTCATGAGATAGAGCATTTTATCTTGAAGGAAAGCATTGTTTGAGATAATATGTAAGCTGTCAGGAGAGAAAGAATGATAAAATTGGCTGGGGGAAACATTAAAGTTAAGAAACGTTTCGGAAATATTTCTCTGCTAAGTGAGCAGTGGAGTAAAATTTCTGACAAACTGTCTTGCAGCTTGTTGATATTTATCAATTTACAAGACCTTGCGGTAGGAAAAGAGACCTCCTTTTAGAAGGGATTGCGACTTTTTTTCTTTTTTTACTTTCCATAAATAAGCTGTTTCGTAGGAAAAGAGACCTCCTTTTAGAAGGGATTGCGACCCCACCTGATGCGGTCAGCTATCATCCTAACCGGTAGGTAGGAAAAGAGACCTCCTTTTAGAAGGGATTGCGACGGGAATCCACAACCTTTCGGTAGAGGAGGAAGTAGGAAAAGAGACCTCCTTTTAGAAGGGATTGCGACTTCTCTCATTTTTCCCTCCTTGCTATAAATCGCCGGGTAGGAAAAGAGACCTCCTTTTAGAAGGGATTGCGACCAGGCGCCCCATTGCCCGCTTGTCAACGCGGGCGAAGGTAGGAAAAGAGACCTCCTTTTAGAAGGGATTGCGACATTTCTTTCGAAATTTCGTGCCAGCCTCTCTTTGTAGGAAAAGAGACCTCCTTTTAGAAGGGATTGCGACCTCATTTCGCCCCCCCTTATCCAACAAGGTTTTTCAAGTAGGAAAAGAGACCTCCTTTTAGAAGGGATTGCGACCCGTCCCACAGGAGGCGTATGGCTTCGTAGTACCGTGCGTAGGAAAAGAGACCTCCTTTTAGAAGGGATTGCGACAGCAACGTCGCCCGCCGCAATCCGACGGGCGGCCTCTTGTAGGAAAAGAGACCTCCTTTTAGAAGGGATTGCGACGTCAGGAGACCACCACCCAGGTGGTGGTTTTATGGGGTAGGAAAAGAGACCTCCTTTTAGAAGGGATTGCGACCCACCCGGAATATGTTTTTCTCAATCTCCTGAACGTAGGAAAAGAGACCTCCTTTTAGAAGGGATTGCGACTGGGTAACCTCCTTAAATGCGTCGGGGTTCCGTAGGAAAAGAGACCTCCTTTTAGAAGGGATTGCGACCGGGGTAATATCACGCACCCCGGCCTCCTCGACCACTAGTAGGAAAAGAGACCTCCTTTTAGAAGGGATTGCGACCGGGACTAACAGGTCATCTCTCTCCCTGGCCGCTTCAAGTAGGAAAAGAGACCTCCTTTTAGAAGGGATTGCGACGGAGATAATAGGTTAGGTAAGTGGAGTCTTCCGCCAGTAGGAAAAGAGACCTCCTTTTAGAAGGGATTGCGACTTGTGGAGAGTGGCATTCTTTACTATTACCGTAGGAAAAGAGACCTCCTTTTAGAAGGGATTGCGACGGCTCACCTGGTTCATTGCTCTTCTTTCAGGAGGCGTGTAGGAAAAGAGACCTCCTTTTAGAAGGGATTGCGACCCCACCACCGTCCGCCCGATACGTGGACGACCGCGTAGGAAAAGAGACCTCCTTTTAGAAGGGATTGCGACCCGCATAGAAGAGGTAATAATTTTCCTCTTCCATCAGGTAGGAAAAGAGACCTCCTTTTAGAAGGGATTGCGACCTGTACAGGAGAAACTCCCCCTTTCCTTCCACATCAGCGTAGGAAAAGAGACCTCCTTTTAGAAGGGATTGCGACTTTTTGCGTTCGACGGGAACGGGCTCGAATAGGGGTAGGAAAAGAGACCTCCTTTTAGAAGGGATTGCGACCAGGGCGGGTGGCTCGCCTACTCGCCGCGGAGGTCTCGGGTAGGAAAAGAGACCTCCTTTTAGAAGGGATTGCGACCCTTCCTGTACAGGAGAAACTCCCCCTTTCCTTCCGTAGGAAAAGAGACCTCCTTTTAGAAGGGATTGCGACACAACATCAAACTCAACCCACCTGCCCGACGCAGTGGTAGGAAAAGAGACCTCCTTTTAGAAGGGATTGCGACTTAGGGCGGGGTATCTCCAATGGACATCCTTTATGTAGGAAAAGAGACCTCCTTTTAGAAGGGATTGCGACTTTCCTTCCACATCAGCATACTCGACGTGGAAGGTAGGAAAAGAGACCTCCTTTTAGAAGGGATTGCGACGAGTTCCACCGTGACGATGTCTGCGTCACGGCGGAAGTAGGAAAAGAGACCTCCTTTTAGAAGGGATTGCGACAGGTAGTAGCGAATTATCTTCGCTACTTCCAGGGGGGTAGGAAAAGAGACCTCCTTTTAGAAGGGATTGCGACATCCCAACCTGCCACTATAGTGGTTCAGGAAACCTGGTAGGAAAAGAGACCTCCTTTTAGAAGGGATTGCGACTACTCCTGGCATTGGGGGGGATTGTGAACCCCCTGCCCTGTAGGAAAAGAGACCTCCTTTTAGAAGGGATTGCGACGACCCGGTAGACCTTCCTCCGGTTTGTTCCGTCTTGTAGGAAAAGAGACCTCCTTTTAGAAGGGATTGCGACTTAAACAACACTATTAATCTGTTATTCATTTTTGGTAGGAAAAGAGACCTCCTTTTAGAAGGGATTGCGACATCCCAACCTGCCACTATAGTGGTTCAGGAAACCTGGTAGGAAAAGAGACCTCCTTTTAGAAGGGATTGCGACCTCTCCTAAAAATTTTTTAACCGCCATTTCAAGAGTAGGAAAAGAGACCTCCTTTTAGAAGGGATTGCGACTTTTAGCTGTGATTTTAATCCATTTTTCCTTTTTTTGTAGGAAAAGAGACCTCCTTTTAGAAGGGATTGCGACTTTCGTGGTCATTTTATTCCTCGACCGTGGTAACGAGTAGGAAAAGAGACCTCCTTTTAGAAGGGATTGCGACAGAATTGGTAAATCTTCCCGGCCTTGTCCATGGCCAGGAAGGTAGGAAAAGAGACCTCCTTTTAGAAGGGATTGCGACTGAGACTTTCTTACAAAAGTCTCATGTCCCCCGTGTAGGAAAAGAGACCTCCTTTTAGAAGGGATTGCGACTCAACTGTTAAATATTTCCTCTATTCTCTGGGGTAGGAAAAGAGACCTCCTTTTAGAAGGGATTGCGACGAGTCACGCTCGACGACCTGAAAGAGGCCGGTAGGTAGGAAAAGAGACCTCCTTTTAGAAGGGATTGCGACGTGCAACTTCATAACGCACCTCCATCCCAACCTGTAGGAAAAGAGACCTCCTTTTAGAAGGGATTGCGACGCACAACCGAGTGGCCCGAAACACCACCAGGTAGGTAGTAGGAAAAGAGACCTCCTTTTAGAAGGGATTGCGACAAGACTCCACCACACACGTAGCGATAATAATGTGTAGGAAAAGAGACCTCCTTTTAGAAGGGATTGCGACTCCATGAAGAGGGGGTAATTCCGAAAGATTTCGTAGGAAAAGAGACCTCCTTTTAGAAGGGATTGCGACATCAACACGAAACTGGCCCTGTGCTGGCGGCGTTGTGTAGGAAAAGAGACCTCCTTTTAGAAGGGATTGCGACTATGCCCGCAACCCAAATGTCGTCATGGCGATAAGTAGGAAAAGAGACCTCCTTTTAGAAGGGATTGCGACCCAGCGATAAACCTGAAGTACTCAAGGGCGTCGCTGTAGGAAAAGAGACCTCCTTTTAGAAGGGATTGCGACAAGGCATCAAATTTTTTTTCTTTTTCCATTTCCTTGTAGGAAAAGAGACCTCCTTTTAGAAGGGATTGCGACGATAAATAATTATTATATTTGTCATTTTTTTACTCCAGTAGGAAAAGAGACCTCCTTTTAGAAGGGATTGCGACGAGGGGGCCCCAAAATTCTTTTCAAAATTTCTCTCCAGGTAGGAAAAGAGACCTCCTTTTAGAAGGGATTGCGACCTCTCCAACCTGCCACTATAGTGGTTCAGGAAACCGTAGGAAAAGAGACCTCCTTTTAGAAGGGATTGCGACTGTAAGGATTAAAATAATTGTGATAATAATTATTAGAGTAGGAAAAGAGACCTCCTTTTAGAAGGGATTGCGACCCCGCGATGGGCCGCCCATTATGCTTTATGTTTTTTGTAGGAAAAGAGACCTCCTTTTAGAAGGGATTGCGACTCAATTCTTCTGACCCGGTAGACCTTTCTCCTGTGTAGGAAAAGAGACCTCCTTTTAGAAGGGATTGCGACTTTCCCACAATTACATTGTTAAAAATAAATTTTTCGTAGGAAAAGAGACCTCCTTTTAGAAGGGATTGCGACCCGCAAATGAAATCACCAGTATTAACAAAATTAAACCAGTAGGAAAAGAGACCTCCTTTTAGAAGGGATTGCGACCTCCTGGTTTTCTCGTTCCTTGCTTATATCTCCTAGTAGGAAAAGAGACCTCCTTTTAGAAGGGATTGCGACCCATTCTCCAATCTTATTTGATATTTTTCCATGGTAGGAAAAGAGACCTCCTTTTAGAAGGGATTGCGACCCGGCCTTTATAATACTCATAATTATCATTCTTGTTTTGGTAGGAAAAGAGACCTCCTTTTAGAAGGGATTGCGACAAGAATAAACAAACGCTTTAAAAATTCATCTTTAGTAGGAAAAGAGACCTCCTTTTAGAAGGGATTGCGACTCCTCCTTTCTTGCTATAAACCGCCGGACGGCGAGTAGGAAAAGAGACCTCCTTTTAGAAGGGATTGCGACTATTGAGCGCAATAAACCCTACTGCGCTGAAAATCGTAGGAAAAGAGACCTCCTTTTAGAAGGGATTGCGACCCCCAGTTTCTCTAACCGACCCATCTCAAGGTAAGGGTAGGAAAAGAGACCTCCTTTTAGAAGGGATTGCGACCCGCACAAATTGGTTTTCAATTCTATAAAACTTACCATGTAGGAAAAGAGACCTCCTTTTAGAAGGGATTGCGACTTTTCCATTCCTGGAAAATACTAACTTTCCAGTAATGGGTAGGAAAAGAGACCTCCTTTTAGAAGGGATTGCGACAAGGCATCAAATTTTTTTTCTTTTTCCATTTCCTTGTAGGAAAAGAGACCTCCTTTTAGAAGGGATTGCGACCAGCGGCTGCCAAGAATTTGGCAGCCAGTTCCGGGTAGGAAAAGAGACCTCCTTTTAGAAGGGATTGCGACTGACGAAAAACTGAAATACCTTTCCGCTCCGGTCGAGGTAGGAAAAGAGACCTCCTTTTAGAAGGGATTGCGACAGCGTACTCCGGAAGCTTCTTCGCCGCCCTGGCCACGTAGGAAAAGAGACCTCCTTTTAGAAGGGATTGCGACCGGTTCGGAAAGCCGATCCGGCCTGAACCGGGGCGTAGGAAAAGAGACCTCCTTTTAGAAGGGATTGCGACCTCCTCAAGTTGTAGCGATTCTATTATTTTCGAATCGTAGGAAAAGAGACCTCCTTTTAGAAGGGATTGCGACGTAGCCAGCCTCCGCGTTTTTCCCCTCCGGCAGGTGTAGGAAAAGAGACCTCCTTTTAGAAGGGATTGCGACCAAGCTTCCAGGTTTTAATTTCAGGATGATATTTGTAGGAAAAGAGACCTCCTTTTAGAAGGGATTGCGACTCCCACCCGCCAGTTATTACAACCGGAGACGATTCCGTAGGAAAAGAGACCTCCTTTTAGAAGGGATTGCGACTGCTCCGCTTGAATTATCTGTTACATATGGTGCTGTAGGAAAAGAGACCTCCTTTTAGAAGGGATTGCGACCCATTATGTCTTATATTTTTTGCATCACAGGGGTAGGAAAAGAGACCTCCTTTTAGAAGGGATTGCGACGTCGTTCCACTCATCAACCTCAAACTCAACCCAGTAGGAAAAGAGACCTCCTTTTAGAAGGGATTGCGACTCAAAGACCAGGGAAGAAACTATAAAAAAAGCCCCCGGGTAAGAAAAGAGACCTCCTTTTAGAAGGGATTGCGACTCCGGGATTTGATTTTCCCTGATTTCCACCGTGAGTAGGAAAAGAGACCTCCTTTTAGAAGGGATTGCGACTAATAAGTTATCCCATTAATACTTACTTTAACTCTGTAGGAAAAGAGACCTCCTTTTAGAAGGGATTGCGACTAAACAATTTCGACTTTGCGACATAATGTATTCGTAGGAAAAGAGACCTCCTTTTAGAAGGGATTGCGACTCGAAGACCAGGGAGCTAACCAAAAAGAAAACCCCAGGTAGGAAAAGAGACCTCCTTTTAGAAGGGATTGCGACGTGCTCCCTCACAAACTGGAGTTCCTTTCTCATTTTCTTGTAGGAAAAGAGACCTCCTTTTAGAAGGGATTGCGACCCCAGCTCACCAAACAGTGTATTGAGTGCCACCACAGTAGGAAAAGAGACCTCCTTTTAGAAGGGATTGCGACTCGATATTGATAAAACCAATTGACTTAACGCACGTGTAGGAAAAGAGACCTCCTTTTAGAAGGGATTGCGACCCAGCCCCTGACAAAGGCTTGGAAAACCCTGCCCGCCGTAGGAAAAGAGACCTCCTTTTAGAAGGGATTGCGACCTGTTTCTGCGAACCTCTTCGAGCACCGAATCAAGTAGGAAAAGAGACCTCCTTTTAGAAGGGATTGCGACTTTTCCTGGAGAATACCTGTTAAGACCGGGGATTCGTAGGAAAAGAGACCTCCTTTTAGAAGGGATTGCGACCTGTAATATTTACCGTATTTCCCGTTTTTGGAAGTAGGAAAAGAGACCTCCTTTTAGAAGGGATTGCGACCGCTACTTCCAGGGGGTCAGAAATAAAATCAAGTAGGAAAAGAGACCTCCTTTTAGAAGGGATTGCGACTACCAGAAAAACTATCGATAAAAATCTTTATATCAGTAGGAAAAGAGACCTCCTTTTAGAAGGGATTGCGACGCACCGGCGCGAGAGGGTCTGGATTGTGGCCCAGTAGGAAAAGAGACCTCCTTTTAGAAGGGATTGCGACCTCCGAGGCCGGGAGGCCTTCAACCCCCCCCAGGTAGGAAAAGAGACCTCCTTTTAGAAGGGATTGCGACTCTCCACCTGGACTCGGAAGCAGGGAGCGCCGGTTTCGTGTAGGAAAAGAGACCTCCTTTTAGAAGGGATTGCGACCCCAGAGCTTCTTCAGGTCCCGAATTGCTTCGGGTAGGAAAAGAGACCTCCTTTTAGAAGGGATTGCGACCCAGTTTTTCCCCCAGGGCCTTCAGTTCCTGGGGGTAGGAAAAGAGACCTCCTTTTAGAAGGGATTGCGACCTGTCCAGGGCGAGCACAAAGCCCCGAACAGGGCCAGGTAGGAAAAGAGACCTCCTTTTAGAAGGGATTGCGACTTCCTGGAGACCAGGGGAATTCCCTCCAAGTGGCCGAGTAGGAAAAGAGACCTCCTTTTAGAAGGGATTGCGACCCCCACAGACGAGCCCTACCGACTGGTGTATATCGTAGGAAAAGAGACCTCCTTTTAGAAGGGATTGCGACACCCGGCCGGACTCGGCCTGCTCCTCACCGAGTGTAGGAAAAGAGACCTCCTTTTAGAAGGGATTGCGACGGAAGCCCGCCTGTCCCCTCTTGTCAGAGGGGTCAAGTAGGAAAAGAGACCTCCTTTTAGAAGGGATTGCGACTCCAGTTCTGCTATTTCCTCTTCCATTAACCTTTGTAGGAAAAGAGACCTCCTTTTAGAAGGGATTGCGACCCGCCGGACTCCGCCACCACCAGCCTACGGCTCTGTAGGAAAAGAGACCTCCTTTTAGAAGGGATTGCGACTTGCCACCGGGCCTGGGGTTTACGCCCCGCCCCCGTAGGAAAAGAGACCTCCTTTTAGAAGGGATTGCGACCCATACTGCAGTGGATTATGCCGCCACATTTTGGTAGGAAAAGAGACCTCCTTTTAGAAGGGATTGTATGTGACAGAGGACGATGTTTTTTCCTTTAGGTTTCCAACTATCAGAAGTCGGTTGCTAAAATAACGCCTTCAAGTTCAGAAAATTCCCTGGCAATCAGATAATACGCCCGGAGACGCAGATCCTTTCACAGTTTTTTCAACGCATGACTTAAAAATATCTTCCGCTCCCTCGAAACATCATTTTCATGTCGGCATGTGGGGAGAAGACATTTCCATGCAAAATTTCCTCACCGCGCTCGGTTAAGCTGACGGGATATTTTCTCGGCGGCGGCGCGGGCTTCAGTCCCTACTTCCGGGTCAGAACTCAGCAATTCGCAGAAAGCCAGCGCTTCCCGGCAGGGAAAATCCGAAAACACCGCGAGCACCAGCTTTTTCTCCTCCGCCCTCGGAGAAATGGCATATATTTCTTTCAGATTTTCAACCACAGCCTGAGGCAGCCGGTATCTTTCCGCCGCAGTCAGACGCACCAGCCCCCTGATCGCCAGCACCTTCTCCTTAAGCCCCGGTGAAGTCTTGGCTATCTTCAGCAGGTCGTCCCGCGCTTCCACTTCGGGCCAGTCGGCAATCGCTCGCAGGGCCGCTTCCCGAACTTCCTGGTTCCGGTTATCATGATACTGCCTCAGCAGCGGCAGGGAATTTCTCTCGCCTATCTTCCCGATTATTGAAATTAGCAGCGCCTGGTTTTTTGCTTCCGGTTCCCGCCCGAGGAGATTCCGGAAATAAGCCGACCTGGCTTCCGGACGGGCGCTCTGCCTGGCCCAGGCAGCCAGAATTCCCGCCAGCTCTTCTCTGAAATTTTCCTCTTCAACCTTAAAAGCCACGGGCAAAAGCTCTTCGGCCAGGCTGATGTCCCCGAAAGCCCTAAGGCCGCGGGAAACCAGAGAAACGTCAGCGGCGGGATTGGCCGCTTCCAGCAGAAAATACTTCCGGCTCTCGACGATATCCCTCTCGCAGGCAGCCAGGAGCAATTCGTTTCTGAGAGCCTGCTCTGGTTGCTGAGCCAGAAGCTCCAGAATTTTTTTATCAACCGCTCTGTCCGCCAGTCGAATCAGGCTTTCCCTGGCGGCGGCCTTTTCTTTCCCTCTGGCCGAAGCTGCTCTCCTCGCCAAAAATTCCACGTCGTAATCATCGCCGGCTTTTCCCAGGCTGAGAAGAGCTTCCGTTCTCACCTCAACCGAAGCGGATTTATCGGCCAGAGTTCTCAGATACTCACGCGCCCCCGGAACCGGATGATGACTCAGAACCGCGGCCACCTGTCCCTGAAGATTTTCCGGCAGACCGGCCAGCAGCGAAAGAAAAGAACCTATTTCATTTTTCTTTACCAGCTCCGGAAAAAGGGCCAGGGCCGCTCTCCGTGCTGATTCATCACGGCTCTTCAGGGCAGCCGCAAGCCCCTGATTCTGTTTTTCTCCAGCCGCCAGAATTTTTATCTTCCAGGCGACCATCCTTCCTTCCGGCAGCAATCTGGCTTCAAGCAGTATTTCGGAAATCTTCCCCGCCCGGGAATAATCTTTCTGATCGATTGCCCGGGAAGCGATCCTCAAGAGCCCATCTGCGGCTTTCAGCCTGAGATTTTCATCGCCGGCTTTTATATAGCCCGCAAGAATTTCCACCGCTTCCTGCCCGCCGGTGTTTCCCAGGGCTTCTAATGTGTTCGAAACGACCCCGGTCGCTGGTTTTTTGCTCAGAATCTTTTCAAACTCAGGGACAGCCGCTTCAACTCTTCTGTGCCCCAGGCTGCTTATGATTCCCGGAAGGACTTCAGCCGGTGCTTTTCTTAAGGCCTCAATAAGAGCCCTGTTGGCTTCTTCGCCAGGGACTCTTTCCAGCACATAGCGGACAGCATCAGTTCTTTCCGGGTCAAGTAAGAAAGGAGCCAGCGCTTTAACCGTTTCGCTTTCTGCAATCCAGCTTAAAGGTTTGCTCACGGCCATCCGGGCATCAGCGGTGACAGGGCAGGCAAAAAACTGGAGCAGCTTTTTTTCAACCTCAGGCCGCAGGCCGGGGACGTCCTTCAGTTTGAAAACCAGCCTTTCGAGCGCCAGAGCCGGTCCTTCTCCCTGGCTGTGGTCGAACTTTTCCAGGGCTTCAAGGACACGGTTGAGCTCGTTCAATTCCTCCTGCCAGGAGCCGGATGTCTGCCCCGTCTGCTGCCCGGAATCCAGGGCCAGAATCCGACAGGGAGTGGCAAGGAGCAAGGATGCAAATATCAATACCAGATAAATCAACCCGGGGCTTATCCGCTCTCGAAAACTGAGCGCTGGTACGTTCAATTCGATGCCTGTCCGCGTTCCTCGAAGAATTATCTTCCTGCGAGATAAAACTCCTGTCATCTTACCGCCGTTATATTTTTTTTCATTCATTGCTATTCTCCTGCCTTTCCTTCTCTATCCCTAAGCCCCTTCACTCCGGAAGAATCCAGGGCTTCCGGTAACCCCGGCTCAATAGTCTTTCTGCTTCCGGGTCGCCGATTATTTTCTCGCTCGCCGGATCCCAGCGAACTTTCCTTCCGACAGTCATCGAGACAACCGCCAGATGGCCGACACTGGCCGAGCGGTGAGCCACCTCGGCCGGCGTTATGGTCTCCGCCCGACTTTTCACACAATCGAGGAAATTCTGGTAATGATCCCGGCTCTTATAAAGTCTTATTTCTCCGGGCCCGATGACTTCATTCTTGAGCGAAGCCGGTTCGGTTTCAAACTGACCGCGGTCCACCCAGACCCAGCCTTTTTCCCCTATCCATTTAGTCCCGCTCCAGATCTGCGGATATCCGCCGGCTATTATAAGCGGCGTGCCGTCCGCGTACTTCGCCTCAACCCAGTAACGCACCGGGCTGTTGTAAACTCCGCCGGTCGGATACTCGCCCCGGGCTTCAATCTCCACCGGACCGGTCCGGTCCCAGCCCATCCCCCAGTGAGCAATGTCCAGGTGATGGCCGACCCAATCCATGAGCTGACCGCCGCCGAAATCCATGTTCCAGCGCCAGTTCATATGGACCCGGGATTTGCAGTACGGCCAGTAGGGAGCCGGGCCGAGCCACATTTCGTAATCGAGCTCCGGCGGAGGCGGTTCAATTCTGTCCTGGCCGAAGGTGCCGGCAAAATCGTAATGCCCCTCGGGGAGCCCAACTTCAATCCTCACCACCCTGCCGATCCGCCCGTTGCGCACCAGCTCGGCCGCCCGGTGGAAATTCTCAACCGACCGCTGCCAGCTTCCGGTCTGCCAGACTCGCCCATAGCGCTCGACCGCCCGGCACAGGGCCCGCCCCTCCACCAGGCTGTGGGTCAGAGGCTTTTCGCCGTAGATATCATAACCGGCCCTGGCGGCGCTTATCGCCAGCAGCGCATGCCAGTGGTCGGGCACGGCGATAGAAACCGCGTCGATGTCCTTTCGCAGGAAAAGCTCGCGGAAATCGGTATAAGCCCGGCAATCTTTATGGCCGTATTTTTTATCGACTACTTCCTTCGCCCGCGCCAGATGGTTTTTATCGAGATCGCAGACGGCCACCCACTGCACTTCATCCTTGTTCAGAAAGGCTTCCATGTTCGGAATGCCCATCATGCCAAAACCGATCCCGGCCATCACAATCCGGTTCGACGGGGACGGCCTTTTCCCCTGACCAAACACCGAAGCCGGCACGATGGCTGGAAAACCCAGCCCGGCCACGGCCGCGGCCGAAGCAGTTTTCAAAAAAGTCCGCCTGGTAATAGTTTTTCTGACCTTGCTCATTTTTTTCACCTCACCATTTAGCCGTTCATCCGGTCATTCTAAGTCCTGACTTCTTTTTAAATCAATTTGCTCCTTAAATCAAAACAAATTTCCGGCCGGATATGGCTGTCCGGAGGGATATCAAGGCCTCGTCACCGGCGTCCTGCCGGCGGCGAATTCCCGCTTAATATATGAATATTTCTTCATATATCAGCCGACGGCCAAACCGCCGGAGGGGATTTCAAGGGCCTGCAAGCAGATTTTCGGACTAATTCATATCTGCAAGACATAGCCTTCTTCTCCTCGCTGTGGATTATTTGATAAATCATCTTTGCTTTCTGTTGAGAGCTTAGGAAGATCTCCGCGCCCGGCGGGAACCGAGAAACGGCGAGGATAAGATATCTGGAGCACGGCACATCCGAATAGGCCCCTCTTTCCAATTCGGGCCGACAGAGAATCGGGGAAGAAGGGTTTTCAGGAGAGTGGCACGGCCTGTCTCCGAACCGCCCGCAGCGGAAGGGGTTCCCACGGGGAGATGGGTGGAGTGAGGACGGGAGGGGGCGCGCCGTGACAGGACCCTCCAAAAGACAAGAGCCACCAATCAAACAAGGAGGACATAATTCCGGGCAGCCTGCGCCCCGTGACAGCCCCCCGCTTCCACTTCCAGGCCATAATGGAAACGGAGAATGATGATGGTCTGTATATCTTGAAAGAAACAAAGAATATTTTTTAGATTCAAAGGCGCAACGCAAACTAAGAAGGATGATAGCCAGGGGTAGGCGCGGCCTGACTCGTGCTTCCCGCAGCCGCGAGGATCTGGCACCGGAGATCGGTGAATGAAACAAAATATGATTGCCTCAAAACAGACATCTCCTGGCGATTCGCTCCATCGAGGCTCCGGGGAAAATAATAGAAGAAAACGGGCCTCTTGATGACACAGTCCCCTTCCCGACTGGTCCACAGCAGGAATGGAATTGCTGTCATTATTGCCATTGCCTTTGGGTTATGGTATTAATGGTGATAATGGGAGGGAATGATGAACCGTTGTCACCATCATTTGATAGCTATTCTGTCCATGGTTCTGGCGGTCTCGCTCGGGTTTGTGGCTTCCTCCGCCCTGCAGAAATCCGGGGAAGAAGCTCTTGGCACCAGAAAATACAGCGACTATCAAACTCCGACTTTCTGCGGGATTCAATGCCACAACGACATCTATCAGCAGTGGAAACAGGCCATGATGTCTCAGGCTTACACCCATCATTGGGACGAAATTGAATATTTTAAGCTGGCCGTCCCCCATGCCGAGAAAGACCCGGTGGTAGCCGGAGTCAAAGCCGGCTGCAACGGCTGCCATTCTCCGCTGGCTTTTCTGGCCGGAGATGTCCCCCCGCCGCTCCCCTCCAAAAACAGCCGGGCCAACGAATCGGTTTCCTGCGAGCTCTGCCATACGGTAACCGGATTTGCCGGCGACGTCCCCTACAATTTCAACTGGATTTCAGTTCCGGGCAAAACCAAATACGGAGCCCGCGGCGGAACCGTCTCTCCGGAGCACAATACCGTCAGATCGGAATTTTTGAAAACGGCCGAGTTCTGCGGCACCTGCCACAACGAAAAAAGTCCCTACGGGGTCTGGGTTAAATCGACCCATCTCGAATGGAAAGACGGTCCTTACGCCCGCGAAGGAGTCAGATGTCATGACTGCCACATGACCTACGCTCCCGGAAAAAGCGCCTCCATGGGAAAAAGCTATCCGGATGTCCGGCAGCATCTTTTTCACGGAGCTCACGACCCGGGCAAGGTGCAGGGCACCATCGAACTCCGCGTCCACCCTGATATCAATGAAGCCCAGCCGGGCGACAGGGTGAAATTCACCGTTGCCCTCTTTAACCAGAAAACCGGTCACAAGTTTCCCACCGGCTCGGTTGAAGACCGCATCGTCTGGCTGCACGTGGAAGCCGTTGACGCCAGGGGCAATGTCTATCATCTCCCGGTTGATAAAAAAGGATTTGAGGGCGAAGAATACACCATAGCCGCAGACACCCTGGCTTACCAGGACATGGGAATAGCTCTGGGCGACCCCGGCTTCAAGGGTGTCCAGCGGGACGGAGTTCCCGTCGGCGACCGCATATTTCGCATGCCTTATTTTGACCCGCAGGGCCGCATGACCATCCAGCAGTGGAACACCAAATCGCTCGGCGTTGATTATCGAATCGGGCCGCGCGAAACCAAACTGGAAACCTGCACTTTCAGAATTCCGGACAACGCTCCGCCCGGCCCCCTGACAGTCACGGCCGTTCTGAATTACCAAAAGCTGGTGAAACCGGTGGCGGATTTTCTTGGAGTGCCGGCGGACGAATCGGAGATAATTGAAGTTAATCGTCATTCAACAACCATAAATATTGTTGATTGATGGATTTTTTAATTTGCTGATTTAATTTGACTGGAGGTGGCGATGGGTAGAAACTATAAACTCATCATTCTGTCTCTATTCCTGCTGGTTTTTCTGGCTTCGGAAGCCCTGGCCATACCGGCTTTTGCCCGGAAATATGGAATGAGCTGCAAAGTTTGCCATTCGCCCTTCCCCAAGCTCAAACCTTACGGCGACGAATTTGCCGGCAACGGCTTCGTTATCAAGGACAAAGACACCCCGCGATATTACGTGGACACGGGCGATGGATTGCTCTCGCTTCTCAGGGAAATTCCGATCGCCATCCGCTTTGACGGCTTTCTGCGCTTCAACAACGCCGGCGGCAAAGGGCTGGATTTTTCTTCGCCGTTTGTGATCAAACTGCTCTCGGGCGGTGAAATCACCAAAAATATTTCCTACTACCTCTATTTCTTCTTCACCGAGCGGGGCGAGGTGGCCGGCCTGGAAGACGCCTTCATCATGCTGAACGATCTCTTCAAGACCGACCTCGATGTCTACCTCGGCCAGTTTCAGGTCTCAGACCCGCTCTTCAAGCGAGAAGTCCGTCTGACCTACGAGGATTACCAGATTTACCGGGTGAGAGTTGGAAACGCCCGGGCTAACCTCACCTACGACCGCGGAATCATGCTGACCTACGGATTTCCGACCGGAACGGACCTGGCCTTTGAAGTGGTCAACGGCCTGGGTCTTCTCCCGACCGATGAGGTCGGGTCTTTTGACACCGACAGATACAAAAACTTTATGCTCCGTCTTTCCCAGGACCTCGGCAATAACCTGAGGGCCGGCACCTTCGGCTACACCGGCAAAGAAAAACAGGGCCCGGCGGTCAACAGCCTGTGGATGCTCGGGGGTGACCTGACCTTCTCCTCCCCAAAGCTGGAGCTGAATCTTCAGTATGTAGAACGCCGGGACAACAATCCCTTCTTCTCTCCGGAGCCGGAAAAAATAGCCACCCGCGGCGGATTCGCCGAGCTTCTATATTTTCCAAAAGGAGACGATTCCCGCTGGTACGCGGCCGGAATATTCAACTGGGTTGATTCCGGGCAGCCAGACCTGAAATACACCTCAGCCGGGGTTCATTACGGCTACCTGCTAAAAAGAAATATTCGGGCCACCATTGAAGGAACATATGTTTTCAAAAGCGACCAGCCGAAGCACCTCCGACTGGGGTTGGGGCTGATTACCGCTTACTAACCGGCCGGCTCCCCAATTAAATCACACGTTAATTCCAAAGTAGTTGTCCCCATAAATATCGCCCCCCTATATCTTATTGCCAGGATGTTAAACCCCGAGACCGACGGCTAAAAACGGCCAGCAGGTCTCCCGGCAAACCTCTGGTTAAGCTTTAAAGAATCAGCACCAGGCAAAAATGCAGAGCTTAACCAATGGGCTTGTTCGGGAGACCGTTCATGTTGGTCAGTTTTTCAATCTTATCGCTTATACCACGGTAGGTTGGGTTCCAGCTCTGGATTTCCCGGTAAACCGAAAGGGCTCGCTCTTTGTCACCGGCTATTTCAAAAATCAGGCCCAGGTCATACATCAAGGCAAAATGCTGATCGGAGCCTGGGGCTACGAGTTTGATCGCCCGATTCATCCAGCGCTCGGCTTCCTCCATGTTTCCCTTTAGCCGGTGGCAATTGCTGATCAGGTTCAAGCACTCGAGCAACTGATTCTTATCTTTGGAAGCCAGGTTGAACTCCTCTATAGCTTCATCCAGCAGTCCCTGCTCCATAAAGGCCAGACCGAGTTGCATATGAATCTGGTAATCTTCATCAGGAATCTTATCCCGGACGCCTTTTCTGAAATCGCTGACGATGGTGCTCAATTCTTTTTCGACCTGAATGGTCACTCCCTTTTTCTGACGCCAGTAGATGGCTGAAATCATGGCCAGCTCGGCCCGGATGTTTTCAAAAAGGTCATAATATTTCTTTTCTCGCCCCTCAGAGCTGATAATCGGGGAAATGCCGGTATCCCTGAAAATATCCAGGGGATTAACTTTTTCCTCCCCGAGAATTTCCTCCTCAAAGTGAAGTCCGGTCTTAATGGTTTCCTTTTCGTGGAACTTGCCCCTGGTTGGCCGGATCACCTGGGTTTCGATGACCCTCGCCTTTTCCACCTTCTTGATCAACTCATCTTCACTCAGCTGGTCTTTAAGGCTGTCGATGTAATTGAGTTTTTGTTTTATCAACGGGTCGTTGGGGTATTTCAACAAGAGCCCCTCAGCTACCCGCCGGGCCAGACGACCCAGTCCCTCCTGGATATAAACATCGGCCTGAGCCAGACCGGCCTGAATCTCCTCTTCCTGCTCCTGGGAGGGGACCCAGGTATCGTAGGCCGCTTCTTCCTCGTCTCCCAGCAGAAGCTCTTTTTTCAGCTCCCGGTATTCAATGGCCAGTTTCTCGTCAGACGGCTTGAGCTTCAGAAGTTCGGCGTAATAGGAAAGCATCCGGGATTTTTCCCCGATTCTCTTGAGCTCGGCCAGGATGGCCCGGTCAACCTGCTCCAGTCTCCTCAGGTCTTTATTTTCCCTGAAGATGGCCGCCAGTTTTTCCATTGATGGCAGGTGATCCTTGCACACCGTCAATATCAGGCCGATCAAACCAACGGCTTTTTCTTCCTTTTTCTTCTTAAGATAGCTGTCAATCAGGGGCTCAAAATACTCAAAAGCCCGGTCCACATCTCCCTGCCCCAGGTTGATTCTGCCCAGCCTGTACCTGGCATTGACATTCAGCGGATAAAAATTCAAGATCTCAGTGAAAATTTCCTTGGCCGCATCAAACTTGCCTTCCTCGAAATAGACGTTGCCCAGAAAGTTCAGAGCCTCCAGGTCGTGAGGATTCTTCTCCATGGCCGCCCTGGCCAGTTCCATGGCTTCTTCTGCTTGTCCTTTAAGCCTTAAAACCTGGGCCAGTTTCAGACTGGCTCGGGGATTATCGGGATTAAGCTTCCTGGCCTCGACCAGTATCTTGTAGGCTTCATCAATCCGTTTGTCAGCCAGCTTCAGGTCGGCCGCCTCCAGCAGCTCATTGACTGCACGGTCGAGACGCCCGTCGAGTTTATACAGGGCTGCCAGTTGCATCCTGGCATTTAGGTCGTCGCGATCCAGCCTGACCACTTTTTCATAGAGCTCAATTGCTTCCTCAACCCGCTTGGCTCTCAGGTAAATCTCGGCCACCCTGAGGTATTCTCTCTTGGCCTCGGCCGTAAAACCCTGGCGGGTGTAGAGGTCGGCCATTTCTATGAAATAAACAGGGTTCTCGGGGTTGAGTCGGCAGATTTTTTTCAGAATGGCCAAAGCCTGGGAATACTGTGTTTTTTTCCCATATTCAGCCGCCACCTTCTCAAAGGCCTTGATGGCCCTTTCGGTCTGGCCCAGGCGAACATAGAGGTCGCCGACGATGTTATTTATGCTGACATCCGCCGGATCCTCGTCCAGCAGTTTCTCGTACTCTATTATGGCTTCCCGCAGCTTCCCGGCCCGGACCAGTTTTTCGGCCTGCTCGATGATTTTAATCCGGTCAAACTTGCCGTTCATTTTAGAAGCGCTCTTTCTTTATACAGCCTGAAGCTCTTGCGGTGAAGGGAACAGGGCCCGTTTTGCTCCAGAGCCCGATAATGATCTTCAGTGGCATAACCACGGTTCCGGCTGAGCTGATATCCGGGATATATCCCGTCCAGGGTGTCCATAAGTTTATCTCTGAAAACCTTGGCCACTATTGAGGCTGCAGCAATAGAGAAAATTTTCCTGTCTCCTTGCGGCACCGCCATCTGAAAATAATCTATACCTTTCAGGGGATAGCCGTCAACTAAAATCGCATCCGGCTTGAGGCTCAGTTCCCGCAGAGCCCGGACCATGGCCAGCTGGCTGGCCCGGTAGATGTTCAGCCTGTCAATCTCTAAGTGAGTGGCATAGCCCACTCCCAGGTCGGCCGCCGCTTCCAGTATTTTTCCCGAGAGCTCCAGCCTTTTAGTCGGAGAAAGAAGCTTGGAATCGATAACTGCTCCGGTCCAGGCAGGCTTTCTCTTAAGAAAGAAATCGGGCGGGAACAGCACGGCCACGGCCACCACCGGTCCCAGGAGAGAACCGCGGCCGACTTCATCAAGACCAGCCAGGTGTCTCCGGCCCTCCTGCAACAGAGTCTTCTCAGTCTGAAACCCAATCATCAATAGTATTCTATAAAATTTCCCCCTTCCGGTCGACCCCGGAGTGATAGTCAAAATTTTTCGAAAATTACTGGCCAGCCGAGAACGACGCCTTACTGCTGCTCTTCCTTCAGCTTGGCCGCTTTTCCCTTGAGCTGGCGGAGATAGTAAAGCTTGGCCCGGCGAACCTTGCCGTGGCGGACCACCTCAACCTTTTTAACCATTTTTGAATGCAGCGGAAAAATCCTCTCCACCCCGATTCCGTAGGAAACCTTCCTGACGGTAAAGGTGGCCCCCAGTCCTGAGCCTCTCCTGGCAATGACATCGCCCTTGAAAATCTGGATTCTTTCCTTATCCCCTTCCCGGATCAGGACGTGAACCTTGACGGTGTCGCCCACCCTGAAAGGCTCTATATCCTGGCGCATATGTTTTTCCTCGACTGTTCTTACCAAGTTGCTCATGAGTTTTTCCTTTCTTTCTTGATTTCATCAAGGAGTTCCTCTTCTTCCGAGGACAGCTGCCTTGATTCCAGTAAATCCGGCCTGCGGGCCAGAGTTTTTTCCAGGGCTTTTTTCAATCGCCAGCGGGCGATTTTCTTATGGTCTCCGGAAAAGAGAACCGAAGGCACCCGGTATCCGCGAAATTCGCGCGGCCTGGTATACTGGGGAAAATCCAGCAACCCGGCCGTGAACGAGTCGTGGCGGACCGATTCTTCCTTGCCGACAACTCCCGGCACAAACCGGGAGACAGCTTCCACCACCACGGCCGCGGCCAGCTCGCCGCCAGTCAGCACATAATCGCCGATGGAAATCTCCCTGTCCACCAGGTGCTCAACCACTCTTTCGTCAACGCCTTCATAACGACCGCAGATCAGAATAACTTGCTTGAAGCCGGCCAGTTTTTCGGCCAGCCGCGAATCAAACCTCTCTCCCTGCGGAGTCAGCAGGCAGGTCACCGACCCATCAGACTCCTTAATGGCCTCGACTGCCCTGAAAATGGGCTCCGGTTTAAGCACCATGCCTTCCTGACCTCCAAAGGGTCTGTCATCAACCTGCCGGTGTTTATCGGTCGTATAATCTCTCAGGTCGTGAATTCCGACCTGAAGTATGCCTTTTTCCACGGCCTTTTTCAGCACTCCGGCCGTCAGCAGGCTTTCCAGCAGACCGGGGAAAATGGTTACGATATCAAACCTCATTTAATTCCAGTAAACCTTCCGGCGGGTCAATTACAATCTTCCCCGCCGCCGGGTCAATCCGCCGGCAGATGGCCTCAACCAGCGGGATTTCAATCTTTTTCCCGCCGACCTCAACCACCAGAAGACTGGCCTGGCCCACGGTGATCAGTTCCACCACCGGCCCCAGCTCCCGGCCAGCCACGGTTTCCACCAGGCAACCCAGCAGCTGGAAATCATAATAAAGTCCGCTTTCCAGAGCTGGAAAATCCTCCGGCCTGACCAGAATCTCGCGCCCTCTAAGGGCCTCTGCCTCTTCCAGGCTATTAACGCCCTTTAATCTTAAAAAGGGAGAATTACGGACTATCCTGAAACTCTCAACTTCATAGTCCCTTAATTCCCCTTCTGATTCGAGATAAATTTTCTTAAAGAATGGCTCTCTCAGGCTCTTTTGATAGAGTCTGATTTTTAGAGTGCCATCCTTTCCTTCACTCCGGATTATTCGACCAATGGCAACCAGCTCAACCCTTTTCAATGATTTCCAGGTTGAATCTCCGTTTCATCTTCATACCGGCGGCACCCAGAATAACCCGGATGGCTCGAGCAGTCCGGCCCTGCTTTCCGATCACCTTTCCCAGATCTTCAGGAGCAACCTTGAGTTCCAGGATGGTGGTCTGTTCCCCTTCAAGCTGGGAAACCTGCACCTTGTCCGGATTGTCAACCAGTGACTTGGCAATCATTTCAACCAGTTCTTTCACAGTGACCTCCTTTAAGACTTAGAATCTTGGGTTGATTTGCTACCCTTAACTGCTCTATTTATCAGCGAATTGACGGTTTCGGAAGGTTGGGCTCCCTTCTTTAGCCAGTAATCCACCTTGTTAAGGTCGATCTTGAATTCCAGAGGCTCGGTCCGGGGGTTGTAATAACCCAGGGTATCGAGAGTCCGGCTCTGTCTGGCCCTGCGGGAATCGATGGCCACGATCCGGTAAGAGGGCTTTTTTCTGGCTCCAAATCTGATCAGGCGCAATTTAATCATGGTCTGCTTCTCACCTTCAATAAAAATAGGCTAAAATATTAGCCAAAAACCGCAAAATAGTCAACTTTTACCTTTAGCCTCCCGGTTTCCGCGGCGGGCCGGAGCGGGCGGAGAAATCTGTCCCGGCCTTCTCCCCGGCTTCGTAGCTTCATCCATCCACCGGGGAATCTCTCTGGCAGCGGACGGAAAGAAATCAAGGCCGCGCCGTCGGCCTGAGATCCCGTCCGCCGCTTACGAAAGCAGAGACACCTTTCATAAGCCCCTGCCCGGGGACCTGAATCATTATATCCCGACCGATTACCCCTTTTCAATATGTTCTTGACAGGGGCAGGCAATTGGCGTTTAATTATGGAGAATTTCCTTTTTCAGGCAGGTATCTTGGCCGAGGAACGGAAAATTCTCCTCAAGCTTCTTTACATCATAAATAACAACTATAAAGAATCCGACCTGGAAGACCTGATTATGTCCATGGTCCGGCTGCTCCTTCCCCTGGTCAGAAAACAGAGCGGGGTATACTTGAAGCTGGCCGGCTACCAGCCGCGGGACATTGCCCTCCTGACCATCTCGTCGCTGTTCATCAGGAACGGGCAGGGCAGGTTTCCGGTCCTGGAAAGGCTATTTAACTGGAGAATCGTCGAGAAATTCATGGCCGCCGAAGAGGCGGACTTCAGGCGTTATCTGAGAAATATCCTGGCCCGCCGACTAAAGCAAACTTTTTATTACCTTAGCAGCGAGATCCGTCCGGAGCGAGCCAAAATCAAGAGGGAAATCCTTTATACCCTGAAAAAGCTTCCCGGCTGCCGGATAATTAAGGACAACGGCCGGACCAGAGTTGTTATCCGGCCTGAACACTCCGGCCGGAAGAAGCCAAAAGTGTCAGCCGCCGACCAGTCTGACTGGCTGGTCGAAATCTGTCTCAACCAGGGACTGGCCGGTCTGCAGGTTCCGAAGTTTTTCAATCGACTGGTTGAATTCCTCTCCGAACAGAAATTGTCAGTCGAAATTCCCCTTAACACCCTTCTTGAAACTTACATCGAGACTCAGAAAGGCTATTTACTGTCTGAAGCCAGAAACAGTTCGGCAATCCGGGCCAGAACCGAGACCGAAATTGAGAGCCCCGATTTGAATGCCTGGATAGAAGAATTAAGAATCAGAAACGCCGTTCTTCTTAAACGCTATCTGGACAGAAACAAGATCAGCCAAGATGAACTGGAAGCATACTTAAAGGCCCTGAATGAGCTTTTCCAGAACTGGCAGGACGGCGGCCAGGAAAAATCACTTTTTGGCTATCTGAAAAAATACGCGCCGGAGATGTCTCCGAGAGAATACAGGAAGGAAAAAAGAAAAATACTGGAATACCTGGTCAGGACTTCCAGGGATTTTCTGAAGCTTAAACTTCATAGACAAAAGGCTGGCTGGGGGGAATATGATGGACAGGAATTATAAGAAAAGCTCCGACCAGAAACTCATCGACCGGTGTTCGGAAATAGCCCGGCCGGCCAGTTTCCGGAACAGGATTAAGTTGTTCCATCATCTCAGCCAGGTGTCGCCTTTTCCTCACCTGGTAGGTTTCAGCGGCCTTTCTTCCTATGAAATTTACTCCGAAAAAATTGCTCTGGTCTCTCCCGACCACAGCTTTCTTCTGAGGATACTCCATGACCAGTTGAGCGGGCGGCTGGAGGCCTATCTTTTACATCCCCTGGAGCACAAGTACCGTTACGCTTATATTATGCTGGAAAATCAGAACCGGGAATTCCTGACCGACCATCACGGCTGGGCCGTCCTGGGCCAGGTCGACCAGGATCGGTCGCTGGCAGCTGTCTCCGTTTGCCCGCCCTCGGCAATTTTCGAATGGAGACCGGATGGAGAACCGGTCCGAATTTATGCCGAGGAACATCTTAAAGACTGCCGGCTGAAGACCGAGCTTTTTTCGGTCGGGCCTCAGGCGACGCTGAAAGTCCAGTCGGTTAATCTGCCGGCAGACTCTGAAATTAAAAGGATGATCCTGGTAATAGATGACCAGGAAACGTTGATCGCCGTCCCCCAGAATGACCTGACCTTTTACGAACTGCCAGAGAATGCTGGATCTATGAGAATTTATTTATATGAATAACAAGCCAGAATATCCGCCGGGTAACCCGGTAGCCGCCCTGGAGAACTTTTTCGGCCAGACCCTATCCAGCCTGTCTATGGCCGCCGACGAGCAGGAAAGGATTCACCTGATAACAGAATTCTTCCGCTCCACCAGCGACCTGCCGGAAGACCTGACTCACTCTTTTCATCTTCAGCTGGCCGGCATGTTTTTCTTCCTGACCGCTTCCTTCCAGCCTGACGGGTTGCCGCCGGAAGAATTGCAGGGCTACCTGGAAACCTCATGGCAACTTTACCGAAGGTTTCAGGATCGAATCCACTTCGAGCAATTGAAGGAAACCCTGAGCAATCTGCTGTTTTACCTGGCCCTGAACCATTTTTACCTGGGAGAACTGGAAGAGGCCCTGAGGGCCCTGGGCCAGAAGAAGAAACTGACCGCCGCCGTCTCCGCCGATGGTCTGGCCGATAAACCCGAGAGCTCCGGAGAAGAGATTCCGGACTTTGTGCGGGAACTCAAGAATCAGGACCGCTCCAACCGGCTTATTTTCTTTGAACTGGCCGCAAGGTTAGTCCGGGATAATGGGCTATCCCTGGACCTTGACCTGATCCAGGAAAAATGGAAAAGATTTTCAGACTGGAGCAGTGACAGTATTTTTTGCCCCCTGGTCGAAAGGAGCGGCCCGCTTCAGGCCGGTCAGCGGGCCAGGCTGTTATTGCTGGAAAGCCGCTGCCGGCGGACCGGAGCAGCCGAAGGGCATAACCTGGTGAGGTTTTCCAACCTGTCATCATATAACCAGGAAAAATCCTACCTGATGGCCAGCGATGCTCTGGAAGCCGCCGACTACCTCCTCAAGACCGAATATAGACTCAATCTTCCCCCCTGCTCCCTTCTTTTTTCCTTCAGCGAAAAAAACTTTCTGTACTACGGAGAAAGTCTCAGCTTGCCCCTGGCCACCCTGGCCCTGAGCCAGAAACTGGTTGCCGGCCGGCGCCGGTTTTATTTTGCCTTTTCTCGCGAAGCGGCTTTTACCGGCAAGGTCCTCCTCAACGGCACAACGCAGCGCCTTTCACCGGAGGCCCTGGAACAAAAGGTCCGGACGGCTTTTTATTCCGGCCTCCGCTACCTGGTCATTCCGGCCGATAACCTTAAGGAGGCCCGAAGCTTTCTGTACAATCTCCTGGCCAGGCATCCCTGGAGAAAGCTGGAACTGATCGGGGTAGGCAACTTAAAGGAAATTATTGCCGACGGTCGAATCTGCCAGAAAATAAAAACGCCCTTGATAACCCACCTGGTCAGGACCGGAGGTCCGCTTTTCCGGCGGGGGTTGCTGGCCATTATCGGTCTGGCCATCATAACCGCCGCCCTGGTCATAATCAACAAGAATCCCGTCTATCACTTCTGGAAAATCAGGCATCCGGTGATACTGGAGCTTCACGACAGCCGTCTTTTTGCTCGCAATCCCGAACAACAGCTTCTCTGGACTTTTCCGCTGCGCAGGCCATTCAGGCCGGAAACCATGCAGCAAAAATTTGTAGACCTCGACGGAGACGGAGAGGATGAAATCCTGGTATCGGGGGAGTATCAGAGCGAAGAAAAGGTCAGCGCGGAACTTTTCTGCCTGAAAAAATCGGGAAAATTGTTGTGGAGCTACCAGCCCGGCCGGAAGATCAAGACCCTGACCGACGAATTTTCAAATCATTACCTGATAAAGAGGTTTGAGACGGCCGCTTTTAACCGCAACTCCCCGGAGAAATATGTATTGGTCGTGGGAAACCATATCACCTGGTACCCGACCCAGATTTCGCTTCTCGATGCCGGGGGCAAGCTGTGCGGGGAATACTGGCAGACCGGGCATCTCGGCCAGGCGGCCCTGTTAATAGAAGACCTGGATGATGACGGCTGGCGGGAAATCATCGCTGGCGGGACCAACAACGACTTTCAACAAGCCTGCCTTCTGGTTCTCGACCCGAGAGCCATAACCGGCTGCTCCCCGGGAAGCGGCAACCCCGATTTCCTGTTCAGCGAACTGCCGGAGGGCTCCCAGGAATACTACCTGCTCTTGCCCAGGACGACAATTAACCAGATGATGGCTTTGCGCAATTACATCATAACCGTACAACTTTTCCGGGAAGAAAAAATGCTGGAAATCACCAGTCATGAATTCAGCAAAGAAGTTTCCTGCCGGATGCTCTACAATTTTGATTTCCGGCTCCGCCCTTTGCTCTCACGGCCCACCGATGGGCTGATAGAAGCCGTTAAGGAATTGGTGGCCTCCCGGACTCTGCCGCCGCATGCTGAAACAGAACTGAGAAGCCTCAAAGAACGGATTAAATACTGGGACGGGGAGGCCTGGGTAAACTATCCGGCCCGAAACAAGAAGCTTAATTTTTAGTTTGCAAAAAATCCCCCAAATTTTTTCTGCAAATCAGAATTTCGCAACCCTTTACTAGTGTTCTGGTGGAGGCAAGGGCAAAAGGGCAAAAACAAGAAGGATGGGAACCTTCTTTTTTTTTTAAATACTCCTTATATTTTCTTAATTAGCTGATCGGGTCGGAGCCTTTTCCCGGCGTTTTGCCACCCCTTGAAAGGTATGGGACTTTTCCGTCATTAAGATTTTTCTCCGTTAATTCTCAGATAATTTACGCCCTGAGGTCAGCCAGCCTGAAAGTCCGTGGTATTTCCCGCGGACTTAAGGAACCGTATTTGTCCCGGCTTCCTCAGGGCTGAGAGTGCCCTGGGGACTGGCCGAGGGAAGACCGGGCCAGATTGGATCCCGGGAGAAAAAAAGCGTTTCCGGCGTCCTGGCCCGGCCTGAGAACCTCACCCGGCGATCACCTCTTCTCCCGAATCGACTGAGGCCACCAGTTGGAACAGAGCCGCCTCACTCGCTCAGGGGGCAGCCCTCACCCGACTGCCCTTTTCCCGGGAAGCCTGTCAGCGACCTGCAAAATGGTGTAAAATACAGCCTGGCGCAGAAAGAGGTCAATGATGGTCAGTGTCAGTCTGATTAATGATTTTCTCAACCAGCGGGAAATTGCGGTGGTCGGAGCTTCCAGAAGCCCGGCCAAATACGGAAACATAGTTTTTAAGAAACTTCAAGCGGCCGGATACCTGGTCTATCCGGTTAATCCCCGGGCCAGACTGATCGATGGGCAGCCAGCCTATCCCTGCCTGTCCAGCCTGCCCGATTCGGTTAAAGCCGCCGTCGTGGTCGTTCCCCCCAAAGTCTCAGAAACAGTTGCCGTTGAAGCCATTGCTGCCGGCTTTCGTTACATCTGGTTCCAGCCGGGAGCCGAATCGGGGAAAGTCATCCTTTCTCTTGAATCGGCCGGAATCAAGGTCATCCACGGAACCTGCCTTCTGGTCCGGGTCAGCCCATAAGAAAAACCCAGACCTGAAAAGCCTGCAGCGGGTGTTTCTGAAGGTTCAATTACAGCGGCCTGATTTCGTAGAGCAGCTCGCTCGCTAACTTAAAATGGAATGGAGCTACTACCAGCAGAAATATGCTATCTTAAACTGTGCGGCAGGCAAGTCTCGGATAACCCTGAATCTATCCTATGTCCTCAGTGCTTCTCGTGGCCCGAAGAAGAAGCCTTACTGCCGCCGGAGCGTTCGCTGCCCGAACCCCTGGAAGCCGGAGCGCTGCTGGCACTCGCAGTTTTCGAGAAGCTGCCGGAACTTGAAGAAGAACCGTCGGAATAACCGGAAGAACCGCCTCCGGTGCGGCTGAGAACCAGACCTGAAGGAGCAATTCTGACTCCAAGGCCACTGGCCTCCCGAGAGGTTATCTTCAGCTCGGGCGATACAATCAGGTTTTTAGAACTGTCATAGACTATCCGGACCCCAAGTTGATGGGCCATCTTCAGGTCAGGATTCCAGTCCCTGAACCTTAAGTCTGAGGTCCCGGGCAAACCTGGCAACGGTCCGGGATCAGAATTTCTCTTTAACTGCGGCCTGTTTTCAGCTGCGGACGACGGGGCCGGCTGCTTTGGAGCTTCTCGTTCCAGCGGCCGGGGTCTGACGGCCTCAGGCCTGGAAATAGAGACCTTCTCTGCTTCCGTTTCATTTCTATTTCGCAGAAAGCGAAAAACAGCCAGGTTCCAGGCCGGGGTCTGGCCCTTTTCCAGCGCCGGCTCATCACCCTCAGATTGGACCGCCCTGGCCTTCGCGGCCAGTTCGCCCATGGAAATTCTCCGTGAGGAAAGGTCGCGGGAATCCAGGTCAGCCGGCCTGACCAGCATCGGCTCCGGCGGTCTGGCTGAAATTCTTTGCAGGACTTCCCGGTCTCCTCTGTCTATCGCTCTGGCCAGACTGGCCACTATTTTTTTATAGCTGTCGGGAACAGGCACGGTCTGGACCTGGCCCTGCGGCTTTTTCAACTGATTCTTTGTTATCTGGCGAACAGCCGGCGGCTCTGAAGCTCCTCCGGGCGGAAGGACCGTGCCGATCGGTCCATAATAATCCCAGTAACCATACCCGTATCCGTAATAACCCAGCCAATCATAAAGAGACCAGGGCCTCCAGCTATAATACCCGAAATAAAAATCCCAGACCGCCCAGGCCGGGGCAAAGGCAGAACCGGGAATCCAAATCCAGCCTTTTTTCTTATCCCACTGCCAGATTCCCAGGTGATAGGGCACCCAGCCCCAGGGTTCAACCGGCACCCAGAACAGTTGTCCGTTGAGATAGGTCCAGTTGCCATAGTAATACGGACTCCAGTTGCCCCAGGGGTAATAATCATTGTAGAAGGGCCTCCAGACGTAGCCGAAATAATCGTCCCAGACCCATTCTCCATATTTATTGCCATAATACTGAGCAAAATAAAAGACCGCCGGGGGCAGCTTCTGAATTGGTTTGGGCAGAGGAGTAAGCCCTTTATGGAGCTCCAGGAAGTGTTTATTCAATTCAGCATTCCAGGCCTCAAACGGGCTGAATTCAGGAAAGTTCTCCTTACTTTCTACCCGATGGCCAGCATCTACCAGAAAGCCGGTGCCCTTCCTGGCAGTCAGTGTCTTAAGCTCCCCGGCCGACGGCCCGTAAAGCAGGTTGGCCTTGCCTTCCTTTACCATCAACCGGGTCTCTCCGTCATCGGTCACCCGGACTATCAGGACCGTCTTGTTTTTCATCTTCAGAGCAGCATTGACAGTCAGCAACTGGAAAACTTCCCAGGAATTATAAGCCGTATACATTAGATAAATTTGCCCCTTCTCAAGAACCAGGTTGGATAACTGGTCGTCAGAACTCAGGCTCTGAGCCATAATGGTTTCGATTTTCAGCCTGGTATCCGTTCCCAGGCGAACAATGGTCCCGCTGTCAAACTGAATTTCACAGGGCTTGTCGTATGTAACTATAACGTCTCCGGGCCCCAGCGGAAAATTCAGCCTGACCGGTTCGGGTCCGGTCAGCCCGACCCTTATAACCTCCGGGACCCTGGCGCCTGTTTCTTCAGGGATATAACTTATATAGCCATAATAAAAATTGCGCTCACCGCTCACCAGGGTATAGTGCTTGCCGGTCGCGGCCGCCGGTTGCAGCAGTCCGACTCCTAAAACCCCTAAGATAAGCCATAAATATATTTTTTTCATTTCGCACCCCACGTCACATCAAGCTGCATAATTCATGCCAATACGGGTGTAAGCTCCTTCCCTGTTATTCTGACCAACAAGCCCGGGAGCTGTCCTGTTGATGACACGCCTGACATCTTAATGATACACCTCCGGAGCCCTGTCCCGCCAGCACCAGGAAGAGGAATTCGACCGGGGTGGATATCCCCGACAGCTGAGGCCGCCGGCACAGGTCGGCCGCAGCCTCAGTTCTCCACACCCCCTTGGCGCTCAAGACCGCAACCGCAGCGGCGGCCGCGCAAGTGATCCGCCTGGTGGCCGGTCATTTGAGCCAGGAAATTGGGATAAAGACTGCCGGCACCGGAATCCCGCGAGGAAGATTCAGGCTGCCCCTTCTCCGGCCGGCGGTTCCGGCCTCCCGGGTACCGATGCCCGGGATTAATTTCTATGGATTGTGTTGCTTATTATCATGAAAGACGGGTAAAATGATAACAGAATGGATAGGCTGGCTAAGATCCAGGAGCAAATTTATAAACACCTGCCCGGGGTAATTGCCGTTCTGTTGGCCGTCTGGCTGCTTTCTCCCTTTATAAAGATCGACCGGTCCGATTATGTTCAGGGGAAAGTTCTGGTCTACAGGCTGGCCTTTGGCCTGATGATCATGATCATAATGCTGGGCAAGCTGGGATTTGACGTTTTCTTCCCTCAGGGAATCGCCCGGCCAGTATCCAACACCAAGTCGGTCATTTTCCTCATCCTGGGAATACTGCTGTTAGCCTTCGTCGTTTATATCATCATCCAGGCTGGCTCACTCTTCATGACCAGCTATCCGGACACCTCCGGATTCAATCAGTAAGGGACCCCGCCCGTAGCGGTAAGGTTGAGCTGCCGGATAGAGTCTATTCTTCAACCGAGGCCTGGGCCCGGATCAAGTCATGCAAGGTTATTACCCCCACCAGATTTGAATCATCTCTCCTTCTGACCAGAAGAATGTTGGCCGGGCACTCAAGAAATCGATTTCCCACCTCCTCTATGGTTTCATCTTCATAACAGAATGCAGCCGGCCAGATTTCAAGGGGCATCTCGCCGCTTAAAAAAGCTTTAATTTTATCCCGGTTCAAAATTCCATTGACCTGCCCGTTCTCTATAAAGGGGAAATTATTGTACGGATATTTTTTTATGGCCTTTCTCAGCTCATCAGAAGACAGGGAATGAACCGCCACCGGCCGATAATTGGCGATAGCTGAGACTGGAAGATTCTGCCAGCTGCGAAGGTCCAGTGGTGGCTTGACCCTGTGAAGCTCATGCCCGTCCTGAACCAGAAGGGCTTCATAAAAATTGAGACGCCCGGTCAGGAGGTGCGACAGCCCCTGGCTTATCAGGATCGCCAGCATCAGGCCGGGAACCAGCTCAAATTGATGGGTCATTTCAAACACGATCAGCACAGAGGTTAGAGGAGCCCTGACCACTGAACCCAGACAGGCTGTCATTCCGACGGCCGCCAGAATGATACTGTCGGATGGATTAAGATTGACCCATCGGGAAAACAGACCGGCCACAAAAAATCCGCTCATCCCTCCCATAAAAAGAGTGGGCGCAAAAATGCCTCCGCAGCCACCGGAAGCGTAACTGACCACGGTTGCCACAAGCTTGCCTACGACCAGCAAGCCGGCCACCTTCCAGGGAAAGTTATTGTTCAGAGCATCAGACAGATCTTGATAACCGAGGCTGAATACACCAAGTTTCCCGGTCAACAAGAAAATTCCGATTCCTATAAGCCAGGTGGTCAGCCCACCGGCCAGAGGTCTGGCCCAGAGTGGGATTATTCTGGACGTTTGAAACCGGGGCCTCAATCCGATTGTCAATTTATGAAAAATTATTCCCACCAGGGAAGCCACCGTGGCCACCACCGGAACAATAAGATAATGGTTCCAGGTTACGTCGGTTACCGAGGCCATCTTAAAAGCAGGCTGCCGGCCAATGACTGCATGCACCACGAAAGCCCCGGTAACAGAAGCCAGGATTACCGAGCCAAGATAGCGGCTATGCAGGTCGCCGATAATTTCTTCAATTATAAAAGTGATGGCCGCCAGCGGGGCATTAAAAGCCGCGGCCAGAGCAGAAGAAGCACCAATCACATTGGGACCACGACGCTGCCTGCGATTGACTCCAAAAAAGCCAGAAAAATTTGTGCTGACGGCTGCCCCGAGAAAAACCGACGGACCTTCTCTTCCCAGGCTGGTACCTCCCCCAATGCTGAGAGCCCCGGCCATATATTTAACGATCCCGGCTCGAAGGTCAATCTGGCCCATTTCCTTCCAGTAGGCAGCTTTTACCTGGGGCACTCCGCTGCCAGCCGCCTCAGGGCTGAAAAATCTCAGGAGCAAGCCGGACAGAACCGATGTGGTCATGACCACGGCCAGGCTGGACAGCAAGAAAACTTTCTGGGGGCGGATCGACAGGCTGAGAAAAGTCTGCTCGAAAATGAAGTTTATCATAAGCATGAACGATACAGCCAACAATCCTGAGCCCAGGGACAAAATAACTGTAATAACAGATGAGCTAAGATTTCTCGAGATTTTACTGATCATTTCGTGCCCGGAGTCAAACTGAACTTGCGAGCTAAATTACAGAATTATCTATTTATATATCTCTTTATGCCTGACAGCCAGAAAAATGGCCGCCAGCAAGTAAAGGGCAGTCACCAGTCCCTCAGTCAGCGGGGCCAGTTCAAACAGCTGTCCGGTAAAATTTATCATAAAATGAAACAGAATGGCAGCTAAGGTGCTGCGCTGGTTCTTAAAAAAGAGATAGGTAAAGATTACCGACTTGGGAAAAAGGTCAAGAAAATAAAAGGCCAGGAGCAGCGGATTCTCTGCTCTGGCCTGAAGGGGATAGCCTTTGACCATAAAAAGCGGGACATGCCATAGCGCCCAGACAGCAGCGATCAGCAGGCTGGCCTGCAGGCCCGACATCCGGAGCTTAAGCTTATCCAGCCAGTAACCTCTCCAGCCCAGCTCTTCAGGAAAAGGGCCGATAAAAAACGTATAAAATATGAAAATTAAAATGGAAGGAATGTGGGCCCGGATCTGGGGAACCAGCCTGAGTTGAGTCATTGATTCCCCCAGTAAAAAAGAAAGCAGAATCGCAGCTACGGTGACAGCCGGCGGCAGCAAAAGCATAACCCGGAAACTGCTCCGGCTGATCAATGTCGGGTCAAACACCCGCCGCCAGTAATCCCAGTGATATTCAGCCTCCTCGCTGAGGAGGATAAACACTAAGGCCACCAGGGCCGGAACTAACAGACCGCCCAGCAGCAAAACCTTAACCGCGAAGTTTTCAATTCCCCGTCCGGTTGACACCGCCAGCAGCCAGGGAGTCCAGGTCAGGACCAGGACAAAAGGTATGTATAAAATTGGGTTGAGATGAATCTTTTTTGAAAACATAATCCGCTCCTGGTTGGGGATCAGCCATTTTTTAACATACAAAAAAAGCTCTTGCCGATAAAGTAAAATTTTTCAGGCCTGCCCAATCCGGAAGCACTCAGCGTTCTGGTTGAAAAAACCTTTGGCTCCTTAATTCCAGTCAGACCTGTTCTTCTCGCCCTAACCAGAATTCAATCCATCAGGAGGTCCGGGTCAACCTGCGCCTGAAATGTCCTCAAGTAAGCCTTTTTGTTTTCATAACTTGCGGTAATGATGTCGGGAGGGTGGCGCGGCCTGTCTCCTGAAGCCGGCGGCGGAAGAAGTTCTGAGCCGGGGATCTGGCGGGCGAACGGCAAGCGGCAGCACCCCGCGACCGCCCCCCGCCCGAAAGAACTTAAAATGCGTCTTCTTTCATCCAGGCCTGACTCCCCGGTAATAATTTGTAGTATCATATATTCTCTGGATATTTCCTGTTGACTAATTTTCAACAGAACCTATTCATATGAATGAAACATCATATATGGAGCGTTAAGATGAAAGCTGTTGTCCTGACCGGACCGAGAGAAGCCCAGCTCCAGGACAGGCCTGAACCTGTCCTTCCCGCTGCCGACTGGGTATTGCTCAAAACCAGGGTGGCCGGCCTGTGCGGAAGCGACCTCCATTACTTCGTCTCCGATTCGGTCGGCGGTGAAAAAGTCCCCTATCCCTGCATCGTCGGCCACGAATGCTCGGCCCAGGTGGTTGAGGTCGGAACCGCAGTCAGAGAATTTAAGCCGGGAGACCTGGTCGCGGTTGAGCCCTCAATTTATTGCGGGGTCTGCGACCAGTGTCTGGCCGGACGGTTCAATACCTGCCGGAAGGTTAAATTTCTGGGCCATCCGGGAGAGCTTGACGGCTGCCTGGCCGAATATTTTGTCCTGCCGGCCAGAAACTTAATCAAGCTGGACTCCGCGCTGACTCCTGAAGAAGCCATGCTGGCCGAACCGCTGTCGATTGCCCTCCAGGCCTTAAATCTGGCTGCTCCCCGTAGCGGGGACAGGGTGGCCGTTCTGGGTTCAGGCCCAATCGGCCTGTCGTTGATACTTCTTCTCCGTCGATGGGGACTGAGCTCCATCCTGGCCACCGACCGGGTGGAAGCCAGGGTCAAAGCCGCCCTCAGGGCCGGAGCTGCCTGGGCAGCCAGCGTCGAGCAGGAAGACATCGTTCAGGAAATTCTCTCTCGCCAGCCGCAGGGTCTGGACCTGGTATTTGAGGTCAGCGGAGACCAGGAAGCTATAGACCAGTCGGTGGCGCTGATTAAGCCGGGTGGCCGTATCATTCAGGTTGGAATCCCGATTCCGGAAAGAGTCTCTTACCAGATAGCCCGCCTGCGCCGCAAAGAAGTCACCATAATCAACTCCAGGCGACAGAACCAATGCCTGGAGCCGGCGCTTCAGATGATAAAGAACAAAGAGGTTGAGGTGGCCTGGCTGCTCAGCCATCGCTTCCGGCCGGAAGAAGCCCGACAGGCTTTTATTACCGCCGCCGACCGGCTGGACGGAGTCTTAAAAGCCGCTTTTATTTTTTGAAAGCTGACAGCGGCTTAAAAAAGTCTGCGGGCCCTGATCCGGATTTCCGCCTCTAAAACCAATCTGAAGACTGGCAGCCGTCGGGTCTTAAAAAATGAAGCCCAGCACGGCTGAGACCCGGACTCCGCCGATTTTGAAGTCCACCCCTTCATAGGTATCGCTGGCCGCGCAGTAACCTCCGTTCACCCCGACCAAAACAGATTTCTCCTTGAAATAAAGGCCGCCTTCCATCAGAAAGCCAATTTTATTCCCGCTGACCTTGATATCCAGGGCTTTTTCTTCATAAGTGGCCGCAGCCACCCCGGCCCCGATAAAAGCTTTAAGATGCTTGGTCAGATGGGGAAAATAGGCCAGCCCGCCGCCAAAAAACTGCTGCTTGGAATGTGCCGGTTCATTAAGCTCAGGCGTGGTGCCGTTTTTGCTGAAAGTGGAAAATGTTCCGTAGATATAAACATCGCTGATAACCCGGACTCCCAGCTTGAATTCCGGCACCATGACCTGACTTCCGTAGACTTCTCGGTAGTTTGAATCGGCGGGGAAAAGATAACCGTAGCTGAAGGACAGCATGACGGTTTCGGCTCTGACCTGTGGAGCGCTGACGAAAATCAGCAAAACCAGCAATGACCAAACCATTAAGATCCTTGTGCTCTGATCAGTCCTCATAATAATCCTTCCCGTTGATAGCTTTTATTATTCTTTTCCTTGATAATTCTGAGCCGCTCCTCTGCTGTGAGGAAGCGCTGATGACCCGACCGTAGCAATCAATGGCCTGTAAGGTATAGATATAACTTTTATCGGCCTCCAGGTACTTATCAATGTAGACCATCTGGCCGGACGAAAAATCAGAATCGTTGAAGGTCTGCACCAGCCGGGGGTCGGCGCTGCTGCCTGCTTCCTGCCGGATTAGCCGGTAGCTATCGACATTGAAAGGCTCGGCCTTGCTGACCTGAATGGTTATCCTGGCAAAAGCTCGCTGCAGAATCCAGGCCCTTTCCACCCTGCGCTCGACCTGGATATTAAGGTTGATCTCCGGAATGTAACCCGTTCCGCTTAGGTTGAGCAGGGCCTGGGGGGTGGAGGGGTCGTTGGAATTGATGGCATAGGTGGCGGTCAGAGGTCCCGTGTTGTAAGCGTCAAACCTGAAGACAAACTCCCGGCTGCTGCCGGCATTGACCGTTACAGGAAAAGTCGTTGTCCGGCAGGAAAAATCCGCAGCCCCGGAAAGCCTGGAAAGGCTGCTTATAATCAGGGGCCCGTCTCCGTCATTATAAATCGTCAGGGTCAGGTCGGCATAAGTGCAGACCTTTACCCGGTCAAAGTTAAGCGTTGAGGCCGAAAGGCGCAGCTCGGGATTGGCCCCGGAATACATCCTGAAACTTATGGGTGTACCCGAACCCGTAATTTCAGTCAGGCCCATTCCGGTGGGATTACCATCATAACGGACGGTTGCCGGGTAGGTCGAAGGGCCCAGCTCTGAGCCCGGCCGATAAAAATCGGCCGAATTGAAGCCTCTAATGCCCAGCTCAATCTCGTCCAGGCCGTCGGCCTGAACCAGCAGCAGCAGCTTGTGGTCGGTGTTAGAATTGTCATACAGAAAATTGGTGCCGTAGGAATTAAGCCTGGCATCTACATGCCAGACTGCCAGGCCGACATTTCCGCCGTTGACATTCACCAGCCGGGAGTCGTTCCTGGTGGCATACCTGTTCTGGACTAAATAGTATTCATTAAAAATATCTCCGCTGACGGCCCCTGGGAAGAAAATCAGGGCTTCAGGATACTCGCCGCTGGCTCTCAGGCTGTAAACCTGGCTGCCGGAGTTAAAAACGGAGGGCGTCAGCCAGTCCAGGACGAACTTGGAAAAGGCATTGTGGTCATAGCTGTTGGCGTCCATCATGTCAAAGCCGCCCACCCCTCCCTTCGGTCCCACCGAAGCATCATAATCATAATAATCTGGCAGTCCCAGGGCATGCCCGGTCTCGTGAATGGCCACCAGCGGGGTGAACTGGCCATAAGGGTAATTGTAAAGCTCCCACTGCCAGGAATATTTCCGCAACCGTTTGCCGTCGAGGAGATAACTGCTGTCGCCAAAGGTGGTCTGGTAACCCCACCAGAAAGAAGCCCATTCACCGTGAGGCCCCGTCCAGAAAACCAGGAAATAATCTATGTAGCCGTCGTTGTCATTGTCGTACTGCGAAAAATCGTGTCCCTGGGCGTCGTAATAATTCAGCACCTCCTTGATTAGACTCTGGCGGCCCTGAGTCGTCTCTTCCACCTGAGAGCGATTATAGGCGGTGGTGTACCAGCCAAGGACATTGCCCTGAATATCAAGCTGGCTGTAAGAGGCCCGGGAATAATAAGCTCTCATCGATTCATAAGGATAATTGGGGTTATAGGTGTCTTCGAGGCCGAACAGTTGCTGGGCAATGAAATCGGCGCCGGTGACGGGCGGATAATCCTGGAAGGCAATCAGAATGGCCAGGACTTTAACCTGTCCCCTGGTGGGCATCCCCCGGCGGCTCGGGGGCGGGGCCAGAAGACGGTCTATCTGCTGCGGGTTAAATCCCTGGGCTTCCAGGGCCAGCCGCTTCACCCGGTAATTCAGATGAGCAACTAATTCCGGGTCCATCCGATGGTTGCCGATTTCTCTGGCCGCAGCCACCCGGGCGGCGTAAGTGCCGTCCAGACGATATTTCTGAACCTGTTCCCTGGTCGGCGGCTCCAGAGCCGAGAGGCCAACCGTCAGCAACAGAATCCAGGCTAACGACAAAAAAAAGATTTTACTTCGAGTCAGCACGGGCTTCCTCCCCTCTTCACTCTTCTACAACGTTAACATTATTATTTATCCCGATTGAATTCCGGCTGTCAATAATAATTTCGATGACCGCCGGACCCGGGGCCTCTCAATAATATCATCCCGTTTGAAACCGACCGCCTGCCAATCCTCAACCGCGCGGGTATGACCTCCGGTATGTCTGCCGATAAATGAATTCGGCCGCGGCCATCGCCGGGACTCGCCCGACCGAACAGCATTTGGTGATTTAACTCCGGGCCTTAAATTTTTTTTGTTTATCAGGGTTTTATTTGCTTATAATATCCGTTGATTACTTGAGCCGGCGAAAAAACCGGCGACAAGGAGTTTAAGATGCAACTTCACTGGCTGGACCTTTCAGTTTTCATACTCTTTTTTATTGTGGTGGTTTCGGTCAGCATGTACAAGAGCCGCAAGGAGCGGACCGGAGCCGATTTCTTTCTGGCCGGTCGCGGTTTGGTCTGGCCACTGATCGGTTTTTCGCTGATCGCGGCCAACATTTCCACCGAACATTTTGTCGGCATGTCCGGGCAGGCCGCGGGAATCGCCGGTCTGGCCGTGGCCAGCTATGAGTGGATGGCTGCCATCACTCTGGTGTTCGTGGCCCTATTCTTTCTGCCGAAATTCCTGCGCAGCGGCATCTATACCATTCCTGAGTTTCTGGAATACCGTTACAACCCGGCCGCCCGCGGCATCATGGCCTTTTACATGATTCTCATGTACATCCTGGTCAGCATAGCAGCCGTGGTCTACACCGGAGCCCTGGCCCTCCACACCATTTTTGACTTCGACCTGGTAAAAGCCGTCTGGCTTATCGGCCTCATCGCCGCGGTTTACACCACCTGGGGCGGATTGAAAGCTGTGGCCTGGGCCGACCTTTTCCAGGGCTCGGCCCTGATTATCGGCGGTCTGGTAACGATGGTCCTGGGCTTCAGGGCCGTGGGCGGAATTGGAGCTTTTGTGGCCGCCAACCAGGATAAGCTTCATATGATCATGCCGGCTGACCATCCGGTAATTCCCTGGACTACCCTGGTGATCGGTCTCTGGATTCCTAATTTCTATTACTGGGGACTGAACCAATTTATAACCCAGAGGACCCTGGCCGCCAGAAGCCTGAAACAGGGCCAGCTGGGAATTATGTTTGCCGCTTTTCTCAAATTGCTCATACCCTTTATTATCGTCATGCCGGGAATAATTTCTTATCAACTTTACCGAGAACAGCTCCTGGCCCCCGGGCACACGACCGACCAGGCCTACCCGCTTCTCATTCGCAATCTGGTCGGGCCGGGAATGAGAGGATTTATACTGGCCGCCATCGCCGGAGCGGTGATCAGCACCCTGGGGTCTCTTCTGAACTCGGTCTCCACCATTCTCACCATGGACCTCTATAAGCGTCACCTGAAAAAAGACGCCAGCCAGAAGAGTTTAATAACCATCGGCCGGGTAGCGACTATAGTTTTTGTTCTGGCAGTCTGCTTGCTGGCGCCCAAGCTGGGCGACCCACGGTTCAAGGGCATCTTCAATTATATTCAGGAATTCCAGGGCTTTGTGTCGCCCGGAGTGCTGGCAGCTTTTGTCTTCGGCCTGTTCATAAAGAGGACGCCGCCGGCGGCCGGGGTTGCGGCTCTGGTTTTTTCCGTTCCCGTTTATGGCTTTTTGAAATGGCAGTTCGGAGAGGTAGCTTTTCTGAACCGGATCGCCATTAACTTCATAATCCTGGTCATAATCATGGCCGCCATTACGCTGGCCAGGCCGCTCCGGGAGCCGAAAGAACTGCCGGTCCAGGAAAACTTTGACCTCCGTTCCACCCCGGTTCTCAAATATATGTGCGCGGCTATCATTATCCTGACCATAGCTCTTTACATAATTTTCTGGTGATTCTTAAAGATGGAGAATGTTTAGGATGGCCACAGGCCGGAAAGCCGTTTTGGTTCCGTCCAAAAAATTTTTGCTGGGTCTGCTGCCGGTGGCTGCCATTGCTTTCTGGGGCCTGGCGGGTGTCAGAGGCCAGCTCAAGTCCCGACAGCCGACTGACCTTCCTTTAAGAAACATCCAGATTATAGAGCCGGAAGATTCGCCGCCAACGGTAATCCGGAAAGCGGCCCGCGTTGTGCCGACCAGAAGGCAGTTAAAATGGCAGCAAAAGGAACTGGCCGCTTTTACCCACTTTGGCCTCAATACTTTTACCGGAAAAGAACATGGCGACGGGACCGAGGACCCGAAACTCTTCCAGCCGACTTCCTTCAATCCGAGGCAATGGGCCCGGGTATTAAAAGAGGCCGGTTTCAGGATGATAATCCTGACCGCCAAGCATCATGACGGCTTCTGCCTCTGGCCGACCAGGACCACCGATTATTCTGTTAAATCAAGCCCCTGGCGAAAAGGGAAGGGTGACGTGGTTCTGGAGGTGGCCAGGGCCTGCCGGGAAGAGGGCCTGGATTTCGGGATCTATCTTTCCCCCTGGGACCGTCACGAAAAGAGCTACGGAACCGGCCGATACAACGAATTTTTCCGCAGCCAGTTGAAAGAACTGCTGACCAACTACGGCCCGATATCCGAAGTCTGGTTTGACGGCTACTGCGGCCAAGGGCCCGGAGGCAGAAAGCAGGATTATGACTGGAATTCATATTACCAGTTGATAAGAAAACTCCAGCCGGAAGCCGTCGTGGCCATAATGGGCCCCGATGTCCGCTGGGTGGGCAACGAAAGCGGGCTGGCCAGGGAGAGCGAATGGAGCGTTCTGCCTCTCGCCATTTCCGAAGATTCCCTGAATACCTTAAAGGGGGGCAAATCGTCTCTGGAAAAAATATTCCAGCCCGCCAACCTCATGGGGGAGGACCTGGGCAGCCGGGAGGTTATCGGTCGAGCCAGGGCGCTTTTCTGGTACCCGGCCGAAGTGGATGTGTCAATCCGCCCGGGCTGGTTCTACCACCAGGAACAGGACCGGCTGGTAAAGTCGCCCCGGGAGCTGTTTGAGATCTATCTGAAGTCGGTCGGCCGAAACTCGGTCCTGCTTCTGAACGTTCCTCCGGACAGAAGGGGACTGATTAACGACAGCGATGTCCGGGCCCTCCGAGGCTGGAGAGAGCTTTTGAATCGAACTTTCCGGGACGGTTACCTCAAAAAAAGGGCAGTTAGAGCTTCAGGACAGAGGCCCGGCGCAGCCGCAGATAATCTGCTGAAGAAAAATCCCGACGACGGCTGGTGCCCGCCCGCCGACCAACTCCGCCCCTGGCTGGAGATAACTCTGGAGAGACCCGGCCGTTTTGATTGCCTTGAAATCAGCGAAGATATAACCAGGGGACAGAGAATCGAGGAATTTTCGGTTGAAGCCTGGCTGGACGGCCAATGGACTGAAATTGCCGGGGGAACGACCGTGGGTTACAGGAGACTGCTGACTCCGGCCCCGGTCACCACTGACCGGGTGCGTCTGGTGGTCCTTAAATCGAGAGATGTTCCCTGGCTGAAGAGCTTTAACCTCTATAAACTGGCCGGCCCGACACAAGACTAACACCCGACCGCTCAAACGAGCTCCTTTTAATTACACCCCCCGGATTCTATCCGCGCTTAATGGTCGTCTCTGTTTACAGCCTGAGTTCTTGCCTGAATTGACAACCCGAGCCGAAAGAATTAATTATTTTATACGGGGAGAGGAAAAAGAGATGAAAAAGACGGCTGCCCTTCTGGCGGCTTTGCTCTTCGCTTTCTGGGGCTGCCTGCCCTCGGGGAAGGCGGGTTCAGAGGCTTCCTTCGACCGGCATCTCAACGCCGGGCTGGCTCACCTGCGCCACAAAGACTATGCTCTGGCCAGGCAGGAGTTCTCCCTGGCCTTAAACTTTAACCCGAAATCAACCCGGGTTCACAACCTGATCGGTCTGACCTATTTTCGCGAGCAAAACTATGACCTGGCCGAAATGCACTTTCAGCGAGCCATAAAACTCGACCCGCAATTCAGTCTCGGTTACCTCAACCTGGGCGGGGTTTACGCCATGAAACAGCTTTATTCCCGGGCCAGGGAATATTACCAGAAAACGCTCAGCCTATCTCCCGGCCTGGTGGCCGCCTACTACAGCCTGGGCGCAGTCTGCTTCCAGATGGGTGATGACCGGGCGGCCCTCGATTATCTTTCTAAAGGGCTGGAACTCGAGCCCGACTTTTTAGAAAAGCATCCCGACAGCCTGGCCGGGTTGCCGATGAGGGGGGGGCTGCTGGCCGAGCTTTATTTTTCCTTTGCTCGCCTGTATGCCGGTCGCCAGGATCTGGAAAGAACGGTCGACTATTTGAAAAAAGCCAGGCAGGCCGGCTTCAAGGACTGGCCACGGATAGAGCAGGTGCCGGAATTTGAAAAAATCAGGGATAACCCGGCCATTCGCGAATTTCTCAAATAGAACCTGCAACCTTTTGTTCCGGTCCGGGTTTCTTATCATGAACGACATCCTGAGGCCCCGGGGCCGGAGACCATTTTCTTGACAGTCACCGCCCCTTGGTTTAGCATTTAGTTGCTCTCCGGGCAAACTGGATTGAAAGAATATAACTTAGACAGGGAAAAAATCATGACCAGAAGAATCGGATCAGTCCTGATAATTCTGATGCTATTGACTTCGGTAGCTTCAGCCGGTCAGAAGCAATCGGAGATTATCAAAAGCCTTAATCCCAAGTACCAGGACTGGTTGAAGCTGGTCAATTATATCATCCTGCCTCAGGAAAAAGATGTTTTCCTGAAACTCGGCAACGACCGGGAAAGAGACCTGTTCGTCGAAACTTTCTGGAAAATGCGGGACCCGACACCCGGCACCCCTGAAAACGAATACAAAGAAGAAATCATCAAAAGATTCAATTATGTAAACAAGACCTTCAGACGGGGTTCGACCCGTGAGGGCTGGATGACCGACATGGGTAAGATTTACATGATCCTGGGCCCGCCGGAGAGCATAGAAAGGTTCGAAGGAGTTAACGGCATAGTGCCCTGCCAGGCCTGGACCTACCACGGCGATCCGGAAAAAGGACTGCCCCCGGTTTTTATTTTCATCTTTTTTCAAAGACACGGCAGCATCGAGTACAAGCTCTACGATCCATTAATCGACGGGCCGGCCAGCCTGCTTCAGGACAAGAGAGGCCTGGACGGTCTGACCTATGAAGAGCTCTATGAAAAAATCCAGGAAATCGCCCCCACCCTGGCCAACACCGCCATTTCCCTTATTCCCGGCGAGTTTTCCTATGATTATTCCCCCTCTCCCCGCTACAACCTGATCCTGGCCGATATCCTGAATTCTCCCAAAAAAGATGTCAATCCCTCCTATGCCACTCATTTCCTGAACTACAAAGGAGTAGTATCAACCGAGTACCTGACCAATTTCGTTGACTCCGAAACCATGGCCGAAGTCATTCCCGACCCGACCACCGGCCTGAATTTCGTTCATTTCTCGCTGGCCCCCAAGTCCGTTTCGGTGGATTATTACGAACCGAGAAGCCAGTATTACGTTCCATTTCAGATGGACGTCAGCCTCAGGGCCGGAGATAAAATAATATTTCAGTACAACCGCAACATGTCGGTCTATTTTTCTGAAAACGACCTGCCCCGTCTCAAGGGCAACGGGCTGGCCCTCGAAGACTCCTTCCCGGTGGCTGAGGGTTCTTACCAGCTAACGGTGTTGCTGCGCAATCCGGTATCGAAGGAATTCACCATTCTCGAAAGAGCCCTGGAAGTGGCTGAAACCGGGAACCAGCCCCGCCTGTCCAAGCCATTAATCGGTTACCGGACGGAAAAATTCGCCCGGAATCAGCACCTGCCCTTCAAGGTGGCCGAGACCAAGGTGCTGGTGGACCCGAAGAATACCATTTCGGCTTCAGATATTCTGGCGGTCAGCGTCAATGTCCTCAACCTCTCCGAAAGCCTGCGCCAGAACGGCAAAATCAGGCTTGAGCTCACGGGACTGGGCCAGAACAATCAGTCGACCAGGACCGAAGAAATCAAGCTGAGCGAAAATGAGTTCAGCCGGGTCAGTAATTATTTAAGGGAGATTTCGGTTCGGGAAATGATTCCCGACTATTATCAGTTAAGCCTCAGTTTGCTGGACGGTGCCGGCAACCTGGTCGACCAGAAAAAAGGAACCTTCATCATCTCCCCGGAGAGAGCCATCGGCCATCCAATAATCCAGGCCAAAAGTTTTAATCTGAGCAACCTTTTCTACTATCATTACATGCTGGCCAGCCAGTACGACAAGCTGGAGAAGACGGAAAAAGCGGCCTATTATTACGAGCAGGCTTTCCGCCAGAATCCGCAATTCAAGGAAGGCCTCAAGGAGTATTGTCAGTTCCTGATCAAAGTCGGTCAGCACGACCGGGTGCTGGAAATGGCCGAAGGGCTTAAGGCCGAAGACAGTCAGGCCTTTGATTACCATCTGTTTCGGGGACTGGCCCTGATGGGCAAACAGGACCAGGCCGGGGCGCTGGAAGAGCTGCTGAAAGCCATCACCATCTACGACAGCGACACCAGGGCCCTGAATGCGCTGGGCAGAGTCTATATACAGATGGGCCAGAAAGAGAAAGCCCGACAACCGCTGGAAGCCTCGCTCCGGCTGAACCCGGACCAGCCCGAAATCAGAAAACTCCTTTCGGAACTCGATAAGAGGTAATTTCGCTGTGGACGTTCACCGGGCGGCGGCTGATTTTTTTAAACCGCCGCCTACCCGCTTCCCTTCTGGTTCAGATTAAGCAGATTGAGGGCAGGGCTCGGCGGCCGCAATGGTCTCCATCATTCATCCAACCAGCTTCCGGCCAGGAATCTTGACCGCGGAGAGATGAGGCTTAAGCTACTCGAATTTTCCTCTATTCTCCCGAATCTCCGGACAGACAGGCTTCCGCCCTGAATCGGTCCGGACAAACCGAAGACTGAACTTTTTCCGGCCAGATTGTCTGACTCGGCCGTTGCGGCCAAAAAACAAAGCCCTGCCTTCCCGATTTCAGTTCAGGAAGGCAGGGCCCTAAGATCAACGACTTAGTTAAACCGGCTTGAACTCAACTCAGAAACGATAATTGATGCCTACCGCGGCGTCGAAAGTGGTTCTGTTAAAAGTGACCGGAAAATCGGAAACCATGCCGTTGCTGTCCAGCTTCTGATATTTCTTGTAGAACACATACAGACCGCCGAGTTCCAGGCTCAGTCTGTTGGTCAGGTTCAATTTCAAACCGGCACCGACTGAATCGCTGGTGAGTTCATGATTGATATCGTCCTGGTAATACGGGGACAGGTCAAACTGGGTGCGGAGGTAACCGCCGCTGATGGTGACCAGACGGCTGAGTTCATATTCCAGACCCAGCCCGAGTTCGTAGGTGTTATGATTAACGAATTCTTCTGCCCCTTCCCAGTTGGCGCTTTTATCGAAATAGTAGCTGAAAGAGAGATAGCTGCGGAAAGCGGGGGTTATGGCATAGCGCAGGCCGGCCGACAGGATGGCCGGAATATCGTTCCTGAATTTTTCGCCATCCGGGAACATGCCGGTATCATCAACAGTAGTCTTGTTGGTGAGTTCAAGCCTGGTATTAAATTCATATTTCAGGCTGAAGGCCAGCGATTCATTTGGGGTAAAGCACAGGCTCAGGATGGGAGTAAAGCCCGAACCGGTCTGCTTGACATTTAACTCTTTATCAGCCACCATGGCCGCATAGATGGGTTGTCCTATGGACATGAAGAAATCATAGGCTGAGACCCAGTTTCCCCCGGGGTTGATCCTGACATCGGTGATTGATCCTTCGTATTTATTCGTGGCCTGAATCAGGCGGCCGCCAACTCCGAAAGCCAGGCTCGGGCTGACAGCATAAGAAAGATTCAGCTGAAAGCCCATAAAAACTGATTTTCCCTTAAAAGCGATATCTACATCGTAGGCGCTGGTCGGGACGCCCATATTGGTCAGCAGCGGGGGAAACATGGAGAAAGGTATTTCAAACGAAGGCAGACCCTGCTTGAAATCGGCCGTCCCGCCGCCGGCATTAGGTCCCACTCCGAAGGAGACGGCCAGGTTTCCCTTCTTATAAACCGCATACAGGTCAGGGAAGAACGGCACCCGGACTTCTCCCAGGTAATTGGGGTCGTTGAGCAGCGGAAAGCCGTTGATGATCTTCTTATCCTGAGTAATCATCTGGTTGTGCAGCGACAGATGAAAACCGTCCGATAACTTGACCAGTCCGGCCGGATTGTAGTAGACCGCGTCCACATCAAGGGAAGCGTTGCGGGACAGGAGCCGGATGAAGGTCGCGCTCTGGTTGTTGTTGGTGAGAATGCCGGCCGTAGCGCTGGCAGTCAGCAGGGCCAGAATTCCCAGGAGACACACCGTTTTCTTCATTCTTAACCTCCTTAAAGTTTTGCTAACTATTATCAAAAATTTAAAAAAAAGGCAAATTTATTTGCCGCCGGACCGGAGACCAGAGATAAACAGGGTAACAGGGGCTTTTAGCTTCTTCTGCCACGGACGTCTTCAGGTTATCCATAAAGATCTTTCCTTCAGCGGCGACTCCTCTCAAGAAAAGAATTCGGACTCGGGAGGCCGCTGCCCTTCCTTTCCTGCCCCGATCGCCTGTGGACAATCTCTCAGGCTGCCGAACTGGGTGAACCGGAGCCAAGCCGCCTTCCCGTAGCCGATTTCCGCTCTCCTTTGGCCAGGACTCAGGTCGGGACAAGGGCAGGTCGCGGCTCCGCCCGTCATCGCCGCCCGATCTCAGGCCGGGCTGCGATCTGCCCCGGAGGCAACCGGAGATTCATCCCCCGCCGCACTTCTGGCATCATGACCGCCCCTCCGGCAATTGTTGAGACCTCCTTTTTGAGCCAGGAAGCTGGCTTCTCCGGGCCATCGCAGTTCAGACCTTTACATCCCCTGGCCCGGATATCTGTTGCGCCTGAAAGAACAGGCTGCTTGACAGCACCGGGAATAAACATTACCTTAGAGTTATAGCGGAGGGCTTAGTCAAAAGAACGGGAGGGAAGGGTGTTTCTTTTTTCTTCAGTTGTTCCCCGCCTCGTTAGGCCGACCCTGGCCGATTCCCGGGAATTTGCAAAAAATTATTCTAATTCCTTGTATTTTTATCGGAATAGTAGGATAATGGGATTAACATGACGGCCGTGGACAAAGCCAGAGGTTTTCTCTGTCCCGGGCAGGGCCCTCCAACCCCCGGCCCTGTCTTCAGCCGGGATCGCTTTCTCCAGAATTCAGAATTTAATAAAGTTAGTTCAGCCCATTATCTTTCACCTAACCCTGCAATCTTTTCTTTTTTAGCGCCAAAAAATTTCAACAGGAGGTCTTAAATGTCTGACATCAACCCTGACCTTATTCTGGACAACAGCGGACTGGCCTGCCCGATGCCCATCATCAAGACCAAAAAGGCCGTCGACGGACTTCAAGTCGGTCAGATCCTTAAGATGATTGCCACTGACCCCGGCTCTCTGCCAGATGTTCAGGCCTGGGTCAGCAAAACCGGTCATGAGCTTCTCAAGTATGAGACCGAGGGCAACAAATTTATTTTTTACATCCGCAAAGCAAAGTAACGTCCTGCCCAAAGACCGGACACCAATGAACAAAAGGACGCAGAAGTATCATCCACTCGGATTAACACTCCAGAATAGCCTTACCGGAAAAATCAATTTCAAATAGGAGGATAAATAATGCCAGAAGGAAAAAAGAGACTGGCCATTATCTGTCTGCACGGCAGCCTCGACGTGGCCTTTGCCACTTTCGTCCTGGCCACAGCCGGGGCCGCCATGGAAATGGAGACCGCTGTTTATTTTGCCTTCTACGGGCTGGAAGTGCTCAAGAAAGGAAAAATCAACAAGCTCAAAGTTTCGCCCCTGGCCAATCCGGCCATGCCGGTAAAGATTCCCAACATAATTGCCATGCTGCCCGGAATGACCGCTGCGGCCACGGCCATGATGAAATCCTGGATGAAAAAATCGAAGGTGGCCACCCTGGGTGAGTTGCTCGACACCGCCCGCGAACTCGGGGTCAGGTTGATTGCCTGTCAGATGAGCATGGATGTGATGGGAATTAAAAAGGAAGACCTGATAGACGGCATAGAAATAGGCGGAGCGGCAACTTTCCTGGAATTCGCCAGTCAGGACGCCATCACCCTGACCTTCTGAGGAGGAATCCATGGCTGACGACAAAATTTTGATCATCATGACCAGCGGTCCGGACACTCCCCGGCGCTGCGCCACCCCGTTTTTCTTCGCCACCCTGGCCACGGCTATGGATTATGAGGTGACCATGTTCTTCACCATTGACGGCACCCTGCTCCTCAAAAAGGGTCTGGCCGAGACTGTCTTTCCCAGGGAAGGAGGCAAGTCGGTCGGAGAATTTCTCAGAGAAGCCATCGAGTCGGGTGTAAAAATGACCGCCTGCACCGCTTCCCTTGAACTGCATGGGCTCACCCCGGATGACCTCATTCCCGAAGCCAGGCTGGTGGGCGGCGCTTCTATGTGGCAGATGGCCGAGGAAAGCAAAACGGTTTTAACATTTTAATCGATATAATTACACAAGGAGGCGACATGGCTATAATCCGCGGTTGCAACCTTCCTGAAGACCTTTTTTATTATCCGGAAAAACACCTCTGGCTGAAGCCGCTGGGCGGAAATCTGTTTCGTGTCGGGCTGACGCCGATGGCCGGCAAGCTGTCCGGAGGGAAACTTAACGCTGTAACCATTCGCTCGAAAAACATCGGAAATGAAGTACAGCAGGGAAAAAGCCTGGCAACACTTGAAAGCAGCAAATATGTGGGGCCGGTTCCAGCACCGATTACCGGAATCGTCAGGTCCGTCAACGAGCGGCTGGCCAGCGAACCTAATCTTGTAATCAGCGATCCCTATGGCGAGGGCTGGGTGGTTGAAATGGAGGCCACCAGATGGGAAGAAGAAAAGGCCGCTCTTCTGACCGGTCCTGAGGGTCTGGCCGAATACCAGAAGAAGCTTGAAGCCGCCGGCATCTCCTGCGACTGAGATCATAAAGGGCAGTTGGCTTAAGAAGTCAGGCCGAGGTAACCAGGGTGGTTGCGATAAAAACGATAAGAACATAAATTTAGTTCCTTCACCAAGGAGGGTAAATGAAGGAAAAAACAATTTATGAACATCTCAGGGAGAAAGGGCTTTCCCGGCGGGATTTCATGAAGCTCTGCGGCACCATAGCCGGGATGCTGGGACTGGAGTTCTCACCGCCGGTCAAAGCCCTGGGCAAGGTCCTTAATCCCTCTCCAGAAGAGGTGGTGGCTCAGGCCCTCAAGACTAAACCAAGGGTTCCGATCATCTGGCTGGAATTTCAGGATTGCGCCGGCTGCACAGAAGCTATTTCCCGATCGAGCTCTCCTCTTTTAAGCAGGCTGGTTCTTGAAGATATTGCCATTGAGTACCACGAGACCCTGATGGCCGCGGCCGGGTTCCAGGCGGAAAAAGCCAGAGAAGAATGCCTGAAACGATATTACGGAAAATATGTGCTGGTGGTCGAGGGCAGTCCGACCACCGCCGATGACGGAATCTACTGCACGGTGGGCGGAAAGAGCAACCTGGAGATTCTCAAGGAGTCAGCGGCCGGAGCGGCGGCCATCATCGCCACCGGAAACTGCGCCTGTTTCGGTGGGATTCCGGCGGCCCGGCCAAACCCGACCGGCGCGGTGGGCGTGGCTGACCTTATCAAAGACAGACCGGTGGTGAATATTCCGGGCTGTCCGGCCATTCCTGAGGTGACCACTGGAACCATTCTTCACTTTCTGGTAATGGGACAGTTGCCGGCCCTTGACAGTCTTAAAAGGCCGCTGCCGTTTTACGGCCACACAGTCCACGACCACTGTCTGCGCCGGCCATTCTACGAGGCTGGAAAATTTGTCGGCAGTTTTGACGATGAAGGTGCCCGGAAGGGTTACTGCCTCTACAAGCTCGGCTGCAAGGGGCCAACCACTTATAACGCCTGTGCCGGTCTCAAATGGGAGCGCGGTCTTTCCTACCCGGTCCAATCGGGACATCCCTGCCTTGGTTGTTCAGAGCCACATTTCTGGGATGGCGGTGGCTTCTATGAAGGGCAGTCCGCCCCGACGATGAAGCTCGATAAAGGCTCCACGGCCACTCTGATCGGCGCAGGAACAGCCCTGGGGGCCGCTCTGGCTGGAGTGAACGCGGTGAAGAAAACCCGCGCCCGTAAAGCGGTCGTCAAACCAGAACAGCCGGTCTCTCCGGCGGAAGAAAAGAAGGAGGACTGAGATGAACTGGACAGAAATTCTCAGCTTTTCTCGCGGTCCTCTCCTCCATATCTCGATGATAATTTTTGTGGTTGGGATGAGCTACCGGCTGGTCAGAGTCGTCCTGCTTGGCTGGGAGAGAGATCGGGCCAGCAATAAAGGAAGCAAACTGAAGGGAGTGGTCATCAACTACCTGAAAGGGTTGATCATTCTGCCCTTTATCCCCTGGGTGGGCAGGACTTTTCGCCGGAACGAATTGACCTTTATCGCCGGCGGGCTGTTCCACCTGAGCCTGTTTGTGGTTCTGGCTTTCGGCACAGCTCACATCCTGGTCTGGAAAAGTCTTTTTGGCCTGAGCTGGAAGCCGCTGCCAACGCCGGTGGTGTCTTTCTTCTCTTCGGTCGGGATCATCTCGCTAATTATCCTTCTGGTCAACAGACTCACCCATCCGGTCTTAAAGCTGCTCACCAGACTTCCCGTGTGGATTAACTGGGTGGTGGTTTTTCTTCCGATGATAACCGGCTTCATCATGGCCAGACACCTGTGGTTTAAGTATGAAGTTATCTTCAGTCTGCATCTTATCTCCGTCAGCCTGCTCCTCATCTGGATTCCCCTGGGGCGAATTTCTCACTTCCTTTTCTATTTCTTCTCCAGGACCATCCACGGAGCCCAGGCCGGCAAGAGGGCGATTATGCCCTGAAAAGAGGTCGACCATGAAAAGCCAGAAAACAGAATCAGCCATCAATACTTACCTCCGGGAAACCGGCGGTTGGGTCGCCAGTCAGCTTGAAGCCTGCACCAGATGCGGCATCTGCGCCGAAGCCTGCCATTTTTATCAGGCACTCGGCAATCCAGAATACGCCCCGGTATGGAAACTCGAGCCGCTCAGACGAGCCTATGAACAGCGATTTACCCCGGGCGGGAAACTAAAACTGGCTCTTGGTCTGGAAAAAAGGCTTTCCGATTCAGACCTCGAACGCTGGAGCCGGATTGTCTTTGAGGCCTGCACCGTCTGCAACAAATGCGCCCACGTTTGTCCGATGGGCATTGAGCTCGGTCCATTGATTCACGAGGTCAGGGCCGGACTGACAGCCGCCGGTGTGGTTCCGACTGACCTGGCTGAAGCCACCGAAAAGCAAAAGACCATCGGAAGCCCGCTCGGAGTCACTGACGAAATGTGGCGGGAAAGAGTCGACTGGATTACCGATGAATGGGAGGTGGAGATACCGGTTGATAAAACCGGGGCGGAGACGCTGGTGGTCTTTACCTCGATCGAACTGATGAAATTCCCGGACAATCTGGCCGCGGTGGCTAAGATTCTTAACCGGGCCGGAGAAAACTGGACCGTCAGCTCAAAAGGCCGGGAAGTGGTCAACTTTGGATACTTTGAGGCCGACGAGGGACTCACCCGGCTTTTCATGCACCGGGTTTTCAGGGCAGCTGAAGAGCTGGCTGTTAAGCGCATCGTAATCAGCGAATGCGGTCACGCCTATGACGCTTTTCGCTGGAACGCTCCCAATATCATGAAAGTTCCGAAAGGGGTGGAAATTGTCCACATCAGCGAGTACATCCACCACCTCTGGAAAACCGGAAGGATAAAAATTAAAGACGGGGCTTTTGAGGCAGGGACAATTACCTTCCACGATTCCTGCAAGATTCAGCGTCGGGGAGGAATAATCAAACAGCCGAGAGAGCTGCTCCAGGCGCTGGCCGGCAAAAATTTCAAGGAAATGACTCCAAACCGGGAACAGGCTCTCTGCTGCGGCGGTGGCGGCGGGGTAATTTCCATCAAGGAGGCCGACGCCAACCGCTACGCGGTCTTCGAGATGAAGGTCGAGCAACTCCGGGAGATAGAAGCTCAGGCCGTCTGCATGGTCTGCAGCAACTGCCGTTTGCAGTTTGTCGACAGCCTCGGGCATTTCAACCTGCCAGTCAAAGTCCACGGCCTGGCCGAGCTGGTCTCCAGGTCCCTGATTTAAGGAAAGGAGGGCAACATGGCATCCTTTAATCTTACCCCGGTTGAAAAAGGCATCCTCCGCTGTCGTCACACCGGACCTTTCACTCCTGAAGACATTCAATCGTTGACTTTATTTTTCCGCGAATACCACGGAAAACTTCTGATCGACCTCAGCGGGACAGATCCAGCCGAGTGCCTGCGCCATATAAAACATATGAGACCAATTATGCCGACAGCGGCCATCTTTGGAGCTGAAATCGACCCGAAAATCCTGGAAATAGACAGAAGCTATTATGCTATGGAAGTTCGCTGGTTCAGAACCGAAGAAGAAGCCCTGGAATGGCTTCGAAACCAATAATCAAAGGGAGGGAACGATGGCCACAAGAATCGTTATCGACCCGATAACCAGAATAGAAGGGCATTTAAGAATTGAAGCCAAACTTGATGAAGGCAACACCATAACCGAAGCCTATTCGGCCGGTACGATGGTCCGGGGGATAGAAAACATCCTCAAAAAGCGCGACCCGCGGGAAGCCTGGGCTTTTGCCCAGAGAATCTGTGGCGTCTGCACCACGGTCCATGCCATAGCCTCAATAAGAGCGGTGGAGGACGCTCTGGGGATAGACATTCCGAAAGCCGCCAACCTGATGCGCAACATGATAATAGCCCAGCAGTATATCCACGACCACGTGATGCATTTTTACATTCTGCACGCCCTGGATTTCGTCGATGTGGTCAGCGCCCTGAAGGCTGACCCGAAAAAAGTCTCGGATATTCAGCAGAGCCTCTCCGGCTGGCCGAATTCTTCGCCGGCATACTTCGCCGAGGTGCAGAAAAAAGTCAAAGCCATCGTGGATTCGGGCCAGCTTTCACTTTTCAGCAACGGTTACTGGGGGCATCCGGCTTACAGATTGCCGCCGGAAATAAACCTGCTGGCAGTGGCCCACTATCTCGAATGTCTCGACTGGCAATCGCAGGTAACGAAAATTCACACCATCTTCGGCGGAAAGAACCCGCATCCGAATTTCGTGGTGGGCGGAGTGCCGCTTTCTATAGATATGAATTCCGACCAGGCGCTCAACGCTGAGAAGTTTGCGGTCATTGCCGATTCCATCGGGAGGATGAACGACTTTATCGACCAGGTGTACCTGCCTGACCTTCTGGCGGTGGCACCATACTATCTGGAATACGCTTCATTGGGAGAAGGACTGGGCAATTTTATTGCCTGGGGCGAATTTCCGGAAGGAAAGCTGAATGAAATTGATAAATTGATATTCCCCCGCGGAGTCATCCTCAACCGAGACCTGAAAAACGTTATCATCCCCGACCCGAGAGACGCCTCCAGAATGAAAGAATTCGTCACCCACAGCTGGTATAGGTACAGCCAGGGCGACGAAGTCGGGCTCTTCCCCTGGGAAGGCGAAACAATTTTCAACTACACCGGCCCGAAGCCGCCGTACGAGTACTTAGAGGTAGAAGGCAAATATTCCTGGCTGAAATCCCCTCGCTGGAACGAACTTCCGATGGAAGTCGGGCCGCTGGCCCGGGTGCTTCTGCTTTATGCCGCCGGTCACAGGGAAACCGTCGAGCTGGTGAACGCCGTTCTGGAAGAGCTCAAAGCTCCGGTCAGCGCGCTGTTCTCGACTCTCGGGCGAACGGCCGCCAGAGCTATTGAAACCAAAGTAATCGGCGGGCTGCTGCAGAAATTCTACGAAGAGCTGATTGCGGAAATTAAAGCTGGAAACACCGACACCTTCAATGACGAAAAATGGGACCCGCGCACCTGGCCGAAAAAAGCTCTGGGTTTCGGCTACACCGAAGCCCCGCGCGGAGCTCTCGGGCACTGGGTGGTGATCGAAAACAAGAAAATAAAGAATTATCAGGTGGTGGTGCCGACCACCTGGAACGCTTCCCCCCGCGACCATAAAAATCAGCCGGGAGCTTATGAAGCTTCGCTGGTCGGAACCAGGCTGTCCAACCCGGGGCAGCCGCTGGAGATCCTGCGGACGATTCACTCTTTTGACCCCTGTCTGGCCTGCGCTGTTCATCTGATCGATGCCAGCGGAAAAGCCGTGGGACAGGCAGCCATGGGATTCAACCTGGTTGTAAAATGAGACCCGCCGGCGAGACAAACTGAAGGTCTTGTAGAAGCTGGCCGGATGACGCTAAGGCAGAAATAAAAATGGCCTGATTAAAACTGAATAAACAATTTTAAGCCGAGCGAAATAAACCAGTGTTATGAGCGGGACAGAGAGACTGGACAATGCGGGCACGGGCGGAGAAAAATTAGTTCCGACCATCTTCGGCAAAAGCGCGGCAAAAAATCACCCGGTAAAAGAGCAAAATAAACATGAAGGATAAGATTGTCGTCCTGGGGTTGGGTAACATTCTGAACCGCGACGAAGGGGCGGGCGTTTATGCTCTTAGAAAGCTGGAGGCAATCATGCCCGAGGACTGGAAACAGAGGGTGGAGCTCATTGAAGGCGGGGTGCTGGGCCTGGATCTGCTGCCGTATGTGGAAAAAGCCAGCCGGCTTTTGATTCTTGATGCGGTCGAGGCGGGCGGTAACCCGGGCGAGATGGTCGAGTTTAAGAACAAGGAGATAAATACTTTTTTCGCCGGAAAAATTTCCTGGCATCAGCTCGGTTTCCAGGAAGTTCTGGAGGTAGCCAGGGTCCGGGGAAAATACCCGGAAGAAGTTCATCTGATCGGAGTCATTCCTGGAGCTATTGGCCTCGGATTAAGCCTCAGCCGGGCAGTAGAAAAAGCTGCTGGCAAAATGGCCGGGAGAGCTCTGGAAGTTCTGTCGGGCTGGTTGATATCCACTGCGGATAAAGCTTAAACTGCTGCCGGGCCGGCAAAAAATTTTTATCAATCGCATTTTAACAGAATGTGGCCGATGATAATTGAACAGATTCAAAATGAGGTCAGGAGCAGCACGATGAAAAGAAGCAAAATTGAAAAAATAAACGACCGGGGGCAAATAATGTCCGGAGAGGCCCGAAGGCCAGGAAAAGAATTTAAAATCTCCTCGGGAAATTTTTTGAATTACAAACAGCCGGGAAAAAAATCATTGCGATTAATTGAACTTCACAAGAGGTGAATCGATGAATGAGTCCAAGGGTAAAATCGTCAGGGTGATTGACCTGGGCCAGGTACCGGCGGTGAGGTCGCAGACCTGCTACCACGCGGTCGGTTATGCTTTTACTCCGGATACTCCAGATACCATTATCCTGGTCAGCCCGGCCTCCCCTTATGTTTGTCTGGGCTTTCATCAGGAAGTCGAGCGGGAGGTTGACCTCGAATACTGCCGGCAGGCCGGTCTTCCCGTTTTCCGGCGGGAGGTCGGAGGCGGGGCGGTTTATCTCGACCGCCACCAGCTTTTTGTCCAGTGGATCTTCCACCCGGAAAGTCTGCCCGAAATTCTTGAGGACAAATTCCGTTTTTATATCGAGCCGATCATCCGCACTTACCGGGAGCTCGGAATTGAAGCTTCTTACCGGCCGGTAAACGACATTCACGTGGCCGGCAGAAAAATAGGCGGCACCGGCGCCGCCAGAATAGGCCAGGCGGAAATTCTGGTCGGAAGCTTCATGTTTGATTTCGACCGAAAATCCATGTCCCGGGTTCTAAAGGTTTCTTCCGAGAAAATGCGGGACAAGGTTTTTCAGAGCCTTGAACAGTATATGATTACGATGAAAGACCTCCTGCCTGAACTACCGGAAAGAAATCGGGTGAAACAGATTTACCTCGAGCAGGTAGCCCGTCAGCTCGGAGCGGAAGTTAAGGAAGGCACTCTGAGCCAGGCAGAGCTCAGCGAAGCTGAACGGCTCGACCGCCTTTTCGAGAGCCCTGAATGGGTCCTTCAGAAAGGCACCCTGCTGCGCCCGGGAATAAAAATTCATGAGGACGTCCAGGTCCGGGAAGTGGAACACAAGGCACCAGGCGGTTTGATCAGAATAACCGCCAGGGTAAAAAACGAAAATAACTCCGTACTTATTGATTCGCTCTGGATTTCGGGCGATTTTACCGCGATACCCAAAGAAGGGGTGGGAATTATGGAAAAAATCCTCAGCCGAGTTGAGTTGAGCTATCCGGCCATCTTCGAAAGAATAGAAAAGGTCCTGAGGGAAAGTCATCTGGAATCCCCCGGGCTTTCTGCGGATGACTGGACAAAGGCTATTATGAAGCTCGCTTCTTCTTAAAAAACATTCCTCTTGACCGGTCTGGCCGAGGGTGGAAGTGAAGCCTCTATTGTGAATCCTGAAAAATAAGGGTAAAATATGTAAAGTACAAAAGGAGGTTGAAATGATCAGCAAAAAGATAGAAGAAGCCATAAACAAACAGATCAACGAAGAGCTTTATTCCGCCTATCTCTATCTGTCGATGGCCGCTTATTTCGCCGAACAGAATCTGATGGGTTTTCATCACTGGCTCTTTGTCCAGTTCCATGAGGAACTGGAGCATGCGGAAAAATTCTATAAGTATCTGATTGAACGTGGCGGTCAGGTAAAACTTCAGGCCATCAAAGAGCCAGACCGCAGCTGGAACAACCCGCGCCAGGCTTTCGAAGCTGTCCTCAATCATGAGCGCCATATCACCGGCCGGATCAATGAGCTGGTGGACCTGGCCGAATCCGAAAAGGACCGGGCGACTTTCGCCATGCTGCAGTGGTTTATCAATGAACAGGTGGAAGAAGAAGCCAACGCTCAGGAAATCGTGGCTAAACTGGAAATGGTTGGCGACCATAAACAGGGCCTGTTAATGATCGATCGTGAACTAGCCCAGAGAAAATAAGTCCGGAAAAAAGCTTCACCGGGGACACCTCATGGTGTCCCCTTTTTATTTCATTTTTTCTTTTTATTATCCTTCTTCAGGGTGACCAGGGTGGCACCCCAGCCGCCAGAATGAGGATCCGCATCCCTGAAGCTGAGCACCTCCGGATGTTTTTTGAGAACGCTGTGGACGATGGCTTTTAAGGTTCCGGTTCCCTTGCCGTGAACGATTCTGAGGTCATAGATTTCGTGCTTCAGACACTCTTCAATATAATCGCTCACCAGCTCCTTTACCTCTCTCGGCTGAAAGGTGTGAAGGTCTAAAAGGCCGTCAACAGGAATTTCCACCGCTTCCTCAAAGATTTCCGATTGATTTTCCTCATCCAATTTCTCTGTTTCCGGAAAATCCTCAAGCTTCCGTTTATCCGACCTATTCTTTTTCATCACTATCATTATTCACCTTTTTAAGCTGCTTTTTCAATTTTTTTGCAATTTTATCCTGGTAAAAAACATTAAAAGCTGGTTGATAGAGACCCAACTCTTAATCATCCCGAAGAAATTTAACAGGCAATGCTGATTGAGTGTTTAATAAAGTAAATTTATCTCTGTAGAAAATGCTGAATAGCAAATAAAAAAGTTTTATCCGGAAGCCAGGCGGAGCATTTCGGCATATTCTACCGGCAGGCCGCTCTGTTCGACCGCACGGGCCGCGGATTCGACATCATACTCCACTCGGATAATCTCAAAGTTGACGCCGCCATCCTGAAATTCCATCAGCACATACCCCGCCCTCGGATCCCCATCCTTTGGCTTGCCCACGCTGCCTGAGTTCACAAGAATATATATATTTCCGGGCTTCGTCTGGCTTTTGCTTTGTTCGTGAGGAATTGTCTCTGCCCCGACTCCTTCCCCGGCTCTCAGCTTAAGCACGTAAGGAAGATGGGTATGGCCGCAGGTTATTATGTCGACTTTCTCGGTCTCAAAAATTCTCACTACCGAGGCCGCCGGCCGGTCGGCGTAAAGATATTCGTTTATCTTCCTCGGGCTGCCGTGAACCATAAGTATTCTGTACGCCCCGATTTTCAGGCTGATTCTTTCCGGCAGGTTTCTGAGATAAGCTTTGTTTTCCGGAGTGACCTTTGCCCCTGTCCAGGCAATTGAGCGTTTGCCGAGGGCTTTAGACAGCTCGTCCCGGTAAGCGCAGCCGCAATCATCCAGGTCGTGGCCTATGCCCCGGTCATAGTTTCCCATGATGGTCGGGATGCGATCTTTCCTGATGAAAGAAATCACCTCGTTCGGGAAAGCTCCGTAGCCGACCAGGTCCCCGCCGCAAAAAACCATATCAACCCCGCGGGCTTTGATATCGGTCAGGACAGCCTGCAGAGCATAGAGATTGCCGTGAATATCTGAAAAAAGAGCCAATTTCATTTTCTATTTTTCTCCCGAATTAAAATTCCCGAATTAAAAATAAAATTCCGATGAAGGCCCCTGCAAAACTACAAAACCGCGGCCTGACAAACGACAAAGTCGATCTCATAATTTTATTTTACCCGAGAAACGGTCCCGCCGGAGCTTCTTAACAGGAATTTAACCTGGAATATCCCGCCCTTCCTTACCATCTTCCTGACCGTCATCCCGGTCGTCCTGCTGACCTTCTTCCTGTCCGCCTTCCTGGTTGTCCTCAACCGGCGGCAGGTCTCCAGCTTGCTGTTGCTCCTTCCTCTCTTCCTTAATCTGGATAACGTATTTTTTCGAAGGCTCCAGCAGTCGCTGAACTTCAAGGCAGGCCCGCCCGAGAGCGCTCGAGCCCGGCTTTTTTCGGCGGTAATAAATCCAGCCGCGGCTTTCCATGGCCAGCAGAAGCCGGTCAAGCCCGAAAATAGCAACCGCGATGATCGCCAGCCAGACCAGTAACTTCAGGCTCATCCGGACACACTCCTGATAGATTCTACTCCACCCCGATAAAAGATTACAAAACGGGGGACACGATACTCATTCCCCAATTTTTTATGACCATTCCGCTTTCCCCGGCCGTTAATCCAGCCACTGCCCCGCCTGTCTTGACATCATAGAACTCCGGTCTTAAATTTATACTGTCAGAAATTTTACTTAAGGGAGGGTAATTTTGAGGAGAAAAAGCTTTCTCCTGGCAGCGCCGGTTGCCATTCTGCTCTTAGCCACCACACCCTCCTGCCGCAATCCTTTCAGCCCGATTGACGACCTCGATAGAATCCCGGAAAAAGTGGTGATCAACGGAACTGTGATAAGCATGAAGGCTTTAGTCTACAGGGATTTCATGCCCGGCGGAGAACCGGGAGGCTCGCCGCTGATCGCGGTGATTACCCTGACGGCCGCAGGGCGCCCTGATTTCCCCGATCATATAGGGGCCGATAAAATCTGGGTAACCGACCGCCGGGAAACCTGGGAAGGCAGATTTCAGGATGAATTGCGCCCGCGGAGTCCGGCCGAGCCGAACAGAATCGAGCTGGTGGCCCGCGGCGGCCCGAAATGGGAACCTGAGACCACGGTCGATATCGTCGTCAGAATCACAGTCAGAGACGGGCAATATCGTTATATCAAATCTCTAAACAACGAAGTCGGCGCTGTCTGGTAAGGTCTCAGCCCCTTGATTAAACAAACCGGCGGCATAAAACGGGGGACACGATACTCATTCCCCAATTTTTTCTTGCGCGCTATTCGTTAGGAGGAACTAATTCTGCTGTGGATTGGGCGGGAATCGTAAAAGGCAAATCATAAAAATTGAAATTTATCGTAACACTCCTCAAAGAGAATGAAGGAGGCGGCAATCTCTTCTTTCGCGCTGGCCACAAAAGAAAAATAATTTGCAAACACTGCCCGGGTTTCCTGTAAAATTAGTGGCGAAGGAAGGAATTAATAAATTGTCATCTTCCATAAGGGAGAATCAAAAATGGAAGGCCATCAGGCATTCTTAAGGGGACAGCGTCCGGAAATTAAGAAGAAAAAAACCGGCGACTGGCTGGCCTGGCTCAACCTGGCCGGATTCCTGTTCATGGTGGTCGCAAATTACCTGGCCAACGCTCTTCCGCTCAACAACCTGAACACCGGACAGCTATCGGACAAATACCCGAATCTGTTTGTGCCGGCGGGCTTTACCTTTTCCATCTGGGGAGTCATTTACCTGCTGCTGACCTTTTTCATCTTTTTCTCGCTTAAGCAGGCTATAACCGGCCGTGAGGTTTTCCCGGCCTTCAGGACCATCGGTCCGTTTTTCTTCCTGACCTGTCTGGCCAACGCCGGCTGGATATTCGCCTGGCATTACGAACAGCTTATCCTGTCGCTGTTGATCATGCTAACGCTGCTGGTATTGCTCATAATAATCTACCAGCGGCTGAGCCGCCGTCCATACGAAGAAATCCGCCGCGACCGCTTCCCGGCGTGTTTGCCGTTCAGTATTTACTTAGCCTGGATCTCGGTGGCCACGGTGGCCAACGCCACGGCTGTTCTGGTCGGCTACAACTGGAACGGCTTCGGGCTCAGCCAGCAGTTCTGGACGGTTGCCGTCCTGACGGTCATTACCGCGCTGACGCTGATTTTTGTCGTGAAGAAAAAAGACCTATTGTTCGGATTGACAGCTCTCTGGGCTCTTTCTGGAATTCTCTATAAAAGAGTGCAGGACCCCGCCGCCAGCGACCGGGCAGTGGAAACGGCGGTCGTCGCCGCCATGTTCATAATTCTGCTGGCTCTGATTCTCAGAATCGCTGCCCGGCCGGCAGGAAAAAAAGTCTGACCATTTTACCCGGCTTTTGCTCTTTATGGTCCGAAAACAAAAAGTCAAGAAGGTAAACGGGAGTTTGTTAACCCCATAAAGTCTTTCGGGCCAGTGACGCGGGGCCAGTTAGAATCATGAATAATATGGTCACGCCAGCCCTATTAGCACAGGCACGGCTAAAAGAAGCTGCCCGGGCGAAGAAATGCAAGAGGAAAATTTTTTTCGGCCTGGATAATGCTTGTTGACAAGATACCAATAAAAGCCTCTGCAGTCGCCAGAACTGCTTGACTTACGCCGGGAAACTGGATTATAGAAGGCTTAGAAGGAGGGAAGCGCCATGAAAAAGCTCGTTATTCTGCTATTTTTCTTCATTATTCTAGCCACTTTCCCCGGGCTGGCCGATAAGACGGTCAGGGACCCGGAAGAAGCCACCCATATCCTGGTTGGCGAAGTGGCCGAGGTCACCGGCTATTATGATTACAACGAATATGGCGATTACCTGATTTTCAGCCGGGTAACGGTCAGGGTGGACAGAGAACTTAAAGGTCGGACCGAGAGATTCGTTTCCTTTTCAGTCGAGGGCGGTGAGGTCAACGACCTGGGCCTGAGGGTTTCCAACACCCCGGTCTTTAAGAAAGGGCAGGTCCATAAACTCTACCTGAAAAAGCTTAACGCCGTTTATAAATTGATAAAGCAGGAAAGAGTCAAACCGGAAGCCAGGCCGCAAACCGAATGCTGCGCCACTTTTGCCAGGTGGCCTTCAAACAGCGCCACCTTCTTGCTTAACCCAAATTGTAATGATATGACCTCAGACTGCACCTACTCAGAAATTGACCGGGGAGCAGGCGACTGGCAACCTACCTTCAAGCTGGTCATAGGAGGCACAACCTCCATGACCAGGGTTAAACAGGATTATCAGAACATCGTCTTCTTCCGGAAAGCCAAAGGCGGAAGCACCATCGCCGTCACTTATACCTGGTATAATCGCACGACCGGGATTATCATCGAATTCGATATGATGTTTTACGACGGCTGGAAGTATTTTAGCTTTAACAATAGCTGCACCAGCGCCTGCAACGGCGGCTTTTACCTGAGCGTCATAGCCGCCCATGAATTCGGCCACGCCATCGGCCTTGACCATAACGACTGCACCACTTCCTTAATGTACCCCTATGCGGATTATTGCGAAACCGGACTTGTCCAGACCGTCGACAGAGCCTGCGCAGCGACGATTTACTAACATAGATTATCGCAGCGCTTTAAGCGTTTTGGCTTAATCAGGCAATCGAACGATATATAAACTTCAGTTCACTTTTTGGGCGAAGATATCTGCCTCGCAGATTCTCAACCCTCAAGAACTCACCCTGAATCAGGCCTTTGTCTTGCCAGTCGCCAATTCTTGAACCTCTATCTTCCCCTGAACAACAGCCTGATATCCTGATGACTCAATTAATAAGCTCAAGCATTTTTGACTTATTTTCAGATTTACTTTCTTCCCTCCCGGATATCAAACAGGCCGACATCCTCCATTTTAATCGGCCCGGGGTAGCTTTTTTGTAAATAAACAAGAATTATTCAAAAATCGTCTTCTTCACCGCCTGATTGTCGCCCTCTGTCTGGCCCTCAAGATTTCATCTTCGATTGTTATATCAGTTGACAAAAAAATAGGCTAAAATTTGAGTGCTGAAAGGCTTAAAAATATGGGTGCCGACAGGAGACAGGAAATTCCTAACGGAGCGGCCGTCGCCGCAAGAACCGAATTTCTGCGCCTGCGAGAAGAAATCTCCCGGCTTCTGCCCGAAGCCATGCTCCGCGACTCCTATGAGGTTCAGAAAAAGCTGGTTGAGCTCCTGACCGGCCGCTTGCCCCGGACCAACCCGACCAGAGCCAGCTATCTACTGGGCAAACTTAAAGAACGCCTGGAAAAATCGGTCGAACAGAAAAGAGCCAGGAACAGAAAAAAGCCCCGCCTGTCCTATCCCCATGAACTGCCGATCAACCGCTACCGCCAGGAAATTGTCCGGGCAATAAAAGAGAACCGGGTGGTCGTGGTTTCGGGAGAAACCGGCTGTGGCAAAAGCACCCAGCTTCCGAAAATGTGTCTCGAAGCCGGACGCGGTCTGGCCGGAAAAATCGCCTGCACCCAGCCGCGCCGCTTAGCCGCCATGACTATCGCCCAGCGCATTTCCGAAGAACTGGGCCAGCCCCTCGGGAAAGTAGTCGGCTATAAAATCCGCTTTCAGGACCGCACCTCCCCCGAGGCCTTCATCAAAATTCTTACCGACGGCATGCTCCTGGCTGAAACCCAGGGCGACCGTCTGCTGACCGACTACGACACCATCATCATCGACGAAGCACACGAACGCAGCCTGAACATAGATTTTCTCATCGGTCTCTGCCGCCGGTTGCTGGAAAAGCGGCCGGAGCTTCACCTCATCATCACCTCGGCCACCCTGGAAATCGAAAAATTCCTGAAGGCCTTCAACCATCCGCCCCTCTTCAAGGTCAGCGGCCGCCTGTATCCGGTCGAGGTAATGTATTTTCAGCCCGAAAACCGCAGCTCGAAAAAGGAAGAACCTGATTACGTCGACCTGGCGGTGGAAGCCGTCAATTTCTTAAAAAAAGAAAAAACCCCGGGCGATATTCTCGTTTTCATGCCGACCGAGCAGGACATCCTGGAGACCTGCCAGCGACTTCAGGGAAAACACTATCCTGATTCGGTGGTCCTGCCGCTCTACGCCCGGATGCCCGCCCACCAGCAGAAACAGATTTATCACCTTAAGCAGGGAAAAATCGTCGTGGCCACGAACGTGGCTGAAACTTCGCTGACCATTCCGGGAATAGGCTATGTGGTTGATACCGGGCTGGCCCGCATCTCTCAGTACCAGAGCTCTTCAGGAATTCACAGCCTGCCGATCCTGCCGATTTCCAGAGCCAGCGCCGAGCAGAGAAAAGGGAGATGCGGCCGGGTGAGCTCCGGACTCTGTCTTCGACTTTATTCCGAAGAGGATTTTCTCTCCCGTCCGGAACACACCCCGCCCGAAATTCTACGCAGCAACTTAGCCGAAGTCATCCTCAGGATGCTGGACCTGGAGCTGGGCGACCCTCTCCGGTTTCCGTTCCTTGACCCGCCGGCGGCCAGGGCCGTGCGCGACGGCTACCGAACGCTGCTTGAACTCGGGGCAGTGGGAAAAACCGACTCCGGTTATGAACTAACCGAACTCGGCCTCCGGATGGCCCGCCTGCCGCTCGACCCGCGTCTTTCCCGAATGCTGCTCGAGGCCGAGCGGCTGGGGTGTCTGGAAGAGGTGGCCGTCATCGCCGCCGCCCTGAGCATCCAGGACCCGCGCCTGCGGCCGCTGGAAAAAGCCGCCGATGCCGACCGGGCGCAGTCTGTCTTTCAGCACCCGGAATCGGATTTTCTGACTTTCTCTAATTTATGGCAGGCCGTCCAGGGTGCCGCCCAAAACCAGGGTTCCGGCCCCGCCTTGAAGAAATTGGCCCGCGATTATTTCCTTTCTTATAACCGCCTGCGCGAATGGCTCTTTGTCCACAACCAGATTTTAGAAATCCTGGAAGAACAGAAAATCAGGGGCGCCGGAACGGGAAAATCCCGGGCCGGTGATTCCGACCGTTATACCGCCGTCCACAAATCCATCCTGAGCGGTTTTATTTCCCACCTGGCTGCCCATAAAGAAAAGAATGTTTATGAGGTGGCCAGGGGTCAGGAAGCCATGCTCTGGCCCGGCTCGGCTCTTTTCCGGAAACCGCCTTCCTGGGTGGTGGCCGCCGAGCTCATCAGAACCAACCGACTTTACCTGCGGACCGCAGCCCGCATCTCTCCGGCCTGGGCGGAAGAACTGGCTCCGCACCTCTGCCATTACTCCTACGAAGAACCGTACTGGGACCAGAACCGGGGCCAGGTCAGGGCCAAAGAAAGAGTGACCATTTTCAACCTGTCGATAATCAGCGGGCGCGACGTGCCTTTCGGTCGCCAGGACCCGGCCCTGGCCCATGAAATCTTCGTGGATCAGGCGCTGGTCAAGAACCAGGTTAACCGCCGCCTGCCGTTCCTGGAACACAACCACCGGCTGGTGGCCGGGGTGCGCCTGCTTGAAGATAAACTCCGCCAGCGAAACATTCTGATCCCGGAACAGTACCTTTTTGACTTTTACTCCGGGCGGCTGCAGGGAGTTTATAGCCTGGAGGGACTGGAACACAGGATTAAAAACGCCGGCGGAGATGATTTTCTGCGCCTTAAAGAAGAAGACCTCTACCTCTTCCGCCCGGAAAAGGAGCTGGTGGAAAAATATCCCGACAGTCTGAAAATTCTCGGTCAGACCTATCAGCTTAAATATCGTTTTGCCCCGGGCGAAGATGACGACGGAGTAACGATATTGGTTCCCCGGAGACTCATAGACCACATTCCGGAAGCCCTGCTGACATGGCCGGTCCCGGGAATGCTCCAGGAAAAGGTGGAAAACTGTCTCAAAGCGCTGCCCAAGGAGTATCGCCGCCTCCTGCAACCGCTGGGCGAAAAAGCCGAGCAGATGGCCCGCGAACTCAAGGCGGCCCCCGTTTCGTTTTTCGCCGCCCTGGCTGCGCTGCTTAAAGACCGTTTCGGGCTGGAAATGCCCCGTGAGGTCTGGGAAAAACTGGAAATCCCGCGTTATCTTAAAATGAGAATCTCGGTCGTCAATGAAGCCGGCCAGGAAATTCTAAGCAGCCGTGACCTCGGTTTTCTGAAGAAAATGCTCAGCAGCCGGACGGCTCAGCCGGCGGCCGAAGAATCCCCCGGCTGGCTCCAGGCCCGGGCCAGGTGGGAAAAGAAAAGCCCCGGCGGCTGGGAAGAAACCCTGCCGGAAATTCCGGAAGAAGTGGCCATAGATGATTTCCTGACAGGCTACCCGGCGCTCTCCGTCAGCGGTCAGGAGTTTGAAGTCCGGCTATTCAGGAGCGCCGAACAGGCCAGGCAGTCCCATCTCCGGGCCATGGAAGAAATTTTAAGCCGGCAATTTCAAAAAGACCTGAATTTCATCTCTCGAAGCTATGCTTTTCCCGAGGACCTGCGACCGGTGATGCTCTTTTTCGGGGGTGAAACAACCTTAAAGAAACGAATCCTGCAAAGAATCAAAACCGAAGTGTTTCAAAAAAATTTCAGGCGCCGGGAAGAACTCCAGGCTTTTATCAGGGACAGCGCCCTGAAACAGCTTTTTGAAACCGGACACCGGGTGTTCGCCACCGTCGAGGAAATACTCCAGGAGTACCGGAAAACCCAGGGATTGATCCGGGAGATGGAAGAAGCCAGGAAAAAACTTGGGGTCAGCTCCACCCTGCCGGAAATGCTCAGGGAAGAACTGGCCCGGCTGGTGCCGGAAGACTTCCTGACCGCATATCCTTCAGATTTCCTGGCTCGCCTGCCGCGGATGGTGCAGGCCCTGGGCCTGCGGGCCGAACGGGTCAGGCTGTCAGCCGAGAAAGACCGGGCCAAGGCCGCCCAGGTGGAACCTTTTCTGGCCGAACACGAGCGTCTGCTCCGGCTGGCCCGGAAGAAGCCGGGACCGGAAAAAGAAAAATGGCTCTTTGAATTTCGCTGGATGATAGAAGAATTCAAGATTTCGCTCTTCGCCCCCGAAATCAAAACCGCTTTCCCGGTCAGCGCCAAGCGCCTGGCGGCCAAAGTCAGAGAAATAGAAGCGCTGCTGACGGAGAGTTAGGATTGCTTTCCCCTTTCCATGACGACCATAAAACACCAGTCCGGCTGAAATAAGCTAAACCAGTTCGCTCTATAACTTTCTATACGGCCCGGTTTGGGCCAGCTTCTATTATCGGCCGGCGGGATTGATTTCTTTGGCCCCGGGTCTATTCCCTGACCGGAACAGGCTTAATCGGGCCGGTGATATATGAATAAATCTTCATATGATTAAATAAGGTTGAAGTCAAGCTGAAAATCGAGTAGATATATTATGCCCGAAACAGAAAGGTTTCCGGAAGGCCTCGGGCGGAAAAAGCGGCCAAACGGCCCGGAGGTCTCCCGGGTCAGCCAGACCGGGTCTGGCCTGACCGGGGCGCGGGTAGGTGAACATGAGCGATGAGAAGATTGGCGGCTCCGGCGGGTCGGAGCCGGAAGAAAGAACCATGAAGCCTCGCCATCTCAAGAAACTGCTCGGCCAGGAATTCTGTCTCTCCGACTGGCTGACCATGACCCAGGACCGAATCAACGCCTTTGCCGACTGCACCGAAGACCATCAGTGGATTCATGTCGATGCCGAAAGGGCAGCCAGGAGTCCACTCCGGAGCACCATCGCCCACGGCTTCCTGCTTCTGTCTCTGCTGCCGCATTTTCTGTCTCAATCGCCTCTGGCCAGGATCAAGGTCCGGATGGTTTTTAATTACGGTCTCGACCGGATCAGGTTCATCCAGCCGGTCAAACCGGGCGACCGCATCAGAAACCGGGCCGTGCTCAAGGAAATCAGGCGCAAAGGATTCCGCCGCTGGCTGGTGAAAATTGAAAACACCCTGGAGATAGACGGCAACCCCAAGCCGGCCCTGATCGCCGAGCTTCTGGTCTTCGTAATATTTTAAAATTTATGCCGGCCGCCAGGCATTATTTATTTGCCGGCCAGGTCCTTCAAAATGTCGACCGTCCGGTCGATTTCGGCAAAAGAATTATAGATATGGGTGGACTGACGCACTCCGGACCCGTCTCCCAGCGCCCGCGGCCGCAGCCGTCCGCGTTTCCAGAGTTCATCCTGGATGTAATTCGCCGGCAACCCTTCCAGGCTGTAAACGGTGATGCCGGCCGCCATTTCGGGGTGCAACGGGGTTAAGATTTTAATTCGGGAAATTTCCCGCAACCTGGCTCTCAGGTAATCGCCCAGGTCTTTGATCCGGGCATAAACCCGCTCCGGGCCGAGTTCAAAATGAAAATCGAGGGCTTCATCCAGGCCAAAGAGAAGCGACAGATTGCCGGTTCCCCGCTGGCTGAGACGGAAGCCGTGGTCTTCCCGGTTGTCCCACTGGGTGCTGGCCAGGGTGGTCCAGACTTCCGGGGCCCTGTCCTGCCTGAGATATAAAAATCCGTTTCCGGCCGGGGCGCAGAGCCACTTGTGAAAACTGCCGTAATAGGCATCGCAGCCCAGGTCCTCCAGGTCAACCTTTATCTGGCCGACAGTCTGGGCGCCGTCAATAACAGTAATAATCCCCCGCTTCCGGCACTCGGCGCAGAGCTCTTTAATCGGCAGAATAGCCCCGCTTCCGGTTATCATATGGGGCACGGCCAGAACCCTGGTTCGGGGTCCCATGGCTCTGACGAAAGTCTCTATTACTTCCTGCGGCCAATTGATCGGTTTTCCCAGCGGCAATTGACGATAGATAACACCGCAGCGAGCAGCCTTAAGTTTCCAGCCGGACTCGCCGCCGGGATGTTCCTGGTCGGTTCCCAGGACCTCATCTCCGGGTTTAAGGTCCAGTCCGTTCGAAAGGTAATTCATTCCGGCCGTGGCGTTTTCGGTCAGGGCGATTTCTTTGACCTCACAGTTCAACAGGCGGGCGATTTTTTCCCTGATTTCAGTCCAGGGCTGGTAGCCTGAAATCCAGTCGGGCCCGTAGTAATCCCACTCGGCAATTCTCTCGGCCGTCAGCCGCAGATGGCTGACCACCCGGTCAAATACCCGCCGGGGCATGGCGCCCAGGGTGCCGGTGTTAAAAAAAACCTGGCCCGGGTCGAGCAGAAATTCGGCCCTGACCTTTTCCCATAAATCTTTCTCTTCAATTCTGCTTTCCAATGTTTTATCCTCCCGGACAGAAAATCTTCCGAACTCCGTCCGGACCAGACGGGGGATGTCGACCGCCCGGTCCGGATTGCCCGCGGCTCTGATCTTCATTATCGGAGCCGTCCCGGGCTCAAGGCTTTCAGGCTGCTGATTCCTGTTTAAGCCAGTAAGTTTAGCCCATTTCGGCCCGCAGTTGAAGCACTTGCCCGGATAATAACGGCCGGGTTACACCAGCCCCCGCTGTCGCCGGCCGGGATTCAAGATTATCGGCCCGAAAATTTTATTATATGAAGATTCATTCATATATTATTTTATAGCCCCTCTTTTTCAGGCGCCAAAAATTCTCTGTTCGTAATTCGGGCCGCCGGACCGACTGCCAGCTTCCCCGGTCAGGACGGACAGTCGGCTGAATCCTTTTTCGGCCAGGATTCAGTTATTCTTAAAGGAATAAGACTTCTCAATGGACTGGTAAACCAGAGTCCTGAACTTGTTCTGCAGGTCGCTGAGGCTGCCCGGCACCGGCAGCACCTGGATCATGAACACCGCCACCAGCTTTTCGGCCGGGTCGACCCAGTAGCTGGTAAAATAGGCTCCGCCCCAGCCGTAAGCGCCAACTGTTCCCGGGAGGCCGGAGGCGCCCAGGTTTTTGGTCACCCAGAAACCGAGGCCAAAGCCGGTGTTGCCGCCCGAGTAGAGCTGCCCGACATGGTCGGCGGTCATGAGCTCGACCGACTTCGGGCTCAGAAGCCGCGTCCCGCCCAGCTCGCCTCCATTCTGGAGCATCAGCAGAAAGCGGGCGTAATCCTCGGCCGTCGAGACCAGCCCGGCTCCGCCGGAATAACATTTCCTGGGACCGTAGAGGTAAGGGCTTCTGGCCGGGTCTTCGGTCATCTGAAGCTTCCCTTTATCGTCCGCTCCGTAAGCCGGGGTCAATCTCGAAGCCTTGCTCTCCGGCAGAAAGAAATGGGTATCCCGCATTCCCAGCGGCCCGGTTATCCTCTTTTCTACAAACTCGGCCAGAGTCAGCCCCGAAACCACTTCCACCAGGTGCCCCAGAATATCGGTGTTGTAACCGTAAACGAACTTTTCGCCGGGCTGGGCATCAAAAGGCAGCCCGGCCAGTTTCCTGACCAACTCGCCGATGGTCATATCTTTATCGGTCAAAAACCAGCCGTGAATTCCGGCTTTCAGATATTCCTCTTTCGCCGGGCCGTCTCCATATGAAATTCCGGCGGTGTGGGTCAGCAGGTCGCGGACCGTAATCTGCCTTTTAGCCGGAACCAGGCTGTAACCCCTGGCCTCTTTGTTGTCGGCTTTCATGGCCACGTAGGTCTCTTTAAATTCTGGAATATATTTTGACACCGGGTCGTCCAGAAGCAGCCGGCCTTCTTCCATCAGCATCATAACCGCCACCGAGGTCACTGCTTTGGACTGGGAAGCGATGCGGAAAATGGCCTCGGCGGGCATCGGTTCCGACCGGTCAAGTCTGAACTTCCCGAATGAACGATGATAAGCTACCCGGCCGTTGCGGGCCACAAGAACGACCATCCCGGGGGCGCCTTTCTCATCGCAATAACTCTGAAGCACCCGGCCGAGCCGCTCCAGCCGGCTGGCCGACAGACCGACCTCAGCCGGGCGGGCCACCGGCAGCGCGGCCGACCAGGCCAAAGAGCTTAAAGCAATAACCAGAAGAATAAAGCCTGCCAGCCTGTTCACGGATTGAGGGCTTTTCAATATTTTCATTTCCTCTCCTTTATCAATATTCTTTCTTGACCGGACTTCATTAAGACAATCGCTTTTTCAAATTCCGACTATATACCAGCAGGCGAGCGGCTGTCAAAAATACCGGCCGGCTTGATAAACAGGCTCGGCGCCGGCAGAAATTCTTCCGCTTTTGAGCCAGTTGACGGCCGCCTTCAGCAAGCACACGAGATAAAATCTCCAGGCCGACTCACAGATAGCCGCAGCCGGAATTTTCCCGCCCGCACTCCTTTCAGCTGCCTCTTGTCAGGAGGCGTTCTTGACTGAAATCGGGGAGACATAATATACTCAGCGGCGTGACCGACGACAGTTCTCCCCGTATCTGGGAAATTGATTTCCTGCGCGGACTGGCTATTGTCCTTATGGTCGGCTACCATCTCCTTTACGACCTGGGAGATTTCGCCGGCCTGGAAAAATTCCTGGGCTTCACCACCGACCTGACCACACCCGCCTGGCTTGTGGCCCAGCATTCTTTTGCCGGCCTGTTCGTCATTCTGTCCGGTATCAGTTCCAATTTCAGCCAGAACAACTTCCGGCGGAGTCTCAAATACCTGGCCGTGGCCCTGGTGATTAGCGCCGTCACCTATGTTTTCGATTCCGGGTCGGTTATCCTGTTCGGTATTATCCATTGCCTGGGAGTCTCGGCGCTGATTTATGGCCTGTTCTTCAAGAAATCTGGAGCCGTGGCCTGCCTGGTGACCGGGATAATCATAGCCGCCCTGAGCGCTCTGCTGCCCGCAGCCAGCAGGATAATGTCCCTAGATTCCAACTGGCTGCTGCCGCTCGGACTCCACCGCCCGGATTTTGCCTCGTTTGATTATTTCCCGCTGATTCCTTGGCTGGGGGTTTTCCTGGTCGGCGTCGCCCTGGGACGCTGGTTATATACATCAAAAAAAGGCCTGTTCTCGAGAGAGCTTCGGCCGACTTTCTTCAACTGGTGCGGCCGCCACTCTCTGTGGATATATCTCCTGCACCAACCGGTAATTCTGGGAATTCTTTATTTCCTCGGCTACCTGAAGCTATAAAACTCCGGATTTAGAAAAGTTATTTTGAGCCGCCACTCCAGGACCGCCAGCCTGATTTTTCCGTTAGATATTTTTCATGAGCTTCTGGAAATCGCTCTTTTTCAGCAGCTTTTCCATTTCGAAGAACTGCTTGAGAAGCTGGTTAACTTCCTGAACCGGCCGGCCGCTGCCCCGGGCAATCCTGGCCCGCCTCCGGCCGTCGATTATCCGGGGATTTTCTCGCTCGCCCGGCGTCATCGAGTTGATGATAGCTTCAAAATAGACAAGCTTCTTGTCGTCCACGTCCAGATGGCCGATTTTCTTAAAGGGCCCGGCTTTGGGGAGAAGGTCAAGGAGGCCGGACAGGCTGCCCATCTTCTTTAGCTGCTGGAGTTGCTTGCGGAAATCTTCCAGGGTGAACTGTTGTTTTTTAATCTTTCTGGCGATCTCCTCGGCTTCCTTCAGGTCGGCTTCCTGTTCGGCCCTTTCAATCAGGCTCAGTATATCGCCCAGGCCCAGGATTCTCGAAGCCATTCGGTCGGGGTGGAAAACTTCAAGCTTATCAAACTTTTCGCCGACCCCGATGAATTTTACGGGTTTATGAGTCACATAGACAATCGACAGTGCGGCTCCGCCCCTGGCGTCGCCGTCGAGCTTGGTCAGGATGACAGAAGTCAGGCCGATTCTCTCCTCAAAAGCCTGAGCGCTGCGCACCGCATCCTGCCCGGTCATGGCATCGCCCACATAAATCACCTCGGTCGGTTCCAGGATTTCCCGAACCAGCCTCAGCTCTTCCATCAGCTCATCGTCGATGTGCAAACGGCCGGCGGTGTCCACGATGAGCGGGTCATAACCCCGGTTCCTGGTGTGAGTCATCAGTTCTTTCAGAGCCTCGGCCGGGTTTTTCATCTTCTCCGCGGTCATTTCGTAAAAAGGCAGATTCAGCGATTTTGAGATTATCCGCAACTGCTCCTGGGCGGCCAGCCTTTTCAGGTCAAAAGAAACCAGAAGCGGATTCCGGCCTGATCCCTTCACATGGCGAGCCAGCTTGCCGGAGGTGGTGGTCTTGCCGCTGCCCTGAAGCCCGACCAGCATAAAGACCGAAGGCGGACGGCCGGCAAAGCTCAGAGGCTTTGCTTCCTGGCCCAGGATTGCAGTCAGTTCATCCCTGACGATTTTGATGAACTGCTGGGCCGGGGTCAGGCTCAACATAACTTCCTGGTTCAGGGCCCTGGCCTTCACCCGGGCTTCAAATTCTTTAACCACCTTGTAATTGACGTCCGCTTCCAGGAAGGCCAGACGGATCATTTTCAGGGCTTCGGCAATGTTCTTTTCGGTAATTTTGCCTTCGCCCCGGATGTACTTGAGGGTTTTCTGCAATTTTTCGGTAAGCTGTTCGAACATCGAGTTCACCTGACTGCCATAAATCTTACGCCTGCCCGCCCGGAAGGTCAATCCGGCCCCCGGGAGCGGGCGCGTCTCCAGTTCGATGATGTCCCGAACCGGAAACAGTCCCCGGTCGCCGTGCTTCCCTGCCGGCAATCCGAGTCGGGCCGGCCCGGCAGGATAGACGCGGCACCCGGTCGGCAGCCGCCGATCCCCCGACAGCTCATGCACCTGCGGCTCAATCTGGATGTAATCACTTAAAATAGAGTCCGTTTCTCTTACCGGGACAATTGAGAAGCGCCGGTTTCCAAAGCCCGGAGTCGTCAGATAATCAGGGGCCCGGCGCAGAATTTCGGGGTATAAGGGCAGGTCGGATCAGGAGCAAACGGGAGGCAGCCTCCGGTTCGGCAGGAAGCAGTCAAAGAAAAGTTGCCCGCGCGGCTATATTATTGATTATAATAATATTATGCCCAGCCTCTTTTTCCGGCTTGACAATCCAGTCTGTTCTGGGTAAAGTTTTACTAATTTTCAGGAAGGTGAATGATGACTCAAAAGAACGGTAAGCCTGTTGATTCAGGCCAGGAAAGTCCTTTCCGCTCGAAAATCGATTACGAAGAGCTCCGCAAGTTGATAGCGCTCCTGGAAGAAAAGAATCTCACCCAGTTCGAGCTGGAAGTGGAAGGTTTCAAGATAAAACTCAGCCGCAGCCCGGGCAATTCATCGGGCCCGGCTCAGGTTTTGTTAACCCCGGCCGTGTCTGAAACCCAGGCCCGGATGGTCACGGTCAACGGCGAAATTCCCGCCCCGGCCCCGGCCGAGGATAAAAACATTCACTATGTCACTTCACCCATGGTCGGAACTTTTTACCGGGCACCCTCTCCCACCTCTCCCCCCTTCGTGGACATAGGCGACACGGTTAAAAAAGGGCAGACCCTGTGCATCGTTGAAGCCATGAAGCTGATGAACGAGATTGAGTGCGACGTCAACGGTCAGGTGGTGGACATACTGGTAGAGAACGGCAAACCGGTTGAATACGGGCAGAGACTCTTTGCCATCAAAGCGAGCGCCTGAGAAACATGTTCTCAAAAATTCTGATAGCCAACCGGGGCGAAATAGCCCTAAGAATAATCAGGTCCTGCAAGGAACTCGGAATCAAGACGGTGGCGGTTTACTCCGAGGCCGACCGCAATTCGCTCCATGCCATGCTGGCCGACGAGAGCGTCTGCATCGGTCCGGCCAAAGCTTCAGACAGTTACCTGAATATCCCCAACATCCTGAGCGCGGCCGAAATTACCGGGGCTGAAGCCATCCATCCTGGTTACGGCTTTCTGGCTGAAAATGCCAAGTTCGCCGAGATCTGTCAGAACTCAGGCTTCGTCTTCATCGGCCCGCCGCCGGACATTATCAAGTTAATGGGTGACAAGAACCGGGCCCGCCAGGCGATGAAAAAAGCCGGCCTGCCCGTTGTCCCCGGCAGCGACATTATCCTGGAAGACGTAGCCGAGGCCAGGAAAGTTGCCCAGAAGATCGGTTATCCGGTTATAATCAAGGCGGCCGCCGGCGGCGGAGGCAAGGGCATGAGGATCTGCCGCAGCGCCGCTCACCTGGAAGAACAGTTTCCCATGGCTCAAAATGAAGCTAAGGCTGCCTTCGGCGACCCCTCCCTTTATCTTGAGAAATACATCAGCGGAGCCCGGCACATTGAAATTCAGGTCATCGGCGACAGCAGGGGAAAAGTCATAGCTTTCGGCGAGAGAGAGTGCAGCGTCCAGAGGAAGTACCAGAAAATAATCGAGGAGACTCCCTCTCCCTTCCTGGACGAGCGCACCAGGAACAGGATGATGAAGGAAACCCGGGATGCGGCCGAAGAGATCGGCTACCGCAGCCTGGGCACGTTCGAATTCCTGGTGGACGAAAAGAAAAAATTCTATTTTATGGAAGCCAACACCAGAGTGCAGGTCGAGCACCCTATCACCGAGATGGTTTACGGCATCAACCTGATCAAGGCCCAGATCAGGGTAGCCGCCGGCGAAAAGATAAACTTCCCGATGGAACTGGAAATGCGCGGGCATGCCATTGAGTGCCGTATTAACGCCGAGGACCCGGAGACCTTTATTCCCTCTCCGGGGAAAATAGATTTCCTGGTGTTTCCCGGCGGCGAAGGCATCCGGGTGGATTCAGCCGCCTACGCCGGCTGGGAGATTCCGCCTTATTATGATTCTCTGCTGGCCAAGATTATTGCCTATGCCCCTACCAGGCAACTGGCCATCTCCAAGATGAAAGCCGCCCTGGAAACCACCACCATCGTCGGCATAAAAACCAATATTCCCCTGCTGCTGAACATTCTTTCCAGCGACGATTTTGTCAAAGGCAATTACAACACCCAGTTTATGGAGCACTTCCTCAATCATAAAGCCAGGGCTGATGTTGTGGGTTAAAAAAGCCGGAGAAGGCTATTCCGTTTTCTTCCTGAAGATGCTGACCGTAAACTGACCGTCGTTGTCGGCATAGACATTGTCATTTACCCCCAGATACAGGCGGCCTGCCAGCGTGAGCTCCACCTCCACCGCCGACCCTATATAGAAGACGGTGCTCACCTCTTCTCTTATTTCCTCGCCGGTCTCCTCATCCTTGGTGACGCTAAGAACCTTGACCACCCGGCCCACCGCCGCCCCCAGGTTTCGGTCGGGCAACGGCTGTTGAGGCGTTTGCAGGTCGAGCCCTTCGGGGCCGCAACCGGCTACGGGATTTCCCTTCTGGAGCGAAATGGTGCCTGAAGCCCGCAGGATTAATCTTTCTCCCTCTTTTACATCGAGACCGGTGTCCACCCAGCCCAGGGCAGCCTTAACCTCAACTTGCTTCACGAGAACCAGGCCATTCTCCTGTTCCTGACCGGTCGCGGCCTGAAATTCATGAGCTCCGGCCTGGAAAAGCGATAAATAAATTATGGAGACGATTGTCAGGACAGAAATTCGGCCTGGCTTCATATTCCCTTCTCTCGTTTGATCATTTTACTAAACCAAGGCTTAGAATTTCCAGCATAGACTGATGAATATGACCGTTGCTGGCCACGATATGGGGGCTGAAAACATTAAAGTCGCCGCCTTCCAGGTTGCTGACCCGTCCGCCCGCTTCTTCCACCAGCAAGCTACCGGCCGCCAGGTCCCAGGGCTTAAGCTTTTTCTCCCAGTAGCCGTCGAAGCGACCGCAGGCAACATAGCACAGGTCTAAAGCCGCCGAACCGAGTCGCCTGATGGCCTGGGCTCTGACCGCAAAATTGGAAAAATGGTCTAGATTGTTATCGTTGCTACTCCGGACATCATAGGGGAAACCGGTGGCCAGAAGGCTTCTGCCCAGCTCCGCCGTCTCCGAAACTCTGACCGGTTGTCCGTTAAGATAAGCTCCCTGGCCCCTGACGGCGGTAAAAATCTCTTCTCGGGCGGGATCATATACCACGCCCAGAACGACTTCTTTCTTGAAGCTCAGAGCAATGGACACGCAGAAAACTGGCAGTCCGTGAGCATAGTTGGTAGTGCCGTCCAGCGGGTCGACCAGCCAGCAATAATCCGAGGCTCTGTCGCGTCGGATCTCTTCTTCCGCCAGAAAACTGTGGTCGGGAAAGGCCTGGCTGAGCCGCCTGAAGATCATCTCTTCAGACCTCCGGTCGAAGCTGGTGACCAGGTCCACCTGGCCCTTGAAATCAACCTCTTTTTTCTGGCCCAGCCCCTGAAGCAAATAGCGGCCGGCTTCCTGGGCGGCTTCGCGGGCTTCGGGCAGATATATGGCCGGGTTGTCCATGAGAGAATCTTACCAGCCTGGCGGGTCCCTGGCAATAAATTATGCAAGTTTTCCTGGCTCCGCACTCGGCAGGAATGACGGCCGAACGGTGGCTTTTCCTGGCAAGAGCGGAGCCAGACGGCCAGATAAATTAAACCTTTTGGGCAAAATTCCGTAAAATGAAGTATAATTAACGAAAATCGATTGCCTCAAAGGACACTGTTATGACTGAAAAGAAAGGTTCAAAAAAGAAAACCAGACTGTTGTTATTTATCGTCATCATCCTGATAATCGCCGCTATTGTATTCCTGAATCTTCAGGCTTCGCGCGAAAAAGCCATCAAGGTCACAGTGGACAAAGTTAAAAAACAGGACATAACCTCCATTATTTCGGCTTCCGGGGAAATCAAACCCAAAAAGAATATCAACATCAGCGCCCTGGTGGCCGGTCGGATTGTGAAGATCGGGGTCAAAGAGGGTCAGGAAGTAAAGGCCGGGGATTTCCTGCTGCAAATTGACCCCACTTACTTTGAGGCCCAGGTAGACCGTATCCGGGCCAACATCAATCAATTTAAGGCTGAGTTGATAAGGGCTGAAGCCCAGTATCGTCGCGACAAGAGTTATTATGAACGTCAGAAACAACTCTTTGACAGCTCCCTGATTTCCAAGGACCAGCTGGAAGGCGCCCGCGTCCAGTATGAAGTTTCCTCAGCCACCCTGCAGTCGCTGAGATACCAGATAAAACAGGCGGAAGCCAATCTGAAGAGCACCCTGGACGACCTCAAGAAAACCACCTATACCTCGCCCATCGACGGCATGGTCACCAGCCTGAGAGTGGAAGAGGGAGAGGTGGCTATAGTGGGCACCATGAACAATCCTGGAACAGTCCTCCTGACCATCGCCGACCTGTCCATAATGGAAGTGGAAGTCGAGGTGGACGAAACCGACGTGGTCAACGTCAAAGTCGGCCAGACCTCCAGGGTCAAAGTGGATGCTTTTCCTGATCAGATCTTCAAAGGACAGGTCACGGAAATCGGCAGCTCGGCTCTGGATAGGACCACTCTGGGCTCTCAGGAATCCAGGAACTTCAAGGTGGTCATCACCCTGGAAGACAGCGGCCACCAGCTCAAACCCGGACTTTCGGCTTCGGCCGATATCATAGTGGCTGAAAAGAAGGATATCCTGGCGGTGCCCATCGCCGCTCTGGTGATACGCGAGCCCAAAAAAGATGACGAAAAAGACCAGGCTGCCCGGCCGACCTCCGAGAAAGCCAGAGAAGAAGAGGGAGTCTTCCGGATAGAAAACAGCCGGGCCCGGTTTCAGCCGGTTAAAAAAGGAATCATGGGCGGAATGATGGTAGAAATTGTCTCCGGGCTGGAAGAGGGCCAGGAAATCGTAACCGGGCCTTACTCTGCCCTGCGCGACCTGAAGGAAGGAAACCTGTTGAAGGTGGAAAGGAAATGAGCGATGCCGGTCCAGCCTGCCGACGATGAACTGATCCTGGCTAAGGATCTCAAAAAAATCTACCAGCTGGATAAACAGCAGGTGGAAGCCCTGCGCGGAGTAAGCCTGACCATCAGGAGGAATGAATTCGTGGCCATTATGGGCCCCAGCGGCTCCGGCAAATCAACCCTGATGAACATCCTCGGCTGTCTGGACACTCCTACTTCTGGCGAATACTACCTCAACGGGCAGCAGGTCAGCACCCTGACCGAGGACGAGCTGGCCCGCATCCGGAACAAAGAAATTGGCTTTGTCTTCCAGGTTTTCAATCTGCTGGCCAGGGCCAATGCCTTCAAGAATGTGGAATTGCCGTTGATTTACGCCGGGGCCAGCAAGGAAGAGCGCCGGGAAAAAGCCCGCCGGGCCCTGGAGATGGTGGAAATGAAAGACCGGATGCATCACCTGCCGGCCGAACTTTCCGGCGGAGAACGACAGCGGGTAGCCATCGCCAGAGCTCTGGTCAACGAGCCGGCCCTGCTGCTGGCCGACGAACCGACGGGCAACCTGGACAGCCGGACCGGCCAGGAGATACTCAGGTTGTTTCACAAGATTCATGACAGCGGAAATACCATCATCATGGTCACCCACGACCGCGAGGTGGCCAATCACGCTCAGCGAATCATACACATTAAAGACGGACTGATAGAAAAAGAAGAAAAGAAAGGAGTCTGGATATGAACTTAGGGCAAAGATTCATCGGGGTTTTCACCGGACCGAAGGAGACTTTTGGGGTCCTGGCCGAAAAGCCGGTCTGGCTTGAGGCCATGGTGATCGTTCTTTTAGCCGCTTTTCTTTTCGGCTTCCTGATCGCTCCCTTTTCCGCCCGTGACGCCGCCGATCTTACGGACAACAGCCCCAAGATGAAAGAAATGCTGAGACAGAGATTGGGCGAAGAAGGCTATGCCAAATACATGGACAGAATACACAAAGAGGCTGAAGCCGCCTCTCCGACCTATAAAATCCAGAGCGGACTGAGCGTCGGCCTGATGACCCTGATCGCCGTTTTTCTCCAGTCGATTCTGCTCCTGGTCCTGGGAAGGCTGGTCTCCGGTTCCGTCCAGGGCAACTACCGCCAGCTGCTCAGCGCCATGTTTCACGCCGGCTTCATCAACGTCGTTCTGGGCAACGCCCTGCGATTTTTTCTGATAACCGCCAAACAGTCGGTCTATAAAATTTCCACCGGCCTGGCCGTTTTCTTTCCGAAACTGGAATTCAACTCCACTCCTTTCATTGTTCTCAATAACATTGACCTGTTCCAGCTCTGGATGTTCGGGGTCCTGGGATACGGACTGTCGGCCATATTCAAGATTGACCTGAAGAAATCCCTGATTATTTCCTATCTTTTCTGGGCTCTTAAGGCCGCCGTCAACATCGCGCTGACCGTCTGGGGAATGGGCCGGTACCAGTAGACCGACAGCGGTTGACAACTCGGCTCAGCCTCTATAAATTAAGGCTATGGCTGAGCCATCCGGAAAAAACAACCTTGGCAATTTTCTGCCCTTTTACCTTTTCCAGCTCTGGGAGAACCAGAAGACCGGGCGGCTGGTCCTCAATCCCGGGCCTTACGAAAAGCAATTCTGTCTGGTGAAAGGCGAACTCACCCCGGTAAAAAAGTATTTTCCGGAAAAAGATTTCCTGGACTGGCTTCAGGAAATCAGAAAAATAGAACCGCCGTTGAGGCTCAACCGCCAGCTCCTCGGCGCTGATAACATCAGCTCGATGCTGGCTGTCCTCATCGAGCACGGCTTCCTGCCGGCCCAGGAAGCGCTGGACCTGGCCCGGGAGTTCCTGGCTGTCAGGCTGACCGATTTTTTCAACCTGCCCCCGGTCAGGTTGAGCTTCCAGGAAGAAGAAATTCCGGGCCAGGAGATAATTGTCAAAGGCCTGTTCACCCCCGACCTGATCCTGCGGGGTTTCAGGCAGATTTCCCGCCCGCAACACCTGGGAAGCTGGTTGCCGGCCGAAAAGGAGATCATCTTCCGCCAGGCCCCGCCTTACACCCGAAAAATCGACCTCAGGAGCCCAGAACTTTACCTCTGGAACCAGTTACAGACTCCCCAGAGCTACGGACAGCTGTTAAAAAATTCCTGGCTGGGACCGACCGAGACCAAAAAAACCCTCCTGGCTCTGGCCTGTCTGAAGCTGGTAGAGTTCAACGTCAACCAGGCCGCCCTGGAAAATAACGGTCGGCCCGGAGTTCCCGACCTGGAAAAGAGCTTGCTGGCCTTTAACGAAAAGAGCGCTTTTATCTGCCGATACATTGCCAAACAACTGGGGCCGGTCGCCTTCAGCTTGATCGAGAAGTGTTACCGCGAAGCCCAGGAATACCTGGACCCTATATTCCGCAATCTGGAAATAAGGCCGGACGGAAGTTTTGAGCCCAGAGCCATGCTGAAGATGAGCCTTAATGACCTGAGCCCGGAAGACAAGAAAAACCTGCTGCGGGGCTTTGACGAAATCCTGGCAGCCGAGCTGCTGCTGGTCAAGAAAAATCTCGGCAATCAGCACGAAGCCACCGTGGCCGGCATCCTGGCCCGAACCGGAGAGCTGCTTTGAGGAGAAAACAGCTGCTGGGCCTGCTGGTCATCCTCAGCCTGATTTTTATTTATTTGATCCTCAGGACGAGCCTTGGACATTAAGTCCCGGAATCTGCTGATAATTGTCGGCCCCACCGCCGTCGGCAAGAGCCAGACCGCCCTGTGGATGGCCGGGGAATTCCCGGCTGAAATCATAAGCTGCGATTCAATGCAGGTTTACCGTGGGTTTGACCTGGGCACGGACAAACCCGACCCCGAAGCCAGGGAAGCCGTACCCCATCATCTCATAGATATTGTCGAACCCGGGGAACAGTTTTCGGCCGCCGATTTTGCCAGCCTGGCGGTGGAAGCGGCCGAGGGCATACTGAGCCGGGGCCGCACGCCGATAGTGGTCGGTGGCACCGGGCTTTATCACCGGGCCCTGGTGGAGGGACTTTTCCCGGGCCCGGGCCGGGACCCGGAGCTCAGAAAAAAATTAAGGCAGGAAGCCGGGAGAGCCGGCCTGCTTGCCCTGTACGAGAAATTAAAAGAAGTGGACCCGGAGTATGCCACCCGGATCACTCCGGCCGACAGCATCAGGATAATAAGGGCGCTTGAAATTTATTACCTGACCGGAGAGCCCATGTCCAGACAGTTTCTCAGGACCCGGTCGCCGGCCAGGGAAAAGGGTTTTCATCTTGTTCAGATTGGTTTAAAATTAGAGAGGACTGAACTTTACAGGAGAATAGAAGCCCGCGTGGAGCGGATGTTCGCCCGCGGCCTGGTGGAAGAAGTCAGGCGACTGCTGGCCCAAGGAGTGCCGGAAACGGCTACCCCTTTCAAGGGGCTCGGTTACCGACAGGTCTTGCAGTACCTGAGAGGAGAAATTTCGCTGGCCGAGGCGATTGAAAAGACCAAGCTTGAGACCAGGCATTTTGCCAAGAGACAGTTGACCTGGTTCAGGAAATCTCCCGGGATAACCTGGTTTGAGGCCAAGGACAGGCCGGGGTTGAAAGAATTCGTGGCCACGCAGCTGAGCCGATAAAGATATGGAAAAAGCAATTCTGGTTAATCTGGCCGTTTCCAGAAAAGACAGGGAAGAAGCGGATGATTCCCTGACCGAACTGGCCGGTCTGGCCGTCTCGGCCGGAGCGACGGTAGTGGGGAAGGTCTACCAGACCCGCAACGCCGTCAGCCCCAGGTTTTTCATAGGCGAAGGCAAGGTGGAAGAGCTGGCCGAGCTGGTGGAGAAAACCGGGGCCGACCTGGTGATCTTCGACTCCAACCTGACTCCGGTTCAGCAGCGCAGCCTGGAAGAAGCGCTGCGGGTCAAGGTTTTGGACCGGACCCAGATTATCCTTGACATTTTTGCCCAGAGAGCCAGGTCCAACGAAGGCAAACTTCAGGTGGAACTGGCTCAGCTTACCTATTTATTGCCCAGGCTCAAGGGACGCGGGCAGGCCATGTCCAGGCTGGGAGGCGGCATAGGCACCCGTGGCCCCGGCGAAAAAAAGCTGGAAGAAGACCGGCGCCGTATCACCGACCGCATTACCAGGATAAAAAAAGAAATTGACGGCTTGCAGAAGAGAAGAGCCCGGCAAAGAGAAGGCCGTCGCCGGTCTCCCATCCCGGCGGTCTCTCTGGTCGGTTACACCAGCGCCGGGAAATCAACCCTGTTCAACCAGCTGACCAGAGAGAGCCGTTACACCTCACCCCATCTTTTCGCCACCCTGGACCCGATGGTCAGGCGAGTGACATTTTCCGACGGCCTGTATTTTTTCCTTTCGGACACCGTCGGATTCATCAAAAAGCTGCCGGTGGAGCTGATTTCAGCCTTTCGGGCAACTCTGGAAGAAATCAGGGAAGCCGATTGCCTGCTGCACGTGGTTGACGCCACTTCAGCCGGGGCCCTGGAGCAGGCCGATTCTGTCGAGCGCATTCTGGAGGACCTGGAGGTTTCCGGACTTCCGGTCATAAAAATATTCAACAAAACAGACCTCCTGCCGGAAAACGAAAGGAGAGAACTGCTGGCTGCCAACAAAGAATCGGGCAACTCGCCTCTCTATATTTCGGCTCTGACCGGAGAAGGGCTGGAACAGCTAAAAGGCCGCCTGCGGCGCCTGCTTTTTGAAAATTATGAGACTTTCAGGCTGCGCATTCCCAGGACCAGGGCCGAACTGGCCAGTTCTCTGGCCCGGCAGACCATCATCATCACCCGGACCGAGACCGACGAGGGCTGGGAATACCAGGTGGCGGCTGACCGCAGCCGGGTGGTGGCCTATCTTCCTTACCTCCAGAAAGGAGAGAGCCCATGAATAAAACCAGAATGGCCGCAGTCCCGGCTCTGGCCGGACTGATCTTGCTGTTAACTTCCTGTCTGAATCTGCCCCTTAAAACTGAATACACTCCGCCGGCTTTCTATCTGGAAAACCCCCAGCCGGTGGTTCTGGCCGAGCTCAGCCTGAATGAAAGACTGGCTTTTGAGGAAGGCTGGAAAAGCCTAAAACAGGGCAATATCGCCCGGGCCAGAAAGGAATTCGGCCGGTTGTCCCGCGAGAATGCCTTTTTCAATCTGGGCGAAGGTTACTGTCGGTTTTACGAACAGCAGCTGGCAGAGGCTGAAGCTTTCTTTCTGGAAGCCTTAAGGCTGAACCCGGAACTCATTTCAGCCCGGGTAGGGCTGGCCATTATCTACGAACGGCAAACCAACCAGGAAAAGGAGTTCCTGCAGCTGCGCGAGATCCTGAAAAAAATTCCAGACCATAACTGGGCCAAGCCCAGGTATGAAGACCTGCGGTCCAGAATGACCGGGAGTCTGATGCAGGAAGCCCGCAACTGGCTTAACCAGAATCGTCCGGACCAGGCCCGGGAAGCTCTGCTTAAAGCCCTTTTTTATTCGCCGGAGCTGACCGAGGCTCATCTGCAGTTAGCCCGCCTTTACCGCAGCCAGAAAAAATACCCTCAGGCCCTGACCCATTACCAGACTCTGTACACCCTGCTGCCTCGAGAGAAGCAGGTTCTGAAGGAATATGCCGAGACCCTGGAAGCCAACGACGACCTGAGCCTAAGCCTGGACATCTATGAAAAATTAAGAGAACTGTCTCCCGGGGACAAACAGATTCAGGACAGAGTCGAATACCTTAAAAACTCTCTGGGGATAATCGAGCTCCCGAGCATGTATAACGAAATAGCCGGTTCTCAGGCCATCACCAGGCAGGACCTGGCGGCTATCCTGGCCGTCAAGTTCAACCAGTTTCTGCCGCAGGCAACCGCTCCGCCGATCATCGTCGACATTTCCACCAGCTGGGCCTCCCGGTTCATCATCAGGGTCGTGGCCGTAAGATTGATGGATAAATACGATAACCATACTTTTGAGCCGACCCGCCAGATTACCCGGGCCGAGCTGGCCGACGCTTTTTCCCGGCTGATAGGCTACCTGAAAGGAAAAGGGAAAAAGCTGGTGCCCATAGTTCCCCCGGAAAAAATCCAGATCAACGACCTTCCGGCCGATAACTATTATTACCAGCCGGCGGTTACCATGATTTCATACCAGTTGATGGAACTGGCCGGCCAGAAACGATTCAACCCCGACCTGCCCGTTTCCGGGATTGAGGCTTTAAGAATTGCCGATATTCTGTTAAACTTGGTAAAATGAACAAGACGGCCGAACCGGTGGAAGAAACCGCCAGACAGACAGTTGAGCTGAAATCGACATTCGGCACCATCCCCAACTATCTCACTCTGCTGCGCATCATCCTGGTCCCTGTTTTTGTGATATTTCTTCTGAAACACAAACAGACCGAAGCTTTCCTGGTTTTCCTGGCCGCCGGTTTGACCGACGTCCTGGACGGCCTGGCTGCCCGTCTCTGGCATCAACATTCCGTGGCCGGGCTGTGGCTCGACCCGCTGGCCGACAAGCTCCTGATCTTCAGTAGTTTCTTCCTGTTGAGCCTCCCCGACTTCGCCCATCCCAACACCATGCCCTGGCGGGTGTTCTGGGTGGTCCTGGGTCGGGACCTGCTGATTGTAATCGGGGCAGCCATACTCTTTTTCCTGAAAATAAAACAGAATTTCCCGCCCACTCTGCTGGGCAAGACCAGCACCGTCTGCCAGGTGCTGACCGTCCTGGCTGTGCTTTTTTTCAATTTTCTGCAAAAAGAAATGAGCCTGCTCAGCTGGCTTTACGACCTGACCGTCCTGGCCACAGTGCTCTCGGGATTACAGTACATCTGGGTTGGCTTCTCAGCGCTCAGGAGAAAATAAAATCTCGGTAATTATCCCTTCAAACCGTGTCTTCCAGGAAGCCAGATTATAATTTTTAAGGACATGCTCCCTGGCTGACAGGCCCATCTGTCGGCCTCTCTCCGGGTTCCTGGTGATTACATGAAGAAAAGCCGCCAGCCCGGAATAATCGCCGTAATCAAAAATGAAACCGGTTCGCCCGTGAACGACCAGCTCGGAAGCGGCCCCTTTTTCCACCATGACCGGAATCCGGGCCAGCCCGGCTTCGAGCACCACCCGGCTCAGGGGGTCAAATCCCGGGAAGACCACCGCCGCCCTGAAGTTACTCCACCGGGCCTGAAGATCGGAATAATCAGGAAAGTCCAGCTCCAGGCCGAAACCTCCCGGTTCACGCCTGATGCTGTCTTCAAGTTTTTTCCGTCTTTCATAATTGAGACCGGGGAAAAAAATGGAGACCGGTTGGGCAGAGGCTGTTTCCTCCCGGTTGGCGGCGAAAACCTCGCTCAGCTCCCGGACCGCTTCTCTGACTCTTCTCAGGTCAGGTCCGCTGAAAAACATGGCCACGACTTCAGGCCGGGATCCTGAAACGGCCGTGCCCGTCCGGCCATCAAACCGGGCGGCCTCGATGGCCGGAGGCAAAACAAGGGATTTTTCTCTGGTTCTTTTCCTTCTGAACATCTCGGCAGCCAGAGATGATTCCAGCAGGACTATCATTGAAAGGTCGTTGGCCAGGCGACTGGCCAGCCACTGGCCCCAGAAGAAATTTAGCCAGTTTGTCCGCCCGGATAGCACTTCCCTGATCATCCAGATGTGACTAACCCCTTCCTGGCGGGCAGCCAGAGCACCTGTCCAGTTGATGAAAGACAGGCTGATGACCAGTCGCGCTTTCTTTTTCCTGATCACGGCCGAAGTCCTGACAAAACTGCTGAGGTTATAAACCCAGGCCACAGGTTGTCGCCAGAGCTCTTTGAAATCAGTCAGGTAATCATGGCCCTTAATCACCCTGGCCTGGAGTCCGGCCTCAACCGCTTCGGTCACCATCCGGCCGCGGCCGGGGAAAATCAATTCGGCCGAAAAAGGTTTATCATCAGGGGTGGTGAGGTAATCGAGAATCTGGCATTCGCCGCTGCCGAACTCCCCCGACCCGGCAACAAATAGAACTTCGGGCCTGTCTTCAGGGCTCAAGAAAGCCTCCCGTCAGATTGAACGGTAAGTTTATACCAAGATTTTATCCTCCTGGAACTTTAAGTCAAGCAGCCGGAAACCCCGACAGCCCATCCGTTCCTGTGATGAATCTCATTGTCAGGAGACCTCTTTGACGGCCTCTTCCTCCCATTCTTGCTCCGCCGTCCCGGGCACCGGAGAAGCCGGCCTGGCGTCTCTTGCCTGCCATAACCTCTGTCAATCAGGAAAACAGCAACGCTCAGGCAAGCCCGGCATTGCTGCCTTAATTGTCAGTCCCGTTATATAAAACGGAGCCGGTTTCCGGGACCAGGCCCGCAACCCGACCAAAGCAAATCCCGGCCGGGGCAATTTATTATTGAATTGGGACTGCCTCCGGTGTTATCATCGTTCTGTCAAAAAGAAAATCAAGAAGGAGTTATCGATGCCAGACAGGAGAGTTTTTCATCGCCTGGCCAGAAGGCTGGAAAGTTTCCGCGACCAGATGGTTGAACTTCAGGTGAAGCTGTGCGCCCTTCCGGCCATAGCCCCGGCCAGCGGAGGAGAAGGAGAAGCCCGGAAAGCCGAGTTTCTCGAGTCCTACCTGAGGCAAAGCGGTATAACCGACCTTATGGTCATCAAGGCCCCCGACGTGGAAGCCCCGGCGGGTTTTCGTCCCAACCTCCTGGCTTTCTACCGGGGTCGCAATTCCAGCCGGACCATCTGGGTGATGTCTCACCTGGATGTGGTCCCGCCCGGAGAACTGTCCCAGTGGCGCGGCGACCCGTTTAAGGCCTGGGTGGAAAAGGGTCGCATCTACGGACGGGGGGTGGAAGATAACCAGCAGGACATGGTAGCCTCCATTTTTGCCGTCAAAGCTATGATTGCCGAGAACCTTAAACCCTCATACAATGTCGGGCTGGCCCTGGTGGCCGACGAGGAGACCGGAAGCAAAAAAGGAATCGAATATGTTCTGAACAATACCGAAGTCTTCCAGGATGACGACCTGATCATCGTCCCCGATGCCGGAAACAGCCACGGCACCATGATTGAAGTGGCGGAAAAATCAATTCTCTGGCTCAAGGTCAGGACGCTCGGCAAGCAGGTCCACGGCTCCACCCCGGAAAAAGGAATCAACAGTTTCAAGGCAGCCAGCTTTCTGATAACCGAACTTCAAAAGCTGTACCGGATTTATGACGGAAAAGAGCGCCTGTTCAGCCCGCCCATTTCAACTTTTGAGCCGACCAAGAAAGAAGCCAACGTGCCCAACATAAACACCATTCCCGGAGAGGATGTGTTCTACATGGACTGCCGGATTCTTCCCCGGTACAGGGTTGACGACGTTCTGAAGACAGCCGGAAAAATCGCCGCCGGCATCGAAAAGAAATTCAAAGTGAAAATCGAGATTGACATCGTTCAGAAAGCGCCGGCCGCTCCACCGACTTCTCCCCGGGCCCCGGTGGTCCAGGCCCTGAAAAAGGCCGTCCGGGAAGTATACCACAAGGAAGCCCGGGCCATGGGAATCGGCGGAGGAACCGTGGCCGCCCTTTTCCGCCGGGCCGGGTTCCCGGCCGCCTGCTGGTCCAGACTGGATGAGACCGCTCACCTGCCCAACGAGTACTGCATAATAGACAACATGATTGGCGACGCCAAGGTCTTTGCCCATATCTTCGTTCAGGAGTAAGCCCGAGGATGCCCGGGGAAACAGACCTGATTGTGGTTCTGACCACTTTTCCCTCGGCCGAAAAAGCCGGGGAGGCGGCCCGGATTCTGCTGGCCCACAAACTGGCTGCTTGCTGCACCATCCTTCCCGGAATCTCACTCTATACCTGGCAGGGAAAAACCTGCGAAGAGAACGAAGCGGTAATGCTGATCAAGACCCGGACTGCCCGGTACCCCGAGCTTGAGAAAAAAATTAAGGAGATTCATCCCTACCAGGTTCCAGAAATCGTGGCCCTGCCGGCGGTCTCAGCCCTTCGGGCCTATTCGGATTGGGTCAAAGAAGTCACCGGAGAGTAAGGCCTGCGCCTGGAGGCCCTGATCGCCTCCCTGATGGTATTCAGGTTAATCCCGACTGTTTCTTCTACCTCAGCCGTATAACCTCCGCCCAGGACAATGGCCACCGGAATCTTCAATTTCCTGGCGCTTTCGATCACCATCCGGTCCCTCTTTCTCAAGGCCTCGGCAGAAACATCCAGGCCGCTCAGCATATCCTTCCGGTAGGGGTCGGCTCCGGCCAGGTAGACAACCAGGTCCGGCCTGAATTCCAGGTAGACCCGGGGAAAATGAGGGCTGAGCCCCTGAAGATAGGCCAGGTCGTCATCCCCCGACCACAGACCGACATCCAGACTGCTGGGCGGCTTATCAGACGGATATATGTCCATCTGGTGAATGGAGAAAGTGAAAACGTAATCTTTCCTGGCAAAAATAAAGGCCGTGCCGTTTCCCTGATGCAGGTCGCAATCGACCACCAGAGCCCGGTTTATTTTTCCGGTTTTCTTCATCTTTTCCACGGCCACGGCCACGTCATTGAACAGGCAAAACCCCTCGCCATGGTCGGGAAAAGCATGATGGAATCCGCCTCCCAGATGGACGGCCAGCCCGGTCTTCAGGGCTTCTTCCACCGTCTGGATGGTTCCGCCGGTCATCAGCAGAAAAAACCTGACCACATCCAGCGAAAACGGCAACTCCAGGGCTTGAAGTTCGACCGAAGACAGGCTGCCGCTCATCACTTTCTTAATATACTTCGGGGTATGAACCAGAAGCAGGTCTTCTTCGCCGGCCGGCCTGGCCTGGATGAAATCCCCGGGTCCGGCCCCGAGGGCAATTACCCGCTCGTAGAGAAGGCGATATTTTTTAACCGGAAAGATATGATGGCCAAGGTCGGCCATCCAGTACTCATTGCTGAAGACAAACTTGAAGGGCAATTTCCAGCCCAGCAGGGTGAGCATCGTGCCGACAAAATCTGCCATTTTTTTCAGAATATCAGAAAACCGCTCTTCTTAAAAGGAATTAATTTGCCCTGCCCGGGCGCTGAACGCCGGAATAATTGCCGGTCCTCAGTTCGGGCCTGGACAAAAAAACGGCCCCGGGCTGAAACCAATCCGGGGCCGTTTATGGAGTCTGGTGGTTATTTGCGCGCCTTCCGGCTTTTCCGGCCGGTTCCGGAAACCTTTTTAGCCTTCCCGGCCGGGCTCTTTTTCACCGGTTTTTTGCCAGCCGCGACTTTCCCGCCGGCCAGTTTTTCCTGAATGGCTATCTGGGCGGCCGCCAGGCGGGCGATCGGAATCTGGTAGGCCGAGCAACTGACATAATTGAGCCCGACCTGATGACAGAAAACGATGGATCTGGGGTCGCCGCCATGAACGCCGCAGATCCCGACCTTGAGTTCCGGACGGGTGGAGCGGCCTTTTTCCACTGCCCATTTCATCAGCAGGCCAACTCCTCTCTGGTCAAGAGTCTCGAATGGGTCGTCGGGCCAGATGCCGTGATTGAGGTAATAATTCAGGAACTTGGCGCTGTCATCGCGGGAGATGCCATAGGTGGTCTGGGTCAGGTCGTTGGTGCCGAAGGAGAAGAATTCGGCTTCTCTGGCCACCTCGTCGGCGGTCAGAGCAGCCCGCGGTATCTCAACCATGGTTCCCACGGTATATTTAATCTTCACGCCGTACTTCTTCATTACCTCATCAGCTACCCGGTTAACGATCGCTTTCTGGTTGGCCAGTTCCAGCACCTCGCCCACCAGGGGAATCATAATTTCCGGAAAGACCTTATATCCTTCTCCGGTCAACTCGCAGGCAGCCTCAAAGATAGCCTGGGCCTGCATTTCAGTTATTTCAGGGTAGGTGATGCCCAGGCGGCAGCCGCGGTGGCCGAGCATGGGATTGAATTCCGACAGGGCTTTGACCCGGGCCAGAAGCTTCTCCAGCTCGGCAATTTTTTCAGGGGAACCACCGGTGGCTTTTAGAACGGCCAGTTCGACCATCAGGTCTTCCCTTCTCGGCAGAAACTCATGAAGAGGCGGATCAATGGTTCTGATGGTCACCGGATGACCTTTCATTTCCTTGAAGAATTCATAGAAATCCTTTTTCTGGAATGGAAGCAACCTGGCCAGAGCCCGGCGCCGGTCCTCTTCCGCCTCGGCCAAGATCATTTCTTTAACTATAGGCAGGCGCTCCGGCCCGAAGAACATATGTTCGGTCCGGGCCAGTCCGATGCCTTCGGCTCCAAAAGCAAAGGCCACCCGGGCATCGGCCGGGGTATCGGAGTTGGCTCTGACGCCCAGCCGCCGGGATTTATCGGCCCAGGAGAGAAGTTTGGAGAAGTATTGATAAAGCCTGGACTCTTCAGGTTTCAAGCTGCCCTTAACCACCTGCAGGATCTCGGAAGGCCTGGTGGTTATTTCACCTTCCAGAACTTCTCCGGTGGAGCCGTCGATGGAGATCCACTGACCTTCGCTGAATTTCCGGTCGCCAATATAAAAAGCTTTCTCTTCCTCGTGAACCTTGATGCCGCCGCAGCCGACCACCGCCGGCTTGCCCATCTGTCGACCGACCACCGCGGCGTGGGAGGTCATCCCGCCGGTGGCGGTCAGAATGCCCTGAGAGGCGCTCATCCCGTGGATATCGTCAGGCGAAGTTTCTTCCCTGACCAGAATTACCTTCTTGCCTTCCCTGGCCCAGGTCACCGCTTCATTGGCGGTAAACACGATCTGTCCGGTCGCCGCCCCGGGCGAAGCGGCCAGGCCCTTGGCCAGAATCGCATGCTTGGCTTTTTCCTGAAGGTCAAAAATCGGATGGAGAAGTTGGTTAAGAGCCTCTGGTTCAACCTTGAGCAGGGCTTGTTCCCTGGTGATCAGCCCTTCCTCCACCAGGTCGACCGCTATCTTAACCGCAGCCATGCCGGTTCTCTTTCCGTTCCGGGTCTGGAGCATGTAGAGCTTGCCCTCCTGGATGGTGAACTCAAAATCCTGGACGTCGCCGTAATGTTTTTCCAATCGCTTAACCACGGAGGCAAGCTGTTTGAAAACGGCCGGCATTTCTCTTTCCAGGTTCTTCAGCGGAGCCGGAGTTCTGATTCCAGCCACCACATCCTCGCCCTGGGCGTTAACCAGGTATTCGCCGTAGAGTTCCTTCTCCCCGGTCGCCGGGTTGCGGGTAAAGCCGACGCCGGTGGCTGAAGTCGGACCGTAATTGCCAAAAACCATCTGCTGAACGTTGACCGCTGTCCCCAGATAATCCGGGATGTGATACTTGCGGCGGTAGGTAATGGCCCGGGGATTATGCCAGGACTTAAAAACCGCGGCGATGGCCAGTCGGAGCTGCTGCAGAACATCCTGGGGAAACTCATGACCGGTTTCTCCGGCCACCAGCTTTTTATAGCCGGCTATCACCTCTTCCAGCATATTTTCTGTAAGTTCATGGTCATACTGGATTTTGGCGGCTTCCTTGCGGGCCTTCAGGATTTCTTCAAATTTCTTCTTGGGAATGTCAAGCACCACATCGCCGAACATATGAATCAACCGACGGTAGCAATCGAGGGCAAAACGCCGGTTGCCGGTTTTACGGGCCAGGCCCTCAACCGTCCGGTCATTGAGGCCCAGGTTGAGAATGGTGTCCATCATCCCGGGCATGCTGAACTTGGCTCCCGACCTGACCGATACCAGGAGCGGGTCGGTCTGGTCGCCGAACTTCAACCCGGCAGCTTTTTCCAGCCTCTTAAGGGCAGTCATAACCTGTTGTTCCACCTCCTTCGGAAGCTTGTTCCCGGCCTTGAAAAACAGGTTGCAAACTTCCGTAGAAATGGTGAAACCAGGGGGAACGGGCAGGCCGATTCCTGCCATCTCGGCCAGATTGGCCCCCTTGCCGCCGAGAATGTCCTTCATATCCTTGTTGCCTTCAGCCACGCCCGGACCGAAGAAATAAACGAATTTTTTTGCCATAACACTCACTCCTTCTAAGACCTGATTAAATTCAAGAAAATATACACTTTCAGAGACAAAATTTCAAGGACAGCGGCTATCAGATATATGAAATATCAGATTAATTAAGAATTTTTCTTAAGCAGACAGAAATCATTTTCAGGCGAGAAAAGCAGGACCAGGGACATGACCAGCCAGAGCAAATCTTCCAGAATCAGCCCCAGGTCGGCTTTTCGGCTGAAAGTCCCGAAACAGCCGCACTCGACATCGATTCCCCGCAGCATGGTCACCGCCACTAAGATTATAAAAAAGACCAGAAGGCCGCTGATGACCAGCGCGCTGGAGCGGGGGAAGATTCCTATGACCAAGAAAATACCCGCAACAAGCTCCACCCAGGGGAGAATAATGGCCGTTACAAAACTCAGGGACTGCCCGACCAGACGGTAATTCCTGACATCCTGGGCAAAAGACAGCGGGTCGGCAATTTTGGTGACCGCCGCCCAGATGAAGACCCCGCCGACCACCAGTCGCAAGAGCAGCAGGAAAAGCCTGTTCTTAAGAACCTTCATCTTCTTTTTCTTCTTTTTCCACCGGAAGCCCGGCCGCCAGCCATTCTTCCCAGCCTCCGCTAAAAATCCTGAGGTCGCGGAATCCCTGCCGGTGCAGGAGACGGGCCAGGTTAAGGCTGGTCAGGCAATCTCCGCCTTCGCAGTAGATAACCAGCGGACAAGCCAGCGGTATCCGGTCAGCCAACCCGGAGGCCTCATTCCTGACTTCTTCCAGGGGAATCGAAATCGCTCCCGGAATGTGACCGCGCTTGAACTCGGAAACCGACCGGCTGTCGACAACGACCGCTGTCCGGTTGTGCCAGAGTTCCTCCACTTCGGGCAGCGTAATGAACACCAGTCCGGGGTATTCTTCTCTGGAAATGAAAGCCTGGCCGAACTCCCCCCGCAAAAATCTCTTGATCAGGCTCAGGTTGCCGACTGTCCCCAGAAAAATTGAGAGAAGCAGAATTATGAAAATCCCTTTCCAGGTTTCCCCGTCCCTGAGAATCTGTTTAAGGTTCATCCAGAATCAGCCGTATAGCTTCCGGTATTTCTCCAATCCCCGGCGCAGAATTTCGATAGCTTCCACCAGGTCTGCCTCTTTAAGGACGTAAGCGATTCTCACTTCATCCTGGCCGCGCCCCGGGGTAGCGTAGAAACCGGGCCCGGGGGCCACCATCACTGTCTTATTATTGAGAGAAAAGTCGGTCAGCATCCACTGGGCAAAATGTTCTGAGTCTTTAACCGGAAGACGGTAAATGACATAGAACGCGCCCTGGGGCTTCCGGAGAAAACCGCCCGGAATGGAAGCCAGACCCTCGTAAAGAACGTTCCGGCGTCTCTGGTATTCTTCTCTAATCGGGCCGAAATAATCCATGCCCATGCGATAGGCGGTCAGGGCAGCCTGCTGTTCCACCGAAGGCGGGCAGAGCCGGGCCTGGGCGAATTTCAGGATAGCCTGGTAGATGTCCTGATTCCTGGTGATTACTGCCCCGATACGGGCTCCACAGCAGCTGAAGCGCTTGGAGATGCTGTCGACCACAATCACCCGGTCTTCAATTTCCTTGAATTCCAGGATGCTCTTGTGGCTGAGGCCGTCATAGACAAATTCTTTGTAGACTTCATCGCCGATCAGGAACAGGTCATGCTTTTTTACCAGCCCCACCACCCGGGACAATTCTTCTTCGCTATAGACGGTGCCGGTGGGGTTGTTGGGCGAGCACAGCAGAATGGCTCTGGTGCGGGGGGTGATCAGGGCTTCGATCTGCTCCCTGGGCGGCAACCTGAAGCCATCTTCCACCTTAAGCGGCAACGGAACAATCCTGACGTCGGCAAAGGTCGCATAGCCATTATAGTTGGTGTAAAAAGGTTCGGGTATGATGATTTCGTCGCCCGGGTCGGCCACCACCGAAAAGGAAAAATGGATGGCTTCGGAACCGCCGATGGTAATTAGAACGTTATCGGCCGAGAGCTTGATTCCGTAGCCGGCAAAATAATCGGCGATGGCCTGCCTCAGTTCCTCAAAGCCCTGGGACGGCCCGTAGCCCAGAATCGGACCCCGGTACTGGTGAAAAGCCTTGATTATGGGCTCAGGCGTGGGAATGTCGGGGTCGCCGATGTTCAGATGGAAAATATGTATTCCTTTTTTTCTGGCTTCATCAGCAAAGGGTTTAAGCTTGCGGATGGGCGAAGCCTGTATTTCTTTAGCCCGTCGGGATATAAACATGGATGAGTCCTCCTGGAAATTATGATTAGTGTTAATTATAAAAAATCGCCGCGACTAAAACAACTTTTTGTTCGGAGGAGAAGTCCTTCCCGATCCAGGCTCCGGAACGGGCCGGACCGGGCAGAAGACACTCGCCTTTCGTGTAGATTTTCTGGTGAGGCAACGAATAGTCTTCCGATAGAAATTTAGGGCGGCAATTCAGGCTCTTGCCAAGTTCATAGTTCGTGGGATTATTTATCCTGTAATTTCAGCCTGGCCTTCCTCAACACCAGGCCTCAGGACCGACTGATCACCCCGCTTCCTTCAAATGCTCCTTTTAATCTGGATACCAGGTGCTAAGCTGAAAAAACACGGGATTTGCCATCAGTCCTTTTTTCTGGTATTTAATTCAGGAATGCCGTAAGCAATTAGACGACCCGGGACAGGAGCCAGATGCTTATAGACAGGAAGGCCAGGCTGGTTGAGGTTGAGAGCTGGGGCGATTACTTTCTCTTTACTATCGATTCTCCGGAGATCGCCCGCCAGGCTCAGCCCGGTCAGTTCTTGATGATTAAGGTCTCTGAAACCACCCAGCCGTTGCTCCGCCGTCCGATCAGTCTGCACAACGTCGAACACACTCGCCTGCAGATTTTCTTCCAGGTTGCCGGACAGGGAACCAGACTCCTCTCATCAAAGCGGCCCGGACAATCGCTGGACATCTTCGGACCTCTGGGCAGAGGTTTCAGCCTCAGTTCCGAATTAAGGAACAGGGAAGTCTTCTGCGTGGGCGGCGGCCGCGGCCTGGCACCGCTCCATTACCTGGCCGGGAAGCTCAAAGCCGCCGGTGCCCGGCCGATAATTTTTTACGGCGGTCGTTCCGAAACTGACCTTCCTCTTAAAGGCCGGCTGAAAGCCTCCGGGTTAGAAGTCCTGGTTTCCACCGATGACGGCAGCTGCGGTTTCCGGGGACTGGTCACTTCTCTGGTAGAAGAAAAGCTGAAGCAGAGGAAACCCGCTTTTCTTTATGCCTGCGGACCGGACCCGATGCTGGAAAAGCTGGCCGACATCTGCCGCCGGGAAAAACTGGCCGGAGAATTTTCTCTGGAATCGATCATGGGCTGCGGTTTTGGCGCCTGCTGGGGCTGCGTCAAGAAGATCAGGAGAGACGGCCAGGAAAAATACCTGAAAGTCTGCCAGGATGGACCTGTCTTCCCGATAGAAGAAATCGTCTGGCCGGAGAACGAGCATGGTTGACCTGTCAGTGGACCTGGGTTTTTTGAAACTCAAAAACCCGGTGCTGGGCGCCAGCGGGACTTTCGGCTACGGCCTGGAATTCAAACCCTTCTACGACCTGGAACTCCTGGGCGGTTTCGTGGTCAAAGGACTGTACCTGAAACCGAGGGAGGGCAACAGGCCGCCGCGTCTGGTGGAGACTCCCGCCGGTCTAATCAACTCCATCGGACTTCAGGGCATAGGAGTGGAAGCCTTCTGCCGGGACATTCTGCCGGAACTGTCCGGTTTGAAGACCGCAATCATCGTCAACGTCTGCGGCGAAGAGGAAGACGAATATGCTCGGGTAGCCGAATATCTGAGCCGGCATCAGGGTATAGCGGCCCTGGAGCTTAACATTTCCTGCCCGAACGTCCGGGAAGGCGGGCGCTGCCCGGCCCAGAGCCCGGAAGCCACTTACCGCACGGTAAAAAAGGTAAAGCAGGCCGTTTCCCTGCCGCTCATCACCAAGCTATCGCCCAACGTGACGGATATAACCGCCGTGGCCCTGGCCGCGGAAGAAGCCGGAACCGAGGCCATTTCACTCATCAATACCCTGCTGGCCATGGCCATTGACCCGGAAACCAGGCAACCGAAGCTGGGAAATGTTATGGGCGGACTTAGCGGCCCGGCCATCAAGCCCATCGCCCTGAGGATGGTCTTTCAGGTAGCCAGGGCAGTTAAGGTGCCGCTAATCGGCCTGGGCGGGATCTTCAGCGCCGAGGACGTCCTGGAATTCATGATGGCCGGAGCCTCGGCCGTCCAGGTGGGCACGGCCAACTTTGTGGACCCGGATGCCTGTCTGAACATAATCCGGGGCCTTGAAACCTGGGCCGAAAACCACGGTCTCCAGAACCTTAGCCAGGTGACCGGAAGCCTGAAGGTCTGAGCCGCCGGTCCGGGGCAGTTAATCTGCCGCCCGGTCGGAAACAGCAAATTAATTTAATTTAATAGAAAGGCAGCAATCATGATGGCTGAAATCAAAACAGAAATCGCCAGAAAAATAATTATCGCTCTGGATGTTAAGAGCCGCGAGGAAGCCCGCCGGGTTCTGGAATCTTTGCCCGGAGCCAGAATTTTCAAGGTCGGGCTGGAATTGTACACCGCCGAAGGACCGGCCATGATTGACCTGGTTAAAAGTTTCGGAAAAGAAGTCTTCCTGGACTTAAAACTGCATGATATTCCCAATACAGTAGCCGGAGCTGTTAAATCGGCGGTTCGTCACAGTGTATCCATGCTGACCCTGCATACGTCCGGCGGTCGGGAAATGATGAAAAAAGCCGTTGAGGCAGCCAGAGAAACAGCTGAAAAAGAAAAAAGACCTTTGCCCCTGCTTCTGGGCGTCACGGTGCTGACCAGCCTTAAAGACAGCGACCTGGAAGAAATTGGCTTTAACCATGATTCAAAGAATCAGGTATTGAGGCTGGCAAAACTGGCAGTTGATTCCGGACTGCAGGCGATAGTCTGCTCACCCCAGGAACTGGAACCCCTGCGGGCTGAGCTCGGCCGGGAGGTCAAAATAATCACTCCGGGCATCAGGCCGGCCTGGGCCGAAGCTCAGGACCAGAAGAGAATCATGACTCCCGGAGAAGCCATAAAGAAAGGCGCCGATTTCCTGGTGATCGGACGGCCGATCACCCAGGCGCCGGTACCCGGGGAAGCTTTCAGCAGGGTGCTCGAAGAATTACAGACCGCCGTAGAAAGCGCTTAAAGAAAAGATCGCCCCGACTACCAGCCCCACAACCAGCATCAGCACAATTCCCACCACCAGTGATATCACAAAATAGCCCATGATTTTATCGGGCGGGGTTTCCATCAAGCCGGCCTTAAACCCTAAATAAAGCACGTAGAGGCTATAAAGACCGGCCAGGACCGTAAGAAATGATAGCACGGGAATAAGATAGAATATTCCGGCCACATAATAGGGCGCCAGACTGTAGGCGGCCAGTTTGAGCGACTGAACCTGATCAGGTTTGGAAGAAAAGGTCGGGGCCAGAGCGTTGATGATCAGGGCCAGTATAAATACCGAAGCTAAGCTCAGAATATAGGACACAATGGCTCTGCCCAGAGAAGAACCCAGGCTCATCCTCACCGTCATCCTGAAGGGGACACTGACCCCTATCAGCCAGAAGCCCAGAAACTGGGCTACAGCCGGAATGGCAACCATAATCATCAGATAGGACTTAAAAATATCGGCTACCGTTGCCGGTTCACCTTTTATCTTATCCCATTCCTCTTTTGGCTTCAGGATAAGACCCTGAACTCTTGAAACCAAGTTCATTTTGCCTCCTTCCCTAAATGGGATATATGGAGTATATAAAAAATTAAAAATCCCGGTCAAATGTTTTTTTACTGATAGCCTCTCCGTTTCCGTGATGGCTCAGATTGGGAAAAGGGTCCTGTCACGGCGCGCCTCCTCCCGTCCTCGCTCCACCCATCCCACGTGGGGAACCCCTTCCGCCGCGGGTGGTTCAGAGACAAACCGTGCTACCCTGCTGCCATCTTGGACTCCAATAACGGAAACAGAGAGGCTTCCTATTTTAGACCGCTCTAATTAACTCATAATTGATAAATTAGCTATCTCCATATATAAGAACAATCCTCACACAACAATTTAGAAAGAATATTTATATCAAATGCTTTTCTTAACATTGATGATCTTAATTCCTGCATTTATCTTCAGAACAATAAAAGTAAGTTAAATTTAGCAAAAGAAGGCTTTGATATTTTTTGATAAGGGGGTGTGAAAAGGCCAAAAGCAAAGATAACTTTTAAGGGTGGTAAACAGCACTCTCAGCAATTAGGAAATGTCGATGAGCACTTGATGGCAACAACATTTTATACAATGGAACTTGGTGATAAGGAAATGGAGGCGCGGGTCGGACTCGAACCGACGAATCGAGGTTTTGCAGACCTCTCCCTTAGCCGCTTGGGTACCGCGCCGTTTGCTTCATGACTGATCTTATCCCAAAGAAGGTTATGGAGCGGGCGATGGGACTTGAACCCACGGCCTTCTGCTTGGCAAGCAGACGTTCTACCACTGAACTACGCCCGCTCAGGCCTTCAACAGGTATAGAAAAGCTAACAAAATTGCAGGCTTCTGTCAACTGACCGGCCGGTCAGAAACTCAAAAAAGATGATTTCTTATTTGACCTGAACCGTATCTCCCTTTTCCACCGCTTCCCTGGCCGAAAGAATTCTGACGGTGGAAGTATTGACCTGAGCATCTATCACCACCACGTTGGCAATTGCTTCCCTGGGCAGGTTGGCCTTCCGGTGGCGGAAAACCGTCAACTGCTGGCCCGGCTTGAGTCCCTGGGCCGCCCCCAGGTTGATCAGCGCCCAGTGTCCGGTGGAAACGATGTTAAAATCGGTATCAAGATATATGATCTGGCCTTCCAGACTCTCTCCCGGCTTCAGGTTGTTATTATAGCCCCGGTCTTTGCCGATCACCGTCGGCTTTTCCTCAAAGGGAATCAAGTAGTTGCCGATTCTGATGTCGCCACAGCCCTTTTCTACTTTAGCCACGCTGACCCTGTCTTCCAGGCGGATAATTCTCACTTTTCCTTTTTTCTGGGCAATAAATCCCAGTTTGGGAATCGGTTGACCGATCTCCACTGCCAGAAACATCTGGCCGATCTCCATCCCGTCTTCCTTGCCCTTATTTATGTAAAAAGTGTCGGAATCCACCATCATTGCCCGTTCGTCCTCCCGCTCGGAACCTATAATCTGAAGCTCGGGCAGGGCTTGATCCCAGACCAGGACAGAACAGTAAAGGTCGGTATCAGTCAGGAGTGGATACTCCTCGGCAAAAACTCTGGCTTTCTGAACCTGGTTTTCCTGGGCCTGCAGGCCGTCCTGAATAAACATCAGTCCGAGCACCAGTCCGGACAGGATATAAAGGCAGATGTTGATTAAAAGGCATTTTTTCATCTTGGCACCTCTTGGCGTTATTTCTTCCACCCTGCGGCTATTATAATTTTGCTTCTTCCTGGCTGTCAACATAAATTTAGTCGGGGCAAATTTTATTAATTGGAGTCAGGTTAACTTTTTTGGTTCATCTCCCGATTAGTTGATCAAAAGAAAAATACCTGGTCGAATAGCTATTAGATTTCATTGGACCGGGAGCGGCCTTTAGAAGCAAAGCCTCAAAGAGAGATTAAAAGAGGTGTCTTCGCAGCCTTTTGATCAGCCCCGGCTCCAACCAAACGAGGAAGCCTCTCTGTTTTCCTGACCGGCGGCAATAAAGGCAGGAGGGTGGCACGGTCTGTCTCCGAACCGCCCGCAGCGGAAGGGGTTCCCCGCGGGGGGATGGGTGGAGCGAGGACGGGAGGAGGCGGGCCGTGACAGGACCCTCCCTACAATTACAATTTCAGCCAAAAAAGAAACGGCGAGGCTATCACAAAAAGAAGAATTTATTTATTTTCTCTCATTTAATAGATATCGTATTCTGTCAACTAATTGGGAGAAGATCCACTTTTTTTTTGGCCGGAAATGGGCTAAAATTCTGGGGAATGAAAAACCGTCTGACAGTGGCCCTGATTTTCGGCGGACGTTCAGCCGAACATGAAATTTCCATCATTTCGGCCCGGGCCATCTATAAGAATCTCGACCGGAAAAAGTACCGGGTCATATCCATATTTGTGACCAAAAAGGGAAACTGGAAGCTGGTCTCCTCTCCCGAGATCCCGGCCGGCCGGTCTGGAGCTGGCGGAGGCTTTTCCTTTTTGCCCTGGGACGGCCGCCGGGTCAAACCGCCGATAAAAGCGGACGTGTATTTCCCGGTTCTCCATGGCCCCTACGGCGAAGACGGCACTATCCAGGGACTGCTGGAAATGGCTGATGTCCCCTATGTCGGGGCTCCGGTTCTGGCTTCAGCCATCGGAATGGATAAGGCAATTTTCAAGCATCTGCTGAGCCGGCTGGGCCTGCCGGTGGTGCCTTACCTGGTGCTTTATGAAGAAGACTGGCGAGCAAACCGGAAGCAAATAGAAAGAAAAATATTCCAGGAATTATGCCTGCCGGTATTTGTCAAACCGGCCAATCTTGGTTCTTCGGTTGGTATTTCCAAAGTAAAAACCATAAGAGACCTGGCCCCGGCGGTCAGGCTGGCTTTCCGTTACGACCATAAAATACTGGTGGAAAAGGCTATCAAAGGGCGCGAAATCGAATGCAGCGTTCTGGGCAACGAGCGGCCCCGGGCTTCTCTCCCCGGCGAGGTCATTCCCCACCGGGAGTTTTACGACTACTCCGATAAGTACCTGGAAGGCAAGACCGAATTCCACATTCCGGCCGAACTTCCGGCCGGCCTGGTCGGGCGTTTCCGGGAACTGGCTGTGGCTTCTTTCCGGGCGATCGATGGTTGCGGGATGGCCAGAGTTGATTTTTTCCTGGAGCAGAAAACGAATAAAATTTACATCAACGAAATAAACACCATCCCCGGTTTTACCGAAATCAGCATGTATCCCAGGTTGTGGGAAGCCAGCGGGCTCAGTTTCTCCCGGCTCCTGGACCGATTGATTCAACTGGCCCTCCGCCGTCACCGCCTGAAGAAACGCTGTCTGGAAAGATCCTGAAATATGGGCAGAATCTTAGCCATCGACTACGGCGACCGACATCTGGGGCTGGCCCTCAGCGATCCCCTTCAGATTACCGCCCAGCCCTTCGGCACATACACCTTAAAAGACGACCAGGCGGCCGATCTGGCCTTTTTCCAGAAACTGGTTGAAGAGAAAGATGTTGAGGAAATAGTCCTGAGCTGGCCGCTGCGAATGGACGGCAGCCCCGGACGCCGGACTGAAATCACCCGGGAATTCGCAGTCCGGCTGGAGACAGCCACCGGGCGAAAGGTAATTTTATGGGATGAGAGGCTGACCACTCAACAGGCCCAGAGGAAACTGGAAGGCTTCAAAGGAAACTACAGGGAAAAGAAACGGAGGGAGGACCAGCTGGCCGCGGTCATCATCCTCGAAGCATACCTGGAAAAGAAACGTCATCATGCTGACCATACCCCGGAAGGCAATTGAAGCTCTGATATTTATCCTGGCCATTGCCAATCTCGGACTGGCCTGCTATCTGGCCCTGGTTATGAATTCTCCACTCAAAGACCCCGCTGCGTCCGGCAAAAATGTATTTATTGAAAAAGGCCAGAGCCTGAGGGGAATCGCCAGGGGCCTGAAAAAAGAGCAAGTCATAAAGAGTGACGGAGCTTTCCGTCTGTCTTACTCTCTTTACTTCTCGCCCCGTTTTCTGAGAGCCGGAGAATATCGGTTTGAACCGCCGCTAACCCCGAAAAGAATCATGCTGCAGATGATCTCGGGCCAGATCATGCTCCACCCCATCACCATTCCCGAAGGCTTGACCTTCACCGAGATTTCCGCCCTGCTGGAAGAAAAAGCCTTTCCCTATCAGGGGTCTTTTCTCGATACCTGCCGGCGGGTTGAACTGGTCTCGGACCTCGACCCGAAGGCAGACAACCTGGAGGGTTATCTTTTTCCCGAAACCTATCGCTTCGCCCGCGGAGTGGAAGCCATCGAGCTGGTCAAGGCTATGATTGAGCAGTTCAGGAAAAATTTCGGCCCCGAGGACCTGGCCCGGGCCGGCCGGCTAAACCTGACCGTCCGGGAAATCGTCACCTTAGCCTCCCTGATTGAGAAGGAGACCTCAAAGGAAGAAGAGAAGCCTCTGGTTTCGGCTGTCTTTCACAACCGGCTGCGGCTGGGAATGAAACTGGATTGCGACCCGACCATCATCTATGCTTTGAAACTACAGGGGCGCTTCGACGGAAATCTGAGATTGAAAGACAAGAGCCTGGCTTCCCCTTACAATACCTACCTGTATCGAGGGTTGCCTCCGGGGCCGATCTGCAATCCTGGCCGGGCTTCGCTTCAAGCCGCCCTGCACCCGGCTCCGGTCGATTACCTTTATTTTGTTTCTCGCAACGACGGCAGTCATGTTTTCAACCGCTCTTACCAGGAGCATCTAAGAGCAGTTTCAAAATACCAGTTGAAAAACCACAGGAATTTAAGGTAGAATATTGGTGATAGAAAGGTTATTATATTTTTATTCCTGTAAAATAAATTTACAACAGACGAGATACAGTCAGACGAAAAATAAGAAAAAACCCCCCTTCTTAGCTGGCACGATTATTGCAGTTAAGAAGCCGGTGAAAAGAATAAACAGGAGGAAAGATGAATCGCAAGAAATTTTTCGCCCTTTCGCTGATTCTGATTCTGACCTTGACTTTAGCCTTTAATCTGGCTCAGGCCGAGCCTCAGAAAAAAGATCAGAAGAAAGAACAAAAAGCCAAAACCACCTTGCCCACCGATGTTAAAGCGCTGCTGGAGCAGGGACTGGCCGCCAGACAGGTTAAGCCGGACCTGCCGTTCAGTTTTGACGGACATTACATTCTTCCAGCCAGAGGCACCTACATCGCTATTTTCGTCACCAAGATCAAGAATGCCGACCTGGAATATGCCCAGTCTGTAAGCAGCGGCAACAGCTTCCAGACCGAATCTGATATCTTCTTTCAGATTTATCAAAATGACGGATCAGCCCCCAAGCTGGTAACCGAAAATAAAGCTTACAGCCAGTTTTCGGTCCCGGCCGAAGAATACAATCCCGAGGGAGAGAGCTACTATTACCTCGGCTATCCGCTTCCGTCCGGAAAATATATACTGGCCGCGGCCCTGGGCAACAGGAAAACCAAAAAGATCGGAACAACCTACTATGAATTCGAAATCCCCCGCTACGAGGACAGCTATAAAAACGGTCAGATGGAAACGACCAGTCTGCTGCTGCTGAAGAATTACGAGCAGTTAGACGCGGCCGAAAATTATCCCAACTTCCATAAGGATTATTTCGGCTGGATGATCCTGAAGGCCTATCCCTATACCGAGATGAGATTCAAGCCGAACGACCAGCCCACCCTGATGTTCATGGTTTACGGAACCAAATTTGATGAGTCTCAGAAAGCTTCCCTGGAAATAAATTTCGACATCCGCAAGGGCGAGACCAAGATTGTGGCCTTCACCCCGATGACCTATGAATCCCCCTTCATTGAACAACCCATCCCCATCCCGGCCTCCAAACAGGTTAAGGTAACCGACGACAAGGGAGAGAAAATCGAAAACCGTTCGCTGGAAGCCGGCGGTTATGAGCTGGTTATAAGCATCAAGGATAAAATTGGCGGAACCACTCTGGAAAAGAGGATCCCCTTTGAGCTGGTAGTTGAGTAGTCAATAGAAAACACGTTTGATTATCAGGGGACAGCCGGCCCGGCCGGCTGTCCCTTTTTTTTCGCCGCGCCGCTAAAACCAACCATCCGCTGGGGGAGTGAGACCTGATCAGGCCTCATCGGAACCGCCGGCCTGTTGCCCCTGGTATCATGTCCTGAGACATCGTCTTCAGCCACTCGGGCGAATCAACCGCCGGAGCCCCGGAAACAGCCGGGAATATTGACCGGACGCTAAAAGAGGCGCCTGGTGGCCCCAACCAGGGCCGGCCCTCCTGATCAGCTTGTTGTTATCAGACCGGAATCTGAGGCTTTTGGCCGGTCGAAAATTTTGGACCAGGAAACAATATCCCTGTCCCCGACAATCTGCCGGCGTTTCCGCGCCCGGAACGGCCAACTATTTCTTTAAGTATTCCAGCAATTGCCGGGCCAGAGCGGTTTTTTCGTGCTGGGGGGCCAGCTCCAGGAATTTCTCCAGGCTGGCAATGGCTTCCGCCTTCTTATTCTGGCCGATGTAAATCGACCCCAGTTGAAAATAGGCTTCGGCATAATCCGGCTTCAGCTCGATTGTTTTTTGAAAATGGGCCAGGGCTTCCTCTCCCTGGCCAAGATTGACCAGGCAGGCTCCAAGATTATAATGAGCGTCGGGGTCATTGGGGCTGAGCTTGGCCGCTTTCCGGTAATAGCCGGCAGCCGCCTCATACTGTTCCTCTCTGGCCAGGAGTTCGCCCAGCTCTTTGTTGGCGCTGAAGCTCTCAGGATTGAGTTCCACCGCTTTATTGAAGGCCTCCCTGGCTTCAGACAGCCTGTTTAATTTCTTATAAGTCAGGCCGAGGTTGAAATAATAGGCCCAGTTATTGGAGCTTAGACCGATGGCCTCCTGGTAGGCGGCCGCAGCCTTTTCATAATCCTGTTTGTTGTAATATTCATTGGCTTTAAGGAAGGCTTTATCCGCGCCTGACAGGCTCTTCATCGCCCGCTCATCGGCCGTTTCCAGTTTAATGATTTCAAGATTGGTATCGCCGTCAATCTCCACGTGGACCTCCAGGGACTTCGGAAGATAGCCATCTTTCTTGATGGAAACCTGGTAATAGCCGGGATAGATGCCGACCTGGGCAAACTTTCCGTCTTTGCCAGTTTTAGTCTCGTACCTCTGGCTGGCCTGCCTGGTGGAGATGATGGTTACAGTCGCTTTTTCCAGAGGATTTCCCTGAGAATCAACCACCGTGCCCCTGACCTTGCCCCGCACCTGGGCCAGACTGCTGATGGATAAAAGCAGAAATAAAACTGAAACAATCAAAACCCGAGTCTTTATTTTTCTTAAGTTCATCGACCGCTCCTTAGTAATCACTTATCGATTGCCTCCGGCTTGAATTATCATCTCTGCCGCCATCCGAGTCCATTATAGCCTTTTATCTTTTCTTTTTTAATTCATCCAGCCAGGATTTAACCCCGGGCTGGTCAGGCTGCAGGACCAGAGATCTCTCCAGGTATTTTATGGCCTGCTCCCGCTGGCCCAGGTTCTGATAAACCTCGGCCGCCAGGTTCAGGACGCTGACTTCTGTTGCCTCGGCCAGGAGAGTATCCAGGTGGACCTTCGCTTCTGACCAATCCTTCAACCTGGCATAATTGATGGCCAGGACTTTGGCCGCTTCCCTGTTCCCGGTAGCTTGGTATACTGCCGCCGCGGCCGACAGAGAACCCCGGTAATCGCCCAGGGCAAACAGGGTCCTGGCCAGCAGCAACCGGCTTTCCGGGTCGTCGCGGCCGGTCAGCAGTTCTTCCAGAATTTTTCTGGTTTCCTGGTATTCGCCCTTCAAAAAATGCTGGCCGGCCAGCATTCTCTGAAAATCCGGCGAGGGCATCGCCCGGTATACCCGGGCCAATACCCAGGGAGCAGTCAGAGCCGGCTGGGCCAGAACCACCAGGTTTTCCCTGACTGTATCCAGGGTTCGGTTGCCGTCAATAAGAGACACTTCAACCCGGTAGTAACCGGGTTTTACCTGGCTCAGGTCCACAGGCCCAATTCGCAGGCTCTGGTCTGGCTGCAGCCATTCTGCCAGGAGCGCCTTCCGGCAATCGGGGCTGGCCTCAGAATCCAGACTCTTCAAACAGAACTGAATTTGAGCCCCTCCCGGCAGTTCCCGGTCAGACAGGAGCCAGAGGAAAATCTGCAGCTTCTCGGTCGGCGAAAACTCATTCCGGGCCCCGACCAGATATTCCTGACCTTTGAAGGAAAAGGCTTTGGCCGACCCGGCCTGAAGAGGGCCGGCCGCATGGTATAAAATAAGAGGGCTCAGGTAACGGCCGCCATCAGTCCCCGGAACTTTCAGGTTTGTTTCCCAGGAGGTAAAATCCCGGGCAGTCTTGTTCTTCAGGAGAATCAGCAATTTGTAATCTCCGGGCAGCACCGGAAACAGGTCCTGAAAAGCCAGCCGCTGCCTGGCCCGGGTTTCAAATTGCTGGCGGTTAAGCCTGAGCGGCACTTCTTCCGTCCGGGTTAAAACCGGCTGCCCCTTCAGGTCTTCCAGCCTGACGGTGAGTTCGTAACTGGCTGAATAAATTCCGTCAGTCTCGGCAAAATTGATTTTATCAGGCTCAACAGACCAGTGAACAAAATAATGCGGGCCGTCTGGAAATACCCTGGCCCTGGCGCTGGAGGTAATAAAATTGTGAGAATAGTCAACCTCGACCAGGTCTTTATAACTCAGGTAATTTTTGGCGTAGGCGGAAGAGAACTTCCTGTCAGGCAGCGATTTTATGGTGGCGACAATGTTCTGCGAAGTTAAAGAACTGAAACCCTCCTGGCTTTCTTCAGGCAGATAGCTGAGGGCTGCCTTGCCCAGTTCTGCGTTAACAGCCTTAATTATTTCCAGGGCTCTGGTTCTGGTTAGCTGGGAAAAGCTCATAGAAGGGATGACCAGTTTTTCCGGCCCCTCAAGTCCCGGGTAATAAAGACGGTAGTCTCCGGAGCCCTCGGGCTGGTAGAAAATGAGATAAAAATATCCGGGCAGCCCATATTTAGGGTCGCCCTGGTAAAACCATAATTCCAGCGGCCAGATGTCGGACTGGGTAGCAAAAACCTGACGCTCACGGGGTTTCCCCAGCAGAAGATAATAAAAACCGCGTTCAGTCAGACAACCTCTTTTGACCGAACCAATGGTGAAATAGCGGTCGGCAAAATTGACTCTTTCCATATATTCCCGGTAGAACTCGTTTTCGTTGGTGTCCGGATTGGGGTCTCTGACTTTCCAGAACAGGCTGATGAACCGGTCGCGTTCCTGTTCCGTTTTCAACTTAAGAAAGACCTCTTTCTCCACTCCGGTTATGATCGGAGTAACAATTTCCAGCCAGTCTTTCTGGTCCGGAGTCAACTCTCTAACCGGGTCTTTTGGTTTCTGGCCGAGGGCCGGATAGCCGGCCAGAACACAGCACAAGAAAATTCCGATAACCGGCCGTAGAGGTTTCAGGCTCTTAACAAATTTCGAGAAACCGAAAAACATGTCTGAAAATTCCCTTTTATCCCGTCCTGGTTTCAATTTCACCTGTCTTGAACGAGGGGGCCACCGCCGTTCATATAGCAAACATTAAGACAATATTCTATCAGATTTTTTGAGATAATTCTTTAAGTCTATTTTTTGCTGGGCCGAGTGCTAACAACCTGTCTCTATCACTATCCATAACTGCTGAAAGTAAATTTGGTTGCCTCGAGGACGACCTGGTTGACCTCACTCTACCGTCCGGCTGACGAATTCCCGGAAAACAGGGCACCAGAAAGCAATGCTATTAATAATTTGGCGCCACTTTTTTCTGAATTATTCTCAAAGGCAAAAATAACAATTATTCGGTTTTTTGGATAATTTTCGTTCAATAAATTGAATAATCCGTTCTAAACTAAAATTAATTACGCTTCAACTTATTGTTTATCAATCATTTAATTTAATCGCCGGTCTGGCATAAAAATTGCTTTACAAAAAGATAAAGTTATTATAATTTTAGGTTGCAAGGGTAAATTGAATTTTACGCAAAAAGGAGGTGAGAAAAAAGGTTAAGGGCATTTTTCGGAGTTTTGTTTGGTAAAGGCAATTGGATAATTTCGAAAGGAGGCTCAAGATTGAGTAAAAAGATCTTCGTTCTCTTAACTATTCTGTTGGTTATGGCTCCTCTGGCCTTCTCGCAGTCACGCGAAACCGGCGCTATCATCGGAACGGTAACCGATGAATCGGGCTTGCCTCTTCCCGGTGTGACCGTGACCATCAGCGGACCGGCCATTATGGGCACAAGGTCCACCATGACTGATGCCAGAGGGACCTACCGGTTTCCGGCCCTGCCGCCAGGAACCTACACCATAAAGGCTGAGCTGCAGGGATTCGGCGATGTGGTGAACCGCGATGTCCGCCTGAGCACCACTTCTACTTTAACCGTTGACCTGACGATGAAGCAATCCACTCTGGAAGAAGAAGTTACGGTAGTGGCCAAATCTCCGACAGTTGACGTAAAATCCACCGAAACCGCTTCGGTTTCGCTCAGCAATGAAATCCTTCGCAACATACCCTACAGCCAGTTTACCGCCGACATCGTCAACATGGCCCCCGGTGTCACCAACAACGTGGCCTTCGGAGCTTCCCAGAACACCGGTATCGCCTACACTATGGACGGTGTTAATGTGGCCGACCCGGAAGCCGGATCAGCCTGGGTTTTTTCCGACCACAATATCGTGGAAGAAGCCAAGATCATGGGCGTCGGATTGCCGGCCGAATACGGCAATTTTACCGGAGTTATCTTCAACCTGGTAACCAAGTCCGGCGGCAACAACTTTTCTGGCCATATGGAATTTGATTTCCAGGGAAAAAGGACAGACAAGCCGAAAGGTTTATGGGGCACCGAAAATAATGCCGCCTACATTGACGATTTTCCTTCACTGACCACCCCCCTGCTGAAACTGATGGATGTCAACGCCCATCTGGGAGGACCGATTATTCGCGATAAATTGTGGTTCTATGTCGGACTTCAGTATTACCGCACCTGGCGCTATCCGACCGGGTTCCCCGAGGCTGTCGACTACAAACAGCCCAGAAGCTTTCTCAAACTTACTTCTCAGTTGACTCCCAGCCTGAGCTTGACCGGTTCCGTTCAGATAGATACCTACAACGGCATCAACCGCGGCGCCGGAGCCACAGTCTCGCCCGAAGCTACTGTCACCCAGAAATCTCCCGAAGTGGTCGGCAATTTCAGCCTGACCAAGATTTTCAGCTCCAAGACTTTCCTGGATGTCAAGGCTGCCTATTTCTGGGGTTATTATTACCTCGACCCTGAAGTTGGCATGGCACCGTATATGCACTTTGACTTTGCCGACAATTTCCAGCGGTTCAGCTCTGGTTACTTCTACTATGCCGACCGGCAGCGCTTCCAGGCCAATGCCAACTTAAGCCATTACGTTGACGATTTTTACGGCTCGCACGACTTCAAGTTCGGAGCTGAATTTGAGAGGTCTATGGCCCGCAGCCGCTACGGTTTTACCGGAGAGGGCGGAGAGCTGGGCGACCATGTCCAGTATTATGACTATTATGGCTATCCATACCTCGCTTATCAGTATGACGGCTACGATATCAATACCCGTTATACCCGACTGGAAGCCTTCGCCCAGGATTCCTGGCAGGTGACCAAACGGCTCAACATCAACGCCGGCGTCAGGTTCAGCCTGTACTGGGGTCAGGTGAAGGGTATTTCCGGGAATGTCTACACCAACAGCAGAATTTCCCCCCGTCTCGGCTTCACCTATGACCTGTTCGGCGACAAGACCACCGTTCTGAAAGCCCATTACGGACACTTCTCGGAAGCCATGCTGACCGCCTATCACGACCGCATGAACCCTCCCTCCGCTTACAGTAGCTACAACGGATATTATTATGACTGGTATGACGACGACGAGGATGGCATCTATGATGAATGGCTGCTCTGGTTCTCCATTCCGCACGACCAGTATCTTATGGACCCGGACATCAAGCATCCCTATATGATTCAGTGGACAGTCAGCCTGGAGCGCGAGCTGTTTAAGGATTCTTCCTTCAGCATCAGCTACATCAACCGTCAATGGAAGAACCTGATCGGCCCGATTGACCTGAACGCCGATTATATTGAGCGTACTGTGACCGTTCCCAATTTCGGTGATTATACCGTCTACGAACGAACCCTGGAAACCCTGGAAACCCCGCAGTACTATATCACCAACCTGGACAGAGTCTACGGCGATTATCCCTGGATCATGCAGAAACCTTACCGCCGTTACCACGGAATTCAGTTCCAGTTCAACAAGAGATTCTCCAACCGGTGGCAGTTACTGGCTTCTTACACCCTGTCCAAAGCCTGGGGCACGACTGATAACGGCTTTGCCGACGACATCGGCTACGGCGGCAGTGTCTACGACCCGAACTTCTGGATAAACAGCGACGGAAATTCTACTTACGACCCGACCCACATGATCAAGATCCAGGGCACCTATGTTATTCCCACAATAGAACTGAGTGTCAACGTCTATTATCACGGGGTCACCGGAAACGCCTGGACCACCCGCTACAGGACTGCCCGCTTCAACCAGGGCCGCATCACCTTCTTCATCGAACCCAGAGGTTCTAACCATTATCCGATGGACCACCAGATTGATATCAGGCTGGAAAAGATATTTACCTTCGCCAGCAAGTACCGGCTCGGGCTGATGGTTGACGTCTTCAACCTGCTGAATTCTGACACCATTACTTCCTGGGGCACCCGCTGGATGTACGACTGGAATCCTACTATCTATCCATCCACCCAGGGCCATGAGCTTTACGGAATCGTTAACGCCAGACAGGCCAGAGTTGGAATCCGTCTGATCTTCTGATTATTCTGAGCTGAAAAGCCGGGGCGGCAGAGAAATCTGCCGCCCTTTTTTTTTCAGGCTATTTCTGACTCCAGGTTGTTAAGGACTGGAGAATTGTTGTCAAAGCGCGCAGTTTCCTCTAAATATAATGTCTCCTGATAAGAACCCCGGTTAGATACCGGAGGCCGGTCATTGTCCCCGTTCTTAAATTGACTTTTTCCAGTTTGCCCCCATTTATAATCCAGAGAAAATGTTCGGAGACGGGGTCGGATTTCTTAAATCACCCGGAAAGTCGCCTGATTCATTCTGCCGGCTAATTTTCCATGTGATATAATAAAAGCGATGAAAAAAGTTTTGATAATTTTTCTGGCCATAGCCCTGGCCGCCGTCGCCCTCTTCATATTCAGGTCGGATGACTCAGTCCGGCAACTCCGCGAACACCAGGATTTTAATGTTATCCTGATAACCGTTGATACCCTGCGGGCTGACCGGCTCGGCTGTTACGGTTTTATTCCTGACCTGACGCCGGCCATGAATAAGATGGCCGCTTCCGGAGTGCGGTTTGAAAACTGCATCGCCCAGACTCCCCTGACCCTGCCTTCGCACACTACCATCCTGACCGGCACGCTGCCGATCCATCACGGAGTGCGCGACAACGGCGGATTCGTGGTTTCGCCCCGGCTGGAGACCATGGCTGAATCTTTCAAAGCAGCCGGCTACCGGACGGCAGCTTTTGTTTCGGCCTATGTCCTCGATTCAAAATGGGGTTTGAACCAGGGTTTTGATTATTATTTCGACCGCTTCGACCTGGGCCGGTTCGAAAAAATCTCGCTGGGCGAGGTTCAGCGCCGGGCCGAAGAGACCATAGACGAGGCCCTGACCTGGCTGGAAAAGAACAAATCCCAGAAATTCTTTGCCTGGATCCATCTCTACGACCCCCACACTCCCTATGAGCCTCCGGAGCCCTTCAAGTCGCAATATCCCGACCGGCCATACCTCGGAGAAATCGCCTACACCGACAGCCAGCTGGCCCGCTTCTGGAACTACCTGGAAAAAGAAAAACTGCTTGATAACCTTTTTCTGGTTCTGGCTTCCGACCATGGCGAAAGCCTGGGAGAGCATGGCGAAACCACGCACGGTTTCTTTGTTTACCAGGAAGCAATTCATGTTCCGCTGATTTTTGTCACCCCCTTCGAAAAATTCAAAGGAAAAACCTATTCCGGCGTGGTCACCCTGGCCGATATGATGCCGACTGTCCTGGAAATGATCGGACTGAACATACCGCCCGAGGTCCAGGGCCGGAGTCTTCTCCCTTATTTTGACGGAAGAAAGAAGGCCGAAGACCGGATGGCCTACTCCGAGACTTTTTACCCGCGTTATCACTATGGCTGGTCCGAACTGCGCAGTCTTCAGAACAACCGCTATAAATTAATCCTGGCCCCGGTGCCCGAGCTCTACGACCTGAAATCCGACCCGGACGAACAGAAGAACCTGGTCTATATTGAAAAGAAAGTCTACGAACAATTGACCCGGCTGGCAGAAGAATTTGAAAAAAAGGCCGGGGAAAAAGCTATCGAAGCCGATTTTGCTTCGGTGGACGAAGAAACCCGGGAGAAGCTGGCTGCCCTGGGCTACCTCGGCTCGTTTGTGGACCCGGCCAGGCTGTCCGGTAAAAAACTGGCTGACCCTAAGGATAAGATCAATATTTTCAATGAAATCTCCCGGGCCCGGGAAACCGGTATGGCCGGCCATTTTGAAGAAGCCATAAGCGCCCTGAGAAAAATTCTGGAAGATGACCCGACCATCAGCGACGGGTTCTTTGCTCTGGGCAACCTCTATTTCAAAGCCAGAAAATTTCAGGAGGCAGTCGAAGCCTTTACCCGCTCCCTGGAACTCAAACCCGACGATTCCTTCGCCGTGATTAACGTGGCCAACTGCTATGCCGCCCTTAACAAGCTGGATCTGGCCGAGCAATTCATCCTGGAACAGGTGAAAAGGGGATTCGACGATCCTCAATTTTACCATGTGCTGGGAACGCTTTATGCCCTCAGAGGAAATTATGAAAAAGCCCTCCCCTATTTTGGGGAATGCCTCAAAAAAAATCCAAGATCAGCTTCTGCCCATAACGCCATCGCCGCCATCTGCCTTAACCGGGACGACCTGGCCGGTGCCGAAGAGCATCTGAGGGCCGCCCAGGAATTGAACCCGACTCTGTTGAATCTCCGCTACAACTTAGCCCAGCTCAGGGAAAGGCAGAACCGGATTCCGGAAGCCATGGAACTCTACCGGCAGGAGATCGCCGACTCCCCCAGCCATTATAAGGCCCTGTTCAACCTGGCCCGTCTCTATCGTCTGCAGCACCGAGAGCAGGAGGAGCTGGAAACCCTGCAGCGAGCTCTTCAGGCCAATCCGGATTTTCCGCTGACCTACTTTTACCTGGCCCGGATTTACTTGCGGCGGGGAGAGCGTTATCAAGAAGCCATAGGTCTGGTAAAAAAGGGGCTGGAGCTTAAACCGGACAGAGAAAATCTGCCGCTTGGTTATTTCCTTCTGGCCGACCTCTACAACCGGCTGGGCGACTACGCCGCTTCGGAGCAATACGCAAACAAGGGACGGCAACTGGTCAATTCTTCGCGCTGAATGAGAAAAGGTTTCGTTGCCCCCGAAAACGCTGCTTTCAGAAATCAAATTTAAGTTTTTTTTCCGATTTCTTGTTCTCGGTCTTGTTCTCCACCGTGACTTTAATGGTAAAAGGACTCTGGCCGCTGACCTCGGCCTGGAATTCGAGGTCGTAGGTCCGGTCAAACTTATCCTTTAACTCTTCCGGAGTCACCGAAATTTCAACCGTCCGGTCGTCCTCCCGGACTTTTTTGCCGGCGGCATCTTCTATTTCAATCTTGACCTCGATAACCGTCTCCAACCTGGCCTCCCGGGCTTTAAACCAGATCTGGCTATAAGGCAGACTGACCACAATCAGCGCCCGGTCCCCGGCCGTCCGGTCCATTCTAACCTCAAAATCCATTGCCCGGCTGCTCTGAAACAACCGGCCGCCGGGTTGATTCCAGCTAACCTGGACCCGGGTTATTTCGGCAATCTGCTGGGCGCTGGCCGGGTCCAGTTGATAGTTTCCATTCCAGAACCGGTCGATGAAATAAATCTGATAGAAGCCGTAGTGCCAGATTTCAACCGGAAAGCCATAAAAACTCTGTCCCCGGGGATAGGTCTCACGGTGGTCTGGCGGCCCGAGGGTAATCCAGACTCTCCCCCGGTCGCTCAGCCAGCCCTGGTTTCCGCCTTCACCAAAAAGCTTGTTGGCCTGCTCGATGCGAAGCAGATACTCTTCCTTGAATTCGTTGGCCACCGTTTCCGGAAGAGGATCCCGGCGCTTCCAGAATTCTTCTATGAAACTTTTTCGCTCGCTGGGGGGCAACTTCAGAAAAATCTTCCTTTCTTCTGAAGTAATGGTGTACCGGGCGATTGATAGAAATTCCCGGTCTTTGGGTCCGAGCGCTTTTTCCAGCCGGGCGGTGCCGCAGCGGAAAAAGAGCACCGGGATGACAATCAAGAAAAAAGAAATCCGGAAGCCTTTTGTTTTGGTTGCGTTCATTGTCTTTGATTATATTATAACACAGGTCATATAAAAGCCCTTAAGGGCCGGAAACAGACCAGGTAGGCCAGCTTTTCCTTGACAACTCTTACCCCGGAATCTATATTAAATTTGTACCGGGAGGGAGCGCCGAATGGAAATTCTGATGAAAATCAAAGGTCTGGTGGTCGACCCGATTTCCAAGATGCCCATCGTCGTTCTGGAAGACCCCCTGTCTGACCGGATTCTGCCCATCTGGATCGGCGTTTTTGAAGCCAACGCCATCGCCCTGAGCCTGGAAGGCGTGCCCACCCCGCGTCCGATGACCCATGACCTGATGAAGAATTTCCTGGAACAGCTCCAGATTTCGGTTGACCGGATAGTGGTCAATGACGTTCGCGACAACACCTTCTATGCCATAATCTACTGCCGCCACCAGGACACCCCATATCTGATAGATTCCAGGCCCTCTGATGCTATTGCTCTGGCCCTCAGACTGAATGCCCCGATATATGTTGACGAAGAAGTCATCAGGAAAGCCCACAGCTTGAAGAGCGAAGAGAATCTGGAAAACTCCGAAAAACTCAGACAGTGGCTGGAGAGCCTGAAACCCGAAGACCTGGGCAAGTACAAGATGTAATAGTGCCGGTCTCAGGTTCTTGCTCTGGATAAAAGATAAATCCCTAGCAGTAGAAAAATTATCGGCCCGCTCCAGGCGGCCAGAAAAGCCGTCAGTAGTCCGGCCAGGCCAAGACTTCTCAAAACGGCCAGGCTCTGCCAGTAAACGAACACGGCTGTCAAGCTGCCGGCCAGCGGCCAGAGAAATCCCCTTACCGCCAGGAGTCCGGTCAAAGCGCAGGCCAGCAGAATAAGCGCCAGCCCTGAAAATGAAAAGGCCAGGCGGAATTGAGCCTCCAGGCAAAAGCGGCCGGCCGGAAGGCCCGATTCTTCCAGCTCCCGGGCGTAAGATTTGAGCTCCGCGGCCTTCATGGCAGCCGGCTCTTTCCATTCCCTGAAGAGATGATGGGCGGCACCGGGCAATTCCAGGCTCATCAGGCCAAATCTGTTCAGTCTCGACTCCTGGTCTGAAAAAGTCCGCTCCCAGCCATCCTTCAAAATCAGCCGTTCGTCCTGAACCAGGGCTTCTCCGGCGTAGAGTATCCTGTCGAAACCCGGCCGGTCCGCCGCCTGTTCCAGAATCAGCAGGCGGTAAAGGGACCTGATTTCAGGCCGGATCAACTCATAGTGATAGAAATGACCGTCAATCCGGGATTTGAGCCAGTAGCGATTGGCAAAGCTGAAGGTTCGGGCCGGACGGTCTGACAACCGGGCCCAGAGCTCTTCCGCCCTATAATTGCTGCGGCTGAGAATTCGGTCCTGCCAGACAAACAGCAGCGGAGTAAGAAGCAGGCCAAAAATCAGCAGCGAGCGAATCACCCGCGAGTAGCTCAAGCCCGAGGAAATGAAAGCCAGTATCTCCTTACGCCGGTAAAAAAGCCCCAGGCTGAGGGCGGTTGCAGCCGGGACCGCCAGCAGAAGACTGAAAAGGGCAAATTCCGGGGTCTTGAACCAGATAAAAGCCAGGAGGTCTTTCCAGGTCCTGTCGTGGTCCTGAACAAGCTCCAGCCGCCAAAGAAAAGTCACGGCCGCCATAACCACCAGCAGGGCTAAAAAAATCCAAAACAATAACCGAAAGAATCTGGAAAAAACATAGCTATCGGTAAGAGCGGTCAAGGCCCCGCCGGTTCTGACAGTGGCCAGGGCCTTATTTCTTAAAACACCCGGTCGCTTATGTAAGCTTGATAAAGCTCTCTTCAGGCCGGCCGGTCGGAGAACCCTTATCCCCCGGTCACCCATGAACGTCCGGAAGAAGAAATGCAGGCCGGCGGCCAGGATAATCAGGTTGGGCAGCCACATGGCCAGCCAGGGGGCCAGGCTCCCCTGCAGGGCCTTCTGTTCTCCGGTTATCAGCAGGAAATAGTAAGCCAGAATTAGCAGCAGGCTCAGACCGTAACCACCCAGCCGACCGCCCGGCCATTGCCTCCAGCCAAGTCCCACTCCCAAAAAAACAAACAGCAGGCAGGTAGCCGAAAGGCTAAACCTTTTATGAAGTTCCAGGGCCGTCAGGCGACTTTCATAGGTGTCTTGACCCCTGAAAAGCTTTCTGTCATTCCATAGTTCCTTGATGTCTTTTTCACGGCTCTTTTTTACCAGCGAAAAATTCTGCTTCAGACCTTTAAGGTCCAGGTTCTGACGGCTTCTTTCAAATTCGGCCAGACTCAGGCTGTCAGGGTCTTCGGGACGAAGCCTGTAACTCCGGCCCTTCTCCAGCAGAATCGAGGCTTCCTGCCGTTCGGGCCAGAGCTCGAGCCTGGCTTCTCCGGCCGCGATTATTTCCACTCCGCCCGAATCGTCCTTTTGATACAGAAAAACCTCCTGCCACTGTCCGCCAGCTTTCATTCTTTCCAGGTACAGGACTTTGCCCGGGAGAGACTCCAAGAACCGGCCGGGTTCGAGGTCCAGCCTGACCTCATTCAGCACGGAATTGACCATGGTCTGAAGCCAGCGGTAATTGGCCGCCGGAGTGAGCCAGAAGGTGAAGGTCAGGCAGATTATAAACAGCGCGCCGCCCAGAACCAGAACAGGCCCCAGCACCCGGCCGGGACTTATGCCCAGCAAGCGCAGAGCTTCGGCTTCGCGGTCCCCGGCCAGGCGGCCGAGCCCGCCCAGCACCCCGGACATAAAAGCCAGGGGCAGGGCCAGGGACAGGATGGAGGGCAGAAGAAAAAGCAGAACCCTGAGAACAACTTTCAGGGGCACTTCCCGGGTCAGAAAAATTTCTGCCAGGTAGAACAGTTCGTTCATCAGCAAGACCAGGATGATAAAACCCAGGGAAACCAGAAAAGCCGGGATAATCTCTCGCAGCAGATACCGGTCGAGAATTTTCATCAGAATTTTTTTTGATTGCCAGTTGTCAACGCGCTTAATATACCACAGGCCGGCCGCCGGGCTCAAAAAAAGAAAGGCCGCTTTCAGTCAACCTGAAAGCGGCCTTATCGTTAACTGCTGCAGTTATCAGCTATCAATACATGTCGCTGGGCGGGGTGGGATAGGAGGGTTTCTTCTCTTCCTCGGGAATTTCGGTAACGCAACCTTCGGTGGTCAGAAGCAATCCGGCAATGCTGGCCGCATTCTGCAGGGCGGTGCGAACAACCTTGGTCGGGTCAACGATTCCGGCCTTGATCATGTCCTCATACTTTTCGGTCAGGGCGTTGAACCCGAAATCCGGCTTCATTTCCCGGACCTTCTCCACCACGATGGAGCCCTCGTACCCGGCGTTTTCGGCAATCTGGCGCAGCGGTTCCTCGATGGCCCGGCGGATGATCTGCAGGCCGATCTGCATATCGCCGTCCAGGCTCAGCTTTTCCAGGGCTTTCTGGCAGCGCAGCAGGGCCACTCCGCCTCCGGGAACGATACCCTCTTCCACGGCCGCCTTGGTGGCGTGCATGGCGTCTTCAACCCGGGCTTTCTTTTCCTTGAGTTCGGTCTCGGTAGCCGCTCCGACCTTGATCAGGGCCACTCCGCCGACCATCTTGGCCAGTCTTTCCTGCAGTTTTTCACGGTCGTAGTCGGAAGTGGTTTCTTCGATCTGGGTCCGGATCTGCTTGATCCTGGCCTGGATTTCGCTGTGTTTGCCCTTGCCTTCAACGATGGTAGTATTGTCTTTGTCAACCACCACCTTGGCCGCTTCACCCAGCCAGTCCATGGTAACATTTTCCAGCTTAACTCCGATATCCTCGGTGATGACCTTGCCTCCGGTCAGGATGGCAATGTCTTCCAGCATGGCTTTCCGCCTGTCGCCGAAACCAGGAGCCTTGACGGCGCAGCACATCAGGGTGCCTTTGAGCTTATTGACCACCAGGGTGGCCAGAGCTTCGCCTTCGACTTCTTCCGCCACTACCAGCAGAGCCCGGCCCATTTTGGCCACGCTTTCCAGCAGCGGCAGGAACTCTCTCAGGTTGGAAATCTTTTTCTCATGGAGCAGAATCAGCGGATTCTCCAGCACGCACTCCATTCTCTCCGGGTCGGTGATGAAGTAGGGGGAGAGATAGCCGCGGTCGAACTGCATACCCTCGACGAATTCCAGGGTGGTTTCCAGACCTTTGGCCTCTTCCACGGTGATAACGCCGTCCTTGCCGACTTTCTCCATGGCCTCAGCGATAATTTTGCCGATGGATTCGTCGTTGTTGGCGGAAATGGCACCGACCTGGGCGATCATCTCGCCGGTGACTTCCCGGCTCATGCTTTTGAGTTCTTTAACCACTTCTTCAACTGTCCGGTCGATTCCCTTCTTGATCAGGTTGGGATTCCGGCCGGCAGTCACATGCTTGATGCCCTCGGCGTAGATTATCTGGGCCAGAACGGTGGCCGTGGTGGTTCCGTCGCCGGCCACGTCAGAGGTCTTGGAAGCTACCTCCTTGACCAGCTGCGCCCCCATGTTCTCCCAGGGGTCTTTCAGTTCGATTTCCTTGGCCACGGTCACGCCGTCCTTGGTGCTGGTGGGGGAACCGAACTTCTTATCAAGGATAACGTTTTTGCCGCGCGGTCCCAGGGTGGCCTTGACCACGTTGCTCAGAATGTTGACGCCTCTCAATAAAGCCTGTCTGGCTTCATCTCCAACGATAATTTGTTTAGCCATGGTCTACCTCCTTATCCGTTACTTGGTTATAACAGCAAGAATTTCTTCTTCGCGGACGATGACATGCTCCACACCGTCGATGGTGACTTCGGTGCCGCTGTACTTGCCGATGAGCACGCGATCGCCCTTCTTAACCGTCAGGGGAACAACTTTTCCTTCTTCGTTCACCCTCCCCTTGCCGACCTCAATCACCTCAGCTTCCTGGGGTTTTTCCTTGGCGGTGTCGGGGATGATGATGTTCCCCCTCTTTACTTCCTGTTCCTCAATCCTCTTTAAGAGAACACGGTCATAAAGTGGTTGAATCTTCATGAAAGACCTCCTCACTTAAATTAATTTAGCAGTCTGATTTTTAGAGTGCTAATTATAAAATATGACATTAAAGTTGTCAAGATTTTCTGATTAAAATTTTAGCAGACTGAGGCCCTGACTGCTATTTTTTCTTCCTGATTTTCAGAGCTTTGAAACGATTGTGGAGTGTATTCCGGTGTATGCCCAGGGCCTGGGCCATTCTGGATTTATTGGCCCGGTACTTGGAGGCGGCAGTTTCCAGGTAAATCTTCTCAAACTCAGTCAGGGCTTCTTTGAGGTGAATTTCCTTTTCGACCATATCGCGAATCAACGACTCCAGCTTCTGGTGGATGGTCAGTTCTTCATATTTTTTGCTCATGCCCTCCTCCTTTACCCTCATACCTCTTAACTGTATCGCTGAAACGATCTTTTAAATTCTGCGGAATCAAAAGAACCAGAGCCCGGGATATCTTGACCATAGCTGGAGCCAGCCTGGAGCCGATGATGGCCTGACGCTGAAAATCGAAGCTGAGCATGGCAAAAACTATAACCGCCCCGATCAGCACACCCTTCAGCAGTCCCAGGGCCCCGCCCAGCAGATGATTGGCCAGACTGAGAGTGCCCTTCATCAATTTGCTGAGCAGAAAGCCTGCCAGCCAGCCGGCCAGAACCAGGGCAAAAAAGATTATCAGAAAGCTCAGTCCGCTTCTCCAGAAGTCCGACTCAATCCGGTTGAACAGCTTCCAGGACAGCCAGCCATAATAACGTGAAGCCAGGACCAACCCGGCCACCACAGCCAGGAGGCCGATTATCTGCCTGATAAAACCCTTGACCAGTCCGATGATAAAAGTAACCAGAAGGATTACCAGCAGCAGAGTATCAAGCCAGTTCAGGTGAATAGACATCAGACCCTTCTTTCTCTTAACTTTTCAACCATAGAATAATCGCCGTTTTTTATCAAGCCGAATTTTACTGCGGGCTTGATGCGGCCGTGAAAATCCGAACCGGCGGTGGCCACCAGGTCCAGCTCCCGGGCCAGTTCCCGGTAATATTCGGTTTCATCCTGGTTGTGGTAGGAGGTATAGACTTCCAGCCCCTGAAGTCCAAGCTCCTTCAGGACCAACAAATCAGCCCTGGTTGTCCTCTGAAAATAAGCTCCGGGGTGGGACAGCACCGGCACCCCGCCGGTGAGGGGAGCCAGACTGAGGACCTCCTGGAGAGGGATGTGATTTTTCGGGACATAGGCCGGGGCGCCTTCGGTAAAAAAGTCCTGATAAAAAAGATACGGCGCTTTCGGTTGCCGGTCGTCATCATAATATTTCCTTAGCTCTGGCTTCTGCCGGCTTTCAGGCTTGTCCAGGATAATCTGGGCAATTTTGACCCCGAGCGGCGGAGTCTGGCCCGATTTTTCCCGGATTTCTTCCCAGTCGATTTCCAGACCGTTCTCCCTTAGCCTGGCCACTCTGGTCCGGGCTTCTTCTTCTCTGGAACTTTCCAGCCTGGAAATAATGTATCTGATAGCCTCGCTCTCCCAGTCGACAAAGGGCAGCATCAGATGAAACTCGCGGGCGTCGAAAACCGTAGTCACCTCGATGCTGGGAATGACTTCCAGACCCCTTTTCTCCCCGGCTCTAATGGCCCCGGGATAAGCGGCCACGGTGTCGTGGTCGGCTATGGCAATGGCCCGGAATCCTTCCTCTACGGCCATCCTGATCAGCCTTTCGGGCGAATAATCGCCGTCGCAACTGAAGGAAGAATGAATATGAAGGTCAACCAATCCGTCTATCATGGTCCCGATCAAATCTTCTTAAATAATCTATATATTTTTGTCGGCGATTCAGGGCAAATCAGATTTCCCGGTCAGAAGCCGATAAATTTCCAGATACCGCCTGGAGGTCTGCTCGATAATTTCTTCCGGCAGCGGCGGAGGCGGCGGAGTCTTCCTGTCCCAGCCGGTGCTGATCAGGTAATCCCGGACAAACTGTTTATCCAGGCTGGGTTGCCCCTTGCCCGGAGCATACTCAGCCAGCGGCCAGAACCGGGAAGAATCCGGAGTGAACAGCTCGTCGATCAGAATCAGTTCGTCGTTTTCATCAAGCCCGAATTCGAACTTGGTATCGGCCAGAATAATTCCCCTTGATACGGCATAGAGGCTGGCCTTCTGATAAAGCTCGAGGCTGATTTTCCTGATTTTTTCGGCCAGTTCCTCTCCGGCAATTTTTTCCATTTCTTTAAAGGTAATATTCTCATCGTGGCCGACTTCGGCCTTGGTGGAGGGAGTGAAGATCGGTTCTTCCAGCCGGGAAGATTCCTGAAGTCCCTTGGGCAGCTTTATCCCGCAGACCCTTCCTGTTTCCTGGTACTCCTTCCAGCCGGTGCCTGAAAGGTAGCCCCTGACGACGCATTCGACCGGAATGACCCTGGTTTTCTTGACCAGCATCGACCTTTTCTCCAGCAGGTCGGCCTGCTTATGAAGTTCTTTCGGAAAATCGGTCAGTTCAGTGGAAATCATGTGATTGGGACAGATCAGGTAAGTATAATCAAACCAGAACCTGGAGATCTGAGTCAGAACCTTTCCCTTGTGCGGGATCAGGGAGGGAAGAACAAAGTCAAAGGCCGATATCCGGTCAGTGGCCACAATCAGCAGTTTGTCCCCCAGGTCAAAAACATTCCTGACCTTGCCTTTCTTAAAAACAGGAATACCGGGTATATCCACCTCGCCCACCGGTCTGGTTTTCTGTTCCATTCGATTCTCCTGGCTAAACTTTGTAAAAGCAAAAAACGATTTTTTTTATCTTAACTAAAAAATGGCTATAAATCAATCAAGCCCTGGCTGATGAAGGCAGCCCTTTCTCTTAAAGGCGCCGGTCGGGCGTATTTAGAGAGGCCTGTCACGGCGCGCCTCCTCCCGTCCTCGCTCCACCCATCCCCCCGTGGGCAACCCCTTCTGCTGCGGGCGGTGCGGAGACACGCCCGGCCACCCTCCATAAATCCTTTTTTCTCCATTCCATTATTGGCCCCGATCGGTTGGAAGGAAAGGACTGGTGCGGCGCGTAAGCTTCCGGGCGTCATGGCTTCTTTTTTTCTTTAAGGGTTCCTGTCATGAAAGGGGCCTGTCGCGGTGCGCCCCGGCAGGCCGAGCATGCGGTCTGTTTCCCGGGGGAGACTCTGGAACGGAGCGGGTGCGGTTATTCCAGCCCTATGAAGTTTATTAGCCGCCTTCCAGTCTGTCGGTCCCGGCGGTAGGAATACAGGTCGCCAGAACAGAAGGTGCAGGCTTCCATCTCAAGAATATTCTCGGGCCGCAGGCCGATGTCGTCAGCCAGGAGGAGCCGGTTGGCTGCCCTCAGGTCGAGGCAGAATTTATCCCGGCTATCGGAAGGGATAAAAATCCGTCCGGTATCGAAACCGGCAGCAGAGAAACTCTCCAGGACTTCGGGCCCGACTTCATAGCATTTCTGCTCAATGCAGGGTCCGAGCGCCGCCAGCAGGCTCCCGGGCCGGCTGCCGAAGTTCTCGCGCATCAGGTAGAAAGCCGAGACCAGAATTTTCTGATGGGTGCTCCGCCAGCCGCAGTGAACCGCAGCCACCGCCCGGTTTTCCGGGTCAACCAGGAAGACGGGCAGGCAATCGGCCGTCTTTATCACCAGCAATAACCTGGCTGAGGCCGTTACCAGACCGTCTCCGGCCAGTTGCTGTTCGGGAAACTTATCAAGAAAGAATACCCGGGCCGAGTGGAGTTGTTTCATCACCACCGGCCGGAAAGAAGACAGTTCCGGTTCCCGGCTCAAATCCTCCAGACCGAACCCGGCCAGCCCGAAACCGTGAACCAGCCGGGGCAGGCGATTCAATCCCTCAACCGTCAGAAATTTTTTCGCGGCACGCATTTCAGATTTTTATAATCAACTTGAAGGCATTAATCAAGCCGGCAATCTGGCTGTCCTGAAATCCGCGTGCAATTTATTCCCCGCCCCGGGAGATTAACTGCCGGCCCCCGATCTGACAAAATTCAACCGGACCGAATAAATGACCTGACCCGGGTCTCAAGGATATCCCTGACCTGAACGTCGGAACCGGAATAAACCCGTTCCAGATTGAGACCGACGGCCTCAGGATATCATCCGGGCTTTCGACTCAACCCGGGCGAGATTGCCGGCCTGAAGCCGCCGGCTGCTCAAGAAAACATCATAAATCGCAGACGAGAAAAACCCGACCGGCGCCTGGGTTTCCGGGCGGCGGGAAACTGCTTAAAATGCGGCTCAAAAATCTATAAAATAAAGAAGAAAATAAGCGAGCGACGATAACAGGAGCCGGCCATGAAAATGCTTGCCCTCTCTTTCCTTCTATCTCAGATACTGCTTTTTTCCAGCCTTTATCCGGAGCAACCTCCTCCCCGGGTCCGCCAATTCGGGCTGAAAATCGGAGTGCTGGAACCGGGCCCGCTGAACGCCATCACCGACGTCCCCGGAGTCCGGGTGGGACACAAAACGCTCATTCAGGGAGACAGCATCCGCACCGGCGTCACGGCCATAATTCCCCACCCGGGAAATGTGTTCCAGGAAAAAGTTCCGGCCGGCATTTATGTCGCCAACGGCTATGGCAAGCTCACCGGTTATACCCAGGTGGAAGAGCTGGGCTACCTGGAAACGCCAATTATCCTGACCAACACCCTGAGCGTGCCGGAGGCCGCCGGAGCCCTTGTTGATTACATTCTATCCCTGCCGGGAAACGAGCGGGTAGAATCGGTCAACCCGGTGGTTGGCGAAACCAACGACGGCTGGCTGAACGACATTCGGGCCAGGGCTGTCAGCAAAGAGCATGTCCTGGAAGCCATCAGGACGGCTGCCGAAGGCCCGGTGGAAGAAGGAGCGGTCGGAGCCGGAACCGGGACCACCTGCTTCAGCTTTAAGGGCGGCATCGGAACTGCCTCCAGAAAATTGCCACCGGCCCGAGGGGGCTGGACAGTAGGCATTCTGGTCCAGACCAACTTCGGCGGAGTTCTCCAGGTCAAGGGTCTTCAGATTGAAGAATTGCTGAAGAAGGAAACCGGCGCCGCCCGCCGGCCGACCGCTTCTCCGGCAGACGGTTCCTGCCTTATTGTGGTGGCCACCGACGCTCCCCTCGATAGCCGGAACCTGAAAAGGCTGGCTAAAAGAGCCCTGCTCGGCATTCCCAGGACGGGCGGCTATTATTCCAACGGCAGCGGCGACTATGCCATCGCCTTCTCCACCGCTCCCCAGGTCCGGTTGGCCCACGGAGAGCGCGCTCTGACCCAGAAGATAGAAGTGGTTAGAAACGAAGCCATGTCGGCCCTGTTCCAGGCGGCCGCCGAAGCTTCGGAAGAGGCCATCCTGAATTCTCTCTTCAGGGCCCGGACCATGACCGGAAAAGACGGGCACCGGGCCGAGGCCCTGCCGCTGGACAAACTGAAATCCTGGCTGGAGAAAATAAAATATGAGTAAGAAGGCTGTCCGCATTGCCGGCATACTCGGAGGAATGGGGCCCGAGGCCACGGCCCGATTTTTCGAGCTGGTCATCAAGAATACCGCCGCCGCCCGCGACCAGGAGCATCTGAGAATAATCGTCTGCAACTGGCCGCAGATTCCCGACAGGACGGGAGCCATACTTTACGGCGGAGAAGACCCCCGGCCCCGAATGCTGGAGGGCCTAAAAATCCTGGAGAGAGCGGGCGCCGAACTGGCGGCCGTTCCCTGCCTGACGGCTCATTATTTTTTGCCAGAACTTAAAAAAAGGACTCGTCTGAAATTGCTGGACCTGGTGGCTGAAACCGCCCGCTGGACTGAGTCAAATCTGCCGGGTATAAAGGCCGTTGGCCTTCTGGCCACCGAGGGCACCGTGGCCGGCGGCCTGTTTCAGAAAACTTTCCGGCGCCATAAGATTAAAATCCTTGAGCCCTCGCCGGACTGCCAGCGGAAAATCATGGAAGCAATCTACGGAAAAAGCGGCATCAAGGCCGGTTTTAGCGGCGGCCGGGCGGCCCGGCTGCTGAGTGAGGCAGCCAACGAGCTGATAGAAGACGGAGCCCGGGCCATAATCGCCGGCTGCACTGAAATTCCCCTGGCCCTAAAGCCAGACCGGCTGTCCGTCCCCCTTATCGACCCGATGACCATAGGGGCCAGGGCTTTGATCAGGCAGGCCGGAGGCCGTCTTCGGTGAATAAAAACTCAGCCATGTTTCCTTCTTTATAGATAGCGGCGGCAAGCAGGGCGAGTTGCGACAGAGCCTTTTTCTGATATCCAGGACAGGGCTCCGCAAAAATGACGCTTTCTTGACAAAATCGAGCCAATCAAGTATAAAAATGAATGACTTTCCAGAAGTTAGGAGGTGAAATTTAGTGGCTTTTGTGGTTGTTGAAGACGGAGAAAGTCTGGAATCGGCACTCAGGCGGTTCAAAAGAAAAGTTCAGCAGGAAGCGATCATCAAGGAGATCAAGAAGCATTCCGTTTATCTCAAGCCCGGAGAGAAGCGACGGCTGAAAGAGGCTCAGGCCCGGAAAAGAATGCGCCGCAGACTGAGAAGAGAACGCGACTTCGAATATTAAGCTCCTTTCAGGGAAGTCTTCCTTAATCAGTCCGAATTTCGGAAAAGAGTAACGGGGTTGAACCATCTAAAAAAGCCAGACTGGCTGAAGGTCAGACTGCCTTCCGGCGGAACTTATTTCCAGGTTTCCGAGCTTCTCAGGCGCCGCGGCCTGAACACCATTTGCCAGAGCGCCCGCTGCCCGAATATCGGCGAGTGCTGGGGCCAGCGGACGGCCACCTTCCTCATCCTGGGAAACGTCTGCACCAGGAACTGCGGCTTCTGCGCGGTGACCAAGGGCCGGCCGATGCCTCCTGATGAGCGAGAGCCCGAAGCCGTCCTGGAAGCCATAAGGGAAATGGGCCTGCGTTATGCGGTCATAACTTCGGTTACCAGAGACGACCTGCCGGATGGAGGGGCGACACATTTTGTGCGAACTATCAGGCTGATCAAAGAAAACTGCCCGGAAACCGGGGTGGAGGTTCTCATCCCGGATTTCCGCGGAGACGAATCGGCGTTGCTCCGGGTGCTGGACGCCGGACCGGACATTTTGAACCACAACCTGGAAACGACCCTGGAGCTCTATCCACGCCTCAACCGTCAGCGTGATAATTATTTCCGGTCTCTGCGGCTGCTGAAAAGAGCCTCGGAATTCGGGGCCACAACCAAATCCGGCCTGATGGTCGGGCTGGGCGAAACAGCCGATGATTTGAAGCGGGCCCTTCATGATCTAAGAGAAGCGGGCTGTGAATTGCTGACTCTCGGCCAGTATCTCCAGCCGGGACCCGACCAGGTGCCGGTGGACCGTTATTATAGCCCGGAGGAATTTGCCGGCTGGAGGCATTTGGCGCTGGAAATCGGATTCCGCCGGGTGGTGGCCGGGCCCCTGGTTCGGAGTTCTTACCTGGCTGAAAGTCTTTATCAATCCGGCAGGAGTCAAGGCTGATGCGCTACCTGATTTTTTCAGACATTCACGGCAATTTAGAAGCTCTGGAAGCGGTGCTGGCACACGCCAGCAAGAAAAAGATTGACCATTATATTTTCCTCGGCGACCTGGTCGGCTACGGAGCCTCGCCCAACGAAGTTATCCAGACGGTTCTGTCGCTGAAGCACCCGGTCATGATCCGGGGAAACCACGACAAAGCGGTTTGCGGCCTGGATTCCATCCAGACCTTCAACCCCATAGCCGCGGCGGCCATCCAGTGGACCAGAAAAACCCTGACCAAGAAATATATCCACCTGCTGACCGGCCTGGCTAAAGGCCCGCTGGTCGTTCACAAGAACCTCACCATCTGCCACGGTTCGCCCTTCGACGAAGATTATTACATCTTCGGAGAATTCGACGCGGTCGAAGCCTTCGGCTATTTCGATACCCAGCTCTGTCTTTTCGGCCACACTCATTTTCCTTTCGTCTACATAGAAAAAGACCAGACGGTGGAAGGGATCTTCATCCAGGAGAACCCGTTTGAAATCAAGCTGGAAAAAGGAGCCCGTTACCTGGTCAACCCGGGCTCGGTCGGCCAGCCCCGCGACCGCAATCCGAAAGCGGCCTACGCCATATATGATGCCGAACAGCGGCGGATAAAATTCTACCGGGTCGAATATGACCTGAAGGAAAGCCAGAAAAAGATCCTGGCCGCCAATCTGCCCTCGGCTCTGGCCGAAAGACTGGGCCTGGGAATCTGATTCCTGCCGGACGGAGATAAAGGGCCAGTCGGGTCGGGACTTCATTAAAAGCGATTTTATCTGACCGACGGAAATCAACCGCAATCGCCATTAAAGGCGTTAATATATGAATGAATTTTCATATATTAATTCATTTCCGGATAAATTCCCGGCCGTTAATAAAATCATCCCGCTTATGATTATCGCCCGGCCGGTACCGATCGGTTCACTGCCTGCAGTTCCGGAGTGATCGTTGTCGTCCGCCCGCCATTGACCGGCTAATCGGTCTTCAGACGGGGATTGGCATAGCAGTAAAGGCAGGCGGCCGGACAGCTCTGGGCATAGCTGCCGATATCAACCGCTTCGGTGCATAAACAATCCTTCCTCTGAGTCGGGTCTTTTACGACCGAAGCCGGTTCCCCTTCTGGATGCAACCTGGCCAGAAGCGCCCCGTCAATGCAGGCCGAAGCTTTTACCCCCGGAAGCCGGGCTATTTCCGCCTGGCTACAGCACCAGAGTTGAAGGCCATGTTCCGAGGCCATCTCGGCCAGTCTTTTAACTGCCATCTCCTTTTCTTCCCGGCCAGGTTCATAAAAATCAAACCCTGTTTTCCTGGCTCTGGCCACCGCTTTCCTGTACCACTGGGCAAAGCTGAACCGGACGGTGGTTATGCTCAGGCGGCTTATTTCCCGGGCCAGCGGGGACAAGAACTCCAGGTTGGTCCTGAGTTCTCCGCCTTCGCGCCAGAAGACAATGGGGTCGAACCGGACGGAAATCCTTTCCGGCCGACCGGCTATTTCCAGCAAGGTCGGCAACTGTCCAAGGGCCGCGGCCGGAGCCGGAGCCAGCCTTTCGATAAACGTGCCGCCCAGACCGGTTATGGTGAAGTGAAAATAGACCTGGGCATAGTCGGCAATCGCCTCCCGGAGCCCGTGCCGATTATCCAGCAGCGGCTGAAAGTTCTTGGACCAGAGGACCAGGGTGTGCACCCTCTCTGGCTTGAGGTCAACTCTGACCTCAGACCTTTTTCCGTAATGGAAAAAACTGGCCCGGCCCAGCTTGAGGCAGGCCGAGAGCCAGTCCGGGTAAAAAGCCACCAGGTCGGTTCGCCTGGAAGCGCTGATGACTTTTTTCATGGCTACACCAATCCTGGTTCTTGACATTATAATTATTGGCCAGTCTCTTGAGTCATAGTAACAGCCAGGCCCAGAACGCCATCGGCACCTCAGCTGTCAGGATAAAAATTAGACTTCATTTTTCCCCTCCGTTTTCAATTATTTACAACCCCACCCTTCCGTCCCGATACTGATTCAAAAGCAGATAAACCTCTGGCCGGCTAAACGTCCCGTGGGGTTACTGGTTCCGGCTTAGAGGCCTTCCTCTTCTTCATCACTCTCCCGGAATAGACGATCGCCCAGGGTTTCCCCGATGAAAAAATAAAAAAGGAAAAAATAGAAAAAGGTCAGAATCAAGAGGTAAAGCAGCAGCCCGCTGCCGGCCAGACCGAAGAGCTTAAAGATGGTGGTCTCCATCGACCGGGCCGCTATCCAGACCGAAACCAGCCAGAACATCACCAGGAAAAGAAGATCAAAAATCTTAGCCTTGACAAAATTCTTAAAGCTTAACGGCGGCAGCACCTGGCCGACCCCGCTACTCAGATCGCGGCCGGAGATGTCCCGGTCAGTCGCAGCTGGCTCTGCTTTTTCACCAAAAATCTGCCCGCCCTCGCTCTCCATTTCTTCTTCCTCTTCTATCTTTTCTTCAAGCTCCATATCAACTTCTCCGGTTTCTTCTTCGGCTTCAACTGCTTTGAGTCCGCTCCGGGTCAATTTTTCCGGAAAACCTATGGTGGGCTCCGTCGGGGTCTCTTCTTCCTCCAGCCAGAGGTCGTCCGTTTCCGCCTCCGCTTTCTCAGGCACTTTGACTTCTCCGGTATCCCCGCCACCGGACAGCAATTCGGTGGAAGCTGTTTTAACTTCTTTTACCCAGGAGGGAACTTCACCCGTTTCTCTGGTATCCGGACCGGAAGTTTTTAACCTTTCTTTCAGGTATTCCTTTTCTTTTTCTTCCAGCACCCTTAAGAAATCTTCCACTTCTCTTTTGCCGAGTTCGGTCGTGCCTCCGATTTTATCCAGCTCAGCTGTTTCGAAAGTGGGCCAGACAGATGATTCTTCTTCCCCGGTTTCGACCTCATACGATTCAGCAGCGGCCCTTTTTTCTTTCAGCTCCAGTTCCTCCACCAGGCGGGTGACCAGCCCGGGCCGGCTTTCGGGCAAGGTTTCAGCCGCTTCTGCCTGCGCCTCTTTCTGCTGGATCTCTTCCACGATCCTGGTAACCAATCCCGGTCCGGGCTCAGCCGGCTCTTCCGGCTCGCTCTCCGACAGAATTTCTTTCTTGATTTTCTCCACCAGGTAGTCTTCAGTTCGGAGGGAAGTAAGGTTTTCTTTCAGGCCGGTTTCAGTCTCTTCGTCCCCGCCAAAAAGCGATTTTTCTTTTTCGGCTGGCAGGAGATTCTTTGGTTTCGACCGCCCGCGACCGGGGCCGGTGATTCTTTCAACCTCTTCTTCTTCCAGCAAAGCAGTCTCTTCTTTATCTTTCGCCAACAGAAGCTCTGTCTCTTCTTCCGGTTCCGACTCTGTTTCCAGCCCCTCCCCCGATTCAGGTTCCTCTTCCAGCTCTTCTTCGAGCTGCTCTTCGGCTGGCTGATGAGAATCGTCTCTCTGCCGGTCGTCCTCGATGATTCTGTCGCCCGGGATTTCTTCCTCTATTTCTTCATCCTCGGGGAAAAGAAGCTGGGTGCCGCAGTTCTTGCAGTACTGATCCCGGTCTGAAATCAACGCCCGGCAATAAGGACAGCGCTTGATACCCATATTATTTCGCTGTCTTATTTATAAAACTAAAAAATTTTCCTGTCAAATAAATATTTTCCGGCCAGGCCGACCCAGGTCGGGAGACTGATCATTTGAGTCCAGTCATTAGCGTAATCCGCGCCGCGCAATCGAATCCGCAGCCGCCTGCAGCACCGGCAACAGCCGAAAAACCTGACTTAAACTCCGGGGTCAATCAAGTTTGACCGAAAACTCTTAAATGTATTCAGGCCGGGCCGCCAAGAAGCAAACTGCGGAAAAAAGACCGGCTCCGGGCTCCGGCCCAAGTTATGTTCTATTTCTGACCAGACTGAAGATCGCGGCACAGCAGATTTCCGGTTGACAGCGGTGTTGATTTGAATAAAATTAAAGCGGCTGGGTGGGCGATTAACTCAGTGGCAGAGTGCTACCTTCACACGGTAGAAGTCAGAGGTTCAAATCCTCTATCGCCCACCATCCCAGGGCTTTGACGGGGGCGAGAAGACTAATCAATTCAACTTTTTGGATGATAATTCAATTTTATGAATTCTTGTTTTTGGCAGAAATTTTATTTTTATTGTTTTCAATTATTTATATTGCACCCGGTTTGGCACGATAATTGCTTATAATAAGGGGATGACTTTTTATATTAATTTTATATTTGAGGAGGTGATAGACAGAAGAGTCCCGGAATTTATTTCTTTAAATTTATGGGCCGGGATGGCCAGAAACCATCCCAGGGTGAAGGGATTTAAAATCATTCGAAAGGAGAAGTGATTCGAATGAGGAACAAACTTCTTGTTTTCGCTTTGCTCGTCTTGCTGGCTGGTGGCACGGCTTTCGCCCAGATCAACCCCGAGGGTAAGATTACCGGAAAGGTCACCGATGACCAGGGTAATCCCCTTCCGGGCGTGACGGTCGAAGCTACCAGCCCCAAACTGGTCGGAAAAGCTGCCACCGTGACCGATGGTACCGGTACCTTCCGGTTGCTGGCTCTTCCTTCCGGAACTTATGAACTGGTTTTCTCTCTGCCGGGCTTCAAGACCCTGGTCAGAAAGGACATCATCCTGCAGCTGTCGCAGACCATCGTGGTGAACGTCACCATGGAACCGGCGGCTATCGAGGAACAGGTGACAGTCGTCGGACAGAGCCCGCTCATCGACGTTAAGAGCACCGTTAAGGGCGCTGTTCTGACCAAGGAAACCTTCCTGAGCCTGCCCCGTGGCCGTAACTTTGAATCGTTGATCACCACGGTGCCCGGCGTTTCCAGCGAAGGCATCGCCGGCGGCATTTCGGTTGACGGCGCTTCCGGTGCCGAAAATATGTGGTACGTCGACGGTACCAACGTAACCGAAATCCACGTCGGAACCAGAGCCCAGAACGTCGTCCTGGAACTGGTTGACGAACTGAAAGTCACCGCTTCCGGTTATAATGCTGAGTTCGGCGGCTCCATGGGCGGCGTGGTCAACGTCGTTACCCGTTCCGGCGGCAACACCTTCCGTGGCGATATTCTCGGTTTCTACGAGAACAACAAGCTCTATATGCAGGGCAAAGCCAGAGATTACCTGCGGCTTGACCCCTACGACCCGACCACCCAGCATTACGAATACGTGAACGACGACGACCTGTTCTTTGACGGCGGGAAAGCCAGAGATAAGTATTACAGACTGGAAGGCGTTTTTAGCCTCGGCGGCTACATTATCAAGGACCGGCTGTGGTTCTTCGGTTCTTACAATCCCATCTACTCCCAGACCAACGCTCTACGCGACTTCAACCAGAGAACCGGCCCCTACTACAATTTCATCCAGTGGTACAGATATGACAACGCTTCCATCAAGTTAACGGCCGCCCCGATGACTGGGCTGAGAATTTCTGCCAGCTATGTTAACAACTTCTACAGATACAAAGGCTCCATCCCCAGCATCAACGGAACAGGCAACGCGGCAACCCCCTATTATCAGGACGGTTATGACTATCCGAACTTCTCTGCCGCTTTCACCGCCGACTATTCCGGAACCAACAACCTGCTGGTTTCTTTAAGAGCCGGCTGGCACAGACAGGATATCGGCAACCAGGGTATTAAACCCCCGGCCGGGCCGACCTACTATTTCAGCTACGCCAATACAATTTACCAGAGCCTGTATGATGCTATGGGCCGACCCGACCTGGTCCATTATGCCGGCTGGTCCAACTCCGCCACCTGGCTTAATCTCCAAAAAGAGCTGAGAGAAAAAGTCAGCACCAACCTGGATGCCACCTATTATATGCAATTAGCCGGTGAGCATGCCTGGAAAGCCGGTGTCCAGTTCATCTGGCTGCACGAAAATTACAATTACACCCCGAGCGCTCCACGTATTAACCTCTACTGGAACCGTTCCAGTTCATTTGGCCGCGGCACCTACGGATATTACATAATCAGACACGGTTATCAGTCCTATCCATATGGCTGGGCCTGGAACATTCACAGCAACAACTGGGCACTTTACTTGCAGGATTCCTGGACCATCGGAAACCGCCTGACCATCAATTTTGGACTCAGGACTGAGTACGAATACATTCCATCCTTCGACCCAACCTATGACATAACACCGATCAAGTTCGACTTTAAGGACAAATTGGCTCCGAGACTGGGCCTGGTTTACGATGTCTTCGGAGATTCCAGCCTGAAACTGTTCGGCAGCTTCGGCATTTACTACGACGTTATGAAGCTCTACATGGCCGAAGGTGCTTTCGGCGGTTTCAAGTGGAAAAATAGCTACTTTGCTCTGAACGAACTCGACTGGACTCTGATCGCCGCTAACTTCATCAACACCGGAAACTTTGAAGACCTGGCTGACCAGGCTCCGGGCGGTAATGAATATCTTGGTACCATCGACTTCCGTTATCCTTCCTTCGACGCCGTTGACCCCAGCATGAAACCTGTTTCCCAGATGGAAATCAGCTTCGGTGCCGAAAAGAAGATCCTGGAAGACCTGTCTTTCTCCGCCCGCGCCGTTTACAAGCACCTGATCAGAACCATCGAAGACATCGGCGCCTACGAAGAAATTTCTCCCGGCAATTTTGCTGAAGTTTACATGTTCGCCAACCCGGGTTATGGCTGGGCCAGACCCGTGTCTCAGGGCGGAATTATATCAGACGCTTTCTGGCCGATGCCCAAAGCCAAGAGAGATTATTACGGCTTGAACCTGGCCCTGGAAAAGAGATTCAGCCACAACTGGCAGGGCGGCATCAACTACACCCTGAGCCGCGTTCAGGGTAACTACGGCGGTCTGGCCAGCTCCGACGAAGCCGGCCGTGTGTCGCCTAACGTCGAGCGTTATTTCGACTACTGGTTCATGCCCTTCAAGGCTGACGGCACAGAGCTGGGCGGACCCCTGCCTCACGACAGAACCCACTACATCAAAGCCTACGGCTCCTATGCTTTCCCCTTCGGTCTGACTGTCGGTGTGACTGCTTATGCCCGAAGCGGCTATCCGCTGAGCACCAGAATCAACCTCTGCAATGCTTATATGTGGCCGAACGGCTACGGCGACCTGGGCCGCCTGCCCTGGAACGTCTGGGCCGATGTCTATGTTGAATATACCCTGCGCTTTGCCGGAAAATATGGGGTGGGCATCAACCTCCAGGTTAACAACATCACCAACACCAAATCCATCACCGGAAAAATTTTCGACCTGAACAGAGTCGGTTCTCGTTACAATTCCGGCCCTGCTTTCGGCAACGTCTACTACGAAGATCTGATGCTGAACGGAACCTTCAAAGATCAGTGGCAGACGCTGTTCACTCAGGATCCGGTGGTTGACCCGCATCCCGCTTTCGGCTGGTGGTCCTCCAGATTCGGCACCTGGTCGGCAAGACTGGGCTTCAAGTTCACCTTCTAAGCTGAGTTAAAGCAGACGCTCAAGCCCGTCCCCGCCGGAAGGCGGGGACGGGCTTTTTATTTTCCGGTCAAAGGACAAACCATTAAAGATCAATTTTTGTTATTGGCAAAACTGCCTTTTCCTGGCAAAGCTGATTACGACTTTGCTGCCCCCTAATCCCAGGAGTCTTTTATCGCCGGTTTTATCTCTGGATTTAACCAGAGCGCATCTGCGGGCAAATATTTTAATTTAATCTTTAAATTTTCAAATGAGTAATCAAAAGAATGAGGGAAAACAGGCCTGTCAGGCAGGACGATATCTCGGGCCACCCATTTCCGCCAGAAGCGCTTAACGTCATGGCGGGAAAATAATAATGAATCGTTAACTCAACAGGAAACCCTGGGCCTCGACTAACAGACACGACATTATCTTCTGAAGTAAAACTGACCCCAAAGCCTGGTCACAGCCGGAACAACCAGGCCAGACCATCGGCGGCCACAGGCCCCGGGAGGGCTCTATTTTCCGCCCAGCTTTTTCTCCAGCCGCTCCAGTTCCTGCCGGGCCAGGCGGATAGTTGCTTCGTTATCTCCGCTGGAATTTTCCAGGTAGCGTCGGAAATATTCAACCGCTTCCCTGGTCCGGCCGGCTTTCTCATAAGCCACGGCCAGGTTGAAATAACCGGAGCGGGTGGGGGTGATGGCCACAGCCTGTTTTAGATAAAAGATCGCCTGGTCGTGATCGCCAAGGTAAGAATAGGCCAGCCCCGCAAATTGATACAGGCTCTGGTCATCAGGAAAATCCTCAATGAGTCTTCTGTAAATCTCAAGGGCTTCGGATAACTGGCCGGCTGAGGCCAGGCTTCCGGCCAGGCTGGTTCTCAGGGTCTTGCTTTCCGGCTCAACCTCAAGCGCTTTTCGATAAAAGGTCCAGGCTTCTTCCCTTCTTCCGGCCGCATCCAGGATGCCGGCGCTGACGGTCAGGGCATCCACATTTCGAGGGTTGAGTTGCAGCACCTTTTCCATCGTTTTCAGGGCCAGCAAGAATTTCCCGGAGACGGCGTAGGTGTGTCCGAGCCTGACCAGCAGGATTTCTGAATCGGGCAATCTCTCCAGCCCCCGGTTAAGGATGGCTATGGCCTCATCCATTTTTTGCTGCCGGGCCAGGGCCAGGGCCAGGTTGACGTAGCTGGCCGGCGAATCAGGAGTTTCTTCCAGAATTTTCAGGTAAGCCTGTTCAGCCAGGTCATATTTCTCCTGGTATTCGTAGGCCTGAGCTTCCTGGATCATTTTAAGAAGTTCTATTTTTTCCTTGGGGTCAGGGTAGGCGGACCGACCTCTGGCCGGAGCCAGGTTGAGGTATCCCAGGGAACGCAATCGTTCCACATCTTCAGGCCGGGTAGCCGCGGCCGAAGCCGGAGACGATGAGCCCAGAAGGACTTTTTCGAGTTTTTGCCTGAATTCTGCAGCCAACTCCAGCTTGGTGGAGAAAAGATTCATTCTTTCTTCCGGGTCGGCTCTGAGGTCAAAAAGTTCGGGCCGCGGGGATTGAATAAATTTCCAGCGGCCGGAAATAATCCCGACCAGTTCCGACCAGCCATAATTCTCCCGGGGATAAAAAGTTTCTATGATCGTATCCCTATCCTTTTTTTCCTTCCGCTGGAAATAACCTTCCAGGTTCTCGCCCTGCATCTCAGTCGCTTCTTCCTCAGCCCGAAGCCAGGAAAGAATGGTCGGAGCTACATCTGTCAAACGCACCCTGGATTCGACTACCGCCGGCCTGGTAAATATCTTTTTATTCCAGAAAATTAAAGGCACCCTGACTGTCTCTTCATAAAGGAAGACTCCATGACCAAGTTCCGCCCGGCCCCCCAATCCTTCGCCATGGTCGCCAGCCACAATGATAATTGTCTTATCCAGGATTCCCTTTTCTTCCAGGGCCTTCAATATCCGGCCGACGTAAACATCCATGTAAGCGATTTCTCCGTCGTAGGGACGGTGGCCGAATTCCAGGCTGAATGGTTCCGGCGGGTCATAAGGCAGGTGCGGGTCGAAAAAATGAACCCAGCAGAAAAACTGGCCCCGGTAATTTTGATCCAGCCAGCGGGCGAACCTGGAGAAGGTATCAGCCGCCCGACGCTCGGCGTTCATCGTCTTGAAGGGCAAATCGGCCTGAAAAGTATCGTCATAGACCTCAAAGCCCCGGTCCAGGCCGAAGCGAGAATCAACCGAAAAAGATGAAACAAAAGCCGCGGTTTTATATCCCCTGGCCTTCAGAGTTTCAGTAACGGTTTTGACCTCAGCCGGCAGGTAATATCCGTTATTTCTAACCCCATGACGGAAAGGTTCCAGCCCGGTTAAAATAGTCGTATGAGATGGAAGGGTCAGGGGGGCCGGACAATAGGCGCTGGCAAAACGAATCCCTTCCCTGGCCAGCCGGTCAAGGTTGGGGGTCCGGGCGTCCCGGTAGCCATAACAACCGAGATGGTCGGCTCTGGTGGTATCGAGCGTGAGCAGCAGGATGTTAGCCGAAGCAATTCGGTCCGGCTGGTAGCCAGACTGCTTTCCTCCCCTGAAAATTAAAATCAGGAGCAGAAGCAGCGCCAACCCGATGATAACAAATAACTTAAATTTTCCGCCGGAGGCCTTTCTAACTCCGCTCTGGTCACTTTTCAGCTTGCCGGAAAAAGCGCCTTCTTCCCCGGTCGGTGGCCCGCTTTCGGTTATCCCAGGTCTGACTGACTTTTTTTGCTTTTTTTTCTTTCCCATAAGACCAGCCCGGTATATTATTTTTTGCCAAAGATAATTTAATCCGGTCGAAGATAATATACACCACCGTCCCGCCGAAGGGAACTCACCGCAGGCTGATATTCTGGCGGTTTGACCGCCGCCAACCAACGCTTCGGGTACTTATTTCTTTATTGCCTGCAGAATCTGCTGGACAACAGCCACCCGAGGAGAATCCTGAGGCTCCAGCTTCAGGAACTTTTCGAAATTTTCTATGGCTGTGGGCACATCGTTTTTATTTAGGGCCACGTAGCCGAGTTTGAGATAGGGTTCCGGCCAGTCGGGTTTGATGTCGGAAGCCATCTTGAAATATTTTTCCGCCTCGTCCAGCTTCTGGTTGGTAAAGAAAACTTCGCCCACATTAAAGGCCACCACCTCGTCCTGAGGAGCAGTGTCCACCGATTGCTTGAAATATTTGGTAGCCTCTTCCAGATTGTCCTGCTCGAGATAGACCAGACCGATAGCGGCCAGAGCCTTGGCCGTCATATTAACCCCCATGGCCATGTCTCCCCTGGCCTTTTCAATGACCTGATTGTAATATTCTAAGGCCTTATCCATCTCGCCCTTTTTACGGTAACAATCACCGATATTAAGCAAAATCTGGTAGGCAGAAGGATTCTTCTCGTAAAATTGTTCAAACATGGCTAAGGCGGTATCGTACTTCCCATCATTGAAGAAGGCATTGCCCTGGTCCAGGAGCTCCAGGGAAGCCTGGTCCTGAATGATGGACACTCCTCCGCTGGACTTCTGCAATTTGATGACCATTCTCGGATTCTTTTCCAGCTGACTGACTGTTACCTCCTGGGTGACGGGAGAAAAGCCCTCGGCCGAGACCATCAGGCTCCAGCGACCGGAACCCAGACCGATAAAAGACCACTCGCCCCTTTTATTGGTGGTGGCTTCAAGTTTAAGGCCCCCGGCATCCTGGATGTAGGTCAGAACCAGTCTGGCTCCGACCACCGGCTTGTCATTATTGTCGAGCACCACTCCTCCCAGCCGTCCGACACCTCGCCCGGCCTGAGCCAGAGCCAGAGCCTGGGCCAGGAAAAATATGGCCGCTAAGATTGACAGAAAACGATAATGATTCTTTTTCATCAAGACCTCCATACCATATTATATATCCAATCCGGGCCGATGGATTATTTCTTCTTGTCCTTGACAGCCTTAACCCGGTCTTTTATCCCGGCCTGATTCGGTTCGATCTGAAGCGACCGTTCCCAGGCATAGAGCGCCTCATCCATATCGCCCAGTTGATAATAACATTCTCCGATGGCATTGAGAACATTAATGTTGGTTCCGAAATAAGACAGGTACTGCTTGTAATAATCGATGGCCTGCTGATACTGCCGCAGGGCCTGGTGGGACTGGCCGGCAATTTCCAGAAAATCCTTATTTCCCTGGTTGATGAAAGGCAGGGCGATCTTCAGCAATTCCTGGTATTTTTCCTCGAAATATAGCAGCCGACAAAAATCCAGGGCATAGACCGGTTCGGCCAGGTCCTTTTTATGGGCTGCTTCAAGGTATCTTCTGGCCTGGGGCAGGTCTTTCCTGTTCCAGTACTGGAGGCCGAGCGCATGCTGGACCACGGCCGAGTTATCGCCGTCAACGGGCTGGGTCATGACCCAGGACCGGGGCAGGGCCGGCAGGTGGCTGATGAAAAAGTTGGCCTTTCCGCCGGCCAGGACATTGCTATTACCATCCTGTAAATTGACTTTCAGGGTGTAATTGGCCGGGACCCAACCTTCCAGCACAAACTCCTCGTAAAAAACATTCCCGTCGGTATATTCGGACAGCTTCTTGCTGAAGTTCTTAACGACTTCCCCATTCTCGCGGACCACCTCATAGACCAGGCTGCCCGAATTTCTGAGCTGCGGGGTTAGTCCCCAGACCTGGAAAAAAGCATACATCCTGTCGCCCGGGACAAAGTCGTTCCTCGGAGTGGGCGAAAACTGCAGGTCGTCGAGCAGGAAGGCCTTGTTCAGGCCCCGATACTGAGAGTTCCGGCTCAGGCGGGTGGACAGCAGAACCGGGCTGATCTGCAACTGGCGCTCGGGTATGTTGAGGGTGGTCTCGAGTGAGGTAAATTCCTTGGAAATAAAATTTTTGAACAGGATGCTCAGGCGGTATTTCCCGGGGACCAGCGGGAAGACATCCTGGAAGCTCATCTGGCGGTCCCGGATACTCGAGACCTGCTCGCCCCGGAGGTTAAGCGGTATCCGGCGGTCGAACTGGTAGACCGGCTTGCTTTCCAGGTCGGTCACGATGCCGTTGATGACTATGGTGGTTTGATAATTGTTGTCGTTTCTCTCGAGGGACAGTTTCTTGGGTTCTATCAGATAGTGGACATAGTATATTCCGGAGGGCGATTGATAGACACTGACCAGAGCGTCGCTGTCAATATAATTGGCCGTGTACTCGACCTCGATTATATCCTGGTAGCGGAAGAGCTTTTCGGCGTAGGTGCTCCTGACCTTGTAGGTCGGGGCGGCGGGAATCTTCTGGTTAATCAGAACATCGGAGGAGATGGAAGGCACCAGGTCGGTCAGCGGCTCGCCCTCGATCAGACTGAGAGAGACCTTGGCCACGTTGGGTTCGATATCGGTCAGCTTGCTGAAGGCCTCAGCATAGGCGGTCATGTCGCCGCTGTAGTGGGGCATCAGCTTCATCGGGCCATCTTTGATGGGCGAGTAAAGCCTGTATTCTCCCATGCCGTCGGGTTTGTAAAAGACCACCGAAAAGGCGTTGGGCAGCCCGTATTCGGCCATCCCCTGGTAAAACCAGATGATCGTCGGATACAGGTCGTAAAGGTTTTCATATTTCTCTGTAGATTGGGGCTCTCCGAGCATAATGTAAATCTTGCCCATATCCGAACGCCAGCCGGGACCCGGAGATTCCTTGCCGAAGTGTTTGTTGGCATACTCGAGGCGTCGGTAGTGCTCCACCTTAAATTCGTTTTCGGGAGTGTTGGGGTTGGGGTCGCGCTGCTTCCAGAAGGCTTCGATAAAGATATCGCGCTGGCGGTCATTCTCCAATCGCAGAAAAACTTCTCTTTCTTTCTGAGAGATAATATAAACCACCTCTTCTTCCAGCCATTTGCGGTATTTGTCCGGCAGCGCCCGCAGCAGCTCTTTCTGGGTTTTGGGTTTGGATTGCCCGGAAACGGTTGCCGGAACGGTTACAAGGCTGAGACTTAACAGGACAAGAGTGACTATCCCCAACGATTTTATTTTCATCACGACTCCGATTTACTAATTGGATATTTATTCTATAATATATAACCCTGTCCTTCAAGGATGGATGCATTAAAATTGCTTGACAAAGGAAACTGGCGGGCTTATTTATAATAAGGAATTAAAGAAAGAAAAGTCTTCTCTCCCTCAGTCGCAGGCTAAGGGACGAGAATCTCAGGGGTCTCATGGTTAAAAAGTTTAAAAAAGACAAGACTATTTCTAAGAAGAAAAAGGCCGGAAAACAACAGGAAAAGTCTGAATTCGTGACGCCGGAGCAGACCTTATCTCCCGAGATTTTCAGCCCGGACCTGGACCCTCTTTTTCTCAATAAGGCCCTGGAACCTGAGCTGCAACAGGCTAACAAGCTGAAAAGTATTTCTGATGATTTCGACGAGTTTGAACTGAGAGATATACTGCCCAGGACCGCTAAGGTTGAAGCCAGCAAGGCCAACGAGCAAATTGAATCCGACCACGACCCGATAAAAATATATTTCCGGGAGATGGGCAAGATTTCACTGCTTTCCCAGCAGGATGAAATCGACCTGGCCCGTCAGATGGAAAGGGGAAAAAAGATCCAGCTTCGGGCACTGCTCAAGACCAAACTGGCCATCAATGATATTCTTTCTCTGCGCGACCTGGCTGAGACTGAGCCCGAGCGCTTCCTCCGGTTTTTCGACGAGACCGAAGATTTCGAGGACGATACCGCCTGGAAGAAAGTCAAGAGCCTGCGCCAGACCCTTGATAAATTTTACCGTCTGTCAGAAAAGTTATCAGGGCTGAAACCCACTGCCAGGCAGGCTTTTGCCCACAGCCGGCTGATCATCAGCATGTACCGCATCCTGGAAGAACTGCACCTGTCTCCGGAAAAGATGGCCGCTTCCATAAGCCGCCTGCGCGATATCCTCCAGGTTATGAACGAGCTGGAAGAGAAAAAGGAAGAAATCCAGCTGGCCATCCAGAAAACCAGGCAGAAATCGGCAGCCAAAGCGCTCAGACAAAAACTCAGCCGGTTCCAGGCCGAGGAGAAAATCTACCGCCAGGAATCGGGGCTGGAGGCCGGTGAGCTGCGCCGGGTGCTGCGCGACGTCAGCCGCGGCGAAAAAATTCAAAAACATGCCGAAAACAAGCTGATCGAGGCCAACCTCAGGCTGGTGGTTTCAATTGCCAAGAACTACGTCAACCGGGGTCTGAGCCTGTCCGACCTCATCCAGGAAGGAAACCTGGGTCTGATGAGGGCGGTGCAGAAATTCGACTACCACCGGGGTTTCAAATTCTCCACCTACGCCACCTGGTGGATCAAGCAGTCCATCACCCGGGCCATCGCCGACCAGGCCCGGACCATCAGGATACCGGTGCACATGGTCGAAACCATCAACCGCCTCAAGAAGATTCACCAGGAGCTGGTGCAGAAGACCGGCCGGGAACCGACCGTTCAGGAAATTGCCGAAGCCGTTCGTATGCCGGTGCAGAAAGTCAGCAAGATACTCCAGGACAGCCAGGAATTGCTTTCTCTGGACTCTCCCATCGGCGACGACGAGGAGAGCTTCCTTAAAGATTTCGTCAGGGACGTTTACAACCCTTCGCCGGCCGACATCGTCATCAGGGCCAACCTCAAAGAACAGATCACCAGAGCCCTCAATTCGCTGACCGAAAGGGAAGCCACGGTCATCAAGATGAGGTTCGGAATAGGTGACGGTCAGGAACACACTCTGGAAGAAATCGGCCAGAAGCTTAAGGTCACCAGAGAAAGAGTCCGGCAGATAGAGACCAAGGCTCTGCGCAAGCTGGCCGAATCCACCCTGCGGGATAAACTGAAATCTTTTTCTGAAAGCGGTTCCGACCAGCTGGGCGGGATGCCCCGTTCCTGAAGTGAGGTCAGGCCTGTCCGCTCTTTTCCGCCAGGGATAATCCCATCTTTTTGAGAGCCTCGTCTCCCCTGGATTGAGAGGGCGCCTCTCCGGGCAGATAGAGCAACACCCCACCTTTGATCGGTCGGATTTCGATCTTTCTTTCTTCCGCCAGGCGGTTGGTAGCCTGGACCGGGTCCTGCCCGAAATATTTCTTGAAGGCCTCGTTAAATCCGCTGTAGACCGAGTGGATGCCCTTGAAATCACCCATCCTCAGAGATTTGATGGCCAGTTGGACGAACTCTTCCACCGTCAGTCTGTCTTTCCGGCCCGGGTTGAAATTCCTGTCTGCCATGATTTCCTCCTTTCAGCTATAACAGACGCCTTCCAGCCCGTTTTTTCTCAACTTTCCTGCAGCCGCCCTTTACTGTATAATTCATTTTAATTCTTTTCAGGCTGGAGCCTTTTGCCATGAGCCAAACTTTCCTCATCAACCTGGCCGGCTGGCTGGGGGCACTGATGCTGCTTCTGGCCTACATCCTGGTTTCAAACCGTAAGCTGGCCGGGGATTCCCTAACCTACCAGCTTCTTAACCTGGCCGGCAGCGCCTGCCTGCTGATGAACGCTTTCCATTTCGGCGCCTATCCATCGGTCGGCGTCAATTCGGTCTGGGTGGTGATTGCCCTGATGACCATAATCAGGAGCCAGTCTGGAAATCAGAAGGGGTGAGAGGATGAAAAAGAAAATTCTGATCTTCACCGCCAGCCCTCGAAAAGACGGCAACTCCGCCATTCTGGCTCTGGAAGCGGCCCGGGCCGCCCGCCAGGCCGGGGCTTCGGTTGAGGTCATCAACCTGGCCCGTCTTAGAATCAATCCCTGCCGGGCCTGCGACCGTTGCCGGGAGAAGGGTCCGGGAAAATGCGTCCAGAAAGACGATATGCAGAAGTTATATCCGAAGCTCATAGAAGCGGAGGGCCTGATTCTGGCCCATCCCGTTTACTGGTTCAGCATTAACGCCCAGACCAAATTGTTTGTCGACCGCTGGTATGCTCTGGGCGGCGACGAATACACCTGCTTCAGAAATAAAAAAATCGGCCTGATTCTCACCTACGCCGACCGGGATGTTTTTTCCTCCGGAGGGATTAACGCCCTCCGGGCCTATCAGGATATCTTTAATTATCTTGGAGCAGAAATAATAGGCGCAGTCTATACCTCGGCCGCAGGTCAGGGCCAGGTCAGAAAGCAGGCCGGCCGGCTGGAAGAAGCCAGAGCCCTGGGCCGGAAACTGGCCTCTTAGAATGAGCGACCGGGACCGACACAGAGAACCATAACCAGAGCTTCTCGTATTTATATAAAACAGCTCTAAAGGAGTATTTAATGAGCACCCGAAACAATTCCACGCCTTGCCAGACCGTAAAAGCGCTGGCGCTTTTTCTTATGTTTGCCATGTTAACCGCAGCCTGGCCGACCGCCGTCCTGGCTCAGAACAGCAAACAATTCGATATCCCTTTCCAGAAACACGTTCTGTCCAACGGACTGACTGTGATCCTGCACGAAGACCACAAGGCTCCGATCGTGGCTTTCAACGTCTGGTACCACGTGGGTTCGAAGAATGAAAAGCCCGGCAAGACCGGCTTTGCTCATCTGTTCGAACACCTGATGTTCAACGGCAGCGAGCATTATAACGACGATTTCTTTAAGGCCCTGCAGAAAGTCGGGACCACCGACATCAACGGCACCACCAATGAAGACCGGACCAATTACTTTGAAACGGTGCCCGTCCCGGCGCTGGACCTGGTCCTGTGGCTGGAGTCAGACCGGATGGGACATCTGAAAGGCGCCATCGACCAGGCCAAGCTGGACGAGCAGCGGGGCGTGGTCCAGAATGAATTAAGGCAGTACGCCAATGAACCATACGCTGTGGCCGAGGAGCTCCTGGCTAAAGCCCTTTTCCCGGCCGGCCATCCTTATTCCTGGACTGTGGGCGGCTCCATCGAAGACCTGGACCGGGCCAGCCTGCAGGATGTGCATGACTGGTTTGCCAGTTATTACGGACCGAATAACGCCGTGGTGGTCATAGCCGGCGACATCAATCCGACTGAAGTCCTGGAAAAGGTTAAAAAGTATTTCGGCAGCATTCCGCCCTCGCCGCCGGTCGCCCGTCACACCGCCTGGGTGGCTAAAAGAAGCGGCGAACAGCGCCAGCAGGTTCAGGACCGCGTTTCTCAGGCCCGAATTTACCTGGCCTGGAATATCCCTCAATGGGGAACGGCTGAAGCCGATTACCTGGACCTGGCCAGCAGCATCCTGGGCGAAGGCAAAAATTCGAGACTCTACAAAAGGCTGGTTTATGACGAACAGATCGCTTCCAGCGTATCCGCTTACGTAGACCTCAGAGAGATAGCCGGAATATTTTTCATCACGGCCGACGCCAAGCCCGGGGTGGAAATATCAAGGCTGGAACAGGCCATCAAGGAAGAACTGGTTCGCTTCCTGAAAGACGGACCCGAACCCGGAGAACTGGAAAGAGTCAGGACCGGATACCTGACCGATTTCATCCGGGGAGTGGAAAAAATAGGCGGTTTTTCCGGCAAGTGCGACCTGCTGGCCAGAAGCCAGGTGTTCGGCGGCCGGCCGGATTATTACCAGGAAATTTTAAGACACGTCAGGGAAGCCACCACTCAGGCCATCAGGGAAACCGCCCTGAGATGGCTCTCCGACGGCCTGTGCGTGCTGGAAATTCACCCCTATCCCCAGTTGAGCGCCGCTCAGACCGATGTCAACCGCAGCCAGAGGCCCGAACCGTCTGCGGTCCCGGAGGCCCGGTTTCCGGAAATTCAGAAAGCCACTCTGAGCAACGGGCTGAAAATCATCCTGGCCGAGCGTCACACCATTCCCTATGTCCGGGTGGGTTTGATGGTTGATGCCGGATACGCCGCCGACCAGCTGGCCCTGCCCGGCACCGCCTATTTTGCCATGCAGATGCTGGACGAGGGCACTGCCCGGAGAAGTTCCCTCCAGGTCAGCGAGGAGCTGGCCAGGCTGGGGGCGGAGCTCGGAGCCAGCTCGGCCCTCGACTTTTCCTATGTCAGTCTGGGAGTGCTCAAGGATAACCTGGATAAGGCTCTTGACGTTTACGCCGATATCATTCTTAATCCGGCTTTTCCCGAGGCCGACTTCCAGCGCCTGAAAAAGATTCAACTGGCCAGGATCCAGCAGGAAAAATTTTCTCCGACCACTCTGGCCATCAGAGTGCTGCCCAAACTGATTTTTGGCGAGGGACATGCTTACAGCAACCCTCTGACCGGAAGCGGCTATGAACAAACGGTGCAGAAAATAACCAGGGAAGACCTGAAGAAGTTCCACCAGACCTGGTTCAAGCCCAACCATTCAACCCTGATATTGACCGGGGACATAACCATGGCTGAAGTTAAACCCAGGCTGGAGACTATTTTCAAGGACTGGCGTCCGGGCGAGATACCGCGGAAGAATCTGGCCGCAGTCAAACCCCGCTCCAGGCCGGCCGTTTACCTGATAGATAAGCCCGGGGCCCCGCAATCGCTGGTCATGGCCGGCCTGCCGGTTCCTTCTCCGGCCGACCCCGATGACCTGGCCATCGACCTGATGAACTTCATTTTCGGCGGAGATTTTGTGTCCAGAATTAACATGAACATCAGGGAGAACAAGCACTGGAGCTACGGAGCCTTCTCGGTCATCCTGCCGGCCAGGGCGCAGCGCCCGTTCATCGTCGTGGCCCCGGTTCAGCTGGACAAGACCAGGGAAACCATCCAGGAGCTGACCGCAGAAATGGAAGGCCTGCTCGGCCAGAAGCCGGTGACGCGGGAAGAATACCAGAATGCCCTGAGCAGCCGGATAAACCAGCTTCCGGGCCAGTGGGAAACCATGGCCGCGGTGGAAAATTCCCTGGTGGAGCTGGCCAACTTCAAACTGCCTGACGACTATTTCCGGAAATACGCCGGACGTCTCCGTCAGCTGAAGATTGAAGATATAAACCGGGCCGCCAGAAAGGTTCTCCTGCCCGAAAGCGCAGTCTGGGTGGTGGTCGGCGATAGAAGCCAATTAGAAAAATCGCTGCGGGAACTCGGGCTGGGTGAAATCGTCTTTCTGGACGGCGACGGGAACTTGATTAAATAGGGTTTTCCCGGCAGGCCGGAAACCGGATCCGGGACCGGGGACCCGGGTCAAACCGCGCCCGGCAACCGCCGGCTGGAGACTCAGCCTGCGGCCGTTTTTTAACAGCCGAAAAATTTTTTTCCGAAAGATTTTTTTCAAACTTCTGGTTATAATTACGACTTAAAAATTGAAGGGAGGATTTTATAGGGAGGAACCACTCATGTTTCAGCTCAGACCTGGCCTCATAGACACTCGTCTTCTTTTTTCTTTTTTCCTCTTATTGGTAATTTTTTGCCGACCCGGACTATCCGGAGCCCAGGACCAGACGCTCATAGACAAAGAAGCTCTCAAAAAAGTCCAGGAGACTAAAACCGTCCGGGCTTACCGCCTGACCGGAGATTTTGAGCTTGACGGTTACCTCAGGGAAGAAATCTACCGCCAGCCGGCCGCCGAGGATTTCATCCAGACCGACCCGGTCGACGGAGCCCCCTCCAGCGAGAAAACGCTGGTCTGGGTGTTTTATGACAGCGCCAATCTATATGTGGCCGCCCGCTGCCTGGATTCAAATCCAAAGGGGATAATCGGACAGCTTGGCCGACGCGACTACTCGGTCGACTCCGACTGGTTTATCTTCTCCGTCGACCCCTATCATGACCGGCGGAGCGGTTATGCTTTCTGGGTAAATCCGTCCGGCTCGATAATCGATAAGGCCCTCTTCAACGATATCAGCGAAGACAAGAGCTGGGATGGGGTCTGGGAAGCCAGAACGCGGGTAACAGCAGACGGCTGGACGGTGGAAATACGGATTCCTCTCAATCAATTGCGTTTCCCGCGCCGGGAGAAGCAGCTCTGGGGAGTGAATTTTCAACGAATAATCAAACGCAAAAACGAGAAAGTGTCGTTTGCCTGGGTGCCCAAGGAAGACAATGCTTTTGTTTCCCGTTTTGCCCGGCTGGAAGGAATTGAAAACATCAAACCCGGCCGCCGACTGGAAGCCTTCCCCTACTCAGTCGGCCAGGCCCGCTACCGGCCGGCTGAACCCGGCAATCCCTTTGAGACCGGGCATCAGTATCGGGGAAATGTCGGGCTTGACCTGAAAGCCGGTCTGAAAAGCAACCTCAATTTAGACCTGACCATCAATCCCGATTTCGGTCAGGTAGAAGTGGACCCGGCAGTCATTAATCTGACGGCTTATGAAACCTATTACGAAGAGAAGAGACCTTTCTTCATCGAGGGCTCATCCATCTTCAGCAATTTCGGCCGGGGCGGCATCTACATCAACGTTGACCTGAACTGGCCCAACCCCAGGCTTTTTTATAGCCGGCGAATCGGCCGCGAGCCTCAGGGCTATCCGCAGCATGACGGCTTTGTCAGTTTCCCCGACCGTTCGACCATCATCGGCGCCTTCAAACTAACCGGCAAACTGGGCTCGGGCTGGAACGTCGGTGTGATCAACGCGGTAACAGCCAGAGAATACGCCACGGTTGACGACCTGAACAATCGCTACCGGGATGAAGTGGCTCCTTTCACCTACTACGGCATATTCCGGGCCCAGAAAGAATTCAACCGGGGGCAGCAGGGCTTCGGCTTTCTGCTGACCTCGGTCGTCAGAGACCTCCGGGAAGACAGCCTGAGGTCGCTCCTGGCCGCGGAGGCTTTCAACCTGGCTTTTGACGGCTGGGCCTTTCTCGACAAAAAAAGAAACTGGGTTCTGGGCGGCTGGGCCGGCGGAACTTTCCTGCACGGCAGCCAGGAGGCCATCTACCGCATTCAGCGTTCTTCCATCCATTACTTTCAACGCCCGGACGCCAGCCATGTGAGCCTCGACCCGGAGGCGGTCAGCCTCTCCGGGCTGGGCGGCAAGCTCAGCCTGGCCAAGCAGCAGGGCCATTCGATTGTTTACCTTTCAACCGGCGTCCTCAGCCCGGGATTTGATCCCAACGATGCCGGCTACCAGAGAAGCCTCTCCGACCGGATTACCTTCCAGGCTTATTACGGTTATATGTGGACGAAACCAGGCAAAATATTCCGCCAGGCCCTGTTGATCGGCGGGCTGGAACAGAACCATGATTTCGGCTGGAATAAGACATTTGAAAGCTGGCTCCTTACCCTCCAGGGAGTCTTCCGCAACTGGTGGACGTCGGAGGTCAGCCTGATTTATTATCCGCAGATTTTCAGCAACACTCTGACCCGGGGCGGGCCGCTGGCTTTGATTCCCCATGGCTACCTGGGCCAGTTGAGCCTGGAATCCGACTCCAGGAAAAAATTTGTGTTTTACGGATCGGGATATTACGGCCGGACCGAAAATAAGCAGGAGCAATGGAATCTCAGCCTGGGGCTGCGCTGGAAGCCCGGGCCAAATTTTAACCTGTCCTTAGGACCTTCGGTCAGCAAGGACCGGAACGAAACCCAGTGGCTGACTTCGGTGGCCGACCCTTTAATGACCGACACCTTCGGCCGGCGTTACCTGTTCGGCAGAATCGACCAGACACTGGTGGCCTCGGATCTGCGCCTGAACTGGATTTTCACTCCCAGGCTCAGCCTTCAGGTTTACCTGCAACCTTACCTGGCCGTCGGGAAATACGACCGTTTCAAGCAGTTGAAATTCCCGAGGACCTACGATTACCTGGTGTTCGGCGATCATCCTTCGACCATAGACTACCAGGACGGATACTACCTGCTCGACCCCGACGGCAGCGGGCCGGCTGCGGTTATCTCCATCTATAATCCGGATTTCAATTACAAGTCCCTGCGGGGCACGGTGGTTCTGCGCTGGGAATATCGGCTGGGTTCACTGCTCTATCTGGTGTGGACCCAGAACCGGGCCGATTATTCCAATCCGGGAGATTTCTCCCTGGGCCGGGACCTGGGCCGTCTGTTTACCGCCCCCGGAGATAATGTCTTTCTGATAAAAATCACCTATCGATTTAATTTGTGAGGCATCATCAAGCCGGGTTGCCCGATTCCGTTTCCGCCGGCAGGCCCTGGTCCGTCAGTCGGCGGCCCCCCGCCTCCGGGCCGAAACCGGTGGTTAAAAAATCTTTTCTTCAGGCCAGAGCCGGCTGACGAGCCTTAAGAAAATTCTCTGTCGACCAGGCTCTTTGATTTAGGCCCGATTTCAGGGCCTTTTCTTTCTCCTGACAAAAGAAAAAAGGGGCTATCATTATTGACTAATTTTTCCGGCCAGGTACGAAAAAGCCCTGGATAACGGTCGGCCTGCTGCTGGTGTCGAAAATTTTTATGACCTTTGGCTGGTACGGACACCTTAAATTCAAGAGCCTGCCCCTGTGGATAGCCATTGTCCTCAGCTGGCTGATTGCCTGTCTTGAAGACTGCTTTCAGGTTCCGGACAACCGTCTGAGTTACGGCCGGTTGATGACCCTTACCGTCTTTTCTTTCTTTTCCGTTCTTTATCTCAGGGAAGATTTCCGCTGAAATTACCTGGTGGGTTTTTCCCTGATGTTTCTGGCAGCTTACTTTATTTTCAAGCCGTAAATCAGCCGGACGGCTTCCCGTCTTATTTCTCAGGGATTGGAAATATGCCGGTAGTACTGCACTATGTATTTTTCCTGCACTTCGTAAGACCAGTGCACGTCCCGGATGTAGCGGGCTGCCTCTTCTTTCTGGCCGCGGCGTAGATATTCGATCAGTCGGGCATGTTCGCCGGTTGAAGCCTGTTCCCATTCCTTGACAAAGCCGGCCGGCCGGGGAAAATCGTAAAGTCGCTTCTTCAGGTTATTGACAATTCTCATCAGCTTGTCATTGCCGCTGGCCTGGAGATAGATATTATGAAAGGCCAGGTTCTTTTCGTAATAAAGGTCAAAATCGTCAGCTTCTATCGCCTGTTTCATTTCCCCGTTAAGCTGCACCAGATGGTCAATATCCTCCGGCTGTAACCGGTCCCCGGCCCTGAGAATGGCTATGCTTTCCAGGGCTCCTATTATTTCATAATAATTTTTGATATCCCTGGCCGTCAGCAGATTAACCACCACCTTGCGGCGGGGCAGAATGGTGACAAAATCTTCTGTCTCTAACTGCAGCAGGGCATCCCGCAACGGGGTGCGGCTGACTCCCAGTTTCCGGGAAGTCTCTTCCAGGTCGATGACCGAACCGGGCAGAATTTCACCCCGGCGCATTTGCTCTCTTAAAAAATCGTAAACCTGTTCTTTCAACGATTTGACGTTCAGGACCGGTTTTTCCCTGTCCATTTTGCCTCCTCCTGACCTTCCGTTAACTCTGGTAATAATCCACGTTGTCGACAGTTATGATATCAATCTGGGTCATGATTTTACTCTTGACCTCTTCTCCCAGAACAACTTTCCGGAACAGGGCGTAGATACCCTCATAACCCTGTCGTTCTGACTGCTGGCTGATCAGAAAATCAATGGCCCCGGCCTTGAGCAAAGCGATATTTCTCGGAATGGGGTCATAGCCGATCAGTATAATTTTTTCCTTTTCGGAATTGCTCTTCCACCATTCGGCCACCTTGTGGGTCATGGCGTTGGTCACAAAAATCCCGGCCAGGTCGCGATGCCGGCGGTAGAAGGACTCCAGATATCTGGCAGTATCAGCCGCGCTCCAGCTTCCGACCAGGTCCAGGGTCTGCGGCCTCAGGCCCGACCAGTCCCGGCTGCCCTGGAGAAAACCTTCGATCCGGCCGGCGATATGATAATCTTCCGGCAGAATCTTAATCACTGCCACCAGTCCGCTCGGGCGGTGAACCGTCTGTCTCATCAACCGGCTGGCCAGCAAGCCGCTCCGGAAGGCATCCTGCCCGATAAAGGCCAGCGGTTTTATCCCCGGCAGATAAGAATCAAAGAAAACCACCGGCAGCTCGGGCGACAGGTCGTTTAAAAACCGGCTGAAACCTTCGGGCAGAACCGGCGCCGTCAGCAGACCGTCGGAGTTGTTTCTCAGTAATCTCCGGCCGGTATTGAGAACCGATTTTTCATCAAAGCGGTCAAAGAAGAAGAAATTTACCCGCACCTTGTGAGACAGTAGCTCTTCCTGAGCTTTCCGAATCCCGCGGTAAGGCAACGACCAGTAATAACTATCCTGCTGAGGCTTCGGCATCAGCACGCTGAAATTGAACGTCCGGCCCATCTTCAGGTGCTTGGCGAAGACGTTGGTCCGGTAGTTGAGTTCCTTTAGAACCCGACGGACCCTTTTCTCGGTTTCGGGATGGACCCGACCCCGGCTGTGCAAGACCCGGTCCACCGTGCCGATCGAGACCCGGGCCTTTCTGGCAATGTCTTTAATGGTTACGATTGCTGGTCCTCTTCACTTCAAAATATCAAGAAAAATTTTTATCAAATTCCGGATAAAAATACAATATCCGGACACGGCCCGGGCGGTTGGTGGACCTTTCTACCTGACAGATTCCCGGCAGGTCAGTAGCCAAGCCCCTTCTTCAGCCGGTCATATTCCTGCCAGATTTCATAGGGCGTGTGCCGTCCGAATTTATCCAGAAAGTTCTTGATGTCAGCCAGCTCTTCCGACCATTCTTCGGGACTTATCCGGAACAGCTCCTCCAGGTTCTCCTCCGGCAGTTGCAACCCGGTCAGGTCCAGGTCTTTTTTTTCGGGAATCAGGCCGAGCGGCGTCTCTCTGGCTCCGGTCCGGCCGTTAACCCTCTCTATTATCCATTTCAGAATCCGGATATTCTCCCCGAAGCCCGGCCACAGGAATTCCCCTTTTTCGTTGCGGCGGAAAGCGTTCAGGGCATAGATTCGAGGCGGTCGGCTCATCAACCGGCCCATGTTGATCCAGTGGCGGAAGTAATCGCCCATGTTGTAGCCGCAAAACGGCAGCATGGCCATCGGGTCGCGGCGCAGTACCCCCACCTTGCCGGCAGCCGCAGCCGTGGTTTCCGAGCCCATTCTGGCTCCCAGGAAGACGCCGTGCTCCCAGTTAAAGGCTTCGGTGATCAGAGGAATCAACCTGGTCCGGCGACCGCCGAACAGGATGGCCGAGATGGGCACGCCCATGGGGTTGTCGTATTCTCTGGAAAGGGTGGGGCAATTGTAAACGGAGACCGTGAACCTGGAATTGGGGTGAGCGGCCGGAGTTCCCTGGCCTGGCTTCCAGGGTCGCCCCTGCCAGTCCAGCATATTTTCCGGAACCGGCCCGTCGAGGCCTTCCCACCAGGGAGACATGGTATCGAGGTCCAGCCCGACGTTGGTAAACAGCGTCGGATAATAATTGGAGTTTCTCAGGGTGCGCATCATATTGGGATTGGTTTTCATCGAGGTCCCGGGGGCCACCCCGAAAAATCCAAATTCCGGGTTGATGGCATAAAGCCGGCCATCGGGCCCGATATTCAGCCAGGCGATGTCGTCGCCTATCGTCCAGATGCGGTATTCGGGCAGAGCCGACTCTAACATGGCGAAGTTAGTCTTGCCGCAGGCCGAGGGAAAAGCCCCGGCGATATAAGTAATGTTGCCGTGAATGTCTTCCACCCCGATGATCATCATATGCTCGGCCAGCCAGCCGTACTTGCGGCCCATCCAGGAAGCGATCCTCAGAGAAAAACATTTTTTTCCCAGCAGGGCATTGCCGCCGTAACCCGAGCCGACGCTCCAGACCAGGTTTTCTTCCGGAAAATGCATGATGAATCGCTTGTTGGGGTCAAAATCGCCGACGGTGTGAATGCCCTTGACGAAATTCTCAGAGTTGCCGATCTTGTCGAGAATGTGTTTGCCCAGCCTGGTCATTATTCTCATGCTGACGGCCACGTAGGAGACATCGGTAATCTGGATGCAGGCTTTGGCGTAGGGAGAGTCGGGATGGCCCATCATGTAGGGGAGGACATACATGGTCTTGCCCCGCATGGCTCCCTTAGATAGCCTGGTCAGTTTCTTTTTGGCCTCTTCCGGATGCATCCAGTTGTTGTTGGGCCCGGTGGTTTCCCTGTCCGAATGGCAGACAAAAGTCAGTTGCTCGGTTCGAGCCACATCCGTGGGATGGCTGCGATGGAGGTAGGCCTTGGGCCAGAGGCGGTGATTGAGCTCCAGGAAGATGTCATGTTGCTCGATTTTTTCTTCCCGCAGCCCCATTTCTATGATCCGGCGGGCTTCGCCCTCCGAACCGTCGCACCAGTAGATTGTTTTCGGCTGAAGCAGTTCAGCCTGTTTTTCCACCCATTTTTCGACTGCCGAGGCCATGTTCTTATCCTGACAGGAATTTCTTCGGAAATTCTCTAATAACACAGGGGGCGAGTTTTGTCAAAATAAAGGCTCTAATCTGGCGGCCCAACCAAACAGTTAAGAGATTAGTCTTCCCTTTAACGGCCTCTCCAAGAGTCCACTTTTGAACTTTCTAACTGTCTGCTTTTAAATTTTTGCTAAAAAATAAAGGCTCGAAATTCGATGAAAACGGCGAGCGCGGTTTCGCCGCAGGGGCTTTCCCCGACCTGAAGAAATCGCCTGTCAAAACGGCTCCCTGTCTTTTCTCCGACCCCCGGCCCGCCTGGCGCACCTTCCGTTTGTTTTGCTTCTTGGCTGAGGGGCACCGTTGATGATAGAATTTGCCAATCAGGAGGAAAGGATGAGATCAAGAGCGACTATCACCTTGCTAACTCTGTTTTTTATGGCCGGCTGGATTTTTATTTCGGCAGATAGTATTTCCGGCCAGGAGACCCCGGTCATCAAGTTGCCGCCGCCGCAGCTTGAGGGCGGGAAACCGCTGATGGAATGCCTGAAGCTCAGGCAGAGTCAGAGAGAATTCAGCCCGGACAGGCTGCCGGCCGGGGTTCTCTCCAACCTGCTCTGGGCGGCTTACGGGATTAACCGTCCGGAAGCCGGAAAGCGAACGGCCCCTTCAGCCGTCAACTGGCAGAATATCGACCTTTATGTAGCCATGGCCGACGGGCTGTTTCTGTATGAGGCCAAAGACCATTCACTGATTCAGGTTCTGAAGGAAGACATCCGGGCTCTTACCGGGACTCAGGATTTTGTAAAGGTAGCGCCGGTAAACCTGATTTACGTCGGCGATTACGCCCGCATTCCCCGCGGTTCTGATGAAGATAAGAGGTTTTATTCAGGCGCCCACGCCGCTTTCATCTCCCAGAATGTGTATCTGTTCTGCGCTTCCGAGGGGCTGGCTACCGTGGTTCGGGCTTTGATCAACCGGGAAGAGCTGTCCGCAGCCATGAAACTCCGGCCGGAGCAAAAAATCATGCTGGCCCAGACTGTGGGTTATCCTAAAAAATAAGGCCCGGGCTCATTCCTTTCTCAGCAGCCAGACGGCCATTTCCCAGGCTCCGCGGTTGGCCCAGACAGAATAGGGAATCAGGAAAAGGTTCTGTTTCCGGACTTCGTTTCCCCTGTCATCAACCGCCAGCCCGCCGCCCGTGATGACGGTTACTCCGCCCAGCAGGTCGTTGCGATACCACTGCTGAAAACGGGTGGAATCCGGGACGGCCAGGTTCAGGGCTGTCCCGCCGTTATCCCGTCCTTCGGCGCAGAAAACTACCGGGCCGCGCTCTATGGCCACCCGACCTCTGTTCTCAGCCACCTGTGGATTAGCCACCACTCTCCTTACGGGCATGGGGAACAAAATTTCTACCACGTCGCCCCTGACCCATCTTCTCTTGATTCTCAGATAGCCCCGGTCGACCTCAACCGGAATTGTCTTGCGGTTCAGCCTGACCACCACCTGACCCGCCTCCCCGTCAAGGTAGCGGTAAAGGTCGGAAGGAACAGGCTGCCCCTGAGCCCAGCCGGGAATCCGCAAGCAGAGCGCAAACTCCCTGACCCGGGAAGGATTAACCCCGATTTTGACCTGGCCCAGCCAGGGATACTTCGTCTCCTGGATTATTTCCAGCCGGGTGTTCTGGAATTCAAAACTGGCCGAGGAATTGACATAGAGATTGACGTAGACTTCCTCCAAGGAACGGGCATAAATGTACTGGGGAAAAGTGGCCAGAAAACGGGCAGCGTTGGCCGGGCAGCAGGCCACTTCAAACCAGCTGCTTCTTTCATACTTGCCCCTGGAAGCCAGCGGATTCTGGTAGAAGAAGCGGTCGCCGGTCAGGCCGACACCCGACAGCAGCCCGTTGTAAATTATTCTTTCTAAGACGTCAACGTAACGGCCGTCGCCCTCCATCTGAAACAGGCGTTGATTCCAGAAGGCGTTGCCCACCGCGGCGCAGGTTTCGGCATAGGCTTGCTCGTTGGGCAGGTCGTATTCGGGCCCGAAGGCTTCGTACTCGCCGGTAGAGCCGATTCCGCCGGTCAGATATATTTTCTTTCTGACCACGTTTTCCCAGAGCGTCCGGCTGGCCCGGGCGTATTCAGGGTAACCGCCCAGCACGGCCACGTCCAGCATGCCGCTGTACATATAGGCGGCCCTGACCGCATGACCCACGGCTTCGGTTTGCTCCAGAACGGGTTTATGATTCTGCAGGTATTCTTCAGAATTATAGATATGGAAGGGAGAGGTGGTCGGATAGACTTCACCCCCGTGATAATTTCCTCTTTCATCCAGGAAAAATCTGGCCAGTTCAAGGTAAGACTTATTGCCGGTTACCCGGAAGAGTTTAACCAGCCCGATCTCCACCTCCTGATGTCCGGGAAAACCGGGCCGTTTTCCGGGTCCGAAGGTGCGGACCAGCAGGTCGGCGCTTTTAATGGCAATGTCCAGCAGATTTCTTTCGCCGCTGGCCTGATAGTAGGCCACCGCAGCTTCATATAGATGCCCGAGATTGTAGAGCTCATGGCTGACCCTGAGATTAGACCATCTCTCCCGGCCCGAGCCGGGGGCCGGGTTTTTCGGGTCTATGGTTCTGGTGGTGAAAAGATAGCCGTCTGGTTCCTGGGCCCGGCCGATAAGAGCCACCAGGTCATCAATCTGCTGTTTCAGGACCGGGTCCGGATTTGTTTTCAGGGTGTAAGCCGCGGCTTCTATGGCTTTGTAGACATCGGAATCGTTATATCTTTTTCCGGTATGCTTGCCGGTCTTAAGGCCGGCCGCGATCCGGAAATTATCCACCCGGCCGGTTTCTTCATTCATCCGGAAGAGATAGGGCACAGTTACCAGGCGGTTGGTTTCCATCCGCGGAGCCCAGAATTCGTCAGTCACCTTAACTTCCCAGAAATTGACCGGCTGGATGGGGTAATCATTCCCGGCCCTCTCCGGACGGGCGGGCGGTTTCTCGCAGGCTGAAAAAACCAGGATTGAAGCCATCAGACAACTTAGCAGCGATTTTCTCATTTTTCCTCTCCAGGCTGATTTTATCATATCGGCCCCCCGGAAAGTCCGTCGGGCCCGCGCCGGGCCAGGCCGGCCCGGTTTATTTCCTACTTTTTTAGTAGGAATATTATTTGAGCACATAAAGGGTAACGCTCAGCGGAGGCAACGGCAGGCGTTCGGGGTCGAATTTCTCGCTGACCGCGATTATTTCCACTCCCGGATTTCGTCCGGGAACATTACAGGCTTTTTCGTCAGCCCCGGTGATTCTAAAAGTCTTTTCGACCCGGCTGACCTTAAAACCGCTTATCTTCAAGGACAGAACCTGCCTTTCGGCCGTTGGGTTGACCACGGCCAGGGTCAGAGTCTTTCCGTCTTCCTTCCAGGCAGCCATCACGTCCAGCGGTTCGGGCCGGCCGGAAATCCTAACCGGCCTGGTGCCGAATTCCTGGCGGTAAAGCTTCAGGACCAACCCGGTGGTGTCGAAAACAGCCTCTGTTTTTGAAGTCTTTATGGCCCCGATGACATTAACCGTCTGAGCGTAGTTGGCCATATAAATAATATCAGCCTGACGGTAATATTCGTGCAGCCCGGCCGCTATCCCCAGGGCATCCTTCAGAAAATACTGCGTTCCGAGCTCGCCGTAGATATGGGGTCCGTACCAGTAATTCCACTCGTCCAGGGCAATCCGGATGTCCTTGCCTTTTAGTTGCGGAATCGTTTTGCGGTACTGACGGTGAGCTTCCGCAATCCGCCTGATGGCCCGGGGCACTTGGTAGACGTGGCTCAGCAGGCCCGGCCTTTCCTGAACATAGAAATGTTCGCTGATCAAGTCCATCCGGTCGGCGCAGGCTTCCAGCATCCCCCGGCTCCAGTCGCCCACCGCCCCGACGGCAATAATTTGAATATTCGGGTCGCGGGCCTTCATCGCTTCCACAAAACGGTTATGCTTTTTAACATAGTCTTTAAGCGGCATATGGCCTAACTGCCAGTCGCCGTACATTTCATTACCCACCGACCAGAAGCGGCAACCGAAAGGCTCGGGATGGCCGTTTTTCGCCCGGAGTCTGCCCAGCGGCGTCTCCGGCGAGCCGTTGACATACTCCACCTCTTCGGCAGCCATGGTTTCATTGCCCTGGCCGCTGTTGACGGCGATATAGGGCTCCGCCCCCACCAGCCGGCAGAAGGCCATGAATTCGTGTATTCCGACGTCGTTATGCTCAATTCCCTGCCAGGCCGGGTTCCGGCGCGGTGGACGGCGGTCGGGGTCTCCGATTCCGTCCCGCCAATCATAACCGGACACAAAATTGCCGCCCGGCCAGCGGTAAACCGGAGAATTCAGCTCTCGCAATGTTTTAATCACTTCCGGCCTGAAACCTTCCAGATTATCGGCCGGCATCAGGGAAACCGCCGCCACCCGGAAGGCTTCGCTCCCGCGGCTGACAATCTCCAGGCGCCCGTTGTCGGTATCAGTCCCGGCCGTAAACTCAAAATAATATTTCTCATAATCCGGCCCGACCCTGTCGAGCTTAAAGACTTCCCTGCCGTCCTGTCCTTCGCCCCAGACCAGCCGTATTTCCAGCGGAAGCGCCCCCGGGTCGCCGGCCAGGACAACCCGCCCCTTATACTTTCTCCCTTTCCGCAGGGCCAGCTCCGCCTGATAGATTCCGGCTTCGGTCCCGTCTCCTTTAAGCCTTATCTCCGGCACCGGCACTCCGGCGTAAACCAGGAGGGGATTCATATGAACAGAATGGGGCTGCCCGAACACTTTCCAGGGCGATTCGGCCGTGGCCAGCGGCAGGCAAAATTTCCGGTCTTCGAGCATCTCGGCCCAGATTCCCTGGTAGATGCATCGCCCGAGGTGCTCTATGAACTGGCCGTAAATATATTCGGAAATCGGGGTCAGCTTTTTATCGGCCTGAACGGTCGCCCGGGGCTGAAGCCTCTGCCCTGAAATGTATTCAAGCCCGAGGTCATCAAACCAGGCTTTCCCGGTGACCCGGCCCCAGCCGCCAAAAAGACAATTAATCTGTAAAGCGTCGTTGAGTTCAGTCTCGATTATCATCTCCAGCCTGGTCCAGTCATTGGTCCCGGCAAGAGCTCCGGTCTGGTACTTTTCCATTCCGTGAACATTAAAAAGAACGCCTTTTCCCCCGAGCGACTGAATATCCTCGGTCTTGACCCACCCGGTCAGCCTGTATTTTGAAAAAGGCTTAACCCTGACCACTGTTGACCAGGAAGCGTCCGCGCCCTTCTCCGAGGCTATCTGAACGCTGTGGCTGCCGGTTCGGGCCAGCGGGCTTGTTTGAAGATCTGCCTTCCCGCCGTAAGTAATCGGCCGCCAGTTTTCGGGTCGGCCGTCGGCCAGCTTTTCAAATGAGGGATTCTGGATAACCTGTTTATCCTCGGCTGACAGAAAGAGCGAACCCGCCAGGAAAATAAATATCGCAACCAGAGCCAGGGCTCCGGCCACGGCCGGTCGGCTGTCCGGCAGAATTCCGGAAATCTTTTTAATTCGGCCTTTGAATCCTATATTTTCGCCTTTCATTTTTTCCTCCCGCCTGAAGGCATAAATTCCCGGCTTTTATTACCGCCCGAAATTTTTATAGACTTTTCTTCCATATAAGATTTCTATCCGACCACATTTTCTCCGGATATACCGGCCGCTCTGCCCGCAGACCCGGCCACCCACCTGTAAATCTGCCCATCCGGCTTTGATTGGAGCAACTCCTTCTCTAAAAAATCCGGCCTGAGATTCTGGCGGCTATGTTCTATAAGCCTTTCCGAACCATGGCAATCTAAAAACTCCCGTCCCGGGTTCTGTATTCTCAGTAAAAGATTCGCCGGAATTCCATTCCTTCGGTTAACTTATGGATTATTCTTAAATTAATTTGTTGCTTAAAACCATCTTTATCTTAACCCGTCATTCCGCCTGATTCCGGAGCTCAGAAATTTCCGGCTTTCGGCGCTGCGCTGGACTGGCTTATTTAACCCGCCATTCCTGAATGCCGGCCGAAAACTTTTCCTGACATTTAATTTCCACTCTCAGCCCGGTGGTTGTAACCGGGGAAAATTTCACCAGATTATACTTATCCTTCTCCACTCCGTAGGGATTCAGGTTTTTGACGGGTAACCAGTCGTTTCCTTTCTTGTAATAAAGCTTCCAGGCCTCCGGCACCCGGCATTCTCCCGTTCCGGTATCGTCAAACCAGTAGACTGCAGCTTCTGACACGCGGACCGGAGCCGGAAATTCATAGCCGGCCCACTCGGTCGTCCCCTTCTTCGGCCACCAGTGGAGATAGCCTACAGAATGGTCATCTGAGCTGGAAGGCTCATACTGGTCGTTGATGAATCTGGCCCCGCGGACTCCTTCGGAAGCTTCAACTTTTGCTCTGGAAGCCAGAGATGGTTCCGGAGTCGGCCTGACCTTAGCTTTTTCTCTGGCTATCCAGACGGCCATTTCCCCCCGGCCCCGATGCGCCCAGGCATAGTAGGGGATCAAGTTTATTTCCTTATCTTCAACTACAACCTTTCCTTTCTCCTGCCGGTAAGCCTTGCCCGCCGCTTTTACGACCACCAGTCCGCCCAGCAGGTCCGGCCGGAATTCAGAAGACAGGCTGGCGCCTTCTGGCAGCAACAGGTTGCTCACCCGCCCGCCGTTGTCGGGCCACTCGGCGCAATAGACCAGGGGCCCTCTTTCCACCGCCACCAGCCCGGCATCATCTTTAACTTTTTCGTGGGCCAGAACCGGGCGCGGTTCCAGGGGCAGGCTGACTTCAATCGTATCCCCGGCTTTCCATTTCCTGGTCAGCGGCAGAAAACCTTTTTCCAGGTTCAGGGGCACTTCTTCTCCGTTGACCCGGACGGTCGGTTTTGTCTCCGGCTTGACGGCATAGTAATAGAGGTCGCCGGGAATTGGCTGACCCAGTGCCCAGCCGGGAATCCTCAGCATGATGGTAAAATCATCTTCCTCGGCCGGGTTAACTTTTATTTTAATCTCGCCTTTCCAGGGATATTCGGTCTCCTGTTCCAGCTCCACCTTCAGATCATCCATTTTTACCTGGCCCCGGCTCCGGGCAAACAGGTTGATATAGAGCCGGTCTCCCGAGGAGGCGTAAACATACTGTCCGAGCTGCGGAATGAAGCGGACTACATTGGGCGGACAGCAGGCGCAGCCGAACCAGGGGCTTCTCTCATGCTGACCGAAGGAAGCCAGAGGGTTGGCATAGAAGAACCTGTCGCCGGTTAGCGCTATGCCCGAGAGAAATCCGTTGTAAATAATCCGCTCGAAGACGTCAAGGTATTTAGCGTCGCCGTGAAGCAGGAACATCCGGTAATTCCAGAAGGCGTTGGCGATCGAGGCACAGGTTTCGGCATAGGCCGAGCCGTTGGGCAGATGATAGGCCGGCCCGAAGCCCTCCCAGGCTCCGGTCGAGCCAATGCCGCCGGTCAGATAGATTTTTCTGTAAACCGCATCCTCCCACAGGCTGTCCAGAGCCTGAACCAGGGATTGGTCGCCGGTCAGGGCGGCCACGTCAGCCAGGCCGGAATACATATAAGCGGCTCTAACGGCATGCCCGACGGCCTCTTTCTGTTCTCTCACCGGCAGATGGTCCTGGGAATAGAAACCATAGAGCTCATGACCCTCCTTGTTGCCGCGCTGGTCCAGGAAGAATTGAGCCAGGTTCAGATACTTTCTGTTGCCGGTCAGCCGGTACAGCTTAACCAGCCCGATTTCAATCTCCTGGTGTCCGGGCGGCAGCATGACCTTCCCGGGGCCGAATTCCTTGAGAATCAGGTCGGCATTTTTGAGAGCTATATCGAGGAGAGTCTTCTTGCCGGTGGCCCGATAGTGAGCCACAGCCGCTTCGTAGAGATGACCGGCGTTATACAGTTCATGCGCATCCTGTTCTCTTTCCCACCTTTTGTCGGCCACCCACTCTTCCAGCGGTATCTTCCCGCCTTTATTCTTGATGGTCCGGGCAGTGTATAAATATCCGTCCTTCTCCTGGGCAGCTGCTATTTTGGCCACCAAACCATCCAGGTATTTTTCGAGCTCAGGGTCCGGGTTGAGCATCAACTGGTAGGAGGCTCCTTCTATCAGCTTGTAAAGGTCAGAGTCGTCAAAGGGGTAACGAGAGCAAAAATCTCCTTCGGCCAGGCCGCCGGCAATTTCAAAGTTTTTGATCCGTCCGGTCTCTTCGCTCTGCCGGAAAGAATGGGGAATGGTCACCCGGCCGTTGGTCTCTATCCGGGAGCTCCAGAAGCCGTCCGAGAAACGCACTTCGGTCAGCTGGCCCGTCTTTATGGGATAATCCTTTTTCTCGCCCCCGCAGGCCGAAAACATAAACGACACCAGCAGCAGGCTGCAGAGGGCCGCTAATTTCAGGTCAAAAGACTTTCCTTTCATTTTTTCCTCCCAGCTATTTATTCCGCAATCTTCTTTTTAATCATAACCGATTCATCTCAAACCTCAAAAGGTTTTTCCCGGCTCCGATGACCGGCGGGTCAGATTCAACCTGCAATCGGCCTCATCTCTCCAAATTTACCCGCCCCTCGCCCGGAAGCAAAACGACCGCTTCCGGGCCGATCCGCCAGCTTATTCTTTTGCTGATCAGGGCTTTTTGTTCCTGCCTGATCCCGCCCGCTTCGAGCACCACTTTATAATAACCGGGCTCCACCAGAGATCCGCCCCGCCCGGGGCCGGGCTTTCTCATATCCCAGGCCAGCCGGTTCAGGCCCGTTTTTCCCTCCAGGCTCAACTCTTTCAGCAGATTTCCGTCGCGGTCATAAAGGCTGACTTTCACTTTTTGTCCGGCTTCATCGCTGAGATGAAAATAAATTACAACTTCATCCGGTTCATTGGGGGTAAAAAGATGGCTGTCTCCCGTAAGATGATAGTTGCCGAAAATCGGGTACTGTTTCTGCACAACCGGCCTGATGGCGAACAGAAAGACCGTTTCCTTCAGATTCTCCGGTCTTATCTCCCGAAGCGGCCAGATATTGGCAATCCAGATGCCCCGGCCGTAAGTCCCGACCACCAGGTCGGCTTCGCGCGGATGTATCACCAGGTCGGTCACCTTAACCGCGGGCAGGTTATTCCGGAAGGGCACCCAGTCCCCACCGCCGGTCAGGGAAATAAACAGGCCATTGTCGGTTCCCGCCAGCAGCAGGTCGGGATTTTTAGCGTCCTGGATGATAACGTTGACGGGAGAATCGGGAAGTCCTCTGGAAATCGATACCCAGGTGCGGCCATAATCGGTTGTCTTAAAAACATATGGTTTGAAATCATCATTTCGGAACCCACTCTTAGCCACAAAAGCTGTGCCGGCTTCATGGGGAGAGGCAAATACCCGGCTTACCCAGAGATGGGCCGGGGCCCCGGCCCGGACCAGGTTTGGCGTGCAATCGGTCCAGGTCGCCCCGCCGTTGGCCGTGACCTGCACTTTACCGTCGTCGGTCCCCGCCCAGATTACTCCCGGCTTCCGTGGAGATTCCGATATGGTCGTTATGGTGCAGAAGGTTATGTTGCCGGCCCCAACCTGTTTGCTCTTATCATTGGTGGTCAGGTCGGGGCTTATTTCTTCCCAGTTATCGCCGCGGTCGAGAGAACGCAGGAGAACCTGGGCTCCGATATAGACAATGGAGCCGTTGTGGGGAGAAAGATGAATGGGCGGAGTCCAGTTAAAACGATAGGGTTCTTTTTCCGGGCTGCGGACGGGTTGGATTCTCTTCCGCGTCCCGGTAATCTGGTCGAGACGGTTGAAATTCCCGAACTCCCGGCAGTTGTACACCCAGCGACTATCAGCCGGGTCCACCACATTATACATGCCATCGCCGCCGCCGACAGTCACCCAGTCGCTGAGGTTAACCGCTCCCGACCAGGAATTGGACGGTCCCTTCCAGGAATCATGGTCCTGGAGACCGGCATAGATATTGTAGGGCTCTTCCATATCCACCCCGAGGGCATAGATTTCGCCCAGCGGCAGATTATAAAAATGATGGCAGGTCTTGCCCCCGTCATAAGTAACATACACTCCGCCGTCGCTGCCGAAAAGAAGGCGCTTTGAATTCTGGGGGTCAATCCAGAGGGTTCTGACATCTCCAAAGGCGGATTGAAATAAGGCTTGAGGCGGCCAGTCGGCATCCCGCCAGGTCCGGCCACCGTCAACCGAGCTGGCCAGGGTAACACCGGTGATGTAAAGAATCCGGTCGTCATTCGGGTCTATGTAAAGCTGATTGAAGGAATACGGAGCCTTGTTGGCCAGCGGTTCTTTCCCGGTGTTGACCTTAACCCAGGTCTGACCGCCGTCGTCTGTTCGATAAACCTCGCCCACGGCAACCGGGTGGGCGACGCGTCCGGCTCTGACGGCGGCAGCTTTCTCCTCCGCTGTTGGTTGCCGGAAATTTTCAACCACCGCGTACAGAATCTGGGGATTTTTCCGGTAAAGGTCGATACCGATGCGGCCGACATAACCGGAAGGCAAGCCGCCGCCCAGCCTCTTCCAGGTCAGGCCGCCGTCGGTCGTCTTGTAAATTCCGCTGCCGCCACCGCCGGCCTCATAATGCCAGGGCAGCCTGACTTTATCGTAGCTGGCGGCATAAAGGATGTCCGGATTGGACGGGTCCATGACCAGGTCAATCACCCCGACCCGGTCATTGATGTACAGAACCTTTTTCCAGGATTTCCCGCCGTCCTCAGTCTTAAACACTCCACGCTCGGCATTGGGAGTAAAAAGATGTCCCATGGCCGCCACATAGACAATGTCTGGATTCCGGGGATGAACCGCTATTTTCGCTATATGGTGAGAATCACGGAGGCCCATATTTTGCCAGGTCAGTCCGCCGTTGACAGATTTATAAACGCCGTCCCCGCTGTGAGAACTGCGGGCGCAGTAGGCCTCACCCGTTCCCACCCAGACCACCCCGGGGTCAGAAGGGGCCAGAGCCAGGGCGCCGATAGAGAGATGGTCCTGACCGTCAAAGATGGGTTCAAAGGTGGTGCCGTTGTTGACGGTCTTCCAGACCCCGCCGTTTCTGGTGCCGACATAAAAAGTGTAAAGATGAGCTTCCGGCGGAAAATCCGGCACCGCAAAGCAGGTCACCCAGGAACCGGCCCGGAAGGGCCCGAGGTTCCTGAACTGAAATAGCCTTAAATCGTCGTCTTTGAGCCTGAGCTGAGACTTTAGATGCGGAGTCAACAAGACAAAAAAGACCGCAACAAACAGGAAAAGAAATCTCAGAGAAGAATAGTTGGGCCTGAGCTTCCTGGACATCGGCCACCTCCGTTTATTTTTTTTAAAGATTCATCCGGGCTCTGGTCTATCAAATGAGCCGACCTTATGCGGTCGGCCCGAAGACAGGAGTCATTCCGATTATTTATATCAATTTTAATCTCCGTCGCCAACAAATTATTGTCTCCTCTCCGCTTCAGCAAACACAGCAGATGATCAATTGCGCCCGGCTTCGGCCATTTTCCTTCCGATTGGAACAATCTCCGGTCCTTAAGCGGCCTGAACACAGGTCAGCTTAAGCCCCCGGTCAGAATCGGCCGCGGCTTTCCCCTGGCCGGGAAAACTCAACTGCCGAAAAAAAAGGGGGAAGAGCCCGAGCTCTTCCCCCGCCATAGCCTGAAACAACACCCGCTCAGAACCTGTAACGAATTGAGAACTTGAAGACCCTGGTGGCTGAAATGCTGGTAACGCGCTTGTAATTATAATCCAGGTTGTAGGTTCCGTTAGCAGAGCCTTCTTCGGTCGGGAACCAGGTGCTGATCGGATTCAAACCATAGTTAACCACTTTGTTTCCGAAAAGGTTGTAGATATCAACAAAAGCGCCGATGGTGCCGTAGGGCAGCCTGACTTCTTTTTCCAGATGAAAATCGACGTTGGTGAAATCCTGCTCCCTTCTGGTGCCGCTGGGTTCCAGCATTACCCAGACCGACCAGGGCACCACGTGATTAGAAACAGCCCAATCATCCGGAGGCACAATTTCCACGCTGCGGCCCCACGGATAGCCTACCCGGTAATTCATAAAAAAGGAAGCGATGAAACCGTAAGGCAGGTTGAAGGTTCCATAGAGTTTCAGCATGAAGGGCACGTCGTAGCTATCGCGACCCGGGGTGTTGACAAAATCGTTGGGGCTGTCGCCGCAGGATTGAGAACTGGTCCTGGAGAGCGTGAACGAACCGCCCAGAGACCAGCCGTGGTTAAATCTTTTATCGAAGGCCAGCTCCAGGCCATCATACTTAACAAACTGCTCGGGGATGTTGGTCTTGATGTAGACCATGGATTCGTAGGGAGAATATTCGCTCATGAAATAGACCGTCACCTGCTGTTCGGGGAAGGCGCCGTAAGCCGGGACTATGGTGGTGAAGGGAACGTACCAGTCCGGAGCCTGTTCCAGTTTGTACCAGTACCTGCCGGATTCCAGGTCGTACTTGGCCCAGCCGAACAGGTCGGTCTTCTTTTTGTGGATATAAGTCATTTTAACCGCAAAATCTTTGAACAGCTGATGCTCAACCCCGGCTGTGATTTCGTTGTGGATCGGAGCATGGAGGCTGCGATCAACCATCTGACTGAGATACTCGATATCGGGCAACTTGAAATCGCCCAGGCCCCAGCGGTATTCGTAATAATCGGTGCCCGGGGAATCGGGCTGGCCATTCTGATTGAGGTCCCACCAGTTGAACTCGTATTGACCCATGACGGCCGGGAGCACTTCCGAGAACCACATCACCGGCACCTGCTCCGAATATCTGGCGTAAGAAAGCTTCAGAGCCGTCCGGCCGTTGCCGAACAGGTCGTAGCTCAGGCCGAGCCGCGGGGACAGGCTGGTGAAAACCAGAACATCTTTAATTCCGTCGACTTCAAATCCGCCGTAGGGGTTGAAGCCCAGGTCCTGGGCCAGAACCTGGCCGATTTCGTAGGACAGGCCGGTGGTCCCGGTGGACCGGGCTTTGCCGCTCCAGCCGTTGTAGGAATCGATTCTCAAGCCGAGGTTAAAGGTCAGCCGGTTCTTGATGGTGAAGTTGTCCTGGAAATAAGCGCCTATCCTATATTCATAAAGGTCGGTAACGCTGTCGCCCTTGAACGGACCACAGTTGGTAAAAGACAGGCGGCCGTCTCCATAAATGGTCGGCTGATTCACTCCAAAGTATCCGCGCCAGTAATAAGGATTGCCGTTGTAATAGAACCATTCCATCGGTTGCTGCCTGGCGTAGGAATACCGGTCCCAGCCGAACTGAACTTCCACCCCGGCTCCCAGTTCATGGTCACCGCCCAGGACGTTATCGGCAAAATGAGTCATCCGGGCCGAAGCCTGGTTGGTATGGCGAATGATGAAACTTTCCCAGGACTGAATGCCGTTCCAGATGTAACCGGTGTAGCCGTCCTGATAGCCAATCTTATCCGAGCCATTTCTGGCGGTTATTGGATAATCCAGGTGATTGATGTTCAACCTGAAATCGATAAAAGAACTGCTGCTTGGAATCCAGGTCAGATTGGCCGTGCCCACATACTGGGTAGGCTTGGCATCAAAGGTGCTGTCTTCTGTCTTGTTGGACCAGGCTTCGAACATCCTCTGGGTCTGGCCGAGCGAAAAGTAAGTGTAAAACCGCAGCTTCTTCGAAAATTCAGTGGTCAGCTTGAGATTGCCTCTCATATTCTGGTTGGGGACTTTATACTGGTCGTAAGAGGTGCCGAGAATGGTGGTCGGCCGGAAGGGAGCCCAGTTGCTGGACTTGGTGAAAGCCACATCGGTAAAAAACCAGATTTTGTCCTTAATGATGGGACCGCCGACCATGGCTGAGGTATCCAGGTCATAAAGACTGAAGCTCGGCTTTCCGATCTGCATCGATCTGAGTTGCTCATCGGGGAAGAGAACCTGAGCCAGGTGCTTGTTGGTGTAGTAAGCCTGGGCCTGGCCGGAGAAGTTATTGCCGCCCGATTTGGTGACGATGTTGACAAAAGCTCCGCCGGTGGTACCGACCTGAGCCGGAATGGCTCCGGTCATAACCTCGATTTCTTCGATGGCATCAAACTGGGGAGTGCCGAAAGCTCCGCCGGTGGTCGGGCAGTTGGCGTTAATTCCGTCAACTTCATAGGTGACGCCGTTCCAGTCGGTGCCGTGAATGCTGCCCGAATAGGTGGCGATAGTTCCGACCGTCGAGGGGATGATGTTCATCAGGCCGGTCAGGGAGCGATTAACCGGCAGCCTGGCAATAACCTCGGAAGTGACGGCGGTGGTAACTTTGGTTTTCTGGACGTCAATTTCAGGAGCCTTAGCCACAACCGTCACCTGTTCCTCGACCGCGGCCGGCTCCATCTTCACCTCCAGGGTCACGGTCAAGCCCACTCTGACTATCACCTCATTCAGGGTAATGGTCTTGAATCCCTGAAGTTCAGCGGTCAGGGTGTAGTTGCCCGGAGGAACCGCCGGCAACCGGAATGTGCCATCCTCCCGGCTGATGTCGGTAGCCTTACCCATCATGCCGGGCCCGGTCAGAGTTATGCTGACGCCGGGCAGGGGTGTGCCATCCGCATCTTTGATTACACCGCGGACCGTTCCGGTCTGACGGGTAATCTGAGCCTGGAGGACCGAAAAGGAAAGCAGCAAGACGAGAGCCAACATCAGCCCACGCTTTTCTTTGGACATTAAATCCTCCTTTTAATTTTATTGATTTTTATTTTTCTGGCCGGACCGGAACCGGCAGGGGGCGAATTGGAACTGCCGGAAGAACGACTGGAGCAGTGTTTCGGGACCGGGTCGCCGCCGCCCGGCTGAGGTCCGGACCATTCTTTTCTGTCTGACAATCATCTTTATCGCCTTGGCGTTAACGTTAACATTGAAGGATAAAATAAAAATTACTTAAATGTTAACGTTAACACAAAATTTTTATATAATGAAAAGGAAAGTGATGTCAAGAACTTTGTTGGCCACCCGAAATAATGAATTGGCGGTCCGGACGAGCGGAAGAAAAATTTCGCTTTCTAAAAGACCGGAGCCTGAATTAAAATTTAATCAATGAGGAGGCGCGAGATATGAGGTCAAAAGCCGGAGCTTACAGTCTGGGCCTGGATTTCGGAACAAATTCAGTCAGGGCACTGCTGGCGGATACTGCCAGCGGCGAAGAACTGAGCACCGCGGTGGTGAATTATCCTTCGGGTGAGGACGGCATACTTCTCGACTCAAAGGACCCTAACCTGGCACGGCAGAACCCGGCTGATTACCTTGAGTCGATGGTGAGGGTGGTAAAACAGGCCCTCCGCCTCGCTCGAAAAACCAGAAAAAACTTTTCGCCCGAACAGATCATCGGAATAGGGATCGACACCACCGGTTCCACCCCGATTCCGGTTGACAGAAACGGCCTGCCGCTGGCTTTTCACCATGAGTTCAAGAACAACCTCAATGCCCAGGCCTGGCTGTGGAAAGACCATACTTCTTTCGCCGAAGCCCGGGAAATTACCGAGCTGGCATCCCGGGAGCATCCGGAATACTTAGCCAAGTGCGGCGGGGTTTATTCTTCCGAATGGTTTTTCAGCAAGATTCTCCATTGCCTGAGGGTGGACCCGAAAGTTTTCCAGGCTGCCCACAGCTGGGTGGAATGCGTCGACTTTCTCCCGGCCATTCTGACCGGCACCCTGGCACCGGACAAAATCAAAAGAAGCCGCTGCGCCGCCGGCCATAAAGCCATGTTCAACGACCAGTGGGGAGGGCTGCCGGCAAAGGAATTCCTCAGCAAACTGGACCCGCGGCTGGGAGAATTGAGGGACAGGCTGTATGACACCACCCATACCTCGGACCAGCCGGCCGGTTATCTCACCAGATCCTGGGCGAAAATGCTCGGACTGAAGCCGGGAATTCCGGTGGCCGTGGGTGCTTTCGACGCTCACCTGGGAGCGGTCGGCGCCGGCGTGGCCCCGGGAAAGTTCGTCAAGATCATAGGCACCAGCACCTGCGACATCTGCGTCTGGCCTAACGACCGGCCGCTGGCTGACATCCCGGGTCTCTGCGGAATTGTCGACGGTTCAGTCCTGCCAGGCTATTTCGGGCTGGAAGCCGGACAATCGGCCGTTGGAGATATTTTCAACTGGTTCGTGAATTACATCCAGCCCGGGGGGCCCAGGAAAGGCAGTCATGAAGAGCTGACCAGAAAGGCTTCAGCCCTCCTCCCCGGTGAATCCGGCCTGCTGACCCTCGACTGGAACAACGGCAATCGAACCATCCTGGTTGACCAGAGACTGACCGGTCTTCTGCTCGGACAAACCCTCCACTCCCGGCCGGAAGAGATTTACCTGGCTCTCATCGAAGGCACGGCCTTCGGAGCCCTGACCATCATCAAGCGCTTCCAGGAATACGGGGTGGAAATCAATGAAGTCATAAACTGCGGTGGAATAGCCGAGAAGAATCCCCTGGTGATGCAAATTTATGCTGATGTTTTTGGCCTGGAAATGAAGGTTGCCCGCTCCTCCCAGACCTGCGCCCTGGGTGCGGCTATGGCCGGGGCGGTGGCGGCCGGAAGCCGGGGCGGAGGTTATGACCGCTTTGAGGAAGCCCAGGCGGCCATGTGCGGGGTAAAACCATTCAGTTTCAAGCCGCGTCCGGACCGACATCAGGTCTACCAGGAACTCTACCGTCTTTATCGGGAACTGCACGACTCCTTTGGCACCCGGGACTGGCAGGGTAATCTCTACCATCTGATGAAGGACCTGCTGGACATTCGCGACCGCCAGCTGGAAAAGGCCAGGAAGACAGGCCTATCGAGGTTTAGGAAAAAAAGCGGCATTAAATCCTGAGCGACAGTCATAAGATTAGCCGACCCGGGAAAAAGGCCTGGCCAAACCGGAGAAGATGCGGATGCCGAAAAAGACGAAAAGAAGAATGGCTGGCAGAAGATAATTGATTCGAGAGCCTTAAATAAGATAAGGATATACGAAACATAAAAAAGGAATGAAAAAGGAACAAAAGAATGTATCAAGACCTTAAAAAACGGGTCTGGGAAGCCAATTTGAAGCTGGTCGAATACGGACTGGTCATTTTGACCTTCGGAAATGTGAGTGAGGTCGACCGAAAAAGCGGAGTGATCGCCATCAAGCCCAGCGGGGTGGCTTATGATCAGATGAAACCGGAAGACATGGTGGTTCTCGACCTCGAAGGCCGTCAGGTGGAGGGCACGCTGCAGCCTTCCTCCGACACCGCCACCCATCTTCATCTCTACCGGGAGTTCCCTCAGATTGGCGGGATTGCCCATGCTCACAGTCAATTTGCCACCGCTTTTGCTCAGGCCGGGCTGGAAATTCCCTGCCTTGGGACCACCCAGGCGGATTTCTGTCCAGGACCGGTGCCGATAACCCGGATGCTGACCGAAAACGAAGTCACTTCCGACTATGAGCTCAGCACCGGAAAGGTAATCGTCGAAAGATTTGAGCAACTCGACCCGGGACATTATCCGGCCTGTCTGGTTTCGGGACACGGTCCCTTTGCCTGGGGGAAATCCGGGCTGGAAGCGGTGGAAAATCTTATTCTTCTGGAAACCATAGCCGGAATGGCCGCCACCACCTTGCAGATTAACCCCGGAGCCACCGAGCTCGAACCTTACCTGATCAGAAAGCATTTTGAAAGAAAACACGGGCCCAGGGCCTATTACGGACAGAGAAAGGAGAAATAATTATGGAGAACCTCAAAAACATTCCAGAAGTAAAAATCGGACTTATCGCCGTCAGCCGTGATTGTTTTCCGATTGAACTCTCAAGAAAAAGAAGGATAGCGGTAGCGGCCGAATGTCAGAAACTCAACCTGCCGGTAGTCGAGCTGGAAACCATCATCGAGAGCGAAAACGACGTGCTGAAAGCTCTTGATGAAATAAAGAAAAAGGAAATCGATTCGCTGGTGGTCTTTCTCGGAAATTTTGGACCTGAAGGGCCGACCACCATTTTAGCTCAGAGATTTCAGGGTCCGGTGATGGTAGCAGCGGCAGCTGAAGAAACCGCATCCGACCTTTACGACGGACGCGGAGATGCCTATTGCGGATTACTCAATACTTCTTACAACCTCGGACTGCGGCAGTTCAACGTCCATATCCCTGAATATCCCGTCGGCCCTGCCCCCCAAGTAGCCCGGATGGTCGAAGAATTCGTTCCGGTGGCCAGAACCTGGCTCGGGTTAAAGAACCTGAAGATATTCAGCTTCGGGCCACGGCCACAGGATTTTTATGCCTGTAACGCTCCGATCAAACCGCTATTCGACCTGGGCGTGGAAGTGATGGAAAACTCCGAGCTTGACCTGTATGACATTTTTTTGAAAGCGGCCGGAACGCCCGAGATTAAAGCGGTGGCGGCCGATATGGCCCGGGAACTTGGAGCCGGCAATAATTACCCAGAGCTGCTCGACAAACTCGCCCAGTACGAACTGGCCTTGCTCAAATTCATGGAAAAGAACCTCGGCGCATCTAAGTACGGAGCTTTCGCCAACAAATGCTGGCCGGCGTTTGAAAGCTACTTCGGCTTTGTCCCCTGCTTTGTAAACGCCCGGCTGGCCGCCAGGGGAATTCCGGTGGCCTGCGAGGTGGATATCTACGGCGCGCTGAGCGAATACCTTCTGACCTGCGCCACCGAACTTCCGGCCACCCTGCTCGATATAAACAACACCGTGCCAGAAGATATGTACGAAAGGAATAAAAAGAAGGTCGGGGACTATAAACAGACCGACCTTTTCATGGGCTTTCACTGCGGCAACACCGCCTCCTGCTGCCTGCTGTCGCCGGCCTTAAAATATCAGTTGATCATGCACCGGCTGATGGAGCCCGGAAAACAACCTGAAATCACCCGGGGCACGCTGGAAGGCAGAATAAGGCCGGGCGAAGTAACCATCTTCCGGCTGCAGGGGACAGCCAACGCAAAGTTGAGCTCATACCTCGCCCAGGGCGAAGTTCTGGACATTGAACCGCAATCTTTCGGCAGCATCGGCGTTTTCGGTATAAGAGAAATGGGCCGTTTTTACCGCCATGTACTGATTGAAAAAAGATTCCCGCATCATACAGCTGTCGGGTTCCGGTACGCCGGCAGAACGCTTTTTGCTCTGCTTCGGATGTTAGGCCTGTCCGAAATCTATTACAACCAGCCGTCAGGCCTGCCTTACCCCACCGAAAATCCCTTTTAAACAGGGGACACCTGACGGTGTCCCCTTTTTCCCGCATCCAGCCCATATTTTCAAGGGGAAAAATTAAATAAAAATCGGGGACATCTTTAAGTGTCCCCTCTTCTTCGACTAATCCTGACCTCCCATTTCCTCAACACCTTCCGCACCGTCTTCCAGGTCGCCCCACAAATCCGGGGCACCTCAGAGATATTGCCCACCTACTCATTGGCCCTGATTATGGCCTTCCTGGCCAACAGCGGCGTGCTATTGCAAAGCTCATAGTATCCTGGGTATACATATCTCGTCATTTGGGTTTGGGCTTCCTTCTTTCGGCTAAAAGTTTTGACAAAACTTTTGCCGGAGGAAGCCCTGTTTTTTAAGGGCCAGTCTGATAAATTCCTTCGCTTCTTCAACTCCTACCCCCACTGCCGGCTAACCACCCCGCCGCCTCCATATACCCCCCTTACCATGGATACCATGTCTTAACCTGAAAGAAAATTGCGCTTGACAGGATATCTAAAAGAAAATAAATATATTTATAGCGGGGGTAAAAAACCCACCTTGTGCAAAGGAGGAAAAACCATGAAAAAGGCATTAGTGTCAGTAATTTCCATTTTACTCGTGTTGGGCATTCTGTCTGGACTGGCCTCAGCCTGGGAGAGGGGGACTCACGCTTTTATCGCCCACAAACTCAAAAAAGCCAGCGGCCCCTATGACATCGAAGAAATGTACGGAGCGATGGCGCCCGACGCTTTCAACTACCTGTTTACACCCCCTTACATTCTTTACCGTGATTTTCTGTATGACCAGACGCACCACCATTTCCTGAAGATTCAATATGCCGTAAAATACGGCTACGAAAAGGCAAGCTCCTATGGGTTCATAAGCCATAACAACCTCTGGGGTGCGGACTCGACTGCTCACATTGCTTCACTAACCCTTCTTCCTGATGAAGGTTATGTCATCACCAAGGCAAAAGCGCTTGATGAGTACCTGAAAACCGTCTCTCCAGATTATTACAATCTCTTCAAGGACTTTCCGGCAGTCGCTCTTGAAGTATGCCATAACATCATTGAAGCTGCCGGCGACATAGTCCTCGTTCGCTACGACCGCAGTCTGGGCGCAAAAATCATGCAGATCGCTGCCCGGCCGAAGACCAACATGCAGAACCTGATGGTCAGAGCTTACGCTAAGGATCTGGCTGATTTTTCTCAGGGAACCGCGACTCCGATGACTCGCGAAGAAGCCGAGATGTTCATCCGGGTCACGGAAAATGAATTCCGCACATCCTGTATCGCTTACGGCTGGCTGCTGCAGCAGGACGAATTGATAATTCTGGAAAATGTAATTGAACAATTCAAGGAGCTGGCAGTAGCTTATCTGACAGCCGTAGGACTGCCAGTGCCGGACGAACCTCTGCTCACGGCTCTCCTTGAAGGGTCTTTCAAGGCGGCCATAGGACTTATCGAAAATGACTACCTGCCGGAAATCATAGCCACCATTGATATGCTGAAAAGAGCCATGGTCAAAGAAGTAAAGCCCAGCGTCATGGCTACCCGACCAACAGCCGCCCTGATCAAATCGAAGCTCCACTGATCCTCCACTGACCCTGTAAAACAGGGGACACCTGACGGTGTCCCCTTTTTCCCGCATCCAGCCCATATTTTCAAGGGGAAAAATTAGAACGAAATCGGGGACATCTTAAAGTGTCCCCCTCTCTCCCTCAAACCTGCCTCACTTATTCCACATTATCTCAGCTTTTTTTAAATGCTGGCCTGGACAGCCGGCTGACCGGCCCTCCGCCTTCGCCGGACATCCCTATTCGTCAGGATTCTGGAGGTTAAAGAGAGAATTTTTGGTTGCATTTCTGAGGCAATCTCAATATTAATAATTCTTGATTCTCTTTTTCCGAGATTCGACGCAAAAGAAAACTCAACCATGGAGTTGACCATGAGAAAAATCCGCCTTGTCATCAAATCTTCTCTTCTTCTGTTTTTTATCCTGATTATAGCCATGCTGATTGGCGTAACTTGCTGTTCCCGCCAGCCGGTAGAAGTGGCCGACCTGATACTTATCAACGGAGAAATCTGCACGATCGAACCCGACCTCCCCCACGCTTCGTCTCTGGTGATCAAAGGAAACAAAATCATAGACGACTGCGCCAGCGATAAAAAAGCCCTCCGCTACCGCGGTCCTGCGACCAGGGTCATCGACCTGAAAAGAGCCTTCGTTACCCCCGGAATCATCGACGCCCACGTGCATTTCAACCAGGCCGGCGCCATGATCAACGACGCCAATCTGATGAAAGTTTCCGACGAGCACGGGCTGCGCCGGGAAATCGGCCGGGTAGTCCAGCTTCTGGACAAGGACGAATGGATTACCGGAGGTCTCTGGGGTGCTTACGAACAGTGGGCTGAGGGAGACCCGGGCACAGCTCTCTCATCCGCGAAAAAAGAACGCTGGCGCCCTCACCGCCGGATGGTCGACGACCTCACCCCCGAAAACCCCGTTTTTATCTGCCGTTTTGATTACAAGGAATGGTTAGCCAACACCGCAGCTCTCAAAGCTGCCGGCCTCGACCGAAAAATTCTCCCGGGAATGGAACTCGACAAACAGGGGCAACCCACCGGAATAATTTTCCACAATACCCCGGCTTTTGATGCCCTGCAGAAAGCCCGCAAGCCAAAATCCGAAAAACGCCTGCTGGACGAAAACCGGGCTGCCCTCAAGGCGCTCAGAGAAGCCGGCATCGTTGAAATCCATGATATCGCCACTCCGGCTCAGATTGAGCGTTTCGTTAAGCTCCAGGAAAACGGGGAACTTACCTGCCGGGTCTGGTTGCGCCCGGATCTGTCGCTGGCCGCTGAATTAAAAGAACAGGGTTTCACCATGGGACTTCACCCGAAAACCCGGCAGAAGGACGGCTGGCTGCGCTACGGCGCCCTCAAAGGCTACATCGACGGAATCATGGGCACTCACGGAGCCCTCTTCTTTGAACCATACAACGACCAGCCAGACAACTATGGCCACTGGCGGCATCACACCTCCGACGACCCGGAACTCAAAGTTGGAAACATGGAAAAAATGTACCGCCTGATAAAAACAGGCTTTGAGGCCGGATTCGTCCCGAACGTCCATGCCATCGGAGACCGCGGTGTGGCCGAAATGCTCGACCTCTATGAACGTCTTAAGAACGAAGGTGTCGACCTCACCGGCTTCCGGGTGATTCACGCCCAGGTAATACGACCGCAGGACTTCCCGCGGTTCAGAGCGCTGAACGTTATCGCCGAAGTTAATCCCTACCACATCTCCGACGACATGCGCTGGATGGAAGAAAGAATCGGCTATGAAAGATGCAAGGGCGCCTACGCCTTCAAATCGCTCCTGGACAATGGGGCCATCCTGAGCTTCGGTTCCGACTGGCCGGGAACAAGCGCCGCCGAATATTACATGCACCCGAAATATCTAATCTACGCCGCCGTCACCCGCCAGACCCTGACCGGCCAGCCCGAGGGCGGCTGGTTCCCGGAGCAAAAAATTTCAGTGGAAGAATGCCTTAAGGCCTACACCATCAACAACGCTTACGCCGCCTTTGAAGCCGACAGCCGCGGCTCGCTGAAAAAGGGCAAACTGGCCGACATCACGGTTTTCGACCGCAACCTGCTGAAAATTCCGCCGACCGAAATCCTCAAGACCGAAGTGCTTATGACGATCATCGAAGGCAAAATAGTCTTTGAAAAAAAGGAGTTTTCAAATGAACCCCGTATATGAAAAATTGGGTCTGTTTTATTTGGGAAAAGCCGTTGACCCTCAAACGTTATCGATAACCCCTGACTATATACTCTACGATTCCAAAGACCTGGTCACCCACGCCGTCTGTGTCGGTATGACTGGCAGCGGCAAGACCGGCCTGGGCGTCGGTCTGCTGGAAGAATCCGCAATAGACGGCATTCCGGCCATCATCGTTGACCCCAAAGGAGACCTCGGCAATCTGATGCTTCTGTTTCCCGGGTTGCGGCCTGAAGACTTCCGACCCTGGGTTGACGAGAACGAAGCCGCCCAGAAAGGCCTTTCCCCTGACGATTATGCCCGCCAGCAAGCCGAGCTGTGGAAAAAGGGCCTGGCCGACTGGGACCAGGACCCCTCGCGCCTCCAGAAACTTCAACATACTGTGGACCTCAGCATCTACACTCCTGGCAGCAACGCCGGCTGGCCTCTTTCCATACTGAAATCGTTCGACGCTCCGCCGCCGGCCATAATGGAAGACCCCGAGCTCCTGGCTGAAAAAATATCAACCACGGTTTCCGGGCTTCTCGGTCTTCTGGGCCTTCAGGCTGACCCTCTCCAGAGCCGGGAACATATCCTTATTTCCAATCTGCTGCAGGCCGCCTGGACTGCCGGGAAAGGACTGGACCTGGCTTCCCTGATTCAACAGATCCAGAATCCGCCTTTAAGACGAATAGGAGTTTTTGAGCTGGACTCCTTTTACCCGGCTCAGGAACGATTCAAGCTGGCCATGATGCTCAACAATCTTCTGGCGGCGCCCGGGTTTGATCAATGGCTGAGCGGAGATCCTCTGGACATTGACTCGCTCCTTTATACTCCCGCGGGCAAACCAAGGCACAGTATCATCTCCATCGCTCACCTGTCCGATGCCCAGCGGATGTTTTTTGTTACCATTCTGCTCAACCAGCTTCTCGGCTGGGTCCGGCAACAATCGGGAACTTCTTCCCTCCGGGCGATTTTTTACATGGATGAGATTTTCGGCTTTTTCCCGCCGATCAGCGAGCCGCCGTCAAAAAGACCCCTGCTGACGCTGCTGAAACAGGCCAGAGCCTTCGGGCTCGGTCTGGTTCTTACTACCCAGAACCCTGTTGACCTGGATTACAAAGGCCTGGCCAACACCGGAACCTGGTTCATTGGCCGATTGCAAACAGAACGGGATAAAGACCGGCTGCTGGAAGGCCTGGCCAGCGTGGCCGGAAATATCGACCTGAAGACGGTCTCCAACCAGATCAGCAGCCTTAAAAAAAGAATATTCCTCATGCACAACGTTCATGAGGACCGGCCGGTTCTGCTGCACACCAGATGGACTCTTTCCTATCTGCGCGGACCTATGACCAGGCAGCAGATAACGGAAGTGATGAAGGCCAGAAAAAAACCGGGGCCCTCTTACGAGTCTGCACCCGGGCCGCAGGAAAGCAGGCCTTCAATAAGCGCCACCGCCGCCATCAGCGGCCTCAAGCCCTCCCTGCCTCCTGGAATAAGCGAACTTTTCCTGCCGCTCGCAACCCAGACTTCGTCGCCGGCCAGGCTTGTTTACCATCCGGCCATAGCTGTGTCGGTCCAGGTGGCTCTGTTCGATAACCGTCTCGGAATTTCTCAGGTTTCTGAAGTTTTCAATTACCTGGAGATAACAGACGAGGTTATTGGCCTGCTCTGGGATAAATCCATCCCGTTATCCCTGAAGCTGGAATCGCTGGAGAAGCAACCGAGGCCGGCAGCCAGTTACTTTTCTCTCCCATCCCGGGCCCTTTCGCTCTTAAAATCTGCCGAAAATGATTACCTTGATTATCTGGTCAGGAGTTATCAACTTACCCTCATGAAAAGCGCCGCTTTTCAGGCAATCTCCCAACCAGAAGAGTCGGAGCGTGATTTCAGGATCAGGCTCGGACAGCTGGCCAGAGAAAAACGCGATGAGGCTGTCGAAAAGCTCAGAAGGAAGTACGCCGTTAGAATCGCTTCTCTCGAAAAGCAGTACCTGACCGCCCAGCAGCGGCTTCAGAGAGAACAGGAGCAGTACAAAGAAAAAGTGGCCCAGAGCGCCATCTCCACAGCCGCTACCATTTTCGGAACCATTCTGGGCCGCAAATCCTATCAAATTGGCAGGGCTACCACCACTGCCCGAAGCGCCAGCCGGGCTTATTATGAAAAAATGGACATAAAAAGAGCCCAGGAACAGGTGGAGCTGGCCAGATCCAGGCTGGAGGAGATGGAACGAGAACTCCAGAGAGAAGCGGACAGCATAGCCAGTCTCTATGACCCGGAACGAGAGCAGTTTCAGATTATAGCTATCCGGCCAAAGAAAAAAGATATGGCCGTCCGCTGGTCGGGACTTCTCTGGCTGCCTTACTGGCATCTGGATTCCGGAGTCCGGGAGCCGGGCTTCAGACCTGACTGATTTAAGATAATTCCTACTAAGTTAGTAGGATATCGGTGGGCCAAAAGTCTGAAGACGGCATTCTGATGATGATACTCCAGGCTGGTCATTCATAAATTTACGAACATATAGAAATCAACTCTAAATCACCAATAATTGGATTAAGCTTAAGGTGGGACTCTGAATCATTTCTGAATTATTTCTTACTGCCGAATTATTCTCTTGACAGACCTGAAAGTAAAATCATATTCTAAAAATAGAAAGGAAGGGTGGAACATAAAAAGTAAGGGGGTAAGTATTCTTAAAAAGGCTGCTTTCTCTACTTGTCCATTTGAAGGGAGGATTTTTACTTCAGGAAACTCGGACCGGCCTCCGGCCGCGCATCCATATCCCCGAAAAACAATTATCTGACGCGGTTGGCAAGAAATAATTTTAAGAGGAGGAAATACAGCTATGAAAAGAACAACTCATCGCAGTGTTAAGGGCACCAAACTCTACGCGGTGCGCGACGCCAGAGGTCGTTTTGTGGACATTCAAACCTACAAGCGGGCTCATGCGGCCGATATGAGGGAAAAGAGCAAGGCCGAAGTCACCGCGAAAGCAAGAAAGAAAAAATAGTCTACCCCTTTTTTCCAGTTCAGCAAGGGCTGATAACTTAACGGGCGGTCGGTTCCAGGCGTGGTTTTCTATTCGGGCGGAAATATACTCTCAGCTTGAGCTCCCGGAGCAAACGGTCTTTTAAGTTGCTTAAAGCGGGAGGAGTTATCTCTTTTTACCCTTCGCCGGTGCAGCTTTTTGTTTAATTTTTTCCCTTTCTCTTTCCCTTTCCATCTCTTTCTTCTTCATCTTATTCATGTTTCTTAAGTGATCAGCGTGACTCTTGGCTTCCGCCTTCATCTGCTTAAATTCCGGGGAACCGGGTTTGATGCCCATTCTCTGGGCCATGACTCCCCAGCCCTGCCCTTTATTCTGCTGGTATTGCTCCGCTATTGCGATCACTCTCTGATTGGTCCTCCTGGCCAGGACGGTGGCCATGTAGGTTTCGCCGAAGTCCAGCCCGTGCTTTTCCCTGGCCTCCCGAATTTCCTGTTCGGCCACATTGTGTCTTTCGCTGAGCCGACGGATAAAACCCTCAGGATCTCCCTTAGCTTCTTCGTTCATTCTTTTGAGATAGGCATCAAATTTTTTGTCTCCTGTCTTCGGATTTTCTTCCTGGGCAATGAGGCTGCCCGGAAGCAGGAGAAACAAGAAAACCAGGCAGGTTAAACCCACGAAAATATTTTTCATGCTAATCTCCTATTTCGGAAAATTTGCTTTTCTGGTGAAAACAGGGCCTTTGCCCAACCTGTCATATCCCTTCTTGCCATACGTAAATATTCTGTTATTAAATGGTTGCGATCAAAATCGCTCTTTTGCCTATTGGCGGCCCTTCACCTTAGATATCTTAATCGAAAGACTCCCCGGCGGTCAACCTCAATCATTCTCCTGGGTTGAGACATGGGCTCAAGTCTAAGGGGAATATCCGGAAGCAGCGTGGTGGTGAAGCGGCGGTCGGGACGAGCATGGAGGAAGCCCTGAGGTCAATCAAACTTTCGCCTGAAAAAACCGAGCTTTCTCCAGTAAAAATCTCGTTAAAAATATTGGTTGAAAGGAGGAAGAGCACGCCCAAATGACGAGATATATGCTCCGGATACAATGAACCTGGCAAGAGCGCGCTTGCTCTCGACAGAAAGGCTTTAATCAGGGCCTGATAGACAGGGTAATCTTGAAGACACCGCGGTCGCCAACGGCATAAAACCGGCTGGCCGGGTCCCAGCGCCTCTCCCAGTTGGAATTGTAAATCAGATAGATAAAATTTCCGGGCTTGATTTCCCAGCGGAAGCGGGCGCTCCAGCCGAGCAGTTTGGACACGCTGTCATACTGAATGTAATTCATGAAACCCAGGTCGGGCGAGAAATAATAATCCAGCTTAAGCTGATAAACATTTTCGTTAATCTTTCCCTGGGGCAGCGTCCCTCGCACCAGATTGGTGTTAAACGACAGGTTGAGATTGCCCCGCAGCCGATAGCTCAGGCCAGCATTAAAATCGCCATAGTGGCCCGAATAGAACCCGCCCACCGTATAGTTGAGGTCAAAGGACAGCGGACGATGAGAAGCGGTGTTAAAACTCAGTCGCATGTTGGTGAAATCGTAAGGGCCAGCCAGCAGCACCACCCCTTCAGCCACCTCAAAGTCATAAGGCAGAACGTCATGATTCACCACGACTGAAGCATTAAAACTTTCGCCGCTCTCGGTTCGGAAACTCAGCGGCTCAAAGGTCAGCCGGCTGGTCTCCAGAGTCCCGTCGAGCTTCCAGTAAAAATCTCCGCTGGCTTCAAAAAAGAACTGCCGGATGACTCTGTCGAGCCAGCCCCGGCTCGGACGCGGGTTGTAAGAAAGCTTCAGGTAAAAGGTCTGGATTCCCTGGCGCATCATATAACCAAGCCCAGGGTCGAGGGCGTCTCCATAATAGGCGTAGGTTGATTCTAGGCTCACAAGATCATTAGGATAATTGGCCCTGAGTCCAAAGCCGTGATGCTTACCATCTTTTTCGTTCCAGTTGTAAACCGCCCAGCCGGCCAGCCAGATATTTTTATTGCCGGCAAAACGGGAGCTGGCATAGTTCACATCAAAACCAAAAAGGGTATTGTTAGCACCGGTCGGACTGCCGTTGGTGAAGATCAAACCAATCTTGCTCTCCCGGAGAAAATCATAGGTCACTCGCCCGGCAAACATATTGGTCCTCGGCAGCGGATCAAAGGCCCGGGTCTGCATATCAAGGACTGAGAGATTGAACTTGCCCAGCTTGCCATAGAGCTTGGCTCCGAAATCTATTGGCACCTGCTGTCCCTGGTAAAGCCCGATCTGCCGGCTGAAAAACGGGAAGAAACTCACGCTGGAGCTGAAGTTAAAGGTCTCAGAACCTTCGAGAAAAAACATCCTTTTTTCCGGAAAGAAGAGCGGAAAACGGGTCAGGTTAATCCGGCGTTCATCTACTTCAGTTTCGGCAAAGTCGGTGTTGTAAGTCACAGCCGCCACTAAGTTGGGAGTGATATTTTTATAAACATCGACCCCGCCCTGAGTCTTCCAGTTGTATTTATTTTCCACCAGCCGGTCGTTGGAAGCAGCCACCAGTCCATAGGGCCGGATGGTAATTCCCAGGCCCTGCTTGATGTCGGCGATGCCTTCGAGTTCAGCGGCCATCATCGGATTGTTGAAATTGGCGTCCCGGGAAATTCCCGAAAGACGGATAGTTTCCTGCTTGCGGGGAATGAAGCGCTCTATATTGAAACCCCAGGCGGGCAGATCTTTCTTAAAAGAAATTGTCTTGAAGGGAATTTTGATCTCGGCCGACCAGCCGTCATCCAGTATTCTGGCCTTAGCTTCCCAGATGCCGTCCCAGTTGAGGCTGGCGTTGCCGCCGGAAACCAGTCCTTCGCTCCTGGCGCCCCTGGCGTTGACGTAAAAAACATAGGCGGTTCTTTTATCCAGGAAGGGATCAATCAGAATCCGGACGACATCATCGCTGGTGGCGGCTGTGGTATGACCCATGCCCCACCAGCCGCGACTCCTTCCGGTCTGATCATGAGCCAGGGAGTTAGCGGCAATTTTTCCCGGCTCGCTGTCATAACAGTAAATTCCTACGTAAAGATTACTTTCATCATAAAGAACCCGGAGTTCGGTTCGCTCTGAAGGTTCGTTTCCGGGAACCGGTTCAACCATCTTAAAATCGTAAAACGGAATCGCTTCTTTCCAGATCTGATCAATAAGAAGTCCGTCGAGATGCGGCCCCTTCTCCACCCGCACAGCCTGAATTTTTACTGACGCTTCCTGAGCGAGAGCTGGAATAGATATCAAGCCAGAAAACAGAAGGACAACAAATCCAATTAGAAAGAAATGCCTTTTTCGATTTCTGCAGGAATGACAACCTGAAAACATAAATATATCCCTCTCTTTAATTTTCACACTTAAAATTGTTTCAGGCCCAGATTTAGCCTGACTCACTATTTTGAGACGTGATTAAACCTCAAAAACTTCCGGAAAGCAGAAACAGAAAACAATGATAGCCTTTTTAGCACTTTCAAGCAATATTTTCCCTTCGTTCCCTTAAAATTTTTCGACAGATCGGTTTGTAAAAAGTTCTACCTATCGGGAGGATAAGAAGCGTCAAAAATAATGGGCGGAATTTTATACTGTCATGAAGAAAAATAAAGAGAAAAAAAGCTGAAAAAAATCTCGAAAATCAGCCAGCCATAAATCCGGCGCTTTAAGCAAAAATCCAGTTCTCTACCCTGACTGCCTTCAGATCTGACCTCTCACTCCTTGATAAACATCTTCACGTATTCCAGGTTGCTCTGAAGCTTCAGCTGACAGTCTTCCGTGGCTTCAGTTATCGCCAGTCCCTCTTCCAGCAGCTTTTTAGCCGGTGCCAGGTCGGTAGACGGGTCCTGCTTGTGCTGTTTGATGATCATGTAAGCGGCATTGTTTTTGCCCCAGGCGACAATGTCCAGACGGCCAAGACCTTCAGCCTGTCGGATATACTCCAGATAATACTGAAGAGCCCGGGTATAATCCCCTTCAGCATCATACTTTTCAGCGTTGGCTTTGGCTTCCCGCCAGTTCTCCCAGGAAATTGGCAGCTTGCTTTCCTCTTGCTCCTGCTCCTGAGCCATAAGCCCGGGGGAACTGAATGACCAGATGACCAATACCAGAAAAACCGCCATTGCGCAGACAATGTTTTTTTTCATTCTCCTGTCCTCCTTCAATAATTATAAAACAAACAGTCTTCTTAATATTAGTCGGTCCACCGGCCTATATTATATCAATCTTACCTGACGCCCATCTCTTCCAGCAAATGATCCGCCCCGGCAAACTCCTTGAGGATCCAGAGAATGTATCTGACATCAACCCCTATCGACCGGCTGAAGCGGTGGCTCCAGGTAAAATCGTTGATGGTGGCCTCCCAGGCCCGGTCAAAATTCACTCCCACCAGGCGTCCGTCAGCATCGAGGATCGGGCTTCCAGAATTTCCGCCGGTCGTATCGGTGCTGTATAACAGGCAGACGCTGACGGTATCCAGAGCCGGATTGATGAAACCGTCGAATTTTTTCTGGCTGATAAGCTGCAGCAGAGCCGCTGGCGTGTCAAACGGTTCCTTTCCGGTGGTCTTCTCGATAACTCCCTTAACCGTGGTGAAGGGCCGGTAGTAAACTGCATCCCGCGGTTCATAACCTTCCACCCGGCCGTAGGTCAGGCGCAGCGTGCCGTTGGCATCCGGAATGAATTGCCTCTCCAGAAATTCCTGCCGGACGTCCACCAGCTTCGCCTGAAGCTCATCCATCTGGCCCTTTCTGGCCCGGTTTGTTTCTTCCATTTTTTTGTATTCCGGATAGAGACTCAGGGCCAGCTTCAGTATGGAGTCGTCAACCCTTTTGATCTCATCAGGCTTTTTCTCCAGGGTCTGTTTTATGAATTCATAATCGTCCATCTTCGTGGACTTGAAAAGTTTATCCACCATCTCATCCGGGCTTCCACCCGCTGACACCAATTGATTTAGCGCTTCTATCTTCAGTTCTTCGGGCAGAGCAAGCGCTTTTTTAAGCAGCTCCCTGAAAATCGCCACATCAGTTGGCAGGTAGAAATTCGATTTCAGGTTCAGGGCCAGGCGCTGTTTGGTCTGATTGAAATTTCTATCCATATAGGCAGCATTTCTTTCCAGGTCGGGTTTCTGCCGCTCGTAAACCCCCTCCACCACAGTCATGGCATTCTGGAACAGGATGACCGACCGCCTCAGGTTGTCCAGCACAAACACCCGCGAATACTCCTGCCCCATATCGGCGTAGATTTCTTCCAGCTCCGGCAGAACCCGACCGTAAAGCGCCTGTCGTTTAGGGTCGGCCTGGATAAATTCCTGAAGGGCAGTTTCCTCCTGTCTTCTCTGAGCCAGATAGTTCAATCGCCGGAGACCCACCAGCTTACCGCGGTAGTTCTTCATGGTATTGGCCAGCCCTTTAATCCGGGAATCATGTCTGAGGGCTACTTCCCGGCTGGCCTGGCTCATTTCTTCCATCAGTTTTATCTGCCATTCGTACCAGTCAGCCACGGCCGGCATTCTAATATTCTGTTCAAAAGAAATGTAGCTGGCCGGAAGATGCCTGTAGGTGCGACCTGGATAGCCCAGCAGGAAGACAAAATCTCCTTCGCTGGCTCCTTCCGGATTAACCCGGATAAAGGTCCGCGGCTTGTAAGGAACATTTTTCTCGCTGTATTCGGCCGGTTTTCCGTCAGGAGCCACATAGGCTCTCATCAATGTAAAGTCTCCCGTATGGCGGGGCCACATCCAGTTGTCCTCTTCCCCGCCAAAATTGCCAATCGCCAGTGGCGGCACATAAACCAGCCTGATATCTCGAAGAACCGTGTACAGGAAAAGCCAGTAGGTTTTTCCGGGAAACATCTCGGCCACTTCGGCCCTTTTCCCGGGATTGACCTTCTCCGCTTCTGCCACGATTTTCTTAATCTGCTGCTCGATAGCTTTTGTCCGCTCGGCATAGCTCATATTTTTCCTGACAACCCTTAAAACCTCAGAGGAAACATCCCTGAAAGATTCAGTGATTCGGGCGGTGCGGCCGGCAGCCGGAATCTCTTCAGCCCTGGTTTTCGCCAGAAAGCCGTTTTTCAGATAATCCTTCTCCGGTGTGCTGGCCGCCACCACCGAGCCAAAAGCCACATGGTGGTTGGTGATGATCAGGCCGTCAGCCGAGATAAAAGAACCGGTAGCTCCAATTTGAACTACTGCATAAAGCAGGCTCTCGCGGGCTGGATCATAAATCAAGGCCGGGTCCATCCGGAGTCCCTTCTCTTTAAGGTTCAGCCGCGGCAGTTCGCTGAGCGGCCACATTCCTTCATCGGCCGAAATCTGCGGAGTTAATATTAGAAGGGTTAAAATCAGGATGGGAAAAAATAGAATTGAGCCACAATGTCTTTTTATCATTTTGCGTACCATCGTAACCTCCCGGTCAGGGAAACTTCGTTGAATTAAAAACCCGGGCCTTTTGACTCTATTGCTGCCAGGCCCGGGCCGCATCGCCGGCAGAAGGCTTTACCGGCAGAGCTTTTTCAGTGTACCCGAACCGGAAGCCGTCGGTCAATCTTAAAAGTTTTTCTGGGTAAAGAGATGTTCCCGGCTCAATAGCGAATAGTAAGCGGAGTGAAAGTCATACAGCCAGTAGCCCCTCGGATTTTTCAAAAGAAAAAGCCTGAATCACATCTTTAGTTTATGCCTGCTGGGCCATCCCGCCATAGGGGTCATGTGCCGCAGCATAGACCACATTGCCGTTATCATCCGTCACCACCCGGGTGGAGTTAATCTGGTCGGTGGCGAAGTATTGGTATTTGTCTCTTTGCGGGTCTCGCTGGTCAACCCTGTCCGGCTGATACTCAGCCACCAACTTCGCCCCTATGTAAATATACTCACGAAGACAATTCCCATATCCATCATATTTAATCAGAATCTGCCCTTCAACCCCGAAGTTTTTTCACTGCAAAAAAAATAAAAATTGCTTGCGGGAAGCAAAAAGGTGCGAAGCAAATTACGTTCAGCGTCCCTGCTTCAACCATACCATGGCCAACCTCCCATTAGCAAAAATGTTGCTGATACCAGGATGGATTTAATAGAGAAGGGCCCTATAGGATTGGTAAATTTCAGTGTGAACGGGGGTGTTTCTTTTATTTTCCGTCTGGCCTCGCCCTGCAGGTCAATCGGAATCCCCGGCAAGCCGCAGGAAGAGGCTGGCTATGGCCGCATCCTGAACACCGAGGCCGGTCAGGTCGGCCACTGTGATTTCTTCATCGCTCAGCCTGCCGGGCTTCAGCCCGAGCACCAGCTCGCCGATTTCTCCGCTGACCCGATCCTCTGAGATTACACCAGCTTCGAGAGCATGATGAAGTTCACCGAGCCGCCGGCATTGAGCAATTGAATCGCAGAAAATCCGATCTGCCCTGGCCAGCACTTCAGGAAAAAGCTCCCGCTTCTCAGGTCCATCTGAACCCATGGCTGTTATGTGAGCTCCGGGCTTTAACCATTCAGCCCTGACAATCGGCTGATGACTCGGTGTGGCGGTGATCACCAGGTCAGCCCCGACGACCGCCTCTTCCACCCAGCCTGCTGCCTTAAATTTTATCCGGCTGAACTCTCCTGACATTTCTTCAACGTACCGCAGGATGTTTTCCCGGTTGCGGCTCCAGACAGAAACCGTCTCAAAGCCCCTGACCACAGCCAGAGCGCGAAGCTGAAATCTTGCCTGGACGCCGGAGCCGATGACCGCCACTTTTTCCAGCCTTTTCTTCGCTAAGTATTTGGCCGCCACCGCTCCGGCCGCTGCCGTCCGCACCTCGGTCAGATAGCCGCGGTCGAGCAGAATCGCCGCCGGCTCGCCCGTTTGGGCCCTGAAAGCCAGCATCAAGCCGTTTCCGACCGGAAGGCCGAGAGCCGGATTGCGGTAAAATCCAGAAGCCACTTTGATTACATAATAATCATCTCCCCTGATATATGCCCCCTTGACGTGGACTTCGCCCTGAAATTCCGGAAGCTCCAGGTTGATAACTCCGGGGAGAACCGCCCGGGCGGAACTGTAAGCGGCAAAAGAATTTTCTATCGCTTCTATAGCTTCGCTGAGATTTACTTTCTCCTTTATTTCAGACTCAGAATAAATTATTGTCTCCGAAGAGATTTTCTTTCGCATGATCAGTTGCTTCCGAGAAATTAATTCCCCGCTCCGCCGGCATTTTCAATTCGCACCGGCAGCGGCGCGGACTTCCCCGATTTATCCTGACCGATGAACATCGTCAGATGTGGAAATGGTATCGAGATCCCCTTGCGGTCGAAGGCTATCTTCAATCGCCGGTTGAACTCACGCGCCACTTCCCACTGCTTGCCCGGCTTAGTGGTAACACGGGCCCTGATTATCACCGCCGAGTCGGCAAACCGGTCAAGGCCAAGAATTTCCATAGGTTCAAGTACCTCTCCAGCAAAAGCCGGGTCAGAACGCAGTTCTTCGTCCACCTGGCGAATAACCGCCCTCACCTCATCAACATTTTCAAAATAGCTGACACCCACATCAAATACATAACGGGAGTACTCCCTGGTCATATTGGTCACCACATCGATCAGGCTGTTCGGAACATAATGGACATTTCCGGAGAGGTCGCGAAGCACCGTCATTTTCAGGCTGACTGACTCCACCACTCCGCTCTTTCCGGCGATAGTAACTACATCACCCACCCGAATCTGATCCCAGAGAATGATAAAAAATCCGTTAATCACATCTTTAATCAGCGACTGAGCAGCAAAGCCTATGGCCAGGCTGGCGACACCGGCCGTGGCCAGGATGGGCGCAATCTGAATATCCAGAGCGGCCAGCACGGTAATAACGGCAATAATTGCCACCAGAACCCTTATGACCTGATTTATAAGATTGGCCAGTGTCTGAGCTCTCTTTTTTGATTCTTCGTCTTCCCGCTCCTTGAGAAAAACTTTTTCCAGCCTGCGGCTTACCACTCGGGCAAAGCGGAAGAGAATCATCACAAAAACAACAACCAGCAGGATTTTCAAGCCGGTGGCAATGAGCCAGGCTATTGCCTTCTGCCATAATTCTGGTGATAGCATGCCTTCCTCCCTTCTCTTTTTTGATATGGAAATTCTATCACAGCCCGAAAAGTAAAAGAATCAAAGTCAGAGCCAGTTTTTAATCATCCCGGGGCGGAGAAGCAAGCCGGCTCAGAAGCCCTGGTGCTCGGTGCGGCGGATTATCTCATCCTGAAGCTCCCTGGCGCAGTCGATGAAATAATCGCTGTAGCCGGCCACCCGCACGATAAGGTCTCGATACTTCTCAGGATGCTTCTGGGCATCGCGCAGGGTATCGGCGGTAACCACGTTGAACTGAATGTGATGTCCCATCAGTTTGAAATAAGCCCTGATCAAATCCTTGAGCTTCACCAATCCTTCATCATCCGCCAGAAGCTGCGGGGTGAATTTCTGGTTGAGCAGCGTTCCACCCGTCCTGATGTGGTCAATCTTTCCGGCAGATTTGATAACCGCAGTCGGTCCCTTCCTGTCCATTCCCTGAACGGGTGAAATGCCTTCTGATAGCGGCTCGCCGGCCAGTCGCCCGTCAGGAGTGGCTCCGGTTACCCGTCCGAAATAAACATGAACAGTTGTCGGCAGCAGATTAACCCGGTAAGTTCCTCCGCACACGGTCGGCCGCCCGTCAATCAGCCTGAAGTACATCTCGAACACCAGACGCGTCAGCTCATCGGCATAATCGTCGTCATTTCCGTATTTCGGCGTTTTGTTCAGAAAGCGATCTCGAAGCCGTTCATAACCCTGAAAATTCTGCGACAGGGCTTTGAGCAGCTCATCCATCGACACAACTTTCCGGTCATAAACATTGTACCTGACCGAGGCCAGAATATCGGTGATCGAGCCCAGCCCGACTCCCTGGATGTACCTGGTGTTGTATCGGGCGCCGCCGTCGTGGTAATCCTTGCCTTTAAGCACGCAATCGTCTATGAACAGGGAAAGAAAAGGCGCCGGCAGGTATTCGGCGTAGAGTTTTTCTATGACGTTGTTGCCACGGATTTTAACCTCGATGAAATAGCGCATCTGTTTTTCGAAGGCCTGCATCAGCTCATCAAAGGTCTGGAAATTCCGGGGGTCTCCGGTTTCCAGCCCGATCTTCTTTCCGGTCCTGGGGTCAACTCCATTATTCAGGGTAATTTCAAAAACCTTGGGAATGTTGAAATACCCGGTCAGGATGTAGGCCTCGGCTCCGAAAGCTCCGGCTTCCACACAGCCGCTGGAACCGCCCTTCCTGGCATCCTCAACACTTTTGCCCTGGCGGACGAGTTCCTGCACTATGGCGTCGGTGTTGAAGATTGAAGGCTGCCCGAATCCCGTCCGGACAATTTTCAGGGCCCTGAGCAGGAGAGAATCCGGATTCTTGGCGCTGACCTGCACCATCGAGCTCGGCTGAAGCAGCCGCATTTCCTCGATCACATCCAGAATCAGATAGGAAAGCTCGTTGGCTCCGTCCCGGCCGTCAGGCCTCAGCCCGCCGACATTTATCAGGGCAAAATCGGTATAGGTGCCGCTCTCTTCGGCCGTCACTCCCACCTTGGGCGGGGCCGGCTGATTGTTAAACTTGACCCACAGCGCCTGGAGCAACTCGGCCGCCTTTTCCCGGTCCAGAGATCCATCTTCCAGGCCCTTTTGATAAAAAGGATAAAGATGCTGGTCGAGCCGGCCCGGGTTGAAGGAATCCCAGGTGTTAAATTCTGTGGTTACTCCGACGTGAACAAACCAGTAATACTGCAGGGCTTCCCAGAAATCCCGGGGCGCATGAGCCGGCACCCATTCGCAGACAGCGGCGATTTTTTCCAGCTCTTTTTTCCGCACCGGGTCTTTTTCTCCCTCTGCCATCTTCCTGGCCAGCTCCGCATGCCGCCGGGCGTAGGTAATCAGCGCCTCAGCGCAGATGGCCATCGCCCTGAGCTCTTCCTGCTTATCCAGGGCTTCCGGGTCGTTGAAGAAATCCAGATGGTCAACCGACTCCTTGATATCATTTATGATGTCCAGCAACCCTTTCCTGTAAATCTTATCGCCCAGAACCGTATGGCCCGGAGCTCTCTGTTCCATAAACTCGGTGAAAATGCCGGCTTCGTAGGCTTCCTTCCATTCCGGCCTCATGTCGGCAAAAATTCTTTCCCGCATCGAGCGCCCGCGCCAGAAAGGAATTATTTCCTCGTGGTAAAGGCGCAGGGTTTCTTCATCAACGGTGTAAGAAGTTTTAGGACGGGAATCCAGGGTTTCAAGGTCCTCTAAGCTGTGGCAGCAGACCTCAGGATAAGTCGGGGTGGCTTTATGAGCCGGGCCGCGCTCGCCGACAATCAGCTCTCCGTCGTCTATGAAGATGGCTTTTTTCTCCATCAGGGCCTTGAACACCAGCGCCCTCTGGACCGGAACCGAAGCCCGCTGAACTTCAGGACTGCGGTAGCTGTCGGTCACGATCCTGGCCCTTTCGGAAGATATGCTCGGCCGCGCCCTGAGCGATTGTTCTCTGAGCTTCTTTATTCTGTCATTCATCTTAACCTCCCCGTTTCACCTTGAAGCCCCGGCGGGCAAAAAAATCTATTACCGACTGAACTTTTTCTTGCGACGGCGGCTCAAAAACCGCAAATTCGCCCTCGCGTCCAAGACGGCGAATTTTTTCCAGGCCGCCTTTATGATAAGGAAGAACATTCACCTGCTCAACCGACCTGAGCTGGCACAGAAAAGAAGCCATCGCCTCCAGGTTGTTCTCGTCGTCATTAACTCCGGGTATCAGCGGAAAGCGAACCCACACGGGCTTCCCGAGCTTCTCCAGCGACTGGAAATTCTCCAGAATTATCCTGTTGGAAACGCCGGTGTATTTTTTATGCCTCGTCTCATCCATGATCTTCAGGTCAAAAAGCACCAGGTCGGCCTTTTTCGCCAGATTCCGGAAAACTTCAGCCGGAGCATAACCCGAAGTGTCCAGCGCCACGTGGAAGCCATGCAATTTCAAACTGTCAATCAGGGCTTCAGCAAAAGCCGGCTGGGCCAGAGGTTCGCCGCCGGTCAGGGTGACTCCGCCTCCTGACTGTTCGAAAAACACCCGCTCTTTTTCGGCCTCGGTCGCGATTTCTTCTACGGTCATTTTCCGTCCGGCAATCTCTATGGCTTCTCGCTGGCAGGCCTGGAGACAATCGCCGCAGAGTGTGCAGCGGGAACGGTCAGCCTTAACCTGGCCGTTTCCGTTCTGACTTAACGCCTGATAACGACAGGCTCTGACGCAATCGCCGCAGCGGGCGCAGCGGTTGGGCATAAGCATCAGCTCCGGTTCAAAGGCAACTCCCTCAGGATTATGGCACCAGAGACAGTGCAGAGGGCAACCCTTAAAAAAGACATTTAGTCTGATGCCCGGCCCGTCATGGACGGCATATCGCTTCAGGTCGAATATAAGGCCTTCCATCCCTTCTCCAGGTATCTGATATATCACATATCAGATAGCGTGTCAAGTCCAATTTATTCTTTTAAATTGCGTATTTTACATCTTAATTTGCCTCAGGTGAACAGGCAGAGAACAGATTTATTTGATCCTTAATTCAATTTGGCCCGCTTAGCCCGCGATTTTGCCTTCTATTTTGCTCCCGATTCCCTTAAATGGCCTCAAGGACTCCCCCCCTCTCAATCCAAAACCATAAGTTATCTAATAGAGCAGACCTGTGAGTTATCTCCCCCCTCCCGGTTTATGCCCGCCGCCATCTCGAGCCCGGACTCCATAGCCCGCGGATTGAACAGACTGTCGGGACTTTTCTTTGAAGATTATTATGAAAGGTATGCTCAGCCGCTTTGGCCGGCGTGCTTCCCGGCCAGCGCCTAATCTCAACACCGGCTCTTATCGAACCTTCTTATTTCCCTTTTAGGGCTTGAAGTTTCTTTTTAACTTCTGGCTGGTCGGGCATTATTTCCAGCGATTTTTCCCACACGGCCGAAGCCTCAGCCTTTTTACCCAGGCCCAGGTAGCAATCGCCAAAAAGGTTTAGCAGAGCGATATTGGTCCCGTGAACATTTACCGCCCGGTCCAGGACATCAATCGCCTTCTGGTATTCACCCAGATGGTAGAAAGCTTTCCCGGCCACAAGATAGGTTTCATAGGTGGCCTGCTTTTCACCGGCGATGAAATTTTCGATCAGGCCGGCCGCCCTGGCGAATTCTCGCTGTTCAAGATAGACCTGGGCCAGTTGACGGCTCAGTTCTTCGTTTTGCGGCTCGGCAGACAGCGCCTGCTCCAGGATTGACCTGGCCTCGCCCAGGCGGCCCAGGTTGTAAAGCTGAGTGCCGAGAATGTGGCCGTAATAAGGGCTATCAGGCGGCGGCAGAACTCTTGACAGGATCCAGGGCCGCGGCAGACTATCCATGAAGGTAAGGTCAAATTCTTCCCTGGTGGTAACCTGCTCCTTCCCGTCCACCATCAGGCTGACATTCAGGAAATAATGAGCCGGCGGGAAGTCGCTCAGAGAGAAAATCTGCACCACTTCGGGCAGAGTCGGGATCTCGGTCAGCGGCACGACTTTTTCCTTGAAGGTTTCGGTCTCCTTGAAAAACTGGAACCGCAGGCCGGCCTTATCCCTGAGGGCCAGGGTCAGACCGTAAAGCTGCAACACCACCGCCAGTTGATCCCGGGCGGTAAACACCCGGCTGGCCTGAAGATAGAGTTGATTTCCCCCGACCAGAAAAGCCTTGACCCTTCCGCCGGCAGCCTCGGCCGGACTTACCTTATAGGCCAGAATCGGAGAGGACAGTTCCACTCCGCCCTTTCCCGGTATCCTGATCGTCTGTTCCAGGCTGGTAAATTCCTTGGAGGCATCGTTTTTTACCAGCACCGAAAGCTTATAATCTCCGGGAACGCAGGGCAGTACGTCATATATAGCCACCGGCAGGCTCTGCCTTTCCCTCATCTGGGCCTCGTTCATCTGAACCGGATAGGTTTTTTCAAACTGATAGACGATTTTCCCGTCGAGAGTGCTCAGGGTGCCGTTGAGTTTAAGGTTGGTGGCGAAGCGGTTGTCGTACTGGTTGACCGACAATCGCTTGGGTTCAATGGTATAGTGGATTAAATAAAAGCCGGCCGGGCTTTTCAGAACTTTGACCAGGTAATCGCTGTCAAGATAATTGGCGCTATATTCAACTTCCACCAGGTCTTTATACTCAAAAAACTTGCGGGCGTATTTATCCTCAACCATTCTCTGAGGAGTGGCTTCAATCTGGCGGAGCAGCAGGTCGGAGGAAAGAGAAGGCCGCCCCAGAGCGGTGTTTTCTTCTCCTGGAATCAACGACAGGGAAGCGTTGGCCAGGGTGGGCTCTATTTCACGCAATTTCTGGTAAGCGGACATATAGTCAGCCGGGTCTCCCCAGTAGCCGGTCAGCAGCGCCTGCGGACCGTCGTTGGTCGGACTGTAAAGGCGGAATTCTCCGGTGCCCTTCTCCCGGAAAAACAGGACATTAAAGCCGGGCGGCAGGCCCAGGTCGGTTTTTCCCTGATAGAACCAGATCTCGGTGTCATAAACCTCTGACTTGCTGTCGATGCGCTGGATATCGTTGGGCGGTCCCAGGATGATATAAAATCGCCCCCGGTCGGTCTTCCAGCCCGGCTTGGGGGATTCCCGGCCAAAATATTTATTGGCATAATCGATTCTCCGGTAATGCTCGCTCTTAAATTCATTCTCAGTTGTCTCGGGAATCGGGTCACGATGTTTCCAGAAAGCCTCAATGAACAGGTCCCTTTCCCGGTCGGTTTTAAGCTTCAGGAAGATTTCCTTCTCCACCGGCGTTATGATATAGGCCACCTCTTCTTCCAGCCATTTCCGGTAATTTTCAGGAATCGGGGGGAGTTTCTCCCGGCTCTGCTTTTTGGAGGAAGTCTTCTTCTGAGCTTCCGGCGCCGGGGCTCCGCTTAACGGATAGGCAGCTCCTTCAAGCCAAAGAAAAGCCAATAACAGAACCAGACAGGCAGCGCCCGTCATCCGTTGGCCCGACTTTATTGAGATTGTCTTCATTAAGTATCCTCCGTCCGTTCTCTTCTGGCTGTGGTCATTTAGCCGGCAGGATGAAGCCGACCTTTATCCCTGACCTCCCGGCCTGAGTCTTTTCTTTTTCCTTTATTCTTCCATTTCTCGAACCCGCCGAACAGGGCAGGACCGAATCTGTTTCACCCCATATTCAGTTTTCAGTTTGATTTTATCATTTTATCACTTTTATCGGCCGATTGCCCGTTCCGGTTTCTCAGAGCGAAGCCGGAGCGGGATGGGCGTGCTAAACCTTCAGCCCGGCTATTAACTTTCGGAAAACCTCTCTTCAAGAGAAACTACCGCCCGACTGAAAAGTTGCTCGCGGGCAGTCAGAATAACCCTGCGCAAAATCTCTAGCTTTCTGACCGGTCTTTCCCGCTCAACCGGCTGACCATTTCCTTTATCGCCTGAATATTGTCCCGGGTTATTTTCCTGCCCAGGTTAATTACCCTGGCTGCCCGAATAAAATCAAAGGTGTCAACCCCGGGATTAATTTTAAGGATCAGGTCGGCTTCCGGCAGTTTGCTTTCGGTGGAATCGGCCAGAACCACCTGCACCATCCGGTGGACCATGATGAAGGCTGAAGTGAAGCCGGCCGCCGGCATTTTCTTAAGCGGCCGATGGACATCCGGCACCAGGACGCCGGTCGCTCCGAGTTCCCGGGCCAGCCGCACCGGGCAGTTATTGAGCAACCCGCCGTCAACCAGCAACTGCCCAGGAAGACGGGCGGGTTCAATCACAAAGGGAAAAGCCAGGCTGGCCCGCAGGGCCTGATAAAGGGGACCGCTGGTAAAATTAACTTCCCGACCGCTCACCAGGTCGACCGCGTTGCAGCCGAAGCGGACAGAAAGGTCTTCAATGTTTATATCGCCAACCATTTCCTGGAGCTGCTTCTCCAGCCGGTCTTCTTTCTCCAGCCCCATCCGCCTCAGAAGCCGCTTCTGGTAAGATTCGACCATCAGATAATCGACCAGCCTGTCGGGAATCGGAATCCGCGACCGGCGCAATTGACTCAGGCGGCTGTAAGAAAGCTGCCGGCTGAGCTTTTCAAGTTCAGGGGGAAAATAGCCGGCCGCAAACAGACCGCCGATAACCGCCCCCATCGAGGTGCCGGTGATGATAGGCGGCATAAGGTCGTTTTCCAGAAGGGCCTCCAGAACGCCGATATGAGCCAGCGCCCTGGTACCGCCACCCATCAGCACCAGTCCCCATTTAGCCTCATCCGGAGCCGGCGTTTCTCTTCGAGAGACCGGAATCACATCGCCCGCCTTCCGGACAGGTCTATCCAGCCGCGACTCTGTTCCGAGTTTTTCGCTTTTTGTCTCAAGGCCAGCTTTTTTACTCTCAGCTTTTTTCGCTTTAATTTTGGGCCGAGCACTCGCTTTGCTCGCCGTTCGTCGGGCGGCAGCCTTTTTCTTTTCCTGCAGTGAGTTTTTAAGCGGCTTTATCAGTTCACTCAGCTTCAGGACTTTTTCTTTTTTCATCGTCTCCTCATCCTTTCTTTCCCAATCTTGCTGCTTTCCCATTCCTCCCGCTCTTGTTCCAGCTTCCGTCCTCGTCATCATCCGTTATCCGGACCGTATGACTTCCAGCGGGACCTGATCCTGGCCACCTCTTTGCCGGTGGTCAGATTGTATATTTGCTGAACCCAGTGCCCGCCGGGCGTTTCCGGATTCTGGGTGATGACCTCTATCTCCTCCCCGAGGAAGGCTTCCGAGCGGTAATTTATCTCCAGCTCCGCCGGCCGGCCGGAAAAGAGCATCTCCCGCGGCATCCCCTCCACCGCCCAGCGCGAATAAACCACGTTATTCACATGGCGATTGTAGTCCAGGTCTTCAAACAGGACTCGGAATTGAGTCTTGTGGTCGAGGCGCTCCACGATCGGCAGCGTCGGGAAATCATCCTCCAGAGCTCTTTTTTCCAGAATCAGCTCATCGGGAAACAGGTCTTCGACTTTCACCGGGCGTCGGCTGTTGAGGTCGATAATCATCCAGGAGCTGGTGGCAGCCGCTATTTTTTCCTCTCTCTCATCCATCATCTCAAAATCTCGAAGAGCGTAATAGCCGTGCTTTCCCGAAGCCCAGGTATTAACGACAACTTTCTGGCCGAGTTGCGGATAGCGGTTTAGAATCACATGATAGCGGGACACCACCCAGGTCAGCCCTTTCTCCGCCAGCTCAAAAACTGAAAAGCCTTCCCGCATCGCATGGCGGCGGGCGGCATCCTGAAGATAATTCATCACCGCCGAAAGATGGGCCCGTCCGAGGTAGTCGGACTCAAAGCTCAGAACCTCAAACCAACAGGTCTCAACGAGGCGTCTTGGCTTTTCCATTTTCTTTCCCCAAAAAAATCACCTGCCATTTTCATCGGGTGTTACCCGACCCGGCTCAACCTGCGCAAGGTATAAGATTTTACCTCAATTCTTTGAAGCTTTAAAAGCCCGGGTTTGGCGACCCTGTCTGTAAGCTCCAAAGGCCGGCTTTTTCTAAATTATTGACTTCTTTCAATTATAAATCGCGGCTCATAGAGCCTGGCGGCCTCCTGCTTCGCGGACGCTTTTTGGGTGGCGTTTTTTATTTTGCCTTCGGGCACTCCGGGCCTCTCACTGTATTTCAACTGAGAGCGCTCCTTCGTTTTTCGCTTTCTTTAGAAAAGAAAATTAATGAATGAGTATTGTGCCCGATTGAATTAAAATAAAAGCATGAAAAGAAGGGAATTCATTAAAACAGCTTCCGCATCGGTAATCGCTCCCCTGATCGTCCCGTCTTCGGTTTTAAGGAAGCCGGCGGCAAACGATGAGCTTCAACTCGGCTGCATCGGCCTCGGACGGCAGGGACAGGCCAATATGCTGGAATTAATCAACCGCGGGCTGGAAGTCGGAGCCAGAGTTGTGGCCGTCTGCGACCTCGACCGCCACCGGCTGGACAATGCCCTCTGGCTGGCTGAGAAAACATACGCCCTTGAACTCGGGCTCAACAACTATCGTTCCATCAAAGCCTACCACGATTTTCGGGAACTGCTGGCCAGAAAGGATATTGACGGGGTGGTGATTTCGGTGCCTGATTTCTGGCACGGGACTGTCGCCCTGGCGGCGGCCCGGGCCGGAAAAGACATCTATCTGGAAAAGCCACTGACCTATTCCCTGATCGAAGGCCAGAAGCTGGTGCGGGCGGTGCGCGAGAAAAAACTTGTTTTTCAGACGGGTTCCCAGCAGCGGTCGTCGATCTATTTTCTTAAGGCCTGCGAAATCGTTCGCAACGGTTTTTTAGGACAGCTTCAGACGATAAAAGTCCGCCTGCCAGAAGATAGCGGGCGCGGCGACCCCCGGCCGATGCCGGTGCCGCCCAATCTCGATTATGAGTTCTGGCTGGGTCCTACTCCTGAAGCGCCCTACGCCGAGGACCGGGTTCATCCGCAGATGAGCTATGACCGCCCGGGCTGGATGCAGATTGAACCTTACTGCCGCGGGATGATAACCAACTGGGGAGCCCACATGCTCGATATCGCTCAGTGGGGACACGACAGCGAAAGAACAGGCCCCGTGGCCATTGAAGCCCGGGCTGAGTTTCCAGAGCGAGGATTGTTCAACGTCCATACCCGGTTTCAGGCCGAAGCCGTCTATTCCGACGGAGTCATCCTTTCCCTGGAAAGCGGCGACCCTTCCGGCGTTCGCTTCGAGGGTTCGGAAGGCTGGCTGTTTGTCAGGAGAGAAGGTATAGAGGGCTCCAATCCCGCCTGGTTGAGCTACCAGCCCGGAACCGGCTCCGTTCAACTTTACCGGAGCACCAACCATATGAAGAATTTTCTTGAGTGCATGAGAACCAGAAGGGACCCGGCCGCGCCGGTTGAAGTGGGCCACCGTTCGAACAGCCTGTGCATCATCACCCACCTGGCCATGAAGCTGGGAAGGAAGTTGCGCTGGGCCCCGGACCGGGAGCAGTTCGTCGGAGACGACGAAGCCAACCGCCTGCTGGACTATCCGCGCCGTCGTCCATGGAATATTTAAGGCCGGAATGCAGGGCCCGATTTCCAGCTCCGAAAACTCCGAAAAAGCCCGTTGCTAATTTAAGACCGAGAAAAAGGCAGGCAATTGAATTTCGTCGTCCGGCCGGTTATTTAAAAAAGCCTCGCGAATAACTCCATTATCTCACAGAACCTGGAGCGGAGTTTTGAAACGCAGCCTCAGGTTGAAACAAAAGAGGTGTCTTTTAGATGTTTTGAAAAGTCCCTGACCTGACTGCAAGGGAAGTATTTATGTTCAGTTAACCGGGAGCCATAAAGTCAGGAACCTGGCCCGGAGGGTCGCCTGTGGTCATCGTTTTGAACAAATATTTTTCATTTTTACCTTATTTATGAGATATATTATTTTGCGACGCAGCCCTCGAAAGCTTGATAATTTACAGGAAGGGGCCGGATGTATTTAAGCCCTTTTCCGCCCCGGCCAATCTGGCGGCGGGAAATCCGCCGGCAGATAAAGTGAAAACAGGGAGGCCCCATGTTTTATATAAGTCGAAGAAAATTCTTAAAAAATAATCTGCCTGCGGCGGCTCTGCTCCTGCTTGGTCCTTCGGCGCTCGTCCGGGCGGGCGAGAAAAAATCAATCCAGGCCCGGGACTGGAAGCCCGAGAAAAAGTACGGCTTTTCTCTGGGGCTGGCTTCCTATACCTTCCGGGCTTTCAGCCTCGAGCAAACAATTGCCATGACCCTGCGGCTGGGTCTGGAAAAGCTCGCCCTTAAAGACATTCATCTGCCGCTCGATTCTTCGGCGGCTGAAATCAGAGAGGCCTCCGAAAAAGTGCGCCGGGCCGGGCTTGACCTTTACGGCTGCGGAGTGGTTTACCTGGAAAAACCTGAAGATGTCGAGCGTGCCTTTTCTTACGCCAGAACGGCCGGCCTGGGGATGATAATCGCCTCTCCCGACCCGAAGCTTCTTCCGCTCATTAGCCAGAAAGTCAGGGAAACGGGAATCTTCATAGCGATTCACAATCACGGACCAGGAGACAGGTTTTATCCGACGCCGGCCGACGCCCAGGCAAGACTTAAAAATCTGGATCCTGGGGTTGGTCTGTGCCTGGACATCGGCCACGCCGTCAGAGCAGGCGTCGATCCGGCAGAAGCCGCCAGAAAGTTCTCTGGCCGTCTGCTTGATATTCACCTGAAGGACGTTTCCGAGGTCGGGGCCGGAGGCCAGACAGTGGAAATCGGCCGGGGTGTCATCGACATCAAATCCTTCCTCAAGACCATAATCGAAATCGAGTACCGCGGCGTTCTGTCCTTTGAATTTGAAAAGGACGAAAAGGACCCGCTGCCGGGTGTGGCCGAGTCAGTCGGCTTTGTCCGCGGCCTTCTCTCCTGAAGCACCTGGAGAAGGATAAGCTTCCGCCGACTTATAGGGAAGGACTGGCTTTTATAGACGACAGCCAGATTTTCAAATCCTTAGATGAAATTGTATTGGAATTTTCCAGATGGGCCTGGTGGTTTTATCCCTCGCCGGTGGGATTTCAATTTGGCTATCCGTCCGACCGGCGCTGGTGGCAAAAACTTCCCGACCCGCCGGCGGTCATCAGCCGGGCCGTTCTGGAAGTGGCCACCAACACCACTGACCTGTTCTGGGTTGATTTCACCATGAAGGAAATCTGGCCTGAGAAAAAGCGGAGCAAGTGAAGATTTCATAGCAGGTAGCAAGCAATGAACCGAAAGGTGTCCTGGCCAGTGCCTTAATAAACGAAGACCTTCTCCCGGTTAGATAAGAAAATATTAGACTTCATGAATGAGAGAAAATTAAAAAAATTTCCTTTTTGTGAGGGCCTTTCTGTTTCCGTGACAGCTCGGATTAGTCAGAGGGATCTGTCACGGCCCGCCCCCTCCCGTCCTCGCTCCACCCATCTCCCCGCGGGGAACTCCTTCCGCTGCGGCTGGCAGGAGACAGTCCGCGCTACCCTCCGGCCTTAATTGCCGACGGTCAAGGAAACAAAGAGGCTTCCTCGTTTGGTTAGAGTCAGGGCTGACCAAAACGCTGAGAAGATATTTCCTTTATTCTCACTTTGAGGCTGTGCTTCTAAACCCCTCTCTTAGCCGATGAAATCTCATAGTTATCCGGCCGAATATTTCTCTCTTGATCAATTACTCGGGCTATGAACCATAAAGGTTAAGCTAAAATAAGCTATATGAAATTTCGCAAAAAAAATTTAATATAAATTCAGATAGGCATCACAACAAAATAAATAAAAAAATAAAAAAAGAAGAGAGAAACAGGGAGGCAAAAATGGAATTCAACGAACTGATCAAGCATCGCTACAGCGTGAGGGCTTATCGTCCGGATCCAGTTCCACCGGAAAAATTGCAGAGAGTCCTGGAGGCCGCCCGACTGGCTCCAACCGCTGCCAATCGTCAGCCCTTTCGCCTGCTGGTCATAAACAGCCGCGGACGCGAGGAGGAATTGAAGCGGCTTTATCATCGGGAGTGGTTTACCCAGGCGCCGCTGGTAATCGGCCTTGTGACCATTCCGGAAGCTGCCTGGAAGCGCCGCGACGGGAAAAACTACGCAGACGTGGACGCTACCATCGCCATGGACCATCTGATTTTAGCGGCGGCCAATGAAGGACTCGGCACCTGCTGGGTGGGCGCATTTGACCCGGCCGTCGCACGGGAAATCTTTTCGCTTCCGCCGGAAGTCGAGCCGCTGGCTTTTACTCCTCTGGGCTATCCGGCTGATCAGCCCGCACCGAAAAAACGAAAGGATCTGTCTGAGCTGGTGAATTACGAGCGCTGGCGGCCATAATTTATTGATTTGAATAGCTCTTTCTCTCCGGTAAGTCTGTCGGGCTCAACTGCTTCGCGGAAGAGGATCTATAAAGCGGGAATCTCTATAAAAGAGCCGATAGCTAAAGCATAAAGGAAAAGGACTGTCAGCAAATTTTCGTTCATTTTGAATTTAAGCCAGGAGTTTCACGGGTCCTGGCACTGGACTCATTCTTCTCCGGTCAGAAGGTCAGTGATACCCCAAGTTTTACTGTGGGAAGATGAATTGTTCCTTTATTAATTCTCCTGGGTTCCCGGCCTGATGATCAGGCCCTGATAACAATAATTTTGTGACCTTTTTTATATTCTTCCCCACAGTTAGTATTTATCCCGTCAGGCCATTCAACTCCCGGGCTGCAGGATCGACTGGCTTTGCCGTGGCAGTTGAGCCCGCCCTCTTTTGAATTGAATCCGGTCAAGAAAACGGAATGAAGATAAAAACCAGAAGGTCCCAGAGGGTGTGGCTAACCACATTCGATAGAAGCGAGTTAAACCGGCAATACTGAAAGCCCCACCATAATCCGCACACAGAAGCGGCCAGCACCAGCGCCGGATTGCGGCTCGACAGATGCACCAGGGCATAGAGCAGCGACACCCCCAGGAAGCCGGCAATTTTTCCCAGCCGGGCTGACCAGTGTCTCTGCAGCCAGCCCCGCCAGAGAAGTTCTTCTCCCGGACCTATCATCAGCGCCAGAAACAAACCGATCCTCAACTGGCTGCTGCCGTATTTCAAATTATAGATGGAAGCCAGATGCTCGCTGCCGGCCGGGAAGATTTTTTTGAGAAAGAAATTGCCGGCCAGAAAAACTCCGTACAGCAAAAGGGCTGAAACCACTCCCGTGGCCAGAGCTTTCCAGGTTTTTTCCCGAAAATCTCCATAGATTAACTTGCTGAAAAGCGGGTCGAACCGGACAGCCAGGATCAGAAACACCATCAACCCGCCGGCCAGAAGCGACCACAGGTCCAGGGTCTCCGGGAATACTCCGGAAAAAATCAGGAAAAAGTATAAAGCCACGGCCAGCGTCATAATGTAAATTGAAACATGACTTACATTAAGCGGCTTCATTTTTCCCGAAGGCCTCACTCAAAGATTCGTCTGCCCTGTTTTCTTTTCTGACTTCTATCTTAACAAAAAAACTTTACATTTTCCCGAAAAATTCATCGCCGCCGAAAACCTCCTGAGCCGGGTGGGTGGAAGAGACGAAGTTCATTCTCTCCTTTCGCAATTATTGCCGCTTTGTGTTCATGAGGTCTTAACTGGCGAAGTTAGCAACTGTTACCGCAGCCGATTTACCATCTCTCTCCGCCCGGCGCCCTGAAGCGCTTCCTTTTTATCCGGCCGGAGGGCTAACGCCGGGCCGCCCCGCTTCATCATTGTCACCAATCACTGGAGCAGGGGTAATACCTGACCGAGCCACAGGCCGGCCACCGAAAGAAGGCCGAAGGTCAGAGCATAGCGGGCGCAGCCGCCGTCGAGCGTTATAAAGTCGAACGGATGTGCGGGCTGGCGCCGGCTCCGGGCTTTCCGCCAGAGCTTTAAGGCTTCGGGGAGAGCCAGGACAACGATAAGCATCGTCAGAGGCAGGGAAGGAAAATCCAGATTGAAAAGGCGCGGCACCAGGACAAACCCGGCCATCAGAACCTGCGAACCGAATATGAGTTTTCCGAAATAAACAAGCGAACCGCGGTCGCCGAGAAGCGAGGCGAAGGTAATGACCTTCTTCTCGCGGTCGGTGATGGAGTCACGCCAGTTATTGGCATGTAGAATCGCAACCACCAGCATTCCTTGAGGCACGGCCCACATCACCGGCAGCCAGGAAAACTGGCCGGTCTGAACCACCCAGGCTCCCAGCGAGCCCAGAAGGCCGAAGTTCACAAAAACTACCAGGTCACCGAGGGCCAGGGCTTTAAGCCAGGGATAAGCCAGACCCAGGATTATTCCTGCTATTCCTATGTATAAAATAAGAATTCCCCGTAGCCAGACTAAAATCAAACCCAGAGCTGAGCCCAGAACAAAAAGAACCGCCGCCCCCTTCAACACTTGCTGAGGGCTGAGCAACCCGCGAACGACCGCCCCGCTGACCGGAGTGACTTCCCGGTCGAGCCCCCTTTTCCAGTCGATGACATCGGACAGCATGTTGGCCGCGGTGTGAAGAAGAGCCATGGCCAGCAGACTTAGCAGCAGCAATCCGATATTCAATCGGACCCACCCGACCGTAGCCGCTAAAGAACCGCCGAATAGAACCGGAACCGCCGAGGCCGGAAGAGCCCAGGGTCTGGCCGCAATCAACCAGGTCTTGAGCCGGCCTTTTTCCTCCATTTCAGTCATTTCTTAAGCACCTTTTTTCGTTCTTTTCCAAAAATTCATTTTCCCGGCAATTTTATCAAATTCTACGCCAGAGAAAAGCTCCCGAAATCCTGTTAAATAAATTAATATAGACAACGTCCCGCTTAAAGAATGACCTGATGATTGAGCAACGGGAATTTTGTTTCTTTAAGCGATAACAGCGCTCTCAATTTTTCCCTGTCTATCGATGCGTCGGGTCCGGTCTCCGGTCCGCAAGCAGCGTAAAACAGTTCCAGTCGAATTTCCCCGCCTAACGGCTGGAGTCAGCGACCTTCCTGGACCCGGCTTCTCCCCGGCTGATGACGGTAAAAGCTCGAGCAAGTCGGCGTCCCTCATTATCCACCAGCACCAGCACATGCTCTCCCGGCGTCGGATTGCAGGTTACCTGATGGAAATGCCTGGTGCTGGCCAGGTACTCCTCATCCAGGTGCCAGTGGATGACCGCCCCGGGCTGCCGGTGGACGGCTTCCAGAACCACCTCTCCCGGCCGGCCGTCCAGATCGATCGGAATGTAAACCGCGGTTCCCGGCTCGGGATAAATCAAGTTCATGACCCGGGCCCCCTCGGCCACCTCGGCTTCCCGCGCCCGGCCGCTCTTGAATGGAGGAAGCGGCTTGTATTCAGGATGATAAGCGCGGTAATAATATTCCTGCACCGGAGGCAGCACAAACCAGGACTGATGCCGCATTTTAGCCACCGATTCCACCCGGCTGTCCACCCGGTATCTCCCCGAAGGGTCAAGATGAACCAGTTGATGGAAGGCGCAACCCCGGTCAAAATAGTTTTCTGCCGGCAGCCAGATGGTTTTTTTCGGGCACAGGTCTCCCGGGAGATAACCGGAATCGGCGCAGATTTCCACCCGTTTGAGATGTCGATCCGGCAGCGGAATTTCCCCGCCTGTATCCAGCAGAGCCAGCGCCTCGAACAAAAAAGGCGCAGCCGCGGCCACTCCGGTTATTTCCGGCCGCCCCTCGCCGTCGGCGTTTCCGGCCCAGACCCCGACGGTGTAATTCGGAGTAACCCCGACCGCCCAGGCATCTTTCAACCCGAAGCTGGTCCCGGTCTTCCAGGCCACCCAGCGCGATGAACTGAAATTCCTCCAGAACCCCTCCTCGTCCGGTCGGTTGACCTCGGTCAGGGCTTCGAGCGTCAGGTAGGCAGCCCCCCGGCTGAGCCTGGCCAGCCCGGTGGTCTGAGATTTTTCATCCTGGAGAAGTTTGATTTTTTCCCCGGCGCCTTCCAGTCCCATCGCCTGCCGGCCGATCCCGGCGTAGATTGAGGCTATCTCCAGGAGTTTACCTTCTGCGCCTCCGAGAATCAGGCTCAGGCCATAATCGTCGGCCGGACGGAAAAGCGTGCTCATCCCCCAGCCGGCGAGCAGATTCTTGAACCGGGGAATCCCGAAGTCGTGAAGCATCCGGACGGCGGTGACGTTCAGCGACCAGGCCAGAGCCCTCCGGGCCGACACCGCACCCCGGAACTGCCGGTCAAAATTCTTCGGCCTGAATCCCTGGTAGCGCGTGGGAATATCAGGTATCAGCATCTCGGGCGTTATAAAACCCTCCTGAAGCATGGCCGCATAAAGGAAGGGCTTGAGAATGCTGCCGGTGCTTCTCGGGCTCTGGACGACATCAACAAACTGGGCCGAGTCAAAATTTCTGTGCGCTCCGACATTACCCACATAGGCGACCACGGCCCCCTTCCGATTATCGATCACCACCGCGGCCAGATTGCGTATCCCGCGATTGAGCAATTTTTCTCCGTAAACTTCCGCCCTGGCTGAAATTCTTCTCTGCAATTCGGCCTTGATAAAAGACCGGAACGGCGTTTTGACCCGGCCGTCCTTGGCCAGAGTTTCAAGCAGATGTTCAGCTTCTCTGGGCACCGGCCTCAAGCCGGCGGGCAGCGGCTCGCTCAGAGCCAGCTTCAACTTAATTTCATCGATGAGGCCCCGTCGTCTCAGCTTCTCCAGCAGCCGATCGCGCTTTCTTCTGATATTCGACATTCCATTCTCATCGGCCGCCAGGCCGGGATTCTTCGGCAGCACAGCCAGGAAACAGGCTTCGGCCCAGCTCAAATCCTCCGGGTGGCGCCCGAAATAAAACCAGGAGGCCGCATCGAGGCCGACCAGATTGCGACCGAAAGGAGCGTTAGAGGCAAACAGCTCGAGAATTTCTCGCTTGGAATAGCGGAGCTCAATCTTTAAGGCCAGGAGGGATTCCTTGAGCTTCCGGCCGACCGTCCGCCGACCGCTGCCAATGGTTAGTCTGGCTAACTGCATGGTGATGGTGCTGCCACCGCTCTTTATGCGACCGGCCTTGAGGTTCTGCCAGGCCGCCCTCACCATCGCCACCGGGTCAACTCCGGGATGGAGGTAGAATCTTCGGTCTTCAAACTGCAGAACTGCCTGAAAATACTTGTCCGGAACTTTCCTGTCCCTGGGAAAATGCCACTGACCGTCGGCAGCCAGCCTGGCTCCGAGAAGCTGTCCGTCCTCAGAAAAAAGAACCGGAGACAGCGGCCGGTCAAAAAGCGGGCCAGGAGGCCACAGCAGATAAACTAAGAAGGCCAGGGCCGGCAGGGCCGCTGCCGCCAGCCGCCATTTCTTCTTTCTGTTTCTTATTTTCATCTCTTCATCAGCCAGACTAATTACCGTTATTCTTTCGACTAATATTCTTTGTTTTCTTCTTTTTTCTCCTTGTTTTCTTTTTTCTGTTTATCACTCCGCCGTAAACTCTTTTAACATTTTCATGGGCTTAACTTTTTTTAGTTGCCTGCGGAGCTATTTGATTTTCCTTCCGAACTTCAAAGCCCTCCTCTTATTTGCCCCGGCCTGTGCTCCTTTCATTTACTCCTCATTAACATTTCTTTTTGGCTTTTTTTTCGGCTGTGGTTCTTTTTTACTCCCAGCCTGCCAGGTCATTCCTGCTGTTTTTTCCATCTTTACTGCCTGACGATTTTTATCCATTGCCCTTTGGTGTTGGCCTGCACCGAATCGTCGTACATGGCCTCCACCAGAAAGCCGGGCTGATAGAACTGCCCGACATAGGAAGCGTTCAGAGTAATCAAAAACGTCTTTTTCTCTCCTCTTCTCAGCTTGAAATAGGTATAGACCCGGTCATCCCTGACATCCTGGTAATCGCAGCTGACGGCTTTTCCGTCCGGGCTGAACAGAGGATTTTTGATCTGGAATCCAGAGGCCACCAGGCAGGTCAGGGCCAGATTTTCAAGCGGCCGCGGGCTGTCGTTTTCGACCACAATGTCGGCCAGGAGATCCGAACCCTGGAGCACCGAACTGATATCGACCGGGTTCATCTTCAGGTCGCGGAAAGTCACTTTAACCTTAATTCCGCGCTCCTGCGGTTCCTCCAGGCCGGCCGGCGGAATTCCCCGGGTATAAACACAGAGATAAAGCGGAACGGTGCCGTCGTTATTGAAGACAAGGGTCCGCCCCTCAAGCGGGAAATCGGCCAACGACCTTTTTTCCACCGGCCGGGAGGAGGAAATTTTTTCCGGACTCTTTTCGTCCCATCCCAACTTGAAAGCATAGCCTTCGGCGCCGGCCGTTCCATAATAACTCGAGAGAGCTAATAGCACCATGGCGGTCTCGTTGGTGTTCAGCCAGAGGTCGGAAGAGGTTATTTCGGAAATTTCTTTTATCAGCGGTTTGGCCTTATCCCCTTTCCCAATCAGGCTCAGGCAGTGAGCGACCAGGGCTTTATCCCTGAGCTCAGAACCGAAAGTCAGCTCCGAATCCCGGTACCTATCAAATTCCAGTCTGGTTTTTCCCGCCAGTTCTTCAGCTGCTTCCAGTTGACCGTTGAGATAGAAGGCGGCGGCCAGCAACCAAGAGGTCAGGCTGTTCAAGCCCTGTTTTTCTCGCAGCCGGTTCATGGCCCCGGTATCCGGTTCCCTGGCCTGGGACAGAACGAACAACCTGAAGGCCTGGATCAACTGATCATAAGACCCGCCGGTAATCCAGGCGTTGGCCAGCCGCTTCTGATTATCCTTCCAGGCGGCCAGCATCTCAGCCGGCACGTAATATCCGGCGCGTGAAGCTTCCAGCAGAAACCAGCCGGCATAGGTGGAGGTCCAGTGATGAGATTCGTGCCCGCCCGGCCAGTAACTGAAACCGCCGCCCGGCATCTGGAATTTCCTCATCTTTTCAACCGCTGCCCGAACGTGGAGCTCTATTTCCCTGCTCTGGTCCGGAGTCAAGCGCACCAGATTTTTAAGGTAAAGCTGGGGGAAAGCGACCGACAGCGTCTGTTCCAGGCAGCCGTGCGGATACTGAATCAGAAAGTTCAACCTTTTTTCCAGCCGGAGATTGGGAACCGGCGAAACTTCAACCACCACCGAGTTGGTGCCTTTGAGCCCGAAAGGCACAATTTTTTCCTTCAGGCTTTTCCCGGCTTTTACTTCATAATCGGCCATTCTGGTGATCGAAGGATTGGAACTCAAAACTTCAATGTCGATTCTTCCGCTCACTGTCTCCGAACCCGCCCGGGCCTGGTAGCTGACCGCTCCCTGACCGGTGCTGTCGGCCACCTTCAGTTCAAAATAGACCATCTGCTCGCCCGCCCCTGAAAATTCAACCTTCTTTCTGTTTTCGCCGACCACCTGGAAGAGCTCGTTGGTCTGGAGGCTGACCTCAACCTCCTTCAGCTCGGGCCGGGTAATAAACAAAGTTATGGGCATGGTCACCAGCTCGCCCGGCCGCAAAATCCGGGGCAGGGTGGCCAGGGCCATCAGGTCGCGCCGGACATAGACGGCTTTTTCAGCCACTCCGTAGGCGCCTTCCTGGCCGGCGACCACCATCACTCTGACCTGACCGAAGTACTGCGGCATCAGGAATTCATGGCCGGCGGTCTCCCCGGGCTTCAGCTCAAACGGACCGGCGAACATGGCCACCGGCGGAAAACGTCTCGGCTTTCTGGCCTCGGCCTTTCCTTCGAGACTCCCGTCTCCTCCAAGAGCCAGTATCCGGCTGAGTTCCGCCCCGTAAGCTTCAGCCACCTGGTCAAAGAGGTCCCAGGTGATTATGCCCAGGGCTTCTTTTTTGTAAAATTCCTGCCGCAGATCTGGAGCCCGGTACCTGGTCAGGGCCAGCAGGCCTTCGTCGACCACGGCCACCGTATAAAACATCCTCCGCTGATTCTTTTCGCTCACCTGAATCCTGAATTTTTCCCCGGGCTTTATCTCCTGGGGAACACCCACCACCGGTTCCAGCCTGGTATTCGGGTCCTCCACTATGATCGGAATAACGCCATACATCCTGATCGGCGTGTCGCTCACCTTGCCGCTGTGAGGTTGAATCAGGGTGACGTGGACATAGACGTTAGGCGACATTTTTACGGTCAGCGGAATCTCGATCCGGTTCTGTCCCTTCTGGGTCATGATCCACATTTTCTGAAGAACCGAATTTCCGGTCTCAACCGAAACCAGGGCCCGCCCCTGAACCGTCTCCGGAATATAAATCACCGCTTTCTCGCCCACCAGATAGCTGGTTTTATCAGAGGCCAGAACCAGTCGAGTCGCGGCCTCCCCGCCGGCTGCCCGCGAACGACCGGTCCAGTCGGGCCAGTCTACGTAGACCGTCAGTCCGGTGGTGTGATCGCCCTCCATATCTTCAGCTCTGATGAAATACCGGCCCCAGTCCTCAGCCCTGAGGTTGAACTTCCAGACGGCCCGGCCGTTTTCGATGACCACCTCGCCGCTGGCGATCGGCCGGGTGTAAGGCTTGGACATATAGTCCGCGAGCGATTGGCCTTCCCTTTCCCACCACCATCTCCAGCCGATTTTGTAGAGCGAAACTCTTACTTTCCTGTTTGAAACCGGTTTGCCCCGGCTGTCAACCACCACCACCTCGACCTCCTGGTCTTTGCCGGTTTCCAGATAGCCGTAACCCTTTTGCTCGCCACGGACCTTGATCCCAACATAGTGGTCATAGGGATGGAAAACCTGACTGAAGGTATCTATGCTGAAATCGCCCGATTCCTCAAAAACCCTGGTCACAAAACCGGCCGTCAGGGAACCGGGAGCCTCAACCGAGGTTTCCAGCCCCAGTTTCACCAGGGCCTTTCCCTGCTGGTCAAGCTGACCTTTTACCGTCGTCTCCTCACCCGAAATCTGTTCTCTCGAGGGGTCGTCAAAAACGAAGTCCGGAAAATCAGCAAAGGCCGTTTTTCGCGAAGTCAGATTAACCGTTACGTCAAACTTCAGGTTGGGTGCTGTGGCTCCATGGAGCCATTGAGCCGATAGTGTCGCCTGCAGCGGCCGGTCTTTCCTGGTGATAATTTCCCTGCCTGTTTGAAAATCAATCTTCAGCCGATTCGGAACAACGGTTTCAATGCGGAAGGTTCTGCTAAAAGTCACTCCGCCGACCAGAACCTTAGCCTGCCAGGGCCCGGTTTGAATGTTTTCCTCGGTCTCAATTTTAAAAGCATAAAATCCGCCCAGCGATTTTTCCGGTTTCAGGGTCCGGTAGAGCTGTCCCTGCGGCGAATAAAATTCCATGACCACCGGATGGTCTTCGGGCAGGCTCTTCTCCCGGTCAAAAAGGGCAAAGGTCAGAAAAAGAGTATCGCCAGGCCTCCAGACCCCACGCTCGCCATAGATGTAGCCCTTGAGGCCCCTGTTGACCGTTTCGCCACCGATATCAAAACTGCTGAGAGAAATAACCGTCTCGTTGCCCAGACGGAGATAGCCGAGCTCCTTTCCGGACCTGGCCACCACCAGAAACGGCTTCTCCTTAAGGCTGAAAACGGCAAAGCCGTTTCCGTCGCTGTCGGCTGAAGCCAGCAATTGCTGTTGATAGTTGAAGACCTCAACTCTTGCGCCCGAAAGCGGCTGAGCCGTTCTCAGGTCGGTGACCACCGCATGCAGCTGATTATTTTTTTCCAGCTTGGCCAGAAGCCCCAGGTTGGAAACCAGGAAATTGCGGCCGACAACTGCTTCCCGGTTGAAATGGGGGTTATAATAGGCGTCGTGGCAGGGGTCGTTTCTATAAAGCCAGCCATTCTGAAGGTAGGGATAACCATAAGTTTCATCCCAGTAATAATAGTAATCAGAGCTCTCCGCCTGACTCTCGAGGGGCGGTTCCGTCTTGTGGGGTTCGATGCTCTCCGGGCAGGGATAGGTTGAATTGCCGCGGTTGAAGGATAGAATTATCCGGTAAATGCCGCTCGGGTCCTCCTGAAAAAGGGGCGTCACGTCCAGGTCGTAGCGGGCCCAGCGCGAAGTTACCTCAGGGTCGTCGGACAGACTGACGGTTTTGCGCCAGAGATATTTTCCAACCCTGACCAGTTCGCGCGTCCCGGCCAGGTCGTTCACCTGAAGAAATTGAGGAATATTCTGGCCGTAAATCTTGAAGACAGTCACCTGAATGGATTTCAGATTGATGGCTTCAATCGGCACTGTCAGGCGTTCCTTTCTCGGCAGGATCACGCCGTTCCCGACGAATCTGACACTTGGCAGCGGAGTCCCGAAAACGACCGTTCTGGTTTCTTCCCGGGTAAAGGTCCTTCGGTTGACGCTCCGGATGCCCGGGAATATTTTCACTTCGACCGCGCCCCGGAAAGACCGCGGACTGTAAACCCTGATTTTGTTCTGGTCGATTTCAAAGTTCAGGGGATAACCTTCAATTTCAATCAGGCCTTTAAGCTTCTGACTCCGGTCGAGAGCATCGGTAAACTGAAGGAGAATGTGTGGCGAGTCTTCCCAGACGGCCGTCACCAGCGACAGGTCAAACTGAGACAGCGGAGGAATTTCGATTTCCCGCTCGCCCCGGTCGCTGATGTTGAGCGGACTGCCGTCCCATCTGAGTCTGACCCTGGATTGTTCTTCCCCGCGGATGATGTTACGAACAGAAAAATAATGACCGGTCCCGTCGCCCGAGTGACTCCAGCTTATTCCCAGGCTTTTCCCTTCTTGCTCGGCCTGAAGTATTTTTTCCACCGCCAGAGGTTCTTCCATGTCTGAGGTGAGAAGCTGCCCCTTAAGAGTCAGGATTTCCGGCCGGGTTTCGTCTTCCGGATAGAGGCCCTCAATGTTCATTTCCATAAGCTGCTTGATCGTTCGGAAGCTGAAGACAAACTTGCTGTATTCCTCCGGCAGTTTCATTATTTTGTTGAGGTTGAGGGTGGCGGTGTATTCGGTATCCGGTTTGAGTTCGGTGTTCGGAATCAGCATCAGCACCCGGTTGGTTGCCCAGACCAGCTTGCCCGGAACCGGGGGATTTATTTCCAGAAGACCGACGGACTCCTCTCCGGGTTTCCCCACTTCTTCCACAAAAACCACCCGGATTCGCGCCCGGCGGGGCACGGTACCCGAAGTATGGGCCGAGATGTAATGATACCAGTCCGGCTCCATAGATACGCCGGGTTTGGCTTTTTCCTTGCGGCAGGAGACGAGTCCGCCAATCATCAGGACCAGAAAGATCAGGCAGAATATCTTCGCCGTTTTGTTCATGTTATCCCCCTTTCTAGAGACTCAAAATATTCGTAAGCATAAAGAATTTGCAGACAGGAACAGCCGGGGAATCCGGGTCCAGAGACATTTTTTCGCCCGCATTCCAGAGGGCAGCGGGCCGCGCCGAACACCGTAAAGTTCTAAACGGGAGCGGATCGTAATGCCTTCTGTTATGTTATGCACCTTCTTCCTCTATCCCGGCTATGGAATTATGATAAGAATAACGGCCGACCATGTCAAAAATTTGGGCGCCGTCGATAACCTGATCGTTTCGGTGACAGTTCCTTTTGTCAGGGGCCCTTTGGCCGCGCATCCCTCCGGGACTTCAGACATCTATTTACCGCGGTAAAAATTTTGCTCCTCAGACCTGAGTAACCCCCGGGCCCCGGAGTTATTGGCCGGGAATGGGTTAGACCTAAAATTATTCCTGCTATTTCTATGTATAAAATAAGAATTCCCCGTAGCCAGATTAAAATCAGCCCCAGGGCTGAGCCCAGAACAAAAAGAACCGCCACCCCCTTCAACACTTGCTGAGGGCTGAGCAACCCGCGAACGACCGCCCCGCTGACCGGAGTGGCTTCCCGGTCGAGCCCCCTTTTCCAGTCGATGACGTCGGACAGCATGTTGGCTGCGGTGTGAAGAAGAGCCATGGCCAGCAGGCTTAGCAGCAGCAATCCGATATTCAATCGCACCCACCCGACCGTAGTCGCCAGGGAACCGCCGAATAGAACCGGAACCGCCGAGGCCGGAAGAGCCCGGGGCCTGGCCGCCCACCCCCGAAAAAGATTTGCTCAGGCTCAGACCGAGGTTTTTATTGAGCTTGAAGGCAGATTTTCCTAAAATCAAATTAGGCCTGGAGCTAAAAAAGCAGAAATTGAAAACAGCGAGAGTCGCCCGAAATACAGCCCGAGCTGGAGGCCAAAGGGATAAAAGTCTCTTAAGACTTTAGCCCGGTCAGGCGGCCTCGTTAGCGCCTGGTCAGGTTGGCCAGCGCCCATAGAAAAGGAAAGGAGAGAGAAAATGAAAATCAGCCGCAAACAATTTCTTAAGTTTTTCGGACTGGGTGTGGCCTCAGCCGCTTTTTCGGAAAAACTCAGCCTGGCTTCGCCCCGACTGGCGGCTGCTCGCGATGAAGTTAAAAAAATGAAAATAAAAAAGATTGAGATATATACTTTTGACGTTCCGCTTTTTGAGCCATTCAGCATTGCCATCGGCACAATGTATGCGGCCAATGACGTTCTGGTTAAAATCATAACCGACAGCGGTCTTTATGGAATAGGCGAAGCCTGTCCCTTCCCGCCGATCACCGGAGAAACTCAGGACAGCAACATCGCCGCCGCCAGAGCCATCAGGGAGATTCTGGTCGACAAGGACCCGCTGAATATTGAAGGCCTGATTGACGGAATAGGAAATATCGTCCATTCAAACCCGAGCGCCGTGGCTGCTTTCGATTCGGCCCTTTATGACCTGCTCGGCAAAGCGGCCGGCCTGCCGGTTTACCGCTTACTGGGTGGATATCGCTCCAGCTTCGAAACCGATATGACCACCGGTCTGAACACGCCGGAAAAAATGGCTTCCAGCGCTAAGGAAAATGTCGAGCAAGGCTACCGCCAGATAAAAATCAAAGTCGGCCAGAACCCCGACCTGGATGTCCAGCGGGTGGCGGCCGTGCGCCAGGCGATCGGCCAGGACACAAAACTCCGGCTGGACGCCAACCAGGGCTGGTCGGTGCCCGAAGCCATCTATGCCCTGAAAAAAATGGAGGCCTATCGGATAGAATTCTGCGAGCAGCCGGTAAAGGACGCGGACATTTACGGGCTGAAGCAGGTCCGCTCTCAATCGCCGGTTCCAATCATGGCCGACGAATCTCTCTTTGGCCCGGCTGACGCCATCAAATTGATAAAGGAAGAAGCCTGCGATTATTTCAACATCAAATTAATGAAGGCCGGCGGTATCCTGAATTCGTTGAAAATCGCTCATGTGGCCGCTGCGGCCAACGTCAAATGCATGGTCGGCTGCATGCTCGAAACCAGACTCGGGCTGACGGCGGCGGCACACTTAGTGGCCAGCCAGAAAAACATCGTCTTTGCCGACCTTGACGGGAACTCCGAACACAAAGTCGACCCGGTGGTCGGCGGAATAAAGGTGGAGAAGGGCACGATTTATCTGCCGGAAGCGCCGGGCCTCGGCTGCGACGTCGACCCCGCCTTCCTCAAAAAGATGAAGCAATTTTAAACGGGGGACACAATACTCATTCCCCAATTTATTTCCGGTGACAGAGATCCGCCCCCGCGGTCAACAGGTCGGGCTGATATGATTCATTATTCTGACCATACATTCAAGCTGGAGTTTGTTTCAGGCTCTATGACCTGGCGGTAATTATATATGAACACCTATTCATATATTACCCGGCTGCTGCCCGCCACATCCCGGATCATATCCGCAGACCGAAAAACGGCTAACGCCATCAAGTGCCAGAAACCGGAGCTCCGGTCTAAATTTAAATAAGATGGCCGAAGAAAGCCGGGGGTTCATTTCTGGAGTCTCTGAACTGAACTTAATAAATTGTGTTGACAGGCCGAATTTAATTAATTTGAGCCGGCCGAGAAATTGCAAAGGAATTTATTCCAACAAATGATGCCTTTCCAAATCAGGCGTCTTGACCGAGCAAATGAACACGGCCTGAACCGACTCTTCCAGGCGAAGCGATACAAGTTCCGGACCTTTTTTATTATAATCTTCAAGGTGAGGGCAGAAAGATGACTGAAAAAATCAGGTGGGGAATACTCGGGTGCGCGGCCATCGCCGAGCACACCTTCATTCCGGCCATAAAAAAAGCCTCTGGCGTCGAGCTGTTGGCCATCGCTTCCCGGGACATAAAGAAAGCTAAGGACTGGGCCGCCCGGTTTGGAATCAAAAAAGCCTACAGCTCTTACCAAGAGCTTCTGGCCGACCCGGAAATAGACGCTATCTATAACCCGCTCCCCAATCACCTTCATTATCCGTTGAGCATTGCCGCCCTTCGCGCCGGAAAACATGTTCTCTGCGAGAAACCCCTGGCTCTCACCGCAGTTGAAGTCCGGGAAATGTTCGCCGAGGCCGAAAAGAACAATCGCCTGCTGATGGAAGGCTTCATGTACCGCTTCCATCCACGACTGAAGCAAGCGCTCGAACTCATAGACTCCGGCGCTATCGGCGAGCCGCTTGTTGTCCGCGGGGCTTTTAACTTTATCTTTGACCGCGACCTTTCGAATTACCGCTGGAATCCGGCTTACGGCGGCGGAGCTCTTTATGATGTCGGCTGTTACCCGATAAACGCCGCCCGACTGATCTTCAAATCCGAACCGATAAGAATCGAAGCCGCCACCCGCTGCGACCAAAACACCGGCATTGACCTGACTGTTTCCCTTCTCCTGACTTTTCCCGGAAACCGTCAGGCGCTTCTTACCTGCAGCTTCGAGCTTGAATTCCAGAGCAGGCTGGAAATCTCTGGTCGCTTCGGCCGGATTTTTCTCGACCGGGCTTTTTCAGCCAAGCACTTTGAAACGGAAATCCAGCTCACCCGGAACCAGAAGACCGAAATTTTCCATTTCCCGCCGGCCGACCAGTTTCAGCTGATGATAGAGCATTTTGGCGAAGCTATACGCGGACAGGTCAACCCCCTGCTGGATTTTCAGGATTCTTACGGCAACGCCCTGGTGATAGATAAAGTCCTGAGTTTAATCAGACGCTAAATCTGAGCCTCAGAGGCAGTCTGTCAGGCGAAAAATTCGGCCGGGACTGCTTTCAGCCGATTGATATCAACCAGCCGGTCGCGGACATCAAACTTAAAAGCGCATTTCACCGAACAGCTGGCGCAGCCGGCGCAGGGATTATCCGGCAGGTTGAGGGAGCTGACCAGCTCGTGAGCCGCAGCCAGATTTTTATACCCGTAAGCGTACATGTAAGCGCGCATCATTTCGGGAATCGGTAACTGCTTCGGACACTGAGGGACACAGCGCTCACAGCCCTGGCAGTAAAGGCCACTCTGCGGCGCGGCCTCTCCCATTTTGAGGTCGTAAAGCTCCTCCGGAGTCAGCTTCAGGTCCTTGACCACTTCGAGGTTGCTTTTCAACTGGTCAAAGGTGGTCATCCCGGGAATGGATGTAGTCAGGTTTGGATTGTTCATTGCCCACTTCAGGGCCGCTTTGGTGTTAATCGGCTGGGTGCGCTGCTTATCCCAGAAAGCCCCGGCCATGGTTTTCATAGCCACCAGTCCAACTCCGACCGCGGCCGCTTCGGCCATAGCCGCATCCAGTTCTTTTATGTTTTCTTTTCGGAAATTATAGGCAGTCAGGACCACGTCATAAATTCTGGCTTCAACCGCCGCCCTGATCACTTCGTGTTCGTTAGAGTGAGTGGAGACGCCAATAAACCTGGCCTTGCCCGATTTTTTGACCTGTTCCATAACCTTCAGATTTTCCTCGGCCAGGACGTTGTCGCGCTTGCTCAGGTTGTGAAGGTAGAGTATATCAACATAATCGAGACCAAGCCGCTGAAGGCTTATATCGACCATTTCCAGGAATTTTTCGCCTTCTCGAACCTTGGTGGCGATGAAATAACTGTCCCTCGGGCGCCCCTTGAGCACCTGGCCTATAATTTCTTCATTTCGGCCGCGCTGGTAGCCGTGGGCCGTGTCCAGGTGTACCAATCCTGAGTCGAGCGCCGCCCTGACCAGCTCCGGGTTGTCGGAATTCATAACGCCCATCGAGACAACCGGCAGGACCACTCCGGTCCGGCCAAGTGTTCTGTATATAAATCCTTCCCGCCGGCCGCCGGGCGGCTGAGGTTCCTTAGTCCTGTTCTTATCGGTCCCGGCAGGCGAGCCTTTTTTCTGATTTTTCTTATCCTCAGCCAGAAGCAGGCCGGCCGCGCCGGTGGTCACCAGCCCGGTCAAGCCAACCTTCAAAAAATCACGCCGGTTAAGAGCAGACTTCTTCATCTCGTCCTCCTGTTTTCATACAGCTTACCCGATTGCCTTCGCCGCGTCAATAATAACAATTCCCCTTAACCGAGATTCGAGAGCAAGGGTGATAGTGGCATCGATATTCGGGGCGCAACAATGGGCATTCATACCCGGAAATATGGACGCCGGAAGCCAGGGGATCCCGCTGGCCCGCGATAGGCAAGCTATTTAACCCAAGTATGGCTATGGCAGTGAAATATGCTTGACATCTGGCAACGGCATGCTCACTCATATATGAGTCGGAAATAAGCCCCTTATTTTCATCAAGCCTGTAAATAGCTGAGGCTATTGTTTAAGCCAGAAAAAAATGGTGGTTGTTGTCACATCTCTAAATTTTATTTTGTGGTTGCCCGGGCGAGATTTGTATAATAACTCCTGAACAGATCAGCGTGGAGGAAAAATTGAGAATAAAGTTGCGTGGCAGGTCGGCAATAAGGTTGGGAAATTCAGAAAGAAATTTGAACAGAATTCCAAAGAAGACTGATCCCTGGAAATTATTAAGATCAACTTGCCTGCTGTTGCTGCCGGTTCTGCTGACTTCGCTGGTTGTGCTCAGCGGATGCGCCAGAAAGCCCGAGCCGGCCGACCTCATCATAACGGGCGCCCGGGTCTATACCGTAAACCCGGCTCAGCCCCGGGCAGAAGCTGTCGCCATAAAAGGCGAGCAGATTGTGTTCGTTGGCTCAAACCGCCAGGCTAAAAAATTCGCCGGGTCGCAGACAAAGATAATTCAGGCCGAAGGCCGCCTGCTTCTCCCCGGTTTTCAGGACAGTCATGTGCACTTTGTCGGCGGTTCTATCAACCTCAACCGGGTTGACCTGGCCGGCACCCGCACGGTCGAGGAAATCCAGCAACGGATCAGAAAATTCGCTGCCGGGCATCCCGAACTTCCCTGGATTCAGGGCCGGGGCTGGATGTACTCAGCTTTTCCGGGCGACAGGCCGCACAAAAAATATCTTGATGAAGTTGTCTCCGACCGGCCGGCCATCATGCGCTGCGCCGATGGCCACACCAGCTGGGTGAACAGCAAGGCTCTGGCGCTGGCCGGAATCACCAGAAAAACGCCTGACCCGCCCGACGGAAAAATCGTCCGCGACGAAAAGGGCGAGCCAACCGGAGCGCTGCTTGAGGGCGCCAGCTCTCTTGTTGGTCGCCTGGTTCCCTCGCCCACACGGGAAGAACGGCTGGAGGGCCTGCGCCTCGGAATGCAGGAAGCTGCCCGCTGGGGCGTTACTTGCGTTCACGGGTTGGGGGGCGAGTTTGAAGACCTGGAGCTCTTCGAACAGCTCCGCGCGGAAGGCTCTCAGACACTTCGCCTGGTGATAGCCATGTGGGTCAGCGAACCGGGCCCGCGGGAAAAGGATTTTGAAGCCTATGAAGCCGCCCGGGCCAAGTACAACGACCCCTGGCTTGCGGTTCGCGGGGTCAAGCTGATGCTGGATGGCGTCATCGATTCCGGCACCGGCGCCATGCTCCAGCCCTACGAGGGAATGAACGGGCACAGCGGCAAACTTTTCTGGGAGCCGGAAGATTATATTAAAGCCGTCATGGAATTAAGCCGGCGCGGAATCCAGGTCTCAACCCACTCGATCGGCGACCGGGCAATCAAGCTCACACTCGACGCTTATGAAAAAGCTCTGAAGGAAAGCGGACATCCTGAACTGCGCCACAAAATTGAGCATGTCGAGTGCATCGCCGCCGACGATTTCGTGCGCTTTAACAACCCGGGCATCATCGCCAGCTTTCAGCCGCTCCACGCCGACCCGGACCCGGTCTGGATGTCAGCCTGGATTAAAAACGTCGGTCCCGAGCGGGAGCAACGGGCCTTTCCCTGGAAATCAGTCCTAAGAGCCGGAGGCCGTCTGGCTTTCGGCAGCGACTGGCCGGTGGTCACCATCAATCCCTGGCCGGGGCTGCAGATGGCGGTCACCAGGGAAGACTGGACAGGAAAACCCGCGGGCGGCTGGATTCCCGGCGAGAAGGTGGCTTTGGAAGAAGCAATCAGGGCCTACACCCTGGGCGGAGCCTACGCTCTCAACGAAGAAAATCTGCGCGGCTCAATTGAACCGGGCAAGCTGGCTGATATGATATTGCTCAACCAGAACATTTTTGAAATCCCGCCCAGTGAGATCCGACATACTTACTCTGTGCTGACCGTGGTGGGCGGACGTATCGTGCACCAGTCCGGGAAATAGCTTTTTAAATTTTTTAGCATTGGGTTTATCGATCAGATAATAAATACGGAAAGATGCTCATTTCTCGGTTTTCAAGGTAATTATTCCAGACTCAGGAATAATATGAATTCTAATTATCATAGCTATTTGCACTGCAAACAAAAATAACGGACGGAAAATACTGGGGGACGCAGGCGTCGTTGGTTTTAAGAAATTAAGCAGGAAGCCCGGGCTCTGGCTAAGGAAAAAATCAGGAAATGTGTATTGTGTCCCCCGTTTTACGCAGATTTTTTGCGGGCCAGGGAAGCGAAAATCCCAAGGAAATTCAGGCCGGCAAAGACAGCCAGCGTCAGGCGCAGGCTCTGCATAAAGGCCGGATAAGTTCCCGGAACAATCGGAACGTTGCCCATCACCACCGACATAATCATCATTGTCATTCCCAGGCTGAACATCTGGCCGAGCATCCGCATAGTAGCCAGAGCAGCCGAAGCCACTCCGTAGCTCTTGCTTTCCACCGAACCCATCACCGCGTTGGTGTTGGGAGAGGAAAAAAGCCCGAACCCGCCGCCCAGGAAAACCAGGCTCAGGATTACCCACAGCAGAGAGGTTTCGGGGCGGATAAAAGCCAGGGCCACCAGCCCCAGTGCTGTCAGCCCCATGCCGGCCGAAGCTAAAATCCGCGGCTCAATCCGGTCGGATGCCTTTCCAGCGGCCGGCGAAAACAAAGCCTGGACTACCGGCTGAGCCACCAGCACCAGCCCGGCCGTCCGCGGCGAAAAACCATGGATGTACTGCAGATAAAGGCTCATAAGATAGCCCACGGAGAAGGTGGAGCTGTAATTGATCAGCGCCGCCAGATTGGAGAAGGCAAAGGTCCGGTTTCTCCTGAAAAGCGAAGTCTCAAGCACCGGCCGGAGTTGCCGGCTTTCAAAATTGAAAAACAGAACCATAAGAATTATTCCTGAGGCCGCCAGAGCGAATCCATAGCCGGCCGGCAGCCTGGAAAAGCCCAGCATAAAACTTACCAGCGCTGCCCCATAAATCAACGAGCCCTTGAAATCAAATCCCGAAAACCCGTCGCCGGACCCGGCTGTCTCCGGCCGGTAAGCTCTGGTCACCAGGTAAAGAGCCAGCATCCCGGGCAGGAGCGAAAAGAAAAAGACGCTTCGCCAGCCGGTGTAATGAACCAGCAGTCCGCCGACCACCGGCCCCAGAGAAAGTCCGGTATAGGTGGCGGCAACATTTATTCCCAGAACCTGGCCGCGATTTTCCGGAGGGAAATTCGAGGCCAACAGGGCAATGCTGGTGGAAAAAATCATCGCCCCGCCTATTCCCTGAAGCGCCCGGAAGACAATCAGCCAGAGCCCGGAAAAGGCCAGCCCGCAGAAAAGCGTTCCCGCCAGAAACAGGCTGATCCCGGCGACAAAAACTTTCCGCCGGCCCAGCAGGTCGGCCAGCTTGCCGAACGGCACGAGCAAAACCGCCGTCGTCAAAAGATAGGCAGTCACCGTCCAGCCCAGAGTGACTGCACTCAGTTTGAAATCCCTGGCGATCCCGGGCAGAGCCAGGTTCATGGCCGAGCCCATAAACGGAGTTAGAAATGAAGCTAAGGTTGAAGCCAGCAGAATAAATTTTCTTTCCCGCGTCAGTTCCATCTTCCAAATAATCCGGTCAGCAGGTTTTAGATTTTCAAGAATACTATTTTAGCTCTGGCGTTTCAATTCTCCGGGTCCTTTTTCCAGGACTTAAATTTCAGACAACGCTCTGCCGGCGCTCCTGATAATCGCGCCCCCTCCTGATCTGATTATCAAATCAAATACAACAACAACTCATTATTTGCGGTGATTATTCTCCCGCCCGGATCTTCACTTGCGCCAGCCGCCGCCCTCTTCAATTTCTTCATAGCTAAGCTATAATGGTATTGCTAACATCAAGCACAGGGAGAAACCCCGATGGTAATCGCGGAATTTGCCATTTTTCCGACTTCTGAGGGCTCTTCGGTCAGTCAATATGTAAAAGAAGTAATCAAGGTCATAGAAAACTCCGGCCTGCGTTCTGAAACCGGAGCCATGTCAACAACGATTGAGGGCCCTGACCTGGAGTCGATCCTGAAGCTGGTTTCCGACTGCCACCGGAAGCTAATAGAAATGGGCGCCCGCCGGATTCATATCGACCTCAGGCTTGACCACCGCCTGGACAAAGAAGCCACCATCGCCAGCAAACTCAAAGCCGCAGGCAAAAGATAAGTAGTCATAAATCAGCAGCCCGGAAAAAGGAGGTAAACATGGTTCACCTTAAGGATGAAGGTTTTTCTCCCAACGCTATAAAAATTCTGAAAACCCGATACTTCCTGAAAAACGATAAAGGCGAGCTTCTCGACAAAAGGCCGTCCGACCTCTTTCTCCGGGTGGCGGAATACATTGCCTCGGCCGAAAAAACCCCGGCTGAAAGGAAGAAATGGGCCGAGAAATTTTTCCAGGCGATGATGGCCCGCGATTTTCTTCCCAACAGCCCGACTCTCACCGGCGCCGGGCGCGATATGTGTCTCAGCGCCTGTTTCGTCCTGCCGATTGAAGATTCGATGGAATCCATATTCGACACGGTGAAGAACGCCGCCCTGGTGCACAAAGAAGGCGGCGGCACCGGCTTCGACTTCAGTCAGCTCCGGCCGAAGGGCAGCTTTGTCCACAAGACCCAGGGCGTGGCTTCCGGCCCGGTCTCCTTCCTCAGGGTGATCGATGCCGCCACCGAAGCGGTTAAGCAGGGGGGCACCCGGCGCGGAGCCAATATCGGCATCCTGCGCGTCGACCATCCGGACATTGAAGAATTCGTCACCATGAAACGCGACGGCAAAACACTCAACAACTTCAACATCTCGGTGGCCATTACCGACGAATTCATGCAGGCGCTGAAGCACGACGGTTATTACTGGCTTTACAATCCTTACCTCAAGAAGAAAACCGTCCGAAAAAAGGCTCGCCAGGTATTCAGGCTGATTGTGGAATCAGCCTGGGCTTCCGGAGACCCGGGCCTGATTTTCATTGACCGCATCAACCAGTCCAACCCCACCCGGGAGCTGGGGCCGATCTCCGCCACCAACCCCTGCGGCGAACAACCGCTCCATCCCTATGAATCCTGCAACCTCGGGTCGATCAACCTCTCCAATTTTTACGACCCGGAAAAGCCGGAGGAGTTCGACTGGGAAAGGTTTGCCGGCCTGATAGAAGTAGCAGTTCGGTTCTTAGACAACGTGATCGACGTCAACAAATATCCTCTCCCGCAGATTGCCGAGATGACCCGGGCCAACCGCCGCATCGGACTGGGTGTTATGGGCTGGGCCGACCTGCTGCTGAAGAAAAAGCTCCGCTACGAATCGCCCGAAGCCCTGGAGTTTGCCGAAAAGCTGGCTTCGTTTATGCGCGAGCACGCCGACCTCGAAAGCGAAAAATTAGGAGAGCTCAAGGGCAGCTTCCCCAACATCAATAAATCAATCTATAAGGGTAAAAAACGCCGCAACGCCACCGTCCTGACGATTGCTCCGACCGGGACGATTTCGCGGATTGCCGGCTGTTCAAGCTCGATTGAGCCGATTTTTGCCTTTGAATTTGTCAGCAAGATTCTTGACGGCGAGCTCCGGGACGTCCACCCGATCTACGAAGCCTGGAAGAAAGAACATCCTGACGAGCCGCTACCCGATTACTTTGTCACCGCCCATGAGATTCCCTATGAGGGTCATATCCGAATGCAGGCGGCCTTTCAGAAATATGTCGACAATTCAGTCTCGAAAACCATCAACCTGCCGAACAAGGCCGCGGTCGAAGATGTGGAAAAGGCTTTTCTCTCAGCATACGAGATGGGAACAAAAGGCATAACCATTTATCGCGACGGCAGCAAAGCCGAGCAGGTTCTCTATGCGGCCGCCACCAGCAAACCAAAACTTATTCCCCGGGAAAGGCCCATCAGCCTGCCCTCGCTCACCGACAAGATCAAAACCGGGCTGGGCAACCTTTATGTGACCATAACTTTTCTCAACGACAAACCGTTTGAGGTATTCACCTCCATAGGTAAAAGCGGCTATTCCACCATGGCTGACGCTGAAGCTATAGGCCGCCTGATTTCCCTGGCCCTGCGGAGCGGCGTCGACTCTAAGGAAGTTATCCTCCAGCTAAAAGGAATTGGCGGAAGCGAGCCGGTATTTACCGAAGGCGGTCTGGTGCAATCGATTCCCGATGCTGTGGCCAAGGTGCTCGAACGTCACTTAGGCGAAGTTAAAGAAAACAACCGGGACCTGCTGCGGGAGGTCTGCCCGGTGTGCGGGGCCACCTTGCCAGATGAAAAATGTCCGATCTGCGCCAATTGCGGCTGGAACAAATGCTCCTGATGCAGAATAAACCTTAATCTATTCTGTATTGTCGTATGACAACAAGGTTTTTTTCAGGCTCAATAGCCATCTGGTAAATCAAACCGTCGGGCGTAACCAGCACAGGCTTCAAAACTTCGTGAATTCCCGAGGACAGGGCCATTTTAATCCGGTTTCGCTCCTGGCCGGAAGGATCCAGGACCACCATTTCGTTGTCCTCATCCTGAACATCAAAAATATTGGCCGCCAGGTAAAGATTTCCTGCCCTGTCTTTCCATGGCCCGTAGATAATCCCCACCGGCAACCCGAAGCTGATGTCATAACTTCTCCAGGTCTGAAAATCCTCTTCTGAGCAAAAGAGTCTGACCTGCTTTTCGCCAGCCATTTCAATTTTTAGCAATCTTCGCCCGCTCGGGGTAAGAAGACCGGGCAGTACCTTCACCTCGGCCGCAGGCTTGCCATCGAGTCCGGTCAGCAAAATAAACCTGTTTTCCGCTTCAGCCCACAGGCCTGGCCACAGCCCTTCGCTCCGGCAGTAAATGCCGGTAACGGCTGCCGGCTCCGCTATCTCCGGCCGTCTCAAAGATATTTTTTCTTCTGCCTGCCCGCGGGAATTGATCATTATAACTTCCTGCCTTATCAGGTTATCGAGAAGGGCAATTCGGCCATCGGACATGATTTCCAGGTCGCAGTAAGTCTCTCCGGGGATAGGAATAGAGCGCAGCCATCGACCGTCCTTAAAAACCTGAATTCTGGAGTTGAGCTGGTCGAGAACATATATTTCTCCGGCGTGACTGACGGCAAAACTCATCGGCCCTTCAGGATTGGCTTCCTGCGGAGTGACGACCCCCAGATCCTCAGCTCCGGAACCAATTCTGGCCCTGACCACCTCATTAACCTGGACGTTCTCGCCACCGGCCTGCTGCCCGGACAGGAGGTAATTTATAAAAATTAGCTGGGCAATAAAAAAGAGCGCTAAACCAGGCCGGGATAGCTTTAAGAAAGCTCCTTTGCTCATTTTCCCCTCCATAAAGGTTGCAATCTCAAGGAGAATCTCAGATACCAGAATTATAAGACCAGGTTCTTGTCCCCTTCAACATATAATTCCTCAGAGCTAACGCAAGGCTCCCCGTCTAAAGGTATAACTGAAATATCCCTGTTTCGATTCAACAAGGATAAGCTTCAATATAGGAGGCCGGAAGATTCTGTTCTAATCTATATATGATTAAAATGAAAGCTAATGACTCCGTTTTGATTGCCGTATGACGGGGATGAAAGTCTTCTCGGGGCGCTCCAGGATTTCTCACAAGCGGCCTGATAACGCCGCACTATCATCCGGCGACCGGCAGAGCCGGGTCCTTCAGGTATTACCCAGAACTTGGATGCCGGCGGCAACCCCAACCCGGCTAAAAATTTGACATTTAAAATCATTTTATAATCAAATAAGTACAAGATAGCCCGCGAAGGAAGGAGGAAACCATGAAAAGATTTCTGGCCGCGGGATTCTCCTTGCTTTTTTTGTTTTTCTTCTTTTCCGACTGTTCCAGACAGTCAGAAAAGACGTCTGAAATAACTGAACCTGCAACTTCTGTCTCGGGCCCGGCAATGGAAGCCTACGATTCTCTTTACCAATCTCTTCTGGCAGAACTTAAAGACAGCGATTACCTGAAAGCCCTGGAGAAAGCTGAAGCCATCAGAGATAAAGTCTGGGAGGAAGCCCCCCTGATCCTGGCCAACGTCCGGCTGGTCAAAGGACAGAATAACACTTACGGGGTGTATGAACCGGAAGAAGACAACGTCTATTCAGACGGCGAAACCATATATCTTTACCTGGAGCCGGCAGGATACAAAATCACCAAGAACGAAGATGGGTCTTATCAGTTCCGGTTCCTGGCTGATTTTCAACTGGTCGCTGAAGACGGAGAAATCTTAGGCGGCCAGGAGAGGTTTGCCGATCTGCCTTTTAAGTCCTGGCACCCCAATAAAGAAGTGGCTCTCACCTTCAACTACAACTTCAGCGGTTTTACGGCCGGTAATTACAAGATCATCACCACGGTTCATGACGCTAACTCCGATAAAAGAGCCTCAACCGAAACCTGGATCGTCATTGAGTAAAAATTAATTAAGAAAAAAACCTTAAGGTGGCAACAGCCATTAAGAAATAAATGGAGAAAAAGGAGGAATTTATGAAACCAAAAAGCATCCTGATTGTCGGAGCCGCGCTGGCCTGTTTTCTGCTCCTGACGGCTGCCGGGCTGCGGGCCGATATTTACATGAAGCAGAAGACTCATACCGACGCCCTGAAGATGATGGGCATGACTCAGCCGGCCAAAGATGAAATCACGGTTATCTGGATAGGCAAGGACAGATCAAGGAACGACACCGGCGACCAGCAAACCACCATCATGAGAATGGACAAAGGGCTTCTTTACAAAATCGACCACAAGAAAAAGACCTATCAGGAGATGCCGCTCAACATCAAACAGATGATCGATGAAAACGTGGCCGATAAGGGAAAAGAAGCCGAAGAAGCTGCCGCCCTGGCTCAGGAAATGGCCGAAGCTTTTGCCGAGAGCATGGAAGTCAAGGTGACCCCGACCAATGAAAAGCAGAAAATCGGCAGCTGGAACTGCCGCAAGTACCTCCTCGATACCAAAATGGCCATGGGTGATGTTAAATCTGTGGTCTGGGCCACAGAGGAGCTTAAGATTGACTGGAAGAGCTATCTGATGCTGACCAACGCCATGATGGCCGGAAGTCCGGGTTTTGAAAAAATGATTGACAAAATTTATAAGGAAATGTCCAAAATTAAGGGAGTTATCGTCCTCCAGTTAAATACCACCAATGTTATGAACACCGAAGTAAAATCAAGCACCGAGCTGCTGGAATTCAAAGAACAGGCTGCCCCCGAGGGAACCTACGAGCCACCGTCCGGATACAAAAAAGTTAAGGGTTAAAAGCTCAAAGAAATAAAAGCCAGAGAACGATAATAATCAAACCAGCCGAAAAGCTATCAACAAAACTATCGGCGGATATCTGCGGTCTGAACAAGAGACCTGTTCCGATATTGTTTTTATTAGGCCCTTTCTTAAGAATCTGAACCGATGCTACTTTAAGTGGGTCCGGCGGGAACCGGGCGGCTGGCCGGCTCCTGAACCGTTGCCTATCCGGGCTTCGGGGCATTTAACATCTATGGTTGGTCCTTCATATATGGAAACATAACCGGCCTGCTCTCCTCCGCTCAGCTTCATCACCCAGATGTCATAGTCAGTGCCGGGATTGGCCTCAAATTCAAAAGAATTACCTGACTCAAGATTGGAATAGGTCCTACCTGTCCTTTTATCTATGATAAAAATCAGTGGCGTTTCCTCGGTATTCAGACTCATCACTGAAACCCTGAGGATATTCTGCCACCAGGCACCGGCGGAAGACTTGCTCTGATACCTGAAATTCTTAGCATTGTACTTAGGCTGGTCCGGAAAATAAAATCCGAAGGTGGTCCGGCCGCCGGCTTTTTCCCGGAAAACCTCGTAATAAACAATATACTCGGCATCGCTGCCTTTGATCGTGAAGCAGGGAACCCAGAAAAGATTGTTTTCAATAAGAGAGTTATTCAGCCTGGTTGGTCCGTAGCCGCGTCTGGCAAAATAGGTGTCGGCCTGATCAACAGGCATGCCGACAAAGTCTCTCGACTGCCAGGCCCCGTCGGCCGCATCCTGGCGCCAGCTGGCCGAAGTCTGAAGGATGGTTATGGTTTTCTGACCGAGATGATCGTCCGGGTCGATGAGGGCCATGAGCATGTTGAAAAGGTTGATGAGAGATCTGATGATCGTCCCGAAGAAATCAACCAGAAGCGGCACCACGGTGATGATCTTGAACAGGTTGACCAGACCGGCATTAACGTCGCCGGAAGAGAAGGCGCTGACCATATCGGAGAAAGCCGGGCCGACAATGGCCAGGCCGAGCAATACCGCCCCGACCACCGTCGAGCCGCCGCCGATCATGGCTAAGGTCTGCATCAGGTCGCCGCCAGAAAACAGGAAATAAATTAAATACCAGCTGGCATCAAAAGCCCGGCCGGAATAAAGGTTAAACAGCATCCGCTGAAAATCGGCTAAGCTCAAACTGCCGGTAAAAATCTGGTCGAGCAACTGCATGGCACCCGAGGTGCTCACTCCGCTGGAACTCAGGATGGCATCGGCGATATAGGCCTGAATCTGGCTCATCACCGCGGCCTTGATATCATTCTTAATCTTGAGCATGATGTCGACGGCCATGTTCCGGAAGGCGTCCGATACTGCTCCCTTGCTGTAATCTTCCTCCCATAGGTCTATGGTAAAGGAAATCGGGCTGTTAAAATTTAGGTAATCAAATACGACCCGGTCGTCACCTTTAATTCCATGGTCAGTATTCTTTTTGACCCCGCCGTAGGTACGGGTAACATAAGAGTCCAACCGATTGAGGCAGCCATCTTTTAAAAACCTGAAATAATTCGTGTCGCCGGGGTCGAACTGAGGCAGCGTGGTCAGGAGGCCGAAGTAAGGCTCATCGTTGCTTCGCTCATTCTTGTCAAGGCAGCGAAACCAGTCGAGGGTGACCAGATAGCGGAAATAATCCGTTTCAAACTGGCGCCCTTCTATCTGGCGAAGTGAACCTTCAGCCCCGGCTGCCTTAAGCACGCCGTGAACCAGAGAGCCCCTGGTGAGGGTATCGGGAATCTGGGCCCCGACCTGCTGCAGAGCCTGTCTGAGGTGGCCGAGTTCGATCTCAGTGGGCCTGGCGGAGAGCTGCTGGACCGGAGTTGAGATCGCCTGGGCAACCGGACGGCTGACTTGAGTCTGCGAGCGGACAACCTTCTGCCGGGTAGAAATTTTCTGCATCCCGGCCACCGGAGTCATTTTTTGCCCGGCCAGAACCTGCTTTTCGGTCAGAAGGTAACGGCCAGAAAACGACTCCCGGACAATCTGTTTAACCCGACTTTCCAGATTTGGGCTGAGCTTTTGCACCATTTCCGGAGCCAGCTGTTTGAGGTTTACTCGATCACCTTTTTTGATGTCCACCAGAGCCGGATGAAGATACCTGGATTTGAAATCGCGCTGAATCTGCCGGTAGGCTCTGGCCGGCCGCTGGAGAAGGAGCCTCAGGTCAGCTTCGTTTTGAGATGTTTTGTGAGCTGAATTGCGGAAAAATTCGCGCACCAGCCGCGGGTTGTCGGCGGCCTCTTCCAGATACTTAAAGAAAAGCGGCACCACCACTCCGCCGAGCGGCGTCTCGCGAGTAATCCGCTGGATGCCGGCTTCAATTTCCTTCTGGAGCTGGCTCAAATCTTCAGCCGGCCCGGCTTCGAGCTCGGCGGGCCTGGTTTCAGCCGGCTTTTTTTCCTCTCTGGCTTTACTCAGGAGGTCTTTAAGGCCGGGCTTCGGCCTGGCAGTTGTTTCTCTGGCCGTGGCAGTCTGGGTCCCTTCGGCAGTGGCGGTTTTGGAGGTGGCTGCAGGTTTGGCTTCGGCTACAGCGGCAGTCGCCTGCTGGCCGGCAGCTTCCACCTGGCCTGAGAGCTGTTTCACAGAAGAGCCAGAAGGCAGACGAAAGACAACGTTCCCCTGAGCCGAGGCATCGGACTTAAAACTCACTATGCTTATTTTCCAGTCGCTCCCTCTGTTCAGCAATTCCTGGGTCAGGTCAAATTCCAGAGTCAGAGGGCTGTCACCATCTTTACGGGCATAATACTGCGTTTGCCCGGGACCGTTCAGGATCAAAGCCAGCGAACCGGCGGTTCCGCTCCAGGTGGCTGTAACCCGGATCTGGCCGGCTGCTCCGACCACGAGACTGAATTCCGCTTCGTTAGCTCCGGCAATGGAAAAAGCTAAGGTGCTGGCGACTGTTCGTGGTTGAAGTGGGGTAGCTTTCTGCATCAATTGCATCTGCCTTTCGGCCGGTCGGCCCTGAAGAGGCGTCCAGAGGATCTGAATAAGAAGAAGCACACAGAAGGTGGCAATGACCTGACGCCAATGTTCGGGAAAGCCCCTTACCGAAAACGCCGATCGTCTTCTTACCCCGAGAAAGACCCTACCTTTCAGCATGTCTTCCCTCCTAAAAAACCTATTTATTCTCGATGGACTTAATAACCGAGGAATGAAATACGGGTTGGAATAAATAGCCTTATCGCGTTATTTTGCCCCTCCAAAGGGAATTAGAATACAACAAATAAAAAGGTGTCAAGCAGAAAAACATGCAGGCAAAGACTGACGGGGGACACCTTAATGTGTCCCCGGTTTTGGCAGCTTTTTTCTCGAGGAAAAAAT
>JASEIU010000018.1 GCA_030017715.1 Candidatus Saccharicenans sp. | reverse complement strand
GCCACTTCGGTACTCAATTTCCCTCCCCTTCACCCCTCAGGTTACCGCCCCTCCGGATTTGCCTGGAAGAGCACCCCTACGGGCTTGGCCGCACTCCACCAATCGCGCGGTCGGCCTACCCCACTGCGTCACCCCATCGCTCATAACGGTCAAAAGGTGGTGCCGGAATATCAACCGGCTCCCCATCACCTACGCCTTTCGGCCTCAGCTTAGGCCCCGACTAACCCTGAGCGGACGAGCCTTCCTCAGGAACCCTCGGGCTTCCGGCGGGCTGGATTCCCACCAGCCTTTTCGCTACTCATACCGGCATTCTCACTTCTGCCCGCTCCAGCCGTCCTCACGATCAGCCTTCTCAGCAGACAGAACGCTCCCCTACCACTGACTTCCGTCAGTCCGCGGCTTCGGTGGCAGACTTAAGCCCCGTGTATTTTCGGCGCAGGGCCACTCGGCCAGTGAGCTATTACGCACTCTTTAAAGGATGGCTGCTTCTAAGCCAACCTC
>JASEIU010000017.1:302-687 GCA_030017715.1 Candidatus Saccharicenans sp. | reverse complement strand
CACCCAACTGGTTTGGGCTGTTCCCTTTTCGCTCGCCACTACTCAGGGAATCGCACTCGCTTTCTTTTCCTCAGGGTACTAAGATGTTTCAGTTCCCCCGGTTGTCCTCCACACCCTATGTATTCAGATGTGGATAGCTCCGGTTTAGCAGAGCTGGGTTTCCCCATTCGGAGATCCCCGGATCAAAGGCTGTTTGCGCCTCCCCGAGGCTTATCGCAGCTTACCACGTCCTTCATCGATCCCAGCACCAAGACATCCACCATATGCCCTTAGTAACTTGACCTATGGATACTCGACTTCCGCTATGTAATTTTCAAGGTGCAAAAAAGCCAGCGAAGCTGGCCTATAACCGCTTTCCTGTTAAACTTCGCTTAATCCAAATAAA
>JASEIU010000017.1:0-292 GCA_030017715.1 Candidatus Saccharicenans sp. | reverse complement strand
TCCCCGGATCGATGCCTGCTTGCGGCTCCCCGAGGCTTTTCGCAGCTTGCCACGTCCTTCTTCGGCCCTTGACGCCAAGGCATCCACCGTACGCCCTTACTAACTTGTCTCGTCTGACCTGCGCTGTGCAGTTGTCAAAGAACGCTGAGAGCCCAAAGCGGTCTCTCAAAACCGAACAGTGGCGTTTTGCCGGCTTGGTTAAAGTGGTATGAACTTTGTGAGGCAAAGTTCTCCTTAGAAAGGAGGTGATCCAGCCGCACGTTCCCGTACGGCTACCTTGTTACGACTTCAC
>JASEIU010000016.1 GCA_030017715.1 Candidatus Saccharicenans sp. | reverse complement strand
CCCTGAAGCGTTAGGCGTTGAGCTTGCGTCGCCGCAATCGTACCTTCGTGGTTCCGGGATTTTAACCGGATTCCCTTTCGGCATAGTCGGTTAGGCCATGCCTTAGGACCGACTTACCCCCGGCTGACGACCGTTGCCGGGGAACCCTGGCCCTTTCGGCGGAGGGGATTCTCACCCCTCTTTGCTGTTACTACCGCCGGGATCTGCAATCCTGGTCCGGTCCACTGGACCTCACGGCCCAGCTTCTGTCCAGCCAGGACGCCCTCCTACCAACACAGCCGAAGCTGTGCTCTGGGGTATCGGCGGCTGGCTTAGCCCCGTCCATTTTCGGGGCCGTCAGCCTCGGCGGGTGAGCTGTTACGCTTTCTTTAAAGGATGGCTGCTTCTAAGCCTACCTCCCCGCTGTCTGGGGCTGACGACGCCCTTCGGTTTGACATTTAGCCAGCACTTTGGGGCCTTAATCCCAGTCTGGGTTGTCCCCCTCTCGGTCCAGGAGCTTACCCCCTGTAACCCGTCTCCCAGGGTCTACGGCGCCGATGGATTCGGAGTTTGAAAGAGAAGCGGAGCCTTTCGACCCCTTACTTCCCAATCAGTGCTCTACCCCACCGGCCGCCTCGCCCGGGACTGGGCTGCGACCCACTTCGGAGGGAACTAGCTATCACCGGGCTAGATTGGTCTTTAGCCCCTAGCCCCAGGTCTGGGGAACGAATTGCACGTCAGCACCCTTGCGGG
>JASEIU010000015.1 GCA_030017715.1 Candidatus Saccharicenans sp. | reverse complement strand
TCGCCATGAGGGGTGGACCATATCTTCACCCTTGCTATTAGCAAGGGGCCTGGCGTATGGCCTCTGAGGATTCTAAGAACCTAGATGGGCTTCTGCGATTCATTGTTTGTCCATCTACAAAACCTACGACCCATCCAATAGCCCTTAGCCTTTCCTGCTGATTACCTGCACCCAACGCTTTATCACTCCTTGGTTACAGTCATTTTTGCATTTTAGAACAAATGTTCGTAAAAATCAAGGAGTAGCGTGAGATACTACACCCCTTTGAGGGGACAGGTTTCCCAGCATATAGCCAGGTTTTTCCTTAGGGTTACCCCTAAGGAGCCGCAACTTTCTTACGGCCGCCGTTTACCGGGGCTTAGGTTTAGAGCTTCTCTCCCGACAAAGTCGGGAGATAACCCGTCCCCTTAACCTTCCGGCACCGGGCAGGCGTCAGCCCCTATACTTCGCCTCGCGGCTTAGCAGAGACCTGTGTTTTTAGTAAACAGTCGCTACCGCCATTTCTCTGCGACCCCCTTCAGCTCATCAAGTAAATTGAATCACCTAATGAGGGCACACCTTATCCCGAAGTTACGGTGTCATTTTGCCGAGTTCCTTAACGAGGGTTCTCTCGCGCGCCTTAGGATTCTCTCCTCGCCTACCTGTGTCGGTTTGCGGTACGGGCACCTTGGAACCTCGCTAGAGGCTTTTCTTGGCAGCATGGGTTCAGCCAGTTCCGCTACTATATTTCGCGTCCCCATCAGGCCTCGGAGTTACCGTAGCCCGGATTTGCCTTGGCTACCTCCTACACCCTTGGACAGGCTCTTCCAGTCGCCTGATGGCCTACCCTTCTGCGTCACCCCATCGCTTGAGTCCCCCACGCTCACACCGGTAACCGAAGCTACCGGAGCTCGCATGGGCTCCCCATGGTCGGTTCCAGGGTGGTATCGGAATATCAACCGATTGTCCATCGCCTACGGCTATCGCCCTCGGCTTAGGCCCCGACTTAC
>JASEIU010000014.1:796-1294 GCA_030017715.1 Candidatus Saccharicenans sp. | reverse complement strand
GGTCGTTGGCAGATACATGGTATCCAGGCAGAGGGAAAAGTTTTTGATAGAGGTCGGTGAGTTTTTCCAGCTGGATTACCGGGAAGAGTGCCACTTGTTTTGAGATCTGCATCTCTGTCCTTAGCTTCCTGTAAGGTGTCATGCCCAGAGTGGAATGGGATCGTCTGGTATTATACATAAACTGCCATCTCAAGGCTCGGAAGTAAAACTCTTTAAGGTCCGAACAGCGTTCTATCTGCGGGATGTAGAACTCATTATCATCGGTCTGATGTGAACGCTCGACGAAGGCCTGATACTCTTTCTTCCCTTTCGGTATATGAAGAAGCTCAACGTTTAGAGGAGAGAAGACTGTCCGGTTAAGATACTCAAGTTTATCCACCGATTTTCCTCCAAACTCCTCTCCGTTGTCCGTCTGTAAGGTTATCTTATGTTCCACACCGAAACTTCTGAGAAAGTAGATGAGCAGCAACATGAAGAGTAATCCGTTGGTGAAGGTCT
>JASEIU010000014.1:0-786 GCA_030017715.1 Candidatus Saccharicenans sp. | reverse complement strand
CTCGCAGGAGTAGGAGATAAACCTCAATCTGGTCTTCACATCTATGGCTGTCCACTGGTAGGGTGGGAGGTTAATCCTTTTAGCCCAGCGCAGAGTCTCTTCAGATAGGGTGGTGGCATCATAGATCTCCTTAAGATCCACCTGAAAATGCTGCAGCGGATAGAGGCTCTCAAAGTCATAAAAGCGATTCCTCTGCCGGTATCTCGAGCGCTTATGCTTTGAGCTGAGCTTATATCTTCTCAAGACGCAGCGCACGGTGGAAGGTTTAACCTCAACACCTCGCTCCCGGAGTATCCTGGCTATTCTGTCCCGCCCGTAGCCAGTCTCTTTCCTCACGGCCGTAATCATCCCCTCCACCGCAAGAGAAGTACGCCGGGGAGAGTGGTGAGGCCTCCTTGACCTGTTCTTAAGCCCCGATTCACCCTCCCTTTCCCACCGCCGCAACATCTTCCGCACCGTCTTCCGGGTGGTGCCAAAAGCCTTAGCCACCGCAGAGATGCTCCCCAGCTCCTCATACGCCCTGATCAACGCCTTCCTCGCCAGTACAGGCGCACTCTTGCAAAGCTCATGGTATCCGGGGTATATATATCTCGTCATTTGGGTTTGGGCTTCCTCCTTTCATCTAAAAGTTTTAACAAAACTTTTACCGGAGGAAGCCCTGCTTTTTCAAGTGCCAGCCTGATAAATCCCTTCGCCTCTTCAACTCCTATCCTAATAGCTGGCCGACCACCACGCCTTGTCCATATACTACCCTTACCCTGGATACCATGTCTGTGCCTGAAAGAA
>JASEIU010000013.1 GCA_030017715.1 Candidatus Saccharicenans sp. | reverse complement strand
AGAATATAAGAAATTGGTTTTCGGCCTCGCTGGCCGAGTGAGCATTTTTGTGTCCCTTTAGCCCTTCAACCATCGTGAGGAAGTATAAAACGAGACTCAAAGAGATGTCAAGACCGGTTGGGAATTGCTCAAGGCGGGCCAAAAAGCCACAAAAGCCGCAGAGACTCTCAAAAAACGACAGAAGTAACCCGGACCTCTCCTCAATGGGAAAGAGAAGATCATAAAAAATATTCAGCCGAAGCCCCTGCGGGCACCAGAACCTCTTGATAGACGACCTGAGGCGGTGGTCTCTCTGCGACAAAGCTCAGCTTGAGGTGGTTGATGATGCGGTCAACCACCGCATAGTCGGTGAGGAAGGAGATAATCCTCATCTGCCCGCCGCATTGAGGACAGGTCAAAGGGTCGACTTCGAACACTTTTCTTATCATCTCCGCCCAGCCCCGGCGTGGGACTCTCGGGCTCTCCTCCTCAATGATGATGAAGGGATGCTTGTCCATCTGTGCCTTGCGCACCTTCCCCCTGTGGGCGTTCCCGTAGAGGCCGTAATATCTCACAGTGACCTGGCCTTTGTCGGGAATATGGGAGGTGACCCGGGCGATAAACTCCAGATAATCCATGCGCTCCACCTCTTCAGCACCTTCCCCATACTGGTAGCAGACCTTCCCTTCCCGTTCATCGAAGGAGAGGCGTTCGAGGGACAAAAGAGGCCGGATCATGTACTTGCCGACTCTCTCTGCTTCTTGTCTTGTTTTGGCCCGGACTTTGCTGTGGACAGAGAAGCCGGAGTGGCGCCAGCTTGCAATCTTCTCCACCACGGCCTCTGAGATGAGCTCCTCCCTGAGGAGAAGAGAGAAGACCTCGCGGGAGAAGAACTCGGCCAGCAGGTTGTCCTGGAAGGAGTCAAGATGATGGAACCTACCCTCAGAGTCTTCGCCTCCCTCGGTCACCAGAAAATGGAGGTGGACGTGGAGATTGATCTTCTGTCCAAATGTCTGGATTGAGGCTACCACTCCCGGCACAATCTCTGTGCCGGTTGCGGCCCGGAAGTATTTGAGAAGTGCTTGGACAGCCGCCTGGCAAAGGTCTCCCAGAAGCCGGCGCTTGTACTTGAAGAATATCCGCAGCATCCTGGGGATGGTGAAGACGACCTGGCGATGGGGAACATCCAGGAGAAGTTCCTCCCTCATCCATTCGCCCCACTCCTCAAGTCTCTTGGCGTGGCAGGAAGGGCAAAATCCTCGGGTGCGGCAGGAGAACATCAGGAGGCGTTCCTCCCCACAGTCGGAACAGCGGATGCGGGCAAATCCGCAACGGGGGTTACCACAGTCGAGATAGCGCTCGACGACTTCTTTGACGATCGGGCGCAAGAAGCCATACTCCTTCTCGAAGCGGCTCTCATACTCCGCCAGGAAGCGGTCGAAGTAATGGAAGAGCACCCGATAAAGGACAGTCCGCTCAGGATGTCGGGGGCGATAAACTGAGGCCACAGCAGGAGCTATCAATCAAGAAATAGGCCAACTTGCTCAAGGCCTGCTCTGCGGCTCGCCTGCCCCTGGAAGGTGCCACGGTTGCCTCAG
>JASEIU010000012.1 GCA_030017715.1 Candidatus Saccharicenans sp. | reverse complement strand
GCCGCGGTGAATACGTTCCCGGGCCTTGTACACACCGCCCGTCACACCACGAAAGCCTGCAACACCCGAAGCCGGTGGGCTAACCCGAAAGGGAGGCAGCCGTCGAAGGTGAGGCAGGTGATTGGGGTGAAGTCGTAACAAGGTAGCCGTATCGGAAGGTGCGGCTGGATCACCTCCTTTCTAAGGAGTTACGGTGTGTTCCCGCCTCGAACCGCTCGAGGGGGAAACACACGAGCCTCCTGGGTCGATCCCACCTGCCATACTCACTGTTTAGCTTTGAAGGAGCAAATCCTTCAGTCTGGAATATGGTGTAAGGTGGGCCTATAGCTCAGATGGTTAGAGCGCACGCCTGATAAGCGTGAGGTCTCTGGTTCAAATCCAGGTAGGCCCAGCTTAAAATCTTCTTTGAAAAAGGATAGGGGATGTAGCTCAATTGGGAGAGCACATGCTTTGCACGCATGAGGTCAGCGGTTCAAACCCGCTCATCTCCACCAAATTTTTTACGAAGTAGAATTATCGATCTTTGAAAATTTAATATGGGTAATTTAGAAAAGATAAGTTATGGTAGTATAGTCAAGTTAATGAAGGTATACGGTGGATGCCTTGGTGAAAGATGACGATGAAGGACGTGGCAAGCTGCGATAAGCCTCGTGGAGCTGCAAGCAAGCTTTGATACGGGGATTTCCGAATGGGGTAACCTGTTGTAGATAATACTAATTCCGTAAGTAGTGGCGAGCGAAAGCGGACGTAGCCTAAACCAGTTATATGTTAAAGGCTATATCCCGTTGTATAACTGGGGTTATAGGGCTTAAAGGGAGTGGAGATATAGAACACTCGAGAAGTTACAAATTTACATCTTAGCTGAATAGTACTGGAAAGGCTAACCATAGATGGTGATAGTCCAGTAAGCGAAAGGATGTAAACTTCTTGCTTTAAGTCCCTGAGTACGGCGGGACACGTGGAATCCTGTCGGAATTTGGGAGGACCACCTCCCAAGGCTAAATACGATCTTTCAACCGATAGTGAACAAGTACCGTGAGGGAAAGGTGAAAAGAACCCCTGTTAGGGGAGTGAAATAGTACCTGAAATCGTATACCTACAAGCAGTGGGAGCACTATACTAGTTAATAAGTTACCAGTTTTCTGGTAATTGAAAATTAGGATGTGTGACTGCGTGCCTTTTGCATAATGAACCGGCGAGTTATTAGGTGTTGCAAGGTTAAGTGATAGGAATCACGGAGCCGTAGCGAAAGCGAGTTCTAACTGGGCGTAAATCAGAGTCCAGAAGACAGATGACAGAAAGCAGATTTTTAGGTTTTCCCTATTGGTCTGTAATCTGGATTCTACAATCTGGAATTTGATGTAGTAGCATCTAATAGACCCGAAGCTGAGTGATCTACCCATGGTCAGGGTGAAGCGTGTCTGACCACACGTGGAGGCCCGAACTCGTGGATGTTGAAAGATCCTGGGATGAACTGCGGGTAGGAGTGAAAGGCTAATCAAACTCAGTGATAGCTGGTTCTCCCCGAAATAGCTTTAGGGCTAGCCTCATAGAATAAGTAAAGGGGGTAGAGCACTGAATGGATTAGGAAGGATATATCCTTACCAAACCCAATCAAACTCCGAATCCCTTTATCTTGAACTATGGGAGTCAGACTATGGGGGATAAGCTCCTTAGTCAAAAGGGAAACAGCCCAGACCATCAGCTAAGGTCCCAAAGAATAGGTTAAGTGGGGAAAGATGTGAAATTGCTAAAACATCCAGGATGTTGGCTTAGAAGCAGCCATCA
>JASEIU010000011.1:4353-5820 GCA_030017715.1 Candidatus Saccharicenans sp. | reverse complement strand
GCCTCTTAAGTCTATCCTTAAGCCCGCTTTCGCCTGACCTTTCAGCCCGCCTCGCCCTCAAGACCAGGATCTTCCTCGCCTCCTCCTCGACCTCTGCCCTCGGCCTCTTCTTCGCCCTGATCCCAAAGCTCCCATCTTAGTTTATTATCTGTCTTTCTTAATTCCTATCCGGAAGCAGATTTATATACAGATTCATCTTATCGCTGTATATCATCATCGTTACCCACCCTTTCATATGCTCCCATCTTAGCAAAACAGTATAAACCGAACGAGGATCTAATCCGACAAATTTCCATTTTTTTATGCAAGAAATAACTTCATCCGAATCCAATATTCCTTTAGCTACATTAGCAATTCCTTCATCAAATGTCATTAAATATACAGAACGAGGGTGAAAAGTTCTATCAAGGAATATTTGATAACCAAAAGTAAAATTGGCATTCGCTTGCTTCAAAATTTCCGGAAGTTTAATACAATTCAATGAAAATTCAAAGATAAATTTATATCCATAACTCTCAGATTCCCCTTCTATTATATATAAATTAGTATAATCGATTGGATTATTTTTAACTCCAATATTCTCATTGCTATTTTCAGTAACTATCAATGCCTTTTTATTTTTCTTTTTACTTTGATCCGAAAAACCCAACGTTAACAGGACTCCAATTATTATAACTATTATAAATATCAAAACCCATTGTTTTTTCACTTTAATACCCCCTTCTTTCAATTCGCCTTATATACATATTAACAAACCCCTCAGGATCTAACCCGCCAGACTTTCCAAATTCATGTTTAAAAGGGAGATTCCGAATATAAAGATAGGCATGCCCATATAATTCATGAGCCAAAGCCATACCCGTGATTGATTTATCTAAAAATGGGAAAATCGCACATAATATAAAATCCTTGTTATGAACGTTAATTGCTTCTTGCCGACCTCCAGATGGGAAAATAGTCAATCCTTGGATTCCTGTTTCTCGCAAAGGAATTATGATAGAAGATTTTATTTCTCTACTCCTATCAATATAGGTCACTCTATCAGTTACGGCAACCACAATTTCTTGCGGAGATGCAACTAAATACCAGAGCCTCAGATAGTTCGGATTATCTGTCTCAACAGATCTATTTATATCAACTAACCCAGTCCTGCTATCCCAGTATATATTCTGGGCCAGAGCAGCATCTCCCATAGTCGTCTTAATTGCCTCATATCCAGCCTCACTGAAGGTTCTGACTATCGCTCCATCCGGGTCCCAGTAGGTAACGGGGTTGTTGCGACAGAAGGAATATAGATTCCAGAGTTGGGGATTGGTAATAGCTGCATCATGATTAATCACCGGATCAGCACTCAGCCAGCGGTAGAAATAGTTTGCAAAGTAGCGGGCACCAAAATAATCCAGATTCGACTCTGAATCCCTTTCCTTCCCCGAAAACTTCAGTGCCGGACTGTAGGCACTCTCCCAC
>JASEIU010000011.1:0-4347 GCA_030017715.1 Candidatus Saccharicenans sp. | reverse complement strand
ATTCTGAATCCCTTTCCTTCCCCGAAAACTTCAGTGCCGGACTGTAGGCACTCTCCCACACCTTCTGTATCCCTCCATATGGATCATAGGCCGCTGCAAATACCCGATTGCCCATCTCGTCCGTCACCACCCGCACTGAGTTTATATGGTCCGTGGTGTAAAAATAAAGCTTAGAACTCTGCGGCTGATACTCCGCTAACAACCTGTCCCCAACATATATGTACTCTCTCAGGCATTCACCAAGCCCATTATATTCAGCCATAAGTTTTCCGTCAAAAGAATAAATATAATACGTCCCCGTTGTCCCTACCGACTGCACCCCAAGCCCGGATTCTACCACTGCTGCCGCTGTTTCCTTGCCTGCCTGTGCAGAAATAGCTTCTGCACCCGTTAACCGCCTCTTAAGTCTATCCTTAAGCCCGCTTTCGCCTGACCTTTCAGCCCGCCTCGCACTCAAGACCAGGATCTTCCTCGCCTCCTCCTCGACCTCTGCCCTCGGCCTCTTCTTCGCCCTGATCCCAAAGCTCCCATCACTGAGCGCAAACGGATACTTATCCGGAAGGGCTATGCTCTTGCTGACCGAATAATAAGCACCTCCTCCTGAGCCAAGTCTTAACGACTTGAGGCCTGAAGCAGACTCAAAGACATTTAGCAACGGTTCTGATTTAAGCACTTCCTCCCCAATTTTATTTATCAGCCAACCTCCAAGTGCAAGTTCCTCATCCGAAAGGTAATTTTCAAACCTCTCCTTCAACACCGGCAATAACACCGGCTCTCCGGTCTCCTTATCTATAAGCTTAAATGCCGGATGCCATACCTTCACCGCTATGTCGTCCACTAAGAACTCGGTGCCAAGAGCACTGACCAGTGATATTTCTGGCCCGGATATAGCCGGATATTTTATTTCCAGCGGGACATTCTCGATCACTTTAGCCCCATCAATAAGCACAGAAATTGCATAAATCTTTCTGTCGAAAACAATGCCCAGACGATGCCACATGTTCACAGGTTGATTATTCGAATCAATATTATTTTCTGCAGGACCGCATTCCAGCCTGGCAATCTTACCTGCATAACCAAAATTAATTGTAATTTCAGACTGCCATGTTGCTCTTGTCGTTTTATCTGGTATCTTCAAGTTCACTTTTAAATATGCCATATCCAGATTTTCCGACGTTTTTTTGCTGATCTTAAGGTAAATTTCATAAGAAATAATCTCAGCCTCAAATGGCAAACCGTTGCTATCAGAAAGACGAACCAGTGCTGATGGAACATTTAATGCGGGAGTAAGCCATCTGAATTTGAGGCGATTTTGATAACTCCCAACTAACTTACTGTAACTTGTGCCATTATCAATAGAATATTCGATATCTACATTTTGAATATTAGGATTAGATGCCCAAGAGATTGAAGATAAGGAATTGGCCTGAAGATCTTCATCTCCTCTGGGTTCCTTAACCTTTAAGCCTAAAGGTATCGGATCTGAAATAACGTTTGCTACAACATTAAAAATAAAAGGATTTTCACCTGAATCATTATTTGCTATGCTAATCGTAGCAATTTTATACCCAGGAGATATGGGGGACAGGATAATTGAAAATGAACAGCTCTGTCCTGGCAGAACAGTTATAACTTGTGGTTGGATGATCTGAAATTCATTTCTGTTCTGGCCGTAACAATCTACTGGTGGATAACCGGATAAAATAAGGTTAGTTGACCCTGTATTTCTGATTATAAATAGTTCTTCTGAAGGTTCGAAAATAGACACATCACCAAAGTCATAATATGAACCACAAGCAATATTTAGTCCTATAGCGGTTTCTATTTCAATCTCTGGCTGAGCTGAAATTACCATTCCAATTAAATATAATTGATAGGGATTTTCATCAATATCATTATTTGGAATAGTTATAGTTGCTGATTTATTGCCCAAGGAACTCGGAGCAAACCTTATCATAAAAGAAGTACTCTGCCCGGCCTCAATTACAGGCACAGGTTGTCGAATTACAGAGAACTGATTAGCATCGAGACCTGATATAGCAACCGGAGGATTTCCTGTTAACCGAAGTTGAGCGTCTCCAATATTCTCAATAATAAAGGTTTTATCCGAAGTTCCATTCAAAGGCGAGCTTATTTCTACACTCTGACCATTTGATAGACTAACTCCATCTGATTTCAGGTTTATATCAGGAATCGGATCTGTCCCGAGTAGATTAATTTCATAGGGATTTTCATCAAGGTCATTATTTGCTAGACTAATAAGCGCAGATTTTATGCCTGGAGATGTACGTGAAAACCTGATCGTAAAACTGGTTGTACCTCCAGGAGCAATTGATGAAGAAGGTTGCTGAATTACAGAAAATTGGTTTGAGTCCAGGCCCGAAATAGCAACTATTGGTGAACCATTGAGATATAAAAAAGCGTCTCCAAGATTTTCGATGGTGAAAGTTTTATCAACATAAGCTCCCAAAGCACCACGAAATTCAACCTGGCCGCCATCAGGAATATATTGAGTACCAATTCTAATATTTACCTCTGGTAATGCTGGTAGTGATCTTAACCTCAGGCCTCTTTCATTATAAAGATATTTGCCTTTTATCTCAGATCCATATTTTATGTTTATCAGTCTATTAAAACTATCCCATTGATATTGGTACCCCGAGGCTGATATAAGATTTCCTCTTGAATCAAATGAGAAGTCAGTTGGCTGATTTTTTGTGTTATAACCTTTACTGAAGACTTGAACTCCGTTCTCTGTTACCTGGATTATATTACCATACTGATCATAAAAATACTCAAAATTATTTACTCTGCCAACTCCTGATGGTGAATAGGCCGCAGTTTTGAGTCTGTAAAGATTATCATAGGTAAAAGAAACGTTTAACTGCGGTACTGTATCGGTAATTTCGGCTACATTTCCTATGGGATCATATGAATACGATGCCTTATAAAGGTCCAGGCCTGATTTCTTTAAGCTTGCATTTATAATCTGTCCAATAGAGTTATAACTTGCGTTATATACGGTTCCATTTTTAGAAACGTTAATAATTGTGGGTTGTTTGCGCGATCCATATTCAACCTGGCTAACCAAGGTTTGCCCATTAAATGAGACTGTTTCTGGCATGTTTAAGCCGTTATTCGTATAGTTAGCAATTCTACCTTCCGGATAAATTACCTTTTTTAGAATATTATTTCCATCATATTCAAATTTTAATTCTTTAGAGCCTAAGCCGGGAATTATCTGTATCTCTCGGGTCATCGAACCAAAAAGATTATACAAAATATTATTTCTTTCCCAGCCCTTATTGCTATAAATTCTGTTAATTCTTCCACAGGAATCATACTCATAATTAATAGATTCATCTATAGAAGAAATTTCTCTTAATTGGTTGGATGCGTTATATTCATAATTTATGGATATTCCGCCAAAGCTTTTTTGAGATAATAGATTTTCACTGTTATATGTGTAATTTATCTGGCCTGTTTCTGGATGTGTTTCTTTCTTAATATTATCAAGATAATCATATTCATATATTTGTGTCCTCGATCCATTATAATTTACATTAGTTAACCGTCCTATTGCATCATAAGTATATATTGCGCTTTTTCCTGAAGGATCTTGCAAGTCTTTAATCAGACCAGGTAGATAACTGAAAGCAAGCTCGGTCTGATTATTAAGAGAATCTTTTATTGTTGTTTTCTTATCAGAATATGTATAGGTAGTAATATTATTCAGCGGATCTTTTTTCTGTATTAACCGCCCGGCACCGTTATAAAAATAACTATACTGATCAGATGCGGTTATTGAACTTTTGTTTTCTTTGATAATCCGTCCCTCAGCATCAAGGGTCTTATGATAATAGAGTGTAATTCCATCGCCCTGTTCCTCATAACCGAGGTCTCTTCCCATTCCATCCCAGTATTTAATTATTTTATAATTCCCCTGAGATATTGTTACATAATTGCTCGCCCACGTAGCCGATATGGAATTAAAACCGGAAGGCATATTAACTTTAGTGATTCTACCCAGGTTATCATATGAAAAACTACAAGTCCCCCCATGCTGATTGGTCTCAGTCAATATAGAACTGTCATACTGAGAAATTGACCGATTTAATTCAACATATCCCGGCCTTTCAATTTTTGCCAGAACTCCATAATTATAGGTATATGTTTCTATTCCAGAATTACTACCTGGGGGATTAACAGTGATTATTATGGATTTTGTTATGGTGTCTTCTTGATAAGTATAATCCCAGACCAGAATTTCAGAAGATCCCCTCTTTTTGAATAGAATATAAGAAATTGGTTTTCGGCCTCGCTGGCCGAGTGAGCATTTTTGTGTCC
>JASEIU010000010.1 GCA_030017715.1 Candidatus Saccharicenans sp. | reverse complement strand
GGACACAAAAATGCTCACTCGGCCAGCGAGGCCGAAAACCAATTTCTTATATTCTTGATCACTCAGGATGGTCTGAGGGCGGTGGTCGAACGAAAAACTTTTGAAAATCTTCTGGGAGAGTTTGGACGGATGCCGCTTCTTCACCAGGCGCTGGGCGAGCTGGAAGCCTACCGCTACTCAGCTCTGGTGATTGAAGCCAACTACTCCGATTTTCTGAACCCGAAGAAATTAAGATTCTACAAACCATCTTTTGCCAGCCGAGCGCTGGCTGAGCTTCAGGCGCTTCATCCAAATCTGATAATCGTCTTTGCTGGAAACAGAAAGCTCGCCCGTGAGTGGACGCTGCAGTTTTTTGCGGCTGTTACGGCTCTCGAGCGAGACCGGCTTCCTGACCGGGTAAATGAAGCTCTGTTAAAATACGAACCGGCGCTTGATTTTAAGGGCGGAAGCTATTTCGAGGTCAGGGCAAAAATTCTAAAAGAATTGCCGGAGGAGTTTGGCCGACGGGACCTGGACCGGCATTTTCCGGAGGTCGAAAAAAAGATCCTGCGCCGTGTGCTGGCAGATCTTATTAAAGAAGGATATCTCAAGGTTTCTGGCGCCGGAAAATCCCGCCTCTGGACCAGGATTATCCAACCATAAAAACGGGTGACACAATACACTATCCCCTTCTTATTAATGGGTGACAGTATGCGCTGTTTGCTCTGTCCTTATTTCGCTTTTTTCTAAGAAGCGAGCAACATATTTTTACACGAAAAAAATTGGTGAATGAGTATTGTGTCCCCCGTTTTTTCTATTTTTTCTGTTCTTCCAGCAGAAATTCCAGCTTTATAATTTTATCCTTAATTTCCCGGGCGTCCGGAGCGTCGGAACAGAGTTCAAGATAGGCAGTCAGATTTCTTATCGCCTGACGGTATTCCCGCAGAGCTTCGTGCATCGTGGCCATTGATTTGTAGATTTCAGGATAAAAGGGCGCGATTTTTTTCACTCCTTCGTATTCTTCGATAGCCCGGCTGAATTCTTTTTTCTCGCTTAATACTTCGGCCCGGATGATATGCTTCCTGGCTTCCTCAGGAACGTCGGTAATAAAAGCTATGCCCTTTATGAGCTGCCCGACATGTTTTCTTATCTGACCGGCTTCTTCGGCCGAAGATAATTTTATAATCTCAGCGTATCCGTCGAGAGCTTCTTTTAACTTACCTGCAGCTTCGTATGATTTTATGGTCTCCTTTTTGCCATCCAGATAAGGCTTTAGAGACTCACGTGCTGCCTTTGAAAACTCAGTCCGGAAAGCATTCTGAGCATAAAGGTAATCTTCAGGGATGGCGGCGTAAGTTCGAGCCGCCCGTTCCAGGTCGCCGCTCCTGGAATAAGCCAGCGTTAGAAGCAGGCGGTCAAAATTGTCGCTGCTGTCTGAAATCCAGCCAATGGCCTCGACTATCTTATCTTTGTTTAGCGGCTCAAAAAGACGGGAAAAACATTCAGCTCTTCTGGCCCAGGGATTTTCAGGATCCAGATTTAAGGCCGTGGCGGCATCGCTTTGAGCCTCTTTTAACTTACCGCTTACTGCTTCCACCAGGTTTTTAATTCCGTAATTGGTGGCTGCGCTGGTGCTGATCATCTCCACGCTAGTTAATACGAAGTTGAGGGGCTTCTTCTCGCCCTTTCTTTCAATCACCAGGGCGACCGCGTTACCAGCTTCTGGACTGAGTTCCTGCCGGACGAGGTCTTCGGCCAGATTCCGGGCCGGTTTGTTATTAATTTTTACAATTCTGTCGCCGGGCTGAATTCCTTCTTTCTGCGCCGGAAATGAAGGCCAGAGAACTTACCACCGGATATCTATCAACTATTTTGACGTCTATTCCGATTCCCCTGCTTATCCACCTTTTTATTTCCTGATCGCTCAGAGCGATCGCTTCATCGTACTTGCCGGAAGCCATCAGACAGAGGCTCAGATTGATTCCGGTCAGAGGTGTGGCCGGGGCTTTTTTCAGGACTTCTTCGGCTGCGCTGTATCTTTCTTCCGACATATACAGGAAAGCAATGTTAAGATAAGCTTCAACGTAGGAGGGATTTAGCCCTATAGCTTTTTGATAGGCGTTGATCGCCGCGCCGGTATCCCTTTTTTCTCTGAAAATTTGGAGAAGATCGCAGGCTGGCTCCACTCGGGCTTCTCTGTTCACAGCAAAGTCCGGGCAGAAACAAGACAAGAAGCAGAAAGAATCGGCAAGTACATGATCCGGCCTCTTTTGTCCCTGGAACGCCTCTCCCTCGATGAACGGGAAGGGAAGGTCTGCTACCAGTACGGGAAATCGCCTGAAGAGGTGGAGTGTATGGATTATCTGGAGTTCATCGCCCGGGTCACCTCCCATATTCCAGACAAAGGCCAGGTCACGGTCAGATATTACGGCCTCTACGGGAACGCCCACAGGGGCAAGGTGCGCCAGGCGGGGGCGACGAGCAAGCTCCTGCTTATCGAGGAGGAATGCCCGAGGGTCCCACGCCGGGGCTGGGCCGAGATGATCCGAAAGGTCTATGAAGTCGACCCTTTGACCTGCCCTCAAGGCGGCGGACAAATGAGGATTATCTCCTTCCTCACCGACCATGAGGTGGTCGATCGTATCATTGCCCACCTCAAGCTGACATTTATCGCAGAGAGACCCCCGCCGCCGCCCCAGGTCTGGCAGGAATTCTTCTTGGACTCCGAGGCTCCGGCCGATTATTTCTCATAATCTTTCCTTTGAGCAGAAGGAGAGGTCCGCCTGATTTTCAGCCTTTTCCGATCGTCTCTGCGGCTTGTGAGGCGTTTTCGCCCACCAGCAAAGACTTGCGATCGCCCTTGACATCCATTTTGTTGTGATTTATCCTTCTCAGCGATGGTTGAATGGGAAAATGAGAACTAAAATGCATTCTCAGCACATTCTCAGCCAGCACAGCAGAAAAGCAATTTCCTATATTTCTATTTCTGACCCCATAGCCGGTCGTCGATATCGATTTTGTCGGGATTTATATTTCTTGACGATGGTTAAAAGGGAAAATGGTCATTATGCTGCATTCCCAGCTACCGTAGCAGAAAACCAAATTCTTATAATTCAATTGCTGGCTCCACTTCACTCCACTGCCATATCCTGGCCCGCCTCCCCTGGATCCTATGTCTTAACCTGAAAGAATGTTTAACTTGACAGTCAATTATATCAAAGCCTATATTTAAAATTGCCTCGGGGAAATGGCGAGATTTGTATCGCTAAGTGAACCTGCGCTCAGACGAGCAAAGGGTCCTAAACAGAAATTTTTATCTCGAAATGGAATATTTTCCTGCCTCTCGCTTGATAATTTTACCTTTTATGTGGCGATATCTCTCCTGGCTCACTTGTTCTTGTTAGGGGTCTTATTCGCCATAGCTCTAACAAAGCAAGATCCTTCCATGTCGTGGATACGGCAGAAAAACGATGTAATTCTGCGAGTTGCAGATGATATCTATAAAGTAGCTAAAAAAAGTGGCTCCTCGGCCAAAGAAATCTCTTCAGAACAAGTGATGTCTCTTCTTCAGAAGATATATGATCGTTTGCTTTTATCACCTGAACTAACAAAAGAAGAAAGGTCTGAGATTTTAAGCAAACTAATGGAAGTATCATTTTCAACGGATGAGAATAATCTTGTTATCGCTGATGTCAATATTGAGGCCGACATAGACAAGCTTATCGACCGAGCCGCGAGAAATGGATGGAAATTATCCTCGGGCGCCTGGGTAGAGATGCTACCTGCAACACTTAGTGGGCAGATTGAAGTCCATAAAATTAAGCAAGAAAAACTCGATGTATTAAGTGGCGTAATAAAAAGGCAATTCCCTGAAAAAGAAAGATGTTTTCCAAAGCTGGTCAGTGTGGAAACCGAAGACGGCCCGGAAGAGGTTCCGTCAGAATATTATTACCGTTCTCCTCCTTACAGGGAAATTACGGCCATGGGAGGCTATCTATTTTCAATCATCAGGGAAAAATTCCTACCTGTAAAGTCTGATTACCTTAAGGATCTCTCAGGTCCGGCTACTCTCCCTTTAAGGCAGACAACGTCACAACCAGAAACCGGTTTCCAGCTTGTTTTTTTTAGCGCGCCATCTTCTGCGGGAGATAAACAAAATATCGCAAAGTTACATCTCAGTGATTCTGAGATAAATAAGATCATAGATGACCTGATGTCTATGGATATCAAAGAGCAGGCCCGGGTTTTCAAAAAACAATATTTAGATAATTATGATTGGGACAGTGAAGCGCTGGCCCGGCTTACGCATAACTTTCTTTTTAATAATCTGAATGGAGTTTTTTTCGTGCTTGATACAGTCTCGGGCACTTTTGATGCGATCGAAGAACTCTATTATAAGAGGCCCGCATATGATTTTATTGCCGACCTTACTGGCCTATTTCCAGGGACTAAAACCGATGCTGAGCTCAGCTTATATCTGGCCTCAGCTCTAGATTTTGAGCGACGCACGCTGATAAAGCTCCTTGAATCTGGACCCAAAACAGATGACATCGCAAGCGGACAGAAGAAACCGGCTGGTGTCTTTGAAGCAGAAATAAAAGCCCTGGTTGTCAAGCAAGTCTATCAGGATTTTTTAGGCATTAGCCAGAGCTTGAAGCTATCCCCGGATGAGATCCTGGATTGGTACCTTAAAGGGCAGGAGCGAATCTACACCAGGCTTACAGAGCGCGGAGGTGAAATTAAGAATAGGGCCCTTTACAATTGGGGAAAGTCTCTCTGGTGCAGAGGCCAATATGAACAGGCAATTGACAAATGGAACCGGATGGCTGTCGATTCTCCAATCCCTATGCGAAATTATTGGCTAATAAAAAGTCTTTTGAATAGATATGGATTAATTCAATATACACAGCAATATATCGACAATACACTCAACTTAGAAAACATTAATTCTCGTGATCAATTGCTAAAACGCCATCTGGCTTTTCATACCTGGCAGAAAAGGAGTGAAAGTAATAAAGGGGGGCTTAGATAAAATATACCTTTTTATTGATCGGGCCATGACCAAACCGAAAATCCTTATTTTTAACGAAAAAATCGTTGACTCAAGAATTTTACAGGACCTGTTTCCTCACTGTTCTTTAGTCTTCGGAAAGCGGATGCAATTAAGATATTCTTTGTTAAAGACAATTCAGCTAATTATCTGTTTTTGCTGCTATAATTGTGAGCTGAACTCATGCCTTGAAATTTTTCGTCTTGCCGTCCTTTTACGGGACCTCCCCTTTGGCATAATAAGACCGGTCTTATTGGCGCCAGGAATTGCAGACAAAAGATTATTTATTTTCTCGTTAATTAAAAAAGATAAGCCGATCAATCTGACCACGGAACAAATCAATATAATTGAAGAGATGAAATATTCAAAATATTATGCCTGTTCATCATTATCACGATTGCACCCTAGCCGGCCCGTTTTCAAGATCAGTCAGATTCAGAGAGAAATCGCCTGTAATCCTGATAAACATTCTTCCTTGGTAGACCTTGCTTCTCTGGTCAACTATTCCCCCACCTGGCTATCCAGAAAATTCCACGATATTTCTGGATTATCTATCATTAAATTCATCTGGAAAATGAAACTGTGTCATGCCCTGTGGACGATTTACGCTACTGAAAAGCCCATTAAAACCATAGCCTTAGAATCCGGATGTTCGCCTTCATATTTTGATCACAGATTCCGTCATTTCTGGGGTATTAATCCTGCTGAAATAAGAAAATAAAAACCAAATCAAAAATAAAAAAATTACCATAATTTATTCAAATCAAACAAAAAAAAGAAACATTTTTTTTAATTGACACACCCAAGGATAAACATTAGGCTTTTTGTACGGATAAAGAAGGGAAGAAGTGAAGAGTAAGCTTGGAAAAGTAGCCGTTGTGTTTCTGTTAATTTTTCTTGGAGCGATGGTCTTTATTGTAAAAAACGACAAGCTTAGAATTAAGGATTTATTTATTAGAAATAAGATACCTTCCTTGTTCTTATTAAATGATAATGTTCCTGAAATTGAAGTCATAAATAGTTCAGGCTTCCGAGAAACAATAACTTTTACCCATATGGGGAAAAAAGCCCTTATTTTTATTTTAAATAGATCTTGTGTTCCCTGTGAAAAAAACATTGCTATAGGAGAAAGACTTTATGATCAAATAAATGCCCATGCAGATGTATTAGGAATAGTTGTAGGAGAAATATATCAAGCTTCAGCTCTTCAAGAGGCTTTAAAGCTACGATTTCCTTTATATGTGCCAGAAAATATCCAAGACTTCCTTAGGTTATTCGGAAAAAGCAAGTCAAGTCTAACCATCCTGGTTAGAGAAGATGGAAAAATAGAATGGATTAAAATTGGCGATCTAAACGCTGATGATTATCTAAATTTAAAGAATCTTATATTAAGGTAAAGGAGGATAGAAATGAAACAAAAAACAAGGCAAAAAGTGCTTATCCTGTACCTAATAGGTTTTACCTTATTGGCTGGTCTCTATTTATTTTCAACCCTGGGTCTGGCAAAAGCCCCAACCTGCGAAGATTATTGTTTTAACTGGTTCTGGAATTGCTATTCGAGACCGGAATTGCTGAACTATTGCACAGACGGAATGATGCAGTGTCTAATCAATTATTGCGGATGGTAGAATTGACTTTTTAGCTTTACTAATTCACAGGTTCATGGCTATGAGAAAGAATGGAATATACATATTTATAATAGTATTCATTTTCCTTTGGGTTGTTCCTGTTCCCTTCTTGCCTGCCGTAACAAAAACATCTGAGGTTGAATTCAAGTTTAAGGGGAAGATAGGTTCGGAGGATAGAAGAGAAGAATTATTTCTGGATATCACCGATGTGAAAGCAGATTCTCAAGGTAACATATTTATACTCGATTCAAGAAATAATTGTGTTAGGAAATTCTCTAACGAGCTCAAGTTCTTAGTCGAAACAGGAAGAGAAGGGCAGGGCCCAGGCGATATGAATTCACCATCGGCATTAGCTCTTGACCCTGACGGGAATGTCTATGTCGCAGATAACGGCAATATGAGGATAAATGTTTATGATAAAAATCTCGTCTTTCTCAAGAGTATAAGACTTAAAGAACCAATGTTTGTGAGGAAGATATTCGTGGACAGAAAGGGAAGTTTAATAATCTTGCGCATTCCAAGGTTAAAAGATGACAGTTATTTTAATGTGTACTCGTCTGAAGGCACCTTCTTAAAATCCTTCTTCAATGAATTCCATCCGTTTGCCCCGAAAATAAATTCGATGAAAGAGCTTCGCGATAATATAGGTTTTTTGGCTTATATGGCAGCTCAGGCAGTTTTGAGTCAGGATCGATCAGTAATCGCCTTTACCTACGAGGTTCCCGAGAATCCTCTGGTCGTTCATCTGATGGACATCGAAGGAAATAATATACGAACGATTAAAAGGCTCCTACGTGGGTATGATCCGGTTGCACAGAGGAAAGATATAGAGAGCATTGCGCTAAAAAACAAAATCAATCTTCAAGGCAAACATATTGTTTCTTATGTCCGAGGCCTGCATTTCCTCGAAGACGGCAGTCTGGTTCTTCAAAGATATGACCAAATCTATGAGGACGGAAATCCCAATGGTTCAATTAGCTACCTTGACTGCTTTTCTCCAGACGGAAATCTCCAGTTCTCTGAAAAAATACTTTCTATAGACATTATCTCAATAGACAGTAATAATAATGTGTACGCTTGCTCTTTAGAGTCTCCTTTAAGAAGCCAGTTGGTAATATATTCGCTCGGAATAAACAGGAAAGCAGCTGCGATAACGCCGGCAGATGATTAACCGAAGTTTACCACGTCAGAGCTACCAACTCTATTTGAATAAATCGAATGGAGGAGGTAGCTTTTAAAAACACAGGAGAGTGTTGTCTTATGGTAATTTGGTTTTGGGAGTCGGCTGGTAGCGGTTGCATTTTGCCCCTTATTATCCAATACCCGATCCTGCCCTATGGCCATGCTGTTTCGAATGCTTTATCCACTCTTTGCTCCCCATGTAAAGAGTTTAGACTTTCTCATTGCCTTGGGAACGCATCCTTCTATGTCAGAATCTGCGATTTTTCGCCATTTTGGGATTACGTCTGAGGAAAAAAGGGCCCTTTTCCCCAAAGTCAGGTTTTTAAATCATGCATGGAATGATCCAGCACAGCTTTCTCGGATCGGGACTATTTCTCAAAGTGAAATGGAGGTCCTTTCGGAGGGTCGTATTTCTCAGGCTGTACCCATTACCGTCAATCGGGTGATTTTTGAATACGATCAGTTAATTCTTTTGGGACCTACTTTCCCCCATGAAGTGGTTGGGTTTTCTGGAGGGAATAAATATTTTTTCCCCAAGCTGCCTGTTCAATTCATCGAGTCTTTAGAGCTTAAGGGATTTGCTTTTCATACAATCTGTTCGTACATTTCCGCCTCTCGCTTCTCGCGCCCCTTCTCCTCGAGCGGCCGTTGATTGGAAAAAAGCTCACGAAGCTCTTTTTTTTATTACTCATCCACCGACAGCTATAATCGGTCCCCCTGGAGGAACCTTGTGGCGTCG